>NZ_KE384319.1:0-689764 GCF_000425165.1 Photobacterium halotolerans DSM 18316
CGAGCAGATCCGGCGGGCCATCTACACCACCAATGCGGTTGAGGCGGTGCACCGTCAGTTCCGCAAGCTGACCAAAACCAAGGGCGGCTTCGCTAACGAAACCAGCTTGCTGAAGCTGCTCTATGCGGGGATGTTGAAGGCTTCCGAGAAGTGGACGCATCCGGTACAGAACTGGAATCTGACGTTATCCCAATTGAGCCTCCACTTCCCGAACAGGGTCGATCAATATGTGGATCTGTGACTTATGCTGACACAGAACTATGAACACCCTCCGGCGGGAAGCTCCAGCGGTGGATCAATGGTACGTGCCAGTAAATCAGCCACCAGCAGCAGTAATGCTCCCACCAGCATGGCTGTCGGCAGCAGGATCTGATGGCGGCCGCCAACGAGCTGGCGTGCCAGATGCGGTGCCACTAATCCCAGAAAGCTCAGGGGGCCGCATACCGCAACTGCTGCGGAAGTCCAGGCCACCGCCACCAGCAATGCGCCGACCCTGACCCAGAACACCGAAATACCCAGGCTGGTTGCCCGCTCATCACCCAGCGTCAGCAGATTCAGCGCATGGCTCAGCCACAATACAAGCGGTAATAAACACCACCATGGCCAGAGCATCGTCAGTTGTGACCAGCCTCTTCCCCACAAACTGCCGGTCAACCAGAGCAAGGCATTATTGATTTCAAGAGGTTGCGTAAGCATCAGGAAATCAATGGCGCTGCCGTACAATGCTGCCAGTGCTACACCCGTAATAGCTAAGCGTACCGGTGCCATCTTCCTTCCGCACACCAAAGCTAAAATCACGACGGAAAGCAACCCTCCGGCCAGTGCGGCGCCCGGCAGCCAGTATACCGACAGGGTGGGAAACAGTGTCATCAGTGCTACGGCTGCCAGCCCGGCACCATGGCTTACACCAAGAATATCCGGTGATGCAAGGGGATTACGTATCACTCCCTGAATCAGTACACCGGCACTGGCCAGCATTGCACCCACCAGCAATGCAATAAGAATGCGTGGAAAGCGGTATTCGAACACAGTGAAATAGTGCTCGCTGGATGCCACAAAGCCGTGGCTGACCTGAACAAAAGTCAGATTTACGGCGCCCCAAAGTAAGCTGCCCAGTGCTGAAAACATCAGGAGCACTAAAAGAAATGCAATGGGTCGGAGAGGGTGGCTCATGGTTGTTTCCTCACTAAATACAAAAAGTAAGGCGCTCCAATCAGGGCCAGTACCGCACCTGCCGGTGTCTCGGTCGGGAATACGACAGCCCGGCTGAGAATATCGGCGGTCAGTGTCAGGGTTGCGCCCAGAAGCATGGCAACAGGCAACATGATGCGATGATCGTAACCCACCATCAGCCGTGCCATGTGCGGTACTACCAGCCCGACAAATGCAATCGCGCCGACATTGGAAACACTGATACCCACCAGTACCAGCACCGCCAGGCCGATCAGCGCACGCAGCACGGTCAGATTCACGCCGAGGCTCTTCACGCGCTCATCGCCCATTGCCAGCAGATTGATTTTCGGTGCCAGCAGCACACTCAGACTCAAGGCACTGATCAGCCACGGCCAGCTCCACTGCAAGGTTTCCCAGCGGACATTGGCAAATGACCCGGCAAGCCAGGTCATTACGCTGGCTGCCTGATCTTCTACCAGAATGACGCTGGCTTTGGTCAGCGCCCCGCACAGAGCTGAAATTGCGATCCCCGCCAGAACCAGTTGGCCACGTTCAGCGCCCATTTTCCAGGCACCGCCGAGTATCATCACCAGCACCCAGGCACTCAGGCCGCCGAGCATAGCAGCGACCGGGCCGGTTACCGGAGAAGAAACGGCAAACACGGTTGTCACCAGTGCCATGCCTAACGCGGCACCGGCGTTCACACCAAACAAACTGGGTGAGGCCAGCGGGTTTCGGGTGAGTCCCTGCATTAACGCACCGGCGCAGGCCAGGCTGGCCCCGACCAATCCAGCTTCCAGCATCCGTGGTAAACGAATATCCTGCACTATGATATGGGCCACTTTTTGCCAATCCGGCTGGTACAAAGCTTCAATCGCATCACGTCCGGAAACCGGAACCGGGGAAAAGGTAAATAACGACAACCAGGCTACGGTTGCAAAAAGCAACAACAGAGTGAGCATGACACTCGCGAATTGCCGGTGACGCGATCCCTTCATGGCAACTGAACCAGATTTACCAGATCGGCCGCCATGTATTCGGCTGCTCAAATGCCCCGGCAACGTGCCCACATATTGCCATCGACACTGACCACATGCTGGCTACGTACCGCATTCAGCACTTGCCAGAGTGGCTGCTTTTTCCATTGGTCAACTAGGGTATTGGCAGTGTAATCCCCGACAATCAGGTAGTCCGGGTTTAGCGCCAGCAATTGCTCCAGGCTGATTTGGCGAGACGCATTTTCATGTTTCAGCATGGCGGGTGATGCCAGTCCCAGTGCGGCGATTACTCCACCGGCATACGAGTCGGAAGCGTGCGCATAAAAACCATTTTCGCGAGCTACGCCAAATTGCACACTTTGCCCGCGCAGTGAAGTGAGTTGTTGCGCGTAGTGCTGCATCAACTGGTCATGTTGCTTCAAACGTGTTGCCATCTGCTGAGCTTTACCGATTACCTTACCGATAATGGCAGCCGACCTGAGGTTATCCTGATAGGTTTCCCGACGTGAGGGTAATAATAAGGTTGGCGCAATTTTAGTGAGGTCCCGATAGACGGCCGAATGGCGATCCACATCCGCAATAATTAAGTCCGGCTTGAGTGATGCAATCACTTCCAGGCTTGGCTGAGATCGGGTCCCGACAGATTGCCAGGCTGCCAGCTTTTTACGCACGGCCGGCAGTATCCGGCTGGGGTCATTATCGTCTGCAATGCCGACCGGACTGACATCCACCGCCGCCAGGGCGTCAACAAAAGAAAACTCCAGTGCGACAATCCGGCTGGGCACAGTCTCCAGGGTAAATTCCCCCTGACTGTCTGTGACCGTCACCGCCGAAGCAAAAAAACTTATCGTCCCGCCGATCAGCGCTGTGATCCATGCAGCCAAAGAAAACCATTTCATTGTCGATACCTGTAATTATCACTATTCAAGATCAGAAAAACCGCTGCCTAAAACAGCGAAGGTCTGGCATATCGCCAGACCTGTCGTATTAAAAATCGTAACTTGCGGTGAGGTAAAGCCGGCGCGACTCGCCAGGAAAATGCCCGGTCCGGTCAATAAAGCCACTGACGGCGTATTCCTTATCAAACAGATTCTTCACATTGAGCTGGAACTGCCAGTCCTGCCAGTGAGTCTGCCACGAAGCATCGAACACTGTGTATGGCTTTACGATTTGACCACTTTGGTTATATTGCTTGCTGACATAGTCGGCGCCAAAACCAATGGCAGAGTTAAGTACGACAATATCGTAGCGCGTCCAGAGGCCAAGCTGCTGATGTGGCGCATTGGCAAAACGGCCGTCTTCGCCATCTGCCACACCGTCATAGGCTTGTTTCACTGCCACATCGTTGTAGGCGTAGCTGAGGTTTGCAGTCCAGTTTTCGGTCAGATCTGCCAGCACATCTATTTCTGCACCCTGGCTGCGCACTTTGCCGTAAGCCACTGAGCGATCAGTATCTGCCGGATCGGTCTGCAGAATGTTTTCTTTGATGATGCGGTAGAATGCCAGGTTGACGTTGACGGCATTATCAAGCCAGTAACTGCGCAGTCCCGTTTCATACATCAGGCTCTCTTCCGGGTCGAAAGGTCCACCGTTTGAGGCGGCCTGACTGGCGGCATTCTGCGGCACAAAACCGGTCGCGACGACCGCATAAGGGTGCAGCTGTTCACTGATTTGGTAGGTCGATCCCAAACGGTAAGACCAGCCCGTTCCTTTGTATTCGCTGACCGTGTTTTTCACCTGATCAGTGACCTGATCCTTGAAGCCATCCAGACGAAGGCCCGCCAGGACATTCCAGCGCCCGGTGATGTCCCACTGGTCCTGGACGTACACACCGTAGCGTTCCGACTCAGAAGCGGTTTGTTTTGCCAGCGACAGTTGATAGCTGGCCGGATCATTGCCATAGGCTGGATCGTTCAGGCTCAGCCCGGTGACGCCATTTTTTTCTCTGGCCCGGTAGTAAAGATAATCTTCATCAATGCGATAGTAATCACCACCCAGTAACAGCGTGTGATCACCCAGCTCTGCAATCAGGTTAGCTGTGAGCGACCCCGCTTTGTTCTGACGAATCTGATCACGGTATTCACGTTTGCTCCAGTCCGGGATACCGTCACTGTCGGTATCGACCAGACCGGCCGGTTCATGGTATTTCTGCGTTTCGTTATTTTTGTAATAACGCAGGGTCACATTGCCGCTCAGCCAGTCGTTCAAATACTGATCGACACGCACCTGATACACTTGCGCGTCTAAGTCCTGATAATCGGAGGCTTCGTTGGCATTCCAGTCAATGTCGGCCAGGAAGTTACCCTGATCATCTGCCGGCACCCCACGTAAACGGGCTCCGCCATAGTGCTGCTGGATATCAGTCAGCTGTGCCGTTACTGTGGTTTGGTTTGTGATATCCCAGGCATAGCCCAAGTCGATGATTCGGTTACGGACATCGGTATTTTGGCGAGACGGGTTTTCATGATCCTGATAAATACCGACACGGTAACGCTGAGATTGCTCTGCGTTCACTGAACCTGACAGTTCAACGCTGCCGCTGACAAAATCCTGATTTCCCCCCGTGACCGAGACACGTCGCTGCGTGTGGTAGGTCGGTTTTTTGGTGACATAGTTCACCACACCACCGGGTTCACCACTGCCTGTTACTGCTGCTGCAGGCCCTTTGAGAACTTCTACCTGCTCGATATTAAACAACTGGGGGATCGCAAATCCATTAAACGGATCTCCGCGAACCCCATCGTACAAAATCTCGTCCTGACGGAAGCCACGGAACGTCACACCGGAATAAGAGTACTGGCTCACACCACTGATAGAGCGGTACAGGTCAGTCACCTGGCGCGCACCCTGATCCTCAATCAGCTGTTGCGGCAGCACCTGAACGGATTGCGGTGTATCGTCGATTGCTGTTGGGGTTTTGGTGGCAAAGCTGGTTTCCTGCGCCCGGTACATGGACAGTGCCCGACCATATACGGTAATCGTTTCGGTATCTTCCGGCGTCGTGGATTGTGTTGTATCTGCCGCAAAAACCGGCACGGTATAACTGGCTATTGCAGCCAAAAGCAGTGATTGGTATCTGGCATTCGCCTTCATTGTGTTTGCTTATTATAAGTTGTCATTGAAGGTTCGGGAATCTAACTGAGTTTAATTCTCATTACAATATATTTATTGACAAAAGGCATAAATAGAATTCGATTTTGCCATTGGCTGAATGATTGCGGCAACAGAGTGCCTGATAGGGCTATTAACCGGTCAGAGAAAAGTGAACCTGGCGCTCAAGTTGATGCTGAAATATCCCCAGTGTGAAAACACCTTCTAAACTCAATACTTAGGGCAGGAAGCAATACCTTTCTGCATGGGCCGAATGGTGAATGTTGGGTTTCAGAGCAAATGTTATGGTTGATGCGCTAACGATTCTGACGTTGTTACTTGTTATTGTCACGCTGCTGCCCTTATGGCGGCATCCGCACTGGCTGGTGCGCGGCTGGGATTTTCCTCGTCTGCAACTGGCGGTGTTTGCCTTGTTTCTGCTGATTGCTAATGCTTTTGCTCAATCACACTGGCTGGTGATTGTGGTGTGCTTTGTGTGTCTGGGCTGGCAGCTGTGGTGGATTCTGCCTTATACGCGGCTCTGGCGTCAGGAGGTGAAGACGGCGAACGGTGAAAACAGCCATAGGCGGCTGCGAATCATCACAGCCAATGTGCTGACACCGAACCGTCAGGCGAATAAGTTAATCACATTGGTGCATCAGTATCAGGCCGATGTGCTGGTGACGCTGGAATCGGATGACTGGTGGCAGTCTCAGTTGGATACACTTGAAACTCAGCTGCCTTATACCATGAAGTGCCCCCTGGATAATCTCTACGGCATGCATGTTTATGCCCGGTTTCCTTTAGAGGATACCAGTGTTGAATTTTTGATCGAAGACGATGTGCCTTCCATGCATGCGTTGATGATGCTTCCCTGCGGCGAAAAAATCAGAATGCATTTTCTGCATCCAGCCCCGCCAAGCCCGACTGAAAATCCGGCCTCGGCCGAACGAGATGCCGAGCTGATACTGGTGGCACGCAGTGTATCTGACAGCGCACAGCCGATTATTGTGACCGGTGATCTGAACGATGTTGCCTGGTCGTCGACCACGCGGTTATTTCGAAAGATCAGCGGATTACTGGACCCGCGTGTGGGGCGGGGCATGTTTAATACCTTCCATGCCGACTATCCGTTTCTGCGCTGGCCTTTGGATCACATCTTCCACAGCCACCATTTCAGACTTCGCCAGATTCAGCGTCTGCCGTCTATCGGATCGGATCATTTCGCATTATTTACTGAGCTGTATCTTGAACCGTCTGCCGCACAAAAGGAAAACGGCCTGCAAGCTGAGGCGGAAGATGAGGAGTGGGCGGAAGAGATTATTCAGGAGCAGAATGTCAGCGATGAAAATGTGCCGCGTCCGGGACAATGAACCGGGTGAATTCGGGCTGGCAACTGGCTGTTAAATCAGGGTAATCTGTCTTTCGTTAATCTAGCGTATCACTCCGCTTTGCAAAGGATGCTGCAATGAAAATAGCCATACTGACTTTCGAAGGATTCAATGAACTGGATTCGCTGGTTGCTTACTCAATACTGAATCGGGTCAAAAGCGAGAACTGGCAGGTGCAGATCACCAGTCCCACACCGACAGTAACCTCAATGAACGGACTGACCATCTCCGCCCACCAACCTCTGGCCTACGCCAATCAGGCCGATGCAGTCATCATCGGCAGCGGGTCGCTGACCCGACAGATCGTTGCCGACCAATCACTAATGAGCACATTAACGCTGAACCCGCAAAAACAGCTGATTGCCACTCAGTGTTCTGGTGTGCTGCTGTTACCGGCACTGGGCATTTTGGATAACGCATCTGTCTGTACCGACCTGACCACTCAGCCCTGGGCGATGGACGCCGGATTAGTGGTGCTTGAGCAACCTTTTCATGCATCCCAGTCGGTCGCAACAGCAGGAGGCTGTCTGGCATCTCAGTATCTTGCAACCTGGCTCATCGCGAAATTAGCGAGTGTGGAGGCTGCTAAAAACGCAATCCACTATGTGGCTCCGGTCGGAGAGAAAGAAGACACGGTAAATCGTTGTTTGTCTGTTGTTGAACCCTATCTGGACTGAAAGATGCATATTTATAACGTATTTGGTAAGCGCAAGGATGTGGGCGGTAATCTGATGGCGATCTCTGAAGTACCGGAAAACCCGAGGGATTCTGGTATTCCTGTCACTGTTGTGATTTCGTCCAGCGAGCATGCTGATGTCCGGTTTCGTTTCTTTTACCCGGACTCAAAAGAAGCGCCGATTTGCGGTCACGCACTACTGGGTGCGGCAAGCCATATTGCCCAGGCTGCGTTTCGTGTCGAAACCGGGGCGGGCATCAGCGACGTACGAAAATCCGGAGATGTGGTCAGCGTTAGTATGGCCTTGCCGACCGCTGTATCCCCCGATTTTACCGGTCAACCTCAACCTGGCTGGTTTGGCCTGGATGCCAGCCAGATCCTCAAAGCCGGGCTCTACAGTGCCGGTAAACCCAAATGGTGTATCGAACTGAAAGACCTCTCAGCCTTAAATGCCGTCCGTTTTGATCTGGATGCACTGGCGGCATGGAATCAGGGGAAAAACTTCAGTGGCTATGTGTTGTATGTGTCCACGGGCGACGGCTGGCATGCCAGAGCCTCTAACCCCTTATATAACATTCCGGAGGATCCGGCTTGCGCGGTATGTTGTGCGGCGCTGCCTTTGCCTTTGGAACAACCGGCTTTCGTTCACATGGGCTATCCGGAATACCCTAATCTGATCCACCTGGAGGCAACCGAAGGGCAACTATGGGTTGGCGGTAAGGTGTATCGGTTTGAACCGAGCGGAGCAGTCTGAATGCCTGAAGAGCAGGCTAACCACAGGGAGAAGCGAATGACTGCGATTCCTACACTGCATTTTATGTGCGGTAAAATGGCTGCGGGAAAATCCACCTTAGCGGCACAGATTGCCAAAACGCATCAGGCCGTGTTGCTGGTAGAAGATGAGTGGCTCAGCACCTTATACCCGCAAGAGGTTCACAGTCTGGCTGATTACATCCGGTATTCAGAGCGGCTAAAGAAAACCTTACAGCCGCATGTTCAGGATTTGCTCGCTAAAGGGATATCTGTTGTGCTGGATTTCCCGGCCAATACGGTATCGCAGCGTCAGTGGTTTACCGGCTTGATTGCCGCGACAGGTGTTGATCACCGCCTGCATTATGTCGACAAACCGGACGAGGTATGCAAAGCGCAGCTGAAAATTCGCAGTCAGGATTTGCCTGCGGGCAGCCCGTTTACCACGGATGAAGCGTTTGATGCGATTACCCGTTTTTTTGAGCCGCCGCAAAGCAGCGAAGGCTTTATTATTCAGCAGTATAAACAGGATACCTCCATATGAAACAGGCCATAGTGCATATTGCCCTGGTCGTCGATGACTACGATGAAGCGATCGACTTTTACGTCAATAAGCTTAAATTTGACGTGATCGAAGACAGCTATCAACCCGAACAGGATAAGCGCTGGGTGGTGGTGTCGCCACCGGGTTCCAACGGTGTCACTGTGCTGCTGGCGAGAGCGTCAAAACCTGAACAGCGCGATTTTATCGGCAATCAGGCCGGAGGCCGGGTATTTCTGTTTCTGAGCACAGACGATTTCTGGCGCGATTATGAGCGTATGGTGTCTGACGGCATCCGGTTTGTGCGTCCGCCTCAGGAGCAGGACTACGGCACAGTCGCGGTGTTTGAAGACTTGTACGGTAACTTGTGGGATTTGCTGCAATTGCACCCGGAGCATCCCATGGCGAGAAGAGGAAGAGCAGAATAATGCAAAGAGAAGTACATGATTGCGTGTCATTTTTGCTGATACGCGGTGAAGAGGTATTGCTTGAAAAGCGCAAGCTGAGCAAAGTAGTTGATCCTGGCCTGATGGCCATTCCCGGTGGGCATGTCGAAGCAGGAGAAAGCCTGGAGCAGGCGCTGCACCGTGAAGTTGCCGAAGAGCTGACGGTGACGCCGATGGCCTATTTTCCGCTGTGTACGCTGTATCATCCCACCACAGAGTTACAACGGCTGCATTATTATGTAGTGACTGACTGGACGGGTGAGCTGTCGGCACAGGAAGCGGAAGCGGTGATCTGGACATCACTCCATGAACCAGACGCTGCCACCGTAGCGGCGGATAACATTGCGCTGGCGGAGTACAGACGTGTGATTTTACCTATGTTGAAAGAGCGGCAGTAAGCATATTGATTGGATTTTGGCAGCAAGGGGAAGCGCATGGCAATCAGAGTGATGACGGCAGACGATGCTGAAGAGGTCGAGGCATTAGTGAAAAGTGCGTTTCTGGCAAGTGCGGCAAAGCAACTCGCCCCGGCCGGTATCCATACTTTCTTTAAAGTGGCCTCAAAAGAAGCACTGTTGCTTCGCCTGCAGGAAGACAACCTGATGCTGGTGTATGAGCAACAGGGCAAAATTCTTGGTATGGCAGAACTCAAACAAGGGGCGCATCTGGCGATGTTATTTGTGCTGCCGGATTGGCAGGGAAACGGCATTGCGACTCAGTTGCTGCAGGTTTTACTTCAACAGGTGCGTCATGCTGAGCTCACCGTGCGTGCTTCACTGAATTCAGTCTCTTTTTATCAGGCGCAGGGATTTCAGAAAACGGGTGCGGCGGCAGAGCTTGCCGGCCTGCGATACCAGCCCATGTCACTGACAATGGCCTCCACAGTTACAGCGCCGGCAGATCCGTCCGCTTCAGTGCTTTAGCAAACGTCACTATGGGCGAATCTGAGCGTTCATCCTTCCGAATCAGGGCTTGCCAGTTCAGGTAGAGCCCTTGCTCTGTGACTCGGGCTGTCCGCAGCTCGCCGCTTTTCAGGTACGGCTTTATCACCCAGCCTGGCATGATCGTAATCCCCATACCTGCTCTGACAAATTCCACGACCGCTTCGGTCACACCAGCCCTGATGACTTTCGGCGGCAACAGGTGATTAGGGCTGAACAGTTGTTCGTATTCGCGCCCGGGACCGGGTGTGGTGTGATAAGTAATGTAAGTATCGGCGGCGATTTCCTGTGGCGTCAGCCAGGCTTTGCCGGCATTCGGATGGTCTTTATGCATCACAGCGATCATTTCATCCCGAAACAGTTTCAGCACCCGGAAGCCAGTCTGGGTCACCGTGCCGGAGACAATAGAAATGTCTATCGTACCGTTGCGTAAAGCCGTAAACGGATCGAGAGAGACATCGGGAATGATTTCGACCGAATAGCTGGGAAAGTCCTGATTAAACAGCTTAATAAAGGGCGGCAGCCAATGGTAACCGCCGTAGGCTTCATTACCCACCCGAATCACGTGCTCTATCCCCACCGACAGCTTGTCGATGTCATTTTCAGCCCGTTCCAGCTCACTGAGGACCACAGTGGCAGATAACAGCAGCCGTTTCCCTGCGCTGGTCGGAATGAGCTTCTTATGCTGGCGGTAAAACAGCTCGGTATTTAACAAGCGTTCTGCTTCACGAATGCGGTGGCTGAGCGCAGATTGCGTCAGGCCAATCTGACTGGCTGCTTCAGACACACTGCCTGCCTTTGCCACAGCCATTATCATTTGCAAGTGTCTTGTACTGATTTTTGTAGCCATGATGTATGAAAAAAGTTAATGAGTTTTGAATATTTTATGAAATTTACAGTTAAAAAGGCGTCTCGTAAACTAATAAATGAATGGTCAATAGCCTCTGACAGGCAAGGAAATAGTTGATGAACAAAATGGATAAAAATCAGACTGCGCCCACGCTGAAAGTGGACCTGGACAATGAAAAAGTGCATTGGGATCAGGACATGAGCTACGGGCAGTATCTCGCCCTGGGACCATTACTCTCCTGCCAGCACCCGGTTACTCAACAACACGACGAAATGTTATTTGTGGTCATTCATCAGGTGTCTGAATTATGGATGAAGCTTTGTCTGCACGAAGCCTATGGGGCGGTGGAGAATATTCGCCAGGACAAGCTGCGCCCGGCCTTTAAAATGATGAGCCGCATGGCACGCATTCAGTCTCAGATGCTGAATGCCTGGGAAGTGCTGGCCACCATGACGCCGGCCGATTATGCCAGCTTCCGCGATGAACTGGGTCAGAGCTCTGGCTTTCAGTCTTATCAGTACCGCGAACTGGAATTTCTGCTCGGTAACAAAAATGAGGCCATGATTCAGGCCCACCGCGCGCACCCGAAATATTACGATCACCTGAAATCTGTGCTTCATGCGCCCAGCATTTATGACATCACGCTGCAGTTGCTCAAAGCCCGCGGATTCGATGTGCCTGAGTCTCACCTCGACCGCGACTTCTCCCAGCCGTATCAGGCAAGCGAAGCCATTGAACGCATCTGGGCGGAAATCTACAACAACAGCAACGAATACTGGGATCTCTATGAGCTGGCCGAAAAGCTGGTCGACATGGAGTTCAATTTCCAGAAATGGCGTTTCAGCCACATGAAAACGGTTGAGCGCATCATTGGCTATCGTCGCGGCACGGGCGGCACCTCGGGGGTGAAATACCTCAACAAAGCATTGGAACTGCAATTTTTCCCGGAATTGTGGTCGGTGCGTACCTCTATTGAAGGACCGAAGCATGGCTAAAATCTGGGATATTTCGCAAACGCTGCGACAGGGTTTACCGGTCTGGCCGGGCGATACGGCATTTTCTTCGCATTTCCACTGGGAAATGAGCGAGGAGTGCCCGGTCAACGTCGGTCAGTTTTCTCTGTCGTGTCACTCAGGCACCCATGCCGATGCGCCTGCGCATTACGATGCACAGGGTAAAACCATGGAAGCGGTCAGCCTGGATTATTACATCGGCCCGTGTGTGGTGATTGATGCCACCCGGTCAGTCGGCTGGGTAAAACCGCAGGACATCATTGATCAGCTGCCGGATCAGGTCGAGCGGGTGATTTTCAAAACCTACCTGCAGTTTCCTCACCATGAGTGGCGGTCTGATTTTACGGCGGTAGCCTCAGAGACAATCGATCTACTCGCAGAGCGCGGTGCCTGTCTGATAGGTATCGACAGTCCGTCGTTGGATCCCCAAACCTCGAAAACCATGAGTGCCCACAATGCGGTGAAGCGCCATCGCATGGCGATATTGGAAGGTCTGGTATTGGATGACGTGCCTGCCGGAGAGTATGAGCTGATAGCACCGCCGTTAAAACTGGATTCGCTGGATGCTTCCCCCGTACGGGCACTGTTGCGCAGTGTTGTCTAGCCATCGGATAAATCAGGAGTCATTGAACATGCAAACACTGGACAGAGCCTATTTTGAAGAGCTGGATCGCGTCGATCCCCTTGCCGATTATCGGGATCAGTTTGATGTGCCCGCCGGGCACATCTATCTCAACGGTAATTCCCTGGGAATGTTACCAAAGGCGGCAAAAGAAAAAGCCCGGCAAGTGGTGGAAGAGCAGTGGGGTCAGGGCTTGATCCGCAGCTGGAACACCCACGACTGGATCCGCATACCACACCGGGTGGGAGATAAAATAGCCGGTCTGATTGGGGCAGACGACGGCGAAGTGATCGTGGCGGACTCCACCTCTGTCAACCTGTTCAAGATGGCGGCAGCGGCGGTGAAGCTGAACGCAGGGCGCCGTAAAATACTGTCTGAACCGGGCAACTTCCCGACGGATCTTTATATCTTGCAAGGACTGGAACAGTTTCTGGACGGCAAAGTGAACCTGGTGACTGCGCATCGCGATAACATTCTGGATGCCATCGATGAAGACACGGCTGTCGTGGTGCTGACCCATGTGCATTACAAGAGTGGTGCCATGTTTGATATGGCGGCCATTACAGCCCGTGCGCACGAAAAAGGCGCCCTGGTGATCTGGGATCTCAGCCACAGCACAGGCGCTGTGCCTGTGCAGTTAAATCAGGTGGGCGCCGACTTTGCCATTGGTTGCGGCTACAAATATCTCAATGGTGGTCCGGGCGCACCGGGTTTCCTGTTTGTTGCCAAGCGCCATCAGGCACAGTTGCAACAACCACTGAGCGGCTGGTTTGGTCACGCCAATCCCTTTGCGATGCGGGATGACTATGAAGCGGCACCGGGTATTGCGCGCACTTTGTGTGGTACCACGCCTGTTGTTGGTGCCAGCCTGCTGGAAGTGGGGGTGGATATCATGGCCTCGGCTGACATGCACCAGATCCGTGAAAAGTCCCTTCGCATGGGCCAGTTGTTTATTGAGCTGATTGAACAGCGCTGCAGTCAGTACGGCTTCGGGCTGGCATCGTCAAAAGATCCGGCGGTGCGGGGCAGTCAGGTTTCCCTGACACACGAGCAGGGCTTCGCCATCATGCAGGCCTTGATTGCACGCAATATCATCGGCGATTTCCGTGCACCGGATATCCTTCGTTTCGGCTTCACGCCGCTGTATGTTCGCTATGTCGATCTCTGGGATTGTGTGGATGCGCTGGTTGATATCATGGCGAACGATTGCTGGGATCAGGCGGCATTCAAAAAGCTCACCGCAGTGACCTGATGTTCAGATCTGTGCGAGGTGCAGAATGATAATTATCAAAGTAAAAGGGCGAACTGAGATGCAAAGAATGCGACCGCATCAATCAATACAGCGGCTAACGCAGGTGGCCTGCCTGCGGCAGGCCGACTGAACGGGTCAACCCGAATTCTGTCACGTGGCGATAAAGCCGGGCGCAGCATATGTCCCGGCTTTTTTGCTTCTGGTCGTTATACCTGACGGACAGCCTCTGATTGCCTATAGTTGATGGGGAGCAGGCTGATCCGTTCAGGAGTCCGGATGAAAATCAGAAAATTCAGAGTTGGCTGGGTGGTTTTCAGTCTCAGTGCTGCAGCTGTTCTGGTATATCATCAGGTTAAAGCAGCACAGCCATCGTTTGACTGCACCGGTGTGGCAGATGGCAGTATTGAGGCGATGATTTGTCAGGACCAAGAATTAGCGGCGTTAGATACCAAGCTGTCTGAGGTCTATAAGCAGGCTGCTGACAAAGCCACTAATGAGCATCCCCCCACCTTGAAAGCAGAGCAGAGAGGCTGGGTGAAAGGCCGCAATGAATGCTGGAAAGCCGATGATAAAAAGTCATGTGCTAAGTCTGAATATCAGCGGCGTATTGCTGAGTTGCAGGCCAGGTATGGCTTAATTGAGGTAACAGCAAGCGTCACCTATCTGTGTACGGATCAACCGGGCAGTGAAGTGACTGCGACTTACTATCCGACGGATCCGCCAACCCTGATTGCCGAACGGGGTGACAGTGTCTCACTGATGTATCAGCAGCAAAGCGCCAGCGGCACTAAATATGTCGGACGCAATGAAAGCCTGTGGGAGCATCAGGGCGAAGCAACCGTCATCTGGGGATACGGTGCGCCAGAGCTCAACTGCAAAGTGAAGCCCTAGCACGATGATGCATGAGCGCGATGAAGCCGTAGCTTGATAAAACATGCTTCCTGCAGTCAATATCGGGTTCACGTTTACAAAATGATATACACCATAAAAGCACCGAACAGTGCTGCAAATATGCCTGCCAGTCGTCCCTGAATGTCGTTAAGATCAACGGCCCAGCTGATGAGTTTTTTAAAGTTCCCTCTGCCAAGAATTAACAGAAAAATCGCCGCAATAATGGATATCCAGCCGATAGCGGCGACCACCAAGGGCATATCGGTACTATCAGCATACTCAATTAACAGATAGCCAATCAGCAGTCGCACGGCAACCGCCACAAAATGCAGCCAGAGCTGTTTTTTGTGTCTGTCGATAAAGTCCAGAATCAGTCTGGGCTCTGCGGCAATAACCAAACCTGAAAACGCGACGGCTACGCCTATCAGGCCAATCAGCAATCTCATATCCGCTCTCCTGTCATGGGAGAAAAGTCAACAGGGGTCTGTACCTGGCCGGTACAGAGAATAGGTCTTACAACCTTGACGGATGGCTGTCCGGATCCCCCTCAATATGAGGTTTGTCATCATGTGATACACCGTGCTCTTCCGGCCCTTCCTGATCCCAGGAACCCTCTTCGGTCCATGGGTCGTCATCCGGCAATTCTTCGATATAGATTTCTTTGTCCTCATAATCGGGTTGATAGCGAAGATCAAAGTGCGCTGCGCGAATAATGGAAATGCACAACAGCAAAGCAACAATAAGCAATGGTACGCCCCCGATCACACTGGCTGTCTGCAGGGTATCCAGCCCCCCGATGAACATCAGGGTAATGGGCATGACAGACAGAGCAAATGCCCAGAACAGACGGTTCCAGCGCGCCGGCTCTTCATCTATCTCTTTTTGCACCACAGCAGCCAGAATATAGGAAATAGAATCAAAGGTGGTGGCGGTGAAGATCACCGCCAGTATGGTAAAGGCGAGAACCACCAGTTTACTGAGGGCCAGGGTGTGCAGCATGGCGAAAATCGCGGCAGTGGCGCCCTGATTGTTCAGTATGGAAATAACATCTAACTGCCCGGAAAGTTGCAGATAAATACCGTAATTACCCATGATCATGAAAAACAGGAAACAGCCCAGGGTGCCGAAAAAAATCGAGCCGACAACCATGGCTTTTATGGTTCGTCCCTTGGATATACGGGCGATAAACAGCCCCACGCTGGGTGCGAAAACCAGCCACCAGGCCCAGTAGAAAATGGTCCAGTCCTGCGGGAAATGGGTGTCCGGGAACTGCTGAAACTGGGCAAATGGCTCTGTCCAGGTCGCCATTTCGAACAGGTTGCCGATCATTCGGCCCAGTGAATCCAGCCCGGTGTTCAGCATGAAGAGAGTGGGTCCGGTAATAAATATGAACAGCAAGATGCCGACGGCCAGCCACATGTTGATATTAGACAGTAACTGGATGCCTTTTTTCAGACCGGCATAAGCGCTGTAACCGAAAATGGCAGTACAGACAATTAACACGCCAATGCGTGTATAGAGATTGTTCGGTACACCGAGAAGTTCATGGGCGCCCTGATTAATTAGCGGAGCGGCAAGGCCGAGGGTGGTTGCACCGCCTCCCAGCATACCGAAGATAAAAAACACATCGATGAGCTTACCCAGCCATCCGCGTGCCCGCTCTTCACCCAGTACCGGCATTAAGGCTTCACTGATTTTCAGGACGCTGTGGTTACGGACATAATAGAAATAGGCAATCGGCAGCGCAGGGATCAGATAAATAGACCAGGCCAGCGGCCCCCAGTGGAAAATGCCGTAGGTGACTGCCCATTTGGCGGCTTCGTGCGTACCGCCGGGAATGTCGAAAGGCGGGGTCTGATAATAGTAAGCCCACTCAATCATCGACCAGTAAAGAATCGACGCGCCAATACCAGAGCAAAACAGCATTGCAGCCCAGGAGAAGGTCGAAAACTCCGGGTTTTCCTCTGGCGTACCCAGTTTGATCTGGCCGATATCACTGAAGGTGATATACACCATAAAGAGAAACGCACCCAGGCCGAGAATCAGATAGAGCACGCCAAGCTTATCGGTCACAAAATCCTTGGCGCTCAGCACCCAGGCCGCACCAGCCTCAGGAAAGAAAACTAAAGGCAAGGTCACGGCCAATAACAGAAAGAGGGAACCGAAAAAAGTAGGTTTATCTATGATGTCATTGAATTTGGTGGACGACATCGCGGCCTCCGCACAAAAATGGGTGTGTGATTCGTCCGTGAGCTGGGTTGTATATGAGTCGTATTGTTAATTCACAGAGCATAACGTCCGGAAAACCAATGCCGATCCATAGTGCCGATTACGAGCTTAGTATAGCCGAGCTGTCAAACCGCGTTGATTCAAAGCCGATTCTCGCCGGCTGTGTTTGACCGTGATTGGCCGGATATAGTGATAGCAATATTTTGGTATCGTTTACACATTCAGTTTGAATTCCCGCGCATTTCTTTTATCCGCTCGATCAGTCCTCGCTGGGCTAACCTTAGGCTGTCATGATGTTTCTGCACATTTTGTGAGGCTCATCTGGGTGGTTTTTGTTACAAAAATGGAGTGGAAAGGGCTGCAGTGGTCCGTTTCAACCCTTTGTAATTCTCTGTATTCGATGCTTAATTTGTTTAAATTGCTGATTTTAAATACTTTGTTTTTATTGCTGTCCATGTGTCCTGCCAATCATTCCATTATGCTGTTTTGATACCTGCCAGAGAGGTTTGTTACATAACGGAGGTTTTATCTGTGCTGGGGAAACGTTTACATTTTTGCTGCTGATCACTTTTTATTAACCTTTGTCAGGTTAGACTCGCCGCTGTTAGGTCGGATAAGCGAAGTGAATCGCATGGCCTCAACCCTACACCCAGTCGTATACCAATAATGAATACAGGACGAGTTTGATGAAAAAATTAACCTTGCTAGCAACCCTTTGCGCGGGCGTTACACTCGCTTCATCAGCTACAGCAGGCACCACAGTCGGCGTGACTGTGTATAAATATGACGACAACTTTATGTCGGTTGTGCGCCAGGCGATTGAAAAAGAAGCCAATCAGGACGGTGATACCCGCGTCATGATGAATGACTCACAAAACAGTCAGTCAATGCAGAACGATCAGATCGACATCATGCTGGCAAGGGGCGTTCAGGCGCTGGCGATTAATCTGGTTGACCCGGCGGCAGCACCGGTTGTGATCAGTAAAGCGAAAATGGATGATGTGCCGGTTGTGTTCTACAACAAAGAACCGAGTGCCGCCGTTCTGGCAAGCTATGACAAAGCGTATTATGTAGGTACAGATTCAAAAGAGTCGGGTGTCATTCAGGGCAACCTGATTGCTAAGCAATGGAAAGCGCATCCGGAATGGGACCTGAACAAAGACGGCAAGCTGCAGTTTGTGATGCTGAAAGGCGAACCGGGCCATCCTGATGCAGAAGCCCGTACCACTTATTCGGTGAAGACCATCAACGACAACGGTATCGAAACCCAGCAACTGCACATGGATACAGGTATGTGGGATACCGCGATGGCCAAAGATAAAATGGACGCCTGGATCTCGGGTCCGAACGGCAACAAGATCGAAGTTGTGATTGCAAATAATGACGGTATGGCGATGGGCGCTGTGGAATCTCTTAAAGCCGTAGGTAAAAGCCAGCTCCCTGTATTTGGTGTCGACGCACTGGATGAAGCACTGAGTATGATCAAAAAAGGTGAACTGGCCGGTACGGTACTCAATGATGCCCAGAATCAGGCCAAAGCGACGTTTGAGCTGGCACGTAACCTTGCCAACGGCCGTTCGGCAACGGAAGGCACCCACTGGAAAGTGGTGAACAAAGTGGTTCGCGTTCCTTACGTCGGTGTTGATGCCAGCACCTTGAAATAACCACGCCTTGTTCCATCCGGGCCTGGAGGGGCATGCTACCGCCTCTCCGGGCTTCCAGCCGCACATTGGTAAGACTGTATGACAATACAAAATGATGAATTCCTGCTGGAGATGTCAGGGATCAGCAAGGAATTTCCCGGCGTAAAAGCCCTGGATAATGTCAATCTCAACGTCCGTCCTCATTCTATTCATGCCTTAATGGGGGAGAACGGGGCCGGGAAATCGACCTTATTGAAGTGCCTGTTTGGTATTTACGAGAAAGATGAAGGTGAGATTGTCTTTCTGGGTAAACCGGTCAATTTCCAGTCATCGAAAGAAGCGCTGGAATCTGGCGTTTCTATGGTTCATCAGGAATTAAACCAGGTCCTGCAACGCACAGTGATGGATAATATATGGTTAGGCAGGTACCCCAAAAAAGGACTGTTTGTTGACCAGAATAAAATGTATGAAGAAACCAAGCGTGTTTTTGAAGAATTAGATATTGATATCGATCCGAAAGTAAAAGTCTCGACACTTTCCGTCTCTCAAATGCAAATGGTCGAGATTGCCAAAGCGTTTTCATATAATGCCAAAATCGTGATTATGGATGAACCGACTTCTTCTCTGACTGAAAAAGAAGTAAACCATCTGTTTACGATTATTAATAAGCTGAAAGACAAAGGCTGCGGCATTATTTATATTTCGCACAAAATGGAAGAGATCTTTTCGATTTGTGACGAAATTACGATATTGCGAGACGGTCAATGGATTGCTACCCGACCGCTGGAAGGCCTGAACATGGATGACATTATCAGCATGATGGTCGGCCGTGAACTGACGCAGCGCTTTCCTGAAAAAGATAACACACCGAAAGAACCCATTCTGGCAGTGAAGAACCTGACCGCACTGAATCAGCCTTCGATCAAAGATGTCAGTTTTGAGTTACGCAAAGGCGAAGTGCTTGGCATAGCTGGTCTTGTGGGGTCCAAGCGGACAGATGTGGTTGAAACCTTGTTTGGTATTCGTGAGCGCAGTGACGGCGAAATCCTGCTGCACGGCAGGTCTGTGGCTAACCGTGACGCGCATGAAGCCATTAAAAACGGCTTTGCCCTGGTGACAGAAGAGCGTCGCTCAACCGGGATATACGCCAACCTCGATATCCGATTTAATGCTTTGATTGCCAACCTGGACGATTATAAGCAAAGCACAGGTTTACTCAGCAATAAAAAAATGTCGAGTGATACTCAGTGGGTCATTGACTCGATGCGGGTAAAAACGCCTTCACATAAAACCACCATAGGTTCTTTATCAGGAGGCAATCAGCAAAAAGTTATTATCGGGCGCTGGTTATTAACCGGACCTGAAATACTGATGCTGGATGAACCCACTCGCGGCATTGATGTTGGCGCCAAGTTTGAAATTTATCAGCTGATATTAGAACTGGCGAAAAAAGATAAAGGCATCATTATTATTTCGTCTGAAATGCCTGAGTTGTTAGGAATAACAGATCGTATTCTGGTGATGAGTAATGGCCGTGCAGCAGGTATTGTCGAGACCAGAAATACGACACAAAGTGAAATTCTCAGCCTTGCTTCCCGCTATCTGTAAGGGTTATTAACATGGAAACATTAAAAAAATTAAGCATGATGCGCTACCTTAAAGCCGGCGGTATTTATGCAGTGCTTTTTATTCTGCTCGCTATCATAGTGATTCAGGAACCGTCTTTTTTAAGTTTGAGAAACTTAAGTAATATTCTTACCCAGTCGTCCGTTCGTATCATCATCGCACTGGGTGTGGCTGGCCTGATTATTACTCAGGGCACAGACTTGTCAGCCGGCCGCCAGGTGGGACTGGCAGCGGTGCTGTCTGCGACTTTGCTGCAGGCATCAGATAACGTCAACAAAGTTTTCCCGGATCTGGGTCAGATCCCAATCGTTGCTGTCATTATTGCGGTTTGTGCCGTCGGCGCCCTGATAGGTTTGGTGAACGGCTTCATCGTGGCCTACATGCGGGTAACGCCGTTTATTGCCACGCTGGGTACTATGATCATCGTCTACGGGGTGAACTCGCTGTATTTTGACTCAGTGGGTGCCTCGCCAATCGCCGGTTTTGACCCGCGCTTCTCAGAGTTTGCACAGGGGTTCATCAGGCTGGGCAGCTTCAGGCTCTCTTACCTGACCTTCTACGCCATTATTGCCATTGGCCTGGTGTGGGTGCTGTGGAACAAGACGGTGTTCGGCAAGAATATTTTCGCCATTGGCGGCAACCCGGAAGCGGCGAAAGTCTCGGGTGTGAATGTGCCGGTAACGCTGCTGAAGATTTACGCGCTGTCTGGTGTGTTTTACGCCTTCGGCGGCATGCTGGAAGCAGGGCGTATCGGCTCTGCAACCAACAACCTGGGCTTCATGTATGAGCTGGATGCCATCGCGGCCTGTGTGGTTGGCGGAGTGTCCTTCGCCGGTGGCGTCGGCAGTGTGATCGGTGTGGTAACCGGGGTGCTGATTTTTACCATCATCAATTACGGTATGACCTATATTGGTGTCAGCCCTTACTGGCAGTACATCATTAAAGGCGGCATCATCATCTTTGCGGTCGCCCTCGACTCAATGAAGTACGCCAACAAGAAATAATCGAACCCTATGCAGACAGCGCATCAGTCTTTTTATCCTGGTGTCGCTGTCTGCGTGCATTGTTAACGAATCGGAAAATGCCGAGGACACTCCATGCTGTCTTTTTCTGAGATTCTGGCGCGCCGCGACTGGGAAAACCCGCATTCGGTTCAGAGAAACCGTATCCAGGCGCACAGCCCATTATTCAGCTATGCGTCTGAAACCGACGCTTTGCACCAGGGCGACAGTAATCGCCGCACTCTCAATGGTGACTGGGCGTTCTGCCTGTATGATAAACCCGAGTCAGTCCCTGCTGATTTTCCCGGCTCCGCTTTCGATCTGTCTGGCTGGACGACGATTCCTGTGCCGTCCAACTGGCAGCTGGAAGGGCATGACAGACCCATCTACACCAATATCAAATACCCTTTTGCGCTGAATCCACCTTTTGTCCCGTCAGATAATCCGACGGGCTGTTATCGCCGTCAGTTTCACATTAATGATGTCCAGTTATCCCAGCGTACCCGGATTGTTTTTGATGGGGTCAATTCCGCTTTCCATCTGTGGTGTAACGGCCATTGGGTCGGTTACTCCCAGGACAGTCGATTACCTGCTGAATTTGATCTGAGCCCGTACCTGCAGCAAGGCGATAATGTCCTTGCGGTAATGGTGATGCGCTGGAGTGACGGCAGTTATCTGGAAGATCAGGATATGTGGTGGCTGAGCGGGATCTTTCGCGATGTTTACCTGCTGACCAAACCGGCACTGGCTATTGAAGATGTTTTCATTACACCCACTCTGGATGCCTGTTACCGGGACGGTCGGCTGGATATCGTCACCCGGCTGTCAAAGCCGGGGGACTATCAGGTCGCGGCGCAGCTGTTTTACCGTGGTGAGCCTGTCACAGACCGTGTCTTCGCCAGGCCGAACGATCGCGTGATCGATGAAAAAGGTAGCTGGTACGACAGGGTCTACCATCAGTTAAGCGTGACAGCACCGCAGCAGTGGAGTGCGGAATCACCGAGTCTGTACCGCTGTGTGATTACGCTGCTCGATAACCATGGGCAGGTAGTGGATGTTGAAGCTTATCATGTCGGATTCCGGCAGGTTGAAATCCGGCACGGACAACTTTGCCTGAACGGTCAACCCTTGCTGATCCGCGGAGTGAACCGCCATGAGCACCATCCGGAACGCGGACATGCCGTGACCGAGGCTGACATGATTGAAGATATCCGCCTGCTCAAACAGGGGAATTTCAATGCGGTCCGCACGGCGCACTATCCCAATCACCCTCGCTGGTATGAATTGTGCGACGAATACGGACTGTACGTGTGCGATGAAGCCAATATCGAAACGCACGGCATGTTTCCTATGGGGCGGCTGGCGAATGACACTGACTGGCAGTCTGCACTGATGGCGCGCTATACGGGCATGGTTGAGCGGGACAAAAATCACCCTTGCATTATTGTGTGGTCCCTGGGCAATGAGTCCGGATACGGCAGCAGCCATAGTGCTATGTATGCCTGGTCAAAAGACAGGGATCCCTCTCGTCCGGTTCAGTATGAAGGGGGCGGGGCTGATACGGCCGCGACCGATATTATTTGTCCTATGTACGCCAGGGTCGATGAGGATCAGCCGTTCGAGGCCGTACCCAAATGGGCGATAAAAAAATGGCTGTCGTTACCGGGTGAGCAACGTCCGTTAATCCTGTGTGAATACGCCCATGCCATGGGAAACAGCCTCGGAGGCTTCGCCGATTACTGGCAGGCGTTCCGTCAGTACCCGCGTCTTCAGGGCGGTTTTGTCTGGGACTGGGTTGATCAGGGCATCAGCCAGTTTGATGACAATGACCGTCATTTCTGGGCATATGGCGGCGATTTCGGTGATCAGCCCAATGATCGCCAGTTCTGTATCAATGGGCTGATGTTTCCGGACCGGACACCGCATCCGGCTTATTATGAAGCCAGATACTGCCAGCAGTATATTCAGGTACAGCTCACTGACACAGAACACAGCGAGCGTGGCATTCGCTGTCAGGTGTCAATCACCAGCGAATGGCTGTTTCGTGCCACAGACAACGAAACCTGTTTGTGGACGCTGAAAGAAGACGGAAAGCCTGTGGCAAGCCAGAAGCAGGCTTTGCTGCTGGGGCCGGGTGAGACGGCCACTTTTGATGTGCATTTTGACGTCAGTTGTCAGGCTGGCAAACTGTATCATCTCGATCTGGATCTGGTGCTGACACAAGATTGCCGCTGGGCGGAATCAGGGACAGTCATCGCGACCGGGCAGTTCTGTGTGGCCAATCCGCTTGCGCAGTTATCCGCGATCCCTGCCGAACGCTCACTCGGCACATTCCGATCGGTTCTCCAGTCTGACAACGCCATTTCAGTCTCCGGACAGGACTTCAGCCTGAACTGGGATCGCCGGACAGGTTTGCTCACCCACTGGTTAGCAAAGGGCAGGGCAAAACTATCCGCACCGATGACAGACAACTTTTTCCGCGCCCCGCTAGACAACGATATTGGTACCAGCGAAGCCGATAACATTGATCCCCGGGCCTATGTCAGCCGCTGGGCCAGCGCAGGGATTGGCCATTGGGAAAGGCGCTGTGTTCGCTGCGAGGCCAGCCAGGTATTTCCCCTTAACAGCCAGACCCCCGCGACCATCAAAGTCGAATCGGATTTTGAATACTTTTACGGCGAAAAGCGGGTGGCCGTAACGCACTGGCAATACACCCTGGATACCGAAGGTAAAGTGTCGGTTGATATTCATGTCAAACCGGCGCCTCATTTGCCCCCGTTACCCCGGGTGGGCATGGCATTCACTCTGGATGGTTTTATGGTTGAGCAGACCGGTCTGACTGCCGGCATTGTCTGGCAAGGTCTGGGGCCGTTTGAAAATTATCCGGACAGATCTGAAGCGGCGCGCTTTGGCGAATATGAGGCTGGAATCGACGATCTGCATACGCCTTATATCTTTCCGTCAGAAAATGGTCTGCGCTGCCAGACGCGTATGTTGTCGGTAGGAGAGTTAGTCATCCGTGGCGATTTTCACTTCAGCGTCAGCCGTTATCCGGCTCATATGCTGGCTCATGCTAAGCATGATCACCACCTCAAAGCCGATGGTCAGTGGTATGTACAGCTTGATCATCAGCACATGGGCGTGGGGGGCGACGACTCCTGGAGCCCGAGTGTGAAGGCGGATTATCTGCTCACACAGCCAGAATACCGCTACCAGCTTCGTTTTTCTTCTCAGGGAGAATAGTCCTGTTAGGGTAACTTTTTGATGGACGTTTACATAGAGTTCATTTCGTCTATTACACGTCTTTATAAGCTTTAATCTGAACATGAGCTGTGATTTTTAATTAATTTTGTAAACGTTTCCACCGTGTGAGAAAGGTAACAGTCTCCCTGAGCAGCGGATTGCTACACTGCTGCTCATTGTAGGTAATCACGATAAGTAAGGCATTCAGTCACTATGTTTACAGACGTATTTGATGCAAGCGAACATCCTCACCGGCGTTTGAACCCGCTGACCGGTCAGTGGGTACTGGTGTCGCCCCACCGGGCGAAAAGGCCCTGGCAGGGCGCAGATGAATCGCCAGCGGCGGCACCGGAGCAGCCTTACGACAGCGAGTGCTTCTTGTGTGCAGGCAATACCCGGGTGTCGGGCGATGTGAACCCGGCCTATACCGGGACTTATGTCTTCAACAATGATCATGCTGCGTTAATGCCAGACACGCCGTCTGCCAGCAGCGAAGGAACCAGCAGCAAAGGAAGCAACCTGTTTCAGTTTGAATCCGTTCAGGGCTTGAGCCGGGTGGTGTGTTTCTCGCCGGATCACAGTAAAACGCTGCCTGAATTGCCCCTGTCGGCCATTACCGAGGTCGTTAATACCTGGGACCGTCAGATCGAAGAGCTAGGTCAGCGCTTTCTCTGGGTACAGGCTTTTGAAAACAAGGGCGCCATCATGGGCTGTTCTCAGCCTCACCCGCACGGGCAAATCTGGGCCAACAGCTTTCTGCCCAACGAAGTGGCGGTGAAAGATCAGTATCAGCGTGACTATTTCCAGCGGCACGGCAGGCCGTTGCTGGTGGATTACGTCCGCTCGGAACTGGCAGACGGCAGCAGAACTGTGGTGGAGACTGAGCACTGGTTGGCGGTCGTCCCTTATTGGGCCGCCTGGCCGTTTGAAACCCTGCTGCTGCCGAAAACTCACATTCGTCGCATGAGTGAACTTTCTGCTGAACAGCGCGAGGATCTGGCACTGGCGCTGAAAAAGCTCACCAGCCGCTATGACAACCTGTTTCAGTGTCCATTCCCATATTCGATGGGATGGCATTTCGCCCCTTTCTTTGAGCACAGCGACACTGACAGTAATGATCTGGACCACTGGCAATTGCACGCCTTGTTTTACCCGCCATTGTTACGCTCAGCGAGTGTCAGGAAATTCATGGTTGGCTACGAAATGCTGGCCGAAAGCCAGCGCGACTTAACACCCGAACAGGCCGCAGAAAGACTGCGGGCTGTCAGCGATGTGCACTATCGCGAACAAAACACCAGTAAGGAAAAGCAGTCATGACGACAAACAGCCGGGAAGAACAGCTAGCCAGCAGCCTTGTCACCGCCTTTGCTGAGGGGTTTGGTTATGGGCCGTCACACCTGATCCAGGCGCCGGGACGCGTGAACCTGATCGGGGAGCACACAGATTACAACGATGGCTTTGTCCTGCCGTGTGCCATTGATTATCAGACCATGGTGGCTGCCGCCCGTCGCGACGATCAGTGTGTCAGGGTGATGGCCATCGATTATCAGGGCGAGCTCAATACGTTCGATCTTTCCCAGCCACTGGCGTTTGATAAAGACTGCCTGTGGGTCAATTACATTCGTGGCGTGATTGATTGCTTGCAGTCACGAGGCTGTCAACTGGGCGGTATTGATATTGCGGTCAGCGGTAATGTCCCTCAAGGGGCAGGGCTGAGTTCATCCGCGGCGCTGGAAGTGGTCATAGGGCAAACTTTTAACACCTTGTTCGGTTTGTCACTGACACAGCAGGAGATTGCGTTAATCGGTCAGCAAGCTGAGAACCAGTTTGTCGGGTGCAATTGCGGCATCATGGATCAGCTGATTTCTGCCGAAGGTGAAGCGGGACATGCACTGCTAATCGACTGCCGTTCTTTAGACACCAAAGCCGTTTCTCTGCCGCCTGAATTGTCTGTGGTGATCATCAACAGCAACAAAAAGCGCGGCTTAGTCGGCAGTGAATACAATACCCGTCGTCAGCAATGCGAAGCGGCTGCCCATGCCTTTGGCGTTAAAGCATTACGGGATGTGGATTTAGCCAGCTTTCTCAGCAAAGCGGATCAGCTCGATCTGGTGGTTGCTCGCCGGGCCAGACATATCATCACTGAAAATGCACGTACCCTGCAGGCGGCCCAAGCTTTAGCGCAGGGCGATCTGGCAAAACTCGGCCAGCTGATGGCGGCCTCTCATCAGTCTATGCGGGATGATTTTGAAATCACAGTACCGGAAATCGACACCCTGGTGGACATTGTGAAAGCGGCAATCGGCGAGCGGGGCGGTGTACGCATGACAGGCGGCGGTTTTGGCGGATGCGTGGTCGCGCTGGTGCCTGCGGAACTGGTCGCCTCAGTACAGCAGGCGGTTGAGAGCCAGTACCAAAACGCAACCGGTCTGAAGGCCAGCATCTATGTCTGCCAGCCGATGGCAGGTGCTGGTGTGCTGAAAAGTGCCTCGCTGCAGCAGGATGTACTCAATGCTCAGTGATGACTATCTACCGCAACTGACTGCCAGCCTGACCTCAGATGCCGCCTGCGACGGGCAACCGGCTCGGGTGTTCACCTTATCCAATGGCAATGGTATGACAGCGACTTTCATGGACATAGGAGCAACCTGGCTAAGTTGCACCTTGCCGCTGCGTTGCGGTCGGCGTGAAGTGCTGCTGGGCTGCCGCACTCTGGCCGATTACCAGCGTCAGACAGCGTATCTCGGCGCTACGGTGGGACGCTTTGCTAACCGGATCGGCAACAGCCGGTTCAGCCGTAATGGCAAAGTATTCAGTCTGTCGGCGAATGAAACAACGCACTGCCTGCACGGCGGCCCGCACGGATTTGATAAGCAGCGCTGGCAGGCGGAGCAATGTTCTGATTCTTCGATCCGGTTTAGTTTGTCATCACCGGCTGGCGATCAGGGCTTCCCCGGTCATTTGACGCTATCCGTGACGGTGTCACTTAGTGAATCTAATCAGGTGATCTTTGACTACCTGGCACAAGCGGATGAAGACACGCCGGTGAATCTCACCAATCATGCTTATTTCAATCTGTCCGGGGCCGAGTCCGGTTCCGATTGCCTGGATCATCGTCTTACCGTCAGTGCGCAGCGCTATGCCGTGACAGATTCGGATAGGATTCCGACCGGTGAACTGCGCGCGGTCGCCGGAACCGGATTTGATTTTGGCAAGGGGAAGCCTGTTCGCCAGGATTTGCTGCTGGATGCGGATCAGCAACTGGCAGGCGGTTATGACCATGCCTTTGTGCTCAATGAGGAAGCCATCGGCTCGGGCACAGCCGTTGAACTGGTATCAGAAGACGAGCAGGTCTCAATGACAGTGATGACCACTAAGCCCGCGGTTCAGATTTATACCGGTAATGCGCTGGCAGGCACACCCGGACGTGATGGCTGTTATCAACCGCATCAGGGCATTGCGATTGAAACCCAATATTTGCCGGACTCTCCCAATCACCCGGAATGGCACTTCAGTGATGCCTGGCTGATTGCGGGGGACAGTTATCAGCACACGACCTGTTATCAGTTTGATTTTGAGTAGAGGTATGTCCGGCTTTACCGCCGGTTGGTGATTTCTCCGGGGGTAGATGAAATCACATCAGCGAGTGGCGGATTGCCACTCGCTTTTTTCAGTCTGTTGCTTTGTTCATTCCGTCCTTGTTTCGTCCGTACCTGTTCATTCCGTTCTTTTTTCAGTCCGACAATGCGCGTACGGATAAGCGACGCACCAGGGTGGGGGCATATAAACGGCTGTCAGGGCTGATGGCTTCATTTTTGGCTAATTTCATCGACAAAATGGCAGCTTGTTCGGCCATGATCTGAATGGGGTAGCGGACGGTGGTTAATTTCGGATGCAGGTATCTTGCCAGCGCGCCATCGTCAAAACCAACGAGCGACATCTCCTCAGGTGTGCGGATGCCATTTTCATCCAGCACGGAGAGCACGCCCGCGGCCATGAAGTCGTTATAGGTGACAATCGCTGTAATTGGCAGGTTTTTCGCGAGCAGGTTAATGGCTGCGCTTTCACCGCCTTCACCATCCGGTGAACCAAACTCAATATAACTTTCACGAAGTGGAATGCCGTGTTCTTCCAGTGCTTTTTCGTATCCGTTTCTGCGCTGCTCTTTGTCTTCAATATCATGGTTTGAACTGACATAACCAATATGCTGGTGGCCGTGCGAAATAAGAAACTTGGTGGCCAGATAGGTGCCGCGTTCGTTATCAAGGGCGATGCAACGGTTGGCAATCTCAGGAATAAATCGGTTGATCAGCACCATGCTGGGAACTTCACGCGCAAATTCGATTAATTCGTCATTGCTGAGTGCTTTACTGTGGATGACGTAGGATTCACACCGGCTGTTGAGCAGCAGTTCTATGGCTTCGCGCTCCTGTTCGGCATTGTGGTATCCGTTACCGATCAGCAGATGTTTCTTTTGCTGTCGGGCAATACCATCGATCGCTTTGACCATAGCACCAAAGAAGGGATCCGAGACATCACCCGCAAGGACGCCCAAAGTGTTGGTGCTTTGGTTCACCAGCGCTCTGGCGTTGGCGTTGGGCCGGTAACCCAGAGTCCGCATGGCCTGAGTGACAGCATCAACCGCCGTCTGACTGGCTTTGGGCGATTTATTGATAACGCGGGAAACGGTCGCAACAGACACACCCGCGTGCTTTGCGACATCTTTGATCGTTGCCATGGTGACCTCATTCAATATTCCAGCCTATTAAACAACGCGGGTGTAATGGTTTCAATCAAAGAATGCCAACCAATTGTGACCATGGCATAACTTAATGAATAAAAGAATATTTATTTAGTGTAACCGTTTACTTAATTGCCGGGATAAGCGCCGGAATCTATCGCAAGCCGCCAGTCCGGTCAGCCTGCGAAAGAGAGTGGGGGGAAGAGTGCGGGCGGGATCAATAACGATTGATAGTAATATCAGAAACATAGCCGTGCTCTGCATGTTGCAGCGCTTTCTTTAGCATGATGGCGGTTTCTTCAGGTGTCATGAAACTGCTGAGATCCATCTCTTTACCACTGCTGGCCCAGAATTCGGTTGCCATGCCGCCAGGATACACGCCGACCAGTTTCATTGGTTTGCCTGTTAATTCCAGCCGGGTTGATTCCACCAGTCCCTTTACGCCCCATTTGGCCGCGCAATAGGTTGACTCGCCGGCTTTTGCCACCTGAGCCGCCGTCGACATAACAACAGCGCAGGTCAGCGGAGTATTGCGGTAGCGTTTAACCGCTTCGCGAAGAAAATAGGTCGCAGACAGCAGGTTATTGCTGATCAACTGCGCAATGGCGTCGGGCTCTTGTTTCTCCAGCGAGCCGAAATAGCCACTGCCGGCACAGAAAATAATGGTTTCAGGTGCGGATGGCAGTTTATCGAACAGAGATGACACCGAGCTGGCATCTGAAAGATCGGCAGTCAGGGTACAGATATTGGCCGGCTGACATTGACGGGCGATGTTATGTAAGCGCTCGTCGTTTCGGCCTGTCAGTGTCAGCGTGTGGCCATCGGCGGCATAAGCGGCAGCCAGCGCCGCGCCCAGTCCACTGCTGGCGCCTGTGATCAGAATCATTGTTATCCTCTGCTTTTCTCAGGGTTTATTCGGCAAAGTATAGCGACATTTTGGCTGTCGGACAGAGTTGGCAGCATGCAGACGGTTATCAATATAGGGTGGATGTCCCTGATAACACAGCGCATCGTAAGCCTCGGCCATAGTGCGAACATCATGGTGCTGCAAAATGTGACGGCGAGGGCTGATGCCGGGTTTCTTAAGCAGCGCAGTATGGATTTGGTAAATAAGCGTCCGCTCATCGTCAGTATTGAGCGGGATACCATTTAACGGACAAAGGACATCGCTGCAGGCTCCCATATCGGTTAATGCCGCGGGTATTTCGCAGGCCTGTGCTTCAAGGGGGGAAACAGGGTAGTCCTCCTGTTCAGAGGTAATGCAGAACAGATCCAGCGCCTGATAAAACTCAGGCATGTTCTCGACGTGGCCCATGAAATGGACACGGTGGCTCAGCGACAGCTTTATTGCCAGCATATGCAGCGCTCGCGCCAGACCGCCTTCACCTGCCAGGGCCAGATGCACATTTTCCGGTAAATGACTCAGGGCATGTATCAATAAATGATGCCGCTTTTCCGGGATCAGTCTGCCTGCTGTGCCTATGATTTTCACTCCTGTGGGTAAGCCCAGCCGGAGCCGGGCCATACTCTGGTTGCCAGGCTGGAATCGCTGAGTATCAACACCGTACGGAATCGTGGTGATATCCCGGCGGCTAAGAGACGTTTGTAACCTGTCATTCAGTCTGTCGCCGCTGGTAACCACCACAGGGTGAATACAACTCAGGGCCATTTTCAGCAAACGCGGATGTTTGGGTTCTTCCGGCAGCCAGTTGTCGTGCTCGCTGTGTATGAAGGTTTTGACGCCGGCCAGTCTGGCTGCAATACCAGCCCGATATAAAGCAGTGCTTTGATGGGTATGCACAACGTCTGCGTTGTAAGCACGAAACAGTTTTACCAGTGTACGGATCACGCTTGCGGCTGTTTCAGATTCCGCATCAAGGAAGATCAGTTTATCAACGACATGTTTCAGGTAAGGCCACCTGTCTAGTGATTCACTCATCGTCCCTTCCAGGCAGACGATAAAACGTCTTTGCTGCAAGGCAGAGAATTGCTGAATATTCACTGCTGTAATGCCCACCATTCCCGGTGTTAAGTGCTTTACAACCTGGATAACAGCATTCATAGCGACCACCTTACAACATCTGCCTGTACAGGCCGAAGCAAGAGTTATACCAGCAATAATGGGGGTTGGTGGCATCTGTTAGCGTTTGAAGCTGGCAGTTAATCGGGTGGCATTTGCATTTTGCAAATCAAGTTGCGAATAGTTACTGAGCTTGAAATCAATATGCAATTTATCAATGAAGGGATGACTTCAACCGCATGTCTGCACTTCTTGTCTTTTTAGTATGCCTTTCTGGTCTAAGCTGGACATTGCTTTCCAGGCTCAGGGTGTCTGCTTAGTGGTAAAGCTGTTTGGCAATGTATCGAGCAAGGGCTATGGAACAAGCGCCATGAAACTAGACAGGCAGTGATATCGGTCTGCCGCATTCATCCCAGTTCAGGAGAAAATTACGTATGACTACCATCAGTGTAAATACATCGAATCAAACAGAAATCACGCTCGAGAATGATGCAGAGTCCAACAGCAAGGTCGCGCTTGCGGCTTTTAATGGCAGGGTATACATGGCTTACCGTGGCTGGGGCAGCTCCAAAAGCCTGTATATATGCTCTACTGCCGACGGGGTGAGCTGGTCTCAGCAAACGGATATTACCGACGATAATGGCGCGAAAACCCAGAACAGCCCTGCGTTGGCGGCATTCAATGGCAGGTTGTATCTGGCTTATCAGGGTTCAGGCTCTGATAGCATTTATATCTGCTCAAGTTCAGATGGGGTCAATTTTGGTGATCAAACAAAAATCACCTCACAGAATGATGCCGAAACCGATTCTCCGCCGGCACTTGCCGCGTTTAACGGTCGGCTTTATATGGCATACCGGGGTGAAGATTTATCGAGCAACCTTTATGTTTGTTCATCGGCAAACGGTACCGACTGGGATTCACAAGTCAATGTCAGCGACCAGAATGGCGCATCAAGCACAACAACAGCCGGACCCTCGTTAGCCGCTTTCAACGGGAAACTGTTTTTAGGCTGGGAAGGGGCGGGCGGAACCGCCATTAATGGCTCTGCCATTTATGTGTGCTCTTCTTCTGACGGGCTAGAGTGGGGGCCGCAAACCAATCTGGAAGATGCAAATGGGGCAGAAGGCTATGACGGTGTGTCGCTGGCGGCAACCAGCGATACTTTATTCGCGCTCTATCACGGTGCCCACACCGCACAGTTATACGGCTGCGCATTTAATGGCACCACCTGGAGTACCAATCAGATCAATTTTTCAGGAATCAATGAAGCGGGATCTCAGTGCGGCCCTGCCTTAGCCGCATTAAACAATACGTTTTATGCCGCCTATCCCGGCATAGGGGCTTCGAATGATCTGTGGGATTTCACCTTTACAGTGAACTGGAACAACGCGTAAAACTAATCTCCAGACAAACAAAAAGCCCGTTCTTTCGAACGGGCTTCTCTGTATGGTGCGTCTGAGTGGACTCGAACCAATATAGTGACACAGTGAATTTGGCCAGTTGATTAGAGCTGCTATGATAAGATGGCTTTTGAATACCGCACATCAACTCCCTCAGTCCTACTCAGTGAAACCCATTGTGAATGAAGTTGTCTGCGAATGAGGCCACAGTATCTGCGATAGCGAAGGCGTGATCCGATCCCGTTGCGTGAAAATCGGCGAAGGCATTGCCCTGTGTCGGTGTAAGCTGTGGGTGAGTGTGCCTGTTGTTAACGGCTAAACGTCTCCATTAAAAGCCTTGCATATATCAAAATGAGGTATGCATTTCATATCAAATGAGTTGACTAATTTTATATGATTCAAGAATATACCCTTACATGGATTAGTTAGGGTACAAAGGTTTTATATGAATTCTGAAAAGAAAAGTGGTTTTATGGGTTATTTATTGATTCCCATGTTACTTGCAATAATTTCTATCACTTGGTTTTTTTATCCATCATGGATGGGATATGTATTCACCCCTAAAGATTCAGTATTACAAGGTAATTTAGGTACGCTGGGTGATTCATTTGGTGCTTTGAATACATTATTCTCTGGATTGGCATTTGCAGGGATTATTGTATCAATATATCTACAATCTAAAGAGTTAAAGGAAACGAGAGAAGAAATTAAAGCACAAGGTGATCAGTTTAAATTACAAACGCAAGCTCTTGATAAACAAAATTTTGAAAATACATTTTTCAAACTTTTGAGTTTATACAATGAATGTTTACAATCCATCAAGGTAAAGAGTCTTGAGGGGTACAATCGTGAATCTGTGCTTTTTGAATCCAGAGAAGCGATACAGCATATATATCTTAATAAATTTATTGGTGATGATTATATATTTGAGTTTTCTGATGGTAAAGAATACCACGGTAGTGCTAGTGTAGAAAAGTTTGAAAATTTAATGAAATATATGAGCGGTACAGTAGGTCATTATTTTAGGACTATATATCAAATATTGAAGTTTGTGGATGAATCTAATGTTGTAAATAAGAAGTTCTATACTAATTTGCTTAGAGCACAGCTGTCTAATTATGAGTTAGCGCTGATTTTTTACAATTGCTTAAGCCATCATGGAAGTGAGAAGTTTAAGCCGCTCACAGAAAGATATCAAATGTTTGAGCATTTGATAGAGGTTCCAGACATTAGTCGTGATCTGGTTGTTAAATATGATATGTCCGCTTTTGGAGTTAGCAATAACTCGATGTTAGAGATGTATGATTTAGTACCGTTAGAAGAGGGATGTTAAAGTTTTCCCTAAAAATGCATGGTACAGAATTTCAGGAAATAAGATCGTTAGGATGATGAAGAATGCTGCAAAAACAACTGAAGGAAGGCAGTTAATCTCTGAAGCTGCTAAAAAGTTTCTTCTGGGTGGGTGATATTTAAATATCTGAATTTTGAAAGGTTATGGTTATATGTCGGATGAAGCATTAAAAATAGTAAAATACAATTATTTAAAAAATACAACTTCTACTATAATTGGCACTTTTGTTGGTGCTGGCATTACATGGCTTTTTCTTAGCAACTTATACGGTGAGAAAATATCATTAAAAGATGAGAATATAAATTATTATAAATCAATTGTTAATGATCAGAAAAGCACAATAGGACAACTTAACAAGAATTTTGAGTTGTTAAGTAAAAGTTATGATATTAAATCGGGAAGAGATAAAGGGTATTATGGTGATAGGATTTCTTCTCTTGAAGCTGATTTGCGGGATGCGAAGTCAGAAAATGAATCTTTAATTTCAAAATATAAATCTTTGAAGTCTCAAAATGATGTCCTCTATGAGGAATATAAGATAACAGTGAGCAATAAAGAATTGCAAGAGTATTTGCAAAAAGATAAGGTTAGCGTGGAAAACAGAATTAGTCTTTATGAATTTCACTTAAAAGAAGCTTTAAAAACCAAAGGTAAACATCAACAGTCATGCTTTGAATATAAAAATGGGATTAATTGGAGTTGGAACAACATAAGTAATTGTGAAGCTTATGATGATGCTGTTTCAAAAGTTGGTCACTATAATGAGCTGATTAAAAATGAAAGGGATATGTTAAATGAAATATATCAAGGCCTTGCTAACTTTTCAAAAGATAGTAATTAGAAAATATATAAAATAAGTTATCCCTCCCTTAATTTACATCCCTCTGTTACTCTTCCCACATTGATGGCGACCGAGCCCCTGAGTTAACCCTCAGGGGCTTTTCCGTTTTAGGGCAGAGACATGAGTAAACAATCCTTTCTTTCCGCCAGTGTTGTGCTGGCACTCAGTGCAGCACCGGCCAGCGGGGCCATTCATCTCCTGTCGGATGCTGTGAAGGTGGATACCCACAGCAGCAGTAAACGCAGTGTTGTCACCATTACCCGAACCGACAAATTTTACGATCCGCGTTATGGCGAATTCGAACTGACCCAGCAAATGTTCGATGACTTGGTCAAAAACTTCACCGAGAACGTCTATGGCCAGGAAATCAACATCGACATTGCGCACCAACCTGAAAACGGTGCCGGGGCGGTGGTGCGTCGCCTGTTTACCGACCGCGGTCGATTACGTGCAGAGGTGGAGTGGCACGAACTCGGCATCAGCAAAGTCACCAAAGAAGGCTTTAAATACCTGAGCGCCGAAATTCATCCCAATGACGTCAGTAACGAACAGGGGCAGAACGGCTAGTATCAGGAATTTGATCCAATTAACTGTTATGAACTACTGGCGAATAAAATCTTTGGGGGAACGGAAACCATGTGGGGACACATATGGGGAACAAAAGATAGTAGACAAACAAAAAGCCCGTTCTTTCGAACGGGCTTCTCTGTATGGTGCGTCTGAGTGGACTCGAACCACCGACCCCCGCCATGTCAAGGCCAGTTAACAATTGACATAATATTATGATTTATAAGAAAAAGGCATGATTTCCATGCCTTTTTAACGTGCGTTTTAAGCCATTGGGAATGCTTAAAAATCAATGGGTTACGAGGGGGTTTTGGAACCACTTTTCGTTATGAAATTCGGTTCTTCATCCAACCATAGATGAACTTTTCATTCTTTTCACGCGCCTCACTGATATCTAAATATCGAGCACCCTGACTGCAGTTTAACGAACGCCACATTATCAGTTCGCCTTCAGTACCCCGGCGTAATAAATAAGCTTCTAAGGCCGATAGCGTTGCCGGGCCGATATGGCCATCAACGATCAGGTCTTTATAGTATGCCTGGCTGTTGTTGTACGCATTCAGCCAGCGCTGAAGAAACTTTGCTGCGATACCTATGCCCATGTTGATGCCAGTATCAATCACTTCCTCACCAATGAGGGCACTGATGGCATGAATATCGTTGAAGCGTGGGGCTTTGATATAGCGGTTAAAGTAAATGTCGCATGCGATGGCTTGTGTCATGGCTGACATGGGTCCGGTATATCCGTTTTTCCTGGCTACAGCTTCAGTGATTCCCCAGGTTGTACTGCCACCAAGATCATCAGCATCGTTGGAATGATGACCTTCTTTTACCAGAACCTCGTTGATGATTTGCTCCAGAGAGCGTGTTGCCGGCTGATTACGCATAGTCGCCTCCTTAGGTCTACGCGCATTCTCATCCCGCTGGCGATGTTATCAGAGGGCGTTCTGCCCGGGTTTCTGCGTGGGTTCTCCGTACTCTTACAGAACGCCCATCATAAGAAGGCGCTTCTTCACCCCATTTGATTCTTCCCCCGCACCCCCTGAAGGTATAGGGGCGCCCGGGTTGGAGGCGTGAGCGTGAAAAACAGGATGGCGCGGCGTCTGCGTTCTGGCAAGTCCGGGGGCACAGGATATTGTTCTAACTTGTGGACCTGTGGGTGGTGTTCCTTAACTTGTTGATTTTTATGGTTTTGTTACTTTCTTTCATCCACAGGTTAGCCGTTTTTTTCCATGGGTTAGCCTGTTTTCTCCATGGGTTCGATTTTGGGCCGATTTCGCCGCCTTTCTTCTTTCTTTTCTTTTTTTATTTAAAAAAGAAAGAGATAGAGAGACAGGGAACAAAGAAAAGGCAAACTTGGGCATCCACAGGTTGAGGGGAGTGGTTGATTTTTAATCCATGAGTTTTTCTGGTATCCATGAGTTAATCCATGGATTATTTAAAGCCCTCCGATAGCTGGCAGGCCGCATGAATACTGGGTTCTACGAGTTCTAAGGTAAGGATCCATGAATCCATGAGTTTTTCTGCCCCTGGGGAAGAAATTGTCGAAGAGCAGGTTGATCTGTCACTGGTTGATCAGTTCTTGAATTGGAAGCGAGAGAATGAAAACTGCAGTACGAAGACAGTCGCTAAATACCGCCAGCTACTGGAACGTCTCGGGCAATTTCTGAATGGTGAATACCTGGCGGCGACTTTGGGGAAACTTGAGCAGTTCGCCGGTGGCCAGCTTCACCGGTTTGGCTATTCAGCAGCTTCACGCAAGGTAGCCGTGGCTGCAATTCGGGGATTTTACAAATACCTTTATCAGCGCCGGCACATTCAGGATAACCCGGCAGTCCATCTGGTGTATCCGAAGTCCGGCAGGCGTTTACCCAGAGCTATGGGATTGCACAGTGCTGAAGCCATTTTGCTTCAGCCCGATTTGTCGGAGTTCTCAGGCATACGAGATAGTGCGATTCTGGCTTTGCTGCTGGGGTGTGGCTTTCGTGTTTCCGGGGTGTGTAATCTGAATGAATCGAATCTGGTTTGGTATAAACACCAGGATGCCGATCGCCTGGCAATATTGTTGAAAGAGAAAGGCGAAAAAGAACGAATGGTGCCCGTGCCTTCCGAAGCCATGCTGCTTGTTCAGGCATACTTAGGTCATCCCACTTTGGCTGACATTGACCGTTTGTTGGAAGACGGTGATCAGGTGTTGTTCGTGAACATGCGAAATCGTTACATTCCGGAATGGGAAAACCGTGGCGAACTTCGGCGGCTGTCGTCCCGGGCCGTCGACAGAATGATTAAACGCTACGCCATAGCAGCCGGCGTTCCTGAAGACCAGGCACATCCGCACGCGCTACGCCATTTGTTCGATACAGAACTGGCAGAATCAGATGCATCCATACTGCAGATTCAATCCCTGATGGGGCATGCAGATCCAAAGACTTCTGCCATTTACACACACATTGCTATGCGCAAGATGACAGCAGTGCTCGATCAGGGTAATCCACTGGGGAAAATCAACACGCCAGTGTCAGAGCTGCTGCGTGAGATGCAGAAGGGTAGAAAAGTATGAAATTACGGCCGTTGCATGATTGGGTGGTGGTTGAGCGAGATCTTGTTCATACACAAGAAAAAGCTTTCATCCTTCCAAGCACTTCATTGAGCTTGGGAAGGGTGATAGCTGTAGGGCCATTGGTGAAGGGAATCGAACTCGGTGATAGAGTTCGATTCAACCTATATGCTGGTTTGGTGGTAACGGGGGAGGTGAGTGTTACCTTTGTCCATGAAGATGATATAACAGGTTTAATGCAGTGTTATGACTAATTTAAATTGCCTCACGGTTTTGTAAGTCCGCAATTATTTAATACCCAATGGTTGCAATTATCTTCTGTATCTGGCCCAAAAACCTTTGAAAATATTGCAGGGTAGACTCGGTCAGAAGGTATTACGCTGCATTGCTCTAATTTATCCCCTTTAGATGCTGTTAGGGCAATAACAATAAAACGAATGGATTCATTTCCCATGGTATAAGCCTATTTCTAATGAATGAGTAATAAGTATAGTTAAGCAGTCGTTGACGTATTTGTTTCTTTCAGCCTATCTCAAGCGTGGTACACCATAACTTTTGGCCTCCCCCCAGAGTCTTAGAACTTACATAACCCGTCTTTAACTTTTCCAGGGATGTCAGATATACTGGACGTTGACGGACGATTTTACAGACCTTGAGAACTCGCTTTCGAAACGGCCAAAACCGTCCAAAGTCTTAGAACTTTTTATCAGACCCAGTTGCGCATAAGGGTAGAATGCGCAACTCACAATCTTACTGCGGTGTCCGAGCCCTGATGATGACTGGCTTCAGTTTTCAGAAGGAATCAGGAAATGCGCAGCTTAATTCTCAATATCTCACCTGTTCTTCATCACCACACCATCACCGACCAAGGGGTGGGGGCTCGGCATAGGAAAACGCGCGTCGCCACAGGGGGAGGTGGGTACCTGGATAACTGCACCCAATTAGAACTTTCCCTGAGTGCCTCCGAACTGCAGAAAGCCGTCGACAGCTTGCCGCTTCCGCCACATTGGAAAACCATTGCGGATCACCTTGGCCCTGAGCTGTTCCTTACGGTCTGGCGAAAGCTGGAAACCCTGCGTACTGAACGGCGCCTGCGCATTCCTGTGCTGCTGTACTCGTATACCCATGAAGCGATGACTGCAGACGAATTCGAAGACTGGCTGGACGCCCAGCGACTTGCGGCCGCGTGGTTCGAAATTTATGTGGCGGTGGATGCAGAACAGTATCGCTTCATCTGGCGGGAGCTGTTCAAAGCGGCCTATCAACCAAACCGAAAGAAGCTGCGCGTGTACGTGCCGGTGTTCCGGGTGTGGAACAACCATCTGCGCGATATCCTGATCGTCGAATTGCTGCGGGCCGATGTGCCGTTCGACAGGATTCGCCAGCAGCTGTACAAATGGCTGGGTGATGACATCTCGCTCAGCCATCTGGGCAGAGTGAAGAAACAGCTTGAATCCCTCCAGTCTCCGGCGCTGGCTCATTAACGTATCGCCATGAGTGAGAAGAAGCCGAACCCGCCGCGTGAAACCGTCACCTTCAAATGTGGTGACTGCAGTTTCACCTTCAGAGCGGCGCCAGTCCGTATTGAGGATGAGCCCAAGCGTGCGCATCCTTACCGCTATTTTGGAACCTGCAGCAATTGCCAGCGCGAAGTACAGCAAGTGCCGTGGGAAGTGGGGCAGTTCTGCGCTGTGCTGGCCTCCACCGGTCCGAAAACGGCGGAAGGCAAAGCGCGATCCGCATCAAATCTGGCCGGGCATCCGACCGTCGCAGAGCAGGCCATCACGCGATTCAACGCCCTGAAGCATGGCGCTAATGCGAAAACGGCTCTGTTTTTCCCAGCCCGGCCCGGCAAATACCCGCAATGTGCCACTTGCGATGTCGACCATGCTTACTGCGCCACGCAGCCCGCCTGCATCAAGCGCACCGAGCTGATGATGCAGCACCTGATCGCCTTTCAGTCGGCCGACCCGTCAAAGCTCACCGAGCTGCACGCGATTAGCCAGGCAAACCTTGCCGCCATTTTTCAGGACATGATGCAAACCATCGTGGCGGACGGCGTCTCGCTGCGAAACCCGGTGTATGACTTCGACAAAGAAGGCGGATTCCACATCGGCCGCTATAAAGCTGCCAACGGCGAAACAGTCACAATTGAAGAAATCAAAGCGCACCCGTTGCTCAAGCCCATGATGGAGCTGCTGAGTAAGAACAACCTGTCCCTGGCGGATCTGAACATGACGCCGAAAGTGCAGGTCGACCACGGCATCGAAATGGGTCGGACGATTGATCAGGAAGAAGAACGAGAATCGGCACTCGACTACCAGCGCAAGATGACCGAGCAAATGTCAGGTTTGAAAGAAATGATCGCCCGTTCTCAGAACCGGGTACGGCGGGATGATATTCTGATTGAGCACAATCAGGACAGCAGTGCCGAAGAAGGCGACTTCAGCGAGGTGAACCCGAATGGCTGAACGTCTCAGCGCCGCGCAGCGGATTGAAATCCAGAGCCTGGCTGAAAAGGAAATTCAGCGTTATGCTGGAAACCACGGCATGTGGCACAAGCACGTCCACAACGTCGAGCTGGACCCGATGCAGCTGCTGAAAATGGAAGAGATGGACATGCATCCGAACACCGTCGATTTCAGTTGCCGGCGGACCGGGAAAACAGCCGTCAAAGAGATGTATTTTCTGGAGTGGAACGCCATTCATGCCGATCAGGAAGACGGCATTGTCGCCCCGCGTGAAGCGCAGTCTCTGGTCAACCTCGGCTACCACCTCGACGCCATTCGGCGATCGGATATTCTCAGCGGTTACTTGGCCTACAAATCGGGCCGCAGGCAACTGGCCGACACCTATTACGAATTCGCCAACCGCTCGAAAGCCCGGGCATACGGCATCATGGCCAACGTCGATGGCGGCGACTTAACCTGGGCCTCGCTGGAAGAGGTCGATGACCTTGATGCCGATCGCCTGTATGGCCGTTTCCTGCTGATGATGGGCTCCAGTCGCCGTCTCGGTGCCAGCAAAGCGTCAATTAACAAACCGCAAATTCGCATCACGGGTGTATTCAAAGGCGCCGATACCCTCAGCGGCCTGATTGATTCCGGCGAGTACACCTGCCTGCCGACGGTTGACTGTTACCTCGGCATCGAGCTGGGCATTCTGAACGAAGACTTCATCATGAGTATGCGCAAGCAGCTGCCCGAGGATGAATACATTCGTCAGTTGCTCTGTATTAACGTTGCCGCCAAAAACCTGATCTGGGAAAAGTACATCCGTAATGCCATTCAGGTTGGTGCCCGCATCGGGCTGGAACCCAGCGCCCCGGCACCATACACCGTGTACAAAAAGCGCGGTGTGATTGCATTTGGCTACGACCACACAGGCCACGGTGAAAACCCGGCTTCGTCGCGTTCCTCCATCGTGGTGGAAGAGCAGGTCGGCAACTTCTCGGTTGTCATCTTCTGCAAAACATGGCATCCGGGCACAGACGAAGGCATCATCCGGCGGGATTTGGTGGGATTCTGGCGCTACTTCCGGCCCGATTACGCCATCGGCGATGCCTTCGGTATCGGCTTACTGACTCAGGTGAATGATGATCTCTTTGCCGAAGGCCTGACCCAAATCGACCGACGCGCCATCGGGGGCGGTGAAAGTACCGCATCAACATGGCCGGAGTGGGCCTTTTCACCGTTGCGCTTTGAAGGGTACGCCAAACACCAGATGGCTCAGTCGCTGCGCAGTGCTTATCACAACCGCCAGATGGTGCTGCCGTACGTCGACGACCGCGAGAACGATCCGGAACTGGAAGACTACGCCAAACTGCCAAGGCAGCTTCGCAATATCAAACCTACACCCGTGAAAGCCGGCAGTTATTCCAGCTACAAAATGGTGAAAGCGTCTATCGGTGATGACCTGTTCGATGCCCACATGGCCTCGCACTGGGCGCTGGTCACGCAGGGCGCTGCGCCTGTCCCCAGTATCATCACCATCAACCACAGAACACGCGACCAGCTGTTGGGCTGCCCAAGCAGCCTGAACCTGTTAAGGAACCTTTCATGAGCATGATTTCCCGCATCTGGGCGGCTGTGAAAAACAAGCCACTGGCTTCCGCGCGCAATACCCCGGGCAACCAGAGCGGCCAGCAACATTCCGATAAAAGCCACATCGCCGACCCCGAACGCTCGGTGCAGTACCTGTATGACATGATGCAGTGCGATCCCAACCTGCGCGCGGCCATTATTACCCTGCGTCACATGGATAAAATCGATCCGAGGGTGAAGAAAATTCACCGCCGTATCGCCAGAGACGCCACCAAAGGCGGGTTGAAACTGCACTGGATTGGCAAAGAAAACCAGCGGGTGAATAAGCTGTGGCAGCAATTCATTACCCGCTTGCAGCTTAATAACCGCGCCAAGCTGATGAGCGACGCGGGCGGGCTGGCCAAAGAAGGCAACCTGCCGCTGCAGTGGGTAGTCAACGAAGCCATGCAGGTCACCAATGCCATTCGCATGCCGACCGAAACCATCATTCCAATTGTCGACACCACAGGCCGCTTCAAAGATCCGAAACGCGCTTTCCGCCAAATCGACCCGATTACCTGGCAGGAACTCTGCACCTTTCCGTTATGGCAGCTCACCGTCAGTCGGCTTGACCCGGATAACTTCGATGACATGGGCTGCATGGGCAGGCCGTATCTGGATGCAAACCGGACCATCTGGCAGAAACTGGTGATGACGGAAGAAGATTTGGTGATTCGCCGCCGCACCCGGGCGCCGCAAAAACTGGCGCACTCGCTCGACGGTGCCGACAAAGCCGCGCTGGATGAATACCGTGAACGGGTGGAAGGCCAGAGCGGAGAAATCGCTACCGATTTTTACGGTAACAAGCTGTCAGTCACGGCCGTCAGTGGCGATGCCAACATGGACCAGATTGCCGACATCAGCCTGCTGGTTGATGCCTTTTTCTCGGGCGCTCCGGCACCCAAAGGACTGTTCGGTTATGTCGACGGCATGGCGCGGGACATTCTGGACGATCTCAAGCAGGACTACTACGAAGAAATCGACGCCCTGCAGGATGCGCTGGCCTACGCCTATCAGGACGGTTTTAAACTGCAATTGCTGCTTGCCGGGCTGAATCCGGATTCGTACCAGTTTCAGGTTCAGTTCGCTGAACGTATGACCGACACCAAGAACCAGCGCGCAGACCTGGCCCTGAAATATCAGGCGCTGGGCATGCCGCGCAAATTAGCATGGGAGTCGGCGGGCGTCGATGTACAACGGGCCGAAAGCATGCGCGAAGAGGAAGCCAACAGCCGGGATCCGTATCCCGACCCGCACCTGCCACAAAGCGGTAAACCGGACGTCAGTATTACCCCGGGCAACCGGCCGAAAGGCGAGAGTGCCACCTCAATCACGAACGGGTGATGGCCATGACAGACAATACCCGCACTCAGGTGAAGGCCACCATTCGCCGGGCGATGAAAGCCGCAGAACGCGCCACCAATGCACTCGATGCCACAGCCATGAATGAACTGGGGCTGTTGTATCAGTCGGTGCTGTCGGAAATTCAGTTTTTGGTCATGAATGCGGCTGACGAGCTGGGTGAGGTTCGCCTTTCCCAGCTGCAAACCTTAACCCGCGAGATTGAAAGCCTGCTGGACCAGCTGGCGCAAGCGCAGGCCAGCATGGTGGATGGCTACATCGTTCAGGCCGCGCAGCATGGCGGGACCACATTCAGCACCACAGTTGCGGCCGCGACTGTCAGTAAATCCATTGATGAAGCTGTGCTGGCTGTGCGCACCATGACCCACAAAGACGGTCTGCAACTGAGCGACCGGCTCTGGCGGGTCGACCGCCATGCGCGGGAAGTGGTCACACAGGCGGTTGAACGGGCCGTGATTCTCGGGCAGTCGGCCAGTGAAGCTGCTCAGGCGTTCCGGCAGCGCAGCCAGCCGGTGCCTGCCGATATTGCCCGCAACGAAGGGCTGCCGAATGCCACGGGTATGAGCCGCACGGTTGCGCAGGAACTCATGGTGAACGATGGTGCACCTTACTCGCAAATCAAGCGCGTGATGCGTACTGAAATCAACCGGGCGCATGGCATGGCTTTTCAGAACGCCGCCTTTGAAGATGAGTTCGTGGCTGGCACACAATTCAAACTCAGCCCCAACCACCCGAAACCAGACATCTGCGATATGCACGCCCGGGCCAATCTTTTTGGCCTGGGCAAAGGCGTGTACCCGAAAGGCAAAAGCCCGTGGCCGGCACACCCCAATACGTTGAGTTATGAGCAGGTGGTGTTTATAGATGAAGTGACAGAGGAAGACAGAACCAGCCAGACCGACTGTATCAGCTGGCTGAAAGGTCAGAGTAGGGAAGGGCAGAAAGCCGTGCTGGGCCACGACAAAAAAGTTGCAGCCCTGCAACAGGGCCACCTGAAAGAGAACATGATCGCCACGCCCTGGAAGCACCTGGACCCCTTGCTGAAGCGCAATGGCATTGATACTGAGACCCTCTGATGCTGCTGAAAAATTGGGCAATTTTGCCCATGTAACTTAGATATAATGAGCTACATCAGTACAAGCCAGCGCAGACGAACGGCAGAAAGCTAGGAGCAAATCATGAATACCGCACAACAACTCCCTCAGTTCCACTCAGTCAAACCCATTGTGAATGAAGTTGTCTGCGATTGCGGTCACCGCATCTGCGACAGCGAAGGCGTGATCCGATCCCGCTGCGTCAAAATCGGCGAGGGCATTGCCCTGTGCCGGTGTAAGCGGTGGGTGAGTGTGCCTGTGTATCATTCGGATTTCGAATAATGGTCATCAAATCAAGTCCTTTTGGCAAAACACAATTAAGTGGTGTTGATGCTGCTCGCTTCGTGGAGCTGGTTCGGAAAAAGCCTGAGTGAGAACTCAGGCTTTTTGTTTCACTTAGCAACAAAATGGTTGCAGGCGCGACAAATTGTTGCTATTGTGCTTCTGACGAACACATTTAAAGCTATAAAACTCAATCAAATTTAAACTAAATTTATATCAATCAAAGCTGAAATTAAATCAATCAAATAGAAAAAATATTTAAATTAATCAATTAAAACTGAAATTAAATCAATCAAATAGCAAACAATATTTAACTCAATTATAGAAAATTAACATATACCTAATGTCAGATATTAGAGAGGCGAAATATGGCTACTAGCGTTCGCTTAGATGATGAGTTCGTCACTCACGTTAAAATTCACGCTGAAGCGGAGAGCCGCTCAGTGCCAAAACAGATTGAATATTGGGCGAAGATTGGTCAGATGATGGTTGATAACCCAGATTTATCTTATGGATTCGTCCATGAGGCACTGTTGGCTACCGAAGAGGCAAAACAAGGAGTTGTCAAACGGTATGTCAGAAGAACAAAAAGAAGTTGATGTATATCAAACTAGTCGATTTGAGAAGGCATTTAATAAATTGCCAGAGGAACATCAAACTGCTGTTGATGATGAGATCGATAAGGTCATTGATGATCCTGAACTCGGTGAACAAAAGAAGGGAGACTTGTCTCACCTCTGGGTGCACAAGTTTAAGCTGGATGGCCAAGAGGTTCTCTTGGGGTACAGCTGGGTTGAGAACAAACTTGAGCTTTATCTTTTGAATCTCGGCCCGCATGAAAACTACTATCAGCAGATGAAGAAAAGGCGAAAAGCGGATCTGAAGCTGATTGGGTAGAACTATGAAGCCTGAGCAATGCTCAGGCTTTTTTTCTCTAAACCCTCATACGACTTTAGTTGTATTTTGTTGTGGGTGTTGTTGCACTGTGCTAGGTTGGTTATAAACTGTTCAGTAGGAGCTGTTATGCCAAGCATTTTCGTAAAAGAATTTTCAGCGATTGCAACCCAAGGCGGGACTAAGAAGCTAACTCTGATCAAAAGGCAAAAGAATAAAGGGTCATATCATCCAAGTTCCGATTATTACAAAAGCTTTCGAGAAAAAATCGTTGATATCATTAAGAATCAAAAGCAGTTGAGTGAGCTGACAAAGTTACCGAAAACGTTAAATGATAAGAGAAAAACAAGTAATTATAGCCATTTAGCAAAGAAATTTGTTGCTTGGGCTAAAGGTAAAAACATTCGTTGGCATGACCCAGTTAGGAATTCTTACCACTCAAATGTCACAGAGATTGTTTGTAATCCGGAGCTTAATGTTGTTATTGACGGGGTAGAGCATATTATCAAGCTGTACTTTAGTGTAAATGAACCAATGACTAAAGAGCGAGCAAACTATATTTGCTACCTTATGCAATCTTGTATTGATATCAATACAGCAGTTTATGCTGTGTTGGATATCAATACGAGAAAGATGTACACATTTAGTGGTGATCCGATTGTTTTCTCGATTGCTGTTGAATCAGAAATAGCTGCGTTTGAAAGAGCTTGGCAGCAATTATAGGAAATGATTTCTTGCCGGCGTAGCTACGTCGGTATTTCTTTTAAATCCAATCCAGACTCCTTGACACCCCCAAAATGCGCAGTTAAGCTCATATCCATAACAGCAAAATCTGTTATCTGGATTGGCGTCCAGTAATTACTCAACGAGCCCACATAAGACGCGCTCAGCGTCTTTTTTGTTAGGCGGCGCTCGCGCACACCTAAGAAAAGCAGTACTCTATGGTAGCTCGGGCAGGGGCGACTTCGGTCGCGCCGGTATCGTTGAGACCGGTTACGCCAACCCTGTTCGAGTTGCCACCATCGTGAGTATTGGCGTCTCCGAGTGGCAATGTAAATTTGCTTCTCAACGGAGACATGCTATGTCTATAAATTCAGCTTCTGCTTTCCAGGCAATCAACAAAGATCCGCACACCTTAGTCCTCGAAGCCCGGGAAATGATTGGCGGGTTAGCCGCAATCTCCGGCGCAACTTCAGGCCCGGTTGATACCCTCACCGCTGAACAACTCTTTTATCTGTTTGCATCTATCGGCGACAAGCTCGACATCGCCTTACTCAAGATGGAGGCAGAATGATGGTACAGGCCAACGTCACCGAACTTGAACCAAAACGACTCGATGCCATGTACCAGGAACTGGCGGGGCCATACCCCGCCGTCGTCTGCGAATGCGGCCACTGCATCTTCACCCACCAAGGCGTCATCCGATCCCGCTGCGTCAAAGTCGCAGAGGGTGTGGCGCTGTGCAGGTGTAAAAGGTGGGTGAGTGTATCCATTAACTATCAACAAGATTATTTTAATTAACATGAATTAAAAGGAGTATATTATGGAAAATAAATGGTGGGAGTTTTATTTTATTCGCTATTTTGTTGGAAGTGTTTTTGGGGCATTGATCTTTACAGCAATAATTTTTCACCCTGATTCAGGCTTGTCTTCAACTATAGGTGAGTTGCTTAATGTCAAGTCATTGTCTTTATCAACTTTAACGAATGGATTTTTATGGGTTGCATTGATTGTTGGAGTATCATTTTGCTACATCTCTAGTGCGCCAATTCTGCTGCTTCATACTTATAGGTGTAAGTTTAATTTCACATCGAATAAGGTTAGTCGTGGCTTTTGGATTTATATTCTTATTATTATGTCCGTATATGCCTTCTTGTATTACATGTACAGTGATGACTGGAATCTTGTCCAAGCAATGTTTATGGCACCGCTTGTGTTTGTTTTGGCCACTCAAGCGGCAATGAGTCTATCAGTTTATAGAACCTCCACCCCAGTTATTTTTGATTTCTATAAAGATTTAGTTAAGAATCGAGGTAAGGATTGCGAACGCCGACGACAGTACACTGAATCGTATAAGCACTTAAGAGAGCATGGTAATGCGTTTTTGATTTTATTTTGTGAAAGTGTTCTTGGTATGGCGTTATTTTCAGCTTCTACATTAAATCAAGTTATTTTGGTTTTATTTTTATGGCTTGTTCCTGTGTTGCCTGTTTGGTTCGTCGGAACATACTTAGAGTCTAAATTGCAGGATATTTAGTCGCTCTTATCGTCTGTTCCCTTAAAATCTTACTTACATTGAAAAAACGAGCCCCTGATATTACTATCAGGGGATTTCGTATTTATGCCCTAAATAGCAAAAATTAACTAAGAGTTTTATAACGGTGACATCTTCTACTTAGGCTGGTTATTGTTAATGTTTGCCTTTTTACGTCGTTCTTCAATTTCTTTGTCGACTCTTTTTTCCTGAACTTGAAATAACTTTGATGGAAGCATAAAAGAGTAAAAGAATGCAATATAGGATAGAAACAATATAAAGCGTTCAGTTAATAACTTAATATCAATTAAGTTGTTTTTGATATCAGTTTCTAAGTTGAATTTTGTATATATACTTAGTACGCCATCGATTGTAAATAGCTTGTAGGAAAAAATAAAAAACAAAGTTAAAAGGTAAATGTATAGTAGGTTCCTCGTTCCTTTTAAGTTGCGACGTGTATTAATTCTTGCTTTTTCTGCAACTCGCCAAGAACCAGAAGGAAGCGATAACGGGTCTCCAATGAGAGCAATAATTCCCACTAAGAAACCCGCTAATATAGAGTATATGTTTACAAGGGTATCTAACGCTTTTTCATTAATTAATGGCTGAGATAAATATGATAAAAACAAGCTAACAAGAATAGCAACAATTAGCTGGACTGTTTTTTTCCAATATTTTTTAGCGTTAGCGAAACTCATTATTGCTCCAAGACGCCACTTTTCTCGTACTGTTGCAGAGTATACACTAATTGCCCCCACATTGCGTCACGATTTACTGACTTTCCATGCTCTGGGACATCAACTTTACTTTTCACTATTATTTTGTCATGTGTGAATGTCTTGCCTTTCTTGGTGGTTATTCTGTAGCCATTCAGGTCGCTTTCTATTAATTGGAATGCTGCGTTGCTCAATTGATCACCTTCTTCTTCAGCTTGTTCTCCTTTAACTCGACTATCGTGAGAAATCACAATGTTGGCATTTAGACTATCTACGTTGTTGAAATCTGCCACATCGTCATCTTCATATAAGCAGTCAAGTACACTCTCTGCCATTCCCTTGAGCTTTCTTAAAATTGGTGTCGTATTGAAATTATTATTTCTGGAAAGATAATCAAATGTGGATACATATACACTGGAATTTATTGAAATGTTTTTTATTCCTTCATTGTGAATGGTTTTTAATGTGTCAATATCAGCTATTTGATGAATATTTAAAGTGTTTGCCTCTTTTCCATAGCCACCTGCATTTAATAAAGATTCGAAATACTGTAATGCAGTCGCTGCTCTAAGTAGATCAGTAGGACTTAGAATAATATGGTTTCCATATAGGCACATGAATGCTTCACCATCCAGATACTCTTTATCTACTGGTGCTGAATATGTGTCGGCTGAAGTTTCAATGTGAGAGTTTGATGGGCGAGAAATAGTGTTTGCATCAGCACCTTCTTCATAAATCCCTAAGCAAATGGTAGTGCAGTCTCTATTACCTTTTGATAAAGTCGCTCGCATCGGGGAAATCTTCATCCCAACAATTTGCCTTCCTTTGCTAGAAAAAAAGCTTCTTTCAGAGGTGCTGTTTAATTTGGACCATGAATTAATGACCATTTCTTCTAATGTTTCATTTATAACGAGGCCATCAAATTGTTTGAACTCAGCTCGGTAATAGTAAATTGTTCTACTTCTATTGTTCTTTTTATTTGCCATTTAAGATCTCATCTCTACTTCTTCCATGAAAACCCAATGATGATACAAATTGCATACACTTGCTGTGATTGTGATCAAATGAATACAAATGATACAAGTACTAACTTTCACTGCCCCTCCTTATGAATCTTTTATTCTCTAACACTGCAATAATTGATGGCGACCGAGCCCCTGAGTAACCCTCAGGGGCTTTTCCGTTTTAGGGCAGAGACATGAACAAACAATCCTTTCTTTCCGCCAGTGTTGTGCTGGCACTCAGTGCAGCACCGGCCAGCGGGGCCATTCATCTCCTGTCGGATGCTGTGAAGGTGGACACCCACAGCAGCAGTAAACGCAGTGTTGTCACCATTACCCGAACCGGCAAATTTTACGATCCGCGTTACGGCGAATTCGAACTGACCCAGCAAATGTTCGATGCCCTGGTCAAAAACTTCAACGAGAACGTCTATGGCCAGGAAATCAACATCGACATTGCGCACCAGCCTGAAAACGGTGCCGGGGCGGTGGTGCGTCGCCTGTTTACCGACCGCGGTCGATTACGTGCAGAGGTGGAGTGGTACGAACTCGGCATCAGCAAAGTCACCAAAGAAGGCTTTAAATACCTGAGCGCCGAAATTCATCCCAATTACGTCAGTAACGAACAGGGGCAGAACGGCCAGTATCAGGAATTTGATCCAATTAACTGTTATAAACTACTGGCGAATAAAATCTTTGGTGGAACGGAAACCATGTGGGGACACATATGGGGAACAAAAGATAGCAGACAAAGAAAAAGCCCGTTCTTTCGAACGGGCTTCTCTGTATGGTGCGTCTGAGTGGACTCGAACCACCGACCCCCGCCATGTCAAGGCGATACTCTAACCAGCTGAGCTACAGACGCAAATGCTATGTTTTGATTGTTTAGCAACAATGTTTTCTAATGCAGGATTTGGTACGACCGAGTGGACTCGAACCACCGACCCCCACCATGTCAAGGTGGTGCTCTAACCAGCTGAGCTACGGTCGTATCACTAAATCGTCCTGCTTGAGAACGGGGTGAATATTAGCGACTCAGACCCACAGGCGCAAGTGTTTGAGTTGGCTTTTTTTATTTTTCGTGACTGTTTGATTGTTACTTGTACTGCCTGACGCTGAATCAGGCACTGAGTTGTTGTTTTCAGGGTAAAAATTATTGCAAAAGCTCATGATCCGGCGGCAGTAAGCGGGAGATCCAGATAGCCAGTTTATGCTTCATATTGGGGCCGTCTTCCTGATCGGGAGAAAGCGGGGTGATCTGCTTCACATCAACCAGTAACCGGTAGATACATTCCACTTTTTCTTTATCTGAAATGCCTTTGTCGAAGTCTTCATAACCCTGTTTTTTGGCAAAGGCAATGCCTATTTCCATGGCTTTCTTAATCAGTTTTTGCTCGTTTTTGATTTTTTTCATTCTATCTCGTTCCCTGATTGTGGCCTGTATGTAAAGCATAGTAGGGGTGTTGATTTTTTGAGCCTATGGTCATTCATTTGTAAGGCAGTTAACGGTGTTTCGGCAAGGCGATGAAAATGAACGGCAAAGACCAGCTACCCTATGGCTGTCCGACGTTTATCCCACAACGCTTGAACAAGGTCTGCCAGTATGAGACGTGGTTGAGAGTAGCGTCACGAAATTGGCGGTGTATGTCACCGTCTATATAGAAGCTGTGATAATCGGCGAGCGCAGCAGGGCGGTTGGGGATAGCAAACAGGGCTTGCAGATCCGGCTGAATGTCCTGGTAGCGGGCATCAAGGTTGGCAAGGTATGGCTGAATATCCGTAACGAAAAATTTATAGAATACGTTCTCTAGAAAGTTGGCTTTCTGCTGGTTTCGGTTGGGTCCGCACACGACTGTGGCATCGTTTTGGCTCAGTAGGGCGGTTGTGGTGTTCAGCCAGTCAGTGGCACGGGCCATTGAGTAAAAAAGCTGACCAAGATAACGCGAGGTGTGGATGTTTTCTTCATAGCTGAGCAGGCGTTCAGCGGACTGAGCGGAGACGCTGTGCCGCGCAGAAATCTGGCTGGCAATGTGCGCTAATCCGCTCATCGCCTGCAGGGTGGCGGTGGCATCTGGAATCGTGCCCAGCGAAAAGGCGGCGTGTGAGGGCTTAAACTGTTTTTGCCACTCTTCACCAGTGAGCAGCATGTTCCACAGGTATTTAGACAGGTCATCTTGTTTCGTGGTCTGAACTTCTATCAGTTGCGCTCTGACATTATCGTCCTCGGGCAATGTCGCGATACAGTGGCCGATACCGTCTAATAACAGCAGCTCGTAGCGTAACTGGCGGGTTCTGTCCTGCACTTTTCCCAGCACAGAATTGCGCTCTGCGATGAGATGAAACAAGCCGCATTTTCTGAGTTCATAGGCGTCAAACAGTCCCATTCTGACATCTTCGGTGCGCTGCAGCATATCACCGACCTCGGGAAGAGGCGGGAGCCGGGTATCCGGCTCTTTCGGCGAACTGACTGCCAGCACAGAAGCAAGACGATCAGCATAGTCTGCAAACTGATTATCTGAGGACTGACGGTCACAACCGGCCAATAGAATAAGCAGGCCGCTCAATGCGAGCCGAATCAGCAGCTTGTTTATGTTAAGCGGATTTGAAAGAAAGCGTCGGCGCATGATCGTTATTCTGGGATTTTTATAACAGTATAAGCTAACAGATTGAGTTTTCAGATAGAGAAAAGGCAGCGTTTGCTGCCTTAGGAAGAGGGGAATCCGGTTATTGTACCGACATTGCCAGCTGGAAATCATGGTCTTGGCGTTGCAGCCAAAGCAGTCGCACCGTCAGCATCAATGCTGCAGCGGTTAAGCCAACAATCGTACCAATCCAGAAGCCGTGTGGCCCCATTGGTGCGGTGAACAGGTTTGTCATACCCAGTACATACCCGATTGGCAGACCAAAAACCCAATAGGCAATAAAGGTGCGGATAAAAATGGCCCGCATGTCTTTGTAACCACGTAGTGCCCCGGCCGCAACCACTTGAACGGCATCACTGCACTGATAAACCGCCGCAAGGAACAAGAGCTGAGTTGCCAGCATAATAACGTCTGTGTTGTCGGTATATAGCAAGCCAATCTGTTCGCGGAAAATGATCGTCAACACAGCTGTTGCCACAGAAATGGCCACGCCAACCCAGACACCGCAGTGGCTGGAAATTTTTGCGCCATCAAAGTTTTGCTCACCTAACTGATGCCCGACCCGGATGCTGACCGCGGCACCTAAGCTCATAGGTAACATGAAGACCAGCGAAGAGAAGTTGATCGCAATCTGGTGGGCGGCGACAACAATTGAGCCCAGTGGTGCAATCAGCAGTGCGATTGCCGCAAAGATCGAGACTTCAAAAAATAATGCCGCTGCAATCGGAAAGCCAAGCTTGAACTGACGCAGAATGGCTTTCAGCTCTGGGCGATACCAGGTGTGGAATAGCCCGACGCGGCTGAGTTTCCGGTTCACCAGTACATAAACCAGCATCGAGAAGTACATCAGCCAGTACACAATGGCAGTGGCAACACCGCAGCCGATGCCGCCAAGCGCCGGTGCGCCGAATTTACCGTAAACAAAGATCCAGTTAAGCGGAATGTTGGCTAACAAGCCGATGAAACCAATCACCATACCGGGAACGGTCAGTGACAGGCCTTCAGAAAAGCTGCGTAATGCCTGAAACAGCAGCAGGGCCGGAACAGCATAAAGAACGGCGTGTAAGTAACCAATGGTTTTTTCTGCCAGTACGGGTTCGACGGCCATGTAATCAATTAAGATGCCCGCATTATAGAGCACCAGTATGATTGGGACTGACAAGAGTAAAGACAAGACAAAGCTTTGCTGAACCTGAAACGGAATTTTGTCTTTCTGGCCGGAGCCGTTGAGCTGGGCGACAATGGGCACCATAGCGAACAGCACACCAATGCCAAACAGAATGGCAGGCATCCAGACGCTGGAGGCGACCGAGACAGCGGCCATATCGGTGGCACTGACACCGCCAGCCATCACGGTATCAATAAAGCTCATTGCCGTCTGCGCAACAGAGGCGATCAGAACGGGAATAGCGAGTTTCAACAATCGCTTAGTTTCTAGACGATAAAGATGCACGAAATGCTCCAGAGGGCAGGTAATCTATTATTGGAATAATCTTCACAGTGGATTATATCGGCTTCACTGATACTGACAATGATTTATTCAATCTGTATCACAATTCAGCATTTTTCTGCTTTTTTCTGTGTCGCCGTACTGTTTGAGGATATCACAATGCAGCGGGACTGCAGGACTGGCTAAGTAAAACGGGTCAATGATAGGATGCTGGGCAGAGATTCATTATGTAGCACAGTATTGCTTTGCTATCCGATTAGGCGAGTGTCCATCGCTTTCAGGTTCAGTTCTCTGGAGGAGAAATGTTTACAGGTATTATTCAGTGTACGGCTGAAATCATTGAAATTAACAAGAAAAAAGATTTTCAGACTCACGTTATTCAATTGCCGGATGAACTGCTGCCAGGATTGGAAGTTGGCGCCTCTGTGGCCCATAACGGCTGTTGTCTGACGGTAACACACATCAACGGAAATCAAGTTTCGTTCGATCTGATGCAGGAAACACTGCGTGTCACCAATCTGGGTTTGCTCAGTCCCGGTGACCGCGTGAATATTGAACGAGCGGCTAAGTTTGGTGATGAGATAGGCGGTCATAGTATGTCGGGCCATATCATGGCCACTGCGGTGGTGGATGAGGTCATTGAAACAGAAAACAATCATCAGATTTGGTTTTCTTTGCCTGCCGCCCTGATGAAATATGTGTTCACTAAAGGCTATATCGGTATCGACGGGGCCAGCCTGACTATTGGGGATGTGGAAGGCCAGAGATTTAACGTCAACCTGATCCCGGAAACCCTGAACAGGACAAATCTGTCTGCGCGCCAAAAAGGTGATGTGATCAATATAGAAATTGATCCTCAGACGCAGGCTGTGGTGGATACGGTGGAAAGGGTGATGGCAGCGAGAGGCTAATAAAGGAAAGCGTTTGTCTCAATCAACACGCCCTCTTGTGCGAGGAGCGTGTTGATTCGGACATTAAAAAATTTGCTCGTCGTCAGCATCGACAAACAGGTGAATGGTTTTGTGTAATTCATCAACCTGCATGTTTAAGTGAATCGCATGGCAACACGCGGGGCAATCATCGTAAAACTCCTGACTGCCGGCACTGCTGTCCAGGGTAATTCGGATATGGTGGCCACAATGCGGACAAGTCACACTCTGCTCACTATAGTTCTTCATTTTCTACTCCTTACAATATGTACCTGATACTGATTGGCACATTCATACCGCGACCAGTGTCCCTACTGGAGAGTCTTGACTCTTTCGCCTCGGAAGCCACTGGCTGGTTGAAACACAGACGTCGTTTCTTACCTGACAATCGCAACAAAAACGATGGGTATAGGTTTGCTAACCGTTAAGTTAATCCTAGCGATACGGATTAGTTTTTGCCGTGAATTAACTGCAAACTTTGAATTGCTGAGAAGTTTTAACTATGAGGACTTTGTTGCCTGGAAAGTTGATAAGAACAGAGTAGACAAGCTGGCGGTAATGTGAAATTGATTGATCGGAAATGGGCCTATAGTGACGCTTTTGATATCGATATAGATGAGTATTTTGCGAAACAGGATGATCAGCCTGTTTGTGTGTTGCGACAAACAGGCTAACCATTCTTGAGCCTGATTAAAGGCTGGCGATTAATGCTTTATTTACTTCGAGCAGCGAGTTAAGTTTTTTGTCCGCGATTGACCAACGCAGATCGGCACTGTGTTGCTGCTCCGGCACGACGATACTCTTCATACGGGCTGCCTTGACGGCCAGCAAGCCGTTCAGGGAGTCTTCAAAAGCAACACAGTGGAGCGGATCGACACCCAGATCATGGGCCGCATTCAGGTACACTTCCGGGTGAGGTTTGCCATAGCGCAGGTGCTCGGCTGAGAACAGGGCACTGAAATGCTCTGTCAGTGACAGGGCATCTAAGGTAGCATTGATAAGGCTCATTGGTGATGATGACGCCAGAGCAATTGTCAAACCCATATCCTGACATGTCTGTATCGCTTCACGCACACCAGGCAGCATAGGTTTGTGTTCCTGAACCAGTTCTTCCACACGTTTAGTGATCATGGTGTTGACGTCCTGGCACGACGGGCCTTGCCATGGCTGACGCTCGAACCAGAGATCAACAATGTGATCGATCCGCAACCCCATGGTTTCCAGCGTTTCCTGCTGTGAAATTGTGACACCCAGTGAAGAGAATACCTCAACCTGAGCACGTTGCCAGAAAGGTTCTGAGTCGACCAGAAGGCCATCCATATCGAAGATTGCGGCTTTTAACATACTGTTCCTGTCTTGAGCTGAAAGGATAAAGAATGTGAACTTTATCACTTCAACTGTGCAGACGGTAGCCTGGATTACCGTTTAATTGCTACTCAGAGTCTGTCAGATTAAGTCTGCGAATACAGCGTTCTGCCTGATCCAGATATTCTCCGCCAAAGAGATTGCAGTGGTTCAGCAGGTGGTAAAGGTTGTAGAGGTCGCGACGTTCTTTGTAACCGTCATCCAGCGGAAACACAGACTGATAGCCATTGTAGAAACTGTCGGGAAATCCGCCGAACAACTCTGTCATGGCAATGTCGCACTCCCTGTCGCCCCAGTAGCAGGCGGGATCATAAATCACCGGGCCATCGACACTGAGCGCCGTATTTCCATGCCATAAGTCGCCATGCAGCAGGGAAGGTTTGGGCTGATGTGTCGATAAAATATCAATCACTCTGCCTGTGATGATATCAATGCTGCCAAAGTCGATGCCTTTCTCTTCACAGAGCTGCAGTTGCCAGGCAATCCGCTGTTCAGCGAAAAAGCGGCACCATTTACGGCGCCATTGATTGGGCTGAGGTGTCAGGCCAATAAAGTTATCCATGTCAAAGCCGTATTCCGGCTGTTCACCCCATTTATGAAGATGCGCCAGTTGCTGGCCAAGGGTGTGAGCCGATTCTGTATCCAGGCTTTTCATGGGCATGAAATCAAGGATAAGAAAGGCTTTATCCCGGCTTATGCCCATATGCCGGCTGGTGGGCACTGTCACTGAGTTCGTTTCCTGCAGGACCCGCAGACTTTCCGCTTCTGCTTCAAAAACGGGAAGCTGCTCTTTCTCATTAAGCTTGATGAAGTACCTTTGATCACCATCACTGATGCAATAGCATTCGTTAACGTCCCCGCCAGGGAGGGTATCCCGCTCGCGGATGGTAAAGGGTTGATCAAGTACGTCTGAAAGCTGATGGGAAATCGCTTGCCACATAGCATCCTCCGGGCACAAACCAGTTTGGGTACAAATCATGATAAACAATAATACAGCGCCTGGGCTGGATTATATAAAGACAGTGACGCCAAATCTGTTGGGGCAATTGTGTTGGGTGCAAGTCGATTCTGGTTCTGCGAACCTGAACGAGCCGTGCTCATCGCTACCCCTGACTGACGTTATTATGGTGTTTTTTGTCAGTCGCCCCGTGCTTTACCTCATCACAGCATAGACTATATGTTTACCGCTCAGCTGACTTAAATAACAAAAACAGTCAATTAAAAAGTGCAGGGCAGTAAAATTTATATCAAAGCAGTTTTAATAACAGAATCAGATAAAAAAAGCCGGGAAGGATCCCGGCTTGGTTGTGTAGCTGAATTTGATGGCTTTGAATCAGAGACTTGGCGCAAAAGGTTCCGTCGTATTACTGCCAGAATCACCCGTGAGTATTCGTGCTGGAGTTATTTATCTGTGATCATTGGCAGATCAAGGCCCTGCTCTTTGGCGCAGTTGATCGCAATGTCGTAGCCGGCATCAGCGTGACGCATCACACCAGTGCCCGGGTCGTTACGCAGTACGCGGCGGATGCGCTCTTCGGCTTCATCGGTACCGTCACATACGATCACCATGCCAGAATGCTGAGAGAAGCCCATTCCTACGCCACCACCGTGGTGCAGAGAAACCCAGGTCGCACCGGATGCCGTGTTAAGCAGGGCATTGAGCAGTGGCCAGTCGGAGACAGTGTCTGAACCGTCCATCATGCCTTCGGTTTCGCGGTTAGGGCTGGAAACAGAGCCTGAATCCAGGTGATCTCGGCCAATTACGATAGGCGCTTTCAGTTCACCGTTACGCACCATTTCGTTAAATGCCAGACCCAGACGTGCACGGTCTTTCAGGCCCACCCAGCAGATACGTGCCGGCAGTCCCTGGAACTGAATACGCTCGCGCGCCATGTCCAGCCAGTTGTGCAGGTGTGGGTTATCCGGGATCAGCTCTTTGACTTTCTGATCGGTTTTGTAGATGTCTTCCGGGTCGCCGGACAGGGCAGCCCAGCGGAACGGACCGACGCCTTCACAGAACAGCGGACGAATATAAGCCGGTACAAATCCCGGGAAGTCGAATGCGTTTTCAACGCCTTCTTCCAGCGCCATCTGGCGTATGTTGTTGCCGTAATCGACGGTTGCAGAACCTGCTTTTTGCAGATCCAGCATCGCCTGTACCTGTACCGCCATCGACGCTTTTGCCGCTTTCACCACCGCGGCTTCGTCTTGCAGACGCATTTCTGCCGCATGCTCCATGCTCCAGCCCTTAGGCAGGTAGCCATTCAGCGGATCGTGGGCTGATGTCTGGTCAGTGGTGCAGTCTGGCACGATGCCGCGCTTCACCAGCTCAGGGAAGACATCAGCCGCGTTACCCAGCAGGCCAACAGAAACCGGTTTGCCGGTTTGTCTGGACTCTTCAATGATAGCCAGTGCTTCGTCCAGCGTGGTGGCTTTACAGTCAACATAACCGGTACGCAGGCGGTAATCGATACGTGACTCATCACACTCAACGGCGATCATAGAGAAACCCGCCATGGTGGCCGCCAGAGGCTGAGCACCACCCATGCCGCCCAGACCGCCGGTCAGTACCCAGCGACCGGATGCATCGCCATTGAAATGCTTGCGCGCCATAGCAACGAAGGTTTCGTAGGTGCCCTGAACAATGCCTTGTGAACCGATGTAGATCCAGCTGCCCGCAGTCATCTGGCCGTACATCATCAGGCCTTTTTTATCCAGCTCGTTGAAGTGTTCCCAGTTTGCCCAGTGTGGCACGATATTGGAGTTAGCGATCAGTACGCGAGGCGCGTTGCTGTGCGTTTTGAACACCCCGACAGGTTTACCGGACTGAACCAGCAGGGTCTCGTCATCTTCCAGGCGCTTCAGGACTTCAACAATCTTGTCATAACATTCCCAGTTACGGGCTGCACGGCCAATACCACCATAGACCACCAGAGAGTGAGGGTGTTCAGCCACATCTGGATGCAGGTTATTCATCAGCATACGCAGCGGTGCTTCTGTCAGCCATGACTTGGCATTCAGTTTGGTGCCAGTTGGTGCTTTGATGGTGCGTGTCGTGTCCAGACGTGGATTCTGTTGTTGCGTCATTTTGCTCTCCTTGCCGCTCTTCGGTTAACGAATAGCGCGGGCGATTGTCCAGGCAAGCCGTGCAGCTAACCGTGCAGTTTGATTATCAATGTCAAAACGCGGGTTATACTCAGCCAGATCCGCGACCAGGATCTTCGATTCCCCTTTCGGCGTTCTGGCTTTTAAAATCGGTTCCAGCAGCATTTCAACGATGTCGAATGGCACACCGCGTGCAGCCGGGGCACTGACTCCAGGCGCCACGGAGGCCGGGAAAACATCCAGATCAATGGTCAGATAGAGGTAATCACACTGATCAATAAATCGCTGCAGCTCTGTCAGTGTTGGTTCCATCTTGTGATGAACCAGTTCATGGTCATCTTTGTAAAACACCCCTAAACGGTCGGCTTTTTCATACAGCGCCTGGGTATTACTGGTACGCGCCAGTCCCAGACAGGCATATTTGAATGGCCAGTTATGCATTTCGCAGAAACGGGCAGCCTGATGGAACGGGGTGCCTGAGCTGCCTTTCTCCGACTGCTTGCCACCCGGTGGATTACGCAGGTCGAAGTGGGCATCAAAGTTGATGATGCCGACACGCGGTGGTTGCTGTGCTTCATTCTCATTGCCGGCAACATGCTGCTTTTGCACCAGATAATTGCCTATGCCCTGAAACGATCCCCAGGCCACTTCATGCCCGCCGCCAAACACGATCACTTTGTGGCGCTGACGCAGGGCGCGGCTTACATCTTCTGCCAGCCGGTATTGCGCCAGTTCCAGGTTGCTGTCGTCGCAGCTGATGTTGCCGCCGTCATAAACGGGCTCTTCGTGGTGCCAGGCGAGGTTGGCCAGTGCGCGGCGAATCGCGACCGGAGCATCATAAGCACCGGTACGGCCTTTATTGCGCGAGACCCCTTCATCACAGGCGAAGCCGAGCAGCATGATGCCGCTTTCATTGGCATTATCGGCAGGTTGCACTTTCTGGTGCCAGCGCAGGCCTTTGTTACCGTCTTCAGGATCACTGCGTCCTTGCCAGATACTCATATCAATAGGCATACAGCCTCCTGTTTACTGATTCTTGGGTTGATAAAATACGTTGCCATCCACAACCCGGGCGATTAAATCCGGCACACCCATGCGATAGGACAGCTCTGCTGGCGAGTCAAGATTCCACAGTGCCAGATCGGCGGCCATACCCGTGCGAATCTGACCACATTGCTCACTCAGACCCAGCGCCTGTGCGGCATGCGCGGTAACGCCTCTCAGGCATTCTTCCGGTGTCAGGCGGAAGAAGGTGCAAGCCATGTTCATCATGGTACGCAGCGAGGCAATCGGTGAGGTGCCGGGATTAAAGTCGGTGGAAATTGCCATCGGCACACCTTTTTCACGAAGCTGAGCGATCGGTGGCTGCTGGGTTTCACGCAGGAAATAGAAAGCGCCTGGCAACAGGGTAGCGACTGTGTTGTGGGCGGCCAGTGCTTCAACACCGGCTTCGTCCAGGTATTCAATATGGTCGACAGACTTTGCACCCATGCTGGCTGCCAGTGCACTGCCGCCCAGATTCGACAGCTGTTCAGTATGGCCTTTAATCATCAGGCCATGGGCTTTGGCCGCAGCAAAAACCCGCGCACTTTGTGCGGTTGAAAAACCGATGCCTTCGCAGAAAACGTCTACTGAATCTGCAAGGTTCTCTTTTGCTGCTGCAGGAATAATTTCGTCGCATACCAGGGTGATGTAATCGTCGCTGCGTCCGGCATATTCGGGAGGCAATGCGTGTGCGGCCAGCAGTGTGGTTGAGACTTTGATATCGGCCTGCTCGCCAATACGGCGGGCAACCCGCAGCATTTTCAGCTCATCTTCGGTCGTCAGGCCATAGCCGGATTTAATTTCGACAGTGGTGACGCCGTCACGTTTCAGGCCGGCCAGGCGCTCTGAAGCCAATGCAAACAGTTCATCTTCGGTGGCTGCGCGCGTGGCTCTGACTGTCGACAAAATGCCGCCACCGGCCTTGGCGATATCTTCGTAAGGGACACCGTTCAGACGCTGTTCAAATTCGTTAGCACGATTGCCCGCAAACACCAGGTGGGTATGGCAGTCGATCAGACCCGGCGTGACCAGAGCCTGCTTGCAATCCACAATCTCAGCTTGGCTGTCGGCTGCGTCCTGCCAGTTTGCCTGCTGCGGACCGGCGTAGCTGATCTTACCCTGACGGATAATCACCATGGCATTATCAATGATCTGATAACCGTGTTCCGGTTCCATGGTGACGAGTTTGAGATTGATCAGAATACGTTCCATAGCGAGCAGCGTCTCTCTGGTTGTTTGATATGTATATACAAATTAAAGTCTGAATTCGGATAAAACTCAAGATGTGACGTAATGAAAATGTGATCAATGTTGAAGGATTCTATTAACAGTAGCGTATGTAGCAGCGGGAGAGGGAAGCATCAGGTGGAAATGATGAGTTATTCAAAAGCCTGGTCACAGAGTGAGCAGGCTTGTTAATCAATATGACAGGTAAGAAACAACGAGGCTTGCAGCGCCTGAAAACGAACCAGAGTTAAATGACGCGGGTTCTGGAGCTGAGTTTGTATTTATCACCGGGGTGGTACAGCAAAGCTGTACTGATGAGATTGGTGTTACTCCAGGTACGGCGATTGAGTAATAAACATGGCGACTCGATCGCCATTTCGAGTAACTCACTGATATGTGAAGGGGGCAGAATGGCTTCGACAGTATGCTCAATATCACTGAGCGGGCATGTTTGCATCAGATACTCATTGGGTGTCTGAGTCGTAAAATCCTGCTGGATATAATCGGGGGCAAAGTGCGGATTCACCCAGCGTTCTTCCAGCTGAATCGGCACCTTATTTTCGTAATGGACGATTTGAGTGAAATAGACAGTCGTGTCATGCCGTACGCCTAAGCGTAATGCAATTTCATCGCGGGCTTTGACCTGCTGCTGCGTGATCACTTTGCTGGAATACTGATGGCCCCGGCTGGTGACTTCCGCTGCAATGTTCCGAATTTCCATCAAAGGAGATTCGGCTTTTTTATTGCAGACAAAAGTGCCTAAACGGGGGGTGCGTTCCAGAAACCCTTCATTCACCAGTTCTTTGATAGCTTTATTGGCCGTCATCCGACTGACTTCAAACTGCTCTGACAGCTCAATTTCGGTGGGGATCTTATATCCGGGTGGCCATTCACGACTCTGGATTTTCCGGTCGAGGTACTCTTTGATTTGCTGATAACGCGGTGCGCTTGCCATGGTGTTGTCTCTGCGTCATTATTGACTCTAAATTGCCTATACAAATGAAAGCAACTTTTCCCTTATTTTGCAAGTGGCTCACAGGTCACTGGCTTTTCTATCTTTAGTTTTGTGAGTCAATCCATTACAATTCGCCCTCTGTCTGGGGTCAGCAATTTTGATTTGTACCAAAATTCACACCGAAACAGACATTATCTCATCACCGTACTGCACCTTGGCAGGCGGTAAAATACGAAATTGCATGTGCTACTTGGTATGTGGCACCACTGAACAAAGGATCAATGAATGCCTGTAATTACTCTTCCTGACGGCAGTCAGCGTCAATTTGATAACCCGGTTTCAACTCTCGATGTGGCGCTGTCTATCGGCCCTGGCCTGGCGAAAGCCTGTATCGCCGGCCGTGTTGACGGTGTTCGCGTTGATGCCTGTGATTTGATTGAAAACGACGCAAAACTGGAAATCATCACCGCAAAAGATGAAGACGGTCTGGAAATCGTTCGTCACTCTTGTGCTCACCTTTTGGGTCATGCGATCAAGCAATTGTACCCGGATGTGAAAATGGCGATCGGTCCGACGATTGATTCCGGTTTCTATTATGACGTCGATCTGGAGCAACCATTGACGGCTGACGATCTGGAAAAGATCGAAAAGCGCATGGTCGAGCTGGCGAAAACCAAGTACGACGTTATCAAGAAGAAAGTCAGCTGGCAGGAAGCACGTGATACCTTTGAGTCTCGCGGCGAACCGTACAAAATGGAAATTCTGGATGAGAATGTCTCTCGCGATGATCGTCCGGGTTTGTACCATCACGAAGAATACATCGACATGTGCCGTGGCCCGCACGTGCCGAACATGGGCTTCTGCCAGCATTTCAAACTGCTGAATGTGGCTGGCGCTTACTGGCGTGGTAACAGCGATAACAAGATGTTGCAGCGTATTTACGGTACAGCCTTCCATGATAAGAAAGCACTGAAAGCGCATCTGACGCGTCTGGAAGAAGCGGCTAAGCGTGACCACCGTAAACTGGGTAAGCAGCTTGATCTGTATCATATGCAGCAAGAAGCGCCGGGTATGGTATTCTGGCATCACAACGGCTGGACCGTGTTCCGTGAGCTGGAAGTGTTCGTCCGTGACAAGCTGACTGAGTATGACTACCAGGAAGTGAAAGGTCCGCTGATGATGGACCGCGTTCTGTGGGAGCGCTCTGGTCACTGGGACAAATACGCAGAAAACATGTTCACGACTGAGTCGGAAAAGCGTGAGTATGCGATTAAGCCTATGAACTGTCCGGGTCACGTTCAGATCTTCAATCAGGGTCTGAAATCATACCGTGATCTGCCGTTACGTATGGCCGAGTTCGGCAGCTGCCACCGAAATGAACCATCAGGCGCATTGCACGGTCTGATGCGTGTGCGTGGTTTTACTCAGGATGATGCGCACATTTTCTGTACCGAAAACCAAGTTCAGGAAGAAGTCACTTCCTGTATCAAGATGGTTTACGATACCTATGAAACTTTCGGCTTCAACAATATTGTGGTGAAGCTGTCTACACGCCCTGAAAAGCGTGTGGGTTCCGATGAAATGTGGGATAGAGCCGAGTCTGATCTGAAAATCGCACTGGAATCAATGAGCATTCCTTACGATATTCAGGAAGGTGAAGGGGCGTTCTACGGCCCTAAAATTGAATTTACTTTGCATGACTGCTTAGATCGAGCTTGGCAGTGCGGTACAGTTCAGCTAGACTTTGCTCTGCCTGAGCGTCTGGGGGCGACTTATGTCGGTGAAGATAATGAGCGTCATACGCCGGTTATGATTCACCGCGCCATTCTTGGCTCCCTGGAGCGTTTCATCGGTATCCTCATCGAAGAATACGCGGGTTATTTCCCAACCTGGTTGGCGCCACAACAAGCAGTTGTCATGAATATTACTGACAGTCAGTCAGAATATGTTCGCGAAGTTGTAGAAAAACTGCAAAAAAGTGGAATCCGAGTCAACGCGGACTTGAGAAATGAGAAAATTGGCTTTAAAATCCGCGAACATACTTTAAAGCGAGTTCCGTATATGCTTGTCTGCGGTGACAAAGAAGTCGAAGCAGGTGAGGTTGCGGTCCGTACTCGCAAGGGTAACGATTTGGGTAAATTTAAGATTGATGACTTTGTTGCGTACATGCAACAAGAGATTAGCAGTCGCAAGCTCAATGTTTTGGAGGAATAAGGTATTAAAGGCGGAAAAAAAACTCAAGCACCAGTTAAGCAAAACGCACACCGTATCAATGGCGAAATCCGTGGCGTACGCGAAGTTCGTTTAACTGGTATCGATGGTGAGTCTATCGGTGTTGTTTCTATTGAAGAAGCAATTAGTGCAGCGAATGAAGCTGGTGTCGATCTGGTTGAAATCAGCCCTAATGCCGAGCCACCAGTCTGTCGAGTGATGGACTATGGCAAGTACCTGTTCGAAAAGAGCAAGGCTGCTAAAGAGCAAAAGAAAAAGCAAAAACAAATCCAGGTTAAGGAAGTTAAATTCCGTCCTGGTACAGATGAAGGCGACTATCAGGTAAAACTGCGCAACCTGACTCGCTTTTTAGAAGAGGGCAACAAGGGTAAAGTCACACTGCGTTTCCGCGGTCGTGAAATGGCCCACCAAGGTCTGGGTATCGATCTTCTGAACCGTATTAAGGATGAACTGGTCGACATCGCTGTCGTCGAGAGCTTCCCTAGTCGTGTAGAAGGTCGTCAAATGACCATGATGCTTGCCCCTAAGAAGAAGTAATTCAGGCCTTCAAGTAGCAAAAGCGCTGCTCAGTGCAGCGCTTTTTGTTCGCCTGATTACTATGTTATTAACTATCAACAATGCGGAGTCTCATCATGCCTAAGATGAAATCCAACAAAGGTGCTGCTAAGCGTTTCAAGAAAACTGCTGGTGGTTTTAAGTACAAGCGTGCGACCAAGCGTCACATTCTGACTAAGCGTACTACTAAGAACAAGCGTCAGCTACGTCCAAACTCTCTGCTTCCTGCATGTGAAGTAGCAGCAGTAGCACGTATGCTTCCGTTCGCTTAATCGTTTTTAGTTATCGTATTTAATTAGTTAGGAGTTTCCTATGCCTCGCGTAAAACGTGGTGTACAAGCGCGTGCACGTCACAAAAAAGTTCTTAAACAAGCTAAAGGTTACTACGGTGCACGTTCACGTGTATATCGTGTAGCTTTCCAAGCAGTTACTAAAGCCGGTCAATACGCTTACCGTGACCGTCGCAACAAGAAACGTACTTTCCGTCAACTGTGGATTGCACGTATCAATGCTGCGGCACGTCAAAACGACATGACCTACAGCACCTTCATCAATGGTCTGAAGAAAGCATCTATCGAAATCGATCGTAAGATCCTGGCTGATATCGCTGTTTTCGACAAAGCGACTTTCACCGTTCTGGTTGAAAAAGCGAAAGCTGCACTGTAATTTCAGTTCAGTTTGATGAAATAAGGAGAGCCTAGGCTCTCCTTTTTTTCGTTTCAATATACAAGTCCTCTCAGGATCACTTGAGCCAGTGAACCGTTACGACCAGTCTCTGCTTGCCCAAGGGCTCTCGGTTATCTGAGCTTTCTTACCCCCTGAAACGTGCCTAAATGCTTTCTGGCGTTGTTCAGGGCTATTTTTCTGGAAAATTTTTTAGCAAATACACAGCTAAGTAGCGATTGAGTTTGGATTTAGCACCAGCTTTCATTAATATGTATCGTTACGCGAATTTATCTCCCTGAAGGACGCCACCAGTGTGTGGATGAGGAAACGATGCAACATCTAGAAGAGATTATTGCCAACGCAACGGCAGCAATTGAGCAGGCTGACTCAGTCGCTGCTCTGGACGAAGTCCGTGTCCATTATATGGGTAAGAAGGGTGAACTGACCCTTCAACTGCAAAGCCTGGGTAAATTGCCACCTGAAGAGCGTCGCGAAGCCGGTCAGCAGATCAACCTGGCAAAGCAAGCTGTTCAGCAGGCAATTGCCGCTCGTAAAGACGCACTGCAGCGTGCTGAACTGGAAGCCAAGCTGGCTGCTGAAACCATCGACGTGAGCTTGCCGGGTCGTCGTATTGAAAATGGTGGTTTGCACCCGGTAACCCGTACTATTGAGCGTATCGAAAGCTTCTTTGGTGAACTTGGCTTTACCGTTGAGTCCGGCCCAGAGATCGAAGACGGTTTCCATAACTTTGATGCTTTGAACATTGCCAAAGATCACCCGGCTCGTACCGATCACGACACTTTCTTCTTTAATCCTGAGCTGATGCTGCGTACGCATACTTCTGGTGTACAGATTCGTACCATGGAAGCCAGCCAGCCGCCGCTGCGTTTTATCGCTCCAGGCCGGGTGTACCGTAACGATTACGACCAGACGCATACTCCAATGTTCCATCAGGTTGAGGGTATGCTGGTTGATGAGAATGTGAACTTTGCTCAGCTGAAAGGTATCCTGCACGACTTCCTGCACAACTTCTTTGAAGAAGATCTGGAGATTCGTTTCCGTCCTTCATATTTCCCGTTTACTGAGCCTTCAGCTGAAGTGGATGTACGCCGTAAAGGCGGAAAATGGCTGGAAGTGTTGGGTTGCGGAATGGTCCACCCTAATGTACTGCGTGCCGTTAATATCGATCCTGAGAAGTATTCAGGTTTCGCATTTGGTATGGGTGTCGAGCGTCTGACCATGCTGCGTTACGGCGTGAATGACCTGCGTGCATTCTTCGAAAACGATCTTCGTTTCCTGAAACAGTTCAAGTAAGTATTAGGGGCTAGCAAATTATGAAATTTTCTGAATCTTGGCTACGCGAGTGGGTCAATCCTGCTAACAACAGCGAAGAACTAGCTCACCAGATCACTATGGCAGGTCTGGAAGTTGACGGTATTGAACCTGTATCAGGCAGCTTTAGCGGTGTTAAAGTCGGTCAGGTGGTTGAATGCGGTCAGCACCCGGATGCGGACAAACTGCGTGTGACCAAAGTGGATGTGGGCGAAGAAGAGCTGCTGGACATTGTCTGCGGCGCGCCAAATTGCCGTCAGGGCCTGAAAGTTGCTGTGGCAACTGTGGGCGCTGTTTTGCCGGGTGATTTTAAAATCAAGAAAGCGAAACTGCGTGGCCAGCCATCTCATGGCATGCTGTGTTCTTTCACTGAATTAGGCATTGATGTTGATTCAGATGGCATTATGGAACTGCCGGACAATGCTGTGATTGGGACAGATTTCCGCGAATTCCTGAGCCTGAACGATGTCATCATTGATGTTGATCTGACACCCAACCGTGCTGATTGTTTGAGCATTGCAGGTCTGGCGCGTGAAGTTGGTGTATTAAACCGTGCTGAAGTGACTCCGCCATCTTTTGATGCTGTTGCACCGGCTATTGACGATAAGATCGCTATCGAAGTGAAAGCGCCGGAAGCGTGTCCGCGCTATCAGGGACGTATCGTTCGCAACGTGAACGTGAAGGCGGAATCTCCGTTGTGGCTGCAGGAAAAGCTGCGCCGTTGTGGTGTTCGCTCTATCGACCCAATTGTTGATATTACCAACTATGTGATGCTTGAGCTGGGACAGCCAATGCATGCGTTCGATCTGAACCAGATCGACGGCGGCATTGTTGTTCGTATGGCGGAGCAAGGCGAGAAGCTGACCCTGCTCGACGGCACTGAAGCGGAACTGAACAGTGACACACTGGTGATTGCTGATCAGTCAAAAGCGCTGGCTATGGCGGGAATCTTTGGTGGTGAGCACTCAGGTGTAAGCGAAAACACCAAAGATGTGCTTCTGGAGTGTGCGTTTTTCACGCCGGATGCCATTCGTGGCCGTGCTCGCAGCTACGGTTTGCATACTGATTCGTCTCATCGATTTGAGCGTGGCGTGGATGCAGGCCTGCAAACCAAAGCAATGGAACGTGCAACTGCGTTGCTGATTGAGATTTGCGGTGGTGACGTTGCGCCAATCGTAGAAGCCGAATCTGAACAGCATCTGCCTGAGCAAAACAGTATCGTATTGCGTCGCAGCAAGTTGGACAGCCTGCTGGGCCACTTTGTCTCTGATGAAGACGTCGTTGAGATTCTGAGCCGCCTTGGCTGTATGGTCGAACCTACTGATACCGGCTGGCGTGCAGTTGCACCAAGCTGGCGTTTTGACCTGGCCATTGAAGAAGATCTGATAGAAGAAGTTGGCCGTATCTACGGATACAGCAATATCCCGACTCAGTCGCCGGTGGCGGCGTTGAGCATGAATCTGCACCAGGAAGCCAACCTGCCACTGAAACGCGTTCGCGATCTGCTGGTTGACCGTGGCTATCACGAAGCGATTACTTATAGCTTTGTTGAGCCAGAGCAGCAGAAACTGATCGTGCCGGATGTGGACGCGATCATTCTGCCGCACCCGATTTCTGCTGAAATGTCGGCAATGCGCCTGAGCCTGTGGACGGGTCTGCTGAATACGGTTGCCTTCAACCAGAAGCGTCAGCAGCCTCGTGTACGTCTGTTCGAATCTGGTCTGCGTTTTATGCCAGATGAAAATGCTGAAAATGGTATCCGGCAGGAATCCATGCTGGCTGGTGTGATTGCGGGTGCCCGCAGTGAAGAGCACTGGGATATCGCAACAAACACCGTTGATTTCTTTGATCTGAAAGGTGATCTGGAAGCGGTTCTGGAACTGACTGCCAACGATGCTGAATTTACATTTACTCCAGCCAAGCACCCGGCTCTGCATCCGGGACAGTCAGCGGCTATCATCGTAGATGGTAAGGAAGTTGGCTTTATCGGTACGGTTCATCCTGAGCTGGAGCGCAAGTTCGACCTTAACGGACGTACTATTGTGTTTGAAGTTGAGTGGAATGCTATCGCAAGTCGAGCGATCCCTCAGGCTAAAGCTGTGTCTAAGTTTCCTGCGAACCGTCGTGATATCGCCGTAGTGGTTTCAGAAGATGTTGCCGCTGGTGATGTGTTGCAGGTTTGCCTGGCGCAGGGCGGCGAGCTACTGACAGATGTGAATCTGTTCGATGTTTACCGCGGTAAAGGTGTTGAGGAAGGTCAGAAGAGTCTGGCGATTGCTTTATACCTTCAGTCTGCTGACCGAACGCTGGAAGAAACGGATATCAATGGTGCCGTAGAGGCGATTGTTGCGGTTCTCGGCGATCAGTTTGGCGCAACGCTTCGCGATTAACTCACTGTTATCACTTAACAATTGATGAAAAAGCAGCCGAAAGGGCTGCTTTTTTTTGATTTTTTTTCAGTTAAAGCTAAGATTTTGATAAATAGTAAAAATTCTCTGTACGATACATGTTTGTGGTTTTATTGACTGCAACTGACTTTAATTTTGGTTTTTATTGTTGCTGCTCGACAAGCGTAAACACAACAAGGTGCATGTGAGCATGCTTGTCAGGAATGTAAGAGTCAATCATTTTACGGTAAGTTTACCTAAAAAAGTTGGCGGAAATCAGCTAGTTGGCATAAACTTGTCTCTAGTTAAGGTCAGCCACTGAAGTGAAGGCTATAATGCATTTTAGTGCATAGGTGGGCAGCCTGGCTACACATGAAGTATTCGCAGTAAGCATAAGTGATATGTTTACTATTTGTTCAACATAGTCTTGAGGGAGTTATCTATGGCGCTCACAAAAGCCGAATTGGCTGAGAACCTGTTTGAGAATGTCGGACTAAGCAAACGGGACGCCAAGGATACGGTGGAAGTCTTCTTCGAGGAGATCAGAAAGGCACTTGAGTGTGGCGAACAGGTTAAGTTATCAGGTTTTGGTAATTTTGATCTGCGCGATAAAAACGAGCGTCCCGGACGAAATCCTAAAACCGGTGAAGATATTCCAATCTCGGCACGGCGAGTGGTGACCTTTCGCCCTGGTCAGAAGCTTAAAGCACGCGTTGAGAATATCAAAATCGAAAAATAAGTGGTTTGAGCCGACAAGAAACCCAAGTAAGCGAGTTGCTTACTTGGGTTTTTCATTATCAGCTCTGAAAAGAGTATACCCTGGTCTCATTCTTGTCTGCAGTTATCAATATAGTGTTGAAACTATGTAGCCAGGATGTATAGTAAAAGCAGTTTATTTCACTGATTTTCTTTCATCTTTTAGTGTTCTTTATTGGTTGTTATTCGTGCAATCATGAAATCGCCTGTAAGAACATGCCTGTTACAAGGACGAGGAGGTATAATGGCTTTGTTAAAGGCAGTGCAAAACGGGGAATTTCTTTCTGCGACCCTGGATTTATCTTTGCCGTTTGAGGCGGGGGAGTGGCAGTTAGAAAATGGTGTATTGTGTCAGTTGACGGCGCGTGGTGTTTTAACCGTTATTCCACCTGACTTATCCGCTGCCAGTAAAGACATCATTATTTCGGCAGGGGTACACGGTGATGAAACCGGCCCGATTGAACTGCTGCAGCAGTTAGCGGAAAAAATCCTGCTTGGTGATTTGATGCCCGAGCATCGTTTATTGCTGATCATTGGTCATCCTGAAGCCATTAATGCCCATACCCGCTTTATTGATGAAAATATGAACCGGCTATTTGGCGGTATCAATGATGAAAAGAATGTTGATCGTATTCGCGCGAACTTACTTCAGCGCTTAGTGGATGCATTCTTTCAGAACTCGCCATCAGAGAATGCCGAACGCTGGCATTTGGATCTGCATAGTGCCATCCGTGATTCACAGCACTACACTTTTGCGGTCAGCCCTTATAGTGAACATAAAACGCGTGGCTTAGCGCTGTTTAATTTTCTGCATCACGGTGAGATCGAGGCAATGATGCTCTCTGGTTCTGCGGCACCGACATTCAGCTGGTACAGTGCTCAGAATTATGGCGCGCAGGCACTGACGATGGAGCTGGGCAAGGTGGCACGGCTGGGTGAGAACGATTTAGAGCGGCTTGAAGCCTTTAACCAGGCGATGCTCGCACTCGTTTCACAACAATCACTGCCAGACTACCAGGGCGACAAACAAGTGTGTGTGTATCGGGTGACCCGTACTCTTACTAAGCACACAGATCAGTTCGCTTTCACCTTTCCGGCTAATCAGGCTAACTTTACCTACTTTGAAGAAGGTACGGTGCTGGGGAGCGATAACGGTGAAGAATTCGTGGCTGCCAAAGGGGGAGAGTCTGTTGTTTTCCCTAACCCCAATGTGGCGCTGGGACAACGGGCATGTTTGCTGGTCAAGCAATCAGAGGTTGATCTCACAGATCAGGTCGTTGCTAAATTCTAAGCGCTGAGTGCTCAGGCTCTGAAGGACTGAAAACCGTCAGATAATCAGCAGCCGCAGTATAAATACTTCTGAAAGCAAGCCAATTTAACTGGCTTGCTTTTCATTTTTTGAAAGACCCTGTATGTTTCCTCTTTGGTTCTCACTCACGAACACACACGACATCATGCACTTAGACCGTATTCTTCATCAGCGTCGCCATAAATGGAAAGTGAGCTTCTGGCTTGTTGCGATTTTGCTTATCAGCTGCGGTCTGTTTTCATTGTCGGTGGGTGAGATCTGGCTGAAACCCTGGCAACCTTTTGGCGAGCTTGAGAAGCAATTGTTATGGCAGCTCAGACTGCCAAGGCTAGTGGCCGCCATGGCAATTGGGGCTGCGTTGGCAGCTTCCGGTGCTGTGTTGCAGGTATTGCTGGGCAATCCGCTGGCGGAGCCCGGTGTGCTGGGGATTTCGGGTGGGGCCAGCCTGGCGCTTGTTCTCTTACTGTTTTTGCTTCCTTCGGTGCCGAGTCCCTGGCTGACAATGCTGGTTGCTATGGCTGGCGCACTGATCTTTACTTTGCTGCTTGTTGGCCTTGCCCGTATCCGAAGGGTGTCTACCGCGCGTTTGCTGCTCATAGGTGTTGCTCTGGGTATTTTGTCCGGGGCAGTGGTGACCTGGGCATTTTATTTCAGCGACGATCTGAACCTCAGACAACTGATGTACTGGCTGATGGGAAGTGTTGCCGGTGTTTCCTGGGCGCAGCTTAGCGTGCTGCTCATTCTCCTTCCTGCATTGATCTGGTTATGCTCCCGTGGCCGGCAGCTGGACATTCTGATGCTGGGGGAAACCCATGCACGACAGTTAGGGCTGGATGTGGCTGCACTGCGCTGGCGATTGATATTGATTATCGCCCTGTTAGTGGGAACATCAGTCGCTATGGCAGGTGTGATTGGCTTTATTGGTCTGGTGATTCCTCACTTGCTGCGTTTGGCGTTGGGGGCGGAAAACCGATACCTGCTACCGCTTTCAGCCTGCTTCGGGGCTTTACTGCTGGCAGTTGCGGATGTATTGGCACGGGTCCTGCTGCCTGCTGCAGAATTGCCTGTGGGCGTTGTGACCACGACATTGGGCGCCCCTGTGTTTATCTGGATGCTGTTGCGTTCGCAAGTGGAGTAGGCAGATGGTAATCCGTTCAGATCTGGATTGTGTATTACAAGCTGAAAATATATCGCTGGGCAGAAGATTACTGCCGGTCAGTTTTTCAGTAAAGCGTGGTGAAGTGGTCCATCTGATTGGTCCTAACGGTAGCGGGAAAAGCACAGCTATCCAGTGCTTATCCGGGCTGTTTCAAGGTGCCGGCAAGGTAACACTGGCAGGGCAGTGTCTGTCAGAGATGGATCTTCGCGATATGGCCCGGTATCGCAGTTATTTGTCGCAGCAGGATAAACCGGGTTTTGCCGTCGGTGTTTATCATTACTTGCAGTTAGCTGTATCCGCGATTCCGGAAGCAAACATAGAGAAGGTTACTCAGGCTATTCAGGATGTCAGTCAGTGGCTTTCTATCGATGACAAACTGGATCGCCACATTCAGCAATTGTCCGGAGGCGAATGGCAGCGGGTCAGATTAGCGGCTGCCTGTTTGCAGGTCTGGCCGGGACTGAACCCGGATGGCTGCCTGCTATTGCTGGATGAACCGGCAACAGCGCTCGATATCGGGCAGGAAGTTTCTTTATACCGACTGTTGCATTATATGGCTGAGCAAGGCATTGCTGTCATTATGGCGAACCATGACCTGAACCGGACGCTGCAATTTGCAGATAGCGTGATCCTGCTGAAAGGGGGAAGCTGTGTTGCAAAGGGAAAACCTGAAGAGGTGATGTCGAATGAACGGCTTGAGCAGACGTTCGCCACTCAGGTTGAGCGTGTAAACCATAACGGAAGAATTGGGTTGTTTTTTAGCTGATTCCCCGTTGAAAGTCGTTGTTGGCCGGAAAAGTAATCAGTTAAGTGATTTCAGTCAGAAAAGGCTTGTACTTCTTAGCAGGATTTGGATAATCCGCTTCGTCTTCTGAGACAAGCTTCATTAAGGCGCGTTGGCAGAGTGGCTATGCAGCGGATTGCAAATCCGTGGACCTCGGTTCGACTCCGGGACGCGCCTCCATTCTTATCGAACTTCACCTCCTGCAAGCAAAATCTGCATGTCGTTTGAGGGGAAAAGCCCGCAGTAACTACGGGCTTTGTCATCTGTTAAGCAGGTTTGGCCGTCCAGGCAGAGCACCAGCCATTTACATTCACCGCTTTACCGGGAAAGATTGAGCAGGGTCTCCATTCATCACCTTCATTACCTTGTATCAGCATACAGTTACCGCAATGGTTCTCTTCATGAGGCGACTTATGCGTGTATTGCAAGGCAGTTGCCTGAGCATCATCTTCTGCCAGATGTGGCAGTTCTTCACTGGCCAGCGCTTTACGCTGCAGGATCTGATCACCCAGTGTGATGCCTATGATGCCTGCCATAGTCAGGCGCAGAAAGCGCCGACGGTCAGTTGAGGTTTTCATCACATTTTCCTTTTATAGTCATTTATTGCTCACATGCTGTTCACCGGATTTACTCAGCGAACTGAGTAATTGTGGGAAAGAATCGGCAAATCCGCTAAAAAATCACAGTGTTAAGTTTTTGAGGTAGGTTGCGCTTTATTATTAATTTCTGACCCGCGAGGGATCTGAATTGCTTAGAGAGTCCATTAAGAGTTTGAGATTACGCAAAAAAAGATAATTTTTAACAAATCACTTGTTGAAACATTTTGTTTACATCCCCATTCTGTACGGCATTATCACCGATGATAAAAATCAATGAAGGTATAGGGATGAATCTGTTGTTAGTGGATGTGGATGGTGCTTTGGTGAATGCCAGGGAAATGGATATGATGTGTTTTCAGCAAGCCGTCGAAGCCGTCCTCCACATCACTTTGGATAAATCGCGCTATCAAGAGCGGGGGGTGACGGATTCGGCAATGTTAGATGAGATCCTTCATCAGTATCCTGTGCTTTCGAGCCGCTCAATTGTTCACCGTCAGGTAGAACAAAAGTATCTGGAGAATCTCACGGCCAGACTGCATTCAGTCCCTCAAGAGATTGTGCTGAGTAAAGGTGCCAGAGAGTTTCTTGAGCAAATGGCTGTCCGGGACGATACGCATGTTGCTATTACCAGTGGCGGATGGGCAGCGGCAAGTCGCCTGAAATTGAAAGCGGCAGGAATAGATGTAAGTAAAATGACTTTTGCCTCGTCGTCTGATGCTGCCAGCAGAACGGAAATCATGGCGCTTGCTGCATTCAGAGCGAAGCAGGATACGGGAATGACGTTTAAGCGCCGGATAGTGTTTGCGGAAGGTGAGTGGAATCAAAGAGCTTCTCAGGAGCTGGGTTATGAATTTGTCGCTGTCGGTAAAAAGTTAAGTCACCATACTTATATTCCCAGTTTGTCGTTTTATCAGGCTGTTCTTCCCAAGTTCGACATCAATTAATGGCTGAAGAATGTTACCAGGCCGACAAAATGTCTGGTAACACGGTGAAGCTATTACGCAATGATGAGAGTGTATTACCATGTTTGGATGTCAGTCTTCGTATGGCGTGAGAACACATGATAATGATGGCTCTGATTCAGCATAGGGAGCCAGGTGGTTATGATGTCTTTCATCCGTCAGTCTGTGTTTATTGTGGCTCTGCTGTGTGGTTCCGGCACTGTGCTCGCAGCCGGCAGCAATACATTCTGTGCAACTCCATTACAAACGTTAAGGCCTGATTTATCTCAAATCATGGCGTCGAATACACCAGAAACAAGCATAGTCATTTTCCAGTCTATGTTGCGGCAGGCCAGTACCTATCATGACAAAACAGCCCTGATTGAGTTGCTGGGCGCAATCGCGCATAACTATTATCTGGTTGGGAACAACGAGCAAGCACGCTTCTATCTCAAGCAGGCCGAACCATTTGTATCCGATGCTGCCGATACCACGAAAACAAACACCAGCCTGGTTAATACCATGCAGAACGTAAGAAATCAGTAATCTGATACTCATGGTTGTTCATAGGATACAAGGCAATTGATAAATTTGACATTGAGCGAAGTTATTTGTTTGTTTTACATCCCGGTATAGGATCTGATGAGTGCCTGGGATAAATTGGCGTTACGCTAATGTTGCTGCATCTTTGCAATGAAGATGGGTCTGTTTTCTTGTGGTAGATGTTGATGTCTGAAAGTGGTGAGGTGAGATCTGTAATGGCAAGGGAGGATTGGATTGATGCCTGGTTTCTGGATATCTGGGCCAATGCGAGTAGCTCCAGTCTCGCTGAGTATGTCTCTGATCCCTTTATTTTTCACTTGCCGGGCGGTCGCCGGCATCCTCTGTCTCATGAAAGCTACCTTTCATACCTGCTGTTATGGCGGCAAAAATTCAAGTCTGTCGCTTTCTCGATCTCAGATGTCATTAGTCAGCCGCCACTGACAGTGGTCAGATATCGCTGTCAGGCTCAATATCATGGCGGATGGTTCAATTTGCCGGGTAAAAAACAGACGATACAGATGACAGGTATGATCCAGTTCCGGCTGGAAAACGGCCTGATTGTTGAGTGCTGGCTGGAAGATAGCAGCTTTGAGCTCTATAAACAGTTATCAGGTACCGTGAAGTAATTTATGTCAGCCATACTATAAAAGTGAAGAACATACGGCTGAAATAACAGTATTTTAGATATCAAAAGGCCATGTTTATACACCTTTGTGTCAGACTTTTTTGTCGTAGAGACTTTTTTTGCGACAATGATGGAATGTCAAAAAGTTAGAATTCTTTGTGATAAAAAATGCACCTATATAATCCTAGGTAATAATAAACCCCACATAATCGCCATTGGAACTTGTTCAACTTATTGAAGTCTTATAGGTAGCAGAGTTTTTATTCATTGTTGCTTATATTTGAAACAAACACGAACGGCTGGATTTATTTAGTTTATTGATCGTTAATTATTATAAGTAAATACATTTTTGCCCTGATATTCATACGAATTCTTATCAGTACATTTTTATTCATCGACAAGGAGTGTCAACCACCATTCATGCACTTGATCATAAGAGCATGGGAATATGACACTAGCAGTTTAAGGTGAATATGTGATTTGGGTTAGCAGTAGTCATCATGACAAGCAGGTTGAAGCTAAAGAAAATTTGAAGCTTTCGCACAAGGTCATTGAGATTTCTCCTTATGAGTTATTGTCATCAATGACGGGGCAAGAGCTGATTTTTCTTGAAGTGATTGATTCGACATCGGAAGGGTTTGAGCTGCTGCGTGCAGTGAAAAATCGCTTCCCGGCCGCAAAGGTTGTTGTCGTATACCATAACCTGGATGGGAATCTGGCCCTTAATGTTTTAAGGGCCGGTGGTGAAGATGTGCTGGCGGCCAATGCCAGCAGGCAAGAGCTGGAGGAGTGTTTTAGCAGACTGCACACACACAATATTGAAAACGAATCTGAGCCTGGTTTCGAAAACCGTGAGCTTTCAATCCGGCCTGCACTGAAAATTATTGATGAAAACCTGAGTTCTCCACTGCGCGAGGAAGAGCTGGCAAGTGCTTGCCATTACTCACCGACTTACTTCTCCCGTTTATTCCATAGTATTATGGGAGTCACGCTGAAACAGTACATTATAAAGAAACGGCTGGATCTGGCGTGTGGTTTATTAAGCTCTGATCGAGAGAAAATTTCTCAGATCGCTAATTCTTCTGGTTTCAAGGATGTTTCCTATTTCTCCCGTGTTTTTAAAAAGCACATGGGATGCTCACCGGGTGAGTTCAGAATGAGGAAGCACAATTTAAATCACAATTAATCTGTTATCGGAGTGCTTAGTGGTGTGTCTGGAAATATAAGCACGCCTGTATGAATTCCTTCATTGTGTTTACTGCATTGCGAAACAATGCAGTTTTTTTGCGTACAATTTCTCACAAATAAGACAATGTGTTGGCATTAATGGACATCACAAAAAAACACAGAAACTTTCAATTCTGACACACAATTATTCTGTCCTCAGATGAAAATGATCACACAGACACTGCTATCTTTATTTCAATGCTGAGTATGCGTGTTCTGTTGTGTCCGGAGGTGTCCGATGCGATTCACCTTATCTTTTAGGTTGCTGCTGCTGTCTTTAGCACTGTTTCTGGTGTGCGTCAGTCAGGTTCATGCGGCGTCGAGCCGATTACAGAAAGTCATGGACAGGGGAGTACTCCGGGTGGGTACCACCGGCGACTGGGGGCCGATGACTATGCGGGATCCTGCGACAAATTTCTACAAAGGATACGACATTGATATTACGACTGAGCTGGCCAAGGATCTCGGTGTGACTGTTGAATACGTCGCCACGGACTGGAAAGCCCTGGTCAGCGGGATTGTCACGGAAAAATATGACCTGACCGGCAGTGCGGCGCTCAATATCAGCCGGGCTAAGATAGTCGGCTACAGCCAGCCTTACTATTACCTTGCCTTTGTGCCGGTGACGCAGAAAACGAACCAGACTCGTTTTCGCTATTGGGCCGATTTTAATTCCTCATCGGTCACGGTGGCTTCCCGCCGGGGGGCCGTTGAGGAAACCATGGTAAAAGAATTCTTTCCCAGAGCCAGACAGCAGGTGATAGAGAATGGAAAATCTTATCAGGAATTACTGGCAAACCGCGCCAATGTCATTGTGACGTCCAATATTGAGGCCGCAATGCTAATCAGCCGGTTTCCGCAGTTGACCATTCCCAACGTGCAGGGGATGCGACGGGCAACACCGTTGGCAATGTTGATGCCAAGAGATGATCAAGTCTGGATTAACTTCATCAATCAATGGATAGAGTTAAAGAAAACACAGGGATTTTTTGACCGGATAGCTGAAAAATGGGGACTGGCCGTCATGGATATTGAGTAACCAGTCGTTGTGTGTCGGAATAACAGTCATTCACTCTGGATCTGTACTGGCCACTTGCGTCACTATGGTAAAACGTACTGATTTGGAGGTGGATATGGATTTGTCACGGTATCAGGGATTAATTTTCGATATGGACGGCACACTGATTGACTCAATGCCAGCCCATATAACAGCCCGGCGCTATGCCTGCGAGCAATTCAACATTCCTTTTGATTCGCAGTGGCTGATGAGTCTGGGTGGCTCACCCACGATCAAAACCGCGCAAATGATGAATGAAAAATATCAGACGGATCATGATATCCGGGAAGTGGCTGATACCAAATGGCGTTTTTTTGAAGCGCTGGAACACAAGGGAGAGGCCATTCCGGCCACTGTTAATCTTTTATTGCAGTATAAAGGCCAGAAGAAAGTGGCCGTCGGTACCGGATGCCGCAAGGTTAATGCAGAAAATTTGCTGACCATAACCGACCTTTTACCTTTACTTGACGCCTTAGTCACTGCTGACGATGTGCGGAACCATAAACCTCATCCGGATACTTTCCTTGAAGCCGCTAAACGTATTGGGCTGGCGCCTCATCAGTGTGTGGTTTTTGAAGATACCGATTTAGGACGGCGGGCGGCATTGGCTGCAGGGATGGATTGTTTTCTTGTTGTCGATGGCGCCATCGCAGAATTCACCTCAGCAACGCCAGTGCGATAGCACTACATTAGCGTTGACTAAATTTATGATTCTATGTGATTTATTTTTTATTTAGTGGCAGGATTTTAATGCGTTTTTATGCTGGTCGCACTACAATCAAAATATAATATTTAGTAAGGAGGTGATTGTGAAAGCCTTAACAACAATAGTAGTGGGATTATCTGGTCTGGCTTTGGCAGGATGCAGTGCATCAATCGATGAGCGTGCTAATGACTTCGTCGATGTCAGCTATTCCTTATGCGGTGCAAAAGTGAAAGCGTTTTCTCAGAGTGATGACGGAAAAATCCGTGTGGTGTGTGAAAACGACAGCTATTTTTCTGTCAATAATCAGCAAACGCTGACAGTCATGAATGAGATTAACGGCGCATATTGCCATGGACGAGGTTTCAGCCATTTTAATGAGCGCTCAGATTTTTATACGTTCACCTGCATGAATGATAAAAACTTCAATATTCCGAAATAATCTATGCGCTAAAGTTGCTTGATTGCCAGACTTCGCTTGCGGGTCTGGCATCCTTTGTGATCGGATTATAGATCAGTTTTCGTTGCTTGCGTTTAGGTACCACCGAGTGAGTTGCCGTTCGTAATCATCCAGCCAGGAAAGCAGTTCTGTCACTGACCATTGTTCATTAGCGAGCAAATGATCTTCCATCTCTTTAACTGGCTGAGCGAGAGTATTCTGCCCGATAGTCAGTGCGCCGCCTTTCAGACGGTGAACATAGTGTCTTATATCCACCCACTCACTTTGCTCAATTGCCGTTCTGAGTTTTTTCATGTCTTCTTGGCATGTTTTCCAGTAGAGTTCTTCCAGTGTTCCACGGTACTGGGGCGTTGTTGGGGAGGCGGGGGGAGATGATTCTGGTTCAGGAAGCCACAAACTGAGAATATTTTCCAGATCATTGAGGGTGATGGGTTTTGTTAGTATCCCATCCATTCCAAACTCAATGCAACGAAGTTTGTGCTGTTCACTGGTTGCAGCTGAAATCGCGATAATTGGAGTGAGAGGTAAACCGTTTTTCTGCTCAAACTTGCGGATACGTTCAGTAACCTGATAACCATCAATGTCTGGCAGATTGCAGTCCATCAGAATAAGATCGAATTGTTCTCCGGACTCAAGTTTACGTAGTGCTTCCTCACCATGCTCAACAAAGGTGCTGCGTTGGCCAAGTTCACACAACTGCTCATGTAGCACTTGTCGGTTTGTGGCTAAATCTTCAACAACTAGAATGTTTGCTGTAAGTTCAGAACTCGGTATCGCTGTTGGGTAAATATCTGACTGAACAAAGGTACTGTTGTCTTGAATGCGGCAAGCTATTTTCACAGGAATCTTAATGTAAATCGTGGTGCCTGAATTAGGTTGACTCTGTAGACTTATGGTACCACCCATCAGAAGCACCAGTTGCTTACAAATACTGAGTCCGAGACCTGTTCCACCATACTTATTAGCAATGGTATTATTTGCCTGTTGATAGGCTTCGAAGACTTTACTTTGTTTATCCGGTGTTATACCGATACCTGAATCTTTAACAGAGATCGTCAAAGTTGCCGTAGTCCTGTCCGTGGAAATCTCTACCAGAGAGAGGCTAAGAACGATGTTTCCTTGATCAGTAAACTTAACCGAGTTGGAGAGAAGATTCGTTAAGATTTGTCGAAGCCGCATTGGATCAATATAAACATCAACAGACTCTAGTTGGCTGGTGAATAGCTGAAGGCGGACGCCTTTTTTATTTGCTGCTAGACGCTGACTGTCAGAAACACTTTTGGCGAGTTCCTCCAAATTACATGGCGCAAGAGAGAGTGTGAGATTGTGTGATTCGAGTTTCGAGATATCCAACACATCATTAAGTAGTTCAATAAGGTTAGTCGCTGAAGATTTTGCAAGCTCGGTGAGTGCTTTTTGTCGGGGAGACAGAGGTGTTCTGAGCAACAAGTCTACCGGTGCAAGAACAGCATTCATTGGTGTACGAATTTCGTGAGACATAACAGCTAGGAACTGCGATTTTTGGTTTTCACTTGCTACTGCGCGCTGTTCTGCAATTCGAGCCTTCAGATAGAGAAAAACTATGATAATGGAAAATACAATCAACGCGATGATTTCATGCAAATAGTAATTTACGATGACACGCCAGGACGGTTGACCTATCTGGGTATCTTGCAGCCAAAGTTTATATATATTGTCCCTTTCTTTTGAGCTGATGTTCTCCAGTGACTTATTAATAATGGATTGCAGAATAGGGTATTGGGGAGCAATTGGCATTTGGAGTGAGACGTACATGTCGATTAATGTGCCAGAAAGGCTGAGTGTGTTGTAGTAATTTTTTTCAATAATGGCTCTGAGTAGAGCTTCTCCATCGACGACAGCAGACACTGAACCATCGTAAAGTGCCTTAAGTGCTTCACGAGTGTCATCCTTTATTACTAAATTAATATCAGGGTGGTACTTTCTCAGATAGTACTCCAGTCCACCTCCACCTTTTACTGCGACTTTCATACCACTAAGTTTTTGATACCCGAATACTAGGTTTTGATCTGAGCGTCTAACTATTACAGTGTCGGAAAATAAGTAAGGATGAGAAAATAGCATCTTTTCACGTATTGATTCGTGTAAAGTTGGATTGGCGATGGTAGACATATGTATTTTACCAAGTTGGACGTTACGTAGAACTTGATCTGTATGTGCAGGTATCAGTTTAAACTCAAGCCCTGTCTGTTCCGCGATTTTATCCAGAAAGTAATAACTTAATCCTTTATGTTGACCGTTCTGAGTGTATTCAATTGGCCAATAGTTTTGTATTGAATAAAGAACGACAGGGTTTGATTTGATCCAAAGCAGTTCTTCCTCAGAAAACGGGATTTTAGACTTAGCATGCACAGAAAAAAACATTAAGCAAAGCGGTAGGAGCGAAATGATATACTTATGTTTAGTCACAGTATCACTATAGAGACAATAAGAAATGCTGTTATTGTAGTTACTCGATGTTTAGATTGGAAGGGAGGAGGGAATTTAGAGGGTGTTCATAGCTCTGTGTCAGCGTAAATCACAGATTCACTACATCGAATCTGCCCAGGAAGTGGATGCTCACCGGGATAGCGCCAGGTTCCAGTTCTGTCTCCAATACGCTTCGTGATCTGTTTGAAAAGCAGTGATGGCAACGGAAACCTGTCGGCTAGTGTATCTCGATCAATTGATTTTGGCATTACTCCTCAGTTCTATGCAGCTTCATAAGCTGGTAAATAAAAATGATTTTTTGAAACTGAACTGACTCTTAGCCGTGACTTTACCCTCGTGAACTCACTTACATTAAGTGTAATTCAGCGGGGTGGATATCAGGGATAATCAAGTATTGGCCTCATATACCAAAAATTCAACCGTTAGTCAACGAATGATTTTTCTAAAGATTATCTTGTGGGCATAAAAAAAATTCAGATTATTCTTAAAGTACGGGGCGCTTCTATTGGTTAATTTTCTCGGCCAGAAGTTCAACGAAGTGATGGTTCTGCCCATTTAACTATACTGAGACAGTTCTGTGCCATCGGGAGTAGTGGGGTTACATCGTCTAAAGATCGATCTCAGTCTCGACAGCATAGCCTGCCGGAGGGAAGGTTTTTTTAGTGGAAGGTGGAATGTATAGCGATGATAGCGAAGACATTTTAAATCTGGCTTAATGGAATGCCATGGCGAACTGATCTGATGAATAGCGTGCTTACCAATATTCAACCTTTGGTAGTGTCCACTTGGTTGGACGGAATGTTTTAATACGACAGAATTAATGATTAACTTAATAATTATATAAAAATCACAGGGTTATGTACGCATTAGTTATGGAGTAAATAAAATTAACATTAACTAATTTTTATTTGAGAAAGGTAAATGAATACTGAAAAATCAGTTCTGATAATCGAAGATAATCCCGTTGATCGCATTCATGCTTATCATCTTATTAAAGGTTTTGATTTAAATGAAGTTGTATGTGTTGAAAGTGGTAACCAGGCTATAGAGCAACTATCTAAACAACATTTTGAAGTTATTCTATGTGATATTGATATGTCAGATGGTGATGGATCTGATGTACTAAAATTTTTGTCTCAATATAACAAAAAAAATCAATGCGTTTTTGTATGGGTGAGTGCTTATCCAGGACGTATTATTCAAAGTATGCACAGAATTGCTTCTAGTGCGGGGCTGGAAAACGTACAATCGATTTCGAAGCCATTATCTTTTTCGAGTTTAGAGTCGCTGTTTGCTGTTGATTTTAAGTTGAGTCATCAAAATTTAGAAGGTGATACTTGTCCATCGGTGTTATGGAGTAATGACGATTGGAGGAATGAGCTGCAAAGAGCTTTGGATGATGAGACAATAAGAGTTGTATATCAACCACAGTATAGCATAGTCGAAAAGACAATAATTGGCGCTGAATCGCTTGCTCGCTGGCACCACCCGGAGTGTGGATTTATCTCACCAGAAGTTTTTGCCAGAAAATTTGATGAGTGTGGTTTGGGTAAGTATTTCATGATTTACGTGGTGAAGAAAACCGTGAAGTTACTAAAATCCTTAAATGTGTTAGGAAAACTAGTTCCTGTTTCGGTTAACGCATCGGCCCCGTGTTTGTCTGATCCTTTCCTTCCGGAAGAGATTGAGAAGTATATGGATTTTGTGGGGGTAAGCAATCACTTTTTAAAAATAGAATTAACTGAGCAAGTTGATACTGAGAAACAGCTAGATTTTGGGGTTTGTTTAAACAGGTTGGCTGTAAAAAATTTTACATTATCAGTTGATGATTTTGGTACTGGAATATCTGGATTGAAACTCTTGATCGATTATCCTTTTAAGGAAATTAAAGTAGATCGGCACTTTATTCAGGATATTGTTAAAAATGAAAATCAACAGGATTTAGTTGCCTCAATATTGAAGATTAGCAAAGATTTCGGGCTGAAAGTGGTTGTAGAAGGTGTTGAAGAAGAAGGACAGGTCGATAAATTAAGTAAGTTAGGAGTAGATTATATACAGGGCTATTGGTTCTCTAAGCCCATTAATGAAAGTGATTTTGTTGAATTGATGAAAAATAATCTATAACTTACTTTGCGATGGGGGATAATGTAGTAGCGGTACTCCAGCGACTCTTTCCCTGCTGAGTCAATACGATAGCCAATAGCAACACCGACGCTTTTAAGCCCTTTCCAATCAGGGAAATCTGTCGTCAACTCCTGCGCTGACATGACGTGGTATTCGCGCGCTTCAATACGCCCATGTCCGCGCTCGATGTCACACGCTGGGCTTTTTCCGAGCAATGGCGCCAATGCTTTTTGTGCCGCTTTAGCCAGACTTTTTTGGTTGCCTTTGACTGCTAATAGGTAATCGCCACCTTGCTCAACTATCTGCTTGGCGATATCGGTTTGACAGCCCATCGCATCGATAGAGACAAGACAACCTTTGATATCTAACAGCTTGAGCAGCTCAGGGATGGCGGTGATTTCATTGGACTTATCTTGGGTTTTAACTTGTCCCATGACAACGCCGTTGGCTGTCGCAAAAGCACTGACCATGTGGAGCGTTGATTGCCGATCTTCTCGGTTGTAGGAGCTGCATAACACCTTGCCGTCAATAGCAATAAGCTCGCCATTCGAATGGACGTTGGCTGCCTGCATCCATTTTAAAAAGCAGTCTTGAAACTGGTCAGGTTCAATGGAAGAAACAACCCTGGCAATAGTGTCATGAACAAGGATGCCCTGGCGAAAAAGTCCTTTGTCCTGTAGCCAATCGAGGTGAGCTTCGCCAAAGTCTTCGATATCTTCCCAGCCCTCCATGCCTGCAATGGTGGCGCATACGGTCAGAAACAAAATGTCGAACAGTGGGTACGATATTTTTGCTGACTGCCGTGGGTCTTGAATAACTGAAAAGAATTGAGAAAAAGCATCGATATGCATCAGGAACTCCCGTAAAAAAGGAGTATATGATCACAACCAGCCCTGATCGTCAAACTGATCTATTTTGTTCAAAAAACGTTCGTGATCTTGCCCTGGGGAAATAGTCATTTATTGTTGATATTTTTTTTTGATCTTACCATGGTCACTGATAAGTGTTGAAGGTGTTTATCTCTGTGTCAGCGTAAACTATAGATCAGCGTCTGCCGTACAGATCTAACATGTGCTCTCGGTTATCTCAGCCCAGAGAGTTACGAGGTCAAAAAAATTAATTACGGTGTGTCAGAATTACTGGTGAAGATCACTAAATCAAGATTTAAGAATATTCTCATTTCATGAATTGTTATTGATTGATAAAAGATAGGTTCTTTTATTAAACTGAGTAATACTATGAAAATTTTCACTTATACAACATTGTTTACAATACTATTTTCTTCTTTTTCTTTTGCCAGTTCTACTTGCTGCCCCTTCAGTGATATGAATCTAAAGAATAATATTAAAGACATTTCTTATGCAGAGGCTGAATTAATTCTTAGTTTGAGTAGTAAAACATATAACTGGAAGGAAAGCGGGAAAAAGGATATGGGGTTAATAGCTCAAGATGTTCAAGAATATTACCCATACATTGTTCATGATAAAGATGGTTTAAAAACTGTTGATTACGATAAACTTATAGCACCAATGTTAGTAATATTAAAAAATCAAGAAGAAAGAATTAAAACTCTAGAGTCAACAAAGAAAATTAGCCAACATTAAATAAGACAAGCATACATGAAAGAAATCATTAATAAGATCAAGAATCTAGTTGATAATAATGAATTTTATAGCAGATGTGGGGTAAATGAAACACCAATAATTTACTCCAAAGTTCTCTCAGATATATGTCAATGTGAAACTTACTTAAAGTGTGAAAACCTTCAGGGTACTGGTAGTTTTAAAATAAGAGGTGCTACGAGCGCAATACTAAACTTACCAAAGGATAAAAAGGACAAAGGAGTAATAACCGCAAGCTCTGGAAATCATGGTACTGGTACTTCTGCAGCAGCTAAAGAGTTTGGTATACCAGTAACAGTATTCGTTCCTTCTTCAATTAGTTTGTTGAAGGAAGAAAGAATAATATCATTTGGTTCAAAAATAATTAAAGTTGATGGTGATGCTGGTTTTTCAGAATTAATTGCGTTACAAGAATCTAAGTTACAATCCAAAACCTATATTAGTCCTTATAATCACTCTGACGTAATCGCTGGTCAAGGAACCATCGGTATTGAAATAATGGATAGGAAACCAAGTACAGATGTTATTATCGCAAGTGTAGGAGGCGGAGGGATGATAAGTGGTATTGCTTTAGTAGCAAAAGATATAAATCCTAATCTTTTGATTATTGGTGCTTACCCCGAAAATTCTCCAGTAATGAAAGAATGTATTGAAGCTGGTGAAATAATTTCAGTACAGGAAAAGTCAACATTATCTGATGGCACTGCTGGACAGATAGATCAAGGAAGCATTACATTTGACATTTGTAATCGATATGTTGATCGCCATGAGACAGTTAATGAGATCGAAATTGCTAGTGCGATGAAGCTAATTAAAGATCATCATGGGATGATTATCGAAGGTGCAGCGGGAGTTGCTGTTGCAACTTTGATCAAATTAGGTGATCAGCTTAGAGGTAAAAAAGTATGTGTCGTCCTTTGTGGAATGAATGTTTCTGATGATGCTTTTGAATCAGCTATGACAATGGTTAGTTAATATGAAATTTATTAATATAAACGAAATTAAAAGTCATTTACCTGGTAAAGACCAACTGATGACCATCATGAAACAGGCGTTTATAGATTACTCCTCAGGGAAATATACTATTCCCGCTGTTGGTCATTTACCTTTAGACCATGGAGAGCTTCACATAAAATATGGTGCTGGAAATCCATATAAATATGCAACTATTAAAATAGCTTCGGGAAGTTATAAAAACATCGATTTTGGGTTACCAAACTCTTCCGGTTGTATATTGTTGATAAATCAAGAAACTGGATATCCAGACTACATACTAGAGGACAAAGGCTTACTAACCGATCATCGCACTGCCGCTGCTGGTGCATTAATGTCGAAAGAAATAATGCCTGCTGGTTCAATCCCAAATTTCGGTATTATTGGGTGTGGTATACAAGGATTTCATCAAACTATCTATACCTGTCATGCTCTTGGATTAAATAAAGTATATGCTTACGATATTCATGTGGAAGCCATTGAATTCCTCTATATGCAATTAATCGAGCACGATATACAAGTTATTCCGTGCTCTGATGTTAAAGAGTTATGTTGTAAATGTGATTTAATTACAACTGTCACACCTGCAATATCAGGGTTTATTCATTCAGAATGGTTGAATGAAGGTACTCATATTAATGCTTTTGGTTGTGACACTAAAGGTAAACAGGAGTTGACTGATAGTGTTATTCAATCAGCATCAATTATTTATGCTGATTGCTTGAGACAGTGTAGTACTGAAGGGGAATTGCAATATCTTTATAACGATAGGCAGAATCGACAAATTAAACGAAAAACTAGAGAGTTTGGACAGTTTTTAGCTGATACGCATCATTCTAAAAATAAAAAAGGTATTACTGTTGCTGATTTTACCGGGATAGCCGTACAGGACATTGCCATTGCTAACTATGTTGTTGATTCTATAAATAAAGAGTTTCAATAAATATAAGCATACTAATTCCGATTCTTTTTGAGTCGGAATTTTCAATAAAAGCTAATTAATATATAATCCTAATTGTTATTTGTTTTTATTTTTATCTTATTTCCGAAAGAATATATGCTCTATAAGTCTCAGTAATTTCAATGCCGTCTTTGATTAAATTTAAAAAGAATATTTTTTAACCAAAAGATAAATTTACTGGATTAGTAAGATAGTTTTCCAGCTATTCTCCAACTATATTTTCATCTCTTATTCTTATCTGTTGTATTATGTTTATCATGGTTTAGTGGATTGGTGTACTGTCATTTATTCATTAAATCTTCTGCAAATGTGTTTGTTTTTAGAATAATGGATTTTTATAGTATATTGAATTCTGTGCGATCAGATATTTGTAGTAAACTTTGTTCGCTTGATTATGGTTCAGATCGAACAAATTATTACGAATTATCTTTCTTTATTGCATACCAGTGTTCTACCATTTATTTATGGTTATTTGTTATGCAATTCAAGATAATGAAAAATAACAATAAAATAATTAAGTTAATATAGCATGTATATACACATATACTGCTTTCAGCTTTGTAAATACATGTATAAAACAACAAATATTATCTTTGTATTCTAAAATGATGATGCTATGATAGTATGTATATCGGTGTAATAAATAATATCTAGGCAAGAGATTAAATGACAACTCCTTTACGCACACTTAAGATCATGCTTTTAGACGACCACGATGTCGTGGTTCATGGTATTTCTTCGCTTCTTTCATCACAGAAGCACCTTCAAGTCATAGGTACATTCACACAAAGTCGTGCGTTGTTGAATGCATTGAAAGTGAGAGAACCAGATATATTGCTGTTGGATTATGCTCTTTCTCCAAAAGAAAATGACGGTGTTAACCTAATTAAAGTTATTAGTGCACGCTATCCAAAGATCTCAATATTAGTCGTATCTTCACACTATAATAGTGCAACTGTTGTTCTGGCTCTTCGTGCAGGAGCTAAAGGCTTTTTCGGAAAACACCAGAACCCACAGGATCTTATTACCGCCATTGATACTATTAGTAAACAAAAAATCTATCTTGATTCGGAAATGGCTCGAAAAGTTACAGAGTCCAAAAACACTGCACATGTACCAGTAAACTCTCATTCTCATACACCTGATAGTATTGGTAAAATAACTAGAAATAAAACACTTTCTGTTAGAGAACAAGAAGTCCTGCGTTGTATTTTGGAAGGAATGACAGTTTCTGAGATAGCAGAGAAATTCTCAAAAAGTATTAAAACCATTAGTCGACAAAAGCAAGATGCGATGAAAAAGCTAGGTATATCTTCAGATCATGAACTTTATATTAAATTGAAAAGTGGCTAAACACATCTCAGTTCATCAAACGATTGATTTATCGAGATGCTCATTTCCTTCTTAGAGAAGGAAATGCTTATAATAAACACGATTTAATTTCTATTATTAATAGCCAAAAAATCAATTTAATATCCCTTCGATAAATCAGCACAATGATCAAACCTAAATCTACTTTAACGACTTCTGTCAAGTTTTATATATCTTCCATTTAGCATTACTGAAGGTTAGATCTCATACCCTGATCAAATGTATCAGTTAATATATAGTCTTTTGAACTTCGAAGCAGCAGCCAGGAAGGCAAGCACCGGGATTGTAAATATCAGTGATATAAAGCCATAAATTGACATCAAACCATCTGTGTTCAATGTGAAGATAGTGATTGCTGTAATTAATATAAAGAATAATGAAACTGTAACAGTGTGACACTGCTTGTTGTTGTGTGAAAATTTAGCGTATTTTCTTATCATTATTTTCTTTCCTATCTGACTTACTATTTATTTTTGGTTAAAAATAACTGATCCATTGGGAGTTTAGTCTGTGTAACTTTTGAACACACAGGATGCTTCCCAATCACTCTGGTAAATGAAAGCAGTGTTGACGTATAACTTAGCATCACTTCTCAATGAGTCCCTAAGCACTTTCTGTATAAAAACTGTGTGCGATCTCGACTTGGATGTAACGCTACCATCTCCCATAATAAAGAACCATCGCTTCATTGAACATCTAGATGATAAAATTACCTAACATAGACGTCCTGAACTTTAAGAATAATCTGAATTTTTTATTGCTACTTATAAGGTAATCTTTTGGGTATGTTGTATTGATTAGAGGTGTGCTTTTTCAGTATATGGTGATTAATATATGAAATAACTTTCATGATTGGTTTCACTAAAAATCAATATTTCTTATGCTAAGAAGTATCCTCTTGTCTTCAACTTTTTATGAAGAAGTCATGTAATATTGATGTTCATATGAGCTGCGCCAAAGGGAGCTGTAACACCAAAAATAGATAATGATTTATTTTTTCAACATAAAGTTTATATTTGATTGATTCAATGAAGGAAAAACATGTTTACTGACAAGTTCACATTAAAATCACAGTTTCTAGTTGCCATTTTAATACCATGTACAGCACTTTTGGTAATTGCCATTGCCAGTTTCAACAGCATGTCTGTTATTTATAAACAGTCAAAAGAGTTGTATAGCAGCACTTCGGCTCCAATGCGCTATATGTCCGAGGTTGCATCAAGACTACCTAGAATGCGTGCTGGAATTGATATGATTTTTTTGCAAGAAACTCCGTTAAAAGACTCAAAAGGAATTGAAATTCGAGTCCAAGAAACACGGGGAATAGACATGCCTGAAATGGAAAATGCAATAGAAAAAGCACTGGAATCTCAGGTGAAAATAGTTAATAAGCAGGAAGTGGAAAAACTTCAGAACATGTATAATCAGATGTCAATTGGAGTATTGAATCCAATGATGAAAGCACTTGAAAACCATAATTTTGATGCTGCACGTAAAATATACCGTGAAGACTATACCGTACAATATAGCCTGTTAGTTAAAGACACAAATCAGATTCTAGATAATCTATTACAGCAAGGAAAAGAAGAGTTTTCACTAAGTAATCAGAGTTACAAATCTGGTCAGAAGACAATGATTACGATCATCATTTCGGCCATATTAACTTCTTTTGTGGTTTCATTTGTTATTTTATCCAGCCTTAAAAAACGAGTGGCAATTTTACGAAATTCGATATCTACAGCGGTAGAAACGAAGGCACTGGATACTCCTATCAATCTTCCTGGTCGTGATGAGCTTTCTGATATAGGAAACAGTTTTAATATTTTTCTAGGAAGTATAAATGCTTCTATCAAAGAAGTTTCAAAACGCTCAAAAGATATAGCGTTAGCAGCCGATCAGCTGTCTGAACGTGCTGGAATCACACAAAATAATTGTACATCGCAGCGTGACCAAACCATCCAAGTAGCAACGGCAATAAGCGAACTGAACGCTACCGTCACTGAAATTGCGTCAAGTGCAGCTCATGCAGCAGAAGGTGCGAAGCAGGCAGCTTACCAAACTGAGAGCGGCAGTGTTGTCGTAGCTAATACCAGCCAACAGATTGTCAGTTTCACACATGAGATTGAAGAGGCCACCATTGTGATTCAATCATTAGCCACACAAGTGGAAGATATTAGTTCAATTTTAGATACTATCCGAGCAATTTCAGAACAGACAAATTTGCTGGCACTGAATGCGGCCATTGAGGCTGCACGGGCTGGCGAACAAGGACGAGGATTTGCCGTAGTCGCGGATGAAGTTCGCAACTTGGCAAGTCGCTCAGCCGATTCAACTGAAGAGATACAACTGGTCATAAATCGATTACAAGACGAATCTAAAAGAGCAGTACAGGCAATGATGCAAGGTAGAGATCAAAGCATATTGGTTGTTCAAGAAGCAGATAAGGCGAATCAAGCGCTAAAAAAAATCAACTTGCATATAGAGAGTATTAATGATCTGAATATTCAGGTCGCAACGGCAACGGAAGAACAGGCCTGCGTTGTCAACGATATTAATCGCAACTTGGAAGACATTAATTTATTAACAGTAGAAACCACACAAGTAGCAGAGCATTTGACTGAGAGTAGCGAACATTTGCAAGAAGTATCTCAACAACTGGACGGCTTAGTCGCCAGTTTTAGGATATAAATCAAGCGAGGAGTAAATGGCAGCAATAGATGCTTTTTACTACCCTTCTGAAATATTTTAAGAGAGCCCCATGTTTAATAAGTTGATTTATATTGGTATTTATATCACCATTCCGACCTTTTCAAGCTTAGCTCAGGAGCCCCTTCAATTATGTCAAGCCAAAGAGTATGAAATAAAACAACAAATTGAATATGCGAAAAACTATGGTGATGACTACCGTCTTACAGGATTAGAAAAAGCTCTTAGTGAAGTACAGAATCACTGTACAAATGAAGTTTTGCTGGAAGAAAGAAGAGCCAAGATTAGGGAAAAGGTACAGAAAGTTACAGAACGCTCTCAAGAGCTTCAAGAGGCCAGGAAGTCAGGTCGATTGGATAAAATAGAGAAGAAAGCGAAAAAATTACAGGAGGCAGAGGAAGAGCTGATAGAAGAAAAAATGAGCTGAAGCTTAGACAATTACACAGAATTCAGGACAGTCTCGATTATCACTCTGAGAATCCAAGTTCGGCGACATGGACATCTCATCAGCCAAGTATTTTCTGAGATTGGTCAAACAACAATGACAGAAGTACGTGATCTGAAAGAAAAATGCCAATCAGTATAGCTGATTGGCATTACAGAAAAATACCGTCTTGTTTTTATTGAAATTGCTATCTGATTTAGCGTGGTTCTTTTGCCGTATCAGGCTTAGGATGCCAGGCGCCGTCCAGCTTATCTAGTTCCGGGAACTTACCGCGGTCAAACGTTGGTACTTGACCGTTTTTCACTTGCAGTTCGTAATCTTTGATTACCTTGATAGCCAGATTAGACAACAGCACCAGCGCGGCAATGTTGATCAGCGCCATCATGCCCATGGAGGCATCGGCCATGTTCCATACGACAGGCAGTGAGGCTATTGAACCAAACAACACCATAGCCAGTACAATGATTCTGAATGTGAACAGGCCTTTCTTCGTATTGCCGTTCAGGAACATGATATTTGTTTCTGCGTAACTGTAATTAGCAATAATGGAAGTAAAGCAGAACAGAATGATAGCGGCTGCCATGAAATAGGTTGTCCAGCTACCTAACTCATTCGTCAGTGCTTGTTGCAGCAGACCGATACCAGAAGCCGCATCAGGCTGGTCCATCACACCTGACAGCATGATCATCGCGGCTGAGGCAGTACAAATAACAATGGTGTCTGCAAACACGCCGAGCATCTGTACAAAGCCTTGCGATGCAGGGTGGTTAGGGTTGGGTGTTGCGCTGGCAGCAACATTGGCTGCTGAGCCCATACCGGCTTCATTGGAGAACAGACCACGAGCGATACCGCTTTGCATTGCCTGAGCAATGGTATAAGCCACGCCGCCGGCTGCAGCTTCCTGCCAGCCGAAAGCACTTTTAACAATCAGCGAGATTGCGGCAGGCAGTTCAGACATGTTCATGATGACAATCAGACAGGCGATAGCCAGATAGCCGACCGCCATAACCGGCACGATACGAGCAGAAGCTTGCGCGATAGATTTTAATCCGCCCATGATGAAGAAGGCAGAACACGCCACAATAACCAGCCCTACATACTTACGGTCGATCTCAAAAGAATGGTTGAGCGCAGCTGTTATCGTGTTTGCCTGAACGGCATTGAAGACTAACCCGAAAGCAATAATCAGACAGACAGAGAACAGAGTACCCATCCAGCGGGCACCAAGTCCCTGCTCCATGTAATAGGCTGGACCGCCGCGGTATTGTCCGTCTACGTCTTTGACTTTATAGACTTGCGCAAGTGTGGATTCCACAAAAGCGGTCGCCATTCCCAGCAGGGCCATCACCCACATCCAGAAAATGGCACCCGGTCCGCCGACTGTCAGTGCGACAGCGACACCAGCCATATTGCCGGTACCCACACGTGCCGCCATCGAAGTGCAAAATACCTGATAAGAGCTGATACCAGATTCTACATCTTTGCCTTTTTTCAAGACACTGATGGCATGACGAAACTGTCGAACCTGAATGAAACCGAGGCGAAAAGTAAAATAGATACCTACAGCAACCAGCAGATATACAAGAAGGTGACCCCATAGCAGTCCGTTAATGTCGCCAATGATGAGCATTAATTGTTCGTTGAGAATGGCGAGCCAATTGTTAATCGTTGCATCCATAGAATGATCCTGTGATGTCATATTGACTAAGAAGCAGGACAACAAGCATTGTCCTAAATGAAGGGAATGATTCAGCCCACTGGCTTATGCAGTGAGATGAAAAGATGTTCCCGAATGTGTAATAGTGACTTAATTTTCGTGCGAGAAGGTAGCACAAAATCCCGCAAATGGCTCAGGATATAGATCACGTTTTTAATGGATTTATACTGCTTTACATGAAGTTTATTACATTGGAATTATTTTTTTATTCATTAAAAACAGTTACTTATTTAGTTTTTGTTATCTGTGTTGTAGGTGAAAAACCAAAATGAGATTAATTTGCTGTTAACGGAATTTTAAACTAATTTTAACGACATTTGTCAAATTATAACACTGTTATGTGGTGGTTGAGATTGTGCTTTTACCTGATTGCGGGGGTCTCTTCATTGTGGATTATGCAGTCTGTTTAATGGACCTGGTAATCGAAAGGTGGGGAGGGGGTGGGGGGCGCCATAGTGTTTTTCTTGGTGCTGATTGAGATACAGCTGAATTGGTAACCACATATGCAAACGAACAGATGTTCATCGATGACAATGAACTCTTCGTGTTGTCCGCATTCTTTGCAATATGGTGCCTGTTCCATATCATGCTCCTTGGGGAATCGAGCCAATGATAGACTGAAGCAGCAGTTGCTAAAAAAAGTTTTGAAAAAAATTCGAGGGGAAACAAATAAAGAAGTGAAGAATGAAACAAAAAAAGCCTTTTGGTCGGACATACTGGATTTGAACCAGCGACCCCTACTCCCCCAGAGTAGTGCGCTACCAAACTGCGCTAATGTCCGCCAAAAGGCTTGCTAACTGGCGGGTATCATATCAATACTGTTTGCTTTTGGCAAAGCTAAATTGCTGAGAAACAGGCTATTATTTCATCGATTGATTGGCTGTTGGCTGATTTTGAGGGTGAAAGGGTATTTGCGGTGGCAGCAACAGCATACAGAGTATCCGGCAGATTCGCTAAAATAAACATGCTGGAGTGGCGACTGAGAAACTTAGCCCGATAAACGCTGAAATGATTTTTTGGTCAGAGAATTGTCAAGGACACAAAAATTATGTTCACAATAACGAAGACTGAGAGTATTATTTAATTACTGCTGCTACTCTTACATCCTCGTTAGAGTTCTCTATTATAATTAAGTGAGCGTACTACTCTTCTCACATACGCGCAGCACAAGTCATAGCGTTAGTTTTTCGGCAGAATACGGTCTTATGAGATATCTTGGGATCTTGGTTTAATTTTATTAATTTTGCTCTATTTCAATTAGCACAACAAGTGTCATGAATCTGTTAGTCGATGGCAAGAAAGTGCTCTTTATAAGAATAGTGTTTAGAGGTAATTCATGGCTAACTTTTCGGATGCGGAAAAAGCACTCAGTGCGATGCTCAAGAATGTTGAGAACGGGAAACATCTGCAAGAGACCAGAACTGACTATCGTCAGGCACTGATTGACTTTGCAGACGAAGTACCAGGCAGACAACGTGCTGTCATTAAGCGAATTCCGCTACAGAAAATAAATGATTTGATAGCTGTATTGAACGAATTTAAAGAAGAAGCTCGTCAGGTAAGAATGATTGAGATTCTGGCATTGATGGAAAAAGACGGTGTTCACCCTGAAGAGTTGATGGGTTCTCAGACTGAGGAATAGCCGAACGTCTATCTGATTGCTGCTTATAATAAAAAAGGAGAGTAATACTCTCCTTTTTTATTATGCTTCAGTGACTGTTGTGATGTAGTCAACTTCATTTTTATATTTGCGGACATTCCGTGAGAGAGTCCCTTTCGGTACGCCATATCGCTTCTCGGCTTCATAGCTTGATAAACCTTCGAAGACGACAGCCTCAACAGCAGTACGTTGATTTTGGGACTTGAAAATGCGCTCTGAGATTACTTTAAATTGTTCACGTGTCATAGCCAAAACTACTCGCTTGTTATTCCTTTATAGGCCTGCTGGGTATGACTGACCGGCAGTTCTGATTCCCGTTATAGTAGCAGTCATACCCTAACGTAAGCTTAATAAGCGAATATTTACTCCAGGAGTATAAGGCCGGTGGGGAGCGAATCGCCGTAAACACGCTGGTTTTCCTCCTGGGTCAACACCTTATGCTCTGCGACCATGTCGATCCAGCGTTCTGGCGCCTTGCTTGCCTGCAGTTTACTGATGACTTTACGGCGTAACTCGTCATCAATATCAAGCGTTCTGTCGCCAGTTTTTCGGCACATCATCACGGCGGCAAGAGCAATATCAGGTTCATTTTTCCAGTCTGAATCTAATAATTCTGGCAGGCAGTAGCTGATATGCTGAGCCGTTAACAGGTTATGCCGACTTCCATAGAGCGGGAAGCGACTGCCAATCCTGCCAATTGCCCACCAGTGCGCCTGCGCAAATTGCGGTTTTTGCAATCGTGAGAATAACCACTCGATCAGTTGCAGTTTCTTTTCAAATGCGATGTGCTCAAGAGAAGCTGCTAAACGCACCATTTGCTCATAGCCCCGCTCTTGCATCTCTTTTGCTAATTTAGAATTGCGGGCCGCGCTCGGATTGATGTATTTGGCGATGTCTTTGTAAATGATTTCTTGCTGCACCTGATCGAGACCACCTGCCACACGGCGCCAGAATATCCACCAGTCATTCCAGCTCTGAGCTGACTGGTGAAATTGCAGGTTGTGCTGATACAGCGCCCAGACTTGATTCATTCGCCAGTCATCAACCGGGTCACCAAAACCGGGTCTTAAGGTATAACCTGTCAGTTTCAGCCAGTTTCGCTCATGCACAGCGGAACGGCGTCGCCGCTTTTTGCTGTCAAGCAAGGTGTCGGCCAAGGCTCGTAATGCTGGCATTTCCCAGTCTTCACGCTTACCGAGGTACTTTTCCAGATCGCTTCTGAGTGTTTTGACGGGTTTGTCATCGGCGTGTTTTTTGCTGCCGCCATACGCTTTCTGAATGGCGATTCGGGCTGATTGCAAAGCACTTGGGTGGGGCATGTCTTCACTTGCATCAGGGGCATTATCGACAGCGGCTGTTTTCCGTACGGAAAACTCGACCTGCCAACGTTTGCCTGGCCTGTCTGCGCTGACGCATTCCAATTGTAATGTGCCCACTTCAGTGAGCTGACAGGCCAGGGTAACATCAACTCTGTCCTTCTGGTTTGCGGCCAGTGATTCTCTGTCAGTCTCGCTGTCCAGGGTAATAACAAAAGGGGGCAGCGAGGTCATATGGGGTTTATCCAGAGGAAGGATATCCCCGGCCGAGATCGGCGTATCATCTGAAGAGGCATACAGATCAAAACGAACCGGCTCGCCTAATGTCAGCGCGAATTTTCTGTCTGACAGTGCCACTTCAACACCTTCTTCAGTGCCTCGCGGTAACAGGCAAATACCGGAATGAGCGGCTTGAGTGTGCAGGTCGAGGAAAAATGAGCGCGCCGATCCTCCTCCAATCTTCAGCTGCGCGCCGTGTCTGGCTTTTGCATACGCGACGGCGCCGTATGCGACAGCAAGGTCGGGGTGCGGATTGTCCAGGCAGGTGACGTTTGCTCCTTTCCAGTGGGCAAAAATAGCCTGAATACGGTCGGACAAAACAGGGCTGTTGAATACACCACCATTGAGCAATATGGCTGGAGGAATTGCCTTAATGGATGCGTCGTTGCTGGCTTCGGTTAACCCCAAAGCCTCACGGCAGGCGGCATGATGTTCACTGATGAAATGGGCCAGATGTCTGGAGATGGCCGGATCTGAGGCGTAGGGTAAACCGAATTCCACAACGGCACTTTGACGTTGGCTGGGATGTTCATCAAACGCACTGACAGGGAAAAATCCGTCGAGTGCAATGTGGCTGACCTGCGCCTGAGTGAGTACCGCAGAGCGGCTGCCGCCAATCAGTTTCGAGCCACTGCCAAGCAGCGTCACGTTCACCTGATCGGGTGCATGTTCTGCCAGCAGTTGCTCCTTCGCACGACGTGTCTGCTGAATGAGCTTCGACAGGCCAGCAGCGCTTAGCCGTTTGCCGCCGGTGTGCAGGTTATTCTCGGCCTGATGGGCGAGTGCCAGATCCAGGTTATCCCCACCCAGCATCAGGTGGTCACCCACGCCGATGCGATCAAGCTTAAGTCTTTCATTCTGGTAGCTGACTTTAATCAGGCTGAGATCTGTGGTACCGCCGCCGATGTCGCACACCATCAAAAGTGGTATATCTTGCAACAGAATTTCCGCTTCATTGTGGTGACGGGAATACCAGTCGTAGCACACAGCCTGTGGCTCTTCGAGCAACACCATATGACTCAGCCCGGCCAGTCTGGCCGCTTCTACCGTTAACGCTCTGGCGCTTTCATCGAAAGAAGCGGGTATGGTGATAACAACATCCTGGTGGGCAAGTTTGTCTTGCGGATGGTGGTAGTCCCAGCACTGACGGACATGGTTCAGGTAACTGGCACTGGCAATAACCGGGGATACTTTTTGCACACCGCTGCTGGCTGCCCATGGCAGAATCGGTTGATTGCGATCTACGCCCGTATGAGATAACCAGCTTTTCGCACTAGTGACTTGCCGGCCTTCAACTTTGGCCCCTAATTCGCGGGCATATTCACCTATGAGCGCCTCTGGAAAGTCGCCATTAACGGGGTTGTTATCCCAGGGCAGAACACACAGATCAGGTGCTATTTCACCGCTTGTCGGATGGTATCTGAACGAGGGTAAAAGGGGTTTGCGCGCCACTTCACCAGGGGCGATGAGCTGGTCGATGTCAAAAATCTTTACAGCTTCATGTTGAAGATCTGAAGTAATAGGGCAGTAGGCGACAACGGTATGTGTTGTACCTAAATCTATACCCACTAAATATCGGGGAGAAGACATGTAAGACTCCGTGCCTGTTTTTACTCAGAGGTTACCGCGTAACCAGCATGTGACTGAGACTGGGTAAGCCGGGTAAAATAACGGCGCAATGAATGCGCCGTCGAAATTTCATCTGAGAAAGCATTAACTTTCCCGAACGTCAAACTCTACTTGCCACTTCTGTCCGCCGTCGGTCGGAATGGCTTCCAGGCAAAGGGTACCCAGTTCTGTCACCCGTGCCGCCAGTGAAACAGGAACGATTTGCCCCGCAGTACGGCCATCGGATACCGGTAGGGTCACTTGAATGGCTGGCAGTTCCTCCAGTTCTTCCGGTTGCCACCAGTCAAGCAGGACACCCGGCGCATCTTCCCGGCGAACGGTTGAACCGAAGAAACGGAAGGTCACGGGCTGACCAATGATCAAGCCGAATTCTCTGTCTGGCACTTCTGCATGGCTGCCTTCTTCCATACCAAAAGGGGCCACACAAAGCGCTTCTACAGGTGGCTCCATACCTGGAATGGCCGGCATGGCACTCTCAATGCCAACGTAATAGCTGCTGGCAATGCCACCGCGAATGCGAACGCCTTTACCCTGGCGTACGGAACCGTAATAGGAAGCGCCGTGGGCAACCGCCAGATCCAGATCCAGACCCTGCAGGCGCTTGGCTTCCGGGCTGCCGGCCTGAGTCAGCCATTGATTGATGGTGGACATCAGGCGCTGAGAAAGCAGATCGGATTTCAGCACGCCGCCGTTGAACAAAATTGCAGTCGGGCGAATGAAGCCGTCATGAATTTGCTCAAAGCTGTCAAAAAGCTCATCCACCGCGGAGGATTGACGACTCAGAAAACCGGCAATATGACGGGTAATAGCGGCATCTTGTGCGTAAGGCAGTCCCATTTGTGTCAGGGCACCGCGCTGCATTTCAACCGGATGTTCTTCAATACTTGTTTGCGGGAAGAAGCCTTCAACCAGTGTTTGCTGTACTTCCTCCTGGGTCAGTTCGGTTTGCAGTGTACCGCCGAGCAGCTTTGAACCCCGGCTTGGCACCACAATGGGAACAGCCTGCAGAGTATTGTCTGTCAGCAGGGCTTCTTTAGCATCACGGCAGGCGTGGGTAATGGCTTGGATCTGCCAGGGCTGCAGCGGTTTGCCTTCCTGCGCCAGTTTGGCTTTCAGGCGGTAAGCCAGCGCCAGATCCATGTTATCGCCGCCCAGCAAAATATGATCACCGACAGCCACGCGATTCAGCGTCAGGTTGCCGTCTTCTTCTGTCACGGCGACCAGAGAGAGGTCGGTGGTGCCCCCACCGATATCGACAACCAGAACGACATCGCCCACGCTGACCTGATCACGCCAGGTGTCATCGTTATTTTTGATCCAGCTGTATACCGCTGCCTGTGGCTCTTCTAACAGCGTCAGGTGTTTGAAGCCAACTTCACGCGCCGCTTCTGCCGTTAAATCGCGTGCCGCCGGGTCGAAAGAGGCCGGTACGGTAATGGTGACATCCTGATCGAACAGTGATGCATCAGGGTGTTTGTGATCCCAGGCTTTCGCCAGGTGGGACAAATACGCGCGGGTCGCTTCCAGCGGTGAAACCTTTGTCACTTCTTCTGGCGCATTCAGCGGCAGAAAAGCATCACGGCGGTTAATACCACCATGGCACAACCAGCTTTTGGCACTGGCGATTAAACGGATCGGGGTTTTACTGCCTAAATGACGCGCCATCGCACCGACAATCGCATTTGGTTGGGCATCCCACGGCAGGGTGGTATCCCCGGGTGCCAGCTCAGATTCGTGTGCCTGATACATGAAAGAAGGCAATTGCGATTTTTCTTCTACATTGCCCGGGGTGGTTAGCTGGGCGATTGGCATCACAGTGACCGGTGCATCGTCCTGTTGTAAATCAACATAAGACAGAACGCAGTGGGTGGTGCCAAGGTCGATACCCACACTGTATTTATGTTCTTGATGTGCTTGCATTATAGCTCAACCTCAGCAGCCGACAGGATACGCGGGTCGTGTCCGTCTGACATTTTAGGTAAATGAATTTCTGTGACTTTCCAGCCGCGGTGAATGAGGGTGCCAGTGAAAGGCGCATTACCCACCACATTGCCTGTCAGGCGGACTTCAGAGGCATTAAAGCCTTCTGGTAGGGTGATGCGGGTTTCTTCTTCTTCACTGCGCACTGGTGCGAACCGGAAATATTCATCCAGTACTTTTTTACCGCCTTCGTGAATAACCCGGGCAGCCGCGCCAATTTCGGCATCGGCAAAGCCTTTCAGATCTTCTTGCATAAAGTCGATGAAACGCGCTTCTTTTTGCAGCAGAGACAGGAGCTGAAGTGCAGCGTCAGGCGTTGCGGTTTTGAGTTTAGATTCCACCTCAACAATTTTCTCTACTTCCACAATCTTTTCGACCGGTTTTTCGACTTCGACAATTTTTTCAACCTGGACTTCTTTCTCGACGACTTTCTCAACTTCTACCGGTTTGCCTTTCTTTGTCACGTATAGCAGTAAAAGAATAACAACCAGAGCGGCCAGTACGCCATGTGCCATATCTATAGTGGTTGGCATTGCGGATAAATCCACCGTCATTTTTGAAAAGTCTAAAGCCATATTTATCTTCTCTTTTGTCCGTGACAAGCTGAAAAATTTTGGCCCGAATATTAACACAACATATTGCTAATATAGCCAGTAAACGCGCCATTTTTAGCGCTGGTTTCGCGAGAAACTGTCTCTTAGGTTACTTTACAACCAAGTCAATATGACATTTTTCTGTCACAGGCTACATACTCTTATGATAAGAGCGGCAGTGGTAAGGCTCAAAATTGCTCAATGAGGCTGGAGTTTACCGCCCTCCATTACTTTTTAGTCTATTTTTTGAGCCTGTGTGGAATTCGCGTTCACTTTACCGGGGTGTCTGAAAATCAGACAGGCAAAATGCAACGCAATATGAGTTGCAGGCTGCGAGAATTTGCGCAGCAGATCGTTTATCAGGGGTAATCAAGCACCGCTTTTATGTCTGTGAGGTTGTCGGCAATCCATTGTTTGTTGATTGCGCCCCATTCCTGAATTTCATACCGTCCGCTTCGGTGGCGTTCTCCCTCTGCCTGTTTAAATTCACACACAATATCGAGATCGGAGAGGCTTTTAATGGTGTCTTGCGCTGTACGCCTCGGCATACCCGTATATTCAAGCAAAGCGGGCACTGTCGCGATACCCTGGTCGATCAGGTGGGCGACGTATAAGCGACGATAAAAGCTGGATTTGGTTTTACTGATGGACATAGCTGCCGTGTTAACTCCGTTTAAACATCTTAACTGACGATGCCAGAGTATCACCAATTTCAGCCAGGATGAACGGCGTTTTATGTAGCCTGGCAGACGTTGTTACTGTCAGAGAGTTTTACAGTTCTCTGAAGTCCTCAGCTTTGTTTAACCGTAACACACTGAAATTCATAACTGGATAAAGTTGGCCCGAATAGTGCAAATAAAGAATGAAACCAGACACAGCAGAAACAAAGCGCGTATAGCGACCATGTTAGTGTAGTGATGTGGAAGAAGAGGGAGTATCTGAGATCACTGCTTCAGGGCTTAGGGGAAGCGCTGATACTGTGCAGGGATTCAGAATAATAATAACAACAGACTAAAACTATAATTTTCAACTGGCCACCTGCGGGTGGCTTTTCTTTTTTCTTTGTTTGGCACTGCAGGGATAGTCGCCAGGTGAACAGACCAGGTGCTGTGGTTCTTGCAAGCTTGCCATGCTGGTATACAATACATTGTTCTTTTCCTGTCTGCCCACGACGATGACAGTGCAGGCTTCGCTTCAAACAATAAGGAAAATCGTCTCTGTTATGAGCAAATTGACGGCACCGGAATTTAAGGCCGAACTTCTTCACCCCCGATACTGGCCGACCTTGTTGATGATTGGCACAATGAAACTCATCAGTTTACTCCCTTACCGTATTCAATTTCTGATGGGTAAAGGTGTCGGCAGGCTGGCAATCAAGCTGCTCAAAAAGCGCCGCTATACCATTGAGCGTAATCTGGAACTCTGCTTTCCGGACATGCCAAAGGATGAGCGCGATGCGTTGATTAAGAAAAATATCGACAATGCCGGACTGGCTTTGTTTGAAACCGGTATGGCCTGGTTCTGGCCTGAATGGCGGGTGAAACGACACATTCGGTTTGAAGGTGTTGAGTATCTGGATGAGCTGGATAAGCAGGGGCGAGGTGTACTGCTGGTGGCCGTTCATTCCATGAACCTGGAAGTCGGAGCCCGCGCATTTGGCCTTAGAGCGCCGGGTGTCGGTGTTTACCGTCCGAACAATAACCCTTGTTTTGACTATTTCCAGTTTAAAGGCCGGGTGCGTTCTAACCGTTATATGCTGGATCGCAAAGATGTCAAAGGGATGTTCCGTGCCTTGCGTGAAGGGGAGCGGGTCTGGTATGCCCCTGATCATGATTATGGTCGTCGCCGTTCAACCTTTGCGCCTCTGTTTGCCGTTGATAAGGCGTGTACGACGGTAGGAACCAGTTTACTGGTTGATGCCACTGATTGTGCCATTGTACCTATTGCCCTGGTCCGCGACACCGATGATGGTATGTATACACTCAGAGTGTTTAAACCGTTGGAAGATTTTCCGCATAACGATCCGGATGCGGCAGCAGCGTATATCAACAAATACGCGGTAGAACCTATGATCATGCAGGCCCCAGAGCAGTATATGTGGCTGCACCGGCGGTTTAAGACCCGTCCCGAAGGCGAGGCCAGTTTATACTGATTGGCGAAAGATAAAAAAACAGCCCGCATTGCGGGCTGTTTTCACAGGGCGTGTGGATATCAGCTAGTCGGTCAGCTGGCCGGTCTGATAATCACGAATCGCTTGCTCGATCTCTTCCATGGTATTCATAACGAAAGGGCCGTAATGTGCCACTGGCTCATTTATCGGGGTGCCCGATAGCAATAGCAGCCCGGTATCTTCTGTGGCCGTTATTGCCAGACCTTCACCGGCGGTTAACATCACCAGTTCACCGGCCTTGGCATGTCGTCCCTCGATACTGATTGCTCCCTGGTAAACATACAGCATGGCCTGAAAATCCGGGTTCAGGCAGCTGTTCAATTGCTCACCGGCCGCTGCACGCCAGTCTGCAATAGTGGTGGGGACGCCTGTTTCTTGTAGCGGACCTGTCAGAGTGTCACCGTCAATGGTGAGATCACCGGCAATAACACGAATCAGGTTCTGCTCACTGAGCTGTTTCTCAGTAATAACGTCAGACTGGAAGTCATGGTACTGAGCGGGCAGCATTTTTTTGCTGGCGGGCAGGTTTATCCAAATTTGAAAACCATGCAATTGCCCGTCGGACATGATGGGCATCTCACTGTGAATAACCCCTTTACCTGCTGACATCCATTGCGCGCCACCGTCTTTCAGTTCACCTTTGTTGCCCATGTGGTCTTGATGCTGAAAGTGACCACGCAACATGTAGGTCAGCGTTTCTATGCCTCGGTGCGGGTGGGGGGGAAACCCGCCGATATAGTCAGCGGCCTGATCAGACTTGAGCTCATCAACCATCAGAAATGGCGAGAATGCCGTATTGTCGAAACCATGCACGCGTTGAATTTTGACACCATCACCATCTGACGATGGGTGAGAGCGCAGGATATGTTGAATGTGTCTGATTGCCATGATTGCCTCCGAATATCAGCTTCCGGCGTATTTTGAAAAAGTGTACGCCGGGCAGAGGCAACAGAACAGTTCAGGCTGACGAACAGCTTATTAGAAAAAATTGAATGAGTTGGCGTTTGGGGTTAGTTGTGGAGGCGGCTTTGAATGCGCTGCCAGGCTTCGCAGGCCTGCCGGAATTTGTCTGTATTTCCTTCCGGGCGATCAGGGTGCCAGCGCAATGCCAGCCTTCGCCATTGTTTGCGTATCTGTGCCGGACTGGCATCAGCGGGAAGCTCAAGCACGGCCAGATCCTGTTGCCATGAGGTGTTTGTCGTGACACTCAGATTGCCAATGTGCTGCTGATACCTTTGCCAGAACGCCGACAGCAGGTCGCGGATAGTATTGGTATCCGAGTGATAATTCTGCCAGTCCAGATAATATTCCCTGAGCGGGTCTTGCTCGTCGATTTGCTGATCACCCTGATTTTGCATCAGTTTGATGTTCATAGCCTGAGCCTGCAGCCACTGCCGGGGCAACAGCATGTGCTGCAGCTGGTATAACGCATTCATCAGCAGAAAATTTCGTTTGAAAAGATCCTGCTCGGCAACCTCGTCTAAGGTGTTCAGTAAACCTTGTTGCTTCAAGGATTCTGCCAGGGTGTGCACCATCCATCCATCGGGTTGCTTTTCCAGCAGGCCGAGAATGGGCCAGATAAGCGGATTTTCAGGTTGTTCGTCAGATGGACGCTCTGGCAGGGTCATTCAGTCTTTCCGTCAGTTGTGAAAAAGGTGTCGCCTGATCACCGTCTGCGACGATGGGCAGTGGCACTCTAACAAACTCGGGTGTGAGACAAAAAGAAATCAAGGCACAGAAAGCGGATAGGGGAATCGGTGTCACAGCTTGTACATTTTCAAGTTGTTGCATGAAAAAATCCGGGATAAGTGCATGACGCTGTTCATTATCCCGGAATCTTTATCTGATGTTGCCGGAGTGAGTGGTGTTACTCAATCGTGACGCCGTAATATTTCTGGATACACTTGGCATAATCGCCTTTTTTCAGCGTAGTGTGCGCGGTTTGATAACCGGATTCAATCCGGCAGGCAAAGCTGCTGCCGCCCGGGTTATCCGGGTAATAGCTCCAGTCATTTTCCCAGTACAGGCCAAAGGTGCTGTCACCTGTTTTCTTGAACGCTTTCATACCCGCACAGCCCAGTTGTTCGTCAGCGGGAATGGCAACACCCAGAGCGGCAGCGTGGCCACGGTAGTATGTAATACGGTTGACTGACTGAGGTTTCTCAGTGTCAAGCGTACACTCAATACCGCCATTGATGATCATAGTGGTGACACCAAAACCGGGCACGCGCTTCTCAGCAATATCTGTTGCTGTTGGCTGCCATGTACCGTCAATGACATGCAGCATGGAAGGTTTCGGTGGCTGCGGATACACAAAGAAGAACACGGCAGACGCCAGGTTCAGCCAGCTGTCAGCAACACGATCCGGATCTTGCAGCAGTACGTTAACGTCGTTAAAGATAAAATCAGAGAAGGGTCCGTAGTTGTAGTGGTAAGACAACTGTTTAGCACCACGACCGAAGTATTTCACATAACTGCCGTCGGGGTTAGTCCCGCACGGCCACTGCTCAGTCTGCCAGTTACTGGCGGCACATTCACTGTTGTAGCCGCAGGAAGAGGCTTCTTCCGAACACCCGGCTTCGCGTACAAAGAACAGGCCCTGCCGCCATTCTTCGTAAGGAGAGTGAGGGTTATGGGCGCCGGTTTCCTGAGTGAAATGCGCAAACATGACGGCCAGCGATTTGGCACAGATGGCATCTGATTGCGCTGTACGCTCATCGGTATAGGTGGCACAAAAACCTTTGAATTTCGCGACCGCTTTCAGAAAGTTAGAGTAGGTATAGGCGGCGTTGCGCTCCGGGAACAGCGCATCCCATTTTTGCTCGCTGATTAAAGCTTCAACCCGTTTGACGTTATCCGGGTTGGTAGACAAGCCAGGAACAACGGCTTCTACAATGGCGTTGTCGCGTGTGCTGATTGAAGCCAGCACTGCAGCGAATTCCGGTGAGCTGGTCAGTTCGGCTTCACGGGCATCCAGATAGGTTTTGCTCATGATATAGCTGCCGTCCGGGTTCTGACCAATGATACCGTTGGCCGGTGTCGGTTCCGGCGTTGGATCAGGATCAGGGCCGGGGCCAGGATCGGGGTTGTTGTCTGCACTGACCCACTCCCACACGCCTGTGCCGGGTGTGGCGTCTGGTGCTTCTCCCTGCGTCCACCATTTTGCTTTATAAATCTGACTGTTGTAAGAAACGTGGTCGCCCCCTACATAGACAGCACTGCTTTGGTAGGCCGGGTACGTCGTTGTTGCTGAAGTTACGTTCAGCGCGTTGACCTGCTGCCAGGCATCCCCCAGATACGTATCGGGTGCCTCGTTTTCTGTGCTGCGCAGCGCCTGATAGGTGGCTCCCTGATAGATGACTTGTTCACCCGCGCTGTAAACGCCATCGGGATTATAATTCGCCGTGGCCATGACACTGGCGGAGAGTAAAGCACTGCTGATCAGGACTGTCTTCAGCGTCCTTTGCAGTAAGTGTCTGTTATTCATTGTTGGTTCCTTAAGTGCAGTAAAAGCCGGTCAGTTGACCGAAAAAATGTACTGCAAATTAAGGTATCGCTTATAGCGGTTTTGTCGTGAGGCGAAATGACAAACTGTGATAGCAAGCAATAGGAATCAGTGAAGAAGTCAGAGACTTGCTGAGAAGTTGTGATTACGCACGACAACTTAATTGGAGTGGTGTAAAAAGTGTTGATGCTGACATTGTGGCTGCTCAGGAAGGCATGTATCGCCTTCCTGAAATCAATGGATAAAGCGGTGAATCAGTCGCGGAAATTTTCGAACTGGAAAGGCTTATCCAGCTCTTCTGAGCTTCGTACCAGCGCCATTGCCGCTTGCAGGTCATCGCGCTTTTTACCGGTTACCCGGACTTTGTCGCCCTGAATGGAAGCTTGCACTTTGATCTTGGAATCTTTAAGCATTTTGACTATTTGCTTAGCAACAGGGGTATCAATCCCTTGTTTAAACATGGCTTCCTGTGAATAGGTTTTCCCAGTGTGAACCATGTCTTTGGTTTCCATTGCGCGGGCATCAACGCCGCGCTTGGCTAAGTTTCCGCGAAGGATATCGCGCATTTGCAGCAGCTGAAACTCAGCTTCAGCAGACATTTTCACGATTTCTTTATTCAGACTGAAAGTGGCTTCTACATTGCGGAAATCAAAGCGGGTGTCCAGCTCGCGGTTACTGTTATCTACCGCATTTTTCAGCTCAACGGTATCGACTTCAGAAATAATATCAAAAGAAGGCATGGTGTATTCCTGCTCATCATTGTTAATGGGCGCTTTTATATCATAAAACGCCAGATTATTGTAACTAGTGGCTCTAGGGCCTGGTTTATTGTTTTTGGACTGCAGCAGCGAGCATGGCAAGCATCTCTTCCGTATCTTCCCAGCTTATGCAAGGGTCTGTGATAGATTGCCCATAAGTCAGGCCTTTTTCCTGACCGCTTTCCAGTGACTGATTACCTTCGACAATAAAGCTTTCTGCCATAATGCCGGCAATGTAGCGGCTGCCGTCTGTCAGCTGTTTGCAGATGTCGGCAGCCACATCAAGCTGGCGTTTATGCTGCTTCTGACAGTTTCCATGACTGAAATCGACCACCAGCTTAGTTGGCAGCGCAAACTCTTCCAGCGCGTCACAGGCCGCCTGAATATCTTCTGCGTGATAATTTGGCATTTTTCCGCCACGCAGAATAATGTGGCCATGGGGATTGCCTGCGGTTTTGTAAATCGTCATCTCGCCATTTTTTGCCGGGGAGCAAAAAACGTGCGGTGCGCGGGTGGCACGAATCGCATCTATCGCAATTTTGACATTACCATCGGTGCCGTTTTTAAATCCTACCGGGCAGGAAAGCGCAGAAGCCATTTCACGGTGTATCTGAGATTCAGTGGTCCGTGCGCCAATCGCTCCCCAGCTGATTAAATCGGCAATGTACTGGCCTGTGATCATATCAAGGAATTCGGTCGCCGTTGGCATGCCCAACTGGTTAATGTCGAGCAGTAATTTTCTGGCTTTGTACAAGCCGGCAACTAAATCCAGACTACCATCAAGATGGGGATCGGACACCAGGCCTTTCCAGCCAACAACAGTACGCGGTTTTTCGAAATAGGTGCGCATTACAATGCATAATTTTTCCTGGTATTTGTCTTTCAGTGTCAGCAGGCGACGCGCATAGTCCAGAGCAGCTTCTGTATCATGGACTGAACACGGACCCACAATGACCAGAAGGCGGTTATCTTTGCCTGTCAGAATGTTTTCGATCTCACGGCGGGAATGAGCGATGTGTTCGGCGATGGGATCTGTCATCGGGTGGGCGGCTTCCACTTCGTCTGGAGAAGGCATACGTCCGAGACTGACGGTACGAAGTTCATCGGTTTTTTGGGGCATTTGGGCGCCTGCTTTTCAGGTGTAACATTGATGACGGATAAAGATAGCCTAAAAGGCTGCAGGAATAAACCAAACGATTAATATCCATCACCTTTATGGCCTGATTTTACTGGGATCTGCAGAAAACCTGAATAATGGTTGCGTTGGATAAAAGTGAATTGTTATGTTCCCTGTGAGCATAAAAATGATGCTTGCCTTTCAGGGTAACTCGGATGCTGAGCTACTTTGGTTGAATAACAGATAATAAACAGCAGTGTAAGGGAGATGGCTATGATGTCCGCAGAGGAGTGGGCGACCAATGTTGTCGCGGGTAAAGAAATCGCATTAACGCGCTCGCAATTGGTATCAAGGTCAACAGATGAAGTCAGCAATACAGCCTTGATAGGGTTGGATGCGTTAATGGCAGAAACCGGGATTCATCTCAGCGCTGTGTGTCAGCCGGATGCACTCAATGACGGTGAGAAAGCGGCATTGTCTGCGATAACAGGCTGCAAAGATACTGAGCAGTTTCTGGTTGACCGGCTGGTCAGTGATTTGTCTGAATTTGCTCAGAAACGTATTGCGGCAGGACAGACCAAACCGGTACTGAAGCTGAGACTCAGCGGAGCGGAGATTGTCAGCGAGAGTTCGCAGATTGGCGGCCATTTAATGCCGAAAGAAGAAAACCCCATGATGGGGCTGCGCGGTGTGGCTCGCTACCTGCACCCGCAGTGGGCCAGGATGTTTGCACTGCAGTGTAAAATTATAAAGCAGCTGCGCCTTGTTACCGGTGATCTGCCGATAGCTATAGTGATTCCTTTTGTCCGGACATACAGCGATGCGGCATCCGTCCATGATTTGCTGGCAGAGCAAGGCTTGTTTCGCGGAAAGTCAGGTTTGCAGGTGCATCTGATGTGTGATTTACCGGCCAATGCTGTGATGGCGGATAAATTTTTGCATTACTTTGATGGCGTGGTGATCGATCTGGATCATCTGGCACAACTGACGCTGGCGACAGACCCGGCAAATGACATGCTGGATTACGACGAACCTTATAATGACGCTGTGTTGTTTCTGGCGGAACGTACGCTGAAAAAAAGCCGGGAAGTGAATAAGCCCTGTGAGTTACTGTCACGCTCTGTCACTGTTCAGCCAAAACTTCAGCGCTGGCTATCGGAACACGCCGTAACGAGTCTTATCTGCAGCCCGCAATAATTACGAAGAGCCTGAGTATTCAGGCTCTTTTTTTGCTTGCCGCTCTTTTCTATCGTGTCGGAATCGTGCCGGAAAAGCGTGCTTGCTAAGACGAGCAACTGATTTCCAGCTCTTTTCCCCATTGCGGTGGTTTTTCAGCCAGATGCCCATAGTCAGGGTGTTCATCATAAGGATTGGCCAGAACGTTCAGCAGGGTTTCAACCATGGCATAGTCGCCACTTTCCGCCTGCTCAATGGCTTGCTGGGCTAAATAGTTCCGCAGTATGTATTTAGGATTATGCAGCCGCATGAGCGCTAAGCGATCGGCGTCTTTGTTCTGTTCGAGTGTCAGTCGCTTCGCGTAAGTGTTAAGCCAGGCTTGCAGGGGGGCGGGATCGTTAACCAGATCCGAAAACAGGTGGCTGCTGTCCGTCAGTTTTTCGGCAGGAATGCCAGTCAGCGTTCTGAAGAACAGGGTGTAATCTATCGCCTGATTGGCGAGCAGTTCAAACATTTCACTGAACAGGGCACTGTCTTCTTTATGGCGTTCCATAATGCCCAATTTATTGCGCATCCGGATGCTGTATTCCTGTTGCAGGCTTGGCTGGTAGCTGTGCAATGCGGCATCAATCTCTTCTTTGCTGAGCAGCGGGGTTAATGCATAACCAAGCGCAGATAAATTCCACAGCGCGATGGACGGTTGCTGGTTAAACGCGTAGCGGCCTGAATAGTCTGAATGGTTACAGATATAACCTGGCTGATAATCGTCCAGGAACCCGTAAGGACCGTAGTCGAATGTCAGTCCGAGCACTGACATGTTGTCGGTATTCATCACACCATGAGCAAAACCCACCGCTTGCCAGTCGGCGATTAAGGTGGCTGTCAGATCGACGATGCGCTGGAACATGGCCGCATACGGTGTGGCATGGGGGAGTAGATCAGCAAAATGATGCCTGATCAGATAATCCGCCAGCAGCTTCAGTTCCGCGTGCTGCCGGGTATAAAACAGGTATTCAAAGTGACCGAAACGCAGGTGGCTTTCTGCGACACGGATCAGTGTGGCGCCCGGTTCTACTTTTTCCCGGTAAACGGGGGTGTCGCTGGCTAACACGGCCAGTGCATGCGTGGTTCGGATACCCAGGCCTTTCATGGCCGCACTGGCCAGATATTCACGGATGCTGGAGCGTAACACCGCGCGTCCGTCTCCCATGCGGGAATAAGGGGTTTGCCCGGAGCCTTTCAGATGAATGTCCCATTTTTTGCCTTGTGATGTGATCACTTCTCCCATTAACAGGCCGCGTCCGTCGCCTAAATCCGGATTGTACTGGCCGAACTGATGGCCTGTGTATTTCATGGCCAGCGGGTCTAGTCCGTGCAGTGCCTCGTTGCCGGTAAACAGTTCGGCAAAGAAAGGGGTCTGGGCTTCGGCAGGATCCAGCTCCAGCATTTCACAGACGGCAGGATTGACACTGACCAGATAAGGATTATCCAGCGGCTGGGGGATCACCCGGGTCCCGAACACACTGGGTAATTCACTGTAAGTATTATTGAAAATCAATTCGGTCAGTTTGCGCATAATGGCTGCCAGGAAGATGAAAGTGAGGGGTAGCGTATCAAGTTACGGCCTGTAAACAAGGCATAAAATGTAGGGTTAATGGCATCGGAAAGCGGGCCTCCTCATAACATAAGCATAGAAGAGGCCAACAATAGTGTCAGTTAGCGAAGGAAATCAATCAATCGCTTCAATATCGACGATCTTTGATCGGTTCATGATGATCTTCCAGCGCTGAATTTTAGGTTCCTGATCTTCGTCACTTTCCCGGGTGATCAGGTTAATCAGGTGACGTTTTTCAACCGATTCTCTCGCCACCTGGCCGTCACGCATGACGTAAATCTTCTGGGAGCCTTTTTCCATCAGGGTGGACAGAAACCGCAGATCAAAAAGAATCGATTCTTTAGTTTGTTCATACCCGGTCAGAAACTTGGTCGTCGACATCCTGGTGGTGCTTTTATAATGCAGAATGGCTTCTTCTTTCGCCGACACCTTATGCTTGCGTGCTTTTTTGATGTCATCATCCAGGGTGTCGTAACGCATGTATTCCAGCCATTCCAGCTGGCGGCCAATCAGCTTATTGCTGTCGCTGTCAAAGAACTGTTTACGCCACTTGGGCTTACCTTTTCGTACCCAGCGCCAGAGTGCGTGCTTAAGGTCGTCTTTAAACACCTCACGGGCGGCATAAATCACCGACAGCACCAGAATAAACGACGCGGTAATGTCACCAAGCACGCCGCGGGCCTCAATCAGCATGATGGTGACGAAGATCATCACAAAACCGGCGGCAAATCCCGTCACGACTTTTTTGGTGGTATTGCCCAAAACCGTCGTGCTCTCTTTCATAGTGACCGGGTATTCTATCAGGCGTCGTAACAGCCGCATTTTATTCGACATGCGCGTTGGATCAGCGGTTGCGCGCTCAGAGTTATAATTATTGGATAAACGATGAGCGGACTCTGCCTGGCAAAAATCCAGATACAGGTTTTTAATTTCGCTGTAGTTTTCCGCCCTTGGCAGGTGAGCGACCAACGAAAGGAAACGCTGTTCAGTAAACCAGGATAAATAGTTATCTATGTTCTGGTAATACTTGAGCAGTTCTTCATCACTTGGCACATTGCGGCGCAAACGCTTGAGGATACCCGCCGAGACGCTGGCGACTTCTTCCAGCTCCTCTGTGGTTCGTTCCGTTTTTTCATCCAGCAGCTGGTGGACGGTTTCTTCCAGAGCGACCGCAAACTGGTAAGCAAACAAACTCAGGCTCAAACGATACTGACCGGATGGCAAATTACCACGGCTGGCGAGACGACTGTGAACCAGTGGAAGGTGATGCACATCACTGAAGTAAGTCCGCTTACCGTGAATGACATTATGGTAGAACTCGTCTTCAGACATGATATTGGCGTTCAGGCCAAGTTCACCGGGAATGAAAAGAAATACATCAAGCTGACGATTTTTTGCCTCATGAATGACATGCGACATTTTCAGGTTATGGCCATCTTTCTTTTCAACGGTTATCACTTAAATTTGTTCCTCTCTGAAGGTTCTGTGGTGTGGCTTGGCTGGATTCAGTTGCTGTTAGAATTTTAGTGTAAACTCATGTGAAATAGCACTACCAGACAACGAGTTATGGCTCGACAGCAGAAATTTTGGCCAGAAACGCCTATTTTGGTCAGGCAGCCTGAATCAACATCACGTATAATGCGCGTTTCAAAATAGCGTGCTTTCTCCCGTACAGCGTTAGTTTTGTGTCAGAAACCCTGCTGACCGGAGATTGAGGCGGATAACCGCTGGAATAGTTTACCCTGAGAGTGACATATTTATGATTAAAATTGGTCAGTACAACACGTTGGAAGTCGTAAAAATTGTAGATTTTGGCGTGTTTCTGGATGGTGGCGAGGATTTTGGCAATATTTTGCTGCCGAAATCGTCTGTGCCTGAAGGCACATCTCTGGGGGATAATCTGGAGGTGTTTGTCTATTTTGACTCTGAAGATGACATTATTGCGACGACGAAAAAACCGCTGGCGCAAGTCGGCGACTTTGCTTTGCTGAAGATAGTTGGCATTTCTGGAGTCGGCGCCTTTGTTGACTGGGGACTGGATAAAGATCTGCTGGTGCCCTTCAGTGAGCAGCGACGCCGGCTGGAAGTCGGCCAGAATATTCTGGTACGAATCTACACCGATAAAGCGTCCGGTCGCATAGTCGGCTCGACCAAACTGAACCGTTTTCTGGATAAAACACCGGCACCTTATCAAGTGGGTGATGAAGTGAAAGTCCTAATCGCGGAAACGACTGAGCTGGGTTACAAAGCGGTGATCGAAGATTTGCACTGGGGACTTTTCTTTAAGACCGAAGCGTTTGGTAAGCTGTTTGTCGGTAAGAAACTGAAAGCCTATATCAAAGAAATTCGCCCCGATGGCAAGATCAACCTGTCGTTACAAAAAGCAGGCAAAGCGAAAGTGGACGATCTGGCGGATAAAATCCTGACAACGCTGGAGCGGCAGGGGGGCTTTCTGCCTTTGAGCGATAAGTCAGCACCCGATGATATCTTCAAAGCGTTCAGAACCAGTAAAGCTACCTTCAAGAAAACCATTGGCAGCTTATACAAGAAAGGCCTGATCATCATCGAAAATGACGGTATCCGTCTCAACGATAACTGAAAGTGCTGCAACCCTGACCTAAGCCGGTGAAACTCACCGGCTTTTTTGTGACCGCTGTTATTCTCTCTTGCTCAATATGAGCGTATGTTTATATACCTGAATGGTTACAGCATTGAGCCATTTATAGTCATTGATTGTGAGTAAAAAATTGTTAGGTCCCATCCAAGGCTTATCTAACCTGACAACACACTACAATTGACAAGGAATAAACATGCAAGGAATGAAAGTGAAAGCGCTGGCAGCAGGTATTTCGCTGCTGATGTCTGGCGCGGCTTACGCAGCCGACGTGCCTGCGGGTGTGACGCTGGCAGAGAAACAGGAAATTGTCTGGAGCCTGGGCGGTGAGGTGCCAACCTTAGATCCCACCATGACTACAGATGACTCAAGCAGCAAAGTGATCAGCGATTTGTTCGACGGTTTAGTGTCTGAAGATAAGGAAGGGAATATTATTCCAGCTTTGGCCACACACTGGGACATCTCTGCTGATGGCAAAACCGTGACCTTCCATCTTCGTGACGGGCTGAAGTGGTCTAACGGCGAGCCACTAACAGCGCATGATGTGGAATACAGCTTTAAGCGCAATGCCGATCCGGCATCCGCAGCACCTTATTCGTGGTATCTGGGTACAGCGAATATTGTAAATGCTGTAGACATCACTGATGGCAAAAAAGACAAAGAGACTCTGGGTGTCAAGGCACTGGACGACAACACCGTTCAGTTTAGCCTGACTCAGCCAACCCCTTACTTTGTCAAAATGCTCTCACATCCATCCACGTTTCCTGTCTACCGTAAAGCGGTTGAAAAATATGGCGATAACTGGACCAATCCGGATCATATCGTCAGCTCAGGTGCGTACACTCTGACGAACTGGGTAGTGAACGAGCGCATTGATCTGGTACGTAACCCGGCCTACTGGAACGATGCTAAAACCGTGATTAACAAAGCCGCCTATCTGGCGATTGAAAACCAGACGGCAGAGTATAACCGTTACCGTACCGGTGAAATTGACATCACGGCGACATTTCCGCTCGAACAGTATAAGCAAATCAAGCAAGAGCGTCCTGATGAGCTGCTGACCATGCCATCGCTGGCGACTTATTATTATCTGTTCAACTTAGATAAGAAGCCATTTGATGATGTGCGCGTCCGTAAAGCACTGGCTTACGCGATCGATCGTGATGTGGTGACTCAGTTTATTCTGGGGCAGGGGCAGATCCCGGCTTACGGTGTGACACCGCCTGCCGTAGCGGGTTTTGATGCACCGGAATTGCCCTGGGCTTCACTGTCTCAGAAGGAACGTAACCAAAAAGCGCGGGAATTGTTGAAAGAAGCGGGCTATTCGAAAGATAACCCGCTGAAATTTGAGCTGGTATATAACACCAATGAATCGCACAAAAAACTGGCGCTGGCGATGCTGTCGATGTGGAAACAAAGCCTGCCGGTAGAAGTGGATCTGGCAAATCAGGAATGGAAAACCTTCCTGCAGAAACTGGCTCAGAAAGACTTCAGCCTGGCGCGCTATGCCTGGGTAGGTGACTACAACGAAGCATCAACCTTTTTGTCGTACTTTGAAAGCAAGGGCATGAACTATTCGCGCTGGGCCAACCAAGCCTACGACAAAGCAATGGCAGACGCCTTAGCGGCGAAATCAGATAAAGAGCGTAATCACTTCTATCAGGAAGCGGAACGTATTTTTGCTGAAGATATGCCGGCTATCCCTGTGTATTTTTATACCAAGACAGTCATCAAGTCGCCCAAAGTCGGCGGGTATTCCACGACCAATGCCTCGGCAAACCGTTACACCCGTGATTTGTATATCATGAAGTGATGCGGCGAAACGTTCTGTGATATTGGCTAAAGAGCCTTAAGCAAAGAGCCTGATTTCAGTCAGGCTCTTTTTACGGGGGTTACTCATTACTTCCGCAAACCGGGCAGTTCGCCTGTTTCATCAGCTTCATTTCCTGCCAGTGCATGGTCATGGCGTCCAGCAGCAGAATTTTGCCTGTGAGCGGTTTGCCCATAGCCGCAATCACTTTGATGGCTTCCATCGCCTGCACCGCACCGATGATACCGACCAGAGGAGATATAACACCGGCTTCGACACAGGTCAGGTTTTGTTCGCCGAACAGGCTGCTCAGGCAGGCATAGCAAGGCTGATCGTCCTGATAGGTGAAGACACTGACCTGACCTTCCATGCGTATTGCCGCGCCGGAAACCAGCGGGGTTTTAGTCTGGTAACACAAACGGTTCAGCTGGTTTCGGGTCGGCAGGTTATCGCTGCAGTCGACAACCAGCGTGTGCTGTTTTATCAGGGCGAGCAGGGCCACATCATCCAGCCGCTCGCCAATGGCGCGGACAGTACAGTGCGGATTTAGCCGCTCTAGTGCCTGTTTGGCAGAGTCGACTTTCAGCATACCCACAGTCGCGTCGTGGTGAAGCACCTGGCGTTGCAGATTGGAGAGCTCAACCTTATCGTCATCAATCAGGGTCAGCACGCCGGTGCCGGCCGCAGCCAGATACTGGCTCGCGGCACAACCTAAACCACCGGCACCGAGGATCAGTATGTGCGCCGCTTTTAAGGCTTCCTGGCCCTCAAAGTCGAACTGACGCAAAATGATCTGCCGGTTGTAACGCAGCATTTCTTGATCAGATAACTCTTCCATGACTGGCTCCTGCTCGGTCATCATTTAATACATACTGGCGTTAAACGGTTCAATCGTGACAGTTTCACCCGGCTGCACTTTGCCGCGCTCTTGTTCCAGAATGATCAGGCAGTTGGCCTGATGCATGGAGCTGAATGCGCCTGACCCCTGATTGCCTGTTGTGGCCACTTCAATCTGCCCTTTGTCATTCACCTGATAAATGCCGCGCTGGAAGTCGGTGCGGCCAGGGCGTTTTTTAAACACGGTACTGGCAATGGCCGGTAAGCGCTGGGGAGCCTGATACTGACTCTGACCCGCCAGTTGAGCAAGCACGGGCTGAACAATCTGATACAGGGTGAGCATGGCTGACACCGGGTTCCCCGGCAGACCGCAAAACCAGCAGTCGTTGACCTTGCCGAAGGCAAAAGGCTTGCCTGGTTTCATGGCTATCTTCCAAAAACCGACTTCGCCTTGCTGGGTGAGGATATCTTTTGTGTAATCCGCTTCACCAACACTGACGCCACCTGAGGTGATTAACACATCCGCTGTGCTGGTGGCTTTCGCAAAAGCCGCGTCCAACTGGGCGGGATCGTCAGGAATAATCCCCAGATCCAGTACCTCACAGCCGAATTTGTCCAGCAGCGCCCGAATCCCGTAACGGTTACTGTCGTAAATCTGACCGGCGGCCAGCGGTTCACCGAGCGGGCGCAGCTCGTCACCGGTGGAGAAGAAAGCGATTTTCGGTCGTTCGAAAACAGGCAGGCTGGCAATGCCCAGTGAAGCGATCAGCGGGAGCTCACGAGCAGACAGTCTGTGGCCTTTGGCAACGACAACCTCGCCAAGTTGAATGTCATCGCCAATCGGGCGGACGTTGTCTCCGGCCTGAGGTTTAACCAGAAAGCGGATTTGATCACCAAGAGCCTCTGTCTCTTCCTGCATGATCACGGTATCCGTCCCTGCCGGCAGCTCCGCGCCTGTCATAATACGGATACACTGGCCTGATTGGCATGCACCGTCGAATGGGGTGCCCGCAAATGACTGACCGGCCAGAGTCAGGGTGTCTGTTTTGTCTAAATCAGCACGCTGAAGGGCGTAGCCATCCATGGCAGAATTGGCAAAGGGCGGGACGTTAATCGGGGAGGTCACATCCTCTGCCAGTACTCGACCCAGTGTTTCTGCCAATGGTAATCTATTGGTTTTACTGATGGGTTTGACCACTGACAGCATTTTCTCAATGGCTGTTTCTACCGGCATCAAGCCCGGTGCATCACACGAGTCCATTTGCTAATCCTTCATTCGTTATGCTTAATTGCTGACTATTATGACAAAAAAAACTCGCCGGAACTAATTCCCTCAGCAAATACGAGGTGTAATTGTTGCCAAATGGGGGTATCCTTCGGGCTCAGTTTTACTGGCAAGGCAGTGTTGTTCGATCATCAGCCTCAGTCAGTTGGAGGAGAAAATGACAACATTAAGCGAATCAGCATTGAAAGTCCGTCAGGCGTTAGAAGCGCGTGGACTGGAAACCCCGATGACAACCGAATTGGTTGGCAATGCCGAGAAGAAAGAACGTATTGAATTCCACATGCGTGAAATTCTGGGATTATTATCTCTGGATCTCACCGATGACAGCTTGATGGATACCCCAAAACGTATCGCGAAGATGTATGTAGACGAAATTTTCTCCGGTCTGGATTACGCCAACTTTCCGAAAATCACGCTCATTGATAACAAAATGAACTGTGATGAAATGGTGCGGGTAAAAGACATCACTCTGACCAGCACCTGTGAGCATCATCTTGTGACTATTGATGGTAAAGCAACGGTGGCTTATATTCCGCGCGGAAAAATTATCGGCCTGTCGAAGATCAATCGCATTGTGCGTTTCTTTGCTCAGCGTCCGCAGGTGCAGGAGCGCATGACGCAGCAAATCTTAGTGGCACTACAAACTTTGTTGGAAAGCGATGATGTCGCAGTGAGAATTGATGCCACGCATTACTGTGTGAAAGCTCGTGGTGTGATGGATCAAACCAGCGAGACGACAACCACCGCACTCGGCGGTATTTTTAAACGCATACCTGCGACCCGGGCAGAGTTCCTTCACGGACTGCGTTAACCGCTTTTCGTCACCCGGCCTGCCGTCGTAAAAAGCCAATACAGCTAACTGCCTGTATTGGCTTTTTTTATGGCAACTATTACATATCTGCAAGACAAAATTACGTAATCACTATTAAAAATAGTGAATATAGCGTCAATCATTACTGCACAGATACTTTAATGTATATCTAACCTTAATATTAGCGATTATTAAATGTTGAACACTTTACTGTTGGTGGTCTGGATAAACTTAGGCTAAGAAAAGCCGGATAAAAGTGAGTGAACCACGACTGGCTTTTAGTTTGCATAATGAAGAACGTAAAGTGGGGTTGTCAGGTTATGCTGAATGTCAAAAGCGGCAAAGTGACACGACAGGCAATGGATGTTGCGGTCTCTGGTTTCGTGAAAGGAGCAACCGGACTGGCTGCGGCAGTGTTGATGTCCGCGTCTTCGCTGGCGGCAGAAGAGGGCGTGATCAGGCTGATTCCCGCACAGAGTTCGATCGTTTCTGCCACGCTGGCTGTCCCTCAGCTCGGCAGGCATGGGCTGGAGTCGGTTACCATTCTGAGCACTCGCCAGCTTTGTCCGAGCCAGACTGAGCCGTTGTGCTTTCCAATGGCGTTACAAAACCTCTACGCCAGTAATGATTTTATGCCCCTTTGGCGTGATCCGGCGTTGATTGATGAATTACTGCTGCAGTTAACAGCACTGGCTGAAACCCATAGGGTGCCGGGTTTAGTGCAGCGAGTTCAGGAACTGCAACAGCTGTCGCAGCAAGATGATCAACGCGGTCTGGATCTGCTGGCGACGGATACCCTGATGGTCTATCAAGCCACAGTCAATCAGATGCTCAATGATCCGAGTGCACTCTATCGGCCTGCCAGTTTTACCCTGGATGCTCAACACCTGGCTTCTGCTCCTGTGGTCACAGTGCCGCTGACCATCACCTCACTGCAACGACTGCGTCCGACAGATAAGCACTTCGACACGCTGGTTGCTGAAATGGACAGGCTTGAACAGGCCCAGCCACATGGTGTGTATCTGTCGGGGCGTCCGGCCATTAAATTTGGCGCTGAGATACCTAACGGTGACAAGCTTGCTCGCATGCTCAATACCTATGGTGATTTGTCGGATCAGGATTATGCCAATGTCATGAAGACGGAGCAGGCAACCGGTGAGTCAGCAGCAAACCGATTCACCAATACCGGTGTACTTCATCAGGCCATCCGGCAGTTCCAGCAGCGCCATGGCCTGGCAGATGATGGCGTTATTGGTCCTGAGACTGCGCAGAATATGGCGCGTTCTTACCAGCAGGTTGCTCAACTGCTGGCTCTGAATCTTCAGCGCAACCGCGTTCTGCAAAAGCACGGACAGAGTGAAGTGCTTCAGGTGAATATTCCGGAATTCATGCTGCGGATTATGGATGATGAGAATGTGGTATTTGAATCGAAAGTCATTGTGGGCAGAAGCAGCCGGCCAACGTATTTATTCTCTTCAGCTATCAATCATATGGTGGTTAATCCGACCTGGAATGTGCCTGAAACCATTAAAGAAGAAGATGTTATACCCAGCATGAAACGATCTCCTGATTATCTGGCGCGTCATAACATGCGGATGGTGTCAGGATGGAGTGATGCGCAGACGATTGACCCCGCACAGATTGACTGGAGTACGGTGTCGGCCCGTAATTTTCCTTACGAATTTCAGCAAAGACCAGGACCTGATAATGCACTGGGTCAGGTGAAATTCATGATGCCGAATGATTTTTCGATTTATTTACATGATACACCGGCTAAGCGTTTGTTTAACAAAAGTAAAAGGAATTTCAGCTCGGGCTGTGTCAGGGTGGAGAAGGCACACGATTTAGCCTACTTCCTGCTGGAAAGGCAGCGGGCAGGGCAAAGTGCAACCTATGATAATTTATTGAGAAAACGCAATCCGGCGACGATCAATCTGCGAAAAACACTGGCGGTGGATTTCATTTACCGCACCGCCTGGCTTGATGAGCAAGGCAGATTGCAGGTCCGTGACGATATTTACGGCTACGATGATGATTCCACCGTACCGCAAGAACACGACTACATCGCCATGATGAACTATCGATGAGCGCTCCTGCGTTTGCCGGTAATATACTTCAGCAATCTCATCGCGATTGATTGCCTTCAGATTTCCGCGTCAGCAGAAATCTGAAGGCTGCGTCACTTCTTCCTTTCTTCCCGACTAAGATGAATTTTCTGTGTCAGTGCACTGCTGGCTATTGAGCCTGGGCAGGCAGTTTGCGTACAGTATACGCAATTTTGGTCTATACCACTTGGTGGCGCAATGCAATCGACACAGTACAGCTCATTTTGGTTCAAAGAAGCACTGGAAAACGAACCTGATCGTCAACCCAGGAAACTAGAAACAGATGCAACAGCCGATGTCTGCATCGTGGGTGGCGGGTTCACCGGGCTGTGGACAGCTATCCAGCTGAAAATAAAACAGCCGTCTCTGGATATTCTGGTGATTGAAAAAGATCTCTGCGGCAGCGGAGCATCGGGTCGAAACGGCGGCTGCATGCTGACCTGGTCAACCAAGTATCTGAGCTTAAAAAAGCTGTATGGTGAAGCTGAAGCCATTCGATTGGTGAAAGCCTCTGAAGCGGCTGTCTATGACATAGAGGCGTTTTGCAAAGCGCATGGCATTGATGCGCAGCTTCGGCTGGATGGCACCTTGTATACGGCGTCAAACAGGGCGCAATCAGGGGCAATGGAGCCAGTTTTGGCGGCGCTGGACAAGCAGTCGATCAATGCCTGGCAGCCATGGACCAAGGAAAAAGTGCAATCAGAATCGGGGTCCGATGTTCATCTCGAGGGCCATTTTTCGGCAGCGGCAGGGACAGTTCAGCCTGGGTTGCTTGTCAGAGGTCTCAAGCGTGTTGCAGAGGAAATGGGCGTGACTATTTTCGAACACACGCCTATGACGGCGATCCATCGGCAGCAAACTCCGGTGCGGATCGTAACTCCCGGCGCGACGATTCAGGCAGATAAAGTGGTGCTGGCGTTAAATGCCTGGACGCCATCTTTATTTCCTGAATTTAAACACAGTGTGGTGTTGGTCTCGTCTGATATGCTGATCACTGAACCTGCGCCTGACATCCTGAAAAATATGGGTTTACGTGACGGCAAGTCCGTGATCGATGGCCGGACCTTTGTTCACTATTACCGTACAACGCCGGACGGCCGGTTGATGCTCGGCAAAGGCGGCAACTATTTTTCTTTTGGTAACAAAGTGAGTGCAGTGTTTGATCAGCCAAGTCGTTACCAAGCGATTCTTCGCGCCGCTTTCCGGCGGTTTTTTCCTGCGCTGCAGTCTGTTCCGCTGGCGACGACCTGGACAGGTGCCTCCGACCGTTCTGCCACTGGTATGCCGTTTTTTGGTCGTTTAGCGGACAACCCTTATGTTGTGTATGGGTTGGGCTATTCCGGTAATGGGGTAGTACAGAGCTGGATTGGGGGGCAGATCCTCTCCTCCCTGGTACTTGAAGAAGACAATGACTGGGCACGGTCTGGCTTAGTCTCGGGACCTAAAGGCGCTTTTCCACCCGAGCCGATTCGCTGGCTGGGAGCCATGCTGGTCAGAAACGCGATACGGCGAAAAGAAAGCGCAGAGGATGAGAACCAGACACCGGGCTGGCTGGATAAACAACTGTCAAGATTGGCTCATTCCGCCGGTAAAGCTGATAAGAGCTAAAAGAGCATCATCAATTCAGAATGAAACACTAAGCAGGTGAATAAGCCTGCTTTTTTTATTCACCCTGTTGCAAAAATGTATTCGCACCTCTGGCATTAACGTGGCTGGTTTTTGACCATTCGGTCAGACAAAATGTAATAATCATTAATAACCCTTTAATTTGAACTTAAATTCGTAATTTATTTAAATTTATAGTTTTTTATTCCGCTATGTGTGTTTGTGTGGTTGATAAATCTTTCTTGTCAGTGGAAAGTAAATTTCCATTTTTGATTGGATATTTTGTTGTTATAAAAATCAATAACTTGCGTTGTTCGTATTTTGTTCTGATCTTGTTAAAGTTTGCAGTGTTTTAGTTTGTAATTTATAAATTGAGCCGCATTTATGGATACATAACTACCTCAACGAAGAGAATAATTATGAGCAACAAAGGAAATGGGACCCTGATGGGACACCCTAAAGGCTTGTTCCTGCTGTTTGGTACCGAGCTTTGGGAACGTTTTTCGTACTATGCAATGCGTGCCATTCTGGTGCTGTATCTTACCGATAAAACAGTGAGCGGTGGTCTTGGCTGGTCAACGGAAGACGCACTCAGTCTCTATGGTATCTATACTGGTCTGGTTTATATCACGCCGTTAATCGGTGGTTGGGTAGCCGACAATTTCTTAGGACAACGCCGCTCTATTATCATCGGTGGTGTTCTGATGGCTTTAGGTCAGTTCACTCTTGCACTGCCACATTCTCTGGTTGACCCGAACGCCACAACAGCCTTTTATCTCGGCCTGGCACTGTTGATTGTTGGTAATGGTCTGTTTAAGCCGAACATTTCAACTATGGTGGGTGATCTGTATTCTGAAGGCGATCACCGCCGTGACGGTGCCTTCACCATTTTCTATATGGGCATCAACCTGGGGGCGTTACTGGCAGGTATTGTCGCGGGTTCAGCGTCCACAGCTTATGGCTGGAAAGCCGGTTTCCTGGCGGCAGGTATTGGTATGCTGTTCAGCCTTGTCATCCAAATGCTGTTTGCTGAAAAGCTGTTGGGCAACATTGGTAAAGTGCCTGCTGCAAAACGTGCTGCTGCCATGTCTGACAACGGTAAGAAACAACCTCTGACGAAAAAGGAAATTGATCGCCTGAAAGTGGTGATGATCATGGGGTTGTTCGTGGTTGTTTTCTGGGCCGGCTTCGAGCAGGCGGGCGGCTTGATGAGTATTTACACTCAGGAGTATGCAGATCGCATGATTGGCAGCTTTGAAGTACCCACAGCCTGGTTCCAGTCTTTAAACCCATTCTTTATCATCACAATGGCGCCGCTGCTGGCTGCTCTGTGGGTGAAAATGGGCCCTAAAGAGCCAAGCTCTCCAATTAAGTTTGCCATTGCACTCTTCCTGCTGGCGATTGGCTTTGTGTGCATGGTCGGTGCTGTCATGCAGCAGGGTGGTGATATGACGGCCAAGACCTCTATGTTGTGGATTGTCGCGGCCTATTTCTTCCATACCATGGGTGAGCTGTGCCTGTCGCCAATTGGTCTGTCTATGATCACTAAGCTGGCGCCGTTACGTCTGGCTTCTCTGATGATGGGCGTATGGTTTGGCTTCAATGCGGTTGCTAACTATGTTGCCGGTATGATTGGTGCACACGTGGGTGAAGCGGGCCCGATGGCTATTTTTGGTGGCATCGCGGTTACGGCTGCCGTATCGGGTCTGATTCTGGTTGTGTTCTCCAATCAGCTGATTCGCTGGATGCATGGTGCTGAAGGCCAAGTTGTGGCAGACACTACCGACGTGCCAGCCAACGCAAAACCGGCACAAGCTTAATGTAAAGATCCAAAGAGAATAATATTGCGGGAGCCAACAGGCTCCCGTTTTTATATCTGAATTTCCCGTCTGATTTTTCTGATATTGCGATTCACTTCTCAATTTGTGTATTCGATTACACGCACGCTATTGTTATGCGCATGTGGACATATTGCGTTGAAAATTCATAACCTATGTGAATCTTGTTTGATATATTTTCAGTTTTTATTTTTGAGGGGCGCGCATGAGGAAGTCGCTTTTATCGGTTGTGGTGGCAGCAACCATTTTATCGGGGTGTGGGGGTTCGGACTCAGATAATAATGATGACGATGGGAAGAATCTCGACGGTAAGGTCACTGTTCAGGTGATCGACGGTTATTTGTCGAATGCGCAGCTGTGTGTCGACCGAAATCGCAATGCGCACTGTAATACAGGCGAACTGTTAACTGAAAAAACCAATGGCAACGGTCAAATCACCATTTCTGAAAGCGACAGCCAGTACCCGTTGATTGCCAGAGTCATTGCCGGTGAATCTTCAGACAGTGATCACCCTGGTTTTGTCTGGCAGGATGCGGAATTCTATGCGCCCGCCGGCCAGACAATCCTGAGCCCTTTTTCGACCCTGGCTTATTTAAACGATCTGAGCCTTGCCGACTATGCGGCCAGTCTGAATCTGGATGCCAATCTGCTCAGCCAGGATTATGTGGCTTTAAAATCGTCAAATCCTGATGCCAAGAAAGTCCATTTGTATGCGCGGACGATGCACGCGATGCTCGGTGAAACCTTGTCTGATAACAATCTGGAAGGGCAGAAAACCTGGATTCAGAACCTGAAAAACAAAATTCAGGCACTGGAAAACGATCAGGTTGATTTTGATGCCGTCACGTTATCGCTGGATAAGGATAACGGGCAGTTCACTCAGTCCGACCGTGTCAAAGGTATCCAGACCTTTCTGGAAGGAAGCGGGGGCGTGAAATTCCTGGAGTGGCTTAATGCTTCAATCGATATCCCGCACCAGCTCACATTTACGGATGAAAAAATTACCGACAGCAGTATTGGATATATTCAGGTTGGTACGGATTATCAGGTTTCAGGTACATCCGTGACAATGGCTTCCCAGCCAGAAACGAAGATTGACTTTGTGTATGTTTCCCCGGATATCGCCTTGGGTTATGTCTATAGTGATCCTTCGACGAAGTTTCTGACTTTCTGGCAGTCAGAGGATGATTATCTGAACGGGAGCACTGATCTGGTCCAAGAGGATTTCACGGGGCAGATCTGGTACCTCCTGAGAGATGCAGCCGGACCAGAAGCAAAAGAAGAAGAGCCCCCGGTTCCTGAACTCAATGAACTCGTCTTTCTTTCTGCCACACACGTGTCAATCAATCCAATGGGGTCGGATGCCTATGAAGCGGAGTGGAGTTTTACATCTGATCCAAACGAGAGTTTCCAGACCCTCACAATTCAGTTCAGCAATAACGACTCAATGATTCTGGATACGGATGTATCAAAGGCTGGGGTAACGTTGCTGAAGCGGAAGATTGTGCATGACAATCCTCAGAATATCCTTATGACACAAAACAAAGCCTTAGCGAAAGCGTTACACAAGCATTGGCAATAAACCTTTCATCTTGAACGGCATGACGATGATGTGGGAACTGGGGTAAGGTATGGAAAACCGAGTCCGAGTTCTCACTTCATTGAAAGGATTTCTTCATGCATTCACCTCAGCTTTACATCCGTCCAGCAACGCTTGCCGATACCCCTGCGCTCACAGGTTTGATGGCCCAGCTGGGTTATGACACCGAGCCGGCACGCATTGAGAAGATGATTTATCTTGCAGATTCTGATTCTGAACAGATCACGGTCGCTGAAATAAACGATCAGTTAGTGGCGGTGATGTCGCTGATCTTTTTTGATTATTTTCCTGCGGCTGCGCGGTATGCGCGTATCACCGCTTTGGTGGTTGATGATCAACACCGACATAAAGGGATAGGCTCAGAGCTGCTTGAATATGCCAGAATCAAAGCCGCAGAACGTGACTGTGCCTGCATTGAAGTCACCAGTTCAGTGACACGAGAGGACACCCATGCTTTTTACGTACATGCCGGTTTTCACCATGAGTCGCTAAAATTTGTCCTGCCGATCGGCTCACACTGATGTTTTTATTGTGTATTGTGACTATGGACACAGCGTTCGAAACATAACAAGGGGGTGTTTTTATGGTTATTCAGCCTGTACACCGCGCGAGCTGCCACTGCGGCAGTGTTGTACTGGAACTGTCTTTACCGCAAGGGTTGGTTGACCCCAGGCGCTGTGATTGCTCTATGTGCCGCCGACGAGGGGCGATTGTGGCTTCTGTTCCGCTCTATGGCATCACCATCATAAAAGGTGAAGACAAACTCAGTCTTTATCAGTTTAATACCCACACCGCGAAACATTATTTTTGTTCGGTCTGCGGTATTTACACGCACCATCAACGTCGATCTCATCCGGAACAATATGGTTTTAATGTTGCCTGCCTTGAAGGCGTTAATCCTTTTGAATTGGATAATGTGCCCGTTAATGACGGTGTGAACCATCCCGCCGATCGTTAATCTCTTCTGTTAATCAGCCTTCACCTGTCCAGGGCGAGGCTGATTCTTTTTTGTTCAAATAATACACTTTCTCTAATCTTTTCTTTTGCGGCTATACATATCTTATCGCCGCCGCTTTTTTTATTCATGTTGATTCGTGGCTTATTGCATACCTTCATTATTCTTAGTTGCCAACGACTCAATTAAAATGGCAGCGAAATTCACTGGTATTCATTCATTTTTCGCTTATTGATAGTGATAGAAGCATTTTCTCGACGCGCTTCAAATAAACCAATCAAAATAGTTACACAATATTTCGGAATATTAATGCATAGTGATCCGACCTGTATTGGTGGTTTTTATTATAACGATATAAGAATGAAGGTGATTTTTGCTCGAACGAAAGGAGCTATTGTTCAAAGTGAGCTTTAATTAATGATAGATGTGTTAGCTATTTATGCTGTTAATTTGACTAAATAGTTGATGTTTCAGTGATTGATTTATTATAGATAGTTTACTGTTTATGTTTAAGTTGTGATACCCAGCCAAACAGGCCGTTTTGGCATATTGATGGCCAATATCGTTGCATATAGTTTGTTACACATTATTTACATGCGTTGAGGTCAGTCGTGAAACGTGCATGGTTATTCATCACTTTGTGGGTTTGCCCACTGATATCTCTTGCTCAGGCTCAGCCGGACGATGAGAGATTACTTCGTGCATTAGAAGAGCAGGGCATTATTTGCAAAGGGCTCTCATACACGGAAAAACAGGAAGCCTTACGAATTTATTTACATCGTAAAGCCACGATGAAAGATAAAAAGCAAAAAGGCAATGACACAACCAAGCAACCAGACACTTTGGACGACACCAAAAAAACGTGTATTTCACCAGAATAATAACGCATTAAATAATGTTGTTAACCGCTGAGCACAATGTGCTCAGCCGGGTTTTTGACAGCTTCACGATGGAAATAATAAATAAGGACAGTAAATGAAACATATGAAGAAAACATTGCTGGCTTCAGCAATGTTCACTTTATTTAGTGGTAGTGGCTATGCGCATACACCCGCTGATATGGGCGTTGTTAATGAAGATAAACTCATTGAAATGCTGGTAAGAAATGGCGTTGTTGAAGCGGATGCTTCAGAGGAGCAGAAACGTCATGCACTGGATAAATATCTGGATAATAAAATACGTTCAGGTTTTAAAGGGGATGCCCAGTTTGGTAAACAGGCTTTAGAAAAAAGAGCCAAAGTACTCAAAGCAATTCAGAAAAATAAAGGCAACCAGCGTGCCAATATTTTTGCACTGGATGTTGGTCAGAAGCGAACAGATAAAGTGCTGGCGCTGTTAATTGATTTCCCTGATCTGCCATGGAATGACAACCGCCTGACGAAAGACCACACAGAGATGCTGTATGACAGCTATGAGCCGGGTCATTATCAGGATCTGCTTTTTTCAGGGGCCGGATATACCGGACCAAACGGTGAAAACCTGATTTCAATGCGTCAGTTTTACGAGGCGGAGTCCGGGGATTCCTACTCAGTAATGGGACAGGCTGCCGGTTGGTATCGCGCATCGAAAAATGCGGCATTTTATGGTGGTAATTCACCCACAACGGATAACGATCTGAATGCACAGGAGCTGGTGCGTGAAGCACTGAACCAACTGGCGCAGGATCCGACGATTAACCTGGCCGACTACGACGTAGAAGACCGCTACGATTACGATGGTGACGGTAATTATCGTGAGCCCGATGGCGTGATTGATCACCTGATGATATTCCATTCTTCCGTCGGGGAAGAAGCTGGCGGCGGTGTGCTGGGTGCAGATGCAATCTGGTCGCACCGCTTCAACCTTGGCCAGTATCACGTGCTGGCAGGCACCAAGAGTACAGTGCCGGGACGCTTTAACGGCCAGTATGCAGCCTTCGATTATACGGTTCAGCCTATTGATGCCGCAGCAGGGGTGTGTGCCCACGAATACGGCCACGATCTTGGACTGCCGGATGAGTACGACACCCAGTACACCGGGCAGGGCGAACCTGTGTCTTACTGGTCCATCATGTCCTCGGGCAGCTGGGCCGGCAAGATCGGTGGTACGCAGCCTACAGCGTTCAGCTCCTGGGCGAAGCAATTTTTGCAGCAGTCTATTGGCGGACAATGGGTTAATGATCAACAGGTTGCTATCGGCGAGCTGGAAAATGCCCCGCGTGAATTTACCCTGTTCCAGACGACAGACACCAAAAAACCGAATATGGTGAAAGTCTCATTGCCAAATAAACGCATAGAGACACTGAAACCGTTCGAAGGCCAGTATTCGTTCCATTCGGGCAAAGGCGATGATCTGCGTAACAGCATGACTCGTCAGCTGGCTGTTCCTGCGGGCGCAAAAGCGACACTGAAATTCAAAGCCTGGTATCAGATAGAAAAAGACTACGATTTTGCCCGTGTCCTGGTCAATGGCAAGCCAGTCAGCGGCAATATCACTTCCATGGATGATCCGTATAACACCGGTCTGGTACCGGCGATTGGCGGCGATTCAAATGGCTGGATTGATGCTGAATTTGATTTGACGGCCTATGCCGGTCAGGAAATTACGCTGAGCTTTGATTATGTGACAGACGGTGGTCTGGCGATGGATGGCCTGTATCTGGACAATATGGTTCTGGATGTAGATGGTACTGTTACCGCGATTGACAATGGCGAGTCCGGCTCAAGCTTTGCCTTTGCAGGCTACAAATTGTCTGATGGCTACCACGATGCGGCACATTATTACCTGCTGCAATGGCGCAGCCATACAGGTGTCGATGAAGGCCTGGCAAATATTAAGCGTATGGGCCAGCTCATGACTTTTGAGCCTGGTTTGATTGTTTGGTATGTCGATGAGTCGATGACGGACAACTGGGTGGGCAAACACCCCGGTGAAGGCTGGTTAGGTGTTGTTGATGCGGACCAGAATGCGCTGGTTTGGGCTGACTCTGGTCAGGCGGCGCAGACGCGGTTCCAGGTACGCGACGCGGCATTCTCATTGCAGGATCAGGCACCGTTGCGGCTGGTAAACAGCAGCGGGGATGTACTGGAAGACAGCAGTCTGATAGGTAACGCCTACTTCTCTGATGCGGAAGATTACAGCTCTCCGATGGCCCCGGATTCAGGTCGTAAGCTGACTGAATTTGGCCTGATGATTGATGTTGTCGAGCAAGGTCCGAACAACGAGTTTGGCGTGGTGCGCTTATCTAAAGCCGCATCGCACAATGAGCTGCCAACCGCGAGTTTCGAGCTGGCTGTTGATGGCCTGACAGTGTCGGCGAACAACCTGAGTGTTGATCCTGATGGTCAGATCACGGCCTATCAATGGGATTTCGGCAACGGCCAAACCAGCAGTGAACAAGCACCTGTCTGGCAATATCAGCAAGCCGGCAGTTATCCGGTGAGCTTAACGGTAACCGATGACAAAGGTGCAACGGACACCTTTAGTTACACTGTCACTGTTGAAGCGCCGAATGCTTTGCCTGAAGCAAGTGCGGAATATATTCACCTGGGGCGCTGGGTCACTATGTGGTCAACCAGCACTGACAGTGATGGCCGCATCGTGGATACCGAGTGGACATTGCCAAATGGCAAAGTGAAACGCGGTCGTGTGTTTACTTCGATTTTCCCGAGCTACGGCCAGCATGAAGTCAGCATCAAGATTATTGATAATGACGGTGGCATCACCAAAAAAGCCATAACGGTTAACCTGTAACGAAAGTCCCATTTAGCTCCTGCAGCTTTGAGCGCAGCCAGTCTGGTTGCGCTCTTTTTTTGCTCCTGTGTCAGTGTGATACCTGAAGCGGAGATTTTCCGCTATTGATTGCGATCAATTGATACCAGGTCAGAGCCGAGGCAGCGAACATTGCCAGATCACGAAAGCGGCAACGGTTAAGCCCCCGGTTACAATGACATGCCAATACTCCGCCTTGCAGATCACCACCTGATAAGATGATCACACTGGGTTAAGTGGCGAAGGTCTAAGCGACGTTGTAATCACAGTATTCATGACTGGAAAGCGCCTTTTCAGGCGCCATTTTTTGTCAGCTAAAGCGCCTGCGGCGTACTGGTGGGCAAGACGTTAAATCGTCGCTGTTGATTCAATCAAAATCGCGTCGTGACGCCAGTATTCTAAATCGCAGTCAATCAGGTTGCCGCTCTGGTCGTAGTTAACCCGTTCGACAAACATGGCGGGTGTGCCGGATGTTGCTCTGAGATGATGGGCCGTTTCTGCCATCAGGGATGTAGAGCGAACACGGAACCGGGTCTTGGAATAAATCACACCGTATTGCTCACGGTACGTCGTCGTGAGCGAGTCGATAATATTGTGTTTAAACAAATCAGGGAAATGGGTGGGTGAGATAAAATTCGTGACCACCACGACCGGACGATTGTCGAGAAATCGCAGCCGGTCGATGCGGTACACTTCGGTCAGCGGTTTGACTTTCAGCAAGGAAGCGGCCCGACGGCCGGCAGGAACCCGCTTGGCCGACAGCAATTCTGAGCGCGCTTCGCGGCCCTGCGCTTTGGCCATGGCCGGAAAATCCGTGGTGTACGTCGGATCGTACAAGAGCGGTACCGGTGAGACAAACCAGCCGCGACGATCTTCCCGATACAGCTTGCCTTCGGCTTCGAGCAAGGCCAGTGACTCACGCAGAGTGACTCGCGTGGTGTTGAAAGACTCCGCCAGCTTACGTTCGGCTGGCAGTTTATGCCCGCCCGCCAGAAGCCCGGCATCAATCTGTTCATTGATGGCTTCCATGATTCTTAAATATTGCACGTTAATCCTTCCCGTTGCCGACCAGGGTTCAATTGGTTAGCTATTATAAAGTCTGTTTTCACAGAGTCATCAGCGGTTACGCCAGGCTTGGGTGTATTTATCACTCAGACGGTTGGCACCCAGATGCATGAGTTTCACTGCAGCTGCTGTCAGCAGGATCATGACCGCCATGGCGGCGGCAGGTCCGGTCTGGCCGGCATCATCCATATTCAGGACAGACACGGAAGCAGGCATGGTGTCTGAGGCATACAGGAAAACAATGGCCGATGTGGTGGTCATCGCATTCACAAACAAGTAGGTCGCAATCTCTAAAATGGCTGGGGTGCACACAGGGACAGTGACTTTCAGGAATGTCTTGAACTGAGGAATGTTGAGCGATGCCGAGATTGCTTCGATTTCACCCGGCAACTGCTTCAGCGCTGTCACTGCGGTCATATGGCCGACTGTGTAGTAGTGAGTAATGGTATTGACCACCAGTATGGTCAGTGTGCCGTACACCCAGGACAGCGGATTGTCGCTGTGGTTGAAGAAAAATATGTAGCCCAGCCCTAGTACCATACCCGGTACAGCCATTGGCAGAATTGCCAGCATTTGCAGCAGGTTACGCAGTGGTGCGAAACTCTGTCCTTTTTCAATGCAGTAGGCGCAGGTAAAAATCACCAGTGTCCCTGCCAGTGCGACCATCCCGGCCAGTTTCAGTGAACTGAAATACGGTGCCCAGCCATAGGTGCTGAATTCGGCAAAGTTGTAGTTGTTCAGGCTCAGTGCTGTGTTCCATGGCCAGAATGTGACCAGAGAGCCGTACACTGCCATGGCAATGACACTCAGAATCGCCAGTGATATCAGTGTGCAGAACAGCAAACACACGCCGTCACGCAGGCGGTGTGGTTCTGGCTGGTAAGCCACTGAACGGGCATCGAACAGGTTCTGCTGTTTTTTCTGTACCCAGCGATCGCCGGCAAAGGCCAGCAGAGCGGGCAGTAACAGCATGACGGACGTTACTGCGCCCATGGCGAAGTTTTGCTGTCCGACCACTTGTTTGAATATGTCTGTTGCCAACACATTGTATTGACCGCCAATGACTTTAGGAACACCAAAGTCGCAGACAACCAGGGTAAATACCACGATCAAGGCGCTGATCAGGCCGTATTTGGCCCCCGGCAAAGTGACCAGAAAGAAGGTGCGCACGCTGGATGTATTGAGGGCTTTCGCGGCTTCGTAGAGCCTGGCATCGGATGTTTTCAGCGAGGTGCTGATGATCATCAAAGCATGAGGGAAGGTCCATAACACCAGGCCAATTGCGATGCCGATCGGGCCGTAAATACTGTGGCCGAACAGCATCTCTTTGGCGATGCCCTGATTACCGAACAGGTAGATCAGACTGATGGCAGGTAACAGCGATGGCGCCAGAATAGGGGCAGAGCCGATGACGGTAAAGACACCTTTGAACGGCATACAGCTGCGGGTTAAGGCAAAGGCAAAGCCAAAAGCCAGCAGGCCGACAATGACAGTGACAACCACACCTATTACCACGGTATTTTGCAATGACTGCCACAGGGCAGGCGATGCAAAATAGGTGGCAAAATTGGCCAGGCCAACAAAGTCGCCCTCAGCGTTATGCACACTTTTTTGCAGCATGGCAAGCAGCGGCGCGACGATAAAAGCCGCCATCAGTGCGCTAAATATCACTAAGAGCGCGGCCAGAGTGACGTTGTCACGACCAAAGTGATGACGCAGACGTGTGATGGATTGTAAAAGACCAGGCTTTGACGTAGGAAGCGGTCGGGTCAGTTGGGTCATGGTGACGTCCTGCTTATCGGCTTTGGCGGTAGATATGGGTATGCTTATCGGCAATGTGCAGCTGCAGATAATTGCCACGGCTCAGGCCAAGGTTGCGTGTCTCCCGGATAGGGACATCCACCTTGATCGTCGGCAGTTGATGCGCGCCCTGGAGCTGGCAGTCGGCACGCATGAAAGTGCCCTGAAACTCCAGATCGTCTATCCGTACCAGCACGCTGCTGTCACTCTTCTCACCGGCGGGCAGAAAATGCAGATCTTCCGGTCTGAGGCCCAGCTCGACCTGCTCGCCGCGCTGGAATTGAGCGGCCGGAAGCGGCAGCAGGCTTTCACCAATTCGCATTTGCTGCTCGCTCACCACAGAGGCCGGTAAGAAATTCATCTGGCCGACAAATTCTGCGACAAAACGGGAACTCGGGTTCTGATAGATTTCCTGTGGCGTGCCGACCTGTTCGATACAGCCGTGATTCATGACCACGATACGGTCGGCCATCGCGAGCGCTTCTTCCTGATCGTGCGTCACCATAATGGTGGTAATACCCAGCTTGCGTTGTAAGCGGCGGATCTCTTCGCGCAGGTGAGATCGCACTTTGGCATCCAGGGCCGAAAGCGGTTCATCAAGCAGTAACAATCCTGGCGATAATGATAAGGCGCGAGCCAATGCTACCCGCTGCTGCTGCCCGCCGGATAACTGGCTCGGGTATTTGCTGCCTGCGGTCGGCAGGGCAATGGTTTCCAGCCACTGGCTGACAATACTGTCTGTTTCTGCCACAGATTTACCCTGATTGCGCAGTCCAAGGCTCAGGTTTTCATACACAGTCAGATTCGGAAACAGGGCGTAGGACTGAAAAACAATACCAAAGTCCCGTTTTTCAGGTGGCAGATAGGTGATGTCACGTCCCGCCTGTTCAATCGTGCCTGAGCTGGCCAGATCCAGTCCGGCTATGGCACGCAGCAAGGTGGTTTTTCCGCAGCCGGAAGGGCCAAGAAAACAGACAAATTCGCCTTTGTTGATATCCAGTGAAATGTTGTTCAGGGCAGTAAACTGACCAAACTGTTTACCGACTTGTGAGATTTTCAGGTAAGTTTCCATAGCAAAGTCATTTCTCTATTTGGTATATACCAAATTTAGACCTAATGAGTGACACTTCGATGACAGAAGCTTGACGATAAGAAGACAGCCGGTTCTGTCCGATAAATGAAAAAGGCAACCCGTGCGGTTGCCTTGATATAGGATTGGGGTGCGGTTAAGAGCGCGGTTCAGATTTCGCGTCGAATTTATCCGACCAGCTTTTCAGCACATCTTCACGGCTGACCGCCATTTTAGAGAAGTCCATTTTCACCATCGCCTGCTGAACATTCGGGTAGTTCTTAACGGGTTTGTTCACGTCTTTATGACCGACAACCGGGTAGAACTCGTTATACAGCTGGTTGGCATCTTTAGACAAAGACCAGTCAACCAGACGCTTTGCGGCATCAGACCGGGTGTTGACCAGGCCAACGGCTTCCGCTTCCCAGCCTACACCGCCTTCGGGCAGAATGATGTCGATAGGGGCTCCCTGAGATTTCAGTTTGGCACCACGAATTGCCATCGAGATACCGATCGCGACTTCACCCATACCGGCCTGAACGCAGGGCTTGGAACCTGAGTGAGTGTAATGGGCAATGTTCTGATCCAGCTTGGCCATATAATCCCAGCCTTTTTGCTCACCCATGGTTTGCAGCCAGGCAGAGACCTGCATATAACCTGTGCCGGATGAGGCTGGGTTTGGCATGGCAATATGGCCTTTGTATTCTGGTTTGAGCAGGTCATCCCAGGTGGCCGGCTTGCTCAGACCCAGTTGCTCGGCCACTTTTTCATTGAAACAGACCGCATTAAAGAAGGCATCGTTACCAAACCAGGCCGGGTTGGCTTGCGGGTCGATAAGATTGCTGTGGATTTTGCTCAGCTCTTTTGGCTGATACGGTTTCAGTACACCTTCTTCTTTCAGCAGTGCCATAGAAGAACCGGCCAGGCCCCATACAACATCCGCACGTGGGTTACCTTTTTCGGCCAGCAGCTTGGCCGTCATGATGCCGGTGGAATCCCGCACCCATTTGATCTTGATGTCCGGGTTTGCTTGTTCAAATCCGGTTTTGAATTTCGCCAGCATGTCCGTTTCGAACGCTGTGTATACCGTCAGTTCCTGCGAAGCGAAAGCCTGGGTGCTGCTCAGTGCCATCAATGCCGTCAGTGGTGCAACAAGCCATGTCTTTTTCATATGTCCTTCCTAAAAAAGTGAATGTGGTATGTACCAGATTGGTTCGACACGGAAGATGCTAGGTGCCATTTATGACAGTTCGATGATTGCCAGATGTCAGTTTCATGAGGACTGTGTGAACGTGATTCAGCGCAAGTTTGTGCTGAAAATCGGCGAACGTTGCCATTATTAAACTTTTGTGAAGACTGGCTCTGGCGCATTTACAGCATTGGTTCGCCATCGCTATAGTGATTTCGTAATCTGGTATAGTCCAAAGAGATCAACAAATGGCAAACTCCGACAATAAATATCTACTGCTTACTCCCGGTCCGCTGACGACAACACAGACTGTGCGGGAAGCCATGCTGAAAGACTGGTGCACCTGGGATGATGACTACAATGTGGGCGTGGTTCAGCACATTCGTCAGCAGCTGGTTGCCCTGGCCACCGCGCACGACGGCTACACCAGCGTGCTTATGCAGGGCAGCGGTACTGCTGCTGTGGAAGCCACCTTAGGCTCTGTGATTCCCCCAGAGGGTAAGTTGCTGGTGATTAACAATGGTGCTTACGGTGCCCGTATTGCACAAATTGCCCGTTGCCTGAATATCCCGCACCTGAACTGGTCTTTAGGGGAAATGACTCAGCCTGACGTCAACGAACTGGAACGTTTGCTGGTTGCCGATCCCGCCATCACCCATGTGGCCATGGTGCACTGTGAAACAACCACAGGCATGCTGAATCCGTTACCAGCGGTGTGTGAAAAAGTAAAAGCGGCCGGCAAAGTAATGATCCTGGATGCCATGTCGAGTTTCGGCGGTATCCCTATGGATATCGGTGAGCTGGGCATCGATTTTCTGATCAGCTCAGCGAACAAGTGCATTCAGGGAGTCCCAGGATTTGGTTTTGTGATTGCGCGCCGTTCATTACTGGAAGCCTGCCACGGGCGTGCGCGTTCAGTGTCGCTGGATCTCTATGATCAGTGGCAGTGTATGGAAAACAATCATGGCAAATGGCGGTTCACATCACCGACTCACACAGTGCGGGCGTTTGCTCAGGCGTTGACGGAACTGAAGCAGGAAGGCGGTATTGAGGCTCGCTTTCAGCGTTACCGCACCAATCAGCAAACTCTGGTGGCTGGTATGTCACGGCTGGGTTTTGAAAGCCTGCTCGATACAGCGCTTCATTCACCCATTATTACGTCTTTCCATTCTCCGCACTCACCGTTATATGACTTTAAGCGCTTCTATGAATGCCTGAAAAGCAAAGGGTTTGTGATTTATCCGGGCAAAGTCTCGGATGCAGATTGTTTCCGTATTGGCAACATAGGTGATGTGCATCCGGGTGACATTCAGCGCCTGCTGGAGGCCATCAATGCGTCTGTGTTCTGGGCCAGTGAAACGGAAACGGCCGGAGAGCAGGCATGACATCGCGCCAGACTGATCTCAGCCAGCGTGCGCTGGCTTGTGAGGGAGATACCAATACATCGTCGGCGCGTGTCCGCTGGATAGAGAGTCTCTCAGACAGGCAAACCCAGACCCTGCTGGAGGAAGACAGTCAGTATTTTTTACATCAGGCCATGTCGACACCTTGTCTGGATGTGCTGGAAAGTGCTGAGGGGATCTATCTGACCGATGTGGCTGGCAAACGGTATATGGACTTTCATGGCAATAATGTCCATCAGCTGGGTTACGGTCACCCGGAGATATTGGCTGCCATCCAGACCCAGCTTGCCAAACTGCCATTCGCCCCCCGGCGTTTCACGCACCAGACAGCCGTCGACTGCGCCCGCGAACTGACCCGCATCGCCGGCGGTGAGCTGAACCGTGTGTTGTTCGCGCCGGGAGGCACATCCGTAGTGGGCATGGCACTGAAGCTGGCTCGCTATATCACAGGCAATCCCAAAGTGGTTTCACTCTGGGATGCGTTTCACGGCGCATCGCTGGATGCGATCTCTGTGGGTGGTGAAGCCTGTTTCCGCGAAGGTATGGGGCCGCTCATGGCTGGTGTTGAACGTATCCCGCCGCCCGTTCGCTATCGGGGCGCTTTCCCGCGTGACGATGGCTCAGATGTGCATTACGCCGATTATCTGGAATACGTGATTGAAAAAGAGGGCGGGATCGGGGCATTCATCGCGGAAGGGGTACGTAATACCGATGTTCAGGTGCCCAGCCGGGCCTATTGGCAGCGCGTCCGGGAGATTTGTGATCGCCACAATGTGCTGCTGATTATCGATGACATCCCCAACGGTATGGGCCGTAGCGGCCACTGGTTCACGCATCAGGCATTCGGCATTGAGCCGGATATCCTCTGCATCGGCAAAGGGCTGGGCGGCGGTGTGGTGCCAATGGCAGCCATGCTGACCAAAGACAAGTACAACTCGGCGACCCAGGTTTCGCTGGGCCATTATACCCACGAGAAGAGCCCGATAGGCTGCGCGGCAGCGTTAGCCACCATCCGGGTAATCGAACAGCAGCAGTTACTGCAGAAAGTTCGCCGCGATGCAAGCTACATGGCAGAGAGGCTGGAGGCCATGAAGGCGCGGTTGCCGATCATAGGCGATTTTCGCGGTATCGGTCTGCTGTGGGGCATTGAGCTGGTTGAAGACAGGGAAACAAAAGTGCGCGCCTATGACGCGGCAGAGCAGGTGATGTACCGCTGTCTGGAGCGCGGGCTGAGCTTTAAAGTTTCTCAGGGAAATGTATTACAACTCAGCCCGCCTTTGATTATTGCCAGAGAAGAGCTGGCGCTGGCCATGGATTGGCTGGAAGACGCCATTGAATCTGTGTGCAAGCGTGATAATTAACCATTGAGTCAGAGCCTGAAGCGACGGGCCACGAAATGAACGAGAAACGGAAGATGAATACACAAGTAGAAGCGGTAATTTTTGACTGGGCGGGAACGGTTGTTGATTTCGGATCCTTCGCGCCAACCACCATTTTTGTTGAAGCGTTCAAACGTGAATACGATTTTGACATTTCACTGGCAGAAGCCCGCGTTCCTATGGGGCTAGGGAAGTGGGATCATATTAAGGCGGTGGGTGAATTACCGGATGTTGCCGCCCGCTGGGAAAGCCGGTTTGGGCGAGCAATGACCAGAGAAGACATTGACACTATCTACCAGACCTTTATGCCGTTACAGGTGGCAAAAGTTGCAGATCATGCCGACTTGATTCCGGGTACCACAGAGGTCGTTGCCCGGCTTCGTGAGCAGGGTATCAAGCTGGGCTCATGTTCGGGCTACCCCAGAGTTGTGATGAACGAATTGCTGCCAGCGGCGGCTGAAAAAGGGTTTGCGCCGGATTATGTGGTTGCCACCGATGATCTTGCTGCGGGTGGTCGTCCTGGTCCGTTTATGGCGCTGCAAAATGTGATTGCCCTTGGTGTCGGTAACGTGGCCGCTTGTGTCAAAATTGATGACTCAGTGCCGGGTATTGAAGAAGGTCACCATGCAGGTATGTGGACTGTCGCGCTTTTACTGTCGGGTAATGAAGCCGGACTGACTGAAAAAGAATACTTGTCCGCGTCTGAGCATCAACTGGCCGTTGCAAGAGAAAAAGCACGGAAAGCCTTTGATGGTTGTAATGCACATTATCAGATAGATACGGTTGCTGACTTGCCCGATGTCATTGCTGATATTAATCGCAGATTGGCGGCAGGTGAGCGTCCTTAAATCTGTTTCTCATCGTTAACTAGCCAATAAGCCAGGTTCTTTTGCCATTATTTTTATATTACTGAGCAGAACAGCCTGGCTTTATTCATGTCGTTGCACTTAATTCGTTTATTGAATTTATGCCTGAATATGGGGCAGATTGGTGCAAGTGCCCGATTTTAATACACATCTCAACGTTCCGCTTATCGCCTCTCATCAGCACGTCATTCCTGTTTATCATTTAACTTGTTGTATTTATTATTTTATTTTTCGTTTTGGTAAAGGGCTGATTCCCGTGTTGCTAGTGTTGGCTTAGTAATTGCTTTATTTAAATCATGAGCTAATTTGGATTAAGTGAGGCATTAACCCGGCATAAGGTTTAAATAAAGTGTTTAATTTGTTGCTTTTGGGTTAACAAATGCAGTGAATTAGCAAAAACTGAAAAATTACAAAGCATGAAGAGTTGTATAAAATGCGTTCAAATCATGTTAATTAAATGTTTTTCCGATATTTTTTAATTGATGCGAAGCAAGAAAAAACACGATCATGCGCAAAAAAATGAAGAGATAAAAAAGTAAGTGATTGGCGAAGCCTTTATAGTGTCTCGCTAAATAAAGCATTCGTCCAATTTACTTTAGCTTGCACATTAATGCTGTTGAATTCTTGTGAAGGAAAGTTATGAAATCTTCAGTTGAAGCCCAACAAGCGAAAGAGATTGTGTTTGATTACACCTCATTTCTGTCTGTGTTGTGTCATCACAGACCAACCTTGTGGGATGCGTTTAAAGTGGTGCTGCCAGCCCTGGAGTTTTCCTGGGGCAGAGCGCCTGGTTCTGATGCCAGTAAGACCGAGCGCTTACGTAACCAAGCGCTGAAAGTCTTGTCTACCCATACCAGCGATGTAAATAACCTGGTGAGATTGCTGCGCCTGGCTCGTATGGAACAGATTTCTGAGCTGGACATCCGCCTGCCATATTCATTGGATCAGGATCAGCTGGATCTGATTACAGAAAAAGCAGAATGTGAGATTCAGGAAATTGGCAATAATGGTGAACAGTTGCACATTCGTTTAATGGTGCCCTGAACCTGAGCTGCGCTTGTGTCTGTCTGCGCCAGGATGACGACACAGGTAATGGATAAACAAGCATAGAAAAATGCCAGTTGAATGTATTCGATTCCTGGCATTTTTCATTTCAGTCGAAAGCAATCGTTTCCGCGGCTTTTCAATGCAACAGAGTATTGGCCTGCTGGGTTCGATTGATGATAAACGCCATTGAGTTGCCATGAACAGCCGCATCATGGATGGTTTTGTTGCAATACTCCTGCACATTCCCGCTGGCAATTACCGCACTACAATTTCCCATGTGTAACGCTTTTGCCATCAGCGCCTGAGTGGATTGTTTGTTCTTCTCTTTTAACACCAGCACTTTATTGATATCGACTCCGGCATTGCTGAGCAGTTGGCGATCCAGCAGCGCATCTGCACCGATAAACATAATCCAGCGGTTTTGCTCACTGGCCTGTTTTAGCAGTCTGAGCAAATAGGCGAGCTGGGCTTGTTCATGATCGCAGAAACTGACTTCGATAGGATACTGAACCTGGTTGGAACTCAGGGAAGAAGAATGAGACAGAAAAGTGGATTTGTACACCTGAGAAGCGGTCACTGATTGGATGCTGTCTAATTGTGCTGTCATGAGAGTTCCATCCTCTGCTAGAGTCGATGTTATTGTTTATTTATACATGCTGTATGCCTATACAGTAGTTTTGAACGTAAAGGGATGCAAGTGTTTTTTGAGTCTGATTCACAATAATCTGAGGTGTCTAGCTTTCTCAGATATCAGAGCTTGCAAATAAAATGTTGATTTAAATTGTTTTTTTAATTTTTGTAATCATATCTCTTTGAGGGGATGTTAAACAGATTATTGATGTCAGTATTGTTATCTGTGTATTTATACAGTATGTATGGACAGTGTCTTATACAGTACTCTTTCCTCTACACAGATCAGAAAATGTCGCTGGAGTGAACGATGGAAAAGAGAATCTGCCTGAGTGGCTGGGCAAAATGCTTGATAGTGCTGATACCTGGCTGGTTGTTTTTGACGGGCTGTAGTGAAGCTCTGTCTGTCTCAGCGACACCGGTAAAAGGTGTTGACCACATCGAGCAACAAGAACAATCGCTGGATGTGTACTGTTCGTCAGGAATATGCAGCTTCGGGCTCGAAAGCAACCAGAAAGTGACTCTGTCGGTGAATATGTTTTATGGCACAGAGCAACCTTTTACGAAAATTGAAGGAGTGAGTGTGACGGGGGAGTCCGGTGGGACGCTAAAAATGGTGGGACAGCATCAGTTCACGCTTGAGATAGCACCGCAAAATATGCCTGTTTCTGTGCAAGTGGTGGATTATTATCGATAACCATCGGCTGGTAAATGAAATCACATAAAAGTAAAGCAATGGTTATAGAAACTTAGGTAATTACTCGCTTCTATTAACTGAAATTTTGTTAACGTGCTTTGATCGCGTTGATTTGTGTTAGCAATAGCCAAAATCATGGTCTGATGGCTTGATTTAAACACTATTCATCAGTAGTATCCGCACCTCTTTTTTATGTGGTGGTGTATATGAGCAGATTTGATTGCCTTGAGAGAATTGTCGAAGAATACCGCAAGAAGGTTCGTGACGCAGAATTCAATAAACACAACGACAGCGAAGTTGCGAAAGTCCTGGTTTTACTTGTAGGAAACTCAATGTTCAACCTGGCAGATGAATTTGCAGATTGGGTAAACCGTGGTGGTGATCGTAGCTACGGCGGTAAGTTTTTTGTGTCTAAGCAACTGATGACGTTACTGGAACCTGTGACCTTCCGTGGGGTTACCGTGCGTCGTGATTCAATCAAGTTATTCCGCATAGGTTGATGCTGGTGCTTGATACCGGTGCGTTACCTTGTCACTAAGCTCGCATAAAGAAATTGAGAATTGACCGCAGGCCTTTGTTTTGTCGAAGGTAAGAAAAAGGATGCTCAGGCATCCTTTTTTCGTTTCTGCCGATGCTGAAGCGCTGGCAGGGCTGGCTGGATCTCAATACAGAAATGTGGTCTGATACCGCCCTGAAGTCAGTCAAGTACAGAGAGAGCAGTCGATGGATGCAGAATTTTGGCATAGCCGCTGGGCAGAGAACCGAATCGGATTTCATTTAAACGACACTAACCCGGTATTACCTTATTACTGGCCGAAATTAGGGCTGCAACGCGAAGATACTGTGTTTGTGCCTATGTGCGGTAAATCTCTGGATTTGACCTGGCTGGCAGAAAAGCACCATCAGGTGACGGGTGTTGAGTTAAGTGAAATTGCTGTCCGGGCTTATTTTGCCGAGCATTTGTACTTACCGACTGTGACATCATTAGGTAACGGGCATACTCTGTATGAGTTTGATGAGGTCCGTATTTATTGCGGTGATTATTTTACTGCGCCTGTTCAGCCCGTAGATGCTGTGTACGATCGCGCTGCGTTGATTGCGATGCCGGAGAACATGCGGCAAAGCTATGTGCAGCGTCTGTTATCTCTGGTGAAGCCTGGCGGAAAGATCATGCTGGTGACGCTGGATTACATTCAGGAAGAAATGGCCGGGCCGCCGTTCAGCGTCCGTGCAGAAGAAGTGCGATCACTCTTTGCGGACTGCGAAGTGACTCATATCGGGCGTCAGGATGCCGATGAATCACATCCGCGCCGTCAGCAGGGCTTAAGCCGTTTTGCCGAAGAAGTCTGGTTCATCCAAACCCCAGCCTGAATATCGTTTGCAGTGTGACTGTGTTGTCAGTCACACTTGTCTGTTCTGATTATTGTCTATTTTTATCATTAGCTTGATCCCGTCTATAGTCAAAATGACCAAGACGGAGGTGAGCAATGAAGGCACGAATCTCAAAGGACAGTTTCAACAGTAAAAAAACCTTGAATACAGGCGGTCAGCGTTTTGATTATTTTGATCTGACCGCACTGCGTCATTTGGGGGAAGTTGACCGCTTACCTTTTTCTCTGAAAGTGTTACTGGAGAACCTGCTCAGGTTTGAGGATGGTGATACTGTCACTGAATCCGACATCCAATCTGTGATTGGCTGGCTTGATACCCGCCGTTCAGACAAAGAGATTCAATACCGCCCGGCCCGTGTACTGATGCAAGATTTTACCGGTGTGCCGGCCGTGGTGGATCTGGCTGCGATGCGGGATGCCATGACCCGGGCCGGTAAAAATCCCGATAGCATCAATCCTCAGTCGGCCGTTGATCTGGTCATTGACCACTCTGTGATGGTGGATGTTTACGCCTCTGAACAGGCTTTTGCCCGAAACGTTGAACTTGAAATGCAGCGTAACATCGAACGCTATCAGTTTTTGCGCTGGGGTCAGCAAGCTTTTACTAATTTTCGTGTCGTCCCGCCGGGAACAGGAATATGCCATCAGGTTAATCTCGAATACCTTGGGCAGTCAGTGTGGCAGGACAGTGGTGTTCTGTATCCGGATACCCTGGTCGGAACCGACTCACATACCACTATGATCAATGCGTTGGGTGTACTTGGCTGGGGGGTTGGCGGCATTGAGGCTGAAGCCGCTATGCTTGGTCAGCCAATCTCTATGCTAATCCCGGAAGTCATTGGTTTTCATCTCAGTGGCAAATTACATCCGGGCGTAACGGCAACAGATCTTGTATTAACTGTCACTGAGATGCTGCGTAAAAAAGGGGTGGTCGGTAAGTTCGTGGAATTCTACGGCCCCGGTTTAGATGCCTTGCCTTTGGCTGATCGGGCAACAATTGCCAATATGGCGCCAGAGTACGGTGCTACCTGTGGCTTCTTTCCGATTGATCAGGAAACGCTGCGCTATATGCGCCTTTCCGGGCGCAGTGAATCGCTGATTGCCCGTGTTGAGGCCTATGCCAAAGCCAACGTCATGTGGCGGGATTCCAGCCACCCTGAGCCATTTTATACCGATACCCTGGCATTGGCACTGGACGAGGTTGTCCCGAGCCTGGCTGGCCCCAAGCGCCCGCAGGACAGGGTTTCGTTGCCTGATATCAAAACTGCGACGGAAGATTTGCTGGCATTGAGCGGTCTGCAACCGGAGCAGCAAATTGAGGTCGATTTGGGCGATTCTGGCGAGGATAGCGAAGGCAAGCGCTTTTCACTCACTCATGGTGATGTCGTGATTGCCGCCATTACATCCTGCACCAATACCTCTAACCCCAGCGTCATGTTAGCCGCGGGTTTACTGGCTAAAAATGCGGTGGAAAAAGGTCTGCAGACTAAGCCCTGGGTGAAAAGCTCCCTTGCGCCAGGCTCGAAAGTGGTGACCCGGTATTTTGAGGCATCGGGCCTGCAAGACTATCTGAACAAGCTTGGGTTTAATCTGGTGGGTTATGGCTGTACGACCTGTATCGGGAATTCAGGGCCGTTACTTGCCCCAATCGAAAAAGCCATCAATGACGCCAACCTTACAGTCTCCTCGGTGCTGTCGGGTAACCGGAACTTTGAAGGTCGCGTGCATCCGCTGGTGAAAGCTAACTGGCTGGCGTCTCCGCCTTTGGTGGTTGCCTTTGCATTGGCCGGCACGACAAGCATTGACCTGACCAAAGAGCCGCTGGGTCAGGACAGCAATGGTCAGCCGGTGTATCTGAAAGATGTCTGGCCTTCCCAGGAAGACATCACGCAGGCGATGAAGGAAGTGAAGAACAGCCTGTTTGAGCAGGAATATGCGGACATTTTTGCCGGCGATGATATCTGGCAGCAGATCACTATCAATAAAGGGAATACGTACCAGTGGCGGCCTGATTCTACTTACGTTCGCCTTCCTCCCTATTTTGACGAGATAACGCAGCCGCTAAAGCCACTGAAAGATATTGAAAATGCAGCCATTCTGGCATTATTTGGTGACTCAATAACGACCGACCATATCTCACCGGCGGGTAACATAAAAGCAGACAGCCCGGCTGGACACTACTTGCAGGAGCAGGGTATTGAACCGGCAGATTTTAATTCCTATGGTTCACGGCGCGGCAATCATGAAGTCATGATGCGCGGCACCTTTGCCAACATTCGTATTAAGAACCTGATGCTCAAGGGGAAAGAAGGCGGCTACACCATTTACCAGCCGACAGGTGAAGAGCTATCAATTTATGATGCTGCAATGAAGTATCAGGACCAGAACATACCTCTGGTGATTTTTGCCGGGAAAGAATACGGCACAGGATCCAGCCGGGACTGGGCCGCGAAAGGGACCAGCTTACTGGGCGTGAAAGCGGTACTGGCTGAAAGTTTTGAGCGAATTCACCGTTCAAATCTGGTAGGTATGGGGGTGATTCCTGTTGAGCTCCCTGAAGGTTTACTGGCTTCATTGTCGTTAACCGGCAAGGAAAAAATACAGCTGAAAGGCATTGATACCTTGTCGCCGGGGGCAATGCTGACACTGGAAATCACCAATGAACAGGGACAAGAGTCACAATATAGCGTTAAAGCCCGGGTCGACACCCAAACAGAAATGGCGTATCTCAAGGCTGGAGGCATTTTGCATTATGTTTTGAGAACAATGATTTCTGCCGAATGATAATGCGTCTGGTTGTATTTATTTGACAGTTGTTATGTCAAATATTTGTCATTTGTATGGTTACAGGTTCGTATTGCCGCGATATTGCAGATACAGTAGAGTGACAAGCTTAAAGATAGCTCTATCAGTATAATCTAAGGTCGTTAGAGCGCAATTCAGGGAAAACGGACAGTAACATGAAGAAGTCGTTGATTGGTATTTTGTTGTGCGGTTTGTCTACGTCTGCTTTGGCGTCACAATCAGCAGGTATTTTTCTTGGTTCGCCAATGAGTGGTGTGCAGTATAAACACAATGACCTGCGCTTTTCGCTGGGTTTGGACGAATTTGGTTTTGCGGTGGATAAAACGTTTAACCTGGGAACACTAACAAGAAATCCGCAATTGAACATGGGATATACCTTTGTTGGCGCACAGTATGTTGATAACCATTATGACAAATTGGGTATCCGTTCCGGTATTGGCCTGGAACTGCCTGTAAATCAGTTTGAGCTGTATGGTGAAGTCGGGCCGACACTGTATATGGTGGAAGATGTTGATGTTGAACTGGAAGCGGCGATGGGTGTCAGAGTGCGTTTCTGATTCAGAGTGAATCCAAAAATCAGAATGAATCAAAAAAGCTGGCGAGTTGCCAGCTTTTTTGTATCTATATGCCCGTCCTGCTTGATGCCGCAGCGGTGTTGGCTGCGTTCCCTCACCCCAATCACATAGTTATCTGTTTTCTGTGTGTATGGGGTTTCACTGACTTGCCGTGTACCTGCAACGTCAAGTTGTTCGGCGAGCTTTTAGCTAAGCAGTTTCATTGATTGTCGCTGCCTGCAACATCGGTTTTCTTCTTTCCCACTGTGTAATGAAAGCGACTGAGGCGATAATAATGGCGGCGCCCAGCCAAAGCCGTCCAGGCGGCACCCATCCGAAGACGATAAATCCGGCCAGCACATTCAATGGCAGTTTGGCATGATCGAAAGGTTGTACAAAAGAGGCGTCAGCAACGGCATATGCCTTCGCAATGGCCCAGTTAGCCAGGGCGGTAAATAATCCGGCACCTATCAGGAGGACCCAGGTGTGCTGGCCAACAGGCAGAGTGAAATCAGGCGCAGCAAGAAAAAGATTGAAGGGGGTGATCAGCACCAGCAGGTAGACAACCATAGTTGTCGGTGAATCGTGGTGCGACATCTTTTTCACCATCAGTGAATAGCTTGCCCAAAAGAAAGCGGCGCCAATAGGCAGTAATGAAGCGGCATTGAAATTGTCAGCCCACGGCTCAAGAATGATCATCGCGCCTGCAAAGCCGGCCAGGGTTGCCATCCAGCGTACAAAGCCGACTGTTTCTTTCAGCAGCAAACCCGAGCCTACGGTGGCAAATAAAGGCGATGTCATCAGCAGCGCAATGCCTTGCCAGATAGGAACAGGGTACGCCAGAGCCCACAGCCATAATTGAATACCGATAACAGACAGAAACACGCGAAAGCAGTGCATACCAAAGTGTTGTGTTTTCAGAGCCTGACGAAGACCGACATTGCGCAGCCAGGGCAGCATGACAAGAAGCGCAATAAAGTATTGAATCAAACCGACTGTGGTAGAGGGCAAATGGAAGGTCACACTCAGGTATTGTGCCATGCTGTTAACCACGGCAAACGCCATTCCGGCTGTCAGCATCCAGCAAGCGCCCTGAATAGGGTTGTGTCGATGAGTCATAAGGTGTCTTTCAGAAAAAATAATCTGGAATCATACTCTGATGGGTGCATAGAAGAAATTGTTAATTGATAAAAAAAGCCGACAAAACAGGGTGCTTTGTCGGCTGCAAGGAACTTTTAGTTTGTTATCAGATGGCAGCGTAAGAGAGCGGCATATCGGGATTGAAGGTTTCCAGTGTATTTTGTGTATCAGCCAGCAGGCTGATAGCAGAGTCTTTCTGTTCAACCAAAGCGGCTTCTGTAATATCTGACAGTCGATAGTTCGCCATATTCATGTTAATCAGTGCCACCTGGAGTGGTGGCAGGCTCGGGTTAAATGCCGCATTTTCTGCATACATGCCCGAAAACAGCCGGCCATCTTTCGCTTTCAGTGCAACCCCTGCATAGTTTTTACTGTAAGGCGCATGTGATTTATCAGCAGCTTTACAGGCTTCTTGCAGCAGCACATCATCGGTTTCGAGTTTCAGTGCATGTGATCTGTCTGATAACAAGAGCTCGGTGATACCCAGATCAGACGGACCAAAAGACTCCGGCAGGTATTCCTGCAGCGCTTTGGGCGAACGCTCCGGCAATTGCACCAGGATGCTTTGTGCCGTCGTCAGTTCATTCATAAACTGCCGGCAATGTCCGCAGGGGGAGTAGTTGACGGTAATGTCGGTAATACCCGTTTCGCCTTTTAACCAGGCATGGCTGATTGCAGACTGCTCTGCGTGAACCGTTTGTGACATAGAGGTGGCACTGAATTCCATGTTCGCACCGAAATACAGGCGGCCTGAGTTTCCGCGGGCAATGGCCCCCACATGGAAGTTTGAGAGAGATGCAACCGAGTAGGCCGCAGCCACTTTCAGCAACTGAATACGCAGATCTGCATCCGTGAGTTGACTGTCTTCCATTAACTGTTCGAATTCTTCTTTGCTCAGTGTGGCATCAAAACTCGGAGCGGTAATGATAGGCTTAAGCGCTTGTGACAATGTGTGTGGCAGGTGCTCTAAAGCGTCCATTACTTCGGTGCGCATACTGATTCTCCTTAATGTATTCACTTACGCATTGTAGTGCGTAAACGAATATATATAGTGATCTCTGTCACCATTAGAGGTTGTTTATTTCATCTCATTTGCAAATTAGTGAGTGGTTTCACATGATTGATGAGATAAGTGTATGTATTTAAATACTCAGTAAAGCGGTCTGGCTGTGCTGGTGTTGTAAGGGCGTTACACAGCAAGACCGCTAAAGAAGCCATAGGTGGCTTTGTTGTCAGTGGAAGACAGACAACAGCAGCGGATAGATGATCGGGGCGAGTATGGCGGTAATGACACCACAAAGCACTAAGGCCAGTGAGCTGAAGGCGCCATCTTTGTAATTCTCCTCAGCGGCTTTGGCTGTGCCTAACGCGTGTGCCACTGTTCCCATGCTTAATCCTTTGGCCATTGGATGGGTAATGTTGACGAGTTTAAACAACGGATAACCCAATACAGCGCCAAAGACGCCGGCGATCAGAACCATGACGGCGGCCAGCGATGGCACACCGCCAATTTGTTCAGCAACCGCCATAGCGATGGGGGTGGTCACGGATTTAGGCAGAATGCTGGCAGTAAGCTGTAAATCAGCACCAAGAGCAAGGGCAATTGCTGTCCCGGTAATCATTGAAAGTATGCTGCCAAACAGGCTGGCCGTGACTATAACCTTCCAGCGACTGCGGATTTGCGGTAATTGCTCATAAAGAGGGAAAGCAAGGGCAACGACAGCGGGTTCCAGCAGGTAATGGATCCACTTGTTATCATCGAAATACACGTCATAAGGCACATTAAGTACCAAAAGCAGAGGAATGATCACTACCAGACAGAGAAGTAACGGATTAAGAATGGGGTGCTGGAAGCGCTTGGATAATTTACGGGCAAGAATAAAAACAATCAGTGTAACGGCTAACCACATCAGTCAGACTCCTTGCGCTGTACATACCAGCCAACAAATAACAGCACGACTAAACTGCTGCCTATGGTGCTTACCAGAACAGGCAACGCATTTGCTCTGAGCAGATCCAGATAATTGACCAGTCCTACACCCACCGGCACAAACAAAATAGCCATATGGCGAATAAACAGATGACAGCCGGGTTTAGCCCAGTTGGGCGGCAACAGGCCTGCAGACAGAGCCGTGAAGAGAAATAACATGCCGAGAATGCTGCCGGGTATGGGGATCTGGGTAAGAGACTGAAATCCTTTCCCGACCATCAGAAAAATGGCAATGATTGCAAATGAACGCAGATAGCTCATATACGTCAGGATGATGATGAATGGTGTCGCAATGATACAAAATAGATGAGATCTACACCACATTTCTTTGTGGTTCTATTTATCCTGGTCAGCGAGTTCACAGGTTTGAAACGATGACGATGGCAAGGCCGGCGGCAGCAAGCAGCAATACAGACAGTTTATGCATCAGGCTGTGTTTTACTATGTGTTCTGTGGCTGAACTATGGGGCCGGCGGGTTTTAACCGTTGTGGCCGCCAGCTGTGGTGATGGTTTGGACGGCAGCGTCTCTGGTTGTCTGAAGCGATGGATATGGCGGCAGGTCTCTTTCGGCAAAGGGACGCGAAAGCCATAATGGGGGAGCACCTCAATAGGAATAGCCATCACGCCATTAACAGTCAGCTTACGGCGAAGAGAGTTGAATATTGAAGCCAGGTCGATTTTTTGTATGTGCGACATGGAATCTTGTGGAAGAAATGTTTTATCAGACAATGATTTATGGCTTATTACTTCTCCGGCAAAGTAGCACAGCGCTTCAAGCAGGCGTGACTCATGCAGCGTCAGGGCTGTTTCTGATTTATCAGGCCAGACGAGTAGCCGCAGATCGGGTTCAAAATCCACCCTGGCAAATCGATAACACCGGGTGAGAGACTCAGTTGCCATAGTAATCACTTTTCCAATTTACTGTCGGCATGCTGTCCCTATGGCATCAGGCAGTAAAACATCATTGGCTTGATGGTGGCTTATGTCGCCAAGCGCCTCCATGACGCATGACACAAAGCGGGTACTTATTAATTGTTATTGGCCTTGCGTTGAAGTTCAAACTGCCGGAGCAGGAAAAGTGTCTGAAAAAAGAAACCCTGACCATTCTGAAGGTCAGGGCTGCGAAATTACTGAGCAAGATCAGTGCTCTGTAACGATTTGTCTTTCTGTTATTCTGGCTGTGTAATTACACCAGCCTGCCTACGTAATCGTACACAGCTTTCAGGATTTTCATCTTTCTCTCATCGCTTTGGTGTTCCATCGCGATAGATTCGAGATTTTGCATGTAAGCTGGCAGTTTGGTTTCGAAGTAATCCTGACAATGATACTTCCACTGCTGTTGTTCCTGATGGCTTAACGTTAACGGGAAATTACGGGCGCGGTAACGGAACAGCAATGGTTTGATGCGTTTGTCATCCACATTCAGATCGAGTTTGCCCAACTCTTCAGGTGCAGATGCACGAATGATATCCATCGCCGATTTGTCTGCAGCAGAAAAGAAGCCGTTATAGAGTTGTGTATCAACATCATCGTTTGGTTCAAACTCTCTGTCCTGACCGAACACGGCCAGCAGTTTTTCACGGATCTGCGGCTTATCTTTCAGCGCGCTCAGATTGGCCAGACATTGAGCCCGGTCGATCCCCAGTCGTTCAGCATCTTCGGCCGTCAGTGTTTTCGCGGGGGCCAGTACCGGGCACTTATTAATATGAACCAGCTTGAGCGGGACAGGCAGCTCACCGGGATTGAGATCAGCACGCTTGGTGTACAGCCGCTCGCGCAGGCTGTCAGCATCCAGCTCGAACAGCGGGGCAGGATCCATTGCCAGATTGACGCAAATGACCGCATTTTTGTTATCCGGATGCCAGGCCATGGGGACAATCCAGCTGGTATTACCGCACTCAGAACCAAACATACCTGAAACATGCACAAGGGGTGTCATTTCAGCGATATCGATCAGCTCCTGCAATTTACGTTTATGACGTAAGTTAAACAGGTAGTTAAAGAGTTTGGGCTGACTGGCTTTGACTTTCCTGGCCAGCTCAATCGTGGCGTACACATCGGCCATCGCATCGTGTGCATTGCTGTGTTCGATCCCGTTTTCAACAGATAAATGTTCAAGCTTAAAGCTCGGACACCCGTCTTCGTTCGTTGGCCAGTTCAGACCGTCCGGGCGTAACGCATAGCAAGTACGCATGATATCAAGCATATCCCAGCGCGAATTGCCGCTTTGCCAGCTCCAGGCATAGGGATCGTAGAAATTGCGATACAGAGTATAACGAGTGACTTCGTCATCGAAGCGCACATTGTTATAACCGACTACGCAGGTATTGGGTTTAGAGAGCTCGGCATGAATGCGCGCAATAAATTCATGCTCCGGTAAGCCTTTTTCCATCGCTTCTTGCGGTGTGATACCTGTGATCAGGCAGGCTTCGGGTGACGGCAGGTAATCGCTGGGGGGCTGGCAGTAAATCACCAATGGCTCACCAATCACATTGAAATCCATGTCGGTTCTCACCCCGGCAAACTGGCAAGGCCGATCAACCGAAGGATTTGCACCGAATGTCTCATAGTCCAGCCAAAACAATGTTGGCTGGTTATCGTTATTACTCATTCTTACCTTTACTGGCATAAACGTGTTTTCTGAGGTCATTCTACCAAAGAATTGCACTGGCTGCGGGGGATTTTGGCATGGATGACGTGCTGTACCTTTGAAAGAACGGATTATTTTAAGATGACGAACAAGCGCATACCGGCAGCGGTCAGGCATAAGGACTGTTGCTTTGAATGGATCTTGGGTTGTTATGTAACCTCAATGACATCGAGCTGAATGTCTTCGTAGGCGTCGGCCGCGGTATTGCGCCTTTTAAGGATAAGGACTTCGCCAGCCTGAAAGGGCTTGCCACCCGGGTTGATTGGGAATTGCAGCATGACCTTCTCAGAGGCGGATGAGCCTTCGCCGCGGCCGTAGATATGGGCCTGGCTGATAGGGTGCTCATCAGCGGTATTCGGGCGGGTTCGAAAGGCATAAATGATCTGGCTGTCAACAGGGATGCGTTGAAGCCAGACACGGAGAATGCCGTTTCTTGCGGCGGTAGGGGGAACGGTAATTTTCATGGTGATTTGATTATAGTTAACCCCTGTGGCTGCAAGAGGCACATACCACAGGGCAATCGCTATTTCTTCGCAAAAGTGCGAAGGGAGCAACCATCATATTTGAGGGTTTCCGGTGGAACAGCTTTGCCTTTCGCATCAATAACAAGCAGGTAGATTTTCACATCATCGACGGATTTCTTCCGGCCAATATAGCGCCGCAATCCGCGAGTGAGATCAATAGAATAACGTGTGTGCTCGTAACGCAATGGATGCTTGGTACGGATATCGTAATCGTCCCGCACGGCCATGGTCGGATTACAATGTCCTGATGCACCGTGACAGGTACCATGACCGAACAGGACGAGACGTCCAGAATAGCTTTCATCGTCATAACCGGTTGAAGCATTACAGGCGGGATTATTGATGTAAGCGCGAATTTCGTAACTCTCTTTGGGGGGATGTAAACGAAGGAAATCAAGTTGCGCCCGGACAAAGCCGCCTTCAACCAGTCCCATTGAGAGCTCTTTAGCCAGGCTCGCTGCTGCAGAGAGTGATTTGGCCGGCAGAGTATTGGTAGTGCCTGTGGCTGCAATGGCGGATTCCACTGAATTGTCAGAATAGATGTATTTCAGCGAATTCTCTGCGTCAATCAGATCGCGCCCGATGCGCCCGTCATAGACAACTTTCTGTTGAACGAATGTCGGAATATTTGCATCAGGATGCAGTGTTTGCCAGTCAAACCAGACTTTATCGACCATGGAATGGTGAAGCCAGAAAAGGGGATCATAGGCCGCTGAAATGACTGAGCTCATGTCACCTGATCCTTGTGGTAAGGGGGAGTTACCCGCACCACCGACATACACATGCACAGCACCATGGGCGCCAAAATCGAAATCTTCCTGAAAGCGCATAAAGTTAGGGTTGTCCATGTAACGCTCAATATCGTTTTTTAGCTGACTGATGATGCTTTTAAAAGCACCGGGGAAGCGTTGTGTGTACTGCTCATCATCTTTCAGGCCCTGCGATGTGATGCGATACAGGCTTTTTGCCCGGTGGAGGGGATTATCCAGCTGGATGCCTTCTGCATTCTTATACTGACTGTCATTGAGCACTTTTGGCAGGCCGTTTGCCGCATGAGTCGATTGACTGAACTGTGTCCAGTCCCAATAAGGCAATGTGAGTTCAAGTTCTTTATCTTTACGTTTCCACTGTAAGGCCGTGTTCAGGGCCTTTTCGAACGAGTAGATATATGAGCGGTGCCAGGTCAGGAATACCCGGTTATCATCGTGACAGAGATCCTGATCATATCCGTGCCCTCGGGCCAGCGAAAAATAGCCACGGCGATCGCCAACCGCAATGTCTGAAATTTCATACATTGCAGCATAGGCGTCTCGTAAATCGTTCATGTCTTCAGGATTCAGACGTAACAGGTTGAAACGGATCAGGGGTAAGCCCGCCAGTTTTCTGCGGTAATTGAGTTTCGCTATGGTTGTCATTTCTCGCTCCTCATTCCTTACTTCTGTCATTTAAAAAGCGGAAGGCAATAGGGAGACGGCTGAACTCGGGGCGAATTGCCTGCTTTTCTGTACACAGATGTATTCAACTATAGTGCACTTGAGTGCTTATGATAGATAAAATTGAAAAGTGTTGATTAAGATGTATGAGCTAAAGCGACTGGTTGTGCTGCTGATGTGGTGGTTTAACTAAAGTTTTTCATCAAGGTGAAGTAATCAGGAAGCGGGGTTGAGTGGGTTGCAGCGAATGATAAGAGGAAATAAAAAGAGCGCCCTCAGGCGCTCTTTTTCGTGTTCATGTGCTGGAAGAGGGCTTATGCGCGCTCAACGTTAGCAGCTTGAGGACCTTTTTGGCCTTGCTCGATATCGAACTTCACTTTCTGACCTTCGGCCAGAGATTTGAAGCCTTCACCAGTGATAGCACGGAAGTGTACGAATACGTCTGCACCGCCGTTGTCTTGAGTGATGAAACCGAAGCCTTTCTCGTCGTTAAACCACTTCACAGTACCAGTTGCTTTAGACATAGGATGTCTCCTGAAAATATAGGAATAAATACGCCCGGGGGCGTGCTTCATGCCAACATAATGGATTACTTATGGACAAGGATGTAGCTCTTCAGGACAACGGCGCTTAGGTGAAGCGGGTGTATCGAAGTATACTTTTCACTTTGTTGCATAAATAGCGTTGCATTATAGGCATAGTTATTAGGCCATAATGCAAGGCAGACGGCAAGCAAATAGTGAGTCATACCCAAAAAATCCTGAAAAATTGTGAAGATAACTGCAAATGTGAGGAAATGTGAAATGGATTCAGGGTTTTACCTGAAAGGAGAAAGAGGAACTGGTCGGATTTCAGCAACAAAAAAAGGGCTTCACAGCCCCTTTTACGCTAATGTGATGTTAGCTTATAGTCTTTCTACGTTGGCTGCTTGCAAGCCTTTTTGACCTTGCTCAACCTCGTACTGTACTTTTTGACCTTCTTGCAGTGTCTTGAATCCATCACCGGCGATTGCGCGGAAGTGGACAAATACGTCGGCACCACCGTTATCCTGAGTGATAAAACCGAAACCCTTTTCCTCGTTAAACCACTTAACGGTACCTGTTGCTTTAGACATGTTGTCTCCTGAATCTCTTACTCTTACGTAGCTAACCAATATGGTTTAACGAAACACCAAAGAATTGCTAACTCTTATCCACAGTCATCTGAATGAATCCTGACGGAAGTGCCGCACGCAATCGCATTAAGCTAAATCAATACTGGTATTAAGAAAGAGTAGGCTCTTGTATTCCAAAAGCAAATAATTCCGCAGTATATTGTGAGTCACATAACAAGAAACAGTGTGCATATTTATTTTTCATAGTTTGTCGCATTAATGAAAAGCATCTGTCATCGGAATAAAGAAAATCAATAGTATAATTAATCGGTTAAAAAATGATCTTGATTTTTGAGGCGCTGAGCGAGATCAATGAAATGCAGGGTGTAGTGAATTAAGAGTGATCTTACTTGTGAAGAAAGACAAGTTTCTGTTATAACCCAAGTAATGCAGGTTTTCTAGTTTCAAAGTAAGGACAAAACATGAGCAATATCCTGGAATTGGTGCGTCTTGCAAGACGCAAAAATAAACTTAAGCGTGAAATTCTTGATAATGACCGCAAGATCAGAGACAACCGCAAACGCGTCGAGTTGCTGGAAAACCTGATTGATTACATTCAGCCGAATATGACACATGAAGAGATTGTCAGCATTATTGAAAACATGAAAGCGGATTATGAAGACCGTGTTGATGACCACATCATCATCACTGCTGAGCTATCAAAAGAGCGCCGTGAAGCCAGCAAGCTGTTGAAAGAACATAAGCGTACTGAGCTGGCGAACCGTCCGGCAAAGTAAGCGGATAAGCAAATATAACTGATTGTATCTGATAATAAAAAAGCCGCGTAAGCGGCTTTTTTCGTAAGCATGTCTGCAAAGGTGAGACGCTGTTAGATTGCCAGCTCTTCAATCTGTGCTTTCGCTTCTCCACGACCTTTATCGGCCAGCTCATCACCCATGTTTAATGCTTCCGCGTAAACAAACTCAACCTCTGTCATGCCGACAAAGCCAAGAATCGTGGTCAGGTAAGGAACAATATTGTCCGTTGCGTTACCTTTATGCATGCCGCCGCGAGAAGAAACGACAATCACTTTTTTACCTGTCAGCAGGCCAACTGGCCCATTTTCTGTGTAAGAGAAAGTCACACCGGCACGGGCAATCAGGTCAAACCAGTTTTTCAGCTGAGTCGGAATGCTGAAGTTATACATAGGTGCGCCAATGATAATAGTGTCACTGGTTTTGATTTCGTTGATCAGCTGATCAGACAGTGCAATCGTATCTTTCTGACGTTGGGTCAGATTGTCACCGCCACGCAAACCACCGGCCAGTTCGCCGTCTAAAACAGGGAGCGGATGAGCAACCAGGTCACGTTCAATAATGGTGGAGATGCTATCTGCTTTAACGTTGACAAGATGATCAATCAGAGCGTTTGATTGAGAGTAACCGCCAAGGATGCTGGATTTCAGAACAAGAACTTTAGACATAATGCTGTCCCTTCTATAAGTGATTCTTTAATGAACTTGGGCTAACTATAAATGCCGGGCTACAACACTAAAAGCTGAAAAACTTGTGTAAGTTGTTCGAGTATTTTGAATGAAGCAAGATTTGGTTCGGAAAAATTCGAGCAGTCTGAGGGCGTAAAGGATTGAAAAACAGATAAAAAATAGCCCGAAACGACTCCTGTTTCGGGCTTAGGGGAATGGCTCGTGAGAGCCTTGCGCTAACTGGTTATAAATGGAGATCAATTACAATATCAAGCTTAGTTCAAGCAGCATTTTTTGCCAGTTTTAGCCCTGAGACAGTCAAGGCTACTGCTATAATGGATATCAATGACCATCTACTCCAAATTCAGAGTATTTTCCCGGATAAACCTGTATCTCTCACTAATTCTCTTGGCAGACCATTTTTGATGCGATTACCAACCCATTTTCCTAACCCCAGAGGAAAACCCTGATAGGTAACAATAACTTCCCCTTTACCGGTGAGGTTCTGCGGACGAATATCTCTGCCCATGATCCACTCATTGGCTTCATCAGTATTTAGAGAAATACAGCTTGACTCTTTACCTGTAGCCAGTGTCATGACTGCTTCATGTTGCCAGCGATATCCTTTTTTATGTTTTTCTGCCAGTTTAATGCCAATACGCTGGAAACGGATGTTTTCTAATAGCGGACGAAGCCGGGCAGGGAACAGCCAGATTTCCTGATCCCGCAGCCAGACGTCCCGCTCTGGCGGTAGTTTGAGGCTGAGATCTGTGTACAGTTGCTGGTGGATTTGCTCACTGTCTTTGCGCGAAGCCAGAGAAAACGGAAAACTGGCTTTTCGTTTTTTAGCCGGTTCGCTTTCAACGGCCGCAAGCTTGCGAATACGGGCGACAAAAAAACCTTCACTATCATAAACCTGTGGGAAGACGTGTAAAAAGCCTTCCTCGGTACAGGTTTTTTCGGCACCGTCAAATAAGTCAGCAAGGGTTTCAAATTGCACTGCATCGCCAAAGGTTTCTTTGAGAAATAAACACACCTGCTGATTTTCAGTATGATTAAGCGTGCAGGTGGAATACACCATCACCCCGCCGGGTTTCAGCGCCTGAAAAGCGCTGACAATAAGCCCGCGCTGAATCTCTGCAATGTCCTCAATGTGCTTCAGGCTCCAGTTTGCCATGGCGTCTTCGTCTTTACGGATTGCACCTTCGCCTGAACAGGGGGCATCCAGAAGAATGCTGTCAAACGCTTCAGGGGTCCAGCTACCGAATATTTGCCCATCGAAATGTGTAATTGCGGCATTAGACACACCGCAGCGCTGCAGGTTGGCGTGTAATACCTTGATGCGGCTGGCGGACAGTTCGTTAGCAACCAGTGCGCCTTTATGCTGCATTGAGGCCGCGATTTGCGTTGTTTTAGAACCGGGCGCGGCCGCCATATCCAGCACACAGCCGATTTGCTCGTTGTTTGTGAGTAAAGCGGTGACTGGCAGCATGGAGCTGGCTTCCTGTATATAAAACAGCCCTGCCAGGTGTTCTGCGGTATTACCTAAAGACTCAGTGACTGACTCATCGTACTCTATCCAGAATCCTTCTTCACACCAGGGAACCGGCGTGAGGGTCCAGTCCTTGTCGCTGACTTTTGCCAAGAAATCGGCGACGGAAATTTTTAGTGTATTAACCCGGATACTGCGACGCAGCGGGGTTCGGCAGCTGGTGAGGAAACTGTCCATATCCAGACTGTCTGGCAGAATTTGGCGAATGAGGTTAATAAAATCGTCTGGAATGTAGATGGACTGATGCACGTGCTTTATCTCGGTTGGAATGCAGGCGGCAAGTCTATAACAAACCAGCATTAGGATAAAAGCACAAGGCAAGCTTAATGGCTTGCCTTGCTGATGCCGCAGGCTGGCGGACAACTGCCAGACTTTTTCGGCGACCAGGGTGTCCGGCGGCTGACGACGGGTATTATTCGGCCGGAATAGCGGTCCGCCATTGTTTCCATTCCGGATTGGCCTTTTCGTGAAGCAGAAAGTGCGTCCCGGTTTGAGCGGGCGCGGAAAGCGGCTGGCCTTCGGGGGTCGCAAGTGCTATACCACCGCGAATCAGGCTGTCTACAGTGCCAGCCTGAATGCTGGCGCCTGTCAGACCAACACTGACATCCAGACCGGATGTGTTCCAGAATACGGTATCTGAACGAACCAGATGCCGGAACCCCGGCTCAATGTGCGCCTCTATCATCACTCTGTCAGCCAGATCACCCAGTGTGACTTTGCTGACCTGGCCCACCTGTATGTCTCTGAACAGCAGGGGCGTACCTGAACGTATTGAAGCGCGGGTGACACTTTCCAGAATAATGGTCAGGCCATCGAACCTTGCTTTTGCCTGTTCAGATAGCGCGAATGTTTGCCGGTAATTTCCTTCACCCGGCTCTACCTCTATGTAGCTGCTTAAAATACTGTCGAGATTTTTGACGCCAGTGAGATCCACCTTTGGTGTGACCAGCCAGAAGTGTGTTTTATCTTTTGTCAGAGCATCAGCAAACCGGGGGAAAAGCCGCGCATCGATCTGAACCAGACCGGTTTTAAAGTCCGGTATCAGCGACAACACTTTACCCACTGTTACCCCTTGGTATTTGATATCAGTACCAACAGAAATGCCTTTGGCGTGCTCTGCCGTCAGGCTGATCAGCGTACCAAACTCCTTCGCGCTTTTCAGGCTGCCGAACAGCTTGAATTGTTTACCGATACGGTTGGGGATGCCACTCATGTTATCGAAAGCAATACCGCCTTTGAGTAATGAAGTGATGGGGCTGGCTTTTATATTGACCCCAGACAGGCCAGCTTCGATTTCAACACCGGATTGATCCCAGAAAACGCTGTCGGCTGTTACCAGATAGCGGTACTTGTTCTGAATCGACAATTTTATTGTGACGCCGTCACGCGTTAACGCATAACCACTGACTTTGCCGACGGGAAGATTACGGTACAGCACCGGGCTACCTTCGTTCACAGAGGGAAGGGTATCGGCAAAAAGTTGTACCGTGGTGCTGCCGGATTGCTGACTGCTGGCAAGTTTAGCGAGCGCCCGGCTTTCAAACAGCGGGTATTGGCTACGCATTTTTCCTGAGCCTTCAGAGGTAAAAGCAATGCTGTGACTGATTAACTGCTCAGCTGGCGGTACTGACACATTGATACCGTCTGCACTGATATCGGCCTGAATTCCGCCATCAACAAAGAAGCGGCTTTGGCTTCGTACCAGAGAGGTGAATTCGGGTTTGATAATGATATCAAAGCGGACTTTTTCTTTTTCCAGGCTGATTTTTTTGACGCTTCCCACGGCCATGCCACGGTGTGTCACCTGCGTATTTCGGCTGATACCAACATTTTTATCGGCGTACAGGTGAATGACCGCAGCCCCGGGACGTTTCTCTTCAAGCTGCTCCTGGGTGAATGCCTGGAAGTGCCGGGCAGGTTCACCTTCGCCAGGAATTAACGTCAGATAATTGCCCTTTATCAGGTTACCGAGATTACTCACCCCTTGTAAGGAGAGGTTGGCTTCTTCCAGCAACAGGCTGGTGCCGGATGTCAGTAAATCACTCATGCTGGGCTCAATTGCAGCATGGGCAATAATACGTTTGCGCTGATGATCCAAACGCAAATCAGAAATCTGGCCAATTTGCAGGCCGCGATACACGATCGGAGCGCCGCCAGCACTGATGTTATTGTCATCAGGTAATTCAACGGTAATAGCAATGCCGCGCCCTGCCGTATTCAGATCGGGGTACAGCCGGAATAAGTGGTTCGGCTGGATAGGAAGACCTTCGTCCGGCGAGTCGAAAGCAATCGCCCCGGCAATCAAAGCAGAGAGACTTTCAAACTGAACATCGACACCATTAAAGCCGAGATTGGCGCTGACACCGCTTACGTTCCAGAAGCGGCTTTTATTGGTCACCAGATTGGCGTATTGAGGTTGGATCAGGACGTCAATCAACACCCGTTTTTTATTGTTGCTGAGGGTGTAGTTATAGACTTCACCCACAGGGATTTTTTTATAGTAAACCTGCGCGCCGATAGAAACAGAACCCAGATCGGGGGCCTGAAGCTGAATGGTGAGGCCTTCGCCTGCGGGTGTTTCGGAGGGTTGACTGTTTAAAGCGTCAAACTCCTGGGCCGGTTCGCCTTCGCCGGGGAGCAGCGCAATGTAGTTACCGGATACCAGTGCATCGAGGCCGCTGATGCCGGTAATTGAGGCTTTGGGTTTAACAAGCCAGAACCGCGTGCCTTTACGTAAAACCTGTACTGCTTCGGGGTAGATATCAGCGGTTACATAGATACTTTGCAGATCATCAGAAAGCTTAACGTCCCGCACCACGCCGACTTCCAGGCCCTGATAACGAATCATGGTTCTGCCGGCAACCAGGCCGGCCGCATCCTCAAAATGGATAATGATGCGCTGGCCAGCTTCGCTGACAGCCTGAACTACCAGCCATGCCGCCAGCCCCAAAGCGAGAACAGGTAAAATCCACAGCGGCGATATCTGTCTGTCCCTTTTGACATTCACCGGTTGAGGTTGTTGCGGGCCGACGGGGGTGCCAAAAGGCGGCTGTGGAGGGTATTTACTGTTTGTCATAATTATCCCAAATCAGGCGAGAGTCCAGGCTTTCTGCTGCCAGCATGGTGAGCACGACAACGATCGCAAAGGCAATGGCTCCCGGGCCAGGGGTAAAATCCAGAATCTGGCCGCGATCAATGAGCGTGACCATTAAAGCAATGACGAACAAGTCCATCATTGACCATTTACCGATCCATTGAATGATACGGTAAAGCCTCATTCTGTGTAAGTGATTGATCTTTCTTTTACCGTGGATGCACAGAAGAATAAATGCAAGTCCAAGTATTTTGGCAACGGGCACAACGATACTGGCAAAGAAAATCAGAATGGCGATGCCTTCCATACCTGTATTGATGAGAGACGCGACACCAGAGAGAATAGTGTCTTCAATCCGCTTACCATTGTTTAAAAATATTGATATCGGGTAGGTGTTAGCCGGGATGATGAAAATAGTCGCTGTGATCAGGTAAGCCCAGGTTTTCTGTATTGAAAACGGTTTACGATAGTGAATCGGGCTATGGCAGCGCAGGCATATATCGGTCTCTTCCTGACTTAGATGGCAATTGTCACAGTGTAACTTCAATGTCGGGCCTTTATGATCGGTTTCAGGCTGCCAGGCTTCCCAATACCGTTTGACGTGAAACCGCGTGAGCATGATGACCATCAGTATTTCCATCATAACCAGGCAAAACAGACCGGGGCCGACATAGATATCGGCATAGTCTTTAACTTTGAAGCAGGCAATGCCCAAGCTGACCAGAAAAACATCAAACATCGCCCAATGCTTCAGGTGTTCTATGCACCACATCGAGTACTTAAAGAGGCTGAGCTGGCGCTTCGCCAAACCCAGTTGAGCGCCGACTACCGACAAAAAAACCAGTAAAGGTGCAACTGTGCTGCAGAACAGTATTAACAGCGCGACAGCGGGATAATCGGACGACAGCGTCAGTGCGCCAGAGGGTATGGTGGCCGGTATCATGACACCGAACAGGCGAATGGTAATTAGCGGGTAGAGATGCGCCGGTATGATTAATATCAAACCGGCGACAGCTAGAGCCAGATCGCCACGAATAGATGGCATGCCACCACGGTACATGCGTGATTCACAGCGGGGACAAAAAGCGCTTTGTCCCCTGGCGGTTACTTTAGGTGTCAAAAGTAAATCACAACTAGGGCAGAGTCTTACCGTTGACATTGATGTCCATCCTATTTGGAACCGTTAACTTCCTGAACTGACATCACTATATTATTTTGAACTGAACCTGGCTACTGTCAGGTTCGGATTGTTAACGTGATGTTCAGTATCACCGGACTGTGCCGTACCGTACAGGGTCTGATACAGGCCGGTCGTGTTCACCAGCTCAGTGTGCGTCCCCGTCTGGCTTACCTGGCCGTCTTCCAGCACATAAATGATATCAGCCTGTTTCACTGCAGAGAGCCTGTGAGCCACGATAAGGGTCGTGCGGTCTGCCAGAAAGTGGTTCAACGCCGTATGCAGAGCGGCTTCAGTAGCAGTATCCAGTGCTGATGTTGCTTCATCCAGGATGACGAAATCCGGGTTAGTCAGAATCATTCTGGCAATAGCAAGCCGTTGACGCTGCCCCCCTGAAAGGCGAATCCCCTGACGGCCAATCTGGGTGTCCAGCCCGTCACTCAGCCGCTGAGTAACATCTGAAAGCTGTGCGATTTCAATTGCTTGCCAGAGCTGTTCGTCGCTATACTCAGCACCCAATGACAGATTATGGCGAAGAGTGTCATTGAACAGGACGGGCTGTTGCAACACAACGGCCATTTTTTCCCGCAGTGCCTCATAGCTGACATCTTCAACAGGATGGCCATTGATCAGTATATCGCCACTGTCTTTTTGATAGATGCCAAGAAGTAACTGGATCAAAGTGGACTTTCCGCCGCCTGACGCGCCCACTAATGCTACGCGTTTTCCTGCCGGTAATGAAAGATTCAATCCGTTCAGGACTTTCTTGTCTTCATCATAAGAAAAGTTCAGATGATTGATGTCAATGGCAATCTGTTTATGGCCGGAGAAGGGATCCACTTTGGCCTGAGGGCGAACCTCTTCTTCCAGAGCAATCAGCTGGTTGAGACGCTGCATAGCGGCCGAAGCACCGTACCAGGCAAACTGAATCCCCAGCAGTTCCTGAACCGGGCCCAGCATAAACCACAGATAGCCAAATACCGCGAACATCTGGCCAATGGTCAAATCGCTGAACAGTACCATGAGCATGGCCCCGGCGCGGAAGAGTTCGAAGCCAATCAAAAACAGCAGGAAAGATATCCGTCCGGCGGCTTCAGACTGCCAGGCGTACTTATCGGCATTATCACGGATACCATCAGCATGCTCTTTCAGGTTTTTCAGGAAATCGCGTTCACGGTTTGCAGCTCTTAGCTGATAAATACCGTCCAGCGTTTCAACCAGCCGCTGCTGGAATTTCTCGAAAGCTTGGTTTTCTTTTCGTTTTAAGTGCTTAACTCGGTTTCCCATTTTCCGTGATGCATAAATCACAACGGGGTTGACCAGAAGAATAAACAGCCCCAGTTCCCAGTTCAGCCACAGCAGCACCACGGCTGTCCCGAGCACAGTCAGCGTGCCAATCAGAAAGCGGCTCAGCGTGTCGCCCACAAATTTATCTATGGTTTCAACATCAGTAACCAGATGAGAGGTGATCCCACCGCTGCCGCGTTCTTCATACTGACGCATGCTTATCCGGCCCAGTTTATCAATCAGGTGCTTGCGCATCTGATAAGTGACGTCTTTGGCGACCAGGGTAAACTGGCGGCTTTGCAGGATATTCAAGGCTTGGCTGGCAGCACGCATGACGACGACCATCAGGAGTACCAGAATGATATAGGCAGCCGGTTGTTGCCAGGCTAACGGCAGGAAGTGGTTTAACAGGGCAATTCCCTTTCCTGGCTGATCAAGCAGAATTTCGTCTACCATCAGCGGCATCAGCAGTGGGATAGGGACGCTGATAAGCGTGGCAATCAGGGCGATGATATTGGCAGCAATCAGCCTCTTTTTGTGATGTTTTGCTTGCTTTATCAACCATGACCAGTTAATCATTTGATTCGTTGAGCCTTTCACAGTGATAACGATTCCTATTACGATACAAAGGTGCCATTTTAACGGCTATATATGGAGTAAGCCATGGAAAATAAATCTGCATTCTACCGCCGTTTAACCCAACAGGCTGTGGCAATCGTTGACGGTGAACCCGATGTAATTGCTAATATTTCTAATATTAGTGCGTTACTGAACATGGAGTTAGAGGATATTAACTGGGTCGGTTTTTACCTGCTGAAAGATGACCAGTTGGTGTTGGGTCCATTTCAGGGTAAACCTGCCTGTGTCCGCATACCTGTCGGCCGCGGTGTTTGTGGCACGGCCATCTCAGAAAACAAAGTTCAGCGAGTCGGTGACGTCCATCAATTTGAGGGACACATAGCCTGTGATGCAGCCAGCAATTCTGAGATCGTGATTCCATTCTCAGTGAAGGGGCAGTTGTACGGCGTATTGGATATTGATAGTCCAAGTCTGTCAAGATTTGACCAGGAAGATGAAGACGGGCTGGTTGCATTCATTGAGGAACTACAAATTAAGCTCTAATTGCATGCTTTCGGTGGTTTTTCAATATCAGGTAATTATAATAGCCCGCACTTATTGGTTTTATTTAAAAGCACTAACAGCGAGGTACTCTCGCTTTGTCAGGAAAGTCCATGGAAAACTCTGAAAAGTTAACGAACAGTAAAGAAGTGATTGCCTATATTGCAGAGCAATTCCCGAATTGTTTTACTGTTGAAGGTGAAGCTAAACCATTAAAAATTGGTATCTTCCAAGACCTCGCTGAACGACTGAGTGATGATCCTAAAGTCAGTAAAACTCAGCTGCGAGCAGCACTTCGTCAGTACACTTCTTCTTGGCGTTATCTTCATGGTGTTAAAGCAGGCGCTAGCCGTATTGACCTTGATGGCAATGAGTGTGGTGTGTTAGAACAGGAACATGTTGATCACGCGCAAAAGGCGTTGGAAGAAAGTAAAGCGAAAGTACGTGCCCGTCGCAAAGAGCAGGCCGTGGCTAAAGCGGTTGCCGAAGGTGATGCTAAGCCAAAGAAAGTGCGGGAAAAATCACCTAGACCTAGAAACGTTAAGCAAAAAACGTCTAAGCTAGATAAGAAGCCGGTAGAAACAACACGTGCTTTGTCTGCCGATGAAGTGACAGTGGGTAAGGATGTCAGTGTCAATATGGGCAATGGCAACATGCCGGCAACCATTGTAGAAATTAATAAGGACGATGTGCGTGTCCGTCTGACTAATGGCCTGACCATGGTTGTGAAAGCGGAGCACCTGCGTTCATAAAGGAGAATGCTCGACGTATGAAATGTCGATTCCGTTTCTCACTGATTGCTGCCGGTATTGTGCTGGCAGCATCAGCTCAGGCCTTGGAAGCCACACATACACAAAGTGAATTGCCTGTTTTGTCTCCAGAAAAACAGCATGCGACCGCCAGTAAGCGTGTAGCCTCACGGTTTACCCGATCTCACTATCGCCAGTTCTCACTTGATGATCAATTTTCTGCCAACATTTTCGATCGTTATCTGGAAATGCTGGACTTCAACAAAAGCTTCCTCACTCAATCTGATATCAGACAGTTCGAACAGTGGAAATATCAGCTTGATGACCAGTTAAAAAGAGGCGAAACAACAGCAGCTTACGATATCTTTAATACGGTATTGAAGCGCCGGTTTGATCGTTACCAATATGCGCTGACCCTGCTGGACAAACCTATGTCTTTCAATGTCAACGAAGACATAGTGGTTGATCGCTCAGAAATGCCATGGCCGAAAGACAGGGCTGAGCTGAATGAAATTTGGCGCGAACGTGTCAAATCGGATGAGCTGAATCTTAAGCTGGCAGGCAAAGAGTGGAAAGACATCCAGGAAACCTTGGGTAAACGTTACAACAACGCCTTGAAGCGCCTTACTCAAAGTCACAGCGAAGATGTGTTTCAGCTTTATATGAATGCATTTGCGCGTGAAGTTGATCCTCATACCAGTTATCTCTCTCCTCGCAGCGCTGAACAGTTCCAGTCAGAGATGAACCTGTCTCTGGAAGGGATTGGTGCTGTGCTTCAGGTGGATGATGAATTCACTGTTATTCGTTCTTTAGTTGCTGGTGGCCCGGCATCCAATTCTAAAAAACTGTCTGCAGGCGACCGTATTATCGGTGTCGCTCAGGACGGTAAAGAAATGGTCGATGTGGTGGGCTGGCGACTGGATGATGTGGTACAGCTGATCAAAGGGCCGAAAGGCAGCAAGGTTAGCCTGGAGATTCTTCCTGAGGGAGTCAATGCCAAAAGCTACAGTGTCACCATCGTCCGGGATAAGATCCGTCTTGAAGACAGGGCTGCCAAGTCATCGGTAGAAACTTACAAAGGCCGCAAAATTGGTGTCCTTGAGATCCCGAGCTTCTATGTCGGTCTTTCGGAAGATACCAAGAAAGAGCTGGCGAAATTAAATCAGCAACAGGTTGATGGCATTGTTATCGACTTGCGTAACAACGGCGGCGGGGCGTTAACGGAAGCGACGGCATTAACCGGTCTGTTTATTAACAGTGGCCCGGTGGTTCAGGTGCGTGACAGTTACGGCCGTGTGAAAGTGAATGGTGATTCTGATGATCGCGTTTACTTTGATAGCCCGTTAACTGTGCTGATCAACCGTTACAGTGCGTCTGCATCTGAGATTTTTGCCGCGGCCATGCAAGACTACGGTCGTGCCGTTATTATCGGTGAGCAGTCATTTGGTAAGGGCACAGTCCAGCAGCACCGTTCTCTGAATCATATCTATGATCTGTTCGATAAACCGCTAGGTCATGTTCAGTACACGATTCAGAAGTTCTACCGCATAAACGGCGGCAGTACGCAGAATCTGGGTGTTGTACCGGATATCAGTTTCCCTACTGCCATTGACCCTGCGGATACGGGCGAAAGTGTAGAAGATAATGCTCTGCCGTGGGATAGTATCAAACCTGCGAGTTACCAGAAGTTGTATGACTTCTCTCCGCTGTTGCCTTCGTTACGTGCTCAACACGAGCAGCGTATCAAGAGCGATATGGAGTTTGGCTTTATTTTCGATGACATCGCCAAGTATAACGCTGAGAAAGATAAAAACGCCTTGTCTCTGAACGAGAGCAAGCGTCGGTCTGAGCAGGATCTGGATGAGAAAGAGCGTTTGGAGCGCTTGAATGCACGTCAGAAATCGTTAGGTGAAAAGCCTTTCATTGCATTGAAAGATGTGCCTAAAGACTATGAGGCGCCTGATGCTTATCTGGATGAGGCTGTCGCGATCACGGCTGATTTAGTTCGGGAAGAGCAAAGCTGAAGTGATTAAGATTTAATGACCCTACAAAAAACGGCGCATTCTGCGCCGTTTTTCTTTTATAACAGTGCTTTAGTTACATTCTGAACCAGGCTGATGTTCATGTCCGGCCATGTCTCATAGTTGAAACAAGCGGTTGAATACTTATGACAAGTATCATATTCACGCGCGGGATATTCCAATGAGGGCTAATTTGATAGAAGGGGCTGATACTTCTTAGGGGTACTATCATGCTGCGAGCCGTTCTTTTGTCATTTGTCCTCAGTGTTTTTACATGGAGCAATACTGCAGCAGCCGATGAGCTGACTGAATTCGATTATCCACTACTGCTTGGAGACTGGTACTGGTTCAGTACTACCGAGGAAGGGGTGGAGAGTGAGGGAATCAACTACCGTGCTATGAATATTAAGTTCAATTCGTCTTATCATTTTAAAGTGCGCCTGCTGCGAACCGACGGACTGATTGACGAGTGGGACGGCAACTATGATATTGATGAAACGACCCTGACCATGAACTCTGTTAATCAGCCCTCCCAGCAGCATGAATATGTGTTGAGTTACAACCAGTTTCTTTTAGATGGTGCGCGTTTTACTAAGCTGGCGCCTGAAAATTTACCGGGTCAGTGGCGTTCTTCCGCGATAGGCGGTAAGGACGTAGATAACAGTGTGTCAGAGCTGAAGCTGTCGCTGCGTCCGGATTTCTTATTTTCTGCTCAGGTGATAGGAAAAGACGGGACGCGTAAAGAGCATAAGGGCATCTACTATCTGGAAGATGACAGGATTGTGCTGATTTACGAAGATGGTCAGCACGACAGCCATTTTAAGCTGGGCGGAGACAATACCTTAACCCTGACAAATAAACAGTTTGGTATGGAAGCTGTGATGCAGCGTCAATAACACCTTATCTATCTGTAAAATGTAACGCAAAGAGAGGCTTTCGCCTCTCTTTTTGTCTGCAGCATACTTTTTGTTTGCAGCATAACTGTTCATCAATTCAGTCATTGGCCAGCTTGAAGGCTTCACGGAGCTGACCCAGGTACTCTTCATCCTGGCAGATGCTTTTTCCGGGTTCATCTGAAATTTTGGCAACTGGCCGGCCTTCGCATTCGGTCAGTTTCAGCACAATATTTAAGGTCTCAACATCTGGCAAGTCACACGTCATATTCGTACCTATGCCAAAACTGATTTGGGCGCGCTGACAGAAGTGCTGATATATCTCCAGTGCACGCTCTAACGTCAGACTGTCGGAAAACACCAGTGTTTTGCTTTTCGGATCAATACCCAGCGACTGATAATGCGCAATGGCTTTTTCACCCCATGCAATCGGGTCGCCGCTGTCATGACGAAGACCACTGAAGCGTTTCGAAAGACGCAGATCGAAATCCCGCAAAAATGCATCCATGTTAATACAGTCGGTTAAGGCGATGCCTAATGAGTCCGGGTATTCCTGCAGCCAGCGATTCAATGCTAACTGCTGAGAGTCAGCCAGTTCACCGGCCAGTTGCTGGTGTGCCTGGAACCATTCATGTGCCTGGGTACCAAAAGGGGTTAGCTGGCGAGTTCGGGCCAGATGGTAGTTTGAAGTTCCGCCAAACTGAGGGAAATGTGCTGTCAGATAATCGACAATGGCGTAGTGTACGTCTTTAGAAAAACGACGCCGGGTGCCGAAATCGACCAGAGAAAATTCGCTGATGTCTGTCTCGGCTGCCATCGTGTGAAAATGGGTCAGTTTGTGTTTGAGTTGATCAATCGCATCTTGAGGTGAGACATCAGCATAGCGATGACGACAGCGAATTTCGCAGACAATGGCAAGCAAAGGCACTTCCCACAAGATGATATCCAGCCATTTTCCTTCGATACGTATAGTGAGCTGTTCATCGCTTTCACCTATGATCACCTGCGCGGGGTCGAGGTGAAACTGGCTTAAATAGTCCAGGTAGTCATGCTGGAAGAATGGCAGTGTGGCTAAGTAGTCAATTTCTTCTGTGCTAAAACGCAGCTCACCCAGGTGAGCGACTTGTCTTTTGATTTCAGCCAGGTAAGGCCTGAGATCTTCGCCACTGCGACAACGAAACTCGGCGGCAGCGTTCACATCTGGGTAAAGATGAAAAATCGCTTGCTGCATGTGGAGTTTATACGCATCGGTATCAAGCAGTGAATCAATGATCCAAGGTTGCATAGTGTGGTTCATATTGCAGAGTCATTCCTGTTAAGAGGCTAAAATCAATGTACTGGGGTAAAGGAGGTGGTACGACAGTGTCATTGTTACGCGACGCGACACAGGTAACAATAGGTAAAGATAAGATTTTCACCTCAAGTGCTATCTGCTAACATTTTGTCTTAACACAGTGTAAAGATTATTGGCGACCAATTATACGTATTCACATAAAGTATAGTTGATGCGATTTCAAGAATTCTTGTCTTACCTATACGGCGTGTTTATGGCACATGCTGCACGCTGACTTTACCTGCTCCATACCCGCTATCATAACCTGAAGTGGGGTATGCAAATTTTTCAGTTCCGCAAACAATGTTTCATCGATTGAAAAGATCGAATCTTGTTCGTTGTATTGTGGCAACTGCCAATATGGATGATGAAGGAAGGACTTTATGGCCGATCAACCGAATGCCGCTCAACCCACTGCTAAGTACCGCGCTGACTATACCGCACCCGATTTTACGATTACCGATATTGATCTGGTGTTTGATCTGCAAGACACGGCGACCCGCGTTGTTGCTGTCAGTAAAGTGAAGCAACAAACTGAAGGTGCGACGTCACTGGAATTAGACGGTGATGATTTGGTTCTGCGTCGGCTGGAAATCAATGGTGAAACCTGGCAGCACTATGAAGAAACGGCCGATGGCCTGCTGATTCATCAATTGCCTGAGGAGTTTGAACTCACCATTGAAACGGAGATTAACCCGGAAGCAAACACCGCGCTTGAAGGCCTGTATAAATCTGGTGGCGGCTTCTGTACCCAGTGCGAGGCGGAAGGTTTTCGGCGTATTACGTTTTATCAGGACCGCCCGGATGTACTTGCCCGTTTCACCACCAAAGTGATCGCCGATAAAGCCAGCTTCCCGTATCTGCTGAGCAATGGTAATAAAGTGGCAAGCGGTGAGCTGGAAAATGGCCGTCATTGGGTTCAGTGGCAGGATCCGTATCCAAAGCCTTGCTACCTGTTTGCCCTGGTTGCCGGTGACTTTGATGTGTTGCGTGATAATTATAAAACAGTCAGCGGTCGTGACGTTGCGCTGGAAATCTTTGTCGATAAGGGCAATCTGGATCGCGCGGAACACGCCATGCAATCACTCATCAACTCCATGAAATGGGATGAAGAGCGGTTTGGTCTGGAATATGACCTGGATATCTATATGGTCGTTGCCGTTGATTTCTTCAACATGGGGGCGATGGAAAACAAAGGCCTGAATATCTTTAACTCCAAATACGTACTGGCGAATCCGGCCACTGCCACGGATACGGATTATCTGGGCATTGAGGCGGTTATTGGTCATGAGTACTTCCACAATTGGACCGGTAACCGCATTACATGCCGGGACTGGTTCCAGCTCAGCCTGAAAGAAGGCTTGACTGTATTCCGGGATCAGGAGTTTTCATCGGATCTGGGCTCTCGGCCGGTAAACCGAATCAACAACGTCCGTGTTATGCGTGGGCCACAGTTTGCCGAGGACCGCGGTCCGATGTCGCATCCGATCCGACCGGAAAAAGTCATTGAGATGAATAACTTCTACACCCTGACCGTTTATGAGAAGGGCAGTGAAGTGATCCGGATGATGCATACGCTGCTGGGCGAAGCAGGTTTTCAGGCGGGTATGAAACTGTATGTTGAACGTCATGACGGAACAGCAGCGACATGTGACGACTTTGTGCTGGCGATGGAAGAGGCTTCGGGTGTTGACCTGAGTCAGTTCCGTTTATGGTACAGCCAGTCGGGCACGCCGATTGTAAAAGTCAGCACTGAATATGATGCCGGCACAAAACGTTACCTTGTCACGGTAAAACAACATACGCCCCCTACAGCCGGGCAAAAAGAGAAACAGCCACTGCATATTCCGTTTGATATCGAACTCTATGACAGTAAAGGCCAGGTTATTGAGTTACAGTGTAATGGAGAGAAAGTGCATCATGTACTGGATGTCACTGAGTCTGAGCAGACTTTTGAGTTTGATCAGGTGAATGAGCGGCCTGTGATTTCCATGTTACGTGAATTCTCAGCGCCGGTTGTCCTGGAGTACGATTACAGTGACCAGGAGCTGGTATTCCTGATGACCCATGCACGTAATGAGTTTGCGCGCTGGGATGCCGGTCAGATGCTGCTGGCCAAATATATTCGCAGTAATGTGGCCGCGGTACAAACGGGGAAAGCAGTGGTTTTCCCTGAAAACGTGGTGGATGCATTCCGCGGGGCATTACTGGACGAAAAACTCGATCCGGCCTTTATTGCTGAAATGCTGACTCTGCCCGGCGAGAATGAAGTGGCAGGCTGGTATGACGTTGTTGATGTTGATGCAATACATGCTGTGCTCGGACAGCTCGAAAAACTTCTGGCGACAGAGCTGGAAGATGAACTGACTGCCATTTATCACTCACTGAAGCAGGCCAGTTACAGTATTGAGCATGGCGCGATAGCCAAACGTGCGTTGCGTAATCGCTGCCTCGCTTATCTGGCATTGACAGAGCAGGGTGAAAAACTGGTGTCAGCTCAGTATGAAACGGCCGACAACATGACAGACACTATGGCGGCCATGTCAGCAGCTAATGAAGCACAACTGGCCTGCCGTGAATCGCAGATGGCAGATTTCAGCGACAAGTGGAGCCATGACGGACTGGTCATGGACAAATGGTTTATTCTTCAGGGCAAGAATCCGGCGGCAAACGCTCTGGATAATGTGCGTGACACTATGCAACACCCAGCGTTTAGTCTGAAGAACCCGAACCGTACACGCAGCCTGGTAGCGAGTTTCTGCGCCAATAATCCGGTTCGGTTCCACGCCAAAGACGGCAGTGGCTATCGTTTCCTGACTGAGATACTGACTGCCCTGAATACGTCGAACCCGCAGCTGGCTTCACGCCTGATTGAGCCTTTCCTCAAGTACCGTCTGTATGATGAGGAACGCCAGGCACTGATGCGTGCCGAGCTGGAGAAACTGGCCGGTTTGGACAATCTGGCGAGAGATTTGTTTGAGAAAGTGGAAAAAGCACTTGAACAATAAAGCAAGTCTGTTTTAATCAGAAGGCTCCTCCGGGAGCCTTTCTTTTTATTCGACCAATTTTATCCGATCAAGCAGGCTTGTTTGCATGAAGAGATACACCTTTTCAGTCAACATTCCCTATCACACCTACCTGCAGCATTACTCGGGGGCTGCCAGCTCAGTGCTGGTTCACACCGATGAGGGCCTCCGGTTGCAGCTTCCGGCCGTCAGACTTCGGCCTTTCCTCAGTCAGTTAGGTATTAAAGGGCGTTTTCGGGTTGTTGTCAGCGCGGAAAACCGTTTTGAAAAGTTGGAGAAAATCGCTTAAAACCTGTCTTTAGTCGGATATTAACAAATGTCCTACATAATTATGCGAAACTGGTTTTTTTATCTGTTGCGAATAAAGTATTCGATATTCACTTGCCTGAGATTTTGATTAGTTTCGCGACTAGAAAAAAGTTTATATTTTTAGATGGTTAGACCAGAAAGTGCGTGTAACAGCAAGTTATCGCATTGGAATTTTTGCCTGCTGGCAGCCTGCCAATCAAAACATCTACCTTAGTCACATATTCGATTTTTTCTTCAAAAACCAGAGTAATTAACGTAACCATTTGGCAACAAAACCCCCTACAATAGCTGTCGAGTCAACAATACCTCGCCAGAGAGACGTTTTTTAGCGCTGAACTCAAGGCGTCGTTATAAAACCCTATACTAGATTGATAAAAGTAATAACGATGGAGCATCTGCTATGACCGCACCTGACACAATAGTGCCGGTACTGCTTGAAAAAGTGTATGGCTTAATCCAGGACAAGATAGAATCCCCTCAGCAGTCATTAGTCGAAGTGTTTGCTCAGCGATTGTTAGGACAACTGGCAGATGATGATCTGCTTCAACGGAATGAATCTGATTTGTATGGTGCAGTACTTAGCCTCTGGCACCATCTAGTGCAAAACAAACCTGACCAAATTTCTGTTCGTGTTTATAACCCGACATTGAGTCGATATGGCTGGCAGTCAACCCACACGGTAGTGGAGATTGTGATGCCGGATCATCCTTTTCTGGTCGACTCAGTCCGCATGACATTAAACCGTCTGGGCATCACCAGTCATTTGATGTTCAATGGCCCGTATTTCTTCAAGCGCGATGATCAAGGGGTGATCATTGAAGCATGTGGAGAATCCGGCGATCTGCAAACTTTATTCCACATTGAAGTCGATCGGTTATCCAGCAAAGAAGAAATGGATGCTTTGAAAACCGAGCTTGAGCAAGTATTGCAAGATATCGAGCTGGTCGTGAATGACTGGCAGGCAATGCAGAGCAAAATGCTGGAGATTGCGCAAGAACTTAAATCTGCCAAGTTACCGGTAGAAAAGAGCCACCGTGAGGAAGCGATTGAGTTTCTGGAGTGGGTGACACGCCATAATTTTACCTTTATGGGTTATCACCAGTACGATCTGGTGCCTGTTGAAGGTGATTTTGAACTGCGTCCCTGTGCCGAAAAAGGCCTGGGCCTCCTGAGCAAGCCGGGTAAAGCCCGTTCACTCATGTTGTCTGACCTGCCTGAATCAGCGCGAGTTGAAGCGAGAAAGCCAAATCTGCTGATTCTGACCAAGAGCAACGGTAAGTCGAAGATTCACCGTCCTGCTTACATTGATTACATAGGTATTAAACGTCTGGATAAAGACGGCAATGTGATCGGCGAGCACCGTTTCACCGGCCTGTATGCTGCAACGGCTTACCATCAGACAGCGATGAATATTCCGTTGATCCGCAATAAAGTGATACGCATTCTTCAAAGCAGTGGCTATTCAGAAGATTCACACTCGTGGAAGGCGATGAATAACATTCTGGAAACCTATCCGCGTGATGAGCTGATTCAGGCCAGTGAAAAAGAAATGCAGGATGTGGCCAGCGGTGTGGTGAGAATGCAGGATCGTGATCTTCTGCGTCTGTTTGTTCGCCGTGATCCTTTCGGTCGCTTCTTCTCTTGCATGGTTTATGTCACCCGTGAGCGTTATAATACCGAACTGCGTGTTAAGACTCAGAAAATTTTCCAAGAGTATTTTGGCTCTAAACAAAATGTGGATTTCACCACTTTCTTCTCAGAGAGCCCACTAGCGAGAACTCATTATATTGTGCGTGTAGATAACAATAACTTTGATGTAGATGTAAAAGCGATCGAACGTAATCTGGTCGAAGCGGCTGCTTCCTGGGAAGATCGTTTAATTGATTCACTGATCTCAAATTTCGGTGAAAATCAGGGAACCCCTCTGGCGAAAAACTATGCGCGCGCCTTCCCGCGTTCTTATAAAGAGCAAATGCTGCCAGGCTCTGCGGTTGCAGATATTGAGCTGCTGGAAAGCCTGAGCGAAGACAACAAGCTGGGCATGCTGTTCTACCGTCCGCAGGAAGTGGCAACAGATTCACGTTTTGTGAAGCTGAAACTTTACCACCGTGATGAGCCAATCCATCTGTCCGATGTGATGCCAATGCTGGAAAACCTTGGCTTGCGTGTGATCGGAGAGTCGCCATACGAGATCGTTACGGCGAACGGAACCGTATTTTGGATCCTCGACTTTGCGATGCTGGTCAATGGTTGCAACGAGATTGATCTGAGCGATGCGCGGGATCGTTTCCAGGAAGCCTTTGCTGCTATCTGGCACAGTGAGCTGGAAAGTGACGGCTTTAACCGCCTTCTGTTTTGTGCCGAGCTGACCGGCCGGGAAATTACTATTGTCCGCAGTTATGCCCGTTATATGCGCCAGGTTGGTTTCCCGTTCAGTCAGCAATATATTGAAGATACGCTGGCGAATCACGCTGATTTGGCACGTGATCTGGTGGATCTGTTTGCCTTGCGTTTTGATCCTGCGACTAAGTTCAGCGCGAAAGCTGAAGAAGCACTGATCACTAAGATGAATGAAAAGCTGGAAGAAGTCGAAAGTCTGGATGACGACCGTATTATCCGTCGTTATATGGAAATGATTCTGGCTACCCAGCGTACCAACTACTATCAGACTGATGAACAAGGCCAGCCTAAACCATGGCTGTCGCTGAAACTGCGTCCGTCTGAAATCTCGGAAATTCCGGCACCTGTACCTTTCTTTGAGATCTTCGTTTACGCGCCAGATATTGAAGGGGTTCACCTGCGTGGTGGCAAGGTGGCCCGCGGTGGTTTGCGTTGGTCAGATCGTCAGGAAGATTTCCGTACCGAAATTCTGGGTCTGGTTAAAGCACAACAGGTGAAGAACACCGTTATCGTACCTGTGGGTGCAAAAGGCGGATTCGTTTGTAAGCGTCAGCCACAAATGACAACCCGTGAGGAAATCCTGGCTGAAGGTCAGCGTTGTTACAAGCGCTTCATTCGCGCACTGCTGGATGTGACTGATAACATCATTGAAGGCGAGATTGTTTATCCAAGCAATGTTGTCCGTCATGATGAGGATGACCCGTATCTGGTTGTTGCTGCCGATAAAGGCACTGCGACTTTCTCTGATCTGGCTAACTCGGTATCAGCGGATTACAATTTCTGGCTGGGTGATGCTTTTGCTTCTGGCGGCTCTAACGGTTACGACCACAAGAAAATGGGTATCACAGCTAAAGGTGGCTGGGAGTCTGTTAAGCGCCACTTCCGCGAATTGGGTATTGACTGCCAGACAACAGATTTCACCTGTGTTGGTATTGGTGACATGGCCGGCGATGTGTTCGGTAACGGTATGTTATTGTCTAAACATACACGTTTGGTTGCTGCATTTAACCACATGCACATCTTCCTGGATCCCAATCCGGATTCAGCATCGAGCTGGGAAGAGCGTAACCGCCTGTTCCATCTCCCTCGCTCAAGCTGGGAAGATTACGATGCCAGCCTGATCTCTGAAGGCGGCGGTATTTTCTCACGCCGCAGCAAGTCTATTAAGCTGTCGCCACAAATTCAGAAACTCTTAGGCACACGTAAGCAGAGCCTGACGCCAAACGAAGTGATCAAACTGATCCTGACAATGGAAGTGGATCTGCTGTGGAACGGCGGTATCGGTACTTATGTTAAGGCTGCCAGTGAAACACATACCGATGTTGGCGACCGTGCTAACGATGGTCTGCGTGTTAATGGCGGTGAGCTGCGTGCCAAGATCGTTGGTGAAGGTGGTAACCTGGGTATGACTCAGCTGGGTCGTGTTGAGTTTGCAATCAATGGCGGACGGGTTAACACTGACTTTATTGACAACGTGGGCGGTGTAGACTGTTCTGATAACGAAGTTAACATTAAGATCCTGCTCAATGGTCTGGTGGCTGCGGGTGATCTGACATACAAGCAACGCAACCTTCTGCTTGAGCAGATGGAAGATGAAGTGGGCGATATCGTACTGGACGATGCATACACCCAAAGTGAGTCTATTTCTGTGACTCAGCATCAAAGCGTACAGCTTCTGAAAGAGCAGATCCGCTTCATCCATCATCTGGAAAAAGAAGGCAAGCTGGACCGCGGCCTGGAGTACCTTCCTGATGACGATACACTGGCAGAGCGCGAGAAAGACGGTATTGGTCTGACACGTCCGGAGCTGGCGGTACTGGTAGCTTACGGCAAGATGGTACTGAAAGAAGAGCTGGTTACAGAAGAGATCACTGAAGATCCTTATCACAACCGTCTGCTGCCGGCATACTTCCCGAAAGCACTGCAGGAAAAGTATCGTACACAGATGGAAAATCACCCTCTGAAAGGAGAGTTGATTGCCACATCGCTGGCCAACCAGATGTCTAACGAGATGGGTTGTAACTTTGTCACCCGTTTGCAGGAAGAGACAGGTTCGACAGTGGCGGAAATTTCGTCTGCATACACTGTTGGTCGTGATGTGTTTGGCTTTGAGCAGTTCTTTGAGCAAATTCGCGAACTGGACAATAAGGTTCCTGCACATATCCAGTACGAGATGATGTATCGCTGTCGTCGTATGTTACGCCGCATCACTCGCTGGTTCTTGCGTAACCGCGATCGCAAGATGGGTATTGAAGAGCAAATTGCGTTCTATCAGCCAACGCTGAACAATCTGCGCGATAACCTGGAGAAGTACCTGGTGGCTGAAGAGGTGCAGGAGCATGATGATCAGGCGAACAGCATGATCAATGAAGGCGTCCCGGCACAGCTTGCGCATAATATTGCCCGTCTGAGCAGCCTGTACTCAGCCATGGATATTGCGCAGAGTGCGAAAGAGCTGAACAAAGATGTTGGTTTTATTGCTCGTGTCTACTTTGTACTTGGTGCACAGTTGTCGCTGCACTGGTTCCTGCAACAGGTTCATAATCAGCCGGTTGAAAACCATTGGCAGGCACTGGCTCGTGCTTCTTTCCGTGAAGATCTGGATTGGCAGCAACGTCAGCTCACATCTGCGGTTATCGGAGCAGGCAAGGGCAGTGAAAAACCTGAAACGCTGATTGAGATGTGGATTGAGCATCATCACTCCGCCATTCAACGCTGGGAAAGCGTACTTGCTGAATTCAAGGTGGGTACAGCCCATGAATTTGCAAAATTCTCCGTTGCAATGCGTGAATTGGTGTTATTAAATTTGAATTGCAAACCAAATCAGTGAATAATCTAGCCCCGTTTATACGGGGCTTTTTTTAAGGAGGTATAATGATTTACCGCCTCGCGCGTTCGGCCATGTTTCAGCTTGATCCTGAAAAAGCGCATGATTTGGCTATCAAGAACTTTTCTCGCTTCACCGGTACACCTCTCGATATTTTTTACCGTCAAAACCTCCCTGATCGTCCTGTTGAAGTCATGGGACTCAAGTTTAAAAACCCTGTTGGTCTGGCCGCCGGTCTGGATAAAAATGGCGAATGTATTGACGCCTTTGGCGCAATGGGCTTCGGATTCGTTGAAGTCGGCACTGTGACGCCTAAACCTCAGCCGGGAAATGACAAACCCAGACTTTTTCGGGTAAAGCCTGCGGAAGGTATTATCAACCGCTTTGGTTTCAACAATAATGGCGTTGACCAACTGGTAGAAAATGTAAAGAAAGCCACGTTTGACGGAATTATCGGTATCAACATCGGTAAAAACAAAGATACACCGCTGGAGAAAGGGGTAGACGACTATCTGGTTTGTATGGATAAAGTCTACGAGCATGCTGGTTATATCGTTGTGAATATCTCATCACCGAATACCCCAGGGCTGCGTAATCTTCAGTACGGTGAGGCATTGGATGATTTGCTGGCACAATTGAAGAGCAGGCAAAAATCGTTGGCTGAGAAGTTTGGCCGATATGTGCCGCTTACGCTGAAGATCGCGCCTGATCTCGAAGATCACGAGCTGATCCAAATTGCCGATTCCTTGATCCGCAATGAGGTTGACGGTGTGATAGGGACGAATACGACCCTGGATCGTACTCTGGTACAGGGAATGCCGCATTGTGATGAGGCCGGTGGCTTGAGTGGGCGTCCGCTGCAGCACAGAAGCACGGAAGTCATCCGTATGCTTAATCATGAGCTAAAGGGACAAATCCCTATTATTGGGGTAGGTGGCATTGATTCAGCCATTGCTGCAAGAGAGAAGCTGCTAGCCGGCGCCAGTTTGGTCCAGGTCTATTCAGGCTTTATCTATCATGGTCCTAAACTGGTTAAAGATATCGTGCTCAATTGTGATTTACGATAATGAGTGACGCTGTCACTAAACGTTCGCGTTTGTAAATCTGCCGTCATACAAACAACGCCCACTTTATGTGGGCGTTTTTTTGTTCCAACATCGGTGAAAAGCGGTATTTTGTCAAAATTACATAGCTTAACACTATGATCTTACAAATTTTTTCCCCTTTTATTTTATCACTTACTTAGTACAATTCCTTTTATGTACTTAATTTGCTTGCTTTGATCACAGTTAAGACACTGACATTGGAGCCTATCGTGTTAAAACCAAATAATTCATGGACGTGGTATTACGACCAGAAGAATGACTCTTTAATGCTCGACCTGGGCGAAGAGATGGTTTTCCGCGTTTCAATTCCGAGTAAACACCTTATTGCTTGCGCCTTTAATCGATGCGAGTTCACGGTTGATGATGCAAGTACCTATCAAACATATCTCGAAAGTATTTCTGTGCTGGATTTGTCTGCTCCGCGTAAGGTCGAACTGGCCTTAAATGCTGTCGCTGCCAGTCGTTTTCATAAACCCATGATGCCTAAAAGCTGGTTTTTTTCCCAGCAAGAGGGGGGTTATACACCTCATAACGGCGAGATCATCGGGCTGGATACCGATTTCGGCGCTGCCCGTTATCTGGTAATTGAAAACAGCGGTTGTGCGAGCCTGTGCATGCTGGCAGATGTGGAACCTCATGTTCTGACGTCAGGGAAAGAAATGGAATTCTGCGGCATTATCAAAGTAATGAACGACAGAATGCAGGCCGTCCACTTAGACACAGAGCTGGGTTTGGCGCTGGTGGGCTAATCGTTGTCATGGAAAGCCATATTTAACAACGATTTACCCCCGATAAGTTTTAAAAGTTCATTTCTACTGTCCCCCAAAAGTATCATGCCTGGTTAATCAGCTGCTTTACGTGACCGGATTTAGCTGTCTGTGTCACTGATCGATTCTCTGCGCAAGTCCCCATATTCTCTTCTTATCTAAACACATGTGTTTTATCTCATACCGTTTCTCGCACCCAGATCTGGCCTTGGCTTAATCAGGGTGTTTTCTCAGTCCCTGTTCGCCACAGAGGACACCATGCTTTGCTATCTGCTATCTGCTATCTGCTATCTGCTATCTGCTATCGCCGTTTTTGTCTTTTTAACGGTTCCTGGTACATCAACTGCCGTGGTGATATTAGCCATCAGTGCGTCATTTGATGAATATCTATACGGGTATTGAGCGACATAACGTCATCCTGATGCAAAAAATCAGTAAAAATAGGTACTTTTTTGTTGTTGTCTGCCTTTTTTTTGGACAAAAAAACACCACTATTTTCCGGTAAATTATCGTTTCTGCGAGTAGATATTTCCCTGTTTTCCTCATTTGTGAAAGCCCATTACAAATGAGGATAAGCACATTATATTAAGTTTCCTGACAGGAAAGAGTTGCACCTGGAGCGATTGGTGCAGCGAGAGGTTATTGTATATACATAGATGTGGAGATAGCGAATGCTCACATACTTGCTTGTGTTTGGCAGTTGCATTTTCAGTAATCACGTTGTCGCTTTGATTACTGCCTGTTTTTTAAGTTGTTGATTTGTATGGGTTTGAATTTATCGTTTCCATGAGGAGACAATGGACAAGCATAAAGGTAAGTGCTTGCTTAATCCGTCTTATGGATTGTATTCAAGCAGTTAGGTCAGGTTTGTTTCCTGTGGGAAACTATTTGCCTGGGTGAGACATTCTGAAAAGTATGCGTTTATCTGTTTTGCTGTCTTGGCTGGTGGCGGATTGCAAAGATAAACCGTCTATGAAGTGGCAAACTGCGATTGTTAGCTTGATTTATACTCGAACAGTGCAGAAAAAATGACTGGCCGGCATAGCTGATACAGGCGCATATCTGTGAATTCAGGTATAATCGCGGGCAACATTTGTTTGAAAAGAAACCCATGAATCAATATCTCGCTATTACTTCCCGTGGTCTGGAAAATCTTCTGGCCGATGAACTGACTCAACTAGGTGCTGCACAAGTAAAAGTTGTGCATGCCGGCGTTCGCTTTTCCGCTGATCAGAATACGGCTTATCGTTGCTGTTTATGGACTCGTGTTGCATCACGTATCGTCCAGGTATTAAGTGAATTCAACGTCAGGAACGATCTGGATCTGTATCTCGGCGCGACAGCGATCAGCTGGGAGCAGTATTTCAGTTCCCGTACCCGTATTGTGGTCGACTTCAACGGTACTAACCGTGAAATCCGTAACAGCCAGTATGGCGCGATGAAAGTTAAGGATGCCATTGTTGACCGGTTTACCAAGGGAAATCAGCCTCGTCCGACAATTGACCGTGAACGACCTGATTTACGTATCCACGTGCGTTTGTCGAACGATAAAGCCATTGTGGGTTTGGATATGGCGGGGAGTGGCCTTCACCAGCGCGGGTATCGTACTGAAGCGGGTAAAGCACCATTGCGCGAGACTCACGCTGCGGCTTTGGTGATGAAAAGTGGCTGGACGCCAGAGAAGCCATTGTTAGATCCAATGTGTGGCTCAGGGACATTATTGATTGAAGCTGCCATGATCGCCGCGGAAATTGCGCCGGGATTAAAACGCAAGCGCTGGGGATTTGAAGTCTTGAATGATTTTGACCAGGATGCCTGGCAAGAGATTCATGCCGAAGCCTCTGTGAAAGCTCGCCGGGGTGTGGCTAACGTCACAACACCTTTCTTTGGCCGCGAAATGGACAGGCGCATTTTGAGTGTGGCCAGAGATAACGCAGGCCGCGCCGGTGTAAGTGAGTTGATTGATTTCGAATACGGGGATGCCACCCAATTGGTTCGTCCTAACGGTTTTGAGACCGGTGTAATTTTGTGTAACCCCCCTTATGGTGAGCGCCTGGGCACCACGCCGGAGCTGATTGCGCTTTACACCGAGCTAGGAAATCGTCTCAAGCTGGCCTTTGCCGGTTCAGTGGCGTCGATCTTCTCCTCGTCGAATGAGTTACTGAGCTGTATGCGTATGCGGGCCGATAAGCAGTTTAAGCTGCGCAACGGCGCATTAGATTGTGTGCTCAAGACCTATCAGATCACAGCCGGTGGTGTTAAGCAGGTAGAAGGTGCGAAAGAAGGGCAACTTGAAGAAACGCTGGTTGCACCGGATTTTGCGAATCGCCTGAAGAAAAACCTGTCGAAACTGGATAAATGGGCAAAGAAAGAAGCGTTGGATTGCTATCGTGTCTACGATGCTGATTTGCCTGACTACAATGCCGCGATCGACAAGTATGCCGACTATGTGGTGATTCAGGAGTACGCAGCACCTAAATCCGTACCTGAGGAAACGGCCCGCCGTCGATTGATGGATATTATGCGTGCCACGATTCAGGTGACGGGCGTTGATAGCGATAAAGTGGTGTTGAAGGTGCGAGAGCGCCAGAAAGGTAAAAGCCAGTATCAGAAGCTGTCTAACGCATCGCGTTATATGACGGTCAACGAATACGGTGTAAAGCTGCAGGTTAACCTGTTTGATTATCTCGACACCGGGCTGTTTCTGGATCATAAAATTACCCGTCGTCGTCTTGGCGAAATGTCAAAAGGCAAAGATTTCCTCAATCTGTTTGCGTACACTGGCTCGGCAACGGTACATGCTGCTTGCGGTGGCGCGAAATCCACAACAACGGTTGATATGTCAAATACCTATCTGCGTTGGGCACAGGAAAATATGGCCTTGAATGGTCAGGTCGGCCGCCAGCATGAATATGTTCAGGCGGACTGCCTGCAATGGCTGCAGGAAGTGGATGACACCTTTGATTTGATCTTCATTGATCCGCCAACTTTCTCTAACTCTAAGCGCATGAAACAGAGTTTTGATGTGCAGCGTGACCACATCATGCTGATGGAGAACCTGAAGCGAATGCTGCGCAAGGGGGGAGAGATTGTGTTTTCAAATAATAAACGCCACTTCAAGATGGATGAAGCGGCATTAGCAGATTTGGGGCTGGTGGCGAAGAACATTTCTTCTGAAACACTGCCGATGGATTTTGCCCGTAATAAGCAAATTCATAACTGCTGGATTATTACCCATAAGGAAGGCGATGTTTGAGTCGCTGAAGTCGATAAACTAAGGATTGTTACTTGTCTATCATCCTCTACAGTACGGAGGGATGCCACCTCTGTGAGCAGGCTTATGCACTGCTTACGGAGGCCGGAGTTTCAGAGCAGGTAGATGTCGTTGATATTGCTTTTGACGACAACCTGTTTTCCCGTTACGGCGTCACAATACCGGTCGTATCTTTTTACGACAATGAATCTGTTTCTGAGCTTGGCTGGCCTTTCGATGCCGCTGAGCTGGCACTTTGGTTAAAGAGTCATGGCATTAATTAAAATCAGTAACGCGCAGCTTGCTTATGGTGATCATCCATTATTGGATCATGCCGAATTTCTGCTGCAACCTAATGAGCGTGTTTGTTTGGTCGGCCGTAATGGTGCAGGCAAATCCACGTTAATGAAAGTCATCGCCGGTGAGGTACTGCTGGATGATGGCAGTATCCAGCGTATGAGTGAATTAAAGGTTTCACGGCTGGAACAAGATCCACCTCGCAATGCAGAAGGCACTGTCTTTGATTTTGTTGCAGAAGGTTTATCAGAAGTGGGGGGGTTGCTTCGCGAATATCACCACTTACTCGATAAAATCACCACGGATGCAAGTGAAATACATTTTGCACAATTAGCTAAGGTACAGGAAAAACTGGATCATGCTAATGCCTGGCAGTTTGACAATAAAATCAGCTCTGTATTAGAACACCTCGAGTTAGATGCCGGCACTTTGCTGGCTGACCTGTCAGGCGGCTGGCAGCGTAAAGCCGCGCTGGCACGTGCTCTGGTGAGTGAACCTGATATTCTCTTGCTCGATGAACCAACCAACCACCTGGATGTCGCTACGATTGAATGGCTGGAAGGTTTCTTAAAAGATTTCCGTGGCTCTATTATCTTCATTTCTCACGACCGGGCTTTTATTCGTTCAATGTCGACACGTATTGTCGATTTGGATCGAGGCAAGCTGAACTCATTCCCTGGCGATTACGATAAGTATCTCGACGCGAAGGAAGAGTTATTGCGTATCGAAAGTGAGCAGAACGCTGAGTTTGATAAAAAACTTGCGCAGGAAGAAACCTGGATACGTCAGGGCATTAAAGCGAGACGTACCCGTAATGAAGGGCGAGTAAGAGCGCTGAAGCAGCTTCGTGCCGAGCGCAGCGAGCGCCGGGAAGTGATGGGTAAAGCGGATATGCAGCTTCAGGATGCCCGTCGTTCAGGCAAGGTTGTCTTTGAAGCTGAGAATATCAGCTACCGTTACGACGACAAGCCCATCATTAATGATTTCAGCTTTAACGTCATGCGCGGTGACCGTATCGCCCTGATTGGGCCAAACGGCTGCGGTAAGAGTACTTTGCTCAAGCTCATGCTGGGCCAGCTGCAGGCGACGGAAGGGCATTTTCACTGTGGTACCAAGCTGGAAGTGGCTTATTTTGATCAGTACCGTGAAATACTTGATCCCGAAAAAACCGTGCTGGATAACCTGGCAGAAGGTAAACAGGAAGTCACGGTCAACGGCCGCAGCCGCCATGCGTTAGGTTATCTGCAGGACTTTTTGTTCCACCCCAAAAGAGCGCGCACGCCTGTGAAGGCGCTGTCTGGCGGTGAGAAGAACCGCTTGTTGCTGGCCAAGTTATTCCTGAAACCCAATAATTTATTGGTTCTTGATGAACCAACAAACGATTTGGATATCGAAACTCTGGAACTTTTGGAAGATATTCTTGCCAATTATCAGGGCACTTTGCTCTTAGTGAGCCACGATCGTCAGTTTGTTGATAATACTGTGACCACAAGCTGGATTTTTGAAGGTCAGGGTGTCGTCAATGAATACGTGGGTGGCTACCATGATGCGCAAGCCCAGCGAGCCAACTCTGCTGCACAACGTGCCAAAGCACAGGCAGAAGAGCAAGCCGCCGACAATAAAAAAGATGAAAGCCAACAGCGGCAGCAAGTGAGCCGGGATAAGCCGGGTAAGAAGTTGTCTTATAAGCTTCTGAAAGAACTTGAAGAATTGCCGTCTCGTTTGGAAGATTTGGAAAATGAGATTGCCCAGTTGCAGGAAAAAATCAATGATCCTGCATTTTTCCAAAGCTCAACTGATGACACCCAAGTGACCCTGTCACGCCTGGCCGAGGCAGAGCAGGCACTGGAAGTCGCCTTTGAACGTTGGGAAGAACTAGAAGCAATGCAGAAGGAATCCTAATGCGACATAAGATGTTCAAGTTTTCAACGCTGGCAATTGTTGTTGCCAGCGTCACGCAGGCACAAGCGGCGGTTTACGACGTTGTTGAAGTGAGCGGTGATGCCAGTGGTGTAGATGCACTGCAATATTACGATAAAAACAGCAGTTATTTGACCAGCCAGGTGCAGTTTTACGGCCAGGGGATCAGTCCGTCAACAGGCACTGAAAACTGCTTTGAAACCAGCTGTTCATCAACCAGTTATAAAGTGTTTGGTGAAAGCCGCTTTGGCAGTGACGGTATTGATATCCGCGATGAGATTCCATACCAGCTGGATAACTTCCAGCAGATCAATGACGAGTGGTCACTGGAAAGACACTGCAGCTCTGCATATGGATTCAATACCTGTGATACCTGGGCTGAAACGCGGTTTTTTGGTGTCGGTTATAACTCGGACAACCCGGAAGATGGCTCGGGCTATGGTGGCCTGCGCAGAGAGCAGTTTGCCTGGCAGAACAATTATTATGCTAACACGCTGCCATTCTTAGATAACGGTGCAGACGCATTTGAGCGTGTCACTACGTTTGCCAATGATCTGGCAGGTTATGATTCAAGCGTGACACCGTCACTCGGTACGCTGGTGGATGGTGGCGATCATGTCTCCGCCAATGGTGCGGTCAGTGCAGTCGGTACCTCAACGCTGGGTGACTATACGCTGGGCGTGACCAGCTCGGCATACTTCGCCAATAACAACCATTATGCCCGCCAGTTCAACAAGCGCGGCTTTGTGAATCTTAGCGCCAGTAAGGTTTCATTACTGCCGGTAGCCGGGAATGACCTGGTTAAAAACATGGGGCAGACATTAGCCTGGGATGCTGTCGAATATCCCGCTGGTAATCTACTGGTGGTTGGCAGCGCGGCGTTTGCGCCATCTAATCTCAATGACAATATCAAGCTGCCCGATGACGTGCCGATCAACCGTGGCGACCTGAATAACTGTGTCACCAATGGCGCGACGCCAGGCACGATATTTAATTCATGGGCTTGTCAGTTTACTGTCTTCGCCAATGAGGCGGCATTCTGGAATGTTGATGGTTCAGCCACTTCAGAAGCTCAGTTAGTTGCAGCCCGTGCATCGGATCGCCCGGCGTTAGACCCAGATGACAACAATCGTTCTTTCCAGGCATCAGCCCGGGCGGTTTCTCTGGTTGACGGTAAGCCAGTGATGGTGGGATACACCACCGACTCAGTGGACAACGATTATTATGCGGTGCGCGCAGCTATCTTTAAGCTGAAAGATGGTGTGACTGGCACTCCAACCGCTGAGAGCTGGACGGTTTCTTACATTCCGAACCTGAATATCGAACAGGGTAATGACCGTATTTACCGCTATACCATAGCGACGGATATCAATGACCAAAATAAAGTGATTGGTGTTGCTAAGCGAGCCAAGTCGACAGAGCGCTCTTATGCGGAAATGATGTATTTGTATGATGCGACGTCGAATTCGTTCAAATGGCTGGACTCATCCGTAAGCAGCATTTTCTTTGCCGGTGCAAACGGCTACCCAAGCGCGATCAACAAAAATGATCAGATTGTCGGTTGGGTTGATGCAGAGACGGTCAACCAGGTTAACGGCCGGCAACGCCGTCAGCGTGCTTTCACCTATCTGTCAGGTAGTGACGCTGTCACTGATGCACTGCCGGCGAAGTCAACCTGGATGCTGGATGACTTAACCAATGATGATAATATCAACGGTGATGCGAACCAGTTCCGTATCGCTCAGGCTACAGGCATTAATGATGCGGGCGTTATTTCTGCGACAGCACTGAAGTGTTATGTGGATAGTGGGAATGGGGTTCCAGATAAGAGTAGGCCGATACCTTATAAAACGCTCAGTAAGAACGCTGAGTGTGAAGGAGCAGAAGGGATAGTGGCCGTTAAGCTGATTCCTCGCGTTGATGCTCAAGTGCAGCCAAGAAGCGATGATGAAAGTAGTGTCAGCCGCAAAGGGGGCTCCATTGGCATAGTGACGCTGTCACTTATGGTGCTACTGGGCTTACGTCGCAGAAAGTAATTTGTCAAAATTGTTCGATTTTTAATCAGGCTCACAAGTTGTGAGCCTGATTTTTTATGAAGGTTGATCTCTTCGGCTAAATATCCAATCCTTAAGATGGAGTCACAAAAACTCCATCATTATGTAACGGTAATGATTAATATGAATAAGGATGAGGATCGAACTATGAAGAGACAAAAGCGGGATCGTATGGAACGCGCACAATCTCGAGGCTATCAAGCTGGCATTAATGGTCGTTCCAGTGACGCATGTCCATATCAAACTGTGGACGCCCGTATGAACTGGCTAGGTGGCTGGCGAGACGCGAGAGAAGAATTGCAATCTGGCCGCGCAAAATAAAACCTTCACCCTCATATCCCTAACCATACAGAGCCCCTTTGGAGAGGGGCTTTACTTTATCTGCCGCAGACGCGCAAAAAAGGTCGCGTGTGCGACCTTTCTGTCATTGCTATAGCGCTAACTTGAATTAGAAGTTTGACGTGTCTTGAAACAAGCCGACTTTCAGATCTTTAGCAACATAGATTTCCTTGCCGTCAACCAGCACTCGGCCGTCAGCAACACCCATAATCAGCTTGCGGTTGATAACGCGCTTCATTTGGATCTCGTAAGTGACTTTTTTGGCTGTAGGCAGGATTTGACCCGTGAACTTCACTTCACCCACGCCCAGAGCACGGCCTTTACCTTCACCGCCAATCCAGCCAAGGAAGAAGCCAACAAGTTGCCACATTGCATCCAGACCCAGGCAGCCAGGCATGACGGGATCGCCAGGGAAGTGGCAGTCAAAAAACCAAAGATCAGGTTTGATATCCAGTTCAGCAATGATGAAGCCTTTATTAAACTCACCACCTTCATCAGTGATTTCAGCAATACGATCCATCATCAGCATGTTAGGTGCTGGTAATTGAGGACGGCCAGGACCAAACAATTGGCCTTGGCTGGAAGCGAGGAGATCGTCACGGTTGTAAGAATTGCATTTCTTCATTGGATGCTATTTTCTCTTTGAAATTATTGGGGCAATTTAGCTTACACCTGTACGCCTAACAACTCGGATCAGTGGTGGACCAACCAGTTTTTCATTTTAGTCAACCAACCTGAGCCTTCGTCATTATGACCGCTATGGAAGTGCGCTATACGTATAGCGATGACATCTAAGAGTGTATCTTCATCGCTTTCTTGATTACTTTCGTCTCGACGGAAAGATTTACCTGTCAGTAAAGGTAGCGCATCATCCACACTATTTACGGCCCAGATATGAAATTTACCGTCTTTAATTGCATCTAGGACTTCATCACAAAGACACAGGTTACTCAGGTTTGTTTTCGGCAAGATGACACCTTGGTGGCCGGTTAGACCCCGATAGGCGCAAACCTTGTAGAATCCCTCGATTTTTTCGTTAATCCCGCCGACTGCTTGTACACGGCCAAATTGATCGACAGCCCCTGTAACGGCGATTTGCTGATTGATGGGCTGTTGAGAAAGGGCGGACACCAAAGCACACAGTTCTGCTAAAGACGCGCTGTCGCCATCTACTTCACTGTAAGACTGTTCAAAAACGATAGAGGCCGAATACGGTAGCGGCTGGTCAAGGTCAAGGGCGGTACTGACAAAGGCCTGCATGATCATCATACCTTTAGCATGAATATTGCCGGCCAGTTCAGCCTTGCGTTCGACATCTGAAATGTCGCCATCGCCAAAGTGAACCACGCAGGATATTCGGGCTGGCTCGCCGTAAGCGACAGGGTGGCCAGGCATTTCAACAACTGTTAAACCATTAACCTGGCCGATTTCATTGCCATGGCAGTTAATAATCACCTGGCCGTGATGGATATCCTCGATGGCTCTCTCTGGCAAGTATGAACTGCGGTATTCTCTGGCTTTCAGTGACTGTTGCAAGTGTTCGGCTGTTATCGATTTACCCTGGGATTCTATTGCTGCTTCACATAGCAGACTTAAATGCCAGATAGGGCAAAGCGGTAAGCGGTTTTGATCTTCTTCATGGCGAGCACCGGTACGCATCAATAGTTTCAATGCGTCGTTGTCCGCCATGTCGGGTATTCCGGCTTTTTCAATCAGAGACTTCAGATAGGCTAAATATTTTGGCAGACTGTCTTGAGTAAGGCGCATATCCTGCTCAAACTCACCATACATACTAAAACCAGAAGCGATGTCAGGCTCAGCATTTTCCAGTTCTGCCATTAAGAATCTGTCACCAACCACGACTAATTTTACATTCAGTGCTTCTGCCGGTGGCAAGGGGTAATATTTCTTCTGAGTAACGGGTTGCCACTCCAGTTCGCCATTCATCAGTACCGCTTTGAGCCTTGGCCATAAGCTTGGGTTGGCAAGAATACTGGCAACAGACAAGACTAAGTAACCATTGTTGGCTTGGTGAAGCAGACCATGCTTAACCTGAGGTTTCGTTAATTTGCCATCCTCTAAAGGTGGATACACGGCCCCAAACAGATTGATGTCTGTGACGTTGTCACCCGCTATTACAATAGGAGACTCATCAGACGGACTTTTACCTGCTGAATCCCAATGCATCAGCAGATCAATGATATAGTCGCGATAAACTTTGTTGTCTGGTGCAGTAATTCTTAATAATCTGGGCTGGATATCAACTGCTGTGAATCGGCGTACGGCATCGCTCAGGCGATCTTGTAAAATGCCTGTCGGTGCAGGGGGGAGTTGTGCATACTGGTCCAGAATTGGCTCATACTGAGTGTAATCTGGGAGCATGGTACGCCAGGATTCTTCTTGCATAGGCTTGATATAATTTCCGTTACTGTGAAAAAGACAGCAGTATAAAGGAATCGTTGTCCGCATAATAGAACAGGCATGGATTATCCTGCGATTCGGATGAGAATCAGCCAAAAGGCGTTCCTTCAAAGAGGGAGACATGCTTCTAAATCAATGTGCTATTGTGCTTCACTATCGATCTAGTTACACTGTCACTCTCTATTAATTGTAGACTTTACATACCCAAATAAGCGTCGATTATGAAATATCAGCAATTAGAAAACCTTGAGGCTGGCTGGAAGTGGGGCTACCTGGTAAAGAAGTACAAGGAAGGGGAAGCCGTTACGCGGCATATTGATACCAGTGAGGCCGAGGCCGCCGTGGCATCATTACTTGAGATAGAACACGAACCAACTAAAGTGCTGGATTGGATCGGTCATCACATGTCTCCCGAGCTTGAAAATAAAATGAAGCAGGCGATACGTGCGAAGCGAAAACGCCACTTCAATGCTGAGCAGGTCCACACACGCAAAAAATCTATTGATCTGGATTATCGTGTCTGGGAGAAGCTGGCCGATAAGTCGAAAGAGCTGGACTGTACCTTATCTGACACTATTGAGTATTTGTTGAGTGAAAGCACCAAGTCCCTGGAAGCCAATAAAAAGGTACAGGACATAAAACAAGACTTAAGTAAATTGCTTCAACTCGACTGATTCGCTATACCTAATATCATGCGCTGTTTGTTTGAGGAATAAGACAATGGAATATGTTCTTTTGCTGGCAGTTGCTGTGCTGATCCTGGTTTTTAAGGACCGCCCAGTAATGATGTTAAAATTTGAGCACGGTGAGTTGAAGCAGACGAAGGGGAATGTCCCCAGTGGATTCTTACATGGGTGTAAAGATATTGCTCATCGAGAGCCATTCAGTGGTCAAATCAAGGTTTATAAAAATAGGTTTACGACAAAGCTGGTTTTCTCGAAAGATGTTCCAGCAAAAGTGAAGCAAAAGATTCACAACGTGTTTCCGTTTTCTTCCAACAACAAGAAATCAGGCCGGCGACAAGCCTAGGTTCAGGCCTGCCAGGAGCAGGCTATCATTGCAATCTTAATGCACCATAACTTTATGTGGGGTAAACAGAACTCTACTAAATCCTGCTTACTTTTCAATATCCAACTGAAAATTTGATATCTTGGCTAAACATTGATTGAGCTTTTGCATCGATAGGGGTTTTACAATGTAGCCATCAGGCTTATGCGAGATAACTTTTTTCACCGTTTCCATTTAATTTTCTGCAGTCACAACGATAACAGGCAAGTCTGGATGCTCCTGCTTTATTTGGCTCAGCAACGACAGGCCATCCAAAGGTAGGCTGAGGTTTAAGTCTAAGAAGACACAATCCAATGCATGACCTACGAGCCTGGATTTCATGAATATGGCCTCAGCCTGGCCAATGGAACTGGCATGAAGCAATGTTTTGGGTTGTATGCTGTTTCTTAACAGCTGGGCTAAAATTTGTGCCATCACTTTGTTGTCTTCAATGATAAGAATACTTTTCATGTTCCGGCATCCATCTAATTATTATGTGTTTTTGTCCTCATTGATATTAGATAAGAATTTACTGACATACCAGCAAAAGAGCTCAAGAACATACATTTTAATGCACTATAACTTACTATCTGACTTTAAATATCAAACTCGACCATGAGATAAAAACAAATTCGAGAACGACTTAATAAAGCTAATTAGATTGAATCTCGGCATTTGAAGGCCGGCGCATGTCTTTCGGATACCGCGAAGGCTTGGCAAAACGGCAGTTGAAATCGATGATGAAGTCGGGGAGTTAGCTAGCTTTGTTAATAGTATTGATACTTTGAGACACATTCCCTTATTCAGTGATCCTGTAACGTTTTTATTTGCACACTCAATGCGGCCTTTGGCTTGCGAACTGTTGGCGAAGATCAGCTCAATATTAAGATCCTGCAAGACGCGGCCAAACTGGGTCAACCGGTCGGATTGGGAATCACGCTTGCTGACATGAAAAACCGCATGCCGATCACTATAAAATGCTGTGGGTTTACCGTACTGTTCAAGGTATTCATGGGTAGCAACCATATAACCGAAGGCTGATTCGGTTGGCCAGTGGCATCATCGATGTAAACCAGTAAACAACATTTAGGGCTGCGGCCTTCGAGCCAGTCATGGTGGGAGCCGTCAATTTGAACCAATTCACCCAGGCAATCACGACGATGACGAGGCTGGTAGACGTTTGGCATGGGGAACCCAAAGACCATCCGCGATCATCCATTGGCGGAGCGTTTCAACTGAAACGTGAATATCATGGCGTTCAGTGAGTTTTTCGTGAGCAAGTGTTGGACCAAAATCCTCATAATGTTCACGGATCAACGTCAGACATCGAAGTTTCACTAAATGGTTTATTCGATTACTCGAGGATTGGCCTCGGCGTTGATGAACAATGGCCGCAGCACCATGTTGTCGAAAGCGTGTTACGAGTCGCTGAACTTGACGAACGCTAAGGGAAAGAACACGGGCAGCATCTGCACGACGGATCCGTTTTTCACAAACATCTCGGATAGCACCAAATTTTAAAATCTCTTTGTCATTCATAGTTACCAACATCATTTAAAGCTCACATCAACCAAACAGATGTGAATTAAGATAGGTAAAAACAGGACATCTCTAATGGGCTCAGATATGACATTACTAAAGAGTTCTAACACATTCAGTACGCATTATGTACATTATGTTAAATTGTGTGTATGGGAGTCTACGTATTGGCTCTCTGCTCTCTTCTATATGACGGCCTCACCAGACAGGTTCATGCTATTTAACCATAACGCTGATTTACCATAAAATAGGTAATTCACACTTGTATTTAAGCCCTGCTGCAAATTGTCAGTTTGCCTGGCTCTTCAATGTCAGGTGGAATTACCTAAGATCGACGAGCGCCAATGCGTTCGTCGCTAAGAGTGAGTTATGCCAGCGACACTAACTCGGCGTATTCACTCAATAATTTCTCTAATTCAGTGACACGTATCGGCTTTGCTAAAAATCCGTTCATGCCCGCTTTTTGATATTCAAGCTGATCAGAGTGCATGGCATTTGCCGTCAGTGCAACTATAGGTAAATCAACATGCTTTTCTCGGATCTTTCTGGTTGCTTCCATGCCATCCATAATCGGCATAGAGATGTCCATTAATATTAAATCAAACTGTTCGGGTGACGCTTTAATCATATCCAATGCCATTTGCCCATTGTCGGCGACTTGAACATGATGTCCTCGTTTTTCCAGCATGAGTTTTGCGACCATCTGGTTTGTCTTGCTGTCTTCAGCTAACAAAATTGATAATGCTCGGCGCGGAATTTTGCTTTGAGGTTGTGTTTCTTCTTCTATTTCAGCTCCAGCTGCGATGATCGGTAAAAACACAGAAAAACAGCTACCTTGGCCTAACTGGCTGGCCAGTGCTATGCGACCTTGCATTTTTCCGACAAGATGGCGGCTGATGGCCAGGCCCAAACCGGTACCACCATACTTTCTGGTGATACTACCGTCTGCCTGAACAAATGGATTAAAGAGGTTTTTCTGTGCTTCATCAGAGATACCGATTCCGGTATCAATTACCTTAATCACAATCTCATTATCAGCTGTTGTGACAACAACATTGACAGAGCCACTGTTTGTAAATTTGATAGCATTGCCAATCAGGTTAAACATGACCTGAGTAACGCGGTTCTTGTCACCCTGCGTTTTTGCGGGCACCTTTTCATCAACCCGAATATTTAAATCGATGTTTTTCTTCTGCGCCTGATCCCGTAGTTGCTCAACGACCAGCGTGGCACAATCAGCAACGGACATGGGCTCCATGTATAAATCAAACTTACCTGATTCTATACGGGAGAGATCCAAAATATCGTTAATGATCGTCAGAAGCAGTTGAGCAGACTGCTCCATTTGGTTGACCCATTTAAGCTGTTCAGTGTTCAGTCCTGAATCCGCTAAAGTATCCATCAAACCAAGAACAGCATTCAATGGCGTGCGAATCTCATGGCTCATCATTGCCAGAAACTGAGATTTAGCAGCATTTGCAGATTCCGCTTGTTGTCGCGCCTGCTGTAATTCAACTAAACGCTGTTTCTTGCTGGTAATATCTTTCGCGGTGCCCCGGTATCCCCGGAGTTCTCCGTGCTTGCTAAAGTACGGACTACCGCTGAAGCTAATCCATGCCCCACCCTCATTACCGGGCAACTGCCACTCCAGGTCTTCAAAATCTTCATTACTGAGCAGTTTATTACGCAGCTTGGTTTGGAAATCGTTATCATCATCAAAGAGATCTAACAAACTTTTCTTATCAATTACGTGATTAGATAAGTCTGGCGCAGAAATATAGGTAAACCTGTATTCGGTATCTATCTCCCAAAACCAGTCACCAACAGTATTTGCAAAGTCTTTAAATCGTTGCTGGTTGTGTAATAACTCTTGAGTCCGCACAGTCACCAGAATTTGCAATCTTTCCCGGTAATCAATATCGATAATTGCGCGCTCAAGCAACGGGCGAAATCGAGCCAGCACTCTTTTACATGAAGCGCCAAACTGACCATGTTGAGAATGCAAAAAGAGCAATAGCGCGTCGCCGGAGCTCACTTTCACTCCCGTCATCAGCACTGAGCGACAAAGTCCGAGCTGGTCCTTTGGTAAATAACGAAACTCGGCAACTTGCAGCGGGTCGAAAAGTGCAATGCTTTCACCATTGATAGCACGTATAAAGGTTTGATTGACTTCCCAGGAGCAAGATTCAAAATTTGTGCAGGTGGTGACAAGTTCTTCCAGGTGTGATGTTTCATCTTCACGAGTCAGCACCAGAGCGTGTTCGAAACCAATATATTTGCGCAGTACAGCGAGCAGGCTATTGAATACTTGCCGTTTGCTGTTGGCGCCAGCCATCGCTGACATGCCCGCTAAAATAGCAGAGTACTCATCTCTGAGCTGTTTTTCCCTTTCCTGGCTTCTGAGTAACGCAAGCAAGGTTTCCTGTAGAGTTTCTGTTTCTCTGCCTGGCATGCTCATCATTCCCGGTAAAACAAAACGTTAGAAATCATTAAATTGCCATGCTCATTTTCACCACCAAGAAACTGACCCTGTTCTCCAAATGTGAACGGACAAATAAACGGTGCGTTGAGCATAGATTGCTGCATTTTCTCTGCAACCCTGTCCATCCTTGATTTCACCTGGAGCATACAGCCGGCACAATAAATACTGATTCCGCCTATAGCCTCGATCTGCTGATGGCTGTCATGAAGCAATCCATCCACTGTGCGAGCGGTCCGGTTGACCAGGTTATCTTCCGTTCCCGTCATCAGGTAGAGTTTCTCTCCTTCTTTTACAGATGCAAACAGTGTGATTCCACCACGGGCAGTAACAGAGTTGGGATGAGCGAGCTTAAAATAGGGTAAATCATGTAAGGTGCCTGCAATACGGCCAATAGGATGTAAAGCAGAGAGACATTATGCTTTGACCATGCTCTAAAGGTTGTTTAATCCATTCTTCATAAACTTCTTTTGCCGGCCGGTGATCGAGTTCTATGAGCTCCCTTCCCTCTACCCTGGTCGCCACAGCGTATTGATCCGTTTTTGCGTAACCTGAGTGAAAAGAGAAACTTAAGTCACATGAAGGATAAAAGACACTCACTGCAACGCCTTCAGAAGCAGAATGATCTTGAGTGAAAAGCTGCCATTCCCCCAAAACCCCTGCATCCGCGGCGCTCCCACCAATAATCGGCACTGGTGTGCCAAACTCTTGAGATATCGCCTGTATCACCTCTTCTTCAGCACCAGGACTTGCGTGCAGCAAAACAAGAGAAGGTAACTCCCCCGAGCGGCCGGTATTTTGAATAGCCTTCAGTAATGCCTGTTTCGCCATTTGGTGAGGACGCTGATGGGTAGACACTAAAGCAGAGCCATAAGCGCCATTGAAGTCAAATACAGCCCATAGTCCGATCACCCGATCAGGGAAATAACCGTCTTCTGTCAGGATACCCTGACATGATGAACAGCCTAAAACTTGGGTATCGGGAAATTCAGCAACAAGTTGCTCTCGGATAACTTGCGCATTGTCATGCCCTGAAAAGTACACCAACAGCAGGCTGGGACGTACTAATCTGGCTTTGAGTTGACTGACAGCTTCATCTACTGCTGCTGCAGTCGTTTCTATCGTTGAGTAACTGGTAACAATTTCCATGCAGTGTTCACGGCTGAGTGTGTATCTTCCCCATAATAGACAGTTTCAATTTGAGGATCAGCAGAGTATTGAATTTTTATAAAAAAAACTCTTAAGTCTGTGTGCGATTTACCGTTATTAGTATTTAACTATTCGACAAAGCAGATTTGGGTATGACAAAGCAACCAGTAATCATTGTCACAGAAGGAACAACAGAGTTAGGCAAACGTATCTGTAAAGAGCTTGCTGCTACTCAGTCTATTGTCATGTCACTGAGCAATGATGAAAATGCAGGTTATGACTTGGTAGCAGAGGATCCACGTGTCAGGTTTCGCAATACAGATTGCAGTAAAGAATCAGACATTGCCACTGCCGCCCGGGAAATTGAATCTCAATTTGGTCGGCTTGACGCACTTGTCATTAACCCATCGGTATCACTTCCCGATGTGGGCATCCCCTTTACTGAAATGGATTTATTTGATTGGAACCAGACACTTCATCACCAGCTAACAGCAACCTTGTTCACCGCCAGGCAATGTCTTCCTCTTCTGAAAGCAACGAAAGGGACCATTGTTCATGTTGTCCCTACCCCTCATGAATCTGCCATTAACAGTGAATTACTCGCCGTATGCAGCCAAGGCCTGGTTGGGCTGACTGAAGCTTTGGCCAATAGCTTATCACCTGATGTTACTGTCCACGCTGCCCGCTACATTTTTAACCGGACAGATGCAATAAAAAATGATGTAAATCAATTCAAAGACGTGGCAGCTATGGTACGTTTTTTAGTAAGCAACGAGGGTTCGCACATCAACGGGCAGGTTTTCAATGTTTCTAACCGAGTTTTGGATAAAAAATCGTCATAACGGCACAGGAAAAGTTCCAACAGAGTGAATGGGTGAAAATTTATTTTTATATGCTTGTTTTTAATAAACTTTAATTAATTTTAAATGAAAAATAATGTTCTGTTTTCTAATCTGGTACATGTTTGTTTGTCTTATCAGATCAATATTACGTTGCTTGATAAAAACACCCTATATTTCAATAGCTTGATCAGCAATAGATACTTCTTGATACCGAATAAATAAATAGTCCCCTTGTCCTGCTTCGCCTGGCGCCTTTAAATACAAAGGGAACTACTGCTGGTACCCGTTTATTACCTTTCACCTTGCTGACAAATCGCAGTGCTTTCAGCTTCTATTTCACATCCTTCGCAGTACATTTCTCTACCGAGTTCGCACAAGGCCTTGGTGCTTCTTCTGCCTTATTGTCAGATGTGTATGTAATTGTTCTCCATACGAATGCCGCAATCAGAACAGCAAGTAGGAGCAGAATTTGGATCAACCGAGCTTTAGTTAGTTTCTGTGCGGCCATGATTGTATACATTTCCCATGTTACATAGTTCAAACTTTTTGCATAAAAATAGTGAGCCGCGGCATGAGCCCACCCTTCACACTGTCAATCATTTCTTATCTCAAGTATCATGCGTGCTGAAAATGCCACTTTTACAACAAAATAGCAATTTCCGTGTCGAATTGTTTATAAAAACAACACAGGATTTGTCTAAGCTTTGGGTGGCATTGCGAAATGAAGTTGTTCGCAAAGAAAACAAGAGTGTAGTTGAAATTTTTTAGTGGAAGCATGCAACATGAGCCAAGAAAAGCAGCTTGATCAAAACTACAACTATACGGTCGTTCGGCAATTCACCCTAGCTACCATACTGTGGGGTATTGTTGGAATGAGCGTTGGTGTATTTATTGCCGCTCAGTTGGTTTGGCCGGCGCTTAACTTTGACACCCCTTGGTTGACATACAGCCGTCTGCGTCCGCTGCATACTAATGCAGTTATCTTCGCCTTCGGTACCAGTGCACTGTTCGCGACATCTTATTATGTCGTTCAGCGTACCTGTCAAACCACGTTGTTTGGTGGCAAATTAGCGTCGTTCACCTTCTGGGGCTGGCAAGCCGTGATTCTATCAGCAGTTATTACGCTGCCGATGGGGTATACATCCAGCAAAGAATACGCTGAACTGGAATGGCCAATCGATATACTGATTGCCGTTGTCTGGGTCTCCTATGCTGTCGTGTTCTTCGGAACGATGATTAAACGAAAGACCTCCCACATTTATGTGGCAAACTGGTTCTTCGGTGCATTCATTTTGACGATAGCCGTTCTTCACATTGTGAACAGCATGGCGATTCCGGTCTCAATGACCAAGTCGTATTCTGTTTACTCTGGTGCAGTCGATGCCATGGTTCAGTGGTGGTATGGACACAACGCCGTAGGTTTCCTTCTTACTGCTGGCTTCCTGGGTATGATGTACTACTTTGTCCCGAAACAAGCCGGTCGTCCTGTTTATTCCTATCGTTTGTCTATCGTGCACTTCTGGGCACTGATTTCTCTGTATATCTGGGCTGGTCCGCACCACCTGCACTACACCGCATTGCCTGACTGGACTCAGTCACTGGGTATGGTGATGTCTCTGGTACTGTTTGCGCCATCCTGGGGTGGCATGATCAACGGTATCATGACGCTGTCCGGTGCCTGGCATAAACTGCGTTATGACCCGATTCTGCGCTTCCTGGTAGTGTCACTGTCGTTCTACGGCATGTCTACTTTCGAAGGTCCGATGATGGCGATTAAGACAGTCAATGCCCTGTCCCACTATACCGATTGGACAATCGGCCACGTTCACTCAGGTGCGTTAGGCTGGGTTGCCATGGTTACTATCGGTTCCGTATATCACCTGATTCCAAAACTGTTCGGCCAAGAGCGTATGTACTCCATCAAACTGGTAAACGTGCATTTCTGGCTGGCTACTATTGGTACGGTTCTGTACATCGTAGCTATGTGGATTTCTGGTGTGATGCAAGGTCTGATGTGGCGTGCGGTAAATACCGACGGTACCCTTACTTACAGCTTTGTTGAAGCACTGCAAGCGTCTTATCCGTTCTACTTCGTGCGTTTCTGTGGCGGCCTGATCTTTTTAACCGGTATGTTCCTGATGGCTTACAACGTTTACAGAACAATTTTCGCACCGAAAGACAGCTTAAAAGCCATAGAGCAGCCAGCATAAGGAGTAAAACTGATGAGCTTTCGTCACGAACTTGTTGAAAAAAATGTTGGTTTGCTGGCCATCCTGATTGTGATTGCAATCAGTTTGGGTGCGCTGGTAGAAATCACGCCCCTGATTTATCAGGAACAAACAACTGAGCCAGTAGAAAATCTGCGACCCTACACCGCGCTGGAAATGGAAGGCCGTGACATTTACATCCGTGAAGGTTGTACTGTGTGCCATAGCCAGATGATTCGCCCATTCCGTTCAGAAACTGAACGTTATGGTCATTATTCTGTTGCTGGTGAAAGTGTTTGGGAGCATCCATTCCTGTGGGGCTCTAAGCGTACAGGTCCGGATCTGGCTCGTGTAGGCGGCCGTTATTCCGATGAATGGCACCGTGTACACTTGCGTAACCCCCGCGATGTAGTACCAGAATCTAACATGCCCGGTTTCCCTTGGTTGGAAGAAAATGTACTGGATGGCGAAATAACCTCTAAAAAACTTGCCTTATTCCGCGATAAGTTCGGTGTACCTTACACTGACGAACAAGTTGCGAATGCAGGTGATGATGTGAAAGGCAAGACTGAAATGGACGCACTTATTGCTTACCTTCAGTCTCTAGGTCACGCGATGAAATAAGGAGGCACCATGGATATCGGAACCATTCATAGTATCTGGACTGTGATTCTGTTCGGTAGCTTTATTGGTATTGTCCTTTGGGCCTACAGTAAACGCCGTAAATCCCAATTCGACGAAGCTGCTAATTTGATATTTGCAGACGAGGAGAAGGATGTGGCCACGCGTGAAAAAGACAGGAGCAAATAAGAATGTCGACGTTTTGGAGTGTATGGATCATCGTCATCACGCTTGGCACCCTGGCTGCAATTGCTGCCATTCTTGCTTGGTGTAGCAAGGACAAAATGGGTGTTGAAGAAGGTGAGGACATGGGCCACGAATACGATGGTATTCGCGAGATCAATAACCCACTACCTAAGTGGTGGTCTTATATGTTCTGGGGAACCATTGTTTTTTCTTTGGTATATCTGGCGCTATATCCTGGCCTGGGCAACTTTAAGGGGCTTTTGGGGTGGCAGAGTTCAGATCAGACTATTCGCACAGTAGCTGAGTCAAAAGCATCTATTGCTAACTCTCAGCAAGCGCAAGAGCTTGATCAATATGCCAAAGAATTGGGTGATGCAGAACGAGCTTATGGCGAGCTGTTTAAAACCCTTGCCTATGACGAGTCTGGTAACAACCTTCGTCCAATCGAAGAAATTGCAGCCGATCAAGATGCTCGCCGTGTAGGTCAGCGCTTGTTCCTGCAGAACTGTGCTCAGTGCCACGGCTCTGATGCGCGTGGTCAGCAGGGTTTCCCTAACCTGACCGATAACGATTGGTTGTATGGCGGTGAAGCTGAAACCATCAAAACCACCATCATGCATGGCCGTACAGGCGCTATGCCTGCATGGATTGACACCTTAGGCGAAGACGGTGTACAAGAAGTAACAAGTTACGCTCTGAGCCTGTCTGGCCGTAAAGTGAATGCCAAAGAAGCCGCGGCGGGTAAACAACGCTTTGTGGTATGTGCGGCTTGTCACGGTACCGATGGTAAAGGTAACCCTGCATTTGGTGCGCCTGACCTGACAGATAATATCTGGTTATATGGTGGCTCACGTCGTGCGGTCGTTGATACTATTACTCACGGTCGTCAGGGCGTCATGCCGGCTTGGGATAACATTCTGGGCGAAGAAAAAGTTCAGCTTATCTCTGCTTATGTATGGGGCCTGAGCAACAACGGGCAGTAATCCTGATTTCTGTTACGAATCAGTTAATTGTTGACGTTTGCTGACAATTTCACTGAAGCTAAGTCATAGGGCTCCTGCTAAAATCAGGGGCTCTTTTTATAGATACTAAAAGGATTCACAATGCAAAAGCCATGGTATAAGCAGTTTTGGCCCTGGTTCATAATTGCGATTCCAGCCTTATCCATTACATACAGCATGACTGCGCTGTATATATTCTCTCAGAACAAAGTGGATCTGGTTGCTGAAGACTATTACAAGAAAGGAAAAGGCATCAATCAGGACTTTTCGCGGCTGCGTGTCGCCGACGCCCTGAAAATAAAGGCGGATATCAAGGTTACAGAGCAAGATATCATCCTATCTCTCGATAAAGGTGAATTGCCTGATTTTCCGACCCTGCGAGTGCTTTTTACTCACCGCACCTTAGCGGAAAAAGACTTTACCCAGATGATCAGCCCGGACCAAAAAGGCCGCTACCGATTTACAGCACCAGAGCCGATTAACGGCCCATGGTTTGTCGAAGTAGAGCCGTTTCAGGGAGAATGGATGCTGAATGGCCGTCTTAACCTGCCCTCATCCGATCCTATTAAGCTGTATGGACAAAACAAAGGATGACAACCTCTTGCTACCACTGTGGTGATCCTGTACCACACGATACCCATTTAACGGTCGACATTCTGGGAGCAGCACGCAGTATGTGCTGCCCGGGCTGCCACGCTGTGGCAAGCACCATAGTCGACAGTGGTTTGACATCCTATTATGAGTACCGGACCGCAACAGCAGATAAAGCCGATCTGGTCCCTCAGCAATTACAGTCCCTTGCCCTTTATGACAACGAAGAGATTCAGCAAGACTTTGTCAGGACCAGCGACAACACACATGAAGTGACATTGTCACTCGAAGGTGTGTCGTGTGCCGCCTGTGCATGGTTAATTGAACGACAACTCAAACGCGAAACAGGCTTAGTTAACATTCGCGTCAATACCACCACGCACCGCGCTCTGCTCAGCTGGAACCCCGAGCATACTAAACTTAGCACTCTTTTGTCCGCCATTCACCGTTTAGGCTACAAAGCGGCCCCTTTTGAGGCGGATAACCAAGAGCAGCATTACCACAATACGATGAAGAGCTACCTGTACCGTTTAGGTATCGCCGGCTTAGCCAGTATGCAGGTGATGATGCTGGCGGTTGCGCTGTACTTTGAGGTATTTGGTGATCTGGATGAAAGCTTCCGAAACTATTTCCGCTGGGTCAGCCTTCTTTTCGCCACCCCGGTACTTCTCTACTCGGCATTACCTTTCTACTTAAATGCCTGGCGGAACCTCAAAGCACGCACATTAGGCATGGATGTCCCTGTTTCTATTGCGTTGATCTTTGCTTACGTGGCCAGCTTTTATGCCACTGTCACAGCAAAGGGCGAAGTGTTCTTCGAATCCATTTCGATGTTTACTTTCTTTTTATTAATCGGCCGCTATCTTGAGATGCGGGCGCGCCGTAAAGCAGCTGCAGCCAGTGCCAACCTGCTTAAATTGATTCCGGCTATGGCAAATTTGGTAAATGGTCGTCAGATTGCAGCCAAAAGCCTAAAGGCTGGTGACGTTGTCACCGTCTTACCCGGAGAAAGCTTACCTGCCGATGGGATTATTGTGTCTGGGAACAGTGTGGTCGACGAGTCAATGCTGACCGGCGAACCGCTCCCCGTCCGCAGAGGCAAAGATGATACTGTGTATGCTGGCACCATTAACGGTGACGGTAACCTGACCGTAAAAGTCACTCAGGACCGCCAGCACTCCCTTATTTCTAACATCATTCGTCTTCAGGATGAAGCACAGGCAACAAAGCCCAAAATTGCCGAAATTGCTGACGTGGTAGCCCGCTATTTTGTTGCTGTGATTCTTATCATTGCAGCCGGGACCTGGCTTTACTGGCATCAGGTAAAACCCGATGATGCGTTATGGATTACATTAGCCGTACTGGTCGCCACCTGCCCTTGTGCTCTGTCACTGGCGACACCAACTGCGCTGACTTGCGCGACATCGCGTCTTGGCCGCCTGGGTATACTGCTGCGGCGCGGGCATGTTCTGGAAACACTCTGTAATGTGAACCAGCTGGTTATTGATAAAACCGGCACCTTAACGGAAGGCAATGTCAGAATTATCCAAACAGTCTGCTTTGACAGATACGATGAAACAGAGGTACTGAGCATCGCTGCTGAGCTGGAACGCTTTGCAAACCACCCTATTGCCCGGGCTTTTTCTGGTTATCGAAATGCAGCCTTTTCCTTTGATGAGGTTGAGAACGAGATCGGCTTTGGCCTCAAAGGCCGAAGAGAGGGAAATGAATGGCGAATCGGCAAACAGGCTTTTGCGTTAAACGGTGAAAACGCTCCTTCTCCAGATCAGGACTTTCAGGTCTGGCTGACCTGTAACGGTAAAGCTATCGCTGCTTTCCAGTTGGATGATCCCATCCGGCACGACAGCCAGTCACTGGTCAGTGCCTTTCAGGCCGAAGGGATTCAGGTCACCATGCTGACGGGCGATAACTCCGACAATGCCGCTCGCGTGGCAAAAACGCTTTCTGTAGACAAGCTGATTAGCGGCGCGACCCCACAAGGTAAACTCAATTACCTCAACAGTCTTGGCAAAGATCAGGTCGCCCTGATGATTGGTGACGGCGTTAATGATGCACCGGTGCTGGCTGGCGCTCATCTGTCACTTGCGATGGGTGGAGGTACAGATGTTGCCAAATCGTCTGCTGATATGGTTTTACTTGGCGATCACTTAAACCGGGTGCTGGAAGCCAGACGCCTGGCGATGAAAACCAAGAAGATCATTCGGGAAAATCTGTCATGGGCATTAGGATATAACCTTGTTATTCTGCCTCTGGCTGTTGCCGGACTGGTTGCCCCTTATATTGCCGTATTAGGCATGTCTGCCAGCTCCATCATTGTTGTCTCTAATTCACTGAGGTTATTGAAAGAAGATGGCTAGCCTGTATTTACTCATCCCGATTGCAATCATCTTCGTCTGCATTGCCGTTGCCATTTTTATCTGGGCCGTCAAATCAGAACAGTTTGAAGACCTCGAAAGACAGGGATACGACATCCTGTTTGATGAGAATGAAGAGAAACAACCCGCGCAAAAAACGGATGATGAACAGACAGGCAAGGATAAACAGTGAACACAGATTTCTTCGCTGCTTTTGTTATTGGCCTGCTGGGTGCAGGCCATTGTCTGGGGATGTGTGGCGGTATCGCTGCCGCTATTACTTTAGGTATGCCAGGCCAGCAACAAAGCCGCCGTTTTCCTTACTTGCTCTGCTATAACGCCGGACGCCTGATTTCTTACGCAGCAGCCGGAGCTGTTATTGGTGGCGCAGTGGCAGGTATGGCAGCGTTGAGTGGATTAAGCACTGCTCTCCTTTTCCTGCGTATTTTCGCTGCAGTGATGATGATTCTTCTCGCCCTGTATCTTGGCCAGTGGTGGCAAGGGGTCACCAAAATTGAAGCTCTCGGCCAATCACTCTGGCGTTTAATCTCACCTTTAGCCAAGTCGATGTTACCGCTCAAGTCTCCCCTGGCAGCTTTTCCGTTTGGACTGGTATGGGGCTGGCTACCCTGCGGATTAGTCTACTCAATGTTAAGTTGGGCGGCTGTGGCTGGTAATGCAGGTTCTGGTGCCGGCGTTATGCTTGCCTTTGGTCTGGGAACGCTGCCTGCCATGCTGTTAGTTGGCAGCTTTGCAGAAATGCTTAAACAATGGCTTTCCAATCAGATATTTAAGAAAACCAGTGCATTACTGTTATTGGCATACGGTATCCACACAGGCTATGTCGCAATCACACAATTTTCCTAATGTTTTATACTCGTCATTGTGAATAAGAGTGTGGTAGAGTGACCCGAGTATCCGAACTTGGTCAGGCCACAGTTTATGAATTCAGATAAAATCTCCACAAAACGCATTCAATCCGGTGGATGTGCTATCCATTGTCAGGACTGCAGTATCAGTCAGTTATGCATCCCTTTTACTCTCAATGACGCAGAGTTAGATCAGCTGGACAGCATTATTGAGCGAAAAAAACCCATCCATAAGGGCCAGGAACTGTTTAAAGCCGGGGACGAGCTGAAAGCGCTGTACGCGATCCGTTCAGGCACAGTGAAAACCTATACCATCACCGAGCAAGGCGACGAACAAATTACCGCTTTTCATTTAGCTGGCGACTTGGTGGGTTTTGACGCTATCAACGACCATAAACACCAAAGTTTTGCCCAGTCTCTTGAAACTTCTATGGTATGTGAGATTCCGTTTGAAACACTGGACGATCTTGCCGGTAAAATGCCTAAGCTCAGACAACAAATTATGCGTCTGATGAGCAGCGAAATTAAAAGTGATCAGAATATGATCCTGCTGCTCTCTAAGAAAAATGCCGAAGAGCGTCTGGCAGCGTTTCTCTATGATTTATCATGCCGTTTCTCAGAACGTGGGTTTTCTGCCCGCGAATTCCGGCTGACTATGACCCGTGGAGATATTGGTAACTATCTGGGGTTGACAGTTGAAACCATCAGCCGTCTGTTGGGCCGTTTCCAAAAGTCCGAAATCATTGGCGTGAAAGGCAAGTACATCACGGTTCTTGATCGTGAGCAGTTAGCTCAGCTTGCAGGTGCGACTAACTGTAAATAGTTTTATTAAAATTGATGGGCTTGATGCCCATCAATTTTTACTGTAATTCCTCTTCAAAGTCCTCCATTTCCTCGCAGCAATCCGTTACAGTGAATATACTAATCTGAATACAAACAGTTTTTCAGATCAGGTCGATTGCGAATCCGTTGAGACAGGGGGCAGTTATGAACTCATACAAAAACATCCTCGTAGTGGCCGACCCACTGCAAGACAACCAACCGGCTTTGTCACGCGCAGTGCACCTCGCTGAAAAGAGTGAGAATGTTCACATCACTGTATTCCTTGCCATTTACGATTTTTCTTACGAAATGACATCCATGCTCTCGTCGGACGAGCGTCAGGCCATGCGGCGCGGGGTTATCCAACAGCGTGAAGAATGGTTAAAAGACATTATCCGCCCTCATGTCAGCGCCGGTGTTGATATCGACATCCTTGTTGTGTGGCACAATCGCCCCTATGAAGCCGTTATCGCCGAGGTGTACAGCCATCATCACGACCTACTGATAAAAGCCACCCATAAACACGACAAAATCGGCTCCGTGATTTTTACCCCTACCGACTGGCATTTATTACGCAAATGTCCATGCCCCGTGCTTTTGGTTAAAGAGCACAGCTGGCCCGAGAACGGTAAGGTACTGGCTTGTGTCAACTTAGCGGCAGAGAGCGATACTCACGAAACATTGAACGATAAAATCATCAACGAAGCTAAGAACATGGCAGAAGTACTGGTTGCTGAAGTCAATCTGGTCAACGCCTATCCCGCTACCCCGGTTAACATTACGATTGAATTACCTGAATTTGACCCTGCAACCTACACAGATGCGGTACGTGGCCACCATCTGACATCGATGAAGGCACTGAGGCAAAAACACGGTATTGATGAAGATAAAACCCATGTCGTTGAAGGATTGCCTGAAGACGTAATCCCGAAAGTCGCAGAAGAGTTAGATGCAGAACTCGTCATACTGGGCACCACCGGCCGGACCGGGCTTTCTGCTGTCTTCATCGGCAATACAGCTGAGCACACCATTGACAGCCTCAACTGCGACTTGCTTGCCCTTAAACCCGACGGCTACATCAGCCCTCTGGATCCTAACCAATAATCTTGCTCTGAAAGCACGCCTTTAACCCGCAGGCGTGCTTTTCACCGACAACAATCGCTCAAACTGCCATTTACCCGCTTAATTATCAATTAAGATGAAAATCACGCTGGAATCCGACGCTGGAATCCGTATCATACCCGCCATGAAATTTGCCAGTGAGCACAGGTCGCGCGAACCCTGCTCACGGTAACCTTTACCGATGATATTTCATGACGACTTATATCATCGTGCTCAATGCATTTACCGTCGGTTGGCAGCGTGATTCAATCGATGCGAAAGAGAGAAGCAATGACTCAGAATCAAGAGCTTACAAAGGCACAGAAATACAACTTCGATAAGCTGCAAAAGAAACTGCGCCGGAATACGGGCCAGGCGATTGCTGATTTTAATATGATCGAAGATGGTGATCGCATTATGGTTTGCCTGTCTGGTGGTAAAGACAGCTATACCATGCTGGAAATGTTGAGCAGCCTGCAGCGCAGTGCCCCTGTCAGCTTTGAACTGATTGCAGTGAACCTAGATCAAAAACAGCCTGGCTTCCCTGAGCATATCTTGCCTGAATATCTTGAATCTCTGGGTGTTCCGTACAAGATTGTGAATGAAGATACTTATTCCATAGTCAAAGAGAAAGTGCCGGAAGGTAAAACGACCTGTTCTCTCTGCTCCCGTCTGCGTCGCGGTATTTTGTACCGGACGGCGAAGGAAATAGGTGCAACTAAAATTGCGCTGGGTCACCACCGCGATGACATGCTGGAGACACTTTTCCTGAACATGTTCTACGGCGGCAAAATGAAAGGTATGCCACCTAAGCTGGTCTCGGATAATGGCGAACATGTGGTGATTCGTCCGCTCGCCTATTGCCGCGAAAAAGACATTGAACGCTACACCGAAATGAAAGCGTTCCCGATCATCCCGTGCAATCTTTGTGGCTCGCAGCCAAACCTTCAGCGTCAGGTTATCAAAGAAATGCTGCGTGACTGGGATAAACGGTATCCGGGACGTATTGAGACTATGTTCACCGCCATGCAAAACGTCGTGCCTTCGCACCTGGCAGACTTTAACCTTTTTGACTTTAAGTCAATCGACAAGGAATCAGGGGCGATTAACGGCGGTGATATTGCTTTTGATAAAGAAGACTTACCAAGCTCACCCGTCTCTTCCGAAGGTGCCAGTGAATTTGATCCGGGTGAAAAATTGGATATTTTGCAGGTTAATTAACTTTTCCATCTATCAAAGCCGCAGACATTGCGGCTTTTTTCATCCATTTATCACTGACGCTGGTAAAAATACCTGGCAGACATATTGCTATCTAACACGCCTGGCTGAAACGATATAGCCGAAAACACTAAAAACCACCCCAAAATCATCACAACATATAAAGATTTGTTAACAAAAAACCAAAAAAATTGCTAAGAACAGTCTGGTATATGGCAGTTATATCCGTATCATACTATAGATACTTATGCGTTCAGGTACTCGCAGTGATACGCAACGCTACCCTGCTCAGTGGTACGTTGCGCAATATGATTCGCGCTCATAACCAGCTATTCCTGCGAATGATTTCTACAGGTTACGAGTCGTCTCATTCTGAGTTGCATCTTCATACTCTGACATTTTGCAAGCGAGCCTGAAACCGAGTGAGATCCAATTAAGTCTGTAGCCGTCCTGCACGCTACTAAGTCAATATAAAGGATTAAAAATGACTTACTATCAGAAACTGGAACAACACGCTAAAAAGCTTTCCAAGATTTCTCACTTATCCGCTATCTGCAGCTGGGATCAGGCTGCAAAAATGCCCGAAGGCGGAAATGCCGCACGCTCTGAAGCAATGGCTGAACTGGCTCTTATTCATCATGAACTCGCAACGGCTCCTTCTCTGGCTGACTGGTTCGCCAAAGCCGAAACCGAATCTTTGTCCAAAGAACAAAAAGTCAGCCTGCAAGAGATGAAACGTTCCTGGCAGAATGACAATATCCTGCCGGCTGATCTGGTGGAGAAAAAATCGCTCGCCGGTTCAAAGTGCGAACATGCCTGGCGAACGCAACGTAAAGAAAATAATTGGCATGAGTTCAGCCAGAACCTTGAAGCCGTTGTTAAGCTGGCAAGAGAAGAAGCGCAGATTCGGGCTGAGGCAACGGGGTTAAGCCGTTATGACGCTATGATGGATCTGTATGAACCTGGCATGACGTGCGAGAAAATTGATTCTATATTTGGTCAGGTGAAAACATGGCTACCCGCATTGATTCAACAAGTCAGAGCGAAACAAGCCAGTGATCAGGTTATTACTCCTAAAGGCCCTTTCCCGATAGCTCAACAGAAAGCATTGAGTCTGGATATCATGGGCAAATTAGGATTTGATTTCAGACACGGCCGGTTGGACGTGAGTGCGCACCCGTTTTGTGGCGGTGTGCCGACCGATGTCCGCATTACCACCCGGTATGATGAAGCTGACTTTACCAGTGCACTCATGGGGGTTATCCACGAAACTGGCCATGCCCGTTACGAGCAAGGACTCCCTGAGCAGTGGCATGGTTTGCCTGTGGGTCAGGCACGCTCAATGGGCGTTCATGAGTCACAAAGCCTGTTTTTTGAAATGCAGCTTTCGCGCAGTAAGCCTTTTATTGAAATCCTCGCCCCGTTAGCTCGCGAAGCATTTGACCGTAATAACGACAAGGCGCTGAGCACCGACAATTTGGCATTGTTCAGTACCCGGGTCGAACCTGGCTATATCCGAGTCGATGCCGATGAAGTGACCTACCCTGCACACATCATTTTACGTTACGAAATTGAACGCGATTTGATTGAAGGCAAAATCGAAGTAGCAGATATCCCTGAGTTGTGGGACAAGAAGATGACTGAGTATCTGGGGTTATCGACCAAAGGTAACTTTACTGACGGCTGTATGCAGGATATCCACTGGACAGACGGCAGCTTTGGCTATTTCCCGTCTTACACTCTGGGTGCTATGTATGCGGCTCAGTTCATGGCGGCCATGCGCCGTGAAATGAATGTGGAAAACCTCATTCGTGAACGTAACCTTCAGCCTATCTTCAACTGGTTAGACAGGCATATCTGGAAAAAAGCCAGCTTCCTTTCAACAGATAACCTGCTGAAAGAAGCGACCGGCGAAACCCTGAACCCGGATCATTTCAAAGCGCACCTTGAAAGTCGCTACCTCGAAGACTAACGTAACAAAGTTGTAAATCCAAAAGGGCCTCATGGCCCTTTTTTTATACCATACTGATTTCCAGTACAGTATTGATGGCACTGCCATTCCATTTGTACACATAATGATTGGACTGACAAACCTTGCTGACCAGGTTTGGCTTGTACAAGGCAAAACAATCATGGCCCCGGTGCCGTACGGAGTGATACAAAACACCGTCTTGTCTTGCTTCCTTCATCGTTATCGCCTCAGCCTGAGAATGCGCATAATTCGTGGGGTGGTAAAGCGCAGAATCCAGATGCGTCTTCTCTGTAAAATCAACCAAAGCGGCAGAAAACCAAGCCTGTATACTTCTCATCTGGATATCCTGTGACGGCTCCTGGGTGTACCCCAGTATCCGCTCCATATGATAGCTCGTTTCCTTGATCGCCGTATTAATATCCCTTGCCGCATAATACGCGCCAAAGTCCGCGGTATTAAAACGACCCCCATCCGGATTTACATGGGTAAAGGCGGCCATCACATAGCTGCAGTGAGGAATACCGACCAGCCTTTCCTCGACCGGTACACGAGCAAACTGCCCTGTTTCCTCAGCCAGACGAGGATTGGTCAGGGCTTCAACGGCAAAAATAGCTTCCAGTTGATCAGGCTCAGCGACATCTTCATACAAATTGATTGGCGGATACTTGGAGGGAATTAGTCGATAGCATGGCTGCTCCCTGAAGTGCTTGAGAGTGTATGCGTTCTGCATGTCAGGACCGTCCTCCGCGCCAGGCGTTCAACCGTGTAGCCACTTCGTACAAATCGGCAACCTTACCCTGGCCCATCACTTCCATCGCACTTCGCCCGGCAAAAAACGGGTGTGAATTAGGCTTCTGCACCCATTGATAAACACTGTCTTCATGGGTAAATAAAATGCGCAGGCATTTATGAATATTCAGTATGTAGCTCATCCGCTCCAGCAAGTCTTTAGACACTTTGGCCGACTCAGGGCTGGCACGGTATTTGTTCAGTGTTGAGCGGCTTGATAAACCAAGCAGAGCCATCTGCTGATTCTGGCTGCAACTCCACTTATCCAGAATGTTGAAAACGACTGGCAGTACCTTATTGCCTGCATGTTCAATCGGCTCATTCGCCGCCACGGTACGGGTGTTCATGATCACCGCCTCAGATTGTCCATTTATGGACTTAGTTTAGCATTAAGTCTATAAATGAACAAAATGTTGAGACCGGAGATATCAAGCAGTCATCAATGTAAAACAGAGACCGGGCTGACCAACGCCGTGATCAGCCCCAGATGGCGGAGAAGTTATTGCGGGGATGATTCCAGCCAGGGCGTAATGCGAATTGCTGGTGATGGTAAGGTCAACACAGTATTTTCAGGGAGTTGCCTGACTTTCACAATCGCTTTCCCCGCTTCGATGGGGATGACGGTATCGTCAGAAACAGTGATAACACCCGTCTCCATGTGAGCAAAATGCATCACGACACCGCTGACCTCTGGCATAAACCAGGATGAAAACATCCCACCTAAATCATTTAAGAGTATGTCCATTTGTGGCAGCAGACTATCCAACGCTGCTTTGTTGATAGCTAACCCTAAAGGCTTGCTGACGATCACCTGCATAGACACATCGCAGGTGATTCCGTCATCTATCACAAAAGTGACGTCAGGATTCGCCTGCCGCAAGTTATTGTCGATTGGCACTATCAGGGCATTATCGGCAGGAATGACGAGCTCTTCATAATGCTCTTCTTTTTGCATCCAGCCTTTGCGGACAGTACAGGTTTCACCGGTTTGCTGATTGATCAGATACAAGGCAATGTTCACATCAGGGTGAGACTCAGCAACATTGTGCTTGAGTTTGCCGAAAAGGTTGCTGTAGCGCATCTCAATGTTCTGTGCCCAGACGTTACCGGAAAGAGCGAGCAGGCCGGAAGTAAGAAGAAGAGTTTTAATAAATGAAGTGCTCATCAACGGTTAGCCCTGTTGCCAAAATTGTTTGTTATGACGGATCATACCCTGGATTTCATCCACGTATTCCTGTCCACGTTCAGAGTATCGGTGCAGTCCTTCCGCAAGCTTTACCCCGGTAACGGGTTGACCTGCCGCACGCTCGTTCGCTCTGATATCCCGAAGCTCCGCATAAGCGCGATTGCGGTTCACATTCATAAAATAAGCGTGAACCGACTGAGCCGCATCAGAGAAAACGGCGACTTCGTGCTTCGCGCCTTCTCCTCTGGCACTGGGAACCAGGCCACAGCCTTGGGTGTAGCACCACTGTCCAAAATAATTATGCCCTTCAACGGCAAACCGTGACGTTCCCCATCCCGATTCATTGGCCGCCTGACTCAATACCAGCTCTTCAGGGATCATATCTACGCGAAGCAGCATAGCATCCAGCCAGGGCTCTGTGACAGCGTCACCCGTGAGTTCGCGATTGTAAGCATCACCAAGCTGACGGGCTTCACTGAGATCGTTTGGGCTGATCGCCTGCCCGACTTTCAGTTGGGTCTGAATGGCCAGTAAAAAAGAGCGTTCCTGACTGACTCTGGCATTCTCTTGCTGCACGAACGGACGTAAGAATGTGAAAAATGATTGCTTCTTTTGGTTAACGTCTTCCATAACGTTAAAATCCGGCCGGGTTGCTTCATCTTGGGTATTCACTGCTTGCTTTTCAGGCTCAGCGCAACCTACAAAGAGCAATGTGCATCCGGCAACCGCAAAGTGTCTGACATTTTTTATCACGCGTTAAATACCTTGCTTTCTTCTTCTGTTTTATTGCCTTGATCTTCACCGTCACCGCCTTTATCGACTGTTGTGACCTGCAAAGTAATACCAAACAAATTGCGGTAGACAATTGCTTTCACGTTAAAGAAGAAAGGAATTGTCCAGATCAGTCCGATGCCTGCGGTAGCAAAGGAGATAAAGAACAAAACCAGCACCGCCAGAAAAATAGCAGATAAAGGCAATATTTTACGGAATGTAGCCACGACAGAATACTGGATCGCTTTTAATGGGCTGACACGCTTTTCACACACCAGTGTGATCGTCATGCTGAAAGCCATGGTTAAAAACAGCCCAATTAACGGAAACAATGCGTTACCTATGCCCTGCAGCGAGGATGTCAGCAACATAGTGACAACAGACACCACGGCAAAAGGAAACCCTTTCACCAAATAGCGCGGCTTGGTTGGCAGGCCAACTGCATGGTTCAGCGCTATCAGGCTGACTCCGGCATACAAAGGGGCGCTTAATACATCCGACCAGAAATTGGCCATAAAACCCGCTTCAACGATTTCTGGTGTAATGCCTTCGCCACTGACAATGGCATCAAAGAAAATAGCAGGGTTACCCAGTTGCACTTGCAGCGCGATCAGCAAGAGAGCAAGCTGCGCTAAAAACAGCCCTGCAATTGCTGGGAAGAAAGTCAGAAAATGCTTTGCCGTCACCTTCCAGGCTTCTTGAAGTACCGCAACAGACTGTAAGTCTGCTTTGCCTGACAGCGCCTTTTCGATTGAGCCGCCAACCTGAAGACTTTTATTACTCATGCAGATAGTTGATTCACATTAAATTAGAACAATGGGCCCGATTGTACGCTACCGCTTGCGCTAAACAAATCGCGTCATGGTTAAAAAATGCTTCAATGCCTCAAAATGGTGGAAATTTATCGTTCAATTTAGGGTTTTGTTCAGATTTCATCTAAGCTCAGTAGTCAATTTGCAATCTAAATTCTGCATTATTAGCCTTGAAAATCCTCAGATAATGCGATGAACTCCGTTGAAATCATTTGCAAAACTGATGAACGAAAAAGTCACCTGTACAATATAAAAAATACTTTGAATTATACCTATGGGGGTCTATCATCCGGCTCCTGAAATTGACCAAGAAAATGCAGGCAAAAAATTGCAGGCACGATGTGGAGACCAGGTAGAGTTGAACACAAACATCACATCCAAAGAACCGGTTATTCAGCTCAAAGGGCTGAGCAAGAGCTTTGACGGTAAACAAATTATCGCCGGGTTAGATCTCAACGTGAATGACGGTGAGTTTTTAACCATTTTAGGCCCCTCCGGCTGTGGTAAAACCACTGTCCTTCGCCTTATCGCTGGTTTTGAAGATGCTGACCAGGGGCAGATTATTATTGCCGGTCAGGACGTGACTGCCGTTCATGCAGAACAGCGGCATGTTAATACTGTATTCCAGAGTTATGCCTTATTTCCGCACATGACGGTGTTTGAAAATGTTGCCTTTGGTCTGCGCATGCAAAAAGTGCCAGAGCAAGAGATCAAACCACGTGTGATGGAAGCTTTGCAGATGGTTCAGCTGGAGCAGTTCGCTCCTCGTCAGCCACATCAGTTATCCGGTGGTCAGCAGCAACGTGTTGCCATAGCGCGAGCCGTGGTGAACAAGCCGAAAGTTCTGCTGTTGGATGAATCACTTTCTGCGCTGGATTATAAGCTCCGTAAGCAGATGCAGCTGGAGCTGAAACAGCTGCAGCGTCGTCTGGGCATTACTTTTATCTTCGTCACACATGATCAGGAAGAAGCCCTGTCAATGTCAGATCGCATCATTGTTATGCGTGATGGACGTATTGAACAAGACGGCACACCGCGTGAAATTTATGAAGAGCCAAGCAACCTGTTTGTCGCCCGCTTCATCGGTGAAATTAATGTGTTCGATGCCACTGTGGTTGAGCGTATTGACGAAAAACGTATTAAAGCCATTGTCGAAGGCCGTGAGGCCGTGATCCATTGTGATCTGGATGTGCAGCAACATGCGCCGCTTAAAGTGCTGCTTCGCCCTGAAGATATCCGTCTGGAAGAAATCAACGAAAACGAAGAAAGCTGGGGCCTGATGGGCCATGTGCGTGAGCGTACCTATAAAGGGATGACGCTGGATTCGGTCGTTGAGATCGAAACGGGCAAATCTGTCATGGTGAGTGAATTCTTTAACGAAGATGATCCGGATGTAGACCACTCCCTGGATCAAAAAGTAGCGATCACCTGGGTTGAAAGTTGGGAAGTGGTACTGGCTGATGACGAAGAAGCTTAATCTGCAAAATATCATCATTTCGGTGATTGTAGGATGGTTACTGGTTTTTGTATTCATCCCGAATCTGATGATTATTGGCACCAGTTTTCTGACTCGTGATGATGCGAATCTGATTGATTTAACCTTCACGCTGGAAAACTACGCACGCTTGTTTGACCCTTTGTATGGTCAGGTGATGCTGCATTCATTCTACATGGCTGGCATGGCAACTATCTTATGCCTGCTGGTGGGTTATCCGTTTGCCTACAGTATCGCGAAAATGCCGGTAAAGTGGCGTCCGTTCATGCTGTTTCTGGTGATCGTACCGTTCTGGACCAATTCATTGATCCGGACTTACGGCCTGAAAATCATGTTGGGTACCCAGGGCGTGTTCAACAGCAGCCTGATGGCATTAGGGATTATTGATAAGCCCCTGCGCATTATGTACACAGAGTATGCGGTAATGATTGGTCTGGTTTATATCCTGCTGCCTTTCATGGTGCTGCCTTTGTATTCCGCCATTGAAAAGCTGGATAACACTTATATTGAAGCTGCTCGCGATCTGGGCGCGAACAAGGTTCAGACGTTTATTCGTGTTATCGCACCATTAACAATGCCAGGCGTGATTGCGGGCTGCCTGCTGGTCTTTTTGCCGGCAATGGGTATGTTCTACATTTCCGACCTGCTCGGTGGTGCTAAAAACCTGCTCATTGGTAATGTCATTAAGAGTCAGGTACTGAATGCGCGTGACTGGCCGTTTGGGGCGGCAACCAGTATCGCCCTGACTATTTCAATGGCAATTCTGCTGTATGCCTATTACCGGGCTGGCAAGCTACTCAACCGTAAAGTGGAGTTGGACTAACTGTGGGACGTTTTTTCAAAGTCAGTCTGATGTCGGTAGTGTACGCATTCCTGTACATTCCCATCATTATTCTTATTGTTAACTCATTTAACGCCAGCAAATTTGGCATGAAATGGGGTGGCTTTACCACCAAGTGGTATGAGCAGCTTGTGAACAATGACAGCTTGATGCAGGCAGCCTGGCACTCACTCAACATTGCAGTGTACTCTGCAACGGCAGCTGCCATTATTGGCAGTCTGACTGCCGTTGCCCTGTTCCGTTACCAGTTCAAGGGTAAAAGTTTTGTCAACGGCATGCTGTTTGTGGTCATGATGTCACCAGATATCGTGATGGCAATTTCGCTGCTGGCACTTTTTATTCTTATGGGGGCGAAACTGGGATTCCTGACACTGCTGCTGTCTCATATCACTTTCTGTCTCCCATTCGTTGTGGTGACAGTGTATAGCCGTTTAAAAGGCTTTGATGTGAAAATGCTGGAAGCTGCCCGTGATTTGGGCGCCAGTGAATGGGTCATATTGAAACAGATCATCCTGCCACTGGCTAAACCCGCTGTTTTTGCTGGTTGGTTGCTCAGTTTTACCCTGTCACTTGATGATGTGATTGTCAGTTCTTTCGTAACAGGACCGACGTATGAGATCCTGCCGCTGAAAATTTACTCTATGGTAAAAGTGGGTATTTCGCCGGAAGTCAATGCACTGGCCACTGTCATGTTGATCGTGTCGCTGACCCTGGTTGTGCTGTCGCAAATCATTGTGCGGGACAAGACGAAATAAGTTGCGTTTAATTTTATCTGCATGATAATCGTACTGAAATACGGCCGAGGAAACTCGGCCGTTTACGCAGGAGACAAAGGTTTGACTCCTGTTTTATTAACCATCCCGGCAGGGATTTTGGAGTTATCACATCAATGAAAAAATGGTCCGCGTTTCTGGCCAGCGCCGCATGCGCCGCTACTCTGGTATCTGGTAGTGTCAATGCAGCCGATGAAGAATTAGTCTTTATGAACTGGGGTCCGTACATTTCTACGGAACTACGTGAACAGTTCACTAAAGAAACGGGCATTAAAGTCATTTATTCGACTTATGAGTCGAACGAAACCATGTATGCCAAACTCAAAGCGCACCCGGAAGGATACGACCTGGTTGTTCCTTCAACCTATTTTGTCGCCAAAATGCGCGATGAAGGCATGCTGCAGAAAATCGACAAGTCGAAACTGAGCAACTTCAAAAACCTTGATCAGAATTATCTGAATAAGCCGTTCGATCCGAACAACGAATACTCTATACCTCACGTTTTGGGTATCACTGGCCTTGCCGTGAACACTGAAATGTACGACCCGGCTGACTTTGACAGCTGGGAAGATCTGTGGGATCCGAAATATCGTGGCCAGCTGATGCTGATGGATGACACTCGTGAAGTTCACCATATCGCCCTGAAGATTCTGGGTTACTCAGGTAACACCACAGATCCAAAACAAATCGCGGAAGCTTATGAAAAGCTGAAAGAACTGATGCCTAATGTCCTGGTTTTCAACTCGGATAACCCGGCTGCGCCTTATATGGCTGGCGAAGTTGGCTTAGGTATGCTGTGGAACGGCTCAGCGGCGGCGGCTCAGCGTGAAGGCTTGCCTATTGAACTGGTTTGGCCAAAAGAAGGCGGCATTTACTGGGTAGATAATCTATCGATCACCAACAATGCGAAAAACATTGAAGCTGCTCATAAGATGATCGACTTCCTGTTGCGCCCGGATGTTGCTGCGAAAATTTCAGAAGAAACCGGTTATCTGACGGGTGTTGCAGCATCAAATGCAAAATATAAAGACAACCCGACTCTGTTCCCGCCTAAAGAGGAATTGGAACGCGGTGAGTTCCAGAATGCTGTCGGTGACGCCAACATTCTGTATGAGGAAAACTTCCTCAAGCTGAAAGCTGGTCAATAAGCGCTTTCTTTAGGCAACCAAACTGATTTGGTTGCCTTTTTTCTTATCCCCTCTGCTATACTCTCCCACTGATTCTTTAATGAATTCCATACGTTAGTAATGGGTTAATATCTCATTCTGACATGTTTTGTCATCTGAAATGACACACCCTGTCCGCAAGAGAGGTGGGCATTGCTATAGCGACCAGAATGCTGTGTAAGGCTTCTGAAGTTAGGAGTAACTCAATGAAAAAATGGTCTTCAATCATGGTCAGCGGTCTGTTTGCCATGTCGCTGACATCACATTCAGCACTGGCTGCAGACGAAGAGCTGTATTTCTACAACTGGTCTGAATATATCCCAGCCAGTGTGCTGGAAGCGTTCACCAAAGAAACCGGTATTAAAGTCATCTATTCGACGTATGAATCGAATGAGACTATGTACGCCAAATTGAAGACCTACGGTTCGGGTTACGATCTGGTCGTTCCTTCTACATATTACGTCTCTAAGATGCGTAACGAGAATATGCTGAAGCAAATCGATAAGTCTAAGCTGTCGCATTTTAAAGACCTGGATCCTAACTTCCTGAATAAGCCTTTTGACCCAGGCAATGACTACTCTATTCCGTACATTTGGGGTGCGACAGGTATTGGCGTGAACACAGATATGGTCAATGCTAAAGAAATCACCGGCTGGAGTGACTTCTGGGACAGTAAATGGCAAGGCCAGTTGATGATGATGGATGATGCACGTGAATTCTTCCACATCGCATTGCGTAAACTGGGTTACTCAGCCAACACTGAAAATCCTGACGAAATTAAAGCCGCTTATGAAGAACTGAAAAAGCTGATGCCCAACGTGCTGGTCTTCAACTCAGACTACCCTGCTAACCCATACATGGCCGGAGAAACCTCTCTGGGTATGTTATGGAATGGCTCTGCCTACATGGCACGACAGGAAGGCGCCCCAATTAATATCGTTTGGCCTAAAGAGGGTGCCATTTTCTGGATGGACAGCCTGGCAATTCCGGCTGGCGCGAAAAATGTTGATGCCGCACATAAGATGATCGACTTTTTGCTCAAACCAGAAAATGCAGCCAAAGTTGCGCTGGAAATTGGCTATCCAACCCCTGTTGCAACAGCTAAAGATCAGCTGCCAAAAACATTTGTCGATGACCCGAGCATCTACCCGCCACAAGCTGTAATGGATGCCGGTGAGTGGCAGGACAGTGTTGGTGATGCGGTGTCGCTGTATGAAGAATATTACCAAAAACTAAAAGCTGGCCAGTAAACATCCTTTTAAGGCGTCGTTAGACGCCTTATTTTTTAGCGCTAGTCGGTTGACGTTAGCAACTCATCAACGAGCTCAGGAACAATTTTTGAAGCTGGCCCATAGCGTTTTTCGTCAAACTCACTTTCCACAATGCTTGGCGCTAAGTTGAGCTCAAGGGTATGGGCTCCGTGCATGGCAGCCTCATGAACAAAGCCTGCCGCCGGATAAACTGAACCTGATGTACCAATAGCGATAAAGAGATCAGCCGCAACCAGCGCAGAATATATCTTGTCCATTGCCTGCGGCATTTCACCGAACCAGACAACATTAGGTCTTAACGGCGCCGGAATCTGGCAGCAATGGCAATTATCATCCAGTGAGATATCACCACTCCATTCAATAGTTTGACCACTTTGACTGCACTGCGCTTTAAGTAACTCCCCATGCATATGAATGACATTATGGCTACCCGCTTTCTCATGCAGATTGTCTATGTTCTGGGTAATCACTGTCACCGTACCGTCGAGTTCACTTTCCAAGCGTGACAGCGCATAATGTGCAGCATTGGGTTGGACAGTACCGCTTTCTAACTGTTGACGACGCTGGTTATAGAAAGATTGCACCAGGTCAGGATCTCTTTTGAACCCTTCCGGTGTAGCTACATCCTCGATACGGTGGTTTTCCCACAGCCCATCCTGGTCACGAAAGGTTTTGATCCCCGACTCGGCTGATATCCCGGCCCCAGTGAGGATCACTATATTTCGATAGGGATAATGCATCTTTCCTTGCCCTTGTTAACGTTTACCACAGTTATACCATCGACCGGACAGCAATATAACTCTAACCTTGTCAGACAATAGTCGTAAGGGGAGATATTCAGTAAGAGATATATCTGAGGTGCGAGTGATAAAATTTTCGTCACATTAAAAGTTATAGTGCATTAAAGGAAACGGTGAAGAATAATGAGTCTCGTAAATAAGAATCCAGAGGATGACTCTGCCTGAGCGAAATGTTGTTTCGTCATTTGTATTTTTCCTGAATTTTATCGTCAGAACTATTAATAATATAGTTTATGTATCTTTGTGAAACACGATGAAAACTTTGGAGTATTTATGCAACTTTGAATAGTCTCGTCTATGCTTCACCTGTATCACAATAACAATGGAGTGATGGAAATGAAGCAAAAAGCATTGGCATTATTAGTTACAACACTGTTGGCTAGCCCAGCCGCGCTTGCCGTAACTCTGGAAGAAGGTACGCAAGAATTCGGCTTACAAGGTAGTATGGATTTTGACTATGTTGACGATTATTTATTCCTTTTAAACACCACCTACGGTTATTTTGTGAAAGATGACTGGGAAATCGGCGGTGTTTTGGATGTCAATATGAGTGACAGCACCAAAACCTTCCAGCTTGGTATGTTTACAGAATACAACTTCACGAACGACAGCAACTGGGTTCCTTACCTTGGCGCTGCTGCTCAGCTCGCTAACCTATCGGCAGATGAAGACGATGACATTGATTTTGATATAGAAGATGTCACTGCTTTGAATATTAAAATCGCAGGTGGTGTGAAATACTTCATCAACCCACATGTCGCCATCAGTGCAGAAGTGAACTACAACATCGCAACCGACGATATCAGCGTCACAAAAGACGGTGTTGAAGACAGCTTTACCCGGTTCATTTTTGGTACAAGATTCTACTTCTGACAGCTCCGCCCTTACAACGCCGCAGTAATGTGGCGTTGTAGTTTCTATACATTACAACCTTTTTCGCTTTATTGGCCGGCTTCCAGCCTCACATCTCCCCCTGCTATTCACCTTGTTGTTTTCTACCTGCATCCAATACTTTCAGAAGATCACCACAAAATTTTTCAGGCGCTGTATCAAAAACCAGACAAGTTAGACAAATCAGTCTTGCTATACCTTAAAAAAACACAATAAAAATGTATTGCTGGGTTCGATCAAACTAAGGTTAGCAGGCCGATTATGAGAAACGCTTACCCGTTGTTGGTTTTATCATTCCAGTTACTGACAGGCTGTGGCTCCATGTCTGTTACCAATGATACGCACAATGAAGCCTTCCAAAAAGCATTGCTGCTGGTTGCGAGTAAAAGTCAGCGATGCCCTATTCCGGAAGATGTCATTGATGGTCGCTATCTGGCAACAGGCTTACCTTCAGACTATTCGCCGCCTCCCTTAACTGAGCTATCAATGATCAAAGAAGAAAGTCTCTGGCAAATTCTCGCTAAAGAAAGCACTCTTCCGGTACCAAACAATGCAAGAGTGCGAAACTATAAGCAGTGGTATCTGAACCGGCCACTACATCTCAAAACCGTATCAAAGCGCGCTCAACCCTTTCTTTATTACATTTACCAAAATGCCCAATCTCGTGATCTACCTATCGAACTTGTTTTATTGCCTTTTATAGAAAGTGCATTTGATCCCTATGCCTATTCACAGCAAGGTGCAGCTGGACTGTGGCAAATCACGAAACCAACAGGTAAATCATTCGGATTACAATTTCGGCCTGGATATGACGGCAGGCTTGATATTATTGCATCGACTCAGGCCGCTCTTGATTTACTGGAATATCTTCATCATAAGTTCAATGGTAACTGGCTGCATGCGATTGCCGCTTATAATTCCGGTGAAGGCAGAGTTCGCAAAGCAATCAAAGCCAACAAAGCGCTGGGTAAACCAACCGACTTCTGGTCGTTAGCATTACCCCGGGAAACAGAGCACTATGTCCCTAAACTACTGGCATTAAGCCAGATAATCAAAGAAGAGAGCCATACCTCTCTTCCTTTGGTATACATACCCAACAGCCCTGTACTGACCTCAGTGACGATAACACAGCAAGTCCCCCTTGCTCAGATAGCCAGTGATGCAGGATTAACCGGAAAAGCACTGTATCTGCTAAACCCGGGGTACTCCTCCGGGCTAACATTAAGGCAGGAACAAAGTCAGTTACTTATACCCAAAAAGCAACTCAATCACTTTTATAAGCAGCCTGAAAAATTACACTATGTTAAAAATAAATACAGCGTCCGACATATTGAACCTGGCGATTCCTTATATAAGCTTGCCACATTAAACAACACATCGATCAGTGACATAAAACAAGCTAATCAGTTAGTGAATAATAAAATCCATGCTGGTCAGCTTTTGCTTATTCCAGTCAAGTAGTATTTATTCCGGAGCCCTGCCATTCACAAATTGCCAGGCTTGATTAATTTCCCAATCAGGCTGAATGGCTAATTTCATCACCTCACCCATATTGATTAACAACTTAACGTCTGACTGATTATGCGACAGTGCCAGACCGACAATAACCCCGGCGAGTAAACAAGCCGGAGCAATCAGGCTACGGATAGCCATCAAGCTTGTCAGTGCCAACACCATCAGAATAGTTGCTATATACAAATGCCCTGGAAATTGTGTAAAAAACGCAACATAAATAGCAACGGCCTGAATGGTTACGCCCACACCTAAAAATACGATTGTCATTAATTCACCACAAATAAATATTTTTATCTTATTTTTTATGATTATAGACACATATTTTGTCATTGGATGAAATTCTGATCATCATTTTTTTATGTGAATTTTTTCCGACTTATACCGCAATTCTCAACCTGATTTTTAAAACAAACTATACTGAAAGTATAGAAAGTGCCTTTCCTGAATGAATGAAAGGACCATAACAAAAGTAAGACGTTATCTGGAGGGAGTATTCATGCATCATGACGAAATGATCGTACCAAGCGCATTTGGTCTAATCAGCCGGACAGCAAGTGTGGCCGGTTTTATCTTAGCGGCAGGACTGCTGTTGATGATCTTTTAAACTCAACTCACTGACGTAACCAACTGAACGCCGACTGCCTGAGCTTGAAGCTGGTATTCTGGAGCGAATGCATTAATAGCTGCAGGCTGCAACTGGCTCAACCACACGAGATAAAATTTGGGTACTCAGCCAGCAATACTGACAGAGTACCCATTAGCATGCAGTTTCCCTACCGCTTATAATATCTGGCTCTTCTACACGCACAGATGGGTGATTCAGCAGAGCTGTTTACAGCTCAAAGGTCTCGGATAATACCCTAGTATGTGATTTGTTGCATCACTTTTGTTTTCGCCTTTGAATCAAATCCGCGTTCTGCCACATTTCCAGCTGGCTAGACCATTTACTCGGTTGATATCAGGTAAACTATCAGGATTACGATGATCTAAGGTAGTTCCAACTCAATGTTTTTAGATTCTTACTTCGCCGAGCATAATGGTGCTTATACATTTACCCGCGAACAAGCCAGCCATTTTGCCAAAAAAGTCGCTGGCGATTTCAACCCAATCCACGATGCCGATAACAAACGCTTTTGCGTTCCGGGTGATCTCCTCTTTTCTGTCATGCTGGCAAAAACAGGATTGAGTCAGAAAATGCGTGTGGAATTTGCAGGTATGATCACCGATGGCGTTGCCCTGGCTATCAACACGAAATCATCCAGCGATCTGTCACTCGTCGATGAAAAAGGCAAAGAATACCTTCACGTCCTTCGCGAAGGTGAAATCACCCACAATACCAGCCTGATCGAAACAGTTACCAAGAATTATGTGCAATTCTCCGGAAAGAATTTCCCGCACATCATGGTGCCTTTAATGGAATCCAAGCAGGTAATGATCAACCCTGCCCGCCCGCTGGTTATCTATGAAAGCATGGAGCTGGAATTCAGCCGGCTGGACCTTGAAGCACCAACCGTTGAGCTGACTGATTCAATCCTTGAATCTGACGGTAAGCGTGGCAGCGTAACGCTGGCATTCAGCTTTACAGAGCACGGTGAAGTGGTAGGTGAAGGCCGCAAACGTATGCTGATGAGTGGCCTGAAGCCATATTGCCAGAATGACATTGATGATCTTGTCGCCCGCTTTAACGCCAGAAAAGAAGCTTATCAGGCTGCATAATCTGCCGAATGTGTCTGGAAACCTTAAACCGCTTCTAGACACATTTTACTCCGCCTGCTACATTTCATGCACTTAACACCCATTTATTACTTTGGAGGACACAAGATGATTGTATTAACGACTCACTGGGCACAGAAACAGGCAAAGAGCCAGTAAGCGAAAGAGATAACAGGACACACACTCCCCGCTTCTGCCCTTCCCGCTTCTATTGCCCGGTTCTGAATAACCGGGGACATATTGCCCCTGAATTTTACCGTTTCAGTTAATGACGCCTGTGCTGCGTCAGGGGTAAACACATCATGACAACAACGATTTCTACACCAGTGTATTCTTTACAAGAACTTGGTTGGAAACCTTATTTTCAACAACTGCTGTCTCTCGACGAATGGGATCAGGTGAAACCAGCCCGGGTATGTGCCTTACACAGAAACCGGCTGGACGTTTTCTCAGAGCACGGCCACTTGTCGATACCTGTACTGCCTAATATGCCTGAACTCGCTGTCGGAGACTGGGTATTACTGTCTGGCGAAGACCATTTCGTCCGTCTGCTGGAGCGCTTTTCCCGCTTCTGGCGAAAAGCCGCAGGCAGCAAAATTGAAGAACAGCTCATCGCCAGCAATGTCGATACCGTGTTTATCGTTTGCTCTCTGAACCAGGATTTTAATCTCAGTCGTATAGAGCGCTATCTGTCGCTTGCGCACCAGTCTGGTGTTGAGCCGGTTATTGTTCTGTCTAAGGCCGATTGTGTTGACGATCCTACCCTTTTCGTCGAACAGGTACGGCACATCGATAACATGTTGTTGGTTGAGTACGTCAATGGGTTAGACAGTGTCAGTGTCGCCAAACTGGCGCCTTGGTGCAGAACAGGAAAAACGGTTGCTTTCCTGGGCTCATCGGGTGCGGGAAAATCCACCCTGGTCAATACCCTGCTTGCCACTGAAGCGCAGCAAACAGCCAGTATCAGAGAGGATGACAGTAAAGGCAGACATACCACGACCGCAAGATCTCTGCACCTGATACAAGGCGGTGGTCTTCTGCTCGACACACCAGGTATTCGCGAACTCCAGCTGGCCGACTGCAGTGAAGGGCTGGCAACCACCTTCGCGGATATCGAAACGCTGGCAGAACAATGCCGGTTTGGCGACTGTGCTCACCAGTATGAGCCTGGCTGCGCCGTACTGGCAGCCATTGAATCCGGCGAGCTTGAAGAGCGCAGGTTGCGCAATTATCTCAAGCTGAACCACGAAGTGACCTTCAATACTGCCAGCATTGCAGAGAAACGTGCCAAGTCTAAACAGCTGGGCCGCATGTATCGTACGATACAAAGTACTAACCGGAAGCATAAAAACCGGGAGTAACTCACGGCTAAAACAACAACGCCCTCTACAACGAGGGCGTTTTATCAGGGTGAAACAACCTTACTGTTCAGTGATCAGCGAACTTTCAGGTGAGGCAACATCGGTTTCGCGGTGTAGCCTGATGGCGGCCAGCGGACCAGTCAGTAATGTGAAGACCATCAGCAATGAAACAGGTACGGCCGTAATCACAATAAAAGATTGCAGGGCATTCAATCCCCCATCACCGGCCAGCAGTAATACCGCGGCCACGGCCCCCATTGCGATCGCCCAGAACAAACGATGCCCTCTGGCCGGTTCATTCTTACCTGAGGTCACCATAGCAATGGCATAAGCCATAGAATCCCCGGTTGTAACAACAAAAGTTGTTGTCAGCACCAGAAAAGCCGGAATGAGCCATTCACTGAAAGGCAGCTGAGACAAGGTTGCCAACAACACCGCAGGCAAGCCCCCTTCACTTAAGGGTTCTGAAATAACACCAGGTTGAGTCAGTTCAAAATAAATACCCGAACCGCCCAGTACAGTAAACCAGAAATGGGTCACCAGAGGCGCACCAATAGCCACTGTCATGACCAACTCCCGAATACTGCGGCCAACCGTGATGCGGGCAATGAAGATTGCCATCATTGGCGCGAAGCCGATGAACCAACCCCAGAAAAACCATGTCCACCAGGCGTTCCAGTCCGGAGAAGCGTTTGTCAGGCTCATCGCAGGAAAGTGCTGGATATAAACAGTCATCGCCTCGGCAAACTTTTCAAAGATGAAACCGGTTGGCCCCAGCAGCAACATCACCAGCAGCAGCAATACGGCGACTATCACATTAAAGCGGCTCAGCCACTGCAGCCCCTTATCCATTCCTGTCGCTGCAGATAAAGAATAAATCGTGACCACTACCGCCAGCAAACCGATCTGAGTCAGTACCGAGTTATCCAGTCCGGCGACAACATGCAGGCTGTAACCCAGTTGTGAGGCTAAAAAGCCTATCGGACCGATTGTGCCCGCGGCGACGGCAAGGATTGAGCTTGCATCAATTACCGAACCCAGCCAGTGATTTTCCAGTCGGTCACCCACCAGCGGATACAGCAAAGCTCTCGGTCTGAGCTTGATCCCTTTCTGATGATGCGCATACATCAGCACAATGGTTGCTAATGTACCCAGCACGGCCCAGGCCAGAAATCCCCAGTGCAAAAAGCTTTGACTCAGCGCAGGCGCAACCGTTTCTGGCTGACGCGCCGCCAGGCCATCAAAGGCTGGCGGCGTGGTAACAAAGTGGTAAATAGGCTCAGCGGCAGACCAGAATACACCGCCACCAGCGAGCAGAGTACACATGATCATGGCAGTCCATCGAAACTGACCGATTTCAGGCCGCTCAGTATTACCGAGCTTTATTTTGCCCAGGGGTGACAGCGCCAGACACAGTGCCAGAATAAAGTTCAGTACCATCAGCCATTGCCAAAAGTAACCGAAGCTAGCGGTTGAAAGCGCAAAAAGGGATTGGATGGAAGAGGAAACCCATGACAGGTCTACCAGCGCAGCAATCAGGAAAAGACAGAGGAAACCAATAGTTAGAGCTGAAACCATTTTATCAGCACTATTTTGTTTGGAGGTTTGCATAAAATTCTCACCAGTTGTGTGAGGGGACGCACATTACCAGCTTGAAAACAGTAAATCTAACTCCATGGGCCAAATTAACCGCAAAAAACAGCCAAAACGACGCAAGTGGCGGATTATTGAACAGGCAAAGCTGCCTGCAGTGAAGTTTCTTGCATTCTGAAAAAAAAGTTTGAGATCGAAATAATCTTCAATAACCAGACCCGTCAGATCTGGTTATATTCAAGGGTATCTGAGGTTATAGTTTCACTTTTTGGCAAATGACTTCAGCGAGATAGTGGGTATTCAGGTTTCGTGTCACCAGAGAGGCTTCCATTTTTCCGCTCGCCACCACTTCCAGCCAGTGAGCAGTCATGGCAGTAAACCCTTTACTATCGAGCATGGGGGTCCAGTCTGGCAGCACCAGCGTCTGTTCGCGGCCTTCATTCCATTGCTTACCCGTAGCCAGAGAATCAAAGTGACAGGTCAGATTCTCATAATTGATCGTCACCTGTTCTGCTGTCACACCATTGAGCCGGTTCATTGATGCCTGAAAAATGACTCCATCAAGCTGCCACTCAACGTCCAGTCGCGCCAGCTTTCCCTGGTGAGACTGAGTCACAATATGCAGGTCATTTTCACTCACCTGCCCGGAAAGATTTACGCTGTCCAGCGCATGAATAAAATCGTCAAACACAAAGGTTCGGGTATCGCCTGGCAGATTCAGTCGGTGTTTCTGCCATTTTAAACCCAGTAGTTTCTTACCTTCAGTGACTGATGCGTCGCTCAGATAAGGCTTTATCAGCGGTAAATATCGGCGATTAAAACCAAGGAACAATGGACATTGTTTTTCTTCGGCTAATTCGTAGAGCGTTTCACACTGTTCATAGTTATCGGTAAGAGGCTTATCAACGAAAACGGCAATGCCTTGGTTCAGAAAAAAGCGCGCTATATCAAAATGGGAAGAGGTTGCACTGTGGATCATGACACCGTCTACGCCCTTCGCCACCAGCCCGCGATAATCCGTCACCGCATCCTGAATTCTGTGTGTTCGGGCAAGTTGCTGCAGTGTGTCTTCATTGCGGGTACAGAATACCAGCTCAAGATCCGGCCATTGAGTGAGCACGGGCAAATACGCTTTGCGAGCTATGTCCCCTAAGCCAATAATGCCAATCTTCATCCTTTCTCCTTATTTATCCCCTGGTGACCAGTACAAAAAAGCCCTCGTCTGTGACAAGGGCCTGATTCGTTGATTTGCAAACAACACGCGAACTGATCAGTGAGTTGTCACGCTGTGCTCATATTCAACAACGATTTGGTTGCCACTATACCGCACATTTTTGATATTGCCATCAACTATATACGTATTTGTTAATGTGACAGTGTTCGGCAGACTGCTGCCAATCTGCTCCCTCAGGGAAGGAATGGTAAGGACAGGATCAACACCCATATACTGACAGAACTGACTGACAAAACGATGTTCAAGCGGTAAGTTACCACGCAGAATGTCAGAGAAAAACAGCTGGCTTACCCCAAGTTTCTTAGCCATTTCAATCTGAGTCACCCGCATTTTTGCCTTATAGCTCATCCATGTTTCATAGAGTACTTTTCTGTCTTCTTCTGTGTATTGCATACCTGTTCCTAACGCAAAAAAATGTCAATTCACCGCAATTAAAGCCTAAACCCTGTCAGGAAATGTCAGAAAAACGTTAGGCTTATTCCAAATGCGATCCTCGCAAACCCGCATAGAATCTGGGCACAAGGCAGTTCCCTATCTTTCAGCCAGTTAGAAAACTTACCGTTTCTTGATTTTGGTTATGAATCCAGTTTGCACCGGGGTTATAATCTATAACATTGATCATTAAGGAAGACATTCGCTGACAACATGTTGACTCAGTTGCCTCACCAGCCGCATTGTTCAACGAACAGGATAATCATTGTTATCCTGTGTCTGCTGTTGCTGCCGATCAATAACGCCAGTGCAGCGTTGTTCCCGGCAGTCATGTCAGGCGGATGTCCGCCGGTCATGACAAACACAGGCTGTTGTGCCGATACAATGACCTCGCATGCAAACAAAGCAACCCATATTTCCTGCCAGGACGATATTCAGCATTCGGGGTGTCTACCGCATTGCCAGTCTTCCTGTCATACCACATTGATCCTTCCCGCGCCTTTCGCTGCTCCCGTTTTAATGGCCTCGAGCCAAAGTGACCATCCCTATTTGTCGGGATACTGGGACGAACCGGTCTCAACACTGTTACGGCCTCCTATTCATCGATAAACACAAGGTTACCTTAGTCCTGCCTGGGTAACGCTTTCGATTAGCGCTGCTTTTCGCTCAGAACTGCTCGATTAAAGACTGCCGGGCCTGCATACCCGGCATCACAGATGAATAAAAGGTTAAATGATGAAAAAATCACAATGTCTCCTGACTGCCGCACTGTTGCTGACGGCTCTCCCCTCGATCGCTGCCGATACGATAAAAGGGAAAAATTACCAGTCTCCGTCCTGCGGTTGTTGCAAGGATTGGGTAAAACACATGAACAGCCATGGTTTTGAGATTGAAATGAACATGGCAAATAATCTCCATCCAATCAAACAAGCCAATGGGATACAACCTGAGTACGCATCCTGTCATACCGCTATCATTCAGGGATACGTCTTTGAAGGCCATGTGCCTGCACAAGATGTGCAACGATTTCTGAAGGAAAAGCCCGCCAACCTGAAAGGTCTTGCTGTCGCCGGTATGCCAATGGGCTCACCGGGCATGGAGTATAACGACCAGAAAATGCCGTATGACGTCGTCGCGTTTGATGAAGAGGGCAATACAGTCATCTGGGCCAGCCATCACCAGGCCCAGACACAATAACAGTACAGATTAAGGCCAGGTACGCTGGCCTTTTTTCTTTCGCTAGCTGAGCTTTTTCTTAGCGCTTATTTCTTTAGCAACTTAGCGAACCATTGCCTGTTGGGATCCTGAGTGAGCGCCCAGTGGGTATCCTCTTCTCTCTTCTCCAGATAAACCTGCAAGCCGGTGAAATAACGAAAAGCGGTCAGTTCTGAATCCTGACTGAAATGCGCCAGAAAAGCCTCTTCCAGGTCGGCCAGTTGCGCCAAGGTTGTCACACCGTTTTGCAAAGCCCATTGCACCGCATACGGGGAAACTTCGGTGCGAAAAAGTATCTGGGGTTCAATATATTTGATGCCAACCTCAATGCCCTGACTGAGCGAGACTGTCTGTTCCGACTCAGCTTCTTCCTTCAGCCTCTCACGCAAACTGGCCAGGCTGACGGCACGCTGAGCATCTGAGTAGCCATGGGTGGTTTTACAAAAGCGGATGGCAAACCCCAACTGGTGACGTCCCACCAGCTCTAAGGTTTGTTCGAGATATTCCTGCGGAATGGCGTAACTTTTGGCCAGTTGCTCAACCGCCTGTGAAATATTGGGATAAACAATACCGTTATATTCAACCTGAAAAGCACTGCTTAGCTGCCCCACCGGTTGGCCATCAATCGCCAGCGGCCAGCCCGGATAATTGACTCTGTCCCGTGCAATTTCAAACATCATCCAGGCGCTGTGTTTAAAGCCTTCAAATGCCTTGCCTTCCAGTTCAGAGTCTTCCAGCTCTTCTCTGGTCCATTGTGCGCCTATCTGTAAATGCTTCTGATACTGCTGGTGCAGGCGTCCTTTCACTCTGTCACGCAGTATATCCAGCCCGCTTGCTTTGGTGCGGGAACAAAAGCCATAGCATTCTTCGCAGCAAGGTACTTTGACCGGCGGATCATTATCGTAGTTAGGCTCGGGACGGAACACATGGCATTCATAGTAAGGCTCACCGCAAAACCAGCAGGTATGGCGAAATTCAAATGGCACATCGATAGACTGGACAATCGTCATTACTTAGCTCGGTTTGATTTGCAAAAAGTGCGGCTCATTATGCGGTTCAACCATAATCAGTACAAGGCAAGCGCTTCATTTCTCACTATCACAAAAGAATACCAACAGAGAATTTTGCCTTCCTGATAGCGAACACGCTAAAATACGTGACCGTTTTTTGAATGTGAGTGGTGTGGATGTCTGAACAAAAGCGAAAGGCACTGAAAAAAATAGCCAAATGCCTTGAGTTAGGTAACTCGGCCAACGTCAATGAAGCAGCGCAAGCCATCAAAATGGCTCATCGCCTCATGCTCAAGTACGGCCTGGAGCAAGATGACATTGAATTCATCCAAATGGGCAAAACAAAATCAGCCACCCTGTTACCGTCAGACATCAGTTCACACATATTGAAAATCATTCGTGGGATCAACCGCCGTTTTGGTGTCGAATGTGTGCTGACCAATTACAAAGGGCTCAAACAGGCTGAGTTTATCGGCGTGGCCGAGCGTGCAATTTTTGCCGCTTTTGCCTTCGATGTCGTGTACCGCGAAATGAACCAGCAAACCGGCCAGTTCCGTAACAGCTTTGCCGGTACCGGGGCCAGTGCAAGCGAAGTCACACGCCGTGTTTCCTCTTTCCTTGCCGGCTGGATAGAAGGCGCGCTGGAAAAGCTGCCAATTCTGAACACCGACGATGACCATGACAAACGCATGAGTAATTTCATCGACCGTGAATTTGAAAATCTGGATCGCGAAACCTTCAAAAAACAATTGCAGGAAGCCATGAAGGCAATGACAGATGATTATGAGAAAGGCATGAAAAAAGGCCGTTCGATCTCGGTTAACCGGCCGGTCGGCGGAACACGCAAAGAAGCAACAAAACTGCTGGAGCAGTAACTGCACGGCGCGCAGCATAATTAAAAAACAGCATAAAAAAACAAAATAGTCAAAAAATCCGGTGCCTGTAGAGCACCGGATTTTGAGTCTATTCTGAATAATTGAGTTACCGCGTATTCTCGGTATCCGTTGCTCTATCAACTAAAGCATCAACCGATATTTCCTGCAACAACGCATCAATGCACTCCCCTAACCGACGGCGGTTCTCGGCATCCGCCATCATAGTGACATGATCGCCATCCACTTTTTTCACAACCAGCGAATGTGCCGGCAAATAATGTTCCCATCCCAGTGCCGAGTTATCCGTGCGGTTAAAGCCCTGAGGTTTGATAGCCTCCCAATACCGAATCAGATCGTCACTGCGCATGGGTGGCATTTCTTCTTTGGCTTTGAATAAATGCACTGTCAGTTCCGATGGCGAGATTGTTGTTGCGCCAACCAAAGTCGCATAATGATAACGCTGGTTCCACAACAACAGCTCTGCCTGATGATCGTCCATCTGTGTACTGATCCCCCTTTCTTTCAACGTTCTGAGCGCAGCCTGTAACGGCATCTCACGAAGTTGTGCCAGCAAGGCCAGATCAAGATCGGCATGCTCCACTTCAAGCCAGCTCAGGAAAAGCGCTGTTACGCTGCTCATCGCCTGTTGTGGCCGCATGGTATCAAGCAGTCCCAGCAGAGCCACTTCTTCCCCTTCCCTTTGCAATTGCAGTGCAACCTGATAGGCAAGAATGCCGCCAGACGAATACCCGAACAGATGGTACGGCCCACGCGGCTGTACCTGACGAATCAGCGCGATACTGGCTGCTGCCATACCGGCCATAGTCTCGGGCAACGGCTGCGCCCTATCCGGCCAGGGTACGGCATAAACAGGATGGTCCGGGTTAATGACTTTCGCTATCTCATACACGTAGGAATGATCACCAAAGCCTGTGGGCAGAAAGAACAAGGGGGAACGTATGCCACTGCGGCGAGCCGGTAATGCGCTTCGCGGGCGTCGCTCGCCGAACTGGTTATCGAGCTGATCAGCCAAATCGGCCAGTACCGGATGATCAAATATGGCCTGTACCGAAAGGCTCAGACCAAGCGGCTGTGCCATGCTCACCTGGCGCACCGCCAGCAGGGAGTGACCTCCCAACTCAAAGAAATGATCGTAACGGCCCACCTGCTCTATTCCCAGTAAATCTTGCCACAGTTGAGCCAGCATTATTTCAGTGTCTCCCTGAGGCGGCACATAGTCTGCGTCCGCAACAGCCTGACCTTGCGGTGCAGGTAATGCACGTCTGTCCACCTTACCATTCGGTGTCAGCGGCAGGTGCTCGAGCCAGATGTAAGCCGCGGGCAGCATATAAGCCGGCAGAGACTCCGCCAGATACCTGCGCAGTGCCTGTGTGTCCGGAGCTGATGCACCGTCATTGAGTGTCAGCCAGGCAACCAGATGCTGGCCATCACCCAGAGGATATAGATCGACCACCACATCACGAACCGCAGCATGTGCCCGCAGATATTGCTCGATTTCGCCCATTTCGATCCGGAAGCCGCGAATTTTCATCTGCCGGTCGTTGCGTCCCTGATATTCCAGACTACCATCCGGCAGATAACGCACCAGATCACCGGTCCGGTACATGTTAGCTCCTGCGTTGAATGGATCGGGCAGGAACCGCTCAGCACTCATTTCCGGACGATTCAGATACCCCAGAGCCACGCCGACACCACCAATATAAAGCTCACCCACAGCGCCACGAGGAACAACCCGCCCCCGCGCATCCAGTACATAAGCACGCGTGTTACCTATCGGCTTACCTATAGGTAAACGATCACGATCATCAAAGTGCTCGATATGCGCCGCGGTAGCAAAAGTCGTTGTTTCGGTTGGCCCGTAGGCGTGGATCAGCTTTACCGGTCCCTGATATTGCAGCAGCGTCGCGAAAGCGGCCGGGTCTTCCTTCTCGCCGCCGCAAATCAAATATCTGAGCTGAGACAAAGTGCTGCCAAGGGTATGAACATATTGATTAAACAAAGCGGTTGTCAAAAATAAGGCCGTGATCTGCTGCCTTTGCAATACCTCCGCAAAGGCTTTGGCATCCAGGACGGTTTGCGGGGAGATGACCACCAGCTGACCGCCATTGAGCAAGGCTGACCACACTTCCATCGTTGACGCATCAAAGGCCGGATTCGCTGCAAATGCGACAATGTCTGTCTCGTTGAAGTCCGCATAACCGTTGTTGATCACGAGCCGGCTGACGCCCTGATGCGGTGTCATTACACCTTTAGGCTGACCGGTCGACCCTGAGGTGTACATGATATATGCCGTTGCTGTACTTGACCGCGGCCGTTCAGGGTTGTCAGTGCGCTGGCTGCGCTCATCAGCTAAGACATAAGACAGTGCATCATCACCCGGCTGTTCTGCAATCATGATACACGCACCGCAATCACGGATGATCCATGCCTGCCGGGATTCCGGTAGCTTGGGATCAATAGGCACGTATACCGCGCCGGCTTTGAGTACAGCCAACTGCGCCACAACCAGATCCAGGCTGCGTCCCAACCTGACCGCCACCGGATCACCGGTTTGGAGACCCCGTTCAATCAGGACATGGGCCAGTTGATTGGCCTGAGTATTCAACTCGGCATAACTTACAGAACGCGGCCCATCAGTAACGGCAATCGCATCAGGATTAGCGCGTACCTGCTGTTCAAACACAGTATGCACACAGCAGTCTGCCGGATAAGCCGTGGTCGTCTGATTCCAGGTTTCCAGCTGCAAGCGATACTCAGCATCGGTGACTATGTCCAGCGTATTGACAGGCAAATCAGGCGTTGTATCCAGAGCATGAGACAATGAAATCAGCGCCTGCAACATATATTCGCAAACCCTGACTGCCTCAACCGGCTGACTGATTTGCGCTGTCAGGCCGAGTGAATCGCCGCCATCTTCAACTGACATAACAAAGGGATAATTGGTTCGTTCTTCAGCACTGAGCAGTTCAATACCTGCCGGTAAAATTAACTCGTCACCCTGGTTATGGCGGTAGTTCAGTAACGCGCTGAACAATGGTGCTCCTGCCGGCAGACCACTGCAGCGCTGAGCCAGTGCCAGAGGCGCATGCTCGTGCTCAAGCAAACCACTCAAATTCTGGTGTGCCTGCTGCACCGCGCTCACTACATCCTTATCATTAATATCCAGGCGAAGCGGCAGCGTATTGATGAACAGTCCCATCGCCTGCTCTGCACCTTCACCGGCCTGCATCCGACCAAGCAATACAGTGCCGAATACCACAGTATCCCGACCCGTAACGCGAGAGAGCACCTGCGCCCAGGCCAGATGGCAAAGACTGGCCAGGCTGACTCCCAGCTTGCGTGCCTGCTCTCGCAAAGTGCGATTGAGATCGCCGGGAACAGGCAACTGCGAGGTCACAACGCGCTTGCCGTCTCCACGAACATCATTCAGCCCGAATGGCAGCACTGGCTCTTCGATATCAACCAGCATCTGGCGGAAATACACCTCATGCTGTGTCTGACTCATCCCCAGCCGACTTTGTGCAATAACATTTCGGTATGGTGGCGCGGCCGTCAACTCACTGGATCTGCCAGCCAGAATAGTGGCAATCTCACTTTCAATCAGTGCCGACGTTGAATGATCGCCGATCAGATGGTGCCATTGCTGCAGCATGAGCCAGCGACCGTCTTCGTCCTGACTGACCACCATATTCAGCAGCGGCGCCTTCGTCAGATCCAGGCGGGAACAACGGGAGTCAAAGCGAGCCAGTAACTGCTCTGCCACTGGCCCGTCGGCCGGATTCAGCGCGACGTCACTAACAGGTAAAGCGGCATGGCGCCAGACTACCTGCACAGATTCTGACAGGCCATGACTGAGAAAAGCAGAACGCAGAATATCATGACGATCAACCACTTGCTGCATAGCCGACAACCAATTGTCGAGCCGTTGGCGACTGTCAAAGCGCAGTAAAGCGGACAGCAGGTAGGTATCACCCTGTTCATTCAGTAAATGGTGGAAATAAATCCCTTCCTGCAATGGCGACAAGCCATAGATATCCTGCACATTACCCACACCGCCCGGCACCGTCGCCACTATCTGCTCAATGTCCTGCTGATTCAGATTTGCCAGTGGGACTAATTCAGGAGTAATACTTGTGATGCCGACAGTGATCCGGTTCTCCGGAATCCGGATTTCCTGCTGAGAACCCAGCGCTGCAGCCAGTGAGGCCAGCGTGGGGGCAGAAAACAGGGTTTTGACATCCGCGGCAAGCCCCTGGCGACGGAGTTCAGCCATCAGTTTCACCACAAGCAATGAATGACCACCCAGCTCGAAGAAATTGTCATTCCTGCCAATGTATTCACGTTCCAGTATTGTTGCCCAGATCTTAGCAAGCAAGATTTCCGTTTCACCTTGTGGCGCCGCATAAGCACGGCCAGCCTCTGATCCCGGCAAAGGCAGCGCTCGGCGATCCAGTTTGCCGTTAGGAGACACCGGCAGCGCTGTCATATATACAAAGGCCGATGGGATCATATGTTCAGGCAGACGCGCGCTCAGGAACCGGCGTAATTGTTCAGTCAGCGCAGATCTATCATTGTCTGTCTCAACCGCCACTTCAGGAACAACCCAGGCTATCAAGCGTTTATCGCCGCTGGTACCGGCCGGCGCATCAACAACCGCATCTTTTAACGCAGGATAAGCACCGAGCTGAGTTTCGATTTCGCCCAGCTCAATACGGAAACCACGAATTTTCACCTGATGATCATTGCGTCCGAGAAATTCCAGACTGCCGTCAGCAAGATAACGGACCAGATCGCCTGTGCGGTACATACGTCCCGGCGGATGGAAAGGATCGTCAAGAAAACGCTCAGCCGTTAACACTGGCTGATTGAGATAACCACGAGCCACCTGAACCCCACCGATATACAGCTCGCCGACAGATCCCTTAGGGACAGGCTTACCGTAGTCATCCAGCAGATACACGCGGGTATTACTGACCGGACGGCCAATTGAGGGAACCGGAGCATTAAGATCCAGCGGTGCCGATGTTGCCACCACAGTCGTTTCGGTCGGCCCGTAGTTATTCACCACAGTCAACCCTGCCGGGACATCCAGCGGCCAGCGGCGGACACTGTCTCCGCCAATCAGCAACTGACGCAGCGACTGCGGCACAGTGCCGCCTGCCAGGGCAGCTTCAGCAAGCGGCGTCACCATGAAGGAAACCTGTGCGCCACTGTTTTGCCACCAGTGCAGCAAGGCATCGCTGTCACCTTTTACCTGCAGCGGCGGCATCAGTAACCTTGCTCCCAGTGACAGGGCCGGCCAGATTTCCCAGACACAGGCATCAAAACCCAGTCCCGCCATGCAAGTGCTTTTCTCCCGCGCCTGCAGCCCGGTTGCTTCAGCATGCCAGCCAATCAGGTTGAGCAACTGCGCATGCTCAACCATCACCCCTTTCGGGCGTCCGGTAGAGCCAGAGGTATAAACCACATAAGCCAGATGTTCAGGGCAAACCACTGTGTCTGGCGCACCAACAGACACAGGTGTTGCCAGCGGCTCATCCAAAGCCAGTACAGGAACCTGAACATCACCCAGCGATTGACGGCCGGCCGAGTCGGCCAGCAAAAGCACCGGGGCGCTGTCTGTCAGAATATAATGAAGCCGTTCAGCCGGATAATCCGGATCCAACGGCACATACGCTCCTCCTGCCTTTAACACGGCCAGCAACGCAACAATCATGTCTGGCTTCCGGGCAGCGCAGACGGCCACTCTTGTTTCAGTGCCGACACCACGGACAATCAGTCCGTGGGCCAATCGGTTTGCCCGGTTGTCCAGCTGACCGTAACTCAGCACTTCATCACCGCATACCAGTGCAACAGCCTGAGGAGATCGGCTGGCCTGCTCCTCAATCAATTGATGCACACTGGCAGCGCCGCGATAGACACGTTCAGTCTGATTCAGACCATCAAGCAACAGCTTACGTTCGTTGTCAGACAAGATATCAACCTGCGACACCGGCTGGCTGACATCTGCCGCCATCGCTGTCAGCACCGCCAGCAGATAATCACCAATACGCTGTGCAGTTCCGGCCTCAAACAATGCAGTGGCAAAATTCAGCACACCGGTGATCTGCTCACCGCTCTCTTCCAGTGCCAGGGTTAAATCAAATTTGGCGATATCGTACCCGAGTCCGGCCTCGGCCACCTCCAGCCCTGGCAACCTGATGTCGCGAACCGTGCCATCCTGCCAGGACAGCATCACCTGAAACAGCGGTGTTCTGTCAAGCTGACGAGGCGGATTGAGCGCCTCCACCACCTGCTCAAAAGGTAAATCGCTGTTTTCACGCGCCGCCAGTACGGCCTGTCTGATCCTTGTCAGCAAGGTATCCAGAGAGGGATCGTCACGCAGGTCGATATGCAGGGCCAGGGTACTGACAAAGAAACCGACAACAGACTCTACCTCCAGCCGCCCGCGGTTGGCATCGGGCATACCTACCACAACCTGCTGCTGCCCCGACAGCCGCGACAGCACGACACCCCAGGCAGCCAGTACCGTCATAAAGAGCGAGGTGCCGTGTTGCTTGCTGAGGTGGCGCAGTGACTGGGTCAGCGCCTCATCTATCTCAAGCGGCACTTCTGCGCCGGCAAAAGACTGAACCGGAGGGCGTGGTTTGTCCGTCGGCAATGTCAGTTGCGTCGGTGCATCGCCCAGCGAGTCACGCCAGAACTGTGTCTGCCTGTCCAGCTGATCCTGACTGAGAGACTCTCGCTGCCAATGGGCATAGTCAGCATACTGCAGCCTGAGCGGTGGCAAAGGATTCTCCCGGTTGTGACTAAACGCCTGGTATAGCTCACCCAGCTCTTTGAGCAGGATTTTGGTTGACCAGCCATCTGAGACTATGTGATGGCAAACCAACAGAAACAGAGTGTGATTGTCCGTGATCTGCCAGACATGGGCGCGGACCAGTGGTCCGTTGTTCAGATCAAAGGGTGCAGCCATCTCTCGACGAGCTTCATCCATCGCCCGACGCCGGGCGTCCGCTTCCGATTCGGCTCGCAAGTCATGCCATGACTGGGGCATAGCCTGCTCAGGAAGGAAACGCACCTGAGGCTGATCTCCCTCCGTTGCTACCATACTGCGCAGGCTTTCATGACGTGAATACAAAGCATCCAGACTCTGGCTGAAGGCTGTTTTATCAAGTGCCCCCGTCAATACCAGTGCTAACGGGATATGATAGGTTTCGCTGGTGCCTTCGATCTGACTCAGAAACCACAATCTTTGCTGCGCAAACGATAAGGGCACAGGCTCCTGCCTGGAAACAGGCATCACAGGACGCTGCCGGATATCTCCCTCTCCCTGCAACTGTTCGGCCAGCACATGCAGCACAGGCGTTGAGAACAGAGATGGCAGTGACAGCGTCCAGCCAGCCTGTTCAATCCGGTTGGCCAGTTGTACCGCCAGTAGAGAATGCCCGCCCAGGTCGAAGAAATTATCATTGCGACCCACAGATTCAACACCCAGCAAAGAGGCCCACAAAGCAGCCAGCAGGCACTCCTTTTCGCCTTTCGGCGGCTCATAGACTTCGCGGTTCCCGGCCAGCTTTTCCGGTGCCGGCAGAGCACGTTTATCCAGCTTGCCATTGGTTGTCAGCGGCATTTCGTCCAGACAGACAAATGCTGCGGGTACCATATAGTCCGGCAGACGGTTTGACAGGAACTGACGCCATTGTGCGGCCAGTGTTTCCCTGTCAGTCTGCCCCTTAGGAACAACCCAGGCCACCAGCCGTTTATCGCCATCGGCAGCCTGCCAGGCATCAACGGCCACATTGGCCACCTTCGGATGGGCAAGCAGTGCCGCTTCCACTTCACCGCATTCAATGCGGAAACCACGAATTTTGACCTGCTGATCGTTACGCCCTAAATATTCCAGCTCACCGTTTGACAGATAACGGGCCAAATCGCCTGAGCGGTACAAACGCCCGCCGTCATGAAACGGGTCATCAAGGAAACGCTCTGCATTTAACGCCGGCCGGTTCAGATAGCCGCGTGCGACGCCGTCACCGCCCACATACAATTCACCGATCGCGCCGTACGGCACCGGCTGACCGTGCGAATCCAGCAGATACAGACGAAGATCAGAGAGACGATGCCCGATCGGGCTGCCGCTGGCATGAATATCTGACGGTGACATGACCCGATAAGTCACATGTACCGTTGTTTCGGTAATCCCGTACATATTCACCAACAACGGCGCATCAGCACTGTGGCGGTCGTACCAGGGCGCGAGATCGGCCGGGTTGAGCATTTCACCGCCAAAGATGATGTATCTGAGCTGGTGTGGTGTATCATCCTGCGCCTGAATAAAGGCTTTGAACGCGCTCGGGGTCTGGTTCAGCACAGTGACACCACTCTGACAGACAAGGCGGTAAAAGTCCTTTGCAGAACGGGCTGTTGCCTGTGGCACCATCACTAAGCGGCCACCGTGTCTCAGTGCCCCCCAGATCTCCCATACAGAAAAATCAAACGCAAAGGAGTGGAACAGACACCAGACATCCTCAGCATTGAAACCGAAATCGGCATCTGTGGCTGTAAACAGGCGGTCAACCTGGCGGTGCTCAACCATCACTCCCTTGGGCTGGCCTGTTGAGCCGGAGGTGTAGATAACATAGGCCAGACTGGCCGGTGATAAGCCCGCAACCTGCGGATCACGGCTATCCCCTGCCAAAGGCTTATCCAGCGACAGCAGAGGGATCGCTTGCTCTCCGAGAGCAGACCGGCCCGCTTCATCGGCCAGTAACAACACAGGATCAGCATCCTGAACAATGTATTGCAGACGTTCGTCGGAATAAGCCGGATCTAACGGCACATAGGCTCCCCCTGCTTTAAGAATGGCGAGAATAGCAACGACTGTGCCGATCCCCCGCTCCGTGCACAACGCAACCAGAGTATCAGGCCCGACGCCTCGCGCGATCAGTTCATGAGCAAGCTGATTGGCCTGCTGGTTCAGGGACTGGTAACTCAGATGCTGGTCGCCGGACACCAGAGCGATGGCATCCGGTGTTTTCGCTGCTATCGCTTCAAATCTATGGTGGAGACAACACTGCTCTGTAATTTGATTTTCAGACTGATTACTGCCATCTAATAACCACTGACGTTCAGTATCCGGGAGAAGGTTAATGCGGTTAACCGGCTCTGACACACCTTTTGCCATCGCGATCAATACCTGACGCAGATACGCAACATAACGTTCAGCCGTGGCCCGATCGAACAGGGCGGTTGCGAAATACAGTGCCCCTGTGACTTCCTGGCCGTGATCGGTGAGATCCAGTGTCAAATCATACTTAGCGGCCGCGTAGCCCGGTGCCAGAGGCTCCGCATCCAGTCCCGGTAAACGAATGTCGTAACCAGCATTTTCCTGCCAGGCCAGCATTACCTGAAACAGTGGGGTATAAGCACGTTGTCGTGGCGGATTAACCTGCTCAACCACTTGTTCAAACGGTAAGTCACCATTTTCCTGCGCCGAGAGCAATGTCTCGCGAACTTGCTGTAACAGTGCCGGGCACTCAATGTCGCCGGACAGATCCAGCCGCAACGCCAGTGTGCTGACAAAGAAACCCATCATGGGCTCGGTATCTAACTGCCTGCGGTTGGCATCCGGCGTACCAATAACGACATCCTGCTGCCCCGACAGCCGGGACAGCACTATGCCCCAGGCGGCCAGCACAGTCATAAACAAGGTAGCGCCATTGCGCTGGCTGAACTGGCGTAATGCCTGGGCCAGTTCGCCTTCGAGGCGGATCGCAACCTGATCCCCGGCAAACGACTGCACGGCCGGACGAGGACGGTCTGTCGGCAACGTCAGTAAGACCGGCGCATCATTCAGCTGTTGTTGCCAGTAATCTGCCTGACTCGACAAGCGCTCTGGCGTCAGCCACTGACGTTGCCAGCTGGCATAATCCGCGTACTGCACAGGTAACGGGCGTAACGGATTCGGTTCACCTTGTGTAAAAGCCTGATATAGGGCTGCCAGTTCACGCAACAAGATGCCGTTAGACCAGCCATCGGACACCAGGTGATGACAGGTAAAGGTAAAGATCTGCTCGTCATCACTGAGCCGGATAAGGCCAACACGCAGCAGAGGACCATTCATTAAGTCAAACGGTCTGGCTGCTTCACTCGCGGCGATCTGGAGTGCCTGCGCGTCTGCCTTGTCTGTATCGGATAGCTGACGCAAATCATGCACAGTCAGCGGCAGTTCAGTCGCAGACAGGATCTGTGCACTGGGCTGGCCATCATGGCTGGTAAACACAGTGCGTAACGCTTCATGGCGCGCATAAATGGTATCCAGGCTGCGTTGCCAGCACGGAATATCCAGCGAACCCCGTAGGCGTACCGCCAGTGGCATATGATAGATTTCACTCATGCCATCCAGCTGTGTCAGAAACCATAATCGCTGCTGGGCAAACGACAATGGCAGTCGTTCACCTCGTGCAGCAGGCTCAATGGGCGGTAATACGTCAGTATTGTCTGTCGTCAACTGGCGGGCCAGTTGATGCAGCACAGGGTTGGCGAACAATGCTGACAAAGCCAGCGGCTGGCCTAACTGCTGCATCCGGTTAGCCAGACGTACGGCCAGCAACGAATGGCCACCCAACGCGAAGAAGTTATCATCCCGGCCTACCCGCTCTACCCCAAGCAAGGCTTCCCACAGGGTTGCCAGTTGCTGCTCAGTTTCATTTTCGGGAGGTGTATAGACAGCACGCGACTGGCTCTGCGCCTGAGGTTCCGGCAATGCACGGCGTTCCAGCTTGCCATTGGGCGATAGCGGTATTGCGTCAATCGGTATAAAAGCAACAGGCACCATGTAATCCGGCAGCAGACCGGTCAGATAGTCCCGCAATCCGGCTTCGTCCGGCTTACAGTCGTCACCAGCCACAAACCAGGCAATCAGGCGCTTGTCACCATGTCTGTCACTGCGGGCGTCCACAACGACATCGTGCACCTGCGGATGCGTCAGCAATACAGCCTCAATTTCACCACATTCAATACGAAAACCGCGGATTTTTACCTGCTGATCATTACGACCCAGATATTCAATGTTGCCATCCGGCAGGTAGCGTGCCAGATCACCGGTCCGGTACATACGTCCGCCATGTTCGGCATTGAACGGATCACTGAGAAACCTTTCAGCGTTCAGTTCAGGACGATTCAGATACCCGCGTGCGACTTGTATCCCTCCGATATACATTTCACCCACCGCGCCTAGAGGTACAGGCTGACCGTATTTGTCTAACAGATAAATACGGGTATTTGCGACCGGGCGACCAATAGGAACGGTCACCAGATCTGTCTCGCGAGAACAATGCCAGGCGGTCACATCAATCGCGGCTTCGGTCGGCCCGTAAAGATTATGCAATTGTACATGTGGCAACTGACGGTAACATGCCTTCACTAATGAGGCAGGTAGCGCCTCACCACTGCAGATAACCCGCGTGACAGGCTGACAGCGTTCTGCCGCGCCGCTGCAGGCAAGAAAGCTTTGCAGCATGGAAGGTACGAAATGCAGAGTTGTTACCTCGTAACGGGAAATGGTTCGGCTGAGATAATCCGGATCTTTATGCCCTTCCGGACGTGCCATCACCAGTCTGGCCCCGTACATCAGCGGCCAGAAAAATTCCCAGACTGACACATCAAAACCAAACGGTGTTTTCTGAAGTACCGTATCCTCTGCGGTCAGCCCGTAAGCTTCCTGCATCCAGATCAAGCGGTTAACTATACCCCTGTGCTCATTCATCGCGCCTTTCGGTTTACCTGTTGAACCCGAGGTATAGATGACATATGCCAAATTATCAGGCTGAGACCGTGGCGCTGGATTCTCGCAGCTCACATCAGATGGCAGGTTGCCGTTTAACGACAGTTCAGGAATAGCGTGCTTGCCGAGCGCATTACGTCCGGCTTCATCAGTCAGTAGCAAAACGGAAGCAGCATCTTGCAGAATGTATTGTAACCGCTCGCCGGGATAAGCCGGATCCAGAGGAACGTAAGCCCCACCGGCTTTCAGGATGCCAAGCAGGCCGATCACCATTGCCAGACTTCGCTCAGCGCAGACAGCCACCCTGCTGTCTGGCCCGACGCCAAGTGCTATCAGGGTGTGTGCCAGTTGGTTTGCTTTCGCATTGAGCTGGACATAGCTCAATGCCTGACCGTCAGAAACCTGATCTTCACAGACCTGATCGTCAAAAACCAAGGCAACGGCATCTGGTGTGCGTGCCACCTGCGCTTCGAACAAGGTATGCAGGCATACGGACTGAGGATAATCCCTGGCAGTGCTATTCCAGCCATTAACGAGCATGGCATACTCATTGTCCGGCACAACCGGCAACTCACAAACCGGCAGATCCGGCGTATAAGCCAGCGCATTGGTCAATGCACTCAGCGCCTGCTGCATATAGCCACATACCCGCTCAGCGTCTATCGGCGCAATAACCTGAGCCGTCACAGACAGCCTGTCCATACCGTCATCCACCGACAGCATAAAGGGGTAATTGGTTCTTTCTTCTGCAGAAATCAGGCTCACCCCTTCAGGCAGAGGCAGGTTGTCACCTTCGTTGTGACGATAATTGAGCAATGCACTGAATAAGGGTGTTCCTGCCGGTAGACCACTGCAACGCTGCGCCAGCGCCAGTGGGGCATGCTCATGGGCCAGCAAAGCACTCAGGCTTTGATGAGTCTGGCGAACAGCGTCTTCTGTACCGCGGTTATCCATTTCCAGCCGCACTGGCAAGGTGTTGATAAAGAGGCCCAATGCACTTTCAGCCCCTTCACCGGACTGCATACGCCCCAGCAACACAGTGCCGAAAACCACACTGTCCTGACCGCTGGTTCTCGCCAGTACCTGTCCCCACGCAAGATGACAAAGGCTGGCAAGGCTCACTCCCAGTCGTTTTGCATGTACCCGCAACGCCTGATTCAATTCAGCAGGCAGCGTCAGGCTTGCTTCATTGGTTTGCAACCCATCACCGTAAACATTACTCAGACCAAAAGGCAGCACAGGTTCAGACATATCGGCCAGCATGCGACGGAAAAACGATTCATGCTCGCTGTCACTGACGCCCAGCCGGGCTTGTGCCACCGCATTGCGAAAAGGTTGTGCCGGTTTCAGTGCCGTTTGGTTACCAGCCATAATTTGGCTGACCTCTTCAACCATCAAGGCCAGCGTCGTATGATCACCAATAAGATGATGCCATTGCTGTAACGCGCACCAGCTGCCGTCCTGCTGTTGCGCAATCACAACATGCAGTAACGGCGCCTGCGTCAGATCCAGCCGGGTATGACGGGGATCATAACGTGATGCCAATTGCTGGCTGATCTGCCCCTGGGTCGGGTCCAGCAACAGCTCTGTGACATTGAAAGTAGCCTGTCGCCACACGACTTGTACCGGAGAGGCCGTACCAGATGCCACAAAAGCAGTGCGCAGAATGTCATGGCGGGTGATAACCTGCTGCATGGCAGCCAGCCAATTATCCAGACGTGACCGGGTGTCAAACTCTAAGGTAGCGGACAGCAGGTAGGGATCGCCTTTTTCTGCTAACTGATGGTGAAAATAGATCCCCTCCTGTAACGGAGAAAGTGCATAGATATCCTGCACATTGCCGACACCGCCCGGCACACTGTTAATAATCGCAGCAATCTCTTCCTGAGCAAGATCAGCAAGCGGCAGCATGGCTGGGGTGATCGTTTTACTGTCAGCCCGAATCCTGTTTTCAGGTACAGTCACATCAGCCTGGGGAACCAGCGTCTGTGCCAGTACCGACAGCGTAGGGGCAGAAAACAATGCCTGCAAATCTGTCGTCAAACCGGCCTTACGCAGTTGAGCCAGCAATTTGACCACAAGCAAAGAGTGGCCACCCAGTTCAAAAAAGTTATCATCGCGGCCGACACGTTCAACACCCAGCAGTTCCTGCCAGATACGCGCCAGTAACAATTCTGTTTCCCCCTCGGGAGTAACGTAAATCGTTCGTCCGGCTTCCGTCAAATCCGGCGCAGGCAGAGCGCGGCGGTCCAGTTTGCCGTTCGGCGACAAAGGCAAAGCTTTCAGGCAGACAAACACAGTGGGAATCATATAGTCAGGCAGACGTCCCGCCAGAAACGCTGGCACCTCATTCTTCAACTCTCCCCACCCGGACTCCTCTGCTGATACCAGCCAGGCAACCAGCCGTTTCTCTCCTGTGCTGTCTGCCAGTGCATCGACAACCGCATCACACACAAGAGGATGCAACACCAACTGCGCTTCAATTTCGCCGGGCTCGATCCGGAAGCCTCGTATTTTCACCTGATGATCACTCCGGCCCAGGTATTCAAGGCTGCCATCAGGCAAGTACCTGGCCCTGTCACCAGTCCGGTACATTCGCCCTCCCGGCTTGAAAGGATCATCGAGAAATCGCTCAGCTGTAAGTTCAGGCTGATTCAGGTAACCGCGGGCAACCTGTTCACCACCAAGATACAATTCGCCAATCGCCCCCAGAGGCACTGGTTGTCCCAGTTCATCCAGCAAATATGCACGCGTATTAGCGATCGGGCGGCCAATCGATGGTACTGCAGCACCTGTGTGCGGATTTCCCGATGTGGCGACAACTGTAGTTTCTGTCGGGCCGTAGTTATTCAGTAATGTCAGGTCTTGCGGGATGTCCAGCGGCCAGCGGCGAATACTGTCGCCACCGATCAGCAAAGTTCTCAGTGTCACAGGAAGATGACCGCCTGCAAGGGCGACTTCAGCCAGAGGCGTCACCATGAAAGATATCTGTGCGTCACTGTTACCCCACCAGCGCAACAGCGCATCGCTATCACCGGATACCTCTCTTGGCGGCATCAGCACTGTGGCACCCAATGCCAGAGCCGGCCATATTTCCCACACACAGGCATCAAAACCCAGACCCGCCATACAGGTAGTGCGCTCTCCGGCTTTCAGTTCTGTCGCTTTGGCATGCCAGTGAATCAGATTGAGCAACTGGCCGTGTTCGACCATCACCCCTTTGGGCTTACCCGTTGACCCAGAGGTGTATACCACATAGACCAATTGATGGGGCTGGACTTGCCTCGCCAGGTTTTCAGATGAAATCGTCGCAGGTAAACCGGCTTCCAGCTCCAGCACAGGAACATGATGGGCACTTAACGCCGAACGGCCGACAGCATCGGCGAGCAACAACACAGGACGGCAATCATTCAGAATGTACTCCAGCCGCTCACCAGGATAACTGGGATCTAATGGAACATACGCCCCTCCGGCTTTGAGTACTGCCAGCATGGCCACTATCAGTTCCGGACTGCGAGAGGCACAGATTGCGACCCGGGTTTCCGCCCCCACACCATAAACCAGCAGTTCATGCGCGAGGCGGTTTGCCCGCGCGTTGATCTCGGCATAACTGAATTCGGTATTTCCGCAACACAGTGCAATGGCATCAGGCGTTTTCTCTGCCTGCTCTTCAAACATGGCATGCACGCAACTCACCGGCGGGAAATCAGTTGCTGTTGCATTCATCTCCTCCAGCAAGTAATAACGTTCGTTCGCATTCAGCAAACTCAGCTCACCTACTGGGGTATCAGGTTCATTACGTGCTCGTTCAAGGACAAAAAGCAGGTGTGTACTGAGCCTGTCCACCTGCTCATTGCCAAGTACAGCCTCGTCATACAGCCAACGGAATCTGTGCCCGGTTTTATCGATTTGCAGCAGTACGCCGACCTCAATCGGGCAGTCAGTAGCCGCAGAAAGCTCAGAAAGTAATTCGACCGCCAGTGGCCAGCGGGCAGCAGACGTCAGTAAAGCATGGAGCTCAGGATGGAAAGGCAGATGCGCCAGCACACGGTCATATTCCGTTTTCAATAATTGCCGGGCAGCTGAAAAGTGCTGTGTCATATCCAGAGAAACGTGCATCGGTAACACAGCATCGGCTAACAGACTGTTTACCTGCCTCTGTAACCAGCCAATCTGGAAATCAGTTTGATCGCCCATTCGGGCCAGATAAACAGCAACAGCGCTCAGAAAAGTCGGCAGATCGGTCTCTGATGACTGCCAGGCCGTCGCTTGCCAGCTTGTCACTGACGGAGCGAGTTGACAGGCCGGAAATGCCGATGGCATGGGTTGCTCCAGACGGGACTGCCAAAAAGAAACAAAACCTTTCCCTTCGGCAAACAGCCCGGTCAGGCAAACAGCCTGCTCTTCGCTCAGTACAGGCAGACGCTGCCCCGGCTCCAGCTTGCACTGCTGCGCCAGTTGTTTCCCTGACAGCATTTTGCCGGATGCGTTAAACCAGCCACCAATGCGAACGATTCCCCGGGCTGTCGCAATGTTCCATCCCTGATCGTCAATATGCAGTATCGTGCCCGGTAATGCCGTGGTCTGGCCTTCGCACAGGTCCACAGTGTCGATACCGATCAAACCGTCCTTGAGTGCCAGTTTAACCGGACAAGCTTGCGAAGGATGACCGATGGCATACGAGAGCCGCTCCAATGCCTCAGCGGATTGTTCCCAGCACAGCACCCCACCCGCAACAGGCTGAAGGCGGGATACATAAAAATTATCCTGCAAATCCGCCGCATCCGCTTTAGCAGCGAGGCGCACGACATCTTCAAGCTGGCTGTCAGGTTTATGGCAAAGTGACTGAAGAATGAACTGAAAGCGGCGCTGCAGGTTGTCAAGCTGCGCCAGAGAATGGATATGCGGCGCATCAACAAACATGACATCCAGTTCCTGGGCCTGTCTGTCTTCAAAAAACAGAATCTGCATATCGCTGACCGAGATATTCCCGCCATAATGCCAGCGCGTTTTACATTGCCAAAAGCTATCACCGTTATCAAAAGTGACGATATTAATCGCAGGGCCAAACCATGACGCATCGGCGGCGTTTCTGTCCCGCCGGATATCCTCGCCCCGGTAGAGTTGGCGCCGAACCGTTTTCCCCATCTCTGCCGTTACCTGCCGGGCCAGATTCTCAAGCGTATCATCCGAGGTTAAGCGCAAGATCAGCGGAACCACATTGGCGGTCATACCTATGCCATTTCTCTCCCGGGTTCCCGCTACCGGCAGACTGAAATTCAATTCAGTGTGGCCTGTAACACTGTAAAAACAAGCCGCCACTGCCGTTGTCAGTATATGTGCACGGTGAACACCGATTTGTGCCGCACATTGATCAATCTGATCCAAATCAGCCTTGTCGAGCACATACTTACTGATGTTCATTGCTGAATAAGGGACGTGTTTTTCTTTGCGGGTTAGAGTGTGAACGGAAGACGCGGTGTAGTGCTTCCAAAACAGACTATCCTTGCCAAGTCGTGCCGAACCCCGATATTTTTTATCGTTCTCATAAAGCTGGGCAAAGCCACAGCTTTCAAACTCAGGAATAGGTTGTTGGCTCGCCAGCGCATTGTAAGTCAGCACAATCCGGCGGCTGAATTCTTCCCCGCTTCTGCCATCAATCAGCATATGATGTATGCGGCGGTAAAAAATGCATTTATCTGGTGCCAGACTCAGGACAGCAAAATGATACAAATCGTGCTCCAGGACAGAAACGACCCGGTCAGCGTCATTGCGCATCCATGCCAGTGCAGCGTCTAATGGATTATGGCTGGAAGAGAAATCATACCAATACAGCGGTTCAGTCGCTGGCTTCGCACGGTATTGATAAAGTTCGCCGTCCTTTTCAATAAATCGCGCCTGAAGAGCAGGTATATCGTTAATTGTTATCTCTACGGCCTGACGCAACAGCGAAACATCCAATGGCCCTTCTATCACGCCATAACCCCAGAAATTGAAGGGCTGCGTTTGAGACATGGTTTCGCTCAGCCAAAGCTCATGCTGGGCCGTCGTAATCCCATGCAAAGTATGTTGCTCTGCACCGACAAAATAAAAAGACTGAAGGCTATTATCGTTTAACTGAGCCTGCTTATTCATAATATTCCCTATCTTATTGTCAATACGCAATGGAACTCACCGTTCAGCCAACATAAAAAATGCGCCAACTGACAGAACGATTGGTAATAAAAAGTGAGGGAACAGATTTGTCCCAACATGACTAATGAGTGATATCAGCTATTACATTCAGGTATTTACCGGATGATTCACAGCGTAAAGAAGTGTAGGAAAGAGAATTTAACTTGTCTAAGCAGCATTCAGCAGCAGGAGACATTTTTGCGTGTTGTAAGTGGAAGTGATGTAATTCTCTGTAAATGAGAAGATGAATAATTAATAAAAACCGAAGACACTCAATGCTCATAAAAACAATGAGATAAGCATGAATCATGAATAAACAGCCAAACTTATAACGTACTGTATCAATCATTCTGTCAGGGGTTTTTATATTAGCCCTCATATAAAAAATATAAAAAACAATAAAAAAATTGGCGAGTTATCAACCCGCCAATTGTTTATTTTTAATGATTTTTAAATGAAGTTTAAATGAACGACTTCATTAACAGGAAGCGATGGCATTTCTGACTCGCTTATCAGAGACAGGGTATGGTGTACCTAATTGTTGAGCGAAATAACTCACACGCAATTCCTCTATCATCCAGCGGATCTCCTTAACCTGTTCTGGTATCGGCTGGCCTTTAGGGATCTTATTGAGTAATTCTTTGTACTCATTAGTGACTGACTCAACTTTCAATATATGCACTCTGTCTTTGTTCGGGTCAATCGGCAGTTTTTCCATTCTGCGTTCAATCGCCTTCATGTAACGCAAGATATCCGGCAGGCGTCGCCAGCCGCACTCAGTGGCAAACCCTTTAAAGATTAAGCCTTCAATCTGGGCTTTGATATCAGACAACGCAAAAGCCATACTCAGATCGACTTTACCCTTCAATTTCTTGCTGATATTGAAGGCCGTTGTCAAAATGGCTTCAACCTGTTTGGCGATATCGACAACCGTATCTCCCAGCTCGGCCCGCACATGCTCTTTCAGCGCTTCAAACGCATCGGCATCCCAAACCAGACCGCCCTTTTCTTCAATCAGTTTATCCACGCCACAGGCAATACAGTCATCAATCAGATCCATGACCCGCCCATACGGATTGAAGTACAGGCCCAGCTTTGATTTGTTCGGCAAATTAGCATGCAGATATTTGATCGGCGACGGCACGTTAAGCAGGATCAGACGACGCTGACCTTGCTGCATGGCCGTACGTTGCTCTTCTTCGGTTTCAAACAGCTTGATACCGACCGAATCTTTGTTATCAATGATGGCCGGATAGGCTTTGACTTCAAACCCGCCACGTTTCTGCTGATAGCGCTCTGGCAATGCACCAAAGCTCCAGGTCTTCAGACCATCCTGCTCAATATCATCATCGGCAACCTTAGACAGGGTTTCCTGTACTTTCTCTTTCAGGCTGTCTTTCAGTGCGTACAGATCTTTATTTTCCCGAAGTTTCCGGTTGCGGTGATCCACAGCGCGGAATGTGATTTTCAGGTGTTCAGGAACTTGATCCAGATTCCAGTCATCGCGCAGTACAGTCACACCTGTCATACGCTTGAGTTCTTTCTCCAGCGCATCCAGCAAAGGCATTGATAATGCCTGCACCCGGGCCAGGAACGCATCGGCATAGTTAGGGGCCGGTACAAAGTTACGTCGTAACGACTTAGGCAACGACTTAATCAAAGCCACCACCAACTCATGGCGCAAACCCGGTATCTGCCAGTCAAAACCGTCCGGCTCCACCTGATTCAATACAGGCAGCGGAAGATGCACCGTCACACCATCTGTGTCTTCCCCCGGTTCAAACTGATAACTCAGCTTGAGTTTTAAACCGCCCTGATGCCAGAAGTTGGGATAATCCAGCTCAGTCACATGGCTCGCATCGCCCCTGAGCAGCATCTCGCGTTCAAAGTTCAGCAGATCGTTGTCTTTGCGGGACGCCTCCTTCCACCAGGCGTCAAAATGCCGGCCGGAAACCACAGTATGCTCAACCCGCTGGTCATAGAATTCATACAGGGCATCGTCATCGATCAGAATGTCACGCCGGCGGGATTTATGCTCAAGCTCTTCCACTTCCCGCAATAACTGGCGGTTTTGATGGAAGAACTTGTGTTTTGTTTCCCAGTCCCCTTCAACCAGTGCCGAGCGGATAAAAATCTCGCGGCTGAGCACAGGATCTATCTTGCCGTAATTGACCTTGCGTTTAGGCACAATCGGAATGCCGTACAGGGTGACTTTCTCAAAGGCCTGAACAGATGCCTGCTTTTTCTCCCAGTGCGGTTCACTGTAGCTGCGTTTGATCAGATGCGGTGCCAGCGGTTCGATCCATTCCGGCTGAATCTTGGCGGCAATACGCCCCCACAGCTTGGAGGTTTCCACCAGCTCGGCCACCATAACCCACTTCGGCTGCTTCTTGAAAATACCGGAACCGGGGAAGATGTTAAATCTGGCGTTGCGCGCGCCCTGATAGTCGTTCTTCTCCTGATCTTTCTGGCCAATATGCGACAGTAACCCCGCCAGTAACGAGGTATGTACTGCCTGATAATCGGCAGGTTCCTCGTTATGGCGCAGCTTCAGCTCACGCACCACCTGATGCACCTGAAAATAAATATCCTGCCACTCCCGCACGCGCAGATAATTCAGGTAATCGGCTTTACACTGCTTACGGAATTGATTCGCGGACAGCGCTTTTTGCTGCTCTTTCACGTACTCCCAGAGATTCACAAAGGTCTGGAAATCCGATTCTTTGTCATAGAAGCGACGGTGTTTCTCATCCGACGCCTGTTGTTTTTCTGTCGGCCGTTCTCGTGGGTCCTGTATCGACAAGGCAGAGGCAATAATCATGACCTCTTGCAGCGCACCGTGTTTCGGTGCTTCCAGCACCATACGCGCCAAACGCGGGTCAATCGGCAATTTCGCCAGCTGACGACCAACTTCAGTCAGGCGCTTACGCGGGTCAGTGGCGTTGGCGTTCATCGCACCCAGCTCTTCAAGCAGGCGCACACCGTCCTGAATATTACGGCTGTCGGGCGGCTCAACAAACGGAAATGCCTGGATATCGCCAAGGCCAATCGCCGTCATCTGCAAAATCACCGACGCCAGGTTAGTACGCAGAATTTCCGGATCGGTAAATTCCGGGCGCGACAGGAAATCTTCTTCCGAATACAGACGAATACAGATACCTGCCGCTACCCGGCCGCAACGGCCTTTACGCTGATTGGCGCTGGCCTGCGATACCGGCTCTATCGGTAAGCGCTGCACCTTGGTGCGATAACTGTAGCGGCTGATACGGGCTGTACCCGGGTCAATCACATACTTGATACCCGGAACTGTCAGGGAAGTTTCAGCCACGTTGGTTGACAGCACGATGCGCCGGCCACTGTGCGACTGAAACACCCGGTTCTGCTCACTGGCTGACAGGCGGGCGTACAAAGGCACGATTTCAGTGTGTTTGATATTGCGCTTATTCAGGGCATCTGCCGTATCGCGGATCTCCCTCTCACCATTCATGAAGATCAGGATATCGCCCATGCCTTCATCGCACAGCTCATCGACCGCGTCGAAAATGGCCTGCAGCTGATCACGATCATTATCGTCACTGTCATCCATGATCGGCCGGTAACGGACTTCAACCGGATAGGTACGGCCAGACACTTCGATAATCGGCGCATTGTTAAAGTGTTTTGAAAAGCGTTCCGGATCGATAGTCGCTGAGGTGATGATCACCTTGAGATCCGGGCGTTTCGGCAACAGATTTTTCAGGTAGCCCAGAATAAAGTCGATATTCAGGCTTCGCTCGTGGGCTTCATCGATAATGATGGTGTCATACTGGCTCAGGTATTTATCGTTCTGAATTTCAGCCAGCAAAATACCGTCGGTCATCAGCTTCACTTGCGTTTTGTCTGATACCTGATCGTTAAAACGGACTTTGTAACCTACGGTTGAGCCCATCTCGCAGCCCAGCTCTTCAGCGATACGGTTCGCCACTGAGCGCGCCGCCAGCCGTCTGGGCTGAGTGTGACCTATAGTTCCCGTGGTGCCAAGCCCAAGCTCGAGACAAATTTTAGGCAGCTGAGTGGTTTTACCAGAGCCGGTTTCACCGGCGACAATCACCACCTGATGCTCGCTGATCGCTTTTGCAATGTCCTCTTTCTTCTGACTGACAGGCAGCTGTTCGGGATAGCTGATCTGAGGACAGCTGCTGCGCCGGATCTCTACCGCTTGCATCGAACGTGCGATATCCATGGCGATTTCATCAAATACCGCATGGCGAGCCTGTTCATTCTTTATCTTTGCAGCGCCCTGCACTCTTTTGTGCAGACGGAAACGATCGCGGATCAGGCAATCTTTCAGCGCGGCTTTTAAGGTTTTTTCATTATTGCGAACCCCGGTCCGCTCAGATGGAGACTTTGTAGACTGAGTCAAGTGATTTCCTGCTTGTATCAGTTGGTTGTTCAGGCTGAATGCAAGTCATCAGAAGACCTGAACAAACGCATCATAAAACTGCCGCGATTCTAACACATAGTTTATCTTTCATCAGGCAGGCTAAAACTATCCCTTGCATTTTTTCTGCGAGCACTGCAAAGATAAAAGTATGACTGAGGCTGTTGAAAGGAAATGATGATGTTCCAGCAATTACGCGTACTCTTTCGTCAGGTGATGAATGAAGGCAGTGACAGTGGGGACAATGGTGCACTCGATACCCCATCCCTTCACCTGGCGATGGCTTCACTGCTCTGTGAAGTCGCCGATGCCGATCACAGCCGGGATCCCAGTGAGGAAAATGCCAAAGTCCACTTGTTAGTCAAATTGCTTGAAGTGGATGACGCACAGGCCAGAGCCCTGTTGCACGAAGCTCAAACCCGCAGCGAGCAGTCTGTGTCGGTTTTTGAATTCACCAACAAGCTGCGCTCACTGTCCGCAGACGAGCGTTACCGCTTAATCGAAGCCATGTGGCAGGTCGCCTTTGCTGACGGCATTTTAGACCCGGTGGAAGAAGCCGTTATCCGCCAGGTTGCAGAGCTGATCTATGTTGACCATGCCACTTTCATCAAGGCCAAACTGTCCGCTCAGGCAGGCGCTTCCGAATAATTCCTTCATGGATGGCCTAATACAGAAGGCAGATAATGTAAATCGGGTGATTTTGGGGTAAATTTCTGATAATCACCCGCTCATCCAGTGAAATACTTCATCAAAACACAAACAGGCAGCGTAAGCACATTATCAGTTAGCAGACTCACCTGATAATGCCTTACTTTATCCCGCATTTTCCTTCAGCGATAAGACATTCAACAAAAGTTGAAAATGTTGATCATTTTAACAAAATTTTTGAACTTTCTCTTTGAATATGACGAGTGATAGGTCTACGATGTGCCCTCAATAAGAAGAAATGCCAAAATTTCAGCCAAAAACAGAGTCTATTGCATGAAAGACGATAAAAGACCCCTATATATCCCCTACGCCGGACCGGCCCTGCTAGAAACTCCTCTACTTAACAAAGGAAGTGCATTTTCTGTCGAAGAGCGAATGTTCTTCAACCTCGAAGGTTTGTTACCAGAAGCGATTGAAACTATTGAAGAACAGGCAGAACGTGCTTATCAGCAGTACCTGAAATTTGACAATGATATGGATAAGCATATCTATCTTCGCAACATTCAGGATACCAACGAGACACTGTTTTACCGACTGGTTGAAAGCCATATCACTGAGATGATGCCAATCATCTACACCCCGACTGTCGGTGCGGCATGTGAGAACTTCTCCAACATTTACCGCCGTGGTCGTGGCTTGTTTATTTCCTATCCGAACCGTGACCGTATTGAAGACATGCTCAACAATGCTTCCCGCCATAATGTCAAAGTCATAGTCGTGACTGACGGCGAGCGCATTCTTGGTCTGGGTGATCAGGGTATCGGCGGCATGGGTATCCCAATTGGTAAGTTGTCACTCTATACCGCGTGTGGTGGTATCAGCCCGGCTTACACCTTACCGGTTGTACTGGACGTGGGTACCAATAATCCGCAGCGTCTGTCTGACCCTATGTACATGGGCTGGCGTCATACCCGCATTACCGGTAAAGAATACGAAGACTTCGTCGATAACTTCATTCAGGCGGTTAAACAGCGCTGGCCAGATGCATTGATCCAGTTCGAAGACTTTGCACAGAAAAATGCCATGCCGCTGCTGGATCGCTACAAAGATAAAGTCTGCTGTTTCAACGATGATATTCAGGGCACCGCTGCGGTAACCGTGGGCTCCCTTCTGGCAGCCTGTAAAGCGGCCGGCAGTAAACTGTCTGAACAACGTGTTGCTTTCCTCGGCGCAGGCTCTGCCGGGTGCGGTATTGCTGAAGCAATTATCGCGCAGATGGTGTCTGAAGGCATTTCCGATTCGCAGGCACGCAGCCAGGTCTTCATGGTAGACCGCTGGGGTCTGCTGCTGGACGATATGCCAAACCTGGTGAACTTCCAGAAAAAACTGGTGCAGACACGTAAAAGCATCAGTGAATGGGAAACTGACGACAGCAATATTTCCCTGCTGGACGTAATGCGTAACGGCAAGCCAAACATACTGATCGGGGTATCCGGTGTACCGGGCCTGTTCAGTGAAGAAGTGATCCGTGAAATGCACAAGCATTGTGAACGTCCGATCATCTTCCCGTTATCCAACCCGACCAGCCGTGTTGAAGCTATGCCTGCTGATATCATCCGCTGGACGGAAGGTCAGGCCTTGGTTGCCACAGGCTCGCCGTTTGAACCTGTTGTCTATAACGGTAAAACCTACCCGATTGCCCAGTGTAACAACAGTTATATCTTCCCTGGCATTGGCCTGGGCGTGCTGGCTGTTGGTGCCCGCCGCGTAACCGATGAAATGCTGATGGAAAGCAGCCGGGCGCTGGCGGAATGCTCCCCCTTAGCCATTAACGGCCGTGGTGCTTTGCTGCCACCGCTGGAAGATATTCAGAATGTGTCCCGCTATATTGCTTTCGCCGTGGCGAAGAAAGCGGTTGAACAACGTAAGGCACCGAAAAACACCGATGAGCGCATTAAAGAGAAAATTGATGCGAACTTCTGGGAACCGGGTTACCGCCGATACAAGCGGACATCGTTCTAATTATTCGCTTTTTTGATGAAAAAACCCGCCACTGGCGGGTTTTTTATTTTTCAACCTGTCATGCTGATGATTTTCACAACAAGTATGACCTGATTTTTACACAACATTATCAACGGATTAAGGTACACTTAAGGCGTTAAGCAACCGTTATTTTCGCGTTTTGGGCCTCTATGAAGCTACCTACATTTCTGCGGTATACAGTCATGTTGATGATTGTACTGTTCGGATTCTTTCTGATACTCGACAGATGGGTAGCAGCGACCACGGCTGATCGTATTTATACCCGGATAGATCAAGTCCCTGCCCGCACCGTTGGCCTGGTACTGGGAACGAGTAAATACATAGCCCATAATCTCAATCCTTATTACAACTACCGGATGGATGCGGCGGTTAAGTTGTACCGGGAGAAAAAGGTCCAGATCTTTCTCTTAAGTGGTGATAATGCACACCGTTCATACAATGAACCGTGGACAATGAAGCGTGATTTACTCAAAGCCGAGATCCCTGACGAAGTTATTGTGCTCGACTATGCGGGTTTCCGGACGCTGGATTCGGTTATGCGGGCTAAGAATGTGTTTGAAGCCAACAGCCTGGTCATTATTACCCAGCAATTCCATTGTGAACGTGCGCTGTTTATTGCCAGCCACAAGAACCTGAATGCCATCTGTCTTGCCGTTCCGGAGCCTCGCGGATTGGCCGGATTCAAAATTCGGTTAAGGGAGGTGCTTGCGAGAGTGAAAGCCATACTGGATCTGTACATTCTCAACGAACAACCCCGTTTTCCCGGTCCCAAAGAGCCTATCTTTACCAGACCGCCTCTGCGGCAAGGGCCGCCTGAGCAGACAGAGCAACCGACTTACTCGGCACCCTTATCCCCTCTTCTTATCAACACGCTCTGAGTTCAGACACATTGCCTGAGCAATGTGTCTGTTTCCGGGTATATACAGTAACTTTGTCTGCTAAACGCCCGCTGAGATGAGCGCTGTAAAGTCCGGCTTAGTGGCTAATCGTTCTAAACTCACTGTCTGCAGCACTTGTTTGAAGGGGGAGTTTGCAAGGAAGAAAGCAATATTATCGCCCGCTGCATCATGAAAAATCTCACTATGGCGAAATTGTACATATTCCACAGCAACATGAAGGTAAAGCGTAGCCAGATTAGGCTGAAACAGTACATCCTTTCCGGCGCTTCCTGCCTCTGCTTCCAGTTTTTGTAATGCTTTCACCAGTCCGGTTTTCCCTCGTCGGCTGAGTTCATTGTCCCCCTCAACAAAACGCCCTAACGCCACAGATCTGAATGCTGACTCCATCATGGTTTTTGCCAATCCCATCACAGAAGTCTCCAGGGCATTCTGACTATCCACGGCCAGTAAGGCTTCCGGTTGATACTTTGCAATCAAATACTGACAGATACATAAGCTTTCGCTGAGCGAGACGCCGTCATTCAGCGCCAGAGCAGGAATAATACAAAAAGGATTGACCTGCTCTAATTCGTCGGGGGATTGCCAGGGATCGACCCATACCAATTGCAAAGCATCGCACCCGGACAATAATGCCGTTGCAGTAACAACTCTCGAAAACGGTGATGTTTCATTCAAATAAAGTTTCATAGTCATTCCCTTGATTAGGATACAGATTGCGAGACAGGTTCGCTTCCCTGCTGAGGTGGCGTGAAAAAGATACACGCAATTGACACGACTAACGCGCTGGCACTGACGGCAAACAGAATATAGTACGAGGAAAGATGAGCAGCATAATAAGCCATGATAAAACCCACCACTCCCTGAGAAATAGCAAAAGACAGGGTCATGGCGCTCCAGGCTTTGGTATGCAGTTCATAGCCCACAGATTCCAGTGTATAAGTCGAAACCAAAGTAACCGTGCCCGGTGTGAAAATACCCACCAGCAGAGAGGAGAAAAACAGCGCTAACGGGTGACTGCTGATTAAGGGAAGCGAAACACCCAGTGCTTTCAAAGAAAACGCAATTAACAACGAGCGCCTCACTCCGGCATGATCACCAAGAAAACCCGTTAAAACAGGGCCGATTGCCGCTCCGATTCCGAACGTTGCCCAATAAAGCCCGCCACTGACAAACGACATACCAAGCTCACGCACTATGTAATCCACCCAAAAGAGTGTGTGAGGCAAATAGCCGATGGCGTTAAAGGTATAGGCCAGCAAGATGAGTAGCACTGTCACCCCCTGGGGCCTGGACATATTCCGGAAAGTTGCCGGCGCGGAACGACTGCCGGATAATGGCTCTGTTGCTCCCCAGGTATTCCAGGTCAGCACAGTCGTCACAAAAGCCACAACCCCCATTCCTACCCATGCAGAAACAACACTGTGATAGATAAGCAGCGGAATCAGTGTTCCGGATAACATGGCGCCCAGCCCAATACCGGAAAACACCACGCCGCTGATGCGAGTTTTGACCTTAGCACTGTGCATTCTGACAATAACTGGCGGTGCGAGCACCATCAGCATGGCGCCAGCGACGCCTGCCAGTGTACGAAGTACGTAAAACCACATGAGAGGGGCATCCTGAGCCGCACAACCCAGGTAGCTGAGACTGCTTACCAGCATGGCAACCCGGATAATCTGACCGACAGTAAAATATCGGATCAGAAAATTGGCCGCCGGTGCGCCAAAAATATAGCCGATTAACGTTGCCGCTCCAAGATAAGTGGCGTCTTCCACCCTGAACCAACCGGCTTGTATCAGAGCTGGCATCAGAGCGATATAAGCAAAACGCCCAATGCCATTACCAATCAGGGTTGCCCCAAGCCCGGCGAAACTGTATCGGTTGAATATCGAATTATTCTGCATAAGAAAGCGCTCTTCGATTTTCAGCCATCAACGCAAAGAGCTGGTTAACAGCCTTTCCTGCATCCACTATGGCCGTGGAGTTCACACCCGGTCTTGGAACAATAAACGTGTAAAATTTATTGCCTTCCGTTGGGATGCCAAGTGCCCACATATTGCCGTGAACACTGCCATCCTGACTAATCACTTGCATTGTTTTCGTCACATCAATCCCGCCCGGGTGATACTTACCGTTGTAATATAAACGCGTAAAACCTTTAGAGAGCAATTGTTTCCATAATGGCGTTCCATCGTCTTTGGGACTGTGCATCGAAATTTTTGCATGGACTAAAATATCAGCCCGTCGTTTATATTCAGGCCAGACGGTCGACTGCAGCACAATCTGGTTACTCTCAGTATCCACCGCAACATTGGGCGCCGGCCCTAAATCCAGATGTAATATTCCACACTCTGCAAGTGCTAGCATCTCCTCCAAACGCTCTTTGGGCGGGCCGACAGCAATCCGGTTCATAATAGGAATAAACACGGAATCAATCCAACGGTGAGAATCTTCCGTCAATCCTTTGAAATCAATAGTGTCACGGATTAAATCCCTCAGATCACGCAGAACATCGCTGGCAGATTTTATTGGGCTGTTCACATTTCCCCGCTGCGCTTCAAATAAATCATTTTCAATAAAAGTCAGCAGCCATTTCCCGTACGCTTCTTTAGAGGAAAGTACTTTCATTGGAATTGGGGAAATTAATCTTTGCCACGAAAACCTGTCTTCTGGTTTAATTGTTCTATTTATCAGTTCAACCCGTTTCGCCGGAGGTGAAAAGAAATAACTGTTACAGAATTTTTGTGATTCAATCGCTCCATATTTATCGCGCACATATGCTTCATAATATGCGTACTCCATGTCGTTAATTAAGAGTGGAAGTACGTCTTGTATGAAGTCGATGGAGCCTTTAACACGAAGTTTCCTCACCACATCCGCCGTCAGAAACTTTGCCTTATATTGAGCAGAAGCCCCCTTTTGGTTAGTCGCCCGGCCTGACAAAGGTAAGCCTGTTCTTGAATAAGCAATGAGCTGTGGTTCATTCCCGGATGGGGCATACGCTAATCTGCCGTTGTCAGAGCGGAAAAATTCCCCTCCCCGGCCTACCGTAAGTTCTGCCATAATGTCGCACATTGTCAGCCCCATGCCTTTCACTGCAACGGTATCGCCACGATGAATTTCTGACAACTTTTCTTTAATCGGGTAAGGGTCGCAAATTTCTAAACCACTTTGTTCTTCTGCCAACTCTGGCTTAGTGTGCCCAGTTGTAATAAACACATAATCTAATTTATGCCAATTTTCATCTTCTGTTTGTACTGACCAGCCACCTTCATATTTTTCGATATCCACAACCTCGAGAGGAAGATAAGATATATTCAATCGTACTGAAGCAAATTCAAGAATATAATTAAATACCCAATTAAGGTATTGTCCGAACAGTTTTCGAGAGTAGTACCCGTCAGGGTGAATCTTAGCGGGGATATCTGCAGAAGGCCGTTGCTCGCATAACCACTGATAAAACGTTGGCCCCGAGAGAATATTTCCCGCCTCAACGACAGAGTCATCGGCAAACATTGTGATTTGCTCTGCAACAGTATTTACTAACAAATGATCAGGTTGATCCGTAGTGTGGCACCCGGACCCAGGTAAATATGGATCAAATATCAACAAATTAATTTCCGCTTCGATATTATTCATTGCCGAAGCAATAATCCTCTCAACAACACCCAGCCCCCTAGGGCCCACGCCTATAACCCCAACATTATTTACAGACAACTCAGTATCCTCAACAAATAATTAAGCAACAATTTTTATATCCACATTGTGCATACGTTGTTAACAAAGTGTCAAGTAATTACTCTAATTGGCTGGCTTTTGTAAACATCAAGTATTGATAAGACAGTTAAGGCCAGGATTGCCATTGCGTAGAAGACACCAGCACCATATCCGCTGGCTTCGGGGTGATAATAAAAAAAACAACCCAGTCAAACTGACTGGGTTGCTGTACGCTTCACTGGCACTGAAACCATGCTGTTATCTCAATGATAAAACCGACTTTTTATTCCTTGCGCTGACCCTTGTCAGGCAGTGAGTACTGTCCCAGCATCTTCATACGTACGCGGCTCAAATGCTGCTGGGCTTCTTCCTGAATACGTTTCTTAAAGGCTTTTTTTGTCGATGTCATTGTTCGTTAACCTAGCTTATTTCTTGTGCTTATGTTTGTTTCATCGCCTGCTGACTGAATGCCTGTGGTCAATCGGCTCATGCCAGCGCCAAGACCAAACTCCAGAAGATAATTGACCAGACCGGCTATCGCAAGCCAGATATAAGCAATTTTTTACCTGTGTTTCCCAATGCCTGATTACTCATACATCACAGTAAAACAAAAACAACATCGCTTGTGTTTACCACGGGTTCTGTCAGGCAGGCCGAAACACAATGGGTAGATTCCCACACATTCAAAAATCATGACCTCACAAAAGCCATGACAACTCAGTCCATACCTCACATTCGCGTTAACAAAGTATAAAAAAAATGCAACATTTCAGTTCGGCAATACAACAGAAGCGAAAAAACGCCTCGTGCCAAACCTACACCATAATTACAGTCAATCTGAAAGGAACCCAATATGACAGCCTTAGCACTGACACTTAAACAGTGGCTGTTTGACCGGAACAGCCTGATACTGCTTGCAGATATCGCCCTCTTTTTCGTCCTGCTAAATACGTTACCTGTTGAAAAGGAAGTCGCAACGGGTCTGAGTATTCTTGCTTTCGTCGCCGTACTCTGGCTGACAGAAGCGCTCCATGTCAGCATCACTGCATTGCTCGTCCCCTTACTGGCGGTCGGTTTTGGCGTCTTTAAAACCAACCAGGCGCTGGGTACTTTTGCCGATCCCATCATATTTCTGTTCCTGGGTGGTTTTGCGCTGGCTGCTGCTCTGCGCAGTCAGGAACTGGACCAAGCCATCGCTGATAAAGTACTGGCGATGGCAAGAGGAAAAATGTCCGTCGCCGTCTTCTTATTGTTCGGTGTGACCGCTGGCCTGTCTATGTGGATCAGCAATACGGCAACCGTAGCCATGATGTTACCTCTGGTGTTGGGTGTACTGGCCAAAGTAGACACCAAAAACCAGCGTAACACCTATGTCTTCGTACTATTAGGCCTTGCTTACTGTGCCAGCATCGGTGGGATCGCCACTGTTGTAGGCAGCCCGCCCAATGCCATTGCTGCTGCCGAAGCCGGGCTGAGCTTTACTGAATGGATGGCCTTCGGTTTACCTATCGCACTGGTATTGCTGCCTTTGGCTGTTGGCGTACTCTACTTCCTGCTCAAACCAAACCTGAACCACACTTTCGAGCTGAACCACAAGCCAGTCGAATGGAACAACGGGAAGAAAATCACCCTTGCTATCTTTGCATTAACCGTTGTGCTGTGGATTTTCAGTAAACCTATCAATGGCATGTTAGGCGGACTGAGCAAGTTTGACACTCTGGTCGCACTGTTTGCTATCGCTCTGCTGGGTGCATCACGCGTCGTAGAATGGAAACAAATTGAAAAAACAACCGACTGGGGTGTCTTGCTGCTGTTTGGTGGTGGTATCTGTTTGAGTAACATACTCAAAGAAACCGGTACCAGTGTTTTTCTGGCTAACAGCCTGAGCGGCTTCCTGGATCAGGCCGGCCTGCTGTTCACTGTTCTGGCTGTGGCGGCTTTCGTGGTATTTCTGACCGAGTTTGCCAGCAATACCGCCAGCGCGGCCTTGCTGGTTCCTGTTTTTGCCTCGGTGGCAGATGCCATGGGCGTATCACCCGTGATCCTTTCTGTGCTAATTGGTGTTGCTGCCTCTTGCGCCTTCATGCTCCCTGTCGCAACGCCACCCAATGCGATTGTATTCGGCTCTGGCCATATCAAACAAAGCGAGATGATGCGCGCCGGCGTTTATCTGAACATAGTGGCCATTGCTTTCCTTACCATGGTGGCCTACCTGTTCTGGTAAATGACTGCTCTGACAACCCTGATAATAATAACAACAGCAAAATCAAACACTTAATTCCCGGTGGCCAATTGGCCACCTTTTTTATTAATCTGGGTTAAACCTGTGTTATTAACCTTATGTTCTTAAACTAGCAATCAGCCGGATACCGTATCCCGATAATCTCTCTGGCAACCGTTATTATGGTGTGTACAATACGGCTGCGATCCAAACCCGAGTGATAATAATCTTTACCCTCGATCAAACGCGCAAACTCTGCGGCTTCATACTGCATGGTATTTTTCGCCTGAAACCGTGACAGCGTCACATCAGGTTCATCTCTGCGATGAATTACAATGTTGCGGCACTCTGCTATGGTATCAATCACTAATGTCCCCAGCTCCCCTTGCAACTCACAGGGTATCTTGCTGTCACTCACCTTAGAGTGAGTGACAACCGCATCGAAATCACCGTAATGCAAAACCAGCGTACCATGACCATCCACCCCGGAATCCAGCAACGCACCTTGAGCCGTGAAGCTTTTAGGCTCACCGAACAATGCGATGGCCACACTCAATGGGTAGATACCAATATCCATTAATGACCCGTTAGCGAACTCAGGATTAAAAGTATTCGGATTTTCCCCGTTGAGATATTTATCGTACCGGGATGAATACTGACAAAAACTGAAGTGGGCTTTGCGTAACCGTCCGATTTTACTCAGGCTGTTTCGCAGCACGGCAAAGTTAGGGTTGTATGTGGTTTTCAGCGCCTCGAACAACACCACATTCTTCGTCTGAGCCAGTTCAATTAAAGCCTCAACCTCCTGAATGTTGGATGCCATTGGCTTCTCAACCATCACATGCTTTCCGGCACGGATAAAGATTTCAGCCTGCGAGGCGTGAAAAGCATTGGGACTGGCAATATACACAGCATCTATGTCATCACTGTTTGCCATGGTTTCAAGGTCATCAAAACAATGCTTAATCTGGTGTTTTCGCGCAAAGTGTTCAGCACTGTCCATTGTTCTGGAATAAACAGCAACTGGGTTGATTTTCCCTGTTTGCTGGGCTGCCTCTATAAAACTGTCAGTGATCCAATTTGTACCGACTGTTGCCACTCTTAACATTTCACCAAACCCTTACCGATAATTTTATTAATTTCATTATCCACACAGGGAAGTTCGGGTAAACGCCAAGGGTTTGATGATGAGCACAAATCCCTGCTTCGATAGCTTGGAGTCCGTTAGAGCTTGAAGTAAGATAACAGGCTGACTCAATGGATTTTCACCGATGTTCCTGCATTTTCCCGCAGAGAAAGCAACCGAATTCATATTTTTGCAATATTTATTTGCCGAAAAGTATAACCAGAACAGAGAATCGCTATGTACCACGCCGAAATCACGGGTTGGGGCAAGTGCCTGCCGCCAGCTATTCTGACCAATGATGAACTCAGCCAGTTTGTCGAAACCAATGATGAATGGATCCAGTCCCGTACCGGGATTCAGGAGCGCCGCATCAGCCATGTTGATACCTCGAAGCTGGCAGAAGTCGCCGGTGCCCGTGCGCTGGCAGCCGCCGGATTAACAGCCAATGATCTGGACTTAATCATCATCGCTTCCTGTTCACCTGACACACTGATGCCGAACATTGCGTCCAAAGTCGCGCTGGATCTCGGTGCCAAACGTGCCGCCGCGTTCGATCTGAACGCTGCTTGTACCGGTTTCATTTACAGCCTGGAAACCGCCACCCGCCTGATTCAGGCCGGTAATTACCGTCATGCGCTGGTTATTGGTGCAGAGCGTTTATCCTGGCTGATCGACTGGAGCAAACGCGACACCGCCGTGTTGTTCGGCGATGGTGCGGGCGCTGTGATCATCAGCCGCACCGAAGAAAAACTGGGCCTGCAGGAAGCGCAGCTTGGCTGTGATGCTGAAGGCCGTGATGTGCTGGCTATCCCTGACTTCGGCACGTCTATGGATCGCTTCAATCCGGATCCGGGTCATTTTACCTTTAACTTCGTTGGCCGTGAAATTTTCCGCCGCGCGGTACGGGGCATGGGTTCCGCGGCCAGCACTGTGCTGGAACGTGCTCAGTTAAGCAAAGAAGAGATTGATGTGGTCATCCCCCATCAGGCTAACAAGCGCATTATTGAAGCCCTGTGCGATCACACAGGTATTCCGCTGGAAAAAGCTTTCGTTAACATTCATCGCTACGGCAATACCTCTGCCGCGACTGTGCCCATCGCATTGTGTGAAGCGGTTGAAGAAGGATTCATCAAGCCAGGAAATACCATCTTGTCGGCAGCATTTGGTGCCGGCCTGACCTGGGGCGCCTGCCTGATTAAATGGGGACAACGGGTAACGCCAGTTGCGCAATCGGATGCCGGGCTGCCGCCTTGTGAGAAAACCGCACGCGAGATTATGCAAAACGCGATTGATCACTGTACCGGCGTGAAATAATCACAGCCTGTCAACTGCAACAATCACCACCGCCATGGCGGTGGTTTCGGAGTAACAATAAAAAAGCCACTTAATGAATAAGTGGCTTTTTAGTCTCAATGGGCAAATGCTAACGCTTGGAAAATACTCGCGCCTTGATCATACTAGCGCCTCGATGATTGACGCTTACCTCTGCCGTGATGCACTTTGAGCTGCTTTTTCATACGGCGTTTATCGGCTGAGCGGCCTTTAGGCGCGTGTTCAGGAGGTGCAATGGTCGGATTAGGTTCATAACCTGCCAGCCATTCTTGGGGTAAGCGCGTATCCAGCAGATCTTCAATCGCCTTTAAGGCCCATTCTTCGTCCAGGCTCATCAGCGACACCGCCAAACCTTCACTGCCGGCACGGCCGGTACGTCCGATGCGATGAACATAATCTTCCGCTTTAAAGGGCATATCGAAGTTCACGACATACGAGAGTTGTTCTATATCCAGCCCTCTGGCTGCGACGTCAGTTGCAATCAAGGCCCGCACTTTTCCTGATTTAAAATCATCTAATGCGCGCTGTCTTGCCCCCTGACTTTTATCACCATTAATGGACGCAGCTTTAATGCCATCCAGCTGTAATTCGTTCACCAAAGCATCCGATCCCTGTTTGGTTTTGGTAAACACCAGCACCTGTTGCCAGTTACGTGAGCCAATCAGATAAGCCAGCAATTCGGCTTTACGGTGTTTATCAACCGGGTAGACAATCTGCTGCACGGTTTCTGCTGTGGTATTGGCAGGGGTGACTTCGATGACAGAAGGATCCTGCATCATTTTGTACGCCAGATTCTTGACCGCTTTCGAGAAGGTTGCAGAAAACAGCAAGGTTTGCCGCGGCGCTTTCATTCGCCTTAAAATGCGCTGGATTTCATCCTGAAAACCCATATCCAGCATGCGATCGGCTTCATCCAGCACCAGATATTCAACCTGGCTGAGATCGATATTACCGACATGCGCGTGATCCAATAAACGTCCCGGAGTGGCAACGACTATCTCGGGGCGATCTCTGAGGGCTTTGGTCTGCATATTCATGCTGGTACCGCCATACACAGCCACAGATGTGAGAGGCAGGACAGCACAGAAGGCGTCCATATTGTCCTGTACCTGCTGCGCCAGCTCTCTGGTCGGCGTCAGAATCAAGGCTCTGACTGGCGCGCCCTTACCCTGTTGCTGATTCTTAGCGGTTTGACTGAGCATCCGATCCAGCATCGGCAATCCGTAAGCAGCGGTTTTTCCGGTTCCTGTCTGTGCTGCAGCCAGCACATCCTTTCCCGCCAGCACGGCCGGGATCGCCAGTTGCTGTACCGGAGTCGGTTCTGTAAAGCCTTGCGTATTGATCGCTGAGAGAATATCGGCCTGTAGCCCTAACTTGGAAAACGCCATACCGCTGCCTTGATTACGAAAAAGCAGGGATTCTATCCCCTGTTGCGGTGAGTTACCAATAAAAAAGCACCCTTGCGGGTGCCTTCAGCATAATTAAGGGGATGGTTCAGACGGTTTCGATATTCAGGAAAGCCGCGCCACGGACGCCGCCCGCATCGCCATGTTTGGCTTTGATGATTTTAGGCACACGTGCCACAGACAGCAGGTGCTTAGGCAAACGCTTGGGCAACTCATCATACAAGAGTTCGAAATTGGACAAACCGCCGCCCAGCACGACAACATGCGGATCCAGGCCTGTCAGCAAATTACCCAGGCAAATGGCCAGCAGCTCAACAAAACGCTCAACATGCTCAACGGCTTTCGCTTCACCTTGGTTGTAGTGTTTGATTATCTCAACGGCCGGGACTTTCTCACCAAAATAATGCGCATAAAGTTGTTCAAAGCCGCGCCCGGACAGATAGTTATCAATGCATCCTTTGTTGTCACAGCCGCATTGGAACAAAGGCGCTTTTTCACCCAGGTGAAACCAGGCATCAATGGGCAGACGCGTATGGCCCAGTTCACCGGCGACATGGTTTTTACCGGAAAACACTTTTCCGTTAAACACTAAACCACCGCCAAAACCCGTGCCCAGAATCAGCCCCAGCACAGACGGTTCATCACGCAATGCTTCATCCCATGCTTCAGACAAAGCGAAACAGTTTGCATCGTTATCAATACTGACAGTACGGCCAAGACGGCTTTCAAGATCCCGACGCAGGTGGCGGCCTTTTGCAGCAGGGATATTGGATGTCAGCACTGTGCCATTTTCGGCATCTTCCATACCGGGGATACCGATACCAATTTTCCCTTTACAGTCAAAACGTTCATCCGCTTTACGGATCAGTTCCACCAGCGTATCAATTAACGCCTCATAATCATCACCCGGCGTAGGTACTCGTTCAGTGGCCACACGCTCAAGTTGTTCGTTGAAAGCACCAAATTCAATTTTAGTGCCTCCTACATCGAAGCCGTAATACATCGTTGTCTCCATTATTTTGCGCTGCAAAAATTATCCATTTATCCGAATATACAGACTGTGACACAAACCATATTTAGCGGTGTATCAATCAGCGCAAGCGCACATTTATATTAAGTAAGCAATGCAAAGCTGAAAAAGCACGGTTACGCAGAAGCTTCGGAGAGTGCGGCCTGCTTTAGGCGCGCCAAGGCCGAATCTTCAGGCAAAGCCCGGTTTAATTTCCCGGCCATATAGTTTTCTCTGAACACATCAAACCAGAGATCCAGCATTCGGGCATTTTCCTGCTCACCGAAACCGGCCACGATCCGGGCCGCAACTTCTGCCGTGCCCAACTGATTGTCCTTGGCCGCTTCCCTGACCTGATAACGTGAACGTGACTCAGGCGTAATTGACAGCATAGGAAAGTCGTTCAGATACGGGCTTTTACGAAACATTTTTTTCGCTTCAGACCAACTTCCGTCAAGCAAAATAAACAATGGTCGTTTTCCCGGCGCAGGCACAACCGCACTGGCAACACGCTCTGGCGTTCCGTACTCTGCCGGAAAAATCACATAAGGTTGCCATTGGGGATCGTTCAGCACTGCAAGCATGGCGGGATCAGGCTCAGTGCGAGACCAGATAAACGCAAAGGTATCGGTAAAAAGATCAGCAATCAGCCGGCCGGTGTTACTGGGCTTGAGGACTTCATCGTCATACATAATCAGCATGAAGGCGGCGTCAGACTCAATCTGTGGTTTATGGCTGCAGATACAAAGGTGTGCTCTGAGCATGCAAAACTGACAACGCTCAACTTTCCCACCCCGGGCCAGAAATGGCCGTGTTGAACGGGCAAGACGCATTTCATACAGGTTATGAACAGCGTGAATTCGCATAGAATGACTACCAGGGAAAGAAAAAACGCCAGCATTCTACTGGCGTTAATAACCCGGTGACAAGTCCATGCCTGCGGTTTCTAAACAGCAGGGTCCAGAATTTTATAGCGCGTCAGCATCTGGCTCTGCTCACGTGCAATGTCAGACACCGTTCTGGCTTCCTCTACCAGCGTCGATAATTGCTGATTGTTAAGGCTGGCCTGGCTGGCGACTTCCTCAACACTTCGCCCTACTTCCATAGAAGCATTTTCCTGCTGCTGTGTGGCAGCAGAAATCGTGATCACTTTATCGGTAATTCTGGCAATGGCGCCTTGTATGCTCTGAATCGCCGATTCAACCTCACCACTCAGGTTTATGGATGCCGTCATCTCGCTGCGACTTTCCTGCATTGCATGGTTTGCCTGCTCAGCGGCCTGATGCAGCTCGGTGATAGTCCGGCGGATAGACTCGGTTTGCTGGTTGGTCTCACTGGCCAGTTTTCTGACTTCATCAGCGACCACGGCAAAGCCGCGGCCCTGCTCACCTGCCCTTGCTGCTTCTATCGCGGCATTCAGGGCAAGGAGATTGGTATTGTTAGCAATCGAGCTGATAAGCTCCACGACTTCTGTAATTTTGCTGACATGCTCATCAAGCGATGTCATACAGGCCTCGTTTCGCGCAAACTGAGCATCCAGAGACTGCAAACGTTCAGTGCTGCGTGCAATGATCCCGGCCCCTTCCTTAGCCAGCATATTGGCCGCTTCGGCTTCAGCTTCTGACTCAGTGGTGCTTTGCGCGATTTCTTTGATTGAAGCTTCCAGTTCGGTGATGGCAGCAGCAATAGTGCTCAATTGTTCACTCTGCTGACTGAGTGCTTGGCGAGACTGCGCTGAAGCAGCCTGGCTACGCTCAGCCGCCTGAGTTAAGGTCTGGCCGTTATCACTGAGTTGCGCCATGGCGTGGCTGTTGGTCCGATTCGACTGATTCAGCAAACTGGCCAGCTCAGCAAACTCTTTCGGTGCATTCTCATCTGCTATGACTGTCAGATCACCCATGCTGTTTGCCTTGATCACATCGTCCAAACGCTGCAGGGAAAGACGAACCGTTTTGCTGACCCAGGCACCGGCTAATATCGCCAACAACAAACCGGCGACACTCAGCGCAATAAACATCATTTTGGCATTGTCGCTGGCGGCCAAAACACCCTGTTCGCTGTCATGGATCATGCGCTGTGAACCGGTCTCCATATCTCCCAGTTTGAGCATGATTTTTTGCACCTGCACTTTTGCCTGATCGGCTTTTTCAGCCTGCGTCTGCATCAGGCGAAGCGTCTCAACCTTAAGCGCGACCATCCCCTGCTCGCTAAACAGCCCTTTCACCATATCAAACGGCACAGATAAACTTGAGTATTCCGCCAGTTCAGGATTGAGTCGATTCAACTCTTTCCACGCATATAACATGCCTGACAAATTAGTCCTATTCAGGTCTTTAGCGTACGCTTCGGCTTTTTTCAGATCACTTTCAAACAACAAGGCCACCATGTTGTTGCCCATTTCCTGGGAGTGATTGATGAAGTTGGTGACATGGCCCATAGCCGCAGCATCGCCAGCATACAAACCTATGCTGATCCTGCTCATTTCAGATCGCACAGAGGAAACCGCATAGTTCATGGTGGCTTTGTCAGATTCCAGCTTGGCCTGATTGGTCAGAATGTGCTGCTGTGTTTGTTGAATGGACGAGACCAGCTGATTAAATATGGTGAGATCGCTTTCAAACGCACTGACATCATTTTCAAGCCAGCTAATACCATGTTCAGTTGCCAGTTGTTGCAATTCTGCCACGGCATCTTCTACATGCTGTTCATTACTTTTCAACGTGCTCAGCGCCGTTTCCAGGGTTTTTATTGTCCGGCTATTTATCACCTCTGTCAGACTCTGGGCAGAAGCCAGTGATCCTTCTACCATTTCGGCATTCAGCGTTGCGACGGGTAAGGCCTGCTGGCTCAGCGAGGCGAATTGAGTAGAAACACGGTTAAGCCCTTGATTACCAAAAAATGATAGTAACCCACCAATAACCACAAGAAGCAGAAAGACTGACTGTATCAAAACCACAACTGACAGCCTTGTCCGTTGAGTGCGTTTTTTTGTCATAGTGAACCTTTGTCAATGTCACAATTTCTGCCCCGTTAGCACCACTAACCACAGGTTAAAGGGCAATAATTGTGATCCTATTCTCATTAATTTCGCCGTTAACATACGGCTCAAATATGACAATAAAATGTCAAAGGTAAAAAATATGTAATGATAGCTTACAGTTAGCCAAATTTCAGGCACGAAAAAAGCAGCCTTAGCTGCTTGTATTGTGTACTCGGGACATTGTGTTCAGGCGTGTGAAGTTTGCTGACTGATCACACTGTCAAACAGGTTTTTGACCAGGCTGATGTAATCTTCCAGGAAAGTAATTTGCTCAATTCCCGGGTTTTTCTGCCATAAGCCGCCTAACATTTCCGCCATATCATCCAATACAGCATCGGCCTCCTGCATCAGCTTGAATCGAAATTCCGGTTCAAGATCCGGATTCTGACCAAACACCGCCATCAGGTTTGTAGCAATCAGATCCGTGACAACATTTTCTACGGTTTCTTCACTTGCATCAGTACCACTTACGGCAAACACACTCAGGTGTTCCGTAAAGTACTCAATCAGCGCGTGATAACCATCAGATTCAACAACCATATCATTTGCTTATTCCATTCAACACTACACCAAATGATAGAGTGTCCAATTTGTTTTTCAAGCACTCTGCCACCAACTGTGCTCAGGTTAACTATTTTATTTATCAATAAGAGGTGACTAATTTAGCCGGTTGCTTACATGCCTTATGCGGGCATGCCTCATGACTGAAACCCAGATGACGTTAAGCAGGCTTTTAAGTTACAATCCTGTCACTAAAATCTGAACTATAGAGATAGTGATACTCATGAAATTTGTTCGATGGTTCCTTGGCCAGATTATTCTGCTGCTGAATGCCGTATTTTCTCCCAAATCAATGAAACGCTCTGCCCTTGAGCAAAGTGAAATCAATGTGGCTGCTGAAAAGCTGAGACTGTACCAATTTGATGCCTGCCCATTTTGTGTCAAAGTCCGCCGCAGTGCCAAACGACTGGCACTTCCACTCAAGACTATTGATGCGAAAGAGCCGGTATTTGAACAGGAACTGGTCAGCGGCGGCGGGAAACGAAAAGTACCTTGCCTGCGTATTGAAAAGGAAGATGGGCACGTTGAATGGATGTATGAATCTTCTGACATTATTCAATATCTCGAAAAACGTTTTGCCTGATCGTCATCCAGACTAAGTAACCCGACCAGAGTCGGGTTACTTCATTGCGACAGTTTTTTGACAGCCATCTGATACTTCCCCTGCCCGAATTCAGTATTATTTCTTATACGACGCGACCTTAGCCATTTGCTAAACTCAATTTGCGACCCTTATCAGTGAGGAGCTCTCATGCGATTACATCGTACTGCCTGCTTAGTTTTTGCCTCTATGCTAGGCGCTGCTGTCACAGGTTCTGCGCTGGCAGATCAGGAAGAAAAAGCAGCCACAGAAGCATCCAGTCAGGCTGAAAGCGATGACAGCAAAACAAACAGCGAAGATAATTCTATTCAGGTCGGCGACGTGCTGACGGTTAAACTGGATGCACTGTTACCTACGCAGCCCGTCCTTGCGTTTGACAGGGTGTTTGCCAGCCTGGGACGATACGAAGCACGTCCGGCCCAAATGTTTGATGATCTTTGCCTGACCAACGGTGGTCAGGGTGTGAAAACATGGGATGACAAATCTCAGCCAACCGACCTGGAAAGCTATTCTTGCAAAGAGCCTCTCGGCAGCAACCAGGATGCCCTGCCTACCGTGCTGCTTGCACCGGATGGTAAAACACTTTACCTGCTCTCTGGCCATCATATTCTGACGACATTCTGGGATATGCCTAACGGTGGAACCAGTGTTCCAGTGGTGGTTAAAGTCACACAAAGCCTGGCTGGCGATGATATTGATGAAATCTGGAGTGCGATGAAAGAAGCAGGACAGATCTGGCTGTTCGATATCCGTGGCGAAAAAATCAAGCCCTCTGAATTACCTGAATATCTGGGTATGAAACAGTTAAAGCATGACAGGTATCTGTCTCTGGTCTTTTTCTTACGCAACATTGCGTATAGCGATCCCGATACAGGTAAAACAACGGCTAACCCCTTGATCCGACCTATGTCTGTCCCTTATATGCAATATCACTGGGCCCAGTATCTGCGTAAAAAAATGAAGGTGTCGAATTACGACCTTAATGATCCCGATGAGTACACAGCGGCACTAAAAGAAGCAGCAAATCTTATTGTGGCGGCAGCAGACGATGAAAACATTGCCTCATCAGGCAAAACAGCGAAAGAGCTCGGTCAGTTTGATGAAGTCAATACAAAAGCACTGGACTCATTAGTCACCCGGCCAACCTCAAGCTGGAGCTATGCATTAGCTTATCGCCAGCGAGTGAAAGAAGAGTCGACCCCCAAACGCATTCTTGAAGCACAAAAAGCAGAAAAAGAAAGCGCAAAAAAAGAGGATAAGCCTGAAACCGGGCAAACAGAAAACTGACAACAGTTTTATACAATCAGGGCGAGATTCACCTCGCCCCATTGCCTTGCAAAAAATGCTGCTGACAGGAAAGAAATTGATGACAGTCAGCGACTTACCTCAAGATAGTATGGCGTCGTTGCTGCTATGAACCGAAAACCATGCTTCTCCACTATAGGCCGGCTCATAGCGGATGCATCAATAGTGAGGTAGCGAATTCCGCGTTGTTTGGCGTCATTAATCCTCTGGTGCAGTAACGCGGTGTAATAGCCTTTGTTCCGGTATTCGGACAATGTGCTTCCCCCCCAAATGCCGGCAAACGGGCTGCCGGTGCTGTATAAAACCCAAGCCGACGAAACGGGAATATGGTTATCATAGATAACATAAACAGTGACATCCTCCGGGGACACCTGCTTAATCTGGTGTAAATGAAAAGCATGACTTGTATGATCTGTGCCCCACACTTTTTCCTGCACAGACATGGCTTCACGAATACCATCAAGATCATAAACTTCTGTTATGTCGGCAGTCACAGGCAAAGTACGTTGAATCCTGTCCAGTTCCAGCACCATAAAGGACTCAGAATCTTCCCGGGTAAAGCCTTGTTCAATAAGATGTTGGCCTATATTAGCGGGAGTGTCAGTGGAATAGGTTTTCCACTCAAAGGATTTCTTCTGTTCTGAAAAGAAGTGAATTTCATTTTTGATTGCCGAGATTGCCTGCTCTTCATCCAAATGGAAATACGTGATGTAGCTGCCCTGGGATTCGGGTGATACGCATCTGACAACCGATCCATTCACTTGTTTGTCATAGCCAGGTACTGTCTGGCCAATACGTTCAAACTGATTGTATAAGGCCATGATGTCCTTTTTATCCATGTAGCTTCCTTGATGTGCTGACCGAATGCAGACGACTTGTGATTAGTGTGTCGCCCTACTGGTTAGTAATGTAGTAAAGCGCCTGAGCGTCACTGTGATAGTCATGAATGCTCTGGCAGTGGCTGACTTTATTCCCGACGATCACCAGATTAACACCCAGCTCCTGACACGCACGAACGTCCCACACGGCATCACCGAAATAGGTCAGTTGTAAATCCGTATCGCCCGCTCTCTCCCGGGCGAGTTCCATAATACGCGCACGGGAATAATGATCGTCTGATGACGCCATACAGACATCGTCAATGTTAAAGCCTGCAGATATCAGCTTCATTCTTGCCGTTTCCCGCCAGCCACCGGTTGCCAGAGACACAATAAAACGCTCATCGGCCAGTAAACGATGAAAGAAGGCTTTGGCGCCACTGACCTCTAATGCTGGGCGACGGCGCAAACGCTCCCTGATATTCTGAATAAAAATCGCTTTTACTCGCCTCTCAAGATCAGCAAGTTCTTCATCCGGCGCCTGAATTTCAATAAAAGTGCGAAGGATCCCTCTGTCGGTAGCATGCGGATAATCACTCCATTTTTGATACAGATCCAAGCCAGTTACCGACTTCACCGCCTCTACGAAACAATTTTCATCAAACTGACTGGACTGAATTAATGTATCGTCCACATCAAACATTACATGATACATACGGCTAGTGTGTTCCTTGAGGTACTATCCGGTTTCAAAACACTCACGAGTCAGTACCGAACCCTTCCAGCCATGCTTCAGCCTGATCACGCTGATCGCGGTTAAAGGATTTGATATCCAGACCAGGAATCAAGAAACCTTCCGCTTCGCTGACTTTTTTGACCCAGTTTGTATCTGATAACACTGCTGCACGATCAAATTTACGGATAAACCTCATCATTGACGGCAAGCGTGACAATTCAACTCCCATCGCCCCCAAGGAAGGCAGATGGTATTCCACTATGTCAAACAGCATTTTTCCATTCTGAATATCTGCTGATTTATCAAGCAGTTCATCCAACGCCAATCTCATTTCCTCTGAATCCAGCTTACCGCTCATTTCAATATCGAGCCTGTCACTACCCACTTTTTCAACAGTAAACATATCCGCCTCCAACGTGCCAGTGTGCAACGTCTACCTGTAAGTATTGCTCAAAAAAGCCCTTACACGAGTAATCAGTGGCATCAGTGCTAAAAGAGCATTCTTAACGGCCGCTTTGACTCCATTGACTGGCAAGCAGACCATAAATCGCAGAATCTGACATTCTGCCGTCAACAATCCACCTTTCAGGCAAATACCCTTCCTGTGAGAAACCCAGTCTCGTCAGTACCTTTGCTGAGCCAGTGTTATCCGGGTCAATTTCTGCCTCTATCCTGTTGAGTTGCATTTCCTGAAAAGCAAACTGAATCAGGGCAAAGCCGACTTCATGGACAATGCCTCTGCCCCAGTGGGCTTTGGCAATACCAAAACCCAGTTCAGCTCTGCGCGAATATTGATCAATATTAAAAAGCATGCACTTGCCTAACAATTGCTGTCCGGGTTGCTCATAAATCCCCAACACCAGCTTTTCCGGCTCATCCAGTGACGGTTTCGATGCCTGTATATAATCATTCGCCTCTTCGATGGTTTGCCACGGGCTGCTATCCCAATATCTCATCACGTCCGGATCTGAGAAAATATCAAACAAAGCCCCGGCATCACTCAGGGTCAGTGGGCGTAGTACGCATCTTTGGGTGATCAGTTCCAGCACGGCTTATTCCTTATTCTTCATAACCAACTCATCAGCACGAATTTATTCACTCAAATGCAGATGAAACAAGTTGTTTAATAAAAATAAGAGTCTGAGCGCATGATTTTTATCATTGCCCCGCCCGGCAGAGCGTTCAGGCACCCAGAGTCAACCTGGCACAACGAGCAAAAATCAAAATCAGACAGTGGAAGGAAAAAGACTGGCAGGCCCCAATCAGCATAACAGGAGCCTGTGCGGCGTCGCCTATCGGCAGGCTTTTGCGAGGAAAACATCCAGTTTATTGGCAAATTGCTGTCTGTCAGCCTGGCTGATAGGTGCAGGACCACCGGTTTGAATACCGCTGCTGCGCATGGTCTCCATAAAATCCCGCATTTGCAGGCGCTGTTTGATCGTATCTTTGCTGTACATTTCACCGCGTGGATTGAGCGCGTGGCCCCCTTTGGTAATGACCTCGTCAGCAAGCGGGATATCGGCCGTAATCACCAAATCACCCGGCTCAAGCTGCTGAACGATATGATTATCCGCGACATCAAAACCAGCCATCACCTGCACCGCTCGGATATGCGGTGACGGCGGAACACGGATGGCATGGTTCGCAACCAATGTCGTGCAGACACCGACCCGGTGAGCGGCACGAAAAATGATTTCTTTGATCACATTCGGGCAAGCATCAGCATCAACCCAGATATTCATATTGGTTTCCTTAATTCCGATTCAGGGCGCATTGGCCATTCGGTTTCCTATTTTGCATAAAAAAAGCCGCCCGGAAAGGCGGCTGTCTTTAAAAGTACGGGATTAGCACTCAATGCCCTGCTTGTGCAGGTACTCATCATAAGTCCCGTGGAAGTCATTAACACCGTCTTTGGTGATTTCAATAATACGGGTAGCCACCGAGGAGACAAACTGACGGTCGTGAGAGACAAACATCAGGGTCCCTTTGTAGTTTTCCAGCGCCAGGTTCAGAGACTCAATCGACTCCATATCCATGTGGTTAGTTGGTTCATCCATTAACAGGATGTTTGGCTTTTGCATGATCAGTTTACCGAACAGCATACGGCCTTGCTCACCACCGGAAATCACACGAACTGATTTCTTAATGTCATTTTGCGAGAACAGCATACGACCCAGAATGCCGCGAACAACCTGCTCGTCATCGCCTTCATTCTTCCACTGGCCCATCCAGTCCAGCAGATTCATATCGGTGTCGAAATCAGCTGAGTGATCCTGTGCGTAGAAGCCGATATTGGCATTTTCAGACCACTTGATCATACCGCTCATCGGCGTCATAGCGCCCGCCAGGGTATTGAGGAAGGTTGACTTACCGATACCATTTTCACCGATGATTGCAATGCGCTCACCGACTTCTACCATCAGGTTAACGCCATTGATCAGGATGTTTTCACCATAACCCTGTTTCAGCCCTTCCACTTCCAGTGCGTTACGGAACAGCTCTTTTTCCTGTTCGAAGCGGATGAACGGGTTTTGACGGCTGGAAGCTTTCACTTCATCAAGCTGAATCTTATCGATCTGCTTCTGGCGAGAGGTGGCTTGTTTCGCTTTCGAGGCGTTAGCAGAGAAACGGCTGACGAACGTATTCAACTCAGCAATTTGCGCTTTCTTCTTCGCATTGTCGGCCAGCAGACGTTCACGGGCTTGAGTCGCCGCCACCATGTATTCATCATAATTACCCGGGAACAGGCGCAATTCGCCATAGTCCAGATCCGCCATATGGGTACAAACGGTGTTCAGGAAGTGACGGTCGTGCGAAATGATGATCATAGTGCAGTTACGCTGCATCAGAACCTGCTCTAACCAGCGGATAGTATTGATATCCAGGTTGTTCGTTGGTTCGTCCAGCAGCATGATTTCAGGATCAGCAAACAGTACCTGAGCCAAAAGTACCCGTACTTTCAGGCCAGGTGCCACTTCGCTCATCAGGCTGAAATGCAGGTGCTCAGGAATACCCAGACCCAGCAGCAATTCACCCGCGCGGGCTTCCGCAGAATAACCGTCCATTTCAGCAAAATCGGTTTCCAGATCGGCAACACGCATGCCGTCTTCTTCAGACATTTCCGGCAGCGAGTAGATACGGTCGCGTTCTGCTTTGATTTCCCACAATTCTTTGTGGCCCATAATCACGGTGTCAACCACAGTGAACGCTTCAAAAGCAAACTGATCCTGACCTAACTTCGCCATACGCTCGTTAGGATCTTTACTGACCACACCAGCAGAAGGCTCCAGTTCCCCACTCAGGATTTTCATGAACGTCGACTTACCGCAGCCGTTAGCGCCGATCAGGCCGTAACGGTTTCCTTCGCCGAATTTAACGGAGATGTTTTCAAACAGAGGCTTATCGCCAAACTGCATGGTGATGTTCGCTGTTGTGATCAAAATAGGTTCCTACAACAATAATCAGACATGAAAAAAGCTGCCTGATAGCATTGGCAGCTTTTCATCGGAAATTGGCGAGCATATTAACAGATGACGTGAGTTTTATCACGCTTTGTCTGTTCACTGAACAGAGGCGTCCGACACTTCACAGAGACGGCAACAATGGCGCTCTGCCTTAGCGCTACCTATGGCAAAGCACTTTACTGACTAAAATATCACCAGATACTGAGAAAAAACGTACCAGCACGCTGATGGCAGCAATTTCTGCAGGGCTTGACACCATTTTGGCGACCTCATCCGATTTTTTTTGTAAAAATACCAACTTTATCGAAGATGTGTTCCCTGACAGCCATTTTTTCTTGTTTTATTACAATCATCCTAATATTTCTCAAAAAATAAGTTATCTCTTACCTCACACTTATTCCAGCATATCACTCTGACCAAACGACAAAGATCACAAGTTACAAAAGATCTAGATCACAAATACAAGTGATTAATTTTACTAGGATAATAACCTGCACGCCGTTACAATCCCTGCCCATAAAAACGATAACAGCTCACAGGATAAATGCCTGTTTTTCTTCCCAATATGTGAAAGGTCCTAAGTAAAGATGAGTCCGGAAAATTACCTCCTAGACTGGCAAACAAGTCAAACTAATGCTGAATCCATCTCACCAATTCTTGGCCAGCTATATCGACAAAAAGGCGTCGAAGTGCTGTTGTTCGGTCGTCAGGTAGTCAATGCCTCTGTTATCGACCTGATTAAAGCCCACCGTGTTGGTCGCCGTTATACCGGCTCTGATATTTCCCCTTCCCTGACCCTGCCATTGGTCGAAAAGCTGAACGACATGGACCTGTCGCCTTGCCGTATCGATATCGGTCAGCTGGCACATGCGTACTGGAAAGATCACAATGACGAAAGCCATCTGGATGATTTCCTGGCAACGGCACTGGCTGACTCTCTGAGCAGCACACAAACGCTGCAATCGCGTGATGTTGTCCTTTATGGTTTCGGACGGATTGGCCGCCTGCTGGCTCGTCTGCTGATTGAAAAAAGCGGCCCGGGTTACCCGCTGCGCCTGAAAGCGATTGTAGTTCGCGGTGGTAAACATGGCGACCTGGAAAAGCGCGCCAGCCTGCTGCGTCGTGACTCTGTACACGGCCAGTTTAACGGCAGCATTACTGTTGATGAAGAGCGTAAAGCCATCATTGTTAACGGTAACTACATCCAGGTTATTTATGCGAACAGCCCGGCGGATGTGGATTACACTACTTACGGTATCAGCAATGCGCTTGTGGTCGACAACACAGGTATCTGGCGTGACGCTGACGGCCTGAGCCAGCACCTGAAGTGCCCGGGTGCAGCGAAAGTGCTGCTGACCGCACCGGGTAAAGGTGAAATCAAGAACATCGTATTCGGTGTGAATGAAAAAGACATTCTGAGCGAAGATACCATTATCTCGGCGGCAAGCTGCACCACCAACGCCATTACGCCAGTGCTGAAAGCCGTCCATGATAAGTACGGTGTACTGAACGGACACATTGAAACCGTTCACTCTTACACTAACGATCAGAACCTGATCGACAACTTCCATTCAGGCGAACGTCGTGGACGTTCAGCATCACTGAACATGGTACTGACGTCTACCGGTGCGGCGAAAGCAGTAGCAAAAGCACTGCCTGCACTGGCCGGTAAACTGACAGGTAACGCGATTCGTGTCCCTACCCCGAATGTGTCCATGGCGGTGGCTAACCTGAATCTCGATACTGATGTCTCTGCGGAAGAGCTGAACATCTACCTGAGAAACGTCGCCTTGAATTCGGCTCTGTCTGGCCAGATCGATTACACCCAATCGACTGAGATTGTATCCAGCGACATCGTGGGCTCTCGCCATGCGGGTGTTGTCGATGGTGCGGCGACTATCGCACAAGACAAACGCTGCGTGCTGTATATCTGGTATGACAACGAATTTGGCTACAGCTGCCAGGTCGTTCACTGTATGGAACAGATGATGGGCGTTCGCTATCAGACCTTCCCTGCACTGAAATAAGCCCTACACAATAATAACAATATTCTCTTGCTGAACTTTAGCCGCCTGGTAATAACTCACACAGGCGGCATTTTTATTTCCGTCAAACAAAATGAGAAGAGTCAGTAACAGTTATTCAGCAAAACCAACAGCGACTTTTTCAATATCCGCTTCGCCGCTCACGCCAGCAAAGTCAGAAAGATTATCAGCAATGCTTGTATTGCTGCTTTGGCAGTAACACTCTGTTATTTTTATGCATTATCCGACTGTGCAATTGCGCACAGCGACTCCACGCCAACCGTGTATTCGACCATCTAAAAATATCAGTGATTATTCAGATAACCGTAATGCCACTTTTCTGAACAAGGATGTATAGACTTTGCCCGTCCAGTCAGTAGTAACGCACTTCAATCTGGTTGAGCTATGGGGATAAAAAAACCGCCCGGGATGTCGGGCGGTTTAAAGGCAGGATAAATGTATATTTAACGAATCAGAACTTCACTTGGTAGTTCAGTGTATACGTCCGGCCACGGCCACGGTAGTCATATGCAGCCGCATCGTAGTGTGCAGAATACAGGATTTGCGCGCGTTGTCCCCAAAGAGTCGTATAGTCTTCATCAAACAGGTTATTAATACCAAAGCCTAAGCTGCCGACAGGTAATTGATAGGTACCAATCAGATCAAACAGCGTATAGCCATCAATCTTGTTATTCTCAGGCTGTTTCGCATTCTTCGTTTCATCTTCATAATCAAACAGAGTTTGAGAATGAAGTTTCACAGCTAAATCAGCGTCATACCAGCCAATCCATGCGTCGGCTTTAGAAATACTGGCTTCACCGGCAGAAACATCTTTCCATTGACCGTCATCTTCCAGCTCTGAGACAACGTAATGACCTGAAGTGCCGACCTGAATATTGTCTGTCGCCCAATAAGATACTAAAGCTTCAGCGCCGTAAACACGTTTCTTATCATCAACGCTTTCAATCAACAGTGTATTTTTATTGTAGCTTACTGATTTATCAGACTGAGAATAATAAGCGGCAGTCTGAACACTGACATCAGCTAGCTCAGTACGGAAACCAAGCTCATAGCTGTTGGTTTTTATGCCTGACATTTTAGAATCATTGACATTGATGCTGTCGCTCAATGCGTAATGTCCGTTGGCATCCGCTGCAGAATATGTGCCTTGACCATAGTATTTCGCAGGATCTGCCAGATCGAAACCTTGTGAGAAGTTTGCCCATACCTGAGTTTCCGGAGAGAACTTGTAGATAGTACCTAAGTTAAACAGGCCGATGTTGTAGTCCGTCGAACCACCTGGTACAGCGTCAGCTGAAGTTCCATTTCCTGCGGCAATCTTCTTTTGAACACTATAAGCGACAAAATCATCAATTTCGTTATCGATATATTGGAAACGATAACCACCCTGAACAGACCATTGATCTGTAATGTCATAACCTGCCTGGATAAAGGCTGCAATGGAACTAACATCTACGCCAGGGTATCGACCCACTTTCGCATAGGTCTCGTTAACCAGATTACCTGAATTATTTGCAACAGTTGGATCAAACAATGCCTGGTTGCTGTCGAAAGAATCAATATAACCATCCAGACCATAAACCAGATTCAGATTACCAAACTGTTTGGCCAATGCCAGCTGTAAAGACAGTACATCAGTTTTTTGCTGAGAAGCACTTTGATAATAAGGTGTATAAGTCTGATCTTCAGTTCGGTAAGACAGTTCAGCAATAAGCTGGTGGCTCAAAAAATCGCTGTTGCTGTAAGCAGCATTTAATAGAATACGTTCGGTACCATGCTGGCGATCCGATTCAAAACCTTTACGAACATCAACAAATTGACTGTTCACAATGTACAGTCCATACGGTGAATCTTGCTGGCTATCATAGTACTGCGCCAGCAAATCCAGTGACTGTGTATCAGTCAGAGTAATGGTTGAGTGAATCTGAGTATCAATCGTTTCGTTATACTGCAAAGAGCCTTGAGATATGTCAGGCGTTACTATGTCGCCGTTTGCATCATAGAAACCTTGTGTCTTGGTATACACAGCGGCGGCACGCGTTTTTACACGCTCAGTACCACCTGAAATAGACTGAGCTAACTTATAATCCAGGTCATCACTGGAATTAAAACCAGAAGTTGAGCTGACATAGCTTTCAAACTGCAGCGCTTCGCTTTCTGCTTTTTTAGTGATGATGTTAATCACACCACCGGTTGCGCCTGCACCATAAATAGAGGTTGCACCCGACAGCACTTCTATACGTTCAATGTTGAACGGGTCGATGGAATCCAGGTGACGGCTGATTGGGCGAGAAGATTGTAATGACACACCGTCAATCATCACTAACATCGCACGGCCGCGTAGATTTTGACCGTAGTTGGTACGGGCACCACTGCTGACATCCAGAGACGGAATGGAAGTTGCCAGAATCTCACCCAGCGTCTTGCCGCCACGGTATTCTTGCTCGATTTGCGCATTGTCGATGTACCAGACTGTGCCTGGAATATCACTGATCGCTTTCGGTGTGCGGCTGGACACCACCACCATTTTTTCTTCCGTTGTCTTATATTCTTGAGCGAAAGCTGCGCTGGATACGAAAGTAGTGGCAGCCACTGCAGCTGCCACTGTCGTCAATTGAAACATCCCTTTTTTCACGGCCATGATTACCACTTTCTGTTTTAAGTTAACTATCAATATGGAGTTTGATAATCATACTCATTTGCCACTTTATTTCTATATCTGAGAGCAAAAAAGTTCAATTTTTATGTATTTTTTTGGCCTTATATTTCATAAGGGTACCTATAAGACCTGAATAGAAGTTAAGAAGCATTGGCGTACTCTGTGACCAGACTTTCTGTCACCCACTCGATCATGCCCTTGTCACTTTCAATATCGAAAATAGGTTTCTGGCAAAGCTGATTGATAATCCGGGCACTGCGCCATGCCATCAGGCTCAACTGAGGCTCCGCTATACCGTGACTGTGCATGCCGGCATTCACCGCAAAGATTTTATTGTCAGCGCTGCCTTTCCATTTCAATTCGAAGTTAGGTGTCATGCCGTATCGGCCTTTCTCATCCAGTTCCAGTAACGGCAAAATGGATTTCAGGCACTGCGGATAAGGTGAACTGAAACCGGTAGCCAGGATAATAATATCGGCTTCATGCGCTTCCACCTGCTGGCTCAGTGCATTGAGTGACTGAATGGAAAAACCGCCAGGCTGGTTGTCAACGGCACTCACCGTTCGATGCGGCAACAGGCGTACCCACTTGTCTTCTTTCAGAACATCAAACCGGTAGTAAAGCTCGCGATAAATCGCTAATAAAGCCGCCTGAGTCACACCATCAGAAGTCAGTTTCTGAGCATCAATTTCGGACTGTTTTACTGACGGGTCCAAATCCAGGAATGTTTCAACATATTCAGGCGTGAAGAACTCATTGGTGAATGCCGCTTCGTCAAGTGGCTGGAAGTTCGAACGACGGGATAACCAGTCCAGGCTTTTCACTTTGCCCCACTTGCCGTTCAGCACATTCAGGAAAATATCAGCACCACTCTGACCGCCACCGACAACCATGACGCGCTTACCGGTAAAATCACGATCACGCAGACCCATTTCAGCGGCATGAAACACCTTGTCGCTGATATGCGGTTTGGCACAATCAGGAATGAACGGCACTTTACCTGTGCCAATACAAAGATTTTTCGCTAAGTAGGAACCATTAGTGGTCTCAATTTCAAACGCTTCTCCCGTGTACTCAATACTCTCTACACGACTTGAAAACTGTACGTTTGATAATTGGTGTGCTGTCCAGGCCAGATAATCAGAAAATTCATGACGACTGATGCAACTCAGCTCTGCAGACAAAAAGCGATAAAACTTTTTCTGATCAACCAGGTATGACAGAAATGAGTATGGATTTTGCGGATCAACCGCCGTCACCAGATCTTTCAGAAACATGGTCTGCATATTGGTGTTATCCAGTAACAGCCCCGGATGCCAGGAAAAAGATTCACGACCTTCAAAAAAGCAGGCATTCAGCTCTGTTTTACTGTCAATAAGTGCCGCAACACTCAGATTGAACGGCCCTACACCCACACCCGCCAAGTCCAGACATTGTTTATGATTATTCATTTTCATTTCTATTTCCTTATTGTTATCGGGCCAAAACCAATGGGTTATCCAGCATGTCATCCATGTCCGGCAACATTCGGGACGCACTGCTATCAGTGCTGTGTCTGAACTTCGCCAGATTTAATCCAATACGCAAAATTCGGGGTTTAAACAGATCCAGCCGCTGATACCGTTCTTCGAGTTCTGGATGCCGGGCAATGTGAGCGCGAATACGATCACCAAGCAAGCGATAAAATTGCTGCTCGGTGAACCCCAGCTTTTCAACTAATGGCGAGATAAAACGCAGTACTGTGACGAAATGACCCGTTTGCAAATCATGAATGATCAACTCTTCAGGTAAGCGTACCGTCACAGCTTTGACCATAGGATCAAGAGAGTCCTGTTCGGGCAAATCACGCTCAACCAGACGCATATCTCCTTGGAAATCTTTCAGCAGAATACGCTTGGGTGCGAAATTTTCCATTACGATAGTAATATTCTGGCCGTGAGCAATCAGCGACACGCCATATTTAGTCAGCAAGTGATAAAACGGTATCACAACAGCATCAAAGAGTTTGGTCAGCCATGCTTCAACAGACAGCCCCGACGCCGCAATGTATTCGCCGATCAGCGGATTGCCCAGAGAATCGGACTCCATCAGGGCAGCCATCAGAATGGCAGATTCATTTGCTCTCAGCTTAGAAGCCAGAGATTCACGCCAGATAACACCCAGCAGTTCGTGGTATCGGTATGGCGCTTTTCCCAATTGTTTGTAATCCGCTTGCGCTGCATAAGCAGAAGCCGGTTCCTGCAACACTTCAGCCTCTTTACCCAGCAAGAGCGGATCGGTTTTAAAAACCTGAACGATCCAGTCTGATGCCAGCGGACCTGCCAAAATATAACGGCCAGGAATACCCCGATAGCAGGAAGTGTTCATGATTGTCAGCGGTAATTTGATATCGTAGCCCTGTGGCCGGGACACATTACTCAGGGTACGGATAGAGAGTTGCGGCAAAAAGTAGTCGCCGAACTCGCCAAGGTACAGCAAGGATTTGTCTGCCATTTCACGGACAAATAGCAGTGATAGTTTTTGAGACCATTGCCAGGGGTGCACAGGTACCAGAGTATAATCCTGCTGCTTTGCCTCAAATTGAGCGAATACACGGTCTAGCTTCGCCTGTTCTGCTTCAGAGACCGCCGAATCAACCAGTTTCTGCCAATCGGTGCGTGCGTTGGTTGATTTCTGCAAAATCGAATGATGAACAGCAACCCAACCTAACTGGAATGCACGTTGAGATTCCGGAGCATACAGATCCAAATCATCAGACCCCCATCCTCTGCGGCCTTTGTTAAAAGCAAATTTCGGATGGCCGTCGAAATAGGTCTGTTGCAGTTCGCAGCCCAAACTGATCAGGTCTTTTGCCGTCATGGCCTGCTTTTTCACCGCCAGTTTACAGTCACCCAGCAAGGTGGCATTTAAATCTTCAAAATGCTCGGCTAAGGCTTCATCCGGTATGTTAAGCAAACTTTGAATATCCATCATGAACTGAGTAGCCAGTAATAACCCGGTATCCGGCGTACGCGTGACAGTATGCGGATCAATCACCACCTGCCCCCAGATGTTTGCTTTTCCTTTGAACCGGTAACTGACACCATGATCCAGATTCAGGATAAACCCGTCTTCAGACACCTGAAACTCAAAGGCCTGCTCATAGGCAAACTCACTGATCATCTTGGCCACAATGGCACGATTCGCCTGAGGCCAGTACTTATGCAGCGCCTGTTGAATCATCACCATTGCTCCTCAAAGAATGCACCCCGTTCCAGCATCAGCAGCGCCGAACGTTTATGCGGAAAATTGAATTCAAACAGCTTCTGATAACCCACTTCCTTAATGCGGTTAAACAGGCGCTGGTTATCAGAACGGGGTTCAAGAACAATGCGGGTCGTGCGCACATCATCAATGAACAAATAATGACTGATCGCGCGCATCCAACAGTTGAAATACCGTGGCCCGCGGAACTGATCTTCACCCACTAATAAGTGAATACCGCGATCATAAGACTGCACGTCATAATAGGGACTGAGCCTGTCTTCGCTCACCCAATAAGCTTCCACATAGCCAAATGCTTCGCCGTTGAATTCACCAATCAGCGGAATGATGTGCGGGTCATTCAGTCGGGACTGAGCAAACTCAGCCAGCTCATCTTTACTCCAGGCCTGTTCCCAGAAATGCGCGACACGGGGATCATTCATCCAGCGAACAAATCGATCCAGATCCCGCTCCATATCGAAAACACGAAAAGAGACTTCCAGGTCGGCCTGATGGTCAAAGCGCTGATAGACAGTACCTGTTGGCATAGCAGGACGCAGCGGATGGTGGCGGTACTGGTTGTTTGACTGTACTTCAATCAACGGAAACCGGCTCGATTCCGTGTGGCGATGCCATTGCGCCGGCATCTGATAAAACAGCGCTTTATACAAAATCGCCCCTTCACATAACGGTAGCCATTTTGCCAGCTCGGCCAGAATCAGTTCAGACGCTTCCAGCTGAAAACATTTACAGTCAAACTGTTGACTGAACTCGCCATCCAGATCAGCAATCAGCTGCTCTATCACCTGGGGATTAAGCAGATCACTTTCCGACAAGGTCAACTGCACACGAAGTGGATTCTCGCTTCCTTCAACGACTTGAAACGTCTTTGCATTAAACATTCATGGCTTCCTTTACGTTGATGAGTGGATTGGGCAGATCAAAGTAGATCACAGCCGGATCGGGGATGGAGTTTTCGTTGAAATTCTGCAGGTAACAGAAGAAGTTTCCTTTGCAGCACAGTCCTTCGTCATTGAGCACATAGTCAAGACAGGCAGAGTCGCTGACGCCTTGGTTTTTCAGTGCTTCAAGCTGTTCACGGAGAATGGCAACCAGCGCCATTTCTTCAACACCGGCGCCAGCACAAATAGAACCGATGACGTTAAACGTAGAGTTAATGATCAGGTAGTACGCAAAGTAACGACGTACTTTTTCCTGGCTCCAGTAATTTTCGACATCCTGCCTGGTGTCGCTCAAGGCATCGGCAAATCGTTCGAAAGCCAGATCGGTATATCCGGTTCCCTGGCAATCCCGGTAATACATGCCGACCGGAAAACCCTCTTGCAATTGCATGACAATATTTTGCTGGTGAGCCAGAAATACCACGCCATAGTTGGCCTGAAGGTTAAACAGAGGAATAACGCAATGCTCACAATACGCCTGGAACCAGGCTTTTGCCGCTTGCGCTGCGCTGATTTTCTGACTGGCGGCATAATCGGCAATCCGTGTTGCTAACAGGCTTTTGCCACCATATGGATCTTGCTGTGCCAGGGTTGCCAGCACGACCGCTTCTTCATTTTCCTTGTCAGCTAACGGATTGTCCCGAAACGCCACCAGAGATTCATCAATGGCTTTTCCGTTTTTATCCATCAGCCCCAGATAAGCAGGTTCCTGCATCAGCTGAAACCCTTTCCCGTCACCCAGCACACGCTGAATATCCGTATCCGAGAAGAGCTGATTCAAACGAGTACCACGAACCACTTCTTTGACTGACAGGTTACGAATTGAGTTCGTCAGTTTCACGCTCAGCGAGAATTTCAGCATGTACGGCAAAGAAGGCGCATACAATGAGCGCGTCGACGAGGTTGGATACCAGTCGCATCCTGATTCCCCTAAGTCTTTAATCAACCCCTTCTCGCAGTATTCGATTACATCCGGATACTGGCCAAATACTTGCCACTGCCAGGGATGCACAGGAAGCAGAACCTGACTATCAGTGAGCTGTTCTAACAGTGCCTGATTAAACCTTGCGTCAGAGCGAATCAGTTCGGACATACGCTCTGTGACGGATTGATGCGCCGAGCTGCCAGACACAGTGATAGATGCATCAACAGCCAGCCAGCGAAGAGGGAAATGGCTGCCAAACTCAGGAGAAAATCGTTTCGCATCGTCAGCGCTGAACTGCTCGCGACTCTTGGGTGCCGGATGGAAAGAGTGACCAATCAGCAACCCCTGCTCTGCCTGCTGAAAATTCAGTGCCTGATTAAACAACGCTTCACCATAGGGGCTTTGGCTGGTAGCACTGTAGGTATTGTAGTGACTTTCCATAACACGTTTGGTGAAAATGTGTTTCTGTTCGTCTGTCACCAAACCCACCAGCGAGGGCTCTTCCAGAATCAGAGCGACCAGCTCAGGATAGCTGATTTCACTGGGTGTACCCGCATCCAGCAATGCAGGAAACTGATACTCATGAACACCCAGCGGAGAGTAATAACGTAGTGGAATGCGAATTTGCTGCTGATTCGCTAAAGGAATCAGATAATTCGTACCTCCCTTTCCGGATTCAAACTGAATTGACGAGCATTCTCTGGCAAGTGCATTTAAGAAACAGGCAGCGGCAACATCATGCTGACCGTTTGTTAAATCAGAACTGGATTTGTTATGTATTTTCATAATGAACTCATTGCATTAACAATTGAATCAAATGCTAATGATTATCAAAAACATAATCAATACTTTTCATGTTAATTCTATTTGAATTTTTTATATGGCATTTTCTTTGATAAAGATTTGGTACCTATCTGTGTCAAAAACAAAAAAAGCCAGCAATCATTGCTGGCTTTCGAAAAAATATGGTGCTTTTTACCAAAGTAACCTCTGTTACTTAGATGTTGACTGAAAAAGCTACTTTCGCATCAAATACAAGAAGTAGCCGCCGCCTATCACCGAGGCGAGCAAGCCGGCTGGAAATTGCCAGGGGAACCAAAGGTTTCGTCCGATCCAATCAGCGATCATCATCAGGCAACCGCCCAGTAAACAGGCAACAATTAATTGCCGGTTTGCCGTGTACTGGTTGAGCGTACGGGCCATATGCGGGGCGAGTAAACCGACAAAACTCAATGGGCCAATCACGATAGTACAAAGCGTAGTCAAACCCGCAACCAGTAACAGTAATAGCTGCCTGACTCGCCGGCAATCAAGGCCAATACTGGTTGCACTGACTTCACCCAGCCCGATCAGGTCGATCCAGCGGCTCAGCGACAAAGTCACTATCAGCAACCCGCCGACTCCGATAGCCAGTAAGGTGACATCCTGAGCAGAAACCAAATAGGTGGATCCGGAAAGCCAGGTCAGCAATGCTCTGACATTATCCTGCCCCGATGACATCGCAATGCGCAGAAAAGCATCAAGACCGGCGCTTAATGCTATGCCTGTCAGCAAAGTCTGAGTGGGTGCAAACTGATGCTTCTTGCCCATCAGCCAGATCACAGCGGTTACGAGCAAAGCACCCGCCGTACCCAGCATGACTTGCTCATGACGTTCAACGGAAATACCAAGTAATGCGCCAATGACCAGTGCCAGAGCAGCTCCCGAACTGATACCCAAGACTTCAGGGCTTGCCATAGGGTTGGTTGTCACACGCTGAATAATCGTGCCGGCCAGTGCCAGGCCAATACCCGCAAGCAGAGCCACAGCCACCCGTGGGAATCGGTACTCCCAGACAGCCCCTGTAAAAGTTACGGACCAGCCTTGCTGCCCCTGACCCACGGTGATCGCCAGAATCAGGCATAAAGATGCAAACACAGATAAAATCAGCAAGGTCTTGTTAAAATCACGCTGATGGTAATGAACGGTGCTTTCATCTCTTGCTCTAAGTTCGGACTGTAAGGTTTTTCGCCTCAGCAGCCAAAGTAAAAACGGTGACCCCAGCAAGGCAGTCATGGCACCTGTTGGCAGCATCTCGCCGCCGACACCAGAGAACGGCTGAATGATGAGATCAGCCAGCAGCAGCATCAGCGAACCAATCACCCCACTGAGCAGAATAGTCTGATGCAACTTCCGGCTACCCAGCATACGGGCAATGGCTGGTGCAACGATGCCGACAAAACCGATCAACCCTACTTCGCTGACCACGCTTGCCGTCATAAAAATGGCCAGCCCCAGACACAGCACTTTAATCTGTTTGACGTTTATGCCCAGTGAGCTCGCAACGCCATCGCCCAGTTGCAAAGACGCTAACGGGCGCTGCAATACCATTAAGGCCGCCAGCGGTAAGAGCGTCATTGGCAGCAAAGTTGTCACTGTATCCCACCCGTTTTGATTCAGGGTACCCGCACCCCAGACAAAGACAGACGATAAAGTCTGCTCATGAAGCAGCAACAGCATGGTATTGACAGAACCAAAGAACAGGCTGATCACCATGCCAGCCAGCACCATATGAACAGGCGCAAAGCCCCGTTTAGCCGACAGCAGAAACACCAGAGCCGTAGCCAGAGATCCGCCCAGAAATGCAGGAAAAAATGAGGGTATAGCTAAAGATGCCGGCAATAACAAGATGCCCAGTACCATACCCAGCTCAGCACCAGAGGCCACACCCAGAGTCGTTGGCGATGCAATGGGGTTGCGTAACACAAACTGCATAACCGCCCCCGCAACGGCCAGTGAAAAACCGCATAACACGGCCACCACCAGGCGAGGCAAATACGTCAGGTTAACAATAATGTGCTGATAATTGGTGGGATCGTAATTTAGCAGCGTTTCCCAGAGTAACGGCAACCCTTGCGCATAAGGAACGGTAAGATTGAGCAGATAACCAATAGCAACTATCAGGCCCGACATAATCAACAGCAACCGGGCACGTTGACCCGGCCGCAGAAATGAACCCATCAGGGTAACTTGGGACGGCATTAGTTCTGTGTCAGTTGTTGTGTAATAAAATCGCTGAAGCGCTGCGCTGATACTAAACCACCAAAGGTCCAGATCGCTGGCAGTTCATAAACGGCATCCGAACGGGTAAACGCCATCACCTGCCAGAGAGGTGATTGGGTCAGCTTCTTTCGCTCATCCGCTTGCAACGGGCCGAAAATCATCACATTCGTGTTTTGATGTTCAGCCATCTTTTCGATACCTGCGGTGGTGAATCCCCACAGATTGGTCGGCTCTTGCCAGTCGTTTTTCAGGCCCATAGCCGTAATGGTGTCCTGTGCCAGAGAGCCTTCACTGTGAATACGCAGGGTTTTATCATTGATAAACCGGATAAACATCAAAGGCTTTTGTCCTGCATCAGATGCAAGCACTTTGTCACCGTTTTGCTTGAGACGAGCCGATACAGTTTCAATCACAGATTGCGCTTTTTGTTCTTTACCCAGCACTTTCCCTAATTGCTGAGTCACCTTGACGGCATTGGCAAGCGGTGTTTTCGAATCGCTGTAAATGGTGTACACCAGTGTTGGCGCAATGGCATTTAACTGCTGATAGACAGGGCTCATATGATTACTGATCAGGATAACATCTGGCTGCATCTCAGCCAGCAGCTCCAGATTAGGTTCACGCCTTGAACCGACATTAATCGCGGACTCCGGCAATACCGGTTCGCCTACCCAGGTTCGATAGCCGTCTTTATCTGCAACACCTGCGGGTGTCACGCCCAAACTCAGCACGGTTTCTGTCAGCGCCCAGTCCAGTGCCACCACTTTTTCTGGTGGCTCAGCAAAATCTGTTGCACCTAACTCGTGCTTTATCGTCATCGCCTGACTCTGAAAAGTCAGTACGGTAAAAAGCAGTGCGATACTCTTTCTCACGATCTTTCCCTGTTTTTATTGCTATGGAATGTAGCTGATCGGCTTCCCGGTTTGCGGATGTGAAAACAGTGCCAGCTCCATGCCATATATCTTCCTGAGAACATCAGGAGTCATCATATCTTCAGGTGCCCCTTGTGCGATCACTTTACCTGAATGCAGAGCAATTAAGTGGTCGCTGAATCTGGCCGCCATGTTGACATCATGCAACACCATGATAACAGTCAGTCCAAGGCTGAGATTCAATTCCCTGATTAAATGCAGCAACTCATATTGGTGGGCAACATCCAGCGCAGAAGTTGGTTCATCCAGCAAAATACATTTGCTCTGTTGTGCCAGCAACATCGCGACCCAGGCGCGCTGTCTTTCGCCGCCTGACAAGGTAGCAACAAATCGATCAGCAAAACGGGTCAGCCCCACCCTCTCAATCGCCTCATCAACCAGCTGATAATCGTTCTGGCTGTAACGGCCGAATGCACCTTTCCAGGGATACCGGCCAAAGCACACCAGTTCGCGTACTGTCACACCATCTGTGATCGGTGGATGCTGAGGCAGATAAGCGGCATTGAGCGCAAAGGTCTTGCTGTCAAACTGCTGTACAGGCTGATCCTTAAGCAAAACTTGCCCGGCAGCAGGCACGTTTTGCCGGCTGAGCAGTTTCATCAGAGTGGATTTGCCACAACCATTATGGCCGAGCAAAGTAGTGACTTTTCCGGGTTCAAAGGCCAGTGACGTAGGATGAAGAATCCGTTTCCCGTCCACATCAAAGGCAGCGTCAATGAGTTGATACATGAATGCGGTAATGTGTTGCACAACAAAGTGCACGAACTTTATCACAGCCTACTGTTAATGATAATAGTTTTCACGACCATTAATTAGTTGTAGGATACCCGTCACTGATTTCAAGTGAGAACGAGAACACTTCTCTTTTTCTTTGTATCACCTGATTTTCATACTCATTTCCAGTCAGGACGGAAACATGACGCACGATGCCAGCCGAACACAACATCGCCTTCACCTTACTCTTATCGGGCTTATCGCTGCCTTAATGGGCATCGGACAAAATGGCTTATTAGTATCGCTTCCCTTTCTGGTTGAACATTCAGCATACGGGTTACCGACCTGGTCAATCATCATCGCCATCGGCAGTTTCCTGTTCCTGCCGTCGGCACCATTCTGGGGCTGCTTCAGTGACCGGAACGGACCAAAAACTGTCGTTCTTCAGGCATTAGCCGGAATGGCAGTCAGTTTTCTGCTTCTGCTGATTTTCACCGCCCTCAGCAATGAGTTCAGCGGACAAGCCTACCTGTGGCTGGCCGGACTTGTACTGGCGCGTATCATATACGGTTGTACTGTGTCAGGTATGGTGCCAGCCAGCCAGCACTGGGCGATATTACTGTGCGGTGAAGGCAGCCGCCTGCAGGCCATCACGTCCGTCAGCATCGGGCTGAGCACAGGACGGCTGGTTGGCCCTTTGCTGGCAATGGCCGCCTTACAACTGCACACCTATGCGCCACTGATGCTGATGATCGCATTTCCCGTCATTGCCTTACTTGGTGCCTGCTGGCTGCCCAAACCGGCTTTTACGCCGAAAGCGGATTCAGAAAAAACAGTGCCGCCAGGCAAGTCACCTAAACTGCCGGCAATGACGCTGTTGCCGTTTTTACTGACAGGTTTGCTGCTCTGCACCGTGGTGGCTTTGCTGCAATACAGCCTCTCACCACTGATTGGATCAATCACAATGTGGACCACAGATGACATCAGTCAGGCCATTGGCTTGCTGCTGACCCTGAGCGCCGCGTTTACCCTGTTGACCCAGGTGCTGGTGATCAAAAAGAAGAAGCTGACCATTGACACCATGTACCGGCTGGGCGGCTTTGCCCTGCTGGCTGGTTTCGTGCTTTTCCTCAACTCGGCGTTCTGGGTCTTCACAATTGCCATGGTCGTGGTTTCCGTAGGCGCTGCACTTTTAGTTCCGGCATACACGTCAATGGCCACACAAACCAACCCCGATAAACCCGGAAAGATCGCCGGTTTGATTTCGATGTCGCACACCCTGGGTTACGGTCTGGCATCCCTGCTGGCCAGTACCGCTGTCATTTTCCCGCAGTTACCGGTTTGGGTCTGTATTGGCTTCGCGGTTTTAGTGGCCGGGATTGCCTTTACCCGGCGCAAGGAAAAAGAAGTCGTGCGTGTGGTTTAAAGCTCTGTAGCGTCTGTGCCTTGTAACCCCCTCCCAGCCTCCCCCTTGAAAAGGGGGAGGAACTGAAAGCGTTTGTTGTGAGCACAGATGAAAAAAACCCGCGGCATGCGCGGGCTTTGATTCTTTATTTCAGCCTGGCTGACTTGTACTTATTTCTTACCCAGGTGCAGCCAGGTTTCCACCACGGTATCCGGGTTCAGGGAAACGGAATCGATGCCTTGTTCCATCAACCAGTCGGCCAGATCGTCATGGTCGGACGGGCCCTGACCACAGATGCCGACATACTTCCCGGCTTTACGGGCCGCTTTGATCGCCATCGACAGCATGGCTTTCACCGCTTCGTTGCGCTCATCAAACATATGGGCAATTTCACCGGAGTCACGGTCCAGACCCAGCGTCAGTTGTGTCATGTCGTTTGAGCCGATAGAGAAGCCGTCGAAGTACTTCAGGAACTCTTCGGCCAGAATTGCGTTCGATGGCAGCTCGCACATCATGATGACTTTCAGGCCATTCTCGCCGCGACGCAGGTCGAATTTCGCCAGCAAATCAATCACAGAAGCCGCTTCGCTCACGGTACGCACGAATGGGATCATGATTTCAACGTTACGCAAACCCATGGTATTGCGCACACGTTTAATCGCTTCACATTCCAGCGCAAAACAATCCTGGAACTTAGGCGACACGTAACGCGATGCGCCACGGAAACCGATCATCGGGTTTTCTTCAACCGGTTCGAAGTTCACACCGCCAACCAGGTTGCGGTATTCGTTCGATTTGAAGTCAGACATCCGCACAATCACGCGCTTCGGCCAGAATGCAGCGGCCAGGGTCGAGATCCCTTCGGTCAGCTTCTGAATGTAGAATTCAACCGGGTCGGAGTAACCTGCGATGCGGCGGTCGATTTCAGCTTTCAGCTCGTCCGACTGCGCATCATAGTTCAGCAGCGCTTTCGGGTGAATGCCGATCATCTTGTTGATGATGAACTCCAGACGCGCCAGACCCACACCTTCATTTGGAATGCAGGCGAAGTCGAATGCACGATCCGGGTTGCCCACGTTCATCATGACTTTCAGTGGCAGTTCAGGCAGGTTGTCCACTTCAGAGCGGCGGACTTCGAAATCCAGTTCGCCTTCGTAGATAAAGCCCGTTTCGCCTTGTGCACAGGAAACCGTCACAACCTGGCCGTCTTTGAGCAGCTCAGTGGCGTTACCACAACCGACAACAGCCGGAATACCCAGTTCACGGGCAATGATCGCCGCGTGACAAGTACGACCACCACGGTTAGTCACAATGGCAGCCGCTTTCTTCATGACGGGTTCCCAGTCCGGATCTGTCATGTCAGCCACCAGCACATCGCCAGCCTGTACCTGATCCATTTGGTCGAGGTGATTCACCACACGGACCACACCGGTACCGATACGCTGACCGATAGCACGACCTTCAACCAGAGATTTACCCTGACCGTTCAGGTGGAAACGCTCCATCACATTGGCATCATCACGGGAACGAACGGTTTCCGGACGGGCCTGAACAATCATCAGCTCACCGGTAATACCGTCTTTCGCCCACTCGATGTCCATCGGACGACCGTAGTGTTTTTCGATGATCATGGCTTGCTTCGCCAGAGCCTCAACTTCGGCGTCGGTCAGGGAGAAGCTGTTTTGCTCTTCGGCGGTTGTGTCCTGGATGACAACTTGTGTACCCAGTGCTTTGCCTTCACCGTAAATCATTTTCTGAAGCTTAGAGCCCAGAGTACGACGAACGACGGCAGGATTACCGGCAACCAGGGTAGGTTTATGTACGTAGAATTCGTCCGGGTTAACCGCGCCCTGCACGACCATTTCACCCAGACCGACAGAAGAAGTGATGAACACGACCTGATCAAAGCCAGATTCAGTGTCCAGTGTAAACATCACACCGGAAGAGGCTTTATCAGAGCGCACCATACGCTGGATACCGGCTGACAGTGCCACACCTTTATGGTCAAAGCCCTGATGAACACGGTATGAGATAGCACGGTCGTTAAACAGAGAAGCAAATACGTGTTTCACGGCTTCGATAACAGAATCGATACCGCGAACGTTAAGGAAAGTTTCCTGCTGGCCTGCGAACGAGGCATCAGGCAGGTCTTCAGCGGTTGCAGAAGAGCGCACAGCGACGGACAGCATCTCGTCACCTTCACCCAGTTCCTTGTAGCACTGACGGATGTCCTGCTCAAGGTCGGCTGGCAGCGGTGCTTCATACACCCATTTACGGATAGTATCACCAGCCTGCTTCAGCGCATTCACATCATCGACATCCAGCGTATCCAGCAGATCGTAAATACGATCATTCAGGTTATTGGCTTCCAGAAACTGGTTGAATGCATAAGATGTTGTTGCGTAGCCGTTAGGTACTTTCACGCCAGCACTCGCAAGATTGGCGACCATTTCGCCCAGCGATGCGTTCTTACCACCAACTTTATCAACGTCGTTCATTGATAAAGCATCATACCAAACAACATTCTGTTGCACGGGAAGTCTCCTTGTATTGGATCAGCTGTATAGTGTGGGCAAACTCTCAACGGAAACGATTGCTTTAGCATTCAAAAAAAACTTGCTTCAGAATAGTCGCCGTTCAAGACAAACTGCTGGCAAAACCTTGCTCAGCAGAACACTTACCCTGTAGGGTTATAGTTATAAATTGTTTGTTGGCCTCAATCGTTACAGGATCATCTAAAGGACTCAACTTATTATGCGCCGCAAATCTGATTTTCGTGATGTGTTTTACGTTTCTGACGGTACAGCGATTACATCTGAAACACTTGGGCATGCTGTACTTGGTCAATTTGACCTCGAGATTCGCCAAACCACACTGCCTTTTGTTGAGTCGGTGGAACGTGCTCAGCAGGTCAAAGAAAAAATTGATGAAGCTCACCGGGTATCCGGAATCGAGCCGCTGGTTTTTTACTCTATCGTACTACCGGAAGTAAAAGCTGTTATTAATCAATGCCAGGCCAAATTGTATGATGTGCTTGACGCACTGGTGCAGCCTCTCAGTAAAGATCTGAACATGCAGCCTAATGCCATGCTGGGCCGCTCGCACAGCATCAGCCGCGATGTGGCCAGCTATCAGGACAGAATCGCTGCCATCGAATACACCCTGGCTCATGACGATGGAATATCCCTGAGTAACCTGGATAAGGCCGATATTATTCTGCTTGGCGTATCACGATGTGGCAAAACCCCAACCAGCCTGTACCTGGCCATGCAATTCGGCATTCGGGCGGTGAACTACCCGTTCATTGCTGACGACATGAACAGCCTCAGATTACCCAAAGGGATCGAACCTTATCGTTACAAAACATACGGCTTAACCATAGATACAGAACGCCTTGTCACCATACGTAATGAGCGCTACGCCAACAGCCAGTATGCCAGTGAAGGGCAATGTGAAAGTGAATTGTCAAAAGTAGAGGCCATGTTCCGCCGCGAAGCTATTCCTTACCTCAACACCACCTCGCTGTCGGTTGAAGAAATCTCAACCCGGCTGCTGGATATCAGTGGCCTGAAACGCAGAATGTGTTAATAAAATAGTATTGATAATGTTATAAAATTAACTAAGCCATTAACTAAACCATAGTGTCAAACTATGGTTTAGTGGTGTTTCTTCCACCAGACTATATCTCCTCCCCGATTGACTGATCGCATGCAATCTAACGCCGTCAGGCAGCGCGTCTCAGCTTTGAGAGTGAAAAAACCTCGCAATTTGAACTAATTAATGAAAACTTTTCTGCGCCCCCCTTATTACTCAAAAAAGCTCTAATCGTTGAAATATGCTTACTGAGAAAGGAATAAATTAATCCAACTAGAGGTGGCAAATGAATAAGCCATTTTGGGGTTTTGCGCTTAATCTGGGCATTATTGTAACGCTGACTGCCTGTGGCGGTGGCGGCTCAGGCAGTGATTCTGGCGATGCATCCGGCGGCAGCAGCCAGCTGGATCGTCAGGCCAGACTGACCTTCGTCAATACAGCCCGCGAGCAAGTGAATATTTTTGTACAAAACGGCTCCGATGCAAGTACCGCCAGCTTGTTCACCCCAGACAATATGCAAGGCGGCCCGATCAGCGACAGCACGCACCGTGAGTATATGCACCGCTGGGGCGGCAGCTCGGCCCAGCCTGTCAGCATAGGTATCTGGGATACCAAATACCAGCTGGAAGAAGAACCGGCGCAGACGAATACCCTGCTCAATAATGGAGAGGATTGGTGGACGATTGTCTGGCTGGATGGTGAAACCACCAACAGCTTCAAAGTGTCCTCTGTCCGGCGCGATAACGATGATGACGTACCGGACGATCAGTACGGATTCAGAGTTTTTACCAATACCGACATCAAGATTGATTACCAGTCAGCCACAGCCACTGGCTCAACCAATGTCGCCGCCGGCAAAGTCTCGTCAACCATATTGATGGCAAACTGTGGTGATAAGTTTGAAATTTCAGCGACCAAAGGTCAGGACGGCGAGGTGGTGGATCCGCAGCAACTGGATCTTTGTTTACCCAACCTGGAACCAGGGGATACTTACCTGCTGATTACCAGTGACGACGCCATTCTGTACGCAGTCGAAGAATGATCGCAGTTTCATGCGACAGCAGTATAACAACATCAATGCATCCATGATGACATTGGGCAATCAACAATAATAATTGGGAAAAATGCGCATTCGCCAGTACGGCAGTTTTTACTCGCAAGGAGAGCCTACATACAACAAAGCGGTCGGTGTTCTCAGTCACTCTATGTCATGCGCTTTTTGGGGAAACCAGAGTGCATAATGAGAATAAGCACCCACAGATTCAGTAGGCAGCGGTGGCAACGCCCCAGACATTGATTATGTCTGGGGCTCTTTTCTTTATGCCGTCACCAGCTCCGCCTGTTCAGCACGTTTCAGAAACGCATAGGTGGCACCCGTCAGAATCGTTCCTGCCGCAATTGCCACCAGATACATCAGCACAGGTGTAATCGCGTTAGGAATGAACAACACAAACAGGCCACCATGTGGTGCCATCAGTTTTGCCCCAATCAACATAGACAATGCACCGGTTAACGCGCCGCCAGCCATGCAGCTTGGAATCACACGCATGGGATCGCGAGCGGCAAATGGAATCGCCCCTTCAGAGATAAAGCACAATCCCAGCACGAAAGAAGCTTTACCTGCTTCCTGCTCTGGTAGTGAAAACTTGCGCTTAGCCAGGAAAGTCGCCAGCCCCATACCCAGTGCCGGTACCATACCGGCTGCCATCACGGCCGCCATCGGACCATAGGTTTGTGATGCCAGCAGGCCGACACCAAAGGTATATGCGGCTTTGTTGACCGGACCACCCAGGTCAAAACACATCATACAGCCCAGCAGAATCCCCAGCAGCACAGCGTTGGTCGAACCCATGTTGTTCAAAAACTCGGTCAGCCCGTTCATGGCCGCAGACACCGGACCGCCAACGATGTAGATCATCACCAGTCCGGTGATCAGGCTGGCTAGCAAGGGAATGATCAGAATGGGTTTCAGTGCTTCCATCGAAGAGGGTAAACGCACGTTTTCGGCAATCAGCTTGGCACTGTACCCCGCCAGGAAACCGGCCACGATACCACCAAGGAATCCGGCCCCGGTTGAACTGGCCAGCATGCCGCCAATTAAGCCCGGTGCCAGACCCGGACGGTCCGCGATAGAGTACGCGATATAGCCCGCCAGCACAGGAACCATCAGTGCAAAGGCCGAGCCGCCGCCAATCTGCATTAATGCCGCTGCTAAGGTACCCTCTTCTTTAAACGCTTCGATACCAAACACAAACGACAGGGCGATAGCCAGACCACCGGCAACCACCAATGGCAACATGTGCGATACACCCGTCATCAGATGCTTGTAAGGGCCGGTTTTCTCTTCTTTGGCTGACTCTGTGGCCGCGCCGGATGCTTTGCCATGAAACACTGAAGCAGAAGCAAAAGCATTGTCGATTTCCTGTCGGGTTTTCTTCAATGCGGCACCGGTACTGGTTTTATACAGTCGCTTTCCTTCAAAACGCGACAGATCCACTTCTATATCGGCAGCAATGATCACCAAATCAGCCGCTGAAATATCTTCAGCCGTCAGCTGGTTCTTGGCTCCTACCGAGCCACGGGTTTCGACTTTGATGCTATACCCCTGGCGCTTCGCTTCTTCTTCCAGCGCTTCTGCTGCCATAAAAGTGTGTGCGACCCCTGTCGGGCATGCCGTAATGGCAACAATGTGCTGTGCCGCAGAAGCTGGTGCGGGTTCTGCAATTACGGGCTCTGCCTTCGCCAGCACAGTTGCCTGCGATACCGCCGATTGCAGAAAGGCGTTAGGATCAGCAAGACAACTTGCCATGCTGCCGCGATAGACTTTCTTACCGACAAAACGGCTCAGATCGACCGGGCTGTCTGCAATCACTACCACAGCATCTGCCTGTTCAATGGCAGTCTGTGATAAGGGGGTCACCGGCATAATACTGGACTGGGCTTCAATATCAGCCTGCCAGTTCAGTGCCTTCGCCGCCTGCTCCATTAAACCGGCCGCGATGACCGTATTTGCGATTCCGCTTGGGCAAGCGGTCAGTATTGCTATCTTCATGTCGTCACCTTTGTCATTCAACAATTCACGTTTTGGCCAACAGGCTACTGGTTACTGATCTGAACACTTTCCAACGTTTGATTAAGCAGCGCGTCATCGGGTACGCCGACCCCTACCTGGGTCACCGCCAATGCCGACAAAGCCGTTGCAAACGCCAGTGTTTCTTGTTTATTCCATTGATTGAGGTAACCCCAGCATAAGCCAGCCACCAGGGTATCCCCGGCGCCAACGGTGCTGACGACCTCCATGCCTGGCGGTTGTGAGTGCAACCAGCCAGACTCATCCAGCCACATCACGCCTTTTTCGCCCAACGACACCACAACATTCGCGATATCCTGACGATAGAGCGTTTCCGCAGCGCTTTTCAGCTCAGCGGGTGTTTCCAATGTCTTGCCGCACCAGGCGGACAACTCTTCATCATTTGGCTTCACCAGCCAGGGCGAAGCCGTCAGGCCGGCTTTCAGGGCCTGATTGCTGCTGTCGAACAGCACCTTTTTGCCCTGCGCTTTTAACTTTTTGATCCAGGCGGCGCAGGTTTGCGGACTCAATCCCGCCGGCAGGCTGCCAGCAATCACAAACACCTCATGTTGCTCAGCCAGCTCGAACAATTTGTTCTCCATGGCGGCCACATCGTCCTGGCTGACAGTCACACCGGGAAAGTTGATGTCACTGACGCGGCCACTGGCTTCGACCAGTTTGACATTAATCCGGCTTGCCCCCTGTACGCGGACAAACGCGTCTTCAATACCGTACTGGCTGAAGAGTTCACAAAACGGATCCTGATTTTCGGTGCCCAGCAAACCGGTCACAGTCACGGCAGCGCCCAGCTCGGCCAGCACACGGGCGACATTGACCCCTTTTCCTGCCGGGTGCAGAGACCCGCGTTCGACCAGATTGACTGTACCGGCTTCCAGCACAGATAAACTGCCGGTTAAATCCAGCGCCGGATTAAGATTCACCGCCACCACTTTCGGCTGAGTGTCATTTCGGGTTGCCTGAGTATTCATCTATCTGCCCTCACCCAGTCCGGCAGCAATCGCATCACCGATGGCCGACAGGGCTTCAGGAGCATCCGAACCGTCAGCGATAAATTCCAGTTCATGACCATGCTTGACGCCCAGCGCAATCACTTTCATCAGGCTCTTGGCATTGACCGATTTGCCATCGCCCTGCAGATTTTTCACTTGAATAGCCGATTCGAATTTCTTCGCCACGCTCACCAGCATAGCGCCGGGACGGGCATGCAGGCCGTGCGCATTACGAATCTTAAACACCGCTGTGTTTGCCTCATCGCTCGCTGCTGGCTGAGCGTCTGTAAACAAGGCCGGCAGTTGTGCCGCATCGGCTTCAAACAAGGTGTGCAGCTGGTTCTGGTACATCTTTTGCGCCAGCAGGTTCAGCGGTTTATGACAGGCCGCGTTACAGGCAGCCAGCATGAGCAAGCCTTTCACCGGTTGTTCTTGGTGGATGGATTGTTCTTGGTGGATGATGTCTTGTGACGGCGTCACAAAAGACAAGGTCGTGCGGCTAACCCCTTTGCTGCTTCTGGCCAGCCACAGTCCCTGCCCCAGATACGAAGCACCCTCGGCTATCACATCAGCAACAAATGCGTTATCGGCGGCCTGCTTATTTTTGATCAAGCCAGCAGCTACCGCTGTCAGCTGCAGTAAATCAGTCGCCGGAAAATGCAGGGCAATCAGTGACTCATCAAAATCGGCTTCCAGCTGAGTGTCGCCATTGAGCAATGAGATTAAAGCATCGGCAGTGCTGCATTGCCGGATCTGCTCTGCCACACCGTCTGCCGACAACACTTTAGTCAGTTGTTTCAGTATCCCGAGGTGTTCATCCGATTTCGCAGCAATGCCAATCGCCAGATACACAGTATTACCGTCACCCCAGTCGACACCCTGCGGGTAATGATGAATTTTCACCCCGGTTTGCTGAACAAGACCCCGGGTATCGGTTGTACCGTGAGGGATCGCAATCCCGCTGCCGAGAAAGGTCGAATTTTGCGCCTCGCGCGCCAGCATGCCTTTAACATAGCCTTCAGACACCAAGCCTTGCTGTGTCAATTCACCGGCAAGGGCAGATATTGCAGCGGTTTTATCTTTGGCTGATTGATTCAGCACTATGTCTTGTTGCGTCAGTGACAACATATGTTTCACTCCCCTGTTTGTTCTCACCGGCTCTGGGGGCCGGATATACTGAGTGTTTTTTTGTCTGATAACCGATTCATGCTCAACAACAGCTGAAGTTAAGCTGAAACGATTCAGCAACGAGGTAAATAAAAAGTTTCAGCGGTGTACCAGAGAGTATAGAATATCTGAGAAGACAGCGCTGAAACCTTTCAGCCATGATGCTGGATCGATTCAGCAAGAATTGCAAACAATGGACATTGGATCCGTTTTCAATCTATGATCCACCACACACTTTGCCTGATTTTCGAGTGAATGAGACACGATGAAGCTAGATGAAATTGCCAGACTGGCGGGCGTTTCCCGCACGACGGCCAGCTATGTGATTAACGGCAAAGCCAGCCAGTACAGAATCAGTGAAAAGACCCAGCAAAAAGTCATGGCTGTGGTTGATGAACACAACTTCAAACCCGACCATGCGGCCAGCGCGCTGCGGGCAGGCAGCTCACGTTCGCTGGGCCTGATCATCCCGGATCTGGAAAACTCCAGTTACGCAAAATTGGCCAAGCTTCTTGAGCGTGATGCCCGCAAAGCCGGTTACCAGGTAATTATCAGCTGCTCTGACGATGAACCAGAGACCGAAATGAAAGTGGCGCAGACACTGGTCGGACGGCGTATCGACGCGCTGATTGTGGCGAGCAGCTTACCTGCTGACAATGTTTTTTACCGCCAGATCCAGGACGCTGGTGTGCCGGTGATCGCCATTGACCGTGGCCTGGATGATGAGTTTTTTGCCTGTGTGATCAGTGAAGATCACGACGGTGCTTATGCGCTGACTGAGCAGCTCATACAAACGGACACTGCTACTATTGGCCTGATTGGCGCCGTGCCGGATCTGGGGATATCGCAACAACGGGAAATGGGATTCCATGCTGCCATCCGTGATCACCGGCCAGACATAGCGGTTCAGACACTGTATGGCACTCACTTCAGTCCGGAAGAAGGCCAGCGTTTGCTGCAAACATGGATTGACGGCGATCAGGTGCCGGACAGCATACTCATTACCTCCTATAGCTTGTTTGAAGGCATGCTGGACTGTTTTCTATCCCACCCCGAGCTGATGACCACCACCCAACTGGCGACCTTTGGTGATCACAGATTGCTGGATTTTCTGCCGATGCGCATACATTCTCTGCCACAGCAGTTTGAAGATATTGCTGACAGCGCACTGGAACTGGCGCTCAATGCCACCGCAGGGCGATACCGCGCCGGTGTCGAAGTGATTCCGCGGCAGCTTAAAATTCGCTGAGGGAGAAATACACGCCACAATCAATGGAATTCACCAATTGTGGCGTGCAGTACGATGATTATTCAGATTTGAAGCAGGGTAAACCTTGCTCGGCATACCAGCGTTTTAATTCGTTAATCACTGCTTGAGGCGAGTCTTCAATTCCACACATAGTCGGGTGGGTCAGCAACCCATACCCTTTGGGATGCTGAACTTTCTCGTCAAAAAAGTCTAAAAGAACATCGACATCTTCCTCGTCGGCATCAATTGTCTGCTCCAAAATCTCAAAAAATTCAGATTCAGTGTACTCTTGTAAGCTATTTTTCATTGTCAGCATTTCGTTTTCCCTTAGAGCCGTGGATCTCACCCCAGTGCAAGCGAGGTGTCACTACTCTTAAATTATCAATATTATACACATCCCCGCCGTGCTGAATTTCTTCAACGTGATGTAATGAGAATTTTTTGAGCTTGCCCCATTTATAATCTGGCAGTGCAGCAGGAGCCTTGCCTTTCAAAATCAATTTCTGGTTTCGAGTATCGAATTGCTTAAACAGCTGAGGGTCATTGGCAACCTCCTCCCAAAAGGCGGACTGCATATCAGAAAAACGTTTAAACTCCCGTCCTCTTAAACCATTCGCGATAGCTGTAGGTATATATTGTCCTTGCCCTTCATCAGCCGCCTTGCCCAGCCAGTACCCGTCTTCCCACGGTACATCTTTCCCTTTACCTGTGACAACACCCGGTTGATTACGCCTGTCCTCTTTGTAAACAATATAAATCGGCGCAATCCCTGAATCGTCAGGAAACACCAGGATCGCATCGCTCCAGTGTGCTTCCTCAGTTGCCGGATAGGTTTCAACCGTCGGGGTTGGACTATCCGATACCGGTGTGGTGTGAATATCCTCCGTCTCAAAACCGTCGTCATGATCCGGGGTCAGTTGCCACTCTGGCTTGCCCTCTTCATTCGGTGTCCAGGTAATACGTGGGCCGTTTTCCTCCAGCGCAACGGAGTAGCTGTTGGTCTTTTTATCCAGTCCGACATAACGTACCGGAATGCGGGTGTCATTCATGTGATACGCGCGAACCTGCGGGTAAGATTCGCCCGGCGCCGGGTCGGTCAGGCGGATGCGGATCCGGCTTTGCACGCTTTCCAGGTTGTGCAGTTCTTGTTCGGTATGCTGGGTGTCGTCATCGTGCCAGATTTTTCGCTGCATCATCAGCACTGAGGTAATGCCGCCGGAGGTCATCAGGCGGTAGTCGTCCAGCACACTGCCGAGCTTACCGGCCAGTCTGGTAAGGGCGATGGCGGCGTCCTTGTTGGCCGAACTGAATGCGTTGTTGCCAACCGCGCCGCCGGGATTGGCAGCGCGCACTACCCGAGAGGCCATCTGTACCTCAAGAGAGGCCGCGACCGGACTGGCATGAGCCGGGCTGAAAAACCACGAGAACGGCCCGAAATGGGTGATCGGCTCTGGCGATGTACCGGCGTTTGTGCACCCTTGCGGGATATCGCAGGATTTGGCAAACACCGGCGCTACCACCGACTTGATACGCACGACAGGAATATCTGCCGCCAGCCCGTGGGGGTACATCGGAATGATGCTGGTGTCTTCAATGCACGAACCGTCATAGTGATAACAAATGTTGAGCGGCTGATTAACATCGGCTGGCGGCACCGGCGGCCACTCCCTGACCGGCTCGGAAGCAGCCACAGCATCCGGTGATTGCACCGTCAGAATATGTCCCGCCTCCAGCAACAAGGGGTTTTCTTCATAGCCTGGATTCAAGTCCAGCAGTTCGCGGGCGGTGAGGCCGTATTGCCGGGCAATATCCGGCCATGACTCCCGCTGTCCGGTGGCCGGATCACGCTGTACCCGGTGGTTCATGGGCGCTGAGGGTTTAAAAGGTTTGCTGTCGTCCGCTGCCCGCTTAATGACTGGCTGTCGGATGGCGTCCAGCAGCGCACCGAGGTCGATTTTCACGCCGTTTTGTACCAGCCAGTCTTCACTCAGGTTATCCAGATGCAGGCGGGTGATCCGCTCGCGGCGATAGACCAGATACTGATTGTCTGCCTTCTGACCGCCCCGCTTCCACGGCAGCAGGATGGCACTCTGTACGCCATGATAAAAGTCCTCCCTAAGCTGATCATGAGTGGAATGCGTCGCCTCAAATGCCCAGCGCTTGTCACCAAGAATCTGGTATTCCTGCATCAACTTGCCGTCACAAAAATGGTAGAAGTAGCCCTGAGTGGGGTGGCCCAGACGCCCGTCAATTTCCACCGCAGGCATCACAGCCACGAAAGCGTCCTGGGCCTGACCGGCTCCTTTAGGATAAACGGTCACCGGCTCAACCGGAGTCACACCCAGCGATGAACAGGCGCGTGTCACGTACAAATGTTTCGGCTCTTCAACCCTGACGGCTGTGGTGTAGCGATAGCCCTGTTCAACCGGTTTGACTTGCCAGTTTGCCCGCTGGTTTTCTGCTTTGGTGTTGCCTAACGTAAATTCGCAATTGCTGTGCTTGCGCAATGACTCCGCCGAACAGGACAGATCAAAACTGTACTCGAACTGTGCCACTGTCTCCTGATCTTCCCGTACCGGCGGCGGAGGCGCAACGGCGCAGTAATCCTCAAGGGGCGTATAAGATGCCCTGGGATATCTTTTTTTCACTGAATCGTCATCCGCACTCACAACGCCTCCTTAACAAAAAAGCAGCGATATCAAACATTTTGCGCAATATATTACCACCGGCAGGCGGTTGCGGTGTGACGGTTTTTGAGGGTGTTTATCAGTGGAAATAACAGGTTTCAGGTTGCAAATTGCCGGTTTGGGGTGTGGAAATGAAAGATGGGGTTTTGAAGCGTTATCTTAATCAATACCCTGTCAGCTCCATGAAACCTAGTCCGTTTTGGCTGCCGGAAGCGCTAACCGGGCCTTCCCAATACGGGAAAAGAAACGGCAGTAATTGTTCTTCCCTCTGCGCCTGCACATCGAGATCGATCTGGTGTGCAGGCACTTGCAAATGCCAGCGGGTCGGAAATTCCCTGCCGGAGAGTGTGCTTGTCGCTATCGGTGTCAATGAAGCCTGATCAGAAGACAGAGCTATTGAACGGCCATCCGGCCAGCTCAGGCTGCCGAAGACAAAAGGATCATGCCGGGTACTGCGGAGCTGATAGAGCATGAGTGCGCGGCCATCATCCAGATGGAGAGAAAACCAGTCCCAGCCAGTTTGATGCTCAGACATCGCCTGACTGCTCCATTCGCGATCAAACCAGCCCTCACCTTTCACCGCCATTGTCTTGCCGTCGAGTGTCACAGCCCCGTCCAGTAACAAAAACGGCATGCTGTAGTAGTAAGACGCCAGCCGCGGATCCGTGGGGTCTTTCTGGCTGTAACCCGCCTCACCCTGTCTGACCAGATTGCCATAGCTCCGGATATTGAGCGTTGCGGCCATGCTGCTATCGTTCATGCTGCTATCGCTATTGGTGTTAGCACCGGTGTGGGCATCTGAATGACTGTCTGAAAACGTCAGGGTGGCGGGAAACGGCGATGACTCCAGTCCCTGCCAGCGCCAGTTATCCAGCCAGAGACGATACGGTTTTCCTTCCACACCGGCCTGACCAATGCCGCCGCGGGCAAACCGCTCTGCCTGCCAGCGTTTCTTCGCCGTCGTCACCACCGCATGCGCCATAAACCGCTGCGTATCTTGCCAGCCAGTGGCACCTTCTGAGCCTGAAAGCGGCTGAGTGGCGATGCGAAATAACGTCCACTGCACCGCAATCCACTGGCCTTGTGCAGTTTCCAGGTTGGCCGTCAGATACCACCATTCGGTGCGAAACCCCGGGTGACTCAGGTGATCTCTCGGAAACACCAGAGACTGACCGGGTAAGACCTGTTCAAAACCAGTCTGGCTCTGCTGCGACAGGATGTCTGCTGCCCGGTTTTCTGGCACACTCGTTGGTTCGCACCCCGATACGCCTGACAGGAGACACAACACTAAAGCAAGCGGTTTGAACCGCGCATCAGCAAGCAGCATCAAAATGCCTCCCTGAGCGACAGCATGGCGGAACGCTTGACCAGACGCCACACCGGCCAGGCACCGGCCAGCAGCAATGCGGTCAGCGCCGTCCCGAGTGTCAGCAGGTACTGAAGCGGGAAAAACTGCACAGGCATGGTCCAGCCAAAAGAATACTTAAGCACCACATCGATCAGCAGTTGTGCCAGCAGTAAGCCAAGGGGTAATGCAATCATTGCCGTCAAAACGCCAATGGCTGCTAACTGTCCTCCGCCGAGTAAGGCCAGTTCTTTACCTGTCATACCCATACAGCGCAGTAAAGCAAACTGTCTCTGGCGCGATAGCTCACCTGCGATTGTTGCAATAAACAAGCCACCGATTGACACCAACAGCGTGAGTTTGCCCAGCGTGGCTGTGACGACGAAAGTGCGGTCAAACACCGCCAGTGCCTGTGCCATGATATGCGCGTTATCGCGAACCTGATTAGACTTCAGGCCAAATGTTTCCTGCAAGCTGTTCTGAAAAACGGAAGTGTGATCTTTGTTGTCCAGGTGAATGGCAAGACTGACTTTGCCATCCTGTTGAAACAGCCTGTGCCATTGCTCATCAGACACAAAGATCTGGCTGTACGGGTTGCCGTAATCATAATAAATCCCGGCCATCAGCCAGTTCTCACCCAGCCTTAACGGTAAATCAACGCGCTGGCCGGGCTGCCATCCCCTTTTCAGCGCCAGAGATTCACTGGCGAGAAAGACTTTCTCTGTGCCGTTGTTCTGCAGCGCAGACCAGTAGCCGTCTATGTGTTGCTTCATGGGCAGCGCCTGTTTTTCACCGTCTGAACGGCCAACACTGAGCACCTGCAAGGTGTGCTCTTTCAGCTCGGCAGGGACTTCCTGTCGCCAGCGCCACCAAAGCTCGGTCACTTCCGGCTGTTCAGCGGCCCAGTTTGCTATTGCCGCGGCCTGAACCGTGGCAGGCTGCACATAGATATCGGCGGCCAGCCTCTGGCTCAGCCAGGTCTGAGTTGCCTGACGAAAGCTGCCCACCATGGTATCCATGCCTATAGTGGCTGCCAGCGCCAGCATAAAGGCCATCGCCGCCACGCCCCGGTAACTCAGGCTGGCGGCGGCATCACTGAAGAACCAGCGCAACCGTGGCGATTTCAACGTTCTGGCAATGGCTTTAAATGCCGCCCACAGTATAAATGGCATGATCAAACCCGCCGCCGCTAACAGACAGCCAATCAGCACAAAGCCGGCAAACTGGCTGTGATCGACAAAATAGACAATGACGGCAGCAATAATAAATACGCCGGACATACCTGCCTGCCAGATAAACTCTCGCCAGCTGCCCCGCACCATAGTCATATGCGCAGTCAGCCTGATCGGTTGGGTACGAATCAACCTCATTAACGGCCAGCCGCAGGCCAGCAAAGTGCCCAGAACCGCGATAACCAGACTCAGCGCGCCCCATTGCCAGTGCCATCCCGTTGTCAGCGCAATATTCGCCTGGTAGAGATCACTCAGGGTCACGGCGACAGAAGGTAATAACTGACGGGCCAGAACCAGCCCCAGCAGATTGCCACCCGCGACACCGATCATCAGCCAGATGACCACTTCAATGCACAAGGCGCCAGCCAGTTGCCTGCCGGTCACGCCAGCCTGGCAGAGTAAGCCGACCAAAAACTGACGCTGGGTTAACGACAATGACATCGCCTGGTAGAAGATGAACAACCCGACAACAAAAGCCAGCATCCCCATAGCAAACAAATTAAGGTGAAATGCCCGGGTGAGCGGTTCCAGCTGTGCACTGTCGTTTTCCGTCAGGATCAGACCGCCGGGCAGCAGGGTGTTGATATCCTGTTGCTCCTGAGCGCTCAGTGCACCGCACAGCACGGCAGTAAATCCTGAGCGGGGGAATAACTGCCTGATCAGCCCCATGTCCGCCAGTAAGCGGGAGCCCTGAATCCGGTTGTTTCCCACCAGCACCAGGCGTCCGACTGCATCGCCAGAATCCAGCGTCAGTAGCTGGCCCTCTGTCAGTCCTTTTATCGCGGCCAGTTCGCGGTTTATCCATACCGGATAAGGCTTTTGTGTCAGGGACAGTGCGCCTGCCACCTGACCATTGGACTGAGTGAACGGCAGCATCACAAACGGATCGATACCTGCCAGCGTCAGCTCACCGGCTTCAGCCGTCTGAATCCTGTGGGTTTCGAGGGGGATACATTGCTTATACCCCAGCCGCCTCAGCTGAATGTAAAAGCCCTGAGGCACAGTCATTCCAGCCTGATGATGCCGGATGGCATACCGAAACGGGTTATCAAATAACAGCTCGCCTTGTCTGTAACTGGCTCTGGCCTGCTGATTGACCGCCAGCACACCAACGAGCAAAGCAATCCCCATCATTAACCCCAGCAGCAAGAGCACTACCTGGAGAGGGTGGCGCCGGTAATGTCCCCACAAAGCATTAAAGACGGGGCTGCGCATTCAGTACGCCCCCTTTCAGCACTATGCTGCCGTTCATATGGGAAGCAACCTGCTTGCTGTGAGTCACCAGCAGCAGGGAGCAATCGAGCTGATCACAAAGTCCGGTCAGCAATCCCATGACGGCCCGGGCATTGCGCTCATCCAGGCTGCCCGTCGGTTCATCGGCCAGCAGGATGTCTGGCTCCATGTATAGCGCCCGCGCAATGGCGGCCCGTTGCTGCTGACCCCCTGACATTTCCTCCGGGTATCGCTTAAGCAAAGGTTTTAAATCCAGTGCAGAGATAATGGCTCGCCACAATTCAGGCTTTTCCGGCCAGCCTTTCAACTGGCGGCAGAATTGAATATTGTCTTGGGTTGTTAAGGTTGGAAGCAAATTAAACTGCTGAAAAATAAGACCAATATGATGACGGCGAAAAGCAGTGCGCTCACGTTCTGTCACGGCATGAATCGGGGTATCTGCCAGCCAGATTTCACCTTTGTCCGCCTTATCCAACCCTGCAATAAGATTGAGTAATGTGCTTTTTCCTGACCCGCTTTCCCCCATCAATGCAACCTGTTCGCCCCGCTGCAGTGTCAGTTCGGCTCCCTGAAGCACAGAATGATACTCATTGCCATCCTGATACCCTTTACAGAGATCAACAAGTCGCAGCATTCCCACCTCCGTGGACACAATACGGACTGCCTTCTTGACATTAATCGCCGCTTATCAGCCTGAAATCAATGTATTTTCAGAAAATGAATTCAGAAACTAAGTGTAGTACAAGGCTTAATGAACAGAAGGGATGATTAAAAACGCTGACTTGTCTCATCCGGATCACCCTACCCTCATCACGAAACACACTATCCTTATACAACAACCAGCAACGCCAATGTTCAGCATAGTGGCACAACTCCGCAGGACTGATACAGGGGTAGCATAAATGGCGCATCCGCTTATTAAGAAATCAACAAAAGCCGAGTTTGCCAACCTGGCAAATTACCGGCAAGGCTATGATGAATTCGATAGTACTTGTCCAGAAGGGCCTCAACTGGCAAGGCTACCGAAAGGCGGCCTGAATATTTGCTATGAAGCGCTGGACCGTCACCTCAACAGCCCTGTCGCCGACAAACTCGCCATACGCTGGATCAGTAAAAATGATCAGGTAACCGACTACAGTTACCGCACTCTGTGTCAACTCACCAGCCGTTTTGCCAGCATGCTCCCAGCCTTAGGTTTACCGACAGGTGCCCGTATTTTCAGCCTTCTCGGACGCCAGCCAGAACTCTATATCGCTGCGCTTGGCACGTTAAAAGCCGGATGTGTTTTTACGCCGCTATTTTCTGCTTTCGGGCCTGAACCCATCCGTTCCCGTATGGAAATCGGCGAAGCCCAATTACTGCTGACCACCCTCAGCCTGTATCGCAAAAAAGTGAAACCATGGCGTCACACCCTGCCAAGTCTGAAAGCCGTCATTTTAGTCGATGGTGACTCTGGCTCCGAACCCGGCTGTTACTTACTGACTGAATTAATGCAACAAGCCAATCCCGACTTTCCTTGCGTCGCCACGCAACCTGAAGACATGGCCCTGCTGCACTTTACCAGTGGGACGACCGGCAAGCCGAAAGGGGTGATCCATGTGCATCAGGCTGTTGAGTACCACCAGTTGTCGGCTTTCTGGGCGCTGGATCTGACACCCTCGGATATTTACTGGTGTACTGCCGATCCGGGCTGGGTAACCGGTACGTCTTACGGCATCATCGCCCCATTGTGCTTAGGTGTAACAATGATCATCGACGAGGCCGAATTTGACACAGAGCGCTGGTATCACCTGCTCGAGCAACAACAGGTGACCGTCTGGTATACCGCGCCAACCGCTATCCGGATGCTGATGAAAGCTGGCACCGACATTCGAAATCAGTATGACCTGTCTGCCCTGCGCTTTATTGCCAGTGTCGGTGAACCGCTCAATCCTGAAGCCGTCATTTGGGGTCAGACCGTCTTTTCTATCCCTTTTCATGACAACTGGTGGCAGACAGAAACCGGCGGCATCATGATTGCCAACTTCGCCAGTCAGGATATCAAACCCGGTTCCATGGGCCGTCCTCTTCCCGGTATCGAGGCGGCGATCCTGAGCCAGAATAATGATGAGACGAGAGAAGTGATCACCACGCCGATGCAAGTTGGCGAGCTTGTCCTCAGGCCCGGCTGGCCATCAATGTTCCGTGGCTACCTGCATCAGGAAGAAAAATACCAGCGCTGCTTTGCTAACGGCTGGTACCTCAGCGGCGATCTGGCTATGGAGGATGAAGACGGCTATTTCTGGTTTGTCGGACGCAAAGATGATCTCATCAAGTCCTCCGGACATCTGATTGGTCCGTTTGAGGTAGAAAGCGCTCTGATGGAGCATGAAGCCGTGGCGGAAGTCGGCGTTATCGGTAAACCGGATCCTGTCGCGGGTGAAATCGTCAAAGCCTTTGTGACGCTCAAACCCGGCTTTACACCCGATGAAGCACTGCAAAAAACCTTACTGGGATTTGCCCGCCAGCGTCTGGGGGCCGCCGTCGCACCTAAAGACATTGTTTTTCGCCGCAATCTGCCGAAAACCCGGAGCGGAAAAATCATGCGCCGACTGCTGAAAGCCCGTGAACTCGGGCTGCCTGAAGGCGATATCTCAACTCTGGAGAGCGATGAACAATGATCAGCAAACTCCATATCAACCGAACTCACTTACTGCATCAACTCAAACAGATGCTCAGGATCCGCCGTTTTGAAGAAAAATGTGCCGAACTTTATGCACTGGAGAAAATTCGGGGCTTTCTGCATCTCTATATCGGTGAGGAAGCCGTGGCAGTCGGTGTCATGAGCGTACTGACCGCCGATGATCAGGTGGTTGCCACTTACCGGGAACACGGCCACGCACTTGCCCGTGGAGTGAGCATGGGCAGCATCCTGGCTGAAATGTACGGCCGCACCACAGGGTGCAGTCGCGGACGCGGCGGGTCGATGCACCTGTTCGACCGGGCAACGCATTTTTATGGCGGCAATGCCATTGTCGGTGGCGGACTCCCTCTGGCAACGGGGTTGGCGCTGGCCAATAAAAAAATGCAGCGTCTGGCGCTGACGGCCTGCTTCTTTGGTGAAGGCGCCGTTGCTGAAGGTGAATTCCATGAAAGCCTCAATCTGGCGGCTTTATGGCAGTTGCCGGTGTTATTTATCTGTGAGAACAACAACTACGCGATGGGTACCGCCCTGACCCTGTCTGAGTCCGAAACCAATATCGCCAGAAAGGCCGATAGTTACGGTATTGCCGCCACACAGGTGGACGGCATGAATGTGGTCGATGTGGAGGCTGCTACCCTTGAAGCAACGGAGTTCATTCACAAACATCAAAAACCCTACCTGCTCGAATGTAAAACGTACCGTTTTCGTGGTCACTCCAGCTTCGACAGTCAGCTCTACCGTGAAAAAGAAGAAATTGCTCTGTGGGAAGAAAAAGGGCCAGTCAGGCAACTGGTGCAATGGATGAGAAACAACAGCCATTTACTGGACAGCGAATTGGATGAAATAGAAAAAGACGTTGAAAAGGAAATTCAGGCTGCCGTCCGTTTTGCTGAAGCCGGGGAGTGGGAACCGGTTGAAGATTTGTATCGGGATGTCTATAGCCCCCGGCAGACAAACAGTTAAATCGACTTGCGGGATAACCAAGATGGTTTCAGAAACAATGAGCTACCGGGAAGCATTACGCGCCGGTCTGGAAGAAGCACTGATTCAGGATCCCCGAGTCTTCCTGATGGGTGAAGATGTCGGCCGTTATGGTGGCTGCTATGCCGTCAGTAAAGGACTGCTCGCCCAGTTCGGGGCTGAACGCATTATCGACACGCCACTGTGCGAGTCCGGCTTTGTCGGCGTCGGCATTGGCGCGGCTCTCGGTGGCATGCGCCCGATTGTTGAAATCATGACGGTGAACTTCAGCCTGCTGGCGATGGATCAAATTGTCAACACGGCTGCTACCCTGCGTCATATGTCAGGTGGTCAGTTCAATGTCCCCCTGGTGATCCGCATGGCTTGCGGGGCTGGCAGGCAGCTGGCCGCTCAGCACTCGCACAGCTGGGAAAATTTTTATGCCCATATACCCGGTCTCAAAGTCCTGAGTCCGGCCACTCACAGTGATGCCAGATACATGCTGGGGCAAGCACTGGCTGATCCGGACCCTGTTCTGATTTTTGAGCACGTCATGCTGCTCAATGAACCCGGCACAGTCCCGCAATCCCCTGATGCGCCAAAAGAAAAAGCTCTGATTCGCCGCACCGGGACGGCGATTAGCCTGATCACCTATGGTGGCAATCTACCTAAAGTCCTGATTGCTGCCGAGCAACTACAACAGGATGGCATTTCTGCGGAAGTGGTCGATCTGCGCTGCCTGCGTCCACTGGACAAACCCACACTGCTTGAGAGCGTCAGCAAAACTCACCGTGCTGTCATCATTGATGAAGGCTGGCACACCGGCAGTCTGGCCGGTGAAATCAGTGCCATCATCATGGAAGAGGGATTCTGGCATCTGGATGCGCCGGTCAAACGGGTCTGTAGTGCCGAAGTGCCGATTCCCTATCCCCGGCATCTGGAGCAGGCTGCCCTGCCTCAGGTTGCACAAATTGTCACGACGGCCAAAGCCGTGATGGAAGGTCGCTGATGACTCACCAAACCTTTGACATTGTGATGCCTTCACTGGGTGCCGACATGCGTGACGGCATGCTCACGGAGTGGCTGGTTGCAGAGGGCGATCATGTCAACAAAGGTGACTCTATCGCCGTGATTGAAACCAATAAAGGCGCCATTGAGATGGAAAGCTACCACACCGGCACCATCAGCCGGCTTTTGGTACAACCAATGTCCACACTGCCTGTCGGGGCCATTCTGGCCAACATCGACCTTGACATTGAAACAGTCACAAACGCAGACTCTGACCTCAACACACAGCCACCTGAACAGCCACCGTTCCAGAGACAAGATCAACCTCTGGCGGCTCCCGCCGCTACGCCAGCTCAAGCCACAGACACCTCCGCACGCTCCGCGGCGAGTACTCCCCTAGCCTCGCCTGTTGTCCGGGCAATGGCGCGACAACAACAACTGAATCTGCAAGGCATCACAGGAACCGGCCCGTCCGGTGCCATTTTATTGCGGGATTTGAACACGACGCATCAGGCCCAGCAAAGCAATAACGCAGAAACACCAACAATATCACCCACAACCAAGACAACAGACACTGGCGCCAACCGCCGTAATCAAGCCGCCATGCGAGCAGCGATTGGCGCTGCGATGGAAAAATCCAAACGGGAAATTCCTCACTACTATCTGAGCCATGACGTCGATCTCAGCGCGGCACAGCAATGGCTGAGCGAGCAGAATGCCGGACGGGACCCTGAAGAACGCCTGCTGTTACCGGCCCTGCTCATTAAGGCCGTCGCCACGCTTCTGCCTCAATTTCCGACGCTGAACGGCTTCTACCAAAACGGGGGCTTTGTTCAGGCACAGGCCATCCATATCGGCACAGTGATCAGCCTGCGAGAAGGGGGTCTGATGGTGCCTGCCATTCATAACGCTGACCAGCTTTCGCTCAATGACACCATGCTGGCGCTCAGGGATATCAGCCTCCGCAGCCGGACCGGCCGACTGCGCAGCTCTGAGCTGACCGATGCCACCATCACTATTACCAATATCGGCGAGCGGGGGTGTGATGGGGTGTTTGGCATCATCTACCCGCCGCAGGTCGCGATCCTGGGTTTTGGCCGCTTGCGTCAGTCACCTCAGGTGAAAAACAATCAGATTGAAATCTGCGATACCCTGACAATCACGCTCAGTGCTGACCACAGAGTCAGCGACGGCATCCAAGGTGCCAAGTTTCTTCATGCGCTGTCTCAGCAATTACAACAACCAGAGCAATTATGAGCAAAGACGACATCAGGATCCTGATCATGGAAGCCATACAAAGTATCGCTCCGGAAATCATCGAAGCGGACATTGCCCCGGATGAGGATCTGCGCGAAGCATGCGATCTCGACTCAATGGATTTTCTTAACCTGTTGGCTGCTCTGAAGAAAAGCTGCGGTGTAAACATCCCGGAAACTGATTATCAGCACATCAGAACCTTCACGGGCCTGGTTGACTATCTGAATGAGCACTTAGCTTAGTGCAGCCTGGCAGACAGGGGGTTCCCCATTACACCTGCTGTCCGGTGCGAATACCGTGCAAGTGCAGGCGAAGCTGTTTCTCAATCTCGAGTATCGCAAAAAATACACATCCGACGACAAAGATAATCATCCCCTCCCAGAACGGAATAGCCACTGTACCGAAAAGTATCTGTAATGGCGGTAGATACGTCATGGCAAATTGGGCCACTGTGACACAGATAACTGTCAGCCAGACAACCTTGGTGCCTGCGATCAATTCCCATTTCAACGATGTACCATAAATATTTCTGATGAAAAACAGGTGGAATATCTCCATGACAACTAATGTATTGAGTGCAATTGTACGTGCCAGCTCTAAAGAATACGCCTGATCAACAGCGTAGGCATACATGCCGAACACGCCCCCAAGCAGCAGGACAGAAACAAAAACAATACGCCATGCCAACTCTCCGTTCAGCAATGGTTCATTGCGGGGACGCGGTGGCCGGTGCATGGTATTAGCCTCCGTTGGCTCAAAAGCCAGGGCAATCCCCAGAGTAATCGCGGTGATCAGGTTGACCCATAAAATCTGGATGGGCGTTATCGGCAGTGTCATCCCAAATAGCAGGGCTACCACAATCGTCAACGCCTCACCGACACTGGTTGGCATCGTCCAACTGATGACCTTTTTGATATTGTCGTACACCGTCCGTCCTTCACGAACCGCAGCGACAATTGACGCAAAATTATCATCCACCAGGACGAGTTCGGCGGCTTCTTTCGCCGCTTCACTACCTTTGAGTCCCATGGCTATCCCGGCATCGGCACGCTTGAGCGCAGGCGCATCATTGACACCGTCACCTGTCATCGCAATGGTCATGCCATGAGATTGTAATGCCATCACAAGCCGCAATTTATCCTCCGGGCTTGTTCGGGCAAAGATATCCGTATCTATTACAGCCGACGCCAGCGAATAATCATCCATGCTGTCAAGGTCGGTGCCCGTCAACACCTTGTCAGGGTTTTGCAAATGAAGTTTTTTTGCGATCGCGGCGGCGGTGCCCTTGTGATCACCGGTAATCATTTTTACCCGGATACCGGCAGTATGGCATTCTGCAATCGCTTCAATGGCTTCAGGACGCGGCGGGTCAATCAAGCCAACAATACCAATCAATATCAGATCCTGCTCAACATCAGTGAACTCTAGAACCGTGTGCTCCGGTGGCACTGATTTGACAGCAAAGGCAAGTACACGCTGTCCTTGAGCCGCAATTTCCTCAGCTTGTTGATGCCAGTAACTGACGTCAAAAGCTTTACTTTTACCAGTCACAGTGCGTTGCTGGGCACACATCAAAAAGATTTGCTCCGGTGCGCCTTTTACCGCAACTAACGCGTGGTTTTCGTGGTCATGATTGAGTGTGGCCATGAAACGGTGTTTAGCATCAAAAGGAATGGCATCAGTCCGCACCCAGCCTCCGAGTTCCGCCTGAATATCAATGCCAATTTTACCGGTCAGGGCAAGCAAAGCGCCTTCCATCGGGTCACCAACGACAACCCACTCCCCATCGTGATGGCGTAAAGAGGCGTCATTGCACAATGCAGCGACACGGCCAAGCTCTTGCAGGATAGCATCTTCACTCGTACTGACTGCCACTGCATTTAACCGGATTTCACCTTCCGGCTCGTACCCTATCCCACTCACTGAGAAATCATGGGCGTCGGTCACGACAGACACGGCCATCATCTCGTTACAAGTCAGTGTGCCTGTCTTATCCGTACAGATTACCGATACCGATCCCAGCGTTTCAATGGCCGGCAAACGCCGAACAATAACATTACGGCGTGCCATGGCCTGCACACCAACAGCCATAGTGATAGTCAGCACCGCCGGAAGTCCCTCTGGAATAGCGGCCACTGAGAGACCCACGACAGCCATCAGCATATCCGAGAAAGCAAAATTACCAACGAAATACCCATAGGCCAAAAGCACGGCTGCAATTAACAGAATCAGGGCAGTTAACCATCGTGCAAACACATCCATCTGTCTGAGCAAGGGTGTTGTTAGCATTTCAATAGTTGACAGCATGCCACTGATACGGCCGATTTCTGTGTCAGCACCGGTGGCAACAACAACTCCCCACCCCAGCCCGCTGGTCACAAGCGTACCACTGTACGCCATACACATTCTGTCACCGAGAGCGGTATTCATTGCAACGGCGTGTATGTCTTTCTTAACGGGGACCGACTCACCCGTCAGTATTGCTTCCTGAACCTGAAGGCCATTCACCTGAAAAAGCCGGAGATCGGCGGGCACCTTATCTCCGGCTTCAATCAACACTATGTCTCCGGGCACTAACATCTCGCCTTCTACCGTATGGCGCATTCCTTCTCGCAGCACCGATGCTCTCAGTGCGAGCATATGACGAATGGCATCCATCGCCTGCTCAGCCTTCCCCTCCTGAATAAAACCTATGACCGCATTCACTATGACGACGGCCAGAATCACAAGCGTATCTGCCACATGCCCGAGCATAGCTGTCATGGCAGAAGAACCAAGAAGCACGTAGATAAGAATATTATGAAACTGCTTCAAAAAACGAAACAGAGAATGTGGTTTTGGGGGCGTAGGCAAACGGTTTGAACCATAAATGGACAGACGTTTTGCCGCTTCTTCAGAAGAAAGGCCGTTTTTATGCGAATTCATTGCATCAATGGCATCTTCTGATGCCATTTCGTGCCATTCCCTCTTTTCCCGGCTCTCTGCTCGACGCTGCATTGTCTGATAAAACCCCTTTATCCTCTTAGCGCTTTGGCCACTACACCATTAATGGCAGGCTCTGATGAGGAATCAAGGCTGATAACAAGAAATCGATTATTCCAGCATAACTTGACTCACCTTTTGAGTGTGAACTCCTAAAATAAAATGAGTCTTAGCTCTGAGTCCATCAGCAACATCAGAATGTCCAAAAGGAGAGCAGTATGACTTCCGCCCACCACAACACTGCCAGCCCGCTCATTTATTGGTACCACCAACTACGCGTAACCGACATTCCTTTCGTTGGCGGTAAAAATGCCAGTTTGGGTGAAATGATTAGCCAGTTAAAAGAGACGGGCATAAAAGTGCCGGTAGGTTTTGCCACCAGCGCCCAGCTCTTTCGCGACTTTCTGAAACAAAATCAGCTTGATGAACCCATTGCCCAACTGCTGGCAGATATGACTGCCGGCGCTATAACGCTGACAGACACAGGCGAAAAAATCAGAGCACTGATCGCCCAGGGTCGTTTCACCACAGAGCAAGAAGAGGCTATTACCCTTGCTTATCAACAACTTTGTGAGCAACTGAAAACCGCCAATGTCAGCGTTGCGGTCAGAAGCTCAGCCACGGCTGAAGACCTGCCTGACGCCAGCTTTGCCGGTCAGCAGGAAAGTTACCTCAATATTTGCGGTCATGAACAGGTACTGCAGGCCTGCCAGCAATGCTTTGCCTCACTTTATACAGACAGGGCGATTGTCTATCGTCAGGAAAAAGGCTTTGCTCACCAGCAGGTGGCCTTGTCGGTTGGCATTCAGCAAATGGTGGAGTCTGAAGCAGCCGGAGTGATGTTCAGTTTAGATACTGAAAATGGGTTTCCCGATGTCGTGATTATCAATGGTGCGTGGGGGCTTGGGGAAACTATCGTTAAGGGTAGCGTCACACCTGATCGTTTCATGGTTTACAAGCCGCTTCTGGAGAAACCTGGCAAGCGCCCTATCATCGAAAAACAACCCGGCAATAAACAACTTAAGATGATTTATGCATCCCAACATCACAAAGATGATCCGGACAACGGCCAGACTGTCGTGCTTCCGACAACCGAGCAAGAACGCTGCGCATTGGTTCTGTCTGATGATGAAATTTTACAACTGGCTCGCTGGGCAGTGATTGTAGAACGCCATTACGGTTGTGCTATGGATATGGAATGGGCTAAAGACAGTCAGGGGCTCTATCTGGTCCAGGCCCGCCCCGAAACCGTGGAATCACAAAAGCAACAAGCTGTTCTGGTGAACTACAGTCTGAAAGAAAAATCGACCCTGTTGCTGGAAGGCGCCAGCGTTGGTAGCGCGATCGCTACGGGCCAGGTTTGTCTGATCAGCGATCCGCACCAGACCGATCAATTTCCGCAAGGTGCCATTCTGGTCACCGAAAGGACCGATCCAGACTGGGTGCCCTTGATGCGAAAAGCCGCAGGGATCATCACAGATACCGGCGGCCCGACCAGCCATGCGGCTATCGTCAGCCGAGAACTGAAAGTACCGGCCATTGTGGGTACTGAGCATGCGACCCGGAGCCTGACTGACGGACAAGCGGTCACATTAAGCTGTGCCGGCGGGACTGTCGGGCAAGTGTACGAAGGCATCTTACGTTATGACACCCAGCAGGTGAACCTGGATGAGATTCCGCGTACCCAGACGGCTGTAATGATTAACGCAGCCATGCCAGATGGTGTCTTTCGCTGGTGGCAGTTACCGGTTGACGGGATTGGTCTAACCCGGATCGAATTCATGATTTCAAGCCAGATCAGAGTCCATCCTATGGCACTGCTCCACCCCGAAAAAGTGACAGACCCAGCGGTTCGTCAAACGATCAACCAACTGACTGAAGGCTATGCTTACCCGCCGGATTACTTCACCCATCATCTGGGGATGGGTGTGGGGAAAATTGCAGCCTCACAATATCCGAAACCCGTCATTGTCAGAATGTCAGACTTTAAATCCAATGAATATCGGGGCCTGCTGGGCGGTGAATTCTTCGAACTCCACGAAGAAAATCCAATGCTGGGCCTGCGTGGGGCTTCTCGCTATTACCATCCGCTGTATCGTGAAGCGTTTAAACTGGAGTGCCAGGCCATCGTAAAGGCTCGCCAGGAGATGGGCTTTGATAACATCATAGTGATGATCCCATTCTGCCGTACTACCGGTGAAGCCGATAAAGTGTTGGATGTCATGGCTGAAGCAGGGCTGAAACGTGGTGAAAACGGTCTGCAGGTGTATGTGATGTGCGAGATCCCCTCGAACGTTATTCTGGCAGACCGGTTTGCACAACGCTTTGACGGTTTCTCAATCGGCAGTAACGATCTCACCCAGTTAGTTCTGGGGATAGACCGTGATTCAGCCGAACTAAAACCATTATTTGACGCAAGGGACGATGCAGTAAAAGAAATGATCGCCCGGGTGATCACTGTCGCGCACCAGTATGGCTGTAAGGTTGGGATCTGTGGCCAGGCGCCGTCAGATTACCCGGAATTTGCCGAGTTTTTGGTAAATTGCGGGATCGATTCGATCTCTCTGAACCCCGACTCTTTCGCCAAAGGGTGCCAGCAAATCGCGCAGGCAGAACTCAAATACCCAATTAATACTGCCGGCCACGAATAACCCGCAACAGGTCCTGAGGCATAGTTTGTACGCTCTTTGCTCTTTAAGGACCCGCCGGGATGTACTGTTTCAGGTCATCCCAGCGAAACGTGGGGCCATCGGAACACACATACTTGTCTTTCAGGTAACAGTGCCCACAGGTTCGGACCCCGCAGTGCATGCGGCGTTCAATCGACAGATAAATAGCCTGTTCTGACACCCCGCTGGCGACCAGATATTTAGCCACCGCAAACATCATAGCTTGCGGGCCAGCCAGCAGCACCACATCCGGGCCTTGAGCAAACTGACCCAGCACAGTGGGCAGAATATCGACCGGGGTACCGCCGGATTCATTTTCGCCCGGCTCAGTGTTACCGTCCTCAATCATATTAAAAACCGGGATGACCTGCTGCCAATACCTGCGTTCCGGCGTCAACATCTTCAACTGACGGTTTCGTGCTCCGTACACCACCATCAGTTGGGTGTAATTTTGTTGTTCAATGAGCTGATTCACCACTCCGACCAAAGGTGCCAGGCCGCAGCCACCGCCGACAACAAGCACCCTTTTATTGCACACTTTATCCATCGGCCAGCCTTTACCATAGGGCCCTTTGGCCCCCAGGATCTGCCCGGCTTCGAGCTCAAACAAGGCTGAAGTCACACTGCCAATTTTTCGGACCAGCGCACGAAAATTCCCATGTTGATCAGGAAGTTGTGTAAAAGTGAACGGCGCTTCACCCACAGAAGGCAGGCATAGCATGAAAAACTGTCCTGTCTTTGCCTTCATCCAGTTATCCTGTGCCTTCGTGGTCTGAGATGCCGTATTTAGCAGACGAAAGGTAAAATGGCGGGCATGCTCACCATCATCATAAAAGTCGATCAGTCGAACGGCTGTTGGCGTGAGACTATACATCTTTCACTATCCTTTTCATGACCGAATGCACCCCGATGACGCCCGGGCAAGTCTGCTCACAGCGCCCGCAGCCGACACAGCCATACCGCCCAAATTCTGGCAAGAAATCATCACTGAATTTGTGGTACCAAAAGCGCTTCACCCGCTCACCGGCCTGCTCTGCGGGATTATGCAAACTGGCCTCACGCTGAAACCCTTCGTACAAACACGAATCCCAGAAGCGCACCTGCCGGGCCTGAGACGGCGGCTTATCAGGGGCGTCTTGCAACACAGCCTGATTTTGTGTGCCGTAACAAGAGCAGGTCGGACACAAAGTGGTGCAGCCGGAACACGCAATGCACTGAATGGCGACCTGCTGCCAGAACGCATCCGACACCTGGCCACGGTTCAGTTTTTCAATGCCTTCCAGAATATAAGAATGATCGTCGAACTCATGCTCGCACTGGGTCAGGTTGTCCGAGCGCAAATTTTTAGCATGACCTGTTGCAGGCGTCAGTGCCAGACCTTGCAGTGCGGCACGGCCTGGTTCCGTCACCACAATCAATAACCAGCTATCATCGTCAAGTGGATGCAAAATCAGATCGGCCGTGGTATCTCTGACCCCCGGCCCGGCATCGACCAGATTGCAAAAACCATTCTGGCAAGGATGAACACAATCCACGCCGACCAGTAAGGCTTGCTGTCGCCGGGCCTGATAATAAGGATCCTGTTCAAAAAAGATGTCCTGATAGTGAATCGCCATCAGATCGCAGCTCTGAACCCCAAACAAAACAAAAGGTTCTGGTTTCGGTATGGTTTCACGAAAAAACTGACCATCGAAGACATATAAGGTCTCCTGTTCGGCAAAGAAAAAGCTTTTGGCTGAACTCAACGGCCGCTGCTGACTCAGTGCCGGAAAGGGGGGCTGCGCTTGATGCTGCCAATGCGCGTCACCATGGTTATCGACTATCTGGTACAACTGGCGACTCTGGGATAAATGCACTTGCAGTTGCTGAAGTGAGTTAAGCACATACTGCTGCATGTTACTGCCCCTCCAATAAGCGATCGATATCTTTAGGCTCCTGCCCCGGTGGTAATGGCACCACAGACACGGCACATGCTTTCAGCTCAGGCATTTTCGTGATTGGATCCTGCGCGGTATTCGTCAGTTGGTTCGACGGGGCTTCTTTGAAATGGTATGGCATTGACACCAGGCCCGGAGGGACATCATCGGTGATCATGGCGCGAGTTTCCACATAGCCCCGGCGAGAGCGGATCCCTACCGGCGAGTAACGCTGAATATGCAGTGCTCTGGCATCTTCCGGGTTGATGAAGAGTAGTCCCGCAGGCGTTTCCCGTTCCAGCAAAGGAGATTTTCGGGTCATAGACCCACAGCCGTAGTGACAAGAGAGCCGGTTCGTGGTCAGGATAAGTGGGTATTGTTCGTCGGCCGTTTCATCAATATCAATCTGGTGTACCGGGATCAATCTTGCCTTACCGATAGGAAAAGCCGTTTGATGCAAGATAGCCGTTCCTTGTGGTGCATCCTGGTTGCAGGGCCACTGTAAACCATGCGCCAGTTCAATCCCTGAATAGGTCATGCCCTGATACGACGGCGTCAGCGAGGCCATCTCGTCAAACACAGCCTCACTGTTAGTCCAGCTGAGCGCATGGCTGCCCAGTGTTTCAGCCAATGCCTTTAACCACTGCCAGTCGCCCATAGCTAAACCCGGTGGCTGCACGGCCTGAGCAATATGCTGTACCCGCCGCTCGCAGTTGGTAAAAGAACCTTCTTTTTCCGCAAAAGATGCTGCTGGCAAAATGTAATCGGCCAGCTTGGCGGTCTCCGTCATGGTCAATTCAGCAACCACCAGCAGATCCATTTTCTTCATGGCAGCGCGAACATGATTCTGATCAGGGTCAGTCACCACGGGATCTTCGCCGAATAAAATCAGACCACGAAACTCACCGGCCAGTGCCGCTTTGGTCATACTCAGCGACGTCAGCCCCGGTCGGGTTGCAACCGTCTCTCCCCAGGCTTGCGCAAACTTGCCTTGCGCAGAGATATCCTCAACCGCCTGATAACCCGGATACACATTCGGCAGGCAGCCCATATCGCATGCGCCCTGCACATTATTTTGTCCGCGTAACGGGTTGATGCCTGTACCGGGACGGCCAATCTGACCACAAACCAAAGCCAGATTAGACAGCGCAATCACATTCGAAGTCCCGCTGACAAACTGTGTGATCCCCATGCCGTACAGAATCATGGCACTTTTCGCCCGGCCATAGAGTTCCGCGACTTGCCGGATCTGAGCGGCGGCAACGCCGGTGCCCGACTCAGCCAGCTCAGGGGTGATTGTCTCCACACTACGCGCCAGGGCATCAAACCCCTCACAGCGCTGACTGATGAAAGACGCGTCATACAGCTTTTGCTTGATCAGAACATGTAACATCGCATTGATGAGCGCGATGTTGCTGCCCGGTTTCAGCTGAAGATGCACATCCGCCATTTTGGCCAGCCGGGTCACTCTGGGATCAATGACCACCAATTTCGCCCCTCGCTGCCGGGCTTCAATAATCTGCCCGCCGAAAACGCTGTGATTCTCCGTCGGATCCGCACCGATCACGACAATCAACTCGGTGTCGAAAATATCTTTGGTGCTATTGGTCATCGCACCGGAGCCTAAGGTTTGTTTCAGCCCGGCAACCGTGGGGCTATGGCAAATACGGGCACAATGATCGATATTGTTGGTCTTCAGGACGGCTCTGGCAAATTTCTGAGCAGCATAGTTGTCTTCATTGGTTGCACGTGCGCTGCTGATAACCCCCACAGCATCCGGGCCGGACTCAGCCTGAATATCCCTTATCGCCTCACTGATCTCATTTAATGCCTCATCCCAACTGACCGGATAAAAGCGATCATGAATCCGCTTCAGCGGCTCAGTAATCCGGTTGTCAGGACGAATGGCATAAGCTGTGCTCCAGCCTTTTTCACACAGCTTGCCGCGGCTCACGGGGTGACTTCGCTGAGGTTCAACTCCGGTCAGCTTGCCGTGTTCATCAATTTTCAGATTGATCCCGCAGCCGACACCACAAAAAGGGCAGACTGTTTTCACTATTGAAGAAGCCATTACCATCCACAATCAATCGGCGGACTCTGGCTTCAGTATAGCAAGCCAGCACAGAGCGGATTGATGCTGCTACAATCTTTGTCTCATGAAAACAAATTACGGTTTATCCGGGCCAGATGTCGGCTTTCTGAGGTAAATCACGTAATACACCAAGCCGACCAGGACGCTCCCGCCGAGCAAATTTCCCAGAATGACAGGGATCAGGTTACTGATCAGGCCCAGCCAGCCCACCGAACCGGCTACTGTCCCCGTGTCGGAAAAGGCCTGTATTAACATGGCTAATGGAATGAAGAACATATTCGCAATACTGTGCTCAAACCCCGCCGCGACGAAAGCGGAAATCGGAAAAACAATCGCGACCGCTTTATCAATGACACTCCGCCCGGCCATTGCCATCCAGATCGCCATACAAACCAGAATGTTACACAACACACCTCTGAAAAATGCGCTCCAGAACGGTAAGCTGCATTTTGTTTCAGCAATCTGCAGATAACGCTCTGCAATGACCCCTTGATTCAATTCTGTATGTCCCGATACATACACCAGGACGGCCAGTCCCGCCGCCCCGATAAAGTTTGAACTACATACCACCAGCCAATTCTTCAGCAGCTCAGCCGTTGAAATCTTTTTATCGGCCCAGGCCATCGCCAGTAAGTTATTTCCGGTAAACAACTCAGCCCCGGCGACCACTACCAGCAACAGTCCCAGCGAGAATGCAGTCCCCCCTAGCATCTGACTGGTGCCAAACCCCAGACTCGCGTCAGACTTGATTATCACAAAGTACAAGGCCCCCAAGCCAATAAAGGCCCCCGCCAGAATGCCCAGCATGACCATAGACAACAACGGCAGGCGGGCTTTTATCACGCCTATACTGTCGACTTTTTCAGCGATTTGCTTCGGTGAAAAGGCATCAAACCCAAAAAGATCAGCCATGGTTCACTCCGGTCAAAGACGCTTGGTCAAACAAGCTAAGCGGAAGCAGAAGAGATCGAATATGTCACTTATCCACCTGAAACTGGGCGCTTTAAGGCGAATTTGTCATGGGTAAGTGTAGTACAGAGGGGAAATATGACGTTAAGCGAGGCCGTACTCAAACGGAGTTACGGTGACAAGTCAGTCTTTATAAGTCTGATAATCGCCTTTCGCCAGCAAAAGCTCCGCTTTCATTGATCCTGAAAAAGCGCCTGCTTCCTTCAGCAGGCGCTGTTATTCCATATCCAGACTTTCAGGCGCTATTTCGCGGACAGTTTATCCGCCAGATCCTGTGCCAGTGCAACCATGGTCAGTGTCGGGTTCCAGGAACCGCCCTGTGGCCAGAGTGCCCCGCCGGTAACATACACATTGCTGGCGCCTTTGAACCGGTAGTCTAAATCAACCGGTGCGTCCGTCTGAGTGCCGATATGCAGGGTTGAACTTTCATGCACTGGCGCATCCACCCTGATAGCAGATTGTTCAGGACGCGCCGTCTTCCAGTCGCCTTCATCCGGCGCACCATGCCAGTACTGCACAGCCGTTTTGCCTTTAGGTGACAGCACGGTTTCCAGAATATTGAACGTCGCTTCGTCCATCGCCGTCCAGGTTTGTTTGTCTTTGCCGTTTTCTTCGATCTGCAGCAGGGAGTTGGTTGTAATATTCGAATCATCGCTGTTTTGCAGGAACCAGCTGCCCGGGTTGGTGTAATCCAGCTCTCCCAATACGGCGCAGACAAAAACAACATGATCTTTTGATGACAGCAGCTGCGCCATAGAAGCAGTCGCCACGACATCCGGCATATAACGCAGCGCTGTAGGCGAATTCACGACCGGGTTTTCATCCCACAAGGCAGACAGCTGAATATGGTATTGCTGCTCATAACTGTTATTCGCAATACCGGCTACGTAGCAGGCCCCCAGCTCCAATCGTCCCAGATCGGCAGCCGGATCCAGATCGGCTTTCGGCACACGCGCGACAATAGAGCTGATAAAATGCGCCGAAAAGCGCTGCCCTAACCCCGTCAGCTCTGCTCTGCTCTGCTCTGCTCTGCTCTGCTCTGCATGATGCTGTGACAGACAGTGCATAACAAATAGGAAAGCAGGGTGAAAAATGACAATTTATTTCTTGTATCAGGACGTGTTTAGTTCGGAATTTCAACGCATGTTGAAACTGCAGAGAGAATGAGACGCGTCAGTTACACGCCAGTGTGATGCTCAGCGGCAGGTGAAGTCGCCACGAATAGCCAGCCTGTGATTTCGCAAGCCGGCTATAACTATAACTATGGCTATGACGGTAGCAGAAGATAACGGCAGAAGAAGGTCATCAATACCGGTGCTTTGTTTAGCCGGCCACCAGATTATTCATCCAGGCTTTTGAGCGAATACGTATGCTGGAACCAACGATTTTCACCACTTCTTCCAACACCAGCATGGCGTAAACCCATTCCAGCGGAAGTTTCAGCACAAAGGCACAAAATGCGGTCAGCGGGATCCCTATCATCCATTGCGCCGCAATATCCTGATAAAAACAGAAACGAATATCACCACCTGCCCGTAACACGCCCACTATCATGGTCATCGGCAGGCTTTTCACTATCATACCGACGCAAAAAATCATGAAGAAATGTTCGGTCAGATCCCGGGTTTCCGGCGTCATGGCAGCAAACAAATCCAGCACAGGATCGCGGATCAGGAACATGAACGCTGCTGTGACCACAGCAAAACCAAAATTGATCACAGTAACAGCCCAGGCCTGCCGGTAAGCCTGCTCCATGTTACTGCCGCCCAACTGATTGCCAATCAGCACGGCTGACGCATTAGAAATACCAATCAGCATCGCCAGCGCCAGTGACTCGATAGGCGTCATCACAGATAAAGCCACCAAACCATCGACACCGGCCTGCCCGATAATAACGTGATACATGAAGATCCCGCCCGACCAGGCAAGATGGTTAAAGGTGGTAGGCAGCGACAGTTTCAGGAAGCGGTTTATCATCTGAGCATTAAAGACTTCAGGAAACAGCGACCAGCGCAGCGCAATCGGGTGATCCTTGAGATGCAGATAACCAAATAACAGCGCGATTTCAACCAGACCGCTGATAGCCGTTGCCCATGCAGCACCGGCAATGCCGTAAGCCGGCATCCCCAGATTACCGAAAATCAATACCCAGTTCAGGAACAGGTTAAGCGCAATGCCTACGGCACTGAACAGCGTGCTGATCGCAGGCTGATGCATAGCCCGTAAACCCACAGAGACACTGCTGCCCCACGACACAGCGTACAAACTCACGGCGGTAATTTGCAGGTACTCGGCGCCCCGGGCAATCACCTCAGGATTATTGGTCGCTAATCCGATCACCTGCTCAGGAAGCACCAGAAATACCAGCGCAGCCAGTGTGGCGACCAGGGTTGTCATGGTCAGCGTCAGCGCAACACTTTGCTTCATGCCGTGCTGATTGCCAGCGCCCCAGTACTGAGCCGCCAGTAAGGCACCGCCCGTCGTCACCCCGAACAGCATAATAGTGACAACAAACAGTGCCCGGCCAGCAATACCGATTGCCGCCACATCCAGTTCATTTAACTGACCCAGCATCAGAATATCAACCAGACTACGGCTGGAAAACAGCATAACCTGTAAGGCAATAGGAAAAGCAATCGCCAGCAGGCGACGGACAAACACCCCTTCAAATAAAGGAGAAGCAGATGGCGACATACATATTCCTGAAAAATAAGGAGAGCACAAGAAAAGCGACAGGCCGGATTTTATACTGGCCCTTTCAAATCACAAACCGAACCGACCTGTTATTTATGCTATCTGGCAGGCTACAAACCGTGATAAACCTAATAAAAATATAAAAAATGCAGCGAACTCGCTGCACTTTGATGTCTCTTACTCAACCGCTCGCGTGGGGAGTTCGGGAAGATAATCACCGGCATTATCAGGGTACAGAATATATTCACCGTGGTATTTCACCAGCGACTTATAGTCAGTGACTTTGTACAGCAGTAATCCTTGCTGATAAGCCAAATCAATACATTGCTGGATATTGCCGCGAACATAAACCGACAATGGCTTAGCAAGCCTTCCTGCCTCATCAAATGCTTCTTTTAACTGCTTAGCACACACTACCAATGACGCCTGACCATCGGTATGGTGGGTCACTTTTCGGTTCACTTCGTATTCTGTCGCCACCACCCAATCGAGCTGCTGCAGCGCACTATAAAAAGCATCCAGTTGTTCAGCCTTCACTGCACTGGTGGTGCCTTCTTCCGTCAGCACACCCGACAATGCCCAGCCAAGGTGTTCAAACTTCAGCTTCAGCTGTGCCTGCTTACCCATACTGCGAGCCATCTGCTGCCAGCCCAGCAAGGTTTTCGCCACACAATGATCATAGCGTTGCTGCTTAATCACTTTGGTGATCCAGGCACTCATAAAGTGCGTTTCGCTGACCGGATTATTGGGGGTTTTGCCTGCTGTAACAGAAGACTGCAACTCAGCCAGACCTTCATTCACCAGTTTATTCAGCTCTTGATAAAACACAGCCATAATTTTACTTTCAAATACTCTTATTCAATCACAGGTATCAGGCGTCTTTCGCCAATCCCCAATAAAACAAGCAGGCTAAGACTGCGCAAGCGGCCATCGTTCCTGCCAGCGGCCAGGCTGTGGTATCTGGCATCGCTGCTACAATACCGCCCACCACAGTACCTGTGCCGAAACGCATTGTACCAGCCAATGACGAAGCCGTACCCGCCATATGCGGATACTTGGCTAACAAACAAGCCATTGAATTACTGGCAACGGTAGAAATCGCGCCCACAAACAGCATAACCGGTATCACAACGCCCCACAGGCCGAGTTCAAACACTTGTCCTGCAATCAGCCCGGCCCCGGCAATCAATTGAATGATCAGGCCCAAACGCAGCATATAATGTGAGCCCATTTTGCGTACCAGCTTGCCATTTAAGGTGGTCATTACAATCAGGCAGATCACGTTCAGGCCAAACAACAGGCCGAAGTTTTCCGTACTGACATGGTAAAGATCGATGTACACAAAAGATCCGACAGTAAGGAAAACAAACATGCCCGCAAACGAAAAACCGCTGCTCACCACCAGACCGAGCGCGGGGGCTGATGTCAGCATGCGCGCATAATTTCTGAGCGTGGAACCTAAATGAAACGGCAATCGTTTCTCAGCCGGCAGGGTTTCAGGAATCATTTTCAACACGGCCAGAATAACAATCACTGAAAACAGAGCCAGAAACCAGAAAATGGAACGCCAGCCGAACCAGACGGACAGGTATCCCCCTATCATTGGCGCGGCCAATGGGGCAATTGTCATCACTAAGGTGACAAAAGACATGGTACGGGCGAACTCTTCCCGTTCAAACATATCCCGCACCAGCGCCTGAATAATAACGGCGGCAGAGGCACCGGCAAAGCCTTGCGCGGCACGTATCCAGGTCAGTTCATTAATGTTATGACTCATTGCACTGACCACTGCGGCCAGTGCGAAAAGCATTATACCGATTATCAGTACCGGGCGACGGCCGTAGCTGTCTGAAAGCGGGCCATGAATAAGCTGTCCAACGGCAAAACCTGCGGTATACGCTGTCAGGGTCACCTGCACCAAACTGGGGCTCACGCCCAGATCTTTTGCGATAGTTGGCATTGCAGGCAGGTACATATCAATTGCCAGCGGTGTGAGTGCGGCAATTGCCCCCAGGATGAGGATCAGCGAAAAGCTCAGGCCAGGACTGTCAGATTTATTCATAAACCACTTATTAGAATATTGAAAAGGAAAGGGAGTGATTGTACGACAATTTCCGCTACTTAAATCTTTCCCGACAGGAAATGATAAGTTTCTTTTTATGGTGTACTAGCGAAAAATTGTGATGTGAATTATCACAAAGTTCAAGTATTGACCCAAAAATCGCACCTATGTTGCCTGACAGCGAAGTTTCGCTGTTTTTCTCTGGCAGCCTGAACAGAACCAATAGCAGGCACTAAAAAGGCGTCGGTACCTATGCAACAGGCCCGACGCCTTCTCGATATGCTACTGAACGACCATTCTACTCAGTTGCTACACCAACAGATTAAAAGCTGGCGATTTCTTCTTCCGTCAGAGGACGATACTCACCCGGTTCCAGATCGTCATCCAGCACAACAGCACCGACCTGCTCGCGGTGTAACGCCACCACTTTATTGCCGATTGCAGCAAACATGCGCTTCACCTGATGGTATTTCCCTTCAGAGATAGTGATCAGTGCCGCGCACTCCTCAAGAATCTCCAGTTTTGCCGGCCGGGTCAGGTCTTTCTCGCCGCGCAGCTGTACACCTTCGGCGAACTCCTTGATTGCAGAGGCCGGAATAGGATCGGCCGTTTCCACGTAGTACACTTTTTCGCAGACGTGGCGCGGCGAGGTAATGCGGTGTGACCACTGGCCGTCATCCGTCAGCAGCACCAACCCTGTGGTATCCGCGTCCAGTCTGCCCGCCACATGCAGTTTTTCCGGGCTGACTTCATCGAGCAACACAAAGACGGTCGGATTAAAGTCATCCACATGCGAACAAACGTAACCCTGAGGTTTGTTCAGCATAAAATATTTCGGGCCCGTCATGTACAGCGTGCTGCCATCAAACTCAACGTCACAGTCATCCGTGATTTTCAGCGCACCGTTTTTGACGATGTCACCATTCACTTCTATTCTTTTTTCTTTAAGTAATTTACCGGCTTCCTTGCGAGTAATTCCCAGGGCGGTACATAAAAATTTATCAAGCCGCATTGCAGGCTCCGCGTGGTGCAAAAGCGCCATTATAAAAACCTGGCCTGCGTGATGCACGAGAAATCTCAAACCTGAGCCGGCTGAAGCGATATCACTAATTGCAACCCCTGATCACAAATTTTTACATCGCATTGCCTGAACTGCCACTAAGCTCAAAAAGTAGAACATTTCTCCGTTTTCACGGTCTTCACTTATAGACAGAGGGCATGAGTTATCCGTATAAACACCTTGAACAACTCACCACTGTGCCATGAAAACACCGAACAACTAAGGTTGACTTATGAACATCTCACTTGTAGCGCCTAGCCTGTCTTCTGTGGACATGCTGCTTACACTAGTTGGGGAACTCTTTGAATATGAAGTCCTGCCACAAAAGCGTGAGCAAACCACACAGGCAGTACACCAGATGTTGAACAATCCTGAACTGGGTCAGGTTTGGTTTATAGAAATTGAACATGAAGGCAATACTATGATTGCCGGACATATTATCCTGAGTTACAGCTTCAGCCTTGAACATGGCGGACGGATCGCCCTGATTGATCAGTTCTACCTGAAATCCGAATGGCGCCAGCAAGGTATAGGCACTGAGCTCATGCCTCAGATTGAACACCACTGCGCAGAAGCCGGTGTGCATGCACTGACTCTCGAAGTGAACATAGGTAACAAAGGCGCCCGCAGCTTCTATGAGAAGCACGATTTTATTCCGCGCCGCCAGTTCTGCATGATGACCAAAACCATCAAGCCCACGAAACTGCCACTGAACATGGCTTCGTAATGATTGACCGCCGGGGCTCATTTCTCTGGGCCCTACTCCGATACTTGTCTAGCATCGATGAAAGCCGTTACACTCTCCTTCGCTTTCCACTAGTGTCCGTAATTGATGTATACGCTTCGTCCTTATCAGCAAGACTGTGTCAAAGCCACAGTTCACTACTTCCGTAAACACAGCTCACCTGCTGTTCTGACTCTGCCGACCGGGGCAGGGAAAAGCCTGGTCATCGCAGAACTCGCCCGGATAGCCCGCGGACGGGTGCTGGTGCTTACCCATGTCAAAGAGCTGGTCGAACAAAACCATGCCAAGTATGAAAGCTACGGCCTGAACGCATCTATTTTTTCAGCCGGGCTGGGCCGGAAAGAAACCGATCAGCAGGTCGTTTTTGCTTCAGTGCAATCTATGGTCAACAGCCTTGAGCAATTTAACGATGAGTTTTCCTTACTGGTCATAGATGAATGTCACCGGGTGCCTGATGATGAAAACAGTGCCTATCAGCGGGTTATCCAGCATCTTCAGCGTATCAACACTGGTATCAAAATTCTTGGCCTGACAGCTACGCCGTACCGGTTGGGCATGGGCTGGATTTATAAATACCACACGCGAGGACAGGTGCGAACAGAGCAGGATCGCTTCTTCCGCGATTGTATTTTCGAACTACCTATTCGTTATCTGCTGGATGAAGGCTTCCTGACCGAACCCAGCATCATGGACATGGCCGTGATTGGCTACGATTTTTCCAGCCTTAAGCCTGCCAATAACGGCCACTATAAAGAGGCGGATCTGGATGCGGTGATCGCCAAATCGTCCCGCGCCACCCCAATGATCATCGATCAGGTGATCGATTATGCCAAAGACAGAAAAGGGGTGATGATCTTCGCCTCTACGGTCAATCACGCCAAAGAAATCATGGGTTATCTGGCCGGTGAGTCTGCCGCGCTGGTGGTCGGCGATACCCCGTTAGAAGAGCGGGATCGCATCATCACCCAGTTCAAGCATCAGCAGATCAAATACCTGGTGAACGTTTCCGTTCTGACAACAGGCTTTGACGCGCCGCATGTGGATTTGATTGCCATCCTGCGCCCGACTGAATCCATCAGCCTCTACCAGCAAATTGTCGGTCGTGGTCTGCGGTTAGCCGAAGGCAAATCGGACTGTCTGGTGCTTGAATATGCCGGTAACTGTTATGACTTGTACCAGCCGGAAGTCGGCGATCCCAAACCTGACAGTAACAGTGAAGTGATCATGGTGCCCTGCCCGGCTTGCGGCTTTAAAAACAGCTTCTGGGGCAAACTCGACCCGGCCGGTTTTCTGATAGAACACTATGGCCGCCGCTGTCAGGGCTATTTCGAAGACGATGACGGAGAGCGTGAAGAGTGCGGCTATCGCTTTCGCGCTAAATTCTGCGAAGAATGCGGTACGGACAACGACATCGCCGCCAGACGCTGCCATCAGTGCGATGCGGTAATGGTCGATCCGGACAAAAAACTGCGTGATGCGCTGAAACTTAAAGATGCAATGATCATGAAGTGTACCGACATGAAGCTGGAACCGGGCAAGAACCAGTACGGCAAGCCTCAGCTGAAAGTGACCTACTTCAGTGAGGAAGACGGCCATATCAGCGAAGTCTGGACATTAGCCAATAAAACGCAGAAAAATGATTTTCTGAAAAAATTCATCAATCCCCATCTGGTCGATCGCCACCGGCCCTTTACCGATACAGCGCCAACACGTGTTGCCAGCAATGAACACAGGTTGCGCCCGCCGGAAATCATTATTGCCCGTAAAAGCGGCCGCTTCTGGGCGATACGGGATAAGTTGTTCGATTTGGATCAGCACAAGCAGTAAGTCTGATGATTCAGAAAGAAAAAAGCCGCACTTTCGTGCGGCTAAATTCAGGCAGTGAATTTCATCAAACAATCAGAATGCGTAATCTACATTCACACCCCAGTTACGACCCGGCTGCGTGTGACGGTCCAAGCCTGGTTCACTTGCTGTAAAGCCTTCAATGTCCTGATAACGCCAGTATTTTTTGTCAAACGCGTTAAACAGGCCAGCACGAAGCACCAGATCTTCGGTTGGTGTGTAATAAGCGGTCAGGTCAACCACAGTGTAGCTCGGCGCATCGACATTGGTGTCACTCGACCAGTCAGAACCAGATTTCGATGCAACATAAACCGCATTGATCTCACTGCCCCAGTCACCACTCGGCGCGTCATAACCAAGGCCCACAACCGATGTAAACGGAGCAACAGAATCTAAGGCTTCACCCGTCTTCTTGTCTTCGCCTTCCTGATAAGCCAGAGATACTTTTGCGTAAGTACCGCTTGGCGCGTTCAGAGCTTCGTCCAACCAGAGTTCAGAAGCTAATTCAGCACCATAAATTTTGGCCGAGTCTAAGTTTTCATTACTGGTAATCTGAATACCGCTGACTACCTCAGTCTGGGAAGCAATAAAATCTTTATAGTCGGTGTAAAAAGCCGCGATGCTCATCGAACCGATGCGTCCCTGTGTTCTTGCACCAATTTCGTAAGCAAGGCTTTTTTCTGGTTTCAGATTCGGGTTGGCAACAATCTTGTAACCATGTGCCCTGTTATCTTTATCTTCATACATTTCACCAATAGTTGGTGAACGAAAGCCCTGACTGATCTGAGCGTAAGTATTGAAGCTCTCCGTCCAATGATAAACAGTACCCAGACGACCTGTCACCGCATTACTGTCATGATCTGGCAGACCAGAAGAGGAAGCTGGTTCAGCCTGATAGTTGTCATAACGGATGCCGCCTGTCACCACCAGTTGATCCTGCATTAAATACAGTTGATCCTGCAGGAAAATACCGTACTTCACAGATTTTGCATTTGGCACTTCTACAGGACCTGGATTCACGTCCCCTGAATCCAGGAAATAATCCTTATAATCCAGCTCGAACTCATTTTGTACCGCACTCAAACCATAAGTCAGCTCATGACGAGTATTAGAGAGCGTAATGGCTTTATTAAACTGTGCATCAAACTGAATACTGGAATCTTCACCGCTACGGTAGCGATTCCGATTACCATATCTATCGGTATGATCGTAGTTATCGTGTTTACTTTCACTCTGTTGCCAGTTCAACGCCCAGTTTACGGAATCCGCAACAGCAAGATTAGACTGCCATTCGTGGTTCAGCCCCAATCGGATCCTATCATCTTCATCATGACCACTAACATTAGTGTAAACAAAACCCGGCATGAAACCGCCACCAGCATCGTAATTTTCCTGACTCAGAATTTGGGTATCTGTATCACGGGTATAGTATTCTGCAACCAGACCGACCCGATTGGTATCGTTCACCTGAACATACACTTTACCAAGTACGTTATGCGATGAAAAAGTCAGCGGGTTCGCCTGCCCACGGCTGCGGCCTTCAGTATCAGCACCATCGCCATGTGCTTCCGTTTCATGGCCATCCCGATACGTATAAATCAGCAAACTTTCTACAGCACCGGTACGATTCGCCGCTTCAACGGTTGCCTTATATTGATCACTGTCGCTTGCATAACCTGTTTTGACAGCCAGATGATTGTTTTTTCCAGTCTGTAATACATCTTCAGGATTTTTCGTTCTCAGCAATACTGTACCGCCAATGGCATCGCTGCCATAGAGGCTTGAGCCCGGCCCTTTGCTCACTTCAACAGCGGTTAAGGTATCAACCTCAACCCCATTTGAATACTTACGCATCTGGTCGGCGCCCGGGTTATACCCGGCAGGCTGCTCAACATTATCCACCAGCACTTTCACACGACTTCCGGAAACACCACGCACCGTGAAATCAGAAATCCCGAAGCGGCCATTACCATTCACCTGAACACCGGGCTCATACTTGAGCGCATCTTGCAGATCATTCGCCAGGTTCTTTTCCATATCTTCAGCGGTGACTTTAGATACAGAGCCCGGGATATCTTTAATACTTTGCTCGGTACGCGTTGCCGTCACCACAATTTCATCTGTATACGCTTTTTTTTCCTGAGCTTGCAATGAAGGAGAAAGGGCCAGCAATACAGAGCTGGCAATCAATGAAAGTTGCTTGTGATTCATAATCCCTGCTATCAATTTTTTATCAGTTAGGTTTGTTATTGGCTGCGATTATACAAAAGCAAATGATAATTACTATCAATCTCAGTGTTATTTAGATCACAATTAAGTAAATTTATTCGAACTAAATCCAATTTATGAAACGTGTTGTGTGTTTTTTATTGCAAGTAGAATTGAGCTATGCAAGTGATGGATCTGATGATTTTTTCGTTGTTTAAAGGGCTTGTCAGGATTTTTTCTTGTCTGTTTCTTGAGGGAGTGTTAGTATCCGCGCTCAATTTGACGGTACTCAGTAAGGTCGCATTACTGAATACCTTCTTCTTATTCACTCACTTAAGAGTAGTTATCATGAAATTTGAAGCACAAGTACGTTCAGACCTGGGTAAAGGTGCGAGCCGCCGCCTGCGTCACACTAACAAATTCCCAGCGATCATCTACGGTGGCACTGAAGCTCCGGTTGCAATCGAACTGAAACACGATGACGTGATCAACCAGATGGATAAAGAAGGCTTCTACGATGCCATCACTCTGGTAATCGACGGTAAAGAAGTGAACGTTAAGCCACAAGACATCCAGCGTCACCCATTCAAGCCAAAAGTTCAGCACATGGACTTCATCCGCATCTAATTGCGGTTGGTGTGAAAACGCTGAAGAAAAAAGCGCCTCAGGGCGCTTTTTTTGTGTCTGGTGATTTTGCATGAAATGACATTCTAGAACAGATCTTGCTGCGGATTGTCTGGCTCTTTCGCGGCCTGCATTTCCAGCTCTCGCTTACGCTTGAGTAAACGCAGATAACGTTGCCGGCATAATTTGATCACATGCCGTTTCTGATCGTTGCTCATCACCTGCCAGTGAAATCGCTCTTCGCGGCTCCTCAGGCAGCCTTTGCAATACCCTCTGTTATTCACCTGGCAGACACCAATACACGGGCTGGGAATGGTAAAAAGTTCTAACTGCTCCATATCCCCTTCTCTGCTTTTTGCGTGTTATACGGTGAAAGGTTCATAACAACCACGAACTGCTCAAATTACATACAATCTGATAGTAACGACTTTATGCTGATAACGCCAGTCAGCCTTCAGTCCGCTTAAATAAAGGGTTGCCGGTCAATCATCAGTGAGCCACTTCACACCCATCACAAATAGTTAACAGAATTACTTATGTCTTTTCTGCGTAGTTTACGCAATTTACTAAAGCACATAATTCGAAAAATACTGATTATTAATCAAGTAGTTAAATTAACTCATAAAGATACTCTACGTATTAATACGTAATACCTTAGTCGCTATTTATCACGATCTTATTTGACAGCCACTCAGTGTTATTGCGCTTGTTCAGGCCTATAGTTTGTTCAATGCTTTGATTGCATAGGGATTATCCCGCTATCACAATAACAATGAGGACGTGAAACATGAGTCTGGTAAAACGCACTGTACGCAATGCTCTGGTGGCAGCCAGCGCGGTTGCGGTTTTACTTTCCAGTACCGCCGCTTATTCCGCAGAAAAAGTCTATCGCCTGAAACTGGCTGAAACCTGGGGTGCAAACTTTCCTATTTTTGGCGACACCACCAAAGCCATGGCCGAAATGGCAGAGAAAATGTCTAACGGCCGTTTGCAGATCCGCATCGATTCTGCCAATAAACACAAAGCGCCGCTGGGTGTGTTTGATATGGTAAAAGCCGGTCAGTATGACATTGGCCACTCGGCGTCTTACTACTGGAAAGGCAAAGTACCGAATACCCTTTATTTCTCCACTATGCCCTTCGGTATGATCGCGGCTGAACAGTATGCCTGGTTCTATCACGGTGGCGGCATGGCGCTGATGGAAAAAGTCTATGGCCCGCATAACCTGCTGTCATTCCCCGGTGGTAACACGGGCGTTCAGATGGGCGGCTGGTTTCAGAAAGAAATCAAAACGGTTGATGATCTGAAAGGCCTGAAAATCCGTATTCCGGGCTTTGCCGGTGAAGTGCTGGCTAAGTTAGGTGCCAGTCCGACCAATATTGCGCCAGGCGAACTCTACACAGCACTTGAGCGTCGTACCATTGATGCGCTGGAATGGGTGGGACCAGGACTGGACCTGAGAATGGGTTTCCACAAAATCGCGCCTTACTATTATACCGGCTGGCATGAGCCTGCAACTGAACTGCAGTTTCTGGTCAACAAGCAATCCTGGGATCGCCTGCCGGCTGATCTGCAGGAAATTCTGCGCGTTGCCATGCGCCTCTCGGCCTATGACATGTATATCTTAAATACCCACGCCAGTGCCGAGAACTGGTCAACCATGAAGGAAGAATATCCGAACATCAAAGTGATGAACTTCCCGGATGAGGTCATGGCAGCCATTCGCCAGGCCAACGATGAATTGCTTGAAGAGCAGGCCAAGAACGATCCTCTGGCAAAAGAAATCCTGGATTCACAAGCGGCCTATCTGGAAAAAGCCCGTGAATGGACGCTGATTGCTGATAAAGCCTACCTCGACAGCCAGGCTGAGCAGAAATAACACGACAATCATGCACCGGTCTGTCCGGTGCATGCTCGTTTATCAGTCTGGAATGTTGCCTCGCGACGGAGTTATTATGCGAAGCTTGTTAGCCTTCGAAAAAATCATCAACCGGTTTTCTGATTTGCTTGGCTGGATAGCCAGCACTCTGTTTATCATACTGATGTTCAACGTTTTTTATGATGTTGTTATGCGGTATGCCTTTAACCACGTTTCTATCGCCATGCAGGAGATGGAGTGGCACCTGTTCTCAGCCGTTTTCCTGCTTGGCGTTCCCTACGCACTGAAGGCCGGCGGCCATGTGCGGGTAGATGTGTTCTACGAACGTTTCACACTCAAAACCCGTGCCATTATCGACCTGCTGGGGACACTCTTTTTCCTGCTGCCATTTTGTATCCTGGTGTTCTGGTATGGCGTTGATTATATGAAAGAATCCTACTCTCTTGGTGAGTCCAGCGGCGACCCGGGCGGTTTACCTTATCGCTGGCTGATTAAAGGTCTTATCCCGCTTTCTTTCCTGTTTATGGCCATTTCAGGGATCGGAATGCTGCTGCACAACATTAACCGGCTGGTAAACCCAAGCCTGTTCCACGAAAAATAAGGAATATTCCGTGGTTGGTATCATCATGTTTATCGTTGCCCTGTTTGCCCTGTTACTCGGGTTTCCAGTGGCATTTACCTTCGGCGGCATCGCACTGCTGTTCGGCGTCTGGGCTGAAGGGCCGGAAATCTTTGCATTCATGCCGTTTCGTATCATGAGCATTATGCAAAATACTGTGCTCATGGCCGTACCGCTTTTTGTCTTTATGGGTCTGGTGCTGCAAAAAACCCGCCTGGCAGAACAACTGCTGGAGTCCATGGGGAAACTTTTCGGGAGTGTTCGCGGTGGTCTGGCGATCTCAACGGTATTAGTGGGATCGCTGCTGGCTGCGTCAACCGGTGTGGTCGGGGCTTCTGTGGTTGCAATGGGCCTGATATCCCTGCCTGTTATGATGAAGTATCAGTACAGCAAAGGCCTGGCGACAGGCACAATTTGCGCATCGGGTACTCTGGGTCAGATCATCCCGCCATCCATCGTATTGATTTTGTTAGGTGACGTACTGGGGATTCCGGTTGGCGATCTGTTTCAGGCCGCTATCTGGCCCGGCCTCGCACTGGTACTGGCTTATATCGTTTACATCGTCATTTACAGCTGGTTGAATCCGGAAGCCACCCAACCGATGGAACGGGATCCCGATCAGTCTCGTCAGCAAGAGATCATCACGGCACTGAAAGCCGTGTTGCCGCCTCTGGCGCTGATTATCGTGGTGTTGGGGTCGATTTTTGCGGGTATCGCCACCCCTACCGAATCTGCTGCTTTGGGCGGCATGGGAGCGGTTCTGTTGTCGGTTGTTTACCGGCAGTTCTCATGGCGCATGCTGTATGACAGTGCATTCGAAACCGTCAAAGTAACCGCCATGGTGTTTGGTATTCTGCTGGGCGCGACGGCTTTTTCTATGGCATTCACCTACACAGGCGGTGATTACCTGGTTGAAGAGTGGATGCTTGCACTGCCCGGTGAAGAATGGAGCTTCCTGATCCTGACCATGCTCATCATTCTGATTCTGGGATTTTTCATCGATTTCGTTGAAATCTGCTTTATTGTGGTGCCGATCCTCGCCCCGATTGCCGATGCTATGGGGATCAATATGCTGTGGTTTGCCATTCTGATTGCCATGAATCTGCAAACCTCCTTCCTGACTCCGCCCTTTGGTTTCAGCCTGTTTTACCTTAAAGGCGTTGCACCTGACGGTATTACCACCCGGGATATTTATAAAGGTGTCATGCCCTTCATTACAATACAGATTCTGATTCTGGCCTCTGTCTTAGTATTCCCTGGCTTCTACGGGTTGTAGCCTGGCAATGAAACCCCGCAAATCTAGAGCGAGTTGGCACTTTTTCCATAAAGTGCCGCTATTTTGCTTTGATATCCCCAACAAATTGTTAACATTCAAGGCCACTATGCAATCGCTCAACAGCCCTACGTTTGCAACTATGCCCCTGAAAGTGAAGCTGATCTTACTGACACTGCTCCCATTACTGCTGATCAGCGCGGCGATCAGCTGGATTGCTATCCATCAGGCCACCTCGCTCGGGCAAAAAGAAATCGCCACTTTTCGTGCCAGCCTGATCGCGGCTAAAGAACAGGCACTGAAAGACACGGTCGATCTTGCCCTCGACAGCATCAATCACATTTATCAAAACGCCGCTGCCAATGATGAAAAAGCCAAAGCGGAAGTAAAACGTATACTGAGCGACCTGAGATACGGCAATGACGGCTATTTTTTTGTCTACCACGAAGATGGTACTAACCTGGCCCACCCGGTTTTGCCCGAGCTGGTCGGGAAAAATTTATTTCATTTGCAGGATAATAATGGCGATTACCTCATTCAGGCACTGATCGAAAAAGCCAAGTCTGGCGGTGGTTTCCATCAGTACCTCTGGCATAAACCCTCCAGTGATTTAATCGTGACAAAGCTCAGCTATGCGGCATGGTTGCCGAAATGGCGCTGGATGATAGGCACCGGCCTGTACATTGAAGATGTCGCCCGCCAGATGACCAAGGTCGAACAGGGAGTACAGGCTAACATCCGGACCACCTTCATTTCTGTCATTGTTCTGGTTGCCATCACTACCCTGCTCATTCTGATCACCACGCTGGCGATCAATCTTCATGAACACAGGTTAGCAGACAGCCGCTTAAAAGAGCTGGCGCATAAAACTGTCATGTTCCAGGAAGAAGAGAAAAAGCATGTCGCCAGAGAACTTCACGACGGGGTGAACCAATTGCTGGTTTCCTGCAAGTGCCATCTGGAATTGCTTCAGGACAAAATAGCCAAATCAGACATCGAGCAGGCCATACGCCACCGGGGCCTGAGTGAATCCTCCCTGTTGCAGGCCATTGCCGAGCTGAGGCGTATCTCGCACAATCTGCGTCCCAGCTCGCTGGATGACATAGGACTGATAGCGGCACTGGATAACCTGCTCAGCGATTTTTCTGCTTCAACCGGCATACATGTGCATCGCTCTCTGGCACTTGACAACGCCAGCCTTTCTACAGAGATGATGACGACGCTATACCGGGTGGCTCAGGAATCGTTGGTGAACATCAGCAAGCATGCTCAGTCTGACGCTGTTGATATAGAGCTTGCAGTGATACAGGAAAACTTGCAGTTCATTATTCGCGATCACGGGACGGGATTTAACGTGCAACACGCCATGAATGGCAAAGGAATCGGCCTTCGTAACATGCGTGAACGGCTGGAATTTCTGGGTGGTGAGCTGGATATCAGCAGTGAACCGGGACAAGGGACGGAAATTTTGGTCAACCTCCCTCTGAAACAAGGACTGGACATTTATGGCAAAAATTCAAGTGCTGTTAGTGGATGACCATCAGGTCGTCATGGAAGGTTTTAAAGCCCGGCTCGACAACGAAGCCAACATTGAAGTGATTGCAACGGCAGGTAATGGCGCTGAAGCACTGAGAAAAGCCGAACAGTATCAACCCGATGTGGTACTGATGGATATCAGTATGCCGGAAATGAACGGTATTGAAGCCACACGTCATTTCCGTTACCGCTTTCCTGAGATCAAAGTGCTGATCCTGACCATGCATGACAATCGCGAATACATTCTTCAGGTCATGCAGGCCGGTGCAAGCGGCTATATTCTCAAAGAAGTTTCCGCGCAGGAAATGGTGCAAGCCATAGAAGCCGTTCATCAGGGCGGACGGTATTTTTGCCGGTTGGTCGCCGATACCTTATTCGCCGCCCCCATTGCGCAGGCTGAGCCTGCTGAAGTGGTGCTGGCGGCATTAAGCCGGCGGGAGGAAACTGTGCTGCGTCAGGTAGCGCTGGGCAAAAGCAGTAAAGAAATTGCGATGGAACTGGGGATCAGCACCCGAACAGTGGAAACCCACCGTCAGAATATCAAGCATAAACTCAACATGCACTCCACAGCTGAGCTCACCGCTTATGCCGTGAAAGAAAATCTGATTTAGAACAGCCCCAGTTGCGGTGCAATAATGTCGTCGAAATGCCGTCCGATAAACGGTAGGATCCCGTCTGCAATCGGCTTTAGTTGTTTGTCTATGTAGTGGTCGTAGTCAATCTGGCTTTGTCTGGCTTCCACCGGTTCCGGGCCATGGGTGGTGATGACATATTCAATCCAGCCGCCAGTCTGATACTGCAACGGCCTACCCAGTTGCTGATTTACTTCATCGGCCCGCCGGGCGGCCCGGACATGGGGCGGCACATTTTTCTGATACTCAGACAGGTGACGGCGTAACCTTTTGCGGTACACCAGTTTGTCATCAAATGCTCCCTGTCCGGTCATTTCCACGTAAGAACGCACATACTCTTCCACGTCTTCATTATGAAACACTTTACGGTAAAGAGTCTGCTGAAACTCCTGCGCCAAGGGCGTCCAGTCGGTGCGGACCGTCTCCAGCCCTTTAAACACCATCTCCTCAACACCGTTTCGAATCACCAGACCGGCATAGCGCTTTTTACTGCCGGTTTCCTGCCCCCGGATCGTCGGCATCAGAAATTTGTGATAATGGGTTTCGTATTCCAGCTCAAGGGCGGAGGCAAGATTGTAATGCTCTTGCAGATGCCGGGCCCACCACGCATTGATATCAACCACCAGCCGGGCACCAATGGCATCCGCATCCTCACCGCTGTGGGGCTTTTTCAGCGACACAAACGTCGAATCCGTGTCGCCGTATATCACCTCATAACCCTGCTCTTCAATGCGCTCGCGGGTCAGCTTCATAATTTCATGACCGCGCATGGTGATCGATGAGGCCAGACGATGATCAAAAAAACGGCAACCTGAGGAACCCAGTACGCCATAGAAAGAGTTCATGATAATTTTTATCGCCTGCGAAAACGCTTTTTCACCGTCTCTTTTCGCCTGGTCGCGGGCAGCCCACAGCGCTTCAATCATTTCGGGCAAAAAATGTTTCTGCCGGTGAAAACGGCCGCCCCGAAAGCCAGCGATGGCCTGATGCTCAGATTTACCTTCTTCCAGAAGTAAACCTTCAACCAGCCCCATGGGATCGATGCAGAATGTGCGTATAATCGACGGGTACAGCGATTTGAAATCCAGCACCAGCACCGAGTCATACAAACCCGGTTTCGAGTCCATCACATAACCGCCAGGGCTGGCGATCCAGTTTTCGCTTTCGAGATTAGGAGCAACATAACCGGCGCGATGCAACTGAGGTAGATACAGGTTGGTGAATGCAGCAACCGATCCGCCGACTCTGTCCAGCTCGACGCCCGTCAGTCGGCTACGTTCCAGCGCAAAATCTAACAAGTGTGTTTTTTCGAAGATCCGGGTAACCAATTTACAGTCCTGCAGGTTATAGCGCGCCAGTGACACTTTATCTTCGCGGAACATCTGATTAATTTCAGCCATGCGATCGTAGACATTGTGAATAGCTTTGCCTTCGCCGAGCAGTTCTTGTGCGACCGATTCCAGCGACCAGGAGCGAAAGTTGTAGGTGGCGGTTTTCAGCGTATCAATACCGTCCATCACCACCCGGCCCGGAATAGTGATGAAACCGGCATTCGGGTTCTGACTGGACTGGCGCCAGTGCGGCGTTTGCCTGCCACGGCCAAGCCGCAGAGGCAAGTTGTGCCATTCTGCACGCCGCAGTAACAAGCGCCAGTCAAAATCCACCACGTTCCAGCCGATAATGACATCAGGATCATAGCGGATAAACCACGCCTGCATGGCCACCAGCAGGGCTTTTTCATCCCGGACCCATTCAATCCAGGTCAGTTGCTCTTGCTCAGCGTTGAGTGGCTCTCCTACCATAATCACCCGGCTGTCAGCCTCGCTGTGCAGACCGACAGAATACAAGATGCCCTTCTCTGAACATTCAATATCCAGTGAAACAACAGACAGTGAAGGCAGATAATCCGCCGATTTGGTTTTCACCTGACGAAATTCGGTATACCCGTCTCTGATAACGGCATTCCCTGCGAAGGCGATTCCACCGCGGATGAAACGCTCCATCAGATAACGGTCAGCAAGCCGGATATCATCTTCAAACACTTTAATGCCTTCCGCTAACAGCAATGCGCCAATCCGAAGGCTGTCGCTGATCGTTGCACTGTAGCAGGCCGACATGGTCTGGTGCTGAAAGTCTTTCATGTCCAGCGTGCGCCAGTTGACTGAAAGGCCGTGTTGGGTAAGTACAGTGTCTGCCCTTTGCTGCTCACTGGCCGGAATAAAACACACAGGATGCTCACCGTCGATAACCAGCTGGCAAGGCCCCTGGTCCGTTTTCACCCAGATAACAATCTGAGTCTGCCCTTGCCTGTCACGGCTTTGACGGGTGAGCACGAATCCCTCAGCTTGCTGCAATGAAGAATGTGTGTTTTGCCCTGGTGGGACGTGGGGATGCTTAGCCGATTTTGCGTTCAATTTTATTCCACTCATCAACGAGCCACTGGCCAAAACCCTGCATCAAAAACAAGGAGGCCTTTTTAGGCACTTGTGTCCGGCTCATCAGAATATACGCACGCTCGACATCGACAGCTTTATCAGGATAATTTTTCAAAAACAGATCAGTGGCCTCTCTGACTGACAGGGCCAGTACCTTTTCCCGGTGAAACACAAGCGTGTATGCCGTCCACAGCATTTTCTTCCCTATATACTCACAGTAGTCAAGGTAATGCTCAGGCACCCGTGTTTTCAGGATTTTCTCCCGGTATTCAATGAGGATCGGTTCAAAAGGCCCATTTAATGATTTTGCCGCGTCCCAGCTGGGTTCGAATGCACCAAAGCGGCCGGACAAATCATCGCCCTTGAGGCACATGCAGCAATGTCTGAGCCAGAAGCCCCACTGAAAAATACCGTCCAGTGACAGAACATCACGCGTAATGGCGAGCCTGATATCCAGCCGTTTCACGGCCCTGTGACGCCTGGCTATATGGGTGCTCAGGCTGTGTAACCGGCTTTTTTCCAGCTCGTTCAGAGGCCGTTCAAACACCAGAGTCAGATTGAGATCTGACTGCCCGGGCACAGCGTCACGACGCGCAACGCTACCTGCAAGGTATACGCTGTGAAGTGTTTCTTTGAACAGGACACCGAGGTGTTGCAAAGTCTCATTAATACAGGGTTGAAACACCGGTTGAAAAGGCCGGTTGTTATCAATGACGGGAAGAAAAGTTGGCAATATCTGTTTCCTGGGGCACCGCACTGTCTGCCTGCATCATAGCATGAAAGTGACAGCCTTAAAGTTGGCGGCAGGCTTAAACGCTGCAATCTCAACCAACTAAGGCCTGCCCGCGCCTGCTACAGCACAATCGTCTGTATCATAGCCATCAACAGGTGGCCTTGGTATACTCCCGGTTCTATTCAATAAAACTGATATTGACCCAAACATGGATAACTTAGACCTGATTTCATACGACGACGTTATTGAAGCTGCCTACGATATTTTTCTGGAAATGGCACAAGACAGTCTGGAACCCGCCGATGTCTTGCTGTTCACGGCTCAGTTTGATGACCGTGGTGCTGCTGAGGTTGTAGAAACCGGAGAAGACTGGCCAGGCCATGTTGGCTTCGCTGTGGATGGCGAAGAATATGCAGAAGTGCGGATCGGGCTGGTGAATGAAGCCAACGATGAATTGGATGACGTCTTTGCCCGCATGCTGATAAGCCGTAACCCGGACAATAAGTTCTGCCACATCTTATGGAAACGCGACTAATCCGGTGATTAAGCCAGATACAACAAAAACGGTGCTGATATCAGCACCGTTTTTTAAATCATACCAATACAGGCGTTTCTTCCTGCTGACAACGTCTGACCCAGAGCAGGCTGGCAATCGCCATCAGCACCATGCACGTCATTATTGCGCCCAGGCTGAACTGGTCTTTTGCACTCAGCATAGACGCCACCAGCGTCGCAACACCCGCGCCTAAGTTTTGCAAACCACCCAGCACAGCCCCCGCCGTACCGGCATGGAAAGGAAAAGGCTCCACCGCTGCTGTTGTGGTAACAGGAAACACAATCCCGGAGCCAATGAAATACAAAAATGCGCCGCCAATCAGTGAGCTGACGGTGACTAGCCCTGCCATCCCAGGCAGCAAAATGGTTAACGCGCCGAAGCCAAGTGCTGCCAGCCCGACATAAAGCACCCGCTGCTGCCCCATATGCTTGAGCAGCAGAGTCGACATCCAGGAGCCCAGCAAATATCCCGGCAATGGCATAACAAATAGCCAGCTCACTGTCGTCGGATCCAGTTTCAGTACATTACCCAACAAAACACCAGCGGCAGCTTCAAATACGGCAAGTCCTGAAAAGGTTGCCACTAAGCACATGACATACCCCTGAAATTTGCGATTACTCAGCACATATTTGTAGCTGACAGTCACACGCTCTACCCTGCGCTTCTCAGCAGGCAGAGTTTCGGTGAAGCGGGATAAAATAATTAAGGTGACGGCAGTACCCAACGCCAGCAAAAACACATAACTTGCCGGCCAGCCAAATGCCTCGGACAGGTATCCGCCCAGTACCGGCGCGACCAGTGGCGAGAAAATAATGCCCATGCTGACCAGACTGTTTACTTTGTGCAGTTCTGCACCATCGTAACAGTCCCGGGTAATGGTTCTGCACATTGCGCCACCGCACCCGGTTCCCATGCCCTGAATAAAACTGGCGAGCAGAAAAACTTCGAACGAAGGCGCAAACAGCGCCAGTATTGTGCCGAGTATGAAAATACTCATACCGGCCAACATCACAGGCTTACGTCCAATCCGATCCGATAAAGGGCCGTAGACGAACTGTGACAGACCGTATGGAATGAGATACGCGGCCATCACTGCCTGCAAGAAAGCGGGCTTGACGCTGAATGCCGCTGCCATTTGTGGGATCGCTGGCACGTACATGGTTTGGGTCATTTGCCCAACGGCGGCCAGAATAATAATCAGAAACAGAATTTTTGCCACACTGGCAGAATAAGATTGCCTTTGCACAACCTCACTCCTTACAACAATACAAAGAAAAAGATAAGTTCAAGTCATCATAAGCCAAGGCGAAAAATGAACCTTGAGAAATAGCTGCAGAATCGACCATTTGCATCAAGTAGGCTTATGACGAGCTTTCGAGCGGGATAGTAATGGCAGGCAAGGCGAACAACAAGTAAATCCTAACCTAATCAGCACGATACTTTATTATGATTCGGATTATAAAAACTAATCTTAAAATTGCAGTTTTCCGGGCAAAAAAAAGCGAGCACTTCGGCTCGCTTTACAATCGGTTTTTATCCGGTTTCAGTCAAAATGAAAACGGTGTTTACCACGGCTGGCTTTGGCACGAAGGTAATTTTCATTGCCCTCTTTCAAGTGTGCTTTTGTACCCACAACTTCTTCAATCGAAATGCCTAAAGCTTCCAGGTCCTGAATTTTTTTCGGGTTATTGGTGATCAACCTGATGCTTTCAACACCTAGTGCTTTGAGCATTTGTGCCGCTTCAGAAAAATCCCGAAGATCATCACCAAATCCCAGATGATTATTCGCTTCATAGGTATTCATACCCTGGCTCTGCAGCAGGTAGGCATCGATTTTGTTATACAAACCAATACCACGGCCTTCCTGACGCAGATACAGGATAATGCCACCTTCTTCGGCCATGCGTTCTATGGTTTCATCTAACTGCTCACCACAGTCACAACGTGACGAATGGAACACATCCCCGGTAAGGCATTCAGAGTGCATCCTGACCAAAGGGGGGATCTGTTGTTTATCTGCATCACGGAAAATAAGCGCAACATGCTCTTTTCCTGAAGCTAGGCCATCAAAAGAGAGAATATCGGCAGGGATATGGCTTTTCGTACCGACTTTAAAGGGGACTCTGGCCCTTACATTTACCATCTTGTTTTATTACCTCTCATACAACCACAGTCTGACGACAATTGATTGCTATGTTATCTACCGACACAGTTCATTAGACCGCTGACTTCAATGCGCTGTTGGTATGCATGTGGCGCTGATGATATCTAAAATTATGACACTAAAACAGTCATCACCGTTGACTTATGCTCCAACGCCACCCATGAGAAGTGTTATAACATAACAATTAAGGCATAGGCAATCATGACTGTTGTCAGAGATAAAGGGCTCTGTTTACCTCAGAGCCCCCTGCTCTACCCCTGAAACTGATCGTGAATCTCCTGACTAAAGCGAAGTAAGGTATCAAGGATACGCTCACCATCAGCCCGCAATCCGTTATGCTCGAACTCATTCGTCATCCAGGTTTTACTGTTTGGGATGCCGGCCAGGGTGGCACGGCTGTAATCGAATTCCACGTACATGTCTTCGACATAAACCGCGGCAACCAGCGGGACCTTGTTAGCGGCCAGCTGGCTGGCATCATATAACGCTGGCCAATCTGCTTTTTCTGCCAGAATCGTTGCCGCTTCACGCAATGGTTTCAGAGTGTTCAGCTGTTCAAACATCCACGGATAAACCATTTCACCGGTGAAACAAAAATCTTTACCGGTCTGATAATGACATTGAGGATATTCGTCGCGGACCCGGTGCGCAGACCAGCAGGACGCCTGGTGCTGACAATAAATCGACTCGTGTAAAATCGCATAAATCGGATTAGTCTGGTAAGACTGCTCCGCCAGCATGGCATTCAGGAAGCTATAGCTGAGCTCCGGCTGCCCGTTCACCTCGACAAAAGCACTCTCCAGCTGATAATAGAGCGCCAGATCCCCGCCGCTTCTGCCGAGATTGATGCCAATCAGCTGAAACTGCTCTACCGTAAACCGTTGCCCGTTCGGCAAAAAAACATCCTGGGTCAATAAATGATCTGCAATGCGGTTACACAGTGCCTGAGCGGCAGGAAAACGCTTAAAGAAAGCCGCATTCTTATCCAGCACCCGGCGGTAGGTTGCCCGGTACACCTCATCAGCATGACCGGCAATTGGCGGAATTCCACCCGTCACACAGGCGCTGATCAGGCTGTCCGGGTAAAAAGAAAGATAATGCAGAGCGCAAAACCCGCCAAAGCTTTGCCCCAGCAGTGACCATTGTTTGATCCCCAATGCTTCCCGGATGGCTTCTGCGTCGCGCACTATATTATCTGCCCGAAAATGGCTCAGGTAATCGGCTTGCTGCTGCGCCGTTAACCCTGCCAGAGTCTGCGCATGGACCGGCTCACTCTGTCCGGTGCCTCGCTGATCAAGCAGCAGGACTCTGTAATCTTTTAATGCCCGCTTCAGCCAGCCACTTTCGGCCTCCGGCCTCGGTGATGGAAAACCCGGCCCACCCTGCAGATAAACCAACCAGGGTAAATCGCTGTTTTCCTGACCTCTTGCCACTACTTCACGGGCAAACACACGAATCTTTTGACCTTCAGGACTTTGATAGTTCAGAGGCAATTGAAAAACGTGAGACTGACAGAACATGTCCCCAATATAAAAACCTGATTGCATCATTTTCTCCATGTACCAACGGAGAACTCTCCGTCTTTACCTGATGTCATGCGCCAAAAGATGGCTACTGTCACCGGTTATGGCCATTACGCCACTGGTACGTCATTGTATATCCGGTACTGAAAATCAGGTTACTGCCTGACTGTCGTTTTGTTGTTCAGCATATCAGCAAAATACGCCAAAAATTCACGGCCGATTTCCTTGCCTTGCACGTAATCAAGATTCAAATCCTGCTGGCTGCTCAACAGAGCCTTACTGTGCAGGGCTTTTTGCGGCGCAATCTGGATCACTTTCAATTCCTCAGGAGGATGAATAAGGAACTCATTAACATCCTTATAAGTTTGATAATAACGATTGAGCATATCAAACACTTCGGAGCGTTTACCGGTTAAGGACAGAAAACGCTCAACATTCAAACCACTGAGCCATTTACGGTAGCCATTCACCGCTTTTTTCTCTTCTTCGAGTTCTTTATTCATTTCATCGGCCGCGATCATGCCTTGTTTTTCTTTATCCAGCCACAAACGCTTCCAATTGTCGAAACGGTCGGTCAGTTCATGGCTCACCGCTTTCACTCTGTCGAGAGATTCATTGAGGCTGAATCTCTCAATATACTCCGGCAGGGCAACTTCAATACGCTCTCTCCAGTCATCCAGTACCCCCGGTGTTTGCTGTATCATCTGCAAAGGTTCGGTACGTACCACTATGACCAGCTCAGCCCCTCGCTTCCAGGCTTCCTTCACAGGCACAGCCGCACTGACACCGCCATCGACCCATTCAAGTTCATTGAGGCTGACGGGCAAATTATAAAGCAGCGGAATGGCGCAAGAGGCGCGCAGTACATCACGCCAGTTGTCTTCGTACATAGGCAGGTAGATATCTTGCAAGGTATCTTTGCGCGTGGCACAGGCAAAAGCCTGGCGATACGTCAGTACCCGACGGGCCGTCGAGACATCTAAAGGCGTTTTACCATTGAGTCCAATCTGATCAAAGGCCCAGTCAAGATTCATCGGCTTTTGCTGACTCAGATAATGGTAGAGATTAAAAAACTCTTGCTGGGTAGTCAGGTTAACGATGAAGTCATGACCAAACCTGGGTTGCCGGCTGATGAAAGAAGAAAGATTCAGCGCGCCGGCAGATGTGCCGATGTAGAGTTCGAACGGGTCAAACCCGGCCTCCAGAAAAGCATCAAAAACACCGGCAGTGAAAATGCCGCGCTGCCCGCCCCCTTGAACCACCAGTGCAATTTTTTGCTTTTTTGATTCCGACAATTTTGCAGAAAATGTGTCGACAAGACTGCCATCAAGATCCCCGAGACTAAAAGGCAAGTGATTCATACATCTAACTCACTCTGTTAAAAAACAAAAAACTTTCCCCTCATTTCATTGTAAAGCGGATGCTCAACAACAGGAGAAAAATAATAACAGGGTGATATATAACGATTAATGCGTTATTGCCGTCAACCCAAATCCGAAAAGGACTATCATAATGATAACGGCAACGGTTAACGCCATTTTAAATTCAGGGGTTAAATGGTTCATATACGCTCCATATTTACTATCACTGTGAGTACAGGCTAGCAGCACCATTCACTGGTACTAACACTAGCAGATTGTAGGGCTGCGCACTTACCTTGACCATACAAAAAGCATGGTTTTAGGGCGACTGTCACAAATATTCGATACTGGCGTAAGGAAAGAAAAATGGCATTAAATAACAATTATTTATTCATAGTGTGCATCGTCTCAAGTCTGGTATTCACCGCTAAAACGCAAGCGAGTTCACAAAAGCCAATCTATGTAACGCCATATTGGGGTTACTCCTTCCCGGATAGTATTGAGTCTGAAGGCGGGATAACAATATCCCCGGATAACGCGGGTCTTTTCGGTGTCACCATAGAAGGCAATTACGGAAAACAATCATTATTCAATGGCCGGATTGGATTTACTGCACAGCACATGAAAATGCAAACCAAAGGCTTTGATGACGACGGCAGTGCAACGTTTTTCCATTTTCAGAGCAGCAGCCATTATCGCGTAGCGCCTATGCTTACCAGCTTTATCGGCTTAAGTCTGGGCGGGACACTCATGGATGCCAGCTGGTCAAAACAGAATATTTTATTGTCAGGCGGCGCCTTTTTTGGTTCTGACTTCTTCATCAATAACAACGCCAGAATTCGGTTAGAAGCCAGATGGTTAGCCAGCCGCGTTGACGGAAGCACCACGGCTAACTGTCAGCAAGCAACCGGTACACAAGCCTGTGACGTGAATATCGATAGTGACTGGTTAAGTGTGTATCAAACCAACCTTGGTGTCAGCTTTGTGTTCTGAAAGAAAATAGTAAACTACTTACTTAGTACAATTAGTCTTCAAAATGTTGCAAAAGTCTAATTTTTGACTATTTATTAGTCATCGGCGCTAAAAAATTAAAATAAAACAATTCACTCAATAATCGCTGCATTGCGGTGTGATCATCTAAACATTTCATTAACAACTTGTTATTTTCACAATACGGAGGAATTAGCCAATAGGAATGCCTATTTATTGCCAATAGTCCAAAAGTTACTGTCTATTGCGCTGGTAAGTATCAGTGGTTAATCTCGTTTTAACTGCGTGGGGTTTCAAACCAAATTCCACGATACAGGAAGTAAATACTTAGAATAAAAAACTTAATAGATACTGTTTCGAAGAGAAAAACAGTACACAAGGAGATACTTATGAAACGCGAACAATGGGGAACCCGTGCCGGATTTATTCTGGCAGCTGTGGGTTCTGCTATAGGATTAGGGAATATCTGGCGTTTCCCCTATATGGCTTACGAAAACGGCGGCGGCGCATTTTTTATTCCATACCTTTTCGCCATGATAACGGCCGGTATTCCATTTATGATCATGGAATTCAGTCTGGGACACAAACTGCGTGGTGCCGCGCCAAGAGCGTTCTCCAAGCTGGGAGTGAAGCTTGAATGGCTGGGCTGGTTCCAGGTCTTCATTGCCTCTGTCATCGCAGTCTATTACGTCGCCGTTATCGGTTGGGCGATCTCTTATCTGGGCTTCGCATTCACTCAAAGCTGGGGAAGCGATACCAACGCTTTCTTCTTTAGTGAATACCTGAAACTCGGTGATAACTCGCCAAGTAACCTGGGTGGACTGCAACTGCATATCGCTATTCCTATGGTCATTGCCTGGGGTATCACATTCGCAGCGATTTTCACCGGTGTTAAAGGCGGTATCGAGCGTGCCAATAAAATCATGATGCCTTTGTTGCTCCTGATGGTGCTGGCGCTGATTGCCCGTGTTATTTTCCTGGATGGCGCACTGGACGGTCTGAACTACCTGTTCCAGCCTGATTTCAGCAAAATCCTGGATGCAAAAGTGTGGTCTGCCGCCTATGGGCAAATATTCTTCACCCTGAGTGTTGGTTTTGCCATCATGATCGCCTACTCAAGCTACCTGCCTGAGAAGTCCGACATCAATAACAACGCCTTTATGACGGTATTGATCAACTGTGGCTTCTCTATGATAGCGGGTATTCTGATTTTCTCTGTGCTTGGCTATATGGCTCAGGAACAGGCAAAACCGCTCACCGAAGTCGTTTCTGCGGGTGTGGGTCTGGCTTTTGTCACCATCCCAGCAGCGATAAACCTGCTGCCAGCGCCGTATATTCTTGGTCCGGTGTTCTTCCTGGCCCTGGTTGTTGCTGGTTTGAGCTCACACATTTCTATTATTGAAGCCGTGACCTCTGCGGTAATCGATAAACTGAAATGGTCACGTAAGAAAGCATCTTCCGTAGTTTGCGGTGTGGGTTTCATCGTTTCAATGGCATTTGCAACCAATGGCGGTCTGCTGCTGTTGGATCTGGTTGATTACTTCATCAACAACGTTGCCCTGCTGGCAAGCTGTCTGATTGAATTGCTGGTTATTGGCTGGCTGCTGAAAGTCTCTGACATTCGCAGCTATGTGAACAGCATTTCTGAGTTCTCGATCGGTAAATGGTTTGAGATTTGTATCCGCTTTATCAGCCCAATCATGCTGGCAATCATCCTGGGTACAAACCTGACTAACACCTTCAATAACGGTTACGGTGGTTACGAAATGTCTGATTTGCTGTTGCTGGGTTGGGGCCTGGTAGCTGCAATGTTTGTGATTGCAGTGATTATCAATATTGCATCTAAACCACTAGATAAGAACGAGGTATAAGTATGACTGCTGGTGCTATCATCATGATGCTATTCGGACTGGGTATTACCTGGGGAGGCGCAGCTTACTGCATCTCTGTAGCGATAAAAAACAAGGGGTAACCCTTTGACAACAAGAGGCCTGCGGGCCTCTTGTTGTATTCCCTTCTGATATATTACAGTCAATTCACACCCAAAAGTGCGTCTTAATTCATATTCACTGCACGATGTGAACGAATGATGCCAAGATCTCTTTCCTTTCAGGCGCTTCTACCGCTACAATTTGCAAAAATACTCCAGAAGCCTGAACATCATAATGACATGGCGTTAATAGCTTCTATCAATCAGTTCAAGGAAAGACCATGAAGTTTACAGCTCTTGTTCTCTCGTTCGCCCTGCTACCTACTGCTGCTTTCGCTTCCACGCAAACTTGCGAAAGTAATAAATACCATCAGTACATTGATGCTTCTCTTGAGTGGTACCAAAACCTGGTCCAGCTGACTGTGCAAAAAGATCCCGATTTGCAGGAAGTCGGCGACTGGTTTATGGAAGGAAGAACCCACCATTTCGAATTGAAACGTGAAGCCGTCGACTGGTATTTAGCTAACGATAAAAGCCATTTAGATCTGTCCCAATCCGTCGAATCCTGGCTTAAACTCACTCAGCAAGACATTAAAGCGCTGTCCGCCCAGCAAGGTAATCTCGGCGATTACGCGAAAAAAGTCTTTGAGGATCGTCAAAGCACACCACACCCCAAAAATTATGAACTGCGCAGCGCCTTTGCCGACCTGTTAACACACCCGGATGAAATCGATAAGCCACTCAAGGCATACAACCGACAAATGAGCGCTATTGCTGCCACTCAGTGCGAATAACGCTCAATCACCTGGCACCGGACGCGACGCGTTCGGTGCATTCTGATAAATATTTCAAGACAATTATCCTCATTTCCAGTAAATTAGCCGGATTTGCCGACGTTAACTAAAAGTAACAACTTATTATGGCAGTGGAAAACAGACAAGCTGAAGCATCTCTTGATACCCTGCACCGTATCTTTACTGTGCCGGAAGCACCCGACTCCACGCTTGGTCGGATCGAGAAAGAGATCTCCGAAAACCTCAACGCCTTTTTACAGACTCACATTGCCGCCCAGGAAAAGCCGCTGACTGAAATTGAAAAAGATTTCTCTTGTGCTTCTGTGCCAGAGCAACCCAGTTTTGTCTCTGAACATACCCATTTTCTGCTGGAAAAACTGGTTGCTCAGTCTGTTCACACATCCGCACCCACTTTCATTGGTCATATGACATCAGCTCTGCCCTACTTTTTGATGCCGCTGTCAAAGATTATGATTGGCCTCAATCAGAACCTGGTGAAAATTGAAACCTCAAAGGCCTTCACGCCACTTGAACGGCAGGTGCTGGGGATTCTTCATAATCTGATCTACGGTGAAAGAGACGCGTTTTATCAGCGCTGGATGCACAGTGCTGAGCACTCTTTAGGTGCTTTTTGTTCCGGCGGGACAATCGCGAACATTACTGCACTATGGGTTGCCCGTAACAACCTGCTAAAGCCAGAAGGCGATTTTAAAGGGGTGGCGCAGGAAGGTCTTTTTCGGGCGATGAAACATTACGGCTATGATGACCTGGCTGTACTGGTGTCGGAACGCGGGCATTATTCGCTGAAAAAAGCCGCCGATGTGCTCGGTATTGGCAGAGACTGCCTGATTGCGATCAAAACCGATGAAAATAATAAGATCTGTACCGAAGATCTCCAGAGCACTATCGAAAGTCTCAAAGCCAGAAACATCAAACCCTTCGCCATTGTTGGCGTTGCCGGCACCACAGAAACAGGCAACATCGATCCGCTGGATGAATTAGCCGATATCGCTCTCGCACACAATTGCCATTTCCATGTTGATGCGGCCTGGGGCGGCGCGACCTTGATGTCCAATAAGTACCGTCCGTTACTGAAAGGGATCGAGCGAGCAGATTCAGTAACCATTGATGCCCATAAACAGCTGTATATCCCTATGGGTGCAGGTATGGTGATTTTTAAAAATCCCGCCTCTATGGCTGCGATTGAGCACCATGCAGAGTACATACTTCGTAAAGGCTCTAAAGACCTTGGCAGCCATACGCTGGAAGGATCCAGAAATGGTATGGCGATGCTGGTGTTTGCCAGCCTGAACATTATCAGCCGCCAGGGATATGAATTACTGATCAACAACAGTATCGAGAAAGCCCGGTACTTTGCAGAGCTGATCAAATCCGACCCCGAGTTTGAACTGATTTCAGCACCAGAGCTGTGTCTGCTGACTTACCGTTACGTGCCTGAAGATACACAAAAGGCACTGGCTATTGCTAACGATGAAGACAAACAGGCTATTCACGAAGCATTGAACGATCTGACTCAGTACATCCAGAAACGTCAGCGTGAATCGGGTAAGTCCTTTGTCTCGCGGACACGTTTGATGCCCGAACAATGGGAGCGCCGGATCACTACAGTCTTTCGTGTGGTGCTGGCTAATCCTCTGACAACACCAGATATTCTGAGTGACGTGCTCAAAGAGCAGAAGCAGCTGGCATTAACCAGCCAGCAAAGCTTACCTAAGATTAACGCTATAACGGCGCGCATTCTTTCTCAGGCTAATCTCAGCAATTGATTATTCACCATAAAAAAACGGACAGTAAATAAACTGTCCGTTTTTTGTATTGGCGCTTATCAGGCTGACTTCACATCATCGTTATCGTCAATGCGTTTATGCCCTTCCGTCAGGTGAACAAAATCGATCAGATCATCACCAGTTACTTGAAATGCCTGGCCGAAACCTTTAACAAACAGTCCATGAGTCGGCTCAAGACGGAATAATTTGAAATCTTCCAGGCCACTCAGCCCGTCAACAATCTCACCGAAACGTGCTTTTAACGCTGCAACACCCGATTGCCAGCGCTCGGTGTCACGCTCAACCAGTGCAACATTGGCTTCAAACGTTAAACGGGTACGCGCATAAATTGTTTTAGAGGTAGCTTCATCTTCAATCATCATCAGAGATACCTGCGGATTTTCCAGCAGATTTCGGGCGTGTCGGGCGATTTTCGAAATGAGCACATAATATCCGTCATCTAACAAAGCAAATGGCGCATAGCTCACATTAGGTTTGCCTTCTGAGTCTACTGTTGCCAATTGCAGTGTCTGGCAAGCATCCCTGAACGCCTGAATTTGTGGCTCCAGACGATTTTGCAAACGTTCTTGTTTCACTTCGCTCATTACTTTTTCTCTCCAACAAAAGCCTGTTTCAACGCATTAAATTTCTCAACTTGCTCAGGGATCAGCTGTCGCTTTTCATCCCTGCCAAGGTAAATTTTAAAAATACACTCGCCATTGTCCGCCAGAAAGCCAATGAAATAACTTTCATTTCCTTGCACAGGCTTACTGACTAACACCACATCCGAAACGCGATCCAGCTTCAGGTGACCATGCATTTCACCCGCTTTCCCCATCAGATTGTAGTATCCACGCGCTTCTTTGCCTTTCGGAAAGGGCGCCTTTACTTCAAAGATTGACCCCATCGAATGAACAATGGTTGTCATCATTCCCCACTCCGGCAGCGCCTCTAAAATAGCCTGAGCATGCTCCCCTGCAATATGGGTAACAAGTTCATCCGGTAAGGCCAGGATGATTTCGCCCTCAGTCACACCCAGCTGTTCCGCTATCAGCACTGCGTGCAAATTAGGGTTTTCTTCCAGCATCGCACCCACTTGTGTTTTCAGCGCTGCCAAACTGAATTTCTCAAACACTCACACTCTCCTTCATCGTGCTGCTTCTATGGAGTCTGTCCTCACCGCCTGTCAGTCTCATCGGCATACAGCACAACATCACACAAAAACTAATGATAATTAATTGTATTTGTAAAAATGATAAGGTGCTCTATGTCCTTTTGCAAATGATAATTGATATTGTTTACCATTCATGGATAATGACGAGATTAATAATAATTATCACTTGTGATAACAATATCATTTGCATGATGCTGATTTTCATCTATATTTCACTTGAGATATTTTGTCAGACTCACATAACCAATTGATATTGCTTTGATTTATCAAGACTATCTGCAATCACATTGAGGGAATTTCATGAAACGCGCCGTACTGTCTGTTGCTCTTTTCTTCGCTGCCACATCTGCATGGGCAGAAGAACGAATAATCAGTGCAGGTTCCGGCATTACCGAACTCATAGTAGCAATGGGCGCAGAGAGTCAGCTGGTTGGTGTCGATACCACCAGTCAAGCGTTTATCGGTAATGACATTCCAACCCTTGGTTATCACAGACAGCTTGCTGCGGAAAGCATCATCGCTTTGACGCCGGACCGGGTCGTGGGTTCGAAAGAAATGGGACCTGAGACTACCCTCTCGCTGCTTCGCCAGGCAGGTATCTCAGTCGACATCCTCAATTCGGGCGATACTATTGATGATCTGCTCAAACGTGTCGAGCAAGTGGGTCAACTGACTGGAAAACCAGTCCAGGCAACACAGCTAAACAGCCAAATTCAGCAGCAAGTGAAGCGGATCGAATCGCGTCTGTCTGACAACCACACACCTAAACGTATTCTCTTTCTGACCATTCATGCCGGACGGGCACCTATGGTTGGAGGACGCCACACCACGGCTGATACGGTTATCAGGCTCGCAGGCGGCATAAATCCAGCGGCTACAGCCATTGAATCTTACAAACCTTTATCAGCGGAGGCTATGGTGGACATGCAGCCTGATGTCATCCTGCTGAGCACTCATGCCAGCCAGTCGATAGGCGGACTCAAAGGTCTGATAAAAAGCTTACCTTTACTGGCAGCGACACCCGCCGGTCAGAATGGCGCGTTATATACTATTGACGGTACTGCCCTGATTGGCGGCTTGAACCTCAAGAGCCTGGAAGAAGCCGAGCGATTGAATCAGGCGCTGTATGGCCAGTAAAACCATGTCTGATACAACCATGTCTGACTCAAGCATGCGACGCATCCGTCTGTTGTCATTACTGCGATTGCCAACGTCAGTCATACTGCCCGCGACATGCCTGTTACTGGCCTTTGCGGCAAGCTGCTCGATCATTGTCGGACCTATGGCTATCTCATTCTCCGACATCTGGCAGGTTATTCTGCCGGGGCAGCAGAAGGTGGCTCCTCATATTGAACTGATTATTCAGCAAGTTCGCTTACCACGCACACTGCTGTGTATTGCTATAGGTGCTGTGCTGGCGCTTTGTGGTGCGGTCATGCAGGGACTGTTCCGAAACCCGCTGGCTGACCCCGGCATTATAGGCGTTGCAGGCGGAGCCAGCTTAGGCGCGGCATTAGCCATAGTGCTGTTCGGCTCGCTGGCAGCGTCATTCCCGCTGCTGCTAACGCTGGGAACCGTACCGGTTTTTGCCTTTGCAGGTGGCGCCATCACTACCTGGATTGTGTATTTTCTCGGCACAGATAAAACCGGCACTTCCGTCACAGTGATGCTGCTTGCCGGCGTGGCGATTGGCGCTTTATCCGGTGCAGCGCTCGGGCTGCTAAATTTCCATGCCGATGATCAGGCACTGCGTGATCTCTCACTATGGACTATGGGCTCTTTGGCGGGGGCGACCTGGCCAGGTATTACCCTGTCTTTTGTTACCCTTGCCACCTTGTTCTGGCTGTTCACTCGCCAGGCAAATGCATTAAATGCCCTTTTACTGGGTGAGTCTGAGGCTCAGCATTTAGGTGTTAATGTACAAGCACTGAAACGGTTGCTGGTTCTATTGTGTGCGGCCGGTGTTGGCGTGGCCGTCTCGCTATCCGGCGTGATCGGCTTCATTGGATTGATCGTACCGCATCTTGGCCGCATGCTAACCGGCCCTAACCATAAAACACTGCTGCCCCTTTCCGCCCTCCTGGGCGCACTGATCCTGTTGATTGCCGACATGCTGGCCCGTGTTGTCGCCGCGCCCGCCGAGCTGCCGGTGGGGATCATCACAGCCCTTCTGGGCGCACCATTTTTTATCGTCCTGCTTACAAAACAGCGAGGTCGTTTGCAATGATCCACCACATTACACGTCAGCCCAAAAAGCAGACCGGCAGAAACCGTCCAGTGGCAATATCAGCGGAACAACTGTCGCTGACTCTGGGCGGTAAGGTGTTACTCGATAACCTGAATATCAGCTTTCGCAGTGGTGAGCTGACCGCTTTACTCGGGCCCAACGGCGCCGGAAAAAGTACTTTGCTGAAAGTGTTATCGGGGGAAATGCATGCCAAGGGTAATGTCTACATCTTTGGTGAGCATCGTAAAAACTGGCATGCCAGCCGACTGGCGCATCATATGGGCGTCCTCCCCCAGCACAGTACGCTGTCTTTTGGCTTTACCGCTCAGGAAGTTGCTGAACTGGGTACTATGCCCTTAAAGCTCGGTCTTAAAGACAGCCAGCAAATAACACGTCAAAAAATGGCCGATGTGGGTATCAGCCACCTCAGCCAGCGACTTTATCCATCGCTGTCTGGTGGGGAGAAACAACGCGTCCACTTTGCCAGAGTCCTGACGCAGCTCAGCGCGGCCGGTGATCAATGTATATTAATGCTGGATGAACCCACCTCTGCTTTAGATCTTGCCCATCAGCAAACCTGTTTAAGCCTGGCGAAAAAGATGGCAGACAATGGCGCGGCGGTGATTCTTGTTATTCACGACCTGAATCTTGCTGCCGAGTATGCCGATCGTTTGATCCTGCTCAACCACGGTAAAATACAGGCCGACGGTGATGCCTGGCACACATTAACGGCTGAAAATATCCAATCCGTGTATGGTGCCCCTGTCATCATAGAATCTCACCCGCGCGGGCATTTTCCTGTCGTCCTGTCGGCATAACATCAAAGTCCATGGAGGCACATTCAGTTGTGCCTTCTGCTGACTTGACACCACTAAGATTGCATACAATTGTTGCATCCTATTATTGACCTCTATCAAGAATCATTCCACCCAACAAGAGAAACGTTGCACTGTGCGTGAGTCTCAGTAAAATGTGATCGCAAGCGATTAACCGATGAAACGAAGCGTAATGGCGATCAAGCTTTTATCAGGTTTATGCTCCCTTGGGCGACAGCCTTTCGGGTTCTCATTGACAGTGCGTTGTGGGTATCTTTCAAGTCATTGTCAGATGACACAACAACGATAGAACGTGATTAACGACCGGGCCTGAGTCACTCATTTCCCGCCGCTTTCTTATGCAAAAGCGGCTTTTTAGCGTCTGGCCAACATTAAGACTCAAAGAGGCCCAATGGGCCTGATGACTAGAAGAACAACTATGGCAACCATTAAAGATGTTGCACGTATGGCTGGTGTATCAACAACCACAGTTTCACACGTGATCAACAAGACCCGCTTTGTAGCGGAGGCGACACAGAAAAAAGTCCTGACTGCAGTTGAAGAACTGAACTATGCGCCAAGTGCTGTCGCACGCAGCCTGAAATGCAACACAACCAGCACGATTGGTATGCTGGTAACCAAATCGACTAATCCATTCTTCGCCGAGCTGGTGCATGGTGTCGAGGAATACTGCTACAAGGCAGGATACACGCTGATCCTTTGTAACACTGAAGGTAATCTCGACAAGCAAAAAGATTATCTGCGCATGCTGTCCGAAAAGCGCGTCGATGGACTACTGGTGATGTGTTCTGATCTGGATGACCAGTTGCTGGAACAATTGGAGCGACAGCCTGATCTGCCTATGGTGATCATGGACTGGGGGCCGGCCCGCCCCAAAACCGACAATATACAAGATAACGCTGAGCTGGGCGGTTACCTGGCAACCCGTCATTTTATTGACAATGGACATACTAAAATTGGCTGCTTGTCTGGCCAGAAAGATAAATCTACCTGCCGTGAAAGGCTGAAAGGCTTTAATAAAGCGATGCGCGAAGCGGGCCTGACTGTCAACGAAAACTGGATTCTTGAAGGTGATTTCGAATGTGAATCTGCGGTGGTTGCAGCCAATGAATTTATTGCTATGAAAGATCGCCCAACGGCCATTTTTTGTTTCAATGATATTATGGCCATGGCATTAATCAGCACATTTGAGCAAGCCGGTGTGAAAGTACCTGAAGATGTTTCCATTATTGGTTATGACAACATAGATCTGGCCCCTTACTTTTCTCCACCTCTGACCACTATCCACCAGCCGAAGCGGCGTTTGGGCAAAACAGCGGTAGGAATCCTGATGGAAAGAGTCAAAAGCAAGAGCCATGATTTCCAAACATTTGAAATAAATCCGGAATTAGTTGTCCGCCACTCCGTAAAACGGATTAGGTAAAAAATAAACGATTTTCCTCCATGTATTGCAGCATACAGCCGATATAAATTTGACTATCGGCTATTTGCATATGGAATATTACTACGCTATGGGGGAATTAATGAGACAATCCATCGCATTCTGTAAAATTTATACGATTTTTATTGCGATAAACTTCACAATTTTTTTGTGCGATCCATATCAAATTCGTCTTATTGATATATGATTAAACAGTCACGAACAAGGCAAACCATTTGAAAGAATGGGACGCAAAGCTTCCGGCCTAAAAGTAACTGCTTGATTAGTTTTTACTCATGGTAGCGGGGTTGCCGATGGATGAAGTGAAGATTATAGGCTGTTTTTGTCATAAATATGACAAAGCATTCATAATCTTGTGCATAATTGAATCCTCGCTCCTTTGTTAAGTGACTTCTTTTGTTGAAAATAATTGCCGAGAAAAGAAGCATGGACAAACCATTACTGAAAGATTCAATTCGTTTATTTGAGAAATTTGGTCAAATTAAATCTCGCTCTATGTTTGGCGGATTTGGCATTTTCGCAGGTGAAACGATGTTCGCTCTAGTTGTTAACAACAAGCTGCATCTGCGCGCTAATGCGAGAAATGAAGAAGCCTTCAAACAAGCAGACCTCAAACCGTACGTCTACCAGAAGCGCGGTTTTCCTGTCGTTACAAAGCACTACGCCATTCCGGATAGCTGGTGGGAAACTCCCGATGTCATCCTGGAACATGCAGAACGTTCTCTGAATGCTGCCCAGGCAGATAAAGAGAAAAAACTGCAGGCGAGCCCTACTCGCATTAAAGATCTGCCCAACCTGCGTCTGGCCAATGAGCGTATGCTCAAGAAAGCCGGCATCAGTTCTGTTGATCAGCTCTTCGAAGTCGGTGCTATTGGTGCTTTCCAGGCGTTACAGGAGTCTCACCACGAGTCATTGAGTCTGGATCTGCTCTGGGCATTGGAAGGTGCTGTCAGTGGTAAACACTGGTCTGTTATTACCCCACAACGCCGAAATGAGCTGTTGTCAAAGCTGGAAACATCAGCTTTAAGTGCTCATCATTAAGGTTTCCCTGTCAGTGATTCATTCACTGTGATGAACACTGACGGTTCATAACCTGCTTTCCAGCCCTGGCGCTCCGTCAGGGCTGTGTAAAATGAAGACTCAACTCACAAACACAAGTTACAAGATTATCAGTTAGCTTCCTTTCAGCTCTGTCATCTTTAGAATGTATGTTTTACCACCACCCAATGGAGGTTTCATGCGTTCGTCATCGCCGTTTCCGGGTCAGACTGACAACATCTTCAGAGATAAATTCTGCAAATGGCCAAAGCTGATGCGTTACCTGGTCTTCATCAGTTTGTTACCTCCGGCCTTTCTTGTCGCTATCGTGCATGCTGACACAGTCAGCTTTAACGAAGTGCTGATTCCCAGCATTGCCGCGTCTGCACTCAATATACTGCTTTTTTTCTGGGGCATTGTATTGAAAGTCAAAGCACGTAAATACTGGTACCGCAATTACCATATAGGCAAAACCATGCTCGTTGCACTTTTACCAGTAATAGCAAGCAGTTATATGTTGCTGGAGCAGCACGAACCTAAAACAGCAGCGAACCATCTAGCCCCACGCAGTGTTCAACTTTCAGTCAATTAACAGCAAGAACATACAAATTTGACTGTTTTCTGAAATTTGTCCGGGTATCCGCGGTCGGTATTTTAAATCGCTTTATCCGGAGACCTTCAGGTGCGCATCACCCCAAAACAGCATTATTCAATCTGGATCCGTCCACTGCTCTGGCTGCAGACTCGACACTTTGGCAAACCCTTAAACCCGGCTTTGCTATGGGGACGCCGCCCTTTCCTCTTTTACCTGGTTGCCAGTTTTTTTGGCTATCTTGACCGAAAACGCTCCCCTGTCTCTGATGTGATACGCTCATTGGTCTGTGTACGTGTTTCGCAGTTAAATGACTGCGCATTCTGCATTGATGCCAACGGTATGCGACTGGCGCAGCGATGCCAGTCTGCAGAAAAAATACAATCTCTGTCTGACTGGCAGCACAGCCCGCTGTTCGATGCACAAGAAAAAGCCGTTCTTGCCTATACAGAAGCCATGACAGTAACCGGCATGAAAGTCACGCCAGCAATGATTGCTGATCTCAAACAGTGGTATGACGACGATGCCCTCGTTGAGTTAACCGCATTGGTCAGCTTTCAAAACCTGTCAGCGAAATTTAATACTGCGTTAGATGTCCCTTCTCAGGCGTTTTGCACTATTCCTTTAACAAAGGATCACAAACACACTGAGCAAAAAGATAAGCCGTCGAATGGCAATACAAGCCAATAGCAACGTCAACGGATAGCAACGCAAACCAACAGCAACGCAGATAATCAATGATGAACAATATGAAAAAACCCTTATTGCTGCTATTCATCGTCAGCGCCATAGCGGCCTGGTTCGCTTTCGATCTTGGCAATTATTTCACTCTGGAACAGGCTAAGGTTTACCAGCACTCGTTACAGGCAACCATTACCGCAAATCCTCTGCTTTCCAGCGGGCTCTTTTTCCTCATTTATGTTGTCATGACGGCTTTGTCCTTCCCGGGAGCTGCCATCATGACATTGCTTGGCGCCGCACTGTTCGGTTTCTGGTGGAGCCTGCTTATCGTCTCTTTCGCCAGCTCCATCGGAGCGACACTGGCCTTTCTGGCCAGTCGGTTTTTATTGCAGGACTGGGTGCAGAGCAAATTTGGTCTGCGTCTGGCCGCGATTAATCGTGGTATAGAAAAAGACGGTCCCTTTTATCTCTTTACACTGCGTTTAATTCCCGTCGTTCCCTTCTTTCTGGTCAACCTGCTGATGGGCCTGACACCTATGCGCCCGCGTCAGTTTTACTGGGTCAGCCAGTTAGGCATGCTACCGGGTACGGTTGTCTACCTGAATGCCGGGACACAGCTGGGTGAGATTCAATCGCTGTCCGGACTGATTGCTTTGCCTGTTCTGCTGTCCCTGGTTTTGCTGGGTATTTTTCCCTTTATCGCCAAAGCCGTCATGGCCTTCGTTCAACAACGGCGAGTCTATCAAGGCTGGCATAAGCCCGAGCATTTTGATCAGAACATGGTGGTGATCGGCGCCGGTGCCGGCGGACTGGTCAGCGCCTATATTGCCGCAGCCGTCAAAGCCAAAGTCACGCTGATTGAAAAACACCAGATGGGCGGTGACTGCCTGAATACCGGCTGCGTGCCGTCTAAAGCATTAATCCGGGCCGCGCATACGCTGCGTACCATTACCCGGGCAGCGGAGTTCGGCATTCACAGTCAGCCAGCTCAGGTTGACTTCCCCGCTGTCATGCAACGTATTCACCGTGTTATCAAAAGGATCGAGCCGCACGATTCCGTAGAACGCTACACTGCGCTTGGGGTGAACTGCATTCGGGGCGAAGCGCGTATCCTTTCCCCCTGGGAAGTGGAAGTCAACGGCACACGCATCACGACACGCAACATAGTTATAGCGACCGGTGCCCGTCCTGTTGTCCCGCCTATTGGTGGCATTGAAAAAGTGCACTATCTGACCTCAGACACCTTGTGGTCCATCACAGAGCAACCCCAAAAACTGCTGGTATTGGGTGGCGGCCCGGTTGGTTGCGAGCTGGCACAGAGTTTTCAACGCCTGGGCAGTCAGGTCACTCAGGTTGAAATGACAGATCAATTATTGGTCCGGGAAGATACCGATGTGGCAAAACGGATTCAGGACAGCCTGATGAGAGACGGCGTAGACATTAAACTGCAGCACAAAGCCGTAAAGTTTGACACTTCAACGTCAGATTCCGGAATGCCCCTTCAGTATGCCATTCTTGAGGATAATCACGGGCAGCAGCATCAGGTTGAATTTGATGCGGTCATTCTGGCATTAGGCCGTGCTGCCAATGTCACCGGTTTTGGTCTGGAAGAACTTGGCATCACACTGAACGAACACAAAACCCTAGACGTTAACGAATACCTGCAAACCCGCTATCCCAACATCTTCGCTGTCGGAGATGTTGCCGGTCCGTTCCAGTTGACGCACGCCGCCGCGCACCAGGCTTGGTATGCGGCTGTAAACGGTCTTTTCGGACAGTTTAAATCGTTCAAAGCAGATTACCGTGTCCTGCCCGCCGTGACTTACACCGCCCCCGAAGTCGCACGTGTGGGCATTAATGAGAAAGAAGCACATGCTCAGGGCATAGACGCGGAAGTCACTCAATATGAATTGAATGATTTAGATCGCGCAATTGCTGACGGTGAAGACTATGGTTTTATTAAAGTATTGACCCCAAAAGGGAAAGATACCATCCTCGGTGCTACCATTGTGGGTAACCAGGCCGGTGAACTTCTTGCCGAGTTTACGCTGGCAATGAAACACGGGCTGGGATTGAACAAGATTCTGGGTACGGTTCACCCTTACCCCACAATGAGTGAAGCCAGTAAATACACGGCGGGCGTATGGAAAAATGCCAATAAACCGGAACGGGTTTTAGCATTGCTGGAGAAATTTCATCGCTGGCGACGGGGTGGTGGCAACAGACATCAACAGAAAACACAGAGCGACAATCTGAAAGCTCATCTGCGGGAAAGTAAGGATCAGCAATGAAAATGACATGGATAGCAATTGGGTTGGCAATCGCAGTAACTATGCCTGCTCTGGCAAATGAAGCACAGACGGAAACCCCGCCCATCGCAGAGATGAGCTGGGAAGCGATTGAACAAGAGGCGCGCGGACAGACTGTTTTCTTCAATGCCTGGGGCGGCAGCCAGCCCATCAACAGCTACTTAAGGTGGGTTGCCCGCGAAGTAAAGAGCCGCTATGACATTACGCTCAACCATGTCAAAGTGGCCGACATCGCTGAAACCTCTCAGCGACTGTTAGCGGAAAAAGCGGCCGGCAAACAAACCGGCGGTAGCGTCGATATGGTTTGGATCAATGGCGAAAACTTCCGCACCATGAAGGCCAATAACTTGCTGGATGGCCCGTTTGTCGCTCAATTACCCAACTGGGAGCTGGTCGATAAACAACTGCCCGTCTATGAGGATTTTACCGAAAGCACAGAAGGTCTCGAAGCCCCCTGGGGGGTAGGACAACTGGTCTTCATACATGACAGCCAGACCTTAAACAACCCACCCAATAGTTTTGCTGAGCTGTTGAGTCTGGCCGTTGCTTTTCCGGGCAAAGTGACCTACCCGCAGCCGCCTGCATTTCATGGCACCAGTTTTTTAAAAGCCGCACTGATTGAGCTGACCAACGCAGCGCCGGCGCTCTATGAGCCCATTGATCTGACAACGGATGAAAAGAAATTCGCTCGCCTCACAGCGCCGCTCTGGAAATACCTCGATCAGCTTCATGCCGTTGCCTGGCAGCAGGGAAAACGCTTTCCGGCCAGCTCAACGGAAATGATGCAACTGTTGGACGACAGGCAGCTTCTGGTTGCCATCACCTTTAATCCGAATGAAGCCAAAGCCGCGATTGAACGCGGCGATCTGCCTGAGTCCGCCAGGGCATTTGCCTTTGAGCAAGGCGCCCTCTCCAACATTCATTTTCTGGCCATCCCCTGGAATGCCAGCGCGAAAGCTGGAGCACGGGTTGTGATTAACTTTCTCATGAGCCCTGAAGCGCAACAGCGAAAAGCGAATATTCAGATCTGGGGTGATCCTGCCGTACTGACACCTGAAGCGATGGGTGCCGGCGAAACACAGGGTTTTGAACTGTATCGCGCCATCCCTGAGCCACACCCCAGCTGGCAAACTGCGCTGGAGGCCGCCTGGCAGCAAAAATATGGACACTGAGCGTTTCCTGACACCCTGTAAATTTACCCCTGACACCCGCTAGGCGAACGTTGCAATATGTTGTACCTGATGTTTATTGCCACGCTGTTGATCTGTTGTTTGCCGTTGTTACCGGGCCTGTCAGGCATTTTGCTGCCAGCCCTGTCCTGGTTACCCTTTGTCGGCCTGACGCAACCCGGACCTCAGGCTTTCTATCAGGCATTGGCCTGGCCCGGTTTGTCTGCTTCTGTTCTGCTGACGCTTTCCACAGGCGTCATCAGTACTTTACTGGCATTAACGTTTACCTTCTTGATCCTGCAGAGGTATTGGGGCTCACGCCGCTGGCGGAGTATAGAATCCTGGCTCTCTCCGATGCTGGCGATTCCGCATGTGGCCTTTGCCATTGGCTTTGCATTTACCTTTTCATCCACGGGGCTCATCACCCGTTTACTCTCCGCATTGGGCGGCGATCCCGGTCAGTTTTCTCTGCTGCAGGACTCATATGGCATAGGACTCACTCTGGCCCTGGCAATCAAAGAAACCCCGTTTCTGTTACTAATGAGTATCTCTGTTCTGCAGCAACTGAATGTCGGCCGCTTGCTGGCTGCAGGCAATGGGCTGGGCTATAACCGGGTTTCGACATGGCTTACTGTCATACTGCCGCAATGGCTCCCCGGGATGCGACTGCCGATTTATGCCGTTCTGGCTTATGGTATCTCAGTGGTAGACATGGCCATGATTCTGGGCCCGACCCGCCCTCCCACTTTCGCGGTACTGGTCTGGCAATGGTTCAATGAACCGGATGTCGCTTTGCTGCCCAGAGCCGCCGTCGGCGCATTCATGCTACTTATGCTGGGCCTTTGCCTGCTTGCTGTGTTTCGCGCGCTGGAATGGCTGATTCTGCGTGGCTTTCAAGGCTGGCAATATGCCGGCCATCGCGATCAACATCTGCCCGGACGTTACTTTCACTGGCCGTTAATAGCGGTGCCGCTGCTTGTCATTCCTGTTCTCGTGCTCTGGTCTGTGGCGCTGCGCTGGCGGTTTCCCGATCTGTTACCGAGCCGGTTCAGTGCGCATTTCTGGCAACAGGAAACCGCCGTGTTTACCGATCTGGTTTCCACCAGCCTGATGCTGGCCGGTATCAGTACCGCAATTGCGCTTTGTCTGACCATTGGCTGTCTGGAGTACAGGGACAAAACAGGAACCGGCATCCCTGGCTGGCTGATAGCCATGCCTATGGTGCTGCCTCAGGTTTCTTTACTGTTCGGTATTCAGGTCACCACTTATATGATCCCCGGCCAGCATCATCTGCTTTGGGTGATATGGAGCCATGTGCTGTTTGTGTTTCCCTACCTGTACCTTGCGTTGGATGGCCCGTGGCGCAGCTTTGATCGCCGCTATATGCAAACGGCCAACAGCCTTGGTTTATCGGCAGTTCAGGCCTGGTGGCGGGTCAAGCGTCCCATGCTGATGCCGGCCATTTGTCTGGCACTGGCCGTGGGCAGCAGTGTCAGCCTGGCTCAATATCTGCCGACACTCAGCCTTGGTGCAGGCCGGGTCAGCACCCTGACTACAGAAGCCGTTGCGCTCGCCAGCGGACAGGACAGAAGAGTCAGTGCAATTTACGGACTGCTGCAGGGGCTGGTGCCCTTTGTGCTCTTCGCGCTTGCCACCTTCGCCAGCCGTTACTATCAATCAAAAATGACATCCGGAAAATACACAGGAAATGCAAAAGCCAATGAGCTTGTCAGTCAAAAACCTCACTATAAATAATGGGCATCAGCGATTGCTCAGCTCACTGACGCTATCGGTTGAACAGGGACAGGTACTGACAATTATGGGTCCCAGCGGCTGTGGGAAGTCAACCCTGTTGGGCGTGATCGCCGGCCATATGCCGCCCGACTGCCTCTATCAGGGCGAGATCAGCCTCAATAACAGATTACTCAACGATCTGGCTCCGGATAAACGGCGCATTGGTCTGCTGTTTCAGGATGATCTGCTCTTCCCGCACCTGAATGTGTGGCAGAACCTGGCATTTGGTTTACCGTCCAGCGTGAAAAAAACAGAACGCAAAACCAGAGCTTATGAGACCTTAGCTGCGTTAGGCCTGACAGCACTGGCCTCTCATTGCCCGAGCCAGATTTCTGGCGGACAGCGCGCCAGGATCAGCCTGATGCGTTGCCTGCTGGCAGAGCCGGACGCCATACTGCTGGACGAGCCTTTCAGTAAGCTGGATAAAGATTTACGTATCCAGTTTCGCGACCTGGTGTTTAAGGAAATCCGGCAACTGAATATCCCAGCGCTGATGGTTACCCATGATCAGGATGATGTGCCACCTGATGGTCAGGTACTGCACTGGCCCACCGAGCAGGAGGAGAAACAGTCCTATGCTTGATCGCTACGCCATCAAACTCATCAAAGCGCCGGTTAACGGTATCGGCTTACTGCTGGATAAAACGCCTTTCACCGCCAATCAAATTACGGTGACCGGGTTTGGTATTGGCTTGCTGACATTGCCTGCGCTCATCTGCCAGCAATATTGGCTGGCACTGTGTTTTATCATTCTCAACCGCATTTTTGACGGTTTGGATGGCGCACTGGCCCGACGCAGAGGCATCACAGACTGTGGTGGTTTTCTGGATATCACACTGGATTTTTTGTTTTATTCCCTGGTGCCCTTTGGTTTCATTCTGGCAGATCCGACGCAGAATGCAGTTGCCGGTGCGTTTTTGATCTTCGCCTTTGTCGGCACAGGTTCGAGCTTTCTGGCTTTTGCCATTATGGCGGGTAAACGCAATATCGATAATCCGGTTTATCAGCATAAGTCTCTGTTTTATCTCGGAGGACTGACTGAGGGCACAGAAACTATCGCGTGTTTTGTGCTTTTTTGCCTGTTGCCGGAACACTTTGCACTCATCGCATGGATTTTCGGAACACTGTGCTGGGTGACAACCGCAACCCGGATCTGGGCTGGCTATCAGACCCTGAAAACACCGGTAGGATAACGCTAGCAGAGAGAATGTCAGCAACAAAAAACGGCGGCCCTAATCAGGACAACCGCCGTTTTTATTCACCAGCACGCTAGCTGAAGCTCGGAATTCGCTGATTGTGCTTTTCCTGCCGGCTGTGAAACTTATTAATTTCGATATCAATAGCGTTATAGCTGCTGTTCATTAACTCCCCCAGACATGCCGGGGAGTCAGGATTCTGACTTTGCAGGAACGCCGCCAGCAGCTTGACGTCATCAGGTCTGGGGCGATAGCTCAGGTTCGGAAAGGCCTGGTAGATGTAATCAATAGCGATTGCCAACATATCGCTATTCTTTTCTGTCGTTCTGTTCATCGTCAACACAGTATTTTTATTCATCTTCATCGGAAGTAATGGATTTGACGAAGGGCATCCTAAGCGGTCCGAATGAAAGAATTATGACTTAGCGCAGTGTATAGGAAGATTTTTATCCTTTTGCTGATTTTTCATACAAGCATCCGTGGTATTCGCTCTGCTATTTAAACCGCACAACACCCACTTGAAAACGTCGAACGCTGTTGTTTTCCCGCTCTAACGCATCCACTCCCTGTGCAATTGTTCGCTGTCTCCCAGGTACTCAAGCAGCCAGCTCAGGGCGGGGTTCAGGCTGGCTTTGTTCCATGCCAGGCAGCAGGGGCTGACCGGCGGTGCATGAGGGAGCGTGCGGGCCACCAGTTTGCCTCTTTTCAGCTTGGGGGCGGCCATATGTTCAGGCACAACGCCTATGCCCAGCCCGGCTTCAAGACACTGAAACGCGCTGGACCAGTCCGGCACCATGATGCGGCGCTGGTTATTCATTAGCCAGGTTGTGCGCTTGGGTAATGTACGTGAAGTATCTTCAAGGCAGATAGCAGGATACTTTGCCAGTTCTGATTCCGGCAGAGGCAACGGGCTTTCAGCCAGCGGGTGATCCGGTGCCATCACAAATACCCAGTGCAGGTTTCCCATATCGGTGTAATCAAAATCTCCGCTGACCGGTATGGCCGCCGTTGCTCCAATCACCAGATCTGCCCGGCCGTCTGCCAGAGCGTCCCACACCCCGTTATAGACCTCCATCGTCAGATGCAGCTCGACATCCGGGAATGCCTGATAAAAATCTCGCACCATGGTGCTGACACGGCTTTGTCTGACAACCGTGTCCAGTGCTACCGAGACATTTTCAGCCCAGCCATTGGCAACACGCTGCGTCTGCAGCTTAATGTGCTCCATTTGTTTGAGCAGTTGTCTGGCTTCTTCGACAAAGTACTGGCCTGCAGGAGTCAGGCTGACCTGCCGGTGATGGCGCTCAAATAGGGTCACAGACAATTTATCCTCGATTATCCTGACCGTGTAGCTGATTGCGCTGGGCACTTTGTGCAACTCTTCTGCCGCAGAGGAAAAGCTGCCCCGCCTCGCAACAACATCAATTACCTGCAAATCATTGAAAGAAAACATATATCCTGCTATTTCATTATGCGTGATGTTGAATCAAATTTTTTGAAAGCAATGTTGAAATTTTAGCGTTTCACAGCACAAATCACCACGCTTACAATCTGATCACTGAAAAAATTCTGGTTACAATAAAATGACGACAAAACCGACTACCGTTACGCTTGCCTGGTTTGCATTACTTAGCATGCTCGGCTTTCTGGCCACCGACATGTACCTGCCTGCTTTCACCGCCATGCAGGCCGACCTGAAGACCTCATCCAGCCTGATTGGCATGACACTGGGCCTTTTCCTGCTGGGCATGGCCATTGGCCAGCTTATCTATGGCCCTCTCTCTGACCGCTTAGGCAGAAAAAAAGTATTGCTGGGTGCCATGCTGTTGTTCAGCCTCGCCACTCTGGGCTGTGCGATGGCGCCGAATGTGGAAACCCTGCTGGCATTCCGTTTTCTTCAGGCGCTGGGTGCCTGCAGTGCCACCGTGCTCTGGCAGGCCATTGTTATTGACCGATATGAAGGTAAGCTTGCCGAAAAAGTGTTCGCAACTATCATGCCTTTGGTTGCCCTTTCTCCGGCCCTTGCGCCTTTAGTAGGCGCTGCGATTCAGTCACATTTTGGCTGGCGTGCCATTTTCCTGAGCCTGATTGCTTTAGGGGCGGTTTTGGCACTGATGACAACCATGCAGCCTGAAAGTGCCAAAGGTGAAAAAAAGCAGGGCAAAGTCCTGTCAGAACTGGCAATTAACTATACCAGCCTGTTCAAGTCAAAAAAATTCATGGGTAACATGCTTATTTTCGCGGCCTGTTCTGCGGCTTTTTTCGCCTACCTGACCGGCTCGCCGTTCATTATGTCCGCTATGGGTTATTCAAGCGAGGATATTGGCCTGAGCTATGTGCCGCAGACTATTGCCTTTTTGATTGGCGGCTACGGTTGCCGGGCATTGTTAAACCGTATGGAAGGTAAAAAGCTGTTGCCTTGGCTGCTGAAACTGTTCATCGGCAGTGCACTGGTCATACTGCTGATCACGCTACAGCATAAGCCAGACACCATCTGGCCAATCTTGCTGCCTTTCTGTTTTATTGCTGTTGCAAATGGTGCGATTTACCCCATTGTCATCAGCAAAGCCCTGGAAGATTTCAAGCACTGCAGCGCAACCGCGGCCGGGCTGATGAATTTCCTGCAAACATTAGGGTGTTTTGCTGCCAGTTCACTGGTTGCGGCTTTTGCCGATAAGGGATTGAGCATTGTTGCCTTTAGCATTGCCGGCACCTGCGTCTTCGTTCTGATCGGGTTCTCTTTCGTTGTCAGCAGCCAGCGCCAGCAACTGATTGAGGCACAATCCACTCCGAACTGATCGCTTTCTTGTTACCACAGTGCTTCTGTTGCAGGCAGCCCCAGTGCTGCCTGCATTTTTCATATCTGAAAATATTGTCTATTGTTCAGCGATAAACCAAAAAAATTCCTGATACGCATGAATTACGTGTTATGCATGCCCAGAAAACCGTCACTATACTGTTCTCGTAGGGACTCTGCTCTATCATGGATGATATATGAAGAGAAATGTGATTCGTTTAAAAGTGCTGCTGTTGATTTCACTGCTTTTTATTTTTTTGCTGTGTCTTTTTTTTCTCAACGCCAGTTCGCTGTCCAGCCAGGAAAGACGGGAGCCCCCTGTTACTCAGGCTTCATCACTTTTAAATAATCACACTATCTTACCCAACGGCTACCAATCACTGGCAGAAAAATGGGAAAACTCTGAAATTTTACACTCGGCACTTAACTACTTCAGCGTCAATCAATTTATCTTCAACAATCTGTATTCACGGGAAAAACTTGAAAAATTTACGTTGTTTTCAATGATCTCTTTTGGTTTTCTTATCGGCTGTCTGGTACTGGCGTGGCACCTGCATAAAATGCTTCGCCATGAAAAACGCCTGAAAGCCGAGTTGCACGACATGGTCAAAAAGTTCAGCCATGTACTGAAACATGCGCCGGATGGCATGGTTCTGCTTAAACAGGATAATACTGTACTCAATATCAATCAGTCCGCTTGCCAGATTTTGAATCTCTCTGAACAACAGGCTTCACAGCGCGACATCACCGCACTGGTTAACGACCCCGAGGCCAGCAATAAACTGGCTGAATTGCTCAGTCAGGTACACAGAAGAATGAATCAGGGCGATAACCTGCCCGTCAGTCAACAGATCACCATTAACACCACGCCCGTTCAGCATCTTGAAATCATTGCGAGCGAAACCGCTTACAATGATGGTAATGAGATTTTATTGAATATCAGGGATGTCACTGTATGGGTGAATCGTGAGGAAAAACTGAAAAGCCTGTCCCGGGCCCTGGAGCAAAGTGACGACTCGATCATCATTACCAACGAAAAAGGGATCATTGAGTATGTGAACCACAGCTTTGAAAAATATAACGATCTTGATGCCAACGAGCTGATCGGCAGTGACGCTGCGCACCTGATTCTTACTACCCTGCAAAATCCGGCAGAGTTGGCTAAATTGCAACAACAGCTGGTCAAAGGCCAGACAGTCAATCGCATCATTTCGCACCGTAAAAAAGATAACAGCCTGGTTTATATGGAGAAACGCATTTCTCCTATCCGCAATAGCCTGGGAAAAATCAGCCATTACATCACAACAGGCAAAGATATTACCGACAGAGTGCTGTTTGAAAGCAAACTCAAACAACTGGCGCATTTTGACATACTCACCCAGTTACCAAACCGCTTAATGCTGCAGCAGCATATCGACCACCTGCTCCAGCAATCACCCTGTCCGGCCATGGGCCTGCTGACCCTCAACCTGGAGCGCTTTAAGCAAATCAACGATTCCCTTGGCCACGACACCGGCGATCAAGTGTTGTTGGCTGTGAGTGAACGCCTGCAGGCTATTTTGCGTGAAAACGACATGCTGGCGAGGTTAGGCAGTGATGAATTTGCCATCCTGGTGGTCTCTGATAACCGGCTGCCTGCTCTGGAACAATTGGCCGAGCGTATCCTGCGCCATCTCAGCGAGCCAATGACACTGGGCAGCAAAGAAGTGGTGGTCGGTGCAAGTATTGGCATCACCTACAGTGAAAATATCCACTCAACCAGTGAAACCCTGCTCAGGCAGGCAGACATTGCATTGTATAAAGCAAAAGACAACAAGCAGCAGCAACAGTACCGGGTTTATAACCGGCAAATGGGTGCTAACAGTGTCAAACGTCTGGAAATGGAAGCTCAGCTCCGGCAAAGCTGCGGCACTGAGCGCTATCAGTATTACTATCAGGGCCGGTTTGACTCACGGACCCGTCAGCTTTGCGGGGTGGAAGCGCTGCTGCGCTGGGTCGATGATGAAAACCACATCCAGTCACCGACTGAGTTCATCCCTATTCTGGAAACCACGGGTATGATTATTGAGGTCGGTGAGCATTTGATTCAACAGGCTTGCAAACAATTACGCCAATGGCAGTTGCAAGGCCACTGGCTGCATTTTGCGCTGAACATTTCAGCCCGGCAGTTGCTGAATTCCGATATTGTCAGTACCGTTAGCAAAGCGATACAGAGCAGCCAGTGTGACCCCGGTTTTTTAGAGCTGGAAATCACAGAGAGCGTGGTCATGTCAGACGTAAAGCTGGCATTGAGTAAGTTACGTCAACTCAACGCGCTGGGGGTCAGGATTGCCATTGATGATTTCGGCACCGGCTATTCCTCCCTGGCCTACCTTAGCCGATTCCCGATTCAGATACTCAAAGTCGATCGCGAATTTGTCCGTGATTTACCTCTCAATAAAGAATCCGTCACCATCACCAACGCTATCGTTGAATTGGCCCATAATCTTAATATCAGCGTGGTGGCAGAAGGTGTAGAAACCAAAGGGCAAGCCGATTTTCTGACAAGCATAGGTGTAGAAGAATTTCAGGGATTTCTGTACTGTAAGCCACTGCCGTTATCAGATTTTGAAACAAGGTTTTTGCAGCCAGTACAGAATATAAAAGAACATTCTACCTACTGATTCAAATTAGCTGAGTTTGTGATCTTTCACTTCAGCAAAGAGCCAATTACAATACGCACAGTGTGGGCGAGGACAGAAATATGGATTTTAGCGATTATCTGGAAACGGTGCTTAAGCAACGTCAGCAACAGGCCAATAAACCGGTCCAAAATAAGCAGCAACCTGTCTGGCTGCAACAGCGTATGGAAGACAAAACCAGCCAAAGTACAGCGCGTGATGCAATTGCCAAAGCCCAGGAAGATGCTTCGGTTCGTGCCGAACAGGAAACCAAAGCTCCTCATGTCAGAATAAATGGCCGCTACATGTCACAGGAAGAGGCACAGGCTAAAGCAAAATTGCAAACTCAGGCCGCGCCTGCCAATGCCGATAGAATTGCCTATATTGAGTCACTCAAAAAAACGTTACGTGCCAAGAAATATCAATAACACCCCCCGACTGTCCGCCTGCCCCTCACCAGCTTGTGACAACGTCACTGTAGCTTTTGTGCCTTTCATCTGATTTTCAGCCTCAGTGGGGTTGAAAATAACCTCATTCGACTATGCTTAAACGAGTAAACATTTTTAGCTGCAAGGGATGCGCTGACCAGCAGTAACCTCTGACCAATAAGCAAATAGTTGAACATTTATAAGAATAAAGACGAAAAAGCAGGGCTTTCATTCACTAAAATTTATGGAGTGACAGACATGTTAGGTGAAAATCACGCACTCTTCATTGAGTTCCCCGAAATGCAGGACAAAATCAAAGAGTTGAAGACCTGCGACGAAAGCTTCAAGGCCATGTCAGACAGATATCACCAGCTTGACCATAAAATACGGGGATTGGAATGCAGCAACATTCCCACCGAAGATCACCACTTCACCCAACTGAAAATGGAGCGTTTGCAGCTTAAAGACAAAATTTACAACATACTCATGAACTGATTTTGTCAGCTTTTTACTGGCTCCGCCCTCTGTTATCCAGGGGGTGGAGAACCTTCGCCGCCAAAACGTCATCTTCGCCTGCCTTACACAAGCCATTTGTAACAAAACGTTACTACCCGGTATTTTCATAACATTTATTGATAGAATCCGCGCCCTCAACAACAAATACATCTTTTTTTGATTGCTACCAAGAAAAGTTTAGTAAAGCAGTTGCCTTTCCGGCATTTAGAGAGACCTATGAAAACATTTGATCGCGCCAAGCAAATCCTGCTGGCAGGGTTCTGTATTAACTTGTGTATGGGCATTCTGTATGCCTGGAGTGTATTTAAAAAAGCCTTAGTGGTGGATCTTGGCTGGTCTAACGCCGATGCGTCTCTGCCTTATACTGTTGCTATCATTACTTTTTCTCTCTCATTATTACTGGCCGGTATTCTTCAGGACAAAATTGGTCCGCGTAAGGTCTTGCTGCTCGGCACGACCATGGTTGGCCTTGGGATGATTGTATCCAGCTTTGCCACCACGCCACTGCTGCTGGTGCTGACTTTCGGGGTATTGACAGGTTGCGGTATCGGTTTTGGCTATGCCTGTTTAAGCCCCTCAGCAATGAAATGGTTCCATCCGTCAAAGAAAGGCATGGTAAACGGCCTGATTGCGGCCGGTTTCGGCCTGGCTGCTGTGTACCTGGCACCGCTGACATCATCCCTGATTGCCGATTACGGTATTAACCAGAGCTTCCTGATCCTCGGCATCGCTGTGCTGCTGGTTGCTGTTCCTCTGGCTTGCACTATCAGCAACCCACCCGCAGGCTACCAGCCTGAGGCGCCGTCTGCCGTCGCAGCCTCTGCCAATCCGGCACCGGCTGTTAACATGACCTGGCGTGGCATGGTGAAAACGCCCCAGTTTTACTCCTTGTGGGTAATGTACGCCTTCGCTTCCGCAGCAGGCTTGATGATTATCGGCAATATCACCTCTATTGCAGCGGCGCAGGCTGACCTGTCGGATGCGGCATTTCTGGTGGTGATTCTGGCTGTGTTCAACTCGGGCGGCCGTATTGTTGCCGGTATGCTGTCAGACAAAATCGGCGGTGTGAAAACCCTGATGATTGCCTTTATCATGCAAGCCATCAACATGGTGATGTTTGCCACTTTCGATAACGAGTTCAGCCTGATGGTCGGCGCTGCCGTTGCCGGGGTTGGCTACGGTACTCTGCTTGCCGTTTTCCCATCGATCACCGCCGATTTTTACGGCCTGAAAAATTACGGTGCGAACTATGGCGTCCTCTACACTGCCTGGGGTGTCAGTGGCTTCATTGGCCCTGTAGTCGCCGCCGTGGCCGTTGATATGACCGGCACCTACACCCTGGCCTATTCTGTGTGTTCTGGCATGCTGGCCGTCGCTGTGCTGCTGTCATTCATCACTAAGCCTGTTACCACGCAAGTGGCCAAGCAGAAACTGGCAACAGCCGTATAACGGTACGCCTGACTCTTGCTGAAAAAGCACAGCCCGCGGGTTGTGCTTTTTTATTTTCACCTTTTCAGGACCAGAGACGGAACAGACAAAAAAAAACCCGGCTCCAAAGGGACCGGGCAAACAAATAGTGGTGAAAATGTTCCTGATGGGAACAGGATATGCGCTATTAGCGTACCGCTATGGAAGACTGTGCGATTGGCTTAACAACATTCTTCACGGGTACTCAGGTAGCAAATTAATAGGGCGTCCAATTTTTCACAGGGATTAAACATTTATCCCACCTACTAACAATTAAATCACTAAATTTTTTTGAGCTTGCATCTGGCATTGATCAGATCTTCAATGAACTTTTGCTCTTTCTTCGCCTGCTCATAGCGTTGTTTCGCTTGCCAGCGCTCCATCACGGTTTCCAGTCCCTTCACCTTGACCTGACTTTGCTCCAGCGCTTTTTTCGTGCGCTGACTTTCTGCGTGCATAAGCGCCATTTCGTGCTGCTGATGCGAAATCAGGCGGCTGAGCATAGAATTGACCTGAGTGGTGTTCTGCAGCGCCAGTGCGTTCAGCCCGGCACTTCCTTCCTGCTGACAGCCCGACTTCAGCCCTGCCAGTGCCTGCAGTTGCTGGGCAAAAAAGCCAACCTGATCCTGCTGGCGTGCAAAGTGCTGTCCGTGCCGGTCACGTTGCTGCTCAGCAATCTGCTGAAGCTGACTCACGGCTTTCAGTCTGCCCTTCATCACACCCTCTCCTAACCTTGCTGTGTTTGCGTAAACAACTCAGCGAGCCGAACCAGCGACTGTTGGTAGTCAGTCACTTCATCAACCTGCTGAACCAGGAAATCTTTGAGTTGCGGAAACACCTGAACGGACAGATCCAGTTCGGCGTCCTGTCCGGGCTGATACCCGCCTAAAGGCAACAGCTCTTTGACTTGCAGATAGTTGGCATTGAGCTGCCTGAAACGGTTTGCCACTGTGACATGAGAGTTTTCGGTACAGTTGCTCATACAACGGCTGATAGAGGCATTAATATCTATCGCCGGATAGTGCCCCTGCTCTGCCAGCGTACGGGATAGCACCACATGACCATCGAGAATGGCACGGGCAGAGTCCACCACAGGATCCTGCTGATCATCGCCATCCGCCAGTACAGTGTAAATTGCCGTCAGGCTGCCGTCCGGGTGCTCACCGTTACCGGCGCGTTCAAGCAGTTGAGGTAACTGGCTGAACACAGACGGCGGATAACCACGGGAAGCCGGCGGCTCACCCAGGGACAAGGCAATTTCACGCTGCGCCATGGCGTAACGTGTTAAAGAGTCCATCAGCAGCAGGACATCTTTGCCCTTGTCGCGATAATATTCCGCTACGCGGTGACACAGTTTAGTGGCACGCAGACGCATTAAAGGGGATTCATCGGCCGGCGCTGCTATCACCACAGCCCGCTTCATACCCTCTGCGCCGAGATTGCGCTGTATGAATTCCCGGACTTCCCGGCCACGTTCGCCAATCAGGCCCACCACCACAATATCGGCCTTGGTGTTTTTGGTGATCATGCCCATCAGGACACTCTTACCCACACCACTGCCTGCCATGAGCCCGATACGCTGGCCTTTACCCAGCGTCAGCAGTCCGTTGATTGCACGTATGCCCACATCCAGCGGTGTATCGACCAGGCGACGCTTTAACGGATTTATCGGTGAAGGGTTGAGCGAGACTTTCTCTCCGCCTTTAAGCGGGCCAAGATCGTCAAACGGCTCGCCAAGACCGTTAACGACCCTGCCAAGCCAGTGATCTCCGAGCGCAACTGTACTGTCGCCGTCCAGCGGGACGACTCTCGCTCCGGCGTAAAGCCCGCCTAATTGCCTCACGGGCATCAAATACGCCACGTCGCGGTCAAAGCCCACTACCTGGGCTTCAATGGCTTCACCGTCATCCGTTTCGACCAGACAGCGCTGTTCCAGCCTGAACTTACAGCCAACGGCCTGAAGCATCAGGCCGTTGACTTTGACCAACCGCCCTGTAACCCGGGCAATCGGAATGGATGACATAGAGGCGATAGCATCATTCAAACGATCATGAAATGCACCGTCACTCACTGATACTCTCCGCCGTTTCTGCTGTTGCGGTATGACTGGTTTCAGCCGCTGGCGTCTGCACCGACGGATTCTCCAGCAAGTGCTCGCGCAGCGTTTCCATGCAGGCTTCCAGTCTGGCATCACTGCTGGCATCGGCTTCTGCATGATCCGTTACCAGCTGAACACCACCGACAGGCATGTCTTTGTTCGCGACCAGTTTCCAGCTCGGGTGCAGGGTCGGACTGAGATTGGTAATACGCTCAAGATCCTGCGGGTTAAGATTGATCACCACCTTGTCGCTGTTACCCGGCATGCTGTCTAACGTTTCTTCCACCAGCGCCAGAATTTGCTGCGGCATCAGTGTCAGCTCCGCGCGAATAACCTGCTGGGCAACTTTCTGCACCAGGGAACAAATCTGCTCGCGCTGAGCATGTTCCCGCTCATCCTGCCATTGCTGAATATGCGCCTGCAGGGCCTGTATCGGCGCAATGGCAGATTCATATTTTTCGCGGCCCTGGCTTTCGCCTTTGCTGTATCCCTGCTGAAAACCGTCTTGCTGACCTAAGGTAAAGCCTTGCTGACGACCCTGCTCAACACCCTGACGCAAGCCTTCTTCATGGCCCCGCTGCAAGCCTTGCTGAAACCCTTCTTCCAGCTGTTTTTGCAAAGCTGCCTGATGTTCCTTGGTATTGAACTCCGTCGTCTGGGCGACATAATTGTCTGAATCCTGTGCACCACCTTCGTGTTGTACAACAGGCTTCACCATGGGCGGAAAGCGGTGTGAGCGGTATTCACCAGGATTCAGCTGCATCACTTTTACTGAACGCATCACTTACTCCACTGTTTGTTCCTGATACAGGCTCAGCTCGATTTCACCGGCATCGGCCAGTTCACGAACCACTTGCATAATATCCTGACGGGCTTTCTCAACCCGGGATAATGGCATCGCACCACGCATCGCCATTTCATCATCCAGCGAGTTAGCCATACGCTGTGGCATGGACTGTTTGATGGCCATTTGCAGCTTGAGCTCTGCCCCTTTCAGCGCGGTTGCCCACAGGTCGAGCGGAATTTCCTGGATCAGGCGATCCATCGTTGCTTCGCGCTGACGGGAAAGGATAACGAAGTCGAACATGTTTTCTTCGATTTCGCTGACCACTTTTTCGTCATGCAGTTTCAGCATTTCCATCAGCTGAGCACGATCACCCTCAAAGCGGTTAATGATGTCGGCAGCCTGCTTGGCACCCAGCACCGATGCGCCCTGACCGCCCGAAACCTGCTGGATACAGCGGTCGATCAGCAGATGCAAATCTTTGGCGATCTCATGATCGATTTCGCTCAGGCGGGCGACGCGGTAAATCAGTTCATCATGCTGCTCTGACGGCAGTTTCGCCAGCACCTGAGACGAGGTTTCCGGCGGCAGATAAGCCAGGAAAATGGCCTGCATCTGCGGGTGTTCCTGACTGATAAATTTTGCGATAACGTCCGTATCGACCCACTGCAGGCGCTGCATGTTATTGCGCAGCTCATCGCCATAAATACTGTTCAGTACACCTTTGGCAAGATCATTGCCCAGGGCTTTCGATAGTGTGTTCGACAGATAATCTTTCGACGCGCCGCGAATACCACTGTGGTCACGAAAATCATCGAAAAACCGCTGAATCACGACCTTGGCGTTCTCACTTTTGATGCCAGTGAGTTTCGCCATGGATCGGGTGACGCGTTGTACTTCATCGCGGGAGAAATAACGCAGAACCTGAGCGGCTGCATCCTCTCCCATGCCCAGCAAAACCAGCGCTGTTTTATCCACACTGCTTAAGGTTTGCATGTCTGCCGGATTAGTTGTCTCGGTTGTGCTCATTTCCATTTACCCATTGTTTAAGGACTTCAGCAACGCGCTGCGGTTCTTCGCTGGCAATTAATGTCAGATGTTTCAGTTGGATGTGCAGAGGCGAACCGGAAGGCGGCAACATCATCTCAGCATCGGCATCCAGTCCGTTGGTGGTATTGCTCAGGCCTCGGTCGGACAGACGTCGATTGAGTTCATTCTCTTGTGCCTGCTCATCAAGCTCTTTGCTCAGAATGTTGTCTGGCAAAGTGGCAATGTCCATTTCCTGTCGTGCTTTGTCCACACCGGTCAGGTGGCGAATCAAAGGACGCAGAACAAAGAAGATCATCGCCAGTCCCAGCAAGCCACCAATGATGTAACGCAACGGTTGCTGCAATGCCGTATCCTGCCACCACGGCATAGGTGCAACAGGTTCAATGTTGACCGGAGTAAAGTTGAAGCTCATCAGGCTCAGGCTGTCGCCACGCTCGGCATTCAGGCCGACCGCTTCAGAGATCATCTGGCTGATTTCGGCCTTCTGTGCCTCATCCCACGCGGCACCGTCCGGCGCAACCGCATTGTTCAGCAACACAGACACATTCAGCTTTTTGATTTGTCCCTGTTGATACTGGGTATGCCTGACACTGCTGCCCAGCGCATACTGACGATTCACTTCCGAGCGTTCACTGGTGTTCTTCGGTGCTTCTTCCTCACCCTCTTCTTCAACCGTAGGTGGCTGATTGCTCAGTGAACCCGGTACCCCTAAGGCAATTTTATCGGTTGAGTTGTTTTCAATGCTGTGTTCTGAACGGACAACCGGATTGTCATCCACCATTTCACGGGTTTCTTCAATGCGGCTGAAATCCAGATCGGCCGCCACCTGCACCCGGAAGTTACTCGGGCCGAGAACCGGAGTCAGCATGTCAGACGCACGCTGAATAACCTGCTTCTCCAGATTCTTCTGATACTCCAGATATTTGGTATTCATTCGGCCGGACGTTTCCGAACCGATATCGGCACTCAGTAAACGGCCAAACTGATCCACCACAGAGACGTGATCAGCCGTCATACCGGTCACACTGCCCGACACCAGATTGACAATAGCTTCCACCTGTTCAGGTTTAAGATCTTCACCCGGCTTGAGCTCGACCATGACAGAGGCCGTGGTCTTCTCGGTGTTCTGGCGTACAAACAGAGTCTGGCGGGGAATCGCCAGGTGCACACGGGCGTTATTGACAGCATTCAAAGAGATGATGGTACGGGCCAGTTCACCTTCCAGACCATGACGGTAACGTGCGGTTTCCATAAACTGGCTGGTACCCAAAGCTGAATCGGTCTGAAGTGTTTCTAAACCGGTCGGTAATTTGGCTTTCACGCCTTTGGCGGCCAGTAACATACGAACCTCAGCGACTCGGCCGTCTTCGACCAGCACCTGACCGTTGGTTTCCTGTAAGCGGTATGGAATGCCTTCCGCTTCCAGGACAGAGATTATCTCGCTGGTATCAAAACGCTCCTGCTGGCTGTAAAGCGGACGATAGCTTTGTGTCGACGTCCAGAGTGCAACCACTATGATGGCTGCAACCACAGCCGCCAGCGCAGCAGACAAAACAAGATTACGCTGGCTGCTGTACCAGGCAAGTTTAGCCCGCTCCAGCAGAGAATGATCAGAACGGTTGGCAGCAGTCAGTTCCGCTGCCGCTGCTTGAGTAATCATGGTCATAATTTACACCGGCATCTTCATTACATCTTCAAACGCACTGACCACTTTGTTTCTTACCTGCATCAAAGCAGAAAAAGACAAACTGGCCTTCTGGCTGGCAATCATTGCGCCAACCAGATCATCACTTTTTCCGGTTTCAACCGCCGTCATTTTGGCACTCGCAGCGGCCTGATGGCCGTTTACCAGGTCAAGCACTTGTGTCATGGCTGAAGAAAAAGCAAGTGGTTTAACCTGTTGGTCTAATGGATTGGCTTTCACAGTGATGTTCTGTTCAGCCTGAGCTTGCATGAGCTGCATTTTATCCAGCATTAATTGCTGGGCGGTGGTCGTCTGCGTCAAATTCGTCGCAAGCATATTTGTGTCTCCTGATCGTTAGGCTGCTGAGCCAATTTGTGAAATATCAATGCCTTGCTCACGCATTGCCGCCAATTTGTAACGTAAAGCCCTTGTCGTCACACCCAGAGCTTTTGCCGTGAGTGTTCTGTTTCCCTCATGCTGTTTCAGCACGTCCAGCACATACTGGTATTCAGCCTGTTTCTTGGCACCAATATGGCCCTGTTCTGTTCCTGCGCTGCCGACCGCTGCCGGCATATATTCAGGTTTGATCGCCTGAATTTTGCTGCTGTCTACCGGCAGCATCAGATCCTGGGATGTCACGAAATCACCGTGTCTCATCACCAGTGCGCGCTGGATAATGTTTTCCAGCTCGCGGATATTGCCCGGCCAGTGGTACTGCATCATCATCTGCTGGGCATCCGCGGATAGCTGGCAGGCACTGCCTTGCTGATATTTAGCGATGAAATAATCGGCCAGCGGAAGAATATCCTCAGGGCGCTCGCGAAGCGGTGGCCAGTGCAGCGGTAACACATCCAGACGGTAATATAGGTCTTCCCTGAAAACCCCTTCCTGTACGGCGACACGAAGATCTTTGTTAGTGGCCGCTATCACCCGGATATCAAGCTTGATGGTTTTATGGCTGCCCACACGCTCGACTTCGCGCTCTTGCAGCACACGCAATAATTTGGCTTGCAGCGCCGGCGACATTTCGGCAATTTCATCCAGCAAAATGGTACCGCCGTTTGCCTCTTCGAACTTGCCGCTCTGACTGCCGGTTGCGCCGGTAAAGGCCCCTTTCACGTGACCAAATAACACAGCTTCAAGCATGGATTCCGGGATTGCGGCACAGTTCACCGCGACAAACGGCATCTTGCTGCGCGGTGACTGCTGATGAACATAGCGCGCCAGCACTTCTTTTCCTGTCCCTGATTCGCCGGTAATCAGCACGCTGGCATGGGTACAGGCTGCACGGTGGGCCAGTTGCAGGATCTGCTTGCTGCGCCAGGATTCCGCCACGATATCCGACATGGGCTTTTGCAGTGCTTCCACCCGGGCTAGCAGGCTTAGCAACTGGCTGGGTTCGAACGGCTTTAACAAATAATCCGTCGCACCGGCTTTCATCGCTTCCGCCGCCAGCAAACCTTCGTGCTGATCGACAATCGCAATGGCAATCCGGCGCTGCTGAGTGTCAGCTACTGTCTGGCTGTAACGGACCCATTCTGTCAGTGACATATCCGGCAGTGAGGAGCTGACCAGAGTGATTGCCGCCTGGCGTGACTGCAAACCGGCTTTGCCTGATGTCAGGTAATCCACCTGATAGCCCGCCTGCTCCAGCACCTGAATCACTTGCTGAGCCTGCTGCCTGTCCGGTTCAATGAACTGAATTGTCTTCGTAATCATTACTGAACCCTGCTTTCATCATTGTTGCCAGCACGCATCACACGAACTGTTACCCGACGATTAAGTGACTGTCCTTTCGCTGTGTCGTTATTCGCGATCGGATAGCGGGAACCATGTGCCCTGATTTGAATCAGGCCGTCTTTCACCCCGGCTTCCCGGAGAAAACTGGCCACATCATCGGCACGCACTTTGGATACCTGAATATTGCCCAGCTTTGAGCCGACATTATCTGTATGGCCGTCAATCAGCACCTGGTTGACTGAGCTATCCAGGCGAATGTACTCAGCCAGATTTCGCAGTGTTTCTTTTTGCTCCGTACTCACCGTGCGTTGGCCCAAGTCAAACTGAAACACCAGGTCACGCGCCTGTTTGTACGACATGGCCGGCAGACGGGAACGACAGCGCGTAAAGTCAGCCAGTGCCGGTGCCATATTGACACTCGATAACAACAGATCGACCGGAGTATTGTTGTTCTGATAAATCATCGCCACCCGCGCCCACTGCCCTGCTGTCATACCGTCCAGCAGCGCATCGACCGCCTGGGTGAACCTCACTTCAGTCGGGCTGACTTGCTTACCCGGGCTCAGTGATGTCTGCTTAGGCGTCACCACCCAGGGGCCATCCTGCAGATACAGACCTGCAGACTGAAACTGAACCACAGGTCGCATAGGCTTCACTTTCAGCGACAGATTTTCCCCGGCATCCGCAATAAAGCTCACCTGACCGAAATTATCCACCTGCTGATTTAATGAGCAGTGAAATTTGTCGCCTTGGTATTTCCACTCGACAAGATCCATCGGTGTTGAAACAAGCTTTGCTTCAACCGAACCTGCCGCAAGAGCAATAAATAAGAATGTGTATTTCTTGAGAAATGAAATTAACATTTTTACCCTTCTCAGATTTTGGAAAAAAACCAAAATTCATTTTTTAATCATAATATCCAACTTAGCCACAAAATATTAAACAGCCAAATTGGTTTGTTGTTTCTATATATTTGTTTCTTGCTCAAAATCACTTTAATAAAATAAAGGTGATCTTGATTCAATTTATATTTGACGCCACCATGACACAAATTTGACACCGTACCGCCATTCTATCCGTCAGAATGATTTTTTTGATATGGATTCAAAAACAGCAACTTGTGGCAAGCAAAACCTAACAAAACACTGGGTATTTCAAAGGCGGCCATAAAAGTCTCATCAATTCATATATAAGAAAACCCTATAAATGAAGATATAATCAACATGTGGACTAACATCACAAATTCAAAATCAATAACTAAAACACAGGAATTAGCTCAGGCTAGACTTAGCGAAACTAATAGTGGTTTTACCAAAATAGAAGTAAATTAAATTCGCAACAGTTAATAAGTTGCATATGAGTTCTGACGGATATGCCAATATGAAAAAAATTGAGTTAAACAGTGCTCAACATTTCCCCACACTGAACGTTGAACATTTAGGGCGCCCAATCCATGTCATCCGGGAAGAGTTGCAGAAAATCTTCTCGCAGGCAGATTCGTCAATTACCCAGGATTTACAACGCTGGGTGAAAGACAAAAATCTGACCATTAAGCTGGCTGACATTCAACTCTCCAACCGGGATGCCACGGATCAAAGCAACAATGCCTCTGTCATTCGCCATGAAGCCGGAGGGCTGATTGAAGCGCAACTGGATACCCAGTTGTTACTGGCGCTGTCGGATAAATTTTACAACGCCGATATCGATCGCAGCGATGCCGGTTACGCGAATTCGACGCTGACAGCCAGTGACCTGCGTCTTCAGCAGCGATTACTGCAACGTATTTGTTCACTGGTTGCCGATGAGAAGGCGTGGCAACTGACCGATGATGGCATGACTTACGGTGTCGGCTTACTGGCCACTTTCACTGTGAGCTACCGTAAAAAAGTGGCGGCGTTCCGCCTGTACTTCGATGAAAACATGCTTCAGGTACTGATGGATGATATGGCGTTCCAGACCAACCATCACCTGAGCGATGATTTCAGGCTCGCGCTGGAGAATACGCCGGTTCAGCTTCATGCCACGCTTTGCCAGAAAAAAATGCCGCTGGATGATGTGCTCAAGCTGCGTCCTGACGATGTACTGAACATTGATCTCCTCACCAATGTGCCGGTGCGTATCGGACAGGAACATTTATTTAACGGATGCGTGGCCGACAAAGACGGCCAGCTCGTCCTGATTCTTAAAGATAAATAACACTATTACAGGATTGAAACATGACTGATTTGAATGAGATGACAGACGTAAACGCATTCAGCGAAGACGATCTGAACTTTGACGATCTGAATTTGGACCAGCTGGATGATGATATTGAAACCGAGCAGGATTCAGCTGCTTCGCCCTTTATTCCCTATGACGACGTGCCTTCACGCGATATCAATTTCTTCAAGAAAATCCCCGTCACTGTCACGCTGGAAGTTTCCAGTACCGAAGTCTCGCTGGGTGAACTGATGAAAGCCGGTGAAGGCAGCGTGATTGAGCTGGATAAGCTCAACGGCGAACCACTGGATGTCAAAGTCAATGGATCGCTGATGGGCCATGCCGAGGTTGTGGTGGTCAATGATAAATATGGTCTGCGCCTGATCGACATCGTGGATTCGCCGCTTAACTCCGTGGAATCCTGATGATGCTCCGCAGTACCTGTCACCGAATAGCCCGCACAGGCGGGCTATGTATCACCGGTTTTCTCGTCTTTCTTCTGTCTTCACATCCGGTATTTGCGGCTGAAAGTGGCGGCCTGACACTGATGACAGTGTCTGATGGTGCCGCCAACCAGGAATACAGCGTCAAGCTGCAGGTGCTGCTGTTAATGACGGCGCTGAGCTTTTTGCCCGCCTTCCTGCTGATGGCCACCAGCTTTACCCGGATTATTATCGTGCTGGCCATTTTGCGTCAGGCGCTCGGCCTGCAACAGAGTCCGCCTAACCGGGTGCTGGTCGGCATAGCGCTGGCGTTAACCTTGCTCATCATGCGCCCGGTGTGGACAGACGTCTATGAACACGCTTTTAAACCGTATGACGCAGGCCAGATGACCTTGATGGATGCCTTTGCAGTGGCAGAAAAACCCGTCAAAGATTTCATGCTCAAGCAAACCCAGCAAAGCTCGCTGGAACAAATGCTGCACATTGCCAACGAGCCGATCAATCAAAACGCCGAAGATTTGTCGTTTGCCGTCGTGTTACCCGCTTTCGTGATCAGTGAGCTGAAAACGGCATTCCAGATTGGTTTCATGTTGTTTATTCCCTTCCTGATTATCGATCTGGTGGTTGCCAGCGTCTTGATGGCGATGGGTATGATGATGTTGTCACCCCTGATCATTTCTTTGCCGTTCAAGCTGGTTATATTCGTGCTGGCGGATGGCTGGGCAATGACGGTTGGCACTCTCGCAGCCAGTTTCGGGTAGGAGAACAACATGACACCGGAACTCGCTGTTACCCTGTTTTCAGATGCTGTGTGGATGATCATCACCATTGTGACGGTACTGGTCATTCCGGGGCTGCTTGTCGGGCTGCTGATTGCCGTGTTTCAGGCGGCAACACAGATTAATGAGCAGACCCTGAGCTTTCTTCCGCGTTTATTGGTGACCCTGCTGATGGTGATTTTCGCCGGCCACTGGATGATCCGTAAACTCGTCGACCTGTTCACCTATCTGTTCCATAACATTCCGGGAATGATTGGCTGATGGATCTGACCTTTGCGCAAATCACAGCCTGGCTGGGGCAAGTCTGGTGGCCCTTTTTCCGCCTCGGGGCGGCGCTCGTGGCTATGCCCTTTTTTGGCGACGGCGCCATTCCGATTTGGATAAGACTGCTTTTTGCCTTGTCGATCAGCATTCTGATTGCGCCGCTGATGCCAGCGATGCCAGCTGTGGATCCCCTTTCCCTTAAAGCACTGGTGCTCGCCTTCGAGCAAGCGATCTGGGGAGTGTTCTTCGGATTTATCATACACCTGTTATTCAACACCATGACCATGCTCGGGCAGATTGTCTCTATGCAGATGGGCCTGAGCATGGCGATCATGAATGACCCGGTGAACGGCATGTCTGTCGCCCTGCTCGGCCGCCTGTTCCTGATGTTCAGCACCTTGCTTTTTCTGGCACTGGACGGCCATCTGATCGTGATTGATATTCTGGTCCAGAGCTTTCATGTCTGGCCTGTCGGCTCAGGTATCAGTGAAGCGACGCTGCACCAGATTCTGTCCATGGTCGGCTGGATGTTCGCCTCTGCACTGGCGCTGGCCTTACCCGCCATCGTTTCCATGCTGCTGGCTAACATCAGTTTTGGCGTCATGAACCGGGCCGCGCCCAGCCTGAACGTGTACGCCTTAGGCTTTCCCATGACCATGCTTCTGGGCCTGTTCAGTATTCTCATTGCTATCAGCGGTGTACCCAGCCGCTATACCCAGTTCGTGCATACCACCTTGCAGGAACTGACCTATTATGTCGCAGGAAACGGCCTATGAGTGACCAGAGTACGCAGGACAAAACAGAAAAAGCCACGCCCCAGAAAATCCGTAAAGCCAGAGAGCAGGGGCAGATCCCACGGGCCAAAGATCTCACCGCCGCGGTGATTTTTATCGTTGTGGTGTATTTCTTCTCGGTCCAGCTTGAGGCCATCTGGGATGCACTCAGCGGTGTGTTCCGGTTCAACATGCAACTGACCCGCGAAGACTTGCAGTCGCCCTGGCAAGGCATAGAACATATGGGGCAAAGCCTGGCTATTTTGATAGAACTGTTGCTGCCACTGTTTGCGGTCATACTGTTAGCGGCCATCGCGGGAAGTCTGATGCTGGGCGGCTGGCTGTTCTACCCTGCCGGTGTGCTGCCAAAACTGTCGAAGATCAGCCCGATTGCCGGCATTAAACGTATGTTCTCGATACGCTCACTGGTTGAGCTGCTGAAATCAACCCTCAAAGTGACCGTTATCTTTTTGCTGCTCTATACCTATCTGGATTCTCATCTGGCTGAACTGATGGCGATGCAGAACCTGCCTTTGCGCCAGGGCGTTGTCGCCGTCATGAGTATCCTTTTTCACGGTGTGCTGCTGATGGGCGTTGCGCTGATCATTTTTGGCTTGCTTGATGTGCCCTACCAGCGTTGGGAGCACTTAAAGCAGCTGAAAATGACCAAGCAGGAAACCAAGGAAGAATACAAAAACAACGAAGGCCGGCCGGAAGTGAAACAGCGTATCCGCCAGATTCAGCAGCAGTTTGCACGACGTAAAGTGGAAAAAACCGTGCCGCAGGCAGATGTGGTGATCACCAACCCAACCCACTATGCGGTCGCCATCAAATACGATCCGACTATGTACGATGCCCCTTTCGTGGTGGCCAAAGGGGTGGATGAAATGGCCCTGCATATTCAGCGTATCGCCCGCGAGAACAACGTGGAAATACTGAATTCGCCGCCACTTACGCGTGCTATTTACCATACCACTCAGTTGGAACAGGCCGTGCCGAACCAGCTGTATATCGCCGTGGCGCACATTCTGACTTATGTCATGCAGCTCAAAGCTTTCCGTACCGGGAAAGGCGGCAAACCACAGGCATTACCGACTTTTGCGATTCCACGCCACTTACAGTATTAAGGCAGGAGAGAGATCAAACCCATGTTAAACAGGCTACCTAAATTTAACCATTTAAAGCGCAGCTACATCAGCATTCCTGCTGCGCTGCTCATGATACTGGCCATGGTCATGCTGCCCCTGCCTCCTATGCTGCTGGACGCCATGTTCACCTTCAACATAGTGCTGGCTATCATGGTGCTGCTGGTCAGTACCACGGCAAAACGACCACTGGATTTTTCTATCTTCCCGACCATCTTGCTGGTCGCTACGCTGCTGCGTCTGACGCTGAACGTAGCGTCAACGCGGGTCGTGTTGCTTGAAGGTCACAACGGCGGCGATGCGGCCGGTAAAGTGATTCAGGCATTTGGTGAAGTGGTGATCGGCGGTAACTATGTCGTCGGTCTGGTGGTCTTTGTCATTCTGATGATCATCAACTTCGTGGTGATTACCAAAGGTGGCGAGCGTATTTCAGAAGTCGCGGCCCGATTTACCCTCGACGCCCTGCCGGGTAAACAAATGGCGATTGATGCCGATTTGAATGCCGGTTTGATCGATCAGGAACGCGCCAAACTGCGCCGGAAAGAAGTCGCCAATGAAGCGGATTTCTACGGTTCGATGGACGGTGCGTCAAAATTCGTCCGTGGCGATGCCATCGCCGGCCTGCTGATTCTGTTCATCAATATTATTGGTGGTGTCAGTATTGGCGTGTTCGAATACGATATGACGGGCGCAGATGCGTTCAAAACCTTTGCCTTGCTGACTATCGGTGACGGTCTGGTTGCACAGATCCCGTCCCTGCTGCTGGCCACCTCAGCGGCGATTATCGTGACGCGCATCAATGACAGCGACGATGACATGGCTGAGTCGATGCGCAGCCAGCTGCTCGCTTCCCCGACCACTTTGTTTACTGCCGCCGCGATTATGGCGATTGTCGGCAGTGTGCCCGGAATGCCGCATCTGGCATTCTATGCGTTCGCTGGCGTACTGGCCTATTCGGGCTGGCGGCAACTCAAATCACCCACCCATGATGATCAGCTGGAACAGGTTGAACAACTTGGCTACGCCATGCGCCGTGAAAGCGAGCAGGTGCTGGCCTGGGATGATATTCCGCATGTTCAGAGCCTGTCGCTGCACCTGGGTTTTCGCCTGGTTCATCTGGTCAATAAAGATCAGGGCGCGCCGCTGTCGCAGCGGATCCGGGGGATTCGTAAAACCCTGTCCGAGCAAGTGGGTTATCTGCTGCCTGAAGTCAGTATTCAGGACAACCTCAGCCTGCGGCCAAACCAGTACACCATCGCCGTACAGGGTGAGATAGTCGAACAGGGTGAAATTGAACCGGATCGCCTGATGGCCATTGCTGTGGGTGAAACCTACGGTGACATTGACGGCATCCTGGGGACTGACCCGGCCTATCAGTTACCCGCGGTCTGGATTGAACCCGGCGACAAAGCCAAGGCACTGAATATGGGTTATCAGGTTATTGATGACGCCACCGTCATCGCTACGCACCTCAGTAAGGTAATGAAGAACAACCTGGCCGATCTGTTCACCCACGACGATGTCGACAACATGATCCACCGCTTGTCACTGCAGGCACCGAAACTGGCCGAGGCGCTGGGCAATGTCATGACACCAGCTCAGCAACTCAAGGTGTTCCGTCACTTGCTGCAGGATCAGGTGCCGGTCAAAGATATCCGCACCATCGCCAACACCATGCTCGACAGTGCAGAAAATACCAAAGATCCTATCTTGCTGGCTGCCGATGTGCGCTGTAGTTTACGCCGCACTTTAGTCAACCTGATCAACGGTGACCGCAAAGATCTGAACGTGTACACCTTGTCTGATGATCTGGAGCAAATTTTGCTGAAATCTCTGCAGCAGGCACAGTCAAACGGCCAGGCCATGCTGGACAGTTTTCCGGTTGAGCCCAATATCCTTCAGCAATTCCAGCAAAACCTGCCATTAGTCAAACAGCAGCTTAAGCAGCAAAATCTGCCTCCGGTTCTGCTGGTGATGCCACAACTTCGGCCACTTCTGTCACGTTATGCGCGTACATTTGCACAAGGTCTGGCGGTCTTGTCTTATAATGAGATTCCAGAACACAAGCAAATCAATGTGGTAGGAAACCTTGGCTAAGTTGTTTACCGATGCCGCGTTAGGCGAGCATGCACGCGGGCTGCTGATTCAGGCAGCCCGGACTCCGGATGATCACATTCTGCTTGAGGCCATGCAGCACAATGATATACGTCATGTCTGCCAGCCGATAAGACACACAGAAACCAACGAGGTCACATTCCAGCACCTCACTTTACGGTTCGGCAGCAATAACGAGCAGAGTGTCTACCGTTTCGATCTGTCGGAAGAGATGCGTTATGCGCTGGATCTGTTCGGGCTGCTGCTGGCTGTCAGGCACATTAAATTTCAGCAGGAAACCATCCACGCCAGCCTGATTAATCCGTTAGTTGTGCCCCTGCAGGTGGAAACCTTACTGAAATGGGAACCCGGCCAGCATTTTTTGTCTTCCCTGTTTGAACATCATAGCCAGGCGATGCAGGACGTCGTGCCCTGCATCCAGCTTTTTCAATCCGATTCAGATACCGGGCAATTGGGTCAGCTGCTGGCCTGGCTACATGATACCTGCCCGGCTTTTTGGGTCGATATCAGGCTGCCAACGGCCTATCTTCCTCTGCTGGAAGCATATCCACCCGCAGCCATCAAAATCGCCCAATTCAATGAAGACACCAGTTTCAAGCAAGGCTTGCTGCCGGTCATCCGTTTTTTGAAACAATGCCATGTCGAGTTTGTCGCCGGGCGTGTGGCCACGCAATACGATCTGGTCCGCTTCCGCCGTCTTGGCGCGGGTTATTATTTCGGGTACATCAGCGATATACCCACCTCCTTCTCCGCGCCGAGAAAATTTAAACTCGTTAAATAGCCCCTCAACACTTTTATGTACAACGCCAGCACGTCAGCTGGCGTTTTGCTTTCTGCCGATGTCTGCAAATATTGGATCCCGATTCCAACTCTTTGCTCCCTTTTTACCTGCCTCTTTTCTGTCTTTACGTAATCGTTCACCCACTCAGGGGTAGACCATTTACTCTAACCAACACTACAACTGATTATTTCATTGCCAGGTTTAATAAAATTGAAACATCACATCATGGGTCATGCAGCTGGAAACTGTGAATTTAGCAAATTTTCCAAAATTTATTTTAGCATTCCATATAAAAATCAAGTTATTGATTTTAAATGAATTAGATCCGTTTTCATCAGGCAAAAAACCGCTAAACATCAAGATAAAATCATTTTTTTTCACTTTTCTGATTAATGTTCTCAGAGCCTCTTCCGCCTCATATTAGCGAGTAGGAATAACGGCCACACAGAACAACAAACTGATTTGTGTGCCGATATAAACCAATATAAAGAAGCAATACTTAGGAGAATTTTCATGGCTCTATCAATGCACACCAACTACGCATCTCTGGTTACGCAAAACACCCTGAACGGCACAGGTAACATGCTGAACACGGCCATGGAGCGTCTGGCGACTGGCTACCGTATCAACTCTGCTGCTGATGATGCTGCTGGTCTGCAAATCGCAAGCCGCCTGGAAGCACAAACCCGCGGCATGTCTGTTGCCATGCGCAACTCTCAGGACGGCATCTCTATGCTGCAAACTGCAGAAGGTGCACTGGACGAAGCTACCAACATCCTGTTCCGTATGAAGGATCTGTCAACTCAGGCTGCAAACGGTACAAACAGTAAAGCAGACCAAGATTCACTAAACAAAGAGTTCACTGAACTATCTTCTGAGTTAAACAGCATTATGACTAACACTCAGTATGCTGGTGAAGCACTCTTTGATGCTGCTGGTTTGAAAGGTGGCAGTCTTACCCTGCAAATTGGTAACACTACTACTGAAGTTCTGAGTTTAGCAAATGTTGACACCGATGTTATTGCAGCGTTTACTGCAATCAGTGGTAACCCATTTACAGCATTCGGTGGTGGTGCTGATGTAGCAACGGACCAAACTAATGCGCAAACTGCGATGGGTGAAGTAACTGCTGCTCTTGATGTACTAGGTACAGCACGTGCAGCAATGGGTGCGAACATCAACCGCCTGGAACACACCATCACTAACCTGGGCAACATGGTTGAGAACACCTCTGCTGCGAAAGGCCGTATCATGGATGCTGATTTCGCGGTTGAAACCTCTAACATGACTAAGAACCAGATGCTGATGCAAGCCGGTACTTCTGTACTGTCTCAAACTAACCAGCTGTCTGGCATGGCAATGTCTCTGCTGCGCTAATCAACTGATTAGTCTCAGATACCTAGTCAAAGTCACTCCAATGTTCAAAGCCCCGATTTTCGGGGCTTTTTTTCGTCCCACCCCTGAATACTCCACCCCATTCTTATCAGGACAGACACATCATTCATTAGGACAGACACGTAAATTTAAAGGCGACTGTCCCTTTACGTCACAGGCGGGGAGCACTGACAAGGACAGGCACATTAAGAAAAATACAACGTCATCAATTTCATGATTTTCATACACATCCCCAAATTCTGAACTTCCCCCATTACATCTGCGCTAAAACAAATATACTGTGGATTTATCCAGCACAACTCAATCATTACCTATGACAACAGCACGCAGCCAACTCATTAGTGTAGAAGCAACGCCCTATTACCATTGTGTTTCACGCTGTGTTCGGCGTTCATTTCTGTGCGGGTATGACAAACTTACCCAAACCAGCTATGAACACAGGCGGGGGTGGGTCGAGAAACGGTTAAAACGAATTGCCACCGTATTCTGCGTGGATGTTTGTGCTTACGCCATCATGAGCAACCATTACCATGTCGTTCTGCATATCAACAAAGATCAGGCCCATCGCTTATCGAATCACGAAGTCGTTGAGCGCTGGCTCACCTTACATCGTGCTCCCGTACTGATTCAGCGATTCTTAAAAAGCGAAAGCTTATCCGATGCCGAACAAAATGCTTGCTTGACCATCATCCAGACCTGGCGGGAAAGACTCTGTTCCATCAGCTGGTTCATGCGCCTGCTGAATCAATACATAGCAAGTGAAGCTAATCGTGAAGACAACTGCACCGGCCACTTTTGGGAAGGACGTTTCAAAAGCCAGGCATTACTGGATGAAAAAGCCCTGGCTGCTGCTATGGCATACGTTGATCTAAACCCCATACGAGCCGGTATTGCAGACACACCAGAAACCTCCAACTTCACTTCGGTGAAAGCTCGTATAAAATCGCTTCGCAAAAATCAGGTAACAGCCCCACCGCTTTTCCCCTTCGCCGATAATCCGCGAAACAATATGCCGGAAAGACTGCCATTTCACCTGGCAGATTATCTTGAACTGGTTGAATGGACGGGACAACAAATCAGAGGAGATAAGCCCGGACATATACAATCAACTCAGCTTCCTATCCTTGAGCGACTTGGTATTGAGACTGATTCATGGCTAAATATTTGTACAAACATAAAAAAATGTACACTCGTTGGCTCCGCCGCTGCAATTCAAACAGCATTACCCCTGTTTAACCGGCAACGGCGAACCGCCTTGCAAATTCCTTAATCCCTACACTGCACCCTCTGCACACAACACGCTGAATGTCATGCGTTCGCCCCCACTCTCGTGAAAGTCAGACCGGAGACAGAAAAGCCGCTGCTGGTATCAAAAATACTGTAAATCAATCTTATTAAGATGATATAAACAGCAAATTCGGTGATATCAGACACAAAGCACACTACCTTTTTCTGGCCAATGACCCAAAGTGACTGTCCTTTCAACACGACTTTCGCTCCGATTTAAAGGCGACTGTCCTTTTAAGTCCTTTCGAAAAGCGACTGTCCTTGGAACTCCTTGGAACTCCGTTTTAAGGGTGACTGTCCCTTTAAGTCATTAAGTCTGCATAGCTCGCAAAATCGAAATCTAATCTCAGCCTATTTCAACAATATTTTTCTCCATATCTACCCGAAATTTCTGCCCATAACGTCAGTTAAACGCCGTAACTAAGCAGTTCATCATGAATTTTCCATTCATCTCCGGTGCCAAGCACTTTATTGATAGGTTTATGACAACTTTACGTTACATATTGATGGAAAAGGATAATTTCGCTTTCTGTTCAAACTGGCCTACGTTTTGTTGGTTTAATAAAAATCTCCAGGGAGGAGAACATGAAAAACACAACAAAGTTTTTGGCTTTACTCATTTCAGCTGTCTGCAGCCAGGCTTATGCCGAAGACAAAGTCTGGATCTCCATCGGATCAGATGCCAGCCAGACGGTGAAATCTGTCATGCAACACAAAGCACAATCTTTATTGCCAGAGTCACTGGCCAGCAGCGGGCCGGTGTGGGTAGGACAAGTGGATCACAGCCAGTTGGCTGAGCTATCGCACCACATGCATGAGGATCATCAGCGCTGCGGTGGTTACATGGTTCATTCTTCGGCGGAAAACGCCATTGCTGCCAGCAATATGCCGCAGTCACTCGCTGCTTTTTCGATTCCTGATATCAGCCAGCAAGACACAGTCAACGCCTGGTTACCGCAGGTGAGCTCGCAGGCCATTACCGGCACAATTGGCTCACTGACCAGTTTTATCAACCGTTTTTATACCACCACTTCCGGTGCGCAGGCATCTGACTGGCTGGCCAGTGAATGGCGCTCGCTGAGTGCTTCGTTACCCAATTCCAGCGTTAAGCAAGTTTCGCACTTTGGTTATAACCAGAAATCTGTCGTCTTTACAATAACGGGATCAGAAAAACCGGATGAATGGATCGTACTGGGTGGCCACCTGGACTCCACCATTGGCTCTCATACCAATGAGCAGAGTATCGCACCCGGCGCCGATGACGATGCATCCGGCATCGCCAGCGTGACGGAAATTATTCGCGTGCTGTCGGAAAACAATTTCCAGCCTAAACGCAGTATTGCCGTTATGGCTTATGCTGCAGAAGAAGTGGGATTACGTGGCTCTCAGGATCTGGCCAACCAATATAAATCAGAAGGCAAAAAGGTTATCTCTGCGTTGCAGCTGGACATGACCAACTACAAAGGATCGGTTGAAGATATTGTCTTTATTACCGATTACACAGACAGCAATCTGACCACCTTCCTGAGCCAGCTGGTTGACGAATATCTGCCTAGCTTAACCTACGGGTTCGACACCTGCGGCTATGCCTGTTCAGATCACGCTTCATGGCATAAAGCCGGTTTTTCTGCTGCCATGCCCTTTGAAGCGAAATTCAATGACTACAATCCTATGATCCACACGCCGAACGACACGCTGCAAAACTCAGACTCAACCGGTTCACATGCAGTGAAATTCACCAAGCTGGGCCTCGCCTACGCCATTGAAATGGCCAATGCCACAGGCGGAACCCCACCACCGGCAGATAATGTACTCACAGACGGAGTACCGGTCAGCAACCTGTCAGGTGCTACAGGCAGCCAGGTGCGTTATAGCTTCGAGCTGCCGGCGCAGAAAACACTGCAGATCAGCACAAACGGTGGTTCAGGGGATGTTGATCTGTATGTGTCATTTGGTTCAGAGGCCAGCAAACAAAACTGGGATTGCCGCCCGTACCGGAACGGCAATAACGAAGTCTGTACCTTTGCCGGAGCCACACCGGGCACTTACTCCATTATGCTGGACGGCTATCGCCAGTTCTCTGGTGTGACACTTGAGGCGTCAACCCAGTAGTCAGACTGACTCACCGGTAACAAGGGGATGTTTCCCCTGACTTTTCAAACCCAACCACTTTACCGGAAACCTCTGGGTTTCCGGTTTTTCATCGTTAACTGCCACCCATCCCTGATTTCCCACTGCACTTCTTAATTCCCCCAACCAATTCGCCGCCCTACTTGATAGGGATTGTTGCATAGGTCACAACCTGATCCGGTAAAGCGAACTGGCTTTCCCGTCTATTTCCTGCTGAAACGGAGCAGTTTCCGTCTGGAAGCAATCACTGTCAGACGGAAGATAAAGCGGAAACATGATCGGAAATCCTGCTTCCGCTTTATCCAGGAAAACCAAAACAATCTCATTGATTTCAATAGCTAACACAGTGGCACACTAATTGCTTTAGTAGTCATAAATATAGGAGTTTTTCCATGAGTTCCATCGATCCGATCAGTATGGCAACACAGCTGGCCACCTATGAGGTTCAGCCGTTTCAGCAACGTTTTCAGACTCAGGCTGATAAGTACCAAAGCCAGATTTCTGCCTACGGCAAGATTGAAACTGCCTTGCGGACATTCCGCAGCGCAGTAGAAGACATGAACGGCCTGAATGACAGCGTGGTAAAAAACGGCGCCACTTTCTCGCAGGAAGGCAACATCAGTGCCAGTGTCAATGCCAGCGCACTGGCGGGTGAGTATCAGGTCTTTGTCGAACAAATCGCGACCTCTCATCAGATGGGCGTTGATCTGGGTGCAGGTACCACAGCCGACAGTGCAATTCCGGCGGCAGGCAGCATGGTCATCTCCATGGATGGCAATACCATGACGCTTGATCTGGCGACCGTAGACACAGACAGCGATGGCACTGCCACCCTTCAGGAACTGGCCGCCGCCATCAACAATGATGAAAACAACCCGGGCGTGAACGCCAGCCTTGTCCGCGCCAACGGTGAAACCCACTTCATGTTGTCCGGTAAGGAAACCGGTGTCGCCAATACAGTGTCCGTCAGCGTAACAGGTACAGGTGATGCCAACTTCGAAAATGCCTTTGCCAACAGCACGGATATCAGCACGCCTAAAGATGCGGTGATCTGGCTGGGTGCTGAAGGCACCGGCCTGAAACTGACCAACAGCTCCAACACCTTTGAAGGTGTGATTGACGGCGTTGATCTGACTGTTTCTAAAGCACAAACCAGTGGTGACCAGCCAATCGGTATCACTGTGGGCTCAGATAAAGAGGCCACCAAAGAGCAACTGAACAAGATGGTGGATGCGTATAACGCACTGATGTCTGAAATCGACAAATACACCAAAGTCGGCTCAAAAGACGAAAAGCGTGGCGTACTGGCCGGTGACGGTACTATCCGTTCTCTGGAAAACCAGATCAGCAGTATTTTCCGTCAGTCCTACAACGGCCAGAGCCTGTATTCAGTAGGTGTCAGTATTGACCGGAATGGCAAGCTGGCTATCGACAATGACAAGTTCGAAGCCGCACAGGCTACCGATCCGGCAGCACTGAACGAGATGTTCAACGGCACCGATCAGCTGTTCGACTCGCTCGAAGCAACAGTAAAGCCTTATCTGTCGTTCTCTGATGGTGTCTTCACAAGCCGCAAAGACAGCCTTCAGCAAAACATCAGCCGTATTGACGACAAAATGTCCAATCTGGAGCGCAAGTACCAGATGTCTTACGACCGTTATCTCGCCCAGTTCACTCAGATGAACCAGCTGATGACACAAATGAATCAAACAAGCGGATTATTCGCGTTTTAAAGGAGTTACCCATGCTAATGCAAAACTCGGGCTTTGATTCGTATCAAAGCGTCGATCTGGATGCCCAGGCCGCATCAGCAAACCCTCACCAACTGGTGATCATGCTGATTGACGGCCTGCTGGATGAAGTCGTCCGGGTCAAAGGTCACATCGAATCCAGACGTCTGGAAGCCAAAGGGAAAGGCATCAGTAAGTGCATGAACATCCTGATTGGCCTCGACAGTGCGCTGGATGTAGAAGCCGGTGGCGAACTGGCTGCCAATCTTCACGACCTTTACGAGTTTTGCATCAGCGAGCTCTTTAAGGCCAGCTCCCAGAACAAAGTTGAACACCTTGAGACGGTTGAAAATGTCATGACTAACGTCCGTGAGGGATGGGAAGGTTTTGGTCAGCATGCCTAACATCACAGTGAGCCAGCTAGAAGCTCTCAGGCAGCACCTTGACCAAGCCGCTGCTGATAGCGACTGGGATCGCCTTCAGCAGCTTGATCAGACGTTACAAAAAGTGCTACGGAATCTGAAAGGCACGCAACTGACAGAAGATCATGTTCAGGCGCTTGCCCATCTGAAAAGCAGCCATCAGACAGCCATCGCTGCGGTCAATGCAGCGAAAGATAAGTTACAGCAAGACATGAATGCCGTCGGTGAAGGAAAAGAAGGACTTCTGGCATATCAAATGGCCATGAATATGGAGCTTTAATGAACACTATCGTCTCACATTCCAAACTGGCTAACAGTGACAGCGAGTCGGCGGACATGCTTTCCGGTAAAGTCAAACCGGCCAATGATGGCACCGCCTCCAACTTCAGTGACACGCTGCAATCCAATGCCGCCACTGACCAAAAAGAAGCAGCCATTACTGAGACCTCTTACACGGCCGATGCTGCTGCACAGCCAGAACAGCAACCGGACAGCAATCCGGCACTGTCTCCGGCAGCGGCGGCGGACATCATTGCCAATCTGCTGGCGCAGGCCGAAAAGCAACTGGGAGCAAGCTCTGCGACCAATACCGGGGCGCCCGGAGCAGTTGTCAGTACTGCGGAGAACAGCGTTGCAGCGTCCGGAAGTACCGGTATGCGAGAAACACGCTTAATGTCATCCGGCGCAGCCGCAACACCCGTCGCAGCGGCAGACAGCCAGACAGCCAGTACACAATCAGCCGACAATGCTCGCTTTACTGCTCTGCTGCAGCAACGCAGCCAATCGCCGGCTCAGCAAGATCTCGTGTTAACAGGGTCAGCTGAATCCCGCAGCGCCGGCGCAACCCCTTCTCTGCAAACCCTGATCGCAGGGCTGTCAGCAGACGGTGCGGCTAACTCTGCTGCCGGGCAATCCGGTTCATCCCAACAGGTTCAAAACGCCGCCGCTCCCGTGGAATGGGCCAGCGTCAAATTACCCCAGGGCCAGCAAGGTAAATGGGGTGAACAGATGATCCAGGTACTGCAGGACAGAGTACAGTTGCAGGCCAGCCAGAATTTGCAGGAAGCACGAATTCGTCTGGACCCGCCTGATCTGGGCAAGCTTGATTTAACCGTTCGTATGGATGGCGATCGTCTCAGTGTTCAAATCCACGCCAGCCAGTCGGCCGTCCGTGATGCGCTGGTGCAGGTATCAGAACGGCTGAGAGCCGAGCTGCAGGAACAAAATTTTGTTCATGTTGATGTCAATGTCGGCGATGGCCGTCAGGGCCAGCAGCAAGAGCATGCCGAAGAAGACGCACAACCCGTTATTTTTGCCAACCATCAGGCTGATGACAGCCAGATAACTACAACAGATTCAGGCCATTGGTTATCTACCAGAGCCTGATGAGGAGCCATTTACATGACCCAGCGTAATCTCGTCTTGATCATTATCATCATACTGATCACCAGCGTACTGGTCGCAGCTGCCAGTGTTGGCGGTACCCTTTGGTACGTCAAAAGTCATCAGGGCGAAGGCGGTGCCAGTTTCAGTCTCCCCTTTAGCCAACCTGAGAATGTCGACCCTATTTTCCATCCGCTGGAAAAACTGGTTCTGTCGGTGAAAGGCGAGCGTCAAACGCACTTCATCATGATGGAGCTGGCACTGGAAACGCGTAATGCGGAAGCAATTGAAGGTATCGATAACTATATGCCGGTTGTGCGCAATGCCCTGCTCAAACTCTTCAGTAATAAAACCTATGAGCAACTGCAGAACCAGCGGACGATTGAAGAACTTCAGGATGAAGTCAAAGGGACATTACTGAATGCTTTCAGTCAGACACGTTATGCCCGCGCCATCAACAATGTATTGCTGACCAAATATGTGATTCAGTGAGGCGCCTATGCTAGATATCAACCCGACTGAAGAGTACGAGAAAAAGCACGACACCGGGCGTAACAGCCCGGTAGTGAACGAAGATAAACTGATCCGTGATCACCTGATCTTAGTCAAACGTGTTGTCAATCAACTACGCAGTCATGTCAGCACCCACTGCAGTCTGGAAGATATGCAGCAAATTGGTCTGATGGGACTGCTGGAGGCAGGCCGTCGCTACGGCAACGTGGAAGATCCGAATTTTCCGTCTTTTGCCGTATGCCGGATTCGCGGTTCCATTCTGGATGAATTGCGTCGTCTTGACTGGCGCTCGCGCCAAACCCGGCAACAGGCCCACGAACTGAATGACGTGACCCGCGACTTAATGAAAAAACTCGGCCGCCAGCCCTTGGAGGCCGAAATCATTGCAGCGTTAGGCACAGACCAGGCAGATTATCTGCAGCGCCTGAATGCCTCTATGGCCAGTGAAATGCAAAGTCTGGATCAGTTGCTTGAAAGCGGTTCCGATTTTTCGATGAACCATGACGGCGGCGAATCGGTGCGTCATGAACACATACGCCGCACGCTATCTGCGGCACTTGGCAAGCTCAAACCACGTGAACAGCTTTTGCTGACCCTGTTCTATCAACATGATATGAACCTGCACGAAATTGCACTGGTGCTAAACCTGACACCGCCTCGTGTATGCCAGCTTCATAAGCAGGCACTGAAACAACTGAATCAATATCTTTGCTGATAGGAGCAAATTGACATGCAAAAATTTACCGGCGCAATCGTCATTCTGTTGTGTGTTTTCGGCGGTTACCTATGGGCCGGAGGTACCTTGATGGCCATCTGGCAGCCTGCTGAAATTCTGATTATTACCGGTGCTGCACTGGGCTCAATCATCATAGGCAACCCGCCCCATGTTATTCGTGAAATGCGTATTCAGTTTCGCCAGATAATGAAGCCGCGCAAGAACGAACAAGAATACTACATGCAACTGATGGGCCTGATGCAGCTGTTGCTGGAAACCATACGTAACGGTGGCTTCAAATCACTCGACAGCCACATTGAAGATTCTCAGAACAGTGAGATTTTCGAGCGTTACCCGCTGGTCAAAGACGACAGCCACCTGGTTGCTTTCATTACAGATAACCTGCGTTTAATGGCCATGGGCCAGATGTCACCCCATGAGCTGGAAGCTCTGCTGGAGCAGGAAATCATGGCCATTGAAGATGATCTTCTGCTGCCTTCACGCTCACTGCACCGCACTGCTGAGGCCCTGCCCGGTTTCGGCATTCTGGCGGCAGTGATGGGCATCATTATCACCATGCAGTTCATCGACGGCTCTATCGCGCAAATTGGCTACAAAGTTGCCGCCGCACTGGTGGGGACATTCCTGGGTATCTTCGGTTGTTACTGTGTGCTTGACCCGGCCAGTAATGCCATGTCGCAACGTGTTAAGCGTGATATGACAGCCTTTGAATGCGTCCGGGCCACACTGGTCGCTTATGTGGCCAAGAAGCCTACCCTGCTGGCCATAGATGCTGGCCGTAAACACATTCAGCTCGATGTGAAGCCAAGCTTCAATGACATGGAAAAATGGCTGTCTGAGCAGGAGGCATAATGCAACGGCACGATCAGATCATCATCAAACGAGCACGCCGCAACTCGCATGAAGCAGGGCATGGCGGGGCATGGAAAGTGGCATTTGCCGACTTCATGATAGCCCTGATGGCGCTGTTTCTGGTGCTGTGGATCCTGGCCATTGTCGACAAAACAGAGCGTCAAGCGATCGTGGCTTATCTCAACAGCTCCAGTTTGTTCGACCAGGCTTCAGGTAATCCGTTTAATACCTCCACCAGCCTGTCTCCGATTGATCTGGGCGGTGAAGCGGCGGACCTCAGCTCGCATGATGCTGCTGTGACTGTCACCTCCTTCTACGATGGCAATGGCGATGGTTCACAAACTGATGCACTGGTTCAGGGCACCTATGAGACTCAGGAACAACTGAAAGTATTAGCGCAAGTGGTTGAAGAGCTGGCGAAACAGGTTTCCGCAGAAGGAAATGTGCATGTAGACGTGACGCCGCAGGGGCTGCGCATTGTCTTACAGGACGACTTCCGCCAGAACATGTTCCACCGGGGAAGCAGCGAGCTGACGCCTTTCTTTGAGGATTTATTACTGGCTCTGGCACCTATATTCCAGAAGATTCAGAATCCGCTGATTATCAGTGGCCACACAGATGCAGTTCGTTACAGCGGCACTTTCAGCGAAAGATCGAACTGGGAGTTGTCGGCTTCACGCGCCAATGCAGCTCGCCAGACACTGATTACCGGCGGGGCGCCTGAAAATCATGTCTTGCAGGTTGCAGGCATGGCTGATCGTGCGCCGCTGAATCCTGAAGAACCGAAAGCCAGCGAAAACCGACGTATTGAGTTGTTTGTCCTGACATCAGTGGCTGCCCGAATGGTGGAAACACTGTTCAAAGGCCCGCCGGCTAACGATGACGGTCCGGTGTTACAGCAGGCCCGTGAAAAAGCGGAATTTAATCAGCCTGTTATCCGTCAGGACTACATTGAAGCGTCTTAATTGAGTAACCGGCAAAGGGATTATCCCTTTGCCGCCTGGAGAACTTTAGCGAAGTTAACCCATGAAAAGAGCTGCATCATCTTCCGCAATTGTCCCAAGTGAACGTCGACCGGACAGTCTGCAAAAGTTATTTCTCTGGCTCATAGTGCTGGATTATTTTCTGCTCAGCCATTTTTTGCTGAGGATGCACAGCATGACACTGAATACAGGGACGACAATCAGTTTACTGCTTTTAGGCTACAACGGACTGCTTTCCTATCTGTGTTTCAAACGCGCCCGGCGTAGTGGTGATTTCTACATTATCTACCCCACGCTTGCCGCGATATTGCTGGCTTTTATTCTATTTTTGTATTTTTTCTTTCTCATCGCTTAACGGGACAGGCAGCAGGACACGTTTCAGGAACTTATGCCACAGAGCACAGTTTTGCATCATCCTTTCCTGGCAAGAGTTAATCCTGCATCCAGCTTGTCGCCTTATGCGTAAGAGAAAGCGAATGAGCTTAGCGTAATGAAAGATCAACTCACTATCTCGATATCAACGATTAACGGGTCTTACCATTTTCAACTGGGTAAGTATTTACGGCGGAACCTGATTGCAACCCTGCTGTTGTTCATCGTCGCCGTCGTGGTCATGGCATTTTCGATTCAGTATTTATGGAATGCTGTTGATCAGACACAACAGGAAAAATCGCAGTTAAACCAGCATGCCAATGAGCTGAAAGATGAAATTCTTAATCTGGAAAGCGACCGGCAGTCGCTGGAGCAAAACCTGGCCGACAGGCGCTATGAGCTGGAACAGATTTCTGGCCGCGTGAATGAGCTGGAGAACGTGTTGGGTATTGAAAGCGAAGGGGAACAGCCTTTGGATACCCGACTGGATACAGCCGCACTGAACTCGGCGGTACGTGTCGCCATGCTGAAAGTAATACCTAACGGTAGTCCTATGGAATACCGGCGTATTTCTTCTTCATACGGCTCACGTAACCATCCGGTTTACGGTAACAAGCGCCGTCATCTGGGTATCGATCTCAGTGGACACACGGGAACATCAGTGCACTCCCCTGCTGATGGCGTGGTGGAACTGGTAAGGCCCAGCAAAAAAGGCTACGGCAATTTGCTGAAAATTGACCATGGCTATGGATTCATGACTCTGTATGCGCACCTGAAAGCATTCAAAGTCAAAACCGGTGATTTCGTCAGAAAAGGCGATTTAATTGCATTATCAGGCAACAGTGGTACCTCAACTGGCCCCCATCTCCATTATGAGGTCCGTTTTCTGGGTCGGGCTTTGAACCCCAAGTATTTCATCAACTGGGGGCCCGACAACTTTGACTATCTGTTTAACCATGAGAGGAGCATCCAATGGGACTCTTTAGTAAAAGTGCTGGAAGCACAGGCAAGCACTCAACTGCAACTATCATTGCACAAGGCTGTTCCTTTAAAGGAGATATCGAACTAAGCGGTAATATCCAGGTAGATGGCTACATTGAAGGACGTATCCGTACCGAAAAGACGTTATCGATAAGCGCGACGGGCCGGGTCTCTGGCGAAATTTTTGCCAGCAAAGTGGTCATTAACGGCCTGCATGAAGGGGCCTGTCACGCCGACAGCATTGAGATCCTGGAAAAAGGCAAAGCCAAAGGTGTCATTTACACTAACGACATTTGTATTGAGCGAGGCGGTTGCTTCCATGGCCAGACTTACCCGGCTGATAAAGAAAAAGTCGTCACTATCAGTAAAGAAGAACCAGTTAAAGCCGCCGAGGCCGCGCCACTGACGCCACCGACACAGCTCAAATCAGCAGAGATATCCAGCACTGCTGATAAAAGCGCCGTGCCCGCAGCAGCAACCACGGTTAAACCTGCAGCTTCTGCAACATCAACAGTGACGGCACCTGTTACTGATACCAAAAAGCAGGTCAACGCCCGAAAATAACCTGTAAAACCGGAATCCAGCATTCCGGTTTCTTCTCTTCTGTTTTTCCTCTGCACTCACCTGCTGACCGCCTGCCAGTTAGAAACTGTTATCTGCTTCTCAATTTCATCGTTTACTTTCAGTTAGTCCAGAAAAACAACCACCGAAATACGATAATCAGTACATATTCAGTTGGATACATAAGGATCATGAAATGAAAACAAGGCTTACCCTGACCGCCATCTTTATGGCCAGTTTTGCACTCTCAGGCTGTACATCGGCCCCGGGCGGTACCGTACAAACTGATACGGCCAATCCCGCCAACGCCACTCAGGACATTCTTGATGCCAGTGTCTGTATTGGCTCAACTGAGCCGCCTGCGGCATGGGCCAGTAAGCTAAACCTTGTCGATGATCCCCAGTTGCTGGCCAGTTCTCTCGGTCAGCCGACTAAGGGCAAGCTGTGTCAGGGACAGGTGTATGAAGTGAAAGAAGGGGAAGCACTGACCGTCTTTCGGGCCTGGAACAGCACTAACCCCAACAGCCAGTTTGGTGCCTGGTGGGCGGCAAACCAGCCAAATGGCAAAGTCGCTCAATACCGCGCTGGGTATGAAATCTGCTACCAATGGTCGCCACTCGACAAAATGACCCGCTGTGAGCTGAAACCAGGCAGCAAACTGGTGATAGGCAATGGCCAGAGTGCGCAATGTTCAGAATGGCTGACTTATCCGGTGTCGGCTGAGCAACAGCTCTACCTTGAAGATACGGAAACGCTGGTCAGCAATTGCCAAACCTATGATGCGGTCTTTGGCTGGGAATAAGGTAATCAGCCCCTGTTTGTGCAGCTAGCCGGCGTCTTGTATTGCACTGTCTTGTATCGCACTTTTTTAAGAGCGCTTTCTATAAAGCACTTTCATAAAGCATTAATAGCCTCTGCGACAGAGGCAAAAGACACCTTAGCCGCACAACATGATCCAAGACAAGACTGATGCGCCTTGATGATCTCAACAATATCATCAAGGCGCATTGTCTGTTCCGTCTTTTCTAAGCTGGTATCACCCGGACGCAAACTCAGGGGACGAAACACCTGCCCGGCCGAATCAATCAGCACATCACCTGGCTGAAAGCCAAAGCAATGCAAATCAGCATCCGACTCCCATGTGTGGCGATCAGCAACAACACTCAGCTCCTGATCCCCCTCATATTTCAACACCGCGGGCCAAACGACCATCAATATTCCACCTTACTGATTCAGTCCGCTCATATTGCCCGTTTTCAGGTGCTTCAGGCAAGTGCCAAGCCAGCTTGCGTGAACGGCACCTAGTCTGATTGCGATACCAGATGGATAATATTCGAAGGGCTGGCAACCCAAAATGCGGCGAATCCTTCCGGCAAAGGTTCAATCTCATCGCGCCTGGCAATCTTGTGGCTCGCAAGATGTTCTGCTGCAGCGGCAATATCATCAGTCACAATTTCGAGCCAGATTTCAGCCTGGCTGATACCCGGGACGTTATCGAGCCACAGCGTTTTATCGCCGAACTGAAAACGGGGCGTATCCGTGTCTTTCTCACGAGCCAGTTCCGGAATGGCAATCACATCACGATAAAAACTCAGCGTTTTCTCATACTCATGTGAAGGTATCTTCATGGCGATATTGTTGCCGGGTTTAAAGACAGCTTTCATGATGAATCCTCCTACTCAGCAGGCCTCACACAGACCAGCTCAGACACGAAAAGCGCCTGGGAGCCGGTTACACGCCTAGCAGCGGTAAATGCCGCAGGCGTTTATAGTTGAACGCCAGTTCGACGCAATGACAGACAATCGGCTCGGGCAGCGGATCGGCAATATTCAGGGCTATGGCTCTGTTACCCTGCAAGGACAGTGAGTGTCCGTACACTTCACGGAAAGTATCCACTAACCGGGTATTGCAGTTAAAGTAGAGAAAATAGTGTGCAGGATCTTTGGGTGACCAGTTCATCCTGACCGGGCTGCCCCCTTTCACCTGATAGCTGGGTTCGCCCCATTTCAGTGCTTCTTCAACATCCCCCAGATCATGGGCTTCAGCAACACCTAACACCACACTGCGCAGGTTTAGCATCACAGGTTTGATATGAGCCGGATAACTGTCGAATTTGGCTTTTACTGTCTCGTCCATGTCTTTTTTCCTGATGATGGAATAGCCAGCGTAGCACGCATCAAACCGCGTGCTGGGTTGTATTTCAGTAAGACTTGCAGATTGCCTGTCGCGCTCAAAACCAGTGTCCCTCCCGGTATTTCATTTTGCGCGACAGCCAATGGCTATGACTTGATACCGGTCTCAGAAAAACATCATAAGCCCGCAAAGGTAAACGGCTCAGAGACTTCGAATTTTTCGAGAGCGTTTCCTGTATAGATCTCATGGTTTGCGAGAGACAACTTCCTGACAGGACTGCCTGTACTGAAGTTGGCCCCCTTCAGATCCACCCAAAGCGTATTGGGCGTGAGCGCAGTCTCAAAATAATAAACAAGGTTCTTTTGGTCAGAGACGGAGCGCCACCGTGTGGAAGAAATGTTCGGTTCTTCTTCAGAGGCAATACCAAAAGGCACGGACGCATTTCTGATAACACTGAATACACTGGCAACTGCCGTTCGGGTATCGCTTGTTCTTGGAATTGCGTCCATATAAAACGAGGCCCTCACAAATCGATCTGCGGCGCGGTTGGTTCCCGGCAGCATTGTCAGACCACCGATTTGCCGCCAGTAGGCGTTCAATGCAAGCTGTTGCTCAAACACGGGGGAATTCGTCATCACTGTATAAGACATGTCATGGTGAATCACGAGCTTTCCGTCGATATACTCAAAAATTGCGTTATCACCTTTGGCATCAGAAATAGACAGGTGAAGCGTAGCAAAACGCTCTGTACCAGGAATGTCTGCCGAAACCACCACGAAGGATTCTGAGCGCAGCGCATCGACCGCTTCTTCAACCGTCGCAAAATTATCCAATACATATTGCACCCAAGCGGCGACGGTCAGCCCCTTTTTATCTGGCCCGTATTCCGGGTAACTGGATTCAGCTAACCACAGCAGATTGGCAACAAGTCCTTTCTCATTCATCCCATCTGTGCTGGATATGTCGAATGCGCTTGTCACCACACTTCCGTACTTAGAGGTCCAGGTAACCGAGTTAGGCCCGACCGCCCCGTTTCGCTCCATCCCCCTGGGAAACAACCACAGATTCGCCGGTATTTCTTCCTTCCAATCCATGGATCGGGCAGTAATAATCATACCATCCGGGCCTTGATAAACGGCTCTGGTGCAAGCAAAGGTTGATGCCGCAACCAGCAACAGACAAGCGCCTGCAATGGCGAGAATATCGATTCTGCTCTTCATTAGTCGTCTCCATCTTTACGCTGATAACATCAGTTTCCGCGGCTGAAAAAGTAGCGGTTAAGCAAAAGCTTTTACCAGACCGGCAATGTTAGTTTGTGACAGGCTACAGCAATACACGGCCCTATCCTGTCGCACGAGTAATTAGCCAAACTCAGGTACATCGCTGTTTAGTATAAAGGGAATTACAATAATCGCCGGATAGTTCGGCTCATTGTCAGGTTTGTGGCTATGTTAGGCAGCAGTGTCATTAGGGGAATTGATCTGCCTCAATACCAGTGGACTTCGGCCATTTCATTTACGGGCCTGGAGCCTAAAAATACATCGATGCATTTTTTACCCTGGCTGTGAGGATGATTGCTCACAGATACTGGCTGGCTTCACGGTAGGCTTCAAGCTCCATGGGCGCATTGCGATAGCCGTAAATAAACAATTGCAGTAAATACTGTTTAGTCTGTTCCCGAACGCCCAGCTGCTCTGCCTGACGGACATGGATGAGCTCGTGTGCCAGCAGCTCCTGATTGTCTTTCTCTGAACGTTTAATCCAGAGTCCGTAGCCATACGTATACGCCCCCGTTAAAGGGGAACTGTAGCCATACTTTGTGGCTAACGCAGCAAGCTCAGGATCATCAGGAAAAGGAAGTTTATCGACATAATAAACACGCACTTTATCTGGCGATTTCAAACCAACCCTGGAGGCAATCCTCAGCTGATTGGCATCTAATGGCACCCCCTTCTCCAATGCTTCTGCTTCATTACCGCGCACATAGTGTTCTGCGGCCGGCAGTAACCTTTCAACATGCTGCAGCAGTTCCTGCGGCGGGTTTGCATAGGTTTCATCCCGATCTTTACAGCCAGAAACAGCAAAGATGACGGCAATTAAAACGATAACTTTCTGATACACGTAACGCTCCTTGTTTTACACGATCCGGTTAAAATTTATGGCAGCAGTCCTGTTATTTTCCTGAATACAGTAATCAACTGATTTGCATCTAATGACACACTCTTTCCCAACGTTTCTGACTCACTTTCACGAATAAACTGATCGACATCAGGAAGCAATATATCAACTGTTCTGACAACCAAGATCATTTATCTCCGGGCTATTGGTGGTAAGATTTTGTGAAAACGAACACCTGACCATCAATGTGCTGCAGGATTTGGTGACTGGCCGATTGGTATCAATGAACCGAAACTAGCGCCTGTCACTGGTGACAAGAATAGCCCCATCATGGATGCTTACTTAAATATTGATTTTATTTACAATTTTCATGATTAGAAATGCACAGCGAACTCTCAAAAAATTCACAAACAAACCAAATGCAGCTCCCCATAGGAAGTAGAATCCACCCATTAGAATTACTGCTTGAACATTCCAGTCCTCGCAGGCATTAGTTGCTTTATCTATTGAATCACAAAGAGTAGTCGGCTCTAGATAATTCATAGCACTCAGTACATAAACTGTAAAAATTAGCCCACTTATAACGATCGTGGTTATCTTCCACATATTTATAATCGTATCATTTATAGTTGCAGGGCTTACATGCTCGCGTTACTGCAAAGATGATTTTTCTTACGAGTAGACCCAACAACAAGCCATAAAACAGCCCACTGACTAACAAAATTGCAAGGTTCTTCATATTCCACTTTTCACAGCGGTATACATCAACTTGAGCTAGACAGTAATCACTAAAGTCTGACGTTAGTGCAACATAAGCAAGACAAGCACATACGACTAATGTTGTTATTAAGATAATCATTTTTCCCATAATTTAGCCTCATATATAGCCTGTACTCGGGCGCCATAATCAGTGGTTTTTTCTGCACCTGCGAAATTATAGATACTTGCTACTTTCTCAAGTGTTGGGTTCACTACTCTTGCCTCGATACGCTTAATAATCAGAGCTGCCATTTCTACATTACTTGCCACCCTGTACTGAATTTGCCACTCACTAAATCCAAGCTCATCAGCAATAGGTTTCCATGTTTTATATTGAACATTCATCGGTCTATATGATGTGATGACTAAATTTAATGGTGGAATTGCATCATATGCTCCGTGTGTGTTTTCCATATACGCAATTGCTTTTAGCCAGTCAGAATCTACACCGTACTTCTTACCCATTTCATTGTAAACAGTGCCAGAATCAACTGGGTTAAGTAGCGATGATTCCCAAAATGGCTGCTTTCCGTCAGCGTTAGGGTTATCTGTAATCTCAAAGATGGCAGGTGAATCGTCAATGATTACTTTCTGCCTGTCTGCTGCCATGTTAATTACTGGAGGTGTATTTTCTTTGGATTCAGGAACTGACGGTGGTGATTGCAATGACGGTTTAGGCGCAGGCTTGAGGCTGTGTGTTTCCGGTGCACTTTCAAATTGATTTGTGGCAGGGTCAAATGGCGCGTAGTTGGCTTTTACATACCGCCGCTTCTTGCCGCTGGCATGCAAGGCTGATACTTTGTGTTTTAGAGATGTCGGTAAACTCATTTTGAGTTCTCCGTTTATTTTCAAAATACCGTGATACTTAGCTTCAAAAGCTTCAAGCATGACTAAACTGCCACCCTTTATCTGATTGATAATATAAGAATGATCATCATTTTTGCGTTCATAACCCTGACTGAAATGATTGAGCGAAGCTAGATAGGTGCCACTTTTAATAACCTGGACCGCGTAGTCTGGGTCAACAATCCTCTTGATATCATCAGCATAAATTTTATCGAACTTTACTATTTCATAGCTCATATGTGCCGCATCCTAAATCAGTAAATATGTTGCAATAAAGACGAGTGATAACAATATCATAGGTATTCATCATCTGGGAGATTGCAGATTGACGAATATGGGTGTGATTCTGATGTTTTCTGTAGGCGTTTTGACTGAAAAGCCCCATAACTGAGGCTTCAATGTTAATTATCTATTGGTTGGAATTTCTCTAAGTTGGCGTGCTGCTTTGAGAATTTGTGACTTAGCCCGGCGGTCGTTCTCAGCGTCAATTTCAAACAATCACCACCGCCATAGGCGGTGGTTTGAGGTGCCGCGAGCAAACAACAGATATCAGACAGGCAGAGGCACTACTTATCAGAAAAGAACGGCCTGCACAGTAGACCGTTTTTTGACCGGAAGATTTGTTTCCACGTCCGGTTTTTCAGCAAAACACCGGTTTCAACACAACATTTACTTCAGCAAAGCAACCACAGTATTTCGGTGGACGTTAGCCTGGGCTGATACCACCTGGAAGGCGGCGGCAAAGGAGCGGGGCTCCTGCAACGATTGCAGCTTGGTATCAATGCTCTCAGCAGAAGGCTCATAAAGTGACTCTCCTGTTAATTCTCCTGCTAACTCTATGCTTGCATGTACTCTTTCTTTTCCAAGGTATCTGCAATTTTTTGTAAATCATAGACTCTTGGTTCACCTTGCATGATATTTTGGTGAAATGAGTCTATAAACTTTTCCAACAGTATTAAATTAGAAATGCTAATCGCTTGTTTGGCAGTGGAGCTTCCTGGCTTTTCTTCATCATTTAATACGTCTTGAAAAACCTCACCATGTTCAATTAATTGATTCGCATGATACTCATAAAGGATGTCGTAGCATTGAAACCACCCAAATTCATGCCTATCATTTAGTACCCCAGCAGTGCACAATACAACAGCATACCACTGAGTAAGTTCTTTTAGTGCTAATATTAACTCCATTTCGTTTTCAACTGATAATTCAATATTGAGGCTCTTGAGGATACTCAAGTATTGATCTAGCGAATTAAATTTTTTTGTGTTGGCATAATAAGCCATTATGTAAGCTCTGCGCGAGATGATAATCTGACTTAACCTACGCAGTTCTAATCTTTGTGCTCTTAAAGTATTTGCTTCTAAGACAGGTTTTAAAACACTCTTAATGGCGTCTTGTGCGTTATGATCTAATTTTGGCAGACCATCTTCAGTTGATACATTGATAGCAAGTTTTGCATAATCTTCTGCGAATTTTTTCCAAAAAACATCATGGAGTATTGCGAGCGGCTCGACCTGTTCATGGTTGTTAAGTTTAGGCTTGCTAAAAAGTCTTTTGAAAAACAAAAACATATGCATTTCCAATATTACAGTCTGTGATACTAGTGTATATAACATGTCTCGATAAATTTGTGTATATAGTCACATTCTCAGATTTAATTACCACTAAATAGGCTATGTTTGAGTTAATCGTCGATAACTATACTTGAATCATAGACAGGATATTAAGAGGTAAGTTATTTAGATAGAAAAATGGCCTTATTTATGATCAGATAATCGTCGCCAAACTATAACCCAATCAAGAATTGATTTCCCAGGACAGAAACCTTAAGACCTTTTAACTTCGACAAATAGGCCACTCATAATTTCACCGCTATTTTCTTAGCGAACTTCATTACTTCATCTTCAATGTTCGAAGGAGTTCCAAGCATAACTGGCGCATCTTGAACATGATGAAGAATTGCAGTGTAGATATCTTCAGTTGAAGGCGTAAATGATAGCTTCTTAATATTGGATACTGCTGCTTTCAAATTTTTCTGATCACTTGGGTGTGGACTAAACCATGTTGGACGCCCAGCCCAACACTCTATAGCTTCAACTAACTGATTCATCATATTATTTATCCTTAAAAACATAACATTTTGTTTATGACACCATGTCGTGTAACCATTCCATCTATACCCCACCAAATCTACTGATTCATTGGAGTTATTCTGATTACCTCACATGAATTTATCAGTAAATTTACGCCATCAAGCCGTCTAACTCGTACCGCGCTACACCGCTATGCAGTTACCATCAGGACTCACACAGACCTGCTACCGCCCCTGACAATCAAGTCACGAAGCGGCGTTTTGAGGTGAAGATGACGTCTGGCAGGTATCTTAATTTGATATGAGTAAAGTTTCATTAAATAACATTTATTTACTTCCATATCTGTGGCTTTGCACAGATTTTTGTGACAGGGCAGATATCAGGCAGGCAGATGCACTGCTTATGAAAAAAGAACGGCCTGCACAGCAGACCGTTCTTGACCGGAAGATTTGTTTCCACTTCCGGTTTTTCAGCAAAGCACCGGTTTCAACACAGCATTTACTTCTGCAAAGTAACCACGGTATGACGGTGGACGTTAGCCTGGGCTGAAACCACCTGAAAAGTGGCAGCAAAGGATCGGGTGTCCTGCAACGCCTGCGATGAGATAACGAGTATGATCCAAAGTCCTATTGCTTCATTCTCGATGGCGAATTCCTAAACATTTCAACCAGAAGCCTTCACAACGGAGGATGCATCGAGCTTGAGAGATTGACATGCGATCTCAAGCGCCACCTGTTCAAAAGCATGACGTTCTATGTAAGGCTCACCACTTCCCAAGTTGCTGTGTGTTCCTGCTGCATCGAATACACAGAGAAATACACTATCTGTAAAACCCACTTCGAGGGTAATAAACATCGTGAGTTGATTATTGGATGAATTCATGACGGCTAAAACGTAAGGAAATCTGAGAGGCATTTTTGTACCCGCCATGCGCTCGCCGATTGAGGGGACATCTTCCACAAGCAACATTAAATACTGTCCCGCTGTATGGACGCTGACTGGTTCGCTTTGCATTATATCTGGCATGTTTGGTGAGAACTCACCCCCCTGAGATGGACTCTGCACCTCGCCTTGAGTCCATTCTTTAGCCTTTGATAAAAATCGGGAGGCCAGTTCTTTACGTACCAAGCCTTTAGATAACCAGTCATTCTGAACGTATTCAATCTTACCCATCACCTCGTTCGCTCTAGTATCTCCAGCTTTCAACATGCCAGAAAATACTAGGTACGCCACATAAATAGCTCCCTCATACTCGCTGTACTTCTGATTCCATGCGATATCCAGCACATTTACGGTTTTCATTACGCCAGCTTCTTCAAGATCGAAGCCAAATGCAGGCAGCAGGGCAGCCACTTTTCCATTGTATTTTTTTCGCCGATTAAAGAACATGCCTGCACTCCTATTTGCCTAACATTTTGTTCTACGACACCATGTTTTATAACTCAGTCGTGTAAGCATATTTCATCTACAACCCACTTAATCCACTAATTCATTGGAGTTCTTCTGATTACCTCACCTGAACTTATCAGTAAATTATTACGCCATAAGAGCGTCTAACTCGTACAGCCATACGCCGCTATAACGCTCAGGCGGAAACAAAACTTCCTTGTACCCATTACTTCAACAAAGCAACCACAGTATGACGATGAACGTTCGCCTGGGCGGATACCACCTGGAAGGCGGCGGCGAAAGACTGAGAGTTCTGCAACGCTTGCAGCTTGATATCCATGCTCTCAGCAGACTGGCCGGCCATCGCCTTGCCGACTTTCGTGTCCAGATCGGCCTGGAAGTGTCTCAGCTGATCCAGCCCTTTCTGAACCTGTTGCAATCCCTGATTAACATGGCGCATGGTGTGGCGAATTTGCTCACCGTCTGCCAGTTTCAGGGAGATATTTTCAATGCCCTGTGGCTCGGGCTGCACTTTAATGCGATTCGGCTGACCGGCCGGGTAACGGTGGCCCTGTCCGCTGATGGTCACATGCTGGCCTAAGGTCTGAAAATCCGACTGAGAGGTTGAAAAGATCACATCACCGCTTTCGGTGGCCGCCGCGCGCAGACCGAGCGGAATGACCGCTTTGTCTATCTGCTGGGTTAACTGGCGATCGGTTTGCGAGGCATCGAAGGTCAGCAGCGCCGTGCCGCGATCCTGTACGGTCAGGTGCAACTGCTCACTCTGCTGACGCTGGCGTACCAGGTTCAGCCCGTTGACGGTAAAGCTTTGCTTGGGATCGCCTTTGGGCTGAAACTGAAGCTGACTGTCCAGCACCCGTTCACCATCAAACCGGCCGGCATTCAGCGTTTGCTGTATGTGGCTATGGTGGCGCTGAAGCTGGTCCACACGGCCTTGAGTAATCGCGGTCGAACTGCCCAGCATCTGAGTGAGAATTTTTTTCATTCCCTGCAGATCACGGCCCACGCTGACTAGGCTCTGATGCGCAATCTGACCCCGGGTCACTTGCTGCTGGCCCTGTGAGAATAGCTCGCTGGTTGCTGTGTATCCGCCTTTGACGACAGCCGGCCGTTGCGCCGGGGCGGTTTCCTGAACAGCGGAAACAGAGCCACCGGCGGGTGCCGGTGGTGAAATTGTTGCCTTGTCATTTTTCAGCAGTGAAATCGACTGTTGCCGAATCTCTGCAGTAGAGTTCACCATAGTGTTCTCTCTTCCTTATAAGCGATCAAACAATGACAGATCGTTAATCTTGGTAAAGCTGGCCTGTGTTGCCTGAAGTGCCGAGAGATAATTGCTCAAACGTACCGACGCTTCCGCGTAGTCCAGGTTTTTCAGGTCGCCTTCCACCTTATCAACGAACAGTTTGTTATCGGTGTGTCCGTCTGACATCAGATCCAGGTTATTGTGGCGGCCGCCCATGTCGGTCATGGCGCCTAACACGTTGCCGAATGTGGTATCTATGGCAGCCAGAGTGTCATTCACTTCTGTCCTGAAATTGGCCGTCGGTGCCTGAAACTCTGCAATCAGATCATCAATTTTCTGAAAGACAGTGTCACCACCACCTAAATCCAGCAATTCCAGCGCCGTCACGTTAGATTCCATTGTGACCCCTTTGGCGACCGTCACCAGCCGCTTATCGGCATTGCCGTTCAGGGTGTAACCTGCACCGGTATCCGTCAGAGCCGGCGTGTCGGTCTGCGTGCCGGAAAACAGATAGATACCTTCTTCATCCTGCGCATTGAACACGGCCTGTAAGCCCTCTTTCAGGCTTGCCATTTCAGTGATAATGCCCTGACGATCTTCATCTGTCATGGTGCCGTTTGAACCCCATAGCACAAGATCACGTAAACTCTTTAAACTGCTGTTTGCCGTGTCTAAATAAGCTTCCTGACTTGACAGTGTGGTTTTCACGTTGGCGATATTGGCCTGATACTGAGCCAGTGCGCTGCCTTCGCGCCCGAGGTTCAGAAGTTTGATGGAATCAATCGGGTCGTCCGACAGTTTGCTCAGACGGTCACCGGTAGACATCTGCTGCATCACTTCGCCCAAACCTACATTGTTCTTGCTCAGGCTGCTCAGCATCATCTGGCTGAATTGAGTGTCACTGATACGCATAATTATTCCTTAAAACAGAGCCAGTACAGTATCGAACAGGTTATTGGCCGTACTGATCACCTTCATATTTGCCTGATAGGCATTAGCAAAAATCATCAGATTGGCGGCTTCCTCATCGCTGTTCACTGCGCTCAGGTTTTCTTTGACTGAGATGGCTTGTGCATTGAGGTTTTCCGCCGCTTTTGCGTCTGAGGTGACCTGGCGTGCTTTGATCGCCGTATCCCCTACCATGGCGGTGAACGTATCGCTGATGGCGATATTGCCGTAACCGGTAATCGCGAACGTCTGGTTGCTCAGACCAACCAAATCGGTCAGCACATCACTGTTACCCGGAGTACCGTCTGAAGACAGTGCCAGCTCTTCCGGACTTAATCCTGTGATTTTCAGGCTCGAAGACGGACTGGCCGGGTCATAGGTAAACAGCGGCTGACCGGCATTGCCATTCAGATCCTGCCCGGTGGCCAGGGTGTTATTAAAGGCATCGGCAAACGCCACGGCCATTTCGTCCAGCGTCTGACGGAAAGGCAGCAGAGTCTCAACCTGATAATCGGCTATCGCGCCAAGCTCACCGCCGATATCACCGTTAATTGGAAAACGCTGACCGGCAAAATCGATTTCCATCTCGGCCAGATAAGGATCAGACGGATCGGGAATGGCTTTGATCTGAGAGGCCTGATCACCCAGCACCAGCGGTTGACCGGATGCCAGAGTGACCTGCAAACTGCCATCCGGCTGCTTATTGGTTTTGATCGACATCATTTCAGACAGCTGTCCAACCAGTGCATCACGTTCATCAAGCAGCTGAGACGGGTTGCCGTTGGTTGAACTCATTTCAACAATGCGCTTATTCACATCGGCGATATTGACCAGCAGGCTGTTACTCAGCTCGACCGCCGCCGTGCGCTGCTCACTCAGATCTTTGTGCTGAGAATAATAAGACTCAGACAGCGTATTGAAACGGCGCGTCAGGGCGTCTGCTTCACTGATGATTTGCTGACGCAACGGTGTAGACTCAGGTTTCACCGAGGCATCGTTCAGGGCGGCGTATAAGTTGTCCAGACCTTTGGCGATGTTGAAGCTGTCTGCCCCCATCACGTTTTCAAGCTGAGACATATTGCTGAGATAGCGGGAAGAATAGGATGCCTGGCTTTGGGTCGCCCAGGTTTGTCTCACCACAAATTCATCGGATATGCGTCGAATACTGGTGACTTCCACACCATTACCTGCACTGGTGCCCAGCGCGGAACTGGGACCGAGCGCAGCAAACTGCGCCTGCTGACGGCTGTAACCCGGCGTATTCACGTTCGCGACGTTTTGCGCGGTAACATCAAGGCCAGCACGGTTTGCATTCAAACCGGTTAATGCAATGTTGATTATGCTCATTAAGATCCGTGCTCCATTTTCGCATCAATCCTGGTAATTAGCGGCTGCTGAAACGCCATATTACTAATGGCGGTCACTCGTTGAGTCGCCGGAAGCTGTTCTTTATCAAGGGCGACCTGCTCACTGGCGGTGTTAAATTTGCCCGCCTCCGGTGCCAGCGACGGGCTGTTGGCGGCCAGATTGTCACGGCTGAGCGCCGAATCGCTGCTGTCCTGCGGGCTCAGTTGCTTGACCAGCATGTCGGCAATACCGGCACTTTGGCGCTTCGCCATGTCCATCGCCAGCTGGCCGTCATAGAAGTCGCGAAAAACGCCTTGCTCTTTGCTCGAAAACGGGTTGTCTTCCGCTGCCAGTGCATCACTGCTGCTGCGCATCTGGCGCAGCACCATCTGCAGAAACATAGCTTCAAACTGACCGGCCACTTCATGCAGAGCCTGTTTTTTATCAGCCTGAAACTTCAGGTTATTCACTGCACTGTTATCGTGATACAGCATGGCGTTAGCCTGACCATCAATTTTCATTGCCACTCCTTAAATAACCACCAGCTCAGCATTCAGCGCACCCGCTTCATGCAGGGCCTGCAGAATTGACATCAGATCATCCGGCGTCGCGCCCAGGCTGTTCACCGCATCGACAATCGTGCTCAGTTCAGTACCTTCCGGCCAGATATACATAGGTGCTTCGTCCTGATTGATATCGACCAGCGAGTTATTCACCACTTTGGTTTCACCGTCGGCAAAGGCGTTTGGCTGGCTGACAGACTGCATTTCACGAATGGTGACTGTCAGGCTGCCATGACTGACGGCAGCGGCGCTGACTGTCACGTTTTTGCCGACCACCACAGTACCGGTACGGGAGTTGAAGACGACTCGGGCCGGACGACGGCCTTCTTCGACAACCAGCTCTTCCAGCATCGACATAAAAGTCACGCGCTGCTGGGTATCCATAGGGGCCAGCACTTCCACCTTGGCCTTGTTGATAGCCGTTGCCACACCCGAACCGAAGGTGTTATTAACGGCACGGGCAATGTTTTTCGCAGTCGTGAAGCTTGGGGTACGCAGGTTGAGCGTGATATTGGGCTTTTGATTGAAATCAGTCGGGATTTCACGCTCCAGTGTCGCGCCATTTGGAATACGCCCCGTTGTCGGGGTGTTAATGGTCACTTTCGAGCCGCTCAGACCTTCGGCACTGGCGCCACCGACAATCACGTTGCCCTGCGCCACCGCGTAGACTTCGCCGTCCACGCCCCGCAAAGGGGTCAGCAGCAGTGTACCGCCGCGCAAACTTTTGGCATCACCCAGGGATGACACCACAATATTCACTGTCTGACCTTTCCCTGCCATGGGATCGATAAACGCAGTCACACTGACTGACGCCACGTTTTTCAGCTTAGGATCGGTGCCTTCACTGATCTGCACACCAAACTGGCGCAGCATATTGGTGACAGACTGGCTGGTAAATTTCACCTGGTTACGGTCACCCGTACCATCAAGGCCAACAACCAGACCGTAGCCCACCAGTTGGTTACCACGGATGCCTTGCACATCCACTAAATCCATAATAGGCATCGCAATGGAGGCGCTGGCAGAGACAGAGTGAGCTCCCCAAAGCGCCACTGCCATCAACAGCAATAGGGTTTTGAACGATTTCATCAGAACGGCATCCATGGGCTAGTAAAGAATTGAGTCAGCCAGCCGGCTGAGTTGCTGTCAGCCAGTGCTCCGCGGCCGGAATAAGTGATACGCGCATCACCGATACGTTGCGAAGACACCTGATTCAAGCGGTTAATGTCATCGACCCGCACAATCCCTGACAGGCGGATAAATTCATCGCCCTGATTGAGACGCAGCCATTTTTCCCCGCGGATACGCAGCACGCCGTTAGGCAGCACGGCGTTCACCGTCACTGTAATCGCCCCCTTCAGTTTGTTGCCCTGCGAGCTTTGCGATGAACCATCAAAGCCGCGGCTGGCATCCACACTGGCCGATAAATTATCGGCGGTGTAGCTGCCAAATACCGGCGCACTGATGCCAACTTCAGAGTCTTTGGAAAACTGGGTATTGGCTTTTTTGCTCGACTGGGTTTCTTCGTCCAGGACTATGGTGAGAATGTCACCAACCCGGTAAGCACGGCGATCCTGAAACAAAGTCATCATGTAGTTGTTGCGATAAAGACTGCCGTCAGACGCTTCCGGCAAAGAGTAATCCAGTACCGGTGGCGCGAAGGCTTCATCATCGGGTTCGGGTGCAGAGAATTCAGGGCGCATGGTGCACCCTGTCATTAACACCATGAGAAATGGAATCAGCCACTTCATAGGATTTCCTTTCGGTGTAAGCATTAAACTGACTGCGCGACAAACTTCAGCATGTCATCCGCCGCTGAGACGACTTTGGCGTTCATTTCGTACGCGCGCTGCGTGGTGATCATATCGACCATCTCTTCCACCACCTGCACGTTAGAGCCTTCCAGCGCCCCCTGTTTGATGCTGCCTGCACCGTCCAGGCCCGGCACCAGTTCATCCGGCTGGCCGCTGGCTTCTGTTTCGCGATACAGGTTGCCGCCCAGCGCTTCCAGACCGGCCGGGTTTGCGAATTGCGCCAGAGTGATCTGACCCAGCTCCTGCGGCTGCGGATCACCGGCCACCTGCGCAGACACTGTGCCGTCAACACCGATGCTGATCCGGGTTGCCGCATTCGGGATCTCAATTTGAGGGATCAGTGGCAAACCCTGAGTATTGACAATCAAGCCTTCCGAGTTGACATGAAACTGGCCGTTGCGGCTGTACATGACTTCACCGTCAGAGTTTTCAATCTGGAAAAAACCGCCACCCATGATGGCCATATCCAAGTCCTGGCTGGTGTTCTGTGAATTGCCCTGGGTAAACACTTTTTGTGTGCCGACGACGCGCACACCGCTACCCAGCTGCACACCTGTCGGCAGCTCGTTGACCTGATCGACCGGCGCGCCCGGCTGACGCTGAATGGTGTAAAAAAGGTCTTCAAACACAACGCGATCGCGTTTAAAACCGACTGTGTTAACGTTTGCCAGGTTGTTCGAGATGGCGGTCATCTTGGTGTCTTGCGCCGCCATACCCGTTTTGCTGACCCATAATGCAGAATGCATGTAATCTCTCCTTCTTATTAGCCGTTACGCAGCAGACGGTTACCAGCCTGAGCGAGTTTTTCTGCGGTTTTCATCATCCGCACCTGCATTTCGAAATTACGCGTCAGCGACATTACGCTGACCAGTTCTTCAATCGCGGAAACGTTACTGCCTTCCAGGTGTTCCGGCGCCAGACGCACTGTGGCATCCGCGGCGAAATCATTGCCGTTACGGGCCTGGAACAAGCCATCGTTCATTTTCTGAACATCGGCAATATTCGGATTGACCAGTTTTAGCTGACCCACTTCCAGCTCCGCTCCACCGCCCGGCGGAATGACAGTCACCATGCCGGTTTCGCTGATTTCAATGCTCTGGTTAGGCGGAATAACGATAGGCTCGCCTTCTGCCATCACAGGGAAACCGTTGACTGTCAGGTTGCCCTGCTGATCAATTTTCAGGTTACCGGCCCGGGTGTACGACTCGCCGCCATCCGGGCTTTGTACTGTCAGAAAACCATCGCCATTAATGGCGATATCGAGTTTGCGACCGGTTTTCACCATGTCACCGGCATCAAACCGGGTCGAGGCCGAGTTCGTCACCACCATAGTGCTGCCGTCAAAACCGCGGCCCTGAACGGCATAACTTTTGGCTCTTTCCATGTCGGCCCGAAAACCTGTGGTATCGGCATTCGACAGGTTGTTCGAGCGCACCTGCTGTGCGCTCAGTACCCGACTTGCTCCACTGGTTGCTGTGTATAACAAGCTATCCATCAACTAACCCTTAAATCGCGTTGAACAGCGCTTGGGTCAGCTGCTCTGTGGTCGAGATGGTTTTGGCGTTCGCCTGATAGTTACGCTGTGCTGTCATCAGGTTGACCAGTTCGCTGGTCAGATCCACGTTAGAGCCTTCCAGTGCCCCCGGCGTCAGGCTGCCCAGGATACCGCTGCCAGGCTGACCGGTGATCGGCGCACCAGAGCCAAAGCTTTGCTGCCAGCCAGTGTTACTGACTTTGACCAGGGCTTGCGGGTTAGCAAAATCGGCCAGCATGACCTGTCCCTGCAGCAGCGACTGACCATTGGTATAAGTGGCGTATACCATGCCGTTATCTTCCACGCGCACGCCTGTCAGCTCACCGGATGAATACCCGTTCGGGTTATTGGTGCTGGTGCCGAAATCGGCGCCGAACTGCGTAGTACCCAGCAGGTCGATATCCACACTCATAGGGTCAGCACCGGCAGGGTTAAAGGCAATATTGAAAGGTGCCGCCGGTGTGGCCAGCGTACCGTCAGTATTGAACGTTGCTGCCTGTGGCGCACCCGGCGCAGCACCGTCAACAGAGACATGAATATCCCAGGCATTGGCACCGGTTTTCACGAAATACTGGGTCATGGTGTGCGGATTGCCCAGCGAGTCATACACCTTAGTAGTGTAAGAGGAGTTATAGGTATCGTGGTCAGTCATATCGAATGGTGCTACCGCAGGCGTATTGACGCGTGAGTCGAAGTTCGCCACGAAATCCACACGGTCAGTGGCTTTGGCAGCCAGCGACGCCGTTTTGATTTGCAGATCACCCACAGCGCCCGATTGCAGATTGTTATTACCGTCAACGGTATAACCTTGCAGCTTCATGCCGGTGTTACTGACAATGTTGTTGTCTTTATCTGTGTTGAACACGCCAGAGCGGGTATAAACAACCTGACCGCTGGTGTCTTTGGTGACGAAAAAGCCGTTACCGCCAATAGCCAGATCCAGTGAACGGCCCGTGCCGCTTACCGAGCCGTTTTTATCAAAGTTCTGAGAGATGGCAGCCACTTCCACCCCACCGGCCTGAATACCGTTGTAGACGGAAGAGAACTCAGTACGGGACTCTTTAAAACCTGTGGTCGATACGTTTGCAATGTTGTTACTGATGGTATTGAGCTGTGTATTGGTGGCTCCCAGGCCACTCAGCGCGATATCAAAACTCATAATATCCTCGTTATCTTGTATGAAAATCAGCTGCCGAACTGGCTAATCTGGTAGAAAGGAACGCTGCCGACACCGGCAACATTGACCAGGGCAGAGCCCCCGTTACTTGGCACACGTACTTGTTCAACCTGACCGGCCAGCAGCACATTGGGCTCGGTCTGACCGGACTGGACTTCCACAGACACTGTGTAATTACCTTCAGGCAGTTCCAGCGCTTCCGGGTCGATGGTGAAATCCACATCGCCGGCACCGTGTGCGCCCAGCGGTACTTTGGTCACACGGCCATAGTCATCTTCCAGCAGCAAATTGACCTGGTTAGACGCGTGCGCCAGTTCAATCTTGCCGCTCTGGGTGCCTTCACCCAGGGTCATTTCATTGGTGCTGACATACACTGTCTGTCCCACTAAACCCGCCGTTGCCAGTACCTGCATGTTGTCCATCAAAACCATGCTGTTCTGCATCATCTTGGACATATTCTCGGTACTCTGAACCTGAGAGAACTGCGCCAGCTGACCGACATATTCTGTGCCGTCAAGCGGGTTGAGCGGATCCTGATTCTGGATCTGAGCCACCATCAGGGTCAGGAACTCGTTCTGCAGTCCATCGGCGCTGTTATCACTGGCACGGTTTGCCTGAACACCGGTATTACCGCTTGTGGTTGCCGGGCTATCTCCGGACAAGGCGGTGTATTGTGCTAAGCTCATCGGCTACCCTCCCCCAGACGCAACAGACCCTGCTGCATACTTTTCACATTGGCCAGCACTTCGACATTGGTTTCGTAACTGCGGGTGGCGGACATCATGTCTGCCATTTCCGCCACAACATCGATGCCCGGATAGAAAACATAGCCTTCATCGTTCGCCAGCGGGTTATTCGGTTCGAAACGTTTATCCACTTTGCCGTCATGCTGAACCACATCGACAATGCGCACTTCCGCATTCGGGTACACATCTTTATCGGCAGATAATTGTGTCTGGCTGTACACAGTGGCAAACACAGGTTTCAGCGCTTTGTAAGCATCATTAGGATTGCTGGCTACTGCATCGGCATTGGCCAGATTACTGGCTACCGTATTCAGACGGACGGTTTGCGCCGTCATTGCAGAACCAGCGATTGAGTAGATGTCCGTAAAAGCCATAGTGATTAACGACCCTCAATTGCTTTGGCCAGTCCGCTGAACTTCATGTTCATAAAGGTCAGACTGGTTTGAAAATCCATGTTGTTCTGGGCAAACTTGGCTTGTTCCACGCCCAGCTCAACGGTGTTACCGGTTTTGCTGTTCTGGTACGGCACCCGGTATTTCGCGCTCACATCCAATTGCGGTGGGGGTGTATCCACTCGTGAGCTTGTGTTTTTCATCACGCTTTCAAACGCCAGGTCTCTGGCGAGATATCCAGGGGTATCGACATTTGCTAAGTTGCTTGCCAATACTTTGCTGCGCTGTACCCTGAAATTAAGCGCATCAGGATGGACACCCAGCGCATTTTCAAAACTGATCGCCATTGTTTTTCCTTTAAATCGGTCACGCTTGCACCATGACTACTAACAAGAAACATGCCAATATTTTATGTATTATTTTTCAATGAGTTACAAAGAGGAAGGGAAGCGGAACTTCCGCCCTTTCACACATAAGCGGAAATCAGGAAACAGGAAAACCGGCAACACTCTCGCGCTGTGGGCAGCGATATTAATGCTCCCGGCTGTCGCCCTGGCTGACAGCGGCAACAAACAGAATGCGTCTGAACTGGTGGCCTGGACTCAGACTCAGATAGAGCAGGAAATCGCCAGTTATGCGTCAAGACAACAATGGCCGGACTATCACACTGAGATCAGTATTAATGTGCCGGCTTCCGTTGATCACCTGCCGGCCTGTGATACTGCGCTGTATATCAGTGCCGCTGATCAGCAAAGCCTGCCGGTAGGCTATCTGCGCCGTCAGCTTGAATGCCAGTCCGGCCCCCAGCCATGGAAACTGAACATTACGGCGCAGGTCAGTATCCGGCTGCCAGTGATCGTCTCAGCAACACACATCAGGCGGGATACCAGGCTGTCGGCAACCATGCTCAAATCCCAGACCTTAACGCTGAGCCGCAGTGAAGCGTTTGCGACACGGCCTGAACAGCTCATTGGCCAGCGAACACTCAGGCGGATCCGCAGCGGCCAGATCATCAACCCACTGCAGCTCCAGCCGCTGTGGCTGGTCGAGGAAGGTGACGCTGTTATCATAGTGGCCAGCAAAAATGGCCTGGAGGCCAGTATGAAAGGAGAAGCCTTACAAAGTGGTGTTAAAGGTGAGCAGGTTTCTGTCCGCAATATCAGTTCAGGAAAGGTCATTCAGGCTTTAGTGGTGGAGCGTGGAAAAGTTGAAACTATTTTTTAATTTCCGCCCGGAAGCGGTCGCTCTTCCTCTTTAGCAGATACTTAAATTCAAGCGGTAGAAAAAGCGAGCAGGATAACTTCATGAAAATTGACAAAGTAATTAATTCTCAGGTGGCGTCGTCAACACAGCGTCCGTCCAGCCCGGCCCAAGTGGAAACCGCAGGTAAGTCGAAAGGTCTGGAGCCAGTGATCAGCGCCAGCAACCAGATCATTTCACAGGCGCAGGAAAAGCTGGCCGACTTACCGGACATTGATATGGAAAAAGTGAATGCGGTGAAGCAGGCACTGGCAAAAGGCGATCTCAAACTGGATATTGATACCCTGTCCAGCGCGATTCTGGAATTCCACACCGGACACGAATGAGGCCAGACATGAGCAAGCAGCAGATAGTGAAAGCACTGATTCAGGGGATCCGTCACGACCTCCAGGCTTACCAGCAACTCGGTCAACTGCTGTTACGGCAGCAAGCCAGTTATCTGCAATTTAACGGCACCACGTTAACCGAACTGGTAAAAAAGCAGGAACACTTGCTTGCTCAGCTGCAACGCAGCGCCTCACAGCGCAGGCAATTATTACAACAGCTCGGACTGTCTGCCGATAAGCAAGGTATGACAACACTGATGAAAAAACTACCGTCACCACTGAACACTCAGGTTCGCCAGAGCTGGCAGCAACTGGAGAACCACATCCAGTCCTGCCAGAAAACCAATCAGGTGAACGGTAATCTGTCCGCCTCTTACGGTGAATTGCTGATGCAGATTAAAGGCGAACCCGCCTATGGCACGGCATTAATGCAGAGCTGATATGATGATAGCCCGCAAAACCGGCTCCTGCTTTTGGGCTGGTTTCTGTTGTTGGTTCACACTGATTATCCTGCCGGGTTTCGCATTGGCCAACCCGGCTTCTTCGTCTTTTTCGCTCAGTGCCGATGCCTTACAGGCTCAGGTCGACAAATTACTGCCCCACCGCCAGCTGATTCAGCGGCACCTGCTGCGCAATAAAGAGACACTGCTTGATATTGAGCAGGCGCTGCGTGACAAACAGCTCCCGGCCAACCTGGCGCTACTGCCCATGATTGAATCCACGTTCAGGGTGGATGCGGTCTCGTCAGCCAATGCAGCCGGCCTGTGGCAACTGATACCAGCCACTGCCGAGCGGTTCGGATTGCAGGTACAAGCCGACAACGACGAGCGCTTTGATGTCCAAAAGAGCACTCAGGCCGCCGTCGCTTACCTGTCATTTCTGTACAACAAGTTCGATCAGGACCTTACGCTGACCCTGGCTGCCTACAATGCCGGCGAAGGCAGAGTCGGCCGGGCCATGAAAAAAGCCAACAGCCGCCAGTTCACGGCGCTGTCATTACCGAAGGAAACCCGCGACTATGTGCACAAATTTCATGCACTGCTTTCGGTTGTGGATCTGGACTCACTGACCCGGAAGACAAGCGCAAAAGACCCCCTTCTCCGGCTGACTGTCAGCCGCCCGCCCACCGATATGGAAACCCGGATACTGACTGATCTGTTTGCCAAGCGGGAGGTGATTAACATGGCTCCTGTCAAACCACTGATACCTTTATAAATATTGATACTCGCACATCCGTGAACGGTTCCTATACTGAAGATTGATATTTCTATTAATGAGCACTCCCTGTCGGTTCTCACCAACAGGCCGATGAAGAAGTAGAAGGACACGTTATGACGGACACGATTCAGGCTTGTCTGCTGGGAACCCTATGCCTGCTGATGATCTCAGGGTGCGATCGCGACAATGCGCAAGACAAGGCATTGATAAAGGCGCTGGAAAATAAAGTCGAGATGCTCGAACAGCAGATGGAAGAACAGCCGGTTCAGAACCTCCTGAGTCAGGATTCGCAACGTGTCGAAGAGCTTGAAAAAGAAGTCAATACACTCAGAAGCCGGCTGAGCAAACAGATCAGCTTTTCCCCGACCTTAGAGCGCATCACAGCAAAAGGTTACCTCGAATGCGGAGTCAGTACCGGACTGCCCGGATTCTCCATGCCCAATCAGAAAGGCGAATGGTATGGCCTGGATGTGGAGTTCTGCCAGGCGGTCGCCGCTGCAACCCTGGGTGATAAAAGCAAAGTAAAATTTATCCCGCTCAATGCCCGTGAGCGCTTTGCGGCACTGCAAAAAGGCGAGATAGACATACTGTCGCGCAATACCACCTGGACCTTGCAGCGCGACACGGCGCTCGAACTGCATTTTGCCGGTATCCTGTATTTCGATGGCCAGGGCTTTATGGTGAAAAAATCCCTCAACGCCAACAGAGCGGAAGATTTGTCCGGCGCCACCATTTGCGTTCAGTCCGGCACCACCACCGAGCTGAACCTGGAGGACTATTTCAAACTCAATAACCTGATGTACACCCTGGTGCCGTTTGATACCGCGCAGGAAACTATCATGGGCTTTGAAGAAGGCCGTTGCGATGTGCTGACCGCCGATCAGTCCGGACTTTACGGCTTAAGGCTGAATCTGAAAAACGCCGAAGACGCGATTATTTTACCGGATATCATTTCCAAAGAGCCGCTGGGACCTGTGGTCCGTCAGGGGGACGACCAGTGGTACAACATAGTGAAATGGACACTGAATGCCATGATCAATGCCGAAGAGCTGGGGATCAGCTCACAAAATATTGATGAAATGAAAAGCAGTAAAATTCCTGAAATACGCCGGTTTCTTGGCCTGGACGGCCCGCAGGGAAAAAGCCTGGGGCTTGAACCGGACTGGGCCTATCAAATCATCAAACAAGTGGGTAATTACGGCGAAAGCTTTGATCGCACTGTCGGCATCCAGTCTCCGCTTCATATACAGCGGGCACAAAACAGTCTCTGGACACAGGGAGGTTTGCATTATGCGCCCCCGATACGTTAGTCTTGCCTGAATCAGACAGGCTAAATCGTCAGATTTACACACTGTTACATCTTTGATCATAGGTATTGGCACTGTCTCCAGTATATTTAAGCCAATAGTTTCGACGATTTTTTTCAATTTCGGTTCAAAGTTTCAATTACTTACTATTGAAAATTACCGGCGTTGCCGCCATATATGGCATAGTAGATTTCAACACTAACCCTGAGGGGAAGCATTTATGAACGATCGTATTGTCCGTAGTAATGGCTACGAAGGCGTACTGTCAACGAACAAGGTTCTGCGCAACACTTATTTCCTGTTATCCCTGACCTTACTGTGGTCAGCCGTGGTAGCCGGTGTGTCAATGGCCATGAACCTGCCACATCCGGGTTTCATTATCACTCTGGTTGGCTTTTACGGTTTACTGTTCCTGACAGAAAAGAACCGTGACAGCGGCCTGGGGCTGGTCTTTACCTTCCTGCTGACGGGGTTCATGGGTTACACCCTTGGCCCGATTCTTAACATGTATGTGGGCGCAGGTATGGGACATGTGATCATGCCGGCACTGGGCGGTACTGCACTGACCTTCATGGCCTGTTCTGCTTATGCTCTGACCACTAAGCGTGACCTGTCATTCTTAAGCGGCATGCTGCTGGCCGGCTTTATTGCTATCGTGGTTGCTGTGATTGCAAACATCTTCCTGCAAATGCCAATGCTGTCTCTGGTGATCAGCGGAATGTTTGTGCTCTTCTCTTCTGCAGCAATCCTGCTGACTACCCAGTCGATTGTTCGCGGCGGTGAGACAAACTACATCTCTGCAACCGTGACTCTGTATGTGTCTATTTACAACCTGTTCCTGAGCCTGCTGCAAATTCTGGGCATCATGGGCAGCGACGATTAATCTCGTCCATTACCTACAAAGTCAAAAGCGCCCTCCGGGGCGCTTTTTGTTTTTCTGTGATGCGATAAATGGCCTTCAGTAAGCAGGTAATAGTGCGCAGAACACTTGCGAAGGACGAGCGATATCACTATCCTTGCCGGGTTAATCACTGTGAGACCGACCATGCTTGAATTTGACGGAAATGTCATCGATACCGACGCCCAGGGATATTTAAAGAATGTCAGCGACTGGACACCAGAAATAGTACCGTTACTGGCGCAAGATGAAGGCGTTGAACTCACTGACGCCCACTGGGAAGTGGTGACTTTTGTTCGCGAATTCTATCTGGAATTTAATACCTCGCCCGCTATCCGCATGCTGGTGAAGGCAATGGCAAAAAAATACGGTGAAGAAAAAGGCAGTTCCAAGTATCTGTTCAAACTCTTTCCCAAAGGGCCGGCTAAACAAGCCACCAAACTGGCGGGTTTACCTAAACCGGCAAAATGCTTGTGATCCTATAGCCGGGGCAACGCAACCTCGGCTAAATAATTTCAAATCCGTCAATCGCACGCCATTCAAGATCATCCCTGCTTAAACTGTCCACCCGGGATGTACGGGGACCACTGGCCAGCCAGTCCACCAGTTGTTCGACTTTTTCGGCTTTACCGCACGCCAACACTTCGACGCTGCCGTCGGGTAAATTCTTCGCATAACCACTCACACCGATTTTCAATCCTTCATGCGCTGTATGAAAACGAAACCCCACCCCCTGAACTTGACCAGTCACTCTGACCAAGACACAAATTTGTGACATATATCACCTCAAGATTAGTCCTATTTAAAAGATAAAATATTAGTATTCACTTACGCCACACCACTCCTCTTTATTCAGGATGACAAAATGAAAGAAGTTGCATTTCGATGGATTGACAAATACCTCATTCACCTCAGGCTGCAGGAGAAGTTCTACCTCTTGTTCTTGTTGCCGCTTATCGGAATGATCGCTGTAAGTGCAATTTTAGCTGATGCTGGGGAAAAGCAGTATCAATCACTTATCGCACAAAAGTTACAGGCTTCAGCTAAGTTACTGTCCGAACTCAATATTGCTCAGGCTGATGCGGCTCGATTGCTAAGTGGCTCAGAAGTCACCATTGGACGTGGGATCGATGCAGTATCCGTGGCGGGGATGAACTACAGCCTGGTATCCACTGAGTCATCGGGCCTGTTTGACTACCTCACAGGCTTTCAGATTGGATTAGGTTTCTTTGTGGTATTCATGGCCTGTGCCATGGTGTATTACATCATGACCTTCATTGGCGGTGCGATGTTCACCACACACAAAGCACTGTCGACTCTGGCTGATGGCGACCTGACGCAGCGCCTGAACTTTTTTAAAGTCCGGGATGAATTCAGCACCATTGCCATCACTATCGACAAAGTCGCAGAACGCGAACAGCAACTGGTGCTGGCCACGCAGGAGGCCACCGCACTGATGCAGCAAATCAGCAGCGAGCTTCGTCAGCGCTCAATGCAAACTGAAAACCTCTCGACCGACCAGCAAGCACACCTGGACTCGCTGGCGAGTGCCACAGAAGAGATGGCCTCTTCAATCCGTGAAGTGGCCGCCCATGCGCACGACACCTCAACACAGACCCGGGAAGCCCAGGACGTAACTGAACAGGGTCGCATCCAGGTCAGCAGTACCAAGCAGGCCATCAATCAGCTGACTCGCGAAATTCATCAGGCTGCTGAAGCCGTTAATGCTCTCGACAGTAATGCCGCAAAAATTGACGCTGTGGTCACCACCATCAATGCCATTTCAGAGCAGACTAACCTGCTGGCATTGAACGCGGCTATTGAAGCAGCCCGCGCCGGTGAACAGGGCCGCGGTTTTGCCGTGGTCGCGGACGAAGTGCGCACCCTGGCAGGCCGGACACAAACCGCGACCGTCGAAATCCAGCAAATGATTGAGTCACTGCAAAAAAACAGCCAGACCCTGATGGCCGTTATGCAGAGCACAGTCACCAACGCCGGTGAGAGTGAAACCCTGATGGGCTCAGTTGACCAGCAAATCACCCTGATATCGGAGCGTAATCAGCATATTTCAGATCGCAGCACGGAAATTGCGGCTGCCGCGGAGCAGCAAGGTTCGGTCGCAGACGGCATTGCCAGCAGCGTTGAGCAGGTGCGGGAGCAATCGCGCCAGGTCAAGCAAGTGATTGCCCACACGGCCAGTGATATTGAACGCTTGAATCAACAGGCGCAGCAACTGGAAATTCTGATGAATGGCGTGAAAGCCTGATACCTGGCTGTCTGAAATTACTTCTTCGTTCCTCCCCTAGGGGGAGAGACATAAATGCCTTTTGGTTCCTCCCCCTTTTCAAGGGGGAGGCTAGGAGGGGGTTATCTGGCTACCCCGACGATTTCAACACTCACCGCAATCGCTGTATCAACCCCACCCTAACCCTCCCCTTCATGAAGGGAGGGAATCTACATGCCTCTTGGTTCCTCCCCTTTTCAAGGGAAACCTCACTATTGCTGAAATGCCCGGACTTGCGGTTGATTTTCCTCACACCGAACAAGATAATACGCCTCCATTCTTTACAGCTTCTGGTCCTAACATGACAGCTTCTATCTATTTGGTGAAAGGTCGCGATAAATCACTGCGCCGCCGCCATCCTTGGGTTTTTTCACGTGGTATTCAACGTGTCGAAGGAAAACCGGAACTGGGCGACACCGTTGATGTGTTTGACCACAAAGGTGAATGGCTCGCCCGTGGTGCCTATTCTCCTCAGTCTCAGATCCGTGTCCGTGTCTGGACCTTTGAGCAAAACGATACCATTGATACCGCGTTCTTTATCAAGCGTCTGAACGCCGCTCAGGGATTGCGGGACATTCTGGCTGAACGTGACGGACTGACAGGTTATCGCCTGATCGCTGCTGAGTCAGACGGACTGCCGGGTATTACTATCGACCGATACCAGGATTTCCTGGTGTGTCAGTTGCTCAGTGCTGGCGCAGAAGCACAGAAAGACAATCTGATTGAAGCACTCAAAACCTGCTACCCGGAGTGCAGCATCTATGAGCGCTCTGATGTATCGGTACGTAAAAAAGAAGGCCTGAAGCCTCGCACCGGCGTGTTGCATGGCGAGACCCCGCCGGCGATTGTCACCATTGAAGAAAACGGCATTAAAATTCACGTCGATATCGTTGGCGGCCACAAAACCGGCTTCTATCTGGATCAGCGAGACAGCCGCCAGGCAGCCATCAAGTACGTGAAAGGCAAACGGGTGCTGAACTGTTTCTGCTATACCGGCGGTTTCGGCTTGTATGCACTCAAAGGCGGTGCCGACAAAGTCATCAACGTTGACGTTTCTCAGCCGGCGCTGGATACCGCCAGACTCAATGCCGAGATCAACGGCCTGCCCACAGAAAACGCGGAATTCGTTAATGCCGATGTGTTTAAACTGCTGCGCGAGTACCGTGAACGTGGTGAGCTGTTTGATGTGGTGATCATGGACCCGCCAAAGTTTGCTGAATCCAAAGCACAACTGGTGGGCGCCTGCCGGGGTTACAAAGACATTAATATGCTGGCGATGCAGATTCTGAAACCGGGCGGCACGCTGCTGACGTATTCCTGCTCTGGTCTGATGGACAGCAACCTGTTCCAGAAAATTGTTGCTGATGCGGCGCTGGATGCCAAACGTGAAGTGCAGTTTATTGAGCGGTTCAGCCAGGCGGCGGATCACCCGCTCGACTCTGCGTATCCGGAAGGTTTCTACCTCAAAGGTTTTGCCTGCTACGTGAAGTAACAGTTGTCGTCATCGAGCAATACCCAAACGACTTGGAGTCGCAGGTAGACGGCAAGTAAATGAATCCCCATGAGCATAGTTAACTATGTGATTGGGGTGAATGCACGCAGCCAACACCGCTGCGGCTTCAAGTAGGACGGGTATTAGGCAAAAAAAAGGTTTTTCTCTGACTCGATGGAGATAGTATCGAGGCAGGAAAAACCCAAACCGGAACAAAAGTAGCTAATGTAAGTTGTTAGCCAAGAGAGTGTTGAATCGGTAAATTGTGATTAACCGCCTGCCGTCATATTAACGGAATCAATTCCAGGCCCAGCACGCAGCTGATTCCGGTTACCACAAACAGTGATGTCTTAAATACTGATTTTGACCACTGTACATAGGTGTCCTCGCTCAGAGGACGGAAAGTGACGATGCACCACCACAGGCACACACCTGACGTCACCAGTAAATATTCATAACCGCTGAAACCTAAGCCAAACATCGCCAGCGCCACAAGGGTAAACGCAGCCACATAGGCCATCATATGACGGCGGGCTTTGTGAATACCTTCAACCACAGGCAACACAGGTATCTCAGCATTCTTGTAGTCCTGCATGCGGAACATCGCAATCGCGTAGGAATGCGGCATTTGCCACAGGCAGAACATAGTAAACAGCAGCATGGCTTCCAGGCTGATGTAGTTGGTCACCGCCAGATACCCCACCAGTGGCGGGACGGCGCCTGACACACTGCCCACTAACGTGCCGTACACCGAATGTCGCTTGTACCACATGGTGTAAAAAAAGACGTAAAAAACAAACCCCAGCAGCACAACGACCGCTGAAAGCGGATTGGCTTTCTGATACAGCACAGCAGTACCTGACAGCAGCAATACAACCGCGTACACAAAAGCGGCGTCTGCATTGATTGCCCCTTTAGCCAGTAAACGGCTTTGGGTACGGGACATCTTCTGATCAATATCCCGGTCAAAAATATTGTTGATCACGCAACCGGAAGCGATCACAAGAGCAACACCCAGCAATGTGTAAATAAGGAGGGGCCCGTTCAGCCCCTCCGTCTTAGCGGCCAGAAAATATCCGGCCAGCACAGAGATGAGGTTACCGATGATGATCCCAGGTTTGGTAATGGAAATGTATCCTTTGATCATTATCGTCATCCGAATTACAGCAGCATGTTTTCGTGCAGATTGACCATGATCCAGACTGAACCCGCAATCAGAATCAGGACGATAATCGCCGTAAACACAAAGGACATTGAGTTCCACATGCCTTTCTCAGAGCGGTCCAGGTGCAGGAAATACACCAGGTGAACCACCAGCTGAACCACTGCACAGGCCACCAGGATCATGACGGTAGTTGTGGTCGGCAGGCTTTTGGTCGCCGCAAAGTAGAAAGGAATAATGGTCAGGATTAATGACGCAATGAATCCTTTAATGTAATCACCGTAACCGGTTTGATGCGGTTGATTCGCCATTACAATACTCCCAACAGGTAGACTATGGTAAACACGCAGATCCACACGATATCCAGGAAGTGCCAGAACAGACTCAGACACTGGAAACGGGTTTCCATCATCTCGTTCAGGCCTTTGGTATTGAGCTGAATCATGCACACCACCATCCAGATCAGACCGGCAGTAACGTGCAGACCGTGAGTCGCCACCAGGGTAAAGAAGGAAGACAGGAACGCGCTGCGATCCGGACCAAAGCCCTCTTCAATCAGGTGGTGGAACTCGTACACTTCCATCGCCACAAAGCCTAAACCCAGCAGGAAGGTCACGTACATCCAACGCTTCAGACCACTAACGTCCTTGCGTTTCATGGCAATCATACCGAAGCCAAAGGTGATACTGCTGAACAGCAGCATCATAGTTTCGGTAAACACAAACGGCAGCTCGAAGATATCTTTTCCGCTCGGACCGCCTGCCGTATTGGTAAACAATACGGCGTAGGTAGCAAACAGCGTTGCGAACAAAATGCAGTCGCTCATCAGGTAAATCCAGAAGCCCAGCAGCTTGGTTTCACCTATGTCGTGATGGTGTTCGTCGTGCTCGTGATGATCGATAGCATTAGTTTGCATATTCGACCTCCATCTCATCTTCGTCGTTATTAGTGGCAGGTTTCGTGCTTGCACCTGCAACACGGGCTTTATGTGCGTCTTCGATCGCTGTCACTTCTTCAACAGTCACGTAGTAATCCACGTCTTCGTTAAAGCTGTGCTTGATCCAAGTACCGATCATACCGACCACACCGATAGCGACCAGCCACCAGATGTACCAGATCAGACCAAAGCCAAATACCAGTGCATAGGCAGAAATAATCACACCGGCGCCGGTATTTTTCGGCATGTGGATTGGCTGATAATCACTCGACTGACTGGTTTCACCACGTTCCTTCTGATACCAGTGCGCATCCAGTTCATTACCTTCAGGCAAGTGGGCAAAGTTGTAGAACGGCGGTGGCGATGATGTCGCCCACTCCAGGGTACGGCCATCCCAAGGGTCGCCGGTCACGTCACGCAGCGCTTCACGGTCACGGAAGGTCACGTACAGCTGCATGATCTGACACAGGATGCCGCACAGAATCAGCACTGCACCGAAAGCGGCAATCGCCAGCATTGGGAAGTACTGAGGTTCAATGTGCTGGCTCAGGCGACGGGTCATGCCCATGAAGCCCAGAATATAGAGCGGCATAAAGGCCACGAAGAAACCGGTAATCCAGAACCAGAAGGCACGTTTACCCCATTTCTCATCCAGCATGTAGCCGGTCGCTTTCGGGAACCAGTAGGCAAAACCGGCAAAGCAGCCAAATACCACACCGCCGATGATGACGTTATGGAAGTGCGCAATCAGGAACAGGCTGTTATGCAGGACAAAGTTCGCAGCCGGTACCGCCAGCAGCACACCTGTCATGCCACCTATGGTAAAGGTGATCATGAAACCGACAGTCCACAGCATAGGGGTCGTGAACTTAATGCGGCCACGGTACATAGTGAACAGCCAGTTGAAGATCTTCACACCGGTTGGTATGGAGATAACCATAGTGGCGATACCGAAGAAGGCATTCACGTTCGCGCCGGCACCCATAGTGAAGAAGTGGTGCAGCCAGACCACGAAGGCCAGGATGGTGATCACAACCGTCGCCCACACCAGCGAAGTGTAGCCAAACAGTTTCTTACGCGAGAAAGTCGCGACCACTTCTGAGAACACACCGAATACCGGCAGCACCAGAATGTAAACCTCAGGGTGACCCCAGGCCCAAATCAGGTTGACGTACATCATCATGTCGCCACCCATGTCATTGGTGAAGAAGTGCGTACCCAGGTAACGGTCCAGCGTCAGCAGTGCAATGGTCACTGTCAGAATCGGGAACGAAATAATGATCAGTACGTTGGCACACAGTGACGCCCAGGTGAACACAGGCATTTTCATCAGCGGCATAGACGGTGTACGCAAACGCATGATGGTCGTAAAGAAGTTAACGCCCGATAACGTGGTTCCGATACCGGATATCTGCAGTGCCCATATCCAGTAGTCTACCCCTACCCCGGGACTGTATTCCTTGCCCGACAGCGGCGGATACGCCAGCCAGCCTGTTTGCGCGAACTCACCGACAAACAGCGACAGGTTGATCAGCACCACACCCACCACGAACAACCAGAAGCTCAGGGAGTTCAGGAACGGGAATGCAACGTCACGCGCACCGATCTGCAACGGAATAACAATGTTCATCAAACCAATGATGAAAGGCATCGCCATGAAGAAGATCATGATTACGCCGTGCGCAGAGAAAATCTGATCGTAGTGATGTGGCGGCAGATAGCCGGTTTCACCCGCGGCAGACAGCACTTGCTGACTACGCATCATGATGGCATCGGCAAAACCGCGCATCATCATGACAAAGGCGACGATGATATACATCACACCGATTTTTTTGTGATCGACAGTAGTGAACCACTCTGTCCAGAGGTAACGCCATTTACCCAGGTAGGTAATACCGCCTACCAGCGCCGCGCCGCCCAGCATTATGATCGCCATCGTTACCATGAGAATTGGCTCATGGAACGGTATGGCGTCCAGTGTTAATCGTCCAAACATAATATGTCCTAGAATGTTTGCTCAGTGGAATTTGATGGCGTGATTGTGCACATCAACGAGCCTTCGAATTGATTCAGGATGGTTGTGAGCATGCTTGAAGGCACATTGGAGTAATAACTCACCGGTGCATTCTCACTCGGCTCAGCAATGGTTTCGAAGTCCTTCAACGTGACCAGTTTGTCGCTTGATGCCTGAGCTTTCTTTACCCACTCATCAAAACTTGCCTGATCTGACATCGCCAGTGCTTTGAACTTCATGCCAGAGAAACCGTGGCCGCTGTAGCTCGCTGAAATACCATCGTACACACCCGCTTCATCAGCAATCAGATGCACCTTGGTCAGCATACCTGCCATGGCGTAAATCTGGCTGCCCAGCTGTGGGATGAAGAAGGAGTTCATCACGCTGTTGGACGTCACACGAAACTCAACCGGCACATCTTTCGGGAAGGCCACCTCGTTGATCGTTGCAATGTGCTGATCCGGATAGATAAACAGCCATTTCCAATCCAGCGAAACCACTTCAATGGTCATTGGTTTTACTGAACTTTCGATTGGCTTTCTTGGATCCAGCGCGTGAGTAGACTGCCAGGTAATAGTGCCCAAAATGGCGATGATAATAATTGGCACAGTCCAGACAACCAGTTCAATTTTGGTTGAATGAGCCCACTCAGGGGTATACTTTTCACCCGTATTCGATTCACGATATTTAAATGAAAAATAGAAGGTCATCAGAATAACGGGAATAACGACAACCAACATCAGTAGCACTGATGTGATTATCAAATCTTTTTCTGCAGCACCAATTTGTCCCTTGGGATCAAGCAGTGCAAATTGACATCCTGAAAGGAAGAGGCTTATAAAAAATACAAACCCACCCGACAAGATGTTCTTATATCTTGAGGTTTTCATGTTCTCTCTCAGCTTTTTGGGCAAAAGTCGTCACCAACAGCTAGTAGCACTTTTTAATGACTACATGAGTTATTATTTTGATCTGAATCATTTTCTTTTACGTAAAATCAAGTTGTTATATGTCTCTATTAACAATAATGAATCACTTTTATGCTCGTACAAGCGCCAACTGATTCACTAAACAGTTCACACATATTCACTTGATTTCACTTGCGGTTACACCCCCTCACATTTTGTTACAACTGAAATATTTTGCCACTTTCGCTGTTAAGTTAACACTCACTAAAAATGAAACTTTAGATCTAGCATTTGGAATCATGGCCAAATTGTGACCATAAAGACAAAAAGCCCGCCATTAACCATATTATTTACATGGCTAATAGCGGGCTTTCATTATGAATAGCAAATATAATTTGTTAGCTGTTTGAACAATAACAGAAGAACAGTACAAGCTTTATTTAGGCAAAAAATAACGCATAATTAATGTTAATTAAATTAACAAAATTTCAGCAATGATTTAATTATTTTCTACGCCTTAGTTCAGCATCGCAGCAATACAACCGCACAATGTCATTAAAAACAAAAACCATTTCAATGTTTTTGCTGTCGCTTTAATGGCAAACTTCACCGCCAGATGGGTGCCAACGATAGTTCCGGCCGCCAGGATCAGACCCGGCATCCAGAGCACCAGACCTTCGTAAATAAACAGGCCAAGGGCAACCACAGTAAACATCAGGGTGCATAGCATTTTTAATGCATTCGCCCGTACCAGGTCATAGCGTAAGGTACCCGCCAGTGCCGCCAGCAACACAAACCCCACTCCCGCCTGAACAAAACCGCCATAAAAGCCAGCCAGCCCTAATCCCCACCAGGAGCTGGGCGTATCTGCCACTTTTCTCGCCAGGCTGCCGGGCTCAGGTGCCACCACGGCAGGCTTGACCAAAATGATGAACGCCATCAGCAGCATGGTGCCCAGCAGTAAGGGCTTGATCCACTCAGACGGCGCGTAAGCCGCAGCCCCGGCACCAACCAGACCACCGATCAATGTGGGTATCATAATGGGGCCGGTATCACTTAACTCTAATTTTCCATGCCGTTTAAAGCCCAGCACTGCGGTCACGGCCTGTAAAACAACACCCAGCCGGTTGGTCGCATTCGCCACTTCTGCTGGCATGCCCATCACCATCAAGGCAGGCAAGGTTAAATTTGAGCCACCGCCAGCCAGGGTATTGATGATGCCGGCAAGAAACCCTGTACCGATGAGCAATGCGGCGTGGAATAAGGTGATATCCATTTCTGATCCTGAAAGTAATTCCAAAGCACCACTTTATACTCTATAGGCTGCACAGGTGTACAGGTGACAGAGCACTAATCTATTGATTAAATGATTTATTTCATCAGGACAATTAAGCTAATCATTTGATTGTCACCGCAAAATAATGAAGGAATTGTTACAGAACATCACTATTTTTATGTGATATTAGATCAAATTATTAACAAAAAATCTCGGAGTTCCAGTGAAAAACCTATAGTAATTTTACGGCTAAATATAAGTCAGTTACTTATTTTATTATTTGATTTTTTCACTAAGGAACCATTCATGCTAAAGCTAAATATGAAGCGCAAGCGCGCTAAGCAGGGCTTTGCTCTCGCAACTCTCAGCGCAGCCTGCATGCTGAGCTTTCAGGCCCAGGCAGCTGCTAATTGCCGACCTGACGGCTTGTATCAAACACCGGGTGTGACTGTGCCCTACTGTACTGTGTATGATCAGGATGGCCGCGAAAAAATGGGCGCAGACCACCCGCGCCGCGTGATCGGCTACTTTACCAGCTGGCGCAGCGGTAACGACCCGCAAAGCAGCTACTTGGTCAATGATATTCCCTGGGACAGCCTGACTCATATTAACTACGCCTTCGTCAGCATAGGTTCTGACGGCAAAGTCAACATCGGCGATGTTAACAACCCGGACAACCCGGCGGTCGGGAAAGAATGGCCCGGGGTTGAGATAGACCCGGCACTCGGCTTTAAAGGCCACTTTGGTGCGCTGGCAACAGCCAAAGCTCAGCATAATGTCAAAACACTGATTTCCATCGGTGGGTGGGCGGAAACCGGGGGTCACTTTGATGACAACGGCAACCGTGTCGCTGACGGCGGTTTCTATACCATGACAACCAATGCAGACGGCAGTATCAATCATCAGGGCATTCAGACTTTTGCTGACTCTGCTGTGGCCATGATGCGCCAGTACAAGTTTGACGGTCTGGACATCGACTACGAATACCCCACCAGTATGCAAGGTGCAGGTAACCCGGATGACTTTGCTTACTCAGATGCAATGCGCCCTCATTTAATGAAGTCTTACCACGAGCTGATGAAAGTGCTGCGTGAAAAACTGGATCAGGCCAGTGCACAAGACGGGCACCACTATATGCTGACCATTGCCGCACCTTCATCCGGCTATCTGCTGCGCGGTATGGAAACCATGTCGGTCACTAAGTACCTCGACTATGTCAACATCATGAGCTACGACCTGCACGGCGCATGGAACGACTACGTGGGTCATAACGCCTCACTGTTCGACAGCGGCCTGGATGCGGAGCTGGAAGCCGGTAATGTCTACGGTACAGCTCAGTACAAAAAAACCGGTTATCTGAACACTGACTGGGCTTACCATTATTTCCGCGGCTCAATGCCTGCGGGCCGAATCAACATTGGCGTGCCTTATTACACCCGTGGCTGGCAAGGCGTCACAGGCGGAACCAACGGACTTTGGGGTAAGGCGGCGCTGCCTAACCAGAGCGATTGCCCAACCGGTACCGGTGCAGGTACCAGTAATTGCGGTTATGGTGCCATCGGTATCGATAACATGTGGCACGACAAAGACGCTAACGGCAATGAAATGGGCGCAGGTTCAAACCCTATGTGGCATGCCATGAACCTGGCAAACGGGGTTTACGGCAGCTATACCGCAGCCTATGGCTTAGATCCGGTGAACGATCCGCAGGACGCGCTGACCGGCACTTATACCCGCCACTACGACAGTGTCTCTGTTGCCCCCTGGCTGTGGAACGCAGACAAGAAAGTCTTCCTGTCGACCGAAGATAAAGAATCAATCAACACCAAGGCAGACTATGTGATTGAGCAGGGTATCGGCGGTATCATGTTCTGGGAACTGGCCGGTGACTACAGCTGTTACAACCTGGATGCCAACGGTAACCGCACTACAGTGGACCCGACCGAAAACGCCTGTAAGACAGGCAACGGTGAATACCACATGGGTGACACCATGACCAAGGCCATCCATGACAAATTTGCCACTGCGACACCTTATGGCAATACCCTTGCCGAAGGCGCGATTCCGACAGAAGCGGTCGATATCGACGTGTCTGTCACCGGGTTCAAAGTGGGCGATCAGAACTACCCGCTCAATCCAACCATGACATTGACCAATAAAACAGGTCAGGCCCTGCCTGGCGGCACTGAGTTCCAGTTCGACATTCCAACCTCAACACCGGATAACATGTCGGATCAATCAGGTGCCAATCTGCAGGTCATTGCTTCTGGCCACACCCGAGGCGACAACATTGGCGGCCTGGACGGCAACTTCCACCGTGTCGCGTTCACTCTGCCAAGCTGGAAGCAGTTAGGTAACAATGAGAGCTTTGAGCTGACCCTGAACTACTTCCTGCCCATTTCCGGCCCGGCGAACTACAGTGTGCGTGTCAACAATACAGACTACGCACTGGCATTCGAACAGCCTGACTTACCGATTGCAGATTTAAGTAACGGCGGCGGCGACAATGGTGGTGGCGATGGCAATAATGGCGACTGTGTAACCACAGGTGTCAATACCTACCCTAACTGGCCGCAAACTGACTGGGCAGGTAACCCAAGCCACGCTGGTGGCGGCGACCAGATTATCTACAATGGCGTGGTTTACCAGGCGAAATGGTGGACGAACTCAGTGCCGGGCAGCGACGGCAGCTGGGATACTGTTTGTACGGTTCAATAACCAAACCATGAATATTTATTAAGCTGTTTACCAAAGCGGGCATTCAAGCCCGCTTTTTTATGCATTGTGATTGTTCATTTTTTAACCCCAAAATTCATTTCCTGTGATTAAAATGCGATATCAAGCTCAAAATCCGAACAAACCGTTAAATGAGTGATTATTTGATGTTTTTGATACACCCTTATTATTTTTCTTTTCTAAAACAAAAGATTAATAGTGTCAAAACTGACTATTTACTGAAAATGTAAAAAATGCTGACAAGTTGAGACTAATTTTAGATTAAACAATGTTCATATTCTAATACGCTGTTTTATATTGATAAATATATAATTATACAAAATTTAAACGCATTAATGATGGAATAATTTTAACTTAACCCTTTCAATGCAAGGGCTAAAAAAATTCAAATCCTATGGTAGAGTCCTATCGTCACTGGCACAAACTAATTAAAAGAGTGTAAACAAGGAAATGAAACAAACCATCTACCTATTCATTTTGCTGTTTTTTTATTTACCACAGTATGCATCAGCAAGCACAATTAAGGGACCACTTTCACAACAGACTCAGAATCCTGAAATCATTGTTAAATATGTTTATGAACAGGCGGGTTTGCAGGGAAAGCTAGACTTCAACGTATTTAAAAATGGTTACAATGCTTATTACAATACCAAGGAACGGAAAAAACAATTACTGACTATTATTGACTACAGTAAGCCATCTACTGAAAAGCGTTTTTTTGTTATCGACCTGAAACGTAATAAGCTGCTATATCACACTTACGTGACACACGGCGTCAACAGTGGCGGTGTGGTTGCAAAGCACTTTTCGAATATCGTCAATTCGCGCCAAACCTCGCTGGGTACCTTTCTGACAGATACCACCTACTTCGGGGGCAATGGCTATTCACTGCGTCTTGACGGGCTGACAAAAGGCCTCAATGACAATGCGCGTCGCCGTTATATTGTTGTTCACGGCGCTCCCTATGCGTCTGAAGATTTTATTCGACGCCATGGTTATTTAGGCCGCAGCTGGGGTTGCCCTGCGCTTCCGGCCAATCTTTCCAAGAAGATCATCGATACCATCAAAGGTGGCAGCGTCATATACGCTCGCGCGTAATGTAATCTGATTGATTAATTTTATTTCTTGCCCTTATGTTCTCATAAGGGCTTTTTGTTTTGTCAGAGTAATATCAATTTAATCTCTGACACGCAGAGTTGTTAGGAAGATCGCATTTTACCGGGCGAATAACTGTGAAATGATAAATTATCCAGACACGCAAGACAGACTTGATATACTTTTCGTTCTCTGTGCGTTATCCATTCGATTAATACGCCGATGAATACCTGACAGATAATGTTCGGTCTTCAATATTCTCACTTGCACTTATTTCTATCAAATATAAAAAAATCCCTGACGAAGCAGGGATTTAAAAACTATCATCAAACATTTAGTTGAATCAGGCCAGCGCTTTCGCCGCTTCGACAAATGGCAGGTCCAAGGCTGTTGATACTTCGTGACAAGTAATTTGACCACGGTAAACGTTCAAGCCGTTCAGCAGGTGTTTGTCTTCCTGCAGCGCCGCTTTGTATCCTTTGTTTGCCAGTTTCAGGATATACGGCAAGGTTACGTTATTGAGGGCAAAAGTAGACGTGCGGGCAACAGCGCCAGGCATGTTGGCGACACAATAGTGAACCACATCATCCACAATGAAAGTCGGCTCGCTGTGGGTCGTGGCATGAGAAGTTTCAACACAACCGCCCTGGTCGATGGCCACATCCACAATGGCTGAGCCAGGCTTCATCTTCTTCACCATCTCAGCTGTGACCAGCTTAGGCGCTGCAGCACCCGCCACCAGCACACCACCGATAACCAGATCAGCTTCCAGTACATGCTTTTCAATCGCATCTTTGGTGGAATACACGCACTGAACCTTGCCTTCAAACTGCGCATCCAGTTTGCGCAGCACGTCTATGCTACGATCCAGAACAACAACGTTAGCACGCAGGCCGACAGCCATCTGAGCGGCGTTCGCACCCACAACACCACCACCGATAATCACGACTTTCGCAGGTTCAACACCCGGGACACCCGCCAGCAGCATACCGCTGCCACCGCGAGATTTTTCCAGCGCAAAAGCACCCGCCTGAATTGACATACGACCAGCGACTTCGGACATAGGTGCCAGAAGAGGCAAGCGGCCAAAATCATCCGTCACGGTTTCGTACGCAATACATACCGCTTTACTGTCCACCAGATCTTTGGTCTGCTCTGGATCCGGTGCCAGGTGCAGGTAGGTAAACAGAATCTGGCCTTCACGCAGCATGGCACGCTCTACTGCCTGAGGTTCTTTCACCTTCACAATCATTTCAGCTTCTGCAAACACATCAGCGGCGGTCGGCAGAATTTTTGCACCGGCGTCAATGTAGTCCTGATCGCTGAAACCAATACCGACACCAGCTTGCGTTTCAACATACACAGTGTGGCCATGGGCAACCGCTTCGTTGACAGAAGCAGGCACCATGCCTACGCGGTATTCATGAACTTTAATTTCCTTTGGTACACCAATAATCATTGTAAGTTTCCTTGCGGCTTGTCAGAGGTTGTGAAAACAATAATGGAATACATTTGAAATGTGTCACCGTTTTTTAACCTAAAAGCAACAAATGAAACCAGCCACAGAAGATTTAGCAGCATATCACTCTGTTTATGACAACCATCACACTACAAAAGGTCAAGAAAACACCAATAATTAGTCCTTGGAACTAGTTTCAAGACCATTTATCAGGCTTTAAGTCTAAATTTACATACCAACAAAGCATTTTTGACTTTACTGATAATCTTCATTACTTAAATAAATGCAGAGATGCTGGCAGTTTCGTTTCAACCATATAAAATGCTGGATTTTACCCAACGACTTCGTTATTCAGGAAGATTTATCACTATGGATAAGGGTTTAAACGGGGAAAATAAGAACGCCACCCTGAGGTGGCGTGGAAAATCCGACAGAAAATGCACGATCAGTCTTCAATCTCCCAATCCATGTCGGGTAAGGCATCGAGATTATCTGAGTAGCGCTTCAGGTTAAATTCACCGTCATTTTTCACCACATCAAACACTTCAATAGACAAAGCACAAGCAATCATCTCAATGGCTTCTTCCCTTGGTGTCCCTGTCATGACAAGGCGCATCAGAGTTTCTTTTACTTTAATCGGATTGCCTTCAGCCAGTTGATTTTCAACCGTTTCCACCAGCATTTCACCTGTCATGATCTCATCATCTTGCATACTGCCTGCCCTTCTTAACACTTCACCAGTAAGATATCCCCCAATCTTACCGTAGCCGGACAGGTAACACTAATTCGGTTGCTGCAGTGCGTTATTCTGGCCGTCGGGCCAGTGGGCGGCATGTCCTGTGATAATATCCGGTTCATTATGTGTGGTTTGCAGTGAAGTGATTGTCGATGAATCTTGATACTAAATGGTTGGAAGACTTTATCGTGCTTTGTGAAGTCCGAAACTTTTCCCGTGCGGCCAAAGCCCGGCACATTACCCAGCCCGCGTTTGGACGCCATATCAAATCTCTGGAAGAGGCCGTTGGCGTGCAGCTGATTGACAGAAGCACAACACCGATCAGCCTGACTCAGGCAGGTAAGCAATTCCATTCTCTGGCCCGCAATCTGCTGCTGCAGCTCGATCTTGGCCTGTCTCAGTTAAGCAGCCACCCGCGGCCGGTTTTTACACCGCTTCGCATTGCAGCGCCGCATTCTCTGGCCTCGCCCACCTTAATGAACCTGATGGACTTCGCCAGTCAGGAACTCAGTCTCGAATACAGTGTTGACGTACTCAGGCTGGATTATGCCATTGAGTCGTTAACCGAAGGGCGCAGTGATTTTCTGTTTGCCTTCGATGCACTGGCCTTGCATCAGCCGCCGTTTCAGAATATTGCCATTGGAGAAGGCCATTTCTATTTGGTCTCCGCGACCGATCAACAGGGCGCCCCGGTCTTTACACCCGGTGCGGACAAGCTTACGCCCCTGTTACGCTATTCTCCTGAAAGTTACACCGCCCGGCTGATCGAAAACGCCCTCGGGCAGCCGGCTAACTTTCCCTGCCATCCGGTGTTTGAATCGTCGATGTGCCAGTTGCATAAAGACATGGCGCTCCGGGGTAAAGGCGTGGCCTGGTTGCCCGATTGCCTGATCGAAGAGGAATTAAAAGACCAGCGCTTGGTCCGGCTCAGTCCTGATGTCTGGCGGATTCCCTACAAAATCCGGCTGTACCGCAATCAGGCCCGGCTACCTGATGTTGCCGAAGCGTTCTGGCAATACCTGCAACAACAGGCCGAAGCTGGCTGGCAGCTCTTGCCGGCCAGCTAACCCGGCCATGCTGTTTGATACATTGATGCAGATTCAGCATCAACATACCGAAAACAGCATTTCACAATGTTCGCCCTTCTCTCCAAACTGCTTCTCAACTGATGTAGCAGATTGAGTATGGATACGTGACTACCCTGACTTTACCTGAATTTATCCGCCGCCTGCCCAAAGCCGATATTCATTATCACTTGCTGGGCGGGGTACGGCTGAGCACCATGCTGGACCTTGCCCGCAAGTACCAGGTTGATCTTCCGGAAGCCGAGGCCAAAAGCTACTATCGCGCCTACCAGACGCCTGGCGGCCCGCGCAAAGGCGGGATTGCGGCCCTGACATTCCTGTATCAGTTGATGCAGGAAACGGCCGATTATGAAAGAGTGCTGTTTGAAGTTGCAGAAGACGCCCACCACAGCGGCGTGAAATACATTGAAACCTTCTGGAACCCGTCCGATGTGGCTTTGCCCTATGCAGACGTCAATGATGCGCTGGTACGCACCATAGATCATTGCCAGCAGGTGTTTGGTATCACCATACGTCTGATCCCCTCCATCAACCGGGAAAAATCGCCTGAAACCGCCGTTGCTATGGTGGAAGCCATGATTGCCCACCCGCACCCGTATGTGCTGGGAATAGGTATCGACTACAAAGAGCATCAGGCGCCGGTTGAACACTTCTGGAAAGCATACCGGCTGGCGGCGCGACACGGATACAAACTGACAGCGCATTGTTCTGAGTTTGGCCTCCACTGGCGCAATGTCGAAACCGGTATTGAGCTCATCGGTGTTGACCGTATTGATCATGGCTACAGCATCATCAATAACCCGCAACTCACAGCGAAATACGCGGCGCTGGGTATACCTTTTACCGTAGTGCCGTCCAACACCTATTTTCTTCAGCAATGGCCGAAGCATGACGAATGGCGGGTAAAACACCCGATACGTGCCATGGCAGAAGCCGGTCTGAACATTATCCCCTGCACCGACGACTGGCACATGCATGATACCAACACCAGCAAGTGTTATCAGGTGATGGTTGAGGATTTCGGCTTTGATGTGTACAGCCTGAAAACCATGATGCTGAACAGCCTCTACGCAAGCTGGCTGCCCACAGCACAGATTACACAGTGGGCAGAAGAATGGAGCCGCTGCTTTGATGAATTGTTTGCACAGCTGGACTACCAGCCCGCACTGAGCACCAAAGAATTAATTCTGTATCGACGTGAACATAACGGAAAGAAATAAATGGAACGTATAAAGGACTTTTTCAAACTGCAAGAAAATGGCACGGATATCAAAACGGAGTTTATCGCCGGATTCACGACCTTCGCCACTATGGCCTATGTGGTGGCTGTAGTGCCCGGCATGCTGAGCAAAGGCGGGATTCCCTTTGCCTCGGCCATGACAGTGACTGTCATCATGACAATACTCACCACTCTGGCAATGGCGCTTTATACCAACCGGCCGTTTATTCTGGCGCCGGGCCTGGGCAGCGTGGCGATATTCTCCTTCACTCTGCTGGGTGGCGGTGTCCCGTTGCCGGTTGCCTCCGGCATCGTTTTTATCAGCGGTGTGCTGTTTATGCTGGTTTCCTTTTTGGGGATCAGAAATTTCATTGTCCGCATCATACCACCGAGCATTAAAGTGTCTGTCGGGGTCGGCATCGGGCTGTTTATCGCGCTGTTGGGTCTCAAGCAGGCAGGGATAGTGGTCGCCAATGCCAAGAAAAATGTGCTGATTTTTGGCGATCTGGCATCGACCGACGCCCTGCTGGCCTTTTTCGGATTTTTCCTGGTGCTGTTTTTCGTGGCCCGAAAAACCCGTGGCGGTATTATTCTGGCGGTGCTGATCACCACTCTGGTGGGCATTCCACTCGGTGTGACTCAATTACCGACCCATATGTTTGCCATGCCGGGCGGCGTTGATGATCTGCTGTTTCAGCTTGATATCACCGGTGCCCTGTCACCGCAGTATCTGCCTTTCCTGCTGGCCTTTTTTATTCCGGATTTCTTCTCAACTCTGGGCACCTTGCTGGGTGTCGGTGCGCAGGCGGGCTATCTGGATAAAGACGGTAACCTGCCGGGCATTGAGAAGAACTTCCACGTCGATTCTTGTGCGACTACCTTTGGCTCGCTGTTCTCGTGTCCGGTACTGACCACGTATCTGGAAAGCTCTGCCGGCGTGGAGGCAGGTAGCCGTACCGGTTTGACCGCGGTATTCACGGCAGCTTTGTTTGTGCTGACCCTGTTTATTTCACCGCTGGTGACACTGATCCCGACAGCAGCGACCGCCCCTGTGCTGATTTATATCGGTTTTGCCATGATGTCTTCGATGCGAAAAGTAAACTACGATGACATCACACAGTATCTGCCTGCATTTGTCTGTGTCGCCATGACCATCTTTAGCTTTAATTCGGGTAACGGTATTGCAGCAGCCATGGTCGTTTATGCATTCCTGAAACTGGCCACAAACCGCTATAAAGAAGATCACTGGTCTGTGTATCTCATTGCCATCTCAATGATTTACTACTTTTATGTAGTGGCAGGTCACTGATCAATTCGGGCCAGTCGACTGACTGGCCCGACATTAAGACGGCTGACCCGATACGTTGATCCGTACAGGGCGCATGAGCATTCTACAATTACACCGCGATATCCAGACTGCCCGCGCTCACGCCATTGAGCCGGAACCAACCCGCAATACTGAAACGCGGGCGGTGCGCTGGCAGCACTTCATGAGGAAAGTCTTCAGATAAAAACATCACCAGGCGCCCGCCTTTAGGCACCAGCTTTGTCAGAAAGCTTTCATCATCATGATAGATAACTAGCTCTCCGCCATCCGTTTCCTGCCAGTCCTGATCATTCAGATACAACACTGTGGTAAGAATACGATTGGCTTTGCCACGAAAACTATCGCGGTGCTTTTTATAGAAATCCCCCTGCTCGTACTTGGCAAAATGCGCCTCGTATTCAAACAGGCCCAGATAGAGGTAGCGATTAACCGCCTGACGGATCACTTCCATCTTATCCAGATAGTGATGAACCGGCTGGCCCATCTCTTCTTTCAGCCAATGAATCTTATCGCTTCGGATAGATGCCACATGCGTATGGGCATCCTGACGCCCAATGCCTGCTTGTGACCATTCAGAGGGTAAGCATTGCAACAGTGCAGATAATTCGTTTGCAGAAAGAAAATCGTCCCACACACCCCAGCCCTGCGTGTGCAGGCTATCAAGCATAGTATCAAGATCCATGCAATGAGTCCGTATTAGCCTAGCGTTGAGGCTTTATAGACACTCACCCTGCGAGTCTCAAATCATTGATTGAATGGGGAAGAGAAAAAAAAATCATGGATAAATTTTACAGTATCTCACCATAAAATAATCTGATTGATAGCTAGCCGCTGTTTGCCAGAACCCACTGTTCTATTTTCCTGGCAACGAAGGGATGTGTGAGCAGCCCCATATGGTTCACACTGCCAATAACACACTGATTAACGGCCGGAAAACCCACTGCCAGCTGCTGCTCATCCCCTTCTCCCAGCGCGCTCGAAACCGGCACCAGGCCATCGCCGATACGGCGGCTTCTTTCATCCTGAGTTTGTTTGCTCAGACAGCTGGCGACAGCGTAACAGGCCACCCCGTCAGGTAAGGGAGGACGAAGCGGGTAAGGCGGCGGTGGCTCACGTTGCCAGTCGGAATGGCAGATGGTTCCCAGGCTGAGATCTTTACTGCCGGCGCTGCGCAGCCGGGTCAGGTTAACCACAGATTGCAAGTAAGGCACCGCCGCAATCCGGGTTTCAGCCCAGCTGGCCAGTTTCGCCAAGGGCGCACCGTTATGCGGGGTGCCCAGCGTAATCAGAGTGGTGAGCTGATTTAGCCAGCTCACCTGATGTCTGGCAGCGTAAAAGCATGCACTTCTGCTGACCAGCCCCCCCATACTGTGGGCAATAATGACAATTTCCTGCACCGGACAAGGCCAGGCGGCAATCAGTTGCTCTAACAATAAAGCGAAGTCTTCACCATTGGATGAAATATGGCGCCCGGTGTTGTAACGCAGATAAACAGGGGTATAGCCAAACTTCGCCAAATTTCGCCCATGGTCATGTGGCTTACGTTGCCATTGGCTGTCATTCATACACCAGCCATGTACACAAATCACAATCCGGGTCTGCGGCAGCGACAATTGCCCGGCCAGCGTAATAGGATCCAGGCTCAGTGGCTGCATACCGCTGCTGAATGCCATTCTCTGGGCTAACCGGCTTTTGCGCTCTTCAAGCGCATCCCCCATCACACCGTTCATTGTGGCGATCACCAGATCGCTGGGCACCGGCGGCAAACCGGTTTCAACAAACTCCCCCAAACCTGCCCGCCACTGGCTCGCGTTGGCAAGAGCACGATCTGACAGATCGCTGAACAGCAACTGGAGTGTACGGTTAATCCGTCGCTTCAATACCATACTTACGCCCTTATATCAGATCTGGCCGACCGCTGATCACCTGGGTTCAATCCTGCGATCGCACGAACAGATCAAGGTTCTGATATGTCACAGCCATATTAAGGATAGAATACGGTCCACAGGCCATCTGTGTATGCCGGCATTGATGTGAATTACCTCAAGCTCCCGCACAAAACCGTCCCGTATCGCTCGCCAAGATAGAGCTTAGACTCTAACCTGCTAATTAATAACAACACAAGGATCTCTTAACATGGAAGACCAATTGAGCGCCACCCACTACTTTGATTTTCATCACCCGGCTATCCAAAGCTTCAGCCGGCAGGTGACAGGCAACACAGCGGCCGAGAAAGCCATCAGTATTTATTATCTGGTTCGCGATGAGATTGTTTACAATCCCTACACGCTGCAGGATGGCCTGCCCAGTCTGAAAGCCAGTTATTGCCTTGAGAAAAACCAGGCATATTGCATCCCAAAAGCAGCACTTATGGTTGCACTGTGCCGTCAACATGGTATCCCGGCCCGTCTTGGGCTCGCGGATGTGATCAATCACTTATCAACACCGGCATTGGTTGAATGGCTGGGAACAGACTATTTCGCTTTGCATGGTTATGCAGAGATCTGGCTGAATCAGGGCTGGGTGAAAGTGACGCCTGTATTTGATCGTGCTTTGTGCGAGAAGTTTAACGTTGAACCACTGGAATTTGACGGTAAACATGACGCTATTCTCCATTCCGCGACAAAAGATGGTAGCCAACACATGGAGTATGTAAAATACCACGGTTGTTTTGATGACATGCCCATTGAATTTATTAGAAAAATAGCCTCCGAGGCTTATCCGAAATTTGCAGATTTATTCAATCAGAACCGGGGAAACACGCAATAGTTCCACCCCGTCAATGAGCCACCATCAGAACGCGGTTAGCCACTCTGTTTCATTTTTCCCTGATTAATCGCGATTCAAGAACACAAGCGAGCCGGATAAAATATGATTATTTATTTTACTCTGAAAAGTTAATTCGCTTTTTTGCGTTAATTGCATACAATAACGGGGCAGCTGGAGAAGCTTTAGGAGAGAAGTAGTGACCACGCCAGTGAAAAAAAAGTCAACGTTAAAGAAATCACCCACTGTGGGTCCGACACTTACCCAGGATGATATTGTCTACGGACACATTTTTGATGCCATCCTGGAACAACGCCTGCCACCCAATACTAAACTCAATGAGGAAGCACTGGGTGAAATTTTCGGAGTCAGCCGGACCATTATCCGCCGTGCCTTGCTTCGCCTGTCTGTCGAGCAGATTGTTAAAATTCGTCCGAACCGTGGTGCCATTGTCGCTGCACCTAATGTTGAAGAAGCCCGGCAGGTACTGAAGGCCCGTGAAGTACTGGAGCTCGCCATTACCGAGCTGGCAGTGGAACATGCTACCAGCGAACAAGTCGCCAAATTACGTGAACTGGTTAAAGAAGAGCATGCAGCTTTTGATCAAGGCGATGTGGGCCGGGGTATCCGCCTCTCCGGTGAATTCCATATCCAGCTGGCCAGCATGGCCAATAACCCTCCTTTGCTTTCTTTCCAGCGCAGTATTGTGTCGCAAACTTCTCTGATCATTGCACTGTATGAAGTCGGCAACCGTGGTCAATGCTCTTTTGATGAACATAACCAGCTGCTGGACGCCATTGAAGCGGGTGAAACAGAGAAAGCGGTGTCGCTGATGCGCAGTCACCTGGGCCACATCAATGCCAAGTTAGCCCTTGATGATGAAGCCATTAGCAGTGACCTCCACGCTGTCTTTTCTGATGTTGTGTTAAAGCGAAGATAAATCATAAACAATTTAACACAAAATAAAGAACAACATTGTATACAATCATATCATGCCCTATACTGTTCTCAGTGGGGCATGCAGCCTACGCGTTCAGTTCGGTATTGTATAAGTTGGTGCTGCACGCTCCCACCCATTCCTCTTTATAGTCTGCTCTGACTCATTTTCACCTGTATTCATCTTTTCTCGGCATGCTTTGCTCACTGAGATCTTTCATCAAGAAATCACAAAACATCGTATACAACCAGCTTTGTCCTTTCTGCTGAATCAATAATGGGTATGGTATTGGCTGACTGGATTATCGTCTGCGCGGAAATGACGGTAAGTGATGAAATAACAATAAAAAAAGGAATAGTGCCGCTGACACTATTCCCAAAGGGCACACAGTCTCCAAGGACAAAGAAAACTGTGCCTACCGTTGCCTCTTACAACTTACAACATAACTCAAGGAGTTATTCAGTTACCGGATTCCTCCTTCGGAAGAATCAGAATGGCGCGAAAATCATTAACATTCGTCAGTGTTGGACCGGTTGTTAACAATGAATCCAATTGTTTGAAGAAAGTGTATCCATCATTGTTATCCAGATAGTCCTGGCTATTGAGTTCCAGAGCCTGTCCCTGGTGATAACTCTGCGGGTTCAGTACCGCACCGGCATTATCTTCTACCCCGTCAATACCATCGGTATCGGCGGCCAGTGCGAAGATCTGCGGGTGGCCCTGCAGTTCATGATAAAGGCTCAGCAGAAACTCACTGTTACGCCCGCCTCGTCCCTCACCCCGTACTGTCACAGTCGTTTCACCACCTGACAGTAAAACACACGGCGGCGTGAATGGCTGTTCACGGTCTGCGATCTGTTTAGCCAGTGCTGCATGTACCTTGGCGACATCGCGAGATTCACCTTCAATGCAGTCACTCAGAATATGTGCCGGAATACCCCATTGGCTGGCCTCTTCGGCAGCCGCTTCCAGTGACAGCTGAGGGCTGGCGATCAGCTCGAACCTGGCCCGTTCCAGGCAGGCATCGCCCGGTTTTACCGTTTCAGATTCAGGGCTGTGTAACCACTCAGTGACTGAGTCGGGTACACTCACCTGATAGCGGTTCAATATGTCTAAAGCATCTTTACTGGTGGTGGGATCAGCCACCGTCGGACCGGAAGCAATCACTGTTGCCTCATCACCGGGTACGTCCGAAATAGCCAGTGTAATCAACTGTGCAGGTGCTACGGCCTTAGCCAGCCTTCCGCCTTTAATGGCAGACAGGTGCTTGCGTACACAGTTCATTTCATCAATGGCCGCTCCTGATTTCAGCAAAGCTTTATTAATTTGCTGCTTTTGCGAAAAGGTGATGCCGGGAGCAGGCAAACTCAGTAAGGCCGAACCGCCACCAGACAAAAGACAGATCACGAGATCGTTCTCGTTGAGCCCGGCAACCAGGTTCAGGATGCGTTCTGCCACTTCACGACCGGCATCATCCGGTACCGGGTGAGAGGCTTCGATCACTTCGATCTTCTGGCATTCTGCGGTGTGACCATAGCGAGTCACGACCAGACCTTCCAATTCACCTTCCCAGACACTTTCCAGTGCTCTGGCCATTGAGGCGGCGGCTTTACCCGCCCCTATTACCACCGCTTTACCTGTTCTGTCTTCAGGTAAATAGTGCTTCAGGGTTTCACCGGGCAGGGCCTGTTTTACTGCACGATTAAACAGTGCAGTCAAAAATGCATGCGTTTCCATTTGCATGTTGCGCTCCACGTCAAGTTAGCTCCCAGTTACGGCAAGCAACAGGGGAAAAAACCCGAAACCGTCACTGTCACCCACATTATTTATCGAACTGGTAGGGCCGGCTAAGCCACCTCTGACAAGCAGCCAGCCCTAATATCCAACCCGCGGTTTCGGGACCACATAACCAAAGGAGACTAAAAATTGTTATGTGACAATAATTATTCAGGATACAGCTGATTACCAGCTGTATACCTGGGGCGGCATCAATGATGCCGCCTGTTCATCAGATTACTGACGGATGCTGTGATTAGCCAGCTCTTCAATCGCACGAATCAATGCTGAGTGATCCCAGCCTTCGCCGCCCAGTTTCACACAGGCGTCAAACAGATTCTGAGCAGACTGGGTATTTGGCAGCGACATGCCCAGTGCTTCAGCGCCGGACAGCGCCAGATTCAGGTCTTTCTGATGCAGCTGAATGCGGAAACCCGGATCAAAGGTGCCTTTCACCATACGCTCACCGTGGACTTCCAGCACTTTAGAGTTGGCAAAGCCACCCATCAGCGCTTCACGAACACGGGCTGGATCGGCACCGGCTTTAGAGGCAAATACCAGGGCTTCAGCAACCGCTTCAATGTTCAGCGCGACGATGATCTGGTTAGCCACTTTACAGATCTGGCCTGCACCGTTATCGCCAACCAGGTTAATATTCTTACCCATGACTTCAAACAGTGGCAATGCTTTTGCGTAGGCTTCTTCACTACCGCCCACCATGATGGTCAGCGCAGCATTAATCGCACCCACTTCACCACCAGAGACAGGCGCATCCAGGTATTCCGCACCGGTTTCTTTCACGCGAGCTGCAATAGTTTTGGTCTCAATAGGCGAGATTGAGCTCATATCGATAACGGTTTGACCGGCCTTCAGCACTTCGGCCACACCATTGTCACTGAACAGGACATCTTCAACCTGAGGGGTATTTGGCACCATCAGGATGATGTATTCAGCCAGTTCCGCCGCGGCTTTTGCCGAGTGGACAACCTGAGCGCCGTTGGCAACCAAATCTGCCGGTGCTGGATTGTAATGGTCAGAAAAGATCAGTTGGTGTCCAGCTTTCTGCAGGTTCTCGGCCATTGGTTTACCCATGATGCCTGTACCGATAAATGCGATAGTCGTCATTATCCTCTCCTTAGATTTGATTAAATTCTTTCAGCCAGCCAAGGCCTTCTGCGGTGGTGGTCTGCGGTTTGTACTCACAGCCGACCCAGCCTTCATAGCCAATTTCATCCAGATGCCTGAACATGAAGTGGTAATTGATCTCACCGGTGCCCGGTTCGTGACGGCCTGGATTGTCAGCCAGCTGCACGTGGCGGATTTGGCCCAGTTCACGACTCAGGGTCGTTGCCAGATCACCTTCCATGATTTGCATGTGGTAGATGTCGTATTGCAGCTCCAGATTGTCACTGCCGACTTTCTCAATAATATCCAGACCTTGCTGAGTGGCATTGAGGAAGAACCCTGGAATATCACGGGTGTTGATCGCTTCGATGATCAGGTTAATACCCGCTTTTTTCAGCTCTGCCGCGGCAAAGCGCAAGTTATCAACAAATGTGGCTTCCGCCTGACCCGGGGTGACGCCGGCAGGTACAATCCCTGCCAGACAGTTCACTTGCGTACAGTTCAGCGCTTTGGCATAGCGGATGGCTTCCGGTACACCGGCACGAAACTCTTCAACACGCTTAGGGTCGACCGCGATACCGCGGTCGCCAGCATCCCAGTCGCCAGCAGGCAGATTGAACAGTACCTGAGTCAGACCATTCTCATCCAGCTTGGCTTTGATAGCATCGCTTTCAAAAGCATACGGGAATAAGTATTCCACCCCGCGAAAGCCCGCCTGTGCGGCGGCCTCAAAACGATCCATGAAAGGTACTTCCGTAAAGAGCATGGATAAGTTTGCTGCTAATTTCGGCATGTCACATTCCTTTTGCTATTCGTGGAATCTTACTGATTGAAGGTGATGGCCGTTGGCGCATCTGCCTGATCTTCTGTCAGTGCTTCAAACTCGTTGATGCCGTCAATTTCGACACCCATCGCGATGTTCGTTACGCGCTCCAGAATCACTTCAACCACAACGGGTACTTTGTGCTTGTTCATCAGAACCTGCGCTTCACGTAAGGCATCGGCGATCTTCTCAGGATCCGTTACGCGAATGGCTTTACAGCCCAGACCTTCAACCACAGCAACGTGGTCAACACCATAACCGTTCAGCTCCGGCGCATTCTGGTTCTCGAACGCCAGCTGTACACAGTAATCAATGTCAAACTGACGCTGTGCCTGACGGATCAGACCCAGGTAAGAGTTATTCACCAGTACGTGGATATACGGCAGGTTAAACTGCGCACCCGCAGCCAGCTCTTCAATCATGAACTGGAAGTCATAGTCACCAGACAGTGCCACAACCGGACGTTGCGGATCGGCTGCACGCACACCCAGCGCGGCCGGAATTGTCCAGCCCAGAGGACCGGCCTGACCACAGTTAATCCAGTGGTTTGGCTTGTACACATGCAGGAACTGAGCAGCGGCAATCTGAGACAGACCAATGGTGCTCACGTAGCAGGTCTCTTCGCCAAACACTTTGTTCATTTCTTCGTAAACACGCATTGGTTTCACTGGCGTTTCAGTGTAGTGCGTCTTACGCAGCATCGTGGCTTTACGCTGCTGACATTCAGAAACCCAGGCGCTGCGGTCGGCCAGCTTACCAGCGGCTTTCATGTCGCGGGCAACCTCAACAATCAGTTCCAGTGCGGCTTTTGCATCCGATACGATACCCAAATCCGGGCAGAATACGCGGCCAATCTGAGTCGGTTCGATATCAATGTGAACAAACTTACGGCCTTTGGTGTACACATCGACAGAACCTGTGTGGCGGTTTGCCCAGCGGTTACCCACACCGAACACGAAGTCGGAAGCCAGCATGTTGGCATTACCGTAACGGTGTGCTGTCTGCAGACCCACCATACCTACCATCAATTCGTGGTTGTCCGGAATTGAACCCCAGCCCATCAGCGTTGGAATCACTGGTACGCCGGTGATTTCAGCGAACTGCTGCAGCAAGTCAGACGCGCCGGCATTAATCACACCGCCACCGGCAACAATCAGTGGTTTCTCGGATTGGTTCAGCATGGTTAATGCTTTTTCAATCTGAGCACGGCTGGCTGTTGGCTTGTACGCTTCCAGAGGTTCATAGCTGTCGATATCGAATTCGATCTCAGCCAGCTGAACATCAATAGGCAGGTCAATCAATACCGGACCCGGACGGCCTGAGCGCATCAGATGGAAAGCCTGCTGGAATGCGCGTGGCACCTGAGCTGGCTCCAGTACTGTGGTTGCCCACTTAGCAACGGGTTTAGCGATACTCTCGATATCAACCGCCTGGAAATCTTCCTTGTGCAGACGAGCACGCGGGGCCTGGCCGGTGATACACAGAATTGGAATGGAGTCAGCTGCTGCTGAATACAATCCTGTGATCATATCTGTACCCGCCGGACCTGAAGTACCGATACAAACACCGATATTGCCGGTATTGGTACGCGTGTAACCTTCAGCCATGTGAGAAGCACCTTCCACATGTCGAGCCAGAATATGATCAATGCCACCCAGTTTTTTCAGTGCAGCATACATTGGGTTAATCGCTGCACCTGGTACACCAAATGCCTGAATAACGCCTTCTTTTTTCAAAACTTCAACGGCGGCTTCAATTGCCTTCATCTTCGCCATACTGCCTCCTGCATAATTGTATACAATGTTGTGTATGATTGTATTCTAGACATACATAATTGATCTTAGCAAGGGGGCTGTTACGATTTAAAACAAACTTAATGTGCCAGAAGCTCACTATCTACTTAAATAACAGTTATTTACCGTCAAAAATGGCGATACATAAAAACAACATCAGATTTACATAGTGATAAAAACCACTTTACCTGATACGCCCATATAGGTTATAGATAATAGGAAAATTATAAAATGTATACAAAACGATAGACCGTTTGTTCTAAGGAGACGCAATTGGATACCCAACCACATCAAGAGGCACAAGCCGATTCCCTACAGCTCGCCGTTGGTTCACTGTCACCCGACTATCAGGCTATCCTGAACGACGATGCCATGGCGTTTCTGACTGCACTTGTCAGTCAGTTTTCAGGCCGTCTGGACGATCTGCTTGCCCGCCGTGAAACACGTCAGCGTGAATTCGACAATGGCAAACTGCCTGGCTTCAGAGCCGACACAGCAGACATCAGAAATGATAAAAGCTGGCGAATTGCTGATATCCCTGCTCCGCTTCAGGATCGCCGGGTGGAAATTACGGGTCCGGTTGATCGCAAGATGGTAATCAATGCGCTGAACTCAGGCGCTAAAGTCTTTATGTGTTGTTTCGAGGATGCCACTGCGCCGAGCTGGGACAACATGGTACAAGGCCAGATCAATCTGCGTGATGCCAACCTGGGCGAGATGCGCTATTTCGACGACAACCGTCAGAAAGAATATGTCCTGAATGATAATCCGGCTCTGCTGATTGCACGTCCTCGTGGCCTGCATCTGCCTGAGCAGCACATTCAGTATCAGGGTAAATCTATCCCTGGCTGCCTGATGGATTTCGGTCTGTATTTCTTCCATAACTACCAGACCCGGGCTGACAAAGGCTTAGGTGTGTACTATTACCTGCCAAAGCTGGAGTCGATGGAAGAAGGCCAGTGGTGGGCCGATGTGTTCCGTTTCACCGAGAACTACTTCGGTACTCAGACAGGCACCATCAAAGCGACCGTGCTGATCGAAACCCTGCCCGCCGTTTTTGAAATGGATGAAATCCTGTACGCCATGCGCGATTACATCGTTGCCATGAACTGCGGCCGCTGGGATTACATCTTCAGTTACATCAAAACTCTCAAGCAGCATAAAGACCGCATTCTGCCTGACCGTCACGATGTGACCATGGCGCAGCCGTTCCTGACGGCATACAGCCAGCTGCTGATTGCTACCTGCCACCAGCGTGGCGCGCTGGCAATGGGCGGTATGTCTGCCTTTATTCCAAGTAAAGATCCTGAAGAAATGAAGCAGGTTCTGGAAAAAGTCATCGAAGACAAAGAGCGCGAGTCCAGCAATGGTCACGACGGTACCTGGGTAGCCCACCCTGGTCTGGTTGATACCGCAATGACAGTGTTTAACCAGCGCCTCGGCGGTAAGCCAAACCAGCTTGATTATCTGCCATCGGCCGCCAACGACATCACAGCCGCCGATCTGCTGGCACCTTGTGAAGGTCACCGTAATGAAGCCGGTGTTCGCAAGAATGTGCGTATCGCTTTGCTGTATATCGAAGCCTGGATCCGCGGGCTTGGCTGCGTGCCAATCCATGGTCTGATGGAAGATGCGGCAACCGCTGAAATCTCGCGCGCCAATATCTGGCAGTGGATACATCACGGTGTGACGCTGGACGATGGTCAGTTATTTACCGCAGAGCTGTTCCGCCACTGGCTGCAACAGGAAGTAGACAGCCTCAAGCTTGAACAGACGGACAACAGCCAGAATCGTCGTTTTGACGATGCGGCCAAACTGTTTGATGAACTGTCGACATCAGACGAATTTGCACCATTCCTGACATTACCAAGCTACCCGCTGTTGGTAGGCTGATTGTCTGCTCAGGGGGATTTCCCAGAGCGGTAGAGACGTTTACTCCCGGTCATCATGTATGAATGACATTTTCGGAGTAAAGCCGCTCACCGAGCATGGATTGGTGGCACATAAACAACATACCCGGCAGTCGGTAAACGGCTGCCGCTCAAAAAGTTAGTCAATTAATTCTTGATCGGAGGGATCACTATGAGCTTAACACTGGACGATGCACTGGTAATTACCAAGGGCGCATTCAGCACTGCCCTGACCAAAGGTGCTGCACCTCTCACTGTGGCTGTTCTCGACAGCGGCGGTAAACTTATTTCTCTGCAACGTCAGGACGGCTCCAGTATGCTCCGCCCTGAAATTGCCATCGCCAAAGCCTGGGGAGCCCTGGCACTGGGCTGCTCTTCCCGTAAACTCGCCATTGATGCCCAGCAGCGTCCGGCGTTCATGTCGGCAGTCAATGTACTGGCCGAAGGCAACCTGCTGCCGGTACCGGGTGGCGTCCTGATCCGCGGCAGCAACAACTGCCTGCTGGGCGCGGTTGGCATCAGCGGTGATTTATCCGAACTCGATGAGCTGTGTGCCATCGCCGGTATCAAAGCGGCAAACCTGGTAGCGGACGAAGTGGAAGTCGTGGAGTAATCATCGATACCCCGTTCACTATGCAAAGGGCCATCATTGATGGCCCTTTTACTGTTCAGGACGGGTCGTACCCGTTACTGATGGCTGCTGTTACTCGTCACTCTTCTTAGTGCATGCCTGTGTTTCAGCTGAAGCGTCGATAAAAGAATCAGGGCCGCGCTCAATGCGGGCTACCCGCCGTGCTGCCCGAAATGGCCGGGATCCCACACGGTACAACACCAGAGACGACAAAATCAGCGCACATCCCAGCGCTTTATTCAAAGTGAATACTTCGTCATACCACAGCACGCTGAGCGTTGCTGTCCACACAGGCTCCAGCAACATGATCAATGCCGCATTCGATGCCGTGATCTGTTTTTGCCCTACCGTTTGCAACACGTAACGTAAACTGGTGGCCAGCAGGGTACTGAGTGCGAACCAGCCCCAGACAGACGCCGGCACTTGCGCAGGTATCTGCTCAACGGTCAATGACATAATCAACGACAGCAAGCCGGTGACAAATAACTGAATGCAGGCCAGTAACAGTATCGGTATCTGCTGGGCGAACCGGCTGTTCACGTTAAAGTGTATCGCCAGCATAAAGGCACAGGCGGCAAACCAGATCTGGCTGTCAGATTGCTGCCAGCCGCCGGACAGCGATAACAGCGCCATGCCAGCCACAGCGACTGGCATAGAAATCCAAAATGACCGCGGCGGTTTCTGCCTGAAGAGCACCCAGGCGACAACCGGCACAAACAGCATCGACAGGCTGGCAATAAATGCCCCTTCCGCTAAGGCTTCCGTATTGGACATGGCATGAATCCAGCACATCATGGCCCCCCCCAGCAGCACGCCCACCAAGGCAGCAAAACTGATTGTCTTGAGCGTTGTGCGCCTTAACGCCGCATAACAAAACGGCAGCAGACACAGTGAAGCGAGCAGAAATCGCATGCCAATAAACAGAAAAGGCGGCAAGCCCTGCAGCGTTTCCTTAGAGAAAATCCACCCGATGGCCGCGAGCATAGTCGTCAGCACCAGAATAGCGCTTGCTTTATAGTTCGGATTCAACAGAAACGCTCCTTTTTAGTGCCACAACAGACAATTACACTCGTGTTGGACACACGGTGACAACCATATCAACACTAAACCGCCATTCAGGCAATGCTTTCTATGGGGAGCTGGCGGGAATGTTTCTTCATGCTGGTGAAACGGAGAGATTGAGCGTCAGGCATAAAAATGGCCATCAGTGTCAGTGATGGCCATTCTTGCAAAAACGAACAATTACCCTACCCGGTGAGCACGTATCCAGGTATGTGCACAATCCCCTTCTTTGTCGTAGCCGATATTCACGGGTTTACCGGTTGCATAGGCTGTCAGACAAAATGCTCAGTTACTGTGGAGTGACCGTAATTGCCTTAGTATCACCGTCAAACGTTATTGTGTAAGTGGCAAAATCAGTAACCTGATAATCGGCCGACGGGTAGGACTCAGACCAGTTGCCGTCGTCAATTTTAAAGCGGGCGGGTGATTCTTCGCCGTTGAAGCTTTGCATGCTTGTATACAGGCCAGTCTGCGGATCAAACTGCATCTCAGTTAAGCTCCAGCCATTCGATGTGCCGCGGAAATACCAGGTTTCACCGCCACCAGATGCGACAGACAGGCAGTCTGAAATATCACGCCAAACACCGTTCTGATAGCAGAGATTTGGATTGGTAGCGTTGAGATCAGCTGTCTGGTTGTTTCCCTGATCACTGAAGATAATATTGAGTGCGCTCAGATTGACGCCAAAATCATGACAGTAGCTGCCTCCTTCCTGCGCCATCAATGCTCCAGGCCAAGTTGCATCGGCGACAGGTTCTGACGCAGACACATTCCAGTAATATAGTGTCGGCTGGCTGAAGTTCTGTGGGTTATCGAAACATACCTTAGTGACAACCGTCTCACCACAATCAGAGGTACATCCCTGTCCCAGTTTCGCACCGACATGAATGGCTGCGGCATCATGTGAAGCGACATCAAAGTGCGCATACCCCAGACTGTCGACCTGAATCGTCGAACCACTACAACTGCCTGACTGGGCATCAAAGTTACCCGCGATAATATTACAGTACTCACCTGGCGGCATGCCCGTCATGAAGCTTTGGCTGATCACTTTAGAATCGTCGCGGTTGATGGCCACAAAGCCTAAGCCACCCCGACCAAAAGCAATCTGGTTATTGCCATCGTCCCACCAGTTGGTGACATGGAATTCGGACGCAGTATGGTTTCGGAAAGCGACCATGTTTGCGATACCACGCCATTTGTGTTCACACACCCAGTCGCCGCCATCAAATCCACAGGCATTGCCGGAATGAACGCCGGTGGAAGGCGGACCTGCGTCAAAGCTATCAAAGTAATATCCCGACATGATTTTGGGATAACCGTAGGGATACGCCAGCGTAAACACATTGCCGAGGAAATACAGATTACCGAAGTCCTGATGGCTGAGCACCTGCTGCGGATTATGACGTTCTTCATCATGGTTTGTGGTAAAAGTGACAGCACTTTCACTGGGCAGCCAGCCACTCCAGGAGCCAATCCCATTCAGATCTTTGATACCACCGTGTTTAAATTTAGGGCCGATAGTGCGTGCAAAATTAAACTCAGTGACATCGCCAATATAAGTGTATTCGCTGGTCTGTACCGGTTCGCCGGCAGCACCAATAACTTCCTGAAAGAGGTATGGATTACCATTGAGCTTATTCTTAATGGCGGCAATGTCAGCAGCCGGAATATGTTTAGCTGCATCAATCCGGAAACCGGCCACCCCCATGCTTATTGCATCATTCATATAATCAGCAATTTTCTGGCGTACATACTCAGACTCAGTCTTCAGATCGTTCAAACCCACCAGGTCACAATTTTGAATTGACCATCGATCGCTGTAATTAATATCGTCTGTACATGTATGAAAATCGTCTGCGCTATAAGGCACTTCGGGAAAATATCTGTCCTGCGCGGCCATATGGTTAATCACAGCATCAACATAAATATCCACACCAGCCGCCTGACAGCGTTGCACCATATCGGCAAACTCGGCGCGGCTGCCACTTCGCCCCTCAAACACGTAGCTCATGGGTTGATAACGCGCCCACCAGGCTGAATTGCTGACACTTTTCTGTGGTGGCGATACCTGAACAGCCGCAAACCCTTTTGGTCCGAGGAAGGTTTCACATTCTGTCGCAATATCATTCCAGCGCCACTCAAATAAATGAACAAAAGCCGTTTTCGGCACTTCCTGCGCCATCGCAGGTGTCGCACTGAGCAGACTACAACTCAGAATAATCGCAGCAGGGATAGGTTTTTTAAATATCATTGTCTTTCCTTCGTATTTGGAGTAGGTACAGTTTCGTTTTCACACACATCACGAAAAAGCTTCAAATACTGTAGAAAAACTGATTACTTTCGCGTTAAAAAATTAATGGTATTGTGAATAGTCTCTATTTTGGTGCAGAGACACTCCGTAACAGCAGTATTTAGATCACAAGATGTATCTCTCGTCTTGTAGATAGCAATAAAACATAAAACCACCCAATGTAAACAGATGAATTAAAATGGAATTTTCAAATTCCAACCCGTACAAAGCGTGATTTAAATCATGGTTTATTTTACATTAATAAAAACACTCACGACTCCCAACTTCCTGACTATATACCAGCAACCGGAAAACTCTCACCAGAGTACCTCCTGAGTACCATTCCAAAATATTTTATTATTCTATCGCCATCCAATACGACATATAAGTTACCAATTATATTTTCCCGTATTACGCCAAAACATCACATAGCTTATTTACCCTCGAAATGTCATGCCGGATAATTAATTTTTCTTATATTTACTAAACCAATTTATTGAACACCCCGCAAAACTAACGGCCACTCACAAGAGGCGTCCAGTTTTCAGCCCAGGTGTGATTCGTGCTTTCCCCCATAGACGCCAAAGATGCAGTCATAAATTCAATAAACACTCTGACTCTGGTGGGTAAATATTCGCGCTTAGGGTAGATGGCAAACACACCATTATCAGGTTGTGGCGGCCTGAAATACGGATACAGGGATACTAAGGTGCCGTTGTTCAAGCCCTGTTTTGCAAGAAAGTGAGGTAATTGAGCAAAGCCCAGACCATCGGCACACATACAGGCCATTGCTTCGCCATCATCAGTGATATGCGTCCGTTCTAATTCATAAGGAACATATTCACCCTGCTCATTCAGCAAAAAGATGGGCTGCAGTTGTTGTGTCTCTTTGATACGAAAACCAATCCAGCTGTGCTGGTGAAAGTCATCGGCACATTGGGGTGTACCCTGGGCCGCTAAATAGTGTGGTGAGGCACAGACGAGAAAGTCCATTGGGCTCAGGCGCCGGGCCACCAGCCGACTGTCCTTTACGTAACCCGTACGCAGCGCGATATCAATATCGTTTTCAATGATATCGGCGTGTAAATCATTAATTTCCAGATCTAGCTTGATGGCTGGGTAACGCTGACAGAATGCCTGCAGCAAGGGACGAAGATAGAGATGGCCGTAACAGACGGCCGAACTGATGCGCAGAGTACCGCTGGGCGAATCATTCAAATGCTTGAGCTCATCTTCGCAGACGGTGAGATCCTGAATCATCTTGCGCACTGTATCGGCATAGCGCTGACCCGCGGCGGTAATTCGCAATTGTCGGGTAGAGCGCTGAAAAAGCGTCAGTCCTAACTGCGCTTCCAGCCGGCTGATTGCCTTACTGACCGTGGATGGATCAGTGCTACAGGCTCGTGCCGCTGCCACAAAACTCTCGCCATCACAGGTGGCTAAGAATATTTCTAATGACCTGAGTTTATCCATTTACTGAGCATCATGAGTTTATCCGTTGGCTGACTATAACAATAAAGATTCATGAATAGTATTCACGACTCAATGGAATTTTGGCCTATTTTTCTTCCCTTTGCTGAATCTTAACATTCAGGCTCCAACAACAAACCCTGTTACGTCAATGAGGCATTATGTTCAGAAAACTATCCGCCAATCATCCACTGGTCTATTTTTTCCTGGCATTTATCACTATGGCCGGACTTTCCTATATTAATTTTCTGCCGGGTGTGGTGAATGCTCTCGCAGGCAGTATTGGTTTTAGCGATGCACAGGCCGGACAGATTGTTGCACTCAATGGCTACGGTGGCCTTTTGGGCAGCACTGTGGCTATTTTCCTGGTGCGCCGAATTTATTGGCAGTCTGCCATATATACGTTTTTAGTAGTGTTAGCTGTTACTGACATAGGGACTCTATGGATTGAAACCTACAGTGTCATGCTTGGCTGGCGCTTTTTAGCCGGTTTTTTCGGTGGGCTTTGTGTCGGTATCGGTTTTTCTGTACTGGCCAGGTTAAGCAATGCAGATCGTGCTTTTGGTACCTTGCTACTGATACAGTTCAGCCTTGGTTCTTTGGTAATTTACCTGCTGCCGGCACTCGAAACACTGCTGAGCGCTTATGCGGTGTTTTATGTCATGGCAGGCTTTGCCCTGTTAAGCCTGATGATGATGCTGTTTCTGCCTTCTCTTGCCAGTGAGCGTACGCCAGCCAAACAATCGGGGCTGTTGTCAGAACTGAATGGAAACGCGGTGTTATTGATGCTGGCTATCACCGCCTTTCAGATTGCCGCCAGCGCCATCTGGACTTATGTCGGGCGCATCGGCCTCGGGGCGGGCATTAGCGCGGATAATGTCAGTCTGTATATCGCAATAACCGGATTACTGGGCTTATTGGGGGCAATGTTACCAGTGATAAGCGGCAATCGTTTTGGTCGTTTGCCTTGGATTGTCGCTGGTGTTGCTTTGTCGAGTATTTCTGCGCTCTTGCTCAGCGTCTCGCCACTCACCCCGCTTCTTTATGCCACTTCAATGACGCTGCTGTTTTTTTCCTGGCCCGCGGTTCAGTCCTATTTGCTAGCGGTAACAGCTGACATGGACAGCACGGGACGTCTTTCAGCACTGGCGGCTGTTGTTTCTTCTGTCGGTTTAGCGACAGGCCCGCTGCTTGCTTCCGGCTTATTAGATAACGGTAACTTTTCGATCATGCTCTATGCCTGCGCTCTGGTCTTTCTCTCATGTCTCTTTCTGTTATTCAAGCCAGTTCAGGCACAGGAAAGAGCAAAAGCCGATGTACTGCCATCTCATTATCAGCCAAACACTAAGGATCCAATATGATTCGCTATCTGTTCAGCAAAATGCTTCTGGCATTCAAAAACCGTTACGATTACGACATTCGTTATCAGCAGGATATTCTGAAAACCGACCTCGGGGCTTTCCTGAAGTTTATGGGATTTCAGACCATGTCTTCTCATTCGGGGAATTTGCCCGCGGGGCCACTGTATGCCGCCAGAATACGCGCCATTATCTGGGACGATTGCGGCCCATGCACACAATTGGCGGTAAATATGGCCCTGGAGGCCAAAATAAGCCCGGATATTGTACAAGCCATTATTAATAAAGACTTCAACAATCTGCCTGACGATATTGCCCTGGTGGTGAAGTTTACTGAATCTGTATTGGCTCATCACCCTGAAGCGGATGACTATCGTGAGAAAATACTGGCTTTGTGGGGCCCTAAAGGGCTGATTACGATTGGTTTTGCCATCAGCACTTATCGGGTTTACCCGGCTCTGAAATACACTTTGGGCTATGGGAAAACCTGTCAGCGAATTCGGATCAACGCATCATCCATCACACCTGAGCGGGACGCGGCATTAACCGGGGAGGTTGAGAATGCAGAGTAAATGGAGCATCAGAATAGCTGTGCTGCTCGGATTGGCAGCATTGAGTAACGGCGTATTGATGACGATCGCCCCTGAACCCTGGTATTGGATGGTGCCGGGGGTGCCGGACCGGGGACCGTTCAATCAGCATTTTCTGCGCGATATTGGCATGAATTACAGCCTGATCGGTGCCGCTTTTATTTGGGGAGCGATTGACACCAGGCATAGCTTGACACTTTGGTTGATGCCAACGGCCTGGTTAGCCGGCCATGCCATTTTCCATGTGTGGGAAGTGCTTGCTGGCATTTGCGGGCCTGAATTTCTGATCATTGATTTCGGCGGTGTTACCCTGCCCGCATTGCTGGCGCTGTGGCTGATTTATACCGGTTATAAGAAACAGGCGCATGAATAGTACAAAGCGTGTTTTTCTCTTACTTAGTCTGAGTATCGCCTTAGGGGCAACACTGGCTATCGTAGCCCTCGAACTCAACGCACAACAACCCAAGACACAACAAGCCATTGAATGGCTGGACAACCCGCGCAGTCTGGCAAGTTTTAGCCTTGAATCTGCGGCCGGTGAGTTTACTAACCAATCGTTAATGGGGCATTGGACCATCGTATTATTTGGCTTTCTCCATTGCCCTGACATCTGCCCAACCAGTCTGGCACAGCTATCCCGGCTCTCTGCTGCCCTGACAGAAAACTCTGGCAAACATGATGTTACTTTTGTTTTTGTGTCTGTTGATCCCGGGCGGGATTCAGTTGCCGAACTCAGCCAATATTTGCAGTACTTTGATACTTCGATTCTTGGTGTAACGGGTAACGAGGTGCAGTTAACGCGTTTTGCAAACAGCCTTGGTGTTCGGTTTGAAGTCTCAGCAAATAAGGAAGACTACAGCGTTGCACATTCCATCAAATTTTCGATTATCGATCCGGCAGGTCTCTTCCGAGGGCGGTTCAGCCCTGAATTCGATACTTCCGGCTTAGCTCGTGACTTGATAGCCAATCTTGAATAGATGTGGGTAATACCAGCCACGCTTACTCACCTTTCATTAGTCAATGTGTCTATATCGACGTCACAATGACCAGCACCGTCGATCAATGTGCATGGCTTTTTATAACATCGAATTTATATACGGTTAGATTGAATAAGGGACTGACCATTCTTAGGCTTATAAAAATAGAATCCTTGCATCAAATCCACACCGGCCTCTTTCACCAGTTCAGCCTGAGCAATGTCTTCAATCCCTTCTGCAACTACAGAGGTTCCTTTTTCATTGCACATGTTCACCAGAAATTTAACATAAGCCCGCACTGAGCTATTCTCTTCCATTTTTTTTATAATGGCTCTGTCCAGCTTAATCTGAGTGAAAGGGATGGAAAAAAAGGTATTGAAAGAAGTATAACCGGAGCCAAAATCATCCAGAGAAATAGTGAAACCGGCCTGATTCATTGCCAGCAGTTGTTGTACTGCAAAAGGGTTCGATTCAAGAACAATAGATTCTGTCACCTCTATCGTCAGGTATTCTGGTTGTAATTCATAATGGCGAACAATATCCAGGAAATGAGCAACAAAGTCTGGCTGCATCAATTGAATAACCGATACATTCACCGACGCCTTAATGACGCTGGTGTGGGCCTCTCTGTATTGATTTAAAAACTCACATGCCAGCACAAGTACATGGTAACCCAGCTCGACAATATCCCCGTTTTCTTCTGCAATACTGATAAATTCAGTTGGCATGATCTCGCCATAACGAACGCTGTTCCAGCGAACCAGAGATTCCACACTCACTATTTTACCTGTAAAAGCACAGACAATAGGCTGAAATAACAAATAAAACTCTTTGTCTGTAATTGCTTTTTTTATCCCGGTTTCTAAAAAAAGATGGCGTTCAATCGATCGTTTCTCATCATCGGCATAAAATGAAATACAGGCATCTTTTTCTGATCCGTGCCGCATGATTAACGTTGATTTATATAACAGTGATTCAGCATCTTCACAAAGGGCATTATCTTCTTTTAACAGATAAACCCCTACATTCAATGCGTGTAATGTCGACTGATGAAAGGAGCGAAAGCGTTGTTCAAACTCAGTAAGCACTGAACCAATTTGTAGTTTCAATACGTTCTCAGAGTACACCCCCTTCTGTAACACTACAAATTCATCGGGCTGAGTTCTGTATACGTTTTGCGAACCAAAGGCTTCTTTCAGACATTCGGCACACAATAAAATGATACTGTTACCCGCCTGGTATCCAAGAACATCCATCATCTGGTTTAACTTGTTTAACCCAAATGTCATGATGGCAGCCTGACTCTTAGCTTCCAACTGCTCTGTCAGGGTTTCAACTAATTTACGCCGATTGTTAAAACCCGTCAGTGAATCGCAATAAGCCAGTTGGTACAGCTTGTCCTCATATTGCTTTTTCTCTGTGATATCTTTATGAGCCCCTACCATATACAGAATATTACCGCTGTCATCGGCATGAATGACACCGACTGCTTCAATCCAGTGGTACTCACCCTGTCGGTTACGCACCCGGTACTGACTGATAAAACGGGTTATTTTCTCTGTGACCTGGGTATTAAGGTTTTGAATAAACTGACTTTTATCCTCAGGATGCATAATGGCAATCCACTCATCCAGTGGCGAGCCATGCAAAGACACAGCGAAATTTTCATAAAAGTGGCTATTGTAAAAATTCACCACATTATCTGGTGTCATTTCCCACAAGCCTTCACTGCCAGCATCAAATATTTCCAACCACCTATGCTGATTATTAACCACTTTGCTGCCGATAATGTCAGATTTCACGATAAACCCAGTAGATTGCCTGTAGAAAAATGAAGCGCGTAATATACCATAAAAGGATAAGTGATTAACACATCAACAATAATGAATAGTTACTCTATACAGAAGAATAGTTGAACCAACCAGCCACTGGTTTAAACTCAGTGTAATCCACTGAAATATTTAACTAAATCAGTATTACAAAGCAAAGTATAACGACACGGGTACTCGGTTTACTCTTAATCATGCTTCTGATCATTCAGAGCATATTCCAATATGCTCTGTGGTAAAACTGCCGTGTTCAGCGACGTTTAATCGGGACTGATTTCCAGCTCGAGCAACTTCTGTCCTACCATGGGCCGATAAAAGTAATAGCCTTGCATTAAATCAACACCTGCTTCTCTGACTAATTCGGCATGAGCACTGTCTTCTATACCTTCCGCGACGACAGAAATTCCTTTTTCACGGCACAGAACAACCAGAAATTTGACATAAGAGTATACGGATGAATCATCAGCCATTTTTTTGACGATGCATCTGTCAAGCTTGAGCTGTGTAAAAGGGATAGAAAAGAAAGTGTTAAATGAGGAATACCCAGAACCGAAATCATCCAGTGAAATTGAAAATCCTAAATCATTAAGTATCAGCAACTGCTCCACAGCAAATGCATTGGTTTCTAATACAGCGGATTCAGTAACTTCAACCGTCAGATAGCTCGGGGATAACTGATACTGATTGACAATTGCCAAAAATCTGCGAACAAAGTCTGCCTGCATCAGTTGGATAACAGAAATATTGACCGATAATTTAAAATCATGCTGGTGCTGTCTGCGATACTCCGCAACATATGAGCACGCTAAATGCAGCACATGATATCCCAATGGAATAATGTCCTGATTAGCTTCCGCAATCCCGATAAACTCACCCGGATTAATTTCACCATAAATGACACTGTGCCAACGGAGCAATGATTCGACACTCTTTATCTTCCCTGTCGTTGCGCAGACTATTGGCTGGAACATTAAATAGAATTCATCATCCTGAATAGATTTCTCTATACCGGTTTCCAGAAAAAGATGCCGCTCAATAGCTCGCTGCTCATCGTCCGCATAAAACGCAATGCGTGAATCATGTTCTTTCCCGTGGCGCATGACCAGCATGGATTTATATAAAATCGATTCCTCATCTTCAGTCGCTGCGGAACCACCGGGCAACTGATAAACCCCGGCATTTAATTTTTGAATAGTGGTATCGTGAATGGCGCGAAATCGCTGATCAAACAATGTGATCGCTTTATTAATAGTGCTGCATAACATCGATTTTTCAGGGCAGTCTTTGAGCATGACGACAAATTCGTCGGAATACGACCGGAAGATCAGATCTGTGTCAGTAAAGACTTCACTGATCGCCTCAGCACACAGCTTTATCAACTGATTGCCAGCCTCAAAACCAAAAACTTCGACAAACTGACTAAACTTCGTCAGCCCAAAAGTAATAATAATGCCCGAGACACCATCGGCCTGAATGACTTTAAGTTGCTCAACCAACCGCCGCCGGTTCCACAAACCAGTCAGAGAATCCCGGTAAGCTAATTGGAATAATTTTTCATCATGCAATTTTTTTTCGGTGATATCTTTATGTGAACCAACCAGATATTGCAATTCGCCATGCTCGTCGGTATTCAGTACACCAACCGCTTCAATCCAGCGGTAATCATTCTGCCGATTCCGAATCCGGTATTGGCTGGTAAAATAGCTGATTTTCTCCGTCACCTGTTGATTCACATTATTTTGGAATTGTTCAATATCATCAGGATGCATAATGGCGATCCACTCATGCATCGGAGAACCATTCAAAGTCACGTCAAAATTTTCATAAAAACGCGTGTTATAAAATTTCACCACATTCCCTGGCGTCAGTTCCCACAGGCCCTCACTGCCCGCATCAAAGACTTCTAACAACCGGTTCCGGTTTACAGCTAAATTGATGTTGATAATGCCTGATTTCACGCCTTGCCCAACTCACTTACCAGATCAAATAATGAGCGCGCAATATACCATATGAGGATATGCTAAAGTACAACGGCAAAGCGAATATGTGCCCCACCTGCCAACATCGAGAAAAAGCACCGCTAAAGACTGACTTTGCTATAGAAGTCAAAATGATAACGTTGTTGATGCACCATTTTACGGAAGGTATGACTTGTCGCACGTTTTCAGAAATGAAACCCGGTGCCTACCTCAATGAAGCTGTTCATTTTTATTTACAGCCCGAAATCGTTTGGCTTTCTTGGCCAATGGTTGCCATCAAAATACTGTGCCAGGTGATCGATCAGCCCCCGCACCGCCGGCAATAAATATTCTCGTGCCGGATAAAGTGCATATACCGACATTGATTTGGGTACCCAATCCGCTAACACCACGGCTAACCTGCCCGCTTGAATATCGTCATTAACCAGATACGTGGGTTGCACAGCAATTCCTGCTCCTTCTATCGCCGCGGCTTTCAATACAGTGGCTTCGTTTGAAATGAACCGGCACGTCACTTCTACCGACTCAGTAACGTTATTTTTCGTCAGGTGCCACACATGCTGCTCGAAACTACGATTGCCAAGACACTGATGATGGCTGAGATCCGCCGGTGTTCGTATGTCAGGCCACTGTGCAAGATAGGAAGGTGACGCCACGATAACAGAGTCGCAACCTGCTATCGGTTTACCGATTAATGACGGATCCGGCGCCATAGCAATACGTATGGCTAAATCAAATCTTTCTGCAATCAGGTCAGTTACCTGATCGCGGACATCAATTTCAACAGAGACCTCAGGGTTGAGCGCTAAAAATGGCTGTATCGCCTTAGCAAGCTGCGCATGAGCGAAAGACATACTGGTCGTTAACCTGATATGGCCGCTGAGCCGATCTGCAGGCTGCAATGTCACCGCAATGTGCTCGGCCTGCTCGACCCAGAGCTTGATTTCTTTCAGGCACTGCTGGCCCGCGGTTGTTAATGCCACTTTGCGGGTTGTGCGCTGTAGCAACCGGGTCTTCATCCATTCCTCCATGGTGGCGATATAGCGGGTCACCATAGAGCGGGACATCTCCAGCCGATCGGCTGTCGTGGTGAAACTTTCAGTTGTTGCGACATCAATAAACACTTTTGCTGCCGTGAGTCTGTCCATTCATTTGTCCGATTTAAGAAACAATGTTGTTGATAATTGATTCTATATCCAATCAAATGAAATCACTATGATGCATGCCATTCCCAATGACATTCGCTGGAGCGAACACATGAAAAAGACATTCTTAATGGCAGCCTCTCTTGTGGCACTTTCTACCGCTACTCTGGCCGAAGCGGCACCGCTTTCAACCCAGGTTTACAACGCTGATGGTAACAGCTTCCATGTTAATGCCACTCTGGTCTATGGCGAGCATGACGCCATGCTGGTCGATACCGGTTTTACCCGTGCCGATGCCATGCGAATCGCCGCTATGGTGCTGGACAGTGGCAAGACACTGAAAACCATTTTTATCAGCCAGGCCGATCCGGATTACTACTTTGGCGCACAAGTGCTCAAAGAGCAGTTTCCTGAAGCGCGCCTGATCACCACGCCTGCAGTGCGTGCGGTGATCAAAGACAAAATGGCGGGCAAACTGGCATTCTGGACCCCAAAAATGGGCGATAACGCACCAGTGAAAACCTTGCTTCCTGACGCGTATGAGCAAACCACTTTAACGGTTGACGGTGAGACTATTGAAATCCGTGACACCAGTGGCGAGCTGGCGCACCGCCCTTACCTGTGGATCCCGTCCAGTAAAACGGTGCTGGGCAATGTTGCCGTATACGGTAACGTTCACCTGTGGATGGCTGACGCACAGACACCTGCTGAACAAACCGCCTGGACACAGCAGCTGGAAGCCATGCAGGCACTGAAGCCGCAAACTGTCATTCCGGGCCACATGAAAGCAGGCACGCCAATGACGGCTGAAAACATCACGTTTGCACTGAACTACCTGAAGGCATTTCAGCAAACCGTCAAAGCCAGTGACAACAGCCAGCAAGTCATCGACACCATGGAGAAGCGCTACCCGGATGCTGGCCTGCCGATGGCCCTGAGTATTGGTGCAAAAGTTCACATGGGAGAGATGAAATGGTAAATACTGGCGTGACAGTCCATTACTTTTACGATCCACTTTGCGGCTGGTGCTTCGGTGCCGGCCCGCTGATTGAACACCTGGCTGAGCGCGATGATATTGAGCTCATACTGCATCCCGGAGGCTTGTTTGACAGCAGAGCACTCGACAAAGCGAGCCGCCAGCACTTTCTCGACAGTGATCAGCGTATCCACGCCCTGAGTGGCGTCATCTTTGGCGATGCCTATCAGACAAAGATGCGACATGCAGAACATGTGGTTCTTGATTCCATAGTGCCGATACGCGCCATTCTGGCAGCCGGACAATGCGGAAAATCAGCGTTAGCGATGCTCAAACGGATCCAGCTCGCCCATTATCAGCAAGGCGAGACAGTGCATGATGAAAAAGTATTAACCGGGCTGGCAGCCGAGATGGGTATTCCGGCTGAGATCTGGCATCAAGCGCTCATCACGGCGGATGAAGGTGCCGTTATTGCCCGCACAGCCAACCTGATGATGCAACATCAGCTGAGAGGCTATCCGTCAATGACGGTTGAGCAGGACGGGCAATTGAAACATATCGCAGTACAGTCATATTTTGGCAAGCCAGCAGAATGGGCGGCCTACTGGGATTCACTGTCCGGCTAACAAGGTGACAACTTTTTGAAGGCACAAAAAAGCCAGCTGAAATGCTGGCTTTTGTCTGTCTTGCACAACCAGGCTGAATACCTCAGCTTGGTGAAATATGGAGGCGCGTCCCGGAGTCGAACCGAGGTACACGGATTTGCAATCCGCTGCATAGCCACTCTGCCAACGCGCCATTTTGTGATACCGCTTCATGTGTTGCGGTGCGGGTGCTAATTTACTGATTTTAAAATTTGAGTCAAACACTAATTGATATTTTGGGTTTAATTGTTCAAATTTTCTCTCAACCAGTTAAAAACTGCACCAAAGTGTTTATGTCACCGATAAAACAAAGGCCGGTCAGTGACCGGCCTTTCATTTTTCGCTTGGCTGGATCTTAATTCACCGACCACTGCGACAGCGAGCGCTTGAAGTCTTCATAGCCGAATTCATTCAGCTTCTGCACGTCGCCATTCGCACGCTGGCAGTAAATCGACGGCATTTTCAGGCCGTTGAACCAGTTCAGTTTCACCATGGTGTAACCGGCACTGTCCAGGATGTGCAGGCGCTGGCCAATTTCCAGCGGCTGATCAAACTGGGTGACACAGAACTGATCACCGGCCAGACACGAGCAACTGCCAATCACGTAACGGTGATCACCACTCTCGCTTGCGCCACGGACCGAAGCAGGTTCGTTATAGATCAAGGTATCCAGACGGTGCGCTTCTGTCGCACTGTCAACGATGGCTGTTTTGAGCTCGTTTTCAACGATATCGACTACAGTCACCACCAGATCGGTGGTTTGAGTAATGATGGCTTCGCCCGGCTCCAGATACAGCTGAACGCCGTGTTTATCAGAAAACGCTTTCAGTGCTGCGGCCAGTTTCTCTACATCGTAGCCCGGCCAGGTGAAGAAGACGCCGCCACCCAGACTCACCCATTTCAGCTGGTCCAGATACGTGCCGAACTGCTCAGAAATGTCATCCAGCAAACGAATAAAGGCATCCACATCTTTGTTTTCACAATTCATGTGGAACATCACACCATCGATAGTGCTGAAAACTTCCGGGTTGATGTGATTGATCTGAACACCCAGGCGAGAGAATTGACGTGCCGGATCGGCCAGATCCTGACCCGCATAACTGACACCAGGGTTAAGGCGCAGGCCCAGTTCAGCCTTGCCTTCCACCAGATGACGGTGCGCTGCCAGTTGATTTTGCGAGTTAAAAATCATTTTATCGCAGATATCCGCGACTTCTTTGACGTCATCTTCGCTGTAACCCACGCTGTAGGCATGCGTTTCGCCACCAAAGGTGTCATAACCCAGCTTCACTTCAAACGGGCCGCTGCTGGTGGTGCCGTCCAGGTACGGTTTGATGATGTCAAACACACCCCAGGTAGAGAAACACTTCAGGGCCAGAACCAGTTTAACGCCGGACAGTTCTTTCAGTTTCTTGGCAATTTCAAGATTGCGGATCAGTTTGCTCTCATCAATCATGAAATACGGGGTTTTTAATTCAGGATGCTGCATATTCTAAGCTTCTATCTAAAGAAGCCGGTGTCGTTTTCAACACCGGCTTGAATATGGTTAACTCAACAGTCGGTGACTTACTTGAGAATATTAATCAGTGGCTGGCGAGGTTCCAGCTCCTGAACATGCCAGTCCAGGCCAATTTTCGGCATAGTTGCCAGGAATGGATCCGGATCCAGCTGCTCCATATTGAACACGCCGGCATCAGCCCATTTACCAGCAAAGAACTGCAATGCCGCAGTAATCGCGGGTACACCTGTGGTGTAAGCAATCGCCTGATGCTCAACATCTTTGTATGCCACTTCATGATCAGCGTTGTTGTAGATAAACACGCTGCGAGACTCGCCACCTTTGGTGCCCTGCACCCAGGTACCGATACAGGTTTTACCTGTGTAACCCGGTGCCAGTGTGGTTGGGTCAGGCAGCAAAGCTTTCAGCACTTTCAGTGGTTCAACAACCGTACCGTCACCCAGAGTGACAGGTTCAGGATTCAACAAACCGATGTCACGCATGCAGTTGAAATAGTTCAGGTAACTGTCACCAAAGCCCATCCAGAATTCGATACGTTTCGCCGGGATGAATTCTTTCATTGAACGCACTTCGTCGTGCGCCATGGAGTACACTTTTTGTGAGCCGACCAGCGGGAAATCAAATTCCATCATGCGGGTGTGACAGCCAACCTGCTTCCACTCGCCGTCTTCCCAGTAGAAAGAGTCGCCCTGAATTTCCAGCATATTGGTTTCAGGATCGAAGTTGGTCGCAAATTTCTTACCGTGATCGCCGGCGTTGACGTCCATCACGTCGATAGAATCAATCTCATCGAACAGGTGCTTCACTGCATAGGCAGCAAAAACGCTGACGACGCCCGGATCAAATCCCGCACCCAGAATACCTGTGATGCCAGCTTGTGCAAATTTGTCACGGAAAGCCCACTGAGGGTCATAGGCTTCTGGCACTTGCTGGCCTTCGCTACAAAGGTCAACCGCCACTGATGTATCCAGATAGGACACTTTCGCCTGATAACAGGCTTCCATGATTGCAACGTTAACCCAAGGAGGACCAGCGTTAATAACAAGATCTGGCTGAACCTCTTTGATCAGTGCCACCAGGGCATCGACATCGTCAGCATCCACGGCACGAGCCTCAAGCTTCTTGCCTGGATCTTTCATATTGTTGCGACCCTTGATGGATTCAATGATCTGTTCGCACTTGTTCACAGTACGCGAAGCGATAGTAATATCACCTAACACATCATTGTTTTGAGCAGCTTTATGGGCAATAACCCAGCCAACACCCCCAGCACCGATTTGTAAAATTGCCATTTAATTCATTCCGTCTTCTTCAGATAAAACATTGGCTTGCTCCAGCCCCACTGGAGCAAGCCACGTCATTCAGTCAACCAGTGAACAAGCAAGCTGGTTAACTTCATTTAGCAGGTTCTCAAAATCTGCCATGGTCAGACATGGGTTGAGAATCGTAAGCTTGAGGGCAATTTTGCCATCAACTACGGTTTCACCCAATACTGCAACACCTTTCACCAGGGCCTCAAAACGCAATTTTTTGTTCAATTGGTCTAAATCAGCCTCGGTATTTCCGACATAACGGAACAGTACTGTCGACAAAGCAGGATCAGCCAGCAGTTCAAATTCTTCTGACTGGTTAATCATGTCTGCAACCTGTTGTGTCTGACCCAGCAGGTGATCATACATGGCACCCAGTGAATGTGTGCCGACAGCTTGCATTGTCATCAGTACTTTCAGTGCATCAAAACGCTTAGTCGTCGCGATAGACTTATCAACCAGGTTAGGCACGACATCGTCTTCGCGGTTCAGGTAATCTGCATGGTGCAGCAGATACTTGAAGTTACTCTTGTCTTTGATGATCACCGCACCACAGCTGATTGGTTGATAAAACAGCTTGTGGAAGTCCACGCTGATCGAATCCGCACGCTCTATGCCATGCAGGCGCGTTTTGTGACGGCTGAGGATAAGCGCACCACCGTAAGCACCGTCGACATGCAGCCACATCTTGTTCTGAGCGGCGATATCAGCCAGACCATCCAGATCATCAATCGCACCGTGGTCGGTTGTACCCGCCGTGCCCACTACCGCAAACGGCAGCAAACCATCACGCTTGAGTTCATCAATACGGGTAACCAGCGATGCCAGTTTGATGGTGCCGTCCGGATGCGTATCCACGGTCTCAACCGCGTGCTCACCCAGGCCCATCAGCGAAGCGGACTTCTGTACAGTGAAGTGCGATTTCTTCGAGCACAGAATGCGCATCTTGCCGGCATACTCAGGCAGACCTTGCTTCTGAATGTTATGACCCGACTGGATATCTGCAAACCGGTCACGTGCCAGCAACAGACCCATCAGGTTACTCTGCGTACCACCGCTGGTGAATACACCATCCGCCTGCTTGTCGTAACCATAGACACCGCACAGCCAGTCGACCACTTTCTGCTCAACAAAGGTGGCAGCCGTTGACTGATCCCATGAATCCATGGATTGATTCAGGGCAGCAATGAATGCTTCAGCCGCTACAGCCGGCACCAGAGGTGGCGTGTGCAGGTGCGCAATGCAGTTAGGGTGCTGAACAATGATTGAGTTTTTGGCAATCAGCTCGCCAGCCTGATCAATCACGGCATCCAACGGCAGTTGCTGATCATTCAATTCAATATTGTTGATCAGGTTTTTCAGCACCTGAGGCTCCATACCTGAGTATGGCGCAGTGGTACTTTCAAATACTTGTTTCAGTACTTTGGTTGTCTGGTTCAGCGCAGCTTCGAACTGATCAGCACCACCTTCACCGGTTTGGATGAAGAAAGAGCGCCATTTGTCGGCATCGCTGGCCGCTGACTTTTCAACCACTTTCGCTGGACCGGCAGTAGCGATAATCGCTTTACTCAGTGCATCCAGCGCAAAATCAATTTGCTCCAGGCTGATGATCAAAGGTGGCAGGAAGCGCAGTACAGAGCCCTGACGACCGCCTTTTTCGATGATCAAACCGCGTTCCAGCGCAGCACGCTGAATTTGCATTGTCAGTTGAGGATCCGCTTCCGGCTCACCGAATTTGTTTTTCTTGCCGCCTTTGACGATCTCAACACCCAACATCAGGCCTTTGCCACGCACTTCGCCGATGCAGTCAACGTAAGTCGCAATGCGCTCCAGACCTTCGCGCAGGTACTGACCCGCCACGCGGGCATGCTCAACCAAGTTGTCACGACGGATAATTTCCAGTGCTTTCGCACCGGTTGCCATCGCCAGCTGATTACCGCGGAAAGTACCTGTGTGTTCACCCGGACGCCAGGTATCAACCGACTTGTCGAAAATCAGCACAGACATAGGCAAACCGCCACCCACAGCTTTCGACAAGCACAGGATGTCTGGGGTAATGCCTGATTCTTCGAACGCGAAATTGAAACCGGTTTTACCGATACCACACTGAATTTCATCAAAAATCAGCAGGATGCCGTGTTCTTTGGTAATACGGCGCAGTTCACGCAGCCAGAATGCCGGGGCAGGAATCACACCGCCCTCACCCTGTACGGGTTCAACAATGATCGCAGCCGGCTTTTGTACGCCACTCTCATCGTCGTTCAGCATACGCTCGAGGTAACGCAGCGTTTGTTTCGCCCCTTCATCACCGCCGATACCAAACGGGCAGCGCAGGCTGTAAGGGAACGGCATGAAGTGGACATCAGCCATCAGACCCTGGCGGCGTGCCTTGGTGTTCAGGTTGCCCATCATGGCCATAGTACCGTTGGTCATACCGTGGTACGCGCCATGGAAGGCCATCATCACGTTGCGGCCAGTGGTTTGCTTGGCCAGCTTGATAGCCGCTTCTACAGCGTCTGCTCCAGACGGGCCACAGAATTGAATGCGGGCATTGGCAGCAAACTCATCCGGCAGGAAGTTCATAACTTCACGGATAAATTTATCTTTTACAGGTGTCGTCATGTCCAGCGTCTGATACGGGATACCCGCATTCAGCTGGTCAATGATTGCTTGGTTAATCTCAGGATGGTTGTAACCCAGGGCCAGAGTACCTGCGCCTGCCAGGCAGTCCAGAAAGACCTGGCCACGACTGTCTTCAACCAATACACCTGTCGCCTTCATAATCGCCAGCGGCAAACGACGCGGATAAGAGCGAACTTCGGACTCATAATGCTCCTGACTGAGCAGTAACTCATCTGGGGTCAGGTCATACAGGTCATGAACTACAGGAACATTGGACGCATGCTTGACATCGTCAAAATCAAACACATTACTCATTGGTTTTTAATCCAAAATAGTGAAGCCCACCAAAGGTGGTACTTTTGAGTATAAAAGACATTGATAAGTCAGTAACTTATCGGTAAAGCGCACTCAGCACACAACTAACAGCCCCAGCGATAAACATCACTGTAGTTTGATAGATAGTCAGCTGAAGACATGGTGATCGGACGATCAAGGCTCAGTAATAATACTGCAATGGGGTAAGACAAAGCTGATTTGGGTTAGAGACGTTAAAGTATTCACAGTTGGGTTCCCTCAATGATGCCCTTGCTTCATTACGCAAGACTGCACTATTAATGCCCTTCTACTGACAGCGCCATCGCTAGCAGTACCTACGGATCGTCAACATGCAATCAGCCTGAGTTCATGATGACGGATGTGTCTCAGATATGTTGCCCCCTGAGATTGCGCGAAAAATAACATATTGCGCTTTTCATTGCCAAGCAGAATTTGCGATTGAATAAAAAAATTCATCTACTTTGTTTCAACACACTGGTTACAAGAGAAAAAGAAAAGCGGCCAGAGCCGCTTTCTATAAAAAGCCAGGTGATTGTTCTGTCACATATTATCGGGATGGAGTAAATCACCCTTTGCGGCTTTCAGATACAGATACATTGACCAGTAAGTCAAAATTGTTGCAATGTAGAGGGCAACAAAACCCACAGTTTCCAACAGCTCGTTGGGATGCCACATCAGCATCACCAGAGCAAACATCTGCGCGGCCGTTTTCACCTTACCCACCCAGGAAACAGAAATGCTGGAACGCTTGCCCAGCTCTGCCATCCACTCGCGCAATGCTGAAATAATGATCTCTCTGCCTATCATGGTAATCGCCGGTATGGTTACCCAGACCGAATGATAATGTTCTGTCACCAGCACCAGCGCCGTTGCTACCATGACTTTATCGGCAACCGGGTCAATAAAAGCACCGAATCTTGAGGTCTGGTTGAGCTTACGGGCCAGGTATCCGTCAAACCAATCTGTGATACCTGCTATGGTGAAGATAAGAGCGGTGGCAAACGGTGACCATTCGTAGGGTAAGTAGAAGGTAATCACGAAGAATGGAATGAGCACCAGCCTGATGAAACTCAGGATATTTGGAATTGTTAAGCGCATATTGTTCGTTCTTATGTTTAACGTATTGTGCCTGCCAACGAAAGCCTTTCCGCTGTAAACAGACCTTAAGGGTGCCGCAAAGCTAGCCGTGTTGCAATGCGTCGTATATTTTTTCGGCCAGAGATCGGCTTATGCCCGGCACTTTTTCGATTTCTTCCCTGCTTGCGCGTTTCAGTTCCTGCAATCCCCCCATGTACTTCAACAATGCCTGTCTGCGTTTCGGCCCAATACCTTCCACATCTTCCAGCGTACTGCGTTTGCGAACTTTTCCACGCTGTGCCCTGTGGCCACTGATAGCATGATCATGACTTTCATCACGAATGTGCTGAATTAAGTGCAGCGCCGGTGAATCGCCAGGCAATGAAAATTCTTCCCCGGTGATCAGCAGCAAAGTTTCCAGCCCGGGTTTCCGGGTCGTGCCCTTCGCCACCCCCACCAGCAGCGGCCTTTTAGGCCAGTCACTGCACAAGGGGTTCACCACCTCATGGGCGCGGGAAAGCTGCCCTTTGCCCCCGTCGATGAAAATAATATCGGGGATCTTATCAGGATCAATCTGTTTACTATACCGACGGTGCAACACTTGTCCCATCGCAGCATAATCATCGCCGCCAGTAATGCCGGTGATGTTAAACCGTCGATATTCAGCCCTGACCGGCCCTTCCTGATTAAACACAACACACGAAGCTACCGTTTTCTCGCCCATCGTATGGCTGATGTCAAAACATTCCATACGGGAAAGTGAATCTAGTCCCAGCAATTCACGCAGTTCTGTCACACGCTGATGAACTGTCATTTTATGGTTGAGTTTACTGGTTAATGCTGTCAGGGCATTGGTTTGCGCCAGTTTCAGGTAGCGGGCACGATAACCCCGGGCCTGTGAACGCAGTTCAACTTTACGGCCGGCGACTTCAGTCAGCGCGGCGGACAGAGCCGTCTGTTCATCGCCCAATGACGCACTGACAAGAATGACGGAAGGAATGGTCCGCCCTTCGGCCTGATTGAAATAGAACTGACTGATAAAGCTGGTGATCACCTCGTTCATATCCGTATCAGCCGGCATACGCGGAAAATAACTGCGGCTGCCCAGCACCTTACCCTGACGGATGAAGAGAGCATGAATACACGCCATGCCTTTATCATGAGCGATACCTATGACATCCAGATCATCGTCGCTGTCCTGACTGACAAATTGCTGCTCCTGAATGCGGCGCAACGCCTGAATCTGATCCCGGTAGCGCGCGGCCTTCTCAAACGCGAGTTGCTGACTGGCCACTTCCATTTTGTCCACCAGCGAAGTGATCACCTGGCGGTCTTTACCCTGTAAGAAAAGACGCACAAAATTGACCTGCTCGGCATACTCTTCATCGCTGACAAGTCCCTTGACACAAGGGCCGAGGCAGCGACCAATCTGATACATCAGACAGGGGCGGCTGCGATTGGCATAGACCGAATCTTCACATTGCCGGATAGGAAAGATTTTCTGAAGCAGGTGCAGGCTCTGACGAACCGCGCCTGAATCCGGATACGGGCCGAAATATTCGCCTTTGCGTTTCTTCGCCCCCCGGTGAACCGCCAGTTTCGGATGCTGCTGGCCGCTCAGAAAAATATAGGGGTAAGATTTATCATCACGCAGCAGCACATTGTATTTGGGCAGGTACTGCTTAATGTAATTATGCTCGAGGATCAGGGCTTCTGTTTCGGTATGCGTAACAGTGACATCGATTTTGCAGATGTTGCGAACCAGCGCCCGGGTCTTTTCACTCGACACCTGAACACGGAAGTAACTCGCCAGCCGTTTTTTCAGATCTTTGGCTTTACCGACATAAATAACGTCACCAGCCTGGTCATACATTCGGTATACACCAGGCTGGTTTGTAACTGATTTCAGGAAACTTTTTGCATCGAAGGTCTCTGACACTACAAGGTCTCTGTGTCTAACATGCCGTGACGAATTGCGAGGTGGGTCAGTTCAACATCCCCATTGATATCCAGTTTATTGAACAAGCGATAACGGTAGCTGTTCACCGTTTTCGGGCTTAAGTTCAATTGCTCAGAAATCTCGGTCACTTTCTGACCTTTGGTAATCATCATCATGATTTGTAATTCACGCTCAGATAAATCCTTAAACGGGTTCTCTGAGTTGGATGCAAACTGGCTCAGCGCCATTTGTTGTGCAATTTCCGGCGAAATATAACGCTGACCACTATTCACCGTTCGAATAGCGTTAACCATTTCATCGGCACCGGCACCTTTTGTCAGGTAGCCACAAGCACCGGCTTGCATCACTTTAGTCGGGAACGGGTTTTCCGTATGGACGGTCAGAACGATAATCTTCACATCCGGATTGAAGCGAAGGATCTTTCGTGTCGCTTCCAGCCCACCAATGCCTGGCATATTCATATCCATCAGGATTATGTCGGCATGCTCGTTTCGACACCACTTGACGGCGTCCTCACCACTGATGGCTTCCCCTACCACTTTAATACCACGGACATCTTCAAGAAGACGTCGGATCCCTGTGCGAACCAGTTCGTGATCATCTACAAGGAATACATTGATCAAGCTGTATCTCCAATATGATTTGGCTCTGCACCCTGCCGGAATTGGCGGGATAACTTTTGCTGATAGTACCCAATTTTGCCTGAACTTGGAATGTTCTCACAGACTGTTTATGTGTAAAAGCACACCATTTAGTCATAGTAAGAAGCCACATTAACGGATGAAAACATCCTGTTTCAGCCTGTTAAGTCAAAAATATACAGGGACAGTAGCCTATGAAGCAGTGCAGAATAATATTCAGTATTACCGGGCTGTTATAATCCACAAAATAAAAAAATGCTACTCCCATATTCATTCATCACATTTATACTCATGCTCTGATTTATCTGTTTCAGCCTCTTTGATGACGAAGGCTATCTTTTCACAGGCTAGTAACATCCGTCCCACTGCAACGACGAAAAAACACACCGCCCGGCAAAGCGGGAACTCTGCACAGTCTAGTCCCTCGCCACAGCTCTGCCTTCACTTCAGTTTAGTTCAGCCCGCTTGTTGGATACGGCATACCACCGTAAAAAAGCTTGTCAGATCACAGAGTCCCTACATTAAAGGCCAATAGCCAGAAAATCATTCTATATTCATACATATCAATAAGTTAATCACATCAACCACGAACAAATCCACGCCTTTCACTCAGCATATTCCACCAATAAATACTAAAATTTACAGATGAAGATCCCGTTTTATTGATGACAGTTATATCAAAACCATGACTTGTAACCTAAATCACAACATTTAGAAACAAATTTGACACAGATGGCATGACCCAACAGTACAAAAATGAAGCAAGATATTGATTAAAAAGAGTTAACTGTATTTTTTCACCCAAACAGGTCTGTCACACAGCGTTAACACAAAAGTTGACTACTGGGTCAAGTATATCCAGAATTGACTTATAGGTCAGATCATGAGCCTGTGAGGAGGTCACTTGATTACTTTTTTGTTAAACCAGGACATTCGGGAAGAAGAGCATGTTTCCCCGAATATGACGGTACTGAACTACCTGCGTACCCATGTAAAGAAAACAGGCACCAAGGAAGGTTGTGGCTCTGGTGACTGCGGTGCCTGCACCGTAGTGCTGGGTGAACTTGTCGATGGAAAGCTGCAATACCGCTCAGTCAATTCTTGCCTGACGTTTGTGTCTTCTCTGCATGGCAAGCAGCTGATTACAGTTGAAGATCTGCAAAATGCCAACAAGCAGCTCCACCCTGTTCAGCAAGCCATGGTCGAGTACCACGGTTCACAGTGTGGTTACTGCACACCTGGCTTTATTATGTCGATGTTTGCGCTGAGCAAAAACAAGCCAGCGGCAGATAAAGAAGATGTGATGGAAGCATTAGCGGGTAACTTATGCCGTTGTACCGGTTACCGCCCTATCGTTGATGCGGCCCTGTCACTGAGCCAGGAAGAACAACTGATGGACCAGTTCGCTGAACTGGAACGCCAGACGGTTGCCAAGCTGTCGAAAATCAATCTGAATAATGCAACGCTGAAATATGAAGGCCAGTACGGCTTCTCACCGACCTCTGGCGATGAACTGGCCAATCTGCTGCTGACGCACCCGGATGCCCGTATGGTTGCCGGTGGTACGGATCTGGCTTTGGAAGTCACTCAGTTCCACCGCCCGATCGATAAGCTGATCAATGTGGGCCTGGTCAGCGATATGAAGATCCTGACCGAGACTGAAAGCAGCATTGAAATTGGTGCAAACCTGCCGATTTCCGACTGTTATGCCACACTGAAAAAGTACTATCCGGATTTCGGGGAACTGCTGCACCGCTTTGCTTCTCTGCAGGTGCGTAACCAGGGCACCATCGGCGGTAACGTCGCGAATGCCTCGCCAATCGGTGACAGTCCGCCACTGCTGATTGCCTTGAATGCACAGATCGTGCTGCGTCGTGGTAACGACCGCCGCACCATGCCGCTGGAAGACTACTTCATCAGTTATAAAGTCACGGCTCAGCAGCCTTCCGAGTTCATCGAGAAGATCATTGTGCCTAAGCCTGTGATTGGCAGCCAGTTCCGTGCGTACAAACTGTCTAAGCGTCTGGACGATGATATTTCCGCCGTCTGTGGTGCATTCACGATTGCGTTGAGCGATGACGGAAAAGTGGCTGATGCCCGTATTGCCTTCGGTGGTATGGCGGCTGTGCCAAAGCGTGCCGCCAACTGCGAAGCCGCACTGGTTGGTCAGAAGTGGAATCTGGAGACGGTCAAGGCCGCAATGGCTGCGCTGTCTGACGATTTTGAGCCGCTGTCTGATTTCCGGGCCAGCAAGGAATATCGTGCATTAACGGCCGCAAACATGCTGCACCGTTTCTATCTCGAACAACAGTCCAACGGCCAAATTGAAACAAGGGTAACTGCTTATGTCTAATCATCACCATAACACATTGAGTCACGATGAAATGGTGGCGAAATTCGCGCAGGATCTGACTTCCGGCGTGGGTAAAAGCGTAAAGCATGACAGCGCTGCCAAACAGGTGACTGGCGAAGCCGTTTACATTGATGACCGGCTGGAATTTCCAAACCAATTGCACGTGTATGCACGTACCAGTACCTACGCGCACGCCAAAATTACCAAGCTGGATGTCAGCCCGTGTTACGCCTTTGAAGGCGTCGCCATCGCCATCACCAGCAAAGATGTACCGGGACAACTGGACATAGGTGCGGTATTGCCGGGCGATCCCCTGCTGGCAGACGGCATTGTTGAATTCTATGGTCAGCCAGTTATTGCGGTTGCCGCCAATGATATGGAAACTGCCCGCAAAGCCGCTCAGGCGGCCATCATCGAATACGAACCACTGGAAGCCGTATTGGATGTTGAAGAGGCTCTGGCCAAGAAACACTTCGTCTCAGGCAGTCACCAGCACAAGCGCGGCGATTCCGAAGGCGCACTGGCGAGTGCGAAGCATGTGCTGGAAGGCGATCTGCATATCGGCGGTCAGGAACACTTCTATCTGGAAACCCAGGTCAGCTCTGTGATGCCAACCGAAGACGGCGGCATGATAGTGTACACCTCTACCCAGAACCCTACTGAAGTGCAAAAACTGGTCGCTGAAGTGCTGGGCGTCCCTATGCACAAAGTGGTGATCGACATGCGCCGCATGGGTGGCGGTTTCGGTGGTAAAGAAACGCAGGCGGCAAGCCCGGCGTGTCTGGCTGCTGTGATTGCGCACCTGACCGGCCGCCCGACCAAAATGCGTCTGCCACGTATGGAAGACATGATCATGACGGGTAAACGCCACCCGTTCTACAACCAGTACAAAGTCGGTTTTGACGATGACGGCCGGATTCACGGCATTGATATCACGGTATCAGGTAACTGTGGTTATTCCCCGGATCTGTCTAACTCTATCGTGGACCGTGCCATGTTCCACTCTGACAACGCCTACTATCTGGGCGATGCCACAGTGACAGGCCACCGTTGTAAAACCAATACAGCGTCGAATACCGCTTACCGTGGTTTCGGTGGTCCGCAGGGCATGATGACCATTGAACACATTATGGATGAAATCGCCCAGCATCTGGGTAAAGATCCGCTGGATGTGCGCAAGGTGAACTATTACGGTCATGAAGATCGCAATGTCACCCACTACTACCAGAAAGTGGAAGACAACTTCATTCATGACATCACCGAGCAGCTGGAAGCCAGCAGTGAGTATAAAGCGCGCCGTAAAGCCATTGCCGAGTACAACAAAACCAGCCCGATTCTGAAGAAAGGTCTGGCACTGACGCCAGTGAAGTTCGGTATTTCCTTTACCGCAACATTCCTGAACCAGGCTGGTGCACTGATTCATATCTACACCGATGGCAGTATTCATCTCAACCACGGTGGTACCGAGATGGGTCAGGGCCTGAATATCAAAGTGGCTCAGGTAGTGGCTGAAGTGTTCCAGGTGGATATCGACCGAATCCAGATCACGGCAACCAATACCGACAAAGTGCCGAATACCTCGCCAACGGCAGCATCATCTGGTGCGGACCTTAACGGTAAAGCGGCGCAGAACGCAGCGTTGACCATCAAACAGCGCCTGATCGACTTTGCCTGCAGCCACTTTAAAGTCACCCCGGAAGAAGTGATCTTTAAAAACGGCCTGGTGCAAATCCGTGAAGAGCTGAAAACTTTTGAAGAAATCATTCAGATGGCTTACTTCAATCAGGTTTCGCTGTCGAGCACAGGGTTCTACCGCACACCTAAGATTTACTACGATCACGAGAAAGCCCGCGGTCGCCCATTCTACTACTACGCCTACGGTGCAGCCTGTGCCGAAGTGGTACTGGATACCCTGACCGGCGAATACAAGATCCTGCGTGCTGACATACTGCATGATGTAGGGGCATCTCTGAACCCGGCGATTGATATCGGCCAGGTTGAAGGTGGCTTTATTCAGGGTGTGGGCTGGCTGACGACAGAAGAGCTGGTGTGGAACGATCAGGGTCGCCTGATGACCAGCGGTCCGGCAAGCTACAAGATCCCGGCGATTGCCGATATGCCGATTGATTTCCGCACTCAGCTGCTGGAAAACCGCAGCAACCCTGAAGACACAGTCTTCAACTCAAAAGCCGTGGGTGAGCCTCCGTTCATGCTGGGTATGTCGGTCTGGAGCGCGATTAAAGATGCCATCCGTTCAGTTGCCGAGCCCGGTACTCTGGTCAAACTGGATACCCCTGCAACACCAGAGCGCGTACTCTGGGCGATCAACGAAGTGCAACCGTCTTCGTCTCAACCTTTCCTGAGTCGCAGGAAGAAAGAAGAGGCCGAGACAGCAACCAGTGAACAAGCCCAGTAAAACAGCCAAAAGTAGTATATGGCGGGCCTTCGGGCTCGCCTGATGAGGAAAGCGCGATGTTTAAAGACAACTGGATTCATGCCCTGGCTGAACTGGATCAACGTGGTGAACCTTGTGTTATGGTCACTGTGCTGGCTGATCGGGGCTCAGTGCCCCGCGATGCCGGTACCAAAATGCTGGTGACCCGTAACGAGATCATCGCCACCATTGGCGGCGGTCACCTGGAGCACAAAGCGATCAAACTGGCACGGGAAATGCTGCTGACCGGAGACAGACACCCGCGGGTTGAGCATTTCAATTTAGGTGCCAGACTCGGTCAGTGCTGCGGTGGCATGGCCACCCTGAGCCTGGAGCCAATTGGCCAGCAACAACACCATCTGGTGCTTTTTGGTGCGGGCCATGTCGCGAAAGCTTTAATCCATATTGTCAGCACATTGCCTTTTCGCGTGACCTGGATCGATCAGCGGGAAAGTGAGTTCCCCGCCGAGCTGCCACTCGGTGTGACCAAGCTGGTGTCTGATGATCCGGTTGGCGATATCCGCGATATGCCTGCCAACAGTTATTATCTGGTGATGACCCATAATCATCAGCTGGATTTTGAACTGGCAAGGGAAATCCTCAACAGAAATGATACTGCATATTTTGGCATGATAGGGTCGCTGACCAAGAGGAAGAAGTTTGATTATCGACTGTCACAACGCGGCTACGATGATGAAACCATACGGCGTATGGTCTGCCCGATTGGCATTGATGCCGTCAAGGGTAAGCATCCGGCAGAAATTGCGGTTTCGGTTGCGGGCGAGCTGATTGCCCACTACCAGGGCGAAACCCTGGCCGATAAACGCGAAGACTCTGCTGCCACAGAGTCCGATGACAGCACCGACAATCAAGTCGCCTGACAGCGATTAACGAAGGATAAATACATGACATTACAACGCACGGCTTATCGCTCAGCGATTTTACACAGCATTGCCGACCCCCAGGAAGTCGGTCTTGATAACAGCTTTGAATTTTTTGAAGACGGTGTTCTGGTGGTTGAGAACGGCCACATTGTGGATGTGGGCCCGGCCGACGAGGTGCTGGCCCGCCACCCGTCCGGTATGACCGTCACACAGTATGAGCACAAGCTGATCACTGCCGGTTTTATTGATACCCATATTCACTATCCGCAAACCGGCATGATCGCCTCTTACGGCGAGCAGTTGCTGGACTGGCTGGAAAACTACACTTTCCCGGAAGAACTGAAGTTCAAAAACCCGGTGTATGCACGCCAGGTCGCCAACATTTTCTTTGATGAGCTGGCCAGCAACGGGACAACCACCGCCCTGGTTTTCGGTACAGTGCATAAAGAATCTGTCGATGTGTTTTTCGAAGAAGCTGAAAAACGCAAACTGCGCATGATTGCCGGTAAAGTCCTGATGGATCGCAACGCGCCGGATTACCTGACAGACACCCCGGAATCCGGTTATCAGGACTCAAAAGCGCTGATCGAAAAATGGCACAACAAAGACCGTTTGCTGTATGCCGTGACACCGCGTTTCGCGCCAACCAGCACACCCGAGCAACTGGCGACTGTCGGTAAACTGCTGGAAGAGTATCCGGATGTGTATATGCACACTCATCTTTCTGAAAACAAGAAAGAAATTGAGTGGGTGCTGGAACTCTTCCCTGAGCGCAACAGTTACTTAGATGTGTACGACCATTACAAACTGCTGAAAAACCGGGCTGTTTTTGCCCACGGTGTACACCTGACCGACTGTGAATGTAAACGTCTGTCTGAAACCGGCTCAGCGATTGCTTTCTGTCCGACCTCTAACCTGTTCCTTGGCTCTGGCTTATTCAACCTGCCGAAAATGGAGCAGCACGGTATTCGTGTTGGTATGGGAACCGATGTTGGTGCCGGCACCAGTTTCTCACTGCTCCAGACCATGAGCGAAGCCTATAAGATTCTACAGTTACAGCAGCAGAAACTGCATCCATTGAAATCCCTGTATCTGTCGACTCTGGGCGGCGCCAAAGCGCTGTACCTGGACGATAAGATCGGTAACCTGAAACCGGGTAAAGAAGCGGATTTCGTGGTACTGGATCTGCACGCTACACCGTTAATGTCTTTCCGCATGCAGCAAGCAAAAACGCTGGAAGAGCAACTCTTTGTGCTGATGAGTCTGGGTGATGACCGCACCGTCAGCAAAACCTTCGTCTATGGCGAAAAAGCCTACGATGCCGAAGGCACAACCGAACCAGAAATGGTAACTAAGAAAAAAGCGAGCTAAAAACTCGCGTCTCCACAATGCGTCTATCCTTGCCCGTCCCGGTATTCACGTCTCTAACACCGCCGCGGACGGGCGTTTTTTTATCTTGCCTGCTTCTGTCTGAATCTAACTCACAGCACCTTATGCGGTCCGAAGCACTCGTAGTGCATCTGCGATTCGCTCACGCCTTTCTCTTTCAGCTGCTTGGCCACATGCTGCATGAAACCTACAGGCCCGCAGAAATAGAAAGTGGTGTTTTGCCAGTCAACAGCCGTATCCAGCTTGCTCAGATCCATGAAACCTTCAAAGTCCGCGGTGACACCCTGTGGCTCGCGATACCAGACATGGCTGCTGACACCCTGTACTGTACTTGCAATTTCTTTTACCTGGCAGCCAAACGCATGCTGACGGTGGTTTTCGGCGGCATGCAACCAGTGAACCGGCGCCTGGTGGCTGTCTTTGATGCTTTCCAGCATCGCCAGCATAGGTGTCAGACCAACGCCTGCCGAAATCAGAGCGACAGGCTGAGTGGCGTCAGAACGGAAGAAAAAGTCACCGGATGGTGCTGCCAGCTGGACTTTATCACCCACCTTCAGGTGTTGGTGAAGATAAGATGACACAGTCCCCAGCGCTTCACGCTTGACCGAAATTCGGTAGGTCTCGCCATTAGGGGCACCGGAAAGGCTGTACTGGCGTATCTCCTGATTGTCAAAACCATCAGGCTTCAGATAAATACCAATGTACTGCCCCGGTTGATACGTTGCGACAGGCTGGTCATCTGTCGGCATAAACACAAAACTGGTAATCACATCGCTTTCGGGTGTTTTTGCCACCAGTTCAAATTCCCGGGTGCCGCGCCAGCCACCGGTTTTTGCCTCATTTTCCTGGTAAATCGCCTCTTCACGGTCAATAAACACAGTAGACAACAAGCCGTATGCTTCAGCCCACGCATCCAGCACCGCCTGGCCCGGTGCGAACAATTCATCAATGGTACCAAGCAAGTGCTCACCCACAATCGCGTACTGCTCAGCCGTGATGTTGAAGCTGGCATGTTTCTGAGCAATTTTCTCCACCACAGGCAACAGCACTTCCAGATTATCGATATTCGCAGCATAGCCGTACACCGCATTGAACAAGGCTTCACGCTGACGGCCGCTGTCCTGGTGCGTCAGATTAAAAATATCTTTCAGCTCAGGGTGATGACGGAACATACGATCATAAAAATGTGCGGTGAGTTTGGGGCCGGTTTCGGCTAAAAGCGGTGCTGTGGATTTAACGATATCAATGGTGTTCTGACTCAGCATAGCAGCTTCCTTTAAAGATGTATTTATAATGCATGTTTTAAAGTTGTATCTTAAATATATCTTTCAGTCAATAAAGGAATTACACTTGCCGCTAGTGTTGAAAGAGGAAAAAATGTGCAACTGACCAACTTTACTGACTACGGATTAAGAGCTTTGATCCTGCTGGGAGCCTTGCCAGACGGGGAACTCACCAGTATCAGCCACGTCAGTGACACGTTCGCTGTGTCCAGAAACCATATGGTGAAAATCATCAACAAACTGGGTCAGCTGGGCTATGTAAAAACCGTTCGCGGAAAAAATGGCGGGATATGCCTGGCGATGCCAGCAAGTGACATCATTGTGGGTCAGGTGGTTCGGGATCTGGAACCGCTGCAAGTGGTGAACTGCGCACCAGAATTCTGCCATATCACCCCAGCCTGCCGTCTGAAATCCTATCTGGCGAAAGCCAAAGACGCCTTTCTGGCAGAATTAGATCAGTGCACAATCACCGATCTGCTGGCAGATAACGATGCGTTATTGATTTTGCTGACCAGGCCGGAATGAAAATTCTGCCCCACGTCGAACAAGTGTGGGGCATCCACATTTTTGGTAAACACTGCTGGCAAATAACAACACTTCCAGCGTTAAGACGCTGAAGGCTCGATCTGAACATATCTGTCAGCGACGGATAGCAACACGTCAGTATGATTAAAAATATCATCAACCCGGTTAATGGGATAACGTGTTTCTTTCCTGTCCTCGTCTAACACGCCCAGATACTTTTGTTTGGCATTAAAATGCAGCCGACAGAGTGGTTTTCTATTATTGTCATCCAATAACACACCGAAATAACTTTGGGTATCACGTGAATGAATACGGGCGACATCTAACTTTTGTCTTAATATTGCTTTAACAACATTAAACCCTTCAATTTCTTCATCTGTTGTAATGATCTTTGGTGTACCCTCACTCTCAAATTCGTCCTCATCTTCATAAGATAAAGTCTCTGCTTGAGATACTTTTGAGTCTGAGCCAATTGCTGACTGTAAACGGGCGTTGATACTGTCGTTGAGGAACTGTTTTAATGCTTTTTGTGTTAATTCCAGAAACTGTGCTTTGACTTTAGACGTTTGTACTCCATCGTAGACTTTCGAGGTGAAAAATTTAACAAAATCTTCTTCCGGTAAGGAAAACTGCTCACCAAGCACTTTCTTAATCTGGCTGAGGTACTTTAATTCTCCCGCCGCATCAACCACAGAATCCACATCAAAAGACGATTTAGTCAGCTTCTTCACTTCAGGGACAATATGCTCATCCAGGTTCTCTAAATCTAAGGTGAGGAAAGGTTTTTCATCCATTTTGTTCGGTGCATCGAGATCGGTAAAGAACTGATATTTAGCACCATTTGTCAAAATGGCAATTCTGGCATTGGTGACTGAAAAATAACGAAAAAGTTGGCCAGCATGTTTAGTCGATAATGTTTCGCCGAATTTTTTACACTCAATAAGAATTTGAACTTCATCTTCTTTCATCAGTGCATAATCGACTTTCTCGCCTTTTTTTGTTGCTGTATCTGCCGTAAACTCGGGAATAACTTCCTGAGGGTTGAACACATCGTACCCTAACACCGAATGCAAAAAAGGCATCACAAGTGCATTTTTTGTCGCCTCTTCAGTTGCCAGTGTTTCTGAAAATTGTTCGACTTTCTTTGCCAGTGTTTGTAACCGTTCAATGAAATCCATGAGCAACTCCTTTTTATAGCTCTTCCGTTCGAACCATAGATGTCACAGACGCACAGCACATAGAAAACTAGCTGAAAAAGTGATCCTGTTATCAGAATGTAGCCTGCTGGTATTTACTCTTTTTTCAATCTCGTCATCTCGATCGTCTGACTAATGGCTAAGTCATGACTTCTGCTGATACAAAAAAAAGCCCCGATACAAAACGTATGGGGCTGGTCACATATTATGGATTGATATGTAAAGGAGATTATCTGCCCTTCTTACCCAGGTTTCAGACTGAGCCACACAACACGCTTGTCCTATCAGATTGCCATCTAGTTTTTGGACTTCGCCTGCTTGTTGCCAAACTGTAACACCGGGTATGTCTGGGCTAACGGACTATAAAGTGGGGGCTTTCGCCCCCGAGGGGATTAAAGATGCGCGCCCTGCTCAACCCAGGTACCGATCAGCTTACGCTCATCATCGGTCATCTGAGTCAGGTTACCCAGCGGCATCACTTTCGTTTGTACCGACTGCGCAACAATGCGGGGTGCATTCACTTTAATTTCTTCCGGTGTATCCAGTATCACACCCGCTGGTGCTGTCGAGAACGCAGCATGAGTCGGTTGCGCTGAATGACACACTGAACAACGCTCCTGAATGACTTCATTCACCTGAGCAAAACTCACTCCGCTGCTGGCAGGCTGAGCCGCTGCTGCTGAGCCGGTTTCCGCCTGAGCTGTCGTTGACTCTGCTTTGGCTTCTGCGGCAGGTGCCGACGCAGCAGGGACAGAGCTCTCACCCATCCGGCTTGCGTAAGGCGAGGTCACAAATGCCAGCGCAATCATGCCCAGCGCGGCTACCGGCACTGTCCAGGCAAACTTCTGGCTGCCATGGCGGGTGTTGAAGTAATGGCGTACCAGGATGCTGAAGACAGCCAGGCCAGCCAGGATCAACCAGTTATATTCTGAGCCATAGGTGCTCGGGAAATGGTTACTGATCATGATGAACAGCACTGGCAACGTCAGGTAGTTGTTATGACGTGAACGCAGCAGACCTTTTGCCGGCAGTACAGGATCCGGTTCGCGGTTCTCTTCAATGGCTTTTACCAGGCCACGCTGAGCCGGCATGATAACGAAGAATACGTTACCGACCATGATAGTACCGATGATCGCGCCGACATGGATGTAAGCACCACGCCCGCTGAACACCTGGCTCAGGCCATAGGCTGCAGCCACTAAGCCGAAGAACAGGATAATACCCAGCAGCATTGGCTTCTTGCCCAGTGCTGAATCACACAGCAGACTGTAAATAATCCAGCCAGCAGCCAGAGAGCCCACACCCAGTGCCACTGAAGCCGTGGCACTCAGACCGGAACCCGGCGCGACCAGATAAATATCCGCATTGAGGTAATACACCACACCCAGCAGCAGTACACCTGTGATCCAAGTGAAATAAGCTTCCCACTTAAACCAGTGCAGGTTTTCAGGCATGCTTGGTGGCGCCAGTTTGTATTTTTCCAGGTGGTAAATACCACCGCCGTGAATGGCCCAGAGGTCACCAGACAAGCCAGTTTTCGGATTGACACGGTTCAGGTTGTTTTCCAACCAGACAAAGTAAAATGAGGCACCAATCCAGGCGATACCTACAATCATGTGAACCCAGCGAATTGCCAGATTCAGCCATTCCGTCATATGTGGATCCATAACGAACTCCTGTTATGTTATGCGAACTTTAATTGCCTTGGGCTTATCAAAGTGCGACGGTTAATGCTTCCTGCTCCAGACTGCTCAGTGATAATTCGATACGAACATCGTCAGAAAAGTACACTTCATCGCAGTTGTTGCCAGGCCCGGCACGATCGACAACCAGAAATTGATCGTCCTTGCGCAGAGCCAGAACCGGGTGGTGCCAGACCCCTTTACCATAATTCACGCCCTGACGTCCGTTACTGTAAAACGCCTTAAGCTGAGCGGGGTCCGGTGTATCCCCTGCCGGGGCCACCAGGATCAGGTACGGATTTCCAAGTAAAGGAATAAAGGCCTGAGATCCCAGAGGATGCCTCTCCATCATGGCTATCTGTAAAGGATAACTCAAAGGCTGGGCTTCAAAGATACTGATGATGGCTGAACCACCTTCTTCCTGCACATCCACATTTGCCATGGCATGGTAACGTCGGGTTGACCCGTTATTGATCATAAAGTAGTCACTTACTTCTTTATCAATAACATCACCAAAAGGGGTAAATGCTTCGCGGGTAAGTGGCTCAATCGTCAGTTGTCTCACTGGTGTACTCATGGTGACTATTCCTGTCCTGATTACATTGTCTGCAGGCGGAATAAAGCGATCTTATTGATCTCTTCCAACGCCTTATCGAACTCAGCCTCAATTTCATTGCCTAATCGCGCCTCGAACGATTCGAGGATTTGATAACGATTGGCCCCTTTCACTGCCATGATGAAGGGAAACTGAAAACGTGCTTTGTAGCTATCGTTATAACGATTGAACTTTTCGAATTCTTCCGGTGAACACTGGCTAATTCCTGCGCCAGCCTGCTCGGCGGTGGACGCTTCGGTCAGTTCACCGTTCACTGCGGCTTTTCCGGCTAAATCCGGGTGCGCATTAATCAGGGCTAACTGTTCTTCTTTGCTGGCTGAAAGCAAAGTGTCTGCCATACGCGCATGCAGGGTGCTGATGTCATCATCAGCCTCATTGATACCATTGTCGTAGACTTTTTCCGCCACCCAGGGGCTGTGCTCATACACATCTGCAAATTGAGAGACAAACTCTTCCCTGCTCATTTGGCTCGGTTGGCAAGACGTAAAACGTGCCATCATTAATACTCCTTCATACTTGGGTGCGGGTGATGTTCGTGCCAGTGCTTGGCAATATCAATTCGGCGGCACAACCAGACCTTCTCATGCTGGCTCACATAATCCAGGAAACGGCGCAGTGCAGCGATGCGTCCGGGACGACCTATCAGGCGACAATGCAAACCCACTGACATCATCTTGGGTGCTGTGGCACCTTCTTCATACAGGGTGTCAAAGGTGTCTTTTAAATAATTGAAGAATTGATCACCTGCATTAAAGCCCTGCACTGTGGCAAAACGCATATCATTGGTATCCAGAGTGTACGGGATCACCAGCTGCGGTTTCGGGCCCTCTTCGTGCCAGTAAGGCAGGTCGTCATCGTAGGCATCAGAGTCGTACATAAAACCGCCCTCTTCCGCGACAATGCGACGGGTATTCGGGCCTGTGCGACCTGTGTACCAACCGTACGGGCGCTCGCCAGTCAGATTTTTGATAATCTCAATTGCTTTCATCATGTGATCGCGTTCTTCAGACTCATCAATGTTCTGATAATCAATCCAGCGATAACCATGACTGCAGATCTCGTGGCCGGCTTCGACAAACGCTTTCGCCACATCCGGATGACGCTCCAGTGCCATGGCGACACCGAACACAGTCAGCGGCACATCGTATTCTTTAAACAAGCGCAGGATGCGCCATACGCCAGCACGGCTGCCGTACTCATAAATCGATTCCATGCTGATATGACGCTGACCCGGAAATGGCTGTGCCGCTGGGATCTCAGACAAAAATGCTTCCGACTCGCTATCACCATGAAGAATGCAACGTTCCCCACCTTCTTCGTAGTTGAGAACAAAAGAGACAGCGACGCGAGCGTCATTTGGCCAACGTGGGTGCGGGGGTACTGCACCATAGCCGATCAGATTGCGTGGATACTCATTACTCACACATGACTCCTTTAATCCTAATTGGTCAACACACTGACCATCTGATAATCAATTTATAACAGTGATTGTATACAATATCCAGATTTTTTGTAAATAAAATGTGCGCAACATTTTTTGTGATTCATCAAAAAAAGTTAACCGCTTGTTATCTCTATATAGCTTACTTTAATATCAATATGTTAGACAACAAGCAGGTACAACAAAGGGTTACATGACTTAACTTCCGGGTTAACATTTCGGTTACACAAGCCTTTACAATCGAAAAAGTTGTGTACATAGTTAAATACAATGTGGCGAACTGATTACGGATCACACATCAGAAGGCATACAATAGGAATGCAAGAAGTAATCCATTTTCTGTACAACTTAAGGAGCGCAACGCGCGAGGTTATCCATGGGAAAACTGACAACTCACGTGCTTGACACAGCCTCAGGCTTACCTGGAGCGGAAATTAAAGTGTCGCTTTACCGTCAAGAAGGCACAAACTTCGTTCTGGTTAAAACCACGCATACCAATTCTGATGGCAGAACTGACCAGCCTTTGCTGGAAGGAAACGAGTTCCAGAGCGGTAAATATGAGCTGGTATTCGAGACTGCCCATTACTTCCGCCAGAGAGGCGTTGAACTGTCTTCAGTTCCCTTTCTGGACGATGTAGTCATCCGTTTCGGTATTGCAGATACAGGCAGCCACTATCATGTGCCACTGCTGGTGTCACCTTACAGCTTCTCCACATACCGGGGCAGCTGATCCACAACGGAACACAAGTAGAACATGAGGGTTCCCTGGCCTGAGGTCAGATGCAGGTCAGGGAACCGCGCAAGAGAGTTTGAAGATTGTATACAATGAGAGCAGGCTAAGTCGTTATCACTTCAAAAAACCACGCAGTCTCCGGCCGTTACCCGGCCGGCAGGGTTTTCAGTAAGTGACGGCCTGGAACATAGAGGGAAGCCCTGTCTGACAGGTGAAGTTGGAAACACTAAAAAACAACCAGCACACATCGTCATTCAGGCAAAAAAAGGAAGCGTCGTCATGAACAACTCTAAAACAGAAACGCTCGGTCGTTCTGAAGCTGGTTCAGCTTCACTGTTAGAGCGTCTGTTTAAACTCAGAGCTCACGGCACCAGCGTGAAAAATGAGATCGTAGGTGGGATTACAACTTTTGCCACCATGGCTTATATCATTTTCGTTAACCCACAGATCATGTCGGCCTCAGGCATGGATGCCGAAGCAGTTTTTGTTGCTACCTGTATTGGTGCTGCAATAGGTACTTTGCTGATGGGCCTGTTTGCGAACTGGCCTGTCGGTCTGGCTCCGGGCATGGGACTGAACGCCTTTTTCTCTTTCACTGTGGTGGGAGAAATGGGCTACAGCTGGCAAGTTGCCTTAGGGGCGGTTTTCATTTCCGGTATCCTTTTCGTTGCGATGAGTTTTTATAAAGTCCGCGAATGGATCATCGAAAGTATCCCTGAAAGCCTGCGTTTTTCCATGACTGCCGGTGTGGGTCTGTTTCTGGGTCTCATTGGCCTGAAAACCGCCGGTATCGTGGTAGACAGCCCAGCGACGCTGGTCAGTCTGGGTGATTTCACCCAGCCTCAGGCGCTTTTAGCTGCAATCTGCTTCCTGATCATTGCCGTACTGAGTGAGCGTAAAGTCTTCGGTGCTGTGCTGATCGGTATGTTCAGTGTCACCCTGATCGGTATTCTGCTGGGTCTGGTGCAATACAACGGCGTGATTTCTACTCCACCGAGCCTGGCTCCGACCCTGTTTGCCATGGACATTGCCGGCGCCCTGAACATCTCAATGATCAGCGTGATCCTGGCTTTCCTGTTTGTGAATATGTTTGATACTGCCGGTACCCTGATGGGTGTGGCCGAGCGGGCAAACCTGAGAAACAAAGAAACCGGGAAAATCGAAGGTCTGAGCAAGGCCCTGAAAGCCGACAGTATTGCCAGCGTAGCCGGTGCTTGTGTGGGCTGTCCGCCTGTCACCAGTTATGTAGAAAGTGCAGCCGGTGTCGCAGCAGGTGGCCGTACCGGACTGTCTGCCATAGTGATCGGTCTGCTGTTTGTCGCGGCAATCTTCTTCTCGCCACTGGCCGGTATGATCCCTGCCTACGCCACTGCCGGTGCGCTGATTTACGTCGCCTTCGTCATGATGAGCAGTATGCAGCATGTCAAATGGAATGATTTTACTGACGCTGCACCTGCCGCCATCACAGCGCTGATGATGCCGCTGACTTTCTCCATCGCCAACGGTATCGCACTGGGTTTCATTACCTACACAGTGCTCAAAGTCGCCACAGGCAAAACCAAAGATGTCTCAATCAGCATGTACATACTGACTGCGATTTTTGTCGCCAAACTGGTGTACCTCTGATCACAAACAGACACATGCAACACCCATAAAAACGAATTATCAAAACAGCGATACTTTAATGCACACCTACCTCTGTCACTATGACAGAGGCAGGTCAATGCATACTTAATGAAATCCAAATTTAATAAAAACATACGTAGTAAAAACATACGTATAAAACCATAGACGCGAACACAACCTATAACCCTACGCAGCCAATTCATCGGATGAATTGTGGAGAACTAACGATGAAACTTCTCTATACGCTAAACCAGAGACCACCACACAGTATCACCCTGCTCTTAGCTATCCAGCATATGCTGGCTTCCATCGGCGGCATCGTCGCTGTGCCATTAATTGTCGGCACCTCTATTGGCCTGCCGACTGAAGAAGTTGTCACCCTGATCAATGCCGCCCTGCTCGCTTCCGGTATTGTCACCATTGCTCAGTGTCTTGGTTTTGGCCCTGTCGGTATCCGTCTCCCCGTTGTCATGGGATCGAGTTTCGGTTTTCTGGGTGTCGCCATCAGCATAGGTAACGCTGACGGTGTCGGCGGTATCATGGGGGCAGCACTTGTCGGCTCTTTCGTGGTCGTGGCAGCCAGCTTCTTCATGGATAAAATCCGCAAACTGTTTCCCAATGTGGTCAGCGGTGTGGTGGTAACCCTTATCGGCCTGACCATTCTGCCCGTTGCCATGAACTGGGTGGGCGATGCGCCTAATACCAGTGAACAGTTCGCCACCATGCCAAAGCTGTTTTTAGCATTTATCTCGCTGGCAATCGTTATCGTAGTGTCTATTTACTGTCGTGGCGCCGTCGCTGCCTCTGCCATTGTTATCGGCCTGGCCGGTGGTTATCTGGTTGCCCTGTCAATGGGTATGGTTGACCTGGAGCAGATCGCTCGCGCAGAGTGGGTGGGCAGCCCGGCCATCATGGAATACGGCATGAGCTTCAGCCTGTCGGCTATCGTCAGCATGAGTCTGGTATACATAGTGGTGATTGCAGAAGCGACAGGGGATTTCATGGCCCTGGCGAACAACTGTAAAGTCAAACTGTCTGGTAACGATCTGAAACGCGGTCTGCTGGGTGATGGCCTGGGCAGCACACTGGCGGCCTTCCTGACCGCAATGCCTCTGGCCTCTTTCAGTCAGAACGTCGGTATCGTGGGTATCACAGGTGTTGCCAGCCGCTACGTCGTGGCAACAACCGGTGCTCTGCTGATCCTGGGTGGCCTGTTCCCTAAACTGGCTGCACTGGCAGTAACCATTCCCAAACCAGTATTAGGCGGTGTCGGCTTCATCATGTTCGGTATGATCGCCTATGCCGGTATCCGCATGCTGATCAAAGCGGCAGACACCAAACGTAATGCACTGGTGATCTGCGTTGGCCTGGCGTCCGGTCTGGCTGTGACTATCGAACCGCGCCTGGTTCAGCACCTGCCACACGATCTGGCGAACCTGTTCCACTCAGGTATTACAACCGGCACCATCGTTACTGTACTGCTGAACCAGATCCTGCCTGAGAACGCCGTCAGCGACAGCATCGAGGAAACCGCAGACGAGGCAGAGAGTGAACTCCCGGTTCAAACCTCTGAAACTGCGGAAAAGAAGCAACACATTGAAACAGCAAAACAATCCTGAACAGAGAGATAAATAACACACTCATATTAACCCGGGGATCTTCATGATCCCCACCCCATAAGACCTTCTCCTCGGCAACGGCAGAGAAGGCTAAGGAAAACAAAATGGTAACCATCTGGCTGAAAAACCCTTTAGCCATTTACACAGGCTCAAGCACAGAATCGGATGCCCGCGGCGGTGTCGTGATTCAAGGCAGTAAAGTGATTGAGCTGGTTCCACTTGGTGCTCAACCAGCCAACAGACCCGATCAGGTGATTGATGCCAGTGAACATGTCATCACCCCCGGTCTGGTCAATGCCCATCACCATTTCTATCAGACGCTTACCCGCGCCTATCCGGATGCACTGAACAAAGAGCTGTTTCACTGGCTCAAAACCTTGTATCCGGTCTGGGCCGGTCTTGATGAAGAAATGATGCAGGTCGCCACTGAGCTGGCATTGGTTGAGCTGATGATGTCCGGCTGTACCACCGCCTCGGATCACCATTATCTGATCCCCCGCGGACTGGAACATGCCATTGATATCCAGGTAGAGACCGCACAAAAACTGGGTATCCGTTCTATTTTTACCCGTGGTTCGATGAGCCTGGGCGAAGACGAAGGCGGCCTGCCGCCCCGTCATACCATCCAGAAAGAAGACACCATACTCGATGACAGCATGCGTCTGATCCGTCAGTACCACCAGCGCGGTGATGGCGCGATGACGCAGATTGCTCTGGCGCCCTGTTCGCCTTTCTCTGTCACCACCGATCTGATGAAAGAAACCGCCCGCCTGGCAGAACGTGAAAATGTCATGGTACACACCCATTTGTGTGAAACCATTGATGAAGAAAACTTCTGTCTGGAGCGTTTCGGTTTGCGCCCGGTTGATTATCTGGAAGAAACCGGCTGGCTGAACCACCGCACCTGGCTGGCACACGGCATTCACTTCAACGAAGAAGAAATTCGCCGTTTAGGGAAAGCCGAAGTCGGCATATGCCACTGCCCGTCATCAAACATGATGCTGGCTTCCGGTATCTGCCGCAACAAAGAGCTGGAAGCGGCAGGCGTGAAAGTGGGCCTGGGCGTTGACGGTTCAGCGTCGAACGATGGCTCTAACCTGGTCAACGAAGTGCGGATGGGCCTGTACATTCAGCGCCTGCGCTACGGTTCGGCTGCCGTCACCCATTTTGATGCTCTGCGCTGGGCAACATCAGGGTCAGCACGCGCGATGGGCCGTGACGATTTCGGCACGCTGGCGGTGGGTAAACAGGCAGACATCGCCATGTTCCGACTGGATGATATCCGCTTCTCAGGTGCACACGACCCACTGGCCGCTCTGGTGCTCTGTGGTGCGCATCAGGCAGACAGAGTCATGGTGGCAGGGCAATGGCGCGTCCATGATGGCAGGGTGATCGGTGTGGATTTACCGGCACTGCTGAGCCGTCATCAGCTGGCCGCAAAACGTCTGGTCGAGCGATTCCAGCAGCGCCGGTAACGAAATCACTCACAACGTCTTTGTTCAGGATAAATAACACCCAAGCGCTTTCGCTCTTTACCTCGTTGGGCGAAAGCGCTTTTTTATTGATTTAAAATCTCTCTGCGACTTGAGGTTTACCGGCTTCAGGCTGATTTTATCTGACAGCCGCGAATCACCAGTTGCGTCAGAAATTCTGCGGCATCGGCAAAATCCTGATCATCCAGCGCTTCTTTTTCCAGTACGTTGCAAATCTGCCAGCTGAAATCGGCATAGGTCTGGGTCGATGCCCAGATAGTAAACATCAGATGCTGCGGCGACACGCGCGCCATCACCCCTTTTTCAATCCAGCGTTCCAGCTTGGCAATGATCATTCTTGACTGCGCCAGCAGCTCGTCGCCGATATCTGACGGCAGATACGGCGCGCCCGACATCACTTCATTGGCAAACACTTTGGAGGCGAAGGGATGATCACGGGAAATGCGCAGTTTGGTCTGAATATAAGAGGTGAGCGCCTGAACCGGATCATCCAGTTGCTCAATCGGGCTGGAGGCTTCCAGCAATGGCTGAGTCACGCTTTCCAGCACCGCACGATAGAGGTTTTCTTTGGTCTTGAAGTAATAATACACGTTCGGCTTAGGGACGTCGGCCAGCTTGGCGATGTCGGCCACTTTGGTTGCCGCAAAACCCTGCTCCGCAAACAGGCGGCCGGCAAACTTGATAATAACTTCCTGATTTTTTTCTCGAATACGTGACATAACCTGATTTCACCCTCCAACCGATGCAACGCCTCATACTAGTCGAACTGACCCGCGAATCAAAGTCTGGCAAAGGTATTTGCCTGATATCTCCGGTGATTTCTCTTTTTTCTGCAGCACCGCAAAATTTTTGCATCCGTTTGCCGCCCCCAATCGTTTACTCAATGAGCACCAACAACAAACAAGGACCAATCATGAATACCAAACTCGTTGTCAGTGTCATTGCGATGAGCCTATCCGGCATCGCCTCTGCATCCAGCCACCGGGAAGCCCCGAACATCACCCGGCTTCCCACTCTGGACTCCACCGACTTTTATGCCTTCAACAGCTATGAAAGCGGCCGGGAGGATTACGTCACCCTTATCGCCAACTACATACCGTTACAAGATGCTTATGGCGGCCCGAATTACTTCGCCATGGATCCTGCCGCCGTTTACAGCATCCACATTGATAACGACGGCGATGCGGTGGAAGATCTGACTTTTCAGTTCAATTTTAAAAATGCACTGCCGAACAACAACATGGGTGTCGCTCTGACTATTGGCAACAGCGGAGAAACCCAATCTGTGGCGGTGCCGTTAAAAGTTGTCGGCAGTATCAGTGATGCCGATCAGAGTGCGGCAAATTTTAGTGAAAGCTACACGCTCAGTCTGGTCAGCGGCCCGCAGCAAAATGGCCAGGCAACCAAGCTGACCAATGTATCAACAGGCCAGACTGAATTTCACAAGCCGCTGGATTTCATCGGTACCAAAACCTTTGGCAGCGAAAGTGGCTATATCAATTACGCCAACCAGTTCATCTATGAGTTTACGATGCCCGGCTGCGCCGCAACAGGTAAAGTCTTTGCCGGTCAGCGCAAAGATCCCTTTGTGGTCAACCTGGGTAAAACTTTCGACCTGGTCAACTATGTGCCTGTTGAAGGCGACAGTGCGCCCGGTGCCGACGATGGCGGCGGCTTTCCTGGCGGGATTACCCAGTCAGCCGACAATGACGATCTGAGGCTCAAAAATGTCACCGAACTGGCTGTTGAAGTCCCCAAAGCCTGCATTACCGGAGATGGCAACGGCACCATAGGCACCTGGACCACCGCCAGTTTGCCACAGGCCAGAATCCTGAATCCGAATGCCACCTTCACCCGGCCGGAAGTCAACGGCGGCGCGCTGACACAGGTATCAAGACTGGGCAACCCGCTGGTCAATGAGCTGGTTATCGGTCTGAAAGACAAAGATACCTTCTCTGCAGCCAAACCTGCCGATGACGCGCAGTTTGCCACCTATGTGACACACCCGAGCCTGCCGGAGCTGCTGAACATTCTGTTTAAAGACGCCGTCAACTCGACTCTGGGCGCCAACCTAGCCACACTGGCCCCCACCCACTTTCCCCGTACCGATCTGGTCACAGCATTCCTGACCGGCTTTCCCGGGGTAAATCAGCTAAAAATGGTCACACCTTCAGAAATGTTACGCCTGAACACGGCCATTCCAGCCAAACCTGTGGCCCAGCAATCGTCTTTCGGTGTTGCGGGTGACGATCTGGCGGGTTTTCCTAACGGCCGCAGACCCGGAGATGACGTGGTAGATATTGCACTGCGTGTTGTCATGGGCCGTTTGTGTTACCCCATCCCGGTTAACGGAACGGATACAGATCTTGGCCTGTGCCAACCCGCAGATGCCAATGTCGGTAACGTCCCCTTTACTGATGGCGCACCGGTCAATGCCACCATGATGGATGACAGTTTCCCCTATCTGGCACCGCCTCTCTCCGGTTCTGGTACTGATATGGTTTCTGAGTAAGGAGCAGCACTATGACTAAGTCTATTCGCACTTCCTTGCTGCTGTCCGCGCTGATACTGGCGGGCTGTAACGGCAGTTCAGATTCCGGTCAGGATTCGTCCGGAGGAACAAATGCGGCACCGGTGGCAATGACGCTGAGCCTGACAACACAAACCGAGACCCCGGTCACCGGCTCGCTGAAGGCCACAGACAAGGATGGTGACGTCCTTAGCTTTGCACTCGGCAATGCGCCGGCCCTGGGTTCAGTCGTCATCACACCCGATGGCACCGTCACCTACACCCCGGCCAGCGGGGTCACAGGTAATGACCAGTTTAGCTACACGGTCAGCGACGGAAACAATCAGCCTGTCAGTGCCCAGGTCTCCGTCACTATTGAGGTCCTTCAGGTCAGTTTTGCCTCGTTCAGCCGAGAGGTCTTCAACGCCCCGGCAAACAGTACGCCGAAAAGCCTGCGCGGACGGGCTGTCAACAATGACGTCAGCAGTGCCAGTTTTTATGACGATCTGCTGATGGAATAACGCGTACCTGCTGTGGCCTGCTCCAGAGGCCACATTTGTGCTGTGTTCGATCGGCCAGGGATGGCCACTTTTTAAGGAAATTGTCCCATGAATACACACTCTTTCCCCGCACTGGTGATCAGCATTGCCGTATTTTGCAGTGTCTCAGTGCTTGCAAAACCTTACCTGCCTGACAATCAGGATGCCGCTTTGCTGGTAGTGCCGGAGCTGGCCGTCAAGTCAGCGACGCTGGAAGACATTCGCACATTAATTGACGAGGCGCAGCGTCCGTCCGGCACTATTGATGGTTTCAGCCTGGCCGATGCCCTGATACAACCGCATCTGACGGCGGCCTCCGCTCCGGAGGCGCTCTACCTCTGGGCCAGGATTCAGCAGCACCAACATGATTTCAGAGGCGCAGAGCTGACGTTAAGGCGTTTACTGGAACAGCAGCCCGATGATGCCAGTGCATTATTGCTGCTGGCCAGCGTGCAAACCATCCAGGGTAAATTCGGCCAAGCCAGACAATCGTGCCTGCAGCTTATTGGCCGCTCTTCGATGCTCGCAGCGGCTGCCTGCGCACTGGACAACAGTTTCCAGCAAGCCAAAACCCGGGAGAACCGCGTCCAGATCTACAGTGAGCTGCAGGACATCGCCGCTCGTTACCCATCGCAACAGCAGGAAGAATCCGTCTGGATCATGCAGATTCTGGCCGGCATGGCACTGGCGCTAGACCGTCCGGAAGAAGCACTCGCTCACCTCAGCCTGCCCGCCGACAGTCAGCGCCCCATCAGCTATCTGAGTTTATGGGCGGATGCTCAACTGGCTCAGGATAACCCTCAGGCTGTACTCACAACACTGGCAGACATTGTCTCCCGTTCAGGAGCAACTGATGACAACCTGCTGCTGAAACTGGCCCTCGCAGAGCAGATGACAGGGGCATTTCAGCACTGGCAGGTTCGCTGCCTGAACCGGATTACCCTGCGCGAGCAACGGCAGGATACCAGCCATGCCGGATTACTGGCGCGCTATTACCTGCTGCTCGGTGATCGTCCTGACAGAGCGCTTTTCTGGGCAAAAATCAACTGGCAGCAAAACCGCCTGTTATCAGACCGGCAATTACTGTTACACGCTGAGCAGGCTTTTAATCAGCAGGCATAACGCTATCAAGGAAGGGCTACCATGCGAACTCTCGTTATCATTTTTGCACTGCTTACAACAGCGTTCTCTGCGCAAGCACACCAGCTAAGCACAGCGTATCTGACTCTGGAGCAAGATAACAACGCCACGCTAAGCGGAAACTGGCAACTCCAACTGTCTGATCTGTACCCTTTGATGGCCGATAAGGGGATCGTTCTGGACACCAATCAGGACGGCAACCTGACCTGGCGTGAAATCACAAACCAGCAGGCCGCTATACAAGCACAATTACTGAACCAACTGACCTTCGAGCAGGGCGGACGCCGTTGCAACATGACAGTCGCTGGCAACATGATGCTGGAATCACACGCTAACCTGCCCTACCTGTGGCTGCCGTTGGCGGTCAATTGCCCGTCGGCTGCCGGACTGAGCCTGTCCTATCAGGCGATGTTCGACATCAACACCGGCCATAAGCTGATTGTAAATATTTCTCAGTCTGAGCAAAGCATCAACAGAATACTGGATACCAGTAACCGCTCACTGGCAGTCAACATGCAATCCTCTGCCATGGGCGAAACGGCCCGTGAATATCTGTATCAGGGAATAGTCCATATCCTGATCGGTACCGACCATATCCTGTTTCTGCTGGCCCTACTCCTGACCTGTGTGCTGTATCGCGATAAACAGCAGTGGAAAGGTATCGACAGCCCTAAATCTATACTGCTCAGCACCACCTGGATTATCACAGCCTTTACCCTCGCGCACTCTATCACGCTGACAGCCACCGCCCTCAACTGGCTGCCGTCGAGTCGCTGGGTGGAGTTCATTATTGCTCTGTCTGTGCTTTTTGCCGCGCTGAACAATATCTTCCCGCTGATCACTAAACTGGGCTGGGTGACCTTCGGCTTTGGTTTACTGCACGGTATGGGATTCGCCTCTGTGCTGGGCGAGCTGGGGCTGCCATCCAGTCATACTTTGCTGGCGGTCGTGGCGTTCAATCTAGGGGTAGAACTCGGACAGTTATCAATACTGCTGATTGCTTTACCTGTGTTAATGCTTGTCAGACATCAATGGCGCTATCAGCGCTGGTTTATGCCCTTAGGCTCAGCCTGCATCGCACTGGTAGCATTGCAATGGTCCATTGAACGCTTTTGATTTTGTGGTGTATATACCAAACCGACATTGTCACACTGGCGAATGTCATTACGGGTGCTAACGTTGAAACAAGCTGATAAATCAGTTTCTTAACGTATTTCTTCATCACAGTACAAGGGCAGATATGGATCAGGACGATCACCTCAAACTCATCAGCGCCACGGCACTGGGCGACAGGCAGGCCTTTGCCAGGCTGTATCAGCAAACCAGCGGCAAATTGCTGGCTGTATGCCTGAAAATGCTGGGTAACCGGGCGCTGGCCGAAGAAGCGATACAAGATGCTTATGTGAAAATCTGGCATAACGCGGCAGATTATCAGCACCACAAAGGCAGTGTCCTGACCTGGATGGTCAGCATTGCCAGATACAGGGCCCTCGACATACTGCGCTACCAAAAAGTCAGGAAAGAAGACGCTTTGACTGGCGAGTCTGCGCCACTGGAAGAAAGCGATGACAGGTTTGCCGATCTTGATGCCGGACATAAGTTAAGCCAGTGTATTAATGAGCTGCCCCAGGAGCACCAACAGGCGATTCATCTGGCTTACTTTAACGGGCTGAGTCATCAGGAAGTGGTGCATTATCTGGATAAACCGCTGGGAACCATCAAAAGCTGGATTCGCCGCGGGTTACAACAACTACAAAGGTGTCTGACGCCATGAACTATAACAACCAGACATTGATCGATATGCTGGCCGCTGAATACGTTCTGGGCACATTACGCGGTCCGGCCCGGCAACGCTTTCAGACCCTGATGATGCAATCAACCCGTATTCGGGAAGCGACCTGGCAGTGGGAACAGCATCTCAACGAGATCAACCAGCAGATTGCTCCCGTCGAGCCCAATGATGCAGTCTGGCAAACGATCAGCCAGCGACTCGGTTTTGATGACAACACAGCCAAAGACACCGGCCGCCATGTGATCAAAAGCAGGCTGTCCCGTTTGTGGCCTGGGCTGACGGGTGTTGCCACCGCGGCATCGCTCTTGCTTGCCGTTCTGCTCTGGCGGGAAAGCCAGATCCCCGAGGCACCCGGACCTGTCCAGCATGTAGCTGTCGTTAAAGGGGAAGATGCCTCGTCATACTGGCTGATAGAAGTACACCCGCGCGATATCACTGTCCGGGCCGGATCGTCGTTCCGGGGACTTGCCGATAAAGATTACGAGCTGTGGGCGGTGGCCGCCAATGAACCGAACCCGGTTTCTCTTGGCCTGTTGCCGAAACAAGGCGAACTGGTGCTGGCGAAAAATACCCGCTTTGACCAGCTGGACATTCAGATGCTGGCGGTTAGTGAAGAACCTCTGGGCGGCTCACCGTCAGGGTTGCCAACCAAGGTACTTTATACCGCCGAATTGGATCGGCTATAGATAGTCGCCACAAGTGACCGTGTCACCTTATGATTTGCTGCACAATATTTGTTGCAAGGCTTGCTGGCCCTGCGCCATGAATCCCGCTTTTGAGCCGATGAAAAGCGGGATCAGGCACTCCTTCAGCGCCTCAAGCCGTTTAGCATGAGGTCCAGCGATTGTTTCGCTTCATTCAATGCCATCACACTGTCTTCACTGCCTGCGATATAACGTGCTGTGTCGAGCAATGCCCCGTTGATCAGCCTGGCAAGCATAACCGGTAGGGCGTGCCTGTGGCGGCCAGTTTTGTTCTGTCGGCCTACGCCGCGGGTTCCTGTATTTCTGGCCTGGCCTTTGGCGCACTGCGCCTGAACCTCACTTTGCCGAAACAGTTGTTACTGGCTTCCATCGCCACTGCGACAGCCACACTCCTGCTGCTGGTGGTGTACGATGTGCTGACGCTATCAGCTTCCGTTTTCGTCGCGGGCATTTTCTTCGCACCCACCATGATTGTGACTATGGGCCTTGTGGAAAAGATTGTGCCTGAGTCAAAGCTTACAGAAGGGTTTACCTGGATGATCACTGGCCTGGGGATAGGCATTGCCGCCGGTGCAGCATTAACTGGCTGGGTGATTGATGAAATGGGGATTCGCGCCGGATTCGCCGTCACTATTGTGGCTGGCGGCGGGGTGCTGCTGGCAAGCGTGTATTGCTACCGTTTACTGCAGCAACGTATGGCGCTGCAAACGGCCTGATCTGTGACATACTCGGGGATATATATCGGGAAAACAGAACAGGCTCATGACCTGAGCCTGTTGTTTTTCCTCTGGCTTTATGACCGGCGTTTGGCCAGGGCGGTATCCAGAAAGCTGACAATCCAGGATACCACCCGCTTGTCGTCCACCGGTTGCGATAACGAGTCGATGCCTTTTTCATAGGCTTCTGCGGCGTAAAGCTGCCGACGGGCTGTCATCAGATCTTTCACATAAGCTTTCGTGAATTCAGGATGTCCCTGTATACCCAGAAAGCAGGTCTTTATCTGGATCATGGCAAAAGGACAAAAATCACTGCCTGCCAGCACTCTGGCCTCAGAAGGTAACTGACTGATCTGATCCTGATGGCTGACCACCAGAGAGACGTTTGACCCGGCACCTTTCATCCAGCCGGCTTTTTTCTTCACCGCATAGCTGTTGACACCGATGCCCCAGCCTCTGCCGGATGTCACCACTTCGCCACCCAGCGCCTTTGCCATCAGCTGATGACCAAAACAGATACCCACCAAAGGCTTGTTCTCTTCATACAGCCTTTCAATGAACGCCATTAAATGTCCGATCCAGACAAAACCGTCATTGGCGCCGAATTGACTGCCCGAAGTGATATATGCATCGCACTCTTCAACATCTTTGGGGTATTCACCGTCAATCACACGGTAGAACACCAGGGTGATTTGTTTTGAATAATCATGAAACAGAGCGGAAAACATGTCCCGATAGTTACCGTGAGCGGCCTGTAGCTCAGGCGCCACATCGTCACACAAGAGCACGCCTAATCGCATTATTGTCTCTCCCTCTCTGTAGCATCGCGAATTAAATGATTTCGAAATACCGGGCAAGCTCCCAGTCCGTGACCTGCTTTCTGAATTCGCGCTCTTCCCACTCGCGTGTCGCGGCAAAATGCTCAACAAATTCCTCTCCCAGCAGGGAGCGGGCTGCGTCTGAGGCTCTGAAACGCTGCGCGGCTTCCCACAAAGTGGCCGGCAGCACCAGTTCGGCAGGTTGCGGCTGCTCATAGGCATTACCTGCCACCGCTTCCAATGGCTGCCATTGATGCATGATGCCGTACAGCCCTGACGCCACAGCCGCCGCCAGTGCCAGGTAGGGGTTGGCATCTGCTGCGCCCAGCCGGTATTCGATACGCTGGGATGTCTCATTCCCCGGTATCACCCTCAGCGCCGACGCATGCCCCATGTCGCATGCGTCGGCGCCCAGAAACCGGGCACCATGCGGGTATAACTGTTGATCGTTGGGGCAATCATGCACAAAAATTCGGGCATCAAACGTTGCTGGCCCGCCAGAAACTGCCGTTGAATTGTGCTCATGCCATGTGTTTGGCTGGCATCAAAAAAAGCGGATTGACCGTTTTTATGCCGGAGGGAAACATGGATGTGACCGCTTTGGCCGGGATAGTCCATTGACCATTTCGCCATGAAGGTCGCCAGCAAATCCCGACGCTGCGCCAGCACTTTCATGTAGGTTTTAAACAGCGCGGCTTTGTCTGCTGCCGCTTCTGCCTGATCAACGGCAATCGCCGCTTCGATCACACCCGGCCCGGTTTCGGAATGAATTCCTTCGATGGGGAAATCCATAGTCTGGCCCATCGCCAGAATGTCGTGATACAGCTCGCTGTAGACCGAGTTGCGGATCATGGAATAGCCAAACCAGTCAGGCGTGACGGTTTGCAGATTGCGAAAGCCTTTTTCCCGCGCAGAATGCGGTGTTTCGCGAAATAAAAAGAATTCATATTCCAACGCGGCCTGAACCTCGAATCCCATCGCCTCCGCTTTTGCCAGCACTCGTCGTAACACCCCGCGCGGGCACACAGCTTCAGCCGTGCCGGTAAATTCAGCAATAAAGAGCAGCATGCCCTCTTCGTCCAGCACATCACGGCAAGTATGCGGCAAGATACGCACGGGGGCATCCGGATACCCGGTGTGCCAGCCGGTGTACCGGGTATTGTCATAGAGCTGATCGCTCACATCCCAGCCCAGCACCACGTCGCAAAAAGAAAACCCCTTCTCCAGCGATGCAAAAAACTTGGCTTTGGACATGTATTTGCCGCGCATGATGCCGTCATTATCAAACAGGCCGACCTTGACATGGGTCAGGCCACGCTCTTCGACAATCGCTTTTGCATCGGCCACAGATTTTACTGCTCGCGCTTCCATCATCAGCCTCACCCCCTTTGCTCAACCCCCAGAGCAGCGCCGTACAACAACTACGGTTCGGCTCTTACATTAAGCTTAGATGCGATTTTGCAACATACTGAGTTTCAGGCAGTTTTGAGAGGATAATCTGAATCAATCCCGGCACCTCGCGCGCTGTCGTCAGGCAGTATTCCGCAGTGCCTCAGCCCAGCCCGATACCTTTCGCCATCAGCACCGCCAGCAAGGGAATCGCAAGCAGCAGTAATAACTCCAGACGGATAAGAATAACAATGACAGGCGGTACCGGAATGGTTTCACGGGTTGTGCGTCTGTGCCGGTAAAAGAAAACGGTCGGAAACACCGATAAGGCGGCGACTATCAGAAACAAGGTCACTTTGGCATGAAAGACCGGATTCGCAGTATAAAAAGCGGCAGGTTTGCCCACCAGAAACCACATTGCCAGCCCGGCCAAAAGCACAACAACGGCTGAAATGCCATAGAGAGCATCCAGCCTTGCCAGACGGTGCATTTCCTCGGCTGTCAGACGGCGCTTGATCAGCATATGCTCGACCACCAGCACGGAGAAGAGTGCAAAAATGCCGATAAAGTGGAAATAGCGAATCACGATTTCGAACATACTGGGTCCTTATTGTGGCAAAGTGCGAAAAGTAAGCTGTGCATTTATGTGGTTAAAAAGTCAGCGATTTTCTGATAAGTAGCGCCACACTGGCCCGGCACTAACGATTCAAGATTAAGGTACGCGTGGATCATGTCATCAAGATGAAAATGTTCGGTATCAACGCCCAGCGCAGACAGTTGCTGCACATAAGCCACGCCTTCATCCCGTAACGGGCAAAATTCAGCTGTGATCATCAGCGTTCGGGGCATGCGGCCACTCTTAGCCATAAACAAAGGGGAAGCGGCCTGCCTGTCCTCGCCATGCTGAAAATACTGATCAAAATACCACTGCATTTTATCCTGCTGGAGAAACAGCCCTTTGCCGTTTGCGGCGACCGAAGGCTGGCTCATGGTGTAATCCAGACTGGGATAAATCAGCACCTGATTGTCTATGCTAACGTCGGGATGATCCTGATAGTCAGCACTCAGAGTGGCCGCCATCGCGCCGCCCCCTGAATCGCCGATCAGTGTCAGTGTCGGTAAATACGCTAACTTCTGCTGCTCAAGCAAAGGCCAGATTTGCTCAATCACAATGCTGGCATCCGATAATCCGTTGGGATAGGGCCACTCAGGTGCCAAACGGTAATCAACCGACACCACAATGTGTTGCGTGGTTTTGGATAGCTTGCGGCAGATAGGATCGTACACAGCCACACTGCCTGCCATGTGGCCGCCGCCGTGCAAAAAAACAATGACAGGCAACGGCCTGTCAGGTGCGGGATGATAAATACGGACAGGAACAGCCTGTGTGTGCTCAGCGACGCAGGTGTCGAGCACTCTGGCGATGTGGGGCGAGTCAGTCACACAAGTCGCCGTCAGGTTCGACAGCCCGTCCCGTATGGCTTCAACAGTGGCAACATAGCCAGATTGCATCAGTTGCGTTAGCCCCTGATGGTAGGCATCCAGCCAGATTTTCAATCCATTATCCAGTTTTACCATGACTTAGCGACTGACTCCTTGTCGTTCAGATTGAGCTGCGGTTGATTAACTTAAGGTATCCAGATACACAGGTTCTGCGTTGCAAAATGCATATCTTGCGTTGCCATTCGCTTTGGCCTGACAAAGTGCCTGGCCGGCTCTGGCTACCATGGCATCGATCATCTGCGCGGGTTTGACAAACTGCGACAGTGCGTTTTCAGCAACCGGCCGGGTTTGCAGATGGCAGATACCGATGCTGGCGGTCAGTTTTTCATCGACCAGTGCAAGATTATCCAGCCCGCTCATTAAGCGGTCGCACACCACCTCAATACCCGCTCTGTCTGTATCGACCAGCCAAATAACAAATTCCTCACCGCCATACCTGGCCACAACATCATAGCTTCTCAGGTTAGCAGTGATCACTTTTGCAAATTCAACCAGCACTTTGTCACCCAGCAAGTGGCCGTAGGTATCGTTCAATCCCTTAAAAGAATCAATATCAATTAACAGTAACGCGGCTTCCTGCTGCTTGCTGCGGCGAAAATGATCGACATACCGTGATAATTTGTCGATAAAAGCATGCCGGTTCATCAGCTGGGTCAGCGGATCAATCGAAGCCATTTCCTTCAGTTTTACATTCAGTTCCCGTAATTGGTTTTCCTGCATTCGCCGTACCAGCTCGACCTCTATCCAGCTCGCCATCAGTTGCAGAGAATCGATATCGATGGCTTTGAATGCGCGGGGATAAGGAGCAGGGCTGGAAAAATTCAGCGTCCCCCAGGTCACTCCGCCCACATGAATAGGAATAGCAATATAGGATTCAAGCCCAAAGTGCCGGTAGGCTGGATGGCTACCCAATATATCGCTGTTACCGACGTGCTCAATAGCAACAACACCGTTTGATTCGCAAGTAACAGCGCAGTACGTCATACCAAATTCAAATGCATTGCCAGGCATAAGAGGCATGTATTCCGGGCAAATACAATGACGTATGGTGTAAGTATCACCTTCCACCTGCGCCAGAATACCGATGTCCAGGTTGAATCGCTCCAGTCCCAGCTGAATGAGCGCATGCATCTGGAAATCAAAGCCTTTATCGTACGACTGCGTAATTTCATGTAAGCGGCGAATCACGTTTTCGCTTTCAGAATATTCAGTGTGCATACATTCCCTTGTTCTGTTCGCTGCATCAGACACAGTGGCTATGGCTCATAACTGGTGACTGATGACTGATAACTAAAGACCAAACCGCACTCAGTCAGAAGATCATATTGTCTGTATAGAAACAGGCGGCCTGCATAAAGACAGATAAGCAATTAATCACACATCAAACATTAATACACCAACGCTGAGCATTTTCTATCAGCCGCATCAGGGTTCATTGTCACTGATATCGTCAAGAATAGCCTTTGCTGACCATTCTGCATGAAGATGTATCGATTTTTAGACCCAGGACATGGAATCCACAAGCCTATGAATACGCTGCCTATACTGAGGAAATAAGGGAGTATAGACACAACAGGCAGGAGGCATTCGTTATTTAATATACAGCCCTTAGATATGGAGTATTCGACAATGCATCGCACAGTCTCTTTTATGCTGTCAGGGTCATCCTTACTGCTCTCCTCTCTGATGTTAGTGGCGTCCGGCGCTTATGCCGCCGATGCTTCATTTTCAGCCGGCAAAAAGCTGGCACTGCTCAGCACCCAGCAACCCATCTACTCGCCACAGGTGAGCATCGAAAAGCGCACAGGGCGCATCACCAGAGAAGAATTAAAAAATGGTGTGATGGACAGCCGCCACTATGTTGACATCGACGACTATCTGGCCAGACAGAACAAAAGCAATGCTGCTGTCCCCCCGGATCGTCATTATGTGGTTAACAGTATTCGGGTTACCCGGCCTTACGGCAGCTGGTATGCTGGCTACGGACAATACCGAACGAATCAGGAAGCCATTAACTGGCTCGGGTTCACCGCCATTCACTTCGAACTGCTAAACCAGCTCGATGAACACCAGCAACGGCGTCATGAACAGGCACAGATAACGGCCACTACATCGCCGGTCGGCCGTGCCGTACAATGGCAGGATGGCACCGCTTCTGGCTCGGTAAAAGCAATGCGGGAAGGCACAACCACCAGTGGCCGCTATTGCAGAGAGTTTCAGCAAATGGTCACAGTGAACGAGACAACAGAAACCGCTGTCGGCACCGCCTGCAAACTGCCGGACGGTACATGGGAAGTGGTCTCTACCGGCTAGCTTAGTGCCATTTTTAATGCGGCTCCGGTGCTGAGCCCGGATAAACGGCCGATACCGCTACTCCAGCATCAGAGCCGCATAATAGGCCAGACAAGCCAGAATACTCATGGCAGATCTGACCGCGTGTAACCTCCCCCAATGCTCCAGCAGCATGTACGTTGAACTGGACTGTTTTTTCAGTGCCGGTGACTGAAGCCGTTTATTCAGCGGCATGATCATCAGATACGTAAAAGGGATCACCGCAGCTATCAGTGCTCCGCCCAACAGCCACAACATTGAACTGCCCAGAGCCGCTGCGGTCACCGCAGACAATGCCGAGCATAAAGCAAGGCTGAGCTGCATTCTGGCGGCACGGCGATAGCTGGGACTGAATTCAGTCGCCGCCAGTTCCGCACCGCACTCCAGTCTGGCGGGGTGCTCGACAAGACTGATATAGCAAGCCGCGCCGCAAAACAGACTGGCACTGAATGCCGCCAGTACGCCAAAGAGTTCCGCGCCGGTCACCGCCAAAGACATCATGGCTTGCGCTATTTTTTCAGCTTAAAGGCAACAATATAGTCCCCAAGCGTTGTACCGATTGAACCATGTCCTCCGGCCACAATCACCACCATCTGCTCGCCCTGACTATTGAGGTAAGTCATAGGTGTTGCTTGTCCACCTGCGGGCAGGCGGGCTTTCCAGATTTCTTCACCGTCGCTGAGATCATATGCACGCAGATAGTTATCGACAGCAGCAGCCATAAAGACAACGCCGCCTTTGGTAATGATCGGCCCGCCTATGCCGGGAACGCCCATTTCGATGGGCAGTGGCAAGGGGGTCAGATCACGGATTGTCCCGTTTCTGTGCTTGTAGACGACTTTACCCTGACTCAGATCAGCACCGGCCACATAGCCCCAGGGAGGTTGCTGACAAGGTACACCCAGCGGCGACAGGAAAGGTTTAAGACTCACGGCGTAGTCGGCGCCTTCGTTGGCATTCACACCGTGTTCACCCACGTTGACCTCACCCAGCGATGCACTGCTGTCTTTCTTAATTAAGGTGGAAGTAAAAGCCAGATAGAGCGGCATACCAAACATTACCTGCCGCTCCGGATCCACGGCTATTCCTCCCCAGTTAAAGACACCAAAATTACCGGGAAAGACGATGGTTCCCTGCTCTGATGGCGGGGTATAGCGGCCTTCATAGCGCAACTGGCGAAACTGAATACGGCAGTAGAGCTGATCAATCAGCGTTGCGCCCCACATGTCTTTCTCTTCCAGCAGCGGCGGATTAAAGTTCAGAGCCGACTCAGGCTGGGTCGGAGAGGCAAAGTCACCATCAATCGTTCCCTGAGGTGCTGCCACTTCGGTAATCGGATGGATGGGCTCGCCGGTCTGCCGGTTCAGTACATAGACATCGCCCTGTTTTGTCGGAACAACCAGTCCGGGCACCAGACCGCTGTCGGTCTGAATATCTAACAGACTGGGTTGGGCGGGGGTATCCATATCCCACAGATCATGATGCACAAACTGCTGTACCCAGGCGGGCTGACCATTATCCAGGCGCAATGCCACAACTGAAGAGGCGTACTTCTCTTCCTCTGGGGTGCGGTACATACCCAGCTGATCCGGAGTGCGGTTGCCCATAGGGATATAAATCAAGCCCAGCGCTTCGTCCGCACTGGCGACAGACCAACTGTTCGGCGAACTGGTCGCATACAGTTTGTCTTTGGCAATCGGCTGGGTATCGGTTGGATTGGCCGAATCCCAGTTCCACTTCAACGCCCCGGTTTTAACATCGTAGGCACGGATAACCCCGGATGGTGAGTTGATGTCATAGTTATCATTGACTGAACCGGCCACAACCACGACCCCTTTTGCCACCACAGGCGGAGACGTGGAATAGTAATAGCCGGATTTGGGGAAAGGCATATTGTGCAGTAAGTCCAGCACCCCGTCCTCAGCAAAGTTTTTACAGCGTGCGCCGGTGGCCGGGTCCAGCGCTATCAGCCTGGCATTTGAGGTTGGTAAAAAGATCTGCGCATCGCAGTCAATACTGGCTAATGTTTCCGCTGCACCGGAGCCGGGCTGCGAAATCATGGCCGGTTCACCCGCCTGAGGCGCGAGATAAGACACCCCGCGACAGGTTTGGTGCTGGCGCTGATTGTCCTCACCGACTTTCGCGTTATACACCCAACGCTGCTGGCCGCTGTCGGCATCCAGAGCCACCAGCCAATTGTGAGGGGTACACAAATACAAGGTATTGCCGATTTTCAGCGGCGTGGCCTCATAAGTAAACTCGCCGATATCCCCTTTTCTTTTCACATCACCGGTTTGGTACTGCCAGGCTTGCTCTAACTGACCCACATTCTGCGGGGTGATAGCCTCCAGCGGCGAGTAACGCTGTCCCAGATTGCTGCGGCCGTAGCTGTACCAATCCCCTTCAGGTACCTGCCCCAGTTTCGGTGTCTGGACAATAGTGGAGGCGTTGAGCTGGCCTTCCAGCTTGTGCGTATCGTTAAACATACTGCCCAGCGTCACCAGTGCGACTAACCACCAGTACGCGGTCAGACGGCTGATTCTGGTACGCCCCATCAGACGGAAAGAAAACAGCAGCGGTATGCCCAATACCAGCAGTAATCCCATCCGGCTGGCCAGTGGCCACCAGTCATAACCTGACTCCCACAATGACCAGATCAGCGATGCCAGCAAAAACAAACCGTACAGGATCTGTGCATTTCCGCGCTTGGTTCTGACTTTGGCAGCAACCAGCAAAAACACCACGCCTGCAATAGCAAAGTACCAGCTGCCGCCCAGAGAGATCAGCCACAGGCCACCCCCAAACAGCACCAGCCCGATAAGGAGATACAGAAATGCGATGAATCCCATGTGCCTCTTCCTTCTTAGTGTTATTCGGCAAATTCAGACGGTGAGCAAAACGGGTCACTGACACGCTGACCGTACCTAAAAAAGCGTAGACTATGTGGAAAAGAAGTACTGAAATTCAATCAGATGTGACCAAGAAAATAGCGGTCAATACTGTCATGCAAAAGCGGTAGCATTCCCGGCCATCACTCTTTATTGAGCTGCAGCCACTCTTGTTGCGTAATTCGGTACAGGCAATGCTCCGCCAGTGCGTGATCACGCGGCAATTTAGGATGCATAAAATTTTGCTGGCAATCAGACATGCCCAGCTTTTGCATCACGCGTCGGGAAGGCTGGTTGGCTAACGTGGTAAACGCATAGACAGCAGGAGCCTGTAACTGCTCAAAAGCATATTTCAAGGCACATTCTGCCGCTTCGGGTGCAAACCCTTTTCCCCAGTGATCAGCAGCCAGTCGCCAGCCAATCTCAATAAACGGAGTGTTTGGTATATCGAGATCCTGGTAATGTAAACCGACAAAGCCAATAAACTGGCCGGTGTCCTTGCGCTCTGCTGCCCAAAATCCCCAGCCATTATCCTCAATCAATGCAGTCGCTTTCTGTGCAAGCTGGGCACTTTCGGCTTCACTCAGGGTCGCAGGAAAATACCGCATTACCTGCGGGTCAGCACACATGGCGGCAAGCGGCACGCTATCACCCTCTTCCCATTGCCGCAGGATGAGCCTTTGAGTCTGCAACTGACAAATGTCTCTCTTTAATTTTTCAATCATCGGGCACCTACCTGTGTTGTGTGGCGATCACAGCCATGTGATCACTTCAGTGAATTCGCGTTCAGCAATTTAGCCATATAAATTTCATCAATATACTTACCATCCACCCGCATGGCGTCTCGCTTGATCCCTTCTTCGTCAAACCCGGCCGCCTTGTACAGATGACGAGCGGGGGCATTGTGCGCCATCACCGTCAGCTCCATCCGGTGAAAAGCATGATGACATGCCCACGTTTCTAAAGATGCCATCAGTTGCCGGCCGACACCCTTACCCTGAGCGCTTTTTCGAATGCCAATGGCGCAGTAAAGAGAGTGCCTGATGCGGTTCATTTTACCGCCCACGCCGACGATAAAGCCGATCACTTCACCAGCCTCGTTTTCAGCAACGAACATCGTTTGCTGACTTGAATCCACGAATTCCGACAACTGCTTTCTTTGCTGCTCTATTGTCAGTTGGCGCTCCCCGGGTTCAAACAGCATGAAAGCCGTCTCTGTATCCAGTAAATGAAACAGTGCCACTAGTCCTTCAGCATCATGCAGCGCAACCTTTCTGATTAGCATGCTTACCCCTGTAATCTATCTTTCGACTGCCCTACTTCAACTGCCTTACTTCAGCCGTTTTTCATCAGCCTGCTATCTTACTACCGCTCTCATTAAACACCAATGCACAGAGCCTGGTTGCATTTAAAATATTCAATATCGCAATACACTCTTTCAATACATGACCTGTTTCAGTTAATGCCATGATCTTTAAGAATTTACTCGTCAATCGATAAGTAATGAGAATCAAACTTTGTGCAGAAGATTAAATTTTTGTCATTTCGACCTGCTTATTTTTTATCCTGAATTAGACTTGTGAGAGCTCGGTCAAAAATCAAACGAAACGTTACATTCATTTTCTCTAAAACAGTGGTATGGATTGCAGTTCTCAGGGAGGAGCAATGAGAAATCAGTTTCTCAAGCTTTTTGTATTATTGGCTGGATTTGCACCGGTAATCGCGAGTGCTTCCCATCAGGATCCATTGATACAACCCTCTGCAGATCATGAATCCTGGCCGACTTCTTCACGGAAAGTGTATTACTGTTTTAATCCTGCCTGGCGTCCGTATGATTACCAAGAGCAAGAGCAGCACAGAGGCATTTTTGCTGATTATCTGCATCTTATTGAGCGTTATCTGGATGTCACTTTCCATCCCTATTTCACGAGCAGTTGGAGTGAGGCCTTAACGGCCCTTCAACTCGGCCACTGCGATTTCATTCCGGCTATCAGCCGAACCCCGGAACGGGAAAAGTACCTGTCGTTTACCTCGCCCTATTACATGATTCACAATGTACTGGTCGCCAAACCCGATAAACCTATGCTGACATCTTTAGATGAATTAGCCGGAGAAGCTATTGCCGGGCCGAAGCACACCGCCGTTATGACCAGATTGCAGGAGACTCACCCGGACATTCAGCAAGTCTATGCTGCTACCCCTTTGCAAGCCATGCAGTTATTAAATACCGACAAAGTATACGCCTTTGTTGCACCTTTAGATTCCCTGATAGAGGAACTGCAAGAAGAAGTATTTCGTAAAAAGATCATTGCCAAACTCGACTTCTCTTTACCTGTTGCTGTAGGAGTCAGGCTGGATAGGCCAGAGTTGCTCACCCTGATGAATCTGGCTGTGCAATCTATTACCCCTGAAGAACATCGTGAGATTTCCAGAAAATGGACGCAGTTCACCCTGATAGAGAGTCATGATTTCACGGATATTTATCGCTGGTCTGCCGTTGCACTGATGGTTATTCTGGTGCTTGGCTTCTGGATAGCCCGATTACGCGGCGAGCTAAAAAAACGCAACCAGACTGAAGCACGACTGAGGCACATGGCCAACCATGATGCGCTGACCAATCTGCCCACCCTTCGCTACGCCCAGGAAAAAATTGACAGCGCCATTCTGCGTTGCCAGCGCAACAATACCAATATGGCTTTAATGTTTGTCGATCTGGACGGATTTAAAGACGTGAATGACACTTTCGGTCATGATGCCGGAGACAAACTGCTGAAAGCCGTATCAATCAGGTTGGTGAACTCACTGAGAGAAACCGATACTGTGGCCAGAATCGGTGGCGATGAGTTTATACTGATACTGGAAAATATCGCGACGACAGATACAGCCACAATGCTGGCAGACAAAATACTCGCCATGTTCAGCCGTCCTTTTATGCTGGCAGGCAACCCGCTCCATCTCAGCGTCAGCATAGGCGTGTCAATGTATCCTTCGCACGGTTCGACGCGCGAGGCACTATTGAAACACGCGGACCAGGCCATGTACTGCGCGAAGAAAAACGGCAAAAATCAGTGCCAGTTAGCATTAGCGCAACAACCGGTTTCCGCGGAAAAAATCTGACCATACTTTGCATCTTCCGCAAGGCTCACAGTAGAAACACCTCATTTATTGATGTAAATCAATGAACCAACAGAATGTAAATGTGATGTGTGTTTAAAAGATAATCATAATGCTATAAAATTCGCGCCGCCGTATTAATGAAACTCATAATAAGTGCGACAAACATAACAATCACAGAGTGACCACCTTTACTTTTCCTTTATTAGTATTCACATGACATTAACCTGTAAAAACTGGTTCCTTATTCGTTTTGTCACTTGTTATAAACATTTTCTGCTGGCCATGTTACTGGGGCTTAGTGTCCTGACGCTTGGCCTGGGCGGCATTTACCTGCATGGCAGAAGCAATCTGGAAGACCTTGTAAAAGAAAAAGCCACCATTGCGAATGCGCTTTTCCAAAACACCATTGATGAAGCCCATGTTGCTATTAATAAAGCCACTCCACTGCTTGGCGCCGCCTGTACACCCGCAACCGCGGCTGAGTTAAAGCGCATTTCAGTGCTCAGCCCTAACATTCGCACCGTCAATTTAGTGAAGGATGATTACATTTACTGCTCATCGCTGTTCAGTAAAGCATTAAAAAGAAATGCGAACACCCGTATTGCTGGCGACTCTCATCTGTTTCTGGCTACGCACAACTATTTCAATCCAAATGAAAAAATTCTGTTCCTCAGTTCAGCAGTCGGTGAAACGTATGTCATTGCGAGTATTGATGTCCAATATATAAAGAAAACACTCAAGACCATTGGACAGAAAATTCCGTTAACAATCACGTTAAATAACCAGCAGCGCGTCACCTACGCCACTTCGTACTCTGAGACAGAAGACGGCACATTAATCGCCCTGAACTCCCGGGATGATGAGTTCACCATTTCATCTCGGATAAGCCAGACAATGTATCTGGATTACATGCTGTCGCATTTGTACATTTCTATGTCTCTGTGTGTCATTATTGCTATTGTCATCAGCATCAATGGCTACCGTCAGCTCAAACGCCCGCGCTCACTGCAGGAGGAATTACGGCGAGCCGTAAAAGAAAACGAGTTTCTGCCTTACCTGCAACCTATTGTCAACCATCAGGGCAGGGTTTGCGGCGCGGAGATATTAATGCGTTGGCACCACCCGAATCAGGGTTTCATCATGCCAGACTTGTTTATCCCTCTGGCGGAGGACACCGGCCTGATTAATGTCATGACCACTCAGGTACTGACCAGCGTGAAATCTTATTTACTTCAGAATCATCAATATCTGCCTGACGGCTTTCACCTGGCCATTAATATCAGCCCCTGTCAGTGTAATGATCTGCTTTTCTATAAAGACTGTCTGAGTTTCATGTCCGCCTTTCCGGAGGGAAAGGTAAAACTGGTCGCTGAACTGACAGAACGAGAGTTCATCAAAGACACAGGGCATGCCGCTCTCCTGTTCGAGAAGCTGCATAATCTGGGGGTTCAGATTGCGCTGGATGATTTTGGCACAGGTCATTCATCGCTGGCCTATATCAACCAGTTCAACATCGACATCATTAAAATTGATAAGAGCTTTACTCACCTGATTGGTTCGGTAGACATGCCGAGCCATATCGTAGATAACGTGGTTGATCTGGCAAACAGACTGAACATTGATGTGGTTGCAGAAGGGGTGGAAAACGCGACACAGGAAACCTACCTCAAACAGCACAACATTCAGTTCTTCCAGGGCTACCTTTACGATAAGCCACTCCCCCCGGCGATCTTCATGCAAAAGATGAAGGAGCAAAGCCACGGCCAGAAACGCTTACAAGCTGCCCCTTCATTTGAAGGCTAGTCGTTCAAACAGGGAGTCTGCTCCCTGTTATCTAGCATCCGGCGAACACATTACACCTTAAAATAGGCCAGGTGCTGGTTAAGTAATTCCGACACTTGCGCCATTGCCTGACTTTCCTGAGCAAGATTCATCGACGATTCTTTCATCACGTTAGCAGACAGATGAATGCTGCTGACATTTTCATTCATTTCATTAGCGACAATCCCTTGCTGTTCCGCCGCGGCCGCTATCAGCACCACTCTGTCGGTAGTCTGATTCAGATCAGACACCATATTTTCGAAGGTGCTCCGGGTTTCCAGTGCAACATCAACACAGCTTGCCGCCTGAAAATGACTCGATTGCATGGTTTTACTTGATTGCTCAGCAATACTGGTCAGTCTGTCGATACTGGCCTTGACCTCTGAGGTAGACTGCTGAGTACGGCTGGCAAGATTTCTGACTTCATCGGCAACCACGGCAAACCCGCGTCCCATCTCACCGGCTCTGGCCGCTTCAATGGCGGCATTCAATGCCAACAGATTGGTCTGCTCCGAGACATCCTGAATCACGTTCACCACAGCATGAATATCTTTAACCCCCTGTAACAACTCATTGACGAAGCTGTCTGCATGGGTGATGTTTTCAGCCACCGACTGAATATTATCGCTGGTGGCTTTCATACTGACACTGCTTTGCTGAGCCTGTTCGGCAACGTGAACTGTGGCCTCAGAGGTACTTTCTGCATTTTGGGCGACATCGTTAATGGTTGCCGACATTTCATTCATCGCCGCCGACAGTTGCTCAAGCTGTACATGCTGAGATTCAACGCTGGTTGCCGTTTCCTCACTGGCACTGGCAATCCGGCCGGCCATTTCACGCGATTGCTCCGCTGACTGACTGGCCACTTTGAGTGCCGCCTGCAGTTTATCCAGCATGCGATCGACTTCGCGCCCCATTTCGCCAATTTCATCCTTACGCTTTTTATTCAGCCTGACTTTCAGATCGCCGTCTGCGATAACATGAATTTTTTCGACCAGCGCAGTGAGCGGTGTGACAATATCATGCGCCAGCAAGTATCCGATCAATGCCAGAATGATCACTGCAACGGCCGCAAAAACCGATGCCTTCATCAGGTTGCTGTAGAAAACATCGTCGATATCCGATACCAGTACGCCCGAGCCGACTATCCAGTCCCACTCAGGAAAATACATCACATAGGATATTTTTTCGTGCAGCCGGCCATCCGGTGCCCGCCAGGTATAATCCAGAAACCCCTGGCCTGTTGCAGAGGCGATATTCGCCATTTCACGCCAGTGATACTTACCAGAGCCATCGCGGATCGTAGAAGCATCAGCACCGTTCAATTCCGGCTTTAACGGGTGGATAATGACTTGTTGCCTTGGATTGGTAATCCAGAAATAGTTATCACCATCATACCTGAGCTGTTCAATGGCCTTCAGAGCCATACTTTTCGCCCGCTCTGCGCCTAAATCCGGTGTCTGAGCGGCAAAAAACGCAATGATACCTTGTGCAGTTTCGACCTGTGCACGCAGTTTATCCTCACGCTCGCTGAATGAAGCGCTGTGCTGCTGCGCCAGATTGTAAATACAGACAGATACAATAATCCCGGCCGCCATTAGCACCAGCAACTGCAGCTTTATTCTTATTGATATATTCCCAAGTTTCACGTGATGTCCCTGCCAAAATAAGCAACAAAGCACGTATTTTGCCGCAGGGAATCCGGGGAAGAGTTATCTGAAATCAAAGAAAGTTGAAACTCTATACCTGACAGAGATTTAACACCATGATATGTGACACACATCATATACAAATCACTCAATGTCCTGTCACTGGCTCAGCAGAAGTCTGTCGAAGAACATAAAGAAGACGGCAGACACAATGACCTCTGTGCCTGCCGGTATCACCCAAGGCAGCGCAAACCCCGGCTACTGAGCCGGGCTGAAACGGGTCGCCTCAAAGCTGTTCAGTAAACGGTGGATCAGGTATGTCACCAGTAAGGTGGCAACTATCGCGAAGAAGATACTGCTGACACGGTAAAGTGCACTGAACACCAGATCATTCCCCGGGGTCAGGTATTGCCCGTACAATATGCCAAGCGTTGTCAGTCCGCCAAAGCCGGCGCCTGAGCCGCTGGATTCCTTGACATGCATATAGCTGAACAACATAGCGCCTATCCACAGCAATGGAATGATCAATACCAGCATCCCGGACCAGTCATACAATAACAACTGCCCTGCCATACCAAAGGCGACCCCCATGATAGTGCCCATCGCCCGTTTACGGGCATAACCCAAAGCGCCGTTCCAGTGCATAGGAAAAAGCAGTAACAAGGTGGTGGCCTGCGCTGACATCGAATCATTGAGATCAAAGATCTGAAAAACCAGAAACGACAGTGTTGCGATACTGGCACCCATCAGCGCTTCATGGCGCATCCGGTGAGAACCTTTCGGCTCACTGGGACGCGCAGGTGGCTGACGAGGTTCTGCGTCGGGGATCAAAAACGTCATCAGGTAAGCAATCACTACCGACAGCACATTGGCCAGCAGGTTGCTGAAGATCAGATCATTCAAATCTGAACTCGGGTAACTGGCAAAGTGCAGCATAATGCTCAGGCTGAGCACGCTGTTCGCCCCGAACAGGAAGAGCGTCCCTTTGGACATACAGGCAAATTTGTACAGAAAAAGCACGAAAGCAATCATGGTCATCATGCCCGGATGCCCGCCGAAGAATCCGCCTAAGATCCCCACTTCCAGTCCGCACACTATCGCTGCAGCCAGCAACTGACGCGCGGCGTGCGCACTCATCACCGGCACCATACCCAGCAGCAACATGGGAGTGACAGTAAAAAAGACCCCGTAGTTCCAACCGAAGATTTTACTGATCGTAAAGCCGAGCGTGGCACCGGTTGCGATTCGCAGGCACTGGCGGAAATCGTTTTCCGACATCGGATGATCCCATAACTTCATGGCACCTCCCGCTTAATAAATGTAATGAAGAGTGCTCAGGAATTTAATCTGAGCGCGAGCCATCCAGGCAAACAGGCCGCTGTCCGGAACCAGCTGTACCGTGGCACGCGCACCGGCGGGTAACTGTTGCGGCGCTTCCCCTTCAATGTTCAGATGAAGGCGCATTCGCTGGGCATCCCGCACCCATCGGTTAGACTCTGTAGGCGTGGCAAGACGGCCATTCGCATCAAACTGGCCGGCACTGACACCCGCATCCAAACTGCTGATGCGTGCGCTAAAGACCTGACCGGGCTGACTGTCGAAAGCAACCAGCGCCTGACTGTCGTTACTGAAATGTCGCAGGCTCTTTTCCCGGAAGTCGGCAATGATATCGACATCCGTTGATACCAGTGCCACCAGCGGATTACCGGCTGCCGCGTAAGCGCCTTGCTCCAGCTGGAGGTTGGTAATCACGCCGTCACGCCTGGCTTCTACACGGGTATAAGACAGATTCAGTTCTGCCTGCTGCAGCTGATTTTTCGCCACACGGATGCTCAGATTTTTATCGCTGATTTCGCCCCGGCTGACTTCCAGCTCTTTTAAGCGCGCTTTCGAGGCAGACAAATTCGCTTTGGCGGCGATGGCAGCACTCTGGGCATCATCGCGCAGCTGCTGTGAGGTCCCGTTGCGATGAAACAGTGTGCTCAGTCGCTGCGCTTCGCGCGTTTTCTGTTGCAAAATAGCTTCATTCGCCGCGACTTCTGCCTTTGCGGCCAGAATAGAGGCATCCAGCTGGCTGTTGTTCTGGATCACTTTTTCCAGATTCAGACGCGCTTGTTCGACGGCCAGCTTATAAGGGGCCGGATCGATAACAAACAGCACATCGCCCTGATGGACAGCCTGATTATTGTGCACATGTATTTCGGTGATCGGGCCGCTCACTCTGGGAGCGACTTTGGTAACAACCCGGGTCGCCATCGCTTGTGGGGTCAGAGGCATGGCCAAGTCGGCCATTAAAAAATAAGCAAATACCAACACAAATGCGAAACAGGCGTATTTAATCCAGCGGGCAAATTTTTGATCAGGTGTCATAGAAGTTTATTTCTCCTTATTCATCGTTATTGTGTTCTGTGCTCAGAGAATCCAGCGCATTGTGGGCAATCTGCTCCAGAATCAGACCCAGTTTCTGTAGTTCCTGGTCGTTAATGTGCGACAGCAGCTGTTTACGCACCTGCATGATGCGCGCTTCCATCTGGGTGAGCAGTTGTCGTCCTTCTTCCGTCAGGCTGACAATCCGGGCGCGTTTATCGCTGTCGCAGCAACGGCGCGTGATCAGCGATTGCGCTTCAAGCTGCTTTAAGGTGCGCATCAGCGAAGCCAGTTCGATTTCCAGCGCTTCTGCCAATGTTTTCTGACTGACGTGATCGCCCAATCGCTGCAGTTTCCACAACGCCGTCCAGCGCGGATGCGTGAGGCCCAACGGGGCCAGTTCGCGGTCTGCCACCATCTTCCATAAGCGGGAAACCCGGCTGAGTTGCTCAGCTAACGGCAGATCGCGAAGAATGTTGATATCTTGAATCATGGTGCCTCACCAAATTACTTAGCCTGCTAAGCAATATAATATAGTTAGCAGGCTAAGTAAATAGTTTGTGAGTTCAATCACACATTTTCTGTACGAGCATTTAGACGCAGCATAAATAGCTGACGCGAAGGCGGGATAATCTCAACAAGCAGCAAGCTAACCATCAGCAATGGTCTGGCTTCAGCCTCAAACTGCCTTGAATAAGGCGCCCGGGGTACCTAATCTAACCAATAACAGTGGCCGTTTGACGAAGAGCAACACCATCGCACAAAGCCCAATCCCATCAACATGCTCCCTTGCCAATAAAGCCATAGTCGAATGTTTTCAATCGCTCAAACAGATGAAAACGAGGGAAAGATCTGATGAAAATTACTTTTCTTGGTGGTACTGAAACGGTGACGGGATCCAAGTTCCTGCTGGAGGCAGGGCGCACCAGTGTGCTGGTCGATTGTGGTCTGTTCCAGGGCTATAAGTGGCTGCGTGAGCGTAACTGGCAGACATTGCCAATGGACACAGAAAAGCTCGACGCGGTTCTGTTAACCCATGCTCATCTCGACCACTCTGGTTATCTGCCTGTGCTGTACAAACACGGCTTCCGCGGACCGGTATTTACGCATCACGCGACCAAAGATCTGTGCCGGATTCTGCTGGCAGACAGCGGCCATATCCACGAGGAGGACGCCAGATATTACAGCAACCACAAACTGGGAAAGCATGAACACCCGGAACCGCTCTACGACAGACAAACCGCTGAAGACTGTATGGCGCTCTTTCAGTCGGTGGATTTTGACGAACCGGTCGACGTCGGGGATATCCGTTTTTATCTGCAACCGGCGGGACATATTCTCGGCGCTGCCAGCATTATTGTCGAAGCAGAAGGAAAGCGCGTGGGTTTCTCCGGCGATGTCGGGCGTTATCACGATGTGCTGATGATGCCTCCCCGGCCGCTGCCTGCACTTGATCTTCTCTTGATGGAGTCCACTTACGGTAATCGCCGGCACGATCCACAGGACCCGTTTGAAGAGCTGGCAGAGATAGTCAACCAGACAGTGATGCATGGCGGCGTATTACTGATTCCTGCATTTGCTGTGGGACGGGCGCAGGCTTTACAACATATGCTGGCCACTTTGATGCAAAAAGAAAAAATCCCCAGAATTCCCGTCTATCTTGATAGCCCGATGGCCATTAAAGTATCGGATATTTTTTGTCAGTACAGTGAACAGCACCGGCTCAATTCAGAGGAATGTCATCGAATGTGTAATGACATCATCTATATCCGGACCGTGGATGAATCGAAGGCGATAGAAAAGCAAGCTTTCCCTCACATCATCATTGCCGGTAGCGGGATGGCAACGGGGGGACGCATTCTGCACCATTTTAAACGCTTGCTCGGCAGCCCCAAAACCACTGTCCTGTTTACCGGTTATCAGGTCGGTGGTACCCGGGGCGCAAAAATGCTGGCAGGCGTTGAGACGGTAAAAATTCATGGCGAATGGATACCGTTGCGTGCCTCGATAAAAATGCTTTCCAGCCTGTCCGGTCATGCGGATTACCTTGAACTGACCCAGTGGTTACAGCAGTCGGCACTGGCAAAAAAAACACCCATTCAGCTCATTCACGGCGACCCCGAAGCCCTCGAAGGACTGCGCGTGCATTTACAGGAACAGACAACATTTACCGTTCATGTGGCAGGTTACTGGAGTATTTTACGCCTGTAGCCGCAAGGTGAGTCCGATGGATAAAAGCCCAGACGAAAAAGCCTCGTCATAACGAGGCTTTCAGAAAACAATGATTGGCAGGTTACTCAGAATGTCAGATTATTGATAATGTCATCGTCAACCTGGTTTGCTAACGTCACTTTTAGCTTAGGCGTTCTTGCCATTTCGCGTTGGATGGCGAAGTTCGCTTCTTTGTTACGCGCCCAGCTGCGACGTGCAATGCCGTTGTTAACATCGAACAGCAACATAGACTTCAGCCTGCGCTCGGCACTTTCACTGCCGTCAAGCAACATGCCGAACCCGCCGTTGATCACTTCACCCCAGCCTACACCGCCACCGTTATGGATAGAGACCCAGGTTGCGCCGCGGAAGCCATCGCCGATCACGTTGTGAATGGCCATGTCTGCTGTAAAGCGGCTGCCATCATAGATGTTCGACGTTTCACGGAATGGTGAATCCGTACCGCTGACGTCGTGGTGGTCGCGGCCCAGTACAACAGGACCAATTTCACCGCGATGGATCGCATCGTTAAACGCTTTGGCAATTTCCATACGGCCTTGTGAATCAGCATACAGAATACGCGCTTGTGAACCGACCACCAGCTTGTTTTGCTTGGCATCTTTGATCCAAGTGATGTTGTCTTGCATCTGCTGCTGAATTTCTTCCGGCGACTCGGCCATAATCTTGCTCAGCACCTCAGCGGCAATCGCATCGGTTCTGTCCAGATCTTCCGGCTTACCTGAAGTACAGACCCAACGGAACGGGCCAAAACCGTAGTCAAAACACATCGGACCCAGAATGTCCTGTACGTAGGACGGGTATTTAAAGTCGATGCCGTTTTCAGCCATCACATCACCACCCGCACGCGACGCTTCAAGCAGGAAAGCATTACCGTAGTCAAAGAAGTAAGTGCCGCGGGCTGTGTGTTTGTTTACCGCATCCGCATGACGCTTCAGTGTGTCTTGTACTTTTACCTTGAACAGCTCTGGCTCTTCACGGATAAGACGGTTCGATTCGTCATAGCTGATGTCAACCGGGTAGTAACCGCCTGACCAAGGGTTGTGCAGCGATGTCTGATCCGAACCCAGGTGGATAAAAATGTCCTTCTCGTAGAAGGTTTCCCACACATCCACCACGTTGCCGATAAAGGCAATCGAGACCACTTCGTCGTTGGCTTGTGCTTCACGAACACGTTCGACTAACGCATCCATATTGTCGATCAGCTCATCCACCCAGCCTTGTTCGTGACGTTTGATCGCCGCTTTCGGGTTCACTTCGGCACATACTGTAATACAGTTAGCGATATTACCGGCTTTGGGTTGTGCGCCGCTCATGCCGCCAAGCCCCGCTGTCAGGAAGATCTTTCCTTTCGGGCTTTGACCTTTTTCAAGCACTTTGCGGAAGGCGTTCATAACAGTAATGGTGGTGCCGTGTACGATGCCCTGCGGACCAATATACATGAACGAACCCGCTGTCATCTGGCCGTATTGCGTCACGCCTAATGCGTTGAACTTTTCCCAGTCATCCGGCTTTGAGTAGTTCGGGATCATCATACCGTTGGTCACCACAACGCGCGGTGCCTCTTCCGACGATGGGAACAGACCCATAGGATGCCCTGAGTACAAATGGAGCGTCTGATCGCTTTCCATCTCACTTAGGTATTTCATGGTCAGCAGGTATTGGGCCCAGTTCTGGAATACCGCACCGTTACCACCGTAAGTGATGAGCTCTTCAGGGTGCTGCGCCACAGCCGGATCCAGGTTGTTGTCGATCATCAGCATGATGGCGGCGGCCTGCTCGCATTTCGCCGGATAGTCTGAAATAGAGCGTGCTTTCAGATCGTAGTTCGGCTTGAAGCGGTACATGTAAATGCGGCCAAAATCTTTCAGTTCCTGAGCAAATTCGGCAGCCAGTTCCTGATGCCATTCTTTCGGGAAGTAACGCAAGGCATTACGAATGGCCAATTGCTTTTCTTCCGGCGTCAGGATGTCTTTGCGTTTGGGCGCACGGTTAACACCGGCCGGATACGGTTTAGCCTCCGGCAATACGCTGGGGATCCCTTGTCGAATTTGTTCTTGAAAATTGAATACAGTGTCCATTCTTACAGGCTCCCTTTAGTTCACTTTAAACGCTTGTGTTTTCACTAATCCGATCATGGCATCGATGTCTGGCTTCAGCAGGCGGTCTTCTTCCAGCTTGGCCACTTTCTCACGAATAATTCGGTAGTTTTCTTCAATCACATCTGAACAGCGATTCGGACGTCTGAATTCAATCGCTTGTGCCGCATACATCAGTTCGATAGCTAAAATCTTTTCCAGGTTACCCAAAATCTGATTCAGCTTTCTGCCCGAGATACTGCCCATAGACACGTGATCTTCCTGACCCATAGAAGTCGGCACGCTGTCAGCAGACGGTGGAAAACAGAGTGATTTGTTTTCCGTGACCAGAGCCGCTGTCACGTATTGCGGGATCATCATGCCCGAGTTCAGGCCACCGGATGCCGTCAACAGACGCGGCAAACCGTGCAAGCCTTCAAGCAGCAGGTAGCAGCGACGGTCTGCAATATTACCCAGTTCCGCGGCAGCAATAGAGGCATAATCCAGCACCATGGCCAGCGGTTGCCCATGGAAACTACCGCCGGAAATGGCTTCTTCGGAGCTGATAACAATCGGGTTATCAGTCACTGAGTTCATTTCAATTTCAGCCAGTTCTTTCAGGTGATTGTAGGCATTGCGCGAAGCACCATGCACCTGCGGAATACAGCGCAGGGAATATGGGTCTTGTACGCGAACACAATCAGCATGCGAGGCCATGTTTTGTGAGTCTTTGAAGAAACGTCTCATCCGGGCGGCGACTTCAATGTTACCGGCAAAGGCACGCGTCAGGTGCAGCTCTTCTCTGAATGGTGAACCACTGCCCTGCATCCCCTCAATACTCATCGCACCGGCAAGATCTGCCAAATCAAGCAGATAGCGCATTTTCGTGAGTGCGGTAATGGCATGAGACAGAATAAACTGTGTGCCGTTGATCAGCGCCAGACCTTCTTTTGCGTGCAGCTCAAGCGGCGCTAAGCCTTTTTCTCGCAGCGCTTGTGCGGCTGGCACTGTGTTGTCGCCCTGCCAGAATTCACCTTCGCCAATGAGGGGTAAGAACAGGTGAGAAAGCGGTGCCAGGTCGCCCGATGCGCCAACAGAGCCTTGCTCCGGCACAACAGGGATCAGATCGTGTTCGAGAAACGCCAGCATACGCTGAACAACTTCCAGACGAATACCTGAGTAACCCTGACTTAAGGCATGTATCTTGGTGATCAGCATCAGTTTTGAGATGGATTTCGCAATCGGCTCACCCACACCAACCGCGTGGGTAATCAGGAGATTTTTTTGTAACAGATGCGTTTCTTCCGGTGAAATTTGGGTATCACACAGCGGGCCGAATCCAGTATTGATGCCGTACACCGCCTTGTCGGAAGCGGCAATGATGTCCACATTACGACGGCTTGCATTGATTTTGTCGAGCGCTTCTTCACAGAGTTCCGCTTTGATACTGCCATCCGCTATGCCGTTGACAATATCCAGATTGAGTTGATCAACACCATATCTAAACATCTTGTTTGTTCTCCTGACTGACTGATATCTCTGTATCAGATTGCTTCTATAAAATAATGTTAGCTTGCCCTGTATGTTTTATAAAAGCATAATGTTCGTAGTTTATTCCGGTTTTATCGAACTAATAACTCACGCTGACAGAGAGCCGCTATGCAGATTCAAGATGTTGATTTACGTATGCTGAGAATATTCGTTGCTATCGTTGAGTGCGGCGGTCTGTCGGCGGCAGAATCGCGCTTAAACATAGGCCGCTCCACCATCAGCTCTCACTTATCCGACCTGGAAGTGCGCCTTGGGATTACGCTTTGCAAACGCGGCCGAAGCGGCTTTGAGGTCACAGAGGCCGGGCGCGTGACCTATCAAGCCTCGCTGGAGTTACTCCAGCAGTGCGAAGCCTTTGCCGCCACAGTGGCGAGTTCTAAAAACGAACTGTCCGGTCGGGTCACGATTGCCATGATCGACACCTTAGTCAACGATCCGCGCTGCCGGGTGGCCCAGGTGATTGCCGGGTTAAAAAGCAGAAGTAATAACTTACAGTTCGACATCAATGTATGCGAAGCGCGCGAAGTAGAAACATCCGTTGTGAATGGGCGCTCGCTGGTGGGAATCGGCGTTAGTCGTCACCCGCTAAGGGGGCTCGACTATTTCCCCCTGCATAATGAAACGAACTATCTGTATTGCGGCAAAGGCCACCCGCTGTTCGACTGCCACCCTTCGGAGATCAACACGCTGTTGCAACAAGCAGAAGTGATCACCAGTAACTATATGCGGGATAAAGAAACCCGCAACGACGCACTGAATTACCAGAACACGGCCATCGCCTATCACGATGAGGGGATTGCTCATTTGATTTTATCCGGTGCATTTATCGGCTACCTGCCCGAGCACTACGCCAACAGCTGGGTCAGCAAGGGACTGATTAAACCTATCTTACCCGAGAAATATACCTACCAAATCCCGGTCATGCTGATCACGTTAAAAAATAATTCAGCGTCGCCCCTGGCCAAAGCACTGATTAAAGAGATTAAGCGTTGTCATAGCCTTGAACCGTCATCCAGTGCCAGTGTTGCCAAGGTTCAGACGAAAAAAAACCGCTGATAGTTCAGCGGTTTCTTCGAATGTGGAGCCAGAACAAGGTATAGAGGGATTTTCAAATCCCGGACAACGCACACTAAAGCTCAATAAAAAAAGCCCCGTCTTTCGACGAGGCTTTCGAATGTGGCGGAGAGATAGGGATTTATCGCTCGCAAGCTCGCGCCCCTTCGGGCGTTGCCTGAAGGCAACGTGGTCTCGCTTCGCTCGGCTGAACCCTTCTAGGCTTCTTCACCCTATCTCATCTTGCCAAGGTTCAGGCGAAAAAAAAACCGCTGATAGTTCAGCGGTTTTTTTGAATGTGGCGGAGAGATAGGGATTTGAACCCTAGATACGCTATTAACGTATGCCGGTTTTCAAGACCGGTGCTTTCAACCACTCAGCCATCTCTCCGTAAGTGGTGCGCATGATACCCAGCCGATCCCATGTTGTAAATACCCCAAAGAATCAAATGCACACTTGATCGCCAATCTGACACATTCCTTTTCGCTTTGGCTGATTTTTCAGCCCTTTAGCTTTCCTGTTGCACAGAAGCCAGTGACTTTTCCTGCGTTTGCACCGTCTTGGGTTTTCGCATCACCAGATAAACCGCCATGGCAGCCAGCATAAAACCGACGGCACTCATCGCATCGAAGGTTTCATTGAATGCCAGCCAGGCTTGCAGCGCTGTCACCGGCGGCACCAGATAAAAGGTTGAGGCAACTTTCGAGGCTTCACCGTGTCTCACCATGTAAAGCAGCAGCCATACGGCTGTCACAGACACCCCGAGTACCAGCCAGGCCAGGGTCAGCGTGAATGTCAGGTTCCATTCCACCTGCATGGTTTCCATCGTCATCATCACAGGTGCGAACAAGAGCGCCGCCATCAGGTATTGGTAAACCGAGCCACCGACCAAATCAACCTGCTGGCAGAAACGCTTTTGATACAGTGTACCGAGCGTAATACCGAGCAAGGCAGTAGCGGCGCACAAATAGGCAGCCACTTTATGATCTTCCTGCTGCCAGCTCATATTGCCCTGCAGCACCAAAGTAATGCCCATCAGCCCCACCAGCAGGCCCAGCCACTGTGAGAATGCCAGCCGCTCCTGCCCCATCCCAACCAACAAGAGTGCCGTCAGTACAGGTTGTAATCCAACCAGTAAGGCGCACAGGCCCGCTGGCATGCCAAGATAAATGCCGTAATAGGTGCCGCCCAGATAGAAACCATGAATCAGCACACCCGCGACCATGCTGTGCAGCCGCGCACGACCTGTCGGAAGCTGCCCGTTAAGTAGGTACAGCAACACCATAAATATCAGAATATTTAATGCCATGCGTATAAAGAGAAACGTTGCAGGTTCCGCATACGGCAGGCCAAAACGGGCGCCAATGAAACCCGTGCTCCACAGCATCACAAATATGAAAGGAATAAACCGAGCCACTGAGACGTCCTTCTGGTGATTATCATGATTTTCCACTACTGTAGAGGGGTACAAAAAAAGTAAAAAGTGACAGTTTTGTGATTTTCATAGGGTACAGATGCCGCAAACACAACACCAAGCACAAACCAGCGAGGCCAAATACCGGCAAGTGATCCGGGAACTGACACTGCGTATGGAGCGCGGTGTGTATCAGCCTGGTGATAAGCTTCCTTCGATTCGCCAGTTAAGTGAACAGCTCACGGTAAGCAAAAACACTGTCATACGTGCTTATCAGGAGCTTGAAGCGACTCAGAAAATTGAAGCGCATCCCCGCTCTGGCTACCGGGTCATCACTGCCGGGCGGACTGCTTCTCTGACGATGCAGGCCCCCGGCTTTGTCGATTTACTGACATTAAGCCGAACCATATTGCAACAGTCCCCGTCATCGTCTTTGCTTCCAACCGGCAGCGCGCACCCGAATACGCAATTTCCCGCCATTACCTCGCTGTATGCTGAAATTGGCCGCCACAGCCGTTACCAGACCCATCTGCCAAGCCATTATTTGCTCCCGCCAGGCGATGAGCAACTAAGAAAGCAACTGGTAACTGTCAATCAGTGGCTGGACATTTCGACCTCGCCCGATGAGATTCTGATCACCCACGGCGCGCAACAGGGGATCAGCATGGCGTTGCAGGTGCTGACCCAATCCGGCGATACCGTCATCGTTGATTCCCCCTGCTATTTCGGCAATCTGCTGTTGCTGGAATCACTGGGCCTGAAAGTGGTCGAGATCCCCTCTCACCCGCAGACCGGGATGGATTTAACGCATCTGTCACTCGCCCTGGCACAGTGGCCCGTCGCGGCGATTCTGATCAACCCGAGCTTCAATAACCCAACCGGCGCTGTGATGCCGCGCCGTGAGCGCGAGCGCTTTCTCAGCATCACCGCGGGTATCCCTGTGATTGAAGATGATGTGTTCGGTGATCTGGGCTACGGCAAACGCCCGCCCGCGCTTTACAGTCTGGATAGCGATAACAGGGTAATTTATTGCAATTCGTTATCTAAAACGCTGGATTCTCGCTTGCGTATTGGCTGGATGCTGGCCGGGCAGTATCAGCCGCTGATTGAAAAACGCCTGCTCGCAAACAACATGGGCAGCCTGAATCTGATGCAGTCAGCGGTGGCTGAGTTTTTAAAGACCGGCAAATACCGCACTCACCTCAATAAAGTCAGGCGCTATTACCAGCGTAATCAACGCGCATTCAGTCAGCGTCTTTGCTCTGCGCTCGACAGCTATCCCTGGATGGCTGGCCGGTATCATTTACACCTGCCCGATGGCAGCTTTCTCTGCTGGCTGACGCTGCCCGAGCAGGCCGACAGTTATCAGCTTTATCAGCAGGCACTGGAGGCTGGGATCAGCCTGTTACCCGGCAATATGTTTTGCACTCAGGATCAGTACCGCCATTGTCTCCGGCTCAGCTATGCTGCATTCGAAGATAATTCGCACTGGAACTCAGGCGTGAAAAAGCTGGCGCAACTCATTGCCGAACATATCAGACCACTGATTGATAACACAGAGTGAGCATCGACTAGGCTTACTGAAAAGATCATTTTATTAAGGAAGATACCATGAGATTCCGACACCTTGCCTTCATCGGTGTGTTGTTAAGCACATTGTCTTTCTCAGTAACATCAGCGCCCGGCATTGTCAGTACCGGCTCCAGTGAAGGCATGGCTTATCAGCTTGAAAAAGTGGCTGACGGCCTGTCAGTGCCGTGGGGAATGACCTTTGTTAACCCAACAACACTGCTCATCACCCTGCGTCAGGGAAAGGCGGTCCTGGTCGATACCCGCTCAGGACAGCAAAGTACCCTGAGTGGCCTGCCAGATATTTATACCCGGGGCCAGGGTGGTTTACTGGATGTCATGCTATCCCCCGATCCCCTGGCAAATGGCTGGATCTATTTTACCTACAGCAAACCGGTCAAAGGCGGCAGCGCCACCACGCTGGCAAGAGCCAAGTTATCCGGCCAGACGCTCACCGACTGGCAGGATTTGCTGGTTTCCCGTCCACACAGTGAGGCCAGCAAACACTATGGCAGCCGGATAGCGTTTGATATGAAAGGCCATGTGTTTTTTTCTGTCGGTGACAGAGGCAATCGCCCGAACGGGCAGGATCTGAGCAATCATGCCGCCTCGATACTACGTTTAAATCTCAATGGCACAGTGCCGAAAGACAATCCCTTTTATGATAAGTCCGGCGCATTGGCAGAGATCTGGAGCTATGGTCACCGCAACCCGCAAGGCATGGCGTTTGATACAAAGACGGACAGGTTATGGGAGATTGAACATGGCCCGCGCGGTGGGGATGAAATCAACCAGATCCTGCCGGGGCGCAATTACGGCTGGCCAGTTACCTCACACGGTAAAGAGTACTGGGGGCCGCTGGATGTCGGTGAATCCAAAGAAAAAGCCGGTATTGAGTCGCCGAAAAAAGTGTATGTCCCCTCCATTGCACCCGGCAGCCTGATGATTTATCAGGGCAGCGCTTTTCCGGCCTGGCAGGGTAATCTGTTTACCGGCGCACTGGTGTTACAGCACCTCAATCGTGTCGCCCTTAATGCGCAGGGAAATCCTGTAAAAGAAGAAAGGCTGTTTGAAGACTTGAATGAAAGAGTTCGCTCACTGGCGCAAAGTGCAGAAGGGATTATCTATTTCGCTACTGACAACGGCAACCTGTACCGCATTGTGCCCAAATGAAACAGCCCCCGCATGATGCGGGGGCTGTCGTTAGTCTGAGTGGATTACAGGTGCTCACCACGACGCAACGCATCAATACGTTTTTCCAGCGGCGGGTGTGTCATGAAAAGTTCAGACAGGGTTTTCTTGCCGTTGATGCCAAACGCCATCATTGAACCTTCCAGGTGAGATTCCTGGCTGACTTTCAGGCGCTCCAGCGCAGCAATCATCTTCTCTTTACCAACCAGATGTGCAGAACCTGCATCAGCTTTGAATTCACGGTGACGGCTGTACCACATGGTAATGATGCTGGCCAGGAAGCCGAACAACAATTCCATGATAGTGGAGACGATGAAGTAGGTGACAAAACTGCCCCCCTCGCCTTCTTCACTGTTGTTGCTGACCCCACTGACAGCACCCGCAATAATACGGGAGACAAAAATCACAAAGGTGTTCACCACCCCCTGCAGCAAGGTCATGGTCACCATATCACCATTGGCAATATGGCTGACTTCGTGTGCCAGCACAGCCTCAGCTTCATCGCGGGTCATGTTGTGTAACAACCCGGTAGACACTGCCACCAAAGAGTCATCACGCTTGGCACCTGTTGCGAACGCATTGATATCGGGTGAATCATACACAGCCACAGTCGGCATACCGATACCGGACTGCTTCGCCTGACGTGCAACGGTTTCCATCAGCCAGTGTTCTGTTTCATTACGCGGGTGTTCAATCACCATACCGCCCACAGACCTGAGTGCCATGGACTTAGACATGAAAAGGGAAATCAAAGAACCGCCAAAACCAAACAGCAACGCCATCACCAGCAGGCCGTTCAAGCTGCCTGGCTGTAAATCAGTCACGGCATAGATAATATTGAGCACAATGCTGAATACCAGCATTACGGCAAGGTTGGTTGCCAGGAACAAGCCAATTCGCTTCATACCTTTCTTTCTCCAACAAAGGTCTGGGTGTCAAATGCTTATGCGCCTTCCTAATGGCAGGCGCATCAATAAGATGGTACTTATAGTATGGTCGTTCAATCTAAAAACAAGCGGAAGCAGTAAATTGTTACTTTTGGTAAGAGATATCCGCTTCTGAGACAAAAATCATGGTTTGCCCGATCATCGGGTCTTAGACTTTGGTCGTATTGTATAAGATGTCGCCATTCTCTATTGTCGTTGCGTATTCGAATTCACAGTATCTAACAAGGAGGCAAGATGGCTGACCAAGAAAACTACCAAGTCGCAATTGATATCCTGCGTTGCCATCTTGGCATGACGGCTGAAGAAGCCTGCGCAGAGCTGGGGATTGACCCAATCGCCACACAGTCAACTGAAGTCATTGAGCAGATGCCTTTACTCAGCGATAACTGATTTCCTTGTAACAAATGCTAGACCCAAAGCCTCCTTTCCGGAGGCTTTGTCATTTCTGCGTCATAATGTCTTTACGACAGTTCTCATTCAGAATGATTATGTGATACTAATCCCAAAAATTATTCTGAACACTGTACAGGTAAATTATGAAAAAGCTCTATTCACCCACTATGGATAGCGCCGCTTCGCGCGAAGGCGTGCGCACTCTGCTCATTCCCGTTGCTATGTTTTTGGCTGTTGCTGTTATCACTGCAATTGCCGCATTCATCATACAAATCGAAGTGCTGCAACTGAGTGGCAGCCTCAGCGAAAATTCCCTGGTCGAGTATACTCAGGAACTCTTTTTACTATTAACCAGCATACTCTTTTCTGCTGTTGCAGTGACAAGAAGCACTCTGAGGGGCTTTGCACTGTTAGCGTCAGCCTTTTTTATGGTGCTGCTGATCCGGGAACTGGACGGGCTGCTTGATCTTATCTGGCACGGCTTCTGGAAGTTCCCGGCAGCTATCGTAGCAGTAACGGGAATGTTCTATGCTTATAAACACCCACAAACGACACAGCCCGCCTTAAGCCGATACAGCCAGCACGCCAGTTTCGGTCTGATGCTGGGCGGTTTAGCCACACTGCTGGTGTTCTCACGCCTGTTTGGCATGGGGGAGATCTGGCAAGCCGCGATGCAGGATAACTATGTACGTGAAATCAAAAACCTGGCTGAAGAAGGCGTTGAACTGCTGGGTTACAGTTTAATTCTGGCCGCGGCAATCTGGTATTGCTTACCTTACTTAGTCAACAAAAAACAGCGTTATTAATATCATGGATATACGACAACGCCGCCTTGCTGGCGGCATTGTCGTGTTATGGGGTCGTGTTATAAAGAAGGGAAGAGATTTAAGTCAAAAGCTCTATATTCAGGTAACCCGTTAAGTCTTGCCTGGCAATACCGGGCAAATAGGGAATTTCACCTAACTTGGGTGCGGGCAAGTAAGCTTCAAGATACCTCAGGTTATCCTCGTAACAATGAATATCCGGATCAACAAGGTTTGCCACCCAGCCCGCCAATATCAGACCATCATTTTGAATCGCTTCCGCGGTCAGCATCGCATGGTTCAGGCAGCCCAGTTTCACGCCCACCACTAATATGACTGCCATTTCTTCCTGCTTGACCCAGTCAGACAGCTTCATTGTGTCGGAAAGAGGAACCCGCCATCCACCGGCACCTTCAACAAACACCACATCATTCTTGCTCTTAAGCTGTGATAAGCCTTCAGACAGCCTGGCAGGATCGATGCTAATGCCTGCCTGCTTGGCAGCAATGTGCGGCGCGATGGGCGGCTCAAACGTATAAGGATTGACTTCTTCATACTGCAATGCCGGCTGCGAAGCAGCTTGCAGAAACAGTGCATCAGAATTGCGCATACCATAAGCGGTCAGCGTACTGCCTGACGCAACCGGTTTAAACCCTGCCGCTCTTTGCCCGGCGCGGACACTGGATTCAATTAAAGTACGGGTAACGACCGTTTTTCCTGCATCGGTATCCGTTCCTGTGACAAAAAATGTATTAGACATTGGTAAATACTCCAAAACCAACCTGATACGTAGCGGGTAACTGACCCGTACTGTCGCGAAAATGCGCATAGGCATTTTCGAGCCGGTTCAGCGTCGTCCGGCCGAACATCCCTTGCCGGCGCTGCTCCGACAAATGCGTCGCACCTATTCCCTTAAGATCCTTCATTAAGCCCAGCGCACTCTCATAATGCATCACCACCGGCATAACCGAGAACTCTGCCGCATTCAGCCCGGCATCGGCCACGGCCTGTGAAAGCCGGGTGACAGAGTCAAACTGATTGACATGTTGCTGTGTATCAACCGATAGCCAGGCGTGCTCAAGTTCAAATAATGTCCCCTCTGCCAGGGTGGTGATCCCAATCACCCCGCCCGGTTTCACTACTCGCTGCAACTCGCGCAACGGAACGGCCAGATCCGAGCACCATTGCAGAGCAAGGCTGGAAAAGGCTGCATCAAAGTGGTTGTCCGGAAATGGCAGCGATTCGGCATCAGCGACACAAAACACGCCTGTGCCATCACAGCGATCTTTGGCCTGCGCCAGCATGGGTTCGGACAGATCAATGGCTGTGGTCTGGTAGCCCATGGCCTGCAGCTGACGGGTGAAATACCCGGTTCCGCACCCGATATCCAGCCAGTGGCTGCCTTGTGGCAGACAGGGTAATGTATCCAGCAATTGGTGCCCCACCTGCCGCTGGAAAGCCGCCGATTGATCATAATGTTTGGCGGCTTTGCCAAAACTGGCGGCAATCGCCTGCTTGTCTGAACCAGACAAGCTCTGATTCTGTGGTCTAACAGCCACTGTCGGACTGATTTCCTGCATCCTGTACCTCTTCAAAAGACGCATTCAACGATGTTGCCAACGCTTTGACTTGTTGCTCTGTATGACTGGCAGACAGGGTAATACGTAATCTGGCCTGATTGACCGGCACGGTCGGCGGGCGGATGGCCGACACCCAGATACCTTTTTCAGCCAGAGCCGCAGACAGGTTGATTGCCAGTTCACTGCTGCCCAGCAATACCGGTTTGATCGGCGTTTCTGTCGCAACCAGACCCACTTCCGGCAGAAGTTCGTCAGCCAGAATATGCCCTAATACCGCCAGTTTCTCCCTGCGCCAGTCTCCGCTCTGGACCAGATCGCAGGCGGTACACAGTGCATGAGCCTGTGCCGGTGGCATCGCCGTCGAGTAGATATAATGCCGCGCAAACTGAATCAGATATTCTGCGACCTCATCGCTGCACAACACCGCCGCGCCCTGCATGCCGAAGGCTTTGCCAAAAGTGACAATGCTGATCTCAGGTGTAATGCCTGCCTGCGCCGCACTGCCCCGGCCGCATTCCCCCAGCACCCCGCAACCATGGGCATCGTCAACCATCAGCCAGCTGTCCGTCTCCCGGCACAGGGCTGAAATCGCCGCTAGCGGCGCCTGATCCCCATCCATGCTGAACACGCCTTCCGTGACCACCAGCGTAGCGGCACAATCGTCAGACCCGGCTTTCAATAATGCATCCAGGGCATTGAGATCGTTGTGCGCAAAGCGGCGCATTGTCGCCGGAGACAAGAGGCCCGCTTCCATCAAAGAGGCATGATTCAGCTTGTCCTGGATCAGCCGGTCTGATTTGCCGAGTAAGGCAAAAAGCACCGCCTGATTGGCACTGAATCCGGTACTGAATAGCAAGGCTCTGTCGTACCCCAGCCAATCCGCCAGCCGGTGCTCCAGCTCTGCATGCGGTGCATGATGCCCGGTCACCAGAGGTGAACCGCCACTGCCTGCGCCATAAACAGACAGCCCCTGCTGCCAGGCCGCAATTAATTCCGGGCACTGAGCCAGTCCCAGATAATCGTTACTGGAGAAATTGATATGCGCTTGCAGTTTGCCAGCAAACTGCACGCAGGATGGCTGCCTGTTGAGTGGCTTTCGCTGACGATACAGTCCCTGAGTCTGTCGCTGACTCAGGGACTGTGATATCCGGGAATTAAACAGAGGCATCGTAGAACAAGTCATCCGCTGCCGGGCGGGCAGCCACACGCTGTGCTACCTGACCAAGCAGTTCATGTTCCTGAACCTCATCCGGCTTAGCGGCTTTTTCCTGGCGGTTAATACCCAGCTTGTTAAACAGCTGCATGTCTTTGTCTTCTTCCGGATTAGGCGTGGTCAGCAGCTTACATCCGTAGAACACAGAGTTAGCACCCGCCATAAAGCACAGTGTCTGAGTTTCTTCACTCATACCCTCACGGCCAGCCGACAGACGAACAGCGGAAGCCGGCATCATAATGCGGGCAACCGCAATAATACGGACAAAGTCCAGCGGATCGACATCATCCACGCTATCGAGCGGGGTCCCTTTGACTTTCACCAGCATATTGATAGGTACGCTTTCCGGGTGTACTGGCAGGTTCGCCAGCTCAACAAGCAGGCCGGCCCGGTCCCGGGCACTTTCGCCCATGCCGATAATGCCGCCGGAGCAAATCTTCATACCGGCATCACGCACATGTGACAGCGTATCCAGGCGATCCTGATAAGTGCGGGTGGTAATGATATTGCCGTAATACTCAGGCGAGGTATCCAGATTGTGGTTATAGTAATCCAGCCCGGCATCGGCCAGCGTGTTGGCCTGATCGCCGGTTATCATGCCCAGCGTCATACAGGTTTCCAGCCCCATAGACTTCACACCGCGTACCATTTCCAGCAGGTACGGCATGTCGCGCTCTTTGGGGTTTTTCCATGCCGCACCCATACAGAAACGTGTCGCACCCGAGCTTTTGGCTTTTTCTGCCGCATCCAGCACCCGCTCAACTTCCATCAGGCGTTCGCGGTCAACGTCGGTGCGGTAATGGGCGCTCTGCGGACAGTACTTACAGTCTTCCGGGCAGGCGCCGGTTTTGATCGACAGCAGGGTACTGACCTGAACCTTGTTGGGTTCATGATACTGACGGTGGACTTGCTGGGCTTCAAACACCAGATCCATGAAGGGTTTTTCAAACAGCGCCTGAACTTCTGCAACGCTCCAATCGTGTCTCACTTCCACGTGTAAACCTCTTTAATTGTTCTTATTACCCGCAACTTGCTCACGATAACCGTAACAATTCCACGGGTTTGAATACTTGCAAGTCTACTTTCAGCAAGTACACTGTCAACCACAAAGAAAATACAGGGTTTACATCTGTGCAAAATATCACCAACAAAACGAACTCCTCCAACCACTTCACGGCTTCACAGGTGGATTTGGACTACGATCGTCAGCATGTCTGGCACCCGTACACCTCCACCATCAACCCGCTTCCCTGCTACCCGGTGACTCATGCTGATGGCGTGACCCTGTATCTGGAAGATGGCCGGGAACTGGTTGACGGTATGTCTTCCTGGTGGTCGGCCATTCACGGTTACAATCACCCGGTACTGAATCAGGCCGCACACGATCAGCTGGGCAGGATGTCGCATGTCATGTTCGGCGGCCTTACCCACCAGCCTGCGGTTGAATTGTGCCGCAAACTGATTGCCATGACGCCTGAGCCTCTGCAGCAGGTCTTCCTGGCAGATTCCGGTTCAGTGTCGGTGGAAGTGGCGTTGAAAATGGCACTTCAGTACTGGCACGCCAAAGGTGAACCGCGGGCGAAATTCCTGACGCTGCGACATGGTTATCATGGTGATACCTTTGCCGCGATGTCGGTCACCGATCCCGACAACTCCATGCACAGCCTGTATAAAGGTTTTCTGCCAGAGCATCTTTTTGCAGATTCACCTGAACTCGGTTTTCATGACACGTGGGATGAGCGTGACATTGCTGACTTCGCCGCCAAACTCAAGAGCAACCATCAGGATATTGCCGCTGTCATCCTGGAACCTGTCGTTCAGGGCGCCGGAGGGATGCGCATCTACCATCCCACCTATCTGCGCCGTGTGCGCGAATTGTGCGACGTCTATGGCGTGCTGCTGATCGTCGATGAGATTGCAACCGGGTTTGGCCGGACAGGCAAACTGTTTGCCTGTGAACATGCCGGTATCAGCCCGGATATCATGTGTGTCGGCAAAGCACTGACCGGCGGTTATATGACCTTAGCGGCCACCCTGACCACCAAGCAGCTGGCCGATACCGTGTGCAGCGGTGCCGCAGGCTGTTTCATGCACGGCCCGACCTTTATGGGCAACCCGCTGGCCTGCGCCGTCGCCAATGCCAGCCTGTCTTTGCTGGAAACGGGAGAATGGCAGCATCAGGTCAGCCGGATCGAAGCACAGCTGGCTGAATTACTGCCCGCGGTGGCGCAATCAGACAAAGTGAAAGCCGTTCGATGGCTCGGGGCGATTGGTGTGGTGGAGTTGTATGAACCTGTGGACATGGTCAAGATACAGCAAAGTTTTGTAGACAATGGTGTCTGGATTCGTCCATTCGGTCGACTTATCTACATCATGCCGCCATTTATTATTAGTAATCAGGAGCTTAATAAACTGGTTTTCGCCATTTTACAATCATTGCACTAATATCGAAAAACAGACAGATCCTCATGTTTGACCAGATATACTCTATGTAAGAGTCATTGTAAGGCCGTCATATACCCCGCACCATTTAGCGGCCTTTTACAAACATGCTGTCAGAAGGCTAAGTATGATGCAGTTACCCCTTTTCCCGCTCAGACTCTATGTGTTGCCGGGAGGCGTCAGCAAACTGAGAATTTTTGAGCCCCGCTATACCCGCCTGGTGACACTGGCGATGTCATCAGGCACTGGTTTTGGCCTGTGTATGAAAGATGGTGATTCGCTGTGTCATTTCGGCACCCGGGTCGAAATCACAGATTTTGAACAATTACCTGACGGATTACTGGGCATCACCATACGGGGTGTAGAAAAATTCGTCATCAACAATCACTGGCAGGAAAAAGACGGGCTGAGATTTGGCGAAGTCAGTACGATAAAAAACTGGACACCCAGCTCCACCCGCTTCATCGACAAGCCCATCGCCAATAGCCTGGAAGCCTTATTTGATGAATATCCCGACTACGCGGCGAATTATCCGGATCCCGATTTTACCGACATGGCCTGGGTCTGCCAGCGCTGGCTGGAAATTCTGCCTTTAGAGACCAACCAAAAACAATGGTTTATGAGCCGGAATGACCATAGGGCCGCGCTGTCTTTCCTGCACAATGTGATAGATGAAGAGCTCAGGCACGACGGTATATAACGCCGCCGTTTAACCCCGCCCCTCACGGGCTAACCGCTGATCGACCATACGGCGATAGACAGCAGACAACACCTGCCTGATACCGGGTAGTCCCATCAACCAGGCCACAGGCCGCAGCCACCAGATTTGTCTGAGCAACAGAATATAAGCATCCATTTCCTTGTGAACCGCCCCGTCGCTGTCCTGAACGTGCAGCTCTCTCAGTGCCTTAGCTGGCACAATGCCCATCGCGGCTAACTCTGCATCTTTGCCGGTAATGTCGTACCATTCCACCAGATGCGGATGCTTACCCAGCCAGGATTCATACCATTTCCGGTCGCGGACACAGGTCGGGCAGGCTCCGTCATAAAACACAGTAATTTTGCTCGTTTTCATGAAGACTCTCCTTTATTGCCGCGGCGCTTACTTTAAGTCTGGCTGAATCGCAGGTCACACACATAAAAAACGCAGCGAACGAGTAGTTTGCTGCGTTTTACCAAAGTTGCATCTGAAAGCGGCTAGCCTTCCTCAATCAGTTTCACCAGCAGGTGACCGTCATACATAGCCTGCTTTACCAGCGCAGCGGCAGGCATGGTCGCCTGAGTATAAAAGCTGGTTTCTTCAATACGCAGGTCCTGATTGTACACAGGTAAAGACTGGCTCTTCACACACTCAAGAATGGCAGGATACAACACCGATTTAGCCTGATTAAACTCCCCGCCAATCAGCACCTTCTCAGGGTTGAACAAATTAACCATAATGGCAATCGCCCGGCCTAAGTGGAAGCCCAGCTCAGTGATCACCTGAAAAGCCAGCGGATCGCCCTGTACCGCGGCCTCGCAAATGGTCTCGATAGTCAGTTCTTTGCCGTACAAAGAAGAGGCTTCACCCAGGGCCAGGCGGGATTTCACCTGCTGCCTGACGGCCTGCAAACTGGCTACCGTTTCCAAACACCCTTTATTACCGCAATAACAGGGAAGCCCATCAGGTTGGATCTGAATATGGCCCAGTTCGCCGATGTTGCCGATCCGGCCCTGCAACACCTTGTTGTCCAGAATGATACCGGCACCCACCCCGTGATGAATGGAGATCAGGATAGAATTCGCCACATCTTTGGCATTGCCGAACAATTGCTCGGCCAGCGCCCAGGAACGGGTATCGTTGCCGATAAATACCGGCAGGCCCGTTGCTTCATGAATGGCCGGTCCCAAAGGTAAATCTTTCACATCATAGTGCGGCATTTGCAGCACCATGCCTTTGTCGGAATTCACCAGACCCGGTAAGGAAACCGCAATGGCGGTAATACGATCCAATTGTTTGGCATGGCGGGCAAAAAAGGATTCAATCTCATCGAGCAGCTTTTGCAACACATCATGTTGCGCCAGCTCTTCGATATCCTGGCGCTCCTCGAACAGGATATCGCCACCCTGCTCATGCAAGGCGATAGTCAGGTAACCACGGCCAAGACGAATGCCTAAAAATTGCCAGCCATCATTATCAGGCACTAAGCCAATAGCCGGACGGCCGCGATTGCCTGATTCCTGAATTTCAGCTTCTTTGATCAGATGCCCGTCAAACAGCTCACGGGTGATTTTGGTAATACTGGCTGGCGCTAACTGGCTCTTTTTCGACAGCTCGATACGGGAAATAGGCCCATACTGATCGATAAGTTTGTAGACGCTTCCGGCATTGTTTCTTTTGATATGATCGATATGACCGGGTTGAGCGACATACATGCTCTGGATCCTCAAAGGTTAACGAATACGCAAGAAGTTGAATTTTTTTACTTTGCGAAGTAATTGTGAAGCCCCTTGTGCCAGGGACGTGAACCCAGTCACGACCAGCCTGTCCCTTTTGGTCTTCGCGTTACCGGGCCGGGCAAACAAGCAGCATGATTGAAAGATATGTGGCTCTAGAGACAATGACGCAGGCTTCTGACATAATACGCGCCCTTTGAGGTTCAGGGTACAAAAACCCCCTTTTCGCGTTAACTTGATTGATTGTTTTGAGGTCAGCCGTGTACAAAATCAATGAAATCTTTGAAACCATCCAGGGTGAAGGTGTTTTCACAGGCGTGCCGGCTATCTTTGTCCGTCTGCAAGTCTGCCCTGTCGGTTGTGCCTGGTGTGACACCAAACAAACCTGGAGCGCTGAGCCTCAGGACGAAGTTAACGTCAGCGCTATGCTTGCCAAACAGGGCGACTCGCCAAGCTGGACGTCCCTGGATGCCGGCGGCATTGTCAACTTATTGATTGAGCAGGGATACACCGCACGTCATGTCGTGATTACCGGTGGCGAACCTTGTCTGTATGACTTACGCCCGCTGACTGAACAGCTGGAAGCCAACGGTTTCCGTTGCCAGATTGAAACCAGTGGCACTTACGAGGTGCTGGCCACAGACAATACCTGGGTGACTGTCTCGCCGAAAATTAACATGAAAGGCAAGCTGCCGGTTCTGCCCGGCGCACTGTCTCGCGCCAATGAAATCAAGCACCCTGTCGGGACGCAAAAGGATATCGACCAGCTAGATGCGTTGTTAGCCGGTGTGCCGCTACAGAGCAATGTCACCATCGCCCTGCAGCCCATCAGCCAGAAAGCCCGAGCCACCGAGCTTTGTATTCAAACCTGCATTGCCCGCAACTGGCGTCTGTCTATCCAGACGCACAAATACCTGTCGATTGCCTGATTAAGCTGACACCTCCGCCTTACCCTGTTTTCGGTCGTCTCAATTCTTAGATGCCGTCTCAACAGTTGAGACGACCGGTCGGGTTTTACATTTCCCTCCCTGCCGCTTACCTATACTCAGCCCAAACACCGAAACCAATCCAGCCGCCAATGTTCGGCCATGAGATTGGTACAACACGTGCTGCATTGAGTATTCAGGGGAAATGTTATGCGCACCTATCTGAGACTTGGTCTGAGCCTGTTTCTGGCTGGCCTGCTTTCTGCGTGCGGTGGCGGCGGAGATGAGGCAGGTATCCAACCTGCTGAGCTGCCACCTGTCAAAACCAAATTTACCGTCACTGTCGACTTGCCTGCCGGGTTGATGACAGCACAGCAAAGAGTAAGCTGGCGTCCTGTCAGCCAGGCTTACGCGGCCACACCGGATCTGTATCAGGACAACTTTGCTGTACTGTTTATCAATCAGCAGGGCAAAGTGATGGGTCAGGGTGACATCACCAGTTTTGCGATGACAGACGGTAACTACAGTATTGAAGCTCAGGTGCCACTGCTGCTGCATGGCGTACTGGTACTGGATCTCAATGACGTGCCGCAATTTGCCATCGGCGATGACTTGCCGACCGATCTCTTCATGACACCGTTAACAGACACCGAGATCGCCCTGTCCCTGAAAACCACCCTCGCCTACCGTGCATTGATAAAACGCGTCGCCACAGACGGTCATTGGGGCATATTCAGTGAAACTGTCAGTGATCCCAGTAATATTGATGTCCGGGATGCCGGCGATTTCATCAATGAGCTGGCTGATGAGCTGAGTGTCACCCTGATCCCCAAACTGGGCCTCAACGGCGTCAGCCTGAGTAATCTGATGTCGCTCACCATAGTCAACGACATCCTTGAAGGCATCATGACCCGCAAATACACTGAGCTGACGGCACAAAAAGACGAGATCGCCACCATCTTCAACTCAGGTTTCTGGCGACTGGCCAGCCACAGCTCAAACACCGGCAGCACCCTTAAAGCTGACATGATGGACTATAACAGCCCGGATACCGCCTCCAATGAAACCCGCCAGATCGACTGGCGCTGGACCAAAAACGGCGACAGCGATATTTCACTGACCGAAGATTTCACCTATCTCAGCGAGCAGGGATTGGTGCAGTTCGACAGCAAAGAAGACGCGATTAAAGGGCAGATCCTGACCGCCAACGGCTGGAAAGATCTGTACGAATATTTCAAGGTACTGATTTCATCCAGCAGCACCGCCAGCATGACGGATGCCGGACTGGAAGAAGCCGATGGCCGCAACATTACTATGCGGGTCAACAGCTATTCGCTGGCCGGCCTGAAAATGCATGACTTTCTTACTACCAAAGAAAACCATTTCATGACCCGCTACGTGCCCGCCGACACCACCTTTGGCGAGGCCGCCAAAGGCTACTATTTCACCTGGAATCCGGTGGCAACCCGTATGCTGCTGTGTAACACACAGGTCGGTGGCGACGAGTGTACTGTGGCGCCCAGAGACAACCCGACCGTTCCTTACACATCCCTTGAAGATATGGTGTCGGTAGCAGGCGCTGGCAGTATTGAGCAGGTTAACGGTTATCACCTGACCGATAACGTGGTGGTGGAATTGGTGCTCAATAACACCCATCAGGCCAACTACTGGGTCAATGTCGGCGGCGATGACTGGATGGTGGTTGAAACCGGTATCTGGGGCGCGGTGTCGACTCTGGGCAAAGAGATGTTCCAGTTCACCGTACCCGATGTCATCAAACAACTGGCCAACCATTACCCCTTTGACACGCCTTATCTGTTTTTGGTCGTCGAACAAGGGGCGGTGCATCAGGGCGAGGCGATTCTGAAAGACACCGACTACCACTTTGCCGGCTTTAATCACGCCGCCAAAGAAGAGATCTATGCGGTGACTTCCCGTGACAATCTGCCTGCTTTTGGTGACTGCAACTTTGGCAATACCTCCCCGGCCACTGAAGATCAGTTCCTCAATTCAGTGACAGAATGTGGCGGCGATGAGCGTTTCGTCACAGACAGCGTCAACAGCCTGGTTGATCAGCATCTGGTGCAAATCTCCACAGACCCGGGCTCACTGGGCGAGCTGGAAACCCTGATCCTGAAAAGCGACAACACCTGGGAGTATTACCTCAATACCGTCTTGCAACCGGGCAGCAGCAACCGCAGCTGGCAGTTAAATGACAACGGCTTTCTGCGCCTGACTGAAAACAGCAATGACACTTTCAGCGATTACCAGTTATGGGCGCTCACCCACAAGAAATACCAGGACCGTCCGATTCTGGCCGTCAAGTATTACAGTCAGACCGACATAGGCGGGGCCAATAACAGCGTGATTGATAACCTGATGACCAAGCAATACGTCCCTGACACTCTGGTTGCCTGCACGGCCAATGATTCTGGCTGGAACAGCGGCAGCCAAATGCCGGTAACGGCACAAACCAAAGCGGCCTTCACCAGCCAGGCAGCCAGTTGTACCGTCAGCTGGGAAGGCAGAACACCGCGTTTCACCCAGAGCATGCTGGCAGGTAAAGCCCTGACGTTCAGCGATGCCTCGCGTCATTTGGTCTTAAATGCGCAGGCCGACAGTCAGAGCGGCTTTAATACCGGTCGTTACAGAGACAGTGACGGCTGTGGTTTTGACATCCCGATCCGCTGGAAACTGGAAGCGGACGGCACTCTGTATTACGAAAATGCCATGTCTCAGGCGCAGATTGATGAAACCTTCAGCAATGGCGCGAAAAAATTCCCGACCGGCAATTTCAAAGAGTGGATAAAAGTCTCGGATACCGACGGCCTGGTATTTACAGTGAAAGGTTTCAATCACTTCACCCGCTGGCAGAGTGCGACACCGGCTCTGGGCGCTGACGACGGCGAGATGTGGAGCGATGTGGTTGCACTGATCCCGGCAGCGAATGTACCAACCTTTACGGTACAGACCCCCACAGAAGCCCCGCTTCCTGACAGCCCGTTCCCCGGCACCATCTTAAGGGACGGACAAACGTGCGATCTAACACCGCCGGCGCCACCCGCGCCTTAGGTTAACAATCACGCTGGCGGCCTGAAAACGGCCGCCAGAATTGCCTCAGCGATTATTTAATCAACACAAAACACGACACAATGTGATTATTTCCCATCAGGTAACGCATCAAGGCTTGATGCTTGTGTCAAGACAGGTAATATTGCTGTTTTGGACAGTAAATTAAGCACAGCACTCAGTCGTGCCTAAACGGAGAATAATGACATCATGACTTACGCGCCTGTTTCAGACGTACTGAGCGGTAAGATTGCGGTAGACAGTGAAATCACTGTACGCGGTTGGATCCGTTCACGTCGGGATTCCAAAGCCGGAATCTCTTTCCTTGCCATCTATGACGGCTCTTGTTTCGACCCGATTCAGGCCGTGGTCCCGAATGCACTGAATAATTACCAGGAAGAAGTCCTGAAGCTGACAACTGGCTGTTCAGTGGAAGTAACGGGTAAAGTGGTTGAATCTCCGGCGCAAGGTCAGGACTTCGAACTGGCAGCGACTGACGTTAAAGTGGTTGGCTGGGTAGATGACCCGGACACCTACCCAATGGCAAAAACACGTCACTCTATTGAATACCTGCGTGAAGTGGCACACCTGCGCCCGCGTACCAACGTGATTGGCGCGGTAGCCCGTGTGCGTAACTGCCTGTCTCAGGCAATCCACCGCTTCTATCACGAGCAGGGTTACTTTTGGGTATCTGCACCGCTGATCACAGCGGCTGACGCCGAAGGTGCCGGTGAAATGTTCCGCGTGTCCACACTGGATCTGGAAAACCTGCCACGCACCGAGCAAGGCCAGGTTGATTTCAACGAAGACTTCTTCGGTAAAGAGACTTTCCTGACCGTTTCCGGCCAGCTGAACGCCGAAGCCTACGCCTGCGCCCTGAGCAAAGTGTACACCTTCGGCCCGACCTTCCGTGCTGAAAACTCCAACACCAGCCGCCACCTGGCTGAGTTCTGGATGGTTGAGCCTGAAGTGGCATTCGCAGATCTGAACGACGTCGCCAAACTGGCGGAAGACATGCTGAAGTATGTCTTCAAAGCCGTGCTGGCAGAGCGCCGCGATGATCTGGAATTCTTCGCACAGCGCATCAACAAAGAGGCAATCACCCGTCTGGAGCAATTTGTTGAGTCTGATTTTGCTCAGGTTGACTACACAGATGCGATTGAAATCCTGAAGGCGTCCAGCCGTCAGTTCGAGTTCGACGTTGAGTGGGGCATCGACCTGTCTTCTGAGCACGAGCGCTATCTGGCAGAAGAGCACTTTAACGCGCCTGTTATCGTGAAGAACTACCCGAAAGACATCAAAGCCTTCTACATGCGTATGAATGATGATGGCAAAACGGTCGCGGCCATGGATGTTCTGGCACCAGGCATTGGTGAAATCATCGGCGGTGCCCAGCGTGAAGAGCGTCTGGAGATTCTCGATCAGCGCATGCGTGCAATGAACATCGACCCGGAAGATATGAACTGGTACCGCGATCTGCGCCGTTACGGCACAGTACCGCATGCTGGTTTCGGCCTGGGCTTTGAGCGTCTGGTTTCTTACGTAACCGGTGTGGCTAACGTCCGCGACGTGATCCCATTCCCACGTACACCGCGTTCCGCGAACTTCTAATCAGTCATTTATTCGGCTGATAGTTCAAACCCTGCCTGCTTTCGCTCGCAGGGTTTTTTCTTGCCTGAACGACCAGACCTTCGCCACTTAAGACAAAATTCACACAAACGCTGGCTGTTATAGCGTGATGATCAACTTTCAATTAAATGTTTATCCAGAATTGACGCACTCCTTATATGGAATTATGTCATCCGATCCATCTGGCTTATCAAGTGCAAATATACTCTGTGGACATAGATAATAATCGCTGATTTCAGCTTTGCTTACTTTTTCTGCCACTAAATTTGCTTTTTTTGAGGAATTTCAAATCTCCGGCATTTGCCCTGTGCAGTTAAATACCCCTCATCTAGAGTTGAGTCAGACGTGTCACATAATTAAAAGAACTGCTAACAGTTCAACAACGCTTGCCATCTATTGCGTTACGAAGAGGGACAATTCATGCGTAAAAATCGCCAGGTCAATGACCGGGAAGTGGTGCTTGATCCTAATGCTCAATTAGTGACAACAACGGATTTACAAGGTGTTATTACCTATGCCAATGACGAATTTGTCGAAGTCAGTGGCTACAGTTTTGACGAGCTCGTCGGACAGCATCACAATATTATTCGCCACCCGGACATGCCCAGAGCGGCCTTTGGTGACTTATGGAGCCACCTGAAAGCAGAAAAACCCTGGCGGGGCATTGTCAAAAACCGCTGCAAAGACGGCAGTTATTACTGGGTAGATGCTTACGTCACCCCGCTGTACCAAAACAATCGGGTTTCTGGCTATCAGTCGGTACGCCGCAAGCCGACTCAGGACATGATCAATACCGCCACCCATATCTATCAACAACTGAACAATGACAAAAATCCTTATGGGTTCCGTCTGTCCAGTTGGGCCAAGCTGGGTCTGTCTGCCCTGCTCACCGTGCTGTGCGTGGCCTTGACGCACTTTTATATCCCTCAGTACGAATTCCTATCCGCTGCTGTTCCATTGATCTTCATTGCGATCCTTTGTCGGGGTGAACTATTTGCTGTACCCCGTTTTTTTCAGCAGTTGTCGAATAACTATGATGCCCTCACCCGCATTGTCTACAGTGGTGATGACCTGATTTCCATTGCCGATTTCCATCTGAAATTACACGATGCCCGGCTGAAAACCGTGCTGGGCCGGGTCGATGATGCGGCGCTGACCATTCGTGAAGTCACTGATGAACTCACCAATGTCACCCTATCCACCCGCGACTCTATCTCCAATCAGGACAAAGATACCCAGCATATCGCCACGTCCATTACCCAAATGTCTGCTGTTGCCACGGAAATTGCGCAAAATACTCAGCTGACGACAGACAAAGTGCTCACCGCGCAACAAAAATGCGCCAACACCACCAAAGTGCTGCAGCTCACGCAAAACAATATCAATGATCTGGCCAAAGACACCGAAAATGCGGCGCAAACCGCCCAGTCACTGGTAAAGGTGTCGGAACAGATTGAAACCATGATGATGGAAATTCAGGGCATTGCAGAGCAAACCAATCTGCTGGCACTGAACGCCGCGATTGAAGCGGCCCGTGCCGGTGAACAAGGGCGGGGTTTTGCGGTCGTGGCCGATGAAGTACGTGCCTTGTCTCAGCGTACCCACGGCGCGACAGAAAATATTCAAACCAGCATTGTTAACATCAATGCCACCCTGAACCAGTGGCAGGCCACCTCTTCCGAGAGTATTGAAAAGACCCGGCAATGTGTCGCCCATACCAATGATACGGCAGCCAGCATTCTGGAAGTGGTGTCCATGGTGGATGAAATTGCTGAAATTTCAACGCAAATTGCCGCAGCAGCAGAGGAACAAGGCACTGTGGCGCAGGAGATCAGTCACAACGTCCATCAGATTTCCACCTCCTCGTCTGAAAACCTTGTGATGATGTCGCGCATGGAACAGGCCGCAAGCCAGATGCGCGAGAAAGTAACGTTTCTGGAAGGCTTGAGTAAATCCTTCGGTTAACCCTTTCCACCTGAAAAAGCAGTGGCATACCCGGCCACTGCCGTGAAACCCCAAGGCCGCGATGCGGCCTTTTTCATTGTTACTATTAAAATGAGCAATATTGTCCAAGCAATCAGTACACGTTTTGTTTAACCTGTCTTTATGCCATAACTCAGGAGGACAGGGATGAAATCGGACAATTGCTTTCAATTTATTACCAGTTCTCATTTAGAGGGCGTTACCCTGCTTCATGCCACAATGAGTGACTTTTCCTATGACAAACACGCTCACGAAGAATATGCCATTGGTGTGACCCTCAAAGGGCGGCAGGATTTCTTTTGCCAGCGGGCTTTTCATAGCAGTCCGCCTGGCGGGGTGCTGATATTTAATCCGGAAGATGTCCATGACGGCTGTTCCGGCGATACTCAGGAACTTGAGTACCGGATGTTATACATACATCCAGAGGTATTTATTCCTCAGTTCAGAGCCTTAGGTGTACGTCAGGGGCAGCTTCCCAGAATCGGCGGCACCTTACTTGACGACATGATTTTGCGTCAGCAGACGCTGATGCTCTCTGCGCTGATGGAAAATCCGGCCACCACCAACATAGAACTGGAATCAGGACTATTTCAGCTTTCACATTCGCTGGTACGCCGAGGCGGGCAGCTGAATGAGCAGCCACCCACGAACCGTACCGACACACTGTTACTGCGGGCGAAAGAGTATATACATGCGCATCTGAACCAGAACATTTCCATCGACGATATTGCCAGCGCGGCCACTATGTCGAAGTACCATTTTATACGGCTGTTTCGCTCTCAGTTTGGGATTACACCCCATCAGTACGTAATTAATTGCCGGATTAACAATGCACGAAAAGCACTGGAGACGGGCGAGTCCGTGATTGATGTCGCAACAGATTGCGGATTTTCTGATATCAGCCATTTAAACCGCCGATTCAAACGCAGTTACGGCATGACACCCAAACAATATCAATTACAAATAACACGCTAACAACTTTCAACTGGATAAAAATATGCTTGAGATCTGGCTATATGCATTTTCAATAATGTATTCACCTGGTCCTGTGAATCTGCTCAGCTTTAATACAGGACTGAATAATAAAACAAATAAGAATACAGGTTTTTTCATGGGCGTGAGTTTCGCCATGTTAATTCTTTTCCTTTCATTGAGCTTTCTCAGTCACTCGGTTGTTCATGAAACCATCATTCCATATATCAGTATTCTGGGCTGTACTTATATGCTTTTTCTGTCCTGGAAATTGTTTACATCAGGACGACAACTGGAAAATACATCCGTTGCCTTGTCGGATCTGAAATTTCGGGATGGGCTGATGCTTCAGTTACTGAACCCGAAAGGTTTTATTGCCTGTTTACCCATTGTAACCATTCAGTTTCCGGCTCAGAATATTTCCGGATTACAAGCGTTGATTTTTTCCATCGCATTATCTGTATTTGCTTTTGGCGCCCCCTTGAGTTATTCACTGACCGGCAGGCTAATAGGTCAACGAGTGAACAGCTCTGCATTTTTCAAAAAGTTCCAACTTTTCATGGCAATATTATTAGCCTATGTAGCGATGAAAATCGCCTACACCCATATTTACATTGATTTATTCAAGCAGTTATAAGTTTACTCACCTTTAAACTACGAACCGGAAAAATAATGAAATTTTACACTAAACTAGCCGTTGTTGTTGCCGAGTTCTTCTGCAAAATTGAAAAGGTCAGTTCTGTGTTTAATGATTGAATTGCAACTATGATACATGAGAGTTATCTCTTTTTTCTTTGATTACGGATTCAGCACCTTTAATCAAAGTGGGTAACTCTCTCCATTTAAAATTGAAGTGTCAGATCTAGTCAGAACTAATACAACTTATGCTTTAGACCAAATACGTGTATTTAAATCCAAAGCATCTATCAGCCCCACTAATAGCTTTAACTCAGAGAAGATATCTTTTACAGTATTAAAATCAGTTGCCGAATCAGATAGCTTAGGTTCAAAATATTTCATATCGCCGTCAGAAACTGAGATAAATAACTTTCCTTCAACAAAAGACAGTGCCAAGTACTTGCCTGTATTTTCACGAAATGCCACAACCCGTTGCATGAAAGCCGGTGTCAGCAGATATCTTGCTTCAACCTGATTGGTGCTATGGACATCGAAATATCGCTCAAACTCTGGATCTTCCAGCCGAACCAAATTGTGGGGCGTACCCACAAAACCCTGTTTGATATTCTCAAGAAACGAATCATCTTTACCTTTGTCAATTGAGACAAAAGTCTGACTATTAAAATGCTTATTACAATCTGCGATGATGACCATGCCTCGGAATCTAGTCTGCATGTATGTTTTTGTTTTTCCACCGGCAGTTCTCCTTTTGACTTTATATTTGGTGTGAATTTCCGACATTTCTATTGCAGTCTGCCCTATTTTCCCACTGATAAAGTCTTCGCCCTCAAACTGACTATATTCACCTGGAGAAAGACCACTTCTGTCATAAACCTCCCGTTCAATACTGCCTGTCGGGTTATACTCAAGCGAATCATCAATACTTTGAATGATACTGGAAATTACTTTCTGCTTATAAACAACGCGATACTCATTCCACTTCATTTGATAAATTAAGCCCAATACAGCCAGGATGATACCAACACACACCATGATGATATTCGGGTCAATATAGGTTCCATAAAGTACAATGGTACCAATGATCACAGCTAATACGCCGAAAAAGACACACATATCCCGTGTGACAACCACATCACAACGCTCTTGTTCAATCACTGCGAGCTGTGGTTGTAAATCCTTTTCAAAGACACTTTTCAGATCATCAATATTCATCGGGCATCCTTATTTGCACGATTCTCAAATAATTCAGCTATATCCGGGAGTTGTGTCTGTGCTTCTGGAATATCAAAAAGAATTCTTTGCGTAAGCCCCATTCTGCGAGCAAAGAGATTAGACGGAAACATTTCAATACCGTTATTCAGATCAGTCACCGCAGCATTGTAAGCACGCCGCGCTGCAGCGATCTGCTCTTCAGTCTCGTTAATGCTTCGTTGTAGTTGGCTGAAATTGTTGCTGGCTTTCAAGTCCGGGTAGGCTTCCACCATGATGTTAAAGCGAGAAAACACCTGATTCAGACGCCGGTCGAATTCAGTTTTTTTTTTCTCCAGTTGCCATATCGCTCTGAAACCTGGTCCGAAGTTCTGTCAGTTCGTTCAGTACTTCTCTTTCATGAGACATGTAAGCTTTGACCGTTTCCACCATATTCGGAAGCAAATCAAAGCGCTTCTTTAACATCACATCAATTGTCGAATCAGCATTATCAACCTGATTCTTACGAGCAATCAGGCCATTGTAAATAGCCACTCCAAGAAAGAGCACAACCACAATGAATCCAACAGCAAACCACATTCCCATCATTATCTTCTCCTAAAATCATGATCAACTGGACAGTTTTTCAGAGTCCCCGACTGGAAAAACGGTTGAGGCCTTGAGGCACAGGAGGGTACAACATGACCGAATGACATTGGCACTGACAAAATGCCTGAAATCACAGTAAAAATGACGGTTTTATTGTCACTGGGCACTAAGTCACAATCCCGCTATCTGTACCCACTGCAACGTTAGGGCGTGCCAGCGTGACTGGCTCTCGTTTCGGTAATCGCTTTTTTCCTTTGCGCCTCATATTGAGCTTGAGTGAGCAGTAAACACGGTAAACTCGCTTGTGGTTCCATAGATATCCCCAGCGTCTGAGAACTTTAAATAACTTGCCAAAACCATAAGCAGGATATCGCTCTACGGCTTCTTGCAGCTTGGCGATGACCTTATCATTTCGGTGAGGGTCTGGTTGATATCGATAGACAGAATCACTGATGCCAACTGCGCGGCAGGCCATTCTGAGGCTGACCCGAAATTGCTGACGAACATACTCCACTAGTTCGCGTTTAACCGCTGGCTTTACAGCTTTTTTTCCAGAATATCTTTCACAATACGGTGCTCCTCAAGGCTGAGGTCAGCGAACATCTGCTTGAGTCGGCGATTTTCATCTTCAAGCTCTTTCAGCCGCTTCACATCGGACGCTTCCATACCACCATATTTCGATTTCCAGTTGTAATAGGTAGCGTCAGAGATACCGTATTCACGACATACTTCGTTGACCTTACGGCTAGCCTCCACTTCCTTCAGGATCTTAACGATCTGTGTTTCTGTGTAGCGTGATTTTTTCATCATGCGCTCTCCGTTTATTTCAGTGTAAACGGAAAAGCTCTAATTACTAGCGACATGTTTTTCGGGGAGGGTTTCATACTGTTATCTCAAAGACGAGGTTAGTCAAGAAATGTTACTAGCGAAGACATTAATTGCTCTAGTAACGAGCAATCAACTAAGTCCTGATAAAAAAGAAAAATTTCAAAATTTTGATGTTTGTCACGGAAGGAGAAATCCTGCCTTTTCCTATCTAACAACTACATTAAAAACAGAGTCTTATGCTACAATTTGATGCGAGATAGTAACGACCTAATTTTGAGGGACATTGTGAAAATACAAATATTAGATGAAAAAAAAGAAGGCAATGCTACTTGTTATTTATGCAAAGCTGAACTTAAAGAATATATTGAATCACTTCCTGAAGATTATAAAGACTGGGATATTCAGCGTGGAATTATAAGTAATTCCTATTTAGACAAAATGATTGACACTGTTCTAGAAGATAAACACATACCTCCAATCGTCTTAATCTCCGACAATTTAAATCTAACAGAACTAACAATTGAAGATTTTAATATATTAGATGGACTTCAAAGAACATATCGATTAAAGGTTATCTTTGACAGTATTTTATTTTTAAAATCAAAATTAGAAGAAGACGATAATTTTATTAACATCCCTCCACTATCTTTATCTCGAAATCATTCGGATGAGATTCAACGCTCAGGTGCATCAGCAAGTGTTATCAGAAGATTAATATCTGAAGTTAAATCTGGCAACACAAGTCTTGATGATATTTTTAAATCATTCCAATGGTTTGAAGTTTGGGTTAACTTAACCAAACCAGAACAAGTTGAAAAGATGATTATATTAAACGCAGGGCATAAGAACGTAAGTATAAAGCATCAAGCTGAAATTATATTTAGTATATTATATCCAGAGTTAAGAAGTGCAACATCAGGAAATTTAGAAATAATTAGAGAAAGAGACATCAATCTTGTCACATTCAGTAAAAAAAGATCCGTAGGCCAATTCCATTTGTCACACTTGGTGTCATCTTTAGCTTCATTGGAACTTTCTAAGCCTGTTACTTTAAATTCCAACTTTATTCAAAAACTACAAAATGACGATATTACTCTTAAAAGCTCTTACATTGAGATAAAGGAGTTATGTAAATTCCTTGCTGATTTTGACATTAAAGTTCAAGAACAATTTGGTGACGAGTCATTGAGATGGCTTGGAAAGGACGTTGTTCTTTCAGGCATTTTTGGTGCTATTGGCAAGCGCGCATCAGAACTTAACCATTCATTAACTGATGAAATGGGATTATCTAGAAAAATTATATTTGATAACATTAAGAACTTAAATATAACCGATTTTGAATCAACACGAAACAATGTTGATTTATCTAAAGTAAATATCGGAGACATCAACAAAAAAGCTGTTTATACCGCTATTTATGATTTCCTTAACACCCCTAAAAATGTAATAAATTGGGGTAAATACTTCAAAGAAGGTTTTAATAATGACTAATTTAGAAACCCTCTACGATCTGACATTAAATTATATCTCGAGCCTAGTTAATGGTGAACATTTTGATACATTAACTAAATCTATCGAAGACGAATCTCGCATAGAAAGTATAATGAAATTTGTTGAAGATCTAAAAACAATAGAAAGCAATCTAACTAAATCTAAGAATGACAATGTAGTTAACCGGAATACATTAGATTATGCAAGAATTATAGCCCACAATAAGGGATACCTTCCTGACGCGACTGAGTATAGTAAAATTATCGCAATTTTAAAGCTTCAATCTCTTTTTTCTCCAGAGATTGAATTTGTTGATGATAATGAAAACATCATTAATTATCATGATTTTGACAGCATTACTGAAATAGATAACATTATATCACTAAACAATTATTACTATTCAGTAGAAAACCAAAGCTTAGACAATGCGCTCATTTTCATTAATTTAAGTGATAAAGAAAAAATACTTGACATTGTTAATAGTGAAAAGCTAACAAATAAATTATTATTTCTAATAATTAACTCAATAACAAATTCAGACTTTGGGAACTTAGAACGAATTATTATATATAAAAAAACGGGTACCCATAATAAAAACAACGTCATCTCAGCATTGAAATTACACATTGTTTCTTCTGGCCAAGCATATCACAATATTAAACGAGCTCCATCTGGTGTTAATGAACAAATCCTCGAAAAAATAACTATTAACAAACCTTATCAACAGTTCAATGACACTTTACTTATCTTAAGCGAATACAATAGTAGAGAAGAGCTGCTAAATAAATATTTAAGTCTATATCATGTCATTGAAAATTTTATGTACAAACTGCCACTTGTAAAACTCAGCCAATTTAAACAGGGAGAAATGTTTTCAATAAGAGACTTCCGAGACATGTATAGCTCTATTGAAGATAAAGAATTACCTTCCCTTACGAATCTGCTCTCTGTAATCTTCCCATATCATAAAGAAAGTGAAAATCTAGAGCTATTAAATTTAAAGGAAAGCCTTAGAAATTTAGTAGAAAGTGGAGATTTAAATGAGGACGAATTTAATAAATCACTAGTTAAACTAGGCATAAAGACCAAAAAGACTCAATATACATATGAAAGCTTGATGGACATGAACGGTGGCGCTCTGACTAGTTTTTTAGAAGTGTATTCAAAAATTGTGTACTCAGTAAGAAACTCAATCGTGCACAATAAAGAGACAGAGTTTCATTTATCCAATGAAAATTTAACACATAGCATGGAGCTTATCATTTCAAAGTTCATCATAAATAACATTGAACCCATGCTGTATAATCTTATATCAGAGCAAAATGAACATGTCTGGTATTCCCATTCTGAAATAAAGCTCTATGCATGAGAAAGTAAGGCGGCTTAACACCGCCTTATCTTTATTCCCAACTAATTGAATATTATCTCCTCCCCATGATCCTTCAAAAGTGGGCTGATTAATACCTACGCCACCTCAGCCTCACGTTCTTCCCGTTCTACCCTACTTTGTAGTGCCAGCATGGCGGCAGTGCGTTGTCCGGTGAGCCAGTCGACCAGTTTCTGCAACACTGTCTGATAGCGTTTGAACCGAGAATAAGTGATCGGCATTGTTTGGCAGAAAACGGCGAAGCGGGTTTCGCAGGTCCAGGCGATACGGCCTTCGTTGCAGGCCGGGCACTTGCGGGTGACTTGCTGCTTGTTGGTCACCTTACTGCTTCCGTTGCACTCCGGGCAAATCTGGCCGAACTGCTGGGTGGCTTCGGCCATTGCAGCCAGGCTCAGCGCATGAATGGCTTTTAGCGAATACACCCCGCGCCACTGTTCCATGGCTTGGGCGGCTTTCTGCCTGGTGATTTGATACAGAGACTTAGCCGACTCCCGATCTGCCATGCGTGCCACAAATATAACATGAAACCCGGCCGGGGATTCATGCCAGCTGATCCCTACAATCGCCAGTTGTTCTTCTACCGTCAGCAGCGCCCTGCCTCCGGTACTGGGGGCATAGTTAATGCCTTTCAGGCCAAACTTGCCTAATAGCTTTTCAATTCTCATGCTGCTGCCTCCAGCTTTTCCCGAAAGTTGATCGTTAAGTCTTCCGCTATCCCGCGCTTAAACCGAATCCGCTGGGTTGTGGGGAAATAGCCAGGCGTGAACAGTACAAACACACTGCCGAAGTTCACGCCTTTCTTTTGGGTTATGCCATCTGTTTTCAGGAAGTTGTAACGCCCGTCTGGCTCGTACACAGCAGCCGCCACACCTTCAATGCCCTGTTGCCACCATCCGGTTAATGGCTCATAGGGCAACAACATCATGCCCGGGTTTCCGGCTCTGGCCTCAGCTGCTGCTTTAGAAACGAACTGCATCTTCATATCAAACGGCGGGTTACACCACCAGTGCGGCTCCCATGCTTGCTGCAAGGCATCGAACCCTACAATTTTGGCGTGCGGGTTAAAGAAGGTATTTCCAAAACCTGTCCCGCGTTTGAAGTAGTTCCCGGCCTTTTCTTCAAGCCATTCCAGCGATGTATAGAACCTGTTAACCTTGGCGGTTTCCGGTTCCGCGCACACATCAAGGTTGAACTCACGGCCATACAGGGCTTTGGCATCCCAAAAGCATTTCCACTGCGTGCCCCAGCGGTTTTTATCGTCCACGGTAGTACGGGACCGAATCAGAATTGCCATTACGCTGCCCTCGCCTGTTCTTCCTGTGCCGCTTCCACACGCAGCCAGATATCCGATTCGCGTACTCGTGGCCGCAGCTGATGGCGTGCCCATGGTGAATACCGGTTCAACAGTTCCAACAACAGATCAACCTTGTCTGATGGCACACCAAAATTCCGCCACTTCACCACATCCAATGACAGCACATTACAGTGCTCGGCTATCAGCTTAATGGCCGGACGGTATTCAATGCCTTCAAACATAGCCACATGCCGAATGGCGGCACGAACGGCCAGCCCACGAAGTGCCAGTAACATTGCTTCTTGCTGCTCGTTCATGCTGCTTTCTCCATGTGTTTGTTGCGGCGGTAGCTGGACCAGTTGAAGCTCAGCCACGCGCCGCCGTCTTCCATAGGACGATCAACGGCTATTGATTGGTCTGAAGGAACTAAAGGAAGACAAACACCCCCACTCTCACAGTCGGAATATGAGCGCATCATTAGTGCATGCTTAAACGAGCAAGACAAGAACTTTTGGCAACTAGCCGTTTACACAGGCATGAGGCATGGCGAGTTGCTGGCACTGGCCTGGGAAGATGTAGACTTAAAAGCTGGCGTCATTCATGTTCGCCGAAACCTGACACTTGAGGGCCGGTTCAAATTACCTAAGACAGTCTCAGGTGAACGTACAATCAACCTGTTAGCGCCAGCAGTTGAAGCGCTGAAAAGGCAACAGGCATTGACCCTGATGTATCCATCAATAGAAATTGATGTATTACAGCGGGAACATGGTAAAATCATCCGCTTTTTTATACGCCCTGTATTTTCACCGCGAGTAACGGCAACAAGAGAGACGAAGGCATACTACTTCCATACCAGTATCCACGATAAATGGACTGGCGTGTGCAGGCGCTCAAAAGTACCGTATCGCAAACCGTATCAAACACGCCATACTTATGCGTGCTGGATGCTATCTGCAGGGGCAAATCCGACATTTATTGCTAAGCAAATGGGGCATTCTAGTGCTAAGGAAATTTATCAAACATATGGCGATTGGGTGAGTGACCACACTGCTGATCAGCTGCAGCTGCTGAACAACACTTACGGCAAGAATGCCCCCTATATGCCCCCAAACAAGAAAGAGCAACAGTAAGCACATGAATTTAAAGAAGATTAACGAATACCCGAAATACTGGGCCGAGTGCTATGGAACAGCGCCGTTTCTGCCGACTACGCGTGAAGAAATGGACGCGTTAGGCTGGGATAGCTGTGACATTATCATTGTGACCGGTGATGCGTATGTCGATCACCCGAGCTTTGGCATGGCGGTGATCGGTCGGGTACTGGAAGCTCAGGGGTTCCGTGTCGGGATTATCGCTCAGCCCGAGTGGAACAATAAAGATGCCTTTATGGCGCTGGGTCAGCCGAACCTGTATTTCGGGATTACAGCCGGCAACATGGACTCGATGATCAACCGTTATACGGCGGATCGCAAGCTGCGCCATGATGATGCCTATACCCCGGACAATGTAGGCGGCAAGCGTCCTGACCGCGCGGTGCTGGTGTATTCGCAGCGTTGCCGTGAAGCCTATAAAGACACCCCGATTGTGCTGGGTGGCATTGAAGCCAGCCTGCGCCGTCTGGCGCATTATGATTACTGGTCTGATAAAGTGCGCCGTTCCGTGCTGTTTGATGCCAAAGCAGACATTCTGCTATTCGGTAATGCCGAGCGGGCACTGGTTGAAGTGTCGCACCGCATTGCCAGCGGCGAAGACATCAGCACCATGACAGATATCGCGGGTACGGCGGTGATCCTGAAAGAAGCGCCTGCCCATTATAAAATTATCGATTCAACGCGCATCGATAAGCCCGGCAAATCTATGGTGATGCCTAATCCGTACGCCACGGAAGAAGTCTGCGAGACCAATAAGTCCAAAGCTGAGGCTGAACCAGTGAAAGCTCAGACGGTGCAGATTCAGCCGTCGCGTCACGACGCCTTTACCAGCGCCGTGCGTTTGCCTTCTTTTGAGAAACTGCGCAACGACCGCATTTTGTACGCCCATGCCAGCCGCGTGATGCACCTGGAAGCGAACCCTTATTCTGCCCGTGCGCTGATCCAGCTGCACGGAGACCGTGAATTATGGGTCAATAAGCCGCCTATCCCGCTCACCACCGAAGAAATGGATTTTGTGTTTGGCCTGTCGTACGCGCGGGTGCCGCACCCTTCTTATGGTAAAGCCAAGATTCCGGCTTATGACATGATCAAGACCAGTGTCAACATCATGCGAGGCTGTTTCGGTGGCTGTTCTTTCTGTTCGATTACCGAGCACGAAGGCCGGATTATTCAGAACCGCTCTCACGAGTCGATTTTGCAGGAGCTGGAAGACATCCGCGACAAAGTGCCCGGCTTTACCGGCACCATTTCCGATTTGGGTGGCCCGACGGCGAACATGTACCGCCTGGGTTGTTCTGATCCGCGTGCCGAGAAGAACTGCCGTCGTCCGTCGTGCATCTTCCCGAAAATCTGTGAGAAGCTGGATACCGACCACAAACACACCATAGATCTGTACCGCAAAGCCCGGGAAGTGAAAGGGATCAAGAAAGTGATGATCGCCTCAGGTGTGCGTTACGATCTGGCTATCGAATCACCGGAATACATTAAAGAGCTGGTGACCCACCATGTGGGTGGTTATCTGAAAATCGCGCCTGAGCATACCGAAAAAGGCACGCTGGATCTGATGATGAAACCGGGAATGGGCACCTATGACCGCTTCAAAGAGCTGTTTGAAAAATACAGCGCTGAAGCCGGCAAGAAGCAATATCTGATCCCGTACTTTATTTCGGCCCATCCGGGTTCAACCGATGACGACATGCTGCATCTGGCATTGTGGCTCAAGAAAAATGATTACCAGTGCGATCAGGTACAGAACTTCTACCCGTCGCCGATGTGTAATGCCACGGCCATGTATCACTCGGAAACGAACCCGCTGAAGCGCGTGAAGTACAAGCAGCGGGAAGATCTGTTTGTGGCCAAAGGCGAGCGTCAGCGTCGTCTGCATAAAGCCTTGCTACGTTACCATGATCCGGCTAACTGGCCTCTGATCCGTGAAGCCTTGATCAGCATGGGTAAAAAACACCTGATCGGCGACCGCGCCGACTGTCTGGTGCCCGCTGAAGGCAGCGACGCAGCCCTGACACCTGCAACCCGTCGCGGTTCAAGCCGTCACGGTGCCAAGCGTTTCGCCACCAAGCACCCGAATCAGCCGGATATCCGTAAAGACGGAACGACACAACGCAAGGGTCCAGGTAAACCGAAAACCCAGGCTGGCAGCAGCGCTCAGGGTAGCGGCAAACCACAAGGCGCTGGCAAACGCCCGTCATCGCCGGGTAAGCCTCAGTCTCGCGGCAAGCCGTCAGCCAAACGTGGCGCACGGGCCTGATACCGAGCCCGAGCCCAGCTGCTTTAAAAAAGATAAAAAAAGGCAAGAGCGATGCTCTTGCCTTTTTCATTTCAGGGGGGAAATAGATGTTATTTAATGCTAGGCAACGACTTTCTCTGCCGTTGCAGCAGTTGATCTATCACTCATGAAGCTCTCATGCAGCGCACAAATTGCGCCGTGATAGTCACTGTCTTTCACCACAAACTGCACGTCAACGTTACGCAGGGAAGCGTGAGCAGCTTTCGGGCTGATATCTTTATCCAGCAGGGTCAATACACCCTGACTCATGGTTTTATTGGTATCGATAGCCGACCCAATCACCGAAATCAGCGCCACCATTTTTCCGGTGATCTTCGCCTTCGGATAACGCTTCTCTGCTTTGGCCAGCACCTTGTTCTGGCTTGATGTACTGCCGTCCAGATAATAAGTCACAGAGTTGGCGTTCATCTCTTTACTGATCAGCTGGACGTTCTCTTCGCGGATGATTTCCATCAGCTCATAGCTGACGTCTTCCACCTGACCGACCATCGCCTGGTCAAACAAATGCAGCGCAAAGACCTTATCCCGGCCGGCAATAATCTCGGCTTTACCCGTATTAGGCTGGTAATGCTGAGAAATTAAGGTGCCCGGATGTTCTGGCTCAAAGGTATTTTTCACCGCCAGCTCAATACCGGCACGACGAAGTCCTGAAGCGGCGTTAGGGTGAATCGCTTCCATGCCCAGGTTGGCCAGCTGGTCAGCAACGTCATAGTTACTTTTTCCAATCGGGCGGACATGCTCAGGGCCAACGATACGGGGGTCGGCGCTGCTCAGGTGATACTCTTTGTGGATCACCGCGCGGCTTGCCTTGCTCAATACCGCCAGACGACTGAATGTCATCTCACTGTAACCGCGATCATAAGTCTTCATCAGACCTTCATCGCAGTAAACATAGCCGGTAACGATTGGCAGTTCTTTGCTCAGATCGATATCTTTGATCGCATCCAGAATCACCGCATCCAGATCGCCCTGGACATTGTTCTCAGCGCCCCAGCCCGACAAATCAACAAAGCGAGAGTTAATACCCACGTTATTCAGCATCAGCGTGGTATTAAAGGCAGAATGCGCTTCACCAATGGAAGACAGAAACTCGCGGATTTGCGGCAGATAACTGGTCAGAGAAAACTGTCCGTACTGACAGGTTTCCAGAATATTCTCGATACAGGTAATAGCGTTAGCAATACGCTCTTTGACAAAATTATCGGCACGGTTACGACAGAACAACTCGGGAAACATAGTGTCGTTAATCAGCAGCATACGCTGCTCCAGTGCTTTCAATTTCTCGCGCCACACATCATTGCGTTCTGCAATGTAGCGGAAGATGCCCGGTTCACCGGTTCGCTTGCATTCCAACAGTGCGTCAGTGATACCGCCATAGGCCGAAACAACAAACATACGTTGATAAGGATTGTCTGGATAGAGCAGGATATTGTCCATTACCGCATCGAACGCAGACATGGAAGTACCGCCAATCTTTTCAACGGTATGAGTCATGGTAACTCCTTTTATTTTCATCAGCTAAGCGGGAGCGCTTAGCCTGATGGTTTTGAAAGGCGGTTTGCACCGCCTTCCGGTAACCCTCAGGTTGATATCGCAAGGAGGGTTAATCACTTGCGTCAATACAGCTGTGATTATTCTGCTGCTGGGTATACACCGTCTTTGTCGTGGACTTCCATGCCCGTCAATGGCGGGTTGAACACACAAGCCATCACCATATCGACACCTTTATTGGCGCGCAGCTGATGTTCATCATGCTTATCCAGGACATACAGGGTGCCTGGCTTGATCTCGTAAGTCTTGCCATCGGCTGTGGTCTGGATTTCCCCTTCACCCGACACGCAATACACAGATTCCAGATGGTTCTTGTAATGAATGTGTGTATCGGTATTGGCAAAGATAGTGGTGATGTGGAACGAAAAGCCCATGTTGTCATCACGCAGCAGCATGCGGACACTTTCCCAGTTACCGTTTTCAGCCACTACCCGGCGTTCGCTGTTCTGGCACTCTTCAAGGGTGCGTACAATCATTCTTATTCTCCTTAAGACGCTTTCTTCATGCTGGATTTTGCAAACTCGGCCACCGCTTTTTCAAAGATGTGCAGGCCTTTTTCCAGTTCCGCTTCACTGATTGTCAGCGGGCAGAAGAACTTCAGCACTTCATCGTTCGGACCGGCGGTTTCGATAATCATGCCGTTTTCAAAACACAGCTTACCGATTGCACCTGCAAATTCACCATCGTGACAGGCAATACCCTGCATCAGACCGCGGCCTTTGATTTTTTCAAATACTGCCGGGTACTGCTTAAGTACTTTTTGTAATGTAACGTTCAGCTGGGCAGCGCGTGCGTTGATGTGCTGCTCAAACTCGTCATTGTGCCAGTAGGCTTCAATAGCAACAGCGGCTGTCACGAACGCGTGATTGTTACCACGGAACGTACCGTTGTGCTCGCCCGGCAACCACTTGTCCAGTTCCGGCTTCAGCAGTACCACTGCCATTGGCAGACCGTAACCACCGATAGATTTAGACAGGGTCACCATATCCGGTTTGATACCGGACGGCTCAAAGCTGAAGAATGTACCGGTACGGCCACAACCTGCCTGAATGTCGTCGACAATCAGCAGAATGTCGTGACGTTTACAGATAGCGCTCAGGCGCTGTAACCATTCGTTGGAAGCCACGTTCAGACCACCCTCACCTTGTACGGTTTCGAGGATGACAGCAGCCGGTTTATCCAGGCCGCTGGAGTTATCAGTCAGCATAGCTTCAAACAGTGCCAGACCGTCCAGGTCAGCGTAACCTTCGTATGGCAGGCGGGTAACGCCGCTCAGTGCCATACCGGCACCACCACGGTGATGCTGGTTACCGGTAGCCGCCAGTGCACCGTAAGACACACCGTGGAAGCCGTTCGTGAAGGCAACGATGTTCTGGCGTCCTTTTACTTTACGCGCCAGTTTCAGTGCCGCTTCAACGGCGTTAGTACCGGTTGGGCCAGTAAACTGTACTTTGTAGTCCAGACCGCGAGGGGTCAGGATGTAATTCTTCAGGTTTTCAAGAAATGTCGCTTTTGCTTCGGAATGCATATCCAAACCGTGCGTCAGGCCATCTTGATCGATGTAATCCATCAGTGCTTTTTTCAGCACCGGGTTATTATGGCCATAGTTCAACGCACCAGCGCCTGCCAGGAAATCCAGGTAACGCTCACCTTCGCTGGTGTTCAACCAGCAACCCTTTGCGGATGAGAACACCACCGGGAAGTTTTTGGCGTAACATTGAACATTTGATTCCTGCGCATTAAAGATATTCATGACTTATCCTGTTTTGTCGTGATTTATTGTTTAAGTGGAATGCGATAGAGATATTCCGAGTCGTGTTCACCGTCGAAATGCTTCTCTTCGTCAAGGAACAGCGAGACTTCACCTAAGTTACCGTTCGCCTGATCCACCTTCTTAAACAACGCCCAAGAGGCTTTATTGAGGCGGGTGATGGTCGTTTCGATACAGCGAATATCGCTGAGATCATCACGCGCCAGCAGTTGTTGAATCATCTTGAAAGCGAGCCCTTTACCACGCGCCTTCTCGCCGACAGCAACCTGCCATATAAACAGAGTGTTTTCCTTTTCAGGGACTCTGTAAGCCGAGACAAACCCTGCCATCTCACCGTCTGATTCAGCAACAATACATGTGTCTTTGAAGTGAGTGGTCTGCAGGAAATTGCAGTAAGAGGAGTTGGTGTCTAATGGGGGACAAGATTCGATCAGTGAATGCACTCGATTACCATCTGTTCGTTCCGGTTTTCGAAAAACAAACTCTTCCTGAGTCTTAGTCGATGTTTCTGGGGCTAATGCCCATGGTGCCATTGTAATCATTGGTCGCCACATTGTTTAGTGCTCTAATGAATTCAAGAACAATTATAGGGACTGAAACGATAAGATCAACCCCAATATTTTTATCAAGCCTCTGATTTTATCGATAAGCCATTGATATATATCTGGTTAATACCTAAAAATGATTACAAATCGAATAATTACAGAACTAATCATATTACTGTCATTAAAGCGACATCAAGCCGCGATAAGTGAGATCTGCTGACCAGAAATGCTCAAATCAGCCGCAGGGGAATGAGAGAATGGCGTTGCAAGCCGCGCTGTCGCCAGACTCAAGCGACTTGACGTTGAAGACATAAAGAAGGAAAAAAACACCGAATCCGTTAATTGCCAGCCATTACCTGGCCAGCTCTGTTGCCATAAAAACTGCAATAGCAATAACAGCACAGATCAGCATGCCAATGTACAGCTTTTTCTGATGGCGCTCGTCTAAAAATCGAGCCATGACTACCGCCGCTGCAATCAGCAGGATTATCACTACAAATTTAAGCATGCCTCCCCCTGTGGGTGTTTGTTAATCGCCTGATTGTTATATCAAGGATATGTCCGTCTCTGAAATTCACGGCCGACTCTTCAACTTAGCACCAATTACAGAATCAGGCTGTTACCGCGGCCGTTTCTGTACCTACTGAACACATTTCCGCGCTGAGCACTTGGTTCTTGCCCTGCGATTTCGCCTGGTACAGTGCCCGGTCTGCAGACGAGATGGTCGATTCCATGCCCTTGCGTAAAGGGGCAAAACCAATGCTGACGGTAATAGCGCAGGATGTGCCTTCATTAACCTCAATGCGGCTGGCTTCTACCTTTGCACGGAAATCATCCAATATCTTCAGGGCTGTTTCTGTGTCTGGTGCTTCCATTAGCACCGCAAACTCTTCACCGCCGTAGCGACACAATACAGCTTGTGCCGGAAAGCTGTGCTTCATCTGGCTCGCAATGTTCAGAATCACTTCGTCGCCAAGCAAATGGCCGTAGGTATCATTAACCGACTTAAAGTCGTCTACATCAATCATGGCCAGAAAGTAGCCAGTGGTACTGTCCGCCAGTTTCTGATCCATATGCTGACGGAGACTGTTCTTATTTTTCAGCCCTGTCATCTGATCTTCGCTGCGGATGTGCTGAGTCAAAAGTATCTGATTCAGCGCACTGAGCGTGTAGTTGGCAATCATTTTGGCAAAGAATGGGTAAGCCAGACCGGGCTGGCATATATACAGCACGCCGATCAGCTGACTGGCCGTATGCGGATTTTCATGCTGCCTTGCACTGTTGACTAAAGGCAGCCGTATACAGGGCTCGCTGGGCGCAATACGGCGGACAATATCATCCTGTTCTGGCTTGCAAAACCGGCCCAGCTGCTGACAACCGGCAATACGGCACAGTAAATCTGCCGGCACATTGGCCCGTAAGTTATGATAGGCCTCTTCCAGTACCCCTTCATTGGCATTCATCACGAAAAGATAGACCCTGCTACTGCCCATAGTATCGTTTAGTAACGCTGACAACTGCTCGTGCAGTTCATCGAATTCCTGCGCCTCAATTAACTGGCCACCTACCTGATGAACGCGGGTATGCAGATAACCTGCCAGTAAAATGAAAAAGACGACAGCCAGCAAGGTGCCGCCCACAGCGCCCATTTTCAAGGCATTGGACGCAATTTCACTATTATTGGTACCAGACAGTAACACCCAGTTAAAACGGTTATTGGTATCGTAAACGCTGAATTTATACTGTCCATCGTATTGGTAAGAGGGAATATTACCGTGACCATCACCGGCCATGATGGTTGTCAGTAACTCAGAATTGATACTGACAGAGTCTACGCCTAAACGCTCTTTATCAGGATGAATAACCACCCTTTTCGTCTTCGGCTCAATAGCATAAACATAGCCCTTCTTCATTGTTTTCAGACCGGAAAGGTCATCGGACATCGCTCCGGCATCAAGCTCAATAATGATCCTGACGTTATTTTTCCCGGGTAGCGCCAGCTTTGTCACCAAGGCTACACACCACTTTTGAGTACTATTACTGCGATAGAAATCAGACAGAAAAATATCACCGGTTTTCTGATCGTCAGAATACCAGGGCCGGTGTTTTACCCGCTCGTCAATCCCCGACAGGTGAAATCCGTCTGTAGCGTAATAATCTGAATCGACCAGTAATCCGACTTCCAGAAATTTATTCTGGTTTTTAACCACATAGTTAGCCGCATCAAGAAAGGCGGGTATTTTATCCGGGCCTTTCAGGATTTCAGATAATAAAAATAATTGATTCGTTGCCGCAATGTAATTCTGATCTAAATACCCTTTCGCCACATTCAAATTAGCCCGCGCCTGCGAGTATGCACTTTCCCGGATGGAACGATAATCTGAATATCCTAAATACACCAGTGCTGACACCAGCAGAACGAGCAATGGCAGAACCATTTTAATCAAATACTTAGGCTTAAAATCCATTTAAAATATCTATTAAATAAAACAACGGTCAAAATATGAGTGTCCGCGATTATATCTTAATCGCCGGATACCTGTCGCAGCCTAATTGTCAGATAGCCGTATGTCGTAACATTTTACGGTCGTTTCATTGCAATGAAGGAGTCACCGATACGACACCCGAATGTCATATTAGAAAATTAGTCTTATTTCTGACACTGAGACCTTGATATAAGGGTTAAATCGACTATGGGAAAACACACCTACCGTACACTCTGGTTATCAGACATACACTTAGGGAACAGAGATTGTAAAGTCGACTATCTGTTAGATTTTTTATCCCGCTATCAGGCCGATACCCTGATACTGGTTGGTGACATCGTTGACCTCTGGTCGCTGAAATCGCGGTTTCACTGGCCGGAAAGCCACACCAAAGCTGTCCGCCTGTTACTGGAACGAGCCGATCAGGGATGCCGGATCATCTATATTCCGGGTAACCACGACGAAGCCATCCGCAAATTTATTCAGTTTAATCTTGGCAATGTTGAACTGGCACACAACTACATCCACACCAGCGCAAACGGCAACCGCATTCTGGCTCTTCATGGCGATGAATTCGACAGCATGGTTTGCCACAGCAAACTGACCTCCTTACTGGGCGATGCCGGGTACGATTTCCTGTTATTCTTAAATCGCTGGTTAAACCACTACCGCCGCTTAACCCGGCAACCATACTGGTCTCTGGCCAGTTACCTCAAGAGCAAAGTCGAAAAAGCCAACCTGGCGATTGCCAGGTTTCGCCATGCCGCTGTCACTATGGCCAAACACAAAGACGTCGATGCCATTGTCTGCGGCCACATACACCATCCGGAAATTACCGAACAGGACGGCATCGTATACCTGAATGACGGGGATTGGATTGAAAACTGCACCTTTCTGGCCGAGCACCATGACGGCGTGATCGAACTGATTCAATGGACGGAACAGGCCAAATGCCTCGACAGCACGGAACGGTTTAAGATCAATCCTCAGATCACCAGCCTGTTTGACAAAGAGAAAGCGAAAGAGAAACAAAAAGAGAAGCAGAAAGAAAAAGTGGCCTGAAAAAACGGCGGAGGCCTGAGCACTCCGCCGTAACAGCGTTTATTGCAGACAGCCTGCTATCAGGCTGTACTCACCAAACGTAATAACACCTGAACCGGGTGTTTCATTTTAATGTGCTCAAAACGCTTTACCTGGCTTCGGCACGAATAGCCCGTTGCCATACAGCGGTCGCCATCCAACTGCGCCAGATTCGGCTGCCAGCTGAGATTGAACACCCCTTTTGACGTCTCCAGCTTATCCTTCTCGTGACCAAAAGTCCCCGCCATGCCGCAACAACCGACAGAAACGGCTTTCATGCTGGCACCGAAGTGACGGAAAATTGCCGCCCACTCTTTCTCAGCATTTGGCATCTTGGTTTTCTCGGTACAGTGGGCAAACAAGTACCACTCACTGTCAGTACGGGGCTCCAACGCGGCTATTTCACTCAGTAATGGCGTCAGCCATTCATGGGCTGTCAATACTTTGAAATCACCGCGCTTATCACCCAGCATTTCATTGTATTCATCGCGATAACAGAGCACCAAGGCCGGATCGACACCGACCATAGGCATGCCCAGCTCATCCAGCTGATTGAGGAAGTCGGCGGTGTTTTTCGCTGTTTTGGCAAACTGACGCAGGAAACCTTTAACATGCTGCGCCTTGCCGTTGGGTTTAAACGGCACCAGCATAGGTTTCTTGCCGAGCTTTTCAATCAGATGGACAAAGTCGCGCACCACTTCCGCATCGTAGTAGCTGGTGAACGGGTCCTGCACAATCAGCACATACTGCTGCCGCTCTTCTTGAGACAAAGCCTGCAGCCACTGCAGATCAAACCGGGTTGCATGGCTGCCCGCCAGTCCCTGCATCAGCGTCGGCACTGACAGTTCAGGCATATCCACATAGCCGAGCACTTTCGCCGTCAAAGATTTTGACCAGCCGGGCCGCATTACGGCATTGACCAGTGACGGGGCTTTGGCCATCACCGGCAGATAGCTTTCTACATAGCCAACCAGATAGTCTTTGGCGGGACGCTGATAACGGCTGTAGTACATGTTAATGAAACGCGAACGGAAACTCGGCACATCCACTTTGATCGGACACTGACTGGCACAGGCTTTACACGCCAGACAGCCGTTCATGGCTTCCATCACTTCGTGCGAATAATCGTACGCTTTACGCTGAGGTCCGAAGGTATTGCGGAAGCGATCGATGATTTGCTTCACCGTCGGCGACTTTTCCATCAAATCCTGCTCCAGCCTGACCGGGTCGATCCCCTGATCGGCCAGCAAACGCAGCCATTCGCGAACCAGTCCGGCCCGGCCTTTCGGCGAGTGACGGCGATCGGCACTGACTTTCATCGACGGGCACATAGGGGAGCTGGTGTCGTAATTAAAACACAAGCCGTTGCCGTTACATTCCATCGCCTGCTTGAAGCTGTCTCTGACTTTGACCGGGATCTGGCGGTCAAAATAACCACGTTTCAGGCCATCGACTTTCACCAGTTCGGCATCACTGTCTAATGGCGTACAGATCTTACCCGGATTCAGTCTGTTGTGCGGATCAAAGGCCGCTTTGATGCGGCGCAGTTCAGTAAACAGCTCTTCACCGAAAAACTCAGGGCCGTATTCCGAACGGTAGCCTTTACCGTGCTCACCCCACATCAGGCCACCGTATTTGGCGACCAGCGCCACCACCTGATCGGAGATTTCCTTCATCATTTTTTCTTGCGCCGGATCGCACATGTCCAGTGCAGGACGCACATGCAGTACCCCGGCATCCACATGACCAAACATGCCGTAATGCAGCTGTTTCTCATCCAGCAACTGGCGGAACTCAACAATGAAATCAGCCAGGTTTTCCGGTGGGACACAGGTATCTTCGGCAAAAGGAATTGGTTTCTGCCAGCCTTTGGCAGCCCCTAACAAGCCCACTGCTTTTTTGCGCATGTTGTAGATCTTGTTGATGCTGTCCAGATCGTCACAGACCTGAAAACCGATAATCCCCTGCTGACCGATTAAATTTTCCAGGCGCTCGCTCAGCTGCTGCACCTGCTGTTTAATCAATTCGACATCATTACCGGCAAACTCAACAATATTGATACCCTGCATGTCCTTACCCGGCACATCGGTGATCAAATCGCTGACGGTATGCCAGACAATATCCTGCCGGGCCAGATTAAGGACTTTTGAATCCACGGTTTCGACGGACAGTGCCTGGGCTTCCACCATGACAGGCGCATTACGCAGCGCCGCATCAAAGCTGTCGTACTTAATATTTACCAGTGCCCGGGCTTTAGGGATAGGGGTAATATTGAGTTTGGCTTCGGCAATGAAGGCCAGCGAACCCTCGGCGCCACACAGCAGACGCGCCGGGTCAAAATGAGTCAGCGCGTCGTTGAACACATTTTTCAGATCATAACCGGTCAGAAAACGGTTCAGCGGCGGGAACTTGTCCAGAATTTGCTGACGCTTTTCACGGCACACTTTCGCTGCCACACCGACAGCTTCAGCGACCTGGCCTTGTTGCTGTGCGATCCGGGCCAGCCCGTCTTGCGTCAAAGGTTCGGTATCCAGCACTGAGCCATCAACCAGTACCGCTTTCAGTGCCAGTACGTGATCTGAGGTTTTACCGTATTGCAGTGATCCCTGGCCGGACGCATCCGTATTGACCATGCCGCCAATAGTCGCCCGGTTACTGGTGGACAAATCGGGGGAGAAAAAATAACCATGAGGACGAAGTGCGTCGTTGAGCTGATCTTTGACCACCCCGGTCTGCACTCTGACCCAGCCTTCCTGCGGGTTGATCTCAAGAATCTGGTTCATGTGACGCGAAAGATCAACAACGATACCCGGTGTCAGCGACTGACCGTTAGTCCCGGTACCGCCTCCACGCGGAGAAAAACTGACCTGCTGAAAAGCGGGCTGCTGGCCCACTTTTCCGACCAGCACCAAATCATCCACAGATTTAGGAAAAACGACAGCCTGAGGTAATTGCTGATAAATACTATTATCGGTTGCGACAGCCAGACGGCTGGCATAGGTGCGTTCAACATCGCCGGAAAATCCTGCGTTTTCCAGCGCATCCAGATACGACAGTACGATGTCATCGATACTGTTCTCAAACGTCAGTGCGGGTAACATTGCTCTCCTTGTCCAGTTTTAGGCTATCCTGCTTTCACTGGCTCCATATTAATCCAGACAATTATGCCTGTTTGATATAATCGTTTGCGCTCACTTTACCGCACTCAAGTCATGAAACAAAGTACCAGACACTGCTTACTGACAGGTTTCTGTTTGCTTTACCCGCGAGCATAGCGGGACGGCTTCACTACGCCGTTTCCGGGGCAGCCAGTAACTTCAGCATCAATGATGAACCCGCCACCAGCCATACCGCCAGTAAAAATGCACCGGCTGCATGCATTCCCAGAATAATAAGGCTGACCGTAGAGGCATTGGCCATCACAGCAAAGGAGTAAACGATCGCACCGGATCCTGCCAACAGTACCAGAGCCACTACAATATGCCGGGGCACAGACAGCGTCAGACTTTCTTTGGGTAAGGCATCCAGACTGAGGAACACCCCCAGTGAGATGGCAAACAGATAGGTGTGAGCAGGCAGCAAGGTTAAACCGGCCGCCACACCGGTGAGGACAGCAATACCCAGCCAGATCGCCTTCCCCCTTATGGCGGTCGGTGTGAACAGCCTGGTGAACAGGATCAGCAACAGAATGCCAATGACGATTGCCGCTACGGTATCTGAAATAAAATGTACACCAAACCAAACACGGGCCAACGCCTGCCCCAGGATCAGGACAGCAACCGCCAACAAGCCCGACCCGGCGCGAAGCCGTGATTTTCCTGCGCACAGTTTGATCCAGAACATTCCCCAGATCACAGTGGCTAACAAGGTATGCCCGCTCGGAAAACTGAATCCATAGGCATCGCCGTTTTGCAATCCCGGCACCAGATAAAATGGACGCGGTAAATAGAAAACCTGTTTCAGGCACGTTGAGACCAGGATGGTAATCACAGTAGCGGCAAGTAACGGCAACATCGTCCCCGGCCCGGCGACCGAAGCAATAACAGCAATAAGCAAGAACACAAACCAGTATTCACCGGAAAGATTCAGCAGCCACATCAGGCTGTCCAGCACGGATTTTGCAGCATCCGGCAGGGCATTACCCCAGTTCTTGAAAGCCGTGATCACCACCAGTTCTGCCTGATGTAATACACTTGCCCGGTCACTGATGTCGGTAAAAAAAACCACCTCGCTTTCTGGCGTTTCCATCATCCACTGATATAACAAGGCCGTATCTTCAGGATAGCGATACTCAGCAGACACCAAAGACAGGGGTGATATCAGGTACACAGCTTTCACTTCCCGGCTGAAATCCGCCGCGTGCCAGGATGCAATCTGCTGACGCTGAGCGCTTTCCTTTTGCTCAGCAACCAGAATCGGTTGTGTCGCCACACAAGCAAATATGGCGGCTCTGTCCCTGTACTGCAAAAGCTTAACCACTTCTACGTGTATTCCCGTTTCTTCCAGTGCCTCTCTTCTGGCTGCCTCACTGGCAGTATCCTGGTTGTCAATATAACCGCCCGGAATGGAAAACTTCCGAGTAATGACTTCAGACGTCATAACCATCTGCTTGCCATGCCTGATAACACAGGCTGCCCCAACAAGATTGGCCGGCTGTTCGTCATGCGGTTTAACAGAAACAACGCGCTGGCTGTTCGCTTCTCCGGCATGCGCATGCCGCGAGTGAACAGCAAAAAGAGAAGTGAACACGCTAAGCGCGAGCATGATAAAAGCAGACGGAAAAAGACCACACTGTCTGATCACTGAAAACCTTTCATTTTTAAACTATTACCTGTGGTAAGTTTATTAATATGCAGTATATGCGACCATTAAAAACCCATAAATGATGACGTTATGTTAATTTCATTCTACTGCTTCCGGTATCTGAGCTTTACGGCAATGTGAGACATTCCCACAATACATCACATACAATAAGCTATTAAGACAATGATGACTCAAAATACACCACCAGTGCTGGCACCGGATTATTACCGCCACAACTTTGATCTCCTGCTGCGCAGCGTCCGGCAGCAATATCATGACTTATTGAGCCACAGCGAGCACTGGTGGCTGAATACTTACTTCCGGCTTACGCCCGATGCCAGACAGTTGTATATCCGAATGTTGTCCCGCAAGGGCAGATATTTTCGCGTCAGTAAACTCAGCTACCCTGAAATCCGGCATAGAGAAAGTGCCATTGAGGAGCTTCTGAGCAACACATTTGTTACCTGCAATGAAGCAAGCTGGCCGGTGGATGAAATACTGGATGTATTCACCAAACCGGAACTGCTTAAGATCTTCAGCAATGAGCGCTATCCTGCAGTGTACACCTCCGCCAGGCCAGTAAAGCAGGCCAGAAAAGCGGATCTCATCACAGCCATACTCGCCACGTCACCGGACATATCGGTATTCAACGAATCCATCGTCCATGTTGAACATCAGGCGCATCTGACGACCTTCTTACTGTTGTTTTTCGGCAACCAGTATCAGGATTTAAGCCAGTTTGTACTGACTGATTTAGGTCTGCATCTCTTTGAAAATTATCAGATAGATGAGACAACCCGTCTGTTTCAGCAGCGACAGCACATACTGGAGTGGCTGTCCCTTGAAGCCTTAGCGGCCGAATACGAACAGCTATCGCTAAGCAAAGATGCCCAGACAGTGCGGCAGTTTGTCCGTCGCTTGCCCGGCCCCTGTGCATGGCCGCCGCTGGAACGGCGTCGACAGCGATTATTCAACCGGATTGCCCGGGATCTTGAGCGCCTTGGCGAATATGATCTGGCGCTGTATCTGTTTAATCACAGTGCGCTGCCGCCCAGCCGGGAACGCCGGGTACGGATACTGGAAAGACTGCAGCGCCACCCAACCGCTTTGGCCATCAGCCAGCAAATGTTGTCAACGCCCTTTAATGAAGAAGAAGCCGAAGTCGGACAACGTTTGGCGTATAAACTCAGCCGTACCCTGAACCTGCCGGTGACACAGGCAACCAAAGACAATTTTACGCTGGAGACACTCACACTGGAGGTCAGTGGAGAACGTGTCGAGTTAGCCGTTGCTAACCATTACCGGCAAGCAGGATGGCGTGTTCATTACACCGAAAATGCCCTGATATGCGGGTTATTTGGCCTGGCATTCTGGGACATTATTTATGCCCCTGTTGCCGGGGCCTTTCTCAACCCTTTTCAGCGAGCGCCCCGCGATATGTACCACAGTGAATTTTCTGAGCGCCGGCGAGACATGCTCACAGCCCGGCTCAATGCTATCCGCACAGAAAGCTGGCACAACTGGCTGGCTGTTTTTCAGCAAAAGCAAGGGATCACTAACGACTGGGTGAACTGGGCCATTCTGACGCCAGCGCTGGTTGAGGAGACTGTGTCTTGCTTAAACGGTGAACAACTGTATGCCATGTTGTCGCGCCTGTTGTTCGATCCACGCCATAATCGCAGCGGCCAGCCTGACTTAGTAATGTTCAGGAACGGGCATATTCAATGGGTCGAAGTGAAAGGGCCGGGTGATACCCTGCAGGCCAATCAGAAGCGCTGGCTGCGACTGTTTCAGCAACTGGGACTGGAGGCCAGAGTGAGCCATGTTGTCTGGCAAATGTGAACTGAATCAAGGATGGTAAAAATGACGTCAATTTTTAGAAAACAAAAGGGTTCAAATAGTCGTTTACTGTCAGTATAAGCTAAGCTCTAATCACAAGAAGTACAGAAAAGTGGGTGGCGATCATGCAAGCGACGAGAATAATTAATAAAGTCCGCTACGGTCGGAAATCCGGGCCCATGACTGCTTATATTTACCGCGATAACCTTGCTGAACTTAATCCTTTTGTGCTCTGGGATCATTTTGACGCCAATGGCATCAAACAGGAAACCGGGCTCGACTATCACGGCCATTCCGGCATTGAAGCGTTCAGCTACCCGGTAACGGGCACCCTGCATCATATCGACTCCTGCGGCTGCACAGTGACCATGCAAACGGGCGATCTTCAGATCATGACATCCGGCAACGGCGTCGTTCACAAAGATACCATGCAGCCTCTCGGCGGTCGTGCTGAATCCTTCGCGCTCTGGACTGCCTTGCCTGCCGGGGAGCAGGAAATGGCCGATGCCTCCAGCCAGTATGTGTGCACCCGGAACCTGCCACTGGTAGAAGAAACGGATGCGACAACCAAGGTGCTTATCGGTCGGTACAAAGAGGCCACCAGCCCCATAGCGTCCAGCATACCTGTGACTTACCTGGATATTATGATTTCACCTTACGGCGACTGGTACTGGGAGCCGGATGAAGAGCTGGTCGCCGGTTTTGTCTATCTGCGCTCAGGGTCGGTCTACATAGGGGCAAACCAGCTCTATCCGCAGCAAATGGGGCTTCTGAAACCGTCCACTTTACCAATTCGTATCAAAACCAGCCAAAAAGGGGCCCGCTTATTTCTGGTGTTAGGCCAGCCGCTCAAACAACCTTTGCTCAGCTCCGGGGCTTCGGTACATTCCAACCAGGAAAATATGCATCTGGCCTGTGACAAGATCACTAAACTGATGGTCGGCAAAGTAGGTTCTGAAATCAGTTCCTGAACAGGCCGCCAATGTTCGCTGTTTGTAACACTGGTACAGCCCGCCCACTTTTTGATTGATGTATTTTTCTCTGTGCGTTGTTATCTAAGCGCTTCTGTGGCCTATCTTGCAGGTACCGTTGGAGTGGAACCACACTGCCTGGGTTTTCTTTCTGGCAATCAGTAAGGGGCCGTCATCAAAAAACAGGAAGTTTTTCCAGTTACGCTTAAACACCCCCCAACTTGTCTCAATCAGGTTATATTTTTCATAACAAAAATAGACAGGAGTATTGTCTTCCCAGTCAAGGAAGTCCGCTAACGCTTCTGGTAATGCCGGTTCATCGTCATCCCACGCGGCTTGCCACTCGACAGTCTCTGTCCAGTTTTTATCCTCGCCGGCCCAGTCACCCTTGCCGAAGTGATCCGAATCCGGGCTCTGGCTGCTGATGTGCTCGCGCCATAACGTGGCCGATCTGGCCTGGGACAAAGGCTTAATCTGTACCAGATCCTCAGCCGGGACCGGCATAGAAGCGTGCGTGAAAATCCATTTACGGGGATAAGTGTTGATGTCGATGTAATGCATTATCTGATTCAGAATAAAGTGAGACCGGGAAATGTACCGCAGATAAGGCTATGATGCCAGAACCCGGCTATCAATGAGAAATATTATCGGTGAACATCGCCGGGCTGCTCCCGGAGCCGACAAGGGTCAGATCCAGCAGGCCTGACCCGGTCACGTCACTCACTCCGGTTATTTAGCGTTCCAGAAATTGCTGACCCAGCCACCCGCCTGGTCATCATAGTGATTACCACTGAACAGGTGTGTCTCTTCGCTGTGGGAATCCGGCGATCTGGATTCCAGTAACTGGTGGATATGGTTTGCCATTGGATCACTGCTGCCTTCAAGCTGCTTTCTTATCGCGACCTCCTTTATTATTTGCAGCCGATAGACACCATTTGCCTTTTTCATCCTGTCCTCCTGTTCATGGATTGAACCTTAACAATGCTCTCTTTATGCCAAGCTATGTACCTCAAGGGCCCATAAAACATAGGTTCCCATCCGCAAAGCGTCAAATTTCCGACATCAAGATGTCACACTGTTTTGCTATGACAGATGAAATGACTTACCAGAAATCAACCAATTATGCAGCCGTACCGGCTGTTGTCTTGCCAGCTACACTTAACATATACGCTAATCCACTGAATTTACTGACTGAGAAATGACATAAAAACTTCATAAATCAGATATGCTGCAAAGACACTTTATCAGGCATGCTTTACCGGAAAACCAGCCACTTACCGTGCACCGGTAGCAGTCATCCGTGCAACCGGTTAAAAATAAGTGTCTCATCTATGGATTGCCTGCACAGTTCAATTAACATAACCAGACATATTGGTTACGCTTAAATAGGCCTTTTTATCTGGCTATGTACCATTGGGGAGGTTTCGTGAAACGACTTACTCTGTCTGCATTGCTGCCGCTTTGTCTGGCATCTTCTAATCTTATGGCTTCCCCACCCGCTGAGTGGCATCAGTGCGTCAAAACGCTGACCTACGATCTCTTCTACGGTAACCATAAAATCGGCTATTTCGAACGCAAGTTAAGCTGGCAAGACAATCAACGCGTTGATATCCAGTCCACCAGCCGTCTGTCGGCCATAGTGGCGAAAACCCATTATCAGCAGCAAACCCGTGTAGTCTGGTCCGACATTAAAAACTCGTTTCTCACGCAATCTTTTCACAGAAATATCACAGGACTACTTGATGGTGAAACCCGTGGCAGCTTCAATCAGGACGGCACCCGCTCTGACATAACCACTGATGGTGAGAAATTCAGCTTCGACAGTAATGACCTGCCGCTGCTGGATGCAGAAGCCGTTGCCAGCCAGATGCGGCTGAACCTGATTCAGGGAAAACAGACCTTTGATTTCAAGATGCAGGAATCAGACGAAGTGAATCACTACTTTTTCAGAGTCGCAGGTAAAGAAAAGCTGCAAACCAATTACGGCAATGTCGATACCATACGGGTTGAGCAAATTAAAAAGCCCGACCGGGAAGTCAAACTCTGGTTCTCACCTGAACTTGACTATCAACTGGTTCGCGGCACTTATAAACGTAAGATTTTAGATCTGAAAGCCGTACTGCGCACGAAACGGGAAATCTGCCCGCAAAGTTATTTCAGCAATAATCCTGATGGGATAACAGTCAACACCGCCGCCGGCCAGCAATAGCCGGGGCGTGCCGCGTATCAGGGTATCGCGGGCAAACACTTGCTCACAATTCGGGCATTGGCAGGGCAAATGCGTAAAATCTTTCACAATTCTTTCTTTGAAGCACTTCACCAACGCCCCTTTTCCCCCTTTGCGGTACTTAAACAGACGCGTGCGGCACTGGCTGCAGACAATCTCAACTGTGGTGTCCGGTCCTTTCTTACCGGGTTTAGCCATGAATCCGGGCCGGAGATATCAAACGGTCAATCACAGGAATATGCACATCTTCCACCCCGGCCAGATTGCCGTATTTCGGTGACCCGCGGTCATTTTCCAGCGGATGATGCCAGCCGAACGTGGTTTCAACAAACGTCTTTGCAAACGCATCGGAAATGCTCAGGCACCCCGCCAGCACTGTGTCCACGTAAGTCTGCATGATAGGTTGATTGGCGCAGGGAGGCGCCGGATTGGCTTTCACATACACCCAGACAGGCGCATCAAATTGCAGGATGCCATTGTGAGTGATCTGTGACGGATCCACTTCCACACGAGAATAACCCCGCTCCCGGCGATCGAAATGCGCCAGTGTGTTATCTTCCACTTTCAGCAGCACGCCGTTACAACGGCCTTCGCCCAGCGACGCGACCAAAGGCGAGATAGCATAACTGCCATCGACTTTGCCCCAATGGCGCTGCAAGCCTTCTACTACAGCCGGGACGGCCTGTCCTGTCTGCCCGGTCAGCTGGCGTGACGCGCGATTGATTAAGCTACCGTAGCCGAAGATAAACATGGTTTCCTCCCTCGAAATTTACCGGATTAACGGCCTGGCCGCTCTGGGTTGCCTAATATGGCAACCCGAAAAAGTGCGAGAAACGCTGCCAGGCTTTTCGCAATGATACCAAATCGCCACGAATAAATCGGATGTCTTTTCCGGGTCGTGCCTGCGCCAGCCGGGGAAGATCGATTCTGGCAACACAGCCTAGCTTAGGGTAACCACCTAACGTCTGCCGGTCGTTGAGCAGCACAATCGGCTGACCATTGGGCGGGATCTGCACCGCCCCCAGCGCAATCCCTTCAGAGATAATACCCGGCGGGCCACCGAGTATGGCATTGCCTTCCAGACGGCATCCCATCCGGTCGCTCTCCGGCTTTACATGGTAATGGTTATCGAAAAACTGGTTCCGGGCCTCTGGTGAAAAATAATCCCACTGAGACGAGGCCAGCAGATGAAGTTCAATCGGCTTGTCATAATCGGGAATGAAACGAGGCGGTACATAACGCGGACTATGGCGCACTAAGCTGGCCAGAATCGGTAACTTGTCGCCTTTTTGCAAAGGCCGCCCTTCCACGCCGCCTATCTGATTTCGCACAACGGTTGATCGGCTGCCGAGCACGCTGGGCGTGTGAATACCGCCCTGAACAGCCAGATATGCGCGCAGCCCTGAACGGGCATAGCCAAGCTGCAGCGTCTGCCCTTTTCGCATCATAAAGGTCTTCCAGGTATAAACCGGCTCGCCATCCAGACTGGCCTGCATGTCCGCCCCCGTCAGAGCACATTCAATATCGGCGTGCGCTTTAAAGCTGGCCTGGCCCAGAGTGATCTCCAGTTGCGCGCAGTCCATCGGATTGCCCAGCAGGTAATTGGCCCAGCAGTATGCATGCATGTCCGCAGCACCTCCCTGGCTCAGGCCTTGACTGGCAACGCCCAGACGCCCCGTATCCTGAACCAGTGTCAGCGTACCTGGCCGTATTACTTCCAGTGTGGCCATATTTTACCTCCCAGCGACTTAAAGGTTGAGCGATCCACGGGCTGAAAGCGTACCTGATCGCCGACAGTGAAAGGCGTCATCGGCTCCCGTTCAGGGTTGAATAATGGCTTGGGGCAGTTACCTACGATTTGCCAGCCGCCGGGTGACTGCGCCGGATAGACGGCCGTCTGACGATCGGCTATCCCGACACTGCCCGGCGCAAGGCTTAATCTGGGCTCGGCATGACGCGGCATGGCAATAGCTTCATCAACACTGGCGAGAAAGGCAAATCCCGGCGCAAAACCTATGGCACACACGGTATAGGTTTGCTGGCTGTGCCGCGCAATCACCTCTTCCACGCTCAGCCCTTTGGCTTCTGCCAGAGCAATGAGATCCGGCCCGACCTCGGGATGATAATAAACCGGCAGTTCGATCACCTTCCCCACCGCCGACACAGGCTTATCCTGCCACTGGCTGTGGCAGAGGCTGATACGCTCCCTGAGCAACCGCTCGGTAATCTGATCCGGGTGAAAATGGATCAGGATAGAAGTGTAAGAAGGTACAACCTCAATCAGCTGGTGCAGAAAATCAGCCTGGAGCTGGCTGACCAGCCTTCCTATCAAGGGGGTAAGGCTCAGATCTATCTCATCAGCCAGATGGACCATCAGGCAGGTTTCGGACACGGAATCAAAACGGATCATAATGCCATCGCCTTTCTGATGTCAGCGATGGTAGCAATCGATTCCGGGTTGTCTCCGTGTACGCACAGGGTGTCGGCATGCAGAGCAAGGATCGTCCCGCTGTGTGTGGTCACTGTGCCTGAAGCCAGCTCCATGGCCTGCTGCTTAATTCTGGCCGGATCATGATGCACGGCCCCCGGCTGGCTGCGCGCGACCAGATTGCCTGCCTGATCGTATGCCCGGTCGGCAAAGGCTTCGAACAGCAAGGGCACACCGAATACCTGCGCAGCGGTTTCGGTCTCGCGGTTATCAGCCCTGGCCAGCACCATCAGACTCAGCGGTGATGACCGCAGGCGGTTCATGGCGGCGAGCGCCTGCAGAATGGCGTTCAACACCTCAGGTTTGGCCATCATGTCATGATAAAGCGCGCCGTGCGGTTTGACATAAGACACGCTGGTGCCATGCAACTGGCAGACAGCGTCAAGGGCGCCGGTCTGGTAGGCCACCAGATGGGTGATGGCCGCCGGACTGTGCGGAATACTGCGCCGGCCAAACCCCGGCTTATCGTCGTAACCCGGGTGCGCACCTACCGCCACCTGATGCGCCACCGCACAGGCCACGGTATCAGACATTATATCCGGATCAGAAGCATGGAAGCCGCAGGCAATGTTTGCCATATCCACCCAGGGCATGACCGCCTTGTCATCACCCATTTGCCAGCTTCCGTAACTTTCACCCATATCACAGTTCAGTTTCATGCGAATCCTTAGCACTCGTTCATGTCATCATCCTACCTGATTAAATTATAACGAGTTTGTCAAAGATTCACCGCCATTCACCCATTTGTTCTGTGACCCGGCAACCGATCAGGCACACGACTGACATCTGCGCCTGAACTGACTTCGAACCTGTCCGCCATCTGGCGCAACCGGGAAATGGCATTCTGAACCAGCACGGTACGGCGACTGAGCTGTTGTGATGAGCGGGTCAGCAGCTCAGTAGAATGCTGAGCGGCCTGTGCCGTGTCGTGATGGCGCTCGCTGTTGCCTGCCAGCTGGTTGATCACCTCAAACATGGCTTCAACCGCCTGCCGCATCTGCTGGTTGCGCGCTCCGGCATCAATCACGACTGTGCTCTGCTCCACATCCCGGATACCCTGCTCCATCGATTGCACGGCCACAGCCGATTCAAGGCGCAGTTTCTCCATTAACGAACCGATATGGTTGGCCGCCTCTGAGGTGCGGCTTGCCAACTGGCGCACTTCATCCGCCACCACAGAAAAGCCCCGGCCATGATCGCCGGCCCTCGCCGCTTCAATCGCCGCATTCAGAGCCAGCAGATTGGTCTGCGCCGTGATATCGGTGATCAGTTTTACGATATCGCCAATCTGGCTCATTTCATTGTTCACCCCATTCACACTCTGTGCTGAACGCTCGACAACGCCTTTGATATTGTTGGTATTGGCTAACGCCTGCTGGTACTCCTGCTCCGCTTCCACCACCACCAGGTGCATGACATCCTGCATCTGATGCGCCGACACAGATGCAGAGCTGATATCGCTCTGCTGGCTACCGGCAAGATTCAACATCGCTGCAATCGCGCTTGAGGTGTCATTCGCCGCGCCGTCCATCCGCTCACAACGGCGAAGCATGGACTCACTCACTTCCCGGACTTCGTTTGCCGCGTGTATCATTTCACTGATCACCCCGTCCAGATTGTCGATGAAGCTGTTGATCCAGCGCCCCATCTCACCGGTTTCATCGGGTTTAAAGCGCTCGGCATTCAATCGCTGCTGAAGATTTCCGTCGCCTTCCGCAAGCGCCTGAATCACTGACGTCATTTCCTGCATTTGCTTCACCAGCGGGCCAGAAGCCGTCAGGCGAAATACCAGTAAACTCAGCAAGGCGGTCAGTGCGCCCAGACCCGCCTGAGCAAAGGGGCCCAGCCCCTGAGTCACGCTCATCAGCATAGGGAAGAAAATCGCGGCCGCGCTGCACATCAAAAAGGTTTTGCTGAGACGGTAATGCAAAGACCGGTGACGATACACTTCCTCCAGGTCCGCTTCGCACATCATACCCCAGCGATCCGGCGAGCCCGGCAGCTGAAAGGTCACCCCTTTGCCAATCACAGGAATGTGGCGATAGTCTGAATAACCGGGATAGGACACGAACAGGTTTTGCCCGTGCCGGATGGTTTCCCTGACCCCCGGATGCAGCTCTCCGGTGGCCGGATCGGTAAAGCGGATCTCAAACTCAGTATGGCGGTTGACCTTAACCGTGCCGTACTGGGTATGAATACCGGATTTCAGGTTTTCGCCGTGGGAAAAGGTATCGTCTTCAAAACGTGAGCGTGACAGCGCCGTGCCCGGCAGCAATTGCGGATCAAACGCAGAGTTCACCATAAAAATATAGTTATCACCCGATTCAGGATAGATGTGCCCGGCTTCGCGCTGAATTAAATCACTGATGACATCATTGGGCAGCCTGGCGCATAAACACTCCTGAACCTCAGTGCTGCCGTCTGCCAGCGTGACAGTTACCGGCTGATAGAACATCAGGGTCACCGCATCATGAAATGAGGAGGTGGTGCGGCCCAGCCGCTCTGTGACCGGATCAACATAAGGGCCGTGCAGAAAACGCGCCCTGAGCCCGTTCTGCAGTGCTTTCTGCACCACCAGCGTTTTCCCTTTGTGGCTCTGATGGGTCGAGGTGCTGACAAGGCCATGGCTGTCAGTGATAAACAACTCAGAGAAGTGCGCCGCCCGTCCTCTGAGCCTGCGCAACGCGTCATCACGTTCTTCCTCGGGTTTAGTGGCCAGGTACAAGGCCGCATCCTGCAAGAACAGCCATTGGTTCTCCACCCAGGTTTCTAAAATTCTCACCCGTGTCAGTGCCACACTGGTGAAGGTTTGTTGCAAATCATCCTGCCGCTTGCGATTGAGCCAGCAAGCCCGTCGCATTGCCAGTTTTCCCGTACGCCCCCAAACGGGTAACCAATGTTTTTCCTGAGCGGACAAATCCATTGTGCAAACTCCCTGCATCTCGCATTTTATGTGTCGTGTGTGTCGTCACTTATTGTTTTATATCGACTTACTGCAATTTCAGTGCCACTGAAATCGATTGTCACAGACGGGAAATGCTCAATATTCCCACAACTCACGCACCAATAAGGTTCAACAAGGAAAAACCTGCATCTTTAGGGTGCAATACCATGATTTTATGGTGGAACCAAAAAGATTGTAGAAATAGAAAGGCAGACTCACTGAGTCTGCCTCTGGTCTTACACAGGTTAAGAGAAATGTGTGCCTGCTAGAGAATTTTTGACAGGAACTGGGCCAGCCGGGGGTGCTTGGGCGCATCAAAAAAATTCTCGGGCGAATCACTGACCAGCAACTCACCGTCTTCCATAAACAGCACCCGATCGGCCACTTCACGGGCAAAGCCCATTTCGTGTGTCACCACCACCATGGTCATGCCTTCTGCAGCCAGATCTTTCATCACATCCAACACCTCACCAACCATTTCGGGGTCGAGCGCGGAGGTGGGTTCGTCGAACAGCATCACATCCGGCTGCATAGCCAGAGCCCGGGCAATGGCAACCCGCTGCTGCTGGCCGCCGGATAACTGCGACGGATAGACATTCATTTTATCCGCCAGGCCGACCCGCCTGAGCAGTTTTTCGGCTTCCGGTTCGATATCCGCTTTCGTGCGTCCCCTGACTTTCTGCGGTGCCAGCATCACATTGCCTTTCACCGTTTTATGGGGAAACAGGTTAAACGACTGAAAGACCATGCCAACGTTGGCACGCAATTCGTTGATATTGGTGCTTTTGGCATACATGTCCATGCCATCAATCTGAATCTGCCCTGAGGTGATCACTTCCAGCTGGTTCAGCGTGCGCAGAAACGTGGATTTACCCGAGCCAGACGGCCCGATGATGACCACGACCTCACCACGTTTCACCGTTGCACTGACATCTTTCAGTGCATGGCACAGATTGGGGTAAATTTTATTGACCTTGTCGGCGACTATCATGTCGTCGCCCTGATATGTATTAGTCACTGCTCGCCAACCTCTTCTCAATTCGCTGTACGGCCCACGACAGGCTGGTCGTCAGGAGCAGATACAGCCCTGCCACCACAAACCACACCTCGAACGTGGCGAAACTGCCGCTGATGACCTCGCGGCCGGCCTTGGTCAAATCGGTAATAGAGATCACCGATACCAGAGAGGAGTCTTTGATCAGCGTAATCAGCTGGCCCGCCATCGGCGGCAGCGTGCGTTTAAAAGCCTGTGGCAGGATGACATACATCATCGCCTTGGGGTAACTCATGCCCAGTGAACGGGCCGCTTCCATCTGCCCTGGCGGGATCGACTGAATACCGGCGCGGATAATTTCCGCAATGTAAGCGCCGGTGAAAATGGACAGTGCCACCACACCCGCGGTAAAACGCTCCAGATCGAAAATCGTGCCCAGGAAAAAGTACACGATGAAAATTTGTACCAGTAACGGTGTGCCACGGATAATTTCGACGTACAGGAAAGCCAGATTTTTGGTTACAGGGTTATGCGATATCCGCATCAATCCGGCCATCAGGCCCAGAATAATGGCGAAGAACAGTGAGAGCACCGAGATTTTCAGGGTCACCCACAAGCCCAGCGTGACCGGACCGATCGTCCACTGATCGCTGCTTGCCACCACATCGCCTTCAAAAACCAGATCGCCCTGCTGCACCCGGCGGGTATCATAAGCGGGGATCTGCTGAGGCACATTACTGTAGTCAAGGTTGATGGTAATTGAGTTGTCAGCGTTAATCTGCACCGTACCATCACCCTGCGCCCTGAACTCTTTAGGGGTGGTATCCACAATAAATGGCAAGACACGGTGCCATTGCCAGTTGTAATTGATGCTTTGCGAAGCCTGGTACAGCCCCGTCATCAGCAGCGCCAGGATGACAACAAAGACAGTTTGCCAGAGCCACCGGTTAGACGTCCTAATCATATACTTCTTCCTTAGGCGTGTCGGAATGAGAAAACAGCGGGAACGCACGGCTGGCTCAGCGGCCAGCCGTTATCAGGGTTTATTGCACCTGGCTCAGCCAGCTGTTGTCTTTAAACCATTTGTCGTAGATTCGCTCGTAGGTTCCGTCGCCTTTGATCTGGCGCAGGAAGTTATTGAGGAAGTTCAGCATATCCATATCGCCCTGGGCGACCGCCCAGCCTAATGGCTCATAGGTGAATGGCTGCTCAAGGTGAACCACTTTGCCTGTGTTCTGCGAGGCATAAATGGCGTTAAACGGCATGTCGTAAATAAAAGCATCCGCTTTGCCGTTTGCCACTTCCAGCACGGCATCAGACTGGGTTTCAAACACATTGAGCTTCGCTTTGCTGATCATGCGCTTGATCGCTTGCTCACCTGTGGTGCCAAGCTTAGTCGCAATGGTGTATTTGCTGTCGTTCAGATCTTTGTAGCTTTTGATCTTACCTTCAAGCTCAGGATTGAGCAGAATAGTCTGACCCACAATGATGTAAGGTTCTGCGAAGTTTACCCGCATATTACGTTGCGCGTTGATGGTCATACCCGCATTGATGATGTGACACTTACCGGTCAGAAGAGTAGGAATAATACCGTCCCAGGCTGTGTTGACCGGCACATATTTCACCCCCATCTGGCGGGCCATCATTTTACCGATATCAATATCAAAACCAACAAAAGAGCCGTTTTTGCTTTTCATTTCAAACGGCATATAACCTGCGTCAAAACACACACGAAGTTCGCCGGTTTTAACAATATCATCCATTACCGGGCCAGCGGTGGCAGACACTGACGTGCCTAACAATGCACAGGCTGCCACAACACGGCTTACGAATTTACGCATAGACATCCTTGTATCCTTATCGTTATCAAAATGCTGATGTATCGAACTGATACGAGGATGGTTATAGCAAATTAAATCTTGCAAACTCAATTGAGATTGAACAGAAAACAATCAGGATAAAATTCAGCCTTAAGTCGATTGACGGCATAAATAAACACTATCTACGCATTAATCAGCACTAAATTAAGGTCAGCGCCTTAGTAAGCAGCACAGATTGCGGAAGTCACAGCCAATTACAATGGATGATATTTTAGTCGATTATTTGACAGTGGGCTCATTATTAACAAATTTAACACCACAGATAACAGGAGAACCTACCGATATAACAGACAGATAAGCAAAAAAATTATAAATCCAGATATGTGACACACAGTTCATTAATATCAATGCTGTCAGGCATTTCATTCAGTGTTTTAGCCACTGCCCTGTCCTGTATGCCTTCAATAACACGCAGGCCTGAACCTTCGTCCGCCCGCAGCGCATTCACGCTGTCATCACTTAAAAACAGCAGCCATAAAATCCCGTAGAATGTGTGAATACGACTGACATCTTCTCTGGCATACACCTCTTTACCTTTAGCTTCGATCGTGACTTTACTGTTCACTTCAGACAACCAGTAGGTCGGAAATAATCCTAAGGTGTAAGTCGAAATAATACCGGAAATGTTTTCATCCGCGTAGTCATTCACCGCATCGGTATATACTTTCATTTCATAATAGGCTGGCGTATACCGGCATTGATCAAGATAGGTATCAACAACGACATCTTCCAGATCGCCTCCCACATATCCGGCACAACCCTGAAGCATAAACAAAGTAATGAGGCTGGACAGTGCCTTTTTCATATTCACTCTTCCGAAACAGAAGCCGGGTCAGCAGATAAAAGTGTGTTGCATAGCTTAACGATAGTTAAGAGCAGTGCAAATTGAAGCAAATATACTGGGAGGCCGCTCAAAAAAAGCCGCATAACAAAAATGTCCGACATTCGGGACGCACATCTTGCTGCGGCTTTTTTCCAACAATGCAGAGAAACTTACTTCTCTACACGGTTCATATATTTGTGTTCCAGTGTATTCACACGAATGCGATCACCGGTAGCAATATATTCTGGCACCTGTACCGATAAACCTGTGCTCAGCACAGCAGGTTTTGTGCGGGCGCTGGCAGAGGCTCCTTTGATTGAAGGATCAGTTTCTACAATTTCCAGATCAACTGTAGACGGCAATTCCAGCGCAACCGGCGCACCATTAACCACCAGCACATGCAGTCCCTGAATATCTTCAGTAATGAACAGCAACTCTTCTTCAATCACATCTTTGTGGAAGTGATACGGGGTGTAATCCTCATTGTCCATGAAGATATACTCTTCACCGTCAATGTAAGAGAAAGAGGCGGCATGGCGACTAAAGTCTGCCAGTGTGATGATGTCATCGGCTTTGAAGCTCACATCCGCTTTCGCGTTGGTTGCCACATCATACATACGCATGCGGTAAAGGCTGTTACCGGCGCGGCCACTTGGTGTTAGCTTGTTGATTTCTTTAACAAAATACACCTTACCTTCGTGTTCAATCGCTGCAGACTTTTTAATATCACTTGCCTTAGGCATAGTCATAAACTCCAGATAGACATTTGTCGCGAGAAAATAGCACGAAACGGCATGAAGACAAGTAGGCAACGCAGAAAAAAGAGCGGCTTTTCAAAGAAAAATAGCCGCTTTGCCTGAGGAGAAAGCAAAGCGGCCGGTTAACCCGGTTATAACTGGGCGCTTACGCCAGATTCATCACAATCCGGCCTGTAATTTCCCCTTTGATCATCTCATCGAAAATCTCGTTAATGTCTTCCAGCGCTTTCACTTCAGTAATGGCTTTCACCTTGCCTTCCGCGGCAAATTGCAGGCATTCCTGTAAGTCCTGACGCGTACCGACAATCGAGCCAATCACTTTAATACCGTTCAGTACGGTATCAAAGATAGGTATCGGCATGTCTTCCGGCGGCAAGCCCACCAGCACACAGCTGCCACCACGCCGCACCGAGCGGTAAGTCTCTTCAAACGCAGGCTTGGACACTGCCGTACACACGACACCATGCGCGCCACCCACCAGCCGGTGAATCGCTTCTGACGGTTTTTCTTGCATGAAATCGATACAGTGCACAGCGCCCAGTTCTTTCGCCAGGGCCATTTTCTCGGCGCCGGTATCCACCGCGATGACGTTCATTCCCATGGCTTTGGCATACTGCACCGCCAAATGGCCCAAACCACCTACACCGATAATGGCGACCCACTGGCCCGGTTTGACCTCTGTCACTTTCAGCGCTTTGTAGGTAGTCACCCCCGCGCAGAACAAAGGCGCGGCATCAACATAAGACAGCCCGTCCGGAATTTTCACCACATACTCACCATGAGCCAGGCAGTACTCGGCATAGCCGCCATCGACAGAATAACCGGCATTTTGCTGATCCAGGCATAAGGTTTCGCGGCCGGACAAACAATACTCACAATGACCGCACGCCGAATACAGCCAGGGCACACCCACCCGGTCACCTATCTTGAGATGATGGATTTCGCTGCCCACCTGGACAATTTCGCCGACCCCTTCATGGCCAGGCACCAGAGGCATTTTGGGTTTCACCGGCCAGTCGCCGTGACAAGCATGTAAATCGGTATGACACACCCCACAGGCATGAATTTTCACCAGTATGTCCCGGGGTTTGACAGCAGGCAGGGGAATATCTTTGATTTCCAGTTTCCCTTTGAATTCATTCACAACAGCGGCTTTCATGACTGCGACTCCTTACGAGTGATTGAACAACCATTGTTGGTGAAAAATTCAACCTGTTTATAGATCTGGATCAATATCCATCCAATTGAATAATGTTTTGTTGTCCGGACAGACAAAAGTGTGAGTGCAGACACCAGCCGATGGGCCCTGATACGCGTTTTACTTTCTTCCGCCTGATGACAGAAACGTGTTCCTGCGAGATACCGCAACATCATCAGGCATTTGGCCTGTTTATCAGAACAAAACCCAAGCTTGCCGAGTGGATTTCATCCCGTACCACAGACCCGCTGATAGCCTGTTTTAGTCATTACGTTGTAAATTTACAACAAACATGATGATGCAGATCACAGCTGGCAACTAATATTGCCAGTTATTTGTTTAACTTTCGGGTCAAAATTTCTTGTCTTGAGGGTCAGGTTTTGGTTAAATGCTCTGGTTTTCGAGTTAATCTTAGTCATAGAGAAGTTGAATGTTGTCATTGAACCAAATTTCACATCTGAAGTTATTTTTCTTCACTGTGCTGATTAGCCTGTCATTCCCGATTGGCAGCTATATTATGGCTTCCATGGATCCGCTCGTAGTGACCTGGGTACGTTATCTGCTGGCCAGCCTGCTGTTTGTCGGGGTTCTGGTTGCTAAAAGACAGTTCCGTATCCCCTCTGCGAAAGATTTGGGCCGATACACGCTGATCAGCTTGCCGGCACTGGGCTATTTTGTTGCCATGTTTATTGCGCTGCGCGACACCAGCCCGCTGGACGCCAGTGCCCTGTACACCACTGTGCCGTTAATGAGTGCCATTCTGGCTGCGTTCGTGTTCAAGCGCAGTACCTCAATGTCTGTCACGCTGGCTTTGCTGGGCGGTATGCTGGGTGCCGGTCTGATTATTTTCCGAGGTGATCTGAGCGCTGCCGGTTCTATCGCAATGACAGCCTCTAACAAAATTTATCTGCTGGGCTGTCTGGGGATGGCGCTCAATCCGATCATTGTCAAAAAGTGCTATCGGGGCGAATCTTTCATCCACCTGACCTGCTGGACACTGATCTGTGCAACAGGCTTGCTGACTGTTGCCATTGCACCACAACTGGTGCAAGTGCAATGGACGCAAATTCCGGCTGATATCTGGCTGGGTATCGGGTATCTGGCGGTGTTCGCCACAGCTATCAGTTTCTTCCTGTTCCAGCAGGGCAGTGTCGCGCTGGCTCCTGAACAGGTATCGGCCTATACCTATCTGATCCCTGTGCTGGTACTGCTGGTTAACCGGTTCACCGGCAATCTGGTTCCCTGGGAAGAAGTCAGCTATGGCGTAGTCACCGTCTTGTTATCGATGACAGTGATGATCCGCCGCGGCTCACCCGGCACAAATGCCGTTGTTGCCAAACCAGAACAAGAAGCACTGGCAAAATAATCTCAAGTAATCAAAAAATACCGCCTGAATTATTCGGGCGGTATTTTTATATCAAATAAAACAAACTGATATCCTGGCTGCCAGGTGTTTTTCACAAACACGCTGCTGCTCCGTCTCAGCACAGCAAAATGCAACCGGCATCGGCTTATTGAGCACAAACCTGTCCCCTCAGCTAGATTTCTTTTCATCATCAACAATACTGGTAATGGTATAGCCACCAATCCAGAAGATGCTTATGACAACCCGACGCGAGTTCCTGTGCCAACAAATCCAGCTTATTGACGGCGTAGTCCCTAACGCCGCTATTGCGCTCAACAAACACCAGAAAATGGCCTGGAGCCCGTTCCAGTTCTTCCGCGGCACTGCACAACTGTTTTATGCTGATCTGGCTCAGGGAGTATTGGTACTGCCCGACTTGTTGCTGGCCAAACCGGGTCAGACTTTCATCATGGGTGACTGCCACCTGACTAACTTTGGCTTTCTGACTGAAGAAGGATCACAAGGTGATCAGGTTATCTTCTCTCCTAACGATTTTGATGATGCCTGTGTCGGATACGGTGTCTGGGATCTGGCCCGCTACCTGACCAGTCTGGCACTGGCCAGCGATTTCGGCTGCGGGTTACTCGAAGGGCGCTATCTCACAGAAGAGCTGGCTATCGACGACGATTTAAACGCCGTTAATAAAGACGACATCCATCAAGCCTGTGAAGCATTTCTGTCGGCATACTTAAAAACATTGCAGCATGTCATTGAAGACAACGATGCCAGATACAATGTCCTGAAAAAATTCGATGATGATCATGTGCTTGATAAATATTGCCGCAAAGCCACTAAGCGCGCCGCTGGCGGAAAAGATTTTCTGAGTAAAAGCCAGCTAGCCAAATCCACCACGTTTGAAGATGGCAGGCTTCGCTTTGCTGACAAACCGTTAAAATACCAGCGTATTGATGCTGCTGAGTATGAGGAGGCGGAGACAAGATTCCGGCCGTATCTGGATGATGATGTACTCGATATAGTGATCCGTCTTGATGCCGGAACTGGCTCGAACAATGTCGGGCGTTATTATTTTCTGGTTGGCCCGAACGACGTCAGGAGTATCGATGACTTACCCTTGTGTCATATTGTTGAAGTGAAACAACAGCGTCAGGCTGCCCCCATATACGCGTTCCCTGATATCAGTCCCGTCAACTCGCTCAATCCGGCGCATCTGACCGCTGACTGCCAGCGGTTTATGCAGCGTCGGCCTGATCTCTTACTGGACGAGGTTATCTGGCGGGATAAACACTGGCTGGTTCGCTCACGGCACCATGCGCGTTTGTCGGTCAAACCCGAAGATCTGGTCTTAAATGACAAAGATCCCTGCACCGCCTTTTGCCAGTATGCCTCCGCCTGTGGCGAGGCCTTAGCGCTGGCCCATTCTCGCGGCGACAGGCGCTCAGTGCGTTTCGAACAGTTCATGCTCGAAAGCCCGCCCGGTAACGAGGACGCATTAATTACCGCCTGCCAGCAATACAGTGAGCAGGTTATTGAGGATTATAAAATCCATTGTGCGTTACTCGAAAAATAAAGGTTCGTCTCTCTCCCTCAGCAGCCCGTTCTGTCTCTCAAGCAGTCAGGCGAGACATGATCACAAACAACAGGTGCAGGAAAGAGGTTATGGATATCCTGATTACAGGCGGAACCGGCGGCATTGGTCATGCGATGGTGGATATACTCAGCCAGCTTGACTCTGTGAATGTCAATGCCCTTTGGCATCTCACCCCGCCACCTGAAAATACTTGCCGCGTTCAGTGGCACCGTGCTGACGTCACTGACGAAAAAGACGTCACCGAACTGGCCCGCAAGTTAGCACGAATAGACTGGATCATTAATACGACAGGCAAATTACACTCGGATAACCTAAAGCCAGAAAAGAACCTGCAACAATTTGAAGCCGCAGCATTTGCAGAGATGATCCGCATCAACACGCTACCGACACTATTACTGGCGAAGCATTTCACCCACGCACTCAAACGCAGCCCTTCTCCACGTCTGGCTGTCTTATCTGCCCGGGTTGGCAGTATCAGTGATAACCGGCTGGGTGGCTGGTACAGCTACCGTTGTGCCAAAGCCGCACTCAATATGGCAGTGAAATCTATCAGTATTGAGTGGCAACGCACGATACCCAAAAGCTGTGTCGTGGCACTCCATCCCGGCACGACGGACACACCACTGTCCAAGCCGTTTCAGCACAATGTGCCTGCGGGTAAACTGTTTCCTCCTCACCGTGTTGCCAGCGACCTGATAAAAATCATTGAATCGCTGACACCGGCTCAGACCGGCCAATTTCTGGCTTACGACGGCACTGTTATTGATTGGTAATCTTTTGTCTGTGTTTATTGCGACGACAGCGCTCAGAACAATATTTCACATCTTGCCAGCAATTTGCCCATTTCTTGCGCCAGGTAAAGGGCCTGTGACAGTGAAAACACATTTTTACAGGTAAATGGCAACCTGCCATAACCTCCCCTCCAACATGCCGGATCACCTGAACAGGATTCACTATGTCCCTACAGAATATGCCGGCTTAGTTAATTTAACTGTTATTGCGGAAGCTGGCTGCGCTTTGGGATAGCTGAGCTGCAAGATCGTGCCGTTAAATCCACATTAAGCCATCCGTCGATTCTTCCCGCAGAAAGGAGAATACCTGAAACAACCCCAGCACTTCACCTCCCCGGCGGTATTTCAGCAACAGACCTCTGTCTCCCATTGACATCGCACCATCAATATAAACCCGGTTGCCACTGACCTTAGCTTTCAGCCCTGATACTATGTTATGCCCCATCAGCACCGCATCAATGTGGGATACGACACTATGTTCATCATGGGTAAAAACAGTCCGGTCCCAGACTGCATAATATTGATCTTCCTTGCTCAGAGTACGGTCATTACAGCACTGGGTAAACTGTTGCCAGTCACAGGGTGCCGGCACGGCAGCGTGCACAAGACCAATTCGGTGGCCGTTGATCTGCAGGGTATAGCAAAGTGGTAAGTTTGCCGCGAAATCCAGCATTTTTCTGACATCAGCAATAGCAACATCTTCATGCCAGCGACCGCCATTCATGATCCATAGGGATCTGTCGGCATTATCTTTCATGGCACTGCACGCCATTTGCTCATGGTTTCCCTGAATGGCATAAATCGCCGGGCAATCCTGCACGGCTTTCAATATCGCCATAGAATCCGGGCCACGATCTATCATATCGCCCAGAATGAACAGCCGGTCCCGGATTTCACCATCCAGCGGATAACGGAACCCCACCTCCTTCAGTACATCCTGCAGCAGAGCGTACTGTCCGTGCGGATCAGACAGAAAATAAATGTCGTAATGGGGGTCGAGCTGAAGGTATTCGTGCATGGAACCGCCCGGAATCATTGCCTGTTCTTAACTTAAGTTTAGCAAGGGGCAATGCTGCCGGGCATAGTGCTTGCTTTGTCTTTTCTTTACTCCACTGTCAAATCGTTACTTTTCCGCCATTCCGGCCAGGTATTGCTTGGCTTTTAAACCGACAAAGCGGCGGCCCGGGTTTGCTCCGGCAACCCACTCATCAGAACTAAAGAGATCAAACAATCCGACTTTTATCAACGTAGGGATTGCCAGCTCCAGCTCTTTCTCGATCATTCCCCGCTGACCCGCATTATAAAGCTCAATGTTATGCAGCATGGTCGCGACGGTTCCCGTCTGTACTTTGCTGCCATCTTTGAGTGTCACCGCAGGCAGATTTTCCCCATCTGCGACGACTTTCTGATTAATAGCGCCGAGCTGCTCTGTGTGTTCCAAAATAGGTGCTGACATCATCTTCTCCGATAGCGATTGGTATCGCGATGATTGTATATCAAAGCAACTGATTTCATAAAGAGCCCGTTAACGCCACATGCGCGCCAGTACATCCTCATGGTTTTTGCGGATTCGATGCCAGAACGTCATCACAATGTGGCCAAGAGTAAAGGCCAGCAGCAGTCAGGCCAGCTCTCCGTGCAGCAGGTTACCCAGTCCAACCATCCATTCAATTTTTGCACTGTCAAACCCGTCCATTAACGGAATCCCGAAAGGTGAAAAAGCACGGCCAGAGCCATACTGTCGAATCAGTGCCAGCGCAGGAATGACTAGCATCAGTGCATATAAGGCTTTATGGCCCAGAGCAGCGATACGGCTGATTGAGGCCGGACGGCGCGACACATTCAGCACCGCCCACACAAGGCGTAACGCAATGATCATCAGCAGCAGAAAACCCAGTGGCTTATGCGTTGCCCACATCAGTTCATCCAGCCACGAATCTTCAAGCAATGCGTGCGTTGCTGCCGACAAAAACTGCCAAAGCAGTAGCAGTGCCACCCCCCAATGTAAAAACCGACTTATCACACCATAGCGCTGAGCATTATCCAGAACTGACATAACATTATCCTTATTGCTTCCTGATAAGCACTTTAGACGCTGATCTGCAGAAAAATCTCCCGTGAAAGTGGCACATTTACATTTACTTACGTAAACGAGGCAGTTACGTAAACAAGGCTGAAGGGATTACCGGCAGACAATGAAAAAAACCAGGCTGAAAACGCGCCATGATGTTCAATAAACACTCTGCAGGCCTGATTCGCGTCTCCACGCAGATTTCAGATCACTGACTTGCCAAAACGCTATCGAATGTATATACATTGTATATGTGTGTGTCATAGTGAGCCGGTATGGTCAGTCGCAAGAAATCAAAAGCAATGAAGAAAGACAGCCAGTTAATCATCAGAATTAATGGTGAAGAACGTGACGCATTTGTTGTTTTATGCGAAGAAATGGATACCAGCGCCGCACGTGAAGTGCGTCGGTTTATCCGTCAGTTTGTGAAAGAAAACTCACAACCTCAGTGACCAGCAGCCTGCACATGCATGTGGCCAGATCGGCCAGGTTGATAGGTTAGGTGAAAGCTGTTCCTTTCATGTCAGCCATTTTTCCTCAAACGTTGAACCAACCGGAGAATGAAAATGGCAAAAGTGTCTAAAAAAGCAAAAAAACTGCAAAAAGAAATCAAAGTGCGTAAAGCGAAAGTCGCCAAGCACGAAGGTAAACTTAAAAAACTGAAGAAAAAACTGAAAAAATCCTGATTTTTCAACAGTTGCAATCCGGTGGTGTCTGCCATCGGATTGTTGTTCACGTGAAGCCATGCGGTGCAATCTCTTGTTACCCCGGTCAAATAACTTCCTGATACCGTTTTCTGCCGCTGTTTCACCTATAGTTACCCTTGGGGTAGCAATCAATACACCTTTACTGATCTCACTCAAATTAAAACCACCTCATTGGCATAACATCTTGGTGTCGCTGTCTTGTCACAGACGCTATTTACCCTTTTCCCTTACAGAGAGCGAACTTCGGTTCCTTACAACTATTGAAAAAACCGATTGTTGTCATTGATAAAAACGTCTTTATCCGATTGCCAGTCGGTCTATATTCAAGTGTGTAACTGAGATACACCACACCCTACACTAATTCTCAAGGAGCAATGTATGAGCAACGGCAAAGGTACCACTACGGGTGGATGCCCAGTAATGCATGGCAGCAATACCAACCTTCGCGGCGCGGGGACAAGGAATGAAGATTGGTGGCCGAATCAGTTAAACCTTAAAATCCTCCATCAGAACGATAAAAAGTCAAACCCTCTGGATGAAGACTTCAACTACGCAGAAGAATTCAAAAAACTCGACCTGAAAGCCGTTAAGCAAGATATTGAGAACGTGCTGACCGACTCGCAGGACTGGTGGCCGGCAGACTACGGTCACTATGGCCCGCTTATGATACGTATGGCCTGGCACGCAGCAGGCACCTACCGTACCGGCGACGGCCGTGGCGGTGCATCAACCGGTAATCAGCGCTTCGCGCCATTGAACAGCTGGCCGGATAACGGCAACCTGGATAAAGCCCGCCGCTTGCTGTGGCCGGTCAAACAAAAATACGGCAATAAACTCTCCTGGGCAGATCTCTTTATTCTTACCGGCAACGTTGCCCTTGAATCCATGGGGTTCAAAACCTTTGGCTTTGGTGGCGGACGGGCTGATATCTGGGAGCCGGAAGAAGATATCTACTGGGGCGCTGAAGACGTCTGGCTGGATAACAAACGTTATAGCGGCGAACGTGATTTAGAAAACCCGCTGGCCGCGGTGCAAATGGGCCTGATTTACGTGAACCCGGAAGGACCGGACGGCAACCCTGACCCGCTGGGATCCGGCCGTGATGTCCGCGAAACCTTCGCCCGTATGGCGATGAACGATTATGAAACCGTTGCACTGACGGCCGGTGGACACACCTTTGGTAAATGCCATGGTGCCGGTGATGCGGCGCTGGTTGGCCCTGATCCGGAAGCCGCACCCATTGAGCAGATGGGTCTCGGCTGGAAAAATGCTCACGGAAAAGGTAAAGGTCGTGATGCCATTACCAGTGGTCTGGAAGGTGCCTGGACACCGACCCCGACCAAATGGGACAACACCTATTTCGAGATGCTGCTGGGTAATGAGTGGGAACTGACAAAAAGCCCGGCCGGTGCCAACCAATGGAAAGTGAAAAACGTCACTGATAAAAACCAGGCACCCGATCCGGAAGATGCTTCACAACGCGTCAACATCATGATGACAACAGCGGATATGTCGATGCGTGAAGATCCTGAATATCGCAAGATTTCAGAACACTTCCGTGCCAATCCTGAGGAATTTGCCGATGCCTTTGCCCGGGCCTGGTTCAAACTGACTCACCGCGATATGGGTCCTAAGTCACGCTATCTTGGCCCTGAAGTACCGGCAGAAGATCTGATCTGGCAAGACCCGGTACCCGCCGTCGATCACGATCTGATCAATGACAGTGATATTGCTGCACTGAAGCAAACCATTCTCAACTCGGGCTTAAGCGTGACCGAGCTGGTGTACACTGCCTGGTCGTCAGCCGCGACGTTCCGTGGTTCTGACTGCCGCGGTGGGGCAAATGGCGCGCGTATCCGCCTGGCACCACAGAATAACTGGGAAGTGAACCAACCCGGACAACTGAAGAAAGTGCTGAGCACCTTTGAAGGAATTCAAAAAGACTTCAACTCAGCACAATCAGGCAACAAGGCCGTGTCACTGGCTGATCTGATTGTTCTTGGTGGTGTGGCAGCTGTTGAGAAAGCCGCAAAAGACGCAGGTTTCAGCGTGAATGTGCCTTTTTCACCGGGCCGTACCGACGCCACCGATGATCAGACGGATGCAGAATCGTTCGATGTGCTCGAGCCTGTCGCTGATGGTTTCCGTAACTACATGAAAACCAAATACACAGTTTCTGCCGAAGAAATGCTGCTGGACCGAGCCCAGCTGCTCACCCTGACGGCACCGGAAATGACAGTGCTGCTCGGGGGGATGCGTGCGCTGAATGCCAACTTCGGTGGTTCGAAACACGGTGTATTCACCGACAAACCGGGCGTGCTGACGAACGACTTCTTTGTCAATCTGCTGGATATGAACACCGAATGGCAACCGACCTCAGACGCCGCCGATGAATTCGAAGGGCGTGACCGGAAAACAGGTCAGGTGAAATGGACCGCAACCCGTGTCGATCTGGTCTTTGGTGCCAACTCGCAACTGCGTGCCATTTCGGAAGTGTATGGCGGCAGCGATGGCAAAGAGAAGTTCGTTAACGACTTCGTCAGCGCCTGGACGAAAGTCATGAACGCCGATCGGTTTGATCTGAAATAACCCCTGCCTACCCCCTCCCGATCCTGGGAGGGGGATATATTATATCTTCAAAGGCTTAGCATCATACTCTGATAAAGGCCTTCTCTTTTCAGACACTTTCTCAGGCATTCTCCTGCAAACGTTACAATTGCAAATCAGTTGCAATACCAGCAGGCAAATACCGACAGCATTTCCTGCCTGCTTTACCGTTGGGCAGAAAGTCAGAAATTCAGATGAAGCTGTCATATACTCAGAGAATAAAATTTAAAAACCTCAAGCTGACCATAGGGTTAATGCTTTGACGCATGCATTTTCTGTGATTAAAACGATAGAAGAGGCTTATGATGATTGTAGGATATGCGAAATTTTCGAAAAGACACCCTTACTTTCATTTATTTCTCATTGCATCTCTCACTCTGATCTTTTTAATCTCTGCTTTTATACTGATTGAATATGAAACCATTGAACTGGCTGGGGTGATTATTTTAATTGGCAGTACCCTGCCCTTTTTTGCCAAAGCGTCTAAATACAAACAGCAATATTTATCTGATTAACCAAAATGCCTTATACAATAATTCGCCGGGCTCTGTTACTGAGAGCCCGGTGAAAGGTTGATTTAGCGGAAATCATCCATTAATCATAGCCAATCATTAATGATAGGCGTCCCCAACCTGAACTTTTCCCCGGAACACATGGTACCCCCACAGGGTGTACATCAGGATCACAGGCAAAATAAACAAAGTCCCTATCAGTGCAAACAACTGACTGGTGGTGGGTGACGCCGCCTGCCATAAATCAACCGACGGCGGTACAATATTCGGCCAGATACTGATCACCAGCCCGGCGTAGCCCAGAAAAACCAGTCCGAGTGTGGCCACAAAAGGTTTATGGGAATGACGCAGGCGAAGGCTTCTTTGTAAGCCATACAAGGCAATTACCGCCAGCACCACGACAGCACAGGTCAGCATCCAGTGTGAACCGTGCAGCCAGCGCTGTGCAATGTCCTGTTGCAGATAAGCCGTCCAGCCACATGTAATGACAATCACCCACGCCAGCAGGTATGCCAGTGGACGGCTGTAGTGGCGCATTCTGGACTCCAGCATGCCTTCGGTTTTTATCAGCAGCCAGGTGCTGCCTAACAGCGCATATGTCAGCAGCAGACCAATACCGCAGAACAACGGGAAAGGTGCCAACCAGTCAAAGGCGCCGCCCGCAAACTGGCGGTCAACCACAGGAATACCGGACACATAAGTGCCGAGCGCCACGCCCTGGAAAAAGGTCGCCAGCACAGAGCCGCCGATAAAAGCTTTATCCCAGATATGACGTTTCTCTGCCGTCGCCTTAAAGCGGAATTCAAATGCGACGCCCCTTAAAATCAAGCCGGCCAGCACAAAAATCAGCGGCAGATAGAGCGCTTCAAAAATCAGCGAATATGCCAGCGGGAAAGCGCCATACATGGCAGCCGCGCCAAAAACAATCCAGGTTTCATTACCATCCCAGACCGGCGCAACCGTGTTCATCATGACATCACGCTCCTGTGCGTCTGAGATAAACGGAAACAAGATCCCCAATCCTAAGTCGAAACCATCTAAAATCACATACATCATGATGCCAAACGCAATGATGATGCTCCAGATGATCGACAAATCAATACCTTGTATCTCCATCATGCTGTCTCCTTACTCTGTGACTGTTTGGGGTTTCAGGGTCTGATCCCCCTGGTCGTTCTGAAGTCCGTACAAGCCTTTCGGGCCTTTACTGACCAGGCGCATCATGTAGCCGATACCGACGGTAAAGACGGAGAAATACACCACCACAAAAATCGCCAGTGAGATGCTCATCTGCACCACATTATGATTAGACACCACCTCACTGGTTCGCATCATGCCGTACACCACCCAGGGCTGGCGGCCCATTTCGGTCGTAAACCAGCCAGCCAGCAGCGCAATCAGACCGGACGGCCCCATCATCAGCATAAAGCGCAGGAACATTTTACTCTGATACAAACGGCCCTTACGGCGCAGGTAGAGTGCCGCCAGTCCGGACAACAGCATCAGCATGCCCAGGCCAGCCATCACACGGAAACTCCAGAACACGACCGTGGCATTGGGTCTGTCTGCTTTCGGAAAGCTTTTCAGCGCCGGGATCTGCTGATCCAGACTGTGTGTCAGGATCAGACTCCCCAGGTAGGGAATCTCAACCTTGTAACGGGTTTCTTCTGCTTCCATATCCGGAATACCGAACAGAATCAGCGGCGTTGCTTCACCCGGTTCGTTCTCCCAGTGACCCTCAATGGCAGCAATTTTGGCCGGCTGGTGTTGCAGCGTATTCAGGCCATGGGCATCACCCACAAACGCCTGAATCGGCGCTACCAGCAGGATCATCCACATGGCCATCGACAGCATTTTTCTGATTTCCGCGGTATTACGGCCATGCAGCAGGTGCCATGCCGCTGACGCTGCGACGAAAAAGGCCGTCGACAGAAAAGCAGCCAGCGCCATATGCACCAGGCGATACGGGAAAGAAGGGTTAAACACTATCCTGAACCAGTCGACCGGCACCACCCGTCCATTCACAATCTCAATGCCTTGCGGTGTCTGCATCCAGCTATTGGAAGACAGAATCCAGAAGGTCGAAATCAGCGTACCGACGGCCACCATCACAGTGGCGAAGAAGTGCATACGGCGGCTGACCCGTTCCCAGCCAAACAGCATCACGCCCAGAAATCCCGCTTCGAGAAAAAAGGCGGTCAGCACCTCGTAGGTCAGTAACGGCCCGGTCACACTGCCGGCAAAGTCGGAGAAACGGGCCCAGTTAGTGCCGAATTCGTAGGACATCACCAGCCCTGACACCACGCCCATCCCAAAGTTAACCGCAAAAATTTTCGACCAGAAGTGGTAGAGATTTTTATAAACCTGATTACCGGTTTTCAGCCATCGCCATTCAAGCACTGCCAGATAACTGGCCAGCCCAATGGTAATTGCCGGAAAAATAATGTGAAAGGAGACCGTAAACGCGAACTGGATCCGCGCCAGGTCCAATGCTTCAAAATGAAACATATTGCTATCCTTATAGACTGACTGCTTGTCTGATAACGGCAGCCATGTCCGGCTGCCGCAGGCATATAAAAGAGAATTTAACCGCTCAGACTCAGACGGCTGACGCCGGAATCCGGTTGCCGTTCTGTGCTTTTTCCAGCTTTATCGCGATAAATTTCGACGTTGGAGTGAAGGTGCGATCGCCGTAGCTTTCCAGTGGCACCAGCGGGTTGGTTTCCGGGTAATACGCCGCCACCTGGCCGGACGGCATGTCATACGCCACCAGCACAAAACCAGACACCCGGCGCGTTTTACCGTCTTCCCACAAGGAAACCAGATCCACTTTCTCGCCCGGTTCAAACCCGAGACGGCGGATATCATCTTCATTGGCAAACACCACCTCACGGATGCCAAATACCCCACGGTATCGGTCGTCCAGGCCGTACAATGTGGTGTTGTACTGATCGTGGGAACGCATGGTCTGCAATATCAGATCCGGCTTATCACCACGCGCCAGCACGGTTGCATTAACCAGCTGTTCCGGCAGAGCACAGGGCGCGAACTGCGCTTTGCCACTCGGCGTATTCCACTGCCGTTTCGCCGCAGTGTTACCAAGATAGAATCCCCCCGGATGGTTCAGTTTCTCGTTAAAGTTTTCGAAACCCGGAATGGTATCGGCAATCAGATCGCGGATACGGCGGTAATCGGCCACGGTCCAGTCCCAGTCAATCGGATGATCACCCAGGGTGGCTTTCGCTATGCCTGCAATAATCGCGGGTTCAGAGCGCAACTGAGCAGAGCGGGGTTTTAACTGACCGTAGGAGATGTGCACCATGCTGAAAGTATCTTCGACCGTTACCCCTTGCGGGCCTTCAGCCTGGATGTCGATTTCAGTGCGTCCCAGACAAGGCAGGATCAGCGCATCCCGGCCTGTCACCAGATGGCCGCGATTGAGTTTGGTCGAAATCTGCACCGTCAGATCGCAGTTTCTCAGGGCGGCATGGGTTCGCACCGTGTCCGGGGTAGCCTGCGCAAAGTTGCCACCTAGCCCGATAAAGACTTTCGAGCGCTGCGCTTCCATCGCCTGAATCGCCTGCACTGCATTGTGCCCCTGCATGCGCGGCACCCTGAATTTGAAACGATCTTCCAAGGCATCAAGAAACGCATCATGCGGCTGCTCATCGATCCCCATAGTACGGTCGCCCTGCACGTTACTGTGCCCGCGCACCGGAGACAGACCGGCTCCGGGTTTTCCCACATTGCCTCTGAGCAGCTGCAGATTAACCACTTCCTGAATCGTCGGCACCGAATGCCTGTGCTGGGTCAGCCCCATCGCCCAGCACATCACCACCCTCTCGGCGCGGCGGTACATACGGGCCGCCATTTCGATATCAGCCAGGCTCAGGCCCGACTGTTCAACAATGTGCGTCCAGCTGGTTGCGTCCACTTCAGCCAGATACTGCTCCAGCCCGGTGGTGTGACTGTTGATGAAGTCATGGTCAAAGACAGCCGGCTCACCTTTCTCCAGCGCCTCACGCTCCCAGTTCAGCAAAAACTTAGCAATACCACGCATCGCTGCCATATCGCCGCCTAATGCTGGACGAAAGTAGGCGGTGTTGGTCGGTTCCGAGCCATTACTAAGCATTTCAAACGGGTGCTGCGGGTGCTGAAAGCGTTCCAGTCCGCGTTCTTTCAGAGGGTTAAAGCAGACCACCTGTGCGCCACGTTTCACCGCTTCACGCAGCGGCTCCAGCATACGGGGATGGTTGGTACCCGGATTCTGGCCTATCACAAAAATAGCGTCCGCCAGCTCCAGATCCTCGAACACCACAGTGCCTTTGCCGACCCCTATGGTGTCCATCATGCCGATCCCGCTGGCCTCATGACACATGTTCGAACAATCCGGAAAGTTATTGGTGCCGAAAGCACGCACAAACAGCTGATAGAGATAAGCCGCTTCGTTGCTGGCACGGCCAGAGGTATAGAACTCGGCCTGATCCGGTGAATCAAGACGGTTTAAGTGTGTTGCGATCAGGGCGAATGCATCATCCCAGCTGATTGCCTCATAATGATCACTTTCCGCGTTGTAGCGCATCGGATGAGACAAGCGGCCCTGATATTCCAGCCAGTAATCGCTCTGTTTCAGCAGCTCAGAGACACTGTATCGGGCGAAGAAACTGGGATCCACCAGACGGCCGGTCGCTTCCCAGTTCACCGCTTTGGCGCCGTTTTCACAAAACTTCACCAAACCGTCTTCGGGTGATTCTCCCCAGGCGCATCCCGGACAATCGAAACCACCGTTCTGATTGGTTTTCAGCATGGCTCTGAGATTACGGAATGCATTCTCGCTGCCAAGCCAGCTTTTGGTGACACTTTTTAAGGCCCCCCAGCCTGCTGCCGGGCCCTGATAATCTCTGATATTTTCCTTGTGGCTCATGAAAGTACTCCTCAGATAGGAATAACAACGAAAAGACATGCCAACAGCACCGACACCTGCGCGACAACCTTTCAGTGTTCGCCGGAATAATCCATCACTGCCTGAAACTGGCATTTGTTCATTGCGTTTGAGATGCAATTAATGCGAAGTCTGTTCTAGGGACTGCAATTAAAATGATCTTAATCAAAGATTATGGCGATAGCGGTGCGGCGTCTAATTGATATTATTGAAGGAGTGATAAGCGGAATCTATCAGCAAAGAAAAATACCAGAAACGATTTCAGCATCCTGTTATTTTAAAATGAAAAGCCTATTATTCAGATACATTAATATCTGCGTTATCAATGTCATCTATGACTTTATCGAGAAAATCAATTTGGCAATAAATAAAACAATACATACGATTTTATTACGACAAAAAATATTATCACATTACTTCGACAGATATTTGAATTCCCGCCTGCGTGGGAATCTATTTCAGAACCCATAGGGTTCACATTTTCCGACACTGACAGGTACACCATGATAGTCCACCCCAAACCCACCCTGGCCGTGATTCTCTTTTCATTAAAAGGGTCCATTGCAAAACGTATTGCCCTGCGCAGTTTGATGGTGACCGCTCTGGCGTCACTCATTGTACTGATAGAGGTGCTGTATCCGGCGTCTTTTTCCCGCGTCAATGCCACCCCGTTTACGCTGCTGGGTATTTCACTCTCCATCTTTATGAGTTTTCGTAACAGCGCCTGTTACGGCCGATGGTGGGAAGGGCGTCAGGCCTGGGGGAAAGTGATTATTGAAATACGCTCGTTCGCACGCGCCAGCGTGGCCATTCAGGACAACGTACAGCGTGAAGCCATACTCAGAGCGCTTTGCGGTTATGCTCATGCGTTAAATGCCCGCCTGCGCGGCGAAAACGAATTACAAGCTGCCGGGAAATGGCTGCCGGCCATTCCCGGCCTCTTGGGCAGCAATATCAGCGATGGCATACTCAGGCACATCAGCCAGCAATGTTCTGCATTAGCAGATAATCGCAGCATCAGCGAATGGCGCTATGTCACGCTGGAAAAAAGCCTGCACGGACTGTCTGACGCCCAGGGCGTTTGCGAACGCATTAAAGGCACCCCATTGCCGTTTCCGTATACCCTGCTGCTGCACCGCACCATTTATATTTTCTGCCTGTTGCTGCCGTTTGCGATGGCGGAACCTTTGGGATGGCTGGCCCCCTTGTTTACCACCATCGTCAGCTATACCTTCTTCGGGCTGGATGCCATAGGCGACGAGCTGGAAGACCCGTTTGGCCGCGACGAAAACGACCTGCCCACCGATGCCATGGTCCGCACCATTGAACGCGACCTGTTAGATTCGCTGGGCTACACAGCTTTACCGCCGCCATTGGCGCCACGGGAATTCGTACTACACTGAAAATGAGCCTCTCGTGACACCTCAGTAAAACGGGCTGCCAGTCATTCACGACGGCAGCCCGCCTGATAAACCCTGTCTATCAATTCATCAGTCTGCTTTATTGGACTGACACGCAGAAACGTTATATTTTTTAAGGGCATATTTTACCAGGCTGTTATCACCATGAAACTCACTCCGCCTTGCTTTTCCGTACTCCTTCTTGCCGGCGGGCAGGGTTCCCGAATGGGAGGCAAAGACAAAGGACTGGTTTCCTTTCGCGGCAGGCCGTTAATTGCCAGCCTGTTTGACGTTGTCAGACCGCTGACAGATGACCTGCTGATCTCCTGCAACCGCAATACCGAACAGTACGCCACTTACTGTGACCATATACTGACCGACGATGTCAGCGGCTTTCCCGGCCCATTAACTGGCATTCTGAAAGGACTGACTGCAGCAAAACACGACTGGCTGCTGCTGTTTCCCTGCGATGCGCCCCTGATAGACCAATCCCTCGTCCGTCAGTTGCTGGATGCCGCCTCGGCCGATACACCGCGGCCCGTCATGGTTCGGCAGGGCAATCAGTGGCAGCCCATGTTCAGCCTGATCCCCAAACATCTGCTCCCCGTATTGCAACTGGCCTGGCAGTCGGGCGAGCGCAGCCTGATGGCGATCCTGACCCGCCATGATGTCGTGGCAGTAGACTGCGCGCTGAACGATCCCCGGCTGCAAAACATCAATACCCCACAACAATTACTCGATTTACACCATTATTAATAGATACCGTTTTTTATTTCAGACACACGCATTTTCCCAAATAACACTACCCTAAGGGTATTTCATGGATATCAAACAACTTAAGTACCTGATCGCGCTGGATCAAACCAAGCATTTCGGTCAGGCAGCAGCGCTGTGCCATATCACTCAGCCCACGCTTTCAATGCGGATCCGCAATCTGGAAGACGAGCTGGATCTGGTGCTGATCACCCGCGGACAACGCTTTGAAGGTTTTACCGAAGAAGGCGAACGAATTCTGGCCTGGGCCCGAACCCTGCTGGCAGCGCATGACGGCTTACAGGCAGAAGCCGCGAGCTGTCGCGGGCAACTGGTCGGCAGTCTGCGCCTGGGCATGGTGCCCCTTGCCAGCCTGAACCCGATGCAACTGCTGGAGCCGCTGTCGCAGCGTTATCCTGAATTGCATTTCCAGCTCAGCTCCATGACCTCAGAGCAAATTGTCGACAGCCTGAACCGCAATCAGCTCGACCTCGGCTTCTGTTACCTGGATCAGATTGATACCCAGTTTTTTGACGTCATCCGGCTGACTGCCACCCGCATGGGCTTGCTGCATGATGTCCGGCATTTTACCTTTGCAGCCTCTGAACTGAGCTGGGAAGCCCTCGGCAAACTACCGCTGGGACTGCTGACCAAAGGCATGCATTACCGCCAGTCGATCGACCTGAGTTTTCGCAGTCACGACATCGATCCGCACACCATTTTAGAGAGCGATTCCACCTTTCAGCTCATTCAATCGGTCAACGCCGGGATCTGCTGCGCCATCATGCCCCTGAGAAGCGGTATCGAAGAAATGAACGAACACCTGAAGATAATCCCCATCACAGATGCGGTGATTCACTCTCCGCTCGGACTGGTCATGCGCCGCAGCGAACCGCGCTCTGCGCTGGCGGATAAATGTTTTTCCGAAGCCAGAGAGATTTTCAAATCAGCCAGAGACAAACAATAACAGGCAATAGACAGGCCTTATCAGTCCATCAAAACAAGCCATTGGACTTCCGCCGGGCTGTTGAGTAGCCTGTCTGTATCAGGGTTTAAACCGACGTCAGGCAATAAGATGAATGAAATTGATAACAAACAATCTGTAATCGCAGATGTGAATGCGGCACCGCCTGCGCCTGATACATTCCGTTATGTTGAGCTGCACGATGACATTGCGCCTGACAACCCAATCGCACACAGTGCCGTGTTAGCCAGTGAAACTGCACTGTCTATCAGTTACAACGGTATCAGTCAGGCCGTGATGATGGTGACACCGGGCAATATTGAAGATTTCGTCAAAGGCTTCAGCCTGAGTAACGATATTGTTCGCTCGGTGAGCGAAATCTACGACATCACCCTCACCGCCGGCTGCGATGCCCACCATGCCGAAGTCAAGATTTCAAACCGCGCTTTCTGGTCACTGAAAAATCACCGCCGCCAGCTGGCAGGCACCAGCGGCTGTGGCATTTGTGGTGTGGAAGCCATCGAACAGGCACTGCCGCCCTTAACCCCGCTGACGCCGGTTCCGCCCCCGCAAGCCAGCCTGCTGCACAACCTGCGAGAACGTATCACCGAGGCACAGGAAGTGGCCCGCAGCAGCGGCGCCCTGCACGCCGCGCTGTATGTCGATGCCGGGGGGAATATTCAGCTGTGCCGGGAAGATATCGGCCGCCACAACGCGCTGGACAAGCTGATCGGCGCCATGGCCACAGCCCGCATCGACCCGCAGTCCGGCTTCGCCGTGATGACCAGCCGCTGCAGCCTGGAACTGATTCAAAAAGCGGTCCGGGCCAAGATCAGTACTCTGGTGACCCTGTCCGCGCCCACCGCCATGACAGTGCGCTGGGCGCGGCACAATAACCTGAATTTAATCCATGTGCCGCACCGCAGTGCGCCGAGGTTGTATAGTGGTGGGACATTTTAGGTTGATTGGGTAAATGGGCTGGAGGTAAGTTTGGGAGCGAAGATATATCTGAGTCTGAGGTATGTCGCGCTTGGATTCGGTGTATATTTCAGCTGAGTTTGATTGTATGTCGCGCTTAAGTCCGGTGTTTTACTTGGCATGAACTGATGCGCGCCAGACACTCTTTGCTGGCTCAAAGAGTGCCCAGAAAAGCCTTTGATTTCGCTGGTGTTATCCGGGCCGGTTGTAGGCGCTCCCGGCGCCGACAACCTGAAAATTCGTCCTGAATTTTTCCCTGTGGGAGTGGAATACTCTAATGCTAACTCGTCAGTTTCAGATTAATATTTCTATGAGTTAACGCCACCAACAGCGGCCGAGCGTAGCGAGGTTCAGCGCACGTAGTGCGCGATGCTGCTTGGCTTTGTTATGCATATCGATTTAGTCACATTCTCGAATTGCAATGCCGAAATCATGTTGTTTCGGCTTAGAAGCGACACCCAAAACGGTATAATTGCAACGAAGAGTAACAAATGGCTTTTTCTCAAGACGGTCTCGTGAAAGTAGATTGATATCTATTCGGATACGAGCAAATTCATTCGCCAGTAGACGAATAGGCTTGAAAGCCATGGGACGGTCTTCAACATCTTCTTGGGTAGAACGCCCTTGCCCAAGTTGCGAAATATCCATGGTTTCTTGGTCACGTTTCACGATCTGTATGCGAAAATTTGTTCCGTCCGGGTCACGAATTTCAAATGACTCAAGGTACACAGAGTGCGCACCAAAGTTTGCGATGGTAGCCATAACCCTATGATTAGAATCGCTCGTTACACTGTCCTCTATAGTCACAACTAGTGGTTTGTCTGGCTTTAAGGCTACGTATGTATCTTTGGATGCGTCATATGCAAATTTCCCCAAGGATACAAGCGCGCTGGCAGTAATAGATTCAAGCAATGCTTTGGGAGACGTCGGAGCGTCGTTCTGTATATCATCAGAACGTTGATTCTTTTTGTTCATTCACAGTTTCCCCCCAGCACGGATAAGAATGCATAACGCCTATGTAAGAGGCATTTTTTCGTCGCTCGTTTTGTGCTATTTAAGCACAAAGCGAGCGACGGGAAAACGTCCTTCTTGACATATTTGTTATGTGCTTTACGAACCAAGTTCAATGTTAAATTCACGAAGAATCTCAACTCTCGCATCACTTATCGCTTGTTCATCAATCCTGTAGTACTCATCAGGATTGGCCACCATCGTAGATAAGCTCATATTTATAATTTGATTTTCACTTGAAATAAATTTTGGTGTTTTAGGAATGCAGCTTCGAAGCGCAACTATCTCACCGAGGGCAAGTTTATGTGAGGGAAATCTAGTATCTCTTTCATCTTCTTGCCTTACCCATTTCCTTAACCGTTCCAGCGTCTCTCCGTTTAAATAGTTTTTTGTGAGGTATCCATCACAAATGCACAAAATAAGTGTTAATGAGCCTATCTTGAGCAAAATACTACTTGGGTCAACTAGAGTTACGAGGTCTGTATTAGTATTGCTTGTTTTGAAAACATATAGGCTCGATGGCAATTGAAAACCATGGCCATTTTTATACGACGTTCGAACATACTCGAAGTTTTTCCCCGAAACAACGAATGAACAGATATCCCTCCATTCCTCATCTTGAGTTGAAATCAAATCATAGTAGAAGAGCCCGTAATATATTTTAGATAACCATGTAGTAATTATTTCGGATACCGATTGACCTGGCCCATACATCATAAGGATTCCTGGCTCTTCTGATTTTATAGCCTCATAGAGAGCGTCAAGATCATCAAGGAGCTCAAGCACTTTGTTTTCATACTCACTGCCAAATTCGCTATTGCAGCTCGAGTGTGCAGGAACCTTTATCCGACTATATTGACTTTCCTTACGTCCAGTAATAGTCTCTTCTTTAATTCTGAGCCTCCCAAGAAGGCTGTTTGGAATGATATGTTCTAACGTCTTTTTCTCTTCAATTTCTTTATTGCAAAAGAAGCAGACCCTTCTTAGATCGTTCATTGTTCTACTATCCCTGAATATTCATCAGCACATAACGCCGTGCTCACCGGTAAATTAGGAGCGTAGCGAGTAATTTATCCGTGTGCAGCACTTTGTTAACTGCCGATTAGTGCAGGAGGATTCAGCATCCACACAATTACAAACACAGCTATGGCACCTGTTGCCCTTATAGAAAACTTTTGAAATCTAGATTCCACCGTTAATAGTCCAGGAATGATAGCTGCGATAGCAGCCAATGAAATTGCAAATACTCCTCGAAAAATAAAGAACTGCGTTGTTGTAGGGCTAGGAATAAATACCGCAAGAAGGATTATTATTAAAGCGAACAGTACTCCGACAATAAGGCCAGCTATAAGCTGCCATTTAGGTGTTTCTTTCAAGTCATTTGCTCCAGAGTATTCAAACCCTTTCGTTGGTAGGTTGTTCTCATTAAACAGGCTTTTTAGTTTCTGCCACTGTTCCTTTTGAAGATATTCTTTCGTCATTCTCTGCATATTTGCGTATGTAGAGTCGCCGGGGTGTTCTAGAGCACCGACAAGAATCTCAGAGTAGCTACGAAGAAAATTAACATGAACTACAAACGCTTTTAAGACGCTGTGGCATGTCTCTGCGAAGCCTGTAATCCATTTCCCATTTGCATGGGCCCCTAATAGCCCACTATTTCCAACAAAGTTTTCAATATAATTAAAATAGCTCGCACCTAATTTTTGGCATTCTAATAAATCCTGAAGAGACGGTTCTTCTGCCTTTTCATGGATTTTAATTACGATCGGATTTAGGTGCGCCATGTAGGCTTGTTTAAGCTTTTCGATTTCAGCCTCAGCGTGAATGACTGCCTGCTCATTAGTCATAATTTATTTTGTCGTTTTCGTTGCTAAAAGAAGCAAAGTAGTCAGGTCAGTATTGTCAACACCTTCCAATGCCATGCATTCATATGAACCAACTACATCATAAACTATCTTTTCAATATCAGTCTTTGAGGCTGAGCGACCTAATTTTTTAATTCGGTTGCCAATTTCACGAAGTTCATCTTCAGTTGGAGACCAATCAGTAATCAGAAGTGCTGCTTCTAGTTCTCTTTTTAAATTTGTTATGCTCATATCAGTTATCCTACTTCTTTGTTGCTAATTGCATTAGGGTAATAAGATCAGAAGTATCTGCACCTTTGTAAAGGTAAGTGCCAGCACCAGGGCAATGCTTTCGAACAATATCTGCCCAGTCTTGTTCTGAAGGGGTAATACCCTTTGCTACGAGAGCTTGTATATCTTGCTTTATTCGCTCTAGTTGATGAGGGGTTGGATCATTTGGTGCAGTACCAAACTTAATTTTTATTCTATGAGCTAAGTCTTGATCACTATTCATAAGAGTTCCTTGTGTAGTTCAATTTAAGGTAGTTAACATTTTATTAGCGCGCATGCGCGTTTTGCTCGTTAGACCAGTGAAAACGCGCACAGTTAACTATCTGTATGTTAAGAACTTATCAGCTTTCTACCAAATACACCATCTGGAAAACGCGCAAAAATTTTTCACTATTTTCCTTGATATCCGGCAATCTTAAATAATACTGTATAAAAAAACAGCATCTTAAGGTGGGGGTTATCATGAGTGTAAAAAGCCCATTTCTAAGCGGTCTTCAAGAAGAAATGCGTATGCGTGGTTACAGTATTAGAACGGAAAAAACCTATCTGTATTGGATCAAGGCATTCATTAACTTTCACGACAAACGTCACCCTGAAACAATGGGAACGAAAGAAATTGCACAATTTTTAACCTTTCTTGCCAATCGACGAAATGTGGCTATCAACACACAAAAAATTGCACTGAACGCATTAGCCTATCTGTATCAGAAGCATTTGCACCATGAGCTTGGGGATTTAGGTTTTTGCTATGCCACTAAACAGCGACATTTACCGACAGTGTTATCTCCATTGGAGATCTCATCGATATTAAATCAACTTCATGGCCGAGACAGGCTAATCATTGAGATGCTCTATGGTAGTGGACTGAGAGTTTCAGAATGTCTCCGGTTACGCGTCCAAGACATTGATATTGATAGAGCTTCGCTGACTGTTAGAGACGGTAAAGGACATAAAGATAGACAAACCATCCTCAGCCATAGATGCGCAGAAAAGCTCACTACATATATTAAAAAAGCTATTAAGATTCAACAGGATGAAAACCAACAAGGGATAGGCCCATCTCTGCCAAATGCATTAGAACGTAAGTACCCCAATGCGCGACATACCCTCCAAACCCCAAATTACACTTGCTATTAGCGTTAGCACATATGCTGGTAAGTACCAACCCAGGGAAAAATTCAGGACGAATTTTTAGGTTGTCGGCGCCGGGAGCGCCTACAACCGCCCCGGACCACACCAAAGAACAAAAGGGCTTTCTGCTGGGCACTCTTTGGCCCGACAAAGAGTGTCTGGCGCGCAGCATACCATGCCAAAAGAAATACTAAACTCAAGCGCGACATACCTTCATATCTTACTTGAAGCACTTACCCTCAACACCCCAAAAACGCCAAAGAAACCCACTCCCCAAGGGAAAAATACATGGACGAATTTTTAGGTTGTCGGCGCCGGGAGCGCCTACAACCGCCCCGGACCACGCCAAAGAACAAAAAGGGCTTTCTGGGCACTCTTTGGCACTACAAAGAGTGTCTGGCGCGCGTCACACCATGCCGAAAGAACCACCGAACTCAAGCGCGACATACCTCAGCCGTACCAGAATCCCCAGCCACAACACCCAAAAACGCCAAAGAAACCCACTCCCCCAGGGAAAAATTCAGGACGAATTTTTAGGTTGTCGGCGCCGGGAGCGCCTACAACCGACCCGGACCACACCAAAGAACAAAAAGGGCTTTCTGGGCACTCTTTGGCACTACAAAGAGTGTCTGGCGCGCATCACACCATGCCAAGAAAACCACCTGATTCAAGCGCGACATACCTCAGCCGTACCAAAATCCGCAGCCACAACACCCAAAAACACCAAAGAAACCCACTCCCCGAGGGAAAAATTCATGGACGAATTTTCAGGTTGTCGGCGCCGGGAGCGCCTGCAACCGCCCCGGATCACGCCAAAACACAAAAAGGGCTTTCCGGACACTCTTCGGCTCGACAAAGAGTGTCTGGCGCACATCAAACCATACTGAGAGAAACACCAAACACAAGCGCGACATGCAGAACCACCAAACCACAAAGTAAACGGGTACAGACATAAAAAACCGGCGCCAGACAGTGCAAGTAAGGCGCCGGGAAAACGTAGTGCGTATTTTCCTGCAAAAGTGAGAGAAAGCGAATTCAGGGCATCCAGCGTTTTACTGCCTGGTGATCGCTGTCGCGTGCGTCCAGCCAGCGCTCCCCATCCGGGGTGGATTCGCGCTTCCAGAACGGGGCCTGGGTTTTCAGAATATCCATCATAAACTCAGCGGCGGCGAAGGCGTTGTTGCGGTGGGCGCTGCTGACACCGACCATGACGATGTCTTCACCAGCGCCCAGTTCACCGACCCGGTGAATGATGGTCACACGGTTTAATGTCCAACGCTGGCGAGCCTGTTCAATAATATCCCGCAGGGCTTTTTCAGTCATACCCGGATAATGTTCCAGCGCCAGCTTGCTGACATCGTCACCCAGATTGTAATGACGGACTTTGCCGTGAAAAGTGACCACAGCCCCGTCCTGATCATCACCGGCCAGCCAGTTATATTCAGCCTGGGTGTCAAACGGCTTTGGACCAACAACTATTCTGCTATTCATCTTATCCCCCGGTGACCGGCGGGAATAAGGCCACTTCATCGCCGGCTTTTAATGGAAAGGTCAGCGGCACCATAGTCTGATTGACCGCCGCCAGCAATTTGCCGGGCTCCAGTGCCAGCGACCAGCGCTCACCTCTCTGCGACAGCTCTGCCCTGAGTTGTTCAACACTGTCGTAGTGGCCCTCCAGCTGCAATACATCGCAACCGGTCAGTTCCCGGACCTGAGCAAAAAACAATACTTTAATCATGTTCAGCCACCTGATAATCACCCGACTTACCGCCGCTTTTGCTCAGCAGGCGAACCCGTTCAATCGACATGTCTTTCTGCACCGCTTTACACATGTCATACATAGTCAGCGCGGCCACAGAGACCGCCGTCAGCGCTTCCATTTCAACGCCGGTTTTACCGCTCAGCCGGCACAGGCTGGTAATCCGTACCCGGCTGTTTGGCCTGTCCGCTCTGATATCCACCGTCACTTTACTGAGCATCAGCGGATGACAAAGCGGGATCAGCTGCCAGGTGCATTTAGCCGCCTGAATACCGGCAATCCGGGCCGTCGCGAAGACATCGCCTTTATGGTGCCTGCCGTCGATGATCATGCTCAGGGTATCCGGATGCATTACAACTACCGCCTCTGCACTCGCTTCGCGCACTGTGTCATTTTTTTCTGATACATCAACCATATGGGCTTCGCCACAACCATTGATGTGCGTAAGGGCGGGTCTGTTATTCGACTCCGTCATGAAATTGCTCCTGTCAGCCGCCGATATAAGACAAATTCTGGGTGATGCCTGTCTGTCCCTGATGCAGAAAATGCGTTTGCTTTTTCTGGCCCAGACTTGCAGCTATTCTGGTCTGCAGTTCCGGTAATTGTTCATCGGAAGCCAGCAAATCGCGCAACGGCACACCGTCTTCGCCAAATAAACACAAGTGTAATTTGCCGGCCGATGACACCCGCAGACGATTGCAGTTGGCACAGAAATGGGTGTCGTACGGCATGATAAGACCAATCTCGCCGACATAGTCCGGATGTGAAAAAACCTGTGCCGGGCCATCGCTCCGGCCTCTGGTCTGCAGTTGCCAGCCCATATCAGTCAGTTGGTTACGGATCACCTGGCCGGACACGTGATGCCGCTGGAAGATGTCTCTGCCGTCGCCGGTTTCCATCAGTTCGATAAACCGCAGTTGCAGCGGACGGTGACGAATCCAGTCGAGAAAAGTGCTCAGGCTGTGATGATTAATGTCACGCATGAGCACGGTATTCACTTTGACCTTTTCAAAGCCAGCCTCAAAAGCCGCATCAATTCCCGCCATCACCTGATGAAACTTGTCCTGGCCGGTGATCGCGTGAAACTGCCTGGCATCAAGACTGTCGATGCTGACATTTATTGCCGTCAGTCCGGCTTCGCGCCAGGCTGCAACATCCCTTGCCATCCGGTAACCGTTGGTGGTCATTGCCAACTGGCGAATGGTCGGGTTTTCCCGGACGGCGGCAATAATGTCGACAAAGTCACGGCGTAACGAAGGCTCTCCGCCGGTTAAACGGACTTTCTCTGTCCCCGCCAGCGCAAAAGCGCGGGTCACACGCCGGATTTCATCCAGGTTCAGAAAGCTTTTATTGTTTCCGCCATGCGGCCGGTAACCATTTGGCAGGCAATAGGTACAGCGAAAATTACACACATCCGTCACAGACAAACGCAGGTAATAAAACTTACGGTGCCAGCTATCTTCAAATTGCGACACAGGTATAGTGTTATCCAGTGTCTGTATTAAATCAGGAGCAGTCATGGCCCCTCCTTTTTCTTTTTTCATCTGACATAAAAAAAGAAACATGAAATTCGTAATAAACAATTGAATTCAATTAAAAGTGAATTCATTTAACAGAAACACAATGAATCCGTATTGAAAACCCGAATACCGATAATATCCTTATGCTTAAAACAGTATCGGTATTCTGATTGCAACAGACATACTTAAATAACCCAATGCAGTATCAATGCATTTTCATACCGGCCGCCATCATGAAAATCCGGATCAGACTGGCGATCAAGGTCAGTGCCAGTACGCTGCCAGCCCAGAGATAAGCCATCCACAACCAGTGTTTCCAGCCACTTTGTACTGAAGGCGCCTCAGGTTTCATATTGCCTGATTCTTCCGGCCGAACAACAGAAAGCTTCATATCCGCGACTCCTTAAATAAAAACCTGATGAAAGATTGATGTAAAACAAATTAAACTCTTATCGATTTGTTTATTATTTTAGAGCTGTGAGTCATAGCGTCAAATCACTTTCCTATATCAAGTGATAGAGGGAATTGATGAAAGTCCTGCTGCGATATATATTATCCGCGACGTTATACATGAAAATGTTACTGGTACTTCCTCTGGCACAAACCTTTCTTTTTATATCAATCAATACCTGGCTGAGTGCTGTTGGCCGCCACCTTCCGATCTCCTCCCGACACGAAAAGACACCTTTGAAAATACCACTCACTGACATATAACTATCAGTCTGTGTACAAGATTCCCCCGCCACGTCGGTCAAAAGGAAGCAACATGACGGAATATCTCATCTATGCCTTTATTTATCTGATCGCGGCCGTGATTGCTGTGCCGCTGGCGCAGCGCTTTGGCCTCGGCTCCGTGCTTGGCTATCTAATTGCCGGGGTGGTTATCGGGCCGGTCATCGGCTTAGTGGGCGAAGAGACCACTTCTATTCAGCACTTTGCCGAATTTGGTGTGGTCATCATGCTGTTTCTGGTCGGCCTCGAACTGGAGCCAAAATCACTGTGGGCCATGCGGCACCGGCTCATCGGACTGGGCGGGTTACAAATCGGTCTGACTGCCCTTGCTTTTACCGGCGCGGGACTGCTTTTCGAATTGCCCTGGACGCTGGCACTGGCAATTGGCCTGATTCTGGCGATGTCCTCCACAGCCATTGTGCTGCAAACCTTCAACGAAAAAGGGCTCGGCCGGACCGAAGGCGGTAAAAATGCATTTTCTGTGTTGCTGTTTCAGGACATAGCCGTCATCCCCATGCTGGCGCTGCTACCGCTGCTTGCATTGCCCGAGTTGATTGCGCAGGCACAATCAGTGACAGCGGCGGCGGCGGAACACCATGAAGAACTCAGCCTGGTAGCGGGATTGCCCGGTTGGGCTTATGGTCTGGTGATCACCGCCTCCATTGCCTTTGTGGTGGTTGGCGGCCACTACCTCAGCCGCCCTTTGTTCCGCTTTGTCGCCGCTTCAGGTCTGCGGGAAATTTTTACCGCCACCGCCCTGATGCTGGTGCTGGGTGTCTCTATCCTGATGAGTCTGGTGGGTTTATCGCCGGCGCTGGGCACTTTTCTTGCCGGTGTAGTGCTGGCAAACAGTGAATTTCGCCATGAACTGGAATCCAACATCGATCCCTTTAAAGGCCTGCTGCTGGGCCTGTTCTTTATCACGGTTGGTGCCGGGATCAATTTCAACATTCTGTTCAGCGAGTTCTTCACCGTGATTGGTCTGACACTGGGCATCATGCTGGTAAAAGCACTGGTGCTATTCTTGCTGGCGTTGATTTTCCGGATCCGCAACAGTAACCGCTGGCTGTTTGCCCTGAGTCTGGCCCAGGCCGGTGAGTTCGGGTTCGTCCTTATCAGTTTCACTGTCCAGAATCATGTGCTGCCCCCAGAGCTGGCGCAAACCTTGTCTTTGGTAGTTGCGCTGTCGATGATGTTCACCCCCGGACTGTTCATTTTCTACGACAAAGTCATTCTGCCGCGCTTCGAGCATTCCTCCAATGAACGCGAAGCCGATACCATTGATGAACAGGGCACAGTGATCATTGCCGGAATCGGTCGCTTCGGGCAAATCGTTAACCGCCTGCTGATCGCCAACGGCATCAAAACTGTGGTGCTGGATCACCAGTCGACCATCATAGATACCATGCGAAGAATCAACACCAAGGCCTATTTTGGCGATGCCACCCGCCCGGACCTGCTGCACACTGCAGGGATAGAACATGCCGCCATGGTGGTGGTTGCGATGGACAATCAAGAAAGCAGCATCATGCTGGTCAAACATATCAAGCACACTTACCCGAACGTCAAAATCCTGGCTCGGGCCTTCGACCGCGGCCACAGTTACCGGCTCCGTCAGGCCGGCGCTGATGTGATTGAGTCTGAAACCTACCATTCGGCGCTGGAAATCGGCGCCGCCGCCCTGCGTGAACTGGGTCTACCGCCTCGTCTGGCCCAGCAACAGAAATCCGCGTACAAACGGGTGGATGACGAACTGTCTGCCGGTCTCTATCAGGCCTGGCTGGGCGAGTCGAACGAAGGCGAACGGTTTGATAATAACTACCTCAAACTCTTCAGGCAGTTTGAAGACAGAATCCACGAAGAAATGGCCTTTGAGCGCTCGAATCATGATACTGAAGAAAACCACAAAGCATGAGTCGCGCTTGATCTAAAAAACACCATAAATTGACAGGTTGTTTCATGATGCTTGGTATGACAAGGGTCGTGATTCAGCCTCATCCTTTACTGACAATTTTGATAAAAATGTATTCAGTGATCTCAGTCGAAAAAATACTTTAAAATAAGATATCTCATTCTCCAATTTATTTCTTCGGGACTATAGTCAGACTAAATCCAGATATTAATGAGATTAACAAGCCGTATTAATGGAATTATTGGAGTTATAGTTAGTTTTGTTTTTATTCACAAAAACATCACCGAACTTTAAGACAAATAATGATGATCCAATGAAAAGGAGAATATAATGACTCAAGCACTAACCAACTTAACTATCCAGTCTGTCGACACTCGTGGACCATTATATGAGCGCGGTTGGGAGTTTTACTCTGTCGATTTAAATTCAGGTGTTGGCGGAAATTATATTTATGTTGGTTTTCAGAAAGAAGAACAGCCAAGCGATCCAATCACTTCCGTCACCTTCAAAGCTTATGATACAAAACAAGATAACAGCATGCCGGGCTGGGAGTGGTCTGCAGATGATTTGAATGCCGGTGCAGGTGGTAAATATATTTACATGTACTGGAAAAAAGGTGAACCAAATAAACAGCCTATTACTAGCCTGATGTTTATGGTTCTTGAAGAAAGTACACCACCAACAATGGGTGGCTGGGAAGTCATTCATCAAGATTTGAATGAAGGTTCAGGTGGCCCTTATATCTGGCCATATTATTCAAATGAATTCTCTGGCAACCAAATGAAATTAAAAGTAAATAAAAACAAACCAGAATAATAGATTGATAATTATTACTTGAAAATTTGTTTTTATGACAGGTGCAAAATATAGCTTATTTTGCACCTTTTCTGATCATGTAAAAGCATCACTCCAGACCTTATTTATTGATTTTTAATGTTTGATGTGAACGATCCATTCGAAGCAATATTCTGTCTGTTTACCAGACTGCAATAAACAGGCATAGTCAGGCAATCGTTCATTGTTGATATGAAAGAAGGGTCCATGACGCTACCGCCTCGCTCAATATTAGATCTAGCCCCTGTTGCTGAAGGGGCTGATTTCTCGTCCACTTATGCGCGTTCTGTATCTCTGGCGCAACACGCTGAAAAATGGGGTTACAAGCGGTTCTGGCTGGCTGAACACCACAACATGCCCGATATTGCCAGTGCCGCTACCTCTGTGCTGCTCAGCCATATCGGTGCACATACCAATTCCATCCGGCTGGGTTCGGGCGGGGTGATGCTGCCCAATCATGCGCCCTTGGTGATTGCCGAGCAGTTCGGCACCCTGGAAGCGCTGTATCCCAACCGTATCGATCTCGGTCTGGGCCGTGCGCCGGGCACCGACTACCCCACAATGCATGCGCTGCGCCGCGATCCGGATCGCATGGATCCCAACTTTGATGAGCTGCTGGAAGAATTGCAGTTTTTCATGGGGCCGGTGTCACCCAACCAGCCGGTCAAAGCGTACCCAGGCTCGGACTCTTCCGTCCCCATCTGGCTGTTAGGCTCCAGCACTTACAGTGCCCGATTAGCCGGTATTAAAGGCCTGCCGTTTGCTTTTGCCTCTCACTTCGCGCCGGATGCCATGATGAACGCGATACAGATCTACCGTGAGCATTTCCAGCCTTCAGAACAGCTGGATAAGCCGTATGTGATGATAGGCGTGAACATCATAGTGGCGGACACTAATGACGAAGCGCAGTATCTGGGCACCACGGAAAAGCAGAAGTTTCTTAATATGATCCGCGGAGTCCAGGGCAAAATCCCGCCACCGGTCTGGAGCATGGAATCGGTGTGGCTGCCCCATGAAAAGTACCAGATCGAAAAACAACTGCGGGAATCCATTCACGGTGATCAGGACACTGTCCGGGCCCGATTGATCGAATTGACAGAACGTACACAGGCCGATGAAATCATGGCCAATGCCCTGATCTTCGACCATGAGAAAAAACTGCGTTCCTATGAGTTGCTGGCAGGGCTGTAATAATGGCCGGGAGTGGTGACACTCCCGACCATTGCTGACGACATGTGTTTATACCGCCTGCGTCGCTTTCCTGAATACCGGCAGCCTTGGCAACAGTAACCCCAGAATCACAATCGCAATCCCGACCAGTTGCAGCAGCGTCACGGCCTGCCCCATCAGGTACGCGGTGAGCACCGCAAACACAGGGACAAAATTAAAGAACAGCGCGGCGGTTGGCGAGCCCAGCTCCCGGACACCGTGCAGCCACAGCAGATAACCCGCCACTGTTCCAAACAAGCCGATGTACGCCACTTCAAGCAGCCCGACGGACGAGCTGCCCGACAACTCGGCAAAGGGTTTGACCTCCGGTGTGGCCAGACACATCAGGCCAATCACCACTGCCCCGCTGACCATGCCGACAAAAGTATAAGGGATCACAGGTATCCAGCGGCTGATCCCCTGACTGCAGTAAGTGTAAAAACTCCACGCCAGCATGCCGGAGAAAATCATCTTATCGCCCTGATTAAACGCCATGTTCAGTAGCGTCTCCAGATGACCGTTAGTGATCACCATCAGCACGCCAGACAAGCTGACCACCAGACTGAGGCATTGCGGTAAGGTGGGTAAAGTCCGCATCGCAACACAGGCGATCAGCGCCGTCATCAGAGGGCTGAGGGCCATAATTAGCGAACCGTTGGTGGCCTCAGTGTGCTCCAGCCCGGTGAACAGGCCCAGGTTCAGGCCACCGACCCCCACAGCACTGACCCCAATCACCCAGCACCATTGCTTCGCCGATAACACAAAGCGCTCTGAGCCAATCAGCTTCAGACAGAGCGCAAGGCAGATTGCCGCGATAACAAAGCGCCAGAACACCAGCGTGAGTGCATGCACTTCGTTAAGTGCATGTTTACCAATCGGAAAGCAGCTGCCCCAAAAGAAGGTACAGATAATGAGCAGAACAACGGCTTTCGTTGTTGATGAAGCATTCATAGTCACTCCAGATGACTTGTCACATGATAACCGCTAGTCTATTGGTTTCATGATCTGAATAAACAGGCATTATCAGCACGGTAAATCCCAAATATGAAATCTAACTATTCTCTCGACGATCTGCGCTGTTTTTGTACCGTTGCCCGGCTGGGCAGCTTTAAAACAGCCGCTGAACATTTAAGTATGCCACTGTCGACACTCAGTCGGCGGATTCGTCAGTTAGAAACAGATCTGCAATTGCGATTGCTGAACCGGGATGCCCACAGGGTGTCACTCACCCATACCGGTCAGCAATATTTTGAACGCTCCAGCACACTGTTTGATGAGCTGAGTGACATCGGGGAAGATCTGCACAGAGACAAGCATGAGCCGAAAGGTAAAATTCGTATCAGTGCGCCTATCAATGCAGGCTCCCAGTTTCTGCGTGATATCTTTTTTGATTTTTTGCTGCAATATCCTGACATTCAGCTAGATCTGCAGTTTTCCAACACTCTGATTGATATTGAAGCCCAGGCGATGGATGTGGTATTTCGTGTCGGCACGCCTGTGGTAGAAAACTGGATAGCCCGTCCGCTCAAAGACATTCACTTCATTGTCTGTGCTCATCAAGACTATCCGGTGCAGTCCATCACTCACCCGGAAATGCTGAGCGACCATCCGTCGATCCTCTGTCATCCCATGTCGCCCTGGCAACTGGTTCATACAGAAACAGGAATGGAATATGATCACCAACCGGTGAAAGGCCTGCGTCTGGAAGTCGATGAAATCCGCATGCTGACCCATGCCATCCAGTCTGGCCTGGGCATAGGTTATATTCCTGACTATTTTGCCCTGCCTATGATCGCAAATGGCGAACTCAGCAGAGTCCTGCCGGACTGGTGCAGCAAACCCCGCACCCTGTTTATGCTCTATCGCGACCGCGATCATCTGCCAATGCGGGTGCGGCTGTTTGTTGAGTTCGTGATGGCGCGGTTTGAGGCGATGGCATGAGTCGTTACCTGTTCTCGCACCACCTTACCTGCTTGCACAATCAATCATCAGCGCCTGAGAATCTGTTCAGCCACAGACGCGGCTTTTCCTGACAGGCTCAGCAAAACCATCAGAGCGGCAATGATGATCTGATAACCGCTGAACTCTGCTGTGATGCCTGCGACCGACAAGCCCACGCCGATTAGCAGGTAGTACAGCAGCCCAAACAAGGCTCCCGCTGACCCGGCCTGTGCCTGATACGCCTGCAAAGACTGGCTCAGGATGTTCGGAATGCCCATGCCATATCCCACCACAATCAGCAGCATGGGCAACAAAAACCACAGGCTGTGCTGCAAGATAACGACACCGGCAGCGCCTGCCAGAGCGAACCCCGAGGCAACCTGAATCAACACACTCTGAGAGCGCCCTTTGTGCAACCATTGCTTGTTGAGAAAACTGCCGGTGATGGTTCCGGCTGCCAGAACAAGGCCGCTGTAACCAAACACCTGCGGACTGTATCCCAACCGCGCAAACACAAAGGGCCCCTGCAGGTAATAAGAAAACAACAACACATTGAATCCCGCCACCAGCATCGCATGCCGCCAGAGATGCGTATCAACAACCATTCGTTTGCCCAGCACCAGCAGTGAAAATCTGGCGACATCCTGCGGTCTGGTCTCAGGTAAACCCAGCAGACAGAGCAGCCATAAAGCGCCCGCCAGCAGACTCAGCGCGGCAAAAACAGCCGGGTATCCGCCATACTCAGTCAGCACCCCACCCGCCAGCATGCCAATCACAGGGCTGACTGACACACCAATACCAATATAAGAAAACGCGTTGGCAAGCGCGGCGCGGTCACAACTGTCCCTGAGCATGGTTTGTGTTACCACAGAGCCAACGGCTGCCCCAAAAGCCGTCAGCACCCGACACAGCAACAATGCTTCAAACTGTTGCGCCTGCATCGCGGCCAGTGCTGCAACACCGTAAACCGTCAGCCCGGCCAGCATGGCTTTGCGCCGGCCAATCCAGTCTGACATGACCCCCCAGAACACAACACCTGCCGCAAACGCAGTGAAATAGACAGACAATGTCTGGCTGGCAACAGGTACCGACACACCAAAACCGGACGCAATATCCGGTAACGCCGGGCTGTAAATGGTCTCGACAATCTGGGGGAACATGATCAAAACCACCATCAGCCACAAAGAAGGAGATGGATTCATTATTGTGCGCTCATCTGAATAAAAGATGCGCACAGTCTACTCAACCCTGTTATTGTCCCAATAACATCACTAAGACAAAAAACATCAAGATAAAGACACATGGCTTTGATTGAGCAATCTACCTACTTTGACGCCGATGATTTCGAAACCGACGTGATTGGCATTGCCGCCCGGCTGGGAAAACATGACTCTGGGTTGCACCGGCACCAGAAAGCACAACTGCTCTATGCCCCGCAGGGATGCATGAACATTACCCTGAACGGGATGCGCTGTGTGCTGCCGCCGACCCGTGCGGCATGGATTCCGGCCGGTACACTGCATTGTGCGGAAATGTATCAGGTGGTGGAGTACCGTTCGCTCTATTTTGATCCCAGGCTCACCACCCACCTTGAAGATAAGGTGAAAATTATTGAGGTCAATCCACTGCTGCAGGCCCTGATCGAGCGAATGGCTTTCTGGCCGTGGGACAAGCCCGCTGACAGCATGCAACTGACACACGGGCTATTTTTTGAGGAACTGCATCATGCGCGTGAAGCCTGTTTATCCCTGCCTCTGCCATCAGACAGACGTCTTTCTGCATGGCTCAATGCACTGCACCTGGATCAGCAAAATGCCCCGACACTCAAGATGTTAAGTGAACAGATTGGCGCCAGCAGTAAAACCATCAGCCGGCTGTTTATACGGGAAACCGGGATGCCTTATCAGGACTGGCGCAAGCAATGGCGGTTACTGAAAGCCATCGAGCTGTTATCTGCCGGGCTTCAGGTTAATGACGTGGCGTACCGGCTTGAATTTTCCAGCGACAGTGCCTTTATCGCGTTTTTCAAGCAGCAAACCGGCCAAACCCCGCTGCACTATATTCGGGGCGGTCACTGAGCCTTCAGTAAGAAAGTCAGAGTTCAGACGGCTCGATCTGCCAGATGATCTGGCCGTCTTGCTCTCCCCGGCAAAGGTCCATAATCACAGTCTCTGTCGATCCGGCCGTCTGCTCAGGCAAGCTGGTCAAAGCGGCCGGATTCAGCAGATACTGCCAGGCCTCGCCATCGTATTGCGAAGCCTCCCGAGGGGCCTGAAACAGCCTCTCGGGTGACAGTGAGCGGTCAAGCACCGGAGAGAAGCTGACGGCACTGTACAGCAGTATGCCGACACATGTGTCCTGCCAGATATCACTCATGATGCCTCTTGAACGCTTTCCAACACGGGTGGTTCTGTTGTCGCCGGTGCTTTCTGCTGTCCGCGTTTTGCCAGCAGGTAATAAAACAGCGGTGTCAGCAACAGACCAAACACAGTCACACCTATCATGCCCGAGAAGACCGCCACGCCCATGGCCTGACGCATCTCGGCGCCCGCGCCGGTGGAATACACCAGCGGTGCCACACCCATAATAAATGCAATAGACGTCATCAGGATCGGACGCAACCGCAGCCGGCTGGCTTCCAAAATTGCGTCTTTCACTGAATAGCCCCGATCCTGCAGCTCTTTGGCGAACTCCACGATCAGAATCGCATTCTTGGTGGCCAGCCCGACCAGTACGATAAAGCCGATCTGGGTCAGGATATTGTTATCACCGCCGTAGAGCACCACACCACTGAGCGCAGACAGCAAGGTGAGCGGAATAATCAGAATGATCGCCAGCGGCAGGCGGACACTTTCATACTGCGCCGCCAGTACCATGAACACCAGCAGGATCACCAAGGGATACACGTACAGGTTAGAGTCCCCGGTGATCATCTGCTGATAGGTCAGTTCAGTCCACTCGTAACTCATGCCCCGCGGCAGAGTGTCAGCCAGTATTTTCTCAATGGCCGCCTGCGCTTCCCCGGAGCTGTAACCGGGAGCCGGTCCGCCATTGATTTCAGCCGTCATAAAGCCGTTGTAATGCATCACGCGATCCGGTCCGGCGCTGTCTTTCACATTGATGAAAGAATCAATCGGCACCATATCGCCCTGCGCATTGCGGACTTTGATCTGGCCTACCTGCGCGGCATCCTGACGATATGCCTGATCGGCCTGCATATTGACCTGATACGTGCGGCCAAACAGGTTCAGATCATTGACGTACGTTGAGCTGAGATACCCTTGCAGGGTCTGGAAAAGCACATCCAGGTTCACGCCCTGCTGCATGGCCTTGGTGCGGTCGACCTCGATATCCAGCTGCGGCACGTTGACCTGATAGCCGGAAAAGACCCCGGCCAGCTCAGGGGTCGCGGCTGCCTTTTGCATCACCGTCATGGTTGCCTGATGCAAGGCCTCAAAACCCAGCCCGTTTCTGTCTTCAATCTGCAGCCGGAATCCGCCGATAGTGCCAAGGCCCATCACAGGTGGCGGCGGGAAGACAGCAACGAACGCCTCTTCAATGCCGGCATACTGCTGATTGAGCCGGGCAGCAATCGCGCTGGCACTGGCCGCCGGATCCTGACGTTTGTCGAAATCATCCAGCGTCACAAACACGATGCCGCTGTTGGACGCATTGGTAAAACCGTTGATGCTCAGTCCGGGGAAACCCAGAGTCTTGGTGACGCCGGTCTGCGCCTGCGCCAGATCGGACATCTTTTCCAGCACCGCATCGGTGCGATCCAGCGACGCGGCATTCGGCAATTGCGCAAAGGCAATCAGATACTGCTTGTCCTGCGCCGGAATATAGCCGGTTGGCGTGGTGGCAAACTGATAGCCAGTGAAACCCAGCAAGGCAACATAAGCCACCGAAGCAATGGCACCGGCCCGGATGACTTTGCGCACTACCACGCCATAGCCGCCCGACAAGGCACTGAAAAAACGGTTAAACGGATTGAACAGCCAGCGGCCGAACAGCCGGTCCATGCCTCGGGTCAGCCAGTCTTTCGGCGCATCATGGCCTTTGAGCAACAGCGCTGATAACGCCGGGCTCAGGGTCAGCGAATTGATCGCTGAGATAAAAGTAGAAATGGTGATGGTCAGCGCAAACTGCTTGTAAAACTGGCCGGTCAGTCCGGTCATAAAGGCGGTGGGAATAAACACTGCCGCCAGCACCAGTGTGGTGGCCACAATCGGCCCGGTGACTTCGCGCATGGCTTTCACCGTGGCATCGACCGGAGACAGGCCTTCACTGATGTTCCGCTCAACATTTTCCACCACCACAATGGCATCATCGACCACAATCCCGATCGCCAGCACCAGGCCAAAGAGCGACAGCGCATTGAGGGAGAACCCCATCAGCAGCATAAAGGCGAAAGTGCCGATCAGCGACACAGGCACCGCCACCAGCGGAATGATCGACGCCCGCCAGGTTTGCAGGAACAGCACCACCACGGCGACCACCAGCAACACGGCTTCCAGCAGGGTCTGAATCACGGCTTCAATTGAGCCGCGCACAAAGACAGTCGGGTCATAAGCGATCTCGTAAGACACCCCTTCCGGGAAATCTTGCGCCAGACGCGCCATGGTCGCGCGCACATCATTGGAGATCTGAATCGCATTCGAACCCGCCGCCTGAAAAATACCGATGGCGGCGGCATCCTGATTATCCAGGGTGGAGCGCAGCGCGTAGGAATCGGCACCCAGCTCAATCCGCGCCACATCTTTCAGGCGGCTGATTTCACCCTGCTCCCCGACACGGATGATGATGTTTTCAAATTCCTCAACCGTCGACAGACGCCCTTTGACATTGATCAGTAACTGATAATCCGAATGGCTTGCCGGCTGGGTACCCAGACTGCCTGCCACAGCCTGCTGGTTCTGCTGGCGGATCGCCTCGGCAATATCGGACGGCGTGAGGTTCAGCGCGGCGACCTGATTGGGATCCAGCCAGACCCGCATGCTGAAATTACCGGCGCCAAAGGCTCGCACCGAGCCGACACCGCTGACTTTCGCCAGTTCATCTTTGACCTTGAGATTGGCAAAGTTGGACAGATACAGCATGTCATAGCGATCGTCAGGCGAGAACAGATGCACCACCATGGTCAGGTTGGGCGAGGATTTTTCCGTCACCACGCCCAGCCGCTGCACCTGCTGTGGCAGACGCGGCAGCGCCCGATCGACCCGGCTTTGCACCTGCGAGACGGCGAGATCAACATCTGTGCCGATAGCAAAAGTGATGGTCAGCGTCATCATGCCGTCTGCGGTGGACTGCGAAGACATGTACAGCATGTTCTCCACACCATTGATTTCCTGCTCCAGCGGCGAGGCCACTGTCTGGGCAATCACCCCCGGATTGGCGCCGGGATACTTGGCCGTGACCACCACTGTCGGCGGCACCACTTCCGGATATTCAGTCACCGGCAACTGCCAGACCGCGATGCTGCCGACAATGACAAACAGCAGCGACAACACAGAAGCAAATACCGGTCTGCGGATAAAAAATTGTGAAAACATAGTCTGTCCTGATTACTGTGCGTCGGTTGATTGGCGGGCGGTCACCGCACTGCTGTCTTCTGTGTGCCACTGCTGATAGCGGTGAATATCGGCCAGTTGTTCTGTGGTGGCCATTTCCACGACTTTCGGCGCAACCTGCATACTCGGCCGGATCTTCTGCAGCCCGCTGACCACAATTCTGTCCTCTGTCGTCAGGCCGGATTGCACCACACGCAAACCGGCGACTTTCTCACCCAGGGTCACTGGCTGGTAAGTCACCACATTGGCGTCATCGAGCTTGAGGACATACTTTCGGTTGAGATCGGTACCGACGGCTTTTTCATCGATCAGAATCGCGTCATACGGTTTGCTGGCGATCAGCCGTAAACGGGCAAACAGGCCGGGCATCAGCATCTGGGCGTCGTTCTCAAAGGTGGCCCGCATCCGAATCGAGCCGGTCTGCTGATTGACACTGTTATTGATAAAATCGATATGGCCCTGATATGCATAACCGGCGTCGCCGGACAGTGCCATCATCACCGGACTGGAATCACGGGTTGCCGATACACGCACCAGATGGTTGCGGACATAATTGAGATAGGTTTGCTCATCGACATCAAACCAGGCGTACATCTGTTCGGTCGACACTATGGTCGTCAGCTCGCTCTGGCCACTGGTGACATAATTGCCCTGCGTGACCTGCGCGTGTGAGACTCTGCCGTCAATCGGCGACACCACCTGGGTGAATGACAACTGCAAGCGCGCGTGCTTGAGCGAAGCTTTCAGCGCATCCAGCTCGGCCCTGGCCTGCTGTAATGCCGCCTGACGGTTGTCATAGACATCGGCAGAAATGGCTTTGGTAGCGTTCAGTCGTTTGGCGCGGACAAACTCACTCTCGGCCAGTTTTAACTGACTCTGCAAACTGGCCTGCTGCGCCTCCAAGCGTTCAACTTCGGCGCGAAACAGACGATCGTCAATACTGAACAGCACATCACCCTGATGAACCAGATCGCCTTCACGGTAAGCCACTTCAGTCACATAACCGGAAACGCGGGGTTTGAGCACCACTGTCTCGGGGGCCTGCAAGCGGCCTGTGTATTCATCCCACTCAGTGATACGTTCACTGAGCACCGTCGCCACACTAATGGCAGGCAGCGGCGGGGATGCCGGAGATTCATTGCCAAACGCTGTCCCGGAGGCGGACACCAGAAAGACAGACATGCCACCAAGAAGCTGTTTCCTGAACACGTTTCTGAATGGGGTGAATAGGGTCATCAGGCAATCCTCTCTGACTTTGATACGCGGAAATCAATAAATGCAATGTCTTATCCGAACCACCAAAGAGGGATCGGATTTCACCTTGTCATTCTATGTCCCATTCAGCGTATTGATATTGTCGAAAGCTCGGAGAAGATTGCCTATTTCTACAAACCGGTCAGTTCAGCAAGTAATAACACCAGTACCGGTAAAGATTACAGACTCTTGAGCCTGTAAAATACAGCAACGCGCCATGCCTGACATCTTGCCTTTTTCTACACAATCCTTGCCTAATCCTCTAATTGTCATTATGAGATAAAACAGTGGCAGTGAGCTTGCCTTATACTCTATAGTCGCATGTGGATGAGAAAATGGTGAGTGACACAATGACGGCTATCCAACAAGAATTAATCAACCTGGTGAATCGGCATATTGACGGACCGGGACTGACCGAAACGGCGCTGCCGGACATTAAGCTGGTGCACAGCACGGAAAATACCTCCTGCTCACCCACCATCTACAGCCCGATGCTGTGTTTGCTGCTGCAGGGTGAAAAGCGTATTACGGCCGGGGCGCGTGAATTGTTACTGAAGGAAGGCGATTTATTACTGGTGCCTGTGATGATGCCTGTTGTCGGCGAGATCCTTCGCGCTTCAGCAGAGCAGCCTTATATCGGCATCAGTATTGCGCTGGATCTCAAGGAACTGACCGATTTACTGATCACCATGAACGAACCGCCCGAAGCCATCACCAAGTGCCCTTACTGCATCAGAACCGTAACATCTGATGACGATATACTGTCGGTGTTCAAACGTTTTCTGGCCTTACTCGACCATCCTGAAGATGTCCCCGTCATGTTGCCACTGCTTAAACGGGAACTCATGTTCAGGCTGCTGAAAAGCCCGGTAGGGGTTCAGCTTCGCCAGTTTTTGTTACGGGATACCCAGGCCAACCGCATCAGTAAAGTCGTCGAGCTGATCCAGCAGCGATTCAAAGAGCCGATCCGGGTGCAGGAGCTGGCCGATATGGTTCATATGAGTCAGTCTTCGCTGTTCAACGCCTTCAAAGCCGTGACATCCATGACACCGCTGCAGTTCCAGAAACAACTCCGGCTCAATGAAGCGCGCCGAATCATGTTACAGGACGGCATAGACGCCTCTGCCGCCAGCTACAGAGTCGGTTACGAAAGCCCGTCCCATTTCAACCGCGAATACAGCCGGCTGTTTGGTATTCCACCGATGACAGACATCAGCCGCCTGCGAGGTCACAAACCAACGACCGATGACAGGATTCAGATGTGATGCGGGGCGTTACCAACCACTGAGTAAAAGCGCGGTAATGCGATTGCGGCGATCCTTTGAAATAATCACCACCGCCATAGACGGTGGTGTAAGGGTGACAACAGCAAGTGGCAGACGACGCTGCCACTTCGAAGCCTGTTGCTTAAGAGCAACTTCTGAAAAATGAAGACTGACTGAATCAGGGCTTCAGTTTCAGTACCGCGTCAATATCTGCAGCGCTGTGTCGCTCAGGTAGTATTTCCCATTCTTCACCGGACGTTCTGTTCACAATACGGCCGCGCTGTACCGCCGGACGTTCAAGGATCGCTTTCGCCCACCGCTGCACATGCTGATAACTGCCGGCATCGAGAAACTCTGCCGCATCATAGGCATAGCCCAGCACCAGATTGCCGTACCAGGGCCAGATCGCCATATCAGCAATGCTGTATTCTTCACCGGCAATAAAAGTGTTGTTTGCCAGCTGCTTATCCAGCACATCCAGCTGGCGTTTGGTTTCCATGGTGAAACGATTAATCGGGTATTCAAACTTCTCCGGCGCATACGCATAAAAGTGCCCGAAGCCGCCGCCCAGATAAGGCGCAGAGCCTTGCAACCAGAACAACCAGTTCAGTACCCGGGTACGCTCGGCGATATCGACCGGTAAAAAGTAGCCGAATTTTTCCGCCAGATAGACCAGAATCGAGCCCGACTCAAACACATTGACAGGTGCGGGGCCGGATTGATCCACCAGCGCCGGAATTTTTGAATTCGGATTGACCGCCACAAAGCCCGAGGAGAACTGATCGCCATCGCCTATGTTAATCAGGTGCGCATCATACTCGGCATCGGTAACCCCCAGCGCCAGCAGCTCTTCAAGCATAATGGTAATCTTCTGGCCATTTGGCGTGGCCAGAGAATAAAGCTGTAATGGATGGACACCCACAGGCAATGCCTGCTGATACCTGGCGCCGGAATCGGGACGGTTGATACTCGCCCACTCACCGCCGTTTTCAGCATCCATAGTCCAGACTTTCGGTGGTACGTATTCATTTGCCATGCTGTTACCTCGTTGAATAAATTCGACCCTGACTGATACATATTGGGCCATTCTCTGCCAAATCACGGTCTCAAACGCCTTTGAGTTAGAACCCTTTACTATTAACAAGTTTCACAAAGTATATAGGCCTGAGTGACAAGGCGATCGGGAGGCGCTTTTGCCAATCCCGCCAGAACAATACACACCCGACTGCATATATCAGTCCGCCCAGGCGCTCTGAGTCTTTCATAAGCTCTTGTATTGGCACTTGCGCTGGCTTTACATTGACAGAGACAGACCGATACACAGACAGAATATTGCAAAGCCTGGGGAACGGTCAGGGGGCATTCTTCATTATTTGACCTTTTCAGATGTATTTCTGAATTAAGCTACAAAAATACACAGACTTTTACTTATCATCAGGCACCATCTTATAAATAAACCGCTTTACTGATCACGCCTATTTCCTGCTGTCACTACTCCGGACTTTGCTTTATCCTTTGTGAATAATAAACCAAAGTGTAAAAGCCCCAGCGGCTTAAAATCATCACAGAATTATAAAAAACCACAACAACAACCCGTAAGAAACATTGAAATAATAACACCTTACCATTCCACACTTTCAGATGCGCAAATTAATTTAATTAATCATTCAATTAAAAACAAACCATTATTATCAGTCATAAAAAACCTAATAAAAACAATGTCAACCTCTTTATGGTTATTATTTATCACATTAAATATCCTGATAAATAATCGTGACACAAGTCACACCAGAAGACATTCTATCGACGAATTACTTTAATAAAAACAATAATATTGTCAGGGTATTAAAGGACTGAAACTGAAAATTGCCACTATTCAACCGGATAAAAACCACAATTAACCGTATGTTAAACCGTCACGGATTGATTATTTTTGTCTGAAATGGCTTTAACGCATTCCAAAAGGAGGGACGTGATGTTTATTCACCGTCATATCAAGCAAATTGCTGCAATGTCTTGTGTTGCTGCAACGTTAGGATTTTCCACTCTGGCTAATGCAGATACCTGGCGTTACGCTCACGAAGAATATGAAGGCGATGTGCAAGACGTTTATGCCCACAAATTTAAAGATTATATTGAAGAGCACTCTGACCATAATCTGAAAATATACCGCTTTGGTGAGCTGGGTGAATCCGACGATATTATGGAGCAAACCCAGGCCGGTATTCTGCAGTTTGTTAACCAGTCACCCGGTTTTACCGGCTCGCTCATTCCTGAGGCACAAATTTTCTTCATCCCTTACCTGATGCCAACAGACATGAAAGCCGTGATCAATTTCTTCAAAACCAGTAAAGCGGTGAACAACAACTTCCCTGCACTGTATGAAGAACAAGGCTTAGAGCTGCTGAAGATGTACCCTGAAGGCGAAATGGTGCTAACGGTTGATGAACCTGTTACCTCTCCGGAAGAGCTCAAAGGTAAAAAAATCCGTGTCATGACCAACCCTCTGCTGTCCTCCACCTATGAAGCTTTTGGCGCTACCCCGACCCCACTGCCCTGGGGTGAAGTCTACGGTGCCCTGCAGACCAATATGATTCAGGGTCAGGAAAACCCGATCTTCTGGATTGAGTCCGGCGGTTTGTACGAAGTCTCGCCAAACCTGATCTTTACGCACCACGGCTGGTTTACCACAGCTTCAATGGCTAACAAGAAATTCTTTGATGGCCTGTCGGACGAAGACCAGCAAATGGTCAGGCAAGCGGCGGAATACGCATTCAGCGAGACCATGAAACACATTACGGGCCTGGCTGAAAAATCCCTCGCTAAAATCGAGCAATCCAGTGACGATGTCACGGTAACGCGCTTATCTGCCGAGCAGATTGCCAAATTCAAAGAACGTGCACCTCAGGTAGAAAAAACCTTTATTGAAATGACAGGGTCGGACGGTCAGGAACTGCTGGACCAGTTCAAAGCTGACTTAAAAGCTGCTCAACAATAATAAAGTCGTACGAGGTACCGTCTGACAGGCGGTACCTTACTGTTTGAGGAAGTTGTTATGTCCGATTCCGAATCATTGGAATACCACTCGGAATTGCCCGGTGTGCTCGGCAAAGTCGATACACTGATCAGTAAAATTGAATCCTTCATGCTTGCCACAGGCGTGCTGCTCATGGCCCTGAACACCTGCGTTAACGTAGTGGCGCGGTTCGGCTTTGGCCAGGGCCTGTTCTTCTCCGGCGAAATCAATCGCATACTCATCATTCTGATTACTTTTGCCGGCATTGGTTATGCTGCCCGTCATGGCCGCCACATCCGCATGTCTGCGGTGTATGACATGCTGCCTTTCAAAGGCCGGAAAATCGTCATGATCCTGATTTCAGTTATCACCGCCGCGATCATGTTCCTGCTGGCTTATTTTTCCTATCAGTATGTGCTGTCTGTTTTTGAGCGTGGCCGTATTTTACCGGCATTAGGTTTTGAGATTTGGTGGATATATATCTGGGTTCCCCTGGGATTTGCCGTCACGGGTGTGCAGTACCTGCTCACCGCCTATAAAAATGCGACCAGCCCGGAAATCTACCTGTCCACCGGTGTGCTTGACGAGTACACAGATACCAAAAATAAAGCATAAAAAATGAAGTACAAAAGGTATTCACCATGGCAATGACCTTAATGCTGATCATGATAGTGATGCTGTTGATCGGCTTCCCTATGATGATCCCACTGATTACCGCCGCCCTGACCGGCTTCTACATGATGTTTGGCGGTATGGGCCAAATGGATACCTTTATCCAGCAAGTGCTGGGCGGGATCCGGCCGGCCTCTCTGATCGCCGTCCCTATGTTTATTCTGGCCGCTGATATTATGACCCGTGGCCATTCAGCCAACCGCCTGATTGATATGGTGATGACCTTTATCGGCCATATCCGGGGTGGCCTTGCCATCAGTACCGCGGCTTCCTGCACCCTGTTTGGCGCGGTTTCGGGCTCTACTCAGGCTACCGTGGTCGCTGTGGGTTCAACACTGCGCCCCAAGCTGCTCAAAGCCGGCTACAGCGATTCTTTTTCACTGGCCCTGATCATCAACTCCAGCGATATAGCCTTCCTGATCCCACCCAGTATCGGGATGATCATTTACGGTGTCATTTCAGAAACCTCTATTGCTGAGCTTTTCATTGCAGGCGTCGGCCCCGGCCTGATGATTCTGATGTTCTTTTCTCTGTATTGTCTGGCTTACGCCACTATCAATAAGGTACCGACAGAAGAACGCGCCAACTGGTCTGAGCGCTTTGATGCCGCTAAAAGCGCCATCTGGCCGCTGATGTTTCCGGTGATCATAGTTGGCGGAATTTACGGCGGAATTTTCAGCCCGACCGAAGCTGCAGCCGTGTGTGTGCTTTACGCTGTGTTTCTGGAGTTCATTGTTTTTCGCTCGCTGGGCAGCAAAGATATTTACGCCATCGCCAAATCCACCGGTTTGATCACCGCGGTCGTTTTCATTCTGGTCGGTGTGGGGAATGGCTTTTCCTGGATCATATCCTTCGCGCAGATTCCGCAAATGATCCTGGAAGCGGTCGGTATTGATGAAATGGGTCCGCTCGGCGTGCTGGCATCTATCTCGGTGGCCTTCTTCATTGCCTGTATGTTCGTCGACCCGATTGTGGTGATTCTGGTGCTGACGCCAATTTTTGCCCCGGCCATCGAAGCGACTAATCTCGATCCGGTTCATGTCGGGATCATTATTACCTTGCAAGTGGCGATCGGCTCCGCCACACCGCCGTTCGGCTGTGACATCTTTACTGCCATTGCGATATTTAAAAAACCCTATTGGGAAGTGGTGCGAGGCACTGGCCCCTTTATTGCCATCTTGCTGCTTTCCGCTGCCCTGCTGGTGGTCTTTCCTGAGATTGCTTTATTCCTGAGGGACATCGCCTTCGCAGAATAGCCTCCACAGCAGCTTAACGTCTGTGCTCTGCTCAGGCAGTCTGTCAGCTAATCAATTAACCCTTTCTGACAGACTGCCTGCCCGGTAAAACCTTCTCTCCAGCGCTTCCCCCAAAGCCATTTGCTAACCCGCAAGCGCAATGCTTTCTCTATCACGGAAAAAAGAAACCGGTTACAGAAACCGGTTACATTTTGAGATTGAATGATCTACACTTCGCTCAGGATCCAATATTGTTCTTGAGATCGTTTTGCCAACACAAGGGGGTTACAGATGTCACAACAAGGCTTTCCAACTGATTTTCTCTGGGGCGGCGCAGTGGCTGCCCATCAGGTTGAAGGGGGCTGGGATCAGGGAGGCAAAGGCGTCAGCGTGGTGGATGTGCTGACCAAAGGCGCCCATGAAGTGCCGCGAGTGATCACCGAGTCGGTAGAAGCGGATCACTTCTATCCCAACCATGAAGCGGTTGATTTCTATCACAGGTACAAAGAAGACATCGCGCTGTTTGCCGAAATGGGCTTCAAATGTTTCCGGACTTCCATTGCCTGGACACGCATTTTTCCCAATGGCGATGAAAAAGAACCCAATGAAGCCGGGCTGCAATTCTATGACGATATGTTTGATGAGTTGCTCAAACACGGGATCGAGCCTGTGATCACCCTGTCTCACTTTGAGATGCCGAACCATCTGGTGAAACAGTACGGCAGCTGGCTGAACCGTGAGGTTGTGGACTTCTTCGTGACCTTCAGCCAGGTCGTGATGGAGCGTTATAAACACAAGGTGAAATACTGGATCACCTTCAACGAAATCAATAACCAGCGCAACTGGAAACTGCCTATCTGGGGTTACTGCAACTCAGGCATGATCTACAGCGATCATGACAATCCGGAACAGGTGATGTATCAGGTGTTGCACCATCAGTTTCTGGCCAGTGCAAAAGTGGTGAAGCTGGGCCATGCCATCAACCCGGATTTCAAAATCGGCAGCATGATTCACATGATGCCGCTCTATCCGGCCACCTGCCACCCTGATGACGTGCTGCTGGCGCAAGAGCTGATGCGTCAGAAATACCTGTTCAGTGATGTTCAGGTACGGGGCTATTATCCCAGCTATCTGCGCAAAGAGTGGGAACGCAAAGGCATCACGGTTGAGATGCAGGCAGGCGATGAGGCGATTTTGCGCGAAGGCTGCGCCGATTATCTGGCCATCAGCTATTACATGACCAACATAGTGTCGGCGAAAAAAGACCCAGACGGCGAAACCACTTCCCTGTTTGAAGACAGTAAGCTGAACCCTTACCTTCCGGCCTCTGACTGGGGCTGGCAAATTGATCCCGATGGCCTGCGCGTCGCGCTGTCTGATCTGTACGAACGCTACCAGAAACCTATCTTCATCGTCGAAAACGGTTTTGGTGCCATTGACCAGGTCGAAGATGATGGTTCGATCAATGACGACTACCGGATTGACTACCTGAGTGCGCATATCCGGGCCGTTAAAGAAGCCATATCGATTGAGGGCGTTGATGTCATGGGATACACCCCGTGGGGCTGCATCGACTGCGTGTCTTTCACTACCGGAGAATACCGGAAACGCTACGGCTTTATTTATGTCGATAAGCATGATGACGGCAGTGGCACCATGGCACGGTCGAAGAAAAAGAGTTTCTTCTGGTATCAGAACGTCATCGCCACCAACGGTGAAAGCCTGTAACGGCGGATAAAGCATTCTAACAACAGCTAAAGTTCGCTACACTCGCCATCCGGCCGCGGCTTACTGCCCGTGGCCGGATGATAAAGAGGACAGGCAATGGCAACCATAAACGATGTGTGTAAAGCAACAGGCTATTCCAAAGCCACAGTGTCACGTGTTTTAAACGGCACCGGGCAGGTAAAAGCCGCCACCCGCGACGCTGTGCTTTCTGCCATGCAAGCTCTCGGCTATCAGCCCAACGCAATGGCGCAGGCGCTGGCAACCAATACCTCCAATACCATCGGCCTTATCCTGCCCCACTTTCAGAGCAGCTATTTTGGCAGCATTCTGCACCATGCCGAGCAAAGCACTCAGCAGGCCAATAAGAAGCTGTTGGTGGTCAACAGCCGCAACACCACCAGCGGTGAGCGGGAAGCCGTTGCCACCTTAGCCAATCAGCGCTGCGACGCGATATTGCTCTACAGCCGCCATTTAAGCATTGCAGATCTGGTTGCTCTGCAGCAGAGCGTACTGCCACCTTTGATCATCCTGAACCGCCAGTTTGAAGATAACACCCTGCACAGTTTCGGTTTGGATCAGCGCCAACTGGCAGAGATTGCGATGCAACATTTGCTGTCTCTCGGCCATCGCCACATTGCCTGCATTACTTCCCCACTGGCAAGCGAAACCGGTCAGATCCGCTATGCGGTGTATCAGCAAATGCTGGAGCAGCACCAGATAGCCATGCAGCCCGGCTGGGTCTACGAAGGGAAAAATACTCTGGCGAGCGGTTATCAGGCTGTGGAACACTTTCTCAGCAACCAGCAGAGCGTCAGCGCCATTTTTGCCTGTAACGATGACATGGCAATCGGCGCCATTCGTGCCTTGTTCGATCACGGTCTGCGCGTGCCGCAGGATGTCTCAGTGATGGGCATTGATAACGAACCTGCCGCCGCTTATGCAATTCCCAGCCTGACCACCGTCTCCTTGCCTATTGTCCGGCTCACTCAGGATGCCATGACACTGGCGATAGCCTTAGCCAATAAACAGCACACCCCAACACAGCACCAGACCTATAACGGGGAGCTGGTATTGCGTGAATCAACGCAAGCCCTGACATAGAGCCACTCCCCCAGCTCAGGCTGAGCAGTGAGTGCAGAGTACCGCATCGCTTCCCTTTCACTGAACGTCCCCTTTACTGCACATCCTTTTCACTGACAAAGCAGGGCAAATGCCCTGCTTGCCAAGATCCAGTATGTCGCTAAGGCTGGATGTTAAACGCGGAAATCACTGGCAGATACATGGCATTGGCGATGTATTTATGGGTTGCTGTAGTTGGGTGTGTTACACCCCAGAACACATACTTATCCGAACCATGATACGCACATTCATCGGTAAAGCTGTGGCTGTACAGATAGTCCGCTGCGGAATTGCGATTGATATCCAGACAGGCATCTTTGGCATTGGCAAAACCGTGTGATGCAGGATTTGAAGTGATCTGGTCGAACAGTTGGTGCGCATCAAACAACACCACCTTTACGCCTTGGTCCTGATAACGTTTTGCCTCGGCCTTTATGAAAGCGTTGAAGGCCAGAATCTTCGCCTGTACCTTGTCGATCTCTTCCTGCGTCGCGTACTTAAACTGCGGCGCACGGGTGGCATCCGGTAAGGTCATCAGCAGAATGTTTTTGGCGCCCGATTCGGTTAAGCGCTTCATGGCCGTGCTGTAATCTGCTTTGGCCTCTTCCACCGTGCGGTCGTAATTCATGAAATCATTCAGCCCGAATTCCAGCGTAAACAGGGTATTGGCCGGATGGTAATTCTGAGCCAGTTGCATGTACTCAAGATACGAGCTCACCTGCTCAGTCACCCCTGTCAGAGCGACATACTGATTGGAACCGGCTGCACCGCCCACTGCCCAGTTATACAGCGGAAGATTCAGGCTTTCTGCCAGATATTCCGTCCAGACAAAGCCGTTAGAAAAATGGCCGAGGAACCAGGAATTGCGGTTCGGGAACACCCACTGCGATGCGTTGAACAGGTTGCCGGTATCCGACAAGCTGTCACCAAAGGCGACCACTTTATTGATGCCCATTGAGGCAGCCAGATCGTTGGTCCAGATGGAATGGTTGTAAGACAGGCTGTTATCAGCTGCAAAATAGGTCATGTCAGCCGTTTCATGACTGACCCCCAGGGTTTCAGCACAGCGCGCTTTGATCTCTGACTGCGGCGTATGGGTATAGAACATGTTCTTAAACGACCAGGATGACCACCAGTAACCATTCAGCTGGTAATAGTCGCCCTTTTCATCCAGTGCCCATTCCCAGGTGGTGGCAGGATCATCGTGCGTCTGCGCCGGACGATACCAGCACCGGACATAGGTGTAAGTGTTGCTGCCCTGCACCTGCTCAATCTGCGCCGCCGACAATGGCTGAGTTATGGGCTGAGACATGGGTTGAAACATGGATTGAGACATAGCTTGAGCAAAAGGATGCTGTGAAGCAGACGCATCTCCACTTTGCGCAGCAGCAGTAAAAGGTAACAGCATGAAGAGTAATAATTTTTTCATAATGAGCCATACGTTATTGGTAAGAGGTATGACCTATAGATGATGGTAACGGAAGGTGTCAAAGTTGCACTGAAACTACGAGCAATAAAATGGAACCCAGTTCAAACCGGGGTGAATTTGTAAACGATTAAAACGGTGCGAATCTGGCAGCCATACATAACTCTGCCCATATTATCGTCAGTCCTACACAGGTACACGAAATCCGCCTTCCCGGTTGATATTTTTCTCACTTCAGAATTGGCGGATGCTAAATAAGATTCATTGGCTCTATGTTCTTACTTTAATGGCTCAATCTCAGGAACCGCATCAAGAATATCAATTTATTATGTTTTTGAATTTAATAGCAATCTCGAGTCAAAGCTTCAAGTTTTCAGTTTGGTGCAGGTATATACTGAACCCCAACCGCACTGTTTTCAAATTCAATTTCTGGTATTAAAACCTGTGTGATATAAAGGCTGAACAGCAGTCTAATATTTTGAAAATTATGCGTTTGTGGAAACTATATTTCTGGTTCAGTATTTATAATCTCATCATGGCGATTCGTCTTACCTATCAGGATGCGCTGACGCTTCTGAGTATTATCGACTGTGTTGTTTTATTATTCGCTGTGATTGGTTTACAGGGCTATGTATACCGTATTCAATATTTTTCAGCACAATTTTGGCGGTATTTCTCACCTTTCTTCATGGTATGGCCCTGTCTCGTTACCTTAATGATTATTGATCTGGAAGCGATAGAGACAGTGGCAATGGCGTTGTTCTCGTTTCTCATCATGACCTATATTCCGATGAATGTGGCTCTATATCGTTATAAATCACTCCATCCAACACTGAGTAAAATACAGCAACCTGAAAGTCATCAGGAAACACAACCATAAAAAAACGGCAGTTTTCACTGCCGTTCTGATTAATGTCCGCCTATGATGCAGCTCAACAGCATCATTCAAGCGTTTGCTGCAAGGCCACTTTCAGCTCTTGCTCGGCTTTCGCAATGACTTTTTCGGCCTGTTCGCGTTGCTGACGACCTTCTTTGACGCGGGATAGCGTGTTGTTCAGCGTTTCAATCGTCAATTGATTTACCGCCTGCAGGGAGTCGAGATCCAGAATGCCGCGCTGGTAGTTTTCAGCAATTTGCTCTTCCAGCACTTTCAGGTGTTCTGCGTTTTTCACGTACTGTTTGTTGGTGTAATCCTTCACCGTCCGGGTGACTCTCAACGCCTTTTCTTTCTCGTAGTTGGAAATCGCAATCAGGAACTGACGTTTCCACAGCGGGAAAGTGTTGTGGATGATATCCTGAATATCTTCCATCAGCATCTTATTGCCTTCCTGCGACAAACGGATCTGCGGTGCGGTTTGCACCGCGGCAAGCCGGGTGAGCTCCAGATTGTGAACCCGTTTTTCCAGCCGCGCGACTGCCTGACTGGCATCACGGTATTTCTGTGCTTCCAGCGCATCGCCGGATTGAACAGAGGCCGCGTGCAAGGCCGGTAATACATCCGTGTTCAACTGACTGAGTTTGTATTTACCCGCGGCAATGAAGTGCTCCAGGCCTTTGAGCAACTCGAGGTTGTTATCGTACAGGCCATCCAATTGCGTGATATCGTGCGCCAGTTTCACTTCCTGCGCTTCCAACTGCTGCGACAACTGCTCAAGCTGTTGCTTGACCGAATCAAAGCTGCGGGAGAACTTCCTGAAGGAATCAAACAGCTCGCCAATCAGCGGCAGGTTCGCCAGAAAGCTATTGCCTTTGAGGCGGTCAAACGCGGCGCTGTCCATCGACTCCACCATAGATTGCAGGATTTCTCCGGCATCCCCGGTATCACGGACCCGAACCTGCTCCAGCACGTTATCGGAAAACGCAGTGATTTTTTCCAGCGCCTCTTTACCAAAAGTGATGGTTGCCACAGCGTCGAAAGGATCAAAACTGTCAGACAAGGCAACGATTTCGGGTGTCACGTCCAACTCCGACAAGTCTGCCGGACTGGCTGAGCGGACAGGTTGCGGCTCAGGGTTCACAATGTCATTCATCTGGGCTCTCCTTAACTCGGCTGATGACAAGGAAAACGCTGCCACAGATCTTCGAACTGCTGCTCGAACGCTGTCAGAAAACGGCGGTCATCCGTCAGCGTAATGTCTTCCTGATTGTATCTGGACGCACTGCGTGTCCAGTTGAAACTGCCGTTGATAAGCCGGGTGCCATCAAATACGGCAAACTTATGATGCATATGATAAGCCGTGGTATCAATTTTCACGGCGACGCCTTTACGGGCCAGATAATCAATGTCACTGCCAGCATCATTGAGTTTGTCGTTATCGGTGATCACCCGCACTTGCACGCCGCGTTCATGGGCCGCCAGAATGTGTTTGGTCAGCTCATCATCCGCAATCGTAAAGACACAAATATCCACTTTACTGCGCACCTGTCGCAGTTGCTCAATGATGCCGCCCGCACAGTCACGCCCCGGTGAAAACCAACTGGTTGCGACTTCTGCAATGGCAGCGCTGCGGGTGTTATCAAGCACTTTCACTACCCGTTCCAGCCAGCGAAGTACAGCAAGGGACTCAGTCCCTTGCTGTATGGCTTGTTGTGCCAGTTTGAAGCTCTGGTTGCGCAAAAAAGCACGATCATCATCCGATAAACCGGCTTCGACCAGCGATGCCTGTAAATCTCGGCGCTCGCTGTCGTCCAGCCGGCCATCGTCAAGCGACGCTTTCAGCCAGTCGAGCCACTGTTGCTGATTCATTGCAAATCCTCCGGTTTTACAGGCTGAGTGAACCGCGCAACATGCTGATTCAGCATCGCTAATTGCTGAACAACTTGTCCGGCACGGTCACTTTCATCACCCATCATTTGCTTGCGCTGATAGGCTTGTTTAATGTCTTCCCAGCGGGCTTTCTGTTCAGCGCTCATGTTGCCGCGCAGCTCTGCCAGCTTGAGCAGGTTTTCTTCTGTGCCATTGGCCAGCGTTTGCGCTTCACCCTGATAGTGATCCTGAAGCAGCGTATTGAGTTCATCATCCGTCATCACCGAAGCGATTTTCTCAGCCAGCTTGTTCATGTTCCGGTAAGAACCCTGCAGCTTAAACGGCGGCTCAACGCGATAGTCATCAGCCGTGGCCGCCGACAGAATGTACTGCTGATTCACCTTCAGAACCGTCTGCTGAACCAGCATCAGTTTTTGCAGCGTCGCCACAATTTCGTTGGCTTCGGTTGATGAATACGAGTGCGACATATCGCTCAGCGCAACGCCATCCCCTTGTGCCATTTTGACAAACCGGTACAGATCATTCAGATCGCGGGTTGCCAGTGGCGCCAGAACCGGATTAGAGGTGAGTGAGTTCTCAATGAAGCTCAGCTCAAACGCATATTGCTGATCCGACAGCATGTCACCCAGGTTATAAATATCGGCCCGGTTGGCCAGCATGTCCGGAATCCGGAACGCTTCACCGGTTTCGGTATACGGGTTCCCGGCCATAACCACAGCGAACTTCTTGCCGCGCATATCATAGGTTTTGGTTTTCCCCTGCCAGGTTCCTTCAATCCGTCGGGTACCGTCACAGAGCGAGATGAATTTCTGCAGCAGTTCCGGGCTGGTGTGCTGAATATCATCCAGATACAGCAACACGTTGTTGCCCATTTCAAAGGCCAGATTGATCTTCTCAATTTCACGCGCAGAGTTCTGATCCGGCGCATCGGCCGGATCCAGCGAGGTGACCTGATGGCCAATTGACGGGCCGTTGACCTTCATAAAGACCAGTCCCAGCTTATGCGCCACGTATTCGATCAGGGTGGTTTTACCGTAGCCAGGCGGAGAAATCAGCAGCAGCATCCCCATCAGATCTGTCCGCTTCTTGTCGCCGACTGTGCCCATCTGCTTGGCAAAATTGTCACCAATCAGATGCAGGTAGCTGTCGCTGATCAGCTTGTTGCGGACGAAAGAGGTCAGCGGCCGCGGTTTGAACTCGTTCAGCCTGAATTGATCTTTTGCCTGATTCAGCAATGCCGTCCGCTGACTCAGATAAGCTTCAAACTGAGGAACCACTTCGCTGCGGTGGTGTTCACAGCGCTGGATGAAATCATCCAGTACCAGTGTTAATGTGCCACCTTCAACCCGATCGTGCTCGCCCAGCAGTCCCTGCACAGGACAAGCCAGAGAGAAGTCCACCGGGCTCAGCAAGCGGTCTGAATGAGTTTTGCATACCGCAATCGCAGCGGCTTCTACTACAAACGCCTCACCGTATTGCTTCTGAGCGGTGTAAGCACTCAACCATTGCTGATGATCGGCAAAGGCGACATCCAGCGCCTGTTGCTCGCCGTTCCAGCCCAGACTGCGACGAAATTGCAGGTAATCTTCACTCAGTTCAAAGCCATCCTGACTGACTTCAATCCGCACATCCGTTCCTGCCAGTAACCGAATCAGATAATCGCTGCTTTCCATAGCAGCCTGCCCTTGCACCGACTCGGCCAGCGTGTGCTGCAGCGACAAGAATGCATCCGCGGAATTCAGGTGCTCTTTCAGCAACTGTGCATTTTTCGCTTTTTCCTGCCAGCGATGCAGTTCCGTTTCCTCCTGCATCATCAGCCACAACAGCGCATTGGCCCGCGCACGCTGGCTGAATCGCAGCAATCCGGCCTGTTCAAAGGTCGGCAGCACATCCTGCAATATCAGAGCGGCATCGTGATCGTGGATCCCTTTGACATACCCTTCTTTGTAACGCGGCGCTGCAAAGCGCTGAACCAGCGGCAACAAGGCTTTGTCACGGCCAGCCTGATAAAGCTGAGCAAGCGACAGATCATCGGCCTTATTCATCGCACTGTGCAGCATCAGGTATGCCAGGTATTCACCGCGATAAACCGCCTCACTTTCAGACGACACATCAAGGCGCGCGATCTGCTGCAGCGACAGGAAGGTTTCATCTTCAATGGGCTGATAAAAATCGGTACCGGAAATATGGGTGCAAAGCTGTTTGTTATGCTCCACCAGACTCAGATCAAGCCCCTGCTGGTTGACGCTGAACTTGTGACGGCCCAACCGCAGTACTTTGCCGCCATCTTCGAAGATATCCTGATTATCTCGCAGCGAGCGCAGCGACTGGTCTTGCAGCGATTTGAGCTTAGCATCCAGACTGTCCGCCTTGACGCTGTCGCCCAGATCACGAATCGACTGCGACAGCTGATGCAGTTTGAGCACCATGGCGTCGGTGGCGAAATAACTGTTCAGCGCTTTCACATCATCAAAACGGGACACCCGTTTTTCGACGCTGCCCATGGTGACATTGGCAGCCTGCATCAGGTTCTGTACCCGGCGCTGCTGCGCTGCAATCAGCTGTTGTTTGTGATTGTCCAGCGTCGACTGAATCTCATCGCGCTTGGCGTAAATCTCCACCAGAAACTGGTCGAAATCGGCAAAGCGGGACTCGAGTTTGTCCAGCTGACCAACCAGTTTCGCCAGTTGTGTATCACACTCATCCGGCGTGGTCGCCTGCTCCATCGCACTGCTGACCGACTGCCCCAGCAGTTTGAACTGGGCACTGAACTCGGCCTGAGCCTCGTTACTTTGCAGGCTCTGTGATTTGTTTCTCAGTCTGGCCGACACCGCATTCAGTAACGACGAGACTTCGGTGGTGAGATCCAGAATCCGGGTCGACTGGGTCGGATCATCGGTTTCAATGTCCGTGACTTCTTCCGACACCAGCTGCAAGTCTGCACGCAGCGTGTCAACCTGCTGCTGAAGCGCCTGAATGTCTGCGGTCTTGCTGACATCCGCCAGCACAGAGTCTATGTCGTGAATCTGTTGCTTAAACGGCTGATACGCCTTTTCTTCCTGTAACAACGCCAGCAACTGCTGGTTCAACTGCTCGCGGTGCTGCTGCAGATTGTCAAGTAAGGCATCAACACTGTCGCTATCCATATAATGCTGCTGACGCAGCGCCATGGTGGCCCCCACTTGCGCTTTCAGCTCGGACAGCAGGGACAACAGGACATTTGCCTGCTCTTTGGGTGCCAGTTTGATCTTCGCAATCAGGTTGGTTACGACCTGCTGATGCTCAACCAGGGCCTCTTCAGCGTGACGCTGCATCTGAAGAACTTTGGCAAACTCATCGATGATCTTGTTTGCCGTGTCCATCAGACTGTTGATCACCTCACCCATGCCCAGCGCATAGTGATGATTCAGCCAGTGATAGTGATCCAGCGTGGTCTGACACTCTTTCAGCAGCACTTCAAAAGCTGCCTGAGTGACTTCTTCTGTCTGAGCCAGCTGGCAGATAGACAGCACGGATGACAGTGCACGAACCAGTTCGGCATTGCCCAGATTAAACAGCGGGCTGGTGTTGTCAGCATTGGCATTCTGCGCGGCATAGTGTTCCGGGGTAGAAAACGGCGTATCCCAGATTCGCAGCGGGTGAATGGTTGACGCTTCCGCATTTTCAGACAGCTGGAATACCAGCATCCGGCCGTCGGGATAGAGGCTGAATCCGTGGCTCTCCAGAGGCGCCGCAAATTTCTTCTCAATCATGTTATAGGTAAAGCCAACATAATGGCCTTCGAGCATGTTGAAGAAGAAATACAGGATATCTTCACCGTTGGGGGAGGCAATTTTCTGGAAGAACTTCAGGTGCTGCCAGGGCATGTCAAACTGCTTGCTTTCACCGTTTGCCAGCACAAAACCGTGGGAATACAACACACCATGATCTTCCGGCAGCGCTTTGGCGCTCAGCCCTAACGCATCAGCCCGGGTAACTGACTGGTTGATCGGGTTATAAATAAAATAGCGCGAGTGCTTTTCACGGTGCGGTTTGATTTTTAATGTGATCAGCTCACCAATGAAGGCGTATTCAATGAAAGCATCGGCAACACTCTGGTGCGGGTCGTCGACCGATTCGCTGTAGATCCCTTTACCATCATCCGTGTTGTCTTCCACCTTGATGGTCAGATCGCCGCCAATGCATTCGACAAACAGCTTGTCGCGGATCGACACGTGCGGATGAGTACCGGCTACATGATCGTCACGGGTTGTGGCAATCCAGTCAAAGTCATGCTGCTGAACGTTTTCCAGCTGTTTGTTACCCAGCGAGTCAATATATTCAATTGAGTTTGCATTGAGCTGGAAACGGAAGACTTTGCGGTCTTCGGGACGCATCCCGATCTGGAAGGCAATGTACAAAATGCTTTCCTGACGCGAGATCTGTGTCAGGCGGGCATCGCTGTAGTAAGTAAAAAGTTCGGTGAATTCGTGCAGAAAACGGGCATCCGTCAGAAAACTGTTTTCCAGCGGCAAAGGTTCAATGCGGAACGTGCCGTCCTGCTCGTGTAATTGATATAAACCAAAGACATCCTGTAGGGACGGAGCGGATTTCAGGCCGACATGAACCTGATAACCGAACAGAAGCTGCTGATTGACCTGCGCCATATCAATGGGAATGGAGCGGGCTTGTGTCTGGACATTCGCTTTACCGACCAGTTGGCTTTCTTGGCCACCAAAGATTGTCTGACGATTCTGATTAAAGGTTTGAGACAGGGACTTGAGCTGTTTACCTTGCTGAAATAGACGGGATTTCAGTATTTCGTACGCCCCACCCTCGCTCACCGCTTGTTGAGTTGTTTCGGACATGCAATTACCTAATAAATCCCGCCTCATAAGAGGCGGGAAGCGTGGGATGATAGACGTAAATTACAGTTTGTCTTCTGAGTGAGTGCTCAGGGTACTTTGAATTTTCTTCAGCAATTCTGATGCACCGCCCTGTGAATTCAGCAGACCGGCCAGCGCGACATTACTCAGGTCGCTGCTTTTCAGATCTGTGTTTTCCAGGATGTCTTTAATGTCCTGAGGCATGCTGCGCAGGCCTTCAACATATTCAGAAACCAGTGGATTCAGTACTTTAGATTCGGCAAACTTCGCATCCATTGAAGCAGCATCCATAATGGTACGACGGATTTGCTCCATGCCTTCACCACCGAACAGCTTGATGTCCGCCTGAGACAGAGCCTGAGCCAGCGCTTTCGCGTTCTCGCCCACCACAGATTTCTGCGCGTCGATACGGGCGATTTCCAGCTCTTTATCCTGTTGCAGCTGCATCACCCACTTATCATGCTCGCGTGTGTGCTCATCGTACTGCTGAGCCGCTTCGAAACGAGCAGTTTGCGCTTCGGCTTCGGCCAGACCTTTCGCACGCAATGCCTGCGCTTCCGCTTCACCCGCACTCTGCAGTGCGAAAGCTTCCGCTTCACCCACTTCACGGATCGCCAGTGCACGCTCACGTTCCACTTCAATTTCGGCCAGCCCCGTTGAGCTGATCACTTCTTTCTCAGCTTTCGCCATGCGCTCTTTCGCTGCAGCTTCACGCTCTTTCGCGATAAATTCCGCTTCAGCACGCTTGGTCGCTACGATCTGGTCAGCTTCTGCTTCACGGGTCTTCACAGCCAGTGCGTTTTCAGCATCACGGGTCTTAACCTTCAGCGCAGCGTCATTTTCAATCAGCAGACGTTCCGCTTTCTCGCGGGCAGCGTCTTTCTCTGCACGGGCAGCAACCAGCAGTTCCAGCTGTTTCGCTTCTGCAATCGCTTCGGCTTCAGTCAGAGTGACACGTTTCTGACGGTTCACTTGTTCGTGAACACGCAGGTTCTCTGTCTCTTCCTCTTCGCGTGCAATCTTACGTTCAATTTCAACACGTTGAGAACGCGTTTCCGCCACAGCTTTGAGCGATTCTTCCACTGTGGTCTCTTTGTGCATTTCTTTCTCTGCCACTTCCGTTGCAGTACGGACCTTCTCCGTTTCAACAGCGCGTGTCAGTTCTTCCTGCTGGATTGCCACCTGACGCTGATTGGTAATACGCGTCATTTCGACTTCCATCTGAACGCTTTCGCGTTTCTTGGCTACTTCTTCTTCGGTCTCCAGTTTCGCCAACTGCGTCACGCGTTCATATTCTTCACGCTTCTCGGAAGACAAAGCTTCTTCCTGCGCTTTGATAATATCAATTTCACGTTTCGCACGCGCAATGCTTTCCTGCTCCTGCTTATCCAGTTGCAAACGGTTGGCTTCCGCTTCAACATTTTTCTTCTTGATGGTGGTGCGCTCGTCCTGACGAATCGCATTGGTTTCGGTATTCTTTTGCGCAGTGATCATGGAAATCTTGCGAATACCTTCAACGTCCAGAATATTGTCCGGGCTGTGTGCGTCCAATGAAGTCTGGTCAATTTTATCGATCACAACGTCATAGATTTTGAAGCCATCCATTTCGCTGCCGATCACTTCAACTACAGCATCACGGAAAGTCCGGCGATTAGTCAGCAGTTCTTCAAATTCAAACTGTTTGACGGCCGTTTTCAGTGCTTCAGAAAACTTCGGCTGGAAATGTTCTTTCAGACGTTCAATATTCGATGCTTCATGGGCGGTAAACAGCTTGGCAACACGAACAATATCTTCTTCTTCGTGGTTCACACCGATATAGAAATCCACTTTCAGGTCGGCACGAATATTATCGCGGCAGTGCAGACCTTCGTACTCTTCACCTTCCTGATCTTTACGACCGCTGCGAATCACAGATATCTTCTTACGCGTGATATCCATATATTCGTGCTGGTTAATGACCGGCCAGACGAAGGTACCGGTCAGAGACGCACGGGTGGCATGCAGACCATTGACGATCAGTGCATCACCTTCCCCTCGAACCTTTTTATATCTGGATGTGAGAAAAATTAAAATCAGTAAAAATATACCGACTCCAGCACTAATAAAGATAACGCTTGGAGAGATTTGCATAGCCAACTCCTTATACTTAGCTATTTTTCGCTACTATATAATGTTTTGTTGTTTTATTTTGAGAAACGATGATCACTTCATCGCCATATTCCATTGACATCTCCGGCTCAATCACCCGGACATCAAGTAAGAATTCGCTGCCGTTATGCTGCACGACAACTTCACCCCGGTTCTGGTTCACCAAACTGCTGTGAACCCGGCCTTTCAGGCCAATAAAGTCAACCTTGGCAAAGCTTTTCTTTTTATCAAACAATGGTGCCAAAGGTTTGAGCAACCAGGCGGCAATGAAAAGAGCCAGATAAGCCGTAAATGGAATCGACACGACTTCGGCAATCATCATCCAACCGGCTTCTGAGACAGCATTCAGCGCTTGTGCCAGATAAAAAGAGACAATGGTTCCGGCAAAGAAGCTGACGCACAAGGCCACCATTAACGGCACTTTCGACAGAATCGGCGGCAGAATCAAACCCGCACCCGGGATATTCTCCGCATCAAACAGATCAACATCCGGTGCGACACTTTCAACAATGTTGAATACCAGATCCACCAGCATGATGACCAAAAAGATCACAAAAGGAACGAAAAAAACATTCGTTGGAAAAGAGAGCAATATCGAGATCATTTCTTGAATGGTCATGCACACCAACTAATTTATAGAATTATCAATTTCAATTTATTTCAGGAAACCAGTCACATCTTGCGACCGTATATAAGGAAACGTTAAACAAGGTTTCTGGAATTTATCATCCCCATTCTTTGCCGACAATGACTTTTCCCCACATGAATAAATTGAAACATGACGTCGTGAGTCTGCTTAATTCGAAACGCCATCGGTCACTGTCAGATAAAAGGCTTATTTCTTACTTTTTTTGCTGTTATTTTCACTTTATAGACAGTGATTCTGACAGGCCGGTTACTCCTTCAGATCCGTATCAAACTTTGCCTGTTGGAACCCGAATCTGAAATTCACTTTTCCGTCAGAAAAAATATCTTTCCTCAAATCTCGTTGCTGCCAAACTGCGCAGGAACTGGAGGTGTAATTTAAAACTGAGGGGTATATATGAAAATCATGAAACTGATAAATTTGTTATTTTCTTGATGTTCCGGTCCTGATTATATCGGACCGGACTTAAGGTAACAGGACGGAAAGGCGGTCATTTCAGCAATAAGCCGAAAGCTGAAGTCAGCAAACTAATCAATCGCCGGAAAAGTTCGATACCCATCGACGATGCCATCTTTGATGAAAAAAACGAGTAAGTACCCTTCACCATACTGGCTTTGAACATTTCCGCCAATGAAATAAGCCAGATCATGATCGTACTCATGATACCCGGTTGGCTCACCAAGCAAATCAATCAAGGTCTCGCTTTTCATTCCGATAACACTATGTTCTTTAAGAAAGGAATAAACCATCGCACCTCTGACTGATTCATCTGCTTCGCTCCAGGCACTCTGACTGAACGCTTGATCACCTAAGGTTAAAAACGCTTCATTACTTTGCGGCTCAGAGCATGCTGAAAGTGTCAGTGCTGCCGATAAAATACATGCGCATTGCAAGTTTTCTGTCGTTCTGAATTTTGTCATTTCAATTTCAAAATTCCCTTGGCTATCATTTCTTAACTCTGATTAGCCCGATGTCTAGCTCTAATTATGTTCACGCCTTCAATACAGAATGAACAAAAAATGTATTTTACATCATGAGTTTGGCGCTAACGTACTGACAAAACAACTACACTGGCAGTGAAAGTGTTGGTGAACCCGAATATGGGTAGGAAATCACAGTAGGCGACGAATAATCGGTAAGCGATGAGGTACTAATAGCGATTCCGAAGGCAGGAAAAGAAAAACGGCTTACAAGCGTTAGCCTGTCAGCCGTTGATTTTGATGGTGCCCCGGGCCGGACTTGAACCGGCACAACGCGAACGTCGAGGGATTTTAAATCCCTTGTGTCTACCAATTTCACCACCAGGGCACGCAATTCTGGATTGCGATGGGTCAACACCATCTTTCACACCGAAAGTTATCGTTGTGATTTAAAATCTGTAGCGACTCGACTGGATTCAGGCACGAGCTTGCTCGTGTTCAATCAAATCGCTATAAAATCTGGAGCGACACACGAGGTTCGAACTCGTGACCTCAACCTTGGCAAGGTTGCGCTCTACCAACTGAGCTAGTGTCGCATCATTTTTCATCGTCAGGTACGATGACAACCGCTTTTGCAAGCTGAGAATTTGGAGCGACACACGAGGTTCGAACTCGTGACCTCAACCTTGGCAAGGTTGCGCTCTACCAACTGAGCTAGTGTCGCAAATGGAGGCGCGTCCCGGAGTCGAACCGAGGTACACGGATTTGCAATCCGCTGCATAGCCACTCTGCCAACGCGCCTTAAACTGATGAACCGATTCGGTTATCGTTTATTACCATGACCGCTTCGTCGTTAGCCTCCGTTGCGGTACGGGATGCATTCTACGCAATGGAGAGATCGAGTCAACTGCAAAATTCATCATTTTGAACTGAGTGATTATTTTGCGTTCAAAACCTGTCTTTCTTCTCGTTTTTTGCCCGATGGCGTATGGCCTCAGGCTGAGTTTTCAGCGCTACAAGAGGGAGTTAGCCTCTTTTACAGGTAAAAGCAGTCGTCTGTTTTTTTGCTAATTCAGCGATTTTTCTGCCACCTGTTCTTACACCATGTCACCTGGCCTCTTGTCATTTCCTTGCAAAAAGCAGAAAATAGCGACCCAGATCACGTTCCGATATTGTTATGCGCCGTTTCATCCTTTGCCTTTTTCTTCTGATGGGTTCCTTGCTGGCAGGCTGCACGCCCAGCCTGCAGGATAGTGCTCATCTGCAGGTTCGCTTTCTGACTCAGTTGCCGCCTTCGCCAAGTCAGGCTGATCTTGATCATGTTACCCTGCCAAGCCGTGATGGCATCACCTTTTATTCCGCGCAAAATCCGAATGTGGAACATCAGCCGTTTTCCTATATCACAGCCATTACTTCAGAGGTACGGGAATACAAAGATTCGGTGAATCTGCTGCCGCAGGCAAATTATCCGGTACTGGCGAGCAATATTGATTTTGGGCTGAAGCAGAGTGAGACAGGCGTTTATGCCTATAACCGTTATAAAGGCCGGGCGGACGCGCTGATTCGCTGGTATGGCAATACGCAGGTGGCTTATCTGGCGTTAATTAATCCGTATCATGATCAAACGAATAGCTTACAAGAGCAGGATCTTGAGTTACTGCGCAACAGTGTCGACCGTCTGCAAATCAAAGGTATCAAAAACATCGTGTTATTAAGCCAGTATCCGGCCAGTGCTTCACCAGCCTTACTGCAAGCCATTCAGGGCGTGGATGTGGTCATCAGTACCGGCGAAAAGAGTCAGACACAATTGGCCAAAAACACTTGTATGGCACAGTTCTCCCAGAGCCGGACAGATAACTTAGCCCTGGTGTTTGATCCCAAAGGACATCTGACACAGTGCCGTTTCGATTCATCAGGTTCGGCAACGTAACAAAAAAGCCACCCCGTTCACGGAGTGGCACACAACTCAAACAAGAATGAAAGTCATGACTTAGTCGCGAACCAGCTCGACGGCTTCGCGCACCAGACGACCGATCTCATCCCAGTCGCCATTGTCGATCAGTGCCGGTGACACCATCCAGGTTCCGCCGCAACAAAGCACACGATCAACAGCCAGATAATCGCGAACGTTCGCTTTGCTGATCCCGCCGGTTGGCATCAGGCTGACATCAACATAAGGTGCCAGCAGGGATTTCACCATGTTGATGCCACCTGACGCTTCTGCCGGGAAGAATTTCAGAAAATTCAGCCCCAGCTCCAGCGCCTGTTCAATCTGGCTTGGGTTATTCACGCCCGGCACCACAGCAATGCCTTTCTCCTGACAATAGCTAACCGTGTTCGGGTTCAGACCCGGTGCCACAATAAACTCTGCACCAGCTTCCTGCGCGCGATCAACCTGCTCGGCATTCAACACAGTGCCGGCACCAATACACAGCGACGGATACGCTTGATGCATCAGACGGATCGCTTCCGCCGCAGCGTCGGTACGGAAAGTCACTTCCGCCACAGGCAGGCCATTTTCTACCAGGGTTTTCGCCAGCGGCACTGCCTGCTCAACACTGTTGATCTGGATAACAGGAATGACTTTAAATTGTTTCAGTTTTTCAATCAGGGATTGAGACATTAACTTCTAGCTCCTTACATAATGTCTGTCATAGCGTCAGGCGGGATAATGGCGCCTGGGTGTTGAATAACGATTGCGGCCAGTTGATGGCCCAGTTCGGCAGCAACACTGGCCGTTTGCCCACTTAAGCGTCCCGCCAGGTATCCGGCAGCGAATGAATCGCCGGCAGCACAGGTATCCACCACGTTGTCGACCGGATTGGCCGCCACTTCACAGGCTTCGGGCTGTTGACTCTGCAAACCGGTCACCACCACGCAGGGTGCAGCGCCGCGTTTGATGACCACCTCGTGGCAGCCCAGATCGCGGCACCGTTCGATCACGTCACTCTGGCCCCACACTTTGTGGTCATCATCTTCTGTGATCAGGGCAATATCGACAAATGGCAGCACCTGCTTGTACCAGTACTGCGCCTGTTTCGCCGTCCACAGCTGCGGACGGAAATTATTATCGAAGACGACTTTGCCGCCGTTGGCTTTGTGCTTTTCCAGTAAGGTGATCAGAATGGCTTTGGCTTCTTCAGCCAGAATGGCCAGACTGATACCACTGATATAAAATACATCAAACTCTTTGTTCACAATTGACTTTTCCAATGGCGTGACGTCTGAGGCGAAATAAAACTTCGCCGCACTGTCGTTGCGCCAGTAATGAAAATGACGCTCGCCATTAGGTTCGGTTTCAACCAGATACAAACCGGGTAACTTATCTTCCAGACGTCGCACCAGCCGCGTATCGATATATTCTTCCTGCCAGGCAGACAACATATCCTGACTGATATTGTCTTTTCCGAGCGCAGTCGCATAGCTGACATCCAGTCGGCGGGAACGCCCTAAACGCGACAGATACAGCGCCGTATTTAAGGTGTCTCCCCCAAACGTACGACGCAGTGGCTGGCCGCTTAACTCGACCATACATTCACCAAAAAATGCGATTTTCACACTGGTACCCTTCAATGAGATTGAACACTAGAGCCGGCAAACCTTTTGCGTTGAGTACGGCTTAACGACACCAACAGCAAAGGTTAACCGCTTCTAATTAAAGCCTAATTCATGATGCAGGCCTTGGTTCATCACAAAGACCTGCATTTTTACAAGTTTCAGCGAATTATTTCGCACAAGCAGCTTGAGTACCGATGTCCTTCTGAACAGTGTTTTCCATCGCTTCACGCTCTGCATCCAGAATGGCTTTCGCCTGAGCAGGCGTGACCTTGTTGGCAGGTGTGACCAGGCTGACGGCAACACCGGCGGCCAGCGCTGTGATCACAGAAGGGATACACGGATTGCCCCAGTAAGCACCCCACTCGGCATTCAGGATAATGGCAAAGGAGGCTGCCGATGCACCAGCCAGTGTCGCCAGCGCGCCCTGCCAGGTGTAACGTTGCCAGAAGCGTCCCAGCATGCCGCAGACAAACATGCCTGACATCACGGTGGAAATCATTTTGGTGATATAGCCGATAATGTCATTGGAGGTCAGGGCAAACAGCAACGCCATGCCAATCACGATCACCAGCGACAGGCGGGAGTACAACACCATTTTGTCTTTGGATGGCACTTTGCCGGTGAACAGGATTAAGACATCGCGCAGCAAAATAGACACCCCGGCAATGGCATCCGAACTGGCGCTGGACATAGTGGCTGACAGACCGGCAATCAGCACGACCATGCCAATACCCACCGGTAATACCGTTGCCGCAATGTACGGAAAAGCATAATTGGCGTTATTCAGCTCGGGATTGATCGCATGGGCTGACATACCAATGATGGCCGGAATGATAGAGAAAAACAGATACAGCACACCGGACATCACGAAAGAGCGCCGGATGGTAGACACATTTTTGCCGGAGTAAATACGCTGGCGGAAAGACGGTGTGGCTAAGATACCCACACCCACCACAGTGGCCAGAGACAGCGCTGGCAGACCGCCCAGTTTATCAATACCCAACAGGCTGACAGCGGCAGGGTCCATGGCTGCGTAGAGGTTTTCCAGCCCGCCGATCTGATTGACTGACAGCACTGCCATCAGGATAAAACCGGCAAACAGAATGACGGCCTGGATAGTATCCGTCCACACCACAGCGGTATATCCACCTATCACCACATAAATCGTAAAAGCAGCGGCGATAATGATTTTAGCGGTATTCAGGTCAATATCGGCAATCCAGGCCAGATACAGACCGCCACCCAGAATATGGGCGCCAAGCCAGCCGATACACGCGATAAAGATCAGCAATCCGACCACGTTTTTGACCGCTTTGTTAGCGCCCACGTAGTAAGCCAGTTCTTCGCTCATGGTCATGAAGTTCAGCTTGCGCACCGGCGCAAACCACCAGGCGAGCAGCAGGATACCCAACGCACCGCCGATACCGTAAAGCGCACCGGCCCAACCATTGTTATAGCCGAAACCCACGGCCCCCATACTGGAGCCGGTACCGACCATAGTCGCCACTGTTGTCCCTAACATCAGGAATAATGGGAGACCGCGTCCGCCCAGCAGGAAATCTTCACCCGATTTCTGCGAACGGGACACAAACCATCCCAGCCAGATCATAAACACTACATATGCACCGAATCCGGTGAGAAAGAGTGTACTGTTCATTCCATACCTCTTATAATCCGTCATTGCTTTTATTTGCTTGGGGATAAACCTGCTTGGTTATCCCATGTATTACTGAATTGAGCTTTCATTTCAGTAATTTGCTTTTTATGGGCTGGTGCATTGCCAGCCCTTTTTCTGTGTCTCCGTCTGATATATTCCAGCTCAGAGTGATTGTTCTTGCGCTATTTCAGGCTTCAGCGTTTCCGATAAAGCTCAGCCAATTAACGGCGATCTTCACGGTAACAAGTGACATCCACTTCGACTTTCACATCGACCACCAGATCGCACACCATGCAGATACGCGCCGGCGGATGCTCACCAAAAAACTCTTTGAAAACTTTATTGAAAGACTGGAAATAGCGTGAATCGGTCAGCACCACTTTCACATGCACCACATCTTCCAGGCCGTAACCGGCTTCTGTCATGATATCGACACAGTTCTGAATCGCCAGACGCGACTGATCAACAATGCCGCCTTCAACCACTTCGCCGTCTGTCATCGGCGTCTGCCCGGACACATACAAAAATCCGCCCGCCTGGGTTGCACGTGCAAATGGCAAATGCTGACCGCCGGTTCCTGTTCCGCCTTCTACGCCATAACGAATGATCGTCATATTTGTTCTCCACTAATGTTCACTGCTAAAAATTCGGTGTAAGAGTCAGGATTGTTGTCTGGTCAGAAAGCGGCCATGACGTTGCGGGCTGACCCGGCCCTGCCGGTAACTTATCTGTCCGTTCACCATCACCAGCTCAATGCCTTCTGCGGCGGCAATCGGGTTTTCGAAACTGGCTGCATCTTTAATGGTGTTCGGGTTAAACAGCACCAGATCAGCATGAGCGCCTTGCGCAATCACGCCGCGGTCTTGCAGGCCGAAACGCTTCGCTGACATGCCTGTCATTTTGTGGACCGCCTGCTCAAGCGAGAACAGCTTGCGCTCCCGGCTGTAATAACCCAGCACGCGGGGGAATGCGCCCCACAAGCGCGGATGCGGGTGCGGATCATTGGGCAGACCGTCTGAACCCACCATGGTCAGGCGATATTTCAGTACACGCTCAACATCGGCTTCATCCATACAGTGATACACGGCACCGGCAGGTTGCAGGGCGTTGGCCGCCTCTATCAGCGGCAGGCCCATGTCACTGGCAATGTCTTTGAGCATGGTGCCAGCGTATTGCGGGTGCTTTTCTGACCAGGTAATAAAGATGTCGAACTCATCCGTGACCTGATTCAGATCCAGGGTTGATGAACTGGCGGAATACGGATAGCAATCGCAGGCAACGTCCTGACGCTGAGCGGCCGATTCCATTCGCTCCAGCACTTCGACCGTCCGGCCCCAGTTACCGGCACCGGCACATTTCAGATGCGAAATCACCACTGGCACTTTGGCGTGCTGGCCGGTACGGAACGCTTCATCCATGGCATCAAGGATCTGCTCAAACTCAGTGCGCATGTGGGTGGTATAAATACCACCGAATGCCGCCAGTTCTTCCGCCAGTGCCATGACTTCTTCCGTCGGTGCCTGCTTGGCCGAGGCATAAGCCAGACCAGAGCTCAGCCCTAACGCACCGTCTGCCATCGCCTGCTTTAACTGTGCTTTCATTGCCGAAATTTCCTGCTTGCTGGCAGCGCGGTACAAATCATCCATCACGTTATTACGCAATGTGGTATGGCCGACCAGCGCCGCCACATTCACGGCCGGCTGCGCCTGACGAACAGCGTCTGCGTAAGCGGCAAATGTCGGGTACTTAAAGTCCTGCTGTTTGCCCAGCAGGTTCATGGGATCGGGCGGATCCCCGGCCAGAATCGCAGGCGAAGCACTGATGCCGCAGTTACCGACAATCACAGTGGTAACACCCTGGCTGATCTTCGGCTGACAATCGGGAAAACGAATGACATTGGTGTCGTCATGGGTATGGACATCAATGAAACCCGGAGACAGGGCCAGATGCTGACCATCAATGATCTGCGCCGCTTCACTGCCAGCCAGATCACCTATGGCGGCAATACGGCCATCCTTGACGGCCAGATCAGCCAGATACGCCTTGGCACCTGTGCCATCAACGATGGTGACATGGCGGAATACGGTCTCAAAATGCATGCGTTTTCCTTCTCTTTGTATGCTTGGATACCGCCATGCCGGGATACATCAGGCTAGCGGGTTAATCTCCCAACGGCTGGCGATCATCGCCGCCCCTGTGGCTGTCTAACGCCAGTTTCAGCCGGCGCAGCCTGTCGCGGGAACGACGCTTCTGGCTCAGTGCCAGTTCAGTCGACAGCACATCAATCAGTGCCATCATGGCGTACCGCGAGGCCGAGGGCTTATAAATGAAGTCGGTTTCATCCGTGACCAGCGGCAGCACCACATCACTGACCTTTGCCAGCGGTGAATCCGGTGCGGTTATCGCGATCACCTTCAGCCCGTATTGCTTGGCAATCGATGCCGGTTCAACCACTTCAGCCGTATAACCTGTGACTGACAGCGCAACCATCACATCTTTGCTGTCGGCCGTTGAGGCCACCATCCGGGCTAACAGACCATCGTTGTAAGCACTGACGGCAAAGCCAATACGGAACAAGCGAAACTGCAGCTCCTGCGACATGATGGTAGAGCCGCCCCCCATCCCGATGGACAAAACCTGGCGCGCATTCAGCAGCATCTCAACGGCTTGGGCGACATCTGCCTCGTTCACGATTTTGCGGTTGATGTTGATGACGTTCTTAATCGACTCGTACACCCCCTGGATCCCCGACTCATCCGGACTTTCATGGATGAATCTTTGTCCTACCGCCAGTGACTGGGCCAGCTTCATTTTCAGGTCGCGCACATTTTTACAGCCCACCGCTTTGGCAAAGCGGGTGATCGTGGCTTCACTGACGCCGGCTTCTTGAGCCAGCTCTGTGATGCTGGCTGACGCTGCACCACTTAAATCGTCCATCACCAGGCGGGCGACTTTTTTTTCTGCTTCTCTTAATTGAGGGAAGCATTCTGTAATTCTGGACACTATGTCCACTTCAATGGTCACGGCTGCCTTTCCTCTATGGGGTGAATACTAGTAAGACGGGCGGCAACAAACAGTGAGAAACCGCACAATTCATCTCGTATTGTTTGATAGTTTCTAACACCAGGAATACTATCAACGTGCCACAAGTCATACATGGCAAGGCCTAAAGGCTATGTTAGGAGAATAACCAATGCCTCAAGCAAACAAAAAGCATGTTAGTAAATACCAAGAATTCGATCACAAAAACTTTCCTGCAGGCACCAAAGGTGTGTGGGTAGACGAAAAAAGTGACGGTCTGTACAGCCTGATTAACGAGGAGATCTGCCTGCCTGCTGCCGTGATCCGCAAATCGGCTATCAACAATAACCTGAACTGGATGCAGCAGTTCGCCAATCATCATCAGGTGAAATTGTCGCCGCACGGTAAAACCACAATGACACCGGCGCTGTTTTCAGAGCAGCTGGAAGCCGGTGCCTGGGGAATCACTGTGGCCACTCCCGCGCAGGCCGAGACAGCGGCAGTGGCGGGCGCCAGACACATTCTGATGGCCAATCAGCTGGTCGGCAAAGCCAACATGGCACTGATTGCCCGGCTGATGCGCCAGCACGGCGCACAATTCTATTGCTGTGTTGACTCCTGTGAAAACGCCGCTCAGCTGAGCCACTTCTTTTCAGAAGCGTCGCTCACGCTGAATGTGCTGATTGAATACGGTGTACCTGGCGGGCGATGCGGGTGCCGTAATCACGAAGAAGTCGAGACACTGGCCGGCTTCATTCAGGCCGCCAAAGGCCTGACTTTGCACGGGCTGGAGGTTTACGAAGGTGTGATCCACGGTGCGGATGCTGAAGATAAGATCCGGTTATTTCTGCGCGATGCCGTAATGCTGGTCGAGCAACTGGCCGAGAAAAAACTGCTCACAGTCGACAGCCCGATTGTCACAGGGGCAGGCTCTGCCTGGTACGACATAGTGGCTGATGAGTTTTCATCCCATCCGCACTTAAATGCCATCATACGTCCGGGTTGCTATCTGATCCACGACACAGGTATTTATCAGGATGCTCAACAACAGGTGATGTCCCGGGCGAAACACAATCAGGGCTATGCCTGTGAACTGGGCGGCGATCTGGAGTCTGCCCTTGAACTGTGGGCCTATGTATTGTCTGTGCCTGAAGCCTGCAAAGCCGTGATCGGTATGGGGAAACGGGATGTGGCTTTTGATGCCGGGCTGCCTCTGGTTGAACGCGGATTCCGCGACGGCCAGCCGCTGAATGTGCAGGGACTGGAAGCCACCGCGATCATGGATCAGCATACCTTTGTCAATGTGCCGGCCGGTTGTGATCTCAAAGTCGGGGATATCCTGGTGTTCTCGACCTCACACCCCTGCCTGACCTTCGACAAATGGCGCTACATCTGTGTCGCCGATGATGCAGATACGGTGACGCATTTCGTGGATACCCGCTTCTGATACCTGCTCCTTATGCCTGTCTCAGGTTATGACGCCGCAGCCATCCTCAGGGTGGCTGTTTTTACGTCACGCCTGCGCCGATGCCATGCCTGTGTCGATGCCATGTCTGTGTCGAGAATAGAAGACGCATCTGCAAGCACTCAGCGACCTAATTTACCCACAATATAATCAGCAAACAGGCTCACTTTGGCCGGAATATGGCGCGTTGCCGGGTACAGCATCCACAAATCACCTGTGTAGGCGGTTTCAAATTCCCAATCCGGCAAGACCTGTATGATGCTGCCATTGGCGATGCCCGCTTCTGCCACAAACACCGGCAGACTGGCTATGCCTATGCCCTGCTCCGCCGCTTCGAGCCGCACACGGGAATGGTTGGCGCGGTAACGACCGGTCACAGGCACAGTCAGCCGGCTTTCGCCCTGCCTGAAGCGCCATTTTGAATCTGCATCGTTTTCGCCCAGCGAAATACAGCTGTGCTGCGTCAGCGCTTTGGGGTGGGTCGGCGTCCCTCTGCGACTGAGATAATCCGGTGACGCGCAAAGCACATGATCGATCGGCATCAGGCTGCGCCCTATCAGTCCTTGCGGCGGCTGGCGGGTAATTCTGAACAGGATGTCTATCTCCTGCTCAATCAGATCCAGCGCCTGATCATCCAGCACCAGGTGCACATCAATGTCCGGATACAAACTGAGAAACTCCGCCACATAAGGATGAATCAGCGAATGCGCAACGGCTTTGGGCGCGGCGACTTTCACCACACCACGGGCTGAGCTGTCCTGGCTTTCGCAAAGTGCTAACACCTCTCTTGCGGTGTCATCCAGCTGCAGGCAACGCTCGTACACTGTCCGGCCGGTTTCACTCAACCGCAGTTTGCGCGTGGTACGCTGCAACAAGCACACCCCCAGTTGCTGCTCAAGCTGCTTGATGGCGCGACTGACCGCAGAAGGCGACACACCCAATAACCTGGCAGATTCGGAAAAACTGCCGGTTTTCACCACAGACACAAAAATCGCCATGTCCTGCATTAAGCCAATGTGTTTATTACTGCTCATGCCGCCTCTGATTAATGCACTCTGCGCAAAAGTTATTTGAATTGATGATGGATTATCATGTAGTGCAGCCACTATTACAATGGATAACAAACAAGCGGACAGGGAAGCACAAGATGACAACACAAGCCTTATACCTGGATTCACATGCCCTTCACTGTGAAGCCGAGTTACTCGCCTGCTATCAGGAAGGCGAGCATTGGATTGCCGTGCTGGACAAAACCGTCTTTCATCCGCAAGGCGGTGGCCAGCCCGGCGACACAGGCCGCATTACCACCCATTGCGGTGAACGGGCGCAGGTACTGCACACCAAAAAAGCGGGTGACATTATCCAGCATGTGATCAGCCAGCCGTTACCGACCGGCATAGTGACCATTGCTATGGATAAAGAACCCAGAAATACCCACAGCATACTGCACAGTCTGGGTCATCTGATTGGCAATATCGGGCAGCAGAATGGCTGGCAACCCGAGAAAGCACACCACTGGCCTAACGAGTGCCGGGTCGAATTCTCGCCCCGTGATCATGTTGTCGAGCTGGACGAACACACTATATTACAGCACCTGACCCGACTGATTGCGGCCGATCTGCCCATGCGCTCGCACACAGAAGCAGATGGCACACGCTGGGTTGGCTTCGGTGATCTGGCGGCCTGGCCCTGCGGCGGCACCCATGTCGCGACCACCGGCGAGATCCCGGCCAATGTACAGGTTTCAACCAAACTGAAAAAAGGTAAGCTTCAGGTTCGCTATCAGATTGCTGATAGGGGCTGAGTCCAACAAGCATAAGGATATTGCTGATGTTAAGTGAATACTGGCCTGAATTTATTTCTCTGGCGCTGATCCATTTTATGGCCGTTGTCGCCCCCGGCCCCGATTTTGTCATGACGGTCCGCCAGAGCCTCAGGTTTGGCCGCCGACACGGTATAATGACCGCCTTCGGCATCGGCGCGGGACTGTCGGTGCACGTGCTCTATACCTTGCTGGGCGTCAGCGCCATTATGCACACCTCAGAGTGGCTATTGATCGCCGCCAAACTGCTGGGCGCCGCGTACCTTGTGTATCTCGGTGTGCAATTATGCCGCAGCAAACCGGCCGCCAGTGATGCCCCGGCAGTCGATGCAACACCGGAATCAGGCCATCAGACCCTGCGTCGCGCGTTTGGCACAGGTTTTCTGACCAATGCCACCAACCCGAAAGCCACGCTGTTTTTTCTGGCCATTATCACCAATGTGGTCAGCCTGGATACACCACTGACGATTCAGATGTTCTATGGTGTCTGGATGTGCATCGTTACCGCCTTGTGGTTTGTCCTGGTCAGCCTGCTGTTTTCCGCCGAAAAAGCCCGGCTGTGGTTTCACCGTCAGATGCACATCATTGAGCGTACTTTAGGCGTGGTCCTGATTGCCTTCGCGGCAAGACTGGCTTTCGTGTGACAAGCGGCAGACAAACAATCCCTTCGTCTTTACAGCTTTGTCACCCCTGATTACATCCTCCGGGATTACACTCGCGGTCAGAAGGTGTATCATTCGCCCCGAAATAACGACCAATCCGGGTAATATTCCGGTTGGTATTAGACGTGCAGTTCGTCCGTTACTGGCTGTCAGCCGGGAAGGCCAACAACAAGCATGCATACACCTTGGACTCATAAAAGAGGATTGATATGGCGTTTATTGATTTCGTCCAGGCAGGTCTGTTCAGTCTGGGCGTGCTGGCCGTTGCTCTGGCGGGAGGCTGCTTGTTCAGCATGCTGACCGTTCAAAAAGAAGAAGTAGATTGTATCGTTGAAAAGCGCGTCGAATACGGCGTTTTTGGCGGGGCTTGTATTATTTTTGCCAGCCTGATTGGCTACGCCCTGTCGTAATCATCTGCAAACTGCGTGACAAGACAACGGGCTACCTGCGTAGCCCGTGCTTAATGACTGAAAACGCCCCTTCATTCGCCTTGATACAACTCCAGCGGCAAACCATCCGGATCACTGAAAAACGTAAAGGCTTTTCCTGTCAGTTCGTCAATACGAACCGCTTCAGTCGCAATGCCCTGCTCATTGAGCCATAGTGCCGCGGCCTCTACCGATTCAACGGCAAACGCAAGGTGCCTGAGCCCCTGAGCTTCAGGATAACTTGGCCTCGGCGGGGCGTCGGGAAAAGAGAACAGCTCAATCTGACTGCCGTCCGGCAGGGCTAAGTCGAGCTTCCAGGATTGCCGGGCTTCACGGTAATGTTCAGAGACAATATCCAGCCCGAGCAGATCGACATAAAACGCTTTCGATCTGGCATAATCGGAACAGATGATCGCCGTATGGTGGATCCCTTTCAACATCAGCCCGCTCCGTTGAGGCGGAAATGCCAGTTTTCGAGCTCACCGGTATTCAGGCGTTTCTCAACCGTGTTGCGCCAGCTGACCGACAGCGCCTCACACTCTTGCAGCATGCGCAGCTTGTCCAGATTCATCGGGTCATTGAAATACCAATCCAGCACGCGTTTCACCGTGAACCTGTCTTCTCCTTGCTTGATCAGCACCAAAGGTTCATCGCTGCTGACATATCCCGGTGTAATCACCCGGTACAGCCAGCCGCAACGCCCTGTCTGCTGCATAACTTCAGAGAAGTCCGGCAGTTCCCAGCGTCGGCTGAGCTTAAAGCAAGGAGAACGGGGCTGGCTGATTTCTATCACCGCCTCGCCCCACTGGTAGCGATCACCCAGCCGCACATTCTCTTCTGTCATTCCCTGGGTACTGATGTTCTCTCCCACCCCGGGTGTCGGCCAGTCACGGTCCGGGAACTGCTGCTGCCAGAACGCATAATGTTCCAGCGGATACTGATGCAACGCCCTTTCTGTACCGCCATGAAATTTAGGCTCGGCGCATTCATCGCCATCCAGTCCGGTTACTGAGAGGTACAGTTTGCCGCTGACCGCCTGCTTGGCCATTGCGGTTCTGATGCCGTATCTTTGCGCCACTTTACCGCTGTACAGGCCTGCCAGTGCTATGGCCGTATCGAGCTGAATCAATGACTGAACTCCTTTCCATTCAGCCGGACTGTGGTATTCAGGCTGTTGGCAATAAAACAGTTGTCGTGCGCTTTGTGATGCATTTTTTCCAGCACTTCAGGTGATACCTCTACACCGTCGACAAAAGTGATGACAGGGTTGAGATCGATAGCGGCCACTTTGGTTTTTCCGGCGTCGTTCTTACCCAGTTCAGCCGTGACATTGTCCTGATAGCTGGCAACCGGCAATCGTTTGAGGTGAGCAATGGCCAGGAAAGTCAGCATGTGGCAGGAAGACAGAGCCGCCATCAGGCCTTCTTCCGGGTTGACTTTATCGGCACTGCCTTTGAAATCCGGCGCTGACGAAGCATTGAGAGATTGCCCGCTGCCAAACTGGATCTGATGATCCCGGCTGAATTCTTCACCCGGCTGACTGTTACCCTGCCAGGCGACTTTGACGTTAAAACTCATACCGACCTCCTACTGAATGGTTAATCAATAAAGAAAAGGCTCCCAACGGGAGCCTTGCTTATCACAATTCGAAATCACCAAGCGCATCGGCTTCAACCTGCCGCTCTAAAAAAGCGACCAGATCATCGTGACCCCCGATATATTTACCGTCCAGGATGATTTGCGGCACAGTGCGTACTGTGGTATTTGCCACTTGCTCGATAAATGCAACCATCTCGGTTTTTTCTAACTGCTGACCCAGTACCAGCGTTGTATAGTCAGTACCGCGATCATCCAGGATAGCTTTTGCTCTCACACAGTAAGGGCAGTTTGGTTGGGTAATGACCAGGTTCTGAAACTGGTGTAATTCTTCAATAGTCATACGGGACGTTCTCTGTTTGGTACCGGGAAAAACGGTAAGATAATGCAAAGCGGCACAGGAGTAAAATCTCAGTGCCCGGCTTGCTGGTTTTATCCGCTTTCAGGCACGAATTTGGATTGGGATCCTTCTGCGACCAAAGCTGCCCTGGTAAGCCGTAAACCGTCCTGCCAGATGAAAACCGCAATGTTTACAGCAGCCGTTCTCCGTCAGGGAGTAATCGCCCAGTGCATACCAGTTGCGTGAAATCACCCGCTGTCCACAACCCGGGCAATAAGTGCTGTCGCCAGCCTGATCGAACATATTACCGACATAGACATAATGCAGACCGGCCTCCAGCGCAATCCGTCTGGCCTGCAGGACAGTGGCAGGCGGTGTCGGCGGCGTATCCATCATTTTAAAATCAGGATGGAAGGCACTGAAGTGTAAAGGCACATCCGGGCCAAGGTTGTCCATCAGCCAGCGGGACATTGCTGCGATTTCGGCCGGGCTGTCATTCTCACCCGGGATCAGCAAAGTGGTGATTTCAAACCACACACAGGTTTCGTGGCGAAGGTATAACAGCGTATCGAGCACAGGGGCCAGATGGCCGCTGCAGATTTTATGATAAAAGTGCTCAGTGAAGGCTTTCAGATCGATATTCGCAGCATCCATCTGGCGGTAGAACGCCTGCCGGGGCGCATCGCAAATATAGCCCGCACTCACCGCCACGCTGTGGATACCATGAGCATGGCAGGCTTGCGCACAATCCATGGCGTACTCCATGAAAATGACCGGATCGTTGTAAGTGAAGGCAATAGAATCACAGCCGTACGCCTTGGCCGCCCGGGCAATCTGCTCCGGCATGGCCGTTGCGCCTAAGGTATCGATTTCACGCGATTTGCTGATGCTCCAGTTCTGACAAAATTTACAGCCCAGGTTGCAGCCCGCCGTACCGAATGACAACACTGAGCTGCCGGGATAGAAATGATTCAGCGGTTTTTTCTCAATAGGATCAATACAAAAACCGCTCGAACGCCCATAGCTGGTCAGCACTATCTGGCCATGCTCCGCCATGCGTACAAAGCAGGCGCCGCGCTTACCCTCGCGCAACCGGCAGTGCCGCGGGCAAACGTCACACACCACCCGGCCGTCGTCCAGCTGGTGCCAGAACTCGGTAGGCCAGCTTTCAGCTGAGCCGTTTCCTTTTGCAATCTGCACTGTCGGTGCCGGGGTTCGTTGTGCCATGGCGGTGATTTCTGTCCGGTTGGGTTGCTGGCAATGGTTCCGGTCGCTGTTCTGGTAACAGCCCGGTCATTATTCCTTCCTATACTTAACTATAGTTGGTGGCGCTCTGTTCTTGCCTGCAAGCGGTGCGTTACCTTGTTGCAGTAATAACGAAGACAAAGGCCAGACAATGACCATTCGCGCTCCCGCCGTGGCTGGACGGTTTTATCAGGCTTCACCGCTCGGGCTGAGAAAACAGATTCAGCAATGGTTTGCTGAACCCTGTGACGCTGAGCTGATGCCAAGGGCGCTGATCGTGCCGCACGCGGGATATATGTTCTCCGGCGAAGTAGCTGCCAAGGCTTTTCGCTGGCTGAAAAAAGCGCACAGTCAGTATCGCAAAGTGATTTTGATTGGACCCAGCCATCATTATGTGTTTGACGGTTGCGCCCTGCCTGCTGACCAGTATTTCGCCACACCGTTAGGTGACGTCAAAATCGACTTACAAGGTGTTGAAAAGCTGTCGCATTTGAATGATATTGAGTTATCAGATCATATACACGAGCTGGAGCATTGCCTGGAAGTACAGTTACCTTTCCTGCAAAGCTGCCTTTCTGCGTTTACCCTGCTGCCTGTTCTGACCAGCCGCATTGCACCATCCCGGCTGGCAGAGATTATCGATCCCCTGTGGCAGGACGATACCCTGCTGGTGATCAGCAGTGATCTGAGCCATTACCACCCCTATGCAGATGCACAGGATATCGATCACCGTACACTGACAGTGATCGAAACGTTCGACCCCAGTCTGACACCGCAGCAAGCCTGCGGATCAACCGGGATCAACACCTTGTTATTACTGGCGAAGCAAAGAGGCTATTTCTTAACACAAATAGAATACAAAAATTCCGGCGACACAGAAGCCGGAGATAAGGAGAGAGTCGTTGGATATGTCAGTTACCTCGTGTCCGCCACCACCCAAACCGGCCCTGAATAAAGGGGAAATGACCCAACTGCTGGATATTGCCAGAGAGGCCATTCGCAGCCATTTCTCTGAAGCACTGCCGCGACCACCACAACTGGATCTATACAACCGTAAGTTGCTCGCCAACGGCGCATGTTTTGTGACTCTGGAAGTTGACGGCGAACTGCAGGGCTGCCTGGGAACAGTGACCGCCAATGAGCCTCTGGTACTTGAAGTGCACAATAAAGCCAGAGACAGCGCCTATCAGGACAGACGCTTCATGCCGCTGACCGAAGAGCAGCTCAGCAGCCTGACCATAGAGGTGTCTGTGCTTTCTGATCCTAAACTGTTGCAGGTCGATTCCGAAGAAGCGCTTCTCGCCTATCTTGAAGAGCACAAAGTGGGAGTGATTCTGACCGAGCACCATTCGCAGGCGGTCTTTTTACCTCAGGTTTGGGATAAACTGACCTCACCGGCTGCCTTTATCAAAGCGCTGAAGCAAAAAGCCGGCTGGCCGATCAATCACTGGTCACCCAATGTCAGAGTGAAAACCTTCACCACGACGCAAATCAAAGGGAAGTATTTTTCCCAGTTTGTATAAGCAGCTATTGCCAAACGAATACCGCACCCGATGCTGACACATGCCGGCATCGGGTTTACCTGGCTATGATTTCCGGCTACGGGCTACTGCCCAAACTGGTAACTCAGCGTCAATGTGACCTGGCTGACATCGTTGATATCAATGAAATAACGATTGAATTTCCCACCGACCCGCCATGCCGGTGTGATGCGATAATCCAGCCCGGCTGTCAGATACGGATCGACCCCCCAGTCGGATGAACTGAGTGTCTGTCCCTGAAACGTACTGCTGTAATCCGCTTCCCAGCGGTAAACGCCGCCACCGACTAAAAAGCGGAAATCATTATCAGACACCACAGGATAGCGCACGTCCAGTGCCACCCCCGAGGTCAGCACAGGTGTGGCCTTGACCACACTCTGATGATAGTCATCAGACACAGCGCTAGTTGGTTTGAGTGTGGCCTTGCCGTCCCCCTGATCCAAATAGCGGGCCGTCAGTATCCAGTGATGATCGGTTTCATAGCCCACCCCCAGTGACACAGCCGTGTCAGTGTCATCTTGTGAGACAAGGGTATCCGCCGGCTGAGTATGTCGCTCGCTGGCTTCACTCACGCCCAGTTCGGCATCGACAAACCAGGCTGCCTGGCTGTTAAAGCTGATCAGCGCCAATACCAGCGCCAGCAGCCGTCCGCCCCAGCGGCGCATGACTCCCAAACCGCCGAGTAATACCAGCATCAGGGCAGTGACAGCCCCTCCTGCCCGGTTTTTCACCACCATACCTTCGCTGAGTGTGGTGGTCACACGTGCCTGAGCGCTGGCCTCCAGACCGGTCGCATCCTGAATGTGATAGGTAATGATACTCTCTCCTTCATAACCGGCTTCGGGCATAAATGTCAGGCTCTGATCTGTGTTTATCGTCACCGAGCCTCGGTTTGCCACTGCAGACACCACTGTCAGACTGTCGCCGTCAGCATCTGTGTCATTGCCCAGCACGGCAATGACCACGGCCGTTTTATCATCAGTCTGAATAATATCGTCCACCGCAACCGGGTAATCGCTATTCAGCACTGTCACTTTCGCTTGCGCATTCGCAGTGCCGCCTGTCCCGTCTGAAATGCTGTAACTGATGGTCGCAACACCATAGAAACCATCAGGAGCGGCATAGTGGATCTGATTAGACATCAGATTGACGACGCCGAAATCCACCGATGCCGCCAACACAGACAAGGGATCATTGTTGGCATCCGTATCATTGGCCAGCACATCTATCGTTGTGTTCCCGTTCCGGTTGAGCAATACGGCGTCATCCACAGCAGATGGCGACAGATTGGCACTCAGCGGTACACCAACACCGCCCGGGTCCAGTACACTGCCATTGGCCAGGCCGTCATCATCATTCGGGCCACCATCTTGTATGGTTAACTGTACACACCAGTGTCCTTCCTGTAATCCGGCCTGCCACTGACTATCGCCCGGGGGCGGACAGTAACCCGCTTCACCCTGAGCAGAAGACACAAGGTTTTGTGCATCAGTGACAAAATTTTTCCAGCCCTGACTTTCTGTGAATTTACGATAAACCGCGTTTGCCGGTATGGGTAAGCGTTGCGGCAATACCACCTGATAACTCTGACCGGCTGTCGGCAAACCATGAGCAATAAAGTCAAAGACACCACCGGTGTTTTTGACCTCGGCATCGGGCGGAATTTCACTGGCCAGCAGCTGTACGCCTCCCATCTGATTACCTGCAACCGTCACACCTTTGCGCAGGCACACACCCGGGTCGCCTTCCAGCAGATAGCGGCCAGATACCACGGCCTGCTCTTGTATGACGTTACAGTCTGTCGTCACATCCAGATAATCCGGGATGCCATCGTCATCAGAGTCAATGAAGCCTTCCTGGTTGTCAGGCAGCAGATCGCCATCACTGTCCTCACCACCTAACTGAGGCAACTGAGCAATAGCCTCCAGATAAATATGTTTCACCACAGACTGAACAGGCGTACCGTTATCCGTGACGGTCAGTTTTAGGCTGTACACACCCTGCGACAGCGCACCCGGCGCAAAGATAAAGTGTTCATCCCCGGAGCTGAGATTAGCTAGCGCACTGTCGCTGGCTTCCCACAGATAGCTATGGCTGTCTGCACTGTTCACATCTGTAACGTGTGCACTCACAGTAACCTGGCCGCCAGAGATATCCACAATGTGCCGGGAATCGCCATCCTGAGTAATCTCTGTACTCACCCTTGGTGCCAAGTTCTCCTCTGAGATAGTCAGTGTGTAATCTGACTTACTGCCAAGATTCAGCGTGGAAGGTAAAGTGACTTCCAGTGTCTCCGGCCCTTCCGATATCCCATCGTTCAGCACATCAAACTCAATCGCAGCGCTTGTGCCTTGCTCAATCTCAAGCACGCCATCCAGCAGGGTATGATCATTCGCATCACTGCTTCCTGACACGGTATAAGGAATGGTCACCGGGTAATCAGGCGCAGGGCCATTGAGATGAACGCTGATGCTGTGCGTTGTCCCTTCCGTGGTGTGGTCATCTTTAGAGAGTGTGATTAATGGATGCAGAACAACCTGCTGGCTGGCCTGGGACTCATTACCCTGCGCATCCACCGCCCGCCAGTAAACCGTATGCCTGCCCGGCTTGAAGACAGGTGTCTGATCCACCAAAGAGACAGCCAATGGCTTGCCTTGACTGTCGGTGGCTTTAGCAACGCCCAGATTCACTCTGGTAAACAAACCGGTTGCATTCAGCTCAACATCAGCCGGCGGCTGAATCGTGGGAGGCCGGCTAACTGCCGATTCAATAACCACTGTTACCTGACCAGTTTGCTGCTCTCCCTTACCATCACTGGCACCATATTTCAGCGAAAATGTTCCTTGCTGTGTGGTGGTCAGAACTGCCTGACCATTTTGTATGGTGGCTGTTCCTTTCACCGCCGTCACCCACATCAGACTCAGCAGATCCTGATCGATATCCGTGTCGTTACTCAGCACATCCAGAACATAACGACCCGATGTGTTGGCTTTAAAGTGATACGAGTCCGAAACAATCACGGGCGGATCATTCACCGGCGTCACATCAATCGACACGGTATAAATACCTGATACCGCCTCGCCGTCAGTGACCTGATAATTGAAGCTATCCGCACCGTTAAAGTCGGCAGAAGGTGTATACAGCCAACTGCTGCCCTGGGCGGTTAAACTACCGTGTAATGGTGCGTCAGTTACCAGCAGACTCAGTGCTGTGCTGTCGACATCGGTCATCGCCGGGGCAATACTCAGGCTGGTATCTTCGGCCAGAGTAAGCGTCAGGTTTTCTCCTTGCGGTGCATCATTAACGTTATTCACGCTGATACTGAATGCTGCCAGAGAGGCCGATTCACTGCCATCACTCACACTGATAACAATGCCGCTGCTAGTGCCGACATGGCTGTTATCCGGCGTACCGGACAACTCACCTGTCTGCGTATTAAAGCTGGCCCAAACTGGCTTGTTCTCAATGCTGAAGGTCAGCGTATCCGCATCGATGTCGGATGCCTGAGGAGTAAAGCTGTACTGAGTGTCTTCAGACACCTGATCCTGAGGCTGTCCGCTGATAACAGGCGCATCGTTAACATTGTTGACTGTCAGGGTGAACGGCGGCAGCGATGTGGTTTTATCACCATCAGTAACACTGATCACTATGTTGCTGACGCTGCCTACAGCATCATTATCCGGCACGCCATACAAACGACCGGTCTGCGCATCGAAACTCGCCCAGTCGGGCAGATTAGTAATACTGAAGGTCAGGCCATCGCTTTCGACATCCGCAGCCACCGGCTGGAACTCGTAGCTCTGGTCCTGATCGACGCTAAGCACGGGCGTGCCGCTGATGGTCGGTGCATCATTGACCGTCTCGATCGTCACTGAAACCGTGGCTGTATTGGAAACGTCGGCCTCGTTATCAGAAATGGTGTAGGTAAAACTGTCAGTACCGGACTGCTCCGCATCCGGGGTATAGCGCAAACTGCCGTTACCCAGATCCAGCAACTGACCCAGCTGAGGCGGCGTCAGCACCTGAATGGAGTTCAGATCGAGTGTACCGTCCAGATCACTGTCATTGCTGATCAGATCAATATCAACCGGGGTGTCTTCCTGAGTCGTTACCTGATCGGCATTGGCAACCGGCGCATCATTCACGGCCTGTACCGTCATGGTCACAGTCGCAATACCGGATTCAGCACCCAGATCATCACTCACTTTATAAGTGAACTGATCCTCACCACTGAAATTCAGCGCCGGGGTATAGGCTACTGTGCCATTGCTGTCCACGCTGACACTGCCCTGTTCCGGCTGGGTCACTATCGTCAATGTATTTGCGGCTATCGTGCCGTCAATATCCTGATCATTACCCAGTACATTCACTGTGTGCGGCGTATCTTCCAGCAAAGTAGCGGTGTCATTCACGACCACTGGTGCATCGTTGACACTGGTCACAGTCACAGTAACCGTGGCTGGCTGGGAGGTCGCGCCCAAATCGTCCTGCACGACATAGGTGAAACTGTCATTACCAAAGAAGTTAGCCGCTGGGGTATAAGTCACCTTGCCGTCTGCCGCAACGCTGGTCTGTCCCTTCTGTGGTTGAGTGATCACCTGGACGCTGGCTGGTGCCAGAGTGCCGTCAAGGTCGCTGTCATTGGCCAGCACCTCAATAACACCGCTCTCATCTTCGTTGACTGACAAGGTATCAGCCACAGTAACAGGGGCGTCATTCACACCGGCGACGTTGATGGTCACAGTCGCCGTGTTGGATACCCGTCCTGTGCTGTCCTCTACGGTATAGGTCAGGGTATCCGTGCCTTCGTAGTTTGCTTCTGGCTGATAATGAATCTTACCGTTTTCAACAGTGGCCGAGCCGTGTGAAGGCTGAGTGACGATTGCCAGTGTGGCCGGTTGCAGAAGATCGCCTGAATCGACATCGCTGTCATTGACCAGCACATCAAGAATCACCAGTGTGTCTTCGTCTGTACTGCCGACATCCGCCGTTGCCACCGGCTCATCAGCCACAGGAGTAACAGTGACAGTCACTGTGGCCGGTGAAGATGCAGCGCCGTAGACATCCTGAACCTGATAGGTGAAGGTGTCTGTCCCGGCGAAATTCGCATCCGGCGTATAAGTAATAGTGCCTGTCCCGGTATTGATACTGGTACTGCCATGCGAAGGCGCAGTCAGAACGGTGACACTGGCTGCATTAAGCTGACTGTCAGTATCGCTGTCGTTGTCGAGCACACTGATAGCAATCAGGTTATCTTCCGCGACTGTCACCGCATCACCGGCCGCAACCGGTGCAGCGTTGGCGATGGTAAAGTTAAACACTGTCTCGCTACTGAAACCGGTAAATGGGTTGCCGGCAACATCCGTCAGCGCATCATTAGTCATAGTGACGTAATACGTATGCGTGGGGGTAAAGGTCTGTCCGGGCGACACAGTCAGGGTATGACCCGAAATACTGACCTCTGCAGCGTCCATGTTATACGTCGCCAGCGTGGAGGCGGCAGTTGCATCATGGATACTCAGGCTGCCACTTCCGGCCTGAATCGCTTCGCTGAAAGTCATCGCCAGATTGCTGTTGTAGCTGACATCCGTGGCATCATCCTGCGGGCTTAGCGCTGTGATGTAAGGCAAGGTACCGTCATATGACAGGACTAACGATATCGCCGCCTCATTTGCGTTGCCATTGGGATCAGTAAAGCGGCCACTGGCAACATCCAGAGTGACATCGCCGTCGGTATTTGGTGACAGAGTGGCTGTGTAAGTCGTGCCACTGCCGGTGAAGTTCGACAAACTGCCGCCCGTCACTGCTACATCACCGATAGCGAAATCGCTGCTGCTCTCACTGAGGGTGAAAGTAATGGTGGCGGTCTCGCCCTGTTTCAACGCGGGTTTATCACTGCTGATGGTCACTGTCGGCAGCACGGTATCCACTGTAATCGCTGTCTGCGTGGCCGCGGTGTTG
>NZ_KE384319.1:691347-864215 GCF_000425165.1 Photobacterium halotolerans DSM 18316
TGGTGCCGTGCCGCTGCCGGTGAAGTTCGACAAACTGCCGCCCGTCACTGCCACATCGCCGATAGCGAAATTGCTGCTGCTCTCGCTGAGAGTGAAAGTGATGGTGGCGGTTTCGCCAGATTTCAGGGCGGTTTTATTGCTGCTGATACTGACTGTGGGTGGCGTGGTGTCAGAATCATTACAATCTGCGTCTGTCGAACAGACTTGATTATTATTGGTACAGACATACAGATAGCACTGGCCAGCAGCCAGCATCGCCTCGCCTGCCTGCGCGCTCCGGTTCGGTACGTTAACGGGTGAGAGTTCACCAACTATATGTTTGGATGCCTGTACACTGCGATTGAGATTCTGGGTTTGTGCCAAAAAGGTATTCAGATCAAACTCAAGACCGGCAGACGCAGACTGAGAAATAGCACTAGGTTCAGAAGCTGGTGCCTGTGAGCTGGTTTGCTGAGTCACTTCGGCATGTGCACCAGCGATCAATAGCTGGCTGCCTGCCAACCCGAGCGCCAGCGTGGCTACCCACTTTTTAATGTCTTGCTTCACGGGATGAAGCGAAAGTATTTCAACATTCACTTCATCCGAACATGCGAAAAACTGCCGCGTAGCTGTTGCTAAACGCGACATCATCAGCCCGTTGTTCATAATTTGCCTGCAATAGTGTGATGCTTCAAAACGAGCTAACCCCGCTTTCCACTTACTACTCAGGAACGGGCCCTAGCTCCAACAAAAAATAAAAAATAAATGCAACTTGTAGCTATTAAATCAGAGGCCAATAAATGTACAAGAAAGCCATATGAAAAATATGACATCACAGGATATTTTAAACGCAAAAAAATGAAGGTGACTCTTGTCAGAGGTGAAATAAATCAGATAATTCTTCCGAGTTTAAATCAAAAATAAGTGGGTTATTGCAACCAAAAACCATTTCAACGTCATAGATCTGATTAAGATCGCCCGAAAAAGTCAGACAAGCAATTTCACTGCCATCACGGAGGTCTATCACACTAATGCCAGAGCGCAGATCTTGCTGTTTCTCCAGCAAAGGCATATCGGTATGCCGGGAGGACCCGTCTTTTGCCTTTCGTACCTTAGAGAGTCCGACGAACGCCATCTCACCCACAATACGCAATCCGCGGGTGAAGCCATTCAGTTCGGCCACCAGTTCCAAATCGCTTTTTGATGCCGGCAAGCGCGCTTCGGAACATCGCCATAAGCGCCCGGTACCCGATTCACAAAAATACAGGTAGTTCTGATGAACACGTGGTGAATGGGGAAGGCACAGACCTTTAATCACTGGCTGTTCATCTGAAATACGCATAATGGCACCATCAAAGCTGCTGCCATCACGCCAGCCAAAACGGTGATCGGTTTCAGAAAAGTAACTGACATAAGCAGGCTGGCCGTGTTTGAGTGCCAGCCCATTTAAGTGACACCGATCTTCTGCCACCAGCGCGGAAATAAAGGGGGGTTTCCAGACAACATCAAAACTTTTGCCATAAACAGGGCTGGCAATGCAATTAAACCGGGTATTGACCATGTACAGTCTGTCTTTGCCCCAGGCAAGATCGTGGGTATTAAGGTGCCCTGTGGTCATTGAACCACAAGGGTAAAAAACGGCATCTCTGCCCTGGGTGGATTGGACAGAAGCATGCAGCGCTGGCAGTGCCGTTATGCGCTGGTAATCCCATACCTGATGATAAGCCGCTAATGATAAACGCTGTTGATCATCACTGAGTGCAATACCCAGTAACTGAGGCACACGAAGATGCTCAACTTTTATCTCTTCACCGTCACTGCTAATCACAAACAGACAATCCAGATTATGGGCGCTGACCAGTAAGCTGCTCTTCATTGCCTGCAGCAATAATGGAAAACGGACACAACTGGTAATGACATAATTCAGTTTCACTTCGTTGCCTGTCATAACGATTGCTTTTCATCCAACAATAACGATAAGGTTTGTTATCTCTTTTTGACTTTATACAGGCGAATTATGCTTCTTGACCAAGCCTGCATCCAAATAGGTGATGTCGATATCAGCGACATTACCCGATTCCTGAAACAATTACCGGATTCCGCCTGGAAAGCAAACACTTATCGTCAAAACACCTATGAAGTACACAAACAAACTGAAAGTGTCGTGCTGTACTTTAAAACCGATGAGTTCACCGAAAGCAATGATTCGTTGCTCTCTGTGGTTCAGCCGCTCCTCGCCCCGATCTTTGCGCGCTTTGCCCAATACTACGGTTATACACGTCTGGATATCTCCAAGCTGATGTTTGCCAGATTACCCGCAGGCGGTGAAATTGCCGAACACAGAGACAGCGCACCGATATTTGCCCGGTACCACAGAGTCCATGTCCCGATTATTACTCACGACCAGGTGCATTTTTATCTGGGCCGGGAACGGCACCAATTAAAAACAGGCGTCATGTATGACATTAATAATCTGGGACTGCACAGGGTCATCAACCGCTCTGATACAGATCGCATCCACCTTATTTTTGATGCCCGGCCCGTCAAACGGATTCACAATGCCAAACATCACCTGTTTATTATGAGTCCGAACAATTCAGGCTCATCCCTGGTCTCTGCCGCACTCGGAGACTGCAAACACGCCATTACACTGCCCGGCGAAGGGCATTATATTGCGGGTTTTGCCGGCCCGAACCCCAATCGGGACAACAGCCACTTTGTCTGGAGCCAGTTCAATACCATAAATAAGCTCCGCAACCCCAAGGCCTACGACTGGCAAACTATCCGTAACCTTTGGTCCGGTGCTGCAACGCCACAGTCCGATGACGCCAGCATTTTCGTAGAAAAATCCCCCTGCAATATTGCCAGAATGGCCATGCTGGCTGAGGAATTTGATGATGCGAAATTTCTTTTCCTGATCCGCAATCCGTACGCCATGTTTGAGTCGGTTGTCAGGGCAAGACGTGATTTAGCCGATATAGAAAAGCTCGCTGCACAGCATGTTTTATGGTGTTTCCAGCAACAGGCTTTGAATCTGGAACAATGCCAATCACCGCATGCCCTGATTCGCTATGAAGATGTCTGCGACGCGCCCGCGCGAACGGCACAGATAATCCGCCACTTCGCGCCTGAATTTAATGACCTCGACTTCAAACCGCCTCGCTGGGTCAAAGGCCAGCAATCCGCGCTGGAAAACCGCAATACCAGCCAGATTGCCCGCCTGAGCCCCCAAGAGCGGGCCGTTGCTGACAAGCATTTCAAACCGCATGCCAGCTTGTTTGCCCGATTTGGCTATCTGGTGTAGCTCTGCCTGAGACCCGTATAGTCATATGCCCGCATAAATCTGCCGGGTACTGGGCGGATACCAGATCATCCGCTCATAGGGAGGCTCTATCTGATCAAGCACAAACCCAAGTTTATGGTAAAGCTGTCTGGCACTGTGATTAAGTTGCTGGACAGACAGGATCATAGGCGCTTTCAACTGGTTAGCAGAATACATGAATGAGCGGATAACCGCCTCACCCAAACCGTGTCCTCTCGCCTCTCTTTTAAACACAATATCGATCAGGTGGACTTTGTCCTGCGAGAAATCGAGCACCGCCCGTCCTACCGTCTCTTTGTGATACTCAATGATGAAGTACAGGGCATTAGGGAACTGATCGCCATAGCCCTGATTCATCGCGTTGAACTGCATCTCAATCAGCGATTCAATAAAATCCCTTTCGCCGTCAATTAATCGCAAATCATCCCGGCGTTCATTGTGCAGCTTCTCCAGAAACACCCTGTCTGCGGCAGAAGAATTGGATGGCCGGACATGTAATCCACCCGGCAACTTTAAATCTTGTAATTGCATAATCTGACTTCCCTGAACCGATCGCTTTTAGTGCGTCATACGATTGTTTTGCACATGATGTATCATGTTTTGTGCATTCAGTACTGGCTGGCTGTATTGCCGGACTAGCTGACCCAGCTGTTTGGCGGACAGTGACGGCTCAACACTCAGCACAGCCGCCAGCACGCCTGTCATGGCAGCTGTTGCCGCCGAGGTATTGGAATATACCAGACTGTATTTGCCCGTCGCGCTGGAATAGACCAGATAAGGCACCTCAACATAGCTGGCAATATGGCTGCCTGTCACCGGCCACTTAACACCTTGGCTCACCGCATTCACACTGAGTACCTGAGGTTGAGCAGCCAATGAAAAGCCGTTATCAAGATGGTCAGCATGATTGCCTGCAGCCGCGACAATCACAGTGCCTTTTCCCTGCCGTCCGTGATAGGACAAATAATCTAACGCCTCCGCAAGCGCCTGCTGGGTAAAAGGTAATATCCAGGCCGCCTGAACCAAATCTGCACCAGCCAGATAAGACAATTGCAACGACATTAAAATATCCGAGGTCCAGTTTTTATCGCGGCGTAATAGAATGGCACCGGCGTCAGGCGCAATGCCGGGATAATCAGGATGACGTGACCAAATCGCAGCCAGACTGGCATCACCGTGTAAAGTGTCGAGCGCAAGCAAGGCCGGAGCTGGCTTCACCGGTAAGGCACGCCGGTTATCGATATCGTAATGTATCTCAACAGCCATAGAATCAAGCATGGGGGCAGACAGGCTGAATGCAGAATCAATCACCGCAATCTTAACCCCACGTCCGGCATCTTCAGGCCAGGTTGTCAGTGACAATTGCTGCCTGACAGCCGTTGCCGGTGCGCGGGAGACAGGGCTGTTTCCGCTGTCCCGATATAGCCTGACCTGTAACAAATCAGGCTCTGCCAGAGTGATACCTTCTGTACCGCGCAGCTGTTCAATCAAAGACAAAGACTCACTGGCGCTTTGGCTTATGGCAACAGACCAGCAGGCTTTTTCGAGCTCAAACACCCTGGCAAAGCGTCGGCCGGAAAGCGCCTTCACCTGATCTAAATCCAGGGTTTTACTGTGACGGAACAATACTCTTTTACCCAGCCGCAACCCTTTGTTTGCCAGCGCTGAATGCGTATAAACCGGCTCGCCCTGCTGGAGAGAATACAAGGTCAAGGCGAGCGGATGTCCCTGATACATTAGAGATCGAGGCAGGCCAGTCTGTGCCTGCGGCCACTCGGCCCGTTAGTAAAACACAGAGCATCATTATGAATCGCATCACGCTGACCATAGACTCCAACAAAAAAACTCCGGCCGTAATGAGGGCCGGAGGACATCAAGTTACGGTCGCTGCGGAAAAATACCATCTACGCAAATACAAAAATTGATCGCCAGATAGGGCTGCATATTCTCATGTGCCTGCGTCTGCCCGGTTTCACTCAGGCTCTCCATACTCAATGTCGTATTCGGATCGCCGGTACTGTAGCGGTTTTCAACTATCCCATTTTCGATCAGCAATCCGGGCACTGCGCCTTGTGCTTCTGTGGTCGAAAGTGGTTTCACCGCACCTCTCATCTGATGGCTATGCTCAGGCAGATTGGCCTCCCACAGGGTGACGACATCACTCCCCGCCTTCTCAGCCAGAAATTGAGGTGTCAGTCCGGGGCCATTGCCGGCTCCAATCGGCGCTCTTGCTCTCAGATCCGGCAAATTGAGATATGTCCGGTTATCCGAGCCAAACCTGTCGCCAATGACGGCATACAAAACCTGATTTTGCATCAAGCTCACTTGTTGCCCATTGCAATATGCCCACCCTCTCGGTGCATAGAAATAAGGCATCATCATTATTTCACCGTAAAAAGCTTCACTCATTAGCCTTATCCTCTAGCTTTGGGATGGATAAACACCTGCAGTGCAGATGATAAAATTCAGCGCCAGCGAGGGGGCCATATTGGAATGCGCCCGTCCGTCGCCCGTGGAAGCAATTGCCGCTTGCTGCATCTCAACAAGATCCCCGGCGTCAGGATCGGCAAAGTACTGATTCGCCTGTCCCAACACCAAAGCAGCAGAAGGCTCTGGAGACAGGGCCGGAGTTGCTGAGGCCTGAAGTCCATGGCTGTGATTCGGCAAGTTATTCACTGTTAACTGGACCGTTTCCTGGCCGATTTTTTGCCCCTGTGTTCTTCGCGTCAACCCCGTACCTTGCCCCATTCCAACAGGGACGCGTCCCTGAAGATCCGGTAACGCAAAATTGGTGCGGCCATCGCCTCCATTGGTAATTCCCAGCAAAGAATACAGGGCTTCATTATTGGTAATCGGCAGCAGGGTGCCTGTACAGTATGCCCACTGTACAGGCGCATAAGAGCCTGCAAAGAGCGTGATTTCCGACAGATAACGTGTAGACATATTGGATCTCCGTATCAATCCCTTGCAGGGAAAAGGCCGGTCAGCGCGATACAAAAATTGATCACTGTACTGGGCTGCATGTTGTTGTGGGACTGGCCGGCACCGGTTGAGCTGATCGCCTTTTCGTTCATCGCAACAAGTTGATTGGGCTGTGAGTAAACCGGCGTGTTGAAGGCCGATGACGACAAAACGCTGGCCTGGCTGGCGGCTTTATTGTTCGGTCTGGGCGAATTACCAGGTTCAGTAGAGGCGTACACCTCGTGGATATGGGCAGGCATTTGTGCCACTGACAAGGCTACCGCTTCCATACCACCCGACTGGCCCTGATCCACCTGCCGGCCCGAATCCTGAAAGACTCCCGGCGCAACAGGCATTCTTCCCTGCAGATCAGGTAATTTAAAATTGGTATTCACTGTGCCGCCAAATGTATTACCCAGCAAGGCATATAAGGCTTGATTTTGATGGATCAGAATCGTTTGCCCGTTACAAAAGGCATAGTCTTTCGGCGCAAAGCTCGCCCCGAACATTTGGATATTACCGATATAAGGTTCCATGCTGACCTCTGGTAGTTATGAATGAGTGACCTTGCGGGAAAAAATCACTTCCAGCTCTTTGGCAGAATTAGGGGAAACAAACAAAGACGCTTCACCTAAGCTGTGGTGACCGAAAAGATAAGTTCCCTGTTCAACAGCGCCATTCAGAGCCGTGCAATCAAGGTACAATGCAAAAGACTCCCATACTTTGCTATGAGTGCCTGTTCGTTTTACCCCGGTAATTTCAACTTCGCAGGACGCCCCTTCATCAAGAGTCATTGACATGCTGTCTCCGACTAATTTTTCCAAACGTTCAAATGTAAACAACTCCATACCTGCTTCCTTAAAAAGATTGAATTCCCTTTGTTTTCCCACCTGTTAGATTTAGAGCATTGCGCAGACACAAACAAATATCAGAGTGAAAACTTGATGATTGATCATAAAAATAATTGGCTGTGTCTCCCCACGTCCCTTTGTATTTCCAGCGAAAAGTCAAGCTAAGCCGCATCGATTGGTCGCCATGACCCGGCCCGCTCTTTTCGTAACTTTACATTAGAAATATTGATATGTTTTTCAAAAACCATATAGTAATCGTAATGATAATAATTATCGATTAGGTAAAGGAATTGGAAATGAAATGTTTCGCAAAATCGGGTTTGATCGCGACCGGCTTACTCAGTCTTGGTCTTATGACCACATTGCCTGTCATGGCTAAATCCGTCACCGTTGACCACATTATGGGCTCAACCACTGTAGAAACATCGCCAAAACGTGTCGTGGTGATCGGCATTGGTGCGTTAGATGCTGTTGATGCGTTGGGAATTAAGCCGGTTGCGGTATCAAAAGGCACGCCATTACCCGGCTATCTCACTCAATATAATGACAATACTGTCTCTTCTGCGGGCACCATTTTTGAACCCGACTTTGAATCCATTTATACCCAGAAGCCAGATCTTATTATTGTCGGCCCTCGCAGCTCCAAACACTTTAAAGAACTGACTAACATTGCGCCTACCTTTGTCTTTGCGGTTGAAAATGGCAGTGATTACTGGCAAAGCACCCAAGCGCTGTGGCACGACTTAGGGGAAATCTTTGATAAACAGGATGTCGTCAAGCAAAAAATCGAAACATTAAACCAGCGCTTTGCGGCAATCAAAGACTACAACCAGAGCCATAATATGGATGCGCTCATGCTGATGAGCTCCGGGGGCAATGTGACGTCATTTGGTGAAGGCTCTCGCTTTGCCGTCTTGTATCAGGATTTCGGCTTTACACCCACGATTGAAACAGCAGTAAAAGATAAAAAATCAGAGAAAACTGGCGGGCACGGTCAATTGGTCTCGTATGAACTGGTCAGCCAGGAAAACCCTTCCACCTTGCTGATATTAGACCGCGACAAATTAGTCAATAAAGGAAAAAGTACGACCCGACAGGATTTTGATAACGATTTAGTCAAATCAACCAAAGCTTATCAGAATAATCGTATGGTTTACCTTGATATTCCAGCCTGGTATGTCGCCAGCTCAGGTATTACTGCCACACAAACCATGATTGAAGACATTGAAGCGTTGAACAAAGCGCAGTAATCAGATCTGAGGTTGTTGTGACTAAATTGCTGTTTATTTTAGTCTGCCTGAGTTTGTCTTCATTATTTATTGGGGTGGGCAACGTATCGTTAGCCCACCTTATTAATGGTGATGCCAATGCCTGGCAATTATTTATGTCTAGCCGTGTTCCCCGTTTACTTGCAATTTTGCTGGCCGGTGGAGGACTGAGTATCGCTGGCCTTATCATGCAGCAAATCAGCCAGAACCGATTTGCTGCGCCTTCTACCTCAGGCACGATTGAGTGCTCAATGCTGGGTTTTGTCTTAAGTTTAGTGATTTTTGGCAACGGCGATCAGCTGTGGCTTATTTTTGCTACTGCAATGATCGGCACGCTGTTCTTTGTACAGCTTATCCAGCGAATTCAATTTAAAAACGCGGTTTTTGTACCTTTAATTGGGATCATTTTCGGCAATATCATTGCTTCTATGGCAACCTTCATCGCCTATAAATATGATGCACTGCAAAACCTGTCTGGCTGGGCTGTCGCTAATTTTGCCAACATCCTGGCAGGCAATTATGAGCTGCTCTATATTGCCCTGCCTGTCGCCATCTTCAGCTATGTATACGCAACACGCATTTCAGCGGTGGGGATGGGCAAAGACTTCGCAATCAATCTTGGTCTGAATTATCAGCAAGTGATGACGATTGGTGTCGCGCTGATCTCGATTATGGCCGCTACTGTGGTGATGATTGTCGGCCAGTTGCCCTTTCTCGGCTTGATTGTTCCCAACCTGGTTAACCATTTTTATGGCGATAACCTGCGCAAGAACATTCCGCGCACTGCTGTGTTAGGTGCGATTCTGGTTCTGGCATGCGATCTGGTTGGCCGGGTGCTGATTTTTCCTTACGAAATTCCAATCTCCATGGTGATCAGCCTGCTCGGTGGCAGTGTCTTTATTTTCCTGGTGTTGAAAGGAATGCGCCATGAGCAATAAACAAATAACGGATAAACATAAAATGTTTCTCCTGCTGATTTTAAGCATAGTCATGGCCGGGCTGTTCATTGGTTATGGCCTAACGGCTGACAACTACCAATACTTCTTATCGCGCCGAATTCCCAAGGTACTGGCAATGATCATTGCTGGCTTCGCCATTGGTATTGCGTCTTTTTGCTTTCAGACCATTACCAATAACCGGATACTAACTCCGGGCATCATGGGCTTTGACTCGCTGTATTTGCTTATTCAGGTGCTGGTCGTCAGCCTGTTTGGCGGGCTGAGTGTGATGATGACCCATGCTGTGATCAACTTTTCGATCTCCGTGATCTTGATGATGGCATTTTCTTTCATTTTGTTCTTACTCTATTTCCGGTATTCCGCCAGCAATATTATTTCACTGCTGTTATTAGGTGTTATTTTTGGTCAGCTTTTCCAAAGCGGTTCGTCTTTTCTCACCATGCTGATGGATCCGGATGAGTTTGCCAATGTACAAGCCAGTATGTTTGCAAGTTTCAATAATATTCATGTGGAATTAGTGTATTGGACATTACCTGTTCTGATTCTGGTGTCAGCCTGGTTATTTAACATTCACCGAACGCTTGATGTGTACTTACTCGACCAGGATAACGCCACCAGCCTGGGTGTGGATATTCAGCGAACAACGCGTACCGTTTTATTGCTGTCCTCTGTGTTAATTGCCATTGCAACCGCGTTAATCGGTCCGATTATGTTCTTTGGCCTTTTGATCACCAACCTGACCCGGGAATGGCTGAAAACCTATCAACACAAATATTTATTAACCGTCTGCGGTTTGATGTCTGTCGCGACTTTGCTAACCGGTCAATGGGTTATCGAAAAAGCATTTGGCTTTGAAACCACACTGAGCGTGGTGATTAACTTTGCCGGCGGCATCTATTTCTTATTCTTACTGTTACGAAGTAAAGTGGTGTAACCCTGATGATTGAATTAAAACAATTAACCAAACGCTTTGGCGATCACCCTGTGGTGAACAATGCCAGTGCGGAATTTGCAAAAGGGAAAGTCACGGCAATTATTGGCCCCAATGGTGCCGGGAAAAGTACACTGCTTTCTATGGCCGGACGTTTGTTAAAGCGTGATGAGGGCGAAGTCTGGATTGATGGCAGGGAGCTGGTGGCGTGGGATACCAAGGCCTTGGCCAAACGTTTATCTGTGTTGCGCCAGGCTAACAGCGTTAGCCTGCGGTTTACCGTGCGCGAGCTGATCGCCTTCGGCCGGTTTCCTTATTGCCAGGGCAACTTAACCACAGAAGATAATGATGTGATCGATAAAGCCATTGCGTATTTAGATCTCGGTAACATCCAGGATAGCTACCTCGACGAACTCAGTGGCGGGCAACGTCAGCTCGCTTTTATTGCCATGGTGATCGCACAAGATACCGATTATGTCTTTTTAGATGAGCCGCTCAATAACTTAGATATCAAGCACTCTTTGCAAATCATGCACACCATTCGTCGTTTAGCCCATGAATTACATAAAGCGGTGGTCATCGTCATTCATGATATCAACTTTGCGTCCTGCTACTCCGACACCATCATTGCGCTGAAAAAAGGTGAAATTATCGCCAAGGGCCGGGTTGAACAAGTGATTGATGCTGATGTGCTGTCTGAGATATACGAAACCCCTTTTAACGTTATCGAAATCAACGGAAAACGTATGTGTTTATACTTCTCGTAAGCACTGATATCCACTCTTCTACTCGGCATCAACCCGCTTCAGACAAGCTACCAGAGGTTTGAGCAGTCAGGTTAATGGGTTCCAGCCATTCTCTCGGGGCATGCTCATTCAGCGCTTTGATCAATGTTTGCACTCTGAGCGGCAGCACGCCAGCGGCAAAATAACACACCACAGGGCGGGCAGCGGCATACCACTCGGGTAAACAGGGCATTAAATTACCCGGGTGCGCTTTGAGGTAATTATTGGCAATCCAGGTCGGTAATAACCCGACGCCATAACCCGATGAGATGGAATCAAGCTGCAGCACCAGGTTATCGCTGGTTAACCGGCTGATGGGCGGCATCACCACACAGTCCTCTTGCCCGTTAGAAAGATAAACGGTATGGCTTTTATCACTGTCAAACGGCAGCCACTGATGAGAATTGAGCTGTTCAGGGTGTGTAATCACGCCGTTTTTCTGGATATACCGGGGTGATGCATACAAGCCAAACTGCCAGTAGCCGAGCGTTTTCTTACGCCATGTTCCCGGCAGTTCCTGTTCCCCAATCGCTAGCACTAGGTCCGGCTCGTGCTGGAAATATTCATCACGGCCCTCGGTAAATAAGCGGATATTGACTTGAGGATGGGCATCCAGAAAATGATGCAGCTCATGCCTTAACCAGCCTCGCACCAGGCTTTGGGGCGCCAGTAACGTGACTTCGCCTGCCACACTCTGCTTGAGCGATTGCAGCGCATTTTGTGACTCTTCCGCCATGGTCAGTAAGCGCTGACAGTATTCCGAAAATACCTCTCCGGCACGTGTCAGCATCAGACGGGAACCTTGCTTGATAAACAGCCTTTGCCCCATTTCAGTTTCTAACTGAGCCAGCCGGCGGCTGATGGTTGATTTCGGCTGATTCAATGCCTTTGCTGCGGCAGTCACACTATGAAAACGACTCAATGCAGCAAATGCCCGGATACCCTGCAGTTCTGTTTTCATCCTCATCCCATTTTCGGAACGGCCCGTTCCACTCATCGATCTAGTCAATAGCTGCGAATATAGGAATAATCCGCAAATAAATTTAAGAATCATTATCATTTATGGAAAAAATAATGTCTAGCTATCGTTTACCCCTTTCCACTTTGACGGGCTCAGTACTATTGGCTGCCAGTGTACAGGCCGCTCAGCAATCCCCTGTGACCGAAACCATGGTAGTGACTGCATCCGGTTATGAGCAGGCTGAAATCACCGCGCCCGCCAGCATCAGTGTGATCACTCGTGATGAGCTTGAGCATAAATATTATCGTGATGTCACCGATGCACTGAAAACGGTTCCCGGTGTCACCATCACAGGGGGTGGCGACAATAAAGACATCAGTATCCGCGGTATGGGTTCTGCGTACACTTTGATTCTGGTTGATGGTAAACGCCAGTCGTCTCGCCAAACCCGGCCAAACAGTGACGGGCCGGGAATAGAACAAGGCTGGCTGCCGCCTTTAGAAGCGATTGAGCGCATTGAGGTTATCCGCGGCCCGATGTCGACACTATACGGTTCCGATGCCATTGGCGGTGTTGTTAACATCATCACCCGCAAAGACAACCAGCACTGGCTCGGCAATCTTCAATTGGGTACCACCATTCAGGAAAATCGCGACTCTGGCGATGAGCGCAGTGCCAACTTCTTCCTTACCGGCCCATTAACGGAAAATCTCACCGCACAGTTTAACGGCCAAACCACAGTCCGCGATGAAGACACGATCACCAATGGCTATCAAGATAAAGATCTCAACAGCTTCAGCTCCAAGCTCACATATCAGCTGAATGATCAACACGATATTTCATTAGAAGCAGGGATCAGCGAGCAATCCCGCGCCGGAACGGTTGGTAAGTCAGTCGCAACACAAGGCTGCCGCGGAGAATGTGTTGATACTTTAGAAGAATATACCCGTACCCATTACGCCATCACTCACCAGGGTGACTGGGGCGCCGTCGGGCAATCCAACACTTATTTGCAATATGAAAACTCGGAAAACAAAACCCGGGAGATGGAAAGCAAAAACACTGTCTTCAAGACCAGCCTGGTCACTCCAGTCTCTTCCCATATTTTGACATCGGGTTTTGAATATCAATATGAAAAACTTGAAGATTATACATCCAACAGTGCTTCCGACTTAACGGAGCTGGACAGTAACCGTGTGGCGGTCTTTGTTGAAGATGAATGGGCCATTGTCGACTCATTCAGCTTAACGCTAGGGGCGCGTGTCGATGACGATGAAAACTACGGTACTCATGTCAGCCCCCGTGCTTACGGTGTCTGGAGCATCGCATCAAATTGGGTGTTTAAAGGCGGTGTATCGACCGGTTATCGCGCGCCGACATTGCGTGAAACCTCGGCAGATTGGGCACAAGGCAGCCGCGGCGGCGATATCTATGGTAACCCGGATCTGCAGCCTGAAAAGTCAGTCAATACCGAAGTCAGTCTGAACTACCAGAATGATGACGGGCTCACTTCGAGCGTCACGCTCTTTAATAACGACTTTAAAGATAAGATTTCTCGTATCGAATGTACCAGTTGTGGCCCGGTCAACAGCAGTGGCAGCGTGGCAACAAAACGCATCAACATCGATGAAGCGACGACACAAGGTGTCGAACTCAGCCTCAGCACTCCACTGGGTGACAGTGTCTTCTGGAACGCCAGCTACACCTTTAACGATTCTGAGCAAAAATCGGGCGACTATAAGGGCCAGCCACTGGTTCAGTTGCCAAAGCATTTATTCAGCACCGATCTTTCCTGGCAAGCCACGGCTGACTTAGAAACCTGGGGACAGGTCACCTATCACGGCGAAGAGATGGAACCGACAACAGGGCCATCATCAAGCAGCCTGGAAGCCCCGTCTTATACCTTCCTAGACATGGGGGTAAGTTATCAGTTAACGGATAATGTGGCCGTCAATGCCGCCATTTATAACCTGCTGGATGAAGAAGTCACTTATGACGAATATGGCTATGTGGAAGATGGTCGACGTTACTGGGTGGGTATGAATGTCGGGTTCTGATACCTGACTCCCCTTACTATCAATGCCAGCCGGTGTCGGCTGGCATTGTTCAGATCAGTCCCGGTTCATTCAATATCACTGGCATTGCCGCCAGACAATGCATGCTCGCAAGCGTGTTATGCATTGCCGAACACCGGGCGGAAAAAGTTTCGCTCGTAACTGATAATACAGCGGGTATCCTCGGCATACTGAAAGGCGCGCAGGCAATCCGGGTCCGTCATGGACGCTTTCCGGTAGGTTTCGTAATCAGCAAGGCTGGGAAAGGTGAACAGCGCCAGGGCGATATTACTGGCACCTTCAGAAGGCAGGAAATAGCCGTTGTGCTGACCACCAAATTTATTGACGAGCGGTATCCACATTTGGGCATATTCTTCAAATTCGCTGACTTTATAAGGGTCAATAATGTAACGTAAAAAACAAGTCACCATGATTCATTCCTTTGTTGTGGTTCATTCGTTTGGTGCAGAGAAACCAGCTGGCTGTTATGCCAGCGGGAAAGTAAAAACGTAGCGCACAAAGCACCGACTAACGCAAATGCCATATCAGACTGGGTATCCCAGACATAACCCTGTGTACCCAGAAACGCCTCTGCGTTTTCACCTGTCGCCAGTGCTACCCACCATTCAATCAGTTCATAAAAGGCGCTGAAGGCTAAACACATAGACACAGCAACCACACTCACCCAAAACCGGCCATTGACTATCTGCTTTCTGATCAGTATTTCCCTTGCCAGAATCGCCGGGACAAATCCCTGAAAAAAATGACCGACTTTGTCGTAGTTATTTCTTTCGGCCCCGAACAGATTGTCGAACAAAGGCACTTCGGCGTAGGTGTAATGACCACCCACCATTAACACAATACAATGCAGTAAAATCAGCCCGTACAGTAACGGGGTGAGCCTGAAGGTGTTGTACGTGAGCGCAATCAGCACAAGGCCAATCAGCGCAGGCAGCACTTCAAGAAACCAGGTAAAGGTATCTTTCGGCTCAATGCCAGACCAGATAAGCACCGCCGTAAAAACAGATAGCCAGATATATTTCAAATGCTTGTCCTTTTATGCATCGAATTGCCTTTCACTTAAATATCATTTCTCTGCCGCTACAGGCAAGCTCGCGGGTTTCACTGTGAAAAGAGTCTAATACTTAGGCACCAAACCATAAGGCAAGCTCTCAAACATGGCCGGTTGGTTGGTGACTGTCGGAGCGGCATGTACGCCACGCCAGTCCAGTAGCATGATCGCCAGCGTGTTGCGGTGCTCACCGTCATACAGCTCGCTTTCACCTTTTACCGACGGCACCATACCCGTTTGCCGGTCGATCGATGTCTGGATGAACTGGCGCGTTTTTTCGACCACTGGATCATCCTGCAGGCCGGCTAACAGAAAGCTGATACCCACTTCCGCCACCACATCTTCCTTGGTATGCAACAGAATATCGTCGATATGGCGGCGAAAGTGATCATAAATCCACTGAAAATCGCTTTCCTTGAGCTGATACTGATAATACGAGGATGCCGCAAAGATAATATGGGTCATGCCGTATATCTTGTTCATGTACTGCTGCTCGCTGAGCTGTTTATCCTGGCTGTCCGGATAGGTCGCCCGGAAAGCAGCAATAAAAGGCTCAACCACGTCCTGCTCGCCAAGCTGACGTAACCAGTAAACCTGATTGGCCAGCTGTGCTGCCCAGGCGCGAATCATGTCAGGGTCGGTGGCATAACGGGCAAAGTCATAGCGGCGGATAATGTCGCGTAATTTGTGATCGTCCCTGTGTTTGAGACCGTATTCATTGGCGCGGGCCATAGAACCCAGCAGATCGACGCCCAAAAAGTAATACTCAGGGTAATCGCGGGTGGCCAGATAACGTAAATCACTGCGGGCATCATCTTTGCGCTGATATCTGGCTTCACGGGCATCCGAATAGGCTTTTATCTGTGCCGGTGTGTGAATTTCTGTCGTCACGGCATTGAGCCGGCTTGCCACGCGTGCCAAATCTGACCACACGGCCGACTGGTATTTGGGATCCAGTGTCTGGCGATACATCCTCAGGCCATAATGGCCCATTTTAAAAGCCGGTAATGTAAACAGCTGGCTTTCAAAGGTTTGACGTATCAACGCCGCATCATCGGCATAGGATGGCAATACCTGTTGCTGTACAGGCGGTTTTGCAGGTCTGGGCGAAATTTGCATCGCCGCCCAGCCAGGCAGTGAAAGAAGCGTAATCAGAAGATAAACAACAAAACGACGAATATTCATATCAACCCCGCAACGATTTAACAACACAATCATAGCAAAGGCGTCGCTGTTCACGTCAGCCTGTTGTCATTTAAGTCAGTGGAATATCAGCATTTTTAACTCTGCGGTGCTGAGCAGTTACGTATTAATCCACCGATAAGTCAGGTTAATCCGTTCACTATGAGGCTGAGTGGTCTTTGGCACGCTGTGCGCCCAGTGCGACTGGGTCTGTCCCGCCATGATGAGCAAAGAGCCGTGGCTGAGCTGAAAATCAATTTTCTGCCCGGTGCGGCGATGTTTCAGCAAAAAGCGCCGGGTATCGCCCAATGTCACCGAGGCAATCACCGGCTCCGGGCCGAGTTCGGGCTCGTTATCCTGATGCCAGCCCATGCTGTCCTGCCCGTTACGATACAGATTGGCCAGCACTGAATTAAAACGCGTATTGGCCACTTGCTCGCAGGCGGCCTTGATCTGCTGTAAGGCTGGCGTCCACGGGGCCGGCTGCATGGTCAGCCCTGAGTAGGTATAGGATGCCTCACCGCACCAGGCCTGCAAACGCGGCTGCATCACCCGGCGGCCATACAGTGTGATGGCTTCCTGCTGCCAGTCGAGCGACTGGCGCAGCTCGCTGAAATAACGGTCTGAGTCGGAAACGGTAAAAAAAGCAGGCGCCCAGAACAGCAAACCGTCATCAATAGCAATCCACTCACCCTGCCCGCTCGCTTCACCGAATAAGTCGAGATTGTGCATCAGCTGTACTCGCCCTTCACCGCAGGCAGACGCACGTCGACCCATACCAGCCGGTGATCAGAGCTGATATCGGCCCGCTCTTTGCCGTCTTCACCTGTGACCAGTCTGCGCAGCGGATCTTTTTTATCCGGCCAGAACACGCCGCTGTTGAGGACATCGAAATCAGCAGAAGGCAGAACATAATCGAGCCGCAGGCCACTCAGGTGTGTCCACTCCGAACTTCTGCCCCGGCGCAATTTCCATGGCCGGAAAAACCGCCCGCCAAGGCTTTTCGGGGTCAGTTTGCCTTCACTGACAACCCGGTGAACCCGAGGGTGATACAACAGGTGCCGCAGTGCCAGCACCATGCCTTCGCCGTCATGCAAATCGGCGTTGAGATCCCCCAGCAACACAAAAGGCGCGTCTTTGGCCAGACCGCCCGGATTGCCCTGATCATCCGTCAGATACGCTTCGTCATTGATGATATCCGTCAAAAGGCGCAGCTCATCATGGTTACGGCGGGCATTACGGCGTTCAGGTCCGTCAAACACAGGCGGCGTCGGGTGGGCGCAAAGCAGCTGGAATCGCTGGTGTCCGACCTGTACCGGCAGTAAAAGATGATTTTTCGAAGAGAGCCTGAGCTGTGCCATCGCTTCCGGGCTGTAATAGCCTTCCGGCATATGGTTGTCCGGCATCTGCTGCCACAGCAGGGTTTGCCAGCTGCGGATCTCCTCTTCAATCAGCGGATAACGCGACAGCACCACGAAGCTGAAATGACCATGATGAAAGCCGTAGCCCTGGCCATCCTGCGGCAGGGTTCGCTCGCCGTCTCCGTCCAGATCTGCCTCGCACAGCAAGCCGGTATTCGTGGGGGGGCAATAACGGTAAGGGTAATCAATGGCAACCTGACCATATTGCGGCTCGGCCAGGTAATAGCGGCAAAAGTCAGTCAGGCCGCCGTCATCGCCTCCCTCGCCGGGGTGATCAAACTCGCACAATAGCAGCACATCGGGCTGCACATGCTGAATCATGGCTGCCAGCCGGGCAATTCTGGCGTGGCCCGGCGCCGACAGCTTCTGCCGTATCCGGCCGGGGACGGGATCAGACAGGGCGATATTAAATACCGCCACTCTTAAGGTAGGTGTTGGCACAACGCACTCCCAACAGACTGAAATTCAATAGCCTGTATTGATTGTACGCTGTGTTGTTCAGTTGCTCCAGCGCCTGGCATCAGCCCGGAATGTTCACCAGACTGCTGATGGCCTGATAAATCTGTCTGGCATCATGCATGGCTCTGTGCCTTGCCGGGCCGAGCTCTTCCAGCGCACGCTGAAAACGGGCTCTTTCTATGCCGTTCTCCTGCTGCAGCCAGTGGCCGATTTCTGTCAGTGTGAAGGAGGGCCGCATATGGGCAGCATGATAAAGCCGTCCCAGCCAGAACAAGTCCCACTGGCTGTCACAAAACACATAATCCAGCGGCCCCAGTACGCTGTTCAAATGCTGGCAGACTTCCAGCACCTGCATACCATGCTGTTCCAGTTCAGAGCGGGGGATCCGGTGAATACGTTGCTCGGCGTAGCTGTCCCAAAACTGCCAGACATCGCCGGCGGTCAGCGGATTGATCAGGATACTTTGCCCACTGCCGTCAGGAAGGACATAACCCACTTCTATGGGGTAGGATTGATCCGATAAACCTGACGCTTCAAAATCTAATGTTGCCCACATTGCACTCTCCCTGATGCTTATATCGTCCACGGTTCAGCCATTCTGGTTCCTTCCTTACCGGCAAATCCAGACTGCCGGTAAGCTGAGCCGGACATCTCTCAGTACGCACAGCATAGCCGCAGACAGCTCTCATACCCTGAGAGCAGCGACACTGCGTCACTGGCTACCTTCTCATTAACTGTAGACCCGGGATAAGACTTTACCCGCTATTTCATCTGCTTGACGCAGGATTGATACACTTAGTCAGACCGCAGCAAGCTGTGATAAATGTCGGCATCCTCCTGGCTGAAACAGACAAAGTACACTTTGTCCGGCGTGCTTTGTCCTTCCAGAGACTGACGGACTGTCTGCACGGCAATAGCGGCCGCCTGCTGTGTCGGGAAACCGTATATCCCGGTACTGATGCAGGGAAAAGCCATCGTTCTGGCGCCCACTTCATCCGCCAGCGCCAGGCAGTGCCGGTAACAACTGGCCAGTAATTCGGCCTCGTGATGCGCACCGTCCTGCCATACCGGCCCCACAGTGTGAATCACCCAGCGGGCCGGTAACTGGTATCCGGGGGTGATTTTGGCTTCCCCCGTCGGGCAGCCGTGCAAGCGCCGGCACTCTTCCAGCAACTGCGGGCCCGCCGCTTTGTGAATGGCACCATCGACACCGCCACCGCCCAATAAGCTGTTGTTCGCGGCATTGACTATCACATCCACATTCAAGGTGGTTATGTCACCCTGCCATACCAATAAATCTGCCATCTCAGTCTCCGGTTTGATCTGACACAGCAAAACACCAGGGTCCCGGGCAAGGTACTGTGTCGATACTGACTATCATGTTATTTTAGTGCCAATCTTCCATTAACAGGCCAAAGACTTACTATGACACCCGTCATCGGTTTCGCCGGTTTCAGCGGCTCGGGAAAAACCACATTAATTGAGCAGGTTATCCCGTATTTAAAACAACACGGATTGCGTGTTGGTCTGCTGAAACACAGTCATCATGATGTTGAGCCGGATACCCCGGGAAAAGACAGTTATCGTCTGCGCCATGCCGGCAGCGATCAGCTCTTGCTGGCAACGCCGCATCGGCACATTCTGTTTTTTGAATACCCGGACGATGAAGATCGTGAGCCGGCGCTGGAAGATTGTCTGGCGCAGCTGGATCACAGCTGTTTGGATATCGTGCTGGTAGAAGGGTTTCGCGACCAGCCGATCACCAAAATTGAGATTCACAGGCCGGATTACGGCAAGCCGCTGCTGTATCGCAAAGATACCAACATAGTGGCGATAGCCACCAGCGAACCGGGCGACACTCACCCGATCCCTGTGCTGGATTTAAACCAGCCTGCCAGTGTGGCGGCGTTTATTATGACGTGGCTTGAAAGCGCCGGACCGGCGCGCGGCTGACAGCAACTCTCAGGTTTGCTCTGCAAGAGATAACAATCACTGCAGTCGGCATTATTCAGAACATCAGACGTTTGCGGCCTGTCTGTTGATCGGCATCTTTGCCAATCGTTGCAGACTTGCCAGTATTGGCCTTCTTCTTAGCGGCTTTGTTCGCCGACTGATTTTTAGCTGACGGCTTTTTGCCCGGTTTAGCCGAGCGATGGCTCGTCTGCTGTTCTTTTTTCGGTTTCGCGGCTGCAGGTTTGGCAACAGGCTCACTGACCGCTTCTGTCACTGGCTGATCACAGAGCACAACATAAAACTCACCGTTAAACTCTATGACGTCGCCGTCATAAATCTTACAGCGTTTACGCAGTTCAATTTCGCCATTCACGGCGACATAACCTTCAGAGATCGCCATTTTGGCCTCGCCACCGCCTCCGACGGCATTGGCAATTTTCAGCACTTTATATAACTCAATGGGCTGAACAGAAACTTCTATCCCGAGTGCTTCAACTTCTATTTCTTCTATTTCCTGATCCTGACTCACGGTGCTCGACCTGTTATTACTGAGAATGCTGTGAGTATACCACTTTGCTTCCCTTGCCGACGCATCATTCCTGCTTTCAATCAAAGCTGGCCGCTGAACATGCAGAATAGGCCGTCAATGGCATCGACCCCAAGGTTTTCGCCCGTTACATAGAGATAACGAACTCAATCGGTTATGCTTGTTACAACTTTCACGTACGTTCCCGTTAACAAGGAAAACATTATGCTGAAACTGCTGTATGCCGCTGTATTCTGTCTGCTTTTCGCTATGCCAGCCATAGCGCAGGACACAGAAGAAGCGCCCCCCTACTCGGAGCAGCCAGTGTTAGATAAGCCTTTAATGGAAAGGTATATTCTTGATGAAATGAAATCGCTGCGTCAGGATCAGCAGGATCTGGAGCGTCGCTTAACCCTCTCTTTTACCGACCGCGAACTGGCCGTGGCCGACAAGTCGCTCAATTATGCCAATGTGACAGTCACCTATTTTTTCTATCTGATCGCCGGTGCAGCCTCGCTCATCGCGCTGGTGGGCTGGCAATCGCTGAAAGAGATCAAGGTCAATACCAAGAAAATGGCCGAACAGCAATTAAAGGAAATCACGGATCAGTACGAGAAGAAATTCCAGATGCTGGAGCGGGATCTGAAACGTAAAACCCGGATCATCGCGCAGAACAACAAAGAGATCGAGATTATCAATGAAGTGCATAATCTCTGGCTTCGGGCACAAAGCTCGCAAACCGCCGAGCAGCAAATGGAAGTGTACGATGAGATCCTCAAACTGCGGCCGGGCGATCTGGAAGCGCTGACTCACAAAGCGGATGCGGCGATGGAAATCCGTGAATTCCATTGGGCACTGAGTATCTGTAACCGGGTGCTGGAAGTGGATAACACCAATGCCAATGCCCTTTACCAGCGCGCCTGTGCGTACGCTTGTCTGGGGGCGGAAGATCAGGCCGTGTCTGATCTTGAGCGGGCCATTCAGGGCAGTGCTTTCCTGCGTGAACTGGCGAAAGAAGAAAATGATTTTGAAACGCTGCATGGTCACGAGCGATTCGATCAGCTGATCACTCACCATAACGAGTAAGTTTTTCTGCGTATTATTCTTACATGGGATATTCACTGGACAAGCTAATAACAGCAAGCTTAGTATCTGGTTATACGGAGATTATGCCGACTTAACGGAGTAACACATGCACGCCACTACCCGACAGATGCAAGCCCAGAAACACATTGCCCTCGTGGCTCACGATAACTGTAAAAGCCACTTACAGCGCTGGGTCAATGAGCACAAAAGTAAGCTGGAAAATCATACCCTGTATGCCACAGGCACTACCGGGCATCTGCTTTCCAAACAAACCGGCCTGCCGATCAATTGTTTACTGAGCGGCCCTATGGGAGGCGATCAGCAGTTGGGTGCGCTGATTTGCGAAGGCAAAATCGACATGATGATTTTCTTCTGGGATCCGCTCAATGCCGTGCCCCATGATCCGGACGTGAAAGCCCTGCTTCGCATTGCTGCGGTCTGGAATATCCCGGTTGCCACCAACCGTGCCAGTGCCAATTTCATGATAGCGTCCACCATGATGGAAGAAGCGGTGTCAATAGAAATTCCGGACTATGAAGCTTACCTGGCCGAGCGCCTGGCTTAAAAGCCTTTGGATCTGAGTGCTGACAACAGGGTGCGATACTCAGTACTCAAGACGTTATTCTTCAGCATCAGGAGTCCCGCATTGCCGGGGCTCTTTCGTTAGACTCCCCACCCACTTCCCGCTTTTCCCGCCAGCAAAGCCCGGAATTTAGGTATATGCTTTAAATCAATACCAAAAACAACCTGTTACCCTCATGGTGGCTTATGAAAGCATGGACTCTGACTGAACCCAACGGACTGGACAGCCTGCAGCTGACACGTACCACGCGTCCCAAACCCGGTGCGGAAGAAATCTGTATCAAAGTGGCCGCGATGGGTCTTAACCCGATTGATTACAAGCTGGCCGACTGGGGATACGCCACCTGGCATTATCCGCAAATTGTGGGTATGGACATAGCAGGCACCGTTGAATCTGTCGGGGTGAAAGTGCGGCAGTTTAAGCCGGGGGACAGAGTGTTTACCTTTCTCGACCCGCGTCATTGCGGAGGCTTTGCTGAGTATGTCTGCTGCAAAACGGGCGCCGTCAGCCGGCTGCCTGAAAGAGTCAGTGTTGAACAGGCGGCGGCTTTACCTTCTGCCGGTTACAGTGCCTGGCTGGCTGTGTACGATAAACTCAGGCTCAAGCCGGGACAGCGAGTCGCTATCACAGGCGCTGGCGGGGGTGTGGGCGGTTTTGCGGCCCAGTTAGCCAAACTGGCCGGGGCCACTGTCTATGCCATTGCCGCTCAAAGACATCACGCCCGATTACTCAGTTATGGCGTCGATGCTGTGATTGATTCGGATCATGACAATGTCGCCATGAAAATCATTGAATTAACCGAAGATAAGCTGCTGCATGCCGTCATTGACTGTGTTTCTGCCCGTTCAGGCAGCATCATGAGTGCGCTAATCCGCTTCAACGGCCAGATAGTGATGGTGGCTGATCAATTCAATCAGGTTCCCTTACTGGCGACGACAAAAGCACTCAGCATGCATGAAGTGGCGCTGCATGGCACCTATGCTCACGGTGCGCCTGAGGATATCCATCATCTGTCTGATATGGGGAACAGTATGAGCAACCTGATCGCCGAAGGAAAACTGGATCCCATGATAGATAAGCTGTTCGCTTTTGAGCAATTGAAGGAAGGGCTGGCGCTGCTGCACAGGCAGCAGCACAGCGGTAAACTGGTGGTGGTACTGGATTAAAATACGAGTGAAGAGCCGCTATCAGCGCTTCATTTTTTTGATCTTATTATTGACCTGATACCTGTCTTCAATCAGTTCATTCACAAACGGTGAGAGAGTTTCCGGGTTGGCGCAGATCCAGACATGCTCTTTCGCCCTTGTCATCGCGACATAAAACAGACGGCGCTCTTCCGCATCGGCAATGCCTTCGTTACCGCCTGACTGCAGACAGGCCAGCAGCCCCCTGTCCCGATCCTGAGCCGGGAACACGCCGCGGTTCACATTGAGCACAAACACAAAATCGGCTTCGCGGCCCTTGCTGGCATGGCAGGTCATGAACTGCAGATTAAGCTGAGGCCACTGGTTCTGCCAGTCGGCCAGCTTTTCGGGTCGCTGATCATGATTACGTCCCAGCAGCAGCACGCTGGCTTCTTTTTTCACTTTAGAGGCGAGCTGTACCAGCTCCTGCTCCAGCAGATCCTGCGCCAGTAATGTCACCGCTTTTCGCTTCTGCTTTTTCACACTGGCCAGCGACTTTTTCAGTTGCTGCGGATTTTGCTGAATAAACATATTGGCAACTTCACCAATCATGTTGTTGAAACGATAGGTAGTGTCGAGCTCCATGACATGACTGGCGCCAAAACGCTGCTCAAACCCTGTGGTCAGATTGACATCGGCGCCGGCAAAGCGGTATATCGCCTGCCAGTCATCACCAACGGCATACAAACTGGGTGTTAAGTTATCCGTCCCCGGTGTCTGGCAAATGGCATCGATCAGCGCCAGCCGGTGTGGCGAAATATCCTGATATTCATCGACCATGACAAAACGCCACTGCGGAATGAATTTGCCTTGTCTGACATACTCAGTGGCGGTCTGAATCATGGTATTAAAATCAATCTGGCGATTGGCTTTCAGGTGCTGGCTGTATACCTTGTAACACGGCCACAGCAGAGCCAGCTCACTTTTCATCTGAGCTTTATCACCACTGCCCATGGCACTGTCGACCAGGGCTGACAATACGGCTTTGTTGCCGCCCTGCTGGCCCATCAGTTCAATATGACGCCACACCCAGTTCAGCAAGGGTTCGCTGCGGGCTTGTTCTTCGATGGAATTGTCGCCACGAAAACCCGGTATACGCCACTGGGTCAGGTGTTTCTGCCAGCGCTTGGCCGCGGTGTCGTTTTGCCACTGATCTTTGAGCAGGGCTGATAACCACTCATTGCGGGCATGCTCATCCTGCACTAACGGCGATACGCCCGGTAATTCACCTTCAACGGCCTGAATAATCTGACAGCCCAGGCTGTGGAAGGTCGCAACCCGGATCTCCCGGCCGACTTTGTCTTTCAGGCGCTCGCTCATTTCTTCCGCCGCTTTACGGCCAAAGGCTAACATCAGAATATCGTCCGGCTGGGCTTGCTGGCTCGTCAGCAGATAACCGGCCCGGGCCACCAGCACACTGGTTTTGCCTGAGCCGGCCCCGGCCAGTATCAGGTTATGATCCTGATTCAGCAGCACCGCCTGCCGCTGAGAATCATTGAGCGGTGACGATTCAATCCGGTCGAACCAGGACGACCACTTCTCGGTTTCTTCCTGCATCCAGGCGGCATTGGTGTCTGTCACCCATTGCGCGTTGTCATTGAGCCAGGGGGATATCTGCTCAAACGCCATGGGACGGAAAGAAGCGGCCAGCTCATCTGTCAGGCCGGTCTCTGATAAGGCGTTATGCAGGGAAGATTGCAGGTTCAGGTGATCCGAGCGGCGTTTATAGCCAGGCTGGGTGATAAAAGCGTCGATGCGGGACAGCATCTGTGGCAGGTGTGCATCGAGCTTTTCGACCCGCCCTTTGGCCCACTGGCGGTAAGTATCAACCAGATGGCCGGCGAAAGCCTGACACTCCTGCCAGGGCAAGCCATGCACAGTCCAGCTTGCCGTCTGATCTGCCGAGGTCAGTTCCATCGCGCCCCACAATACCCCGCGGTGCAGCGTCACTGAACCGTCCCAGTCATCAAATGACAGGACTTCACTGTTTTGCAGGCTTTCCAGAACAACCTGTTCTTCATCCAGCTCGATACTGCAATAATCGCCCTGCACTAACCATTGTGCGAGCCAATTGGCCGTTAATCGCATTGTGTTACCTGACACCTTGATTCACTCAGCGAGAAGATTATCAAGAACTGCGCACAGACCATAGCGGTAAGCGCTTTATTTACGTAAAATTTGAGACAAAAATGCCCGCTGCTTCAATGAACAACCCTGTTTATGATCAGCACCGACCGGATACCCGATGACAAAATTTTCTCTGCAGACCACTTTCCGACGTTACTGGGCAAAAGACCGCCTTCACCTCAGTGCCCGCGTCGCATTAGCTTTGATAGGCGCTGTCGTACCCTGCTGGTATCTGAATGCCACCACGGCTGTCACCCCACTGGTGCTGGGGATCATTGCAGCAGCACTGGCGGAAACCGATGACAACCTGACAGGCAGGCTGAAAGCACTGGCAATGACCTTGCTGTGTTTCCTGATAGCCTCGCTATCGGTTGAGCTACTGTTCGATTACCCGGTACTTTTTGCCATCGGGCTGTTCTCATCCAGCTTTGGCTTCATGATGCTGGGCGCTATGGGTACCCGGTATGCCAGCATCGCCTTTGCCTCCCTGCTGCTGGCTATCTATACCATGCTGGGTGCCGAGAGCAGCCAGAATTTATGGTTTCAGCCCGCCTTGCTGCTGAGCGGTGCCATTGGCTATGGCTTGCTGTCGCTATTGTGGCAGATGCTTTGGCCGAATCAGGCAGTGCAACACAGTCTGGCCAGTGTCTTTACTGCCCTGGCCGATTATCTGGATGATAAAAGCCGCTGGTTCCGCCCGGTCGACAACCTTGACCCACAGCAACTGCGTATTCAGGCTGCAGCCAGCAATGCCAGAGTGGTGTCGGCACTCAATCAGGCCAAGCAGACACTGCTGAACCGGGTTAAACGGGTGCAGCACAACCAGCGAGGCCATCGCTTTCTCAGCCTGTATTTCCATGCGCAGGATATTCATGAGCGTATCAGCTCCTCTCACCAGCGCTATCAGGACCTGGCAGCGGCATTTCGTCGCAGTGACATTTTGTTCCGTTTTCAGGATCTGATGCAGCAGCAGGCAACGGCATGCCGCAATATCAGTAGCAGCCTGGCAATGGGCAATTATTACCGGCACAGCCTGGATAACAGTCTGGCGCTGGACGAGCTGAAAGAATCCCTCAGCTTTCTTAAATCACAGAAGAATCCCGAGTGGCGTGCTTTCCTGACTCAGCTCGACTATCTGTTCAACAACCTCGCGACCATTGAACGTCAGCTCGCCAACCTGAATAATCCCGACGTGGCTGAAGCGCAGGAAGATACTGAACTGGCCGATTCAGAAGCCCATACCTTCTCCGGTTTATGGCAACGGGTGAAAAGCCAGCTGCACACCGACAGCCAGCTGTTCCGCCATGCGGTACGTATCGCCACGGCTTTGACTATTGGCTATGGCGTGATTCATGTACTGGACTTACAGCACGGATACTGGATTCTGCTTACCACACTGTTTGTCTGCCAGCCCAATTTCAGCGCCACACGCCAGAAACTGACGCAGAGGATCATCGGCACGCTCGGTGGCCTGCTCGTCGGTCTGCCGCTGCTGTATCTGTTTCCCGGTCAGGAAGGCCAGCTGGTCTTAATGGTACTGGCGGGGGTGGCCTTTTTCGTGCTCCGTAACCACAAATACACCCTGGCGACAGGGTTTATCACGCTGCTGGTGCTGTTTTGTTTTAATCAGCTAGGGGCCGGTTTTGCAGTAGTGCTGCCCCGTTTGGGTGATACCTTGCTGGGCTGTCTGCTGGCCGTACTGGCTGTGGTCTTTATTCTGCCGGACTGGCAATCGCGCCGCTTACATAAAATCATGGCGGCTGCGGTCACCACCAACCGCGATTATCTGGCACAGATCATCGGGCAATACCGGATCGGCAAAAAGGACAGCCTGAGCTACCGCATTGCCCGCCGCGAAGCCCACAATACCGACGCTCAGCTCAGTACCGCCATCAGCAATATGCTGGCAGAGCCGGGCCGTTACCGGCTGGCTATCGAAGAGTGCTTTCGTTTTCTTACGCTCAATCATGCGATGCTGAACTACATCTCGACCTTAGGTGCGCACCGCACACAGATCGATGAGCACAAAACGCACAAGTTAATTGCACAGGCTCACAGCCAGATCCATATTCAGCTCGATACGCTGGCCCAGCAACTGGCCGACAAGCAATGTGCGCCGCCGCCGGAATCGGACAGCAGCCTAGAGCAGGCACTGGCAACCTGGCGGGAAGGGGATGATCAGTCAGTACGCCTGATCCTGCAGCAGTTGTTTCTGATCCAGCGCATGATGCCGGAGTTGTATTCACTGGCCAATAAACTGGCCGCCAGAACGCAGCAGACCAGCGACACTGTGCCAGCACAGAAAACCAGATAATCTGGCATTCCACTGATAAAAAATCAGTCAATCACACCATCTCAGGCGTAAATTTTCTTCATTTAGACCTGAGATGGTATAGAATCCCGCCCTTCTTACTTTCCTGATTCACATTCACAGACAATGATTGATTTCACTACACTGCCCTTATACCTCACCGCGGTGGTTGCCCTGTTGCTGGTACCCGGTCCGGATATGCTGCTTATCGCCAGCTCCAGCCTGAGTTATGGCAAACGCGTCGGCCTGTTTGCCAGCCTGGGCAATGCCACGTCCGGACTGGTACTGACCGTACTGGCTGCGATGGGGGTCTCTGCGCTCATCGCCATGAATCCCCTGGCACTGGAGGCACTGCGTTTTCTGGGCGGTGCGTACCTGTTAAAGATGGGCTGGGACTGCCTGCGCAGCACGCCGGCTGACTCTCCCACCGTTGGCAGGCAACATGGGCTGGCCCGGGCGCTGTATCGCCGCGCTGTCGTCAGCAATCTGCTTAACCCGAAAGCCTTGATTTTCTTTGTGCTGTTTCTGCCTCAGTTTGTCTCCGGCCAGATTGAAGCCAGCTCAGGTGAGCAGATGCTGGCGCTGGGTTTGCTGCTGAACATCATGGGGCTGACGTTTAATCTGCTGCTGGTCGTGCTGGCGGGCACCCTTGGGCGGCCATTACTGAATAACCCGACCTTCCGGGCTAACCAGAATAAGTTCATGGGTTGCATCTTCATCGTGCTGGCCATCTGGCTGCTGATTTCTCAGTTGCCGCAGGTGTAACAAGCACCACCGCCTGAGGCGCTGGTGTAGCAATACAATGAAAAATGGCCTCCTGTTCCCAGTGAGGCCATTGCTTTATGGTGACTGCCGGATTCAGGTAAATAACCAGATCCGGCTTTCAAAAGGCCGCAGCCTTCCGGTCAGGCTGATCTCACCGGCTTGCTCATCGTTATAGTTCGCCAGCAAGGTCTCCCCCCGGCTGACAGACAAATCAGACAAACAGCTCAAATCAAACGCTACTCTGTCGGCACTGTAGTTATTGAGGCAGATCAGTACCTGGCCATCGCACTGCCTGCGATACACATGCAGAGCCTGATCGTCCGGTAATAAATCCGTGTAATCGCCGTCTGCTATCACGCCGATTTTCTTACGCAATGCAATCAGCTGACGGTAATAGTGGAACACGGAATCTGGATCGGCCACCGCCTGCTCCGCATTGATAGCCGGGAAGTTCGCGGCAACGTCAATCCAGGGTGTCCCTTGGGTAAAGCCGGCATGAGGACGGCTATCCCACTGCATCGGGGTGCGGGAATTGTCCCGTGAGCGCTCGGCCAGAATCGCCAGCGCATCTCGCTCGCTGATCCCCTGCTCCTGAGTCAGAATCCGGTACATATTGATGCTTTCCACATCACGATACTGAGCGATATCCGAAAACCCGGGATTGGTCATGCCCAGCTCCTCACCCTGATACACATAAGGGGTGCCCTGCATCATATGCAGTGACGTGGCGAGCATTTTGGCTGACAGTTCACGGTATACCCCGTCATCGCCGAACCGGCTCACCACCCTTGGCTGATCATGGTTACACCAGAACAAAGCGCCCCAGCCTTTATCATGCAAACCCTGCTGCCAGTGGCTGAACAGCTGTTTCAGTGCCAGAAAATCCATCGACGCCAGTTGCCACTTCTCGCCATTCGGGTAGTCGACTTTCAGGTGGTGAAAGTTAAACACCATAGACAGCTCTTTGCCGTCCCTGGCTGAATACTGCTGGCAATGCTCCAGGGTGGTCGAGGACATTTCTCCCACAGTGACAGCGCCGTACTGCTGAAACACATCGGCGCTGATTTCCTGAAGATACTGATGCACTTTCGGCCCATCGGTATAAAAACGCCGGCCGTCGCCAGTGGGGTCGTTCGGAAAATCCTGCTGTTTGGAGATCAGATTGATGACGTCCAGACGGAAACCGTCCACCCCTTTTTCGGCCCAGAAGCGGATAACCTGTTTCACTTCCTCGCGTACTTGCGGGTTTTCCCAGTTCAGGTCGGCCTGCTCTTTGGCAAACAGGTGCAGGTAATACTGCTGGGTCGGTTCATGCCACTGCCAGGCATTGCCGCCAAATTTCGACTGCCAGTTATTCGGTTCGCCGCCATCCACGGCATCGTGCCAGATATAGTAATCGCGGTACGGGCTGTGCTTATCCGCCAGTGCCTGCTGAAACCAGGCATGCTCAGTCGAGGTATGATTGACCACTATGTCCATAATGATGCGGATTCCCCGCTGGCGGGCGGCATCGAGCAGACGGTCGAAATCTTCCATGGTGCCGAAATCCGGATTGATACTGTAGTAGTCGGAAATATCGTAACCATTATCCACCATGGGTGAGGCATAGACAGGAGTCAGCCAGATTGCATCCACCCCCAGGGTCTGAAGGTAATCCAGGCGTTGCGTAATACCTTTAAGATCGCCCGTGCCTTTGTTGCCGCTGTCGGCAAAACTTTTGGGATAGATTTGATAAACCGTCGCTGTTCGCCACCAGGGCTGAGCTGTCTTCGTCATGTTACTTAACCTGTACAGAAAAAACGGCAGCCGCAACGCTGCCGTTGAAGGTGATTGCCATTACGCGGCTTGTGGTTGCTGCTCGAGTTTGCCTTTTGCGGCGGCACGCTTGTACATCACAATTGTCAGCACCAGCGGCACCAGAATCGCCACCAGCATTGCCAGCAGATAAATCAGCCAGTACTGAGGCTGGATAGACAGAATGCCCGGCAGACCGCCGACACCAATGCCGTTGGCCATTACACCGGCGGCGCCGCAAATCGCCGCAGCCAGCGCTGAGCCTGTCATGGCACACAGCATAGGAAATTTGTATTTGAGGTTAATCCCGTACATGGCCGGCTCTGTTACCCCCAGATAAGCTGAAATCGCGGCGGGTACGGAAATCTCACGCTCATTTTCTTTCTTGCTGATGATGATAATGCCCACCACGGCAGACGCCTGAGCAATATTAGACAGCGCAATCAAAGGCCAGATAGGTGTTCCGCCCATGTCCTGCATCAGCTGCAAATCCACGGCGTTGGTGGTGTGGTGAATACCGGTAATCACCAGCGGGGCGTACAGGAAGCCAAATAACACGGCCCCGAGAATCGCAAAATCCCCTGTCATGGCCGCTTTCGCGACATACGCCACACCGTCGCCCAGCATGCGTCCGAACGGACCTATCAGGGCATGGGCCAGGACAACCGCCGTGACCAGCGAAATGAAAGGAACGATAACCAGGTACAAATAATCCGGGATAATGCGTCTGAGATTGGTTTCAATAAAGGCTAACGCAATACCGGCCAGCATCGCAGGGATCACCTGTGCCTGATAGCCCACTTTCTCAATCACAAACCAGCCGAAATCCCACACTTCCGGCACTTGCTTACCGATCAGATAAGCATTCATCAATTGCGGCGAGACCAGGGTGATCCCCAGTACTATGCCCAAAATGGGTGTGCCGCCCAGTTTTTTCACGGTTGACCAGCACACACCCACAGGCAGGAAGAAGAAAATCGCTTCGCCAATCAGCCATAAAAAGGCATGCACCTGCGCCCAGAACGGGCTGATCTGGGTGAGGGTCTGGCCATCAAACATCGCAATATCGCCGATGACATTTCTGAAACCGAGGATCAGACCACCGGTGATGATAGCGGGTAACAGGGGAACAAAAATTTCGGCCAGGTGAGAGATACCGCGCTCCAGCAAGCTCATATTCTGGCGGGCGGCGACTTTTGCCTCGTCTTTGCTGACCGCTTTATCACCTAACATCGCGTTGAGCTGCTTGTACACCTGGTCAACTTCAGTGCCGATCACCACCTGAAATTGCCCGGCATTGGTAAAACACCCCTTCACCATAGCAATGGCTTCCAGTTCGGGCACACTCGCCGCTTTCGGGTCTTTCAATACAAAACGCAACCGGGTCAGGCAGTGGCTGACACTGACGATGTTTTCCTCGCCGCCTATTCTGGCGACCAGCTGCTCTATCTGCTGCTTATCTATTTTACTCATGCCAATATCCGTCTAAGTCGTAAGGTACACAGGGTATTGTTATTGTTTTTACATTTGTGGGAATGTTCCCAACCAACAAGCCCAATGATGAACCTGATAGAAAATATTGAAAATGGGAATGTTCCCATTTTGTGTTTCAGCTCACGAAGCGTGTCATTTTATTCAGAATAGACGGTAATCGGGGAAGATGTGCCTGAACTCTCAGGCACACAATCAGAATGGCAGACGGGAGCGCTGCACCAGATGGGTGACATCCGCACTCTGGCGGAGGTGCTGTAACAGCAGATCGGCCGCGCGCTGACCCGCATCAAAATATCCGGGATCCACACTGAAAGTGTTGGGAAACATAAACTGCAGCAGATCTGTCGCCCCGACGCCAGATACAAGTACATCGGTCCGGTTTAGCTCTTGCAGCCTTTTTGCCACCCCCATCGCCAGGGTATCACTGGCACAGACAATGGCCTGGGTCTGCGTGGACAACACAGCATCTGTTAATGCGTAAGCACTGTCATAACTGAGCTCGCCGGTTTGATAGCAAGGCGCAATGTGCTGCTGCGCGCAAGCGTCCAGATAAGCATCCAGACGCAGCTGCCCTGTGGTCCGGTCGGCAATATCAACACCAATATAGCTGATATGCTTCAGGCCCTTGCCGGTGAACTGAGCCATTGCCAGAGAGATCATGCCTTTGTTGTCGTAACTGACTGATGAAACAGAATCGGTATCAACGGCAATCACAACGGCACGCTGTGTAAAGCTATCTAAAATAGCGCAATCAAAACCGGAGAAACCAAAAACGATGACCCCGTCGACATTGCGCTTTTCCAGGACCGCGATGTGTTCGCGGGTTTTATCGGCGCAGAACTGGCTTTCCATGATCACGGCGTCATAATCAGCCGCGTAGATGACTTCCAAAATGCCGCGCACCGCTTTATTTTCTGACGGCGAATCCAGCCGCGACACCAGAATACCAATGACCCTGCTGTTACCACCACGCATCGATTGGGCTGACTTGGATGGCACATAGCCGGATTCCCGGATCACCTGCTCCACTTTCTCTCTTGTCGCCGGTTTCACACGCGGATCCTGTGTCAGCACTCTGGAGACGGTTGATTTACCCACCCCAGCCAGTTTAGCGATATCGAGAATGGTCAGTTTTTGTGCCTGCTTTTGTGTCATAGCGCCCTCAGTTCAATACGTCCCCGGGAAAGGGCTTCAGGTTCACAGCCTGGATAAACGCTGTATTGTCACAGTCTTAGAAACAAATGCAATGCCTTTATACCGCAACATTCCCTCACACAAAAAATGCACCGAATTGACAATCCCACAACAAAAACGACGGAGATATCCGATACTTTCTTTAAGTGCTTGAAATAAGTTTTCCATGCACCCATATAAAATAAATACTTACTCACTTTCTGGTGTCGGCCATTTCTGGCTTCCTGTTCTTAGCCGGTATCAGCCGAAGTACAATACCCAAACGACTTGATGGTGCAGTTAGGCGGCAAGTGAGTGAATACCCATGAACATAGCTGAACTATGTAATTGGCCGGGCTGGCGTTCCAGTGAATGAATGCAGCCAGCACCGCTGCAACATCAAGCAGGACAGGTATAAGGATAATTATGATTACTCATGTTGGCATTATCGATCAGGACCCGGTCAGACTGATCACTTCCCTTTTAGACCACGGTGTCCCAGCCGGAAAGATGATTTTTATCGGCACAGAAGCGCAGCAGGAAACCTATGACCGCCTGAGTTCGATACTGATCCCCCGCGATATTGAGACTGAATTCTTCACCATTCCCGACTCTATCAATATTACAACCCTTCGCCAGCGACTCAATGAACTGGCAACCCGTTTAAAAGAGTCAAACAGTGAAGTTTGGTTCAATGCCAGTTGTGGCCTTCGTCACCGGCTGCTGTCTGCCTATGAGGTGTTCCGAAGCTACCACTGGCCGATTTATGTTATTGAACCCTACAGTGATGAGATGTGCTGGCTGTATCCCGCCGGCCGGGAGCAGCAGCAGGTTGAGGACCGCATCCAGCTCACCGATTACCTGACTATTTTCGGCGCGCGTGCCGAGTTGCCCGAGACAAGCGTACCGGAAGCCCTCAATCAGCAACTCTGGGATCTGGGGCAACGCTGGGCAAGCTCAGCGCTGGAGCTTGGCCCCGGGCTGGCTACTCTGAATTATCTGGCGACAACGTGCCGTAAAGAGCAGAAACTGGATGTCGGGTTGAGTGACAAACAGCAGGGATACAAAGAACTGGCGCTGCTGATCAACGATTTACAGGAAACCGGTCTGGCACACTATGACAATGGTATTCTGACGTTCAGACACGAAGAAGCCCGCCGCTTCGCTAATGGCGAATGGCTGGAAAACCTGGTTCACAGCACCGTCCGGGCCATTCAGAGTAAGCTGCCAACCATTCAGGATCACTCACTGGGCGTGCAGGTTTACCGCCAGATCGGTGATCGGGAAGTACGTAATGAGCTGGACGTGGCGACTGTCGTCAATAACAAACTGCATATCATTGAATGTAAAACCAAAGGCATGCGGGATGATGGCGACGACACCCTGTACAAGCTGGAATCCCTGCGGGATTTGTTAGGCGGCCTTCAGGCACGTGCCATGCTGGTGAGTTTCCGCCCTCTTCGCCATCATGATCTGATACGGGCCGAAGATTTAGGGCTGGCGATCATCGGCCCCGAACAGCTGGGTGAGCTGGAGCAACACCTGCATACCTGGTTCAAAGCAGCTGGCGGCCAGGCCAACCGGCTGTTGTGATCACTTTTGTGCGGAAAAAAAACCGATGCATCTGGCATCGGTTTTTTTATATCTGGTAACTGATTATTTGTTCAGCATACGGCGAGCAGCGTCAACAACCACACGGATTGCACGTGCTTCTGTTTCTTTCAGCGTCGCGTGATCTGGTGTCTCTTTCTGAGTACGGTTGATAATCACACCCGCCACACAACCGGCACGCAGACCCGAGCTTGCACACATGGTCAGTAAGGTAGCTGATTCCATTTCAAAATTCAGCACACCCATGTCCTGCCATTCTTTCATCGAACCCTGGAAACGACGGACAACACGGCCAGAGAAAGTGTCGTAGCGCTCCTGTCCCGGATAGAAAGTATCACTGGAGGCCGTCACCCCTGTGTGCACCCCTGTGTCTTCCGCATCGCACGCTTCTTTCATCGCAGTTGCCACGTCGAAATCAGCCACTGCCGGGAATTCCATTGGCGCAAAGTGCAGGCTGGCACCGTCCAGACGCACAGAGCCAGTGGTCACTATCATGTCACCCACATTGATATGCGGCTGAATCGCACCTGTCGTACCGACACGCAGGAAAGTACGCACACCCAGCTGAGCCAGCTCTTCAACCGCAATTGAGGTTGATGGGCCGCCGATACCCGTTGAACATACCACAACAGACTTACCATCCAGCTTTGCACGGTACAGCGTGTATTCACGGGCACTGTTTAAAAACTCAGGCTCATCCATCAGATTGGCGATTTTTTCAACGCGTGCCGGGTCTCCGGGAATAATGGCAATTTCAGCGCCCTGAAGATCAGCTTTAGTAACACCCAGATGGAATACCGCGGTCTCAGACATAATTCTATCCTTCATTGTGTGGCCTGCTTTGTGGCGGCCTATTATGGGATCTTATTCAACAACTTGAACTCTCGAATACCCGCTAACCATAGCTCATCACCGCCGTGATATGGGTGATTAACATCACATTAAAGATACATTTCAATGCAACGGATTCATTAAAACAGATCATAGATCACATTAATATGCAACGCGACTTACTTCAACCGTAACCAATGCGCTTGAACCAGATGGAAAGCATCAGCCCTGCTCCTGGTCTTAACGTGAGCAATCAATGTTCTATGTTGCCTTATTAAGGCTCTGCACAAAGAAAAGGCCCAAGCCAGCGCTTAAGCCTTCTGATTGTAGCCCTGCCTCAGCCTGAACGCTGAACCCGCGGTAAATTATGCATCTGGCTTAAACCGCAGCAATCGCAGCGCATTCACAGTCACCAGCGCTGTGGCACCGCTGTCTGCCAATACGGCAACCCAAAGCCCAGTCCAGCCGAGCAAGGTGGTGAGCAGGAATATCAGCTTCAGGCCCAGGGCCAGGCTGATATTCTGACGGATATTGGCCAGTGTCATTCGCGACAAAGCAATCATGTCCGGTAATTCATTCAGACGGTTATGAGTCAGTGCTGCATCGGCAGTTTCCAGTGCCACGTCCGTGCCGCTTCCCATCGCGATGCCGACACTGGCCATTTTCATCGCCGGCGCATCATTAATGCCGTCGCCCACCATGGCCACTTTATAGTCACGGCTCCACTGAGCAACTTCGGTCACTTTATCTTCAGGCAGCAGGCTGGCCCGAAAATCAACACCGATCTCAGAAGCGATTGCCTTGGCGGCCCGCAAGTTATCACCGGTTAACATCACACTGCGAATGCCTAACGCTTTGAGTCTGTCGACCGCCATCAGGGCATCTTCACGCAGATTATCCCGCCAGGCGATCAGTCCGACCGGCACGTTATCACGCAGCACCACCACCAGGGTTTTGCCCTCATCGCTCAGGCTGTCGATGTCAGCCTGCTGGGATTGGGTTATCCGGCCGGGATCGTCAAGACGATCTGTGGCGATAAGATGGATGACAGTGCCGTCAACCACACCCTGAATCCCGCGACCAGGTAATGCTCTGCGGTTTTCAGCATGCGGCACCGCCAGACCCTGCTGGCGTGCTTTGTCGATCACAGCCTGCGCCAGCGGATGCAGCGATCCGGTTTCTATCGCGGCGGCTTCGCTGAGCAGCCTTGTTTCATCGCCTTGCCAGACAAGTACATCCGTTACCCGCGGCTTACCCAGAGTTAAAGTGCCTGTCTTATCAAACGCGACCACCTGCGTCTGGCCTAATTGCTCCAGTGCCGCACCGCCCTTAATCAGGGCTCCGCGACGCGCCGCTGCCGCCAGTCCGGAGGTAATAGCCGCCGGAGTTGAGATCACCAGGGCACACGGGCAGGCAATCAGCAGTAATGTCAGTCCTTTATACAGCCATTCATCCCAGGACAGACCAAAAATCACAGTCGGTACCAGCACAATCAGCGTCGCCAGTATAATCATCGCAGGGGTGTACCAGCGGCTGAAGCGATCAATAAAACGTTCTATCGGGGCTTTACTGGCTTCTGCGTTTTCAATCAGGTGCAGTATGCGGTCGATGGCATTCTCACCCTGCTTAGACTCGACTTTGACCCGCACCAGGTGATCGGCTGACAGTGAACCGGCAAGAATACGCTCTCCCGCAAAACGCTCTACCGGAACCGATTCGCCGGTTAATGCACTTTCATCAAAGCTGGCTGCCTTATCAAGCAATAGGGCATCGGCGGGTAAGCGGGCGCCCGGTGCCACTTCAATAATATCGCCGGGCCGGAGCTGATCGGCCGCCACTTCGCGAATCTGGCCGTTGGTGTCGACACGCATCGCCGTCTCCGGCACCAGCGCCATGAGGGCTTTTACCCCGCTGCGGGCACGGGCAGATGCATAGCCTTCCAGTTGCTCACCAATGAGAAACAGCAACAACACCATCGCCGCTTCGGCCGTTTCGCCCAGATAAAGCGCGCCGACAGCAGCCACGCTCATCAGGGTTTCAATTGAAAACGGCGAGCCGTTTTTAGCGAGTTTGATGGCTTTACCAATAATCGGGGTCAGTCCCACCAGCGTGGTGGCTGAAAAGGCAATCAGCCCCAGAGTGTCAGACTGAGTGGAGATGGCATAAGACACAAAAACCAGCGCGGCTGTCAGCGCGAGCATGCCATAAGTCTGCATGAATCCCGAAGCCGGAGCATCTTTACTCTGTTGCGGCCGGCGCAATGGGAAGCCTGTTGCTTTGGCGATGGCCTCTACCTCAGACATCATGCGCGATGAGATTCCGTCGACCACCAATTTCTCTGTCGAAAAGATCACCGAGGCCTGATCGACACCGTCGATTGCCAGAATGGCTTTTTCCAGCTTTGCTGCACAGCTCGGACAATCCATGCCCTGCACTTGCCAGCTGAAACGCGCAACGGCACCTGGTTCAGTGCTTTGCTGAGGGGCTGTGCCCTTTGCCTGTGACGATGCCAGATGAACGTCGTTTGGACTGTCCGGCCCATAGGAATGAATAGCAGTAAAGCCTGACGGCGTTGTATGGGGGATAATTTGCCGGATACCGGACAAGGCAGCCGCCTTGTCGCCATTGGGCGGTGTTGACAGTAAAGCTCGCCGCCTGGCGGGGTCGCTCTCTTCACTGCCTCCTGAGTCGCACGCTCCTTCACAGCCACTTGCCGTCGCAGAAGCAGCACCTGTCGCAGATACAGCCATTGCCCCCTGCTCGACACGCACACTGCTGCCGGTACTGACTGGCTTGATGGTATGGATGTGCGGTTTTTTATTATGACATTGATGACACATACTGTTATTCCTTATTCAGTCAAAATGGGCTTCTGTATCAATATAAACCTTGGAGTTACCTCCAAGGTCAAGCGATAAATACAGCTCGCAATTATTGAGTGAATGGATGAATACAGATCTCAAAAAACAGGCGCTGAGCAGCGCCTGTTTATAGCGTTAAACCGGGTGCTTAAAGCAATCACCAATTTGATCACTGATGGCGGAAAGCACATTGCGGCGGGTAATAATACCGACCAGTCTCCCACCTTCGACAACCGGATACAGCTTAGGTTTTTGCCCGGACATGGTTTCAGCCAGGGCAATAATGCTGGTCTCAGGATTAACTGTCAGCACATCCGTCCGCATAACATCACCGACTGTGTGGGTATCCTGACAGTGATAACCAACTTTCAGTAACTTCTGAATAAAATCCTGTTCAGACACAAAGCCCACCACTCTGCGGTACTCATCAATAACAGGTCCCCCAATCTGTTTGGATGACAGCATCTTGTCCAATGCTTTAGACAGTGACATACCTGCTTCGAAGGTTACCGGTCGGGTGTTCATATAATCTCTGACTTTAATCGACTCCATGCATCCCCCTGAATTTTTCTTATATAACCGCAGGCAGGTTCAGAGTGTGTCAATCTGAGTGCTTATCCCTGCGCCGATACCTTAAGTGTCGTCGATTTCAGCCAAATGTCTAAATTGATAGGTTCTATTTTATTCATTGTCGTTACCTATGATGCGCGCTTAAGAAAGGAGTAACATCATCAACATAGCCAGGGGTAATTGATCGCCATTACCCAGAACCACCTTATCGCCCACCAGTTTCACAGCAATAAATGCCCTGTCTTCTTTCATTGTCAGCACACCGCTCTGAATCAGCCGGTCGGTCTGAGGCTCCAGCCCTTCGGTCAATGTCAGCAACTCGGACGGAAATTCAAAATACAGATCACCATCAAGTTTGCTGGTCACTTGTGCCAGATTTTGCGACGCGCGCGCCAGGCCTGGCTGCACAGTAAGACGGACATGGCCTTTTATTGGCCCTTCCGGTGCCACCACACTGATATCTTTCAGGTTCACGGTCAGCCCTTTGGCAACCAGCAGATCCAGCGCTAACGCCATATCCTGAACCTGAGCCGGGGATAATTCGCCGTCCAGCTGATCACCCAGTGCACTGAGACGGGTTATGGCGTCATAATCGAGATCAGACAACAGCAAATCGACATTGAATGTCTGGTATTTCTTACCGTCCAGACTGGTCAGAGACGCGATGCTGAGCTGGTTGCTGTTCGTTAACTGCGCACTGACTGCCGGACTCTCCTCTGTCGCTGCCTGAGCTTGTGACAGGCTATTGACTGAGACTACCTTAATGTTATCCAGATCCACGGACTCTTGGGTCTGATTATTGGCAAACCCCAGCTTGCTTATCTGCAGTTGCTGGTTGCCAATCCAGAAGCCTCCGTCCCAGCGGCCTTCCCCGCCACCAGTCACACCAGACACCTGCATGCTTTCGTCTGCCACAGTCTGCAATAACGCATCTTTCAGCGCATAGCTGAAACTGCCGTTTCCGTCAGCAGTGACAGTCCCGGTAAAGGTCAGCGGCTCAGACTTAAAGGCGTTGCCGTCCTGATCGTTATACACAAAAGGATTCAGGGTTAAATCAAGATCGGTTTTTCTTGTCAGTGCAGTGCGCGTTGTTAAGGTCAGTGGCACCGCATCGCTGCCCCACCAGGCTGCAACCTGAGAGGCCACCTTATCATCTACCACCAGCGTACTGTTGGAAGTGACCCCAAAGACGCCATGATGAATCTCATGTGCAATATGCCATTCAGTTGGCCAGTCCTGCTCGGCGAAAACCTCTTTCCAGCTCGATTTCAGTGCAATTTTCGACACAGCATGAGAGGTCAGATAACCACGTTCATAGCGTTCTGTGGTGACAGACACATAGGGGCTGTTGTATTCCCCCACCGTGTCCTGATAAATTCGCTCGCCAATCTGACCAACAGCCAGAGGCCAGCACAGCACCACTGCAACCGCGCCTGCAACTGCACCTATTTTTCCTAACATGTCTCTTTCCAATGATTATTTCGTGATGAATGCAATGAGTGTATTACAAACACTATCTTTGCTCTATGGATCAATGACTTTTATCATTCAGCGCAAGTGATTAATCTGCTTGTCAGCCGGTGCGCACTGTGGGAAAGTGATCACAATTTCAGATTGAAGGAGTGCTGTGATGAAAGTCGCCGTATTCAGCGCCAAAAAATACGATCAAATTTCTTTCAATAAGAGCAATCAGCTTTTTGGGCACCAACTGAGTTTCTTCGATATTCAGCTCAACCTGCAAACGGCGAAACTGGCCCACGGTTACGATGCTGTCTGCGCCTTTGTCAACGACGATCTCAGTAAGCCTGTAATCGAAGCGTTATCTATTCTGAGGGTGCGAGTCATTGCCATGCGCTGTGCCGGATTTGATAAAGTGGATGTGGATGCCGCCAAAATGTACGGTCTGCAGATTGTTCGGGTGCCCGCTTACTCTCCGCAAGCCATCGCGGAACATACTGTCGGGTTAATGCTGAGTCTCAACCGTAAAATTCACCGCGCATACCAGCGCACACGGGATGCCAACTTTTCATTGGATGGCCTGACAGGCTTTAACTTTTATGGCAAAACCGTCGGGGTTATCGGCACAGGCCGGATAGGCATTGCCACCATGCACATCCTGAAAGGCCTGGGCATGACCATTCTGGCCCACGATCCTTATGAAAACCCGGAAGCGATAAAGCTGGGGGCCACTTACACCTCACTGGACGAGATTTACCGTCAATCGGATGTCATTACCCTGCACTGCCCGATGAGCAAAGAGAATTACCACATGCTGGACGCGAGCTCTTTTAGCAAGATGCGCGACGGTGTCATGATCATTAATACCAGCCGTGGTGAACTGCTTAACTCAAAAGATGCGATTGAAGCGCTCAAAAGCCAGAAAATCGGATCTCTCGGGGTGGATGTCTACGAAAATGAAAAAGATTTATTCTTTGAGGATAAGTCCAACGACATCATTCAGGATGACGTTTTTCGTCGCTTGTCTTCCTGCCACAATGTGCTGTTCACCGGCCACCAGGCCTTTTTGACCGAAGAAGCGCTGGCCAACATCTCCGACACCACGTTATCGAATCTCACCCATTTTGAGCAAGGGACAAAATCTGGCAACGAACTAATACAATAAAAATGTTCTATCCATTAGTGTGATAAAATGGCTTATTAAAAGTTTGTCAATGATCACAATTATGTGATTTTTGCTGCATTTTTACTCTATTGTCCCCGTAATACGGCACTTAATCTAAGGCCAACCTGTTATTGCGATGACGAGTTGATTAAAATGCTCCAATTCATTTTTTGTTCTTTGGATGAAGATTCATGCGTAAATCGTTTATCGCTGGCGCCCTGCTACTATCATGTGCTTCAGCCGCTCAAGCTAATTCAGCTAATACTATGAGCAACTTCAGCTACGACTATACAGAAGTGCGAATTGGCCTGAGCCCATTAACCTATGGTGCAGGTTTCAGCAAATCTATCCACCCGAATGCACATTTAACCGGTAGCATCGATTCTGAATTCGAAAGCGACTGGGATCTCGCTTTAGGTGTGGGCTTCCACGCACCTATCAACAACTGGGCAGATCTGACGGGTGAGCTTAAAGCGCGCAACATCAAGAACAAAGGCGAGTTTAACGACAGCACCGGCAAAACCGGTATGGAAATCAACCTGGGTGTTCGTCAGTGGTTAGGTCCGCAACTTGAAGTCGGTGCCAAGCTTGGCCACATTAACGTCCACCAAATCGAAGAAACGTTCGGTTCTGTTTATGGCCGTTTCCACGCCACTGAGCTGTTTTCAATCGGCGCTGAAGGTCGTTTCAATGATGTTTACGGCGATCAACTGTTACTGACCACCCGCTTCAAATACTAATCTGGTGCGTATAAGACATTGACAGAAGCCCGGCAGTCACGCCGGGCTTTTTTTATTTTACGCATATCACTCGCCATACCAGATCAGGTTTAACACCGGAGAAAAACCCATAAGCGGTGACCTGAGATAAAAAGAAGCCCGTCAGATGACGGGCTTCTTAATGCAGTCTTAGTCTGGCTTGTTCTGTTACCAGCCAGTAACTTCTCTCAGTGCTTTACCGATCTCAGCCAGGCTCTTAACGGTCTTCACGCCTGCCGATTCCAGTGCTGCGAACTTGTCTTCCGCAGTACCTTTACCACCAGAAATAATCGCACCGGCATGGCCCATACGCTTACCCGGAGGAGCCGTCACACCCGCAATATAGGAAACAACCGGTTTGGTGACATTCTCTTTGATGAAGGCTGCAGCTTCTTCTTCCGCAGTACCACCGATTTCACCAATCATCACGATCGCTTCAGTTTCCGGGTCTTCCTGGAACAGTTTCAGGATATCAATGAAGTTTGAACCTGGAATAGGGTCACCACCAATACCTACACAAGTAGACTGGCCGAAACCTTCATCTGTGGTTTGTTTTACGGCTTCATAAGTCAGCGTACCTGAACGTGAAACGATACCCACTTTACCTTTCTTGTGGATATGGCCAGGCATGATGCCGATCTTACATTCATCAGGTGTGATCACACCCGGGCAGTTAGGACCAATCATGCGGACGCCGGTTTCTTCCAGCTTCACTTTCACGTCGATCATATCTGTTGTCGGGATACCTTCTGTGATAGTAACGATCAGCTTGATACCCGCATCAATCGCTTCCAGAATGGCATCTTTACAAAATGGTGCCGGTACGTAGATAACAGAAGCTGTTGCACCTGTTGCTTTTACGGCTTCACGCACAGTATTGAACACTGGCAAACCCAGATGTGTTGTGCCGCCTTTACCCGGTGACACACCGCCAACCATTTGCGTACCGTATGCAATTGCCTGCTCAGAGTGGAAAGTACCCTGACCGCCAGTGAAACCCTGGCAGATGACTTTAGTGTCTTTATTAATTAGTACAGACATTCTTATTTGCCCTCCGCAGCAGCAACAACTTTCTGAGCTGCGTCGGTTAGCGACTCAGCTGCAATGATATCCAGACCTGACTTGGCCAGTACTTCGCGACCCAGGTCAGCGTTAGTACCTTCCAGACGAACCACAACCGGTACCGTCACGCCAACTTCTTTAACCGCACCGATGATACCTTCTGCAATCATGTCGCAACGAACGATACCACCGAAGATGTTAACCAGTACGGCTTTAACATTATCGTCAGACAGGATGATCTTGAATGCTTCTGCAACGCGCTCTTTGGTCGCACCGCCACCAACATCCAGGAAGTTTGCCGGCTTGCCGCCGTGCAGGTTTACTATGTCCATGGTCCCCATGGCCAGACCCGCACCGTTCACCATACAACCGACGTTACCGTCCAGAGCAACATAGTTCAGCTCCCATTGTGCTGCGTGAGCTTCACGTGCATCTTCCTGAGAAGCATCGTGCATATCACGCAGTTTTGGCTGGCGGTACATGGCGTTTGAATCGATGTTGATCTTACCGTCCAGACACAGCAGATTGCCTTCACCGGTGATCACAAGCGGGTTAATTTCCAGCAGAGCCAGATCATACTGGGCGAACATCTGGCCCAGACCCATGAAGATTTTCACGAACTGCTTAATCTGGTCGCCTTTCAGGCCCAGTTTAAATGCCAGTTCACGACCCTGATAAGCCTGTGGGCCAACCAGTGGATCGATAGCCGCTTTGTGGATCAGCTCTGGGGTTTCTTCAGCAACCTTCTCGATTTCCACACCACCTTCAGTCGATGCCATGAAAACGATACGGCGAGTACCACGGTCTACAACAGCACCCAGGTACAGTTCGTTGGCAATGTCAGAAGCTTCTTCAACCAGGATTTTGGTAACCGGCTGACCGTTTGCATCTGTCTGATAAGTTACCAGGTTTTTACCCAGCCACTTTTGTGCAAACTCTTTAAGACCTTCTTTGGTGTCATGCAGTTCTACGCCGCCCGCTTTACCGCGGCCACCAGCGTGAACCTGACATTTGATGACCCATTTGTCACCACCGATTTTGCTTGCTGCTTCCGCAGCCTCTTGTGGGGTATCACAAGCATAGCCTTCAGGAACTGGCAGGCCATACTCAGCAAAAAGTTGTTTTGCCTGATATTCGTGCAGATTCATTATGTTCTATCCGTTATCTAATCCCTGTGGGACGTGTTATATCCATTGAAATACTCTTGGGTATTCCTTCGTCAATCAATCTGGCTCAACAGCCGCCACCTCAGAACAGTGGCGGCTCGTTATGCGCAGTGTTACACGTCCAGAAGCAGACGTGTTGGGTCTTCAAGCAACTCTTTCACGGTTACCAGGTAGCCTACCGACTCTTTACCATCAATCAGACGGTGGTCGTAAGACAGCGCCAGATACATCATAGGCAGGATTTCAACCTTGCCATCAACGGCCATTGGGCGATCCTGGATCTTATGCATCCCCAGAATTGCACCCTGAGGCGGGTTGATAATCGGCGTAGACATCAGCGAGCCGAATACACCACCGTTAGTGATAGTGAAGTTACCGCCAGTCAGTTCATCAACAGTCAGCTTACCGTCACGGCCTTTGACAGCCAGTTCACGGATACCTTTTTCGATTTCAGCCAGGCTCAGCTTGTCACAATCACGCAGTACCGGGGTAACCAGACCACGAGGAGTCGACACGGCAATGCTGACATCGAAGAAGTTGTGGTAAACAACATCATCACCGTCAATAGATGCATTCACTTCCGGGAAACGCTTCAGCGCTTCAACAACTGCTTTGACGTAGAAAGACATAAAGCCCAGACGAATACCGTGACGCTCTTCAAAGATGCCCTGGTACTGCTTACGCAAGTCCATGATTGGCTTCATGTTCACTTCGTTGAAGGTCGTCAGCATCGCTGTACTGTTCTTCGCTTCCAGCAGACGCTCTGCAATACGCTTACGCAGGCGGGTCATAGGGACACGCTTTTCACTGCGGTGCGCCAGAGGAGCTTCTGCTTTCGCTTCAGCAACCGGGGCTGCAGATGCAGACTTGCCATTTTTCACGAACGCTTCTACGTCTTCGCGAGTGATACGGCCACCCACACCGCTGCCTTTCACAGCCGATGCATCAATACCGTGCTCGCTGATCAGACGACGTACCGCCGGGCTCAGCGCATCATTGGTCTCTTCAGCCAAAGAGGCAGTAGTGCGTTTATTTGGTGACGCTTCCGCACTGGCTGTCTTATCTTTGGTTGGCTCGCCGGCAACCGCGCCTGCTTTGATTTTACCCAGCAGCTGCTTGGTCAACACTGTGGTACCTTCTTCTTCAAAAATGGCTTCAAGAATACCATCTTCAGGTGCAGGTACTTCCAGCACTACTTTATCCGTTTCGATATCTACCAGAACTTCATCACGGCTTACCGCATCACCCGGTTTCTTGTGCCAGGTGGCTACGGTTGCGTCTGCTACTGATTCAGGTAAATCGGGAACCAGAATTTCGATTGTCATCTCAGTTTGTCCTTTTTGTTCCAGCTCTGGGTTTATTGTTCTGTGTTCAGCGCGTCATCAATCAACGCTTTCTGTTGTTTCAGGTGTACTGACATATAACCAACGGCAGGGGAAGCTGACGCAGGGCGACCGGCATAGGCCAGCTGCGCGCCGGCAGGCAGTGCAGCACGGAAATTATGCTGGCTGCTGTACCAGGCACCCTGGTTTTGCGGCTCTTCCTGACACCATGCGAAGTCAGTCACATGCTGATAATCAGCCAGTGCAGCTTCCACATCCTCTTTCGGGAATGGGTACAGCTGCTCAATTCGGATAATGGCGACATCCGTCTGCTCACGCTTGCGACGTTGTTCCAGCAGATCGTAATACACCTTACCTGAACACAGTACAACACGTTTCACTTGTTTCGGATCCAGCGCATCAATCTCACCGATGGCCGGCAGGAAATTACCTTCAGCCAGGTCGTCCATGGTGGACGTACACAGCGGATGACGCAGTAATGACTTAGGCGACATGACAATCAGAGGGCGGCGCATCGGGCGCAGAACCTGACGACGTATCATGTGATAAACCTGTGCCGGCGTTGAAGGAATCACAACCTGCATGTTTTGTTCAGCACACAACTGCAGGTAACGCTCCAGGCGCGCAGAAGAGTGCTCAGGGCCCTGACCTTCATAGCCATGCGGCAGCAGCATAGTCAGACCGCACATACGGCCCCACTTCTGCTCACCAGAGCTGATGAACTGATCAATCACAACCTGTGCACCGTTCGCAAAATCACCAAACTGAGCTTCCCAGATTGTCAGGCCACCCGGCTCTGCCGTCGCATAGCCATATTCAAAGGCCAATACGGCTTCTTCTGACAGCACAGAGTCGAAGACCTGGAACGGACCTTGTTTGTCATGAAGGTTAGCCAAAGGCATGTAAGTACTGGCATCCGCTTGGTTATGCAGTACCGCATGACGATGGAAGAAAGTACCCCGTCCGGAATCCTGACCGGTAATACGAATGCGGTGACCATCATCAACCAGTGTTGCATAGGCCAGCGTTTCGGCCATACCCCAGTCGACACCTTTCTCACCGGCGACCATAGACTGACGATCGCTGTACAGTTTCTGTACACGACTTTGCAGTTTGTGGCTTTCAGGATACTGACAAACCCGCTGACCCAGCTCATGCAGTCGCTGACGGCCAACTTTATGATCCCACTCTTTGGTCCAGTCGTGACCCAGGTACGGAGCCCAGTCCACTGAGTGCAGTTTCATCGGACGCCACTCTTTCACCACGCATTCGCCACGGTCAAGCGCATCACGGTATTCATTGACAAGTACAGTCGCTGTTTCAGCGTCTATGCTCTTCTCGTCAACCAGAATATCTGCGTAAATCTTGCGGGGAGTTGGGTGCTTTTTGATCTTTTGGTACATCAGTGGCTGAGTCGCACTCGGCTCATCCGCTTCGTTGTGACCATGACGGCGGTAACAGACCAGATCAATAACCACATCACGCTTAAATTCATTGCGGTAATCCAGCGCAAGACGAGTCACAAAAGCAACGGCTTCAGGATCATCGGCATTAACGTGGAAGATCGGCGACTGCACCATCTTAGCGATATCAGTACAGTACTGCGTTGAACGGGTATCCATCGGATTAGAGGTCGTGAAACCAATCTGGTTGTTCACCACAATGCGTACCGTACCACCAACGCGATAACCCCGTGACTGGGACATGTTGAAGGTTTCAGCCACAACCCCCTGACCCGCGATTGCTGAGTCACCATGAATAGTGATTGGCAGTACCATGGAACCGTCTTTGTCACCCAAGCGGTCCTGACGTGCACGGACAGAGCCGACAACGACCGGGTTAACGATTTCAAGGTGAGAGGGGTTAAAGGCAAGAGCCAGATGCACATCGCCGCCTGGTGTTGCGAAATCAGCAGAGAAACCCTGGTGGTATTTCACATCACCGGTTCCCCATGACTCGCCATGCTTGCCGGCAAATTCATCGAACAGATCCTGAGGCTTTTTACCCAGCACGTTCACCAGCATGTTCAGACGGCCACGGTGGGCCATTCCCACCACCACTTCACGGACACCGCTTTTTCCGGCTGCACGAATCAGCTCTTTCATCATAGGAATAAGCGCATCACCGCCTTCCAGTGAGAAACGTTTTGCCCCTGGGAATTTCGCCCCCAGGTAGCGTTCCAGACCTTCCGCTGCAGTCAGTTCATCCAAAAACGTCTGCTTTTCTTCCTGAGTGAACGTGCCTTTACCGACAACTGATTCCAGACGCTGCTGAATCCAGCGCTTTTCTTCCGTATCAGTAATGTGCATGTACTCAGCACCAATTGAGCCACAATAGGTGTTTTTCAATGCCTCATAGATCTCAGAAAGCTTCATTGTCTCTTTGCCGACGGCAAATGAACCGACATTGAAGCTTTGGTCAAAATCTTCCGCTGTGAGATTATGAAACGCAGGGTCCAGGTCCGGAACACGTTCCTGCTGCCATAATCCCAGCGGGTCCAGGTTTGCATGCTGATGACCACGGAAACGGTATGCGTTGATAAGCTGCAGTACCTTAACCTGTTTGGCATCAACATCAGGATCGCTGACGTTAGCACTTAAAAAGGTCGTCTCTTTCGCTAAACGCCGGAAGTAATCACGAACACGCGAATGCGGCTGCTCAACGGCAACACCATTCACAACAGGCAGTTCACTAAAAACGTGACGCCATTCTTCGTCAACTAATTCTGGGTCGCTTAGATACAACTCGTAGAGGTCTTCTACGTAAGTTGCGTTGGCGCCAGCCAGATGTGAAGACTCAAGCCAAGCCTTCATAACGCCGTTCTGCATTTTTTTCCCTTAACCACTTGTTATCGCCACTTGCACCGGTTGTTAGGCCGGGCTAAAAAGCCAGCAAATTACTCTGCTGGCATATCGATAATTCTATAAATTTATACCGAACGTTTAAGCAACATAGATCGGATATTGCCGATCGCTTTCGTCGGGTTGAGCCCTTTCGGACAGACACTGACACAGTTCATGATACTGTGGCAGCGGAACACGCTAAATGCATCATCAAGATCGGATAAACGCTCTTCAGTTGCCGTGTCACGACTGTCGATTAACCAACGGTATGCTGCCAGCAGGCCCGCAGGACCGATAAACTTGTCCGGGTTCCACCAGAATGACGGACATGAGGTCGAGCAACAGGCACACATAATGCACTCGTACAGGCCGTCAAGATGCGCACGCTCTTCCGGTGACTGCAGGTTTTCCCGCGCAGGCGGGTGCTCACTGTCATTGATCAGGAACGGCTTCACCTTGGCATAGTTAGTGTAGAACTGCTCCATATCAATGATAAGGTCACGAATGACAGGCAAACCCGGCAACGGACGAATCACAATCGTTTTCTGATTCATCAACGCTGATAATGGAGTGATACAGGCCAAGCCATTCTTACCATTCATGTTGATACCATCGGAACCGCACACACCCTCACGGCATGAACGGCGGAAAGACAGCGACGGGTCCTGCTCTTTAAGCAAAATCAGGGCATCCAGAACCATCATGTCGGAGCCTTCCGGCACTTCCAGCGTATACCCTTTCATGTGCGGCGCGTTATCTACATCAGGGTTATAACGGTAAATCGAAAAATTCAGTTTCATGTTGTTACCTCCCTTAGTAAGTCCGCGCTTTAGGCGGGAATGCGTCACGATGTACGGGTGTCATATTTACATCACGCTTAGACATCTGCTCTGTCTCCGGGTTGTAAATAGAGTGACACAGCCAGTTTTCATCATCACGCTCTGGGAAGTCGAAACGGGCGTGAGCACCACGGCTTTCAGTGCGGTAGTTAGCCGCTACCGCCGTTGCATAGGCGGTTTCCATCAGGTTATCCAGTTCCAGGCACTCGATACGCTGTGTGTTGAATTCGCTGGATGTGTCATCCAGACGTGCTTCTTTCAAACGCTCGCGGATTTCTTTCAGCTGGCTCAGGCCTTCAGCCATGGCTTCGCCTTCACGGAATACCGAGAAGTTGTTTTGCATGCAAGATTGCAGATCTTTACGGATTTGTACCGGATCTTCACCTTTTTGCGTGCTGTTCCAACGGTTCAGACGAGTCAGAGAAGCTTCGATGTCTGATTCTGTTGCCGGACGCGCTTCTGCCTGAGCCGCTAAGGTTTCACCCAGATGCAAGCCGGTCGCACGACCAAACACCACAAGGTCAAGCAGGGAGTTACCGCCCAGGCGGTTTGCACCATGTACAGAAACGGAAGCAATTTCACCACAGGCAAACAGACCCTGGACTTCTTCGTCCTGGCCATTTGCGTTTTGCTTAATCGCTTGTCCGGAAACCTGAGTCGGTACACCGCCCATCATGTAGTGACAGGTTGGAATCACCGGAATCGGCTCTTTCACCGGATCGACGTGCGCAAAGGTACGTGACAACTCAAGAATGCCTGGCAAACGCGATTCCAGAACATCTTTACCCAGGTGATCCAGTTTCAGTTTGATGTGCGGTCCCCACGGGCCATCGCAACCGCGGCCTTCGCGGATTTCCACCATCATGGAACGGGCAACAACGTCACGACCCGCCAGGTCTTTCGCGTTGGGTGCATAACGCTCCATGAAACGCTCACCGTCTTTGTTCAGCAGGTAACCACCTTCACCACGACAGCCTTCTGTTACCAGTACACCGGCACCGGCGATACCGGTTGGGTGGAACTGCCACATTTCGATATCCTGCATGGGGACACCCGCACGCAGCGCCATACCGACACCGTCACCGGTGTTAATGTGTGCGTTAGTGGTTGACTGGTAGATACGGCCGGCACCACCTGTTGCCAGAATTGTGGCCTTGGATTTGAAGTAACAGACTTCACCGGTTTCCATGCACAGCGCGGTACAGCCCAGAATGGCACCGTCCTGGTTTTTCACCAGATCCAGCGCATACCACTCGGAGAAAATCGTCGTCTTATGCTTAACATTTTGCTGGTACAGCGTGTGCAGCAGGGCGTGACCGGTACGGTCTGCCGCGGCGGCTGTACGCGCGGCCTGTTCGCCACCGAACTCTTTCGACTGGCCACCAAACGGGCGCTGATAAATACGACCATTTTCAAAACGGGAAAAAGGCAGACCCATTTTTTCAAGTTCAATGACTGACTGCGGGCCATTTTTACACATGTATTCGATGGCATTCTGGTCACCGATATAGTCCGACCCTTTTACCGTGTCGTACATGTGCCATTCCCAGTTATCCGGATGCGAGTTACCTAACGCAACTGTGATACCGCCCTGCGCAGATACGGTGTGAGAACGGGTAGGGAACACTTTAGACAGCAAAGCACATTTCAGGCCCTGCTCAGAAATTTGTAGTGCAGCACGCATACCTGCACCACCAGCGCCGATTACTACGGCATCAAACTCTCGAACTGCAATGCTCACTTACGCACCCCACACAATAAAGAAACCAGATAACAGATAAACAAAAAGCACAGCGACAATTGCAAACATTAATCCTGCACGTAAAAAGGCAGGTTTAATGTAGTCAGTCAGTACCTGCCACATTCCGATCCAACCGTGAATCAGAACAGAGGCCAACGCCAGCATAGTAAAGACTTTTGTGCTTAGTTTTGAAAAGAACGCTGTCCAGGTTTCAAAATTCAGCTCAGGGCCAAAAGCGAAAAAGCACACCATATAAATGGTGTAAAGAGTGAGGATAATTGCGGTTGCACGAATCAGAATAAAGTCGTGAACACCATTACGTCCAATGGATGAAACGTTGCTTACCATACCAGGCCTCCTGCAAACACAGACAGAACCGCCACAATTGCAAAACTGATTTTCGCACTTGTGGTGCCAGATTCCAGCTCTTCAAAGTATCCCATATCCATGATCAGGTGACGGATACCCAAAACAATGTGATAGAAGAGTGCTGTCAGCACACCCCAGAGGATAAATTTGACAAAGAAGCTGTCTACGATGTCAGCGGCCTCAGCAAATCCTTGGGGAGAGGAAAGAGACAGGTTCAGTAGCCACAGCAGGATGGCAAGGGAAACAAATGTAATCACGCCCGATACACGGTGCAGGATTGACGAAATCGCAGTCAGCGGAAAGCGTATCGTCTGTAGGTCGAGGTTGACAGGTCTTGGCTTGTTAACTTTCACGGTCTTTGCCCACTCAGCTCCATAGAAGCGTTTTATTTTTATAAAACCTCCGGTATGCGTACGCCAAAACAAGCGCAACAAAGGCACAACAACTATGCTACATTTACATAGCACAAGTGTATGTACAGCAAAGCAAAAGTCGTTTCAGCTAAGTAGCTAATATTACTAATAACTTTATCATTGTTTCTGGCGATGGCAGAACCAGAGACCTGCGGCCGAGTATACGCCTCGCAACAATCAATTACAAACCCCGTTACATGACCTCTAACACGGTTTGAGATATTGACCCGCTTTTACTTAAAGTTATTAACAAGCGCACACTCCCGATAAGAGGAATTGACAACACCATGACCGAGCTGTACAAAGACGGCACATCCGATTTCGGATTAGGATTATAAAATAACAAAGGAGATTGTTATGGCAGACAAGAAAGCTACTCTTCATATTGAAGGGAAAGCACCGGTCGAACTGCCGATTCTCGGGGGCTCACTAGGTCCGGAAGTACTGGATGTTCGTAAACTCGGCGCATCTGGCTATTTCACTTTCGACCCAGGTTTCTTAGCTACTGCATCATGTGAATCTCAAATTACTTTCATTGATGGTGCGAAAGGTGTGCTGCTTCACCGTGGCTATCCGATCGACCAATTAGCTAATAACGCTGATTATTTAGAAGTCTGTTACATTCTGCTGTACGGCGAAGTTCCTACCCGCGCCCAGTACGAGCAATTCCGCAAAACTGTAACCCGCCATACTATGGTGCATGAGCAAATCGCAAGTTTCTTCCACGGTTTCCGTCGCGATGCTCACCCAATGGCTGTAATGTGTGGTGTTGTCGGTGCGCTGGCAGCCTTCTACCATGATTCACTGGACATCAATAACGACGAGCACCGCGAAATCACTGCATTCCGCCTGCTGTCAAAAATGCCGACTCTGGCTTCAATGTGCTACAAATACTCGATTGGTCAGCCGTTTATCTACCCTCGTAACGATCTGGATTACGCTGAAAACTTCCTGCACATGATGTTTGCAACACCGTGTGAAGAGTATGAAGTCAGTCCTGTTGTTGCCCGAGCCATGGATAAAATCTTTACCCTGCACGCCGATCATGAGCAGAATGCGTCGACGTCAACTGTTCGTCTGGCAGGTTCTTCAGGTGCTAACCCGTTTGCGTGTATTGCCGCTGGTATCGCTTCACTTTGGGGCCCTGCTCACGGCGGTGCCAATGAAGCCTGTCTGCGCATGCTCGAAGAGATTGGCAGCGTGGAGAATATCCCAGAGTTCATCGAACGTGCCAAAGACAAAGATGATCCGTTCCGTCTGATGGGCTTCGGTCACCGTGTGTATAAAAACTATGACCCACGTGCAACCGTGATGCGTGAAGCATGCCATGAAGTTCTGCAAGAACTGAAAATCAGTGATCCGTTACTGGATGTCGCGATGGAACTGGAACGCATTGCCCTGTCTGATGAGTACTTTGTTGAGAAGAAACTGTACCCGAACGTAGACTTCTACTCAGGTATCATTCTGAAAGCTATCGGTATCCCAATTTCTATGTTTACCGTAATCTTTGCAATGTCTCGTACCATCGGCTGGATCGCACACTGGAATGAAATGCACAGTGATCCTAACAACCGTATCGGTCGTCCGCGTCAGCTGTATACCGGTCATCAGCAACGTGATTTCCAACCACTTCACGAACGTGAGTGATTGTGAATGATTGGTAGTTTGCTAATGTAAAACAAAAAGGTTGGGCTGATGCTCAACCTTTTTTGATTGGATCATCCGTGACCTACACCGGATTATCAATATCCACAAAGGTGACATCAAAATGATGCTCATCGGCCAGCCATTCACCCAGCGCTTCAACACCGTACCTCTCGGTCGCATGATGTCCCGCGCTGAAGAAATGAATACCCTGCTCCCGCGCCGTATGTACCGTCCGCTCTGACACCTCACCCGTGATATAGGCATCCAGCCCCTGCGCAACCGCGAGATCGATAAAATCCTGACCGCCGCCGGTACACCAGCCCACTGTTTTGATCAGATCAGGTCCGCCCTCGCCGATATGTAAGGGTTTGCGATGGAGCACCTTCTCAATACGGGCAGCGAGCTGCTCGCCGCTAAGCGCCGTCGGAAATTCGCCGTACACCGCAACAGGATGCGCATTGCCAGGCTCCAGCCCGCCCAGATGCTTTATACCTAATTGATCGGCAAGCTGGGCATTATTTCCCAGCTCCGGATGGACATCCAGAGGCAAATGATAGGCATAGAGATTAATGCCATTTTCGATCAATGCTTTAATCCGTCGGTATTTCATCCCGCGAATTTCCGAAGGTTCATTTTTCCAAAAGTAACCGTGATGGACCAGCAAAGCATCGGCTTTCATTTCAATGGCTTGATCAATTAATGCCTGACAAGCAGTCACACCGGTGACAATTTTTTGTACCTCGCTGCGGCCTTCAACTTGCAGACCATTCGGACAGTAATCTCTGATTAAGTGCGGGCTCAGTAGTGTGTTTAACAATGATTCGAGTTTGAGGTTGTTCATGCTTGCTTCCTTTTGAGCTGTTACTGGTATTTTAACCAACTCAGGAGCAACAGAACCAGCAGGAACGAAAAAGCGGTCGCATAAAGCGAGTAAGAAGCCACAAAAAATGCTGCCAAAGGCAGCATTTCATCTGTGATACCATACCAGTAAGCTAATCATTGACAACAGATTCAATACAGCTCTTGTGCACCTTGCTCAGAGTGCTGCAGCCAAACTGGCTTGGTACTGGTTTTCAACCAGACTTTATGCAGGTAACTATAGACACGTGATTTTACAGACGTAGGCATAAATACCATAACCGGAAAACTCAGCACGCCTGCAATCACAACGCAGGTACGGCGCACAATGATTTGTTGAGTAGATAAAGGGGTGAACATGATAGCCTCCTGAGCAACCAACTGGTCATACCTCTATACTTTAGCGCATTTTTGAAATTTTACTACTTTTTATTTGAGATTTTGTTGTTAAAAACAAGTTAAACGCAGATTAAGACTTAATTTAATGAATGATATCAACGAAAATGTAACAAAAGAACACAATGATAACATCAGGCATTTTCGCCATGTGCTGGATATGCCGGTACTGACACAAGGCGTAGACTACCAGGTCAATGATGCGTGGCTGGGCAGGTTCCGAGACAGAGCCGTCATTCCGGCCAAAGCGCAATACGAAGGTAACCAAAGGCTCGGTTTTTATTACCAGTGGCTGTGGCAGCAGCTCATCACTCACCACCCTGATTTTGACCTTGTCGGAGAAGAAATACAGCTGCACGAAGCAAAACGCACACTGGGTGCCATTGATTTTCTGGTGTTCAATAAACAATCTCAGCAATTAGAACACTGGGAAGTCGCCATTAAGTTTTATCTGGCTTATCAACAGCGATGGCTGGGACCAAACTCAGCAGATAATCTGGATAATAAGATCAACAAAATGGTTCAGCACCAGTTGGCAATGACTCAGCATCAGGCTTATAAAGAGCAGTATGCCAAGTTGCTGGGTCAGCCATCCTGTCAGCGACTGATTGTACAGGGGAGACTTTTCGATCACTTCCGGAATCAAGAATCAGGCTCCGCCTTACCCATCAACCCTGATGTCAATAAAGGGCTTTGGTGTTTCCAGAGTCAGGCAGAAGAATTATCGTTAAAAATCCTCACCAAGAGAGACTGGTTAACCCCGCCCTGTTATTCATCAATACCAGCTCTGATGGCACCTTCGGCTATCACGGTTCCGACTCAGGGTGTTGCTGAAGACAATCAGGTATGGTTCATTGTTCCTGACCACTGGCCCCTTCACAATCGCGACAGGCAAAAGCATTCTCGGCAGTCCGCTCCGTAGCCGTTCAGGAGCCAAACCATGGGCATGGGTAATAAAAAACCCGCAGCAAAGGCTACGGGTTATCAAACGGATATAACTTACAGACCCGCGTTCGAAAAGACGTCACTGACAATCTTCTGTGCTTCATCTTCTATCTGGCGAAGATGCGCTTCGCCTTTGAAGCTTTCACAGTAGATCTTGTAAATCTCTTCCGTTCCTGAAGGCCGCGCCGTGAACCAGCCATTCTCAGTGGTAATTTTCAACCCACCGATGGCAGCACCATTACCTGGTGCATGGGTCAAACGGGCCGTAATGGTATCACCAGCCAAGGTATCAGCCTTCACCATTTCAGGAGACAGCTGACTCAACACGGCTTTTTGCGCGCTGTTTGCCACGGCCTGCAACCGGCTGTAGCGGCACTCACCATGCTTTTCAGTCAGGGCCTGATAATATTGTTGCGGGTTCATGCCTGTCACCGCAGTAATTTCTGCCGCTAACAAACAGAGCAAAATACCGTCTTTATCGGTTGACCAGGGAGTACCGTCTTTGCGCAGAAAGGATGCACCCGCACTTTCTTCACCGCCAAAGCCAAGCTCACCACTGTACAGGCCATCAACAAACCACTTGAAACCCACCGGTACTTCACGCAGTTCACGACCCAGATCAGCCACAACGCGGTCAATGATCGCACTGGAAACCAGTGTTTTGCCCACGGCTACCTTGTCATTCCAGTCAGGGCGATGACGGTACAAATAGTCGATGCACACCGCAAGGAAATGGTTAGGATTCATCAGCCCGGCCGGCGTCACAATACCGTGGCGGTCAAAATCAGGGTCATTACCAAAAGCCAGGTCATAGTTGTCTTTATGTGCCAGCAAGCCCGCCATGGCATAAGGTGACGAGCAATCCATCCGCACCACGCCATCTTTGTCCAGGCTCATAAAGCGGAACGCCGGATCCACCGACTCATCAACCAGAGTTAAGTCCAGATTATAGTGACGCCCAATTTCGCGCCAGTATGCGATCCCGGAACCGCCCAAAGGGTCAACAGCCAGCTTCAGGTTGGCTTTTTGAATCGCAGCCATGTCGATGACATTCACAAGATCAGCCACATATGGCTTGACTAAATCCTGCTCCGTCACGAAATGGCTGGACAAAGCCTCAGAAACACTCACCCGCTTCACTGACGTTAAACCTTCGGCAATCAGCTGATTGGCCCGGTTTTCAATGGCTGTGGTAATGGCCCCTTCAGCCGGCCCACCATGAGGCGGGTTATATTTAATGCCACCATCCTGCGGAGGATTATGTGAAGGCGTAATCACAATGCCGTCAGCCTTCTCAGCATGGCAAAGGTTAAATGTCAGAATGGCATGAGAAATACCCGGCGTGGGTGTGTAACCCTGCGCCGCCTGCAGTACCACACTAACGCCATTGGCCACCAGCACTTGCAGGGCAGAAAGCAGCGCCGGTTCAGACAAAGCATGCGTGTCCTTCCCCAAAAACAGCGGTCCGGTAACACCTTGCTCGCGGCGAACATCGGCAACAGCCTGAGCGATTGCCCAGATATGATGTTGATTGAAGGTTCCCTTATCGGCACAGCCACGATGGCCGGAGGTGCCAAACGCAACACGCTGGGCAACATTGGATGCATCGGGTTCAATCAGAAAATAATTGGCCACAAGAGCCGGAATGTTATGCATGTCTTCTTGCCGGGCTCGCTGCCCGGCACGAGGATGGATCGCCATCAACATATCCTTGTACGTCAATAAAGCCGCATCAGCGACAGTTAAATTTCACCGCAAACTTTTTCTACAATATCTTGTGTGAACTGCATTTTTTGCATCAGCTGTTCAACCATCTGGCGTTTACGGTCGGTATTCGTATTGGTGATCACCCAAAAAGGCGTTTCAGGAATGGCTTTCGGTTTAGTCGTCTTGCCGCTGTTCAACAGCTTTTCTTCACTGTCAGCGAAATAAATGCGGGTCCGGCCTTTAATCGCCGTCGCATCAGTGAAAGCCTGAGGATCGATACGATAGAGCGTCGACAGTACCAGCATAAAGCGGCCAATAGCTCTTTCCTGACCAGCAAACTCATCAGAAATCAGCAGCGAGCGCATGGCTTTGGTCCTGTCTTCCGACTGCGGCAGATTACCAGCGTCTTTGCTAACCACAATGCCTTGCGCAGCTTTAGGGCGTGCTGGCATGACAGGTTGACTATTGGAGTCCTCCAGCAATAAGCGGCGCAGAATATCTGACGCACTTTCACCAATGTGCTGGGTCTGGCTGGCAATATAACGATACAGCTCTTCGTCTACCTCAATAGTTTTCATCGTAGTGTTCATTATCGTTCCGTTAAAAAATCACCGTGAGATTATAACGTGAAGCGAAGGTATACTCTACGGCAAAGCGTTAACAACAAGAGAAATAGTCTGTGAATCTTCATTATCAAATACAGGGTCAAGGCCAGACGGTCGTCCTTATTCATGGCTTATTTGGCAGTGCGGACAATCTCGGCCTGCTCGCCAGAGTGCTCAAAGAACAGTATCAAGTCATTAGTCTTGATCTGCGTAACCACGGCCGCTCCCCGCATAGTGAGCACTTCACTTATTCAGACATGGCGCAAGATGTGGTTGATGTGATCAATCAACTCGAGATCCAAGCTTTCAGTGTGATTGGCCATTCCATGGGCGGTAAAGTGGCAATGGCCATGACCGAACTGGCTGGAGAGCGGATCGAAAACCTGATTGTGCTGGACATGGCACCCGTGGCTTACCAGGCCCACCGTCACCAAAATGTGTTCGCTGGCCTTAAAGCGGTCAGCAACCAGACGGTCACCAGCCGAAAAGAGGCCGAACAGTATTTATCGCAGCATGTTATGGAACCCGGTGTGCGCCAGTTTCTGCTCAAGTCTCTGTATAAAGAACAAGAATTCTTCCAGTGGCGGTTCAATGTCGATGCACTCATTAATAACTACAGCACCATCATGGGCTGGTCTGCTGTGCCGCCCTTTCCTGGCCGCACTTTATTCATTAAAGGTCAGGATTCAGAATACATTTTACCTGAGCACCGCGAACACATTGCCAGCCAGTTCCCGCACGCCAAGGCCCATATGGTCGCCAATACAGGCCACTGGCTTCATGCGGAGAAGCCAGAAACCGTTAACCGTATCATTCTCAGTTTTTTAGAGAAGGATACACAGCCTAACAATTAACACGCACTACTCTCTGTGCTATAGTGCGCGCCGGATGCAAGTGTGATCTTGCGAAGGAGAAACAGATGTTATACGAGCACATGGACCTGCTGGAATCAGTCGGACTTGATTTATTGTTCGCTGCCATCTTCTTTTTCATCGGTATGGCGATCAAAGATGTCCTCAAGCAAGGCAATGTGCCGCCATTTGGTCGAAAAATCGTCTGGCTGGTCTTGTTTTTAGGGTGCTTTGGATTCATATCGAAAGGTGTGATTCAGATGACAATGGAAGGCGTGGGGATAGGATAATATCCGCTGACGCCTGCTACCTGGCTCAGAAAGCGTAATGAGAAGCCTAATGATAAAGGTTTTTCTCCCCTAACTGACGCCACAGTCACCGACAAATGTTATTATCAGGCATACAGTCAGCGCTAGAATTAACTGGCAGCCTGTTCAATTTATGTACATCGCCAGCCTGTCAGTTGGCGGTCAACAACTAAAACACGGGTAATCTCTACTATGGCGAGTGTAGGACTCTTCTTTGGTAGCGACACAGGTAACACAGAAGCCGTCGCTAAAATGATCCAAAAGCAACTGGGTAAAAATCTGGTTGAAGTCAAAGACATTGCTAAGAGCAGCAAAGAAGACATTGAAAATTTCGACCTGTTACTGCTGGGTATCCCGACCTGGTATTACGGCGAAGCACAGTGCGATTGGGACGATTTCTTCCCTGAACTGGAAGGCATTGATTTCGAAAACAAGCTGGTCGCTATTTTCGGCTGTGGTGATCAGGAAGATTACGCCGAGTATTTCTGCGACGCCATGGGCACAGTGCGTGATATCGTTGAAGGCCGCGGCGCCATCATCGTTGGTCACTTCCCAACCGAAAGCTATGAATTTGAAGCATCAAAAGCATTGGTAGATGACGAACATTTTGTTGGTCTGTGTATCGATGAAGACCGTCAGCCTGAGTTGACTGACGAGCGCGTCGAGAAATGGGTTAAGCAAATTTACGAAGAAATGTGTCTGGCTGAACTGGCTGACTAATCTTACCGCTAGCTGCTAAAAACGCGCCGAGGCGCGTTTTTTTATTGCTCACTGACGCACTCACCGGAACGGTTTTGGCCTTCTTCTGGCTCAACATTCCGGTACTGTGGCTTCTTACGTACATAAAGCACGCGCTTCACCTGAGCAACCACCTCACCTTTGCTGTCAGAAACATTGACGACAAACTCAGGAAAATATTTATCGCCGCTGGCTGTGGAACGCTTTATGTCCTCAAGGCACTGATCTGAAATAGTAAACACCGCTTTCAGATCTGTCTGACCTGGTTTGAGAAAGTTCACTTCGGCTTGCTTATCCCAGACAAAATATTCTTTTCCGAGGATACCCATCAGCATCAAAGCATAAACAGGATCGGTCAGTGAAAAAATACTGCCGCCATATTGAGTCCTGTTGGCATTTTTATTCCACCACCTTAATTTCAGGCAAATTTCCACATGCCGGAAATCCTCACTGATATGCAGGATTCGAATGCCTGCCCCCCAGAAAGGTGGCCAGATATTGAGTGCAAATTTTACGATACGCGGCTTATAGAACTTATTCACACCTACACGTCCTTATGATCTGGTACGATGAGTATAGTCTGACTTTTTAACATTTATATCAGCCGAATAAAAGTCACAACTTTCCTAGACCCATTAAGCATTAAGGTTTATTGTTGTGCTGTCGTCACTTATAATGAACAGATATGAGAAAGACTACCGTAACCTTCCATTTTCCTGTTACGGCTAGCCAAAGGAAACTCGAATGTCAGATAACAACCAAGCACTTAAACAAGCAGGATTAAAAGTCACACTTCCGCGGCTGAAAATTTTGGAAGTACTTCAGGATCCTGAGTGCCAACATATCAGTGCCGAAGATTTGTACAAAAAGTTGATCGATATTGGTGAAGAGATTGGCCTGGCCACTGTTTACCGAGTGCTGAACCAATTTGATGATGCCGGGATTGTCACCCGTCACCACTTTGAAGGTGGTAAGTCAGTATTTGAACTGTCTACCCAGCACCATCACGATCATCTTGTTTGCCTGGACTGTGGCAAAGTCATTGAATTTTCTGATGATATCATTGAAGATCGTCAGAAGCAGGTTGCCGAACGCTATAACATACGTCTGACCAACCACAGCCTTTATCTGTACGGTCACTGCACTGCCGGTGATTGTAATAAAGATGAAAGCCTGCACAACGAAAATAAATAATCACGGTTACATCAATAAAAAAACCAGCCATCCGGCTGGTTTTTTTATATCAGGGCAACAATCACAGTCTGAGTCTGTCAGTCTGCAATTTTTGCCCACGAATCACGCAGACCCACGGTACGGTTGAACACTAAGTGATCAGCCGATGAATCTTTGTTATCCGCACAGAAATAACCCATGCGTTCAAACTGGAATGCATGCTCAGGTTCTGCCGCTGCCAGGCTCGGTTCAACAAAACCATTCATCACGATCAGTGAATCCGGGTTAATTGTCGATGCAAAATCCTCTGCTGCACCTGGGTTGGGAACAGTGAACAAACGATCATACAGACGAATTTCAGCAGGCAGTGCCTTTTCTGCTGACACCCAGTGAATCACGCCTTTCACTTTACGACCATCTGCAGGGTTTTTACCCAGCGTATCCGCATCATAAGTACAGAAAATAGTGGTAATCTTGCCGTCGGCATCTTTCTCGACCCGCTCGGCTTTAATGACATACGCACCGCGTAAACGCACTTCTTTACCCAAGACTAAACGCTTGTACTTTTTGTTGCCTTCTTCACGAAAATCTTCACGCTCAATGTACAGCTCACGGCTGAATGGCACATCACGCTCACCCATTTCTGGTTTATTAGGATGATTGCCCACTTTGAGGATTTCCGTATCACCAAAGTTTTCAATCACTAACTTCACCGGATCCAGAACAGCCATGGCCCGAGGTGCATTCTCATTCAAATCGTCACGGATACACGATTCCAGAGAACTCATCTCAATGGTATTGTCCTGCTTGGTGACACCAATACGCTTACAGAACTCACGAATAGAAGCAGCCGTAAAGCCACGACGACGTAAGCCTGAAATTGTCGGCATGCGAGGATCATCCCAGCCTGAAACCAGCTGTTCTGTCACCAGCTGGTTCAGCTTGCGCTTGGACATCACTGTATATTCCAGATTCAGACGGCTGAATTCATACTGACGAGGCTGAGAGTCAATAGTGATGTTATCCAGCACCCAATCATACAGACGGCGGTTGTCCTGGAATTCCAGGGTACACAGCGAGTGCGTAATACCTTCCAGCGCATCAGAAATACAGTGGGTGAAATCGTACATCGGATAGATGCACCACTTGTCACCTGTTTGATGGTGAGTCGCAAAGCGAACGCGGTACAGCACAGGATCACGCATAACCATAAAAGGTGATGCCATATCAATCTTGGCCCGAAGCGACATTTTGCCTTCTTCGACTTCGCCATTTTTCATTTTCTCGAACTGCGCCAGATTCTCGGCCACAGGACGGTCACGATACGGACTTGGTTTACCCGGCTCTGTCAGCGTACCGCGATACTCGCGCATTTCTTCTGGTGTGAGTTCATCAACATACGCCAGGCCTTTGTTGATCAGTTCCAAAGCGTAGCCATACAGCTGATCGAAGTAGTTAGATGAGTAGCAAATCTCACCGCTCCACTCAAAGCCCAGCCAGTTTACGTCTTTCTTAATCGACTCTACGTATTCGATGTCTTCTTTTTCTGGGTTTGTGTCATCAAAACGCAGATTACATTGTCCCTGGTAATCCTGAGCAATACCAAAGTTCAGGCAGATAGACTTCGCATGACCGATATGCAGGTAACCATTCGGCTCAGGCGGAAAACGTGTGTGGACGCTGGTGTGCTTACCACTGGCTAAATCCGCATCAATAATCTGGCGGATAAAATTGCTTGGACGAGCTTCAGATTCACTCATCAATTACACCTCGTGCGCTAAAAGGATCTTCGAACCTGTTATGATCCACAAATACAGGTCATGACTCAACAATTAGTGTGTATTGAATCATGATTAGGGCAAAAAAAAAGCCGACCCTGACGGGCCGGCCTCACTTTCAGTTATCTTTCGCTATCAGATTAACTGTCTATTATGGCAGTTTGACTGCAGACAGGTCTTCTGAGGCCGGGATTTTCTTCATCTCACCGGCAACGATCTCAGCCAGTGGACCAAGAATAACCTGCAGGTTATTTGAACCTAATTTCACCACACCCATTGCACCCAGTGCTTTCAGTGTTTTCTCGTCAGCCAGACTGCTGTCTTTCAGCGTCAGACGCAGACGAGTGATACAGGCATCAATATTTTCCAGGTTGCCGTGACCGCCCAGGGCTTTCAGATATTGTTTTGCCAGTTCACCGGTTTCCTGAGAACCAGAAGCCAGTACTTCATCTGCATCAGTATCTTCACGACCAGGCGTCTTCAGGTTGAACTTCACGATAGCGAAGCGGAAGATCGCATAGTAAATCGCGAAGAATACCAGACCCTGAACAATCAGCATGTACCATTGAGTTGCCAGCGGGTTACGTGACTGCAGTACCATATCGACTAAACCAGCTGAGAAGCCGAAACCGGAAATCCACTGCATGCTGGCTGCGATGTATACAGAGATACCGGTCAGTACGGCATGAACCACATACAGTGCTGGTGCCAGGAACATGAAGGCAAATTCCAGAGGCTCAGTTACACCTGTGAAGAATGAAGCGAAGGCAGCGGCAATCATGATAGACGCGACTTTCTCTTTATTCTCAGATTTAGCGGTGTGGTACATCGCCAGTGCCGCACCAGGCAGACCGAACATCATAATAGGGAAGAAACCACCCATGTAGATACCTGTCTGGCCAGGTACAGCTACACCGTCAGCAATAGACTTAGCACCGCCAAGGAAGTTCGGTAGGTCATTGATACCCGCAACATCGAACCAGAACACTGAGTTCAGCGCGTGGTGCAAACCAACAGGGATCAGCAAGCGGTTGAAGAAGGCATAGATACCCGCGCCCACATCGCCCAGGCCCTGAATACCTTCACCGAAGTGAACCAGACCGCCATAAACGTGAGGCCATACAAACATCAGAATGAAAGCCAGCACAATACCCGCGATGGATGTCAGGATAGGCACCAGACGCTTACCGCTGAAGAAAGCCAGTGCCTTGTGCAGTTCAACCGTTGAGTAGCGGTTATAAAGCTCAGCCGAGACAATACCTACCAGAATACCGACGAACTGGTTTTCAATTTTACCGAATGCTGCAGGAACAGCACTTGGGTCGATACCCTGAATTTGAGCAACGGCCGCTGGAGAACAAAGAGTGGTGACAACAAGATAGCCAACGAAACCGGATAATGCTGCGGCACCATCTTTATCTTTTGACATACCGTATGCGACACCGACAGCAAACAGTACAGACATGTTGTCGATAATAGCGCCACCGGCTTTGATCAGGAAAGCTGCCAGTGCACTGTTGGCACCCCAGCCGTTCGGATCAATCCAGTAACCTATACCCATGAGTATTGCGGCGGCAGGCAACGTGGCGACCGGCACCATCAAAGCCTTACCTACTTTCTGAAAATATCCAAGAATATTCACCCTTAGTTCCCCCTATGGTTTTCTTAGATGCGGTTGAGATAACTTATTTTAGCTACCCGATTAAGTAAGTTGCAGTGTATGCCTTTAATTTCGCCCCGCAAATTAAAACCTTATCATTTGTGATCCCAATCACCAGCATTTGGCGGGTTTGAGCGATTTTGCTAGCCCGGTCATAAAACTTATTTTATTATTCGAAAGAAAGGCGATATACCGCTAAAATTCTCAAGTATTCTTTTCAAGCTACGAGGTGTTACCGTGAGACTTATCCCACTGAACAACGCGAACGAAGTTGGTTTGTGGTCAGCACGCTATATTGTTGATCGTATTAACAAATTTAAGCCAACCGCAGACCGTCCATTCGTACTAGGTCTGCCTACCGGCGGTACCCCTCTGACCACCTACAAGCGTCTGATTGAGCTTTATAATGCAGGCGAAGTAAGTTTCAGGCATGTGGTGACATTCAACATGGATGAGTACGTTGGCCTATCCGCAGACCATCCGGAATCCTACCGCAGCTTCATGTTTAACAACTTCTTTAACCACATTGATATTCAGGAAGAAAATATCAATCTGCTGAACGGTAACACGGACGATCACCAGGCAGAATGTAAGCGTTATGAAGATAAGATTAAATCATTCGGCAAAATCCATCTATTCATGGGTGGTGTTGGCAACGACGGGCACATTGCGTTTAATGAACCGGCTTCTTCACTGGCCTCCCGTACACGTATCAAAACCCTGACCGAAGATACCCGTATCGCCAACTCCCGATTCTTTGATGGTGATATCACACAAGTGCCTAAATACGCACTGACTATCGGTGTTGGCACGCTGCTGGACGCAGAAGAAGTGATGATTCTGGTTACCGGCCATAACAAAGCCCAGGCACTTGAAGCAGCCGTTGAAGGTTGCGTCAACCATCTGTGGACTGTCTCTGCGCTGCAATTGCATCCGAAATCACTGATTGTGTGCGATGCTCCTGCCACACAGGAACTGAAAGTGAAAACCGTTCGCTATTTCCAGGAACTGGAAGCAGAAAACATCAAACACCTTTAACCGATAGGAAGTGTTCATGTACGCGCTGACCAACTGCCGCATTTTTACAGGTAGCGATGTGCTGGATAACCACGCTGTTATTATTGACGGAGTGAACATTCACGCTGTATGTCCTGAGGCAGAGCTACCTGCTGATATGCCCACTCAGGACCTTGACGGAGCAAACCTGTCTCCTGGCTTCATCGACCTTCAGCTTAATGGCTGTGGTGGAGTGATGTTTAATGACGATATCACTGCAGACACCATACAGACCATGCATCTGGCAAACCTGAAATCAGGTTGTACGAGTTTTTTGCCCACGCTCATCACCTCTTCTGATGAGGATATGAAAGCTGCGATAGCTGCAGCGCGTGATTACCAAAAGCACTACCAAAACCAGTCTCTGGGTTTGCACCTGGAAGGTCCCTATCTCAATGTCATGAAAAAAGGCATCCACAGTGTTGAGCATATCCGGCGCTCAGATGAGGCCATGATTGCTACACTTTGCGAGAATGCTGACATCATCACTAAGGTGACACTGGCACCGGAGCAAACCCCGGCAGAGCACATTGAGCGACTGGCAGAGGCAGGTATTGTGGTATCTGCAGGACACACCAATGCAACCTACGCAGAAGCGCGAAGAGGATTTGCGGCCGGCGTTACCTTTGCCACCCATCTGTTCAATGCCATGACCCCCATTGCTGGCCGCGAGCCTGGTATGGTGGGAGCCATCTATGATACGCCTGAGGTGTACACAGGTATCATCGCCGATGGCTTTCATGTTGACTATGCCAATATTCGTATAGCCCACAGAATTAAAAAGGAAAAATTAATTCTGGTTACAGATGCAACAGCACCGGCAGGAGCAGACATAGATCACTTTATTTTTGTCGGTAAGAAAGTATATTACCGCGATGGTAAGTGTGTTGATGAAAACGGCACACTCGGCGGTTCAGCCCTGACGATGATTGAAGCTGTTCAAAACAGTGTTGAACATGTAGGTATTGCCCTGGACGAAGCGATTCGCATGGCCACCCTGTACCCTGCCCGTGCCATAGGTATGGATAAGACACTGGGGGCTATCAAAAAAGGCATGGTGGCTAACCTGGCAATTTTTGATCGTGATTTCCGTGTCCGGGCGACAGTGGTTAACGGAAAATACGAGCAAACATAACTATGAATGGCGGACAAATCGGTAATGTCGACCTGGTAAAACAGCTGAATAGTGCAGCAGTTTACCGGCTCATTGACTTGCAAGGCCCTATTTCTCGCATACAAGTGGCAGACGTAAGTCAATTAGCCCCGGCCAGCGTGACCAAAATAACCCGCCAATTGCTGGAACGCGGCCTCATTAAAGAGGTCGCACAGCAGGCTTCAACCGGTGGCCGGCGAGCCATCTCGCTGACAACCGAAGCAGCTCCTTTTCACTCTGTCGCTGTCCGTCTGGGTCGCGATTATATCGAACTGACCCTGTACGATTTAAGTGGTAAGAGTCTGGCTGGCACAGCCCATCACTTTCCCTACTCAAACCAGCAAGAACTGGTTGATGGCTTACTTGAACATATCAGGCAGTTTATCGGTGCCAATCAGACCATACTCAGAGAGCTGATCGCCTTTGGTATTACCCTGCCAGGCCTGATTGACCCGGAAAAAGGCATTGTCGAGTACATGCCCAACATCTCGGTCGACTCTCTGGCTCTGGCAGATATCATTACTGATAAATATGGTGTTTCCTGCTTTGTCGGTAACGATATCCGCGGGCTGGCATTGGCCGAGCATTATTTTGGCGCCAGCCAGGACTGCCGGGATTCGATTCTGGTCAGTGTTCACCGTGGGACAGGGGCCGGCATTATCGTCAATGGTCAGGTATTTCTCGGTTATAACCGCAACGTCGGTGAAATCGGCCATATCCAGATTGACCCGCTCGGCGATAAATGCCAGTGCGGTAACTTTGGCTGCCTGGAAACCGTTGCCGCTGATCCGGCGATTATTCGCCACGTCAAAGCACTCCTGGCTCAAGGTTACCCGAGCAGCCTGCAAAAGCTCGAAGATGTCACTATGCCTGCCATCTGCGAGGCAGCTAATCAGGGGGATGAGCTGGCCACCCAGGCTTTGGTCAAAGTGGGTTACCAATTAGGTAAAGCCCTGGCGATGACCATTAACCTGTTCAATCCGCAGAAAATCGTTGTGGCAGGGAATATCACCTTAGCCAAGGACATAGTGTTTCCCGCTATCCGGCGCTGTGTTGAAACCCAATCGCTGTCAACCTTCCACCAGTCGTTGCCTATCGTTGAATCTCAGCTCTATACGCAACCGACTATCGGCGCATTTTCCATGATCAAGCGTGCTATGCTAAATGGCGTTCTGCTGCAGCGCCTGCTGGAAGATTAATTCTACGCCGGGAAATCCCTTCCCGGCTGACATCTCAAAAAACCCTGTTTTTTGTAGGGCATGTATCGCCGGAGACATGCCCTGTGTTATATTTCCCGCCAATGCAACTAATTGAAATACCAACGCTTATCAATAGTCTGGAAATAACATTTCATGATGGATCTGGTTTACATTATCGCCGCATTTCTCGCCGGCTACCTGGCACTGCGTGCCAAACTCCCGCCGCTGGTCGGATTTTTATTAGCAGGTTTTACTTTAAATTCATTTGGTTACACCTCAACTCCCGTTATCGATACACTGGCTGATCTGGGCGTAACCCTGCTGCTTTTTTGCATCGGGCTTAAGCTTGATGTCAGAACCCTGTTGCAAAAAGAGGTGTGGGCCGGCGCCACAATACATAACCTGCTCACTACCCTTATCTTTACGCTGGCGCTGTTCGGTTTGAAGCAACTCGGTTTAGGTATCTTTAGTGAACTTGAGCTGGCACAGCTCGCCTTGCTGGGCTTTGCCCTCTCTTTTTCCAGCACGGTATTTGCCATCAAGGCGCTGCAGGAAAAAGGGGAGCTGAACGCAACCTACGGTACTATCGCCATAGGTATTCTCGTCATGCAGGATATTTTCGCGGTTATATTTCTTACAGCATCAACCGGAAAGCTACCAGAGATCACCGCGCTGGCCTTATTCGCACTGCCCCTGCTGCGCCCTTCTTTGTTTAAGATTATGGATAAAGCCGGTCATGGTGAAATGCTGGTGCTGTACGGTATTTTCCTGGCGCTTGTCACCGGTGCCGGCTTGTTCACTTTTGTGGGTATGAAAGCCGATCTCGGCGCACTGATCATGGGAATGATGCTGGCGGCCCACCCCAAATCTTCTGAACTGTCCAAATCACTGTTTAACCTCAAAGAGCTTCTGCTGGTTTTCTTCTTCCTCAACATTGGTCTGGCTGAGCCTGCAACGTGGACAGGCTTCTGGCTCGCTATACTGCTGCTGGCGTTATTGCCGCTAAAAGGGTTGCTTTACTACCTGGTTTTTCACAGTTTCCATTTTCGGGTACGTACTTCGCTTCTCGGCACTTTAACGCTCTTTAACTACAGCGAATTTGGGCTGATTGTCGCAGGACTTGCCTACAGCCTGGGCTGGTTGCCGGGAGATTTTCTTGTCGCTATCGCTATCGCAGTTTCACTCTCTTTTCTGTTATCAGCGCCGCTGAACAGTTTCAGCCATCGTATCTATATGGAAAGTACCCGCTGGCTCAAAGAATTTGAGCCGGACAAGCTCAACAGCAATGACAGGCTGATTGACTTAGGCAATAAACAAATCCTCATCCTGGGCATGGGCCGTATTGGTACCGGCGCTTATGAAGAAATGATCCGCCGCTTTGGCCCGCAAGTCGTCGGCATTGAAAACCGGGAGGAATCCGTCGAAGAACATACCAAAGAAGGCCGCCACGTCATTCTCGGTGATGCTACCGACCCGGACTTCTGGGCTCGGGTGGTCTCTCGCCATCAAACGCGGTTAATCCTACTGGCCATGCCGCACAGTCAGGCTAACACCTTCGCCCTCGAGCAAATCAGGCAACTTGGCTATAAAGGAAAAATTGCCGCTATCGCCCGCTATGAAGATGAGGAGGCGATCTTAAGAGAACTGGGCGTCGATGCCGCTTTCAATATCTATCGTGAAGCAGGCAACGGTTTTGCTCGCCATGTCTGCGAGTCGGTGACGACCGACATCAAATCCTTTTAATTGACACCGGGTTACTGCACGGCAGCGAAAGTTGCCGTTCAGTATTTGGTCCAAAAACCTCCTGATTTAAGATTTCATTCGGTTAAACTCGATTTAATTGAATAATATTCACCAAAGGTGAGTTTTTTACATTGATATGGGATTTTTAGTTGCTTTTGTTTGTTGAATACGCAATTTTAACAATCAGAACGAAACAAAAGCGCGGGGATAAAATAATAAACCCTTTCTTAATCGCTTTGTTTTCCAAGTTTAACTTTATGTTGGAGTAGTCAGTATGTGCTCAGTATTCGGGATTTTAGATATAAAAAGTGACCCATCTGCCCTGCGTGAAACCGCTTTGGCCATGTCAAAGAAAATGCGTCACCGCGGTCCGGACTGGTCAGGGATCTATTCATCAGACAAGGCCATTCTTGTTCATGAGCGTCTGGCCATTGTTGATTTAAACAGCGGCGAACAGCCACTGTACAACACAGACAAAACCCATGTACTGGCCGTCAATGGCGAAATCTACAACCACAAAGACTTACGTGCTGAACTGGCTGCCGACTACCCGTTTCAGACCGAATCTGACTGCGAAATTATTCTGGCTCTGTATAAAGAGAAAGGTCCTGAATTACTCGACTACCTGAACGGTATCTTCGGTTTTATTCTGTATGATGAAGAGCAGGATGCTTACCTGATTGGTCGTGACCACATCGGCATCATCCCGCTGTATCAGGGTCATGATGAGCACGGCAACTACTATGTCGCGTCAGAAATGAAAGCGTTGGTGCCCGTGTGTAAAACCATCAGCGAATTCCCTCCGGGTCATTACCTGTGGAGCAAAAAAGGCGAACCGGCTCAGGCCCCTGTCCGTTATTACAAACGCGACTGGATGGAGTATGACGCGGTTCGCGATGCGAAAACAGACAAAGACAAACTGAAAAAAGCGCTGGAAAGCGCAGTGAAGCGTCAGCTGATGACAGACGTCCCTTACGGTGTGCTGCTGTCTGGTGGTCTGGATTCCTCGGTGATTTCAGCGATCACCAAGCAGTTTGCCTCCCGCCGTATTGAAGATGACGAGAAATCTGATGCCTGGTGGCCGACATTGCACTCGTTTGCCGTTGGCCTGGAAGGTGCACCGGATCTGAAAGCCGCGAAAAAAGTGGCCGATCATATCGGCACGGTACACCACGAGCTGACTTATACGGTTCAGGAAGGCCTGGATGCAATTCGTGATGTGATTTATCACATTGAGACCTACGATGTCACAACGATTCGTGCCTCCACACCTATGTATCTGATGTCGCGTAAAATCCGCGCCATGGGTATCAAAATGGTCCTGTCCGGCGAAGGGGCTGATGAAGTGTTCGGGGGTTACCTGTATTTCCACAAAGCGCCTAACACGCAGGAATTCCATGAAGAGACAGTGCGTAAACTGCTGGCTCTGAACATGTTCGACTGTGCACGTGCCAACAAATCCATGGCAGCCTGGGGGATTGAAGCGCGTGTACCATTCCTGGATAAAGAATTCCTGGAAGTTGCCATGAGCATCAACCCGCAGGACAAGATGTGCGGCAACGGCAAAATGGAAAAACACATTATCCGTGAATGTTTTGGTGACATGCTGCCTGAATCTGTGGCATGGCGTCAGAAAGAGCAGTTCTCTGACGGTGTGGGTTACAACTGGATCGACACGCTGAAAGAAGTCGCCGCAGAGAAAGTGACGGATCAGCAGCTGGAAACTGCCCGTTTCCGCTTCCCTTACAACACGCCAACCTCCAAAGAAGCTTACGTTTATCGTGAAATCTTTGAAGAGTTGTTCCCGCTGGAGGATGCCGCTAAATGTGTGCCGGGTGGTCCGTCTATCGCCTGCTCCAGTGCCAAAGCCATTGAATGGGATGAGAGCTTTAAAAACAGTGCTGACCCATCCGGTCGTGCGGTTGCTGCCGTCCACAACGAAGCCTATCAGAAGGCTTAATACCGAGCGTTACTCCATCCAAGAGCGCGTCCGCCTTTGCCTGCCTTATCTCCGCACGCAAAGGCAACAAAAAGGGGCCAGGAAGGCCCCTTTCCCCTTTTTATCACCCGCACGACTCAGCACATGTTTCGTCACACTTTATCCGTTACAGCTGTGCTCACAAACAAACTGACCGTGGTTTGCCGATCGCAGCGGCATAGCGTTCTGAAGTACGCGCAGCAAGGTAGAAATGGCCGAATCTGGATGAAAAAGGATCTAAAAAAGGAGCCAGAGGCTCCTTTTGATTGCTGTCTGTTAATCGCTTAGCAGCGCGCTGCGATTAAACGTCGTAGGTCGTGGAGGCCGTATCGCCGCCTGTGCCCGTCCAGTTGGTGTGGAAATACTGACCGCGTGGCTTGTCAGTACGCTCATAAGTGTGCGCACCGAAGTAGTCACGCTGTGCCTGAATCATATTTGCCGGCAGACGCGCAGTGGTGTAACCGTCCAGGAAGGTCAGTGCTGAGGTCAGACACGGCATTGGCAGACCAATTTCCAGTGACTTAGCTGCCACTTTACGCCAGGCTTTCATGCCGTTTTCCAGGATTGCTTTGAAGTATGGATCTGAGCCCAGGAACGCCAGTGAAGGATCCGCTTCGAATGCATCACGAATATTGCCCAGGAAAGCTGAACGAATGATACAGCCGCCGCGCCACATCAGAGCAACGTTACCGTAATTCAGGTTCCAGCCGTTGTCGTCAGATGCCTGACGCATCAGCATAAAGCCTTGTGCATAAGAGATAATCTTAGATGCCAGCAGTGCCTGACGTACTGCTTCCAGCCACTCTGCTTTGTCGCCTTCAACGGCTTCTACTGTTTTACCAAACAGCTTCTCTGCCTCTTCACGCTGACCTTTCAGCGAAGACAGGCAGCGCGCAAACACAGATTCAGTGATCAGTGTCAGCGGGATACCCATGTCCAGGGCGTTGATGCCTGTCCATTTACCCGTGCCTTTCTGGCCGGCAGAGTCCATGATCTTCTCAACCAACGGCTCGCCATCTTCATCACGGTAAGCCAGAATATCGGCAGTGATTTCGATCAGGTAGCTGTTCAGCTCGGTCTCATTCCAGTCACGGAACGCTTGCTCCATTTCTTCGTGGGACATACCCAGACCGGTTTTCATGAAGTGATAGGCTTCGCTGATCAGCTGCATATCACCGTATTCGATACCGTTGTGAACCATTTTTACAAAGTGACCGGCACCAGACTCGCCAACCCAGTCACAGCAAGGCTCGCCCTGCTCAGTTTTAGCCGCAATTGCCTGGAAAATCGGCTTCACGAACGGCCAAGCTTCAGCATCGCCACCTGGCATAATAGAAGGTCCGAAACGTGCACCTTCTTCACCACCGGAGACACCGGCACCGATGAAACGCAGACCTTTGTCTTTCAGGTAATCGACACGGCGGATGCTGTCCGGGTAGTTAGAGTTACCGCCATCAATGATGATGTCGCCTTTGTCCAGCAGCGGGATCAGTTGCTCGATAAAGCTGTCGACCACATCACCGGCACGGACCATCAGCATGATTTTGCGAGGGGCTTCCAGCTTATCTACCAGCTCCTGCAGGCTGTAAGCGCCCTGGATCTTAGTGCCTTTAGCCGGGCCATTCAGAAATTCGTCGACTTTGGCAGCTGTACGGTTATGCGCAACGACCTTAAAACCGTGGTCATCCATGTTCAGGATCAGGTTCTGGCCCATAACGGCAAGGCCGATTACACCAATATCACCTTTCATTTGTTTATTCTCCAATCGCTAACTTACTGGCTGCTACTGCATCCAAATACCATTCGGTCTTACCCTGGCGGGCCTGAATTTTGGCGGCCGGGTAAGGCAGGCTATCGGCGGGCTGAGAGTGGATTTCTGCCACAATCTCGGTCTTACCCGCACCGATAACCAGATAAGAAATTCGTTTTGCCGCTTCCAGCAAACGGGCTGATTTGCTGACACGTAACTGACCGCTTTGCGGATGGGCCGCAACCAGACTTAAGCCGGGTTCATCATAGTCAGTCTGACCCGGGAAAAGAGACGCTGTATGCCCATCATCGCCAACACCCAGTAAAATCCAGTCAAACACAGGTAATCCGTTCTCAGCCGGGATCACCGCAGCCATTTCCTCAGCAAAGCGCTTCGCTTCGGCCTGAGGCTCATCTTCACCACGGATGCGGTGAATATTGGCGGCCGGGATCGCAACGTGATCAAACAACAGCGCCTGGGCACAACCATAGTTACTTTCCGCATCATCCGGTGCAACACAGCGCTCATCGCCCCACCAGAAATGCAGATTCTGCCAGTTGACACCTTCGGCATACGGCGCCTGGGCCAAAGCGGCAAACAGCTGCTTTGGCGTGCTGCCACCTGACAGTGAAATATGCACAGGCTTATCTTGCTGGCTGATGGCCATCATGTCGTCAGCCAGGCTCTTAACCACGGCTTGCGCATCAGCATGAATTTTAAGATCAGTCATAGTTATAACTCGCAATATTCGGTATCAGTCAGGTTTGAGCACGGGAAGCGCCACTGGCGATTATCTCTGGCCAGCAGTTCATCGGCTTCTTTCGGTCCCCAAGTACCACAAGCATAACCAAACAGGGCATGCGGATCCTGATTGAATGACAGAATCGGCTGAACATAGCGCCAGCAAGCTTCAACCGCATCGCTGCGTGCAAACAGGGTTGAGTCACCGGCCATAGCGTCCAGCAGCAAACGCTCGTACGCAGTCAGCACATTGCTGTCAACCAGTTCGTCGTAACGGAAATCCATCGCCACTTCCTGGGTTTTGAATCCTGCCCCCGGACGCTTCAGAGCGAAGTTCATCAAAATGCCTTCGTCAGGCTGGATACGCAAAACCAGCTTGTTATCGGGCGCATCTTTGCCAAAGACAGGGTGCGGCGTTTTCTTGAAGTGAATAACCACTTCGGTGACACGCGTTGGCAGGCGTTTACCGGTTCGGATGTAAAACGGTACACCGTTCCAGCGCCAGTTGTTGATAAAAGCTTTCAGGCCGACATAGGTTTCGGTACGGGAATCTTCAGCAACACCCGGCTCTTCACGATAACCGGCAAGCTCTTTCCCGCGTAATTCAGAAGCTGTGTACTGCCCCAGAACCAGGTTTTTCCGCAAATCTTCTTCAGACAGCGGCTGCAGGCTATTGAGCACTTTGGCGACTTCATCACGCATGACGTTGCCATTAATCGCCGATGGCGGCTCCATAGCAACCATGGCCAGGACTTGCAGCAGGTGGTTCTGCAGCATGTCACGCACCGCGCCTGCGTTTTCGTAATAGCCACCGCGCTCTTCCACACCCAGGAATTCTGCTGCGGTAATTTCAACGTAATCAATAAAGTTACGGTTCCACAATGGCTCAAACATACCGTTAGCAAAGCGGAAGACCAGCAGGTTCTGAACCGTTTCTTTGCCCAGGTAGTGGTCAATACGGAAAATCTGGCTTTCTTTGAAGTACTTATGCAGCTTCTTATCCAGTTCCTGAGCCGTTTCCAAATCGTAGCCAAACGGTTTTTCGATGATCAGTCGTTTCCAGCCGGTGCTTTCATCATTCAGGCCATGGGCAGCCAGACTGGCCGGGATCACATCATATAAACTGGGGGGAGTGGCGAGATAGAATAGAGTGTTACGAGGAGCAACAGACTGAGCGGCTTTTTCTTCCAGTCGCTGTTGCAACTTACCATAGTCATCACAATCTAACGTGTTGATGGCCTGATATCCAACATGCTGACAAAATGCAGCCAACTTCTCGGGATCCGTTTTCTCGGTTTTGACCAGAGAAGCCCGGACTTTTTCTCTGTATTCCTCATCACTGTTTGCAGTACGGCTGACGCCAAGGATAGAGAAATCAGAAGGTAGCATCTTATTAACATACAGATGATACAGCGCTGGGATAAGCTTACGATACGTTAAATCGCCTGAGGCACCAAAAATAACAATATCGCTGTTTTCAGGTATGACCATGTTCTTTATCTTTCCCTAACAGGTATACAAGTTTGACGGGTCTAATTCCGGCAAAGCATAACATTCAGAACGACAGTGTGCTGATGTCCTGGCCTCTCAATTTGATAGGTTGTACCTATCAGAATGTGAAGTTCCCCAAGATGGAGCACACTATATCTGCATTTGTCACAAAGTTACATCCCGCTAATTCTATCAACTGACATAAAAACTGAAACATGAAGGCTGGATAAAATATCTCACTACCCGTTCCTTTCCGGTGCACCACCATCGCTTTGTTGAATGACTTGACCTGAAATGACATGAAAAGTGCGCAAAACACCGGGAAGTTAAGAAAAATTCAAAATATAAATATTTTTCCTTCTGAAAAAAATTCACTGCAGACAAGTCAATTTCACACACTTTTTGTGCCACGTCTTTAGTGCAAAATCATCCTCACCGGCCAGTTTTCATCACGACATGCTGAGTGCCTTATTTGGTGGGCTTTCTGAAAGTAATTAACAAAACCTATCAAACGAAATCGTTTGCCTGAATATGACCGCTGCTCTTCACCCGCAATCAGGCCGATCTTGCCAAGGCCGAAAAACAAAAAACCGCCAAAATGGCGGTTTTTTACAAACATCAAAGCCTCTGCTTGTCATTGATACCGGAATATCAACGCTCCCAGTATGCCTCTTCCAGACTGTCTTCCCGCTCAGGCAGTCCTCGCGACAAACGCGGAGAATGCTGAGCCAGCACTTCGTAACTGACGCGATTCGAATACAGGCAGATCTGAGAAAACGATGAATAAGCCAGGAAATCGTAGCTGTGCTTGCTGGATTTCGGCACATTTTCTTTATGGTAACGGTTCGCCGCCATATCGTGCAGCAGTGCTGACAGTGCGCCATCCCCGGCACCATTGGTATTTTTAATCCGCTCCGGACCGCCCATATAAGGAGCAATGTGCGAATACACCCGGAGAGGCGTTTCACAATCAGCTTTGGTCATCGGGCGGCTGAACTCGTAGCGGTTAAACTCCGGAATTTCACCGGGCAGCAGCGGCAGGCTGGTGGTTCGCTTAGTACTCTCTTCGGTATAACCTGCTGTGTACAACCCCACAGGACCCGCAGTACACAGGACAAAATCAACCCAGTCCAGGGCTTTGTCAGAAGCCAGTAATGGATCAGAAAAGCCTGTCAGCGCTTCGGCTTCGTCTTCATTCATGGCGACAACCGTGACATGCTCACGCAGGAAATCGCGCCACCATTGCGGATCGTCCGCAATCACAAACTTGGTCCCCAATGTCAGTACCACAGGTACATCGTATTTCTTGGCATACTGAATGGCACGCATGGTGGCGTCCGGCATCGGATCGCCTTCTTTACAACGCACCAGATACGCCGTCAGGACCAGCGCGGACGCACGCTCAAAAATCGATTCAGGGATACTGTCCGGTTCCAGCTGGTTCATCCGGCCTTCGTTGATGGCAAACGTCCGCTCACCATCCGGAGTGATCAAAGCAAAACAGCGGCCAATCGGCCCGTCCACTGGCTGAAGGTTATTCAGATCCATACGGCTGGAGGTGTTAACCAGATACCGGTATGCATAGCTGCCAATCTGGATATCCTGGCTCATCACGCCCAGAAGCACGGATTTATCATCCGCCAGTACTGAATAATTGTGCAGCGTATTTCCTATCGTTCCACCCGCAAATTCATGACGGATCAGGTCTTTTTCTTTCAGTTCGCGATAAAGGGCTTCTGCTGCCTCTTCGGCGATAACCAAAGAGTGTCCTTTACTCAGCGCATAACGGCTCAGGAAATCGTCATCGACACAGGCTTCAATATCCACCAGCGTTTGGTCTATACCAACGACATGTGTACGCGCAAGCGGTTTGCTGCTGGCCTGAGTCAGAAGCGGATCTCGGGCATGGACGGGAAAATAGTGTTTTGATTTACGTTGACCAGGAAATTTCATGATATCGCGCTGCCGGGTAGAAAAAACTTGCGGATGATATCACAAAATATAGTTCAGTGAAGAAATGGCCCGAACAATAAGTGCGAGCCAGATCATGGTATATACAGAAGTTAACAAAAGGTTACCAGCCCTGGGTATGCTGCCGGACCAGGGTTTCCATCATCGCAATATGAGCGCTGTTATCATTGAGGCAGGGGATCAGGTTGAAGGTTTCGCCACCGGCATTGATAAAGGCATCTTTGCAGCCCTCAGCGATCTCTTCGATGGTTTCCAGACAGTCAACTGAAAACGCAGGACAAACCACATCCAGCCGTTTAATCCCTTTTTTTGCCAGTTCAATAATCGTGGGCTCGGTATAAGGCTTCAGCCATTCTTCGCGACCAAAAATCGACTGGTAACTCATGCTCATCTTTTCTCTTGGCATCGCCAGCGCTTCCGCCAGAAGTGCCGTTGTCTGGTTGCAGTGTTCAGGATAAGGATCGCCCAAATCAGCGTAACGTTTTGGAATACCATGGTACGAACACAGCAGGTAGTCAGGCTCTCCATGTTCGGCCCAGACATTAGTGACCGATTCAGCAAGCGCCGAAATATAGCCAGGGTGGTCCTGATAATGGTTGATAAACCTGAGCTCTGGCAGGTAAGCCGTCTGTTGAAGGCTGCGCGCCACTTTGTCAAACACAGCGGCTGTTGTCGTGCGCGAATACTGTGGGTATAGCGGTAACACAATCACCTTTCGGCATCCCTGATCGCTGAGCATCGACAAGGCAGACTGAATACTGGGGTTACCGTAAGTCATCCCCAGTGCAACCGGTATGTTCAGCCTTTCCTCCAGCGCGTCGCGCTGTCGCTGCGAATAGACCATCAGCGGCGAGCCTTCCTCAAGCCAAATCGACTGATACAATTTCGCAACCTTGGGAGAACGGACAGGCAGAATTGCCCCGTACAATGCCGGCCGCCATAGCCACTTGGACAGATCGACGACACGAGGGTCACTTAAAAATTCGCCCAGAAAGCGTTTTACTGCCGCTGGGGTTGCTTCATCCGGTGTACCCAGATTGACCAAGAGTACGCCAATGCCTTTATTCTCCATCATCACCTGCAGTTCATCTTGTTATTCAATGACAACGATAGTGTACCATTAAGCAATTGATTTGCCCTTGGTATCACGGCTATTGACATAAAAAAAGCGAAAGGCTGTTAACCTCCCGCTTTTTGACCATACAGTCAGTTAACCCGGTTCGGTTAACCATATTGACTGTGGAACATCACCAATATTCGATTAAGCTAAAGCTTTTGCCAGCTCTGCACTGACATCAGCCACAGGCTGTGTACCATCAATTTTGATGTATGTGGTATTGCCAGCATCGGCTTCTTTGCTGTAATAGCTGATCAGCGGTGCCGTTTGATTATGGTATACACCCAGACGAGCACGAACGGTTTCTTCTTTATCATCTTCACGGATAACCAGTTCTTCGCCAGTGACGTCATCTTTACCTTCCACTTTCGGCGGATTGTAAACGGCATGGTAAGTACGGCCTGACGCCAAATGTACGCGGCGACCCGCCATACGTTCGACAATTACGCTGTCTGGAACGTCAAATTCAATGACGTAATCCACTGCCACGCCAACTTCTTTCAGACCATCAGCCTGAGGAATAGTGCGTGGGAAACCGTCCAGCAGGAAGCCTTTTGCACAGTCGTCTTCAGCAATACGCTCTTTGACCAGACCCAGAATAATATCGTCAGACACCAGCTGACCTGCGTCAATCACGGCTTTCGCTTGTTTACCCAGCTCAGTACCCGCTTTGATTGCCGCACGCAGCATGTCACCTGTCGAAATCTGAGGAATACCAAATTTCTCCATGATGAATTGTGCCTGTGTGCCTTTACCTGCACCTGGAGCGCCCAGAAGAATGATGCGCATCTTGATCCCCTTTTCTAGTAATTAGCCGGAGTTTTTGAAAGTCAGAAAAATACACTGATTAGACCATACTCGCAAGTCCGCGTCCCCGGAAGCTAAACGATTACATTCTGTATCAGCATACTCTTTGAAGCAAAACGGGCGCAGATTGCCTCTGCGCCCGTGGTTTATTATGGCTGTGCCAACAATTTATTGACTGCCGCCAGGAACTGGGATGGATCCTCCATCGAACCCCGTTCAGCAAGCATCGCCTGCCCCAGTAACATCTCAACCCAGCGGCCAAAAGCGTCTTCGTCTGCTTCATCGGCCATACGGTTCACTACCGGGTGTTTCGGATTCAGCTCAAAAATGTACTTCACTTCCGGCGCTTCGTGACCGGCCGCAGCCAGCAGTTTCGCCATCTGTGTTCCCATTTCATTTTCATCCGTCACCACCACAGCCGGTGTATCCTGCAGCTTAAAGGTTGCCCGGACATCTTTTACACGATCGCCCAAATAGGCTTTGGTGCGCTCAATAACCGAAGCAAATTCTTCTTTGGTCTGCTGCTGCGCTTCTTTCTCTTCTTCGTTTTCAAACTTAGAAAGATCCAGACCGGCTTTGGTGATTGACTGGAACGGCTTACCGTCAAATTCCGGCAGGTGCCCCATCAGCCATTCATCAATGCGGTCGTGCATCAGTACCACTTCCAGGCCTTTGGCACGGAACTGCTCCAGGTGCGGGCTGTTTTTCGCTGCCTTGAAACTGTCTGCGGTAATGTAGTAAATCTTTTCCTGACCTTCTTTCATCCGGCTGACGTAATCTGCCAGAGAAACGGTTTGCTCAGACGTATCGTTATGGGTTGAACTGAAACGCAGCAACCCGGCAATTTTCTCGCGGTTGGCGAAATCTTCCGCCACACCTTCTTTCAGTACTTGACCGAACTCTCGCCAGAACGATGCATACTCATCTTTTTTCGCCAGTTTTTCCAGCATGGACAAGGCACGCTTGGTACAGGCTTTGCGCAGCGCCTGAGTCACCTTGTTGTCCTGCAGAATTTCACGGGACACGTTTAACGGCAGATCATTCGAGTCAATCAGACCGCGCATAAAGCGCAGGTACATCGGCATGAACTGCTCGGCATCGTCCATGATAAACACACGCTGAACATACAGTTTCAGGCCGTGTTTGCTGTCGCGGTTATACAGGTCAAACGGCGCTTTGGACGGGATATACAGCAGACTGGTGTAGTCCTGCTGGCCTTCCACGCGGTTATGGCTCCAGCTCAGTGGTTCAGCAAAGTCGTGGGAGACGTGTTTGTAGAATTCTTTGTATTCGTCATCAGAAATATCAGATTTACTGCGGGTCCATAACGCCTGTGCTTTATTGACCTGCTCCCACTTCTTACCGGTTTCCTTGCCTTCCTCATCATATTCGGCCGTTTCCATCAGCACAGGAATGCCAATGTGGTCGGAATATTTACTGATGATATTGCGCAGACGGTACTCGCTGAGGAATTCTTTTTCTTCTTCACGCAGATGAAGAATGATCTCGGTGCCACGGCCGGTTTTCTCGATATCCTCAACCGTATAATCGCCTTCACCGGTTGAGTGCCAGCTAACTGCCTGCCCGACGGCTGCACCGGCAGCACGGGTATTGACTGTCACGGCATCGGCAACAATGAACGAAGAATAGAAGCCGACGCCAAACTGGCCAATCAACTGAGAATCTTTGCTCTGATCTTCACTGAGCTTGGAGAAAAAGTCTTTAGTACCGGACTTGGCAATCGTTCCCAGGTGCTCAATCACCTCATCGCGGGTCATACCGATACCATTGTCACTGATAGTGACAGTGCCCGCTTTTTCATCAAACGACAAACGCACTGCCAGCTCGCCATCGTTTTCATACAGCTCGGGGGCGGAAAGGGCACGGAACCTCAGTTTGTCAGCCGCATCGGAAGCATTGGAAATCAGCTCCCGTAAAAATATCTCTTTATTTGAGTACAATGAGTGGATCATTAAGTGAAGCAATTGCTTTACTTCAGATTGAAAGCCACGTGTTTCTTTGTTTTTTTGCAGGGTTTGCTCGCTCATTTGAACTCCGTAATCCAGGTTTACCTCATTACTGATACCTAGATATGGTCAGTTCAACTGAAATCAAGCCTTGCCGTGAAAAAATCTAAGATTGCCCTGAAGTCAGCATCTTAGCTATTCAATAAACCAGCGGACGTCTATGATAGACGAGTCACAGGTCACCAAAAGGCTGGTAATGGATCATACGCATTGTAAATTTCTGATTGGCAACAGATTTACTTTCTCCCCCCAACACAACAGCTTGGCAGATAATCTTCAGCCGGAAGAAACCGTTTATTTAGGTATCAATGAAAGCCGGGCATTACGTTTGCTGCTGGATGAGCCAGGCACTATCATTTCCCGCCAGCGTATGCATGATTTTATCTGGCGCGAGCAAGGGTTTGAGGTAGATGACTCCAGCCTGACTCAATCAATTTCAACCTTGCGTAAATACCTGCAGGACTCAACCCGCTCACCGGCCTTTATCAAGACCATACCCAAGCGCGGGTATCAGATGATAGCCAGTGTCGATCGCATTGACACAGCCCCTGCACCCGCAGTTGATGCCCCTAATGAGGCACATACAGATACAAACGGCGAGACCAGCGATTTGTCAGCCCCATCAGCTGTACCTGAAAACAAGGCTCAAGATACACCCGGCGCATCACGAACGCAGTCAAATACGCCAGCAAGACGCTCCCCGGTGACGCGCCCGTTTTACCGGCCTGGCTATATTGCCAGCACCCTGACCGTTTTTATACTGTGTATTATATTGCCGCTCTGGGCATATCTGGCACCGCCACCTTCATCGAGTGCCTTCTATAAAGCCTTTATGATCAGTGACATTCCTGTACTGATTCCCAGCGAGGTTGAGGTTGCCGGGGAATGGCGTCCACTCATCAGGCAATGTGTCTCAGCGCATATCCATGCTACTGACAACAAGCAGCCTGCCGTTCCGGCCAAAATCATTGTCACAGGCGGGGCGCATAATCAGCTGTGGATTAATCTGCTTTATACTCCGGCTGATTACCGGGAAAATATGACACTGACAATAGTGACACTTGACAGAGAAAGGGATCTGCCATGTTCAGTACACTAACCCAGCAGGGCAGAATAGGCAGATATTACCTGTTTATTATTATTGCCTTAACAAGCCTGGTGATCCTGGGTAGCCTTTACTATTTCTTCAGCAGTGACCATAAAATTTCCCGTTTCCTGACTGCGCATAACTGGCAGTCTTACACAGTCACAGATGTGGCCTCAACAGAAGCGCCCGGACTTGAAATTCTTAAAAAGGTCATTGAGACCAGCCATATTGCCTATATGCCTAATCAGGTATATTCACGGGTAACCCGGGTAACTCTGATCAATGAGGATCAGGGCCAGCTTCACCTGACGATCACTGAATATGGCCGGTGGGCGGTCAGTGGCGGTTATCTGCAGGTTCGGCCGACGCACTTTAATGAGCTGAAAACAGGCAATGAAAACGCATTCAGTGACAAGCAGATTAGCGCCATCAACCAGTATTTTCAGTTCAATGCGGAACAAAGTAACCGGATCGATATCATGGGTGAAAAATCTGTGCTGTTAACCGGGCTGAATAACCGCTCTCAGGTGCTGAACGCCAGCCTTTAACGAAAAAACCGACGGTATTCGTCGGTTATTCATAGTAGGTCAGGAATATGGCAAAGAGGCTTTAATACAGTTTCTGCCTGCCTGCCAGAGAATGTGACAGCGTTGTCCCATCCACCAGTTCAAGCTCACCGCCAACCGGCACACCGTGGGCAATCCGGGTTGCAGGTACCTGATAGGCCTGACAAAGCTCGGCAATAAAATGGGCAGTCGCCTCACCTTCAACCGTCGGGTTGGTGGCCAGGATCAGCTCGGCAATGTGTTCATTTTGCAAACGGTATTCCAGCACATCCAGCCCGATATCGCTCGGGCCGATGCCATCTAACGGCGATAAGTGCCCCATCAGAACAAAATACCGGCCTGAAAACTGACCTGTCGCTTCAACGGCCATAATATCTGCCGGACTTTCCACCACACAAATCTGGCCATTTTCCAGACGACGGGGATTTTCGCAGATAGCACACACGTCTTCTTCAGTGAAGGTACGGCAATCGCGGCAATGACCGATTTCGGTCATGGCTTTCCCCAGCACATCAGCCAGTTGCAACCCGCCCTGGCGGTTGCGTTGCAACAGGCTGAAAGCCATACGCTGCGCTGATTTTGGCCCAACACCGGGCAGGCAGCGCAGCGCGTCCATCAACTGCTCAAGTAACGGACTGGTACGCATTGATTAGAATGGCATCTTGAAGCCGGCAGGCAAATTCATGCCACCGGTAACACTGGCCATTTTTTCTTTCTGCGCTTCTTCAATACGACGTGCCGCATCGTTAAAAGCAGCCGCAATCAGATCCTCCAGCATTTCTTTATCGTCTTCCATCAAGCTGTCATCCAGCTCAACACGACGCACGCTGTGACTGCCGGTCAGGGTCACTTTTACCATGCCGGCACCTGCTTCACCTGTCACTTCCATGTTGGCGATTTCTTCCTGCATTTGCTGCATACGCTCTTGCATCTGCTGCGCCTGCTTCATCATGTTCGCCATACCACCTTTACCAAACATATCTTCTCTCTCTATCGGTCTGGTTAATTTATAAGGGTCTTACGCTCTCTTCATCAAGTACAGCACTGAATCGCTGACAGATGAAAGTCACGTGAGGATCCTGCTGCAGACTTGTCTTAGCCTGATCCAGTTTCTGCTGATAAATATATTCCCGCCATTCCAGGGGAGTACGTCCATTATCACCAGGCTTGATGTGTAATTCTATCTCGTGTCCCAGTATCTCAGCCAGTGCTGTGCTTAGCTGAGCCCTGGCTTTTTGTGTATCCAGATGCTGCTGAGACGGACGCAGATACAAAGTCAGATCACTACCCTGCTGCTCCATCGCAGAGTTTAATGCTAGTTGTTGTACCAAACGATCGGTATTTAACCGGGTCACCAGATCTGACCAACTATCCTGCTTTGCCGCTTCACTGACAAGCTGTTCCGCCATTTCAGGAGTTTTTTCGTGCTCCAGCGCTTGCTTAAGTTCAGTGGGGGCAATCATATCCGGCGATTGCGTGTCAGGCTCAGGCTGACTCGTCGGCTGCCACTGATAATCCTCGGCTTTGACCGGCTCAACCGGCTGCTGCTGAGCGACCGGCGACACGTGATTTGCGCCTGCTGGCTGAGAACGGCGACCAGCATGCTGGTTCGAGATCCGTTCCAGCACACTGGAAGCAGGTTTCTTCACCGACGCCGGTTCAGTCTTTTTTGGCTCGGCAGCTTCCTGGCCTCGCCGGCTCTGGCTGCGCAAGCGATTTCTTGCCGCCAGTAGCCCGGACGCCGGTGATGCAGCCGGAGTCATTGCCGCTGACTGCGACGAATTGTGCTCAGCCGGCTGCGCTTGCATTACAGGCTGAGATGCTGTTTGCGACTCCGGGGCATGTTCAGGCGCCATAGCTCGCTCGCGAACTGATGAAGGCGCGCGAACTGATGCAGGCTCGGGAGCGACTGCAGACGGCGAAGGTGACTCACCTTCAGATACAGGTCTTACCGCTTCTGACGGCACTGCCGGTCGAACCGGTGAAGTGCCCTGAGGTGCGGTTCTTGTCTGAGGTGCCGCAGCCGGACGACCAGCAGGTGCAGATGCCGGAACAGGAACCGCCTGAGGAGTTAATGCGCCCGCCGCGACAGGACGAAATGCCAGCATACGCAACAGCACCATTTCCAGTCCTGTACGTCCATCCGGTGCCAAAGGCAAGTCCTGCCGTCCCTGCAATGCGATCTGGTAGTGCAACTGCACATCCTGCGGCGGCATTGATTTAGCCAGCAGGACAATTCTGTCAGCATCAGGCGCGGACAGATCCAGCGCTGCGGGTAGCACCTGGTACATAGCCACACGATGAAGCTGCGCGGCTAATTCACTCAGCAGGCTATCCCACTCCACACCAACAGCGGCCAGCTCTGCCAGGCAGGCCATCGCTGGCTCGACCTGGCCCTGAGCCATCGCCTCCAGCAGATACAGCGCCTGCTCGGTATTGAGCGTGCCGAGCATCGCTGCCACTGTGTCTGACTGTACCTGACCGTTACCCAGAGCAATCGCCTGATCGGTGAGGCTGAGAGCATCACGCATACTGCCTTCTGCTGCACGTGCCAGCAAACTCAGTGCTTTACTGTCGAAGGTAACAGCTTCTTCGGTCAGGACATGGCTCAGCTGTTGCTGTATCTGGGCATTATCCAGATGCTTGAGGTGAAACTGCAGGCAACGGGACAGAATCGTCGCAGGCAGTTTTTGAGGATCTGTGGTCGCCAGGATGAATTTGACGTGCTCTGGCGGCTCTTCCAGCGTTTTCAGCAAGGCATTAAAACTGTGGCGAGACAGCATATGCACTTCATCGATCAAATAGATCTTGAAGCGCCCCCGCGCCGGTTTGTACTGTACGTTATCCAGCAGTTCCCGGGTGTCTTCGACCTTTGTTCTGGAGGCGGCATCAATTTCCAGCAGATCAACAAAACGCCCCTGCTCAATTTCCAGACAAGTATGGCACTGACCACAGGGGGATGCAGTGATGCCCTGTTCACAGTTGAGCCCCTTGGCAAACAGGCGTGCAATGGTTGTTTTGCCCACGCCACGGGTGCCACTGAACAGGTAAGCATGATGAAGTCGGTTATGTGTCAGCGCATTGGTCAGGGCTGTCAGGACATGGGATTGGCCGACCACATCGTCAAAACGATGCGGCCGCCATTTCCGAGCCAGAACCTGGTAACTCATGGTGATAAATCCTACAGAATCCGATCAATCAGTGACGGCGATCCGCCAGACTGAATCCAGTCGACCATGCTAGCACAGGGAGTGAAAAGGCGCGAGAGAACTCAAGGGGATGTTGCTGTTTCCAGATTGTTACTGACAACATTTTAACCTGACAATCCACATCCCCTGATTTAAACAGGACGGGTCAATCAATGACCGTCAAAGTCGCAGATACTAAAGACGTTGAGGCCAAGGGTGCGCAAACGCTGCTGACCACCAATCTCGGGCAGGTTAATAACAAACGCCGCATCTTCCACAATGCCGCCCAAACGGCGAACCAGTTTCGTGGTGGCTTCAATGGTGCCGCCGGTTGCCAGCAGATCATCAACCAGCAAGACTTTATCGCCATCAACAATGGCATCTACGTGGATTTCCAGCGTGTCCTGGCCATATTCGAGATCATAACTTTCGCTGATCACATTGCGCGGCAGTTTACCCGGCTTACGTACCGGCACAAAACCGACACCCAGCGCCAGTGCCAGCGGGGCGCCAAACAAAAAGCCCCGAGCCTCGGTGCCAACAACCTTTGTTATCCCTTTGTCACTGAACTGCTGATGCAAAATTTGCATCGTTGCACCGTACGCGGCCGGGTCTTCCATCAGGCTGGTGACATCACGAAACAGTATGCCTGGCTTAGGATAATCCGGAATCGTCTTGATGCTGTTTTTGATCAAACTGAAATCGTCTTGGACAAGGGTATCTTGGCTCATAGTCTTTTCCACCGGCTGCATATTTACAGCAGTCTGTTTAGGTATTTGACGCCTGTTATCAGGCAGTTTAGGCGCAAATAGTAGTGATTTTTACCGTAAGGGGCAACTTTCACTCTGAAATGTAAGAGCTCGCAGGGGTTAACGGCTTTCTTCTTGTCGGGAACATTGCGTTTCCCTGACAGGTAAACGGTTAAACCAAATCAGCAGAACGACAGCAATCACGAACAGTAAAACTTTGACCCAGGAGACAGGCACGATCAAGATAGATAAAGCGAAACTGAGGGTGATGGTCAGATTAGCCCGCCGTTTGACCGCCCGGCTGATAGCATGATGCTGGTGCCAGTTATCCAGTACGGGACCCAGTTTAGGATGGCTGTGTAACCAGGTATGTATTCTGGGGGAGCCACGCATGAAGCAGGCGCTGGCTAACAATAAAAAGACAGTGGTAGGTAAAAGAGGAAGGAAAATGCCCAACACGCCTAAGATTACGAAACACCAGCCGGAAACCAGCAACAGGGTTCGCCAGATCAGTTGTTTCACATTCCCTCTCTTTTACTTTCAGCCTGTTTCAGGCTTTCCGCTGCTGGCGGATTAATTGCTCAGAATACCCAGCCAGGTCAGGCTTGCAGGCAATGTCGGCAGCAGCATAGCAATCAGAAAACCGATAAAGTAATTAAGATTATACGGCTCTTTGAAATCATGTTCCATTATATCTTCCTTTTCCAAAGTTTAACGTACTGAAAAATAGAAAAAAGTGGCAAAGTGGCCACATAAAAACAGCAAGGAACTATAAAGCATTCTATTGATAACAAAAACCGACAAAAAGAAGGGTTATTCTGCTGTTGCTTTGACTTAAGTCAGTATTGGCGTGACGTTTAGGCATACACTGTGACTCAGTTTACCTAGGAGTCTCTCTATGAATAGTGATTACCTGCAACAGCAGTCCACTCGACTGGAGCAAGAATATGAGGCACTTTCAGTGGAACTCTATTCAGCGCTGAATGCTATTCGTGCTGACAGCACAGAAAAAAGCCAGCCCGAAAAAACCATCAACGAATTACTGACGCTGGCAACGCATAGCGCCGAACCGGTACTGGGACGAAAAGCTCGGCGGCTGGAAGCTATTGATGCCGCATTGTGTGCAATACGGTTAGATTTGTACGGCATTTGTACCGACTGCGAAGAGCCGATTGATACAGTCACTCTCGAGCAGGACCCCGCGCAGCCTCGCTGCCATCAGTGCCAGTCACACAGTAAATACCACCATCAGCGCTCTTAACCTGCCCCTCACCGGATAGTGGTATTGACCCTCAGCGTCTCGCCTTTATGGCTGGTTAGCCATCCATGCCTTGAAGGCGGCTTTCTCTTCAGGTTTCGCTTTGCTGTACCACAACTTCAGTTGCGCCAGCGAATCACCGGTAATTTCCACTTTGCCGTCTTGCCCGACTGCCACAGCCGCTTGCTGTAGATCAACAGCATAGCCCTGTTCAAAGGTGATACCGTGCTGACGGTTATACTCAGACACCAAGGCTTCCATATCACTGAATGCCGCAATGCCATCGCCCTGCATTTCCACAAAGGGTAAAACACGTTTGCTGCCATCAGCAAGCACCAGGGTCCATTCCGGTCCGCGCTGGAAATAAGCCTGAGCCTGACTGAGGGCGACCATAGCCGGCAGCTCAATGCGTGCATCCTGCGCCGGCATCGTTAACTCAAATAAGTAAGGCCGGGTGGTATAAATGGTGTTCTTGCTGCCGTTTTTCAGTTCGGCATCGTAGCGCAAGACTACCTGGTGCTTACCCGCAGGCAGCTCCACTTCTGTCGCACGTGACCACAGCGATGTACTCACTTCTTTGCCGTCTACCACCAACAGCTCAATACCATTGCTTACCGACAGGGTTGCCGCCTGCACATGCGTCGCCAAAAGCGATGCAATAAATAGAATTTTTCTCATAGCCAATCAGTCTAATTATCTTGTTCGCCAAAACAAAAAGCCGCCCAAACGGCGGCTTTTGCAATATCTGTGTACTGGTAGAAACCGTTCTTAGAACAGTACTTCCATACCCGCTACGTAGCCCAGGTCGAATTCAGTGTTGTCACCGTCAGCCCAGCCCAGCTCAGCGTACAGCTTCACGTTGCTGTGCAGTTGGTGAGTCACGTTACCGTAAACGTTGTCAACTGTTTCTCCACCATCAATATCAAGACGATTGTAACCTAGAGCAAAGGTGTTCTTACCCATAGTGTAAGAACCTGCCAATGAAAGAACATCAGCATCAACAATCGTCACACCAGAAAGCTCTTGCTCTACATTGCCGTAAGAAGCAGCTAGTGAGATTGCTTCAATTACATATTCAGCTTCCAAGTTGTAACCAGTGATCTCTTCACCAAGGACATTGACATCGTCAGAGGTGTAGTAATAACCACGTACGTCCAGACCAGCAAAACGCGCACCCAGACGCGCATCAGTGATGCCACCGTTGTCGTTCGCGTTAATGTCGTGAGAAGCACCAGCGTAGAACTGACCGTTATCGTAAACGTACTTAACCACTTCACTGCCCTGAGTTGTATCAAAACCCAGCTCTGTAATACCCAGTTCGTAGTCTTTGCCGATACCTGCATCATCAGAGATCAGGAACTGGCGACCGAAAGTCAGGGTACCGAAGTCTTTACCCTGGAAACCAGCATACAGCTCATCATTGAAGAAATCAGAAGAGCTGCCGTTTGCATCGGTGTTAGACAGATCTAAGCTCAGACCAGCCACCACATTCAGGCTGTTGTTAACCGGGATAGTGGTGTTCAGTGTGATGTCGCCATCGTCCAGACGGATAGTTGGATCTTCATCAGAACCTTTTGCCACGATGTCTTGGAACAGCTGAACTTCAGCAGAACCAGACAAGTCGACGATAACGCCGTCTTGGTCCAACAGGTTAACAGAAGCGTTTGCAGAGCCTGCAGCCAGTACAGATAGTGCAATTAGCGTTTTTTTCATGATATCCACTGCCTTTTCTTATGGATGGAATTCCTATTTCCAGAATCCCTATTGTTTTTTTATATCCCTTCCCGGCAGCCTGTGTTCGGTTCAGTGAAACCTGACCATGCAAAACCATGCCGGGATGGCGTAACTTGCGGAACTCATCCTGACAGAGAAATTATTACCATGTCAAATTCTCACTGTGTAACAACAAATTTTTCTTACAACCTTTAATTTCAATAAGTTAAAGCATTTACTTAGCAGAAATTTAACAAAGACACACTTATCACAGGGAATTTAATGGTTACTTAATAGCGTCAAATAAAAGAATTTATAGCCGAAAAAGCATTTTTACACCCATAAAAGCAGAATATTACACCACAAAAACAACATATTTAAGATGATTGGATTAATCAAGTAGTTAACAACACCCCATTCAACTGGGGTTCAATCTTATTTCGTGAGGAGAATCCCATTTCAAGTTAAAAATGCGCGAGGATCAGCGAGAAGCTCCACGACCAGAGCTTCGTGTTATAATGACGGCCCCAACCAAGATTAAGTTTCAATCATGCTTCACAACCAGATAAAAAGTGATATTAAACAGTGCTATACCAACCTGAGTGCACAACTTGAGCATTTTATACCCCGTCGTGCGCAAAACTATCTGGTTGCTGAAATCGCTAAAACGCTATCGGGCGAATACCATGATAAACAGCGAATGCTGGTTGCGGAGGCGGGCACGGGCATCGGCAAATCCCTGTCGTACCTGATGGGCTGTATCCCGTTTGCACTGTTCAATAACAAAAAAGTACTGATTGCGACGGCAACCGTTGCCTTACAAGAGCAGCTGATTCATAAGGATTTACCGCTTTTCAGGCAAATTTTTCCGAAAGAATTTAGTTTTATTCTGGCGAAGGGCCGTCAGCGTTACTGTTGCAGTCATCGCCTTGAAGCCAGCTGTGCCGGTCAGGACGACAGTCAGCTGGCGCTCTGGCAGGAGAAGCCGAAAAAGTCTGACCTCGGTTTGCTCAAGCGGATGCTTGCCGCCTGGCAACAGGGAAAGTGGGATGGCGACAGAGACAGCTGGCCGACTGTGGTGCCGGATCGTGTCTGGCAGCAAATCGTATCGGATAAGCACAGTTGCAATTCCGGCATGGCCAAACACCGCAGCTGCCCTTTTGCGAAAGCCAGAGAGCATATGGATAAAGCCGATGTGATTATTGCCAACCATGCGCTGCTGATGGCCGATCTGGAATTAGGCGGCGGCATCATATTGTCAGAGCCTGAGCACACTATTTATGCCATTGACGAAGCGCACCACCTGCCACAAGTGGCGAGGGACTTTTCCGCCGCGGCCGCCAGCCTGAAAGGAGCCAGTAACTGGCTGGAAAAGCTCAATCAGTCGGTCAGTAAGCTGACCGAACTGGCTGATGCCCAAAAAGCCGGTCGTTTTCAGAATACGCTGCAGGAATCCATCCAGCACTTAGTGCCGACCTTACGCCAGCTGGCCGGTCAGGTCGATCCGGCGGTATTCAGCAAAGACGGCAGTTACCGTTTTCCACACGGCGAATTGCCTGCCTGGCTGGCAGAAGAGGCCCAGGGATGCCGCGATGCCAGCAAAAAAGCCAGGCAATCTCTGGCAAAAATGCATGACATGATCACTGAGCGCCTCAAAGATGACGAAGTGCCGGCACGCAGCGCAGAACCGGCACTGGCAGAATCTGGCCACTATCTGCAGCGGCTTGAAAATCTGGAGAAAGTCTGGTCACTCATGGCACAGCCCATCAAAGATCAGGGCGCCCCGTTAGCGCGCTGGCTGGAAAAAAATCCGGAACAGGACGGGGATTTTATCGTTCAGGTGTCACCGCTGGAAATCGGCTATCGTCTTGATCAGCTTTTGTGGAGCCGGGCAGCAGGTTCCATTTTAGTGTCGGCGACACTCAGGGCTCTGAATCAATTCAGCTACTTCTGCCGCCAGGCCGGTATCAGCGAAACGGAAGGGACACGCTTTCTTGCCCTCGCCTCGCCGTTTGATTACCAGAATAACGGCCGGTTGGTGATCCCGCACATGAAATGTGAGCCGCAGGCAGAACAGTTCACTGATTTGCTGATAGAAACCCTGCCTGAGTATTTTGAAGGCGAGACCGCCAGCCTGGTGCTGTTCTCTTCCTACTGGCAAATGAACAAGGTTGCCGAAGCCTTAAAGCCACTTTGTCAAAAAAACAGCTGGGAACTGCTAGTACAGGGAGAAGAGTCACGTACAATCCTGCTGGATAAACATAAGAGCAATTGTGAACAAGGAAAAGCCAGCATTCTGTTCGGCACCGGCAGCTTTTCCGAAGGTCTCGATTTACCCGGGCATCTTCTGAGAAACCTGGTGATCACAAAAATACCGTTTGCGGTGCCTACCTCACCGGTTGAAGAAGCGCATGCGGAATACATTGAAAGTCGGGGTGGTAATCCCTTTTTACAGATTGCCGTACCGGAAGCCAGTAAGAAGCTGATCCAGTCTGCGGGCCGACTGCTGCGCAAAGAGCAGGATTTTGGTAGAGTTGTACTGCTCGACAGACGGATCATCACACGGCGCTACGGCAAAGCACTGCTCGATTCCTTGCCGCCATTTAAGCGCGTAATTGAACACACCATCAAAGAAAAATGAATAATTAATGATTGAAATGATAGATCCGGGCATGTGGCTCATTCTCGGTCTGGTAGCCCTGGCTGCCGGATTTATTGATGCGGTCGCCGGCGGCGGCGGCATGCTGACAGTCCCGGCCCTGTTGTCGTTAGGATTGCCACCGCACATCGCGTTAGGGACCAACAAACTGGCGGCGACGTTTGCCTCCTCCACCGCTGCGCTGACTTACTATAAAAAACAGCTGTTTTCCCCGGCTTTCTGGAAAGCCTCATTCGTCGCGACCCTGATTGGCGCAGTGACAGGTACGCTGGTTGTTAACATCATCAGTACCGGCTGGCTGGAGAAAGTGCTCCCGCTGATCATACTTGCCGCAGCGGTCTACACTGTCTGGCATCCGCATCCCAAAGCTGACAGTCACAAGCTGCCTGAACCCAGCGCCAGCCTGAAGCGTAAACAGTGGCTGCAGGGCACGGGGCTGGGCTTTTATGACGGTTTGGCCGGGCCGGGAACCGGCGCGTTCTGGACAGTATCGAGCATGGCGCTCTATAAGCTGGACATTTTGCTGGCATCAGGCCTGGCCAAAGCCATGAACTTCACCAGTAACCTGACCTCACTGATAACCTTTGCCATACTGGGTCATATCAATGTTGCCCTCGGGCTGACCATGGGTGTCTGCCTGATGCTCGGCGCTTATATTGGCGCGCACTCTGCCATTCGCTTTGGCAGTCAGTTCATTCGCCCGGTGTTTGTGACCGTGGTGGTTATTCTGGCCATCCGGCTGGCCTGGCAAGCCTGGTTATAAAACAGGTAAGAGGAAAAAAACAGCTATGACAAACGACCTTCATCGCCTGTCTGATCTGGTCGACAAGCTGCTCTCTCCTGCCGAAGCGCTGGATCATCAGCGCAGGGAAAGCAGCAAACCCCTTTTTGACAAACAATTATTTCACGGCCAGTCACGCCTGCTGGTTCCCTGTATTCGCGAGATTCAGCAAGAGATAGCGGCACTGAAAAGCGAGCAGGCATCTGGCCGGTTACACGCTACCCGAGCCAGTTATGTCTGCGAAAAAATTCTGGCTCAGATCCAGGCGGTACAGCGGGAAATGGCCACCAAGCAGATTCGTGAGTCCGAGCCGAAATACCAGGTCAAACAACGTAAAAGCCTGCACCAGCTGTACGATGAACTGGCACAGCATCAGGACTGGGAAAGGCGCCTTGCTGCCATGGTGAAAGATAAGGCATTTGCGCTGGAGCAGGCACCGCAGGCCAGTTCACGTCAGCCTTTGCAACAACAACTGCTCGCGCTGGAAGGCCGGCTTGCCCGCTGTCAGCAGGCAATGGCCCGCCTTGAAAAGGCGATCCTCCAGCTTGAGCGAAAAGGGTAACTATGCTGCCACTTGTTTATCACCCTGTGTACTCTGAGCTGGTTCTGCCAGCAAAGCACAGATACCCTATTACCAAATATCAGCGCTTGTTCCTGCACCTCACTCAGGAAAAACAGATTGAGACATGGGCCGATGTGGCTTTTTTCCAGCCCGACGCTGTCACGCCCGATGCCCTCAAAACACTGCATCAGGCCGACTACATTGACAGCCTGATAAACAACACTTTGCCGGCAGCGAAAATGCGCCGTATCGGCTTTCCCTGGAGTCCGCAGCTGATTGAGCGGACCCTGACATCAGCAGGCGGAACCAGAATGACTGTGGATTTGGCCTGTCAGTACGGTATCAGTCTGCATTTAAGTGGCGGTTATCACCATGCGCACTATGACTTCGGCAGCGGTTTCTGTCTGGTCAATGATCTGGCATTTGCAGCCCGTCATGCCCTGACGCTGCCCGGTATTGATAAAGTCATGATCATTGACTGCGATGTCCACCAGGGTGACGGCACCGCCACCTTGCTGGCCGATGACGACAACATCCTGACCTTTTCTGTCCACTGCGACAAAAACTTTCCGGCGCGCAAACCTGACTCCGACATTGATTTAGCCTTACCGCGCGAAACCGGCACCGATGACTATTTATCGGCCTTTAAGGCCGTGCTGACACTGGCGCTGGCTCAGCACCGGCCTGATCTGGTGATCTATGATGCCGGGGTGGATATCCATCAGCACGATGCACTCGGCTATTTTAACGTCACCACTGAGGGTATTTTTCAGCGGGATCATTTTGTCATCAGCCAGTGCCACGACAACAACATCCCGCTCGCCGCTGTGGTAGGAGGCGGATACCACGACGATCACCAGCAATTGGTGAATATCCATGCCCAGCTCTTCTGGGCAGCACTGGCCGTCCATCAACCCGATAAACAATTCACCGCGCCAGCTAACACTGCCGACTTTCAGGATGCATGATGACCAAAAAACAACAGACACAGTCAACCGGACAACACACAGTGAAACATGCGCTCACCGACGCCCCGAAAGAAGTACAGCTGGCGGTGGATTTAATCTATCTGCTGGAAACCAACAATGTTGACCCCGAACTGGCACTGGCCGCGCTGGAGATAGTAAAAACCGATCTGCAGGTGAAATTACAGCGGAAACAGGATGAGCAAGTTTAGCCCGTCAAAATAATGACGAAACATTAGATAAAAACCGTCGTTTAATGATCCCGATTTTTATTTATCTTAAAACGTAATATATCAATTCAGATTCATTCTGTTCTTCTCTAAAATACCCGTTCAGATTGATAAAAATAATGAATCAGCCAGTATCAGAACGGATAGCTGATAATGGTTTGCTTTTCCAGGGATAACTAAAAATGACCAAACGATGCAACCTGTCTATTGTTAATGGACTGAAACTCACCAGTATTGCCAGCCTGCTGCTATTAACTGGCTGCGCCTCAGATTCAGCCTCAGTGGCCAGCCCTAAAGCTGAAACCAATGCCAGCGCCACCAGCCTTGCGCCATTAAAAGACATACAGGCAAAGATCAAAGCCGCCGAACAGACTTTTGCACAAAGCCAGGCACTCACCTGGTTTGCCACTGACGCTATGGATGAGGCCAGACAATCACTGGATGATGCGCTGGAATACTTCAGTGAATATGACTTGGATTCAAGCAAAGCCAACGACAGTATCGGTATTTTCACCTCAACAACCTACCTGCAGGCAACACAGGAAGCCTTAACCCAATTCAATCAGCATATTGACACCGCCAATCACACGCGTACTGAAGCGATGAAAATACTGAATGAAGCGTTCAGTAACCGCAGTGAGCTAAACAGCATCAATGCCGGTGCCTATTTCCCTCAGGCAATGGCACAAGCGGAAAAAGAGCTGAAAAAGCTCGTTGATTACATCGCTGATAATGACAATGACAGCGCCATTAACGGTCAGGCAGATTTGTTGCGAAAACAACGTGCTTTAGAAGTCGATACAGTGACGACCATTTATCTGGCTGACAGCCAGAAAGAGCTCAAGCGCCTGCAGACCGAACAAGCCGGTCAACATGCCCCCGAAACACTGAGACATGCCGAGACGACGCTCAAAGCGACAGAAGCTTTCATCACCGCTGAGCCCCGCGCGAAAGACGTTATTCAGAAAAAAGCGGACGCGACAGCCTTTGCACTGGCGCACACCAGACATATCGCACATGTTGTCAAACAGCTCAAAGCCATGAAAACCAGTGATTACGAGCGCCACATTCTGAGCTATGAAAACATTCTGCTGGCGATCAGTCAGGAGCTGGGAACTGAGGATCTGCGTCATCAGCCCATTCCAGAGCAGGGCAAGACACTGGTATCGGCTATTCGGGAAACGCTGAATGAACAAGGCGATGAAGCCCGGCACTTGGCAGAAGCCAAAAGCAAACTGGCCGAGCAAACCCAACGCGGTGATGAACTGGCGGTCTCACTGGTGGCAGCGCAGCAGCAGATTGCGGCACTTCAGAGCCAGCATACTGCAGAAAAAAACCTGCTGATACAGCAAATTGCCCAACTGACCGTAAATAGCCTGCCGGCAGAAAAAACAGCCCAGACACCACAGTCTCCGGCCGCCGCTATTGCGCCCATGCAGCCGGTAAAACAAACTGAAGCCGCGCCACAAGTGCCGGATGACACCCGCGCCGAGCCGTCCGCTGAGCTTGCTTCACCGGTAGTGCAACAGGAACAGCCCGCCGCGTAATCCTGAAGGATAAACGGAGTAAGCTGCTCAGCATGAGCGGCTTACCCGCAACGAAAGAATCGGCTAAGAGCGAATAAACTTGTTATAAACAAGCAGAACAATAAATGCCCCTAAGGTCGCGGTGATCAGGCTGCCAATATTCACTCCGGTAACCGGCCCCAGGCCAATTAAGCTGCCCACCCAGCCTCCGACAAAAGCACCGACAATCCCCAGAGCCATAGTCACAATCCAGCCTCCGCCGTCTTTACCCGGCATCAGCCATTTGGCCAGTGCACCTGCAATCAGGCCCAGAATAATCCAGGAAATAATACCCATTTTTCACTCCTCTCATCGGAATTGACCATATTCAAAAGAAGCTTAGCTGAGTTTACAAAAGATGATGTATTGGAATTAATGCAGATTGCGAAACGATCCTTTGACCGAATAAAAGCCCGGCAATTTCTTACCGGGCTTTTTCGTTAGTCTCTCAAGGAATACGTTACTCGTTATCAATTACCGGTCAGTTACAAGGACCTAGCAATGTCCAGGGACCACCCTGATCCGGCTGATTATTACTCGTCCACCATTTGGCTTCATAAATATTGCCTTCATAAAGCGCCTGATCGCCTGCGGTATAAATCTGTCCATTAACCCAAGGTGCGGGGCAAGATGAACCTGGTTCAAAGCTCACTACCAGAGTCTGATTTGCCGTCACAGCCGTGAAGGTGTAACTGCTGCTCACAGGTTGTGCGACACCATTAACGACCACTGAGCTGACGGTATAACCGCTGTCAGGTACAAAGTTAACAGTGAAGTCATCGCCCCCTTTCGCAGACAGGACACCTGATGCATCAGGAGCTGGTGAAATCGTACCGCCAATGCCACTGACACTGACGCTGATATCAAAGTAAACCGGGATATCAATGGTTGCCTCTGTATAACTGCCAGTGAAACCGGCGAAGTTGCTGGCAGACAGCGTAGTCACATCGGTATTGTTGAGCACCAGACGCTTCTGATTGCCCTGAGCAAATGGATCCAGCAAAGTCATCACAGTATTTGCGCCTTCCTGAGTCAGCTTCACTGCACTGAACGGAATCGCTTCATTGCTGGGCGTAGTGATGACTGTTTTCGCCACATCAAAACTATTTACTACCAGCTCAACATTCCAGCCCCAGGTAACACTATTGATTGGCACAATGTAGCCCAGGCGGTCATAACCTCCTGTCACATTAACAAACATGTCCGGGTTTAGATCAGCCAGGGTCAGTCCCACCAGCTCATAAGAGGCATAAATACCGCCATCTTCGGCCTGAGGCCCGATAACAACTGAGGTTGTTGTCTCAAAAGCTTTCAGGTGCTTAAAGCCGATACCCGCTGTACCTTCAATCTTATCAACCGCCGGATCAAACCCGGTAACCACTTGCTTTCCTGAGTTCCAGGCCAGCGTATAGACATCTGATTTAACAATAACCTGCTCTGTATTGGCCTGCACGTCTGCAGCAGTCACACCGTTCAGGACAACAGTCTGGCCGGAGAACTGTAACTCTGTGCCACCAGCAACGGAAGAAACCACCAGGCCAGCCAATGGATCCGCCGCTTGCCAGCCGCGCAGCACGATAATGTCATCACCAACAGTAAAATCGTTCACTGTAGTGACCGCACCAGTTTGCTCATTCAGCAGAATCTGATCTTTACCGCCACCGGTAATCACAGTGTCATTACCTTCACCGGCAGTCAGAACTTCGTCGTAAGGTGAACCCTCGATGACATCGTTCCCCGGGGTATCAAAAATTGTGTTATAGCCGCCGAACTTATGGACATATTTGGTAATACAAGTCCCCAACTCGTCACAGGTAATCTGATCATTAGTCAGCAATGCGGCAGTACCCCAGGCGCCACGTAAGTGGGCAGCGGCCAAAATACCGGACATTGTTGCCTGAACCTGAATCGGATTGCCGTCATCGTCTGTACCCGGCCAGCTTTTTGCCAGAGCCTGTCCCCAGGTCATGTTTGCGTCATCAAGTAACTTGCTGATCACTTTCACGTTAAAGTGCATTGCATCGCGCATTACCAATTCTTGCTTTTCAGGCAGACGCAAATCAGCCAGAGAGTTCACACCATTTTTACCAACAAATGTGCCTTCCCAGCGGTTATTATCTGTCACATAAACCTGGTTACCCCCTGAGCCCTCAATTTCTGCTAAGGCTTCGGTTTTACAGCCAACCCAGGTTGAATCAGGGACAAACATATAAAAACTGTCGTAATCAGTACCATCAATGTTTACCACATTAGGACTGTAATAACCGGCATCAATCAGAACGGCCTCACCCAGTTGATAACCAACAAAACCCCATGCATTCATAGAGTTATACTGCATCTGCCGGAACATTTCCGGATCATTCGGTGTGTTCGGGTTATAGATATTATCAATCCCCAGTTTGGTAAAGAACTGGCTGATAGTCGTTGGCTCGGAGATCATCATACCTGTAGAGCAATCACGGACCAGACGGCCTGGTTCTGTCACTTGCGCATAGGTATACACAGGATTATCAAGGTTCTGAGCATAAAAATCTGCCAGAGCAGGATTAATACCCGACTCAAAATCACGTAATGAATCCAAGAACCCCTGAATACCGCTAGCTTGCGTCTGTCCACTTAATGCTGAAGCCACCAGCAGAGTGACGAGCCCGTATTTTGTTTTTAACATAATTTCCCTTTCTACTTTTATTTTGAGGCAAAACCTCTCCCGAATCTCCCAACTACAAAATACTGGGAGGCCACCCCGCTGGCGCACGCCAGCAGGAAATTTAATGTGTGTATATTCGATCAGACAGTGAGCAGTCAGCTCACCCGGCTCACCGCGCGGCCATGTCCGGCTGCGTGCTCGCCTGCCAGTACCCTGGCTGCTGCGGCAGCACTTTCTGGGCGGGACGAGTGCGCACAGAGGTAGTGCGAGACAGAAGGATAACGCAGCAAGTCATAAGGGCTGCGCAACGCCACAACGATCAGATTGCCAAAATCCTGACTGAGTTGCTGAACCAGTTGTTGAGCCTGCACCTGATCAAAGTCTTCACCGGGCAGCGGGTGGTTTTCTGTGACTACCACCAGGTAACCCTCACTGCAGCTGTCGGGGAGCTGATCGACAGTGACTTCCTGCCACACGGCCTCGCTCTGGCGCAGGGTTTGAATGAAAGCCTCATAAGCAGGCTGAGACTGGTTAGGCCCGATCCCTCTGGGGTTGGTCAGGTTATGATAGCTGGACTCGGGCGTGGCATTGATGACATACAGTTTCTGGCCACTGGTATCTGCACCGCCGCGCACCCAGGTCACCGCTGATTCTGCCGCCTGCCTGGCCACTATCTGACCGGCAGGCATCGAGACTTTGTGGAACAGCGGCATGGGCAGCAGCTTATCCAGTTTAAAGCGCACCACTTTTTGCAACGCGGTATCAATCACTTGCTCGGACAGTTCGCCAGATTTCACGGCATCTATCACACCATGAATCATCGCCAGCTGCTTATCCAGGTACGCCTCAGAGTGATCATAATGCTCTTCAGAGAGCATGATCATGGTAATCCCGGCCTGCATGGCTTTAACAGCGGCCTCAACCGGCGTGTAATGATGCTGGATGGCGCCCATGTTCATGCTGTCTGAGATAATAATGCCGTCAAATCCCATATCTTTACGCAGCACCTGCTGCAAGATAGTCGCTGACAGTGTCGCCGGATAAGTGTCGTCGAGCTGCGGATAAAGAATGTGGCTGGTCATCACCAGATCCACCCCGGCATTGATTGCCGCCTGAAACGGCGCCAGATCATTGGCTTTCAGCTCATCGTAAGATTTATCGACGCGGGGGATATCCCTGTGGGTGTCTCCCTGCGTGTCACCATGGCCGGGAAAATGCTTGGCGCAGGCGATGATGTCGCCTTGGTGTAATCCGCGAACCGCAGCGGCAGAATGGGCACTGACTTTCTTTGGCTGATCGCCAAACGAGCGGGTATCAATGATCGGCGATTCAGGGTTGAAGTTCACATCACAGCAGGGGCCAAGGATGCAGTTAAAGCCGGCATAGCGCATTTCATCACCGATCACTTTATACATGCGTTCCGTCCCCGTCACGGCGTCCGGCACCCCCAGAGCAAGATTACCCGGCCCGGTCGTCGACTCACCCACCAGAACCCCCCAAGCGCCTTCCTGATCGACACCCAGCAACAAAGGCAAACGGTGGTGATGTTTGACTATCACATCCAGCGACTGATTCAGCTGATGCGCTTCGGTGAAAGTTTCCGCGTTATCCTGGCTTAAGTAACAGCCGCCAAGGTTATACTCTGCAATCATCTGACGCGCCGCCTCGGCAGATTTGCCGGGAAACGCCAGAATAAACAGCTGGCCCACTTTCTCCTTGAGTGTCCAGCCGGCAATCAGCTCTGCCACTTGTGTTTCTGCAGCCATGTTTCTCTCCCCATCATCCTTAATAAAAGTAAAATCGTTATTTCTTACGTAACTGACGAATCTGGCCCATGGTGAAAGTCACCGCCACAATCACAATAATGCCGCGCAGGATCAGCTGCTGATCGACATTCAGCCCCATCAAGATCAGGCCGTTATTCACCATTCCCATAATGAGCGCCCCGATCACCGAGCCGATAACCGCGCCTTTACCGCCAAACAAGTTGGTGCCGCCAATGATCACGGCGGCGATCACCAGCATCAGGTCGTTCTCACCCAAGGTGTAGCGGGCACTGTACAGACGGCCTGAGTACAAAATACCGGCCAGCGCCGCAAGAAAGCCGTTCAGCATCAGCACATACAGTTTGATGCGGTTAACATTGATCCCTGAATACATGGCCGAGACTTTATTGCCGCCGGTCGCCAGTACGTGCTTACCAAAAGTGGTATTGCGCAGCACAAAGGCGCCGATGACGGTGACGATAATGGTCCAGATGAACAGGATGGAAAACGGGCCTATGTCGCCGGATCCAAAGATGAAGGTATAGGTATCATTATCAATCGGAATCGACTGCAGCGAAGTAGACCAGCGGGCAATACCGGTAATGATACCCGTGGTACCGAGCGTCACCAGAAAAGAAGGGATACCCACCTGAGTGACAAAAATCCCGTTCACGAAACCTATCATGGTGCCCACCATCAGAGCGGCAGACACCGCGAGCAAAATACTGTCGGTTTCCTGCAGTGTCAGGGCTGACACTATGGCGGCCAGGGCAACCGTAGCGCCAAAAGACAGATCAATCTCGGCGGCACTCAGCACAAAGGTCATCCCCACCGCCATGATAGCGATAGTTGCCGTCTGGCGGGCAATGTTCATCAGGTTCACTGAGGTGAGAAATCCTTTGTCGTGCAGCATCACCGAAAAGAAGATGAAGATGCCGATAAAGACAAAGTAAATGATGTAATCGCGCCAGTTAATGCGGCTTGTACGTGGCGGCTGAAGTGTTTTCTCGTTCATTCGCAATTCCTTATCCTTACTGCACTGCTGCCAGCAATGCGTCTTCCGTCATACGCTGGCCACTGAAATGGCGAACGATCCGCCCTTTATTGACCACATAAATTACATCGCAGAAACTGCCGACTTCGGCATATTCACTGGACACAAAAATCACGCCGTTACCCTGAGCGACATACTGATTGACAATTTTCATGATTTCGTATTTCGCATTGATATCAATGCCGAAGGTCGGATCATCAAGCAGCAGCACTTTGGCATCAGTTGACAGACATTTGCCAATCACCACTTTCTGCTGATTACCGCCGGACAAAAAACGTACCGGCTGCGACACGCCCGTCGTCTTCACCCCCAGTTTCTTAATCGTGGCTTCCACCATGGACTGGCCTTTGGCTTTATTCAGCACCATGGATCGTGAAATCCGGTCAAACGAGGCCATCAATACGTTGTCTTCAACAGAAAAATCCAGCACCAGCCCCTGCGAACGGCGCTCTTCCGGCACCATGTTGATCCCGTTTTCTATCGCCTGCCGGGGCGAGTGAATCTTCACTGCCCGGCCGTTCACCCGCACTTCGCCGCTCTGTATCGGCGTTAAGCCATAAATGGCTTCCAGAATTTCCGTTCTGCCGCTGCCCAGTAATCCTGCCAGGCCTACCACCTGGCCGGGCATCACCTTAAGGGATACTGCATCAAGATCGCAGGTCGTGACATTGCACAGCTCCAATAACGGCACAGTTTCTGATGTGGATGTCGCCGGGCGGTCCCAGATAAAATCCGTGTCGGTTTTACTGCCCAGCATGGCTTCGACCAAGGCATCAACCGAGGTGTCTGCCGTCTGGGTTTCCAGTACGGTATAGCCATCCCGCAGCACAGTGACCGCATCACAGATCCGCATGATGTCACTCATGTAATGCGTAATGTAGATAATAGAAATGCCTCTGCTTTTGAGTTTTTCTATCACAGCGAACAGTGCATTGATTTCATTATTCGACAATGAAGCAGTTGGCTCGTCCAGCACCAGAATGCGGGCATCCATTGCCATGGCTTTGGCAATCTCAATAAACTGCTGCTCACCGACGCTTAAACTCTCCACCTTCTGCCGGGGATCTATATCGACCCCTAGCGTTGCCAGAATCGGTTCGGCCTGACGCACCCGATCACGGTTGGAGATCAGTGCCGAACGCTGTTGCGAGTGAGTCAGAAAAATATTGTCGGCCACACTCAGGCTGGGGATCAGGCTGAGATCCTGATAGACCATAGCAATCCCTTTCGCCTGTGCATCTTTCGGGGTGGCGAAATAACTCTCTTCGCCAAAAAGACGGATCTCACCGCCATCGCGCTGATGAAAACCATTGATCAGTTTGACCAGAGTCGATTTACCGGCCCCGTTCTGACCAACCAGAGCATGTACCTCGCCGGTTTTCAGGGTGAAATTGACCTCTTTCAGCACCGGATTACCATCAAAGCCTTTTTTAAGGCGACGGGCTTCAATTGCATTCACTTCCATTGAATACCTCTTCATAGCGGTATGCCGACTGCACACTGGCATACCTGCAAACCGAAATTAATGTTGCAGTGCTTTTTGCACCGAAGCCGGTGCTTCGCGGCGTAGCGCCTGCTGCCAGGCATCAGCCAGATTGTCGCGGGTCACCGCACTGGCACTGACGGTGACAAAAGGTGGCGTGTATTCACCCAGTTTCGCCAGCGCGCCCATGCGCGCCAGCGTCTGCCCCAGGTCATAAGGCAAATCGGTGACGATACCGGCAACGTTGCGGCCTTTGGCCATATCCAGCGCATTGGCAGCGCCGAGATCCATGGTCACCACTTTGATGTCTTTACGTCCCGCGGCACGCGTTGCCGCGACTACGCCTTCGGCAATGCTGTCCCAGGGGGCATAAATGGCGGTCATGTCCGGGTACTGGGTAATCAGTGCCGAGGCAACCACTTCACCGTCATTCGCATTGGCGATACCGCGTTTTGCCACAATCTCGATATCCGGGTAGTTTTTCTGCAGGTTGGTCAGTACCGCCTGATCACGCTGATTGGTGACGTAATAATTGGCTTCGTGATAAATAAACCCGACCTTGCCTTGATTGCCCACCGCCTTGGCAATCATGTCCGCGGCCAGTTTACCCATCTGGAACAAGTCATCCGTCACGATACCGGCATAGTCTTTGCCATGTTCAAAACCACTGGGCAGGTTGCTGATCAGCACCAGTTTGCTGCCCTGCTGCACCGCGGGTTTAAACGCCGCGGCGCCAGATACCGGATCGACCACCAGCGCAATCAGAATGTCAGGCTTCATGGCCATCGTGGTTTCGACATCCGTTTTTTGCTTATTGGCATCGAATTCCGCATCCGTCACAGCCACCACATCAATATTGAGCTCGGCAAACATGTCTTTTGCACCATCAATCAGGGCGTTAGACCAGTCAGATGTGCTGTGCATCAGAATCGCCGCGGTGTACTCCCTGGTTTTAATCGCATTTGCTTGTGATGCATTTAACGTCACCTCGGTATAAGGCGTTGCTGTTTCTCCGTTAGGGCCTTGTGTTGAGGTCACTTCCGCCATTGAAGGCATCGCCACTGCCAATAGCGTAGTGAAACCTAAGGTTTGGCATGCCTGAGCGATTTTTTTCAATTTCATTCCCTGTCCCACCTGTTTGCTTGAGTATTACATGAGTATTAATATAGGTGTTTTTTGGGTATTTAATGCGATCAAGATCTCGACACATCATCATTACATAGTGATAACAATCACAACAACGGTTGAAAAAACAACGTATCACTCATTGATCAGGCAAATAACACCGGTTAATTGCGTAATGAGATGAGATAAAACACCTAACAAATACCTATAAACAAAAAAGCAAGGTGATTGATAGGTAAAAGCTGGGTATCATGGCAGGGTAATACTGACCAGGGCCGTCGGTCAGTAGCAAACGAGGTAATCAGGAAACATGAGTCAGCACACCGCCAATCAACACAGCAACTCTGCCAAAGTGACTGCCGGTATTTACCAGCAAATACTGGCGCACCACGATATCTACTTCATTGCATTTGATCAGCATGAGCAGGTGATTGCCAGTAACTACCCGGTTGCGACGCTCACACTAAAGCAGCTGGATGATCTCGTTTTCCTGGTCGGCCCGGCCAATATTGCGCAGATCAGATCAGTGCTGTTGCAGCAAACCGATCAATGCCGTTTCTCTGTCGCCAATCTGGCCTTCGAAACGCTGTGTCTGCAAGAGGGTAATGCGCCTGCTGTCTATTGCCTGCAAATTAAAGCTAAGGACGACAATGCAGCCGAGCCTAAACTGTCTGCCATTGAGCAGGATTATAAAATCATCAACGAGCTTGCCAGCTCCCTGAGTTTCCTCACAACAGCGTCAGAAAATCATCTGCCTGAACATTTGCAGCAGGAAGTGCGCGATATCCATTTACCGGAAGTGGAAGCCCGCCTGAAACAGGTGCAGGATCCCGGACTGAAAATGTGCCTGGAGATTGTGAAATCCAATATGGAAAGTCTGCTGAACGATGCGCCGGGGATGAACAGCCGTTTGCTGGAGGTGCTGACCCCGTCAGAACTGCAGGTTGCAGAATTCATTCGAGGCGGGATGTCGAGTAAAGAAATTGCGAGCACCCTGAATGTGGCGCGCAAGACAGTGGAAAACCACAGAAACAGCTTACGCAATAAACTGGGTATAACAAACAGAGGGGTAAATCTCAGGAATTACCTGTTGAGCCTGGAAAAGAAATAATCGTCCCTGATACAGAATTGTCTGTGTCAAACTTCTGACTTAACACCCGTTAGCGGTACGCAGGCGTTTCGGCCACTGAGCCGTACCGGACGACAGCATGACAATCTTCCCTTCCCGTGCTTCACCCGAATGATGGGAAAGCACATTACCCAGTAGCGGTTCTACTTTCATAGGACTGCGCGAAGCCGGAATCATGTCGATTAAACGGGAGAACTCTTCAAATCCCATTGGTTCCAGATGATTTGTTCGAATTTTCATGTTCATTGCGCTTCTACACTCCTTTCCTTGGCGGTCATCATCGCAACAAAATATGACAATAATAAATCTCAATGTGACATTTATGTTAAACGTTAATTCCCTGTAAGAAATTGACATATCCCTCAATAATCTGGACGTACCTCTTGTATCACCACGAGCAAGGTCACAAATATTAAAGATAGGAAACATAATTAAAATCAATATATCACCTGATTGCGACAGCAAAGCCGTAAAGATTAGATGATTATTTTTATGTCTTAAGTCTGTCTTAAGTTTCCCTTTCTAAGGTGTGTATACATACCTTAAGGGGAAATAGGCGATGAATCAGAATAATTCTAACAAATTAACCCTGGTGCATATTGATAAAGATCATCCTTTTCGTGACAAAACAGAATCTTATGTTGCTTCACGCTATGCTTGTGCCTTTCACGCCCGTATCCACACCTTCATGCCCGACTTCCTGGCATTGGTTGATGATCAGAATCAACTCCTGTCAGTATGCGGTTTTCAGTCTGCTGACGCCGGACCGCTGTTTCTGGAGCAGTATCTGGATCTGCCCGCTGACCGCCTGATGTCTGAGCAATTTGGCCTGCCTGTCTCCCGCTGCGAATTGATTGAATTCGGCCAGCTGGCTGCATTTTCTAAAGGAATGTCATCTTTGCACTTCACCCTGATTGCCCGGCACCTGGTTAATCTGGGCTACCACTGGTGCATTTTCACCGCTACCGGGCCACTGCAGGCCATGATGCGCCGGTTCGGGTTAACCCCTCATATACTGGCAGATGCATCAGCCGATCGGATTCCGGACGCTGAAAAAATCTGGGGCACTTATTATTGTCACCAGCCCAGAATATCAGGAGGCAACCTGGCGGCCGGCCTGCAAGCTCTGATGCAGCGCCAGCAGTCGTCACCGCTCGTGCTCAGCCTGCCCCAGGGAGGACAGGCATGAGTAACCTGATCCTTGAGCAGCTGTTTCAGTTTGCGCAAACAGCGCCCCAACAGGCTGCCTTTCAGGGGCGCGATCCGGCTACCGGTGAAACTATCAGCCTCAGTTTCCGTCAACTGGCTGATGAGGTCATACGTGCTGCCGACACCCTTAACCAGCAAGACGTACACTGCCTGGCCCTCAAAGCAGATAACGGGCTGGCCTGGGCGATTGTCGATCTTGCCGCCATGCTCGCCGGAAAAGTGCTGATACCGGTCCCCGTTTTTTTCTCTGATCAACAAATCCGGCACCTGCTCACTGCAGCGCAGGTTGATGCGCTGTGGGGAGACTGGCCGGTCGGTGAGCACGCAGGGTCAATGACGATTGCCGACCTGCCTTTCTATCGGTTGTCTTCTCGCAGCCAGCCCGGCCAGTTACACCGGCAGACCTGTAAAGTCACCTTTACTTCAGGTTCCACCGCCCAGCCCAAAGGGGTATGTCTGAGTCAGCATCATCTGGCAACGACGAGCCAAGCGCTCGCTGAGGCGCTTTCTCCTAAAGTCACCCCCGCAAAGCATCTGGTGATGTTGCCACTTGCCACCTTGCTCGAGAACATCACCGGTCTGTATGTGCCGCTGCTGCTGGGGGCAACTTCGGTGATTTTGCCGGGAGACAATGTTGGCCTGACAGGCTCGAGTGCCTTTGATCCGCTGCGTTTCGCCCAGGCTCTGGCCGAACATCAGCCGGAAAGCCTGGTACTGACGCCGGCCTTACTGATGGCGCTTTGTCAGATTGCCGCTCAACAGCCGGCACTGACCCGGTCGCTGCAATTTGTGGCGGTCGGTGGCGCACGGGTCGCTCCCGCCCTGCTGGCACAGGCGCATGCACTGAACATTCCCGCTTATGAAGGGTATGGTCTGTCAGAGTGTGGTTCTGTGGTCAGCCTCAATCTGCCCGGTACCGACAAGCCCGGAAGCTGCGGTCGTCCCCTTTCCCATACCAAGATCAACGTCACGGCCGAGGGTGACATTCAGGTTACCGGCAACAGCATGCTGGGATATCTGGGGCAAGAGGCAAGCCCAAGCACAATACACACAGGTGACATCGGCTATCTGGATGACGACGGATTTCTCCATATTACCGGTCGGCGCAAGAATCAGCTGATCACCGGCTTTGGCCGCAATGTCTCACCCGAATGGATTGAATCAGAAGCCCAGGCATTTCCCTCGCTGTGTGGCATGGTGGTTATTGGTGACTCACAACTCACACTGAGCGGCATTCTCTTTAGCCAGTCACCGGACTCGGTGCCGCAAGCGGTGCAGGCCCTTAACCAACAACTGCCGGATTATGCCCGAATCGGCAACCTGATCATCACAGACCAGCCACTGGCGAATATCCCGGGCTTGATGACGGCCAATGGCCGCCCCAAACGCGACGCTTTGCATCATTACTTTATACCTGCCTTGCTCACCGCACAGACAGAGACAAGATCCTGGCACAGCAGCCCGGCGTTGCTGTCGCTTTACACAGCCAAAATCTTCACTGATCAGCTTGCGCTCACTCCTTATACCACTAAAGAGGACACCCCTATGAGTTCGGGATTTTTCCAGACCCTGATAACAGAAACCGCAGCGGCCCGCAGCCGTATGGCGGACGCCCCCATTTTTACCGCCTGTCAGCAAGGCACGATTGATACGGCCACATACCTGGCTTTCCTGACTCAGGCCTACCATCACGTTAAGCATACTGTGCCCCTGCTGATGGCCTGTGGCAGCAGATTAAGCGAGGACTATGAATGGCTCCGTCAGGCGATCGGGCATTACATTGAAGAGGAGATGGGCCACCAGGCCTGGATACTGAACGATATCGCAGCCTGCGGGGGGAATCCCGCTCCGGTTCGCGACAACCAGGGACCAGGCAAAGCCGGCCTGCCCATAGAACTGATGGTGGCCTATCTCTATCACCAGATTGATCGCCGTAACCCGATGGGACTGTTTGGCATGGTCTGGGTGCTGGAAGGGACCAGTGTCAGTATCGGCGGTCAGATTGCGCAGCGCATCCAGCAAGTACTCGGCCTGCCTGATAATGCTATGACCTATCTCAAGTCACACAGTGAACTGGATCAGAGTCATATTCAGACCTTCGAAGGTTTAATGAACCGCATTAACGATCCCGCCGATCAACGCGCCATCATAGAGAGTGCCAATACGGTCTACAGCCTTTATGGCCAGATGCTGACCTCACTGCCGATACCCAGGCTGCACTAACCAAACCGAACGATACATTTACCTGCACAGGAGATCTTGCATGGATATCAGAAATAAACGCCTGCTGCTGACCGGCGCTTGCGGGGGAATCGGCGCTGAGATTGCCGCAGTATTGGCCGGCGCCGGAGCCAGCCTGATTCTGGTCGGCCGTAACGAGAGTAAGCTCAGGGCGTTACAGCTTTCACTGACACAGCCTGACTCACACCGGCTGATTGTGGCTGACCTGAGTACACCACAAGGCATTGAGACCATTAATCTCACCTGCCAGCAATGGAAGCAGGCAGGCACGCCCATTCACGGCCTGATCAACAATGCCGGCAGTAATTGCTTTGCCAGTCTGTCGCAACGTGAACCGGCCAGTATCAGCAATGAGATTCATCTGAACCTGACAGTACCGGTGCTCCTTTGCCAGCAGGCACTGAGCTGGATGTCCCGTCCGGCTCTGATCCTCAACATAGGCTCGACGTTTTCGGCTATCGGTTATCCCGGCTACACCACTTACTGTGCCGGCAAAGCCGGGCTGCACAGATTCAGTGAAGCTCTGCACCGGGAGCTGGACGACACCGGAATTAAGGTGCTTTATCTCGCCCCGCGGGCCACGGACACTGCACTGAATTCAACTACAGTGACCGAGCTCAATCAGCAACTGGGCAACCATATTGATGCTCCCCGCTGGGTGGCAAAACAAGTCTTGCACAGCCTTATAAAAGAAACACCCATTCGCTGGCTGGGATGGCCGGAGAAACTCTGGGTTCGGGTAAACCAGATATTCCCCGCGTCGGTAGCCAAGGCTATCCGGAAACAAAGCAGCACCATACGCCAGTACCTCACCAAAGCCGAAGTTATCTGATATTCATGGAGGCATTATGAAAACATTTACCTTTTCACCGGTTACATCCCTGCTGACCTTCGCCTGTATCGTCGGTGCATCCGTCAGTTTCAGCAGCCTGGCTGTCGCGGATGAGCTCAGTGATATCCAGCAACAATGGGCTAAATGCCAGTATGATACCTTTAACAAAGACAACAAAGTGCAGTGCCTCAGTCAGGTGATAGCCAACAATCAGCAAGCCCTGCGCCAGGCGCCAACCCGCTCCGATCTGAAAGTCTGGCTGGCCATCAACAAAAGCAGCCTGGCCGGCGCAAAAGGTGGGCTGAGTGCCCTGCCACTGGTAAAAGAAGCTAAGTCGTTGTTAGAAGATGTGATCCGCACCGATCCTAATGTGCTGGACGGCTCTGCCTATACCAGTCTGGGCACGTTATACTACCAGGTACCGGGCTGGCCGATTGGCTTTGGTGATGACGACAAAGCCGAAGCTATGCTGAAAAAGGCACTGGCAATCAACCCGAACGGTATCGATCCTAATTACTTTTATGGCGATTTTCTGGCTCAGAACGGCCGCCGTGATGATGCCATCAGCTATCTGAAGAAAGCCAGCCAGGCCAAGCCTCGCCCCGGTCGCAAACTGGCCGATACCGGAAGACAGCAGGAAATCCGACAAAAACTGAAGGAGCTGCAATAACCGATGCGCATCTTACTAATCGAAGATGATCTGATGCTGGGTGAATCCATGGTGGCCTCACTGAGCCGCCGTGGCTACACCGTTGACTGGCTGCAGCAAGGCCAGGGAGTTGAACTCGCCCTGAAAACCGAGGACTTCCTGGCGGTTATTTTAGATTTAACCCTGCCCGATATCGACGGTCTTCAGGTATTACGGCAGATTCGGCGCGCGGGCCATCAGCTTCCCGTTATGATTCTCACCGCCCGGGACGGGATTGATGATCGTGTCAAAGGGCTGGACGACGGTGCAGATGATTACCTGGTAAAACCGTTCGCACTGGAAGAATTGCTGGCCCGCTTGCGGGTGATGATACGTCGGCTGTCTGGCAGCTCTGAAACGGAGATTCAGCTGGGCGAGCTGACTCTATCGCTGCTCAACAATGGTGTCAGCTTTCGTGGCAAGCCGGTAAAGCTCACCCGCAATGAATTCAAGATCCTCAGCACTCTGGTCGCGCAGGCCGGCCGGGTGATGAGTAAAGACAAACTCCAGCAGGCCCTGCACGGTTGGGATGACACCGCCAGCGATAACGCAATTGAAGTGCATATTCACAATATCCGGAAAAAACTCGGCAGTGCTGTAATAAAAAATATCCGAGGCGTAGGGTACATCATTGAAAACCGCTGAGAGCAAGCCTGTTCTATCGATCAAAAAGCGGCTGATCACCCTGACAGTAGCGGCGGCAACTGTGCTGATTGCCATTTCATGGAGCCTGATCTTTGCTGAATCTAAACATGAAATAGATGAAATCTTTGATGCCCGGCTGGGGCAATCGGCCAAGCTGCTGGCACTCAGTGCACCGCAACTGCTCAAAATGCCCGCAGAGCAAATGGATCAATTCTATGAAGACTGGTATCGGGGCATCAGCAATCATGCCAGTTTCAGTGACGACGATCCGACCCCTTTCGGTCACCCCTATGAACAGAAGCTGATGTTCCAGCTCTTCGACACCCGGGGCAAGGTTTTGCTGCGCTCTCCCGGTGCACCGTTGCACCCGCTGTCGGCCACCGATAACATTGGCTATCATCCCATTACCTTTGATGATCAGCTTTGGCGAAGCTTTCAGATTCGCCTGCCATTTAACGACACCAACCAAGATGCCGCATTTCTGGTGGTGGCCGAAAAGCAGGCGATCCGCGATGAACTGATTGATGAAATTGCCTTTTCCACCGGCATTCCGCAATTGCTGCTTATTCCGTGTCTGGCGCTGGCCATTATTCTGCTGGTCAACTATGTCATGCTGCCGGTCGGTGAACTGCAGCAAGCCCTTTCACAAAGAACAATCAATAAGTTGCACGCGATCAGGGTGTCGCAGCCCACGGTGGAGCTCAAACCACTCATCGATCAGTTGAATTACCTGCTGTCAGAGCTTGATAAAGCCTGGGTGCGCGAAAAGCGCTTTACCCACACAGCGGCCCATGAGCTGAAAACACCGCTGGCTGTCCTGCGGCTAAACGCAGAAAATGCCCTGTCCAGCGATAATCCGGCCGATCTGCAGAGCGATCTCAGCCATATTCTCAAAGGGATAGACAGGACTGACCGCCTCATTCAGCAGTTACTGATGCTGGCGAGAGTAGAAAGCGGCAACACCTTTTCGTTCAGCCACCTTGACCTGATGGAATGCCTGCGTGAGGTCATTGCTTCACTGGCTCCTTTAGCGTTAAAACAGGAACAAAATCTGTCACTGGATGGCCCGCCCTCGCTCACGATTGAGGCCAATCTGCCGCTGCTGCACAGTCTGTTCAGCAATCTCATCGACAATGCCACCCGCTATGCCGGCGAGCATGCGGACATCAACATCAGTGTTCAGACATCGGACCCTGACCATGTGCTGATTCGTGTCTGTGATTCGGGTCAGCCCATACCAGACGCAATTCGCGAGCGGATGTTTGAGAAATTCTTCCGGGCCAACACAGAACGTGGCGATGGTGCGGGACTGGGCATGTCCATCATCCGCGATATCGCTGAACTGCATGGCGGCACTATTTCACTGGAACCGCAATCTTCGACAGGCAAAAACTGTTTCCAGGTCACCCTCCCGCTCAGAACCGTCCGTATTCAATAGTGGCCTAACCATATAAGCAACCTATCTGGTCTTCGCCGCTATCACCAGCTATCCTCCTGAGTAAAAAACAAAAAATTATACCGACCCAGTTCACACTCACACCTCCTGCGCTAAATTAAACCCTACTCAATTGGAATCAGCTGCCATAATTACTTAGATAGCAAAACGTTTTATCTGGAAGGATTTTATAGCGGACACCCTCATTTATGACTGTCAAAATGGAAGTAAAGAATCTCTACAAAGTGTTTGGCAGTGCCCCGGAAAGGGCGTTCCCATTACTGGAACAGGGGTTAGATAAGGATGCCATTTTTGAGAAAACCGGCCTGACTGTCGGCGTCAAAGATGCCACTCTCACCATTAACCAGGGCGAAATTTTCGTCATCATGGGCCTCTCCGGTTCAGGAAAATCGACCCTGGTTCGCCTGCTTAACCGCCTCATCGAGCCCACCAGCGGTCACGTACTGCTTGATAACAAAGACATCGCCAGTATCTCCGAGGACGAACTGCGTACTGTGCGGCGGAACAATATCAGCATGGTGTTTCAGTCATTTGCCCTCATGCCCCATATGACGGTTATCGACAATACCGCTTTCGGCCTGGATCTCGCGGGGGTCGACAAAGCCACCCGTTACGATACCGCACTCCAGGCACTGGCACGGGTTGGACTGGAAGCTTACGCCGCCTCATACCCTGACGAGTTATCAGGCGGTATGAAGCAAAGGGTCGGCCTGGCAAGAGCCCTGGCTAATGACCCGGACATCCTGTTAATGGATGAGGCTTTTTCTGCCCTTGACCCGCTGATCCGCACCGAAATGCAAGATGAGCTTCTCCGCCTGCAAAGTGATGATAAACGCACTGTGGTTTTTATTTCCCACGACCTTGATGAGGCCATGCGAATTGGCGATCGGATTGCCATTATGCAAAACGGCGAGGTGGTTCAGATTGGCACACCGGATGAAATCCTCCATCACCCGGCGAATGATTATGTGCGGTCTTTCTTTAAAGGCGTGGATGTCACCAATGTCTTTACCGCCAAAGACATCGCCCGCAAACAAGCTGTCACTGTGATCAAAAAAGCCGAAACGGACGGCCCGCGCGCTGCGTTAAAACTGCTCAATGATAATGACAGAGAGTTCGGCATTGTGGTCGATCGCCGCAACCTGTATGTCGGATTAGTGTCGACGGACACCCTGCAAACGGCCAGCAAAGCGGGTCATACCCTGACTCAGGCACTGCTGGGCGATACCATCACTTTTCTGCCTGAAACCCCTGTCGGTGAGCTGATCGGTCAGGTTGCCAATCAGCCTTATGGCGTGCCTGTTGTTGATGAAAACCAGATTTACCATGGTGTTATTACCAAAGCTCGCCTGTTACAGACTCTAGATCGGGAGGCCTGATATGAGCCAGGAAAACAGCCCAGAGTCATCCGCGCCGGTAACGGACAACCCGCCAGCACCCGCCTCACAAGACCCCTGGTCCAGCGCAGATACCAGCAGTACCGACCCCTGGGGCAATCCAGCCACCTCAACGCCCAATTCCGGTTCCGACTGGCTCAATACCCCAGGTTCAGCGCCCGTTGACCCGTCCATCGACTGGATACATCCGTTTCAGGATGCCCTGATCCCGTTCGACCAATGGGTCGAAGACGGCATCAACTGGCTGGTCGCCAATTTCCGGCCAGCGTTTCAGGCGATCAGTGTGCCGATTGATTACATCCTCACCGCCTTCCAGACAACCCTGCAGAGCACGCCGGCACTTTTGATGATTTTTCTGATCATGATTCTGGCCTGGCAGATTGCCGGTCCGCGCATGGGAATTGCCAGTGTGATCTCACTGCTGCTGATAGGGGCGATAGGTGCCTGGGATCAGGCGATGGTCACGCTGGCGCTGGTTCTGACGTCCGTTTTCTTCTGTCTGCTGATCGGGCTACCAACCGGTATCTGGCTGGCCAGGAGTGAAAACGCGGCCAGAATTGTCAGGCCGATTCTTGATGCGATGCAAACAACGCCCGCTTTCGTCTATCTGGTACCCATAGTGATGCTATTTGGTATCGGGAATGTACCAGGCGTGGTCGTAACGATTATCTTTGCCCTGCCTCCGATTATCCGGCTGACTATTTTAGGTATTCGCCAGGTACCTGAGGAACTGATTGAAGCGGCCCACTCTTTCGGCGCGAACCCGAAACAAATGCTCTATAAGGTTCAGCTGCCGCTGGCGATGCCCACCATTATGGCCGGTGTTAACCAAACCCTGATGCTGGCGCTGTCCATGGTGGTGATTGCCTCCATGATAGCCGTTGGCGGGCTGGGCCAGATGGTACTGCGCGGTATCGGCCGTCTCGATATGGGGCTGGCGGCCATTGGCGGACTGGGTATCGTCATTCTGGCCATCCTGCTCGACAGGCTGACACAGGCAATGGGGGCATCCGAGCGCGGCCGATCTTACCGTCACTGGTATGAACACGGCCCTATCGGCTTCATTTATCGCCGGTTCAAAAAAGACAAGGCTCCGCACCTGACAACACATTCACAACCCTGAGGAGAAGACAATGACAAAGTCCTGGAAGTCACTCTCACTGAGCACGGCATTATTTGCCGGTGCCTTTTCTTTCCCTGCGTTGGCCGCAGATTTACCCGGTGAAGGCGTTACCGTACAGCCTGTACAAAGTACAGTGGCGGAAGAAACCTTCCAGACACTTATCGTTAATAAAGCACTGGAAGCACTGGGTTACGATGTCCAACCCACCAAAGAGGTGGACTATAACGTGGGCTACACTTCGATTGCCAATGGCGATGCCACTTTCCTGGCCGTCAACTGGGCGCCGCTGCACAAAGACAAGTTCATCAAATCAGGCGGGGACGATAAATTCTACCGCAAAGGCCATTACATTACCGGAGCCGCTCAGGGCTACCTGATTGATAAAAAAACCGCCGATCAATACGGCATCACCAATATCAGTCAGCTCAAAGATCCCAAGCTGGCCAAGCTGTTTGATGCCAACGGCGACGGCAAAGCGGACATGACAGGCTGTAACCCGGGCTGGGGCTGTGAAGGGGTGATCGAACACCAACTCGATGCGTTCGGCCTGCGCGACACAGTCACCCATAACCAGGGCAACTATGCCGCTATCATTGCCGACACCATCTCCCGCTACCGTAACGGCTCGCCCATTCTGTACTACACCTGGACCCCTTACTGGGTAAGCGGTGTGCTGGTGCCGGGTAAAGATGTGGTATGGCTGGAAGTGCCGTTCTCGTCATTACCGGGCGAGCGGGGTGAAGTCGATACCGCACTGCCTAACGGCAAAAACTACGGCTTTGAAATGAACAGCATGCGCATTGTTGCCAACAAACAGTTTGCTGAAGACAACCCGGCAGCGGCCAAACTGTTTGAAATCATGACACTGGATATCAATGACGTCAGCGCTCAGAATATGCGTATGAGTCAGGGACAAAATTCCCAGAAAGACATAGAAAACCATGTTAACGGCTGGATCCAGTCGCACCAGCAACAGTTTAACAGCTGGATTAGTCAGGCAAAAAAAGCCGCTGAAGATGCATCTTAACAGCTGATATCCACTACTACTCTCATAATATGTTTGCCAGGCCAGCCTGTTTGCTGGCCTGATGAAATCTGAATTAAACCTGAAAGATAAAAACCCTACAATTGCCAAGCTTATTTGTTAGCTATAATCTTGAGATCATGGTTAAAAATTGACGGTAAATATATGTTCTTGGATTATTTTGCATTGGGACTGCTTATTTTTGTAGCCCTTGTTATGTTTTACGGCATCATAGCGATTCACGATATTCCTTACGAGATTGCCAAAGAGCGAGAACATCCCCACCAGGATGCCATTCACTATGCGGGCTGGGTAAGTTTATTCACCTTGCATGCTCTGTGGCCATTTTTATGGATCTGGGCCACCCTGTGGCGTAAAGAAAGAGGCTGGGGGTTCAAACAGGTTCATGATGAACAAGTCTTACTGCAGGCCCAGTTAACCAAAATGGAAATGCAACTCCAGCTACTGCAATCTGAACTCTCCGCATTAAAACAACAACGCCAGCCTGTGAATAACAGCCATGATAACGATGAGGGTAATCAATAATGGAAACGTTACTGGTACTCTCCTACGCTGCCATCTGTATTTTTATCTTTAAAGTTTTCCGGATACCGTTAAATAAATGGACTGTGCCTACTGCCGTACTTGGCGGAATTGTTCTTGTCGGTGCTTTGGTCCTGTTCATGAACTACAACCACCCACACACCAGCCTGGGCGGTGAATATTTCATCTCCACCCCTATCATGCCGAATGTGCGCGGCAAGGTGATTGAAGTCCCTGTCACCCCGAACTCCCCGCTCAAGCAAGGTGATGTACTGTTCAAAATTGATCCCACGCCTTTCCAGGCGGAAGTTGACCGGCTGGAAGCCCAGCTGGCTGAAACCAGACAAAACGTACTCGGACAGGAAGCCAGCTACAAGGCCGCGATGGCAACCCGCATCAAAGCGCAGGCAGAACGCGATCGCACCTATCAGCAGTACCAGCGTTATGCCACAGGTTATAAACGCGGCGCCTTCACCAAAGCCGATGTTGATAACCGTGAGCAATTCTACCGCAGCGCCGAAGCCGCACTGGAAGCGGCGCAAGCTGATGAGCGCCGGGCAAAACTGGCTTATGAGTCTAATATCAATGGCGAGAACACGGCTGTGGCTCAAATCCAGGCGCAGTTGGTCAAAGCCCGATTTAATCTGGATTCAACTGTCGTCCGGGCGCCTACCGATGGCTTTGTCACTCAGGTGCTGCTGCGCCCTGGCATGATGGCGGTACCACTGCCGCTGCGTCCGGTGATGACCTTTATCAACACCAACGATGACTTCATCATAGGTGCGTTTCGTCAGAACTCGCTGCTGCGCCTAAAGCCCGGCTATGAAGCCGATATCATTTTCCGTGCCATACCGGGGAAAACCTTCAAAGCCGAAATTATCGACGTCTTACCCGCGATTGGTGAAGGCCAGGCGCAGGCACAAGGCACGCTGATTGGCACCGATATGTTAATGCGCCAGGGCCGGCCGCTGGTCAGGTTCAGGATGCTTGACGATCTCAGTGAGTACCAGTTGCCTTTAGGGGCCAATATGGAAATTGCCGTGTATTCAGATCACGCGCACCATCTGGCGGTGATGCGTAAAATATTGATCCGCATGAAGAGCTGGCAGAACTTCCTGTATCTGGATCATTAATCCCTTCCCGGCATGCCTGCCATGCGCAGGCATGCTTCACTCTTGCGCCTTGACTGCCGTCTGAATCTGGGGCTGGGTCACTATCTGCCGCACGCAATCCAGGATCAGAAAGAAAACTGCAATCCAGATGAAGATATAGGTCGGCCACTCTCCTTCGGCAATGCTTTCCCCCAGCAGCAAAGACACCACCACCAGCAATACAGGCTCCACGTAGCTCAATAATCCGAACAGGCTGAAACTCAGCAGTCTGCTCGCCACAATGTAGCTGCCGACCGCAAAAGCACTGATAATGCCCAGCCCCGTAATGAGCCAGCTGAGGTGAGGATGCAAAGCAAAAACGCTCAGGCTTTCATGCTCGACAAATAACCACCAGATGGCCGGCGGGATCATGATAGCCATATCAAACCACAGGCCGCCCAGACTGTCTGTGCCGAGTTTACGCCGCAGCATAAAATAGCCGGGGTATCCTATCGCCACCACCAGTGTTTCCCAGTACAGACCTCCCGAAAGCCAAAGCTTGTGGGCAACGCCGACCGCCGCAAAGGCCACCGCGATTTTTTGCAGCCCGCTCAGTCTGTCCTGATAAACCAAACGGCCCAGCACTACCATCACCAGCGGCATCATGAAATAGCCCAGAGAAACCGGCAGCGCACGGCCGTTGATCGGCGCCCACATGAACAGCCAGAACTGGACGCCCAGTAACAATGCCGACAAAGGCAACCCCAGCCATAGCAGGGGACGCTGACGGACTGCAGACACAATGGCCATCACTTGCGGCCATGCTTTACTGAGCAGCAGAAAAGCAGTGAGAAACGGTAAGGTCATTAACAGCCGCCAGCTAAAGATGGCTTCGCCATTGAGCGGTGCCAGCAGGGTCGAGTAGTAATACAGCGCCCCGAACAGACACGACGACATCACTGACAGAAAAACGCCTTTACCCACATTACACCCCTGACATCCGATCCATTTGGCGACAAGCTTAAACGCACAGGATGATATCAGCCCGCTGTCGCCAATGGCGATGTAAATTTCCGTCAGGGATGCAGGACGTTATGAAGATGGGATCCGGGTCAGTCCAGCGTTTTCTTAAATCGCCAGGAAGCTAACAGCAACCCGAGCACAGTAAAACCCAGCAGCCAGAGTGCATCTTTCCACAGCACTGCCACATCGGCGCCGCGCAGCACTATGCCCCGTATCATGCGCATAAAATGGGTCGCAGGCAGGACTTCTGCAATCCATTGGGCCACCACAGGCATACCTTCATACGGGAACATAAAACCGGACAGCAAGATGGAAGGTAACAGAATAAACACCGTCATCTGCATGGCTTGCAGCTGAGTCTGTGCAATTGTCGAGATCACCAGCCCCAGGGTCAGGCTGGCAGCAATAAACAGCAGAGTGCCGAACAGAATCTGGCTGATCGGGCCATTAATGGGCACCGCAAAAATGTAATGGCCCAACCCCAGAATAATCACCACCTGAATCAGACCAATGGCGATATAAGGCGCGATCTTTGCCAGCATCAGTTCAAGGGAATGCACCGGGGTGGTGATCAACAACTCCAGATTGCCCCTTTCCCGCTCGCGGACTATCGCCGCAGAGGTGAACAGTATCATGGTCATGGTGAGTATGACGCCGAGCAAACCCGGCACAATATTGACCGCCGTTCGCCGCTCCGGGTTAAAGTACAGCGCAACTTCAAAGGTCGGCGTCATCACACTCGACTGCTGCGCTTTGTAATCCGAGACCAGATTATCAACCGGCATATTCTGTAATTGCAGCAAGGCGGAGCTGACCATAGTATCAGAGCCGTCCACCAGCCATTGCCCGGCTTTTCTGTGCTGTGCCAGCCGCTGGTCCAGATCCCTTGGCAGAACCAGCACACCCCGTACGGTCCCGGCAGTAATGGCTTGCTCGCCTTCCCTGGGGGTGGCGTAGGTAGCCACCACGGTGACCACCTGAGTGGCTTTCACCGCTTCGGTAATGATCCGGCCATACTGAGACTGGCTCTGATCCACAATCGCCACGGGAATATTGCGTACATCCGTATTGATGGCAAAGCCAAACAACAATAGCTGTATCAGCGGGATCATCACTACCATGCCGAAGGTAATTCTGTCGCGGGACAGCTGGCGAAACTCTTTCATCAGAATCGCTTTCATTCTGATCAGGCTGGACGATACGGCATTCATCATTTGCTCCCTGTGCTGGTGACAAAAACGTCTTCCAGACTGGGACGAACCACATCCAGCTCGGCCTGAGCCAGTGCCGGTAGCTGACGTTTCAGCCAGGCCACTGGGTCAGATTCTTCGGCACGCACCAAAACACGCAGACGAATACCTAACTGCGCGGCAGACACCACGGCCGGTATAACCAGCAACCTCTCTTTGATCTGCCTGAGTCCCGGCGCTTTGATTTCAACCACACTGACCCCCATCTGCTTCATCAGGGTATCAGGCGGGCCGTCGGCTTTGATTTCACCGGCTTCCATAATCGCCAGCCCATGGCAGCGCTCGGCTTCATCCATGTAATGGGTGGTCACCAGAATGGTGGTGCCTGAGTCAGACAAATCAAAAAGCTGCTCCCAGAAATCACGCCGCGACTGGGGATCCACCGCCGAGGTCGGTTCGTCCAGAAACAGTAAATCGGGTTTGTGCATCACAGCCGCCGCCAGGGCGAGCCGCTGTTTCTGCCCGCCGCTCATGCTGCCAACCCGTTGTTTCATCAGTTCATTAAGGTTATAAATGCTGCCGAGCTCTGCCACCCTGGGTTTCAGCTCCCGGCCTGGCAAACCATAAATCTGGCCGATAAAGTGCAGGTTTTCTCTGACTGATAAATCTTCATACAAGGAAAACTTCTGCGTCATGTAGCCAATTTTCATCCGCAGTGCTTCCGCCTGTTCGGGAATGCGCAGGCCAAGCACTTCAATCTCTCCCTCACTGGGGCTCAGCAATCCGGTTAACATACGCAGCGTGGTGGATTTACCGCAGCCATTCGGCCCCAGAAAGCCGTAGATGTGGCCCCTGGGGACTTGCAGGTTCAGCTTGTTCACTGCGGTGAAATCGCCGAACCGCCGCGTCAGGCCAGTGGCCTTGATTGCCAGCTCACTCAAGGGGCATCTCCACCTGAACCGGTACGCCGGAAGGCAAAGACCCGGCATCCGACAAATCGAACTCGGCCAGGTAAACCAGCCGCGCCCTGTCATCTTCATTCAGTGCGTAATAAGGGGTAAAGGCCGGCTCAGTCGCTATCCAGCGCAAAGTGCCTTCAAATGGTTCTGAAACGCCATCGACATACACCTTTGCCACACTGCCCGGCTGCAAGGCAACCCGGTAAGGCTCAGGGACATACACTCTGGCGTAAGGCTGGCTGCTGGCCTGAATGACAGCGACAACGGCGCTCATGGGCACTCGCTCGCCCAGGTTATACGGCAGGCTGTCCAAAATGCCGTCGCGGGTCGCCACCACAGTCAAATCATTAAAAATCTGCTGCTGCAGAGCCACATTGGCTGTTGCCGCTTCCAGCGCCGCCTGCGCCTGCTGAATATCTTCAATTCTTTCGCCCCGGGTCAGCTTGGTGAAATTCTCCCGCGCCTCGGCCACCTGAGCCCTGGCACTGTCACGCTCGGCTTTTGCGGTATCCCGCTCGGCCACGCTGATCAGTTTCTGCCGCACCAGGCTCTCTCGGCGCAGATAGGTTTTTTCCGCATCGGTCAAACGGGCATTCGCCTGTTCAAGCTGCGCCTTAGCCGCGGCAATATCTTCCACCCGCTCGCCGTTAGTGAGCCGGAGCAGATACGCCGCCGCTCTGGCCTGCTCGGCTTTCACCTGCGCCAGGGTAGCGCCTTGCCGTGTAGTATCCAGCCGGACCAGCACTTCTCCGGCTTGCACTGGCTGACCTTCGGCTACCGGCATATCGCGGATAATTTCATTCGCCGTCGCCGTCAACGTAATGCGATCGCGCTCCAGAGTGCCCAGTGCCAGTGAAGACGGACGGTTGTCGCACCCGACCAGTAACAAGAGAGTCAGCACCATAAATTGCAATGACCCGGCAGATTTCATTTAACGCCACTCCAAAACTGACTGTAAGCTAAACCTAGCTAAGATGAGGTAAAATTCAATGCGTTAGCGCAAGCATGCCGTAATTTATTGCTCATTACTGCTGCGTGTTTCTCACTTCACAACAGATGTGGAATATGCGCAAAAGGCATTGATCACGATCCAATACTGACAGCCAGCTCATCACTCCCCCTTGTACTGCCAACAAAAGCCATTAGAATGACGCGCAATGAAAAGCACTTCATTATCAAGTAAAAGCAAAATTTTTCTCTGACTTTTAAGGGAGTACCATGTCACTGTTGGGATATTTGCGCTGGATGACCTTTTCTCTTTTCCTTTTCACCAGCCCCACAGCTTTTTCCACTACCATCACCGACAGTCTTGGGAACCCGTTTACCCTGGACACTCCACCTCAACGCATTGTCACGCTGGAATACGCCTTCGCTGATGCCCTGGCCGCCATTGATATCAGCCCTGTGGGTATTGCCGATGATAATGATCCGCTCAATCTGCACCCTGCGGTATTGGCGAAACTGGAGGGATGGGTATCGGTTGGTGACAGAGCGACCCCCGATCTTGAACAGATCGCGGCGCTGAAACCGGATTTGATTATCGCCGATGTGAACCGGCATCAGGCGATGTATGCCGCACTCAGCCAGATAGCCCCGACCGTACTGCTGGCATCCCGCGGTGAAACCTATCAGGAGAACCTTGACGTTACCCTGAAGATTGGCGATATCGCAGGCCATCCGGAGCTCATGCAGGCACGGCTCCTGCAACACAAAAACATTATGCAGGGCGCGGCGGACGCGCTCAGCCGCTTTCACGGCCACAGCGTGCTTTTCGCTGTGGCATCCGAAAATGGCTTATATGCTTATTCCGGGGCCGCCTACCCTGGCGGCGTATTGAAAGCCCTCAAACTGACGGTGCCCGAGAAAGTCGGCGAAGAAGACAGAGCGCTGAGACAGCTGACTTTTGACGATATCGCCAGCATGGATCCCGATATTCTGCTTTCCGGCAACATGGCGCCTGACAGTATTCTTGCTCAGTGGCAGCAGCAGCCAGCCTGGCAAACGCTGAAGGCCGTGTCCAGCGGGCAGCTCATTGGTGTCGACGGCAATCACTGGGCCAACTGCCGCGGCATGCTGGCTTCTGAAGCCATGGCAGACACTCTGCAGCACGCCTTGGCGGTGACGCCAGCGCCGCCATCCGAAGTCTTACCAAGTGAGCGGGATCTCGGCATAGAGCCGGAATAAGACATTCTCGTCCCAGGGCAGGATCGGCGCTTTACCCTGGACACGGTAAGGCGCCAGATTATAGCGGGTGTATGACACCGACACATTCAGGCTGTTCATAACGGGATGAACAACCGGATAGTGGATCGCCAGAAAGAGTTGATTTTCCAGCCAGTTATCCTGATCACATCACTGCTGCCAGTCCCCGCCCAGCTGAGTGCCGTCTTATGCCCGATACCTGTCATTAGCCTGCATACCAGCGACACAATATTGACAGTGCAGAGGCTTACTGGCGATTCGGTCGTTGCAATAGTTAGCCATAGGGGAAATACCCGTTATCAGGGAAAATACCAGGCATCAGATAAATAGCGGCAGAAGAAAACAGCCATTAGCACGTAGCACGACGTTAATTTCTGGTAATTTTTGCCTCCGCCTCATGACACACAGATTTAAATCACTATTTTCATTTCCCAGCAATATATTAGTTTCCGCTAAAACAGAATCAATAAAACCATTCAGCCATTGTTAATGGCAGCGTATCTTAAACCAATACCTTAAACCAATACCAAACACCTTTCGTTAGCATTCATACAAGATATCAACTGACGTTTCATTTGACTCATTTTCTTCATATTAACGGCATTCAGATAAAAATTATGCGCGAACGAAAATTAGATAGACTTTATTTTTTCATTTTGATAATTTCAATGACAGAATAAAAAACAGCGCTCAATACGCTGCAGCATCAACAAAGTAAAATAGAAACTCCTTTATTAGAGCAGGCAAATATACAGTTCCGGCGAATGGTTTCTTTATTTGTCGAAAATAATTTTAATCAGATAGTTACAGTATTAGATAATAATAAATTAGCGGAAAGCTACTTTTTCACTTTCTTTACTTTTTAAAGGTATCCACCACGTTCGTGTATTTCAGCAAAACCTCAAGATGCGTTAACACTCCTCTTTTATAAGGAAACCTTTATGGCCAAATTTAAGCAATTAGCGCTCATCGCTTTACCCTTATTCAGCCTGACTCCGGTTGCTCACGCCTCATTGTATGGCGACTGTATTGACTCTGGTGAGGCGCTTGTCGATGCCCGGTTCGGAGGCTCCTACACCAAAGATGTGGATGATTCTTCCCAGGATCTGGCCTCTTCCACCATCAAAGGCTATCTGAACGTACAAGGCCGCAGCAGTTGCCTGCGTCTTGAAGGGGTGGCCGGTATTGATGGCAAGTTACTGAATAATGATATTCAGGTGGCCTCTGTTACTGCGGGGGCCACAGCAACCAATACCGCGCAATTCGCCGTTGACGGGCGCGTCAATGTCATGGGGACCGATATCCTTTCTCAGGAATACACTATGTCCGCTGAAGAAGGGCCATCACTGAAGAAAGACCTGCCGATCCTGCCGATTCCGGATCTGGGCCTGTATGCGGGTATCCCGCTGGGACCTGTCATTCTGGATGTCGGTGTCGGTGTAAGAACCAAGCTCAACGTGGCACTGGAAGCGGGTTATGACAACCTGGCACTGACTGCCAAAGCCGTGCCCAGCGCCGATGTGACAGGATTCACTGAAGCCTCCGCCCGCATTTTGCTCAATAAAATCTCTCTCGGCGGTGAAGTGTCCATTATCTCGGATGATCTGGCCTTTGAAACCTATGGTCGCTGGGATGCGCCGCAAAACGGCTTTGCGTTTGGCTACGGCATTACCAACACCGCCAACCTGGCCGGTGGCAATATCTACGGCTCAGTGAACGATAAGTACAAACTGACCATCTATGAATGGCCTGGCTACACCTTTGAGAAAACGTTAGCGCAAGGAAACACTTTCCTGCCCGTTCAGTAATCTCAGCGCCCTTCCTCCCCGCATCCAAAGTGCGGGGAGCATCTCTGTGTCATGAGTCAATATTCTATGAAGAACAAATTACTTTTTATTCTGCTGCTGGTCAGCTGCGTAGCCGCAGGCGCCGCGCTGTTTCGTCTTTCGGGATCGCCCGCTTCCGCCGTACCTGACCATGAATCCGCTTCTGCCTCAGCCCTGCCATCTGCCACGCAAACAAACCCGAACAGCAATACGCCGGCTTTTCAGGACACCGGCACGCCGTCTCCACACACTGACAACACCGCCTCCGAGACATTTGCCAAACACGTCTTTGCGCTGCAATACAGTGCCGATATCGCTTTTTCAGCCCCTGGCACTACCGTCGAGCAAACGATCCGTTTTGATATCAGCGGCGACATGATCCAGTACCGGCAAATCCGCGATGATCACATCTATAAGCTGATCAGAATACCGTCACCGGACATTACAGCCGTGGTCAATCAGCAGGCCAATCCCGAGATTGTGGCGGCAATTCGTCAGCAGGTACAGGAAGGCGTAGAGTTCATCAGCTCCCCGGAAGGAGAGATCCTGGAAGTCTACCTGTCGCAGCCTCATCCGTCGCTGAAGTCCATGGAAACGATCGCCTTCATGATGCAGCACATTATTCCGGAAACGGTCAGCGGCAAGGCGCAATGGCAACGCTCCGAACAGGATTACAACGGCGAGTTCACCGCTTTCTACAGCCTGCAGCCGGACACAGCGCCGACGCCGGCAATCGACAGTTACGCCTTATTCAAGCGTCGTGAACTGGAAAAATCCGTCTATGATCAGGCGAGTGGAGATCAGGCCCGCGGACTGGCAAACCAGCTCAAGCCTGTCTACTCCTTCAGTCATCAGGCCCGCTGGGATCAACACAACCGAATGCTGCAATCGCTGTCTGTCGATGAAAGCGTCGAGCATCTGCTCAACGGCCAGCCGCTGGCAAGCAGTAACAACCGCTTGGTTCTGAACCTGACGTCATGGTCTGAGCACATCAGCCAGAGCGACCTCGCCCTGATCCAGGATGTCCAGTCACAGCGTCAGATTGAGTTAACCGCCGCTGAGGTGTTTCTCTCCACCGGGGGCAAAGCCAGACAAGGTGCCGGGGCGCAAGGAGAAGAGACTGCCGAACAGCAAAAGTCAGATCAGAACGCTCAGGGTATCAACACTTCTGCGGAAGCCGCTTATCAGGAAATCAAAGATCTTTATGATGCCATGCTGTCTCTGGATGGTCTCGAGAGAGTCAAAGCAGAAAGTCAGCTGAGCGCCCTGCTGCAAAACTTTGCCCGCACCTATCCCGGCGATCTGGATCTGCTGACCGATGATCTGGCCAAATTTGGCACTCATGAGCCGGGATTCAGCCTGTATCTGAGTGCATTGAGTACGGTGGCCAGCCGCGCTTCACAGGACGCTATGCTGACCACGCTGAATGCCAGGATGCACGAGAATCAGGCAGCAGCCTCAATCATGGCGTCGCTGGCGCTGTCGCCGCAGGGCAATACGCAAACCTTTGAACGCTTCTCCAATATGGTCGGCAACAGCCCGCTGGCGGCGTCGATGCCAGCCAATGTCGATCTGGCCAAAAGTGCCATGGTTCAGCGCATGGGCGTGGAAGACAGCGCCACGGCCAGCGCTTATGTCTCTGATCAATTACAGAATCTCAAGTCTGCAGCCGATACCTCGGCGACCCTTCATCACCTGACGGTGCTGGGCAATATGGGGCAATACCTGAGCTACGAGGATTTGCAAACCTATACCGAACAATCCAATACCGACGTTCGTCAGCGGGCCACCCATGCCCTGCGCTTTGTTCCCGGCCCGGATGCCACCGATTATTTATTACAGACGCTCAAAGAGGACGCCAATACCGCCACCCGCGAAGTGGCCGCCAATTCTCTCAGTTACCGCGCGCTGGACAACAGGACGCTGGATCAGCTCCGACAACAGATTGCGACTGAATCCAGCCAGCAGATAAAAGACAGATTGCAGGACATAGTCGATAAGTACGCGCACAATCAGACCGAAACAGCCCAGTAGATCACAATATCAGTCACTCCTGATATCAATCGCTCTCGGTATCAATCAGAGAGTGACGGCCCCCACAGCCTGTTGCCTGTAGCAGCAAAGCAACAGGCTTTTCTTTTGCCACTACACGCAGCAGGCAGGACGGGACGCCATAGCCCGTAACCGCTCAATATCCTGATGGTATTGACTCTTGAGGCAGTTAGAGTCAACCAGCCCCTGTATTTGCTTTTTCATCCAGCCCGGAAGATTGTCAGAAAGCCGGTAAAATACCCATTGTCCCTGTCGGGTATCAGTGACCACACCGCTGGAACGCAGCATCGCAAGATGGCGTGAGATTTTAGGCTGGCTTTGCTGCAAAGATTCTGTCAGCTCTGCCACACACACCTGTTCCTCACGCGAAATAATCAGCAGACAGCGAACCCTGGTTTCATCTGACAATAATTTAAAAAACTGATGGGGCAATAGCATGGGGTACCTCATAGTCGGGGAGGCGGATATATTACGTTCAACATCACCAAGGTCAATGCTGAATGCGCCGCTTCATCAAACATTCACAAAAAAGATCAGGTTAACAACCATACAGAAAACGGCTGATGAAGAAGTCGGCCTGCTGCTTTAAATGCACAGCCGTATCTGAACTGGTTTCGACTTCCCAGTACACATGCCGGCACCCGGCAGCCACAGACAACTGATACCGGTACGAGGCGTAATTGATATCAATGACATAATCAAACGATTTAGCCAGGTTATGGGTGGGCTCTATCGCGATACAATCGTAGTAGCCCAGCTCTTCCAGGCTGTCATCACTGACCGATGCGTCCTCCGTTGCATAGTAACAGACCTGATAGTAACCACCGGCGAGCCGGTGCAGCAGCTCTCCGGCAATCTTTGCCATAGCCACACTGGGGTATCCCAGAATAATCACTGTTTTCTTGTTCATAACCACAATAAAAGATTGATCAGGGTGCCAGAAAAATGACGCAATACCAGTGAAGCCGCAAGCGATGAAATCGAAAACACAGAAGCACATCCACATAACCATATATGCAAATAAATCTTCATTTGTCTGTCACAAACAGCTTGTAGCTTTTATTGGGTGAACCAAACCAATGACAAATCAAACGGAGCGAAATGTCATGAACAACACCCTTCCTACTGTACTGCTAGGCGCTTGCATTGCCACTCTCGCTACCAGTGCCCACGCACGTGAACTGGTTAAAATCGATGGTTCGAGCACGGTTTTCCCTATCGCCGAAGCCATGGCAGAAGAATTCCAGATCGAGGAAAAAGGAAAAACCATGGTGACTGTGGGTATCTCTGGTACCGGCGGTGGCTTTAAAAAATTCTGCCGCGGAGAAACAGACATCTCAAATGCGTCTCGCCCGATCAAAGACTCAGAACGTAAGATTTGTGCCGAGAACGGCATCGAATTTATCGAGCTGCCTGCCGCATTGGATGCACTCACCATTGTGATCAACCCTGAGAATAACTGGGTGACACACCTCAACATTGAAGATCTGAAAAAGGCCTGGGAGCCGGCGGCTCAGGGAAAAATTACCAGCTGGAAGCAAGTCAACGCTTCTTTCCCGGATCGCCCGTTAAAACTCTTCGGTCCGGGTACCGATTCCGGCACCTATGACTATTTTGTCGAGGCAGTTGTTGAAGGTAAATCCAGCCGCGGCGACTACACCGCCAGTGAAGATGACAATGTCATCGTTCAGGGGGTCGCCAGTGACGTCAATGCGCTGGGTTTCTTTGGTCTGGCCTACTATGAAGAAAACAAAAACAAACTCAAAGCAGCGCCCATCTCCTGGAATGGCAGCAAAGCTGTTTCACCCAGCGTAGAAACGGCTAAAAACGGGACTTATCAGCCGCTTTCCCGCCCTATTTTCATCTACGTCAACAAGCAGTCTGCTGACAATAAACCGCATGTAGAGCGTTTCGTTAACTTCTTCATGAGTGAAGATCATGCGCCGCAGCTGGTGAAAGAAGTGGGCTATGTGCCACTGCCGGAAAAGGCGTATAAGCTGGCTCAGGACAACTTCAAAGCCCGCCGCACCGGCAGCGTATTCCATGGCGCTGAAGTCGGTATTGGGATTGAAGAGCTGCTTGCCCGTACCCCAAAATAATTCACATCAATTCACTGGAGTGGACCTGACAGGTCCGCTCCTTTGTGTTTAAAGGTTGTCGAATGAACCCATTAACTTCCTCTGCGGCTCCCGTTTCACAGGCCTTTTTAAGACGAAGGGCGTTGTGGAATAACATCAGTCGGTATGTGCTAATGCTGGCAGCGTTAACCTCTGTGCTGGTAACAGTCGGAATTGTTTATGTACTGATTTCAGAGTCCCTGCCCTTCTTCCAGCATGTCGCAATCACCGACTTTTTAACCGATACCCAGTGGACACCCATGTTTGAAAACGCCCACTTTGGTGTCATGACGCTGGTCTCCGCCACATTGACAGTGGCCGGTATTGCGCTGGCGGTTGCTATTCCGGCGGGTCTGGGACTGGCCATTTACCTCAGTGAATACGCAAATGACAAAGTGCGTGAAACGGTTAAACCCTTTCTGGAACTGCTAGAAGGTGTTCCGACGGTTGTTTACGGTTTCTTTGCCCTGCTGTTCGTGACCCCTTTACTGCAAACCTTCCTGCCCGGATTATCCGGTTTCAACCTGCTTGCACCCGGTATTGTCATGGGCATCATGATTTTGCCCTATACCGCGTCAGTCAGTGAAGATGCCATGCGTTCAGTTCCCATGCAGTTAAGAGAGGCGGGCTATGCGCTGGGTTATTCACGTTTTCGGGTTGCCACCCATGTTGTGATCCCCGCGGCCTTGTCCGGGATTACCGCCGCCTGCATTCTCGGCATGTCCAGAGCAGTAGGCGAAACCATGGTAGTCGCCATTGCGGCCGGACAAAATCCGCGCTTCGGGTTTGACCCGACAGAAGGCGCGGCCACCATCACTTCATTTATCGTACAGATGGCAATGGGGGATTTGCCACACGGCACTATCGCCTATCAATCGGTGTTTGCGGCAGGTCTGGTGCTTTTCCTGATCACGCTGCTGTTCAACATTATAGGCTTCTACCTTCGCCGCCGCTTCAGGGAGGCATACTGATGAACCAGGTTTTAACACTCAATGACATAGTCGGACGAAATAAACGCACCGACTTCATCATTGCCGGTATTGGCATTGCTATTTTACTGATAGCAATGTCGCTTCTGGTCAGCGTTTTTATTGATTTGCTGTATTCAGGCTGGCCACGCCTCTTTGACGCCTCTTTTTACACCAACTTTCCTTCGCGCCACCCTGAACGGGCGGGCATCTTATCGGCCTGGGTCGGTACCAGTCTGGTGATGCTTGTCACTGCCGCGATCGCCATTCCGTTTGGGGTTGCCGCAGGCCTCTATCTGGAGGAGTATGCACCGAAAAACTGGCTGACGAACATTATCGAAATCAACGTGAGCAACCTGGCCGGTGTTCCTTCCATCATCTACGGTTTGCTGGCTTTAGGGCTTTTTATTTACGGCTTTGGTCTGGGCGAAAGCATTCTGACTGCCGGACTGGTGCTGGCGCTGCTCATTCTTCCCGTCATCATAGTGGCAACGCGTGAATCTATCCGCAGTATCCCGCAGGAACTGCGTGAAGCCGCTTACGGACTGGGCGCCGATCAATGGCAAACGGTCCGGCTGTATGTACTGCCTGCCGCCAGACCCGGCATTCTCACCGGCACCATTGTCGGCCTGGCCCGGGCGATTGGTGAAGCCGCACCTGTTATCACTATAGGCGCACTGACCTTTATCGCCTTTCTGCCTGAGTCCCCCTTCCAGGCAGAGCCGCCATTCATTAATTTTGACTGGCTTTCCAGTCCTTTCACATTAATGCCCATTCAGCTATTTAACTGGGTATCTCGTCCTCAGGCGGATTTTCACATCAACGCCGCAGCGACCGGTGTGGTGCTCATGGCAATGACCATACTGATGAACGGCATCGCCATTTATATCCGTTACCGACTGCGTCGTAACATGAAGTGACAGAGAGGTTTTTATGTTTAAACAAGTGATTACGTCAGTGACCCCTAAGTCAGAATCTCACCCGACCGCTAACCGCCAGCAGCCTGGATCTTCCGCGCAATCGACACACACCTCGGATCCATTACGGGCCGAAGTCAGGAATCTGCAATTTTGGTACGGCGGTAAAGTCCAGGCCCTGAAAGGGGTCAGCCTGCCCATTGCAGATAAAAAGATTACCGCCCTTATCGGTCCCTCCGGTTGCGGTAAGAGCACGCTGCTCAGAAGTATTAACCGGATGCACGATCTCTATCCGGGCAATCGTTACGACGGGGAGATTATTCTCCATCCGGACGGTCACAACCTGATCACCATGGCTCCCGAGCTGGTGCGACTGACTGTCGGTATGGTGTTCCAGAAACCGAATCCGTTTCCCAAATCCATTTATGAAAATGTCGTGGCGGGTCTGCGCATCCGCGGTATACGCAATAAAGCGGAATTAGAAGAAAGAGCCGAATACTCTCTGCGCAGCGCCGCATTGTGGGATGAAGTCAAAGACAGATTGCACACTTCTGCCTACGGTCTTTCCGGGGGGCAGCAACAACGGCTGTGTATCGCCAGGGCGCTGGCCCCCAAACCGGACTTACTGCTGCTTGACGAACCCACCTCAGCGCTTGATCCCATCGCTACCGCCAAAATCGAAGACTTGCTCAGTGATTTGCACAAAGAGATCACTGTCGTGATAGTTACCCATAACATGCAGCAAGCCGCCCGGATATCCCATTATACGGCTTACATGCACATGGGTGAGATGGTGGAATTCTCTGAAACCAGCAAGCTGTTCAGTGCACCGGAGAATGAAAAAACCCGAGACTATATCACCGGCCGGTTTGGTTAAGGAAAATGATGACAGCACATACGTTAAAAGCCTTTGACAGGGACTTGGCACAGATTCAGCGCCAGATAAACGAGCTGGGCAACATTGTCCTGCATGAGCTGGAGCAGGCGCTGGTGATCTTTGATGCGCCAGACCCTCAACTAGCCCAAAATGTTATTGAAAACGATCGTCTGGCCAATGAATACATGGCAAATATTGAGTTTCACGGTGCGCAAGTGCTGGCCAGACAGCATGCAGTTGCCGACGATCTGCGCTTTATTCTGTGTTCAATGCGGATGGCGTCCCATCTTGAGCGAGTGGGTGATTACGCTAAATCCATGGCAGTCAAATCCGGCCACTTCAAGCGTCGGCTTGATCATGATCTGAACCATCAGTTTCATGCGATGCACACCCAGATCGTTGCCATGCTGAAAAATGTGTTGGAAGCCTACAATAACCGCAATGTTATCCAGGCCGATGTGGTCTGGGAGGGTGATGAAACCTTAGACGCCACGTATAAAAGCCTTTATACCGCTTTAATTGATGGCTTCAGTGATATCAACAGCAATACACAGGAGCAGGTCGATTTGTTATTCATTGCCAAAGGGCTGGAGAGAGCCGGGGATCACATCAGTGATATCGCCAAGGATGTTCACTTCATGGTCAAAGGTGCCATTCACCGGTAAATTCCACCATTAAATATCAGACTCACGCTGAGAAGCTAAGCGTGAGTCTGATGTGATAAGCACCGACTAGGCAGGATAATACTTACGTTTCATTTTCAGTGCGACATTCACCAGGGCAATCAGAACCGGCACTTCCACCAGTGGGCCAATCACACCGACAAAAGCCTGATCGGAATTCAGACCAAAAACCGCAATCGACACCGCAATGGCCAGCTCAAAGTTATTGCCTGATGAGGTAAAAGCAATAGAGGTGTTCTGATCGTAAGGTAAGCCCATTTTCTTGCCGATAAAGAAACTGGCAAAAAACATGATCAGGAAATAAATCACCAGCGGTATCGCTACCCGTACCACATCCATTGGCAGCTCGATGAGCATTTCACCTTTCAGGCTGAACATCAGCACTATGGTCGCCAGCAGAGCAATTAGGGTGATCGGTGAAATGCGCGGAATAAAGACCTGGTTGTACCAATCCTCGCCCTTGGCGGCGACCAGCCATTTGCGGCTCAGAAAGCCCGCAAGAAAAGGGATGCCAAGATAAATCAAGACACTCTCAGCGATGTCGATGATTGTAATATCAACCGCAAACCCCTGCAGCCCGAACAGTGGCGGCAGTACCGTAATAAACAGCCAGGCCATTAAGCTGTAGGTCAAAATCTGAAAAGCACTGTTCAGGGCAACCAGGGTGGCCCCGTACTCTTTGTTACCACCACTGATATCATTCCACACCAGCACCATGGCAATGCAACGTGCCAGACCAATCAAAATCAGCCCGACCATGTATCCCGGCTGATCACGCAGGAAAATCACCGCGAGTGAAAACATCAGAACCGGACCGACAATCCAGTTCATGATCAGTGACAGGGTGATGGCGCGCTTATCCCGGGTCACCTCCCCCAGCAGGCTGTAGTTCACCTTCGCCAGCGGCGGGTACATCATCAGAATCAAGCCAATCGCCAGCGGAATATTGGTGCTTCCCACTGACATCGATTCATTCCATTGTGCCACCCCGGGAAAGGCCACTCCCAGACCGACACCGGCCGCCATGGCTAAGAAAATCCAGACGGTTAAATACCTGTCCAGAAAACGCATTTTATCGGATACAGACACATCCACGCGGGCTTGTGTATTTGTCATGTCAGATTCTCTATCTCAATCAGATGCTTCGCTGGTTAACACGTGCAGATAACTTTTCAGCACTTTCTACACGCTCGGAATAGCGGTCAACAAGCCAATCCTTGTTGTCACGGAGCAATAAGGTAAATTTAAATAATTCCTCGACAACATCGACTATGCGCCGATAATAGGCTGACGGCTTCATTCTGCCATCCTCTTCAAACTCCATGTATGCCTTAGCCACCGAAGACTGGTTGGGAATCGTAAACATCCGCATCCACCGGCCCAGAATACGCATCTGGTTTACCGCGTTAAACGATTGGGAGCCTCCTGATACCTGCATCACCGCGAGCGTTTTACCTTGTGTTGGCCTGACGGCTCCAATACTCAGTGGTATCCAATCGATCTGGCTTTTCATAATGCTTGTCATCGCACCGTGCCGCTCCGGTGAGCACCACACCTGGCCTTCTGACCACATCATTAACTCCCGCAATTCTGCCACCTTAGGGTGAGAAGCCTCACAGGTATCAGGCTGAGGCAGGCCCGCGGGATTAAAAATACGCACTTCCGCGCCCATTGCGGTTAGCAACCGGGCTGATTCCTCTATCACTAAACGGCTGTACGATCGCTCGCGAAGTGAGCCATACAACAACAGGATGCGCGGCGGATGCGTGGCATACTGACGGCATAGCATATCTGTCTCTGGAATGTGGAATTCATCCGTTTCTATATTTGGCAACAGTTCTGGCAGCTCAGGCATGACAGCCTCCTAAAAATCACACAGGTTTGCAGAAACCGAATGCAATTCTGCCGCAATCAGTTCTTCATTGTTTTTCAGTGTGTGAGTCAAAACCTCCTGCATCCATACAGGAAGCTGATCATTTAGCCGGTAGTAGACCCACTTACCACGACGTTGATCGCTGACCAGGCCGTTTTTCCTGAGCTCCGCCAGATGGCGCGACACTTTAGGCTGACTCAGATCCAGCGATGACATCAGATCGCACACGCATAACTCACCCTTAGACGCCAGCAATAACAATGATTTAAGCCGAGTTTCCTCGGCCAGTGATTTGTAAAACGTCAATGCATCACACATGGCTTTTCATATATGAAATTTCGAATATGAAAAAGTCTATTGGCTTGCACACCGTAAGTCAATTCAGTTTGAAGCCTTCTGAGCCAATCGTTCGGTTTCATGATCAGTCGCCAGCTGGGTATCCAGATCGTTTGCATACCTAAAACAAGGCCGCGTGGTGACCCGCGCCAGATATTGCATAATCACAGGATCTGGCTCAACCGAACCCAATGCGGTGCAATATTTCAGTGCTGTTGCCCATAACAGATCAGCCGCTGTAAAACGCTCTCCCAGCAAATAAGGGCCAGCTCTGAGTTGCTCAATGAGTACCCGGATCACTGTGTCATAGTCTCCGTAAGGGCTGACCTTTTGCGCATTGGGCACCCACCCCATGGCTTTGTCGCAAACAGCAGGTTCAAAGCAGGCGGAGTAAAAAAGCATCCAGCGCAAATAGGGACCACGCAGCGGCTCACTCAGGCCGGGAGCCAGACTGCCGGAGGAAAATAAGTCAGCCAGATACAAATAGATTGCCACCTGATCAGTAATCAAGGCACCGTCATCAAGTAAAGCCGGCACCTTACCCAGCGGATTAATCGCTAGATAATCTGGTTGCCTGTTTTCCTCCATCAGCATATTCAACACTTTCAGCTCAAAAGGCGTATCCAGCTCGTTGAGCAGGATCAGCACGCTGGACGAACGCGTATGCGGAGAATGGAAAAATACCAGTTCGTTACCCATTGCTTTATCAGACATAGTCGTTTCCTGTTGTTGTTATCAGTCTGGGTCACTATATTGGCAATACCTGTCAGTTTTTGTCAGGTTTGAACACTATCCTGACTCTTTGTGATTTCTTTCTTTAACGGTGGAAAAGCTGATGCGCGCCAGTCGACTCCTGACCATTCTGATGATCCTGCAATCCCGCGATCTGGTCAGCGCGGCAGAGCTCGCCCGCGACTGTCAGGTTTCTGTCCGCAGTATCTACCGCGACATCGACAGCCTGAGCGCACTGGGCATCCCGGTGTACAGCGAACAGGGCGTCAATGGGGGTTACCGGTTGCTGGAAGGCTACCGGACACAGCTCAATGGTTTCTCGAAACAGGAAATCGAAACACTGTTCATGCTCGGTTTGTCCGGCCCGATGCAGGAACTGGGACTCGCGCCCGCCATGTCGGAAGCCAGACTGAAGCTACTGGCTGCGATTCCGGTCAGTCTGCGCACTCACGCCGAACGATTTCAGTCCAGTTTTCTACTGGATACCCCAGGCTGGTTTACAGAAAAGGAAACCGTTGGCGACCTGCCGCAGCTGTTCAACGCAATCTGGCAGAAAAACCAGATCAAGTTTGATTATCAAAGCTGGCATGGCAGCAGCCAGCGGGTCGTCAATCCGCTGGGTATGGTGTTAAAGGCTGGCACCTGGTATTTGGTGGCTCAGTCTGAGGGCCAGTTCAAAACGTACCGGGTCGCCCGCATCCAGGATCTGAAAATCCTTAATCACTCTTTTGAATCACCGATGCCCTTTGACTTATCCGCCTACTGGCAGCAAAGCAATCGCCAGATGGAAGCTGAACTCTACCCAAATACCGCCGAGATCAAACTCACCGCCAAAGGGCTGAAAATGCTAAGCAGCCTGAGTCCGCCTTATGTCCGGCAACACACGCAGATTGGGCAAACCAATGAAACGGGCTGGACCAGCGTCACCTTACCCTCAGGCAAAACCGAACAGGCGATGGTAGAAATGCTGAGATTCGGACCGGAAGTTCAGGTTGTCAGGCCGGAGGCATTACGTCAGGCAATGAAAGACGTCATAGAAGAGATGGTACGGTATTATAGTCAACCGCGAACTGATTGATTGGAATAACATGCCGGGTTGTTCTGCCCCTGCTCTGTTGCCAGGCCAGATAAACAGCGGGCTTGATTCTCCGGGGTTGCCCGCTGCCGGTCATGGTTTATTTCGTGGTATAGCCGCCATTGACCAAAATCGTCTGACCTGTCATCCACCAGCCGTCCGAGACCATGAATACGATCCAGGGAGCGATATCTTCGATATCAGTCAGACCGGTTTTTGAGAACGGGGAAAGTGCCGCAGCCGTTTTATGGTATTCAACCGCTTCTTTCTCTTCAGCCGGATAAAAGAAAGGCGTATCCATCGGGCCAGGGCCGATCGCCGTCACTGAAATCCCCCTCGCACCAAACTCTTTTGACGCCGATCGGGTGAAGTGTTCAACAGGGGCTTTCAGGCCTTCATAAGCCGCATAGAAAGGCGTGTACGCGCCAAGCAGTGACGTCACAATGGTGCAGATTTTGCCATTATCATTCACATGTTTTCCTGCTTCTTTAAGGAAGAAAAAGGCCGTTTTCACATTGACTGCGCAAGATTGGTCAAACACAGCCTCTGTCACCTCCATGATCGGCTGTTTTACCACCATACCCACGGTATTGATCGCAATATCAGGCCGCCCCACGGATGCAACAACATCGTTGAACAGTTTCTCCATTGCCGCCGCTTTGGTTAAATCGGCCTGAAACGCGACGGCCTCTGCGCCGGTAGCCCGGACTGCCGCAATGGTTTCCTCTGCGGCAGCTTGGGTCTCATCACTGTTATAGTGAATCGCCACAGCTTTTGCGCCTTGCCGCGCGAATTCACGTGCCAGTAACCCCCCCAGGTTTTTCGCCCCACCCGTAATCAGCACAACTTTACCTTCAATACCATTTCTAGACATGATCTCTCTCCCTATATCCATTTTCATCACAGCACTGGATGACTATAGTGAGTGATCTACACTAGATAAATCCGATTTCCTGACAGAACCTGTCGGCGTATACGAACAATGTCAGAGGCAAGATGGACAGAATCCAGCAAATGGAAGTTTTTATTCAGGTCCTGGAAAGTGGCAGCTTCACCAAAGCCGCGGAAGCGTTAAATATGCCAAGATCGACAGTTTCGACTGTGATACAGACGCTAGAAAACCGGCTGGGTGTTCAGTTATTACACCGCACTACCCGCAAACTGACGCCAACTCAGGACGGGCTTCGCTATCTGGACACAGCCAGCCAGGTCGTGCAGAAATTTAACGCTTCAGAGCGAATGTTTCATACTGCTCCTCATCAGGTACAGGGACGACTGCGTATCGACATGCCCAGCCGGATCGCGCGCCGTATCGTCATACCGGCTCTCCCTGATTTTTTATCCCGGTATCCCAAAATCAATATCGAACTCAGTATGAAAGACCGGCTGGTCGATCTGGTGGCGGAAGGGGTTGATTGCGTGATCCGGGTCGGTGAATTATCAGACTCAGAGCTGATCTGCAAAAAGCTCGGCGATCTGGCCATCATTTACTGTGCCAGTCCGGCGTATTTAGCTGAGTTTGGCATGCCGGCAAACATTGAAGCCTTAAGTCAGCACCATCTCATTCATTACGCCATCCAGATGCCAGCCCAGCAGGCAAGTCTGGCATACCATTCAGATGGGGAAACTGTCTCGGTGCCCATGCAAAGCCGGGTCACGGTCGACAATGCAGAAGCCTATATTGCCAGCGCCATAGCGGGTATAGGCATTATTGAAATCCCGAAATATGATGTCCAGCACTTGTTGGAAAACAATACCTTGCAGGAAGTCTTGCCCGACTACCAACCCAACCCCATCCCGCTTTCGTTCCTGTATCCGAGCCGGAAAAACCTCTCTTTACGGGTTAACGTGTTTCAGGAATGGATCAGCCAGTTGCTGGCGGAAGCCTGCCTGATCAGCGAAAAAACCCAAGTCCGGCATCGCCGCTCACACTGAGGTGCTGCGCGCTTCATTGGCGCAGGCGAGCAACCACTGTTTAAAGAGAATCTGCGCCTGACTCTCTTTCTGCGCATGCAGCCTGGTGAGCCAGTAAGACCCCTTATGCAGATAAATATCAAACGGCTGCACCAGCTTTTCTTCCATCAGCAGCCTTTCAAACATAACAGGTGGTGCCAGTGCCACACCATAGCCCTGAATAGCCGTTTCGATCATAGCGATTGAAGAATCAAACACTATGGCACTCAGTATTGCTTTCGGCACTGCCACTTTGGCTTCGTTCAGCCACAGTTGCCATTCATCGGGTTGATAGGATCGCAACAAGGTGTGGTTCAACACATCTCTCGGTGAGGACAATGCCTGGCCGATTCCCGGCGGACACAGGACAGTAAACGGCGCGGGAAAAAGCTCAGTCGCCTCCGTGGCATGCCATCTGCCTTTCCCGAACCGGATCAGATAATCCAGCCCTTCCGCCACCGGATCGGCCCTGTTGTTATTGGTCGAGATCCGCAGGTCAATCAGGGGATACCGCGCCTGAAAATCAGCAATTCGGGGAAGCAGCCAGTTCACTGCGAACGTACCGACCACACCCACAGTGACCACTTCCCGGTGAATGCCCTGCGCCAGCATCTCCAGCACATCAGACAGATTATCGAACGCCCCTTGCACCACAGGCAGCAGCATCATGCCCTCTTCGGTTAAATTTAACCCCCGTGACTGACGAATAAATAAAGAGACATTCAGCTGTGCTTCCAGCATCTTCACCTGCTGACTGACAGCAGCCTGAGTCACGCACAATTCAACCGCGGCCTTGGTAAAGTTCAGATGTTTCGCCGACACAAGAAACGCACGAATAGCATTCAGCGGCAGATGGGTAATATTCATTCCTGTGACCTCAGGCTCTCTGACCCTAGATTTTCTTAATGCTCATATTAGATTTCGCACATTGTGCATCGAAAAGACACACTTTAACATCCGCTCCGTGTCCATGGTTTTTCGATGGTTAACATTCACCTTATATTGATGAAGAAGTCACAATGAAAAACACCGTCTGCAATGCAAGATCACTGATTTTCTCTGCTGTAATCCTGGCATCAGCTGCCGCCCCCGTTCACAGCCAAACGGCAGAAAATAAAGCCCCCCTCAAACAAGTCGTGGATGAACAAGCAGAGCGGTTAATGGCTGCTTACCAGATTCCGGGCATGGCGTTTGGCATCACCATCAATGGCAAAGCATATTACTACAGCTATGGGCTGGCAGATGTTCAGCGACAGCAGCCTGTGTCGGAGAACACTATTTTTGAACTGGGTTCGGTCAGTAAAACCTTTGCCGCAACACTGGCCAGCTATGCCCGGCAGCAAGGAAAACTATCGTTTGACGATCAGGTGTCGAAGTATCTACCAGCGCTAAAAGGCAGTGCGGTTGGAAGCACGCCGTTAATTCAGTTAGCCACTTATTCCGCAGGAGGATTGCCGCTTCAGTTTCCTGACAGCGTCACGAACCACGCGAGCATGCTGAACTATTACCGCGATTGGCAACCTGCCTTTCCGGCGGGCACCCACAGGCTTTACTCCAATCCGAGCATTGGCCTGTTCGGTTATATCGCCGCTCAGAGCCTGGGAGATGCCTACCCGGCGCTGATAGAAAACCTCATCCTGCCGGAACTGGGGATGTCCAGCACCTTTGTCAATGTGCCGGCAACCAAGATGCAGGCATACGCCTTTGGCTACAACGCCGCTGGCGAGGCTGTCAGAGTCAGCCCCGGCGCTCTGGATGCCGAAGCCTACGGTGTTAAATCGACCAGTGCAGATATGGTGCGCTATATCGAAGCCAATATCGGGACAGTTTCTGTCCAGCCTCTGATGAAGCAAGCGCTGGCGAATACCAAGACAGGTTACTATCGATCCAGTACCCTGACGCAAGGTCTGGCCTGGGAGATGTATGCGTATCCGGTGACCCTGGACACCTTGCTTGCGGGTAATTCCACCGAGACCATTGTCAACCCGATGCCCATTGATGCAATCGCATCACCCAAGCCTCTGTCAGAGCACATTTGGGTCAACAAAACGGGCTCAACCGGCGGATTCGGCGCTTACGTGGCGTATGTCCCTGCCGAGCAAACCGGCATAGTAATTCTGGCCAACAAAAATTACCCCAACGCCGAACGTATCAAAGCGGCCTATGCGATTTTGAATGCTGCCCTGAAATAGTTCGTCCGCGCTTCAAAATCAGTTGCCCTGTGCCCCGCAGCCGGTCAAACCGAAGGGTGCACAGGGTTCTCTTTTTTACTGCTGACCACAACCACAGCTATCAGTCTAGGAAGAGGTCTTCTTTTGTACCTCAGCGAGCATAAAGGTTAACTCGTCCACTGAGCCGACCGGATAGGACACCATCTCTTCAGCATGGACAGTCTGACCCGTTTGCTCTGAAACAAACCTGGCGAGCTGTTCAGGCTGGAGCTGCCCATCGACTGTCCTGAGCCTGTTCAGTTCTTCTTCACTTAAGGTTTTGGCTGTTCCCGGTAAGTAAATCGTGCCGTAATACAAATCCACCCCGAAAGCGATCAGCCCGGGCACGACAAACAGGAGCAAGCCCGCCGCATTCAAAACGGCAATAGCCGGATCCACCTGACCGCCCCGCTGGCCTTTTCGTTCCGGGTGTAGCAACACACCGCACCCCGACAGCTGAATGGTTAATATCGCCGTCAAACACATCCCCAATGCCTGCTGCTTCATTTGGCCTCCCTACCCCAGTTAGCCTGAAAAATTTGTTGTCTTTTTTTATGACTGCCAAATTTAATTATGGCGATAAATAAGCAAGTTGCAGAAAATGTTGGGAATATTCGTCCGTCAGCGTCTGACCGATGTGCTGTCCGGAACCCGGCCAGCACAGGTCACGCTAGCCATAGCCAGTTTGGTTTCTGCGTAGCGAATTTTTTTCTTTCTGGGACTGGCTAAAAAGTACGCCAGAGTCAGCGGGCCTAACCGGCCCATGAACATCATAAAGATAATGATAAATTCACCAGCAGCGGAAAGATTGCCGGTTAACCCTCTGGACAGGCCCACCGTTCCCAGCGCAGACACGGCTTCGAAGACAATATCCAGCATGGGCGCATTTTCACTGAGCAACAATGCAAAAATAGCCAGCCAGGTCACACCGGCAGAGATTAACGTCAGCGCCAGCGCCTTGCTGACGGTTTCTTTGGTGATTTCGCGTTTAAACACATCCACCGCTTCATCGCGCCGTAAATAGGCGTAAGTCGCTAGAATGAGCACGATAAAGGTCACCACTTTAATCCCGCTTGCGGTACTCAGCGAGCCGCCACCAATGAACATCAGCACGAGCAGAATCGAGGTGGTCGCATCCTCTAACTGGTCAATGGCCAGGGTATTGAAACCTGCCGTACGCGGCGTCACCGCCTGAAACCAGGATGCCAGCCACTTGCCGGACTCACTCAAAGGGGCCAGCGTATTCGGGTTATCGTACTCAATCAGATAAATGGCGATTAATGCCACCAGATTAATGATGACTGTGCCTGATATCATCATCCGGCTGTATACCGTCAGGCGCGACCAGCAGCGATGGCGCTTGAGATCCATCCAGACCGAAAAGCCCAGGCCGCCAATAATGAACAAGCCGGTAATCGTGATATTCACAACAGGATCATCCACATAGGGCATTAAACTGTCTGCACTTAACGCAAAACCGGCATTATTGAAAGCGCTGATGGTATAGAAAAACCCGTGAAACAAGCTCGTCTGCCAGCCCAGCTCCTCCCGCCAGTACAGGGTTAACACTGTGATACCTATCAGTTCGACGACCAAAGCAAACCCCAGTACGGATTTGGCGGTGGCGGCCAGCGTCGATGAGTCGGTCTGGTTAAAGGCTTCCCGGGCGACCGTGCGTTCTAAAAAGCCGATTTTCCCCCCCAGCGCAATTAAGGTCACTATCGCAAAGGTCATTAAACCAAGCCCTCCGCACTGGATAAGCAAGGCAATCACGGTTTGGCCAAACAGCGTAAACACTGTGCCCGTATCGACCACCACCAGCCCGGTGACCGTCACCGCTGATGTTGCAGTGAACAGGCTTTGCACCCAGCTGATAGGCTCGTGAGTGGCAATGGGCAGTTTCAGCAGCCCGGCACCAATAAGAATTAACAATAAAAAGCTGCCACTGAGTATGAAGGGCGGTGCGCCCAGCAGCTTTTTCCCCGCCTTGGGTTTTCGCTCTATGGGAGAGACGGACGGATGCCACAACACCATGTTACACCAGCCTTGGCGCGATATACTTCAGCTCCGCCCGGGTGCCACAGAGCAGGAGTATATCGTTTTCTTTAAGTAAGAAGTTCGCGTTAATGTCGGTGAACACATCCTGTTCCCGCTTAATCAGAACAGCCTGCACACTGCCTCTGGCATCACCTAACACCCGGGAAACCGGTGCATCATGCAGCGCTGGCTTGACATGAATTTCCACCACGTATAAGCCATGCCCGATCGCCAGATAGTTATTGACCATAGGATAATTGAGCGACTGTGCAACGCGGATCCCCATTTCTTCTTCCGGATGAATAATGCGCTGCACGCCCAGCTTCGACACTATGGTGTGGTGGGCTTTGGTACTCGCTTTGACCCAGATTTCCTTCACCCCGAGGTTCTTCAGCGCCAGCGTGCACAGCAGGCTCGATTGCATATCTTCGCCGATCGCCACCAGCACAGCTTCACTGTTGGCCAGGTCCAGTTCCCTTAACGCACTTTCATCGGAGGAGTCGCAGATCACGGCTTGCGTGAGCTCTTCGACATACTTCTCGACAATCTTCGGGTCTCTGTCTACCCCTGTCACCGTATGCCCTAGGTGGATCAATTCCAGGCTGGCAGCCACACCAAAGCGCCCTAAGCCAATGACTGTAAAATGTGCCATTACAATACCTTAATTATTTTTTCCAAAAATGAGGGAGTAGCATTGCCAGAACGGTAAAGTACTCTAATCGACCTAAAATCATGGCGAGATTCAAAAACCAGATCCCGGTATCACTGACAGGCTGAAAGTTACTTCCTACCTGACCAAAACCTGGTCCAAGTACATTAATACACGCCACCACGGCAGTAAAAGATGACCAGAAATCCAAACCTGTGGCCATTAACAACAAGGTGAAAACCAAAGTGGTAAGCGCGGCTATGGACATAAAAGCCATTACCGCATTCGTGATATCTGAAGTGACTACCCGCCCTTGATAACGAATAGGCAAAATCGCCTTGGGATGAAGAAGCTGACGGATTTCGCGTCTGATCACCTTAAAGGTCAGAATGTCTCTGACTATTTTATTACCGCCCGCGGTTGAGCCTGAACAACCGCCCAAGTAAGCGCAAAAAACGAGAAACAGCGCTGTTGCAGCCGGCCAGGCACTCAGATCAGCCGCGCCAAACCCTGTGCTGGTGATAAAAGAGATAACGTGAAACATTGCAAAACTGAATGATATCAGTATGTGCTCATAAGCAGACTGCCGATACAAATACCAACCCAGGATAAAAGAGAGCGCCAGCACAATCAAAACAAAGACTCGCACTTCTTCATCTCTCAGATAAAGCTTAATTCCTGCCAAACCAGCCCGGAATACGCGAAAATGCAGCCCGAAATTTATTGCCCCAAGCAACATGAAAACGTTAGAGATCATCAGTATTAAATGACTTTCAAAATGCCACATACTGGCGTCATGGGTGGAAAATCCCCCTGTCGAAACCGTGGTAAAACTATGCGCAACAGCATCGTAAGCGGACATTCCCGCCAAATAATATGCAAGGGCACAAGCGGCAGTAATCGCCAGATACACGCCCCACAAATAGTGGGCTGTTTTAGAAATTCTTGGCGACAGTTTATCGTCTTTTATCGGCCCTGGCGTTTCGGCTTTGAGTAAACGCATTCCCCCTACGTTGAGCATCGGCAAGACGGCCACAACAAAAATAACAACACCTAATCCGCCCATCCATTGCAAAAACTGACGGTACAGAAGAAATGATTTAGGCATATTATCCAGCCCGGATAATATTGTCGCGCCTGTGGTTGTTAACGCACTAATCGATTCAAAGACAGCATCGCTGTAATTGACATCCGTCACCAAGTGAATAGGAATGGCACCAAGTATTCCTGTCAGTACCCAAGTTAAACTGGCAAAAATAAGTGCATCGCGAAAGGTAACTTTATCCAGTTTGCTTTGACGAAGAATGACAGAAACGATGGCAGAACCTAACACCATAAAGAGCCCTGGCGCTAGGAATAGCCTCGAAATATGATCATTAAAGATAAACAGCGAAAGCAGACCAAAACTCAGTTGCACAATACCCATCCAGAGCATAGGCATTGCCAATAAGCGAAAAGTATTTCTGGGGTTAACCACAATTCGATTCCTCTAGAACCAAACGATAACCCAGCCCGGATTCCGTTTTAATCAATTGTTGCTCGTCTGCACTGTCATTAAGTTTCTTGCGCAGCTGGCTGACCAAAATACGCAAATAATGTGTATCATCGCGATGGCTTTTTCCCCAGATCACATCGAGCAGATACGATTGTTTCACCAGTTTGCCCGGATGCAGAATAAGCTGTTCAACAAAAGCAAATTCCTTCTTTGTTAGCGGTATTTCATGACTGTCCAGCCAGAATTGATGGGTACTTTTTACTATTTTCAGCCTGCCGCAGAGAATTTCATCATTGGTCACCTGGTCATCAACCAAATCTCTGACCAGCACTTTGATACGCGCGATCAGCTCCTTGATGCCAAAGGGTTTACTCAGATAATCGTTCGCACCGGCTTCGAGTAAACGGATCTTTTCTTCTTCCTGATCGCGGGCGGTCAGAATCAGTACCGGGGTTTTATGTGTTTGACGAAGGCTGGCCAAAAAAGCTGCACCATCGCCATCAGGCAGACCGAGATCCAGAACGACCACATGGGGAGAATACGCCTGAAAGCACGCTGTGGCGGACTGAATACTATCAGCCCCCAGGTAATCAAATCCCTCAGCGGCAAGCGAAATTCGAATAAAGGTGTGGATCTGAGGCTCATCATCCACCACTAAAATTTTATAGCTCATGATTTTTCACCTTGAGGGCTGCTTGAGGGCTGATCGATCGGTAAGCGGATTCGGATCAGGCAGCCTTCCGACACAGGTACAGACTCAATGAGCCCCTGGTGGGCGGTGATAATACCTTTCGCGACAGCCAGACCTAAGCCAGATCCTGAATCTGCCGTTTTCTTGGCAGCGCTTGAATAAAAGAGATCGAAGATCCGCGCCGCTTCATCACTCTTGATACCGACGCCTTTGTCCTGAATATCAACCACAATAAAAGCCGATTCCTGAAACAGCGTGACCACCACGGATTGATGTTTTGGTGAAAAGCGTAATGCGTTATCCAATACATTAAACAGGGCTTGTTCAATTAATATCGCGCTCACTAAAATGCGAGATAGCTGGCCTTGTACCTGCACCACTACCCTTTCCTTAGAATAAGGTAAACGCAAAACAGCATTGTTAATAATGTGAATAATTGACTCATCATTTCGGGTGATTTTTAACGCGCCATGTTGCAACTTGGTCGCTTGCAAAAGGTTCTCAATATACTGATGCAATCGATGACTTTCTGCTGTGGCGCTGTTAAGTAATTCACTTTTCTCACCCTCACTGAGTTTTGGCATATATTCATTGAGAGTTGTGAGCGTACCGATAATAGTCGCTAAAGGCGTTCGAAGATCATGGGAAACCGAGAGCAAAATACTGTTGCGCAGTTTGGCTTTTTTCAATTCATCCTGCTGACGGCGGTAGTGTTCTGCAAGCTGGCTGGTTGTCAGTGCCACGAGAACAAAAACAACCAGATTAATAATATCTTCCGCATGAAACATCTGAAGTGAATAACGGGGTGTGGTAAACAAGAAATTGAAGCTCAAGGCTTCTATCACCGCAAAACCATAGGCAAAACGCGAGGTGCATTGCAATGCCACCACTACAACGGCAAGTTGTAGAATCAGCAGAACGGCTATCGTAGAGCCAAGCGCCAGATCAATCAGCCACGAGGCCGACAGCGCACTGGCCAACACCATGAAAGAAAAAAGAAAATGGCTGTTTCGCCAGTAAGTAAGCATAAAGCGGGATCAGCTAACAATGAGTGCGGCACACTCTAGCAAATGGCCCCTGAGAGTTCGCGTAAAAAAAGCGTAAAATTGTCCGAATAGAGGCTTAATATAGCCGTACTAACATGTAACACTGAGTCGATAACCTACCCCAGATTCAGTACGCACATAAGTAGGCTCGGTTGGGTCATCGCCCAGCTTTTGACGAAGATGACTGATCACGATACGTAGATAGTGAGTATCCGTGGTATGACTCGGTCCCCAGATTTGTTTGAGGAGCTGCGTTTGCGTAATCACACAATTTGGTGATGCTGCCAGCATAGAGAGAACCGCATACTCCTTTGGCGTCAGCACTACTTCGCATTGATTAACGGTGACCTGCCTTTTCATCAGATCGATGCACAGCTTGCCATCATCAATGACAGGTAGTTGTTCAGGTTTGATGTGATCACGCAAGCAGACACGCACACGAGCCAGAAGCTCAACAACACTAAACGGTTTGGTGACATAATCCTGCGCGCCAGCATCCAGGGCCCGCACTTTTTCTCTGTCCTGATTTCGAACAGAAAGCACAACAACAGGAACTGTGCTCCAGCTTCTTAATTCTTGCAAGACCTGATGGCCTTCCATATCGGGCAGTCCCAGATCCAGTACCACCAAATCAGGTTGTTGACGCACTATGGCAGCTAAGCCCTGAGTACCATTTTCTGCTTCTGTGACATCATACCCTTCACTGGCAAGGGCAATACGTAACATACGACGAATCTGGTTTTCGTCATCGATCACAACAATTTTGATACTCACGGATAAGACTTACTCTTATTTCATATTCGGATAGTCTAAAGGCAGTTCCACTTCAATTCTAGTGCCTCTGCCTCCGGCGCCGTCAACAGCTCTCACTTTACCACCATGTGCACTGATCATACCTTTGCATATAGCTAATCCCATTCCCGTATTTTGCTTTTTCTGATCGCCATCAGAGACAACGTAAAACATATTAAATATTTCTTTCTGAGCTGCTTTCGGTATTCCTGGCCCTTGATCTTCAATGGAAACCCGACATTGATTCTGAGTCGTGTCCATCACTATCGTAATGGGTTCTTCTTCCGGTGAGTACCGAACAGCATTTTCTAAAATGTTAAACAAAGCCTGTTCTATCAGCGCAGCATGAACATACAACAATGGTGGTTCATTATGGCGAATGTAATCGACTTTCACCGACGGGAAATAACGTTTTAAGCGACTTAATGCACTCCCTATGATGTCATCAACGGATACCCAATCCCGTTCAATTTTTAAAGTGCCGTGCCCAAGTTTGGTCATATCCAGTAAGTTTTGAATATAGCTATCCAGCCGGCGACTTTCCTGCAAAATAGTATCGAGCAGGTCAAACCTGTCTTGTTCATTCAACTGTTTATCAAATATTCGCAGACTTTCCGCAGCTCCCATCATTGCTGAAAGAGGTGACTTCAGATCATGAGATACTGACGACAACAGCGCAGATCGTATTTGCTCCACTTCTGTTTTCACCCTGGCACTCTCTAAATCAGACACTAAATGAATTCGTTGCCAGGTACTGGACGCCTGCTGGAGCATTGCATGAATCAGCTCTTGTTCAAAAGGGTTAAACTGTGTTTGAGATTTATCCCAACAAAGCGTGACCACTGCAATCACCTTCTTTTCTTGCAAAACGGGGATGACGGTCATTTGCGACGCACTCAGCGTGTCGGTAAACCGCCCAGCGATACTACCGTGCTGAAAGACCCAATCAATCGCAGAATGGTCAATTTGTTTGAGAGGTGTCAGTAAGAGCGGAACGAACTGTTTATGGTCATCTTTTCCGGCCATGACACTATAACATTTCACATGAACAGTGCGTTCGATATGGCGATTAACCGATTTCCAAAGTGCATTTTCATCGTCCGCAACAGAAAGCTCCTGAGCCAATTCCCTCAAGTTTTCTGCATACTGGTTGGATTCTTTCAGTAAAATAAACTGATGCCGAATTCGTGACGCTGCTGGTCCGCTGATCAAACCAATACAAACCAAAAATATCAAGGTTGCCACATCATCCTGACTGTGCACCTTGAATGTAAAAGTAGGTGCCGTTAAAAAGAAATTAAAGCTCAGGAATGACCAGATTGCTGTGGCAAGAGCAGGACGTGCACCAAACTTCAGACCAACAGCAAGAATGGCTATGACATAAAACAGCACTAAGTTTCCGCTACTCAATACTTGCTGCAGTAATAAAGCAAATACCGTTGCCACAGCTGTAGAAACAATACCAAAAATGTGCCCTTTCTTGTCACCCAATGGAGATACCCGTAATTCTGGTTCCTTTGGTACCTTCAGTTGCTCTGGGGCGCGATAGACTGAAACTTCAACCGGCAGTCCGGATTCTATTAACTGTTGATAAAGCCGTTTTCTTTGCCATAAAAACTGGCGCCGTGTTCCGGCACCTACAAGTACAGTGTTAATTCTGTGCTCATTCAAGAAAGGCAAAATGCTTCTGTAGGTACTCGAGCCCCGTAATACTTCGGCACTGGCACCAAGTTCTTTTGCCATTACCATGGCATCATTCAGACGCTTACGCCTTTGCAGATCCTGAGTTTTCCCCGTATCCACCCAAACCACTGTCCAGGGTATTTGGCGCCGATCGGCGATTTGTCGACCAATGCGTATCAAATAACGGTGGTCACTGTTTGTACTGATCAATACCAGCAGCTTATCTTTAAGAATAAAATCTGCTTTTTCTGATTTCGCCTCCAGTTCACTGATAAGGTGCGCATCCACTTGTTCGATGACCCGTTTCATCGCCAGTTCACGCAATGCAGTCAGATTTGAGATGGAAAAAAATGTATCCATTGCCAGCCTGGCATACTCAGGTAAATACACTTTTCCTTGTTGCAGACGCTCAATTAAATTGACCGGTGGTAAATCGATAAAACGAATATCATACGCATCATCAATGAAACTATCCGGGACGGTTTCTCTGACCCGAACCCCGGTAATTTGCATTACTAAGTCATTCAAGCTTACAAGATGCTGAATATTGACCGTCGTGTACACATCAATACCGGCAGACAGTAATTCATCAACATCCTGATATCTTCGCTTATGACGGCTACCGGGTACATTTGTATGTGCAAGTTCATCCACCAGAATCAGTTCAGGTCTTCTTTCAAGTGCACTATCAAGATCAAACTCGGTCAGATAAGTATTGTGATACCCGATTTCCTTGCGGGGTATTACCTCTAATTCCACCAGCATGGCTTCAGTTTCTTCCCGGCCATGCGTTTCAACCAGCCCGACAACAACATCAGCCCCTTGCTGTAACCTTTCTTTGGCTGCACTGAGCATTGCATAGGTCTTGCCGACACCGGGAGCCGCACCAAGAAAAACAGTGAGCTTTCCTTTTTCTTCTTTTTTTAACTTACTGAGTAAGACATCAGCCTGTTGAGAACGGGCAGTGTTATCCGTCATTCAACGCTCCTATCGAAATCCCCTGGCGGAATAAGTAAATAATGCTAGTCGTAATGTGATTTCATATTAAACACAACACATTAACTAAAGGTGTGAAGTAAAGCAGACCCGCTATGATAGCCGGTCTGCTTTCAGTCTACTCGGGCTGGGCTGCATCCAAAGCCAGATTCAGCATCAGTACATTTACCCTTGGCTGCCCCAACATTCCCCATTGCGGCATGTCGGTATGCTCAGTGATTAATGCGTTGACCTGAGCCTCGTCCAGATTACGAACACGCGCAATACGCGGGGATTGCAGGTAAGCTGACGCGGGTGATATATGCGGGTCCAGCCCGGCACCAGAAGCTGCCAGCATATCAACAGGAATTTGTTCAGCTTTCACACCTTCCAGAGTTTGAATCGCTGCGCTATCAGTCGCGACTCGTTCTCGTAATTCTGGATTGGATGGCGCTAAATTGCTGCCGCCGGTTGCTGTAGGATCATATCCTGCAGCACTGGGGCGACCATGAAAATATCGATCGCTGACAAATTCCTGCCCAATATGTATCGATCCAATGTTCTGACCATTCTGCTGAATCATACTGCCCGCAGCCTGGAAAGGAAAAAGTAACTGGCCTAAACCGGTCACCACTCCAGTATATAATACGCCACAGAGAATCAGCATCATGATACTCGCTCTGATTGCAATGAATACCTGATGCAGGAATGCACCGCTCTCTAAGCTGACATTTATATTTTGAGCCTGCAGCCCATTCAATGAGTGGGAAGAATTCATGTTCATCATCATACTCCTATACCAAAGACCCAATCATGACATCAAACAATTTGATCACAGCAAAGGGAAGCAACACCCCACCCAGGCCATAAACGAGCATATTGTTCCGTAATAGTTTTTCCGGACTGATTGATTTCACTTTGACACCTTTCAATGCCAATGGAATCAGGATAGGAATAATCACGGCGTTAAATATTAACGCAGAAATAACAGCAGTCGCCGGGCTGTTCAAATGCATGAAGTCAAGCGCTGCCATCGCGGGAATGGTAGCAACAAAAACAGCCGGAAGAATCGCGAAATACTTAGCAACATCGTTTGCCAATGAAAATGTCGTCAAAGCACCGCGTGTGATCAGTAACTGTTTGCCGACTTCAACAACGGCCAGTAATTTAGCAGGATCTGAGTCCAGATCCACCATATTGCCCGCTTCTTTCGCAGCCTGAGTGCCAGAATTCATTGCCAGACCGATATCTGCCTGTGCCAATGCCGGTGCATCGTTGGTTCCGTCCCCAACCATCGCCACTAATCGTCCTTTTGCCTGCTCAGCACGGATCAATTCCAATTTGTCTTCCGGTTTAGCTTCTGCAATAAAATCATCAACGCCCGCCTCAGCGGCAATCACGCCTGCCGTGATTGGGTTATCCCCTGTCACCATCACAGTACGCACACCTAATGATCGTAAGCGTGCAAATCGTTCAGCTACCCCGGGCTTAATCACATCTGTTAACGCAATCACGCCGAGTACTTGTCGTTCAGTTGCAACCACTAATGGCGTTCCGCCTTTCTGGGCCACGGACATCACCAAATGATCAATATCATCAGGCCAGCGCACACCCAGTTCAATGGCCCACTTTTTCATTGCATCACTGGCACCTTTCATCCTTAAGCCACCATTTGCCAGTTGCAAACCTGAAACGCGTGTCTTGGGTGAAAAAGGTAAGAACTCAGCACCGTTGATGGGCTGTTCAGCGGCAACATTCATTGATTCCGCTAACAGCAGAACCGATTTACCTTCCGGGGTTGGATCTTCAATAGAAGCATGAACGGTTGCAGCAACCAACGCCGAGTCTTCAACACCCTGAACGGGCAAAAATGCGGTCGCCTGACGATCACCAAAAGTGATTGTCCCGGTTTTATCAAGCAGCAATGTGTCAATATCACCGGCAACTTCTACCGCTTTACCTGATTTGGCCACCACATTCGCACTCAAGGCCCGATTCATACCCGCGATGCCGATAGCAGGCAGTAGTCCGCCAATTGTCGTTGGAATCAAGCAAACCAGCAAAGCTATCAGCATAGTGTAATCAAGCTGACCGCCAACAAAATTCGCCATTGGAGGTAAGGTGACCACAATAAGGAGAAAGACGGCTGTCAACGCAGACAACAACACAGTCAGCGCTAACTCATTCGGTGTTTTTTGTCGTTTTGCCCCTTCGACCAGCCCGATCATCCGATCGAGAAAGCTATTCCCGGGATCATTGGCAACGCGCAGGACTATCTTCCCGGTTAATAACTTGGTTCCCCCAATCACGCTGGAATGATCTGTTCCTGCCTCCCGTAATACAGCTGCCGACTCGCCTGTCACAGCGGATTCATTCACTGTTGCCACACCCTGGATTATGTCACCATCGGCAGGGATGTATTCGCCTTCCCGGACACAAACGGTATCGCCTTTCCCCAGTGACGAGGCATCAACCCATTCTTCCTGGTTGTCACGGATTCGGCACGCACGCAGCGATCTTTTCGCAGCTCTAAGACTGGCGGCTTGCCCGCGGCTTTTCGCTTCAGCAACAGACTCTGCGAAATTCGCAAACCAAACAGTAAAAAACAGTATCAAGGTCACCGTGAGTTCAGTCCCGAAACTGTGACTCGTGACGATTCTCTGTACGGTTATCAAAGCACTCAATAACGTGCCAATCCATACCACGAACATCACCGGATTGGCAGCCATTGCACTCAGTGACAATTTTTTCAGCGCGTTGAGGCTTGCCTGCTGCACATCAGCCATCGCCATAGCCTGTGTATTTTTAGACTTCATGAATCAGTACCCCATACCCGTTTCTGCAAGTTGCAGTGCCTCTCCAATAGGCCCCATTACTGCTGCTGGTAGAAATGACAAGAAATTAATAATCAGAATGACCGCGATTAAAGTGACGCAAAAGGTCGGACTGGCCAGTTTCAGGCTGCCGGCACTATCCGGGCTCACCCGTTTGCGGGCCATTGACCCTGCAACGGCTAAAGGTAAAACGAGTGGTAGATAACGACCGGCAAGCAACGCCAGCACACAAGAAATGTTCCACCACGGGGTGTCGTCTCCTAATCCCTCAAAGCCTGAGCCATTGTTAGCAAATGCAGAAGTATATTCATAAAACACTTGGGATATGCCGTGGAACCCGGGATTGCTATTACCCGTTAAGGCAGGAAACGCGACAGTCACGGCTGTCAGTACAAGTATGCAAAACGTCGGTAAGACAATCAGGCTTGCCAGTAACGTAATTTCCTTGGTTTCAATCTTGCGTCCAAAGATCTCCGGAGTCCGCCCAATCATCAGCCCTGAAAGGAAAACAGCCAGCCATACGTACACAATGAAGTTAACAAAGCCACATCCTATACCTCCCCAGATCGCACTGATCAGCATGCCTGACCGCGTCATCAGTCCGCCAACAGGATTAAAAGAGTCGTGCATGGCATTCACTGAGCCGTTGGAGGTTTGTGTGGTCAGAGTCCCCCACAGAGCAGAGAGTTCAGGACCAAAACGCACCTCTTTCCCCTCCATGTTTGGCCCAGCAGCACTCAATTGAGCGAAAGCAGCGTTTGGCTGAAGTTCACTGTAAACCGTTGCCGCGATGAAACCGACGCTCATCACTCCCATAGCCACCAACGACATCGTTGAAAAACGTTTGTACCGTAATAATCCACCAGCCATGAAAACCACAGCCATAGGTATCAATACCAAAGCGATCGTTTCAATGGCGTTACTCACCGGTGTTGGATTCTCAAGTGGATGACTACTGTTAGGGCCATACCACCCACCCCCATTGGTTCCAAGCTGTTTAATCGCAACCATTGGAGCAACCGGCCCAATCGGCACCTCCTGGGTTGCAACCTGAGATGCGCTATCAACCGTATTGACATGCTGAGCACCATTGAAGCTGCTGGGCACACCCTGCCAGGTCAAAAGTAGTGCAACAACTGCTGCCACCGGTAACAAAACACGAACGACGCCTCGCACCAGATCAACGTAATAGTTACCCAGATCTCGGGTTTCACCTTCTTTCGCCGACTCATGATTTCGACCACCGCGCATCCCACGTAAAATGGCAACACATACGGCCAGCGCCATTGCTGGGGTCACAAATTGCAGAGTCACAATCAAAAAACCTTGTGACAGATAAGAGAGCTGAGCTTGCCCTGAATAATGCTGCTGATTGGTGTTTGTTAAGAACGACACTGCCGTGTGCAGAGCGAGATCCCACGACAAAGGACCAATCTGATCCGGATTGAACGGTAACAGATGCTGAAATTTTAAAATCAGAAAGGCCAAGATCCCCAGTATCAGATTGCTCAGCAAAAAGGCTGACCCGTACACTTTCCAGCTCATACCTTGCTGTTGATTGACCCCCATAAGACGATAAAGACCATTTTCGATTGGCCCGAATATCTTATCGCTTAAATGTGGTTTTCCTGAGAAAACCCCTGTCATATACATCCCGAGCGGCATGGCCAGTATCAATGCCAGTGAGCAAATAATAAAAATATCCAGCATAACCACCCCTAGAATTTCTCAGGCGCAAAAACGGCCCACATTAAGTAAATGAAAAGCGCGCCAGATAGCACTAACAATAACCAGTCCACTGTGACTCTCCTTGATTGATCACCAGTGAAAGGTATGAAAAGCAGGCGTAAAGTCTCTAGGTGCTCGAAGTAAAAAGGCGTAAAGATTTCGTAAAAAGACAAGATACTCTTTGCTGGCACAAAGATTATCCGTTTTTAGCAGTTGTCCAGGCCGGTTGCAGGCGCTCCCGGCGCCGACAACCTGACAATTGTTCCTGAATTATCCCCTAAGTTTGTGAAGTCTGGATTCAAGTGTGCTGAGTAAAGCGATTAGATCCAATTAGCGAATAGCATTCTGATAAGTAAAAGTATTTTGAAGTTTGCAGCGCTTCTATCGCGCTGTCTTCAAACTAGTGACAATGCACTGTGCCGGTACGACTATCCTTATGGCAGCACTGACCGGGTGGTGAGCTCTTTCGACAACCGCCACCATGAGCCATTACCGTATTACTCACGAACAGGGTAACCAACAACAAAATTAGCACTCTCATTGTATTATCCTTGTTATTCCAGTTGAATTTCGCAAACTCATTACTGAAGTGGTCAACTCACGAAGCAGCGGAAAAGCCTGATCCACTTGCTTACCAGCCACAACAAAACCCACAAACTGATGATCTTCATCGGTCGCTTTCGCAATGATACCTGTCGGCGAGATCTGTGCATCCCAATGAACCGCGGTATCAAAGCAGCCCGCTAACTGAATCGGATAACTGGGTGTTTTTACTTTTACCATCATAGGCGGTAACACCAGTTGCGCCTCCTGCCCCAATAGCTGTTTGCCCAGAACATTGGCACCTAAAACTATCGGTTGAAGGTAAGGCCTCATTCTGCCTTGAATCTCCGCGCAATCGCCCAGAGCGTACACATTGGCAACTGAGGTCTGTAAACGGGCATCGACCATGATACCTTTATCTACCTTTATTCCCGATTTCATTGCCAACTTGGTATTGGCTCGTAATCCAGCAGCAGAAATCACCACATCCGTTTCAACGACTTGATCACGACTTAACGTGATAGCAAAAGCGTTACCCGAATGATTCACCTCGGCCACGTCGTTACCAAGCGCGAGTTGAACGCCTTGCTGTTCAAGTTGCTTTTCTAGCGGCAATACGACAAATTCCGGAATCAAGTTCGCCAGTAAGCGGTGGTTCGGCTCTACCACAGTGACAACTTTACCGCTGCTGGCAAGATCCATGGCAATCTCAACACCGATCAAGCCGCCGCCAATCACTGACACGCGTTTCGCACGGCTGATTTTTGCTTCCGCAACTTGATACTCTTGCAATGAGTTCAGCGTAATCACTTGCTCTACAGCATTCCCCAACATGGGCGGTACAAAGGCTTTTGCCCCTGTCGCGAACACCAATTTTGAGTACGCGTGAGGACGACCATTCGCCATCACTTGCTGCGCTTGGGTATCCACACTGTCAATCAAGGTGTTCGCAAACAGCTCAATGTTGTGTTCTTTGGCGAAGTCTTCACCGGTTTTCACGACCAGATCCTGCGCCGTTTGTTTTTTACTAAACACATGACTCAAGTCTGGTTTGTTGTACTCAGCACCCTCATCGGCGGTGAAAACTTGAATCGGGATCAGTGCGTCCATTCGACGCACTGTTCTCACTAATTGGTTGGCAGCAAAGCCGCTGCCAATTATTACAATTGGTGCAGTCACCTTGCTCTCCTTATCCCTTCAACTCTACAAACACATCTTTGCCTAAATTGCACTCAGGGCATAAGAAATAGTCAGGAACATCACTCCAGACCGTACCAGGTTCAATACCTTGGTTCGTCTCACCTCTGGCAGGGTCATAAACCCAGTTACACACGGTGCACACCATACACTGACAATTATTTGGATGCGCTTCAGCACCTGGGTTACTGGCTTGTTCTTCAACGACCGTTTGAAGTGCGGCTTGATCAACAGGCTGCACAGTTTGACGTTGTTCTGTGAGAGATGCAGGTGTACCAACAGCACCTGGCAATGGTTTCTTAGCCCAAAGTTTGGCGATGCTCTGACCATGTTCACGACACTCGCGTATCGCTTTACCATCTGGTCGCCATTTGGTTTTCAGGCTTATAGCCGTTTCAAAACCAGCATCCGTCAAGCGGGCATGAATACGGTCTACTGCACCGCCATTCCAACCGTAACTACCAAACGCGGCGGCTTTCTTCGCTTTAAAACGAAGGCCTGTGATTTCTTCAAGCATGCCTGCGATTTTTGGCATCATGACATTGTTCATGGTTGACGAACCGACCAAGATGCCTTTTGAACGGAACACGTTCGCTAGGATTTCATTCTTATCGTGTTTAGAAACGTTAAACACTTTTACAGCTACACCTGGGTCCACATCATGAATGCCTTGTGCAATGGCATCCGCCATCATGCGAGTGTTGTTCGACATAGAATCGTAGAAAATGGTGATACGATCTTCTTGATAGTTATCTGCCCACTCCAGATATTGTTCAATGATTTGCACCGGGTTATCACGCCACACAATACCGTGAGAGGTGGCAACCATATCGACAGGAAGATTGAAGCTTAAAACTTCCTTGATTTTCGCTGTTACCAGGCTGCTAAATGGCGTCAGGATGTTTGAGTAGTAACGCAAGCACTGCTCCATCAACTCATTCTGGTCAACTTCATCGTTAAATAGACGCTCATCGCAGTAATGCTGACCAAATGCATCGTTACTAAATAGCACCGCATCGCCAGTCAGGTAAGTCATCATGCTGTCGGGCCAATGTAGCATCGGTGCTTCAACAAAAACCAGCTGCTTACCATTACCAATATCAATGCTATCGCCCGTTTTTACTGTCTTGAAATTCCACTCAGGGTGATGATGATGACCGACAATCGAATCAATCGCAGCTTCCGTACAATAGATTGGCGTATGTGGAATTTTTTCCATCAGTGCCGACAGCGCACCAGAGTGATCTTCTTCTGCGTGGTTAACCACAATAAAATCGATGGCCTGCAGGTCGATTTCCATTTCTAGGTTTTGAATAAATTGCTGGCTGAATCGATGATCCACAGTATCAATCAGTACGGTTTTTTCTTCACGGATCAGGTAGCTGTTGTAGCTTGTCCCTTTTGTCATTTTGTATTCTGTACCATGGAAGTCTTGCACTTCCCAATCGCGTTGGCCGACCCAATGAATATTATTTTTTACATGAATTGTCATGATTACTACCTTAGATGACTAAATATGAAAACCTAGCTCTCTGTAGCATCATGCATGCCAGTTTTATTTATTGTTACTTTTCAAATCCTTATAAAACAACCCTCAGATAAATCTGTCAATTAGACACAATTGACATGTGTCGAATTGACAAATAGCATTGTCACATTGACAATTTGAGCCTGAATTATGATTTCACTTATCGCCCAATGGCTTCACATTACTCAAGACCTGAATTCGGCACTTACTCGACAAGCCCGTTTTGATAGCTTGCTAACCACGATCCGAGATGTTTTAAATTGCGATGCTTCTGCATTGCTTTTGTATGAAGATCAGCACTTTAAACCTCTTGCTATTAATGGCTTGGCACAAGAGGTTTTAGGTCGCCGCTTTTCCATCGCACAACACCCTCGATTAGAAGCAATAGCCCGGGCAGGAGATATTGTAAGATTTCCATCAGACAGCGGCTTACCGGATCCTTATGATGGTTTGATCCCCAATCACGATGACAAACTGCAGGTTCATTCTTGTATTGGCCTGCCGCTGCTGATTGATGACCAATTAATAGGAGCTATCACCATTGATGCATTCGATGCAAACCAGTTCGATAGTCTTCTGAATCATGAGTTACGCTTTATCAGTGCGTTAGCAGCAGGTGGTCTACACACAGCCTTGTTACTGGACCAACTGGAAACACAGGCAGATTTTCAGCGCGAGTCAGTCGCGGAAAAGCGCACTTTAAGCAATGAGATCATTGGGCAGTCCACAGCCATAGAGGCACTTCAAGAACAAATCGATGCGGTGGCAGACACAGAATTGTCAGTATTGATATTGGGGGAAACCGGTGTCGGTAAGGAGTTGGTTGCCAATGCTATACATCACCGCTCTGACCGTGCCTCGAAACCTTTGGTTTACCTTAACTGTGCAGCCCTGCCTGAATCAGTAGCCGAAAGTGAACTATTTGGCCATATCAAAGGGGCATTTACTGGTGCAATCAGTCATCGAAAAGGCAAGTTTGAGCAGGCAGATGGCGGAACCCTATTCTTGGATGAAGTCGGTGAACTTTCATTGGAGCTTCAGGCAAAGTTACTGCGTGCGCTGCAATATGGTGACATCCAGCGTGTGGGTGATGATCGGCATATTCGTGTCAACACACGCATTGTTGCAGCAACCAATCGGATTCTGCACGATGAAATAACCGCAGGACGCTTTCGTCCTGACTTATATCATCGACTGAGCGTATTTCCGCTCCACGTCCCGCCACTTCGCGAGCGTGGTGATGATGTCGTCTTGTTAGCTGGTTTTTTCACGGAGCAAATGAGAGGAAAACTCAAATTAAATAGCATTCGACTTTCTCCTCTGCTCATACAAGCGCTCAAAGATTATTCCTGGCCTGGCAACGTCCGTGAATTGGAGCATGCGATAAAGCGGGCAAGTGTTTTGGCAAAAGCGAGAACTCAATCTTTAGATATTGAACTCACCACTCAAGACTTCGATCTTCTATCATCGGTTCAGACGCTGCCCGAGCAACCCCATCACACAGAGCCAAAACTAACCTTAGCCCCAGATTCAGGACTTAAACTTGCAACGGAAACATTCCAAAAGTCGATGATTCTTGAGGCGTTGTCGCAGAACCAAAATAACTGGTCTGCAACAGCTCGTCAGCTAGAATTGGATTGCGGCAATTTACATCGTTTAGCTAAGCGTTTAGGTATTAAGTAAAAAAGATGGCATGTACTGATTCAAATCTGATCTGACAGGTACAGACAAAAGTGGGTAACTGTCAGATCGAGTCTGAACTAATTTACACATTTCTCACTTTTTATTCAGCTCATCAACAATCGTCATTTACCCACTTGCATCTTTTCTAACGCACGAATTAACTTTTGCCTTGCTACTCATTACGGCTTAGCCAACCTCAAAAAGTGCTAGCCATCAAATATGGCTAGCACAAACGCTCCAATCCGTTTTTTATTAAACATTACTTTTCAAGAGCCAACTGAATATCATTCCAATCGCCGATCTTGAAGTTCTGGTTTTCATACTCATAACCAGCATCTACGTTGAAGCCATCCTGAGCAATAAAGAAACCGTTAGGGAAGACATCGCCTGTCGAAGCTGATACCGCGTGAATCCCGTCAGTTTCACTTGCACCATCAAGACCATTCACGTCATCAGTTACCAATGCGAAACTTCCAACATACTGATAAGACTCATCAATGTTGTATACCGCGTAAGTATGATTGCCCTGGCTTGAAACAATCAGGTAGTTAACCGTGCCGTTGTTGTAAATGGTGATGCCTTCCGCGTCAGCAACAAGTTGTTCTCCATCCACTTCAATGATCATTTCACCATCGGTTGCGGCTGATTCATCCGCCGAGAACTTCCAGACGCCGACGTCTTCTTCTCCGACATACAAGGTTGCTGTAGAGTCATCAACGACACACCCTTCTGGCTGGCTATCCACTTTAAGTCTACGAACAATATTGCCTGCGATACCTGATTCCTGAACCGTTAAGCGCCACTGTTCAATATCCCCGCTCTTGCCGTTGATAAAGACATATGGCGTACCGTCAGAAGATTGATAAGTACACAAGCCATACACCTCGTTGAGTTCCGATGCAAGCTGAGCAACCTCTTCATGCGCGTTCTCGCCAACCGCATCCAGCTTCACAATTGGATTCTGGCTCTCCGTCGCTTCCTGGATTTTATAGAGAGCGATGGTGTTAAATTCGCGATTACTCGCCGCCGCCAGAGCAAAGCTGTCACCGTCTGTATCGCTTACTGACTGGATAATATCCACATTATTTGGCTCGCCTTCATTCAGGTATTGCAGCTCTGTACCATTCAGATCGTAAGCCATCAATCCACCCTGCTTATTCGTCGCAATAATCAGGCTATTTTCCGGTGAACTTTCATTAAGCCAAAACGCAGGATCATCAGCCGCATCGCCATCATCATCCACAGGAGCGGTTTCACCAACCACTTTCACAAGTGCAACACCGGTAGAACTCAGATTGGCAGGGCTTAGAACCTGAGAAATTGGGGTGTCGCGTATTGAGTTTGCTTCATTTAGAGTTTGATAACTCAGCTTCCCATAAACAGGTTCATCAGCTTCCGAATTCGCTACCCAAATGCCATCATCCGCTACAGCCAGAGACTTAATCTCATCAACGCCATCCAGATATATATTTGCTCTAAGTTGCCAGTCATCGCGGCTATACAGCATCATTCCTTTGCCTTCATCACCGACAACGAGATAACCATTACCGTCTGACATATACAAAAGGTCTAACGCCTCGATTTCCTGTAGATTACCCAGAGGCTCAATACTATCTACCATGCGGCGAGAGTTAATATCTTCCGGATTGACACCATAAGCCCAGATACCGACATCTTGTTCTGCAATGTATAAAGTAGTAGTTTCATCATCGACAATACAAGCACTTAGCTCACCGCCCACTTCAAGCTCACGCACTGCTATTGGCGCGCCACTATTATCGGTCAAAACACTTTTGATCTCGCCAGCGTCGTATTTCAGTTTGTATTGTACTGCAACCCCATCTTCAGTGACGCCCGTTAGCAACAACTCACCATTCGTTGTATTTTTATGCAGACAAACTCCCTCCATAGAATATTCGGTATTGAGAGTGCCGATCTCTTCCAGTACGGCGCCATCATAGTAACCAATCGAATAGAAGCCGATGCTGTTATCATCCGGCAGCGCCAGAGCAAGTAAATCAACCGCTTCCCCGTTATCAGCGTTGATACCGTATCGGACATCAGCGCCAGTCACTTCTAGCCCTTCTAAACGATCTAACTGCTTACCTAACGGGTTATAAACCGCAAGTCCTTCCGCTTCCAGCGTCACAAACAGCAAACTGTTTTCTCTGCTTGCGCTGTTAATCCAGTAAGCCGCATCGCCAATATCTTCGTAGCTTGTGTCTGTAGTCGCTGACGTCGTTAACTGCTCTGCTTCAACTTCGCTGGTGGCACTTTGAACTTCAACATAAACCGTTTTGGTATCGTCCGAATCACAGCCACTCAATAGTGAAGCAATAATGATTGAACTTAGTAATGAATGACGCATCTTCCTCTCCATGTGTATAAATCAGGGAGCAATCTAGGAAGGCTTAGTGAAGAAATTATGACAACAGAATGTATTACAAATAAAAATCAATGACTTAAAACACAAATAGCCACTTTGTGAGCTTTTCGGACTAAGAGTGAAACTAAGTGACATCTAGACACCTCTATCAATAGATTGTCACATTGATATGGGAAGATAAGCCACTTGAGCTTTTTGGACTTTTATCCAGTTATTCGTATTAAGCGAAAAATTTCTTCAATGGTAAGCACTCCCTTAATGAAAATCAGAAACCTTATTACACAATTCAATTATCGGCTCTTCGATATCTTTTACGGACTTCGCTGTCACCACCTCTGGTTAGTAACACTGGCACTCACACTTGCTGTTTTAATTGTTTTTAACTACTTAAATGGCGAAATAAAACCAAGTAATCAGCTAGATTGGCTCGATATTTTTGGTGAAGGTACTTCGGCAATAATGGTACTGATGTGGCTGCTCGTCATCCTATCAACCCGAACTCCCGGTAAGATTACGAATTACTTTGCATTCGGCTTTATATGCATTGTTCTATCTTTGGTTCAGGACGTCATCGACGAATTTATCAAGCTTAAATCTTACACCATCGTCGGCAACATTATGGAGTGCATGCTTGTCGGGTTAGGAATGGTAACGTATGCATTCTGGCTATGGCGCAAAGAACTGTCGGTCATCAACAATTTCATTACCCAACGCCAAAAGCTCAATCCCAGAACGCCGATTCATGCAGAGAACTATCGTCTCCCCGATGTTCGCTATCTTCATCGGGCTCTATCAGAAAGAGCTTTAGCCCCGCAGCAGAAAGAACAAGCTTTTCTATTAGCTATCGACGTAAAAAATGAGCACCACCTGATTCATACGTTGTCTCCAAATGAGTTAAGCAGACTGAGTGTGTCGATTTCAGAACTTTTGTTTATCGCAGCACGGAGTAATGATCTCGTTTGCCATTTCGCCGCTCATCGCTATCTCATTCTTATGGAAAACTGCAGTGAGCTGGAGGCATCACAATACGCTAACCACTTAGAGGGAATGCTCAATGCCTTTGTTTTTTATTTAGATTCAGGCAGCTTCATTCACATTGAGTGGCAACTGAATCTGACGCAAAGTGACGAGTACTCTCATACACCAGAGTCGGCTCAGCAACTTATTGATAACGCGATGAAATCATTTAATCAAATGCAAAGTATCTAAAGGTATTCGTGTGAAAGGGAATCATGCTCTTATACCACAATGGACTGAGCGTAATGATAAAATTGTGCCCGCCCGACACCATATTGCTTTGTTGCTTGATTTACTGAGTAACAGAGGCATTAACATGCACTATATGCTGCGACATACTGGCATCTTTTACGACGATCTTATTGCCCATGATTTGAAGGTGGGCCCAGCACAGTTTGCACGCCTTATAAGCAATATTGCTAAGCTGGAGCAGTTTCCTGAGCTCAGTTTTCTGTTTGGACAGCAGCTTATTCCCAGTGCATTTTCGGCTTCTAGTCACCTTATCGTTCATGCATCAACGATCAGAGAATTGCTCGAGAACCTCACAACCTATTCTGAAGTTTACTTTCCCTTAGTAAAACTTCGAACGCAGTTTGAGAACAGCGGAGTATATCTGTTTGAAGAAGATCCCTATGGCGAATCATCTTCATTAAGCCTTAGCTCCCGTACCATCTATCGAAGGTGGTTGATTGAGTATGTTTTTACATCGATCATCACTGCCACTAACTGGCGAGTGGATAAAAAGCTGCCCTGGTCTGTCAAGGTAGACTGGAAAACCCCTTGCTGGCAAGAGCAGTACGATGTGTACTGGGGAAAAGTGGATTTCAGGCAACCTATGGTCTTACTCCACCTTCCTGAAGAGTATCTCGAACTGACTATTGAGGCTCGGTCTGAGACGCTCTACAAAGTAGCCCAAAAAAACACGCTCATTCCCCCCTGCGGCTTACTGAGTTTTATCCGAGAGCAGTTTCGTGTAAACGAGGAGAATACGCCTTCACTCAATGATCTTTCTGCTGCGATGAACATGAGTCCTGCGACGCTGAAAAGGCGCCTGAAAAATCACAGCAGTACCTATCGCTCGCTTTTGGGAGAGGTTAATCGCCAACACGCCATTTATCTGCAAGAAGTTAAGCAAATGGATGATGTTCAGATTGCACAGAAGATGCAGTTTTTTGATGTCAGTAATTACCGGCGGGCAGTGAAACGTTGGAAAATAGCTTAACTTGATAGGCTGAAATGAAATCACCCATAGCGTGAAATACTTCCGCAGGGTTCTTTCCGTCAGGATTGTTACTCTAACTAAAACTTTTGGGGCAATTATGAGTTTGAGCATGATGCGCAAAATAGGGTAAAAATTCAGGACGAATTTTTAGTTTGTCGGCGCAGGGAAAAATCCAACTCCCATATAAATAATCAGAACTCATCATGCGTGCCCGCTCACCAGCTGCTCGTTATTCTGAAGAACAAGTTCACTCAGAAAATCGGCAACAAGCCGTACTCTTCTGGAGTGTGCCAGATCTGAATGAATCGCCAGCCAAATCGGCTGACTACACCCTATATCGCTCTGGACACAAGCCAGCCCCTGCTTTTGAGCAATAAAATGAGGGAGAACGGCTATCCCCGCTCCAGCTTGAGCCGCTGTTACCTGAGATGACATGCTGGTGGTGGTCAGGCGACAAGGCTTCCCACGCAACCTTTTTTCTAACCACTGTGCCGCCGGAAGGTGCTGCTGGCTCTCAGACCAGCCAATAAAATCATCATCTTCGAACAACCCGCCATTTTCTGGTGCGGCTCTCTGCTGCAAATACTCTTGTGATGCGTACAGGCCAAAACCGAGCTCACCTAACCGCCGGATACTCACATTGCCGCGTTCCGGCCTGACCATACGTATTGCCATGTCAGCATCATATCGATGCAAGTTGACCGTAGAGACACCGGTAACAACCTCGATGGTCAGATTTGTGTGTGATGACATTAACCGGGGAAGTGCAGGAATAATAAGGTGATCAGCCAGGCCTTGCGCTGTTGCCAGGCGTACATGCCCCGCCACGTCATCATTGCTCCCCTGAGCAGCCGCACCAAACGCATGGCCAGCTTGCTCAAGTGCTTCAGCCTGAGCAATCAGCATCACTCCTTCATCTGTCAGCCTGTAGCCGATTTGATCACGAATGAACAGGCTCAGCCCCAGCGCTGCCTCCAGCCGTTCTATACGACGGGATGTTGTTGCTAACCCAATTCCCAGCGCTTTTGAGGCGCCACTTAAGGTGCCTGACCGGGCAATAGCCAGAAATATCCTGGCATCATCCCAGTTCAACGTGTTGTGCCCTCTCTCCTTTCCTATATCGGAAATCGGATTGCCATATTTCGCCATACAAACCTCCAGTTTCGGAAAGTATATTGAGAATCATAAAACGAACCAAGGAGAAATAACCATGCAAAAGCGTTTTCTGAGCCAAGGGCTTGAAGTGTCTGCGATAGGACTGAGCTGTATGGCCATGAGCGAATTCTATGGGCCTCAAAGAGCCAGTATCACTCTGACCTCTGATGATCTGAATCCGCGACAACAAGCCACAGGGGATTTTCAGCCGACAGGTGACCGTTATAGCTTCGAGGGACTAAAAGGAGTTAACTCATGAATACATCCAACACTACGGGTTGGCGCAACTGGGCAGCCGTTTCCATGCTCGGGGTCGCTGCATTTACTGTGGTCACCACTGAATTAGCCCCCATTGGTATGCTGTCAGCCATTGCTGCCGATCTGGATCAGAATACCAGTGTGACTGGATTAGTTGTCACCCTGTATGCGTGGCTGGGCGCTGCAGCCGCATTATTGTCAGTGATGACTATCAGCCATTTGCCCCGCCGGCCACTGTTAGTCGGACTGATGCTCTTACTGGGAGTCTCTAACGCCGTGTCGGCAGCGAGTCATAACTTCACTGTACTTCTCATCGCCCGATTAGCGGGCGCACTCTCGCATGGTGCCTTCTGGGCGATGATTGGCACCATGGGAGCACAACTGGTCGCTTCGAACCGCGTTGGCCGGGCAACCGCAATTATCTTTGGCGGCGTCTCAACCGCCAGTGTTCTCGGGGTTCCGCTCATCAACTGGATAAGTCATGACGCTGGCTGGCGGCTGTCTTTTGGTTTACTGGGGTTACTCTCTGTCGCCACCGCGCTTACCCTGGCATTCAGTCTTCCCCGTGTAGCCGGTACTGCTTCTCTGAGCCGAAACCAGTTTGTTTCGGTGCTGCGCAATACAGATTTAAGACAGGTATATCTGATTGCGGCGTGCGGTATCGTTGCACACTTTGCAGCCTTTACCTTCATCGAAGTCCTGCTTTCCTCAGAACTGGCCATTCCTCAAAGCTGGATCGTCATCTGCCTGCTTGCCTTCGGTATTGCGGGAATATTCGGTAATTTACTGTGCGGAGTCTTCATTGATAATCACCTGAAAGCTGTGCTTAGCACCGGCCTGCTATTGGTATCACTCTGCCTGCTGTTGATCAGCACAGTCACAGTGAAAGATGGGATTATCGCACTCTTGCTGCTCTCCGGCTGGGGCCTTGGCATCGCTATACTCTTTGTCGGAATTCAGGCATGGATCATACGATTAGCAGGGGCTGATGCATTACCAGCTTCCGCGATTTATGCTGCTATCTTCAACGAAGCCATCGGAGCAGGCGCCATGGCTGGGGCCGGGCTATTAGATCATTGGGGGATCAGGCCACTTTATTTGACCGCTGCCATTATCACGCTGCTCAGCTTCATTATGGTTATCATGATTCGGACCAAACCTGTGAGGCATGCAGTCACGGAGTAATCGGGGCACTTGGCAGAATTGATGGAGCCGAGGGTTTCTACAAATATATGGATGAGTGACCAGTTCAACGAGGAGTGGGCGCTCTGACTCCCCTGTTTCGGTGGCAGTTACAGCGTTATTGGCAGAGTCTGATTGTGTAGCGATTTAAATTCAGCCCCTTCCTCAGCATTGTCATCAGCGTGCCAGAGACGCTTTTCGTCTTCTATACCGACGTTATTCACTGGGTAAATGGAGCGAACAATCTGTCTGGGTCTGAGAGTATGTCGCGCTGAATCCGGTGTTTCTCTCAGCATAGTTTGATGCGCGCCAGGTACTCTTTGCTGGCACAAACAGTAACCAGAAATGCCTTAAATTTCGCTGGTGTTGTCCGGGCCGGTTGCAGGCGCTCCCGGCGCCAACAACCTGAAAATGCGTCCTGAATTTTCCCTGGGGGGGAGTGGGTGACTTTGGTTTCGAAACTCATTTTGGAGAGAAATGTGCCAGTGTTTTTGCTGATTTAGCAAACAACCAATAACTAAACCATCAGTAGAAGTTGAGCTGGAAGGAGATACCTTACCTTCAGGTACATATTTGACTGCGCTTTTCTCCCTATGGACGATGCCGAGCTGGATTTACGCATTTTTGTATGTCAACCGGAAAGCCCTTCAGGCGGTCTACACAAACAATGAAAATGTCCATGTTTAACAATAAAAAAAGAATAAACATGAACCTTTGTCTATGCTACCGTAAATTCGATATTTAATTTGACGGAGATAGATAATGAGCGGCAGTTGGGGTAACTTCTTTCCATACTTTGCTGGAGCTTTTAAGCTTATTGTATTAGGTATTGGAGGCTACTTAGCTATTAAGTGGCATTTTGATGAAGAGGCAAGGGTAAGGGAAGAAAAAGGCGTTGTATTTGATAGGTCAAGCTACATGAAAAAGATGGCAATGATACTAGTCTTTCTAGTCACCCTGGTGATTCTAGTGATTTATGCCACTAACTGGTTGCTCTACTGACGGGCTTTGCTGTTACGATCGATGTTTGGCGATTTCCAATTGAATAGCCACTTCGTATCCTTACTAAAATTTGAGTACGTCGGACTCTTATATATACATTGCACCTGTTCGAAATACATAATGGGACATAAACGTGCTAGCGATGATTCGGCTGGCACGTCTCTGGACAAAAGTGTGTTAGCGAACGTGTCAAGAAGCGAGCACTTCGGATTAGATGTATTTAGGCAAAGCGAAGTAGACGGCTTTTTTGTTCGAGAAAATTGGCTGCTGAGACAACCAAAGGAATGCTATTGCCTATTGACCGAAGAAGGGCTCATATATATTAGTAGCCTCTTTAAGAATTCAGATACAAGTAACCATAGATGAAACAAGAGCCCTTATCTTCTTCGGGCTCTGTACTTTTATAGCTTCTTAGATGATCCGTTCATAAACATAAAGTTAGTTCAAAAAATCCCTAAGTAGTGACTTAGGGATTTGTGTATAAGAGACAGACAGCCTCCTTAATATCAAGTTAACCCAAGATTTTCATGCATCTACCTAAAATCTCTTCATTATCAATAATAATTAACTTTAACTTTTTCCGAGTTCTGGTGATGTTCTGGAAGAGCATTTTAACTGGGTTGTAATAAGCATACGCTTTGTAATCTAGGCTATCACTGTCGTTGTAATAAAAGAACTTATCCAATACGATAACTACATTATCAAACTCCTGACCTATAATTTCATGAGATGTTTGACAATTACAATCTGAATATTTCTTGTGATGCTCCGTATTATATTGAGACGGTGTAAATCTAACAACCTCCCAATCTCCACGCCTTAAAGATGAAGTATATTCTCTAGCATCATCCATTTTATTGAAGTATTCAAAGTCAATATCACCAGAATATGTGAACTCTATATGCCTATTCTTATCAAAGAGACACTTTATGAAGTTAGAAATTTCTTTATTTGTTCTAATCTTTTCAGATAACTTGTGACTAATTAGCCCTTTAAGATTACTGATTTCTCCATGTATATTTGCTTTTGATTCAGCATTAGACAAGGTTTGCAACTGATCGTAAGAGAAAACACAGTTCATGTTCGCTGCTTTAACATCATCAATTATTTCATCATATTGTCTCTTGTAAATTCGTTGAGCCTCATCTATAAATACCGCATCGTAATCTACGATATTTCTGGATTTGATATTTTTAATAGGTATTATATCCCACCCTTCTTTAATGAGAGCCGCATGCCCTGCATTTAGCTGCCCACAATGAATAATAAGAGCAGAGTTAGCATCCATATACTCTTTAACAATATCGTATGCTAATAATGTCTTACCTGTGCCAGCACTCCCAACTAATGAAATAAAGCTGGTTTTATTTTTACCAAGCTCTTTCAATATCTGACTTTTAATGTTCTCTTGTTGATTCGTCAAGAAGTAGCTTTCATTTATGAACTTATCGGTAGAGTTAAATGGTGAGACTAAATAATCAGAAGGATCGAATTCTTGATCTAAGTCTCTTATTTCTAGAGACTTCTGAGCATGTAGAACTGCAATCAGTTCTTCTACCGAACTCTCTTTTAACTCATCATCTTCATTTAAAATGAAGAAATCTCCGGTAGTAGAGACAAAAGTAACACTATATATATTACGCTCTAGGTAGCTCAGGTAATACTTATTTCTTAGCAGCTGCTTTTTGATTTTTTCTTCTGTACTTTCTCGTTTGAGCTCTATATTAACTACAAGGTTATCACTGAATCTGAGTAAATCAAACTCCTTACCGATTTGTGGAATGGTGTAGCCAACAAAGAAATTGTTTAGATGAATTGGGTTTTCTAGCATACCCCAAACAGTTTCAACTAACTGCTTGAGGTCCTCCATTTCGCCATCGTTGATACCGATCTTATGGAAAGACACTAAATCATCAAAAAGCTTATCATCCATAGATGCTTTAGCTTGAACCAGAGATAAGATATTTATACTTTTCACTAAATGCCTGCCAATCAATTGTAAACGCTTAGACACATAATTTTCATGAAACAAGTGCCTTATGGCAAGCCAACAACCTACAATCTGAGATATAAGCGGTACTACGATGAGAAGAAAGATACGCTAAAGCCATTGAAGCACAACCTAACCGTATTTCAGACTGTGATTGAGTAAAAGCGCTAAGTAACAATGGGGCATTTTCGTGTTAAACACCACGTCAGCACACCTTTGGGCAGCAACGTTTTAAAGGTATCGCACTAAAACGCTTTTATCTGATTAGAGAATCATATATTGAAACCTTAAGGCTTATGATCGGAACCCTGTAATTCTAAATTGATTACCAGTAATTTCGGATGATACTTGATCCAAAAACTGCACTATAGATTTATCAATAAACTCATTTAGCAACCATGACGCATCTTTCTCTAAATGAGATTGAAGTATATTCGGTTGATAACGAGCTAACTCACTTAATCTATGCATTGCTGCATAAGTCAGAACTAATGGATTTCGGTCAATGACAGAAGAAGACTGGAGATCATTACGTTTAATATACCAAAGCTCATTGGCACTATATATGTATTGAAGCTCTTTTCTTCTCGCTTTAAGGTAGTTATTGAGTCTGTTAATATTTCCTAAATCTGGATTGTTACGCTTTACATTCCACTTAAAGCGGCGTTTATGACGAATTGTATAGCTAGTACTGTTATCAGAAATAACTTCTAACTCATATTTCAGCGACCGAAGTTTCGTTAAACTAGCTTGTGTTGAGTGCTCTGGTTCCAGTTCAAATTGCGCCCATGCCTTATTCTTGATTTTATCCTTCACAATCATTGGATTCAGTATTGGGATAAATAGTTCTGTCTGGTTTTTGTATGTAACATTGTAAGAACGATGAATATAAGCAAGATTATAAAATACATCTTTACGTGAGTATTCCTCATGAGGCTCATCTTCAGATATAGGCTGTACTGCTTCCTCTAAATAGGTACATAAACCAGCCAGAACGCCTTTGGTTTTTAGCCTAACATATTCGTTTTTTATGTTGTTGTGACCATTTTCACTTCTCCCAGAGACACCGTGAGAAAAGTCATAGGCAATATTTTTTATTTCTAAAAGAGCTTTTGTAGCATTAAGGAAACAGTAGTATGTCGTCAGAGGTTTTGAATTGTTATCCAGAGACTTGGTTGCTTTGTGAAAATTTCTTGCTTGCTGCCAGTAAAAAATAGCATTTTTATGCCTGGCTGAACCATTCGAGTTTTGTTTAAGGAATATCTCTACAAACTCCCAAGTCGAGTCAGTAAGAATGGTTTTTGACTTAATAATTGGCTCTATCAAAGCATGATAGGCACTAACTGGCCAGATTCCAACTTTAAGCGGCTCCCTGCTTTTGGCTGGTTTCAATCTACATTTTATCTCACGAATCTCTTGAGCGTTATCTGTCACACGGTCAGAGACTCTTTGAATTCTTCCTACTATATCAGCCATTCTTCACCATATGCCACATAACGCTATTCAAAAAGAAGTATAATAGACTCTGAGGTTTTAGAAATTCAACACAGTATTCGCATTAGTTTGAAGTCAAGCATTAGGTAAAGTAGGTCAATTAATGACAAGAGAAGTGTGTATTAAGTCTTAGGCTAGCAAGCTTCGGGGCAATAACGAGTTTCAAACCCAAACATTGCCCTACTCCCAGGGAAAAATTCAGGACGAATTTTTAGGTTGTCGGCGCCGGGAGCGCCTACAACCGGCCCGGACCGCACCAAAGAAACAAAAGGCATTTCTGGGTACTCTAATGATATGGTCCGCCCCAACCTCACCCCTAGCGACGTCAGTGGCTAAGCTTGAGGAAACCGAAACCACTGAGGTGTTCCATCATGGACAATTTACATATTCTTGGCATCGATCTAGGTAGACGTACATTTCACTGTATCGGACATGACCAGCATGGGCATGAGGTGTTTCGTAAGAAATTCAATCGGGCTCAACTGCTTTTATGGCTCTCTAATTTACCCCATACAACGGTGGCATTTGAGTCTTGCGGCGGCGCGCATTGGTTAGCCCGAAAATGTGAAAGTTACGGGCACG
>NZ_KE384320.1:0-220708 GCF_000425165.1 Photobacterium halotolerans DSM 18316
CTGACGTTATCCCAATTGAGCCTCCACTTCCCGAACAGGGTCGATCAATATGTGGATCTGTGACTTATGCTGACACAGAACTATGAACACCCTCTCGCTCACAATCTGTCCGGTTGTACAAAATAAGTTCAAACACCGATGCGCTGCTATCGATGATTCCAACCTTGACTACAATTCAAAGTGCTGTTAATTCAAACAACATTGCACTTCAACCAATGAACAATAAAGGAATAAATGCAGAACCTGCAGACATCTTACCACCCGATCCATTGTTAGATTATCCAGTAGTGGGGGTAGTCGATAGCGGTGTCAGTGTAGTTTGTCAACCACTCAATAAATGGGTTATTGGCTTTAACCAAAAAGTTCCAGAACCCTTTCGCGACCTCAATCATGGCACATTTGTTAGTGGTATGATTTCAAACCCTCATCTGTACAACCAAGATCCGCGTTTTCCCAAGTGTCAATCAAAAGTAGTAAGCGTAGAAGTACTGGGAAATAACATTGGTGATATTTACGACATTGTTAACGCAATGTACGAAACTGCCGAAATGTATCCCGACATTAAGGTATGGAACTTATCTCTTGGCTCATCAGAAGCTGTGTCAATGTTTGAAATATCAGCTATGGCGCTGATGATAGACGAGTTTCAGGATAAGTATCAGTGCCTATGTGTTATAGCTGCTGGGAACTTTGTCAAAGGAATGCGATCTTGGCCCCCTACCACGAAACTAGATGATGGGATATCGAGCCCTGGGGACTCTATTCGAGGTTTGACTGTTGGTTCGCTGGCTCATGTCGATGGCTACGTTAAAAACGAAGAACCCTCTCCTTTTTCCCGCAAAGGACCTGTATCAAATTACGTTCAAAAACCTGATATCGTTCACTTTGGAGGCAACACTGTAGATGTAGGTGGAACCCACATACCTTTGGGTGTTAATTCTATATGCCCTAATGGCATGAAAAGAAATGATATTGGCACAAGTTATGCCACACCTATTGTGTCCAACATTGCAGCAAACTTGTTCCATCAACTAGGGCCAAGAGCTACACCCAATCTTGTGAAGGCTCTAATCATTCACAATGCAAATATGGGTATTGGTTCCTCCGTTGACGAAGTGCACCGCCCCTACTATGGCTGGGGTCTTCCAGGAGACCTTCAAGAGATAGTAGGAGTTAATGATTATGAAACAACACTGGCATTTGAAGGACATGCACAAAAGAGTTTTGAGGTTCAAAAACTACCTTTCCCAATCCCCGATTGCCTTAGAACAAAAGATGGAAAAGTTAAAGGTGAGTTTTTCATAACACTTGTATATCAACCTGAACTAAATGCTAACCAAGCTTTTGAGTATTGCCAAGTTGATGTACAAGTTGGCTTTGGAGAAATCAGTGAGGATGGATTTAATTCCAAAATACCTCCCAAAAAAGGAGCTCACCTTTACGAAGAAGAATTAGTAAAAAACGGGGACAAATGGTCACCAATCAAAGTGTACCAAAAACGTTTCCCAAAAGGTGTAGATATTGAAAACTGGAGACTGCGAGTAAAGATCCTCGACCGAGACGGCTATGAAGCCGAATGTGTGCAAGTTCCATTCACCATTCTCCTTACAATACGAGATATCGATAAAGAACAACCTGTATACAACGAAATGGTGAACCTGATGGATGCTTACAACTGGAATGTTAATGACTTAATAATTGATCAGCGTATTTCGGTGAGCCAAAACTAAAACAGTGTACACAACCTCATGATAGGGGAAGAGGAACACAACGATCAAAAAAGGGAGCGAAATCGCTCCCTTGGTCTGAGTCTCTGATGCGCTTTGCGTTATCGGATTAACAGCATAGGAACAGTGGCATCCACCAGAAGCCGGGTAGTATTACTGCCGACAAAGAACTGGCGCAGCTTAGAGTGGCCGTACGCCCCCATCACTATCATGCCAATCGATTTTTCCTGCTGATATTGCAAAATTGCACTGCCGACTGCTCCCGTCAGGCACACTTTAGTGACGGTAATACCTGCATTGCTCAGGGTCTCGGCCGCAGACTCAAAGGCGTCGCGTTTGTTGTCAGCATCTTCCACCATCACTAAGTGGCACGTCATCCCTTTCAGTAATGGTGTATCAATGGCCTTCTGCACCAGCTTCTGGCTGGTTTCGCTGCCATCAAACGCCAGCAGATACTCAGCCGGTTCACTGAAATCGCCGTTAGCAATCAGAGTGTGGGTCGAAAATGCCCGCACCACACTTTCCAGCTGCGAGCCAATCGCCTTGGCATCCTGCTGATGTAACTCACCAGATTTACCCAGCACCAGTACCCGAATTTCCGGTTCCAGCTCCAGTAACGTCTCGACAAGATGCCCATGCAATTGCTGCTTGACCACAGCAGGGACACCAGTGTCAGTGACCAGAGATTCCAGATCATTGAGCAAAGCTTTGCTGTGCTGTATTTCCAGTTTGGAGCGTTTCTCATCCAGCTCGCTGAGCTCTTTCAGTAACGCTTCACGGCTGCCCAGACCAATTGTCCCGGACAGCTGAGAATCAGCCTGATACCTGTCTTTATCCAGCACGTGCAGCAGTTTTAGCGGTGTATCCAAACGCCTGGCTGTCCAGGCTGCCAGTTCCACCACGGCTTTCGAGTAATGCTGGCCGTCTATACATGCGGTAATATATTGCGTCATGATATCTCCTTAATGGCCGCCCATCAGTTTTTCAACTTCTTCCGGCTTGTCATGAACACCAAATTTATCAACTATGGTCGCAGTTGCTTCATTCATGCCGATAATATTGACTTGGGTACCTTCACGGCGGAACTTAAGAACGGCTTTGTCCAGCGATGAGACGGCTGTGATATCCCAGAAGTGGGCTGATGACAGGTCAATAGTGACACGCTCCAGCACTTCCTTGTAGTCAAAGGCGGCGAGAAATTGATCTGAAGAGGCAAAAAAGACTTGTCCCACAACACGATAGGTTCTTGCTTCGCCGTTTTGTTCCAGATCACTCTTCACCACCATAAAGTGGCCGATCTTGTTGGCAAAGAACAGGGCCGCCAGCAGAACACCGACAAACACACCAATAGCAAGGTTGTGTGTGGCCACGACCACAGCAACGGTGGTGACCATCACAATATTGGTCGACAGCGGGTGTGACTTCAGATCTTTAATCGAAGACCAGGAGAAAGTGCCAATAGACACCATAATCATGACAGCAACCAGTGCCGCCATTGGGATCTGCTTGATCCAGTCACTGAGAAAAACCACCATGATCAGCAGGAACAAACCTGCGATAAAGGTTGATAGCCTGCCCCGGCCACCGGATTTGATGTTGATAACCGACTGACCAATCATGGCACAACCAGCCATCCCACCCAGAAAGCCGGTGGCGATATTTGCAATCCCCTGACCTTTACACTCCCGGTTTTTGTCGCTGTTGGTGTCGGTGAGATCATCCACGATTGTGGCTGTCATCATGGATTCCAGCAAACCTACTATGGCCAGACCGACTGAATAAGGCAGGATAATCCATAAGGTTTCCAGATTCAGCGGCACATCCGGCCACAGAAAAACAGGTAAGGTATCAGGCAATTGCCCCATGTCGCCAACCGTGCGGATATCAATACCAAAGGTCAATGTGACGGCAGTAATGACAAGAATACACACCAGTGGCGATGGCAGCATTTTTCCGACGAAAGGGACGTAAGGGAACAGGTAGATAATACCCAAACCGGCCGCCGTCAGAGCATAAACGTGCCAGGCCACATTGGTCAGTTCAGGTAACTGGGCCATAAAGATCAAAATGGCTAATGCGTTAACAAATCCCGTGACGACCGAACGGGAAACGAAGCGCATCAAATCACCCAATTTCAGATACCCGGCCGCGATTTGCAAGATACCGGTGAGTACTGTGGCTGCCAGCAAATACTGCAAACCATGCTCTTTGACCAGAGTCACCATCAGCAGCGCCATGGCACCGGTTGCCGCTGAAATCATGCCAGGGCGACCGCCGGTAAACGCAATAATGACCGCGATACTGAATGAGGCATACAGGCCGATTTTTGGATCAACCCCGGCAATAATGGAAAAAGCAATCGCCTCTGGAATAAGAGCCAGTGCAACTACAAGCCCGGACAATACATCACCACGCACATTGGATAACCAATCACGCTTTATCGTTTCTATCATAAAATTTCTCAAAAAATTGTGTAAACAAGAGGTTAGAAAGATTAGGAGGTGGCTTGTCGGCTAAGGCGGCGTAATTGACATCTGTCTCTCCACGGCGTGTAAAAGTGTGATCCTATTCACTCCTTTCAACCTAGTCAATAGAAATACCTTTTTATCCAATATGTTCGGGATCAGGCGCAAGCTCAGCCAAATATTGAAAAAACCAGCAGCGATCTCAGTAAATACACCGTTGCAGATGCTGTTATGGTTAAATAGCGCCTGAAATCCCACTAGCAATGACAATACGCCCCATGACAGAACTGAAAACCCTGATGCTGTTTTTATGCACCGCACTGGCAGAAATTCTCGGCTGCTACCTTCCCTATTTATGGCTGAGGGAAGGCAAATCGGTTTGGCTGCTGTTTCCTGCCGCTATTTGCCTGGCGCTGTTCGCCTGGCTTTTGTCTTTGCACCCCACAGCGTCCGGCCGGGTATACGCTGCCTACGGCGGGGTTTATATCTTCGCTGCCATCTTCTGGCTATGGTTGGTAGATGGCATCCGCCCTACGTTTTGGGATTTGCTCGGTGCGTCTGTCGCCATTACGGGTATGTGCATCATCATGTTTGCCCCAAGGCATTCATAGATATTTAGATATAGATATTTTTATCCGGTAAGGCTGATGCGTCACTGTCAGTCCTTACTGCCCGTCTTACCTCAAGTTTTCCTGCAACGACATAGAAAATACTTTGCCCTTCATCATTGACGGCGAATCACCACTACACTTGAACATTGACGTCACTAGCCTGTGTCAGTATTCAAGGAAAAAGTATGAAAAAACTATTAATCATCTTCGGCAGTACCCGGCCTAACCGTGGTGGTTTACCGGTTGCTGAGTGGGTAGTACAGGAAGCAGAAAGTGCAGAACAGTTTGAAGTGGCATTTGCTGATCTGAAAGCAGTGAACCTGCCCTTACTGGACGAGCCTGATCACCCTGCTCAGCAAAAATACACCCAAGCACATACTAAGCAGTGGAGCCAAACCGTTACCGCAGCGGATGCCATTCTCTTTGTGACCCCGGAATACGACTACTTTCCGCCTGCCGCATTAGTCAACGCGATTCAATTTCTGGCCAAAGAATGGGCTGGAAAGCCAGCCGGTATTGTCAGTTATGGCGGGGTGTCCGGCGGGCTGCGTTCAACTCAGGCCTTACGGCTGCTGCTCTCTGGCGTCGGCACGCTAACCCTGTCGGCTTCTGTACCTATTGCCTTTTATAATCAATACATTAATGACCAAGGCGTGCTGGAAGCCAATGACGCAATGAAGAAAGGTCTCATAGGTTTGCTGACGGAATTGCAAAGAATGACTGAGCTGGTCGCTAAGGCATAAGCACCGGCCAACTCCTGTCATCCTATACATCAGCCAGGCCGCAACCTAGCGGTCTGGCTGTCCAATCCGGATCTGAGCAAGCGAAACACGCCTTGTTTACTATTGAAACCACAGCGTTAAAGAATGGATTACTGAGGCACTACCCGTGCGGTTCTGCCGGTGACATTAATCCGGACTTTCTGTCCCACCCGAAAAAGCATATTAGGATCAACAGCCTGGACGATAGCAATGGTTTCGCCTGAATCGAGTTTAATCGTCAGGTTCACCCCGTTACTTTCCGACAGATTCTGTGAGGCTTTGCTCCCGGCATAACCACCCAGTAAACCGCCCCCGATGGCAGCAATGTCTGAACCGCTGCCGCCACCGATTTTCGAGCCCAGTATCCCGCCCACGGCTGCACCGGCTATGGTGCCAATCACATTCTGCTCACCTTCTAAGGTCACAGGATCAATCTGAACAATAGTGCCGTATTTCACTTGCTGGATCTGCTGGGCCTGAGATCGGCCATAGCTATCACCGTAAGGATTTCTTGCACAGCCACTCACTGCCAGCACCGCAATGAAAAAGACGAAAAGGACGTATTTCACAACTTCACCTTCTTTACCTGCTAAGGGTTCACGCTAGAAGTATAGCAATCCCTATTTTCTTCCATTGACTAAGGAATGAGAGAGTCAGGACGTCATTAAACCGCCAATCCCACTTGCGTCTTGTGCTCTGCTCGAACACAATCACCTCTTTTCTTTTCCGCAGGAACGCCAACATAAAGAGGCAGTTATGGCAGACGAACACAATAAGCAGGATCGTTACAAAACCCGGCAGCAAAAAGTCAAAGATGAAGTCGATGCCCGAGTGGCTGCCGCTCAGACAGAAAAAGGCATTTTGCTGGTCATTACCGGTAACGGTAAAGGTAAATCCACCTCTGGTTTCGGCACTATTGCCCGCGCGGTCGGCCATGGTCAGAAATGCGGTGTCGGTCAGTTTATCAAAGGCACCTGGGACAATGGCGAGCGGAACCTGCTCGAACAGCACGGCGTCACTTTCGCTGTCATGGGCACAGGATTTACCTGGGACACGCAAGACAAAGAAGCCGATACACTCGCGGCGCAGACCACCTGGACCGAATGTAAAAAGATGCTGACAGACGCCAGCTATGACGTGGTATTGCTCGACGAGCTGACTTACATGCTGACTTACGGCTATCTGGATATCGATGAAGTGCTGGACACTATCGCACAGCGCCCACCGGAGCAATCCGTGGTGGTAACAGGCCGTGCGGCTCACCGTCGCCTGACTGACATGGCCGATACCGTTTCAGAAGTTCGCAACATCAAACACGCCTTTGAGAGCGGTATCAAAGCCCGCAAAGGCGTAGACTGGTAATCAGGACGACGGCAGCGCCGAATGATGACAGGCCTCAGACGCGTGGCAGAGGTCTGCATCAATATCCTGATTGCCTAACAGGCGCAGCCACAAAGAAGGTAAATGTTTGATCCGCACCGCTGGGCTGTTCAACTGGACCGGCAGCGGGAATTGCCAGTCTGCATGCTTCTCCCGGCTGGCAAACACAAACCGGAACGGCAGATAATCCACCATGCCCAGACGCAGATCTGTGGCGATGATCTGGCTGCCGTTATCTTCATAGCGAATGAATTGACGGGTAAAACGTTCAAGCGCCTGCAAGGTTGAAGGCTTGTCGTTCAGTGGCCATCGGCCGCGGTCTTTCTCAAGAAAGTCCACAGTGTCTGACTCATCCAGCAGTGATGACAACCCTTCCCAGTAGCTGTCCTCGCCTAACACCACAATTCGCCATAGCACGGTATTAAAAGGCGTTGGCGAGACAAAAACCGGCTTGCCTTCCAGTGGCGTTCCTGCCACCTGGTTTTCCACTCTCTGCTCAATCATGTGCATCGCCACTACCGACCAGATCAGGTACAGACTGGACAGGATAACACCGGCTTTGCACAGGCTGGCAATACGATCTCGCCACAGTAGCGCGGCCAGTAGCGTCACTAACAGCGGCAGAGTATAAAGCGGGTCAATGATGAAGATACTGGACACCGCCACACTGACAGGCAAAGGCCACAAAAGCTGAGTACCGTAAGCGGTAAAGGCATCCAGAATGGGATGGGTGATCAGGCAGGCCGCCACCAGGCCCCACAACCGCAGGAAACTGAATGAGCTGGCTGGCCGCCATCGGTGCCAGCACCACGCCAGCAACAACGAAAGCGGAAACAGCACAAAAAGAGAGTGGCTGAAGCCGCGATGCTTCACCATATCCGATACGGGATCGCCATAATCGATTAACACATCAAGATCCGGCAAGGTCCCCAGCATGGCACCGGCCACCAGCACTTTGGGTGAGGCTTTTCGGCCGGCTATCATGCCGGCAACAGCAGCGCCCAACGCCGCCTGTGTCACTGAATCCAAGGTCACTCTCCATAATTTTTTGCTGATTGTACCAAACCGCTCAGTCAGAGATAGCCCAACTACATTATCAGTAACAAAATAGCGGCTGGCATAAAAAGGGCCAGCGGTTTACCCGGCTGGCCCTGATCTCATTGGTTTAATCGCAAACTGCGCGTTAGTTAAACAGTCCTTTCAGCAACTTATCCGTGGCTTCTTTGACTTTATCGTCACCGGCTTTATCGCCCAGCAATTTATCCAGCCCGCGTTGCACTTCCTTGTTGGCCTTTTCTTCCAGCCTGTCGGCTTCTTTTTTGGCTTTTGCTTCCAGCTCTTTCGCCCGCTTATCCAGCTCGCTGTTCCGCTTCACCAGCTCTTTAAAGTTGATGGCATAATCTGGCGCCTGCCAGGTGCCGGTAATATCAAGCGGCACTGTGATATCCGCGACTTCGTCTACCGATTTACCGCCCTGTCCTTTACTGGTGGCCACCACAGAGGTATCAATCTGAAACGCCAGTGACTGCTCGGTCAGATCCGTATTCCCTTTGCCATCAACACGCAGCAGAGGCGAAGCCAGATGCATATTATTGGTCGCCGCTTTGCCGTCTTTCAGCATAAAGGTCGCCGTCAGCGCAGAGAAATCTGTCTTTTTCGGCTCGTTCTGTACCGTATCAGACTGACCTTTCAGCTTGGCCTTGGCTTCACGGATCATCTTGGCAATATTGATCCCGTTGACCGCACCATCAGCAAAATTGATGGCGATTGTCCCGTCCAGGTTCTTCTTGAGCCGCGACTCTGCCAGACCTTTGCCTGCCACTTCAACATCAATGTTACCCGTGCCCGCCAGAATATCATTGTCGGCGACATCGACCAGCAAAGGCTGTACCTGTACCCCTTTGATGGTATTGCTGATCTGGTACACCGGCAAAGCACCGTTGGCATCCAGTCTGGCTGTGGCGGATATTGTCCCGTCATACAAATCTGCCGCGAATTTGTTGAGAGAAAACACCCCATTTTTAACCGCTATCGCCAGATCAACATTGCTCAGCCTGGCGTTGGCCGCCACAAAGCGCTTCACCGTCACAGTGCCGTCGACATCGAACTGTTTCAAGACCGACAGATCAGGCTCCTGTTCGCTGACCGACGTACTGCCAGCCGGTGCAGATGCCGTGTTTGCGGTCTCTGACGGCTTGGCCTCCTCACTGGCTGCAGCCTCTGCGTCGCCACCGGTCCAGTTGTCGACATTGATCTCCTCACTGCTGAGCGCAAAACGGAGCACCGGAATATCGGCCTGTTTGAAAGAGGCGTCGCCGTTCAACGCCAGTTCATCCGCCTTCACTGTCAACCCGCTCAGGGTCGCCAGCGCGGCTTTGAGATCGTATTCAGCATCGCCAGACACGGCCACTTTCATCGTCGGCCGGGGCAGAGCGGCACCTTCGAGATCTGATTTCAGATCCAGCGCCTGCAGCGAAATGTTCGCCTTATCCTGGCTGACCCTAATCCGGGTTTTACCCTCAGCATTGAAGGCAAGATCGGGGATCTGCCCTTTGGCTGACAGCGTCACGTCGCTCCACTCGCCCAGATTAAAGGCATCCAGTTTCACCGTAACATTATCCAGCTGAGTGCCGGCTTCTGTCATGCTGGCGGAGAGCTCGGTGTTTTTCAGCGCCGCGTTATCCAGAGTTTCCGCCAATTGCAGGCTGGTGGTGCCCTGGGCAGAGAAGCGCATCGCACCGTTTTGACCCGCCAGATCAAAATTCAGATCCGCCCATTCACCCGGTGCAAACTGGCTCAGATTCATGTTCAGCGAGTCCAGCGCAGTGACGGTGCCTGCCTGATCGTCCCGCAGGCTGACACTGGCATTTTCAAGTGCTATACCTGCCAGACTGATCACCCACTTCTCACCGGTTGCCGTTTCGCCTTCAGCCACCACTTCACCCTCACCTGATGCTGTCGGCTGTACCTCAGTTTCCCGAGAATCAGACGCCCTGTCTGCGGCCGGTTTATCGCCACCTAAGCCATCGAGGTTACTGACGCCATCTTTGCGCGTCTGAATAAACACACGGGCATCTTTGAGCGTGACCTGGCCAATTTCCAGCCGGTTAGACAGCAGCGGCAGTACAGACACAGACACACCCGCTTCATTGAACTGAACCAGGTTGGTTTCATCAAAACCTGCCGGATTACGAAATTCGGTCCGGCCAATCGCGAAGCCCACGCTCGGGAAAAAACGCCAGCCGATATCGCCTTCAATAACCAAATCACGGCCGGTGGCCTTCTTCACCTGTTCCGCAATCAAAGGCTTAAATTGGTTCGGGTCGACCAGCGTCACCAGAACGCCAATCGCCACCACCACAACCAGCACGATCGCCAGCAGTACATAGAGAATTTTTTTCATTCTGTCCTCGGAGTGTGTGCCATATTGAACAACATTTATTGACCTGTGACACACTAAAAATGCCAACAAAAAATGTCAAAATACCTGATTTATTAAAGCAAAAAATAAGGCCACCGTTAAGGTGACCTTATCATTCTGACTACAATTTAATGCGCTTCTGACAATAATCAGTGCTGTTTCTTCTCATCTTCATTGATTCGGCTGGCAACCGCACCCTGCTGATTGTGATATTTCGCATTGGCGCGCTTGTTATAAGGCTTCTCCGCAGAGCCTGACAGCACCTCAAAGCTCAGGGCACCAATCGGCATATGCGGGCGCAGTGCCAGCGGCAGCCGGCCACTGTTATAGAATTCCAATACGATTCTGCCCGACCAGCCCGGATCGATACGGTGCGCTGTGACGTGCACCATCAAACCCAGGCGGGCCAGCGAAGAGCGTCCATCCAGCCAGCCGACAATGTTATCCGGTAAGGTGACAGATTCGTGAGTCACCGCCAGCGCCAGTTGTCCCGGATGGAGGAAAAAGGCATCACCATCAGTGACCTCAATCTCATCACTCATGACTTTTTCGAGCTGTGCCGCAACATCTTCTTTTTTGCCGGAGAGATCGATAAACGGGGCACCGTGGTCGGTAAAAATACGGAAATTATTACCTAAGGTGACATCGATTGTCAGACCGCTGATCACATCATTTGACGGGCGCGGCTCAATACTGATCTTACCTTCATCAAGATAGGCCTTGATGTCCTTGTCACAAAGTCTCATGGTGCGGGTTATCTCCAGGGCAAAAAATCAAAAAAGACTATCAGAAATGTTTGCCGCCACTATAACGACCTGCTCGCAGCAGGTCTATCTTTGCAGCCGCTTGCGTGACATGTCGTCACGTCTTTTTATTACAACGCAGGGTTCAGGAGACAAAAAAGGCTGACCTGAGCCAGCCTTTGCCATACCTTTACGCTTTGAGTAAGCGGGCAATATGCGCTTTTAATACATCGATCGCAATGCGGTTCTTGCCACCTCGCGGCACAATAATATCGGCATACTGTTTGGACGGTTCAATGAACTGCATAAACATAGGGCGAACGGTTTTCTGGTATTGCTGCAGTACCGATGACATTGTCCGGCCGCGTTCTGCCACATCACGCTGCAAACGGCGCAACAGGCAGATATCCAGCGGGGTATCCATAAACACAGTCGCGTGCATCAGATCACGTAAACGGGGATCCGTCAGCAGCAGGATACCTTCCAGAATGATCACCTTTTTGGGTGTCAGCGAGGTGGTTTCTGTCATGCGGGTGTGCTCGCTGTAACTGTACTGCGGCACTTCCACCGCTTCACCACGCATCAGGGTTTCGAGATGATCGCAAAGCAAATCATGATCAAGGGCATTGGGATGGTCATAATTGGTCTTTACCCGTTCATCCATACTCAGGTGACTTTGATCGTTATAGTAACAATCTTCCGTAATAACACCGATCTGTTGATCGCCAACTTTTTCTCTAAGTTCGTTGTAAACCGTTCTGGCAATCAAACTTTTACCGGAAGCAGACGCGCCTGCAATCCCGATAATTACGCATTGGTGTGAATGTTCAGACATATCAGAAAGCACCTGTAAGAATATCTAGCGGGTTATTACCCAAATTCAGTAACCGTCCCGGCTCTGCGGCACAGCACTATACTGCAGGTAAAAATTAAACCGCACGATTATAAGGAGTTGGCGCCTTGGATACCAGAGCAAATGCGATCTTGCGCTCAAAACATTATGCAAATGCAACGGTAAACAAGGTTGAAACAGTTACATTGACTGCAATTACAGGGTTTTAATACTGATCTGCTCTGCCACAGGTTGCCCATGCCAATAGAGTCGGCTGGCGACACGGCCGGCTAACTCTATATAAGCCTGGGCCTGCTCACTGTCAGGTGAAGACGCCACTGTCGGTGTGCCTTCGTCAATATCCTGACGGATCTGAATATGCAGTGGCACCTGGGCCAGCAAAGGAATTGCGTAGTCCCGCGCCATTTTCTCCGCCCCTCCGGTACCAAAAATCGCCTCATGATGACCGCAGGCGCTGCATATGTGGTAGCTCATGTTTTCCACCACGCCAAGTACAGGCACATGCACTTTACTGAACATGTTGACCCCCTTGATGGCATCAGCCAGGGCCAGATCCTGCGGGGTGGTGATCACCACAGCCCCGGTGACCGGCATCTGCTGCGCCATGGTCAGCTGGATATCTCCCGTGCCGGGCGGCATATCGACCACCAGATAATCCAGCTCCGGCCACAGAGTTTCATTCATAATCTGCGCCAGGGCTTTCGATGCCATCGGGCCGCGCCACACAGTGGCATTATCGGCCGGCACCAGATAGCCGACAGAATTGGTATACAGACCATGCGCCAGCACCGGGGACATCATTTTTCCGTCCGGTGAGGACGGTTTTTCATCTGCCGCGCCCAGCATCATAGGCACAGATGGCCCATAGATATCGGCATCCAGCAGCCCGACCCGGGCGCCCAGCGCCTGTAATCCCAGCGCCAGATTCACGGCTGTTGTCGACTTGCCTACGCCGCCTTTGGCCGAACTGACTACCAGCAGATTCTTAACGCCTTTCAATAGCGGCTTGTCATTGGCGGCCAGCGGCGCGACCCGCACTTTGACACTGACGTTCAGATCAGTGGCAATCTGCTGAGCCTGCTGATCAGCAATCCAGTCTGTCAACGCATCGGCCACAGACGAAGCGGCAAAAGGCAGCGTGATGTGCACTTCCTGATCACCTTGCCAGTGGACGAGACCGGAAGTGTCCGCCCACGCATGCACCAGCCAGGGATGTGTAAACTGATTTAACCAGTCACACAATGCCGCTTTATCGGCAAAAGGACTGTCGGGATTATTCACCATGAGAAAGACCTGCTTGGTTCGTTGTAATACGCTGTTTTTATCCTATCACTTTGCGCCTGAAACCGCTCTAATTGTCAGTGATTACGGCTATGAATCAGGCCTGCCTTGGGGTACTATTCAAGGCTTATTATCTTTTTTACCCATCATGAGCGAATAGAGAAATATGGCTGCAAACCCAAGAAAAATTCTGGTGACCTGCGCCCTGCCGTACGCTAACGGTTCTATCCACCTTGGCCACATGCTTGAGCATATCCAGGCGGATATCTGGGTGCGCTATCAGCGCCTTCGCGGCAACGAAGTTCATTTCATCTGTGCAGACGACGCGCACGGTACGCCAATTATGCTTAAGGCCCAACAGATGGGGATGGAGCCTGAGCAAATGATTGCCGAAGTGAGCAAAGAGCACCAGGCGGATTTTGCTGGCTTCGATATCAGCTTTGATAACTACCACAGCACGCATTCTGAAGAGAACCGCGAGCTGTCTTCTTTCATCTATAACGAACTCAAGAAAAACGGCTTTATTACCAGCCGCACCATTTCTCAGCTGTTCGATCCAGAGAAAGAAATGTTTCTGCCGGACCGTTTCGTCAAAGGCACCTGCCCGAAATGTAAAGCGGACGATCAGTACGGTGATAACTGTGACAACTGTGGTGAGACCTACAGCCCGACGGATCTGATCAATCCGAAATCGGCAGTCTCTGGCGCCACCCCGGTAATGAAAGACTCAGTGCACTTCTTCTTCGACCTGCCTCAGTTTGAAAGCATGTTAAAAGCGTGGACCAAGTCCGGCGCACTGCAGGAAGAAACATCCAATAAAATGCAGGAGTGGTTCGATGGCGGGCTGCAGCAATGGGATATTTCCCGTGATGCGCCATACTTCGGCTTTGAGATCCCGGGCGAAACCGGCAAATATTTCTACGTCTGGCTGGACGCGCCTATCGGTTACATGGGGTCATTTAAAAACCTGTGTGACAAACGTGGCGATCTGAACTTTGATGAATTCTGGCACAAAGACAGCACTACAGAGCTTTACCATTTCATCGGGAAAGACATAGTGTATTTCCACAGCCTGTTCTGGCCAGCCATGCTGGACGGTGCCGGTCTGCGCAAACCGAGCAATGTCTTTGTTCACGGCTATGTCACCGTCAACGGTGCCAAAATGTCCAAGTCTAAGGGGACATTCGTCAAAGCCAGCACTTATCTGGAACATCTGGATCCTGAGTGCCTGCGCTACTACTACGCCGCCAAACTGAACAACCGTATTGATGATCTGGACCTGAACCTGGAAGACTTCTCACAACGCGTCAACAGCGATGTCGTGAACAAGATTGTCAACCTGGCTTCCCGTAACGCAGGTTTCATTACCAAACGCTTCGACGGCAAACTGGCCGACACCTTCGCAGAACCGGCGCTGTACCAGGAATTTGTGGCGGCGTCTGACCGTATTGCCGAGTTGTACGAGAACCGTGAATTTGGTCGTGCCATCCGCGAGATCACTGCCCTGGCTGACAAAGCCAACCAGTACGTCGATGAGAAAGCACCTTGGGTTGTGGCCAAAGAAGAAGGCAAAGATGCCGAGCTGCAGTCAATCTGCTCTGTCGGTATTAACCTGTTCCGCGTGCTGATGACTTACCTCAAACCTGTGATGCCAAAACTGGCAGAGCGCGTTGAAGGCTTCCTCAATGAAACCCTGACCTGGGAGGGTATCGCACAGCCACTGACAGGCCATGATATTGCCAAGTTCAAAGCCCTGTTCAGCCGAATCGACAGCAAACACATTGAAGCGATGGTTGAGGCATCTAAAGAAGATGCCGCCGCTGAAAAAGCCGCGGTTGCCAAACCTGCTGCCGGACCTTTGGTTGAAGAGCCTATTGCGGATGAAATCGAGTTCGATGACTTTGCCAAAGTGGATCTGCGTATCGCGAAAATCATCAGTTGTGAGTCTGTGCCAAAAGCGGACAAACTGCTGAAGTTCCAGCTCGATATCGGCGGCGAAACCCGTCAGGTTTTCTCTGGCATTAAGTCTGCCTATAACCCGGAAGATCTGGTCGGCAAGCTGACGGTTGTCGTGGCAAACCTCAAACCGCGTAAAATGAAATTTGGTATGTCAGAAGGCATGATTCTGGCTGCCGGCCCTGGTGGCAAAGATCTGTGGCTGCTGGAGCCTCATGACGGTGCCCAGCCTGGCATGCGTGTGATGTAAAACCAATTCACAGCAAAACATCTTAAAAAGGAGCAGTCGCTCCTTTTTTTATCCTTTTCCCTTGCTTCGCTGACTCCCCCCACCGGCAACTCTCTCACAATCATACGCTTCTCAGCGGTACATACGGCCCACGCACAAAGACGTTGATCTCTCCAAAATCGCAAAGAGCAGACGATCTAACTAAAAAATGCTTGCTATATCAGTATATAAAGCAATCAAACGGTTTCTTAATTGTTAATGAATTTAGGCTTTCACTAACAAATCGCTCAATAAAGTGTGATCTCATACAAGCTTTAAATCATGACATTGATTTTACATCGCGGGTTTGTAACCGGAACTGGTAATCTGCTCCGCGCTCTGAGGATCAGTAACAGAGCCACATATAATAAGGAGTGTTCTTTCATGAAAACCCAAAACAAAAAACTGTCCCTGACCGCCCGAGTCATTCTCGGTATGGTGCTGGGTATTTTGACTGGATTTATCATCCGCTCGCTTTTCGCTGACACGGCATTTGTTCAAGACTACATAGTTAACGGCCTGTTCGAAGTAGGCGGTTCCATTTTTATTGCCAGCCTGAAAATGCTGGTGGTGCCCCTCGTTTTCGTCTCACTGGTGTGCGGTACCAGCACCCTGAGCGATATCAGCACCCTTGGCCGTCTTGGCGGTAAAACGCTGGCCTTCTATCTCACCACTACGGCTGTGGCCATTACCCTTGCCCTGACCATGGGCACGCTGTTTAAGCCTGGCGAAGGCGCAGATCTGGCGGCCGCGACCTCATTTGCAGCCAAGGAAGCCCCTTCACTGGGTGAAGTGATCATTGGCATGTTCCCGACCAACCCTATCAATTCCATGGCGCAGGGCAATACGCTGCAGATCATCGTCTTTGCCATTCTGTTCGGTATTGCCATCAGTGCAGCAGGTAAAGCGGGCGAACGCATTGCCGGCGTCTTTGCCGATCTGAACGAAGTGATCATGAAGCTGGTGGCATTGCTGATGCACATCGCTCCTTACGGGGTATTCTTCCTGATGGCCAAGCTGTTCACCGGCCTGGGTCTGGATGCTATCTATAACCTGATGGGCTACTTCCTGGTGCTGAGTTGCACCCTGATTCTGCATGCGGTGTTCACATACGGCCTGATGCTGAAAATGTTCTCGGGTCTGAGCCCGTTCGTTTTCTTCAAGAAGATGGAAGATGCGATCATGTTCGCCTTCTCCACCGCTTCTTCAAATGCCACCATCCCGGTGACTATGGAAACGGCGACCAAACGTCTGGGTGTCAGCAATAAAGTGGCCTCATTCACTGTCCCATTGGGCGCGACCATCAACATGGACGGCACCGCCATCATGCAAGGTGTGGCCACTGCCTTTATTGCTCAGGCATTTAATATCGACCTGACCATGGGCGATTACATGGCTGTGATCATGACAGCGACGCTGGCCTCAATCGGTACCGCCGGTGTCCCTGGCGTCGGGTTGATCATGCTGGCGATGGTATTGAATCAGGTAGGGTTGCCGGTAGAAGGTATTGCTATCATCATGGGTGTTGACCGCCTGCTGGACATGATCCGTACTGCCGTCAACATCACAGGCGACAGTGTTGTCACCTGCATTGTCGGTAAATCTGAAAACGAGATGGATATCAGCCGCTTTAACGATCCAAAAGCAGGCGAAGAAGACGAAGAAGTGCACCTGCACAAAGCCTGATGCGCTGCTCTTACAGTCACTCAGTCCAGCCAATACGCCAGTCCACGACTGGCGTATTTCATTTCTGCTGCGGCACTGAAAAATGGCTTATTGCGGAAAAACCTGCTTCCAGTCCTGCTTCATATCTACGACGATCCACTGCTCTTTTTCAGCCACTGACAAGGCTTTGTCTAAGTGGCCGATGGATGACTCTTTATCGTAAGCCCATTCCCGCTCAGCATCGGTATGATGTAACAAGAGCGACATCCGGGGTCCACTGCCCGCTTTGGTCCATTGCAGCATAGCTAAGTCGCCGTCTGAGTTGCCAAAAGCAATCACAGGCCGCCTGCCGATAATTTTCTGAATATTGACCGGTTTTCCTTCTTTATCATCAATAAAGTCAATTTCAGGAAGGCGTGTTATCGCAGGCTTACCATCAATGAGTTTATATTCAGTTTTAATGCTCGAACCGATAATCTGCTCAGGCGGGATACCATAAACCTGAGGTGCCCAGGTTCGCATAAATTCGACACCACCGCCTGAAACTATGTACGTTTTGTATCCGTTGCTGTGCAGGTAGTTCAGCAACTCCAGCATGGGCTGGTAAACCATGTCGGTGAAAGGCTTGTTCGTCACCGGGTGCTTCGCGGTTTGCATCCATTGCTCAACCGACTGGGAAAACTGCTCTGTTGTCATGTTGGCATGAGTCACCATCACCAGCTTCATCAAGCCTTCCATGCCTGACTTTTTCACCCCTTCCATATCGCCTTTGAGAATGGAGGCGAAAGGTTCTTCCGTTTTCCACTCAGGGTGTTTGTCTGCTAGGGCTTTTACCCTGTCAATCGCGTAAAACAGCTGAAAATACGCCGGTTGCTCTGCCCATAAAGTGCCATCGTTATCAAACGTAGCAATCCGCTCAGAGGCAGGTACAAACTGCGCAGAGCTGCTGTCTGTGGTCTGTTCAACAAACTGCATCATCTGCTGTTTGGTTGCCGTGTCATTCCAGGACGGAAGCGGATCTGTGGCCGCTGAGGCGGCAGTAGTAATAACGGCATTCAACAATAGCAGAAGCAAAAACCTTGTCGCTCGAATCATACAAATCCCCTTAACAGTCAGAGTGCGAGTTTTACGTGATATAAAGATTCTCATTAATATGACGCTGTAAGCTTAGATCATGCGCCGGCAATTCAGTCAGTCCATTACAGAGGCGGATACCTGCGTGCCAGCTGGCGTAGCGGCTGCAGAACCTGATACTGGCTCTGCGCTTTTGCTCTGTGCGTGATTTGCCGCCACACCGACCGTACGAGCCGGCTGTCAATCTGCTCTGACATCAGCCTTTGGCTGTCTGCGGCCCACTTCTCATCCTGAGCAAAATCAGCAAGCGCGGTCAGATGCGTCTTTTCATAGAGCCTTTGATAGATAAGCTGGCGGCATTGCGGCCAGTCATTACGTCGGGCAGCCCGCCAGAGCAGATAACGCGATGGCAACGGGCGGCTGGCAAAATAGCGTTTGGCGAGCTGAAAGGCGAGCAAAGCCAGAGCAAACAGCACCAGCACAGCAATCAGCCAGGGCGCGTAATACTTCAGCCACGACTGCAGCGTATGTTTCACCGCAAAGGTTTTGCCCTCAAGGGTCAGGGTATTGAGCTGCTGATTCTGGCTGTCCCACCACTGCACCTCAATCGGCGGGAAACCTATCTCGCCGCCGGCCTGCAGCACGTAGGTTTCCTGCTCAGTTCTGCTGGCCGAATACATACCGCGGTTATAGCTATCTTGCAGATCACTGGGCGAGACATAAGTCTGGTAGGCATCATCAAACAAAGGCTGAGACGGGTTCGGCAGCATGGCGGCCAGCGTACTTTCTCCCTTGACAGTGATCCGCCGCGTGATACTGTCACCGGCGCGCAGGGTATCGGCACTCTGCTGCCAGGTCTGCTCAAGCGAAGCCCCGGATGCCGCAAACCAGGGCCGCTGGCCGGTCAGCGCCGGTGAGGGTAATGATGCCGAGAAACGAAGTTCCGGCGTCATTAAGGTCGCCGCTTTATTTTGCCCTGGAGACAGCGAAACCTCGACCGTCACTGGAATCGGCTGTATGACATACTGACCCGACTGGGTCACAAAAACCGGGATCTCCCAGCTTTGATGAGACCAGGTTGTCCCTTGCTGCTGCTCAGTATAGTTCACCGCTTTCAGGCTGCGTTGCGAGGTCATGAGTCCGGGATCGGTGATCTTGCCAATCCGGGTACCGGCAGTAAACCAGGTCGAAGTCGCCAGATCGAGGTGCAGGGTAACCATTTCATTCACCGCCACCTGACGAGCGTCTTTCTGACTGGCGGTCGTTAACCAGGTTTTGATCAGTACACGGTAGCTGTCACTGCTTTCTTCTGCCGCCAGTCCCCACGGCGCAGTCACTGTGAGTAGCAGGTGCAGCAGGACGAACATTAAAGCGCGGCGCATCGTTTAACGCTCCTGACTTTGTTGATACTGAATGGAAAATTTAGAGCGCAGAAACATTTTCGGATCCGCCTCTACCCGCTCCAGCCATTTGTTGGCGATATCTTCATCACCCAGCAGCTGCTCAGCGGTCAGTTTGTCCTGAATAATCGCCTGAGCATTAACCTGCTCATCCACGCCATCCGACGTCTGAGGTTCGTCCCCCAGCTCAACGGAACCCTCGTTAGCATTTTCACCGCCGGACTGGCTGTCACTGAACTGGTTAATCTCTTCGATAATCCCCTCAATCACCTGCAGGTTATGCTGCATAGCGGTATTATCCGGGTAAGTCTTCACCAGTTCCTGCAATAGCTTGCGCGCCGCTACATACTCGCGCTGATGGGCCAGCGCGTTGGCGGCATTGAATTGCATCACCTCTTCACTGCTTTGCATGAAAACAGTATGCGCGGCATTAAACTGAGACGCATAATAATACGCGACCCCTTTCCAGAGCGGATCTGCAAAATGCTCAGCCGCCTTGAGATAGTCACCCCGTCGAAAATACCACTGCCCCTGCTGATCCGGGGTCAGCCAGAGATCCAGCCAGAACTGCTTCAGCCGCTCTCCGGCATCAGGCGCCGGGGGAGCGGACTTCTGGCTGGCCGGATTAACCTGATGCACACTCTCAGCATAAGCCAGCTCAGGTACAGCCAACAGAGTAACAACGGCCAGTGCAGCCACGCTCCACTGAACCAGCCAGCCCCGGCGAAACCACAGCAATATAAGCAAGAGCACAGGAATCAAAAGGTAATAACCCATATCCTGCCAGGGCTGATGGGTGCTGGCATTCAGTGCCGCATGATTTTCAACCTTGCGCTTGATCCATTCCACATCTGTGTTATCCACCGTCAGGGGATGTAAATCTGCATTGCCGATATCAACCAGCGCATTGAGGTGATTCATGCTGAGCGGCAGATCGCTGGGGCGGGTGTCATCCCCTGCCGCTAATACCAGCAACTGATGCGTATGCTGGGAAAAATAGTCATGGAGCTGGCTGATACTCTGCGCCGACACATCATTGGTGATCAGTAACACAGTGCCCGGAATATCACGGCGCTGCAATTGCTGTTCAATCAGTGAAATGGCCGATGTCGCATTTTTCCCTTCCCTGGGCATGATTTCCGGTGACAGGGCTTCCAGCATAGGTTTGAACACAGCGATATCGCGCGTCAGCGGCATCGCAACATGAGCTGTCGCAGCGTAGGCAATCAAGGCATTTTCACCCCCGGCCCGCATCGCCAGCAAATCTTCCACTTTCTGTTTGGCGCGGGTGAGCCGGTCCGGGGCGACATCCTTCTCCAGCATGGCCTGGCTGGTATCCATCAGAACAATCAGCGGAGTTTTGTCTTCATGAAAAGGAGACGGCTGCTTTTTCCAGGTCGGCCCGGCACACACCAGAATCACCAGTGCCGTGGTCAGCATCAGGATCAGTAACGGTAATTGCCTGCGCCAGCCGGACCCACCGACAGTTAAGGCTTTTCGTAAGTGTTCAGGCAGAGTCCTCTGCCACTGACTGCCTGCTTCCTGGCTTTTCCACTGGACGTAGAAGAGCCAGACAAACGGCACAAACAGCAACAGCCACGCCGGCCGTATAAAACGAAACTGAGCCAGAACAAGTGCAAAGTCTGACATATCCATCATGCGGCCTCCCTCACTGTCCGGCTACGCCGCCAGGTAGCAAAACTAAAGGCCAACAGATACAGCAGGCTGACGACCATCAGCAAATAAGGGTGCAGCGAGGACTTGGGCTGATAATAGGTGCTTTGATATAACTGAGGTTCCAGTTCATTGATGGTGTCGTAAGCCTGGTTCAGCTCCTGGCTGTTCAGTGCCTGAAACGCCTTCCCGCCTGTTGTCGCCGCAACGCTATTAATTGTATCCATATCGATGGCAGTTTCGCCGACCGTCTGCGGGTCGCCCATCGCAATCATGTGGATTTTCACACTGCGGGCTTTCGCCAGCTTGGCCGCATCCTCGGGGGCAACATAGCTGTCAGTATCATTGCCATCCGTCAGAACAATTGCCAGCTTCTCTTTTGTTGACTCCCCTTGCTGCGGGTTGTCTTCAAGCAAAACCTTAATCGCCAGCCCGATAGCATCCCCCATATGGGTACTCAAACCGGCCATGGGCGTTTGCGCCTCATTGAGCAATGACAGCCAGGCCTGATGATCGGCGGTAAAGGGGGCCTGCACGAAAGCGGCATCACCAAAGAGAATCAGCCCCAGCCGGTCTCCCTGACGTTTTTCGGCAAAGCTGGCAAGCACTTGCTTAGCCGCTTCCAGGCGCGACAGCTTGTCGCCGGAGGCCGAGGTGAAATCGTCGGTATTCATAGAATCGGACAGGTCTACCGCCACCATCACATCACGGCCAAATTCCTGACGTTGTTGCGGTTTGCCCAGCAACATAGGCTTGGACAACGCGATGACCACCAGCACCCAGGAGGCCGTCAGCAAGGCCCGCTGCCAGAAAGCGGGCCGCAGAATGCTGGCGCCGCGCTCCGGTTTTTCATCCAGCGCCTCAACCAGGGCATCAAAAAATGGCACCTTGATCGCCGTCCGGCGTGTTTTGTAGCCAGGCGTCAGCCAGTACACCAGCAGGGGCAGCGGCAGCAATAACAAGGCCCAAGGATATGTCAGCTCAATGTTCATCTCGCCTCCAGAGCAGCCTGGGCTGATTGGGGTTACTGTGGTGCTTCACCCAGCGGTTGGCCAGGGTCAATAGCTGTTGCGCCTGGTCATCACTGAGAGTGGCATCAGGCTGCACCAGGCTGTCCAGCCAACACTGCCCGGCCGGAGAATCAAAACCTTCAGTCAGCGAAGCACTGGTGTCCAGATAGCGCAAAAACTGCCGGTCAAGGTGTGAAGCCAGTGAGGGCTGAACATGGGCCGCGGTCACTTTCAGCACCAGGAATAAATCACTCATGGCAGACGGAGATCTAGCCTGCTCAGTGCCCTGCTCTATCACCGCAATCGCCCTCATGGCTTCGCGACGGTAACGGTTAAAGCGATACAGGCGATACCGGTAGACAGCCCACAACAGCAAGCATACCACTAGCACAACACCCAATATCTGCCAGCCGAGCGTCTGAGGCCACCAGCTCACTGCGTCCGGCAGAGCGATTTCAGTCAAATCTTTCAGAATATAAGAGGAAGGGGGCGCCGGCTGCGTCATCATGCATTCTCCAGTGCCTGCTGGAATTGGCGGATATGGCCGCCAGAGGTATCCAGCTCAATAAATGGCAGGTGCTTCATGGCCATGATTTTGCTCAGCGTCTCCTTCCTTGCCTGATACAAGGCAGTAAGATGCCTGTCGACGGCCTGACTTTTTTCGCCGGGTTCAATGTTCATCTGCAGATCTCCGTCTGACACCACCCAGGCTTGCCCAGAAGAAAATGACTGCTCAAGCGGGTCGCTAATCGCAATACACAGGACATGCCCGCGCCGCTGTAGATGCTGCAATTTTTGAATACAGGCCGCATTGCACTGGTAGAAATCACTGAGGATAACCACCAGCGCATTACGCTCTTTTCGCTCCATCAGCCGCGTGAGCATGGCATCAAGCTGGTTTTGCTCTGACGAAGACGAAGCCACACTCAGCGACTGGTTGACTTCACAAAGCCGGTGGAGCTGAGCCAGAAACTCTGATTGCGTGCGGGTGGGCCGCGGGTCTGTTAGCTGATCTTCCCCGAAGATGGCCAGCCCGACACGATCGTTCTTTTTGACCACAGACCAGCCAATCAAAGCTGCGATTTCTGCCGCAACAACGGATTTCATGGTATCGACAGAAGAAAAAAACATGGTGGCGCGCTGATCAACACACAAAGTGACATGATGATCTTTCTCTTCGGTATACACCCGCACATAGGGCTCACCGGTGCGCAAAGTCACCCGCCAGTCCAGCTGACGGATGTCGTCGCCTTTTCGATAGTGGCGCAACTCTTCAAAGTTCAGGCCCCGGCCGCGAAAGTTTGAGCTGTGGCGCCCGGACAAAATGCTGTGGATTTTCAACAACGAAGGCGACGACAACTGTGCAGCCTGCACCTGCAAAGCCGCCAGCCTGGCAGGCTGACAATACAAGCGTGAATCCAGCAAGAGCTCAGCCATAACCTCACTCCTACCCGATCAGCACATGATCGAGTAACACCTGGATGACATCGTTCTTTGTCACTCCGTCAGCCGCGGCGCTGTAACCCAGATTCAGCCTGTGTCCCAGTACCGGCTTCGCCATCAACCGCACATCGTCCGGCTCAACATGATCCCGTCCGGCCAGCCAGGCACAGGCACGGGCACACTTGTCCAGCGCAATTGAGGCTCGCGGGCTGGAACCGACTTCGATCCACTCACTCAGCCTGGTATCTGGATAGCGCTCCGGGTGGCGTGTCGCCATCACCAGATTAACTATATAGCGCTCAACAACTTCGGACACATGAATGTCAGCCAACTGATCCCGGGCATCCAGCACTAGTTGCGGGTCGATCCGTTCCTCAGCAGAAGTCTGCTCCGCTTTCATTTTGCCCTGCGTCTTTTCTTCTGTACGTACCAAACGGACTATATCTAACTCGGCGTCATCTTCCGGGTAGTCGACAGTGACTTTCAGCATGAAACGGTCCACCTGCGCTTCCGGCAGCGGATAGGTGCCCTCCTGCTCGATCGGGTTTTGGGTTGCCAGCACAATAAAAGGCTCAGGGAGCGTCCGACTGCTGTCTCCGACCGTGACTGTGCCTTCTGCCATGGCTTCCAGCAAAGCAGCCTGCACCTTGGCGGGCGCCCGATTAATTTCATCAGCCAGCAGGATGTTGTTAAAAATGGGGCCGGGCTGAAAAGTCAGCTGTGGTTTACCGTCGGCATCTTCCTGGTACATGTCGGTACCTGTCACATCCGAGGGTAAGAGATCCGGCGTGAACTGCACCCGGCCAAATCTGGCATCCATCATCCCGGCAAGCGCTTTCACCGAACGGGTTTTTGCCGTTCCCGGTAAGCCTTCCAGCAAGATATGGCCATTGGTGATCAAACCGATGACAATTGAACGGGCAACATGGCTCTGTCCGATCACGGATTGGTCAATTTTTTCCAGCAGTAAATTCATTGCCTGTTGTGCAGCATTCACGTGAGTCACTCCTGTCACTTGTTATTGCTTATCGCATCCGGCTGGCTCAACCACGGGTTACCGCTGCCCGCATCCGGTCAGGGCTGCGCGCGTTTCATCATTACGATCTGCTGCACCAGTTGCTGAATCTGCGGGTTGCCCGGCAGCAGTTGTACCAGCTTCTGCGCAAAATACAGCGCATTATCATAATCTTTGAGCATCAGATAATTCTGCACCAGGGTATAGTGCACATCCGGGTTGGCCGGTGATTGTGTCAGCGCCCGATGCAGGTAAGTTGAAGCCACCTGATACTGCCCCTGATCCTGTAACAGTAAACCGTAAGTATAGAGGTAGTTTATTTCTTCTCCCGCATTATCAACGGTTTGTTTCAGCGAATGCAGTGCCTTACCCTTGTTGCCGCTCCGTACCCAGCTCATTGCCAGCGCATAATGCACGCTGGCTTCCTCCGGCTGTACCGCCAGGGCCTGTTCAAGCACGGCGCGCACCTGGGGTTCATTTCCGGCACGACGGTAAACTTCAGCCAAATTGACATAGGCCGGTGTGTAAATGGGTTCAACATCCATCGCGGTTTTAAAATGCTGTTCGGCGGCCTGGGTATCCCCCATTGCCAATGCCAGATTTCCCAGGTTGGTATGGGCAAAGCCGCGATCGGCATTGTAACGCTGCATTTGCCGGTAGCTGCCCAGCGCCTGCTCAAGCTGCGTCTTTTGTCCGGCACTGAGCTGAGCCGCATGAGGTAAGGTCAGCATAGGTGCAAGAGCACGCGCCGCATTGGCTCTGATTGGCGCATGCTTGTCGGCCAGTAACGGAGACAGCATGCGGTAACGATCCGCCAGAGGATACTGTGCGGTTGCTGCAATCGTCGCCTGCCGTTTCAGCGGCTCGTCATCACGTAAGGCGCGAACAATGGACACCAGCGAGTTTCTGTCCGGATAATTGGCCATTCTTTCAATGGCCGATGCCCGGACGATATCCGGTAATGTATTGTCCTGCGCGATGCGGGTAAGCTGTTCCGATGCTGAAGGCACCCCCTGATCAGCGGCCCGGAAAGCCAGCGAGAAATGATCCGGGTTTCGGTGCGAGGATGTCGGATACCAACTTTCCACCTGCTTCTTCGCCCAGGTTGCGCTCTGATCCTGATGGCAAGCATTACAGGCATTCGGCGCGGCTGTCTTCAGCGACAGATCAGGCCGGGGGATCCGAAAGCTGTGATCGCGCCTTGGGTCAATCTGCATATACGTGGTGGCAGGCATATGACAATCCACACACTGACTGCCTGCACCATTCGCCGCGTGTTTATGATGTTCGGTTTTATCGTAACTCTGTGGGTTATGACATTGGGTACAGGTTTGATTAGCCGGTAACACCAGCTCACCGGAATGGGGATTATGGCAGTTAGTACAGGTGACCCCAGCCTGATACATCTTGCTCTGCAAGAAAGATCCCCAGACATAGTTTTCGTCCCACACCTGTCCATCGGCATGATAAAGCTCTGGCGTCAGCAGCGCCCCCTGGAAGTGCTGTGAAAAATCCATTGGCCCGGTTCTGTCTGCAAATTGAGTACGTCTTGCATGACAGGAAGCACATACCTCAATTTGCTGGCTGGCTTGCAAAGGCGCAGCTGGCTGCATGCTGCCGTCCGCCTGCTGATAAAATAGCGGTGTTTTTTTCCCTATAGACTGCTCAAAGCCTTTATGGCTGATGTCGGTGTTTCCTGCCGCCCAGGCAAGGTGTTGCTGAGGCTCGCCATGGCAAGCCTGACAACTGACATTCACGACACTGTAGGTCGACTGATAGGTTTTTGTTTGTTCATCAAAGCGCTTTTCGAAATTCGTCGTATGGCAGTCCGCACACATTTGGTTCCAGTTCTGCCCCATTTGCATCCAGTGAAACGGGTCATTGGCTTGCTGGTCCGGGTGCAGGTCAAACCAACGCTGCCCGCCTTGTTCTTTCTCTCTGCTATCCCAGGCAAAAGGTAAAAACTGCAATTTCCCATCCCCAACTGAAAACGCATATTGTTGAAGTGGATAATAGCCAAAAGTGTATGCCACTTTATATTCGGCCCGCTGCCCTGAAGGTTCAATAATATCAATCAGATATTCTTTTTCCCTTTGCCGCAATTGAAAAACGGTTTCATCTTTTTGAAAAGTTATACCGTCAAATTCAGCCAAAACATCAGCAGCATTTGCTTGAGCCATAGCATGAAAGTGATGCGACTCTTTCCATTGTTGCACTTCTTTTTTGTGACAATTTACACACTGAGTGTCTAGATTATTCTGAGATACAGCATCAAAAGAGAGCATCAGTATGCTCAGAAAAAAAAGTGCGCTTGTGACAAAACATTGCTTCATTAAAAAATACTTACTTTCGACTGGTTAATATCTGTATAGCAATTAAACTTATTATTCACAACAAGTTACCGTTAGGACATCAGCCTTCATCAAAAGAACAACACTTACTGCGATATAAACATAAACCAAGTTTCTGAACCCGTGGCATTTGCCGTACAAAGGAGGTTATTTTGATTTCTCTTAAGTCAAAAATAACAAAGCTTATGGTTATTTTCGGGGTTGCCTTTTGTGCAACCAGTATTAGTGCAGCAGAAAAACCCAACATACTCGTGATTTGGGGGGATGATATTGGCGTTCATAATATCAGTGCCTATAACCACGGTATTATGGGATACAAAACCCCGAATATTGACCGCATCGCGAAAGAAGGCGCGATGTTTACCGATGCCTATGGCCAGCAGTCTTGTACAGCCGGTCGGGCGTCATTTATTCTGGGGCAGCACCCGTTCCGTACCGGCTTATTAACTATAGGTATGCCGGGTTCAGATCACGGTATTCCGGACTGGTCGCCAACCATTGCTGATTTATTACATGAACAGGGGTATGTCAGCGGCCAGTTTGGTAAAAACCACCTGGGTGATCAGGACAAACACCTGCCCACTAATCACGGTTTTGATGAATTTTTTGGTAACCTGTACCACCTGAATGCGGAAGAAGAACCTGAAGGTTATTACTATCCGAAAGATCCTGAGTTTCGCAAAAAATACGGCCCGCGCGGCGTCTTAAAATCCACCGCTGACGGTAAAGTCGAAGATACCGGTCCGCTGACCCGTAAGCGGATGGAAACTGCAGATGAAGAGTTTATGTCTGCTGGTCTGGATTTCATGGAACGCGCCGTGAAGAGCGATAAGCCCTTCTTCATGTGGTTTAACACCACGCGTATGCACGTATGGACACACTTAAAACCTGAGTCTGTCGGCACGACGGGGATTGGTCTGTACCCTGATGGCATGGTTGAACATGACAAGTCCATCGGTACGCTGCTGGACAAGCTTGATGAGCTGAAGATTGCTGACAACACTATCGTTGTGTACTCAACCGATAATGGCGCCGAGACCATTTCCTGGCCAGATGGCGGTACCACCCCCTTCCATGGTGAAAAAGGAACCACCTGGGAAGGCGGTATGCGAGTACCACTGGTGGTGAGATGGCCGAATGTCATTAAGCCGGGTACGATTTATAACGATATCTTCTCTCATGAAGACTGGATGCCGACCTTTCTGGCAGCTGCCGGTGAACCCGACGTGGTCGAGAAGTTGAAAAAAGGGTACAACGCCAATGGTAAAGAGTTCAAAATTCATGCGGACGGCTATAACTTTATGCCTTACTTCGAAGGCAAAGCAGAGCAAGGTCCGCGTGACAGTATCTACTACTTTGGTGCAACCGGTGAGCTGAATGCGGTTCGCTGGCAAGACTGGAAAATCCACTTCGCCACGCTTTCCGGTGGTATTAATACCGCCGTTCGCGAAACACCGGCCTGGCCTCTGGTGATCAACCTGCGGGCTGACCCATACCAGAAAGGGGCACTGGAGTCCGGTATGTACCTGAAGTGGTATGCAGAAAACACCATGTGGCTGTTTGTACCGGTACAGCAAAAAGTCATGGAATTCCTGAAAACAATTCCGGAATACCCATTCCAGCAAGGTTCAAGCCTCAGTGCGAGCAACATCAGTTATCAGACCCTGATGACGCAGGATGCCTTGAAAAAACTTGAGGCCCTTGATGCCCGGGTACCGAGAAATTAACAGTCTAACCATCTGACTCTGTTTACCGCCTATGGCGGTGGCGTGAGATATCAATAAAAGGCCAGCCACTCAGTGTGCTGGCCTTTTTACTCTTTTCAACTCTTGTCTGCGCTTTACATCGCTCCGGAGCGAAACCCAGCATGCGACGCAACTGTGCTGACATCCTTCATCCGGCCCGGATTAGCTTGACTGCTCTCGCACCTTTGCTTGCCGCTTCATTTGCACCCTCGCTTGCACCAAAATCATCATTACGCACCAAACTGGTGCACTGAACCGATTGAACATGAAAAAATAAACCTTATTTATCATAAAGATACAGTTATAGATTCACACATCAATCCAGAACAAATCTGGCTCGCTTTTTGCGTTATGGCTAGGTCGTTAAGAAACTGCAACCCAGGCTTAAGCAAGCTGACTCAGAAACAGAATCAAAACGTCAAAGAGGATCAACAAAGTTTATTCATGCCATTCACTGGCATTCAGGGGGTCGATATGTGGATTATTCTCGGTTTAACACTGACTGTGCTGGCACTCACGGCTTGGTATTTCTACAACAAACAGCAACAGGCACAGACGGAAGCACACTTCGATCAGATCCTTGGCCTTCGGCAGCTTATCCAGCTGCTGCGCCAGCACAGGCGCCTGTCCCATAGCCATCTTATGAAAAGTCGTGGCGAAACCCTGCCGGTTTTCCCCGAGCAGAATGCCATCCTGAGTCTGAGTCACACTCTGCTCAGTCAGGCCGGGCTTGAACAAAAACCCATGTACCGGATTCTGACTCAGCATTTGCAGCAGTTAAGCACTGAGTGGCCGCAGTATTCTATGTCACGTAATCAGGCCAATCATGGCAAAAACATTCGCCATGTTATGTATCTGATTGATGACCACTTAACCACCAGCCTGCTCATTGCAGACAAAAGCACTCTGTTCGAGCAGTATCAGCAGTTCTGGCCGGTCACACTCAATGCGTTGGATACCCTGGCCCAGTTCCGCTCAACGGTGGCGGTGTTTCGTCCGGGTAACAACAAGCAGGAAATTTTACTGCGCAGACATCTGCATTTGCTGCAACGCCGGTTGGGACAAATGAACCTGATGCTCAAAATACCCGGGCCGTCATTAATGGCCGATCAGCTTGAGAATGACCTGACCACTTTGTTGCAGTCGGCCAGTGCAAGCAAAGCATGCCGACTGGCACTGTATAAGTTCTCACTCAGCTTGTCGGATAACATTTTCTATCTGTTTGATGCCAAGTTAACCGAGATTGCCCATGCGCTGGCGATAGAAGATTTCCCGCTGGATATCAGCACCAGTCTGCTGCCCCTGCTGGAACAGGCTGAATCTGAAACTGCCGGTCAAACCGAACTCAAGCTTCAGACCTGATAACGATGCACTCGCGTCTGACGGCGGTTTTATCCCGCGGCCAAAGCAGGTCGCGGTCAAGGTAGATAACAGGACATAAAAAAAACCCAGCGCAGGCTGGGTTTTTTCATTTTACTGTCATCGCAAATATTAGCCGATATGGGTCAGACCGCCCATGTACTGACGCAGCACTTCAGGGATCTCAATGCGACCATCAGCCTGCTGGTAGTTTTCCAGCACCGCGACCATGGTGCGGCCAACGGCCAGACCCGAACCGTTCAGAGTGTGCACCAGCTCAGGCTTCTTCTCGCCTTTACGGCGGAAACGTGCCTGCATCCGGCGTGCCTGGAAATCGCCCACGTTGGAACAAGATGAGATCTCACGGTAAGTATTCTGCGCCGGCAGCCAGACTTCCAGATCGTACGTCTTCATCGCGCCAAAGCCCATATCACCAGTACACAGAATCACTTTACGATAAGGCAGTTCCAGCAGTTGCAGCACTTTCTCTGCCTGACCGGTCAGCTCTTCCAGCGCCGCCATGGAATCTTCCGGACGGGTGATCTGAACCAGTTCCACTTTATCGAACTGGTGCATACGGATCAGGCCGCGGGTATCACGACCATAAGAACCTGCTTCAGAGCGGAAGCAAGGCGTATGCGCCGTCATCTTGATTGGCAGTTCAGCTTCGTCAACTATGGTATCGCGAACCATATTGGTCAGCGGCACTTCCGCGGTCGGGATCAGCGACATACCCACACCTTCTTCGGTCGCAGGCTTGGTATTGAACAGATCTTCGCCGAATTTCGGCAGCTGGCCCGTACCGTACAGGCTGTCTTGATTGACCAGGTAAGGGACATACATTTCGGTGTAGCCATGCTCCTGGGTGTGGAGATCGAGCATGAACTGCGCCAATGCACGGTGCAGGCGGGCAAACTGGCCTTTCATCACGATGAAACGGGAGCCTGAGAGTTTTACTGCGCTGGCAAAGTCCAGACCATCAGCCATCTCGCCCAGATCAACGTGATCTTTCACTTCAAAATCGTAAGTCTTGGGCTCGCCCCAGCGTGAAATTTCGACGTTCTCGTCTTCGTCTTTTCCGATTGGCGCCGATTCGTCCGCAATGTTGGGAATAGACAGTTCAATATCGCTGAGCTGAGACTGAATTTCAGCCAGCGCTTTTTTCGCCTCATCCAGCTCAGAGCCCAGGCCGGCAACTTCTGCCATGACTTTATCGGCTTCTTCGTGCTCGCCCTTGCCTTTCAGCTGACCAATTAACTTCGAGCGGGAATTACGCAAGGACTGCAGTTCTTCCGTTTTCACCTGAATGGACTTACGTTGCTCTTCCAGGGAACGAAGGGTTTCTACATCAAGGGTAAACCCACGGTGCGCTAATTTTTCTGCTGTCGCGTCCAGCTCAGTTCGAAGAAGTTTTGAATCTAGCATGCTAATCCTGTGCTCGTCATAGAATGTTGCACAAAATTTAACCCGTTCGCGGGTTAAATAAGTTGAAATCTGAATACGTTAGCATCACTAACGCAAGTTGATAAACGATACCCAAAAAGCCTGATTATTGATAGCGTTTCTGCGGGCTTTTTGCATCCAAGGAAGCCAGATATTCCAGCTTCTCAGCAATTTTACTCTCTAAACCACGCTCAGAAGGCTGATAGTACTTCCTGCTCTGCAGCTCAGGGGGCAGATAGCACTCCCCTGCCGCATAAGCGCCAGGTTCATCATGGGCATACCTGTACTCCGCACCGTAACCCAGATCTTTCATCAGTGTGGTTGGCGCATTTCTCAGGTGCGGAGGGACTTCGTAGTCGGGCAGATTGGCCGCATCCGCTTTTGCCTGATTAAATGCAGTGTAGACCGCATTACTTTTGGGTGCAGAAGCGAGATAGACAATGGCTTGCGCGATCGCCCTTTCGCCTTCATAGGCGCCCACCCGGGTGAAACAATCCCAGGCCGCAATCGCAACCTGCATGCCGCGCGGGTCGGCATTGCCGACATCTTCAGACGCTATGGCCAGTAACCGGCGGGCGACATAGAGAGGATCGCAACCAGCCTGCAGCATGCGGGCATACCAGTATAAGGCGCCATCCGGACTGGAGCCGCGGATTGACTTGTGGACTGCGGAAATCATGTCGTACCAGAGATCGCCTTTGTTATCAAACCGGGTGATCTTCTCACCGGCGACTTCAGCCAGCAGCGCTAAGGTGATGACTTTACTGCCCTGATGTGCCTCTGCCATATCCGCCAGCAGCTCCAGGTAGTTCAGCGCCATACGCGCATCGCCATTAACCAGTGCCGCCAGGCTTTCTTTCACATCCGGGGCAAAGGTCAGGCTGTCGTCCCTGATGCCGCGTTCTGCGTCATCCATCGCCTGATTGATGACTGTCAGAATGTCGTCTGTCGTCAGGGATTTGAGCTTATAAACCCGGGCGCGGGATAACAGAGCATTATTGAGCTCGAAAGACGGATTTTCAGTGGTCGCACCGATGAATGTCACTGTGCCATCTTCAATATGCGGCAAGAACGCATCCTGCTGGCTTTTATTGAAACGGTGCACCTCATCGACAAACAAAATGGTACGCCGGCCGGCATGCTGGTTCTGACGCGCTTTCTCTATGGCGGCACGAATCTCTTTCACGCCCGAGGTCACCGCCGACACACGCTCCACTTCAGCATTGGCATAGTGGGCCGCAACTTCCGCCAGGGTCGTTTTACCGGTGCCGGGCGGCCCCCAGAGAATCATGGAGTGAAGATGCCCGGCTTCCAGCGCTCTTCGTAACGGCTTGCCCTGACCGAGTATATGCTGCTGGCCAATGTACTCTTCTACCGTACGCGGACGCATGCGCGCAGCCAGAGGGCGAAAATCCGAGGAAAAATTTAGGCTGAGGTTATCCACGCTGACCATCCATTACTGAAAAAGGCGGTATCTCTACCGCCTGAATAAGACTTTCTCGTTTTTAACGCAATCAGCGCTTATCGTCCAGCTCTACGCCCGAAGGTGGCGTGAAACGGTATTGCTTACTGTCTTGCTTGCCACGAGCAAACTGGGCAAAGCGAAACTGGCTGAGCTGGCCGTCCTGCTCTTCCACGGAAAACCCGCGAACCTGGCCATCCCGGCCGACTGTGACCACAAACTTCCCGGTCACTGCAGCGCTGTCTTTCGGCGTCAGGGTAAACGTATCCGCCGTCTGGGCTACATTGTATTTCGCCCAATCCTGATTCTGGTTGCGAATCAATAAAACAAAAGGCGTCTGCGCGGTGGCATCGTCCAGTTTCATCGCCGTCACCTGCTCCACCATAGGCGTGTAGTACCAGAGGGTGCGACCGTCAGACACCAGCAGATTTTCATCCGGCGTGTCGGCATGCCATCTGAACAGATTCGGGCGCTGAACCGAGACATTACCCTGCCCCTCAACCAGCAAATCCCCTTCAGGGCTGGTGACCTTCTGAGTGAATGTGGCGCTGAAGGCATCGACTTTATTCAGGCGCTGGCTCAGCTCCTGCTGGGCACTGGCAAAGGCCAGTGCAGGCAAAAGTGCAGCGGCCAGAACAAGGCCCTGAATGGTTTTGGTTATTTGCTGATTTTTCATCATACATCAATCTCCTGCCGGAGCCGGTGCCAGCACTTCGCGGTTACCATTATGGCCCGGAGGGCTGACAATACCGTGTGCTTCCAGCTGTTCTACAATACGGGCGGCGCGGTTATAGCCAATTTTGAATCGGCGCTGTACGCCAGAAACCGATCCGCGACGACTCTCTGCCACGAAGGCAGCGACCTGGTCAAAGAGCTGATCAAGATCATCCTCACCACCGGATGAGGTTTCCCCCGGCAACATGGCTTCCGAACCCTGATCAGAGTTCAGAATTCCGTCGATATACTGAGGTTTACCCCTGGCTTTCCAGTCGTTCACCACATTATGGACATCATCATCGGATGCAAAGGCACCGTGAACACGTATGGTGTGGCTCTGGCCTGCCGGCAGGTACAGCATGTCGCCCATACCCAGCAGCGATTCTGCCCCGCCCTGATCCAGAATAGTCCGTGAATCTGTCTTGGTTGAAACGGTAAACGCCATACGGCTTGGAATATTGGCCTTGATCAGACCGGTAATCACATCCACCGACGGACGCTGAGTCGCCAGCACCAGGTGAATACCTGAGGCTCGCGCTTTCTGCGCCAGACGAGCGATCAGCTCTTCCACTTTCTTGCCGACCACCATCATGAGATCGGCAAACTCATCCACTATGACCACAATACTTGGCATTTTCTCCAGCAGCGGTGGATGTTCGTCCATACTATCGCCGGGTTTCCACAGCGGATCGTGAATAGGATGCCCGGCGGCAGCGGCTTCTTTCAGCTTGGCATTGTAACCGGCCAGGTTTCGCACCCCTACCGCGGCCATCAGCTTGTAGCGGCGTTCCATTTCCCCCACACACCAGCGAAGCGCGTTCCCGGCATCTTTCATATCAGTCACGACTTCGGTCAGCAGATGCGGAATGCCCTCGTAAATAGACAACTCCAGCATTTTCGGGTCGATCATGATGAAGCGGCAATCCTCTGGCTTACATTTGTACAGCAAGCTGAGGATCATCACGTTGACCCCCACAGATTTACCAGAGCCTGTGGTACCGGCCACCAGTAAGTGAGGCATTTTACTCAAATCAGCGGCAACCGCCTCACCGGCAATGTCATAGCCCAGCACGATAGGAAGCGGGCCGCGCATGTTCATAAAGCGCTCGCTGCCCAGCACTTCAGACATATAAACCGTTTCGCGGTTCTCGTTCGGCAATTCCAGACCGATATAAGGCTTGCCGGGGATCACTTCCACCACGCGCACCGCATAGGCAGACAAGGCACGGGCCAGATCTTTCGCCAGCCCTGAGATACGACTCACTTTGACACCGGGTGCCAGATCCAGCTCATAGCGGGTGATCACCGGGCCAGGATAAATCCCGACTACCTTGGCTTTAATTTTGTAATCCGCCAGCTTGGATTCCACCAAACGGGCGGTATTCTTTAATTCTTCTTCACTGGTTGGCTGTACATTTTGCGTCGGCGGCTGCAGGAGATCCAAAGTCGGCATCGGCGAGGTCGGTTTAGGCAAATCGACGTCTTTTTTCACCAGGAACGGATTATCCAGTCCTGCTGCATAAGCCTGTTGCTGTTGTGCCTGCTGCGCTTCGCGAATCTTGCGCTGGAAAGCGTCTTGATCAGATTCTTCGTCATCAACCTCATCGGCCTCACCCTCAGCTTCTGAGGTTATGCCAGCACGTTCCAGCTCGGACAGGCCATCGTGGACACCAATCTCAATATCCGCCTCCGGCATGGATTCATCTTGCCAGGGCATATCGTCATCAGGTTCAGCAACCGCGTACTCCTGCTCTGGCGCAGATTGGTACTCAGACATCAGCGGCTCTTCCGCGACCAGGGACAGATCGCCGATAACGGGTTCATCCACCCTGTTTTGAGCGGGCTGGTCCTGACTAGGCTGATCATAACTCGGCAGGTCTTGACTGGCAGTAATCGTGTCGGCCTGGGCGTCATCCGACTCGGCGGCATAGACGCTGTAATCATCATTTTCAGCCAGCTGGGACTGCAAGTCCGCAATCGTCACACCGGCGATATCGGGATTGGATCCCAGCGGCTGACTGGCTGAGGCAGCAGCGGGCTTGCTGCGCTCTGGCATCACAATGGCAGGTTCTGACTGTACAGCCGCGTGTACCGGAGGCGGCTTAACCTCAGGGCGAGCCTGGTTGATCATGTCGTATGTATCAGCAGCCGAATCCGAAACCTGTGTGCCGGCCAGCGGTGTTGGGGTATAGGCAATACGTTCTGAACGACGCAGTAATACGTCATCCTCGTCAATGTCTGTCTCGTTCGGATTGTGCGCCAGCCGGGCGGCGTAAGCCGTCTGGCTTTCGTCGGGAATATCAGCAGCAAAAGGCGTCAGTGTCTGCGGTTGTTCGCCGCGGATTCTGTTGAGCAGCCAGCCCAGCATCCCTAAGGTGGTCTCACCGATGCCGTCCACCACGCGCAGCCAGGAAATACCGGTCAGCAGGGTAAACCCCACCGCCCATAAAAACATCAGAACCAGCGTCGTGCCAAGCAGGCTAAACAGCGGCAGAGTCAGATTGACGACCACATCGCCGATAACACCGCCGGAGGAAAAGTACCAGATATCATCAAAGTTCAGATCGGCAAGACCACAACTGGTCAGAAACAGTAACAGCAAGCCTAACAGACGGGTGCCGTATATCATGTAGTCCGCCGCTTCCCGTTCGCCGCGGCGACGGAACATCACCCAGGTCACCCCTAACATAACAATCGGTAAAGGGTACGCCAGCGAGCCAAAGGTGAAAAAGGCGGTGTCGGCCACCATGGCACCGAATGCGCCGGCTTTATTCTGCACCGTACCCTGCCAGGCCGTTTGCGACCAGGACGGATCGGCCGGGTTAAAACTGACCAGGGCAACCATGAGATACACAGCGGCAAGAATACCGATGATCAAAAAACTTTCCAGCAGGCGCTGTCCGCCTGACAGGCGTATAGGCTGAGTTTTGCCTCTAACTTTCCTCAAAAACTCTCTCCGGTCTTGCTAATACTGGCTGTAAGCCGGGGGTAATCAACGTCCTGTGGGTGACCCAGCTGAATTTGCGTTTAATATATCACCCAGGCTGCTTTAAGAGCCTTGGGCATTGTGGCTTATTTTATACCACTTAACAGGCAATGTTACCTGCCTGAGAAAATGTGGGAGCAAAGTAGGAAAATGATGTGAACAGCACAGAATACACGTCCGTTGATACTTTCACTCACTTTGCGCGCTCCCGCTGCACGCTTGGCCTCACCAAACAAGCTGTAATTGTAGTGGGTTGATAACACAAATAATTCATCCCAATGTCAAATAGATGATGGGATGCTGACTTTTTCAGCAATTGAGACAAAAAACGGTATGACTGCCACAAAAACGAAACAAGCGGCGCAAGGCCGCTTGGTATTGTTTGAAATCAGACTGGCTTCGGGCCAATTAACGCGTTTTGATAACCAGGTTATTGGTCTGTTTCACTTCTTCCATTACAACATATGTACGAGTGTCGTTTACACCCGGTAAGCGCAGCAGGGTTTCACCCAGCAGCTTACGGTATGCAGACATATCCGATACACGTGTTTTTAACAGATAGTCGAAATCGCCCGACACCAGATGGCACTCCTGAATATCTTCCAGCTCCTGAACCGAACGGTTAAATTGCTCAAAGACATCGGGTGCACCACGATTAAGGGTAATTTCAACGAAAACGAGCAGAGAGGCATCCAGATATTGCGGGTTCAGCAGCGCAGTATAGCCGCTGATGTACCCCTGGCGCTCCAGGCGACGTACACGCTCCAGACAAGGAGTTGGAGACAATCCAACGCGTTTTGACAACTCAACGTTTGAAATTCGTCCGTCCTTCTGAAGTTCGTTCAGAATGTTGCGGTCGATGCGATCCAACTCCTTGGAGGGTTTCTTTTTGGTATCTACCATTTTTTATTCCACCTATTTACTTCCTTGCAAAAAAATATACTACATCTACTAGTTATTTAGTATCAAATACTCTTTTAGTCAAACTATACTGCCATTAGCTCTGTCATTTCAACCTTGTCCATAGCTAACCCTGCTACATAGATCAAGGAGCACAGCATGATCATCGGTGTGCCTAAAGAAATCAAAGACCACGAATACCGGGTGGGCCTTGTAACCAGCAGCGTCAGAGAGCTGGTTTCGCTGGGTCATCAGGTACTGATTGAAACCCAGGCCGGAGCAGGTATAGGGTTGTCCGATGCAGATTATCAATCTGCCGGAGCAACGATTCTTTCGACTGCTTCAGAAGTTTTTACCAGATCAGAGCTAATTATTAAAGTAAAAGAACCCCAGACCGTCGAAAGAGCCATGCTTCGCGAAGGGCAAATTCTATTCACTTATCTGCATCTGGCCCCTGATTATGAGCAAACAAAGGAGCTGATTCAGAGCAAATCTATTTGTATTGCTTATGAAACGGTAAAAGACAACAAAGGCAGGCTTCCTTTACTGGCTCCCATGTCGGAAGTGGCAGGCAGGATGTCCGTTCAGGCCGCTGCGCAAACACTGGAAAATTCCCGCGGCGGCAGAGGTTTACTGCTCAGCGGCGTACCCGGCGTAGAACCGGCTAAAGTCCTTATTTTAGGCGGGGGCGTTGTGGGTTCCAATGCCGCCCGTCTGGCCGTGGGGATGCGGGCTGATGTTACTGTGCTGGATCGTAACCTGGATACGTTACGGGCGCTGGACTGCGAGTTTCAGGGCAAAGTGAAGCTGCTTTACTCTACGGATGACCTGATTGACCGTCTGGTGCCGGATACCGATGTGATTATCGGCGCGGTGCTGATCCCTGGTGCGGCCGCCCCTAAACTCATCACGGCCGATCACGTTAAAGCTATGAAGCACGGTTCATGCCTTGTTGATGTGGCGATTGATCAGGGCGGCTGTTTTGAAACCTCACATCCGACCACGCATACCAATCCAACCTACATTGTGGACAATGTCGTGCACTACTGTGTCGCTAATATGCCCGGCGCGGTGGCGCGCACTTCGGCTTTTGCGCTCAACAATGCCACGCTGCCGTATATCATTAATCTGGCCGGGAACGGCTATAAGCAGGCGTTACTGGGGGATCCCGGATTTCTGGCCGGCTTGAATGTCATACACGGCAAAGTGACCTGCCGCGAAGTCGCTGAAGCCTTTAACCTTCACTATACCGACCCGACGGTTGCCCTGAGTATGCACTAAAGGGCACCGGTTGTGTTTCGCTGCCCCCTAGCGCTGAAAACCTGGTTTCCGGCGCTTTTTCTTTGAGTTTGCGGCACAGCTATGGTCTGCTCTTTCCTTACGCCTGCATTTTCCCTACAATCGATGCCTTATTGATAAGTGACGCTGACTAAGTCTGGAGAAACAATGAGTAACGCAAAACACAGTAAACTACTCATCCTAGGTTCTGGCCCCGCCGGTTATACGGCAGCAGTTTACGCGGCCCGTGCCAATCTCAATCCAGTCATGATTACTGGCATGCAGCAAGGCGGCCAGCTTACCACGACGACAGAAGTTGAAAACTGGCCTGGCGACGCGGAAGGACTGACAGGTCCGGCACTGATGGACCGCATGAAAGAGCATGCTGAAAAATTCAATACTGAGATCATTTTCGATCACATCAACGAAACCGATTTCAGCCAGCGTCCTTTCCATCTGAAAGGCGATAACGGTGAATACACCTGCGACGCATTGATCATCGCAACCGGCGCGTCCGCAAAATATATCGGTCTGGAATCTGAACAAACTTTCCAGGGCCGCGGTGTCTCGGCCTGTGCCACCTGTGACGGATTTTTCTATCGTAACCAGAAAGTTGCTGTGGTCGGCGGCGGCAATACCGCTGTAGAAGAAGCCCTGTACCTGGCCAACATTGCGTCTGAGGTGCACCTGATCCACAGACGTGACACCTTCCGCGCCGAGAAAATTCTTATCGATCGCCTGATGGACAAAGTCCATAACGGCAATATCGTCCTGCACACAGATCGCACCCTGGAAGAAGTACTGGGTGATGACATGGGCGTGACAGGTGTACGCCTGAAAGCAACCCAGTCTGATACAACCGAAGATCTGGACGTGATGGGCGTGTTCATTGCTATCGGCCACCAGCCGAACACCGGCATCTTTACCGGTCAGCTGGCAATGGAAAATGGCTATATCAAAGTTCAGTCCGGCCTGGAAGGCAATGCAACACAAACCAGCGTTGCTGGTGTATTTGCCGCCGGCGATGTCATGGATCACGTCTACCGCCAGGCTATCACTTCTGCCGGCACAGGTTGCATGGCCGCGCTGGATGCGGAACGCTACCTTGACGCGTTAAACAGCAAGTAAAAACTGAAACGACGGCCACGGCAATCGACCGCGGCCTTTTTTGCCTTCCCCCTTTGGGAAACCAGAATTTGACCAACCATACAGCGCTACTTTAAAAAATGGATAAACAATTACAGCGCGAATTGACCAAATGGTTAAAATCGCAAAGCAAGCTTGCCAAACCCTGGCTCATGCTGAGTGTCGGCATGGGATTCCTGTCGGGTCTTCTCCTGGTTGCCCAGGCCGGACTGCTCGCCTACATTTTGCAGCAACTGATCATTGAACACACTGACAAGTACCAGCTGATCCCGCATTTTGTTGGTCTGATTGCTGTGGTTGCATTGCGTGCCGCCTGCAGCTGGGGCCGGGAAGTGGCAGGATACCGGTGCGGTGAGCATATCCGCCTGCATATCCGTCAGCTGATCATTCAACGGCTGCATCAGCTTGGCCCGGCGTTTATCAAAGGTCGTCCTGCCGGTTCCTGGGCCAGCCTGATTCTGGAACAGGTTGAAGAAATGCAGGATTTCTTTGCCCGCTATATCCCTCAGATGGCGCTGTCTGTCCTTATCCCGGTAGTCATTCTGGTGGCGGTATTTCCGTTTAACTGGGCGGCCGGTCTGATTTTCCTGATCACTGCGCCGTTAGTGCCCTTGTTCATGGCGCTGGTCGGTATGGGGGCTGCCGATGCAAGCCGACGCAACTTCACAGCCATGCAGCGCCTGTCCGGCCACTTTTATGACCGCCTGCAGGGTCTGGCAACCCTGCGACTGTTCAACCGAGCAGACGCCGAAGCCGAAAACCTGCATGAGGCCGCCGACACACTGCGCAAAGGCACCATGGAAGTGCTGCGCATGGCCTTTCTGTCATCCGCGGTGCTGGAATTTTTCACGGCCATTTCCATCGCGCTGGTTGCGGTCTATTTTGGTTTTTCCTTCATTGGCGAGCTGGATTTCGGCCATTATGGCCTGCCGATCACTTTGTTCACCGGTTTCTTTATTCTGCTGCTGGCGCCTGAGTTCTATCAGCCGCTGCGAGATCTGGGCACCTATTACCACGCCAAAGCGCAAGCCATTGGCGCCGCAGAATCCATAGTGACTTTCCTCAATACCCAGGCTGACGACATGAGTCAGGGTGAGCAGCCGCTGCCCTCTCCCGAGACCATCCGCATCAGTCTGAGCGACGTCAAAGTGCTCAGCCCGCAAGGACAGGTTCTGGCAGGCCCGCTGAGTTTTGATATTGATGCGAAACAACAAGTGGCTCTGGTTGGCCCCAGCGGTGCCGGTAAAACCAGCCTGTTAAATGCCCTGCTGGGTTTCCTGCCCTATGAAGGCAGCATCAAAGTGAATGGTACAGAGCTGCGCGATATCGACCCGGCCCAGTGGCGCCAGGCTATCAGCTGGGTGGGCCAGAACCCGCTGCTAATCCATGGCAGCATTCGCGATAACATTATGCTGGGTAATCCAAACGCCACTGACGAGCATGTCCGGCAAGTGGCGGACAATGCCTTTGCCAGTGAGTTTATCCGGCATCTGGAACGGGGCTTGGATCACCCGGTCGGTGATCGCTCAGCCGGTCTGTCCGTGGGTCAGGCACAGCGACTGGCCGTCGCCCGCGCCCTACTTCAGAACGGCAGTTTCTGGCTTTTAGATGAACCCACCGCCAGCCTGGACGCTAACAGCGAACACCTGGTGCAACAGAGCCTTAACCAGGCCACCCAAGGCCAGACCACCCTGATGATCAGCCACCGTCTCGACCAGCTGACCAGTATGGATAAGGTGCTGGTGCTGGAAAACGGCCAGATTGTTCAACAAGGCCATTTCAGCCAGATAAGCCGCGAAGGCTTATTAGCAGACATGTTGTCACACACAGATAAGAGGGATCTCGATGCGTGATTTAATCCCTTACATTAAACTCTACCGTCGTCATTGGTTTGGCCTGACTCTGGGTATGTTGCTGGGACTGGCGACCCTGCTTGCTGCCATGAGCCTGCTGACACTGTCTGGCTGGTTCCTTGCCGCCTCCGCCGTTGCGGGTATGACGATTGCCCGCGAAACCTTCAACTACATGTTACCTGCATCGGGTGTGCGTGGTTTTTCCATCGCCCGCACCGCTGGCCGCTGGGGTGAACGTGTTGTCAGCCACAATGCGACTTTTAAGCTGCTGGCCGATCTGCGCATTTTCTTCTTCCGTAAGCTCATTCCGCTGATTCCCGGCCGTCAGACCAATCTGCGCGACGCCGATTTGCTAAACCGCCTGGTTGCTGATGTGGATGCCATGGATCACGTATACCTGCGGCTGATCAGCCCCTTAGTGATTGGGGTGATTGGTATCCTGGCGATCAGTGGCTTTCTGGCCTGGTTTGACCCCGCGCTTGGCCTGGTACTTGGTTGCCTGCTGTTTACCCTGATGCTTTCTCTGCCGGTTATTTTTTATAAACTGGGCAAGAAACACGGTGAAACACTGACGATGGCAAAAGCCGGATTCAGAATACGTCTGCTCGACTGGTTACAAGGCCAGGCTGAGCTCTTACTGTTTAACGCAGAGCCCGCGTACAGGGAGCGGACACTCAGTGAGCAGAATCAGCTGCTGCTGGCACAGCGCCGTATGGCCAGCCTGACAGGAATGGCAAATGCGATGTTACTGCTGGCCACCGGATGGTCTCTGGTACTCATGCTGTGGTTAGCGGCTGACGGTGTGGGGGGCAGTACGCCTGATCCTATGATTGCGCTGGCGGCTTTTGCCACTATGGCCAGCTTTGAGCTGATGATGCCGGTTGCCGGGGCTTTCCAGTATCTGGGGCAAACGCTCTCCTCGGCCAGACGCCTGAATGAAATTATTCATGCCACGCCCGACACACAGTTTGATCCTCAGGGTCATCAAGCCAGCGTCAGGGGCGAGATAAAGATCCAAGACGTCAGCTTTAGCTACTTTGGCAGTGAACAATCCGTGCTCAACCACGTCACTCTTGAGCTCAAAGCCGGTGAAAAACTGGCCCTGCTTGGGCGCACGGGCTGTGGTAAATCAACCCTGCTGCAATTGCTGACCCGTAACTGGGATCCGCAGCAGGGCGAGATCACACTGGATGGCACGCCGCTTTGTCAATGGCAGGAAGCGGCACTGCGTGATGCTGTCAGTGTAGTCAGCCAGCGTGTCGATATCTTTAACGGCACAGTGCGCGATAACCTGCAATTAGCCAAACCGGGTGCCACCGACAGCGAGCTGACAGCCGTACTGACCAAAGTCGGACTGGAGAAACTGCTGGACGGTAATGGCCTGAATACCTGGCTGGGTGACGGGGGCCGGCAAATTTCCGGGGGCGAACGCCGGCGTATGGGAATCGCCCGTGCGCTTTTGCATGATGCCCCCATTTTACTGCTTGATGAACCGACCGAAGGGCTGGACCGCCGGACTGAACAACAGATCCTGTCTTTGCTGTTCGAGCACATGCCGGATAAAACAGTGGTCTTCATCACCCACCGTCTGGTCGGGCTGGAGCAAATGGATCAGATTTGTCTAATGGATCAGGGCGACATCATAGAACGTGGCAATCACGCTTCCCTGATGGCCCTGAACGGGCGCTACACTGAACTCTGGCGTCGGGTTTAACTCATGCAACAGAAAGGCGCTGGAGTGATTCCAGCGCCTTTTTCTCGTTCTGGCTCACTCGTTCTGGCTTACTTGTTCTGGCTATGGATAAGTGCGGTCAACTCTGACCCCTTCGTCAAAATAGAGAATCCGGACGTTATCACCTGACTGAAACAGCATATTCGGATCAATATCCTGAATCACATCCACCAGCTTACCGTCATCGGTTTTTATCAGTAATTCCACCAGTTTGTACTGCCGGATTGACTGGCCAATATGCTGATTTTGATAGGCAACGCCGGCGCCCGCCAAGGCGCCAACCGTGGTCGCCACCTCACGGCCATGTCCTCCTCCGAACTGATTACCGATCAAGCCACCCACCACTGCCCCCAATAAAGTCTGCCAGCCGTTATGTTCGGAGTTGACCACTTGCTGCTGAGTAATATAACGTACCGTTTCCAGTTGACCGAAAACAACCTGATTGACCGGGCGCGCCTGATTGCGATTATAAGGCGCGGCTTGCGACACGCATGTAAACAGCAAAACGAACCATAACCACTTTCTCATACTGATATTCTCCACCTACATTGTATTTATATGGCTATATATTTGCCTGAGCTCGACTCAGTCGACTTACAGTTTCCCCATCCGAGCACGGCGCTTGATGATCCCAATGGCCTGTTGGCATTTGGTGGTGATCTCAGTGCCCAGCGACTTATTCATGCTTACCGGCAAGGCATCTTCCCCTGGTACGCGGAAGGTGAGCCCCTGTTATGGTGGAGCCCGTCTCCCAGAGCGATTATCCTGCCAGAGATTTTTCAGCCAAGTAAGAGTCTGAGAAAGTTTTACCGCAAATCAGGCTATCAGGTCACTCTAAACCATGCCTGTCATCAGGTCATAGAGAAATGCGCTTACAGCCGCGGGGTTGATGCCACCTGGATCACTTCCGCCATGATTAAAGCGTATCAGCACTTACATAACCAGGGTCACTGCCATTCCGTTGAAGTCTGGCATGACGGCCAGCTTGTTGGCGGCTTATATGGCATTAGCGTGGGTACCGTCTTTTGCGGTGAATCCATGTTTTCGCTCGCCGACAATGCCTCCAAGATTGCCTTCTGGCATTTCTGCCGGCATTTCAGCGCACATAACGGCAGCCTTATTGACTGTCAGATTATGAACTCGCACCTCGCCTCTCTGGGCGCGCAAGATGTCCCTCGTGACGCATTTTTGCAAACCTTAGGACAACAGAGATGCGCCATACTTAAATCAGATTGTTATTCGCCCCAGGTCATTGCGTAGCAGGTTATCATGAGTCTTCCCACTATACGTTTAGGCTTTACTCCGGAAATCAGTTGCAGTTATTTGCCTGAGCAAAAAGAGCAACTTGGCGTGGTTGTTGATCATCGCTGGCTAACGACTTCTGGCTACGGCGCTCTGCTTGGCTGCGGATATCGTCGCAGCGGTCAGGCCATTTATAAACCTATGTGCGACCAGTGCCAGGCCTGTACTCCCCTTCGCGTTGACTGTACCAACTTCACTCCCAGCAAAAGCCAGAAAAGGCAGTTAAAACAGCTCAATGGCTTTCGGGCGGAATTCAAAAGCCAGCTTGATGATGGCTGGTTCCCTCTCTATGAGCAATATATCCGGGAAAGACATGCGCACGGGGCCATGTATCCGGCCAGCAGACAGCAGTTTTTTGAGTTTTGCCAGGCAAACTGGATGGAAACCCGTTTTCTGCACCTCTATCAGGATCAGCAATTGCTGGCTGTTGCCGTCACCGATTTTTTTGACCAGGCACTGAGCGCCGTCTATACCTTCTTCGAGCCAAACTACCCGTTATCGCTGGGAACCCTCTGCGTACTGAAGCAAATCCAGTACTGCCGGGATACCGGGCGACGCTGGCTCTACCCCGGTTATCAGATTGATGACTGCCCTGCGATGAACTATAAAACCCGCTTCAGGCCTTACCAAAAGCTGATTCAGGGCCAATGGCAATAAGATTATTATTTATCCCCCCCGCCTCTGCCTCATTAAAAGGAACGAAGTTTGCAACAAAAGCTGACAAAGGGCAGCAGCAAGGGTAAAATTGCGGGCCTGAACTTTACACTTAAACAGTTTCAAGGCATTATCCGGCCCAATCAGATGCAAGGCACGGTAGCCTAAGAGGATTCAATGGCAAAAGAAGACGTAATCGAAATGCAAGGTACTGTACTGGATACACTACCTAATACTATGTTCCGCGTTGAGCTGGAAAACGGTCACGTAGTGACTGCACACATCTCTGGCAAAATGCGCAAAAACTACATCCGTATCCTGACCGGCGACAAGGTGACAGTTGAGCTGACTCCTTACGATCTGTCTAAAGGCCGCATCGTCTTCCGTTCGCGCTAATTTGCGCCGGGCTGGTGAACATCAGACGGGCCCAGCTGCGAAGCACACCATACTATCGCCTTCATAAGCTAAGGCAAAAAAAACGGGACTTTCAGGTCCCGTTTTTATTAGTTATCACTGGCAGATACCGACGCTTTAATGTGCGGGTTCCATTTCACTGCTGAAGCGGAAATCCAGTGTACCGTCATCTTTTAAGGTTACACGCACCGAACCACCGTTGACCAGCGAGCCGAACAGCAACTCATTCGCCATAGGTTTTTTCAGGTTTTCCTGAATGACCCGGGCCATTGGCCGGGCACCCATAGACTTGTCATAGCCTTTATTGGCCAGCCACTCACGTGCTTCATTTGAAACTTCCATTGAGACGCCACGGGCATCCAGCTGGGCCTGCAGCTCAACAATGAATTTATCAACAACCTGATTGATAACTTCTTTTTCCAGGTGATTGAACCAAATAATGTTATCCAGACGGTTACGGAATTCAGGCGCAAAGACCCGCTTGATTTCCGACATCGCATCATGGCTGTGATCCTGCTGAACAAGCCCGATGGATTTACGTACCGTCTCCTGAACACCGGCATTGGTTGTCATCACCAAAATCACGTTGCGGAAATCCGCTTTACGTCCGTTATTATCGGTCAGGGTCCCGTTATCCATTACCTGCAGCAGCAGATTAAAGACATCCGGGTGCGCTTTCTCTATTTCATCCAGCAGCACGACAGAATGCGGATGCTTAATGACGGCATCGGTCAGCAAACCACCCTGATCAAAGCCAACATAACCCGGAGGCGCACCGATCAAACGGCTGACAGTATGGCGTTCCATATACTCGGACATATCAAACCTCAGCAGTTCGATGCCCAGCATTTTGGCCAATTGTACCGTCACCTCGGTTTTACCTACCCCTGTCGGACCGGCAAACAGAAATGAACCCACGGGTTTATTATCAGCCCCTAACCCGGCACGGCTGAGTTTGATGACTTCGGTCAGCGCTTCTATCGCTTTATCCTGACCAAAGACCAGCATCTTGAGCTTATTGTCCAGATTCAGCAGGACTTCTTTGTCGCTTGAAGAAACCGATTTTTCAGGGATCCGGGCAATACGCGCAATCATGGCTTCAATGTCGCTGACATTGATGGTTTTCTTACGCTTACTGACAGGTGCCAGACGGCAACGCGCACCGGCTTCATCAATGACATCAATCGCCTTATCAGGTAAATGACGCTCATTGATATATTTAGCAGAAAGCTCAACTGCCGCCCGAATGGCTTTATTGGTGTACCTGACTTCATGGTGAGCTTCGTATTTCGTTTTCAGCCCCATGAGGATTTTCGTGGTATCGTCCAGAGAAGGTTCAACAATATCAATTTTTTGGAATCGGCGAGCCAGCGCTCTCTCTTTCTCAAAAATATTGCTGTATTCCTGATAGGTGGTTGACCCCATACAGCGGATTTTACCGCTGCTCAGCAAAGGCTTGATCAGATTAGCCGCATCAACCTGGCCACCGGAAGCCGCTCCCGCACCTATGATGGTATGAATTTCATCAATGAACAGGACGGCTTTTTCTTCTTTCTCGAGCTGCTTCAAAATCGCTTTAAAGCGTTTCTCAAAGTCGCCACGATATTTAGTGCCGGCCAACAGTGAGCCGATATCCAGCGAGTAGATAACACAATCTTTAATAATGTCGGGGACCTGACCTTCAACGATACGCCAGGCAAGGCCTTCCGCGATAGCCGTCTTACCCACCCCGGCCTCACCGACCAGCAAAGGATTATTTTTACGACGACGGCACAGCACCTGAACAGTACGTTCAAGCTCGTATTCACGGCCGATCAAAGGATCGATAGCACCGGCCCGGGCCAGTTGATTCAGGTTGGTGGCAAAGTTTTCCAGACGATCTTCACCGCCTTCTGCACGAGGATCATCTGGGCTGACCTCTGACTGGTTCAAATCATCACTGTCACTGTCTTTTACTGTGCCATGAGAAATGAAATTCACCACATCAAGACGGCTGATATCACTTTTCTTAAGCAGATAGGCCGCGTGCGATTCCTGTTCACTGAAAATAGCCACCAGCACATTGGCACCGGTCACTTCACTGCGACCCGATGACTGCACATGGAAAACCGCGCGCTGTAATACGCGCTGAAAGCTCAGCGTTGGCTGGGTTTCCCTGCTTTCGTCATCGGCTGGGATTAATGGCGTGGTTTGTTCAATGAAGGCATCCAGTTCTTTCCGAAGGGTGTCCAGATTAGCACGGCACGCTAATAGGGCTTCCTGAGCAGCAGGATTCTCCAGTAGCGCCAACAGCAGATGCTCAACCGTCATAAACTCATGGCGTTTTTCCCTTGCCCGCGCGAAGGCACCATTGAGACTGGTTTCAAGTTCTTTATTTAGCATAAGGCACCTCCCCTAAATACCACTTGATTTGGCGTGCCGGAAAAAGTCAGGCTTTTTCCATGGTACACAGTAGCGGATGTTCATGCTCTCTTGCATACATCATGACTTGAGCCACTTTGGTTTCAGCGACTTCGGCAGTAAAAATGCCGCACACTGCCTTCCCCTCATAATGCACAGCCAGCATCAACTGTGTTGCTCTCTCCAAATCCATGGAGAAGAACTTCTGTAACACTTCTATCACAAAATCCATCGGTGTGTAATCATCATTATTTAAAATCACTTTATACATCGATGGCGGCTTAACCTGAGTGTCCTCCTTATCAAGTATGTCTGACTCAGGGCTAATCCTTTCGCTTAACTTACTCATAATCTCATCTTAGTCATTTGTTCAATCGGTTGCTAGATTGCGACGGACAAAAAAGATTTCATCCAAATGTTACAAGTCTTGCTTGACTGTCTAAGTCTTTTTACTAAAGTGTACCTTGTAGTAGATACTATCTGCATCAAAATAGCATTTATATTCAAGTCATGTTAAAACAGTACTGATAAATAAATGCTACATGGAAATTGAATGCAAAGAGGGATGTAAAAGCATGGCAACAGGTACAGTTAAATGGTTCAACAACGCAAAAGGCTTCGGTTTCATTTGTCCTGAAAACGGTGAAGGCGATATCTTTGCACACTATTCAACTATCCAGATGGAAGGATATCGAACGCTGAAAGCAGGTCAACAAGTTAACTACACCGTTCAAACTGGCCCGAAAGGCTATCACGCCAGTGAAATCGTCCCCATCGATGTTGAAAGCGCCAGTAAATAAATGTAGCTGACACATTTACATCACTTTATCCAGGTGGGCGATTGCTCACCTTTAGTTTCGCCTCTCCCTCACTGACAACCTGCTCTTCAAGCATTTCATCTCCGATTTTGGCTTTTCATCACCACGTAATTGACAATTAAATGAATAAATAGTGAATAAATCAAAATAAAACAAGTAATTAACAAATTAGTTAACAACTGGCCATTCACGCCGCGTTTTCTTATCGTTTCGACCAAGCGCTTGTAAGCTAATTATGACCGATCTAATAGAAGCAACACAATGCCAGGGGCCTGCTTTTCTCAGGCCATAAGATAAATAACCGAGTAAAAACAAAAAGGCCCAGCCGAAGCCGAGCCTTTTCTCAAAGCGATTAAACTGACTTACATTTGTTCAATCATATCGCCAGCGAACTCTGAACACTTACGCAGTGTTGCGCCGTCCATCAGACGTTCAAAGTCGTAAGTCACAGTCTTGTTGCGGATTGCCGCTTCCATAGACTTGATGATCAGGTCAGCAGCTTCCGTCCAGCCCAGGTGACGCAGCATCATTTCAGCAGACAGAATCAGCGAACCCGGGTTCACTTTATCCTGGCCTGCATACTTAGGTGCAGTACCGTGAGTGGCTTCAAACAGCGCAACACCGTCACCGATGTTGGCACCAGGTGCGATACCGATACCACCTACCTGAGCAGCCAGGGCATCAGAAATGTAGTCACCGTTCAGGTTCATAGTTGCAATCACATCATACTCAGCCGGACGCAGCAGGATCTGTTGCAGGAACGCGTCGGCAATGCTGTCTTTGATGATGATTTCTTTACCTGTGTTAGGGTTTTTCAGTGTCATCCATGGGCCGCCATCCAGCAGCTCAGCACCGAATTCTTTCGCTACTTCGTAACCCCAGTCTTTAAAGGCACCTTCAGTAAACTTCATGATGTTGCCTTTATGAACCAGCGTCAGTGAATCACGGTCATTGTCGATGGTGTACTGCACTGCTGCACGTACCAGGCGCTTAGTACCTTCTTCAGATACTGGCTTGATGCCGATGCCGCAGTTTTTAGAGAAGCGGATCTTAGTCGCGCCCATCTCGTCTTGCAGGAACTTGATAACTTTATCTGCTTCAGCTGTACCTGCTTTGAACTCGATACCCGCATAGATATCTTCAGAGTTTTCACGGTAGATAACCATGTCAGTCAGTTCAGGTTGTTTCAGCGGGCTTGGTACGCCTTCAAAATAACGAACCGGGCGAGCACAGATATACAGATCCAGCTCTTGACGCAGTGCAACGTTCAGAGAACGAATGCCGCCGCCAACAGGTGTAGTCAGTGGACCTTTAATTGCAACTTTGTATTCACGAATAAAATCAAGCGTTTCTTGAGGAAGCCAAGCATCTTCACCGTAAATCTGAGTCGATTTTTCACCGGTGTAGATCTCCATCCAGGAAATTTTACGATCGCCGCCGTAGGCTTTCTGAACTGCCGCATCAACCACTTTGATCATTGCAGGGCTTACATCAACGCCAATACCATCACCTTCAATAAAAGGAATGATCGGGTTGTTAGGAACGACCAGCTTACCATTGGCATCAAGGGCAATTTTCTGACCTTCTGCTGGTACAACTACTTTACTATCCATTAAATTCTCCTAGCGTCCGTTTGTTATCTTTTTGTAAGATGCGGGGGAATCATACTTGAAAATTCACCAGCACGCCATGGGTGGTTTTTTACGTTATAATGGTGCGCTCACAAAATACTTATCCCCTTTACTTTGTATCGCCATGAAAACTCAACGTACCCGACGCACCACCCGGAACGACGATCGTAACCCGTCCCGTCAGCCTGGCACCAGGCCGCGAAAATCACGCACTGCCGCTCAGCCAGGCCGTCATCGCGGTCCGCAGAAAATTATTCTTTTTAACAAGCCATTCAATGTGTTGACGCAATTTAGCGGAGAGCCGGGAGACAAAACGCTCGCAGACTACATCCCGGTCAAAGATGTCTATGCCGCAGGGCGTTTGGACAAAGACAGCGAGGGCCTGCTGGTGCTGACCAATGACGGTATCCTGCAAGCGCGTCTGACACAGCCCAGCTCCAAGCAGCCCAAAACCTACTGGGTGCAGGTCGAGGGCATTCCGGATGACGAGCAGCTCAAAGCATTACGCACAGGCGTTACATTAAAAGACGGCATGACATTGCCGGCTGATGTCACCGTCATTGATGCGCCTGCGGTTTGGGACAGACATCCGCCAATTCGGGAGCGTAAAAATATCCCGACCACCTGGCTCAGCATTACCTTAAGAGAAGGGCGAAACCGGCAAGTGCGCCGCATGACGGCCCACATCGGTCACCCCACTCTCAGATTGATCCGTTACCAGATGGCAGACTGGACAGTCGATGGTCTGGCTCCCGGTGAATGGCGGGAAGTCTCGCTCTGACGATGGATGGCTGGCTGGCCGGGAGGCTCCAGCGGCGCGTTAATTTTGCTAAAACACTACACATTAGCGGAGAGTTACACTATCATTGCCGACCAATAGCAAACGATTGCGTTAGTGGTAATTAACGAGTAATCGCGCAGGCTGACAGCCAAATTTGCCGATGAAAGATGAATAAAGTGTGAAGCGGTTCTCGATCTGTTTCAGTTCGCAGCTTTCTGTTAGAATTACGCCCTTATCACTTATTCAAGATTGAAGAGAAAAATGTCAGATAACAGCCAGAAAAAAGTTATTGTCGGCATGTCCGGCGGCGTCGATTCCTCGGTTTCTGCTTACCTGCTACTTCAACAGGGCTATCAGGTAGAAGGCCTGTTCATGAAGAACTGGGAAGAAGATGACAATGACGAGTACTGCTCAGCGGCAGAAGATCTCGCGGACGCACAGGCTGTGTGCGACAAACTGGGCATTCATCTTCATACGATCAACTTTGCTGCTGAGTACTGGGACAATGTGTTCGAATACTTTCTGGCAGAATATAAAGCGGGCCGTACCCCAAACCCTGACATTCTGTGTAACAAAGAAATCAAATTTAAGGCATTTCTGGAATTTGCCGATGAAGTGCTGGATGCTGATTACATTGCCATGGGCCACTATACCCGTCGCACTTTCCCTACCCAGCCAGGTCAAAAAGCACAGATGTTACGCGGACTGGATAACAACAAAGACCAGAGCTATTTCCTTTACACCCTGAGCCATGATCAGATAGCACGTAGTCTGTTCCCTGTCGGCGAACTGGAAAAGCCGGAAGTACGCCGCATCGCTGAAGAACAAGGGTTGATCACCGCCAAGAAAAAAGACTCTACCGGTATCTGTTTTATCGGCGAGCGCAAGTTCACCGAATTTCTGGGTAAATACCTGCCGGCACAACCAGGCGATATTGTCACGGCAGAAGACGGTAAGGTTATCGGCCAGCATCAGGGACTGATGTACCACACCCTTGGCCAGCGAAAAGGTCTGCTGATTGGTGGTTTGAAAGATAGCTCAGATGAACCCTGGTATGTCGTTGATAAAGATATTGAGAAGAATCTGCTGATTGTCGGACAAGGAAAAGATCATCCGCGCCTGCAATCTAACGGTCTGATCGCCGCTCAGTTACACTGGGTGGATCGCGAACCGGTGCGTGAGCCTGTGCAGTGCACGGTGAAGACCCGCTATCGCCAGCAGGATACGCCTTGTACCCTTATTCCTGTTGATGACAACAGCATCAAAGTCATTTTTGATGAGCCGCAAATCGCAGTGACGCCAGGCCAGTCAGCGGTCTTTTACCAGGGTGATGTGTGTCTTGGCGGCGGTATCATTGAAGAGCGGATTTAAAGGGACAGTCCATGGCTTATACAATTTATGACAGAACCATTGCGTTTGCGGGCATTTGTCAGGCAGTGAAATTAGTACAGACTGTTGCGCGTACAGGGACTTGTGATAACGATGCTTTCGTCACCTGTTTACGCAGCCTGACCTCGACTAACCCAAACAACGTGATTGAAATTTTTGGTGAAGAAGCTGACCTCCGGTTAGGCCTCAGCACCATGATCAATGAAATCGACAATACGCCCGCAGGCAGTGAAATTACCCGCTATCTGGTCAGCGTGATGGCGCTGGAGCGTAAACTGGCCAGCCGTCGCGACAGTATGGCGCAACTGGGCGACCGGATTGATATGGTGAAACGCCAGCTGGATCATTTCGACCTGCTTGATGACCAGATGATCAGCAATCTGGCCAGTGTATATCTGGATATCATCAGCCCGCTCGGGCCGCGCATTCAGGTCACAGGAACACCGGCTCAGCTGCAGCAACAACAGGTTCAGCACAAGGTGCGTGCCCTGCTGCTGGCTGCTGTTCGCAGTGCCGTATTGTGGCGTCAGGTCGGCGGTAAGCGCCGTCATCTGATTTTTGGCCGCAAACAGATGCTTGAACAGGCAAAAATCATTCAGGCCCGAAGCTAAACACTATTCTCAGAGAACGCCTGCTGGGCGTTCTGTAACTCAGCTATAACCCTTTAATCAGGAGAGAGACATCATGGAACTGTCAGCATTGACTGCTGTTTCCCCGGTAGACGGCCGCTACGGTAGCAAAACCAGCGCTCTGCGCAGTATCTTCAGTGAATTTGGTCTGCTGAAATACCGTACCATCGTTGAAATTCGCTGGCTGCAAAAACTGGCAGCGACTGACGCTATCGCGGAAGTTCCGGCCTTCAGCGCTGAAGCCAATGCCTTCCTGGATCGTATTGCCGCTGAATTCAGCGAAGAAGATGCACTGCGTATCAAAACCATTGAACGCACGACCAACCACGATGTGAAAGCCGTAGAGTACTTCCTGAAGGAAAAAGTGGCTGATAATCCTGAGCTGCACGCGGTTAACGAATTCATTCACTTTGCCTGTACCTCTGAAGACATCAACAACCTGTCGCACGCTTTGATGCTGAAAGAAGCGCGTGAGCAAGTCATGCTGCCTGAAGTCCGTAACGTGATTGACGCCATTAAAGCACTGGCAGCGGAATACCGTGAAGTACCTCTGTTGTCCCGTACACACGGCCAGCCTGCTTCACCTAGTACCATGGGTAAAGAAATGGCTAACGTGGCGTACCGTATGGAACGCCAGTACCGTCAGATTGAACAGGTAGAGCTGCTGGGTAAAATCAACGGCGCTGTCGGTAACTACAATGCCCACCTTTCTGCTTATCCTGACATCGACTGGCACCAGTACAGCGAAGAGTTCGTCACCTCTCTGGGCCTGGACTGGAACCCGTACACCACGCAGATTGAGCCGCACGATTACATCGCAGAACTGTTTGACGCCTTTGCGCGTTTCAACACTATTCTGATCGACTTTGACCGTGATGTCTGGGGCTATATCGCACTGGGCCACTTCAAGCAGAAGACCATTGCCGGTGAAATCGGTTCTTCCACCATGCCGCACAAAGTCAACCCGATTGACTTTGAAAACTCAGAAGGCAACCTGGGTCTGGCGAATGCTATCTTTGGTCACCTGGCACAAAAACTGCCGATTTCCCGCTGGCAGCGTGACCTGACCGACTCCACGGTATTGCGTAACCTGGGTGTTGGCTGCGGTTATGCCATCATTGCTTACACTTCTACCCTGAAAGGGATCAGCAAGCTGGAAGTTAATCAGGCTGCACTGGAAGCCGAGCTGGACAAAAACTGGGAAGTGCTGGCCGAACCGGTACAAACAGTGATGCGTCGTTACGGTATCGAAAAGCCGTATGAGAAGCTGAAAGAGCTGACCCGCGGCAAACGTGTCGACGGCGAAGGTATGCGTCAGTTTATCGATGGTCTGGATTTGCCGGAACACGAGAAAACACGCCTGAAAGCCATGACACCGGCTAACTATATTGGTGATGCAATTAAACTGACTGATCAACTCTGATCGGCTTGTTGTCTGTATCTCAAGGCCAGCATAAGATGCTGGCCTTTTTAGTTTCTGCCGGTCTGCGCCTCAAACACTGATATAATCCCCGTTAAATTTCTAACCGATGAAGACTATGTATCAATTTACCTTCTCGTTCAGTGAGTTCTTATCGACTTACTGGCAAAAGCAACCCACAGTGATTAAAGGCGGTTTTGCCGATTTCGTTGACCCTATCTCACCAGATGAACTGGCCGGACTGGCGATGGAAGAAGAAGTCGATTCCCGTTATATCGCACGTCAGGGTGAAGACTGGCAGGTCGAACAAGGGCCGCTGAGCTTTGACAACCTGCCGGATGATCACTGGTCTTTCATGGTGCAGGCAGCCAACCACTGGCACAGCGGCGCGGCCAGGCTGGTCAAACCGTTTCAGGTCATGCCCGGCTGGCTGTTTGATGATCTGATGATCAGCTACTCTACCCCGGGAGGCGGCGTCGGCCCCCATTTCGACCAGTATGATGTCTTCATTATTCAGGGTTCCGGGCAACGCCGCTGGCGTGTCGGCCCGCGCAAAGACAACTACCAAGAGTGCTTCCGTCATCCGAACCTGCGCCAGATCACCGGGTTTGACCCTATCATAGATGAAGTGCTGGAACCGGGCGATATTCTGTATATTCCCGCCGGATTCCCCCATGACGGTTATGCACTGGAAACCGCAATGAGCTACTCAATGGGGTTCCGTTCACCAAAGCAACAGGAGCTGCTGAGCAGCTTTGCTGATTTCATCATCGAAAATGAGCTGGGCGATGAGCATTATCACAACCCGGATCTTCCGGCTCGTGACAAGGTCGGCGAACTGCCAGCCAGCGAATGCCAGGATCTGATCGCCATGATGCGCAGCCTGATGGAAAAACCGGAAACCATGCACCAGTGGCTGGGAGAATACCTAAGCCTGAGTCGCCATAACATGGATGTGATCGCAGCCGACCCGGCCTGGTCGGGTGATGAAATCGTAGGCGCGCTGATGCAGGGTGAAATCCTGTTTAAGATTGGCGGCCTGCGTGCGTTTTACCATCAGGGGCACCCGCAGATTGTTTATATTGACGGCGAGCGCTACCAGTTACCCGCCGGTTGCGAACAGGCCGCCGACTGGCTTTGCAATCAGGACAGTTTCTCTATCGCAGAGGTGGGTGAGCTCATCAATAACTCAGCATTAATTTTATTGCTGACCCAGTGGGTGAACATGGGTTACTGGCATCAGGCCGACTAAATCAGTTTCCCCTTAAGTTAAAAAAGCCCGCGCTGCGGGCTTTTTGGGGTTACGCTGACTGCGGCGGGCGCTGTCACACTTTGAACTGACCCGCTAACTCTTGCTGTTTGTGGGACAAAGAGGTTAAGCGCTGGCCTATGGTGGCCGAGTGTTCAGCCTGCCCTAAAATCGTCTCACTCAGCTCGCGGATATTCGATACGTTACGGTTCACTTCTCCGGCGACCGCACGTTGCTCACCCGCGGCATGCATTATTTGCTCATTCATAGACTGAATCGCGCGAACCGCTTCGGTAATACGCTCCAGGCTCGCGACAGCCTCACTGACCTGATGTGCGGTATCACCTGCCAGCTGGTTGCCTTCTTCAATCGCATTCACCACATCACGGGTACCCTGCTGCAGCACCTCAATCACGTTGCGGATCTGGCCGACAGAGTCCTGAGTCCGGCTGGCAAGCTGACGCACCTCGTCCGCCACCACTGCAAATCCCCGGCCTTGCTCGCCGGCCCGCGCCGCTTCAATGGCCGCATTCAGGGCCAGCAGATTTGTCTGTTCTGAAATGCCGGCAATCACCTGCAGGATCTGATTGATATCTTCGCTGTTGCGTTCCAGGTCACGGGCGACAGGGACAGCCGTTTCCATGCGGGAAACCAGATGGTTCATAGATTCTGCTGAGGCATGAATCACCCCCTGGCCTTCTACGGCGGCAGAGTCCGCATCGCGGGCAGCACCAACCGCTGTTTCGGTATGACTGACAACCTGCTCGGCCGTCTGTGCCATTTCTTCCGATGCTGTCGCGACCATATCCACTTCTTTAAACTGTGCCTGGCTGCCGTCACGGGTGTGGCTTGCCACCTGCGCGGCTTCATTGGCCGTCGTGCCGACTTCATCCACCGCAATGATCACCTGTGAGATGGTGTGCTGCAATTTATCCAGGAAGCGGTTAAACCAGGTTGCCAGCTCACCCAGCTCATCTTGCTGGCCAACATGCAGCCGCTGGGTTAAATCCCCTTCCCCGGAGGCAATATCTTTCAACCGTTCGGCAATCTGACGAATAGGGGCAACCAGACGGGCGGCAGCAAACCACAGCATCAGCAGGCCAGCCGCTGCAATCACCAGGCTGGCCATCAACTGAATGGCAGAAGATTCATCCCGCTGTTTCTGAATCGCATGATCCAAGGCCGTTGCTTCCGCCAGCACTTTTTCCGCCGGTAACTGAATCACCACTCCCCAGGTTGTCTGGCCCAGCTCAACCGGATTGTAAGCCGTCAGCCAGCTTTGATCCTGACTCCAGCCCACCACTTGCGAGCCCTGTCTGAGCCAGTCAGTCAGTGTTCCGGGCAGACCATCACCCGGCATGACGGTGCTGCCGACTCTGTCACTGGCCTGATCCCAGGCAACAACGGTGCCATTCTGGCTGACCAGAGAAACCTTGCCGCTGGCGTTAAACAGATTATCGTCAACGGTATTGATCACACTCTGTAAGGGGTCCAGTTTGACATCAATGCCCATCACACCAACGGCTTCTCCCTTTACAATCAGCGGAATAGTAATGGAGCTCAGCAACACTTTCTGGCCATTGTCAGTAGAGAATACCGGATCCTGGACACAGGATTCCCTGCCATTGAGACTGCAGGTATACCAGGCATTAGTGGCCTTATCGCCAATTTTCGCTTCACTGATAATACGCTGTTCGGCTTCGCCGCTTTCGCCACGGAACCAGTAAGGAGAAAACCGCCCGGTCGCATTGGCTCCGACATAGGCGGCATCGGCGTAATTGCCATCTTCACCATCCAGAGCGTCCGGCTCAAACACCACAAACGCGCCATGAATGTTGGCAAATTCATTAACAGAGCGGCGCAGTAACTCGGTAATCGAGCCGCGCAGTTCTGCACTGTTGGTATAATTTTCTTCCGCGTTATATTTCAGAAACAGCACACTCTGAGCCAGCATCTCTGCCCGGTGTGACGCTTCATCAAAAAATTGCTGGACAGAAATCGCCTGTCTTTCTGCCTGTGCTTTAACCAGCTCTTGCGACTGATTTCGCAGCGAACTGAATGACTGCTGACTGACCAGCTGCTGGCTTTGTCCCGAGAAGTAAAACGAGAGGCTGGTGAGTACCGCAGCGGTTGCCAGCAAGGCAAAACCCGCCATCAGGGTAATTTTCCACTGAACCGAAAGTGACCGCATATAACCGTCCTTGTAAGTCAAATCAGTCAAAATGTAACTTTTGGTGACAACAACATCAATTAGATGTTAACAAAACACTCAAAAGTTTGATTTTTATTCAATCTTTCTGGGGTGTAACAAAAAAAGCGCGGGTTTTACACCGCGCTTAAAGCCTGTCACAGGCTTAAATCAGTGCACATTCAGGCAAGCCACTGCATGTACGTCTCCGCCTTCTAATTGAGGCTTTTTCTGCGCACAGCTGTCGGTTGCCTGCGGACAGCGCGTTCTAAACACGCAGCCCGAGGGTGGATTCATGGGTGAAGGTAAATCACCTTCCAGTAACTGAATGGTCTTATTGCGTTCCTTCTCCGGGTCCGGAATAGGAACAGCCGACATCAGTGCCTTGGTATAAGGGTGCTTAGGCCCGTCAAACAGCGCATCACCCTCACCGATTTCAACGGCATTACCCAGATACATCACCATCACGCGATCAGAGATATGCTTCACCACCGACAGGTCGTGGGCAATAAAGATCAGGCTCAGGCCCATCTCTTTCTGCAGCGATTTCAACAGGTTGACCACCTGCGCCTGGATAGACACGTCAAGTGCCGACACCGGCTCATCACAGATAATCAGCTTAGGTTTCAGGATCAGCGCGCGCGCAATACCGATACGCTGACACTGACCGCCGGAGAATTCATGCGGGTAGCGGTTGATCACGTTAGGTAACAGGCCCACCTTATTCATCATAGCTTTCACCCGGGCTTTGACTTCATCTGTCGTCAGCTCCGGATAAAAAGTTTTCAGCGGCTCGGCAATGATATCTCCCACCGTCATACGCGGATTCAGAGAGGCCAGCGGATCCTGGAAAATCATCTGAATCTCTTTGCGTTTTTCACGCATCGCATTGTGTTCCAGCTTGGTCAGATCCTGCCCCAGCCAGACAACATGGCCTTCCGTGGCTTGCACCAGACCAATCACAGCACGGGCAAAGGTCGACTTACCACAGCCCGACTCTCCCACAACACCCAGTGTCTCGCCTTCGTACAAGCGAATCCCTACCCCGTCGACGGCTTTCAGCTTGAGCGGTTTGGTCCAGGGCCAGGCTGACTTGGGTGCAATGTTGAAGTGAACCTTGAGATCTTTAATATCGAGTAAAACTTTCTTTTCTGCTTGCATTACCACGTCCCCACATCAGAAAAACACGCACGTAAACGTCCCTCAGCAAAAGGCTCCAGTGAAGGGGCTTCCTGTGAACAGCGGCTGCTGACACGGTGGCAACGCTCCTGATACGGGCAGCCGACAGGCAGGCGCAATAAGTTGGGCGGATTACCCGGAATCGTCGGCAATTCTTCGCCTTCGGTATCCAGGCGGGGAATCGCTCTCAGCAGACCTTCGGTGTAAGGGTGAGCAGGTTTATAGAAAATCTCATCGATTTTGCCATATTCCATGGTACGGCCAGCATACATGACCAGCACTTTGTCACAGCTACCGGCTACTACGCCCAGATCATGGGTGATCATGATAATGGCGGTGTTGAAATCACTTTTCAGCTCGTTGAGCAAATCCATGATTTGGGCCTGTACAGTAACGTCCAGGGCTGTGGTTGGTTCATCGGCAATCAGCAGTTTCGGACGGCACAGCAGCGCCATGGCGATCATCACACGCTGGCGCATGCCGCCGGAAAACTCGTGCGGATACATGGTAATACGCTTGCGTGCTTCCGGAATTTTCACCGCATCAAGCATGCGCACACTTTCTTCGAACGCTTCAGCACGTCCCAACCCTTTATGCAGCATCAGCACTTCCATCAGCTGATCGCTGACTTTCATGTAAGGGTTCAGCGATGTCATCGGGTCCTGGAAAATCATCGCAATCTGCTCGGCGCGGATCTTATTGAGTTCACGCTCCGGCAAATTCAGGATTTCACGGCCTTCAAATTTCGCGCTGCCACTGATCTTACCGTTCTTGGCAAGAAGCCCCATAATCGAGAACACGGTCTGGCTTTTGCCTGAACCCGACTCACCCACTATCCCCAGGGTCTCACCCTGGCTAAGAGAAAAATTCAAATCATTCACTGCGGTGACAATACCATCTTGCGTGGTGAACTCTACGCGCAGATCTTTGACATCTAATAAGCTCATATTTCACTTCCTTATCTTGCCGCCGTGCAGTCAGTGTTCCAGCAAGGTAACCTGAACAGCGGCAATGAATATTCCTTGGTTTATCTGTCTTTCGGATCCAGCGCGTCGCGCAGGCCATCGCCAACATAGTTAAAGCAGAATAAAGTCAGGACCATAAATATCGCAGGGAACAACAGCTGCCAGATGGCAATCTCCATTGTTTGTGCCCCTTCTTGCAGCAAGGCACCCCAGCTGGTCATTGGCTCCTGTACACCCAGACCAAGGAAACTCAGGAAAGATTCGGTCAAAATCATCTGCGGTACCAGCAGTGTTGAATACACAGCAACAATACCCAGTACGTTAGGCACGATATGACGGGTAATAATATTCCAGCGGCTGACACCAGACACATGGGCAGCTTCGATAAACTCCTTGCTGCGCAGTGACAACGTCTGACCACGTACGATACGGGCCATATCCAGCCAGGAAATCGCGCCAATCGCCACGAAGATCAGCATGATATTACGACCAAAGAAGGTCACCAGAACGATCACGAAGAACATAAACGGAATCGAGTACAGAATTTCCAGAATACGCATCATGACACGGTCGGTGCGGCCGCCAAGAAAGCCGGACGTTGCGCCGTACAAGGTGCCGATAACAACAGCAACCAGGGCACCGAGAATACCGACCATCAATGAGATACGGCCGCCGATCAGAGTACGCGTATACAAATCACGCCCCAGACTGTCCGTGCCGAACAGGTGACCTTCCGGACCAAGACTTGGCGCGGCATGCAATGCATACCAATCGGTATCATCAAAGGCGTACTGACTGAACATAGGCCCGAAAATAACAGCCAGGCAGATCAAAGACAGAATGGCCAGACTGATCATGGCGGCTTTGTTACGTGTAAACCGGGTACGGGCATCCTGCCACAGACTGCGGCCTTCAATTTCCAGCTGCTCTGAAAACTTCTCTACCGCGTTTACGTTTTCTTTTTTAGTTAACATCATCGGTCAGCTTCCTTAGTAGCGGATTTTCGGATCGATATACGCCAGAACAATATCAACAATTGCGTTGAACAAAATGGTCAGCGTACCGATCAGAATAGTAATACCAAGCACCAGTGAATAATCACGGTTGAAAGCGGCATTCACGAACAGCTTCCCAATTCCTGGCAGACCGAAGATGGTTTCAATCACCACAGAGCCGGTGATAATACCGACGAAAGCCGGGCCCATGTATGAAACAACAGGCAACAAGGCGGGCTTCAGTGCGTGCTTGACTATGATATACGGGTAACTCAGGCCTTTAGCACGGGCAGTACGGATAAAGTTACTGTTCAGTGTTTCGATCATGCTGCCACGGGTAATACGGGCAAATGTCGCCACATACAGCAGCGCCATACCTAACATAGGCAGCAGCATGAATTTCACTGATCCATCCTGCCAGCCGCCGGCAGGCAACCATTGCATGTTAATGGAAAAGATATAAATAAGGACAGGTGCCAGAATAAAGGATGGCATCACCACCCCGGCCATGGCTGTAGACATTATCAGGTAATCAAGCCAGGTATTTTGCTTGAGTGCGGCAAGGGTACCGACAGTCACCCCCATCACCAGCGCAAATACAAAGGCAAAGAAACCAATTTTTGCAGAAACCGGCAAGGCATCCTGAACCAGCTCATTCACGCTGAAATCTTTATATTTAAAAGACGGGCCAAAGTCGCCCTGCAGAATGTTACCCAGGTAGGTGGTGTACTGTTCGAAAACAGGCTTATCCAGACCATACTTGGCTTCGATATTTGCCATCACTTCCGGCGGAAGTGGGCGCTCACTTGAGAACGGATTACCCGGCGCGAAGCGCATCAGGAAAAATGAGATTGTGATCAGAACCAACAGCGTTGGGATCGCCTCAAAAATCCGTTTTGCAACAAATTTAATCATAATTGTTACCGACTAATAGCTGTGACAGAATTGCCGCATCTCCTCACCCTACTGAGGAGGAGATGCGGGCTAGTCTTATATTTTTGATTCTTGCTGTTTATTATTCAGCAATGATGTACATGTCTTTGGTGAACATCTTGTCTTCCGCATTGTTACGTGGGTAACCACCCACTTTCGGGTTCACAAGACGTGCTTTCACGTACTGATAGATAGGCGCGATTGGCATATCTTTCGCCAGCAGTTTTTCAGCCTCGACGTACAGTGCTTCACGCTCAGCATCAGACGTTGAGTCAAGAGCTTTTGCCATGATGTCGTCGTACGCTTTGCTGTGATAGCGAGGATCGTTTGAAGAGTTGTTGCTTTGCATCAGAGACAGGAAGCTCGATGCTTCATTATAGTCACCACACCAACCGGCACGTGTGACAGAGAAATTACCCTGACGACGGTTGTCCAGATAGGTCTTCCACTCCTGGTTTTCCAGCTCAGCGGTCACACCCAGGCTCTTTTTCCACATTGATGCAATCGCAACGGCAATTTTCTTGTGGTTTTCTGAAGTGTTATAGAGCAGTGTAAAGTTCAGTGGGTTGCTGCTGTCAAAGCCTGCTTCTTTCAGCAATTCTTTGGCTTTCGCCACACGCTCTTTTTGCGTCATACCTGCATATTCTGGCGCAACCGGATCAAAGCCAGCTGTGATTTCCGGTGTCAGGAAGTAAGCCGGTTTCTGGCCCTGGCCCAGCAGTGCTTTAGTGATGATGTCACGGTCAATTGCAAAAGACAGGGCTTTACGCACACGTACATCATCAAATGGTGCCTTCGCGTTATTAAAGCCGTAGTAGTAAGAACACAGGTTACCTGAGATAGCCACATCTTCAGGATGTTCTTTTTCCAGACGACGGAAATGCTCATTGGGCAATTCGTTAGTGATATCAATTTCACCCGCCAGGAAACGGTTCATTTCTGCAACCTGGTTTTCGATTGGCAGGTAAGTCACTTTGTCGATGACAGTGTGCTCGTTATCCCAGTAGTAAGGGTTACGCTTCATTTCGATGCGTTCGTTCACCACCCAGTTGTCCATAACGTAAGCGCCATTACCTACGAAGTTTTCTGGCTTGGTCCAGTCATCACCAAATTTTTCAACCACTTTCTGGTTGACGGGTTTCACTGTGGTGTGGCCCATCATCTTAACGAAGTAAGGAACGGCCTGCTCAAGCTCAATACGCAGTGTGTTGTCATCTTCAGCAAAAACACCCAGCGTGTCTTTATCTTTCTTTCCGGCAATGATGTCGGCGGCATTCTTCATGGTAGTCATTTCCAGATACCATGAATAAGGGGAAGCAGTAGCAGGATCTACCGCACGCTTGAAGCTGTATACGAAGTCACCGGCTGTAACAGGATCACCGTTTGACCATTTAGCATCTTTACGCAGGTGGAAAATAAACGTGCGGTTATCTTTGGTTTCCCAGCTTTCAGCAACACCTGGAACTGTATTTCCGTCACCATCCTGGTTAACCAGACCTTCCAGCAAATCGCGAATTACATGGGACTCCGGCACACCTTCCGTTTTGTGCGGGTCGATAGAAGCAACCTCAGTACCATTACCACGTACCAGTTCTTGCTTCTCAGCCAGTTTCACACCAGCCGGTACATTTGCGGCCATTGCAGAAAATGAAGCCGCTGCAACAGAAACACCCGCGCCAAGCAGAAGTGCCTGAGTAATTTTGTTCTTAAACATGCATTATCTCCAATACATTATTTCATTGCGTCCATGACTTTCTTCGACCAGGCTAATGATAACCGTTATCATGCATTGTTATTCCAATTAACAATGATGAAACAGCCGAAGAATTGGTTGAAAACTTTAACAGTAACTAACAATATTTGCCATAAAATCATCACAAAACAGCGAACACACCTCATAAAAATGACGAATAAAGACAAAAATTTCGATTGAAAATACACAGACAGATAATTTATCCACTTTATTCATCGTTAATAGTCAATACAGCTAAACATACTGATAACATGAATAAACGTGCAATTTAATGGCATAATAAATCAAAAATTCACCATTTTATCTTGCTTTATTTCCAGCCTTAACAAATATGCAACCTGTAACTTTTAGAATCTTGATCAAGCGCAATAAAAAAAGCGCCATTACTGGCGCTTTGTAAGACAAAATAATCGTTATTTTCGATCTGATTCAGTTCTTAATTGTGAGTGGCTATCATCAAACGTCTCACTTTTGCCTTCTCGCTGCATGTCATGATCGTCATGCATCTGATCAGAAAATGGGGTTCTAATGCCCGCATCTTCCAGAATCTGTTTAACTCGTCTGTTCGATACGCGTCTGTGCTTCATACCCCCTCCTTTGCTAAAACAGAAAATCAATGTGTTATTTACTGCATTAAAATTCCAGGCTGGTAAAAACAATTATGCCTTTACGATCGGCGCAATCACCACCGCGGCCGTTTCACGCAGATATTAACTATGGCACAAAATTTCATGCTCTGCCGAAGGCGGGTTTTAAGAACAAAAGCGCATAAAAAAAACGCTGTTAGATTTTGTTTTCACATCCCCATTTCAACGCAATTTTCAAGTATCTCAGCCAGATTTTTAGCGCTAATATCACCGATATTGGCAGGGCTATTCTACTGGCCGCAGTGAAGGCAAATGCCAATCAACCTGTTCCTGAATATTTCCGTTAGTGATCGAGAGTGCAACTATGAGACCAGCCGGCGGCGCATCACGCCCCAGCCCTTCACGAGTCCGTCATGGCTACATGCCACCAGCGCGTAAAGTGAAAGAAGAAGAAGGTATTAAGTAAGCATTTAAGAGTTATTGTCTGCTCTTTATGTAATGAAATAGCCCCAGGTTTGGGGCTATTTTTTATTTGTACTTTTTTGTTATAACCTGCTTATAGACATAAACCCGGCACCATGGCACCGGGTTCAAAGGCAGTAGTATTTGCAAGTTACGAACTGCTGTTAGGCGTAGGGATTACCAGTAAACGCGGTAACCGACGATGAATGAAGTTTCACCATCATGCTCACCTGGATCAACGACTAGATCCGAACCCTCATTTGTATAACCGACAGTTGTACCATCAGAATAACCAACCTCTACAAATGCACGTGACCAGCTGTTTAGATGATAAACAGTACCTAAGTAAGCAACAGTGTAATCTTCAGAACGGCCAGTATTTACATCGTAATTTGTCAGTTCATAGCCACCATAAATGCTTGCCTGCGAGTTCAAGCTATACATACCCGCCAGCATGATGTTGTCAGAATCCAGAGACAGAGAGCCATCTTTTTGCTCAGCTGAACCATTGATGTAAGTCAGGCCGATCGTTGCTGCGCCAAACGAATACTCTGCCGTACCTTCGAAAAATGTATTCTCTACATCGGCAACGGTTGCAAAATCTTTATCACGGCTAGTACCACCACCCACGTGCAGGCTCAGACCACCAAAGGAAGTACCCGCATACAGTTCAGCCAGCTCATTATTGGTATCGTCTTCACTTAGGCCAAAGGTACCATTTACCCAAAAAGACTCACCTTCATATACATACTTAATGGAAGAATCATGACGACCACCTGAAACAAACTCAGAAACACCGCCAATACCAGAGCCGCCAAAGTAATAGGAATAGTCAGCGCCCCAAACATCCTCAGTCGAGATCCACTGACGACCAAAAGTGAATGTACCGGCCTGAGTGGCAAAACCTGCATAGTGCAAACGGTTTGCCATATCATATGAGCCTTCACTGTAGCCAATACCGAACTCTACGGTACCTACTACATCCAGATCATTGTTAACGGCGTATTTGGCATTTACACCGGCACGAGAAGCACCCGCGTTAATGCTAACGTCTGTTCCGTCCATCTTTTCAATCTGAGTACGCAGCTGGCCATAAAAATCAACGAACTTTCCTTCTTCGTTGATCAGTTCATAAGCATTCGCTGTGCTGGCAATCAATAAGGTAGGGATTGCTACTGCTAAAAGTGTCTTTTTCATTTTACATTCCTGTAACGATTTTATGTTATTTAGCCCCATCCAAGGACGACAAAAACTTAACAGGCACTGAACAGCGGCGCAACATAACATTTCAACATCAACGCAACAAGTTAGTATAAAAAACCACCGATTTATCGAATGTGATCACGATCCACTATGAATAAATAACCATAAAAATAAAATAAAAAACCAAGTAAGAAGGATTGCATTGAATGCCAGCTACCATTTCATTCACAAAGCTGAACCTAAGCTTAATGATTTTTGGTTATAATGTTTATGAAATTAGAATTAAAAAGATATAAATATTTTTTTGAACTTTCTGGATTAGTGGTCTTTTTAGCACAATAAAAAAGTGTCATTTTTCACCCTTTACGTTGTTAATACTGTGTTTACAAACATGGATGGAGCAAAAATTCGCCACCACAATGAGAGACTGGTTTTATACATCGGGTATGCATTTTTTAAGCAAAGGTATGCATTTGATATGAACGTAAAATAACGCCAACAAATAAGATGTCAGGTAGAGATCACAGATCACTGCGGGTTCTTAGGATGGTTTCACTGGTGCGGATAGATTAATAGGTGTTTTACTCTACTCTCAGGGAGACAATAGAAGACACACCTATTAATCAGGTTTTAACATTTATTTTTTTTATTTGTGCCAGCGCTGCCTGGCTTGCTGGTCTGTTTCTCTGGCATCGACCCAGCTGGTTTCACCTTCCCTGACTTCTTTCTTCCAGAAAGGTGCCTCGGTTTTCAGGTAATCCATAATGAATTCGCAGGCTTGAAAAGCCGCTCCCCGGTGCGCGCTGGATACCCCGACAAACACAATCTGGTCGCCTGCTGTTAACTGACCGACCCGATGGATGACAGTTGCAGCCAAAACCGGCCAGCGCGACTTCGCTTGCTCAACAATAAATAGCAACGACTTTTCCGTCATGCCAGGATAATGTTCGAGCGTCAGAGTCGATACGGATTCGCCCAGGTTCATATCCCTGACTTTTCCGACGAAAGTCACCACTGCGCCAGCCTGGTTTCCTTCGGCTAAGGCTTGATATTCCAGCGCTAAACTGAAGTCCTCAGCCTGCACGCAAATCTTATCTGTCATCTTTCACCCCCCGGTAACCGGTGGAAAAAAGGCCACTTCATCGCCGTCGTTCAGCTGAGTATCCAACGCGCAGATTGTCTGATTGACGGCCACTAACAATTTGTCGTTATCCAGCGCTAACGCCCATTTCTCACCGCGCGATGACAAAAATGCACGTAAGTCTTCAGCTGTTGGATACTCAAAGGGGATTTGCAATTTATCTTCACCGATCAATTCGCGCACTTGGGCAAAAAACAGCACAGTAATCATAGTCCCTCTCCCTGGGTATCCGTTGATACCTGAAAATCGCCGGATTTTCCGCCGCGTTTTTCCAGTAACCTGACAGGGCCGATAACCATGTCTTTCTGTACCGCTTTACACATATCATAGATGGTCAATGCCGCCACCGATGCCGCCGTCAGGGCTTCCATCTCAACGCCGGTTTTCCCTGCCAGCTTACAGGCAGACACAATACGTACCCGGCTGTGTTCAGGCTGGGCCTCTAACTGAACTTCGACTTTCGATAACAGCAGTGGATGGCAAAGGGGGATCAGATCCCAGGTTTTCTTTGCCGCCTGAATACCTGCAATTCTGGCGGTAGCAAACACATCACCTTTGTGATGCTGGCCGGAGACAATCAATTGCAGTGTTTTATCCGACATGGTGACGAAAGCTTCAGCTTTCGCTTCACGAACGGTTTCCGTTTTTTCCGATACGTCCACCATATTCGCTTCGCCGGACGCATTAATATGAGTCAGTTCTGTCATTAGTTTCTCTTTTATATTGAATCTGGGAAAACCGCGTCAGCCGCCGATAGAAGCCAGGTGTGGCGTCATACCCGTAATGCCATCCTGCAGGTAATGACTGACTGATTTTTCTGTCAGTCCCCCCCGGATTCTGACGATCAGAGCATCGTGCTGATTATCGCTGGCCAGTAAATCACGCAGCTCAACACCATGATCACCAAAAAGACAAAGATGCAGCTTACCCCGCGCCGATACTCTCAAACGGTTGCAGGTGGTACAAAAACCTTTTTCATAAGGCATGATCAGGCCAATCTCGCCCAGATAATCAGGATGATAGAAAACCTGCGCCGGACCATCGTTCAACCCGCGGGGTTTCAGTAACCAGCCATTGGCTATCAGCGTATTACGAATACTGACACCGGACACATGGCGCTGTTTGAACAGCTCATCCATCTCACCTGTCTGCATCAGTTCAATAAAGCGAAGCTGGATCCGGCGATCTTTTATCCATGCCAGAAACTGCGGTAACTGCTCGGCATTCATGCCTTTGAGCAGCACAGTATTGACTTTGATCTGCTCGTAGCCGACTTCAAAGGCTGCATCGACACCACGCATTACCTGGTGAAACAGATTTTCACCCGTAATGAGATGGAACTGGCGGGGATCCAGGCTATCGACACTGACATTAATATTTGTCAGTCCGGCCTGACGCCATTGATGAACTTGCTTCTCCATACGGTATCCATTGGTGGTGGTTGCCACTTTTTCGATACCAGGCTGTGAAGCAACAGTATGGATGATGTCGGTAAAATCCCGCCGCAAGCTCGGCTCACCGCCGGTAATCCTTACTTTGGTCGTGCCGCAGTCAGCAAAGGCCGACGTGACACGGCGGATCTCGTCCAAAGTCAGGAAAGAGGGCTTTTTACCATGCTCAGGATGGTAACCATCAGGCAGACAGTAGGTACACCTGAAGTTACAGACATCAGTGATTGACAGGCGCAAATAATAGAATTTGCGCTGGAAGTTATCTTCAAATTGTTTCGCCACGGAACACCTTTCCAAATACGGGAGGCCAGCTCATTTCTGAACTCACCCTGAGTGAAACCAGCACCGGCTGGTCACTGGCGACACCCTCTTATCATGGACGATTCCGTTATGTCTTCATGACTTAGAAGAGAGTCGCTCGGAGTTTTGATGGCAGTTATGCGTCAGAATATTTTACAAAGAATTTTCACACTCTTCACAGAAAACACACAACAGCGTTGTAATTTCACATTACCAGAGTTTACCTCTGATTGACAAATAATTGAGAATTACCTTTTTAAGTCTACCCCTAGCCCACAGAAGCGACAATACTACTAAGGAGTAGTCTCTTTAAACTGAACGAATGGAGCAGGGAGGGGTTATGTCGGACATTGTCGAATCTGCAACCGTTGAAGACATTGCTTTGTATCTGCAACGGGAAGAAGGGATTGATGCCCATCTTGCCCGCAGTCAGGCCAAGCAGGTCATAGACAGCTTTACCGATATGAGAAGCAAAGGGTTAATCAAGGGCTGGTATTTTGACGAGCAAAACCATTTAGAACTGTTACCCAGTGATGCTGCGATGAAAATCATCGCCAATCATAAGTAGGACTGCCGCAAACTGTTATGCTGCCAGTTCATGCAATTTGCAGAGGGATATTTGCAATTTGCAAAGCGATTTGCATTTCAAAACAATGGCAAATTTATGACAGCGCTATACTGCATTTGAAAATCCGGCATCCAATTTGCAGTGGGTATGTTAAGCAACGTCGATGAGACCAAAGACCAACTAAAATGAAAAAATTGGAGCCGACAATGAGTGACATGATCCCACTGATATTTCAACAGCGTCACATCCTGCCAGGCGGTCGGATCCCAGTACGTATCCCGCCAGGCAGCCAGATGGAGACATTCAAAGTTGCCCTGGCATCTGACAATGGCTTCGGTATCTGTATGTTCGATGAGGACGAACATGGTCAGCATTTTTGTTACATAGGTACGCGAGTCACTGTCGAAGATTTTGACATTTCAAGTCAGGACGGTGCCTTGATAGCAACTTTATACGGGCACAGCAACTTCCGGATAAAATCGCTGAATCAAGCTGACAATGGCGTATTTTATGCTGACCCTGAAGACATTCCCCAGTGGCCTGATATGACACTGCGCGACGATCAGCAACCATTGGCTGAAAAACTTCAGGTGATGTTTAACAATCATCCAGAACTGGACAAACTGCATCAGACAAAATACCTGAATAATCTCAGCTGGTTATGCCAGCGCTGGCTGGAATTACTGCCACTGCCGGCATTTCAGAAGCAGGCCTTGCTGACAGCGCCTAACTGCCTGAATACGTACGATTATCTTCAGAGTATCATGCAGCAAAACCACTGATCATTAATCGCCGGCCAGCACTGAAATATGTGCTGGCTGCACATTTTATTCCACGGCAGCGGAATGCCGCTTTCCCACTCGCCCGCCCTTGGGTACACTTTCCATTCAGCACACTATTCCATAACGAGCATTCCTTCACCTATGAACAGCCATGTATCTCCAACCTCTGCCAGAATTGTCGCTATCGGCGGTGGTCACGGCCTGGGGCGAATTCTGTCTTCCCTTTCCTGCTTTGGTTCTAATGTCACAGGCATAGTGGCGACCACTGACAATGGCGGATCGACCGGGCGTATCAGAGCATCCATGGGCGGCATTGCCTGGGGGGATACCAGAAACTGTATCAATCAGCTAATCACCGAACCGTCTATTGGCTCGATGTTATTTGAATACAGGTTCAGAGGTAATGGTGATCTGAACGGGCATAATCTTGGCAATCTCATTCTGACCGCATTAGACAACTTATGTATTCGTCCGCTTGAAGCCATTAACCTGATCCGGGAAATCCTCCATGTTGAGACTCAGATCCTCCCGATGTCAGAACACCCGACAGATCTGGCAGCCTGGTTACCCGACGGTAATATCATTAGCGGTGAAACCAGTATTGATGAGCTGCAACAGATTCCGAAGCGCCTGTTCATCGAACCTTCCGTACCCGCGACAAAAGAAGCGTTAATGGCGATAAAAGAAGCAGATCTTGTCCTGCTGGGACCGGGCAGTTTTCTGACCAGTATCATGCCGCCACTGCTGTTAAGTGACCTCGCCCATGAACTGAAAATCTGTCGTGCGCCCGTCTATTTCATAGCCAATCTTGATAAGGAAAAAGGCCCGGCAGGCGGCATGTCGCTTGAGACCATGTTGTACTGGTGTGAAAGGGCGATGGGGGGAAGAAAAATTGACGGTGTGTTATCGGACAAGCACAGGCCAGAGCTGAACGAAACCTATGATCAGGTGGTTGGGGAGTTTGCCTCCCGCAACCATGAATGGCGCCATGACCGGCAGAAACTAAAAAATGCGGTTGAAGGCCTCCTGATCCGACGCTAAATGCCGGTACTGTTGCGCCATGTCGCCCACCAACTGTTGCAGCTCTGGTAAGTGATCATTGACCCAGGACTCCTGTCCCTGTTTGACTCTGGATTCACACTCCTGAGCCATTTGGGCTAATTCATCAGCCCCAAAACTGGCGGCGCTGCTTTTTATCGCATGGCTAATCTCCCGGATTTGCATCACGCTGGGCTGCTCAGTTAATTGCTGTAAATATTGCTCTAACTCACCGCTGAAAACTTCAAGCAAGAGTGCAACAGTCTCATGGCCAACTTCAACAGCCAGGCGTTTTAATGTTGCTTCATTAATAATGGCAGTCATTTATTCTTTCTCCCTTTGACTACTCTCGGCCTCTTGCCAAGCCTGTAATTTTCTATAGATAGTAGACGGGCTGACTTCCAGTAAACCTGCAGCTCTGGGGATATTCCCGTCACAGGCTGCTATCGCTGACTGTATTGTCCGCTTTTCTACCTTCCACAATGGTTCGATCTGGCCGGGGCTCACAACGGACAACCTATCCAAAGACTGGATGACCGTTCCTGATTCCGGTAAAGACGATGTGGACACAGGAGTCACTGATGCAATTTCAACGCCAGAAACGTGCTTGAGGGAGGGGGGGAGCATCTGAACGAGTACTTCTTCGCCATCATTGAGCACAACAATGTTGCGGATAACGTTTTGCAACTCACGCACATTCCCGGGCCAGGTGTGCTGGCGGAAGCGTTCAATCACCTCTGGTGAAAAGCGACTGAAGCGCTTCCCTTCTTCCACCGAGATATGCCCCAGTAAAGCATGAGCAATTTCAATGACATCGTCACTGCGATCACGAAGCGGTGGCAGACTGATAGGAATAACATGCAGGCGGTAATACAGATCTTCGCGAAACCGCCCTTGTTTAACCTCTTCCCAGGGATTGCGGTTGGTGGCACAAACAAAGCGGACATCAACCGAGCTGGTGACGGAAGAGCCCACCTTCTGAAACGTACCGGTCTGAATAAACCGTAGCAATTTGCTTTGCAATTCCAAATCCATTTCGCAAAGCTCGTCCAAGAATAAAGTGCCTTTGTTTGCCAGCTCAACAGCGCCTTGTCTTTCCGTCAGCGCACCGGTGAACGCGCCTTTGACATGGCCGAACAATTCACTTTCAATCAGCTCTTTGGGAATAGCCGCACAGTTCAGAGCAACAAAAGAACCATTCGCTCGTGGGCTCGCGGCGTGAACGGCTTCGGCACACACTTCTTTGCCTGTCCCACTCTCACCGGTAATAAATACCGTCGCTTTACTGGATGCAGCGGATTCTATGACACGATACACCGCCTGCATGGGCAGACTGGTTCCGATAAAGCCTTGATATTGCGCCCCCTGAGTAACGGAAATGGCTTTATTGTCATTCTTGTCATTTTTCAGGGCATTGTTCACCGTGATACGCAGCCGATCCGCTTCACAGGGTTTGATCAGGAAATCTTTAGCGCCATAACGCATGGCTTCCACGGCCACATCAATAGAGCCATGAGCCGTCATGATCACCACAGGTAACTTAGGGTGCTTTTTACGTACCTGCTCAAGCACGGTCATGCCTGTCATATCAGGCAATCGTAAATCTAACAGTACCAGCTCAGGCACAGAGTCCTTCATGGCTGCCAGGGCTTCTGTTCCGGTACCGACAATTTTGACGTCTAACCCTAACGGATTAAGGTAGGATTTATACAAGGCCGCAACTGATGCAGTATCTTCTACCATCAGTACTTGTCGTACTTTCAGCTTGTTATCCATTTATCCTCCGACGCAGTTTCCCTGATCTAATTGTAATCAATAGAAAAAATTGCTGCCTGCTGACTTTTGTATTATCGGCCATTTACCATTTCGCATTGCAAATCGGTTTGCAAAATGCAAAAAACTACCTCTAGTATAACTTTTTTGTGCTGACATGGTGACCAGAAATCCCAAATAATCACTTTTCGGGACACATTTAAAAGTTGGCACGCTTGCTGCATTAATATAACCGACTCGATAGAGTCAACCTAGCCAACTGACGTTGTTTGTGGAATATTTTCACTTAAACAATGATGCCAACCGAACGATTTACGGTTGGCTTTTTTTTGGCTGCGTTTCAGCAGAAGGGCAGCAGAAAGCCACCCTCAGACGGGGAAAGTATCTTCAGCTGTTAGCGATGAACTGCTCGCGAAGCGAATGAATTTGATCACGTAACTGTGCTGCTTTCTCAAATTCCAGTTCCTGCGCCATATCATACATTTGCGCCTCCAGTTTCTGGATTTCAGTTTCCAGTTCCTGCGGCGACATAAGGTTATAGCTGCCCCGGCGTTCCGCCACTTTATGCAACTGTTCCGCTTTGCTGGCGCGGCGTGTACGCCCTTTGCCCAGTTCCATGATATCCGCAACCTGCTTATTCAGAGCTTTAGGTTCGATACCTCTTTCCTTGTTATACGCATCCTGCTTCTCCCGGCGCCGCTCGGTTTCAGTCATTGCACGCTGCATGGAACCCGTGATGCGGTCGGCATACAGAATGGCTTTGCCCGACAGGTTGCGCGCAGCCCGGCCAATGGTCTGAATCAGCGAACGCTCAGAGCGCAGAAAACCTTCTTTATCAGCATCCAGAATGGCCACCAAGGACACTTCCGGCATATCCAGACCTTCTCGCAGCAGGTTAATGCCAACCAGCACATCAAATTCACCCAAGCGCAAATCACGAATGATCTCGACCCTTTCGACGGTATCAATGTCCGAATGCAGGTATCTGACCCTGACGCCATGCTCATCCAGGTATTCGGTCAGATCCTCGGCCATACGCTTGGTCAGAGTCGTCACCAGCACCCGCTCATTAATCGCGGCACGGAGTCGGATTTCCGACAGCAAATCATCCACCTGAGTGGACACCGGCCGGACTTCAATAACCGGATCCAGCAACCCTGTCGGACGGACAACCTGCTCCGCAATATCGTTACCGGATTTATCTTTTTCATAATCGCCGGGAGTGGCCGAGACATAAATCGTCTGGGGTGCCAGAGATTCGAATTCTTCAAACTTCAGGGGCCGGTTATCAAGGGCAGAAGGCAGCCGGAAACCGTACTCAACAAGATTTTCCTTGCGGGAACGGTCCCCTCTGTACATGGCGCCTATCTGAGAGACAGTCACGTGCGACTCATCAATAATCAGTAAACCGTCAGGCGGCAGGTAATCAAAGAGCGTTGGCGGCGGCTCGCCTTCGGCACGGCCACTGAGATAACGAGAATAGTTTTCGATACCCGAGCAGAAACCAAGCTCATGCATCATTTCCAGATCAAACTGAGTACGCTGGGCAATTCGCTGCTCTTCCACCAGTTTATTATTGTCAATGAGTTGCTGACGACGAATAGCCAGATCGACTTTAATTTTTTCAATCGCTTCAAGGATACGTTCGCGTGGTGTGACATAGTGGGTCTTAGGATAGATAGTTGCCCGCGGCATATCTTTTTGAATGATCGCGCCGGTCAGCGGGTCAAACCGGCTGATGCAATCTACTTCATCATCAAACAGCTCAATACGAATCGCATCATGGTCGGATTCAGCAGGAAAGATGTCGATCACCTCGCCTCGTACCCGAAAGTTACCGCGCTCAAAGGCGAGATCATTGCGTGTGTACTGCAGTTCCGCCAACCGCCGCAGAATATCTCGCTGATCCAGCATGTCGCCACGCCGCACATGCAACATCATTTTCAGATAAGAGTCTGGATCGCCCAAACCATAGATAGCCGATACAGAGGCAATAATCACCACATCCCGGCGCTCCATTAATGCTTTCGTAGCAGATAAACGCATCTGTTCGATATGTGCATTCACAGAAGAATCTTTTTCTATGAAGGTATCCGTTGAAGGCACATAGGCCTCTGGCTGGTAATAATCGTAGTAAGAGACAAAGTACTCAACCGCATTATCAGGAAAGAATTCTTTCATTTCCCCGTAAAGCTGCGCCGCCAGGGTCTTATTAGGTGCAAGTATCAGAGTCGGCCTGTCGGCGCTGGCAATGACATTGGCCATAGTAAAAGTTTTCCCTGAGCCAGTGACACCCAGCAGGGTTTGGTGTGCCAGACCGGAATCCAGACCTTCCAATAACTGTTGTATGGCTGTCGGCTGATCCCCGGCCGGGGCAAATGCAGAAGCCAGATTGAAGGATTTACTCATGACATCATCCGAAAAGTTCAGGTAATTGGATCTGAGTCCATTGTGAGGCCGCCAATATACTTGTCAACCAAGAAAGGTGAAATCAGCTATTGACCCAGACAAAATGTCGACGTAACATCATGCGCCTCAGTAGCCCGCCTGCTGACTGATCACTGTCAAAAAAGTGATAGACCATGTCAAATTTCCAGCTAAATTATACGCACTGCGAATAGATTACCATCCACAGCTTATCCTCAATCGGCATTTTTTCATTCACAGTCACCTGATTATGAAAGCTGATGTAGAGCTATAATTCTAATTTGATTTTTTCAGCTTTATCGTTTTCTTTCTTACTCCTCTGAAACAGCAGCTTATCTGCTCCCGATGATATCGATTACAAATAGATTACTCATAAAGAAAGTGTCCCGGTTTTCCGTTTACCCGACCACAATCAACACAGTTATCCACAGTTTCCGTGGATAACTAGCCCAACCCCTTGTCTCTTCTGGTTTAGCAAAGATCAAGTCATTTTTTCCTGATCTGACACGAGACGCTTTAGGAGCGATTTACGCCTCAATTTGGCTAAAAGAGCAACAAACTTGAAAAACCCTTTAGCTGAGGAGTTGTTATAGCCGTCACAAAGGCAGATAATGTACCGATCACTGGCAAGCATAAAAAAGTTGGTATGACGGAATACCTGTTACTTCTGATCGGCACCGTACTGGTCAACAACTTCGTTTTGGTCAAATTTCTGGGACTCTGCCCGTTTATGGGAGTGTCTAAAAAACTGGAAACGGCCATTGGTATGGGGCTCGCCACGACGTTTGTTCTCACACTCGCTTCTGTGTGCGCGTATTTGGTCGAAGCTTACATTTTGCAGCCTTTAGGCATTCAATACCTGCGTACACTCAGTTTTATTCTTGTGATCGCGGTTGTTGTTCAGTTCACTGAAATGGTCGTACACAAAACCAGTCCGACACTGTATCGGTTACTGGGCATTTTTCTGCCCCTAATCACCACCAACTGTGCGGTTCTGGGTGTCGCTCTGCTCAATATCAATGAGCGTCATAATTTCATTGAATCGGTAGTGTACGGGTTTGGTGCTGCTGTCGGTTTTTCTCTGGTGCTCGTGCTCTTTGCGGCAATGCGTGAACGTATCGCAGCTGCCGACGTCCCCTCACCATTTAAAGGCGCATCCATTGCTATGATAACGGCAGGTCTGATGTCGCTCGCCTTTATGGGCTTTACCGGACTGGTTAAACTGTAATTATGAGTGGAATCTTAATTGCCATTATAGCTATCGCTGTCCTTGCGGCGATTTTTGGTCTGATCCTGGGCTTTGCGGCTGTTCGCTTCAAAGTCGAATCGGATCCTGTTGTTGAACAGATTGATGCCATCCTGCCGCAGACCCAATGCGGTCAATGTGGCTACCCTGGCTGTCGTCCTTATGCCGAGGCGATAGCCAATGGTGATGAGATCAACAAATGTCCTCCGGGCGGACAGGCGACCATAGAAAAGCTGGCCGATTTAATGGGGGTTGAAGTCAAAGATTCAGCCCATGACGCAGAAAAAAGCATTAAAAAAGTGGCCTTTATTCATGAGGACATGTGTATCGGCTGTACCAAGTGCATTCAGGCCTGTCCGGTTGATGCTATCGCGGGGGCAACCAAAGCCCTGCATACCGTTATCAAAGATGAGTGTACCGGCTGTGATCTCTGCGTTGCTCCCTGCCCGACAGATTGCATTGAAATGATCCCGGTTGAATCGACGCCTGAAAGCTGGCGCTGGAATCTGGATCAAATCCCCGTGGTCAACCTTCCTGCCACTGAGCACCACGGTAATAAGGTAGAATAACCGTCATGCTGTCTATTATTGAACAACTCAAATTAGGAAAGCTTTGGGATTTTCCGGGTGGTATCCATCCGCCAGAACAAAAAACACAATCAAACCAAAGCCCGGTTTCAGAAGCCTTTTTACCGGATGAGCTGGTTATTCCGCTCAAACAACATCTGGGCGCAGTCGGTAGTCTGTCTGTTGCTGTGGGTGATAAGGTACTCAAAGGCCAGCCGCTGACGCATACCGATGTCGCTCTGAGCGTTCCGGTACATGCACCAACATCCGGTGTCATTGCTGCCATTGAGGCAAGAACCATAGCCCACCCTTCCGGCTTGTCTGATCGCTGCATCATCCTCAAGCCCGATGGAAAAGACAGCTGGGGCCCTAAGCACACCATAGCCAACTACCTTGAGAGCGAGCCGTCTGATCTGATTGAGCATATCCGCAGCTGTGGTATTTCCGGTATGGGCGGTGCAGGCTTTCCTACCGCACGCAAACTGCAAAGCGCGTCAGGTAAAACGGATCTGTTAATCATTAACGCCGCCGAATGTGAGCCTTATATCACGGCCGATGACCGTCTTATGCAAGACTATGCCGATGAAATTGTGGAAGGTATCCGCATCATCAGCTATATCCTCAAACCCAAAATGACCGTCATCGGAATTGAAGATAATAAACCGGAAGCCATTGCAGCGCTGACTCAGTCGGTAAAAGAACAAGACAATATACTGATCCGAGTGATCCCGACCAAATACCCGTCGGGTGGTGAAAAACAGCTGATCAAGATTCTGACCGGAAGAGAAGTTCCGACTCAGGGGATCCCGGCGGATATTGGCATTATGATGCAGAATATCGGCACCGCGCACGCGATAAAAAAAGCCGTCATTGACGGCGAACCGCTGATTCAGCGTGTGGTGACGATAACGGGTCAGGCTGTCAGTACGCCCTGTAATACCTGGGCTTTGCTTGGCACCCCCGTACAGGCATTGCTCAATCGCTACGGCTATAAGATCGATAAAAAACAGCCTCGCGTCATTATGGGCGGCCCTATGATGGGCTTTACCTTGCCACACACTCAGGTCCCCATCACCAAAACGGCTAACTGCATCCTCGCGCCAAGTCGCAAAGAGCTCAGTGCGCCGGGCGATGAAATGTCCTGTATCCGTTGTACTGCCTGCGCTGAAGCCTGCCCGGTTTCCCTGTTACCCCAGCAGTTACAGTGGTATGCCAAAGACGGCGACTATGACAAATGTGAAGAATATAATCTGTTCGACTGCATAGAATGCGGGGCTTGCGCCTATGTTTGCCCCAGCGAAATTCCTCTTGTTCACTATTACCGCCAGGCCAAAGCGGAAATCCGCCACAGAAAACAGGATGCGTTAAGTGCCGAGCGTGCCAAGCAGCGCTTCGAGGCCAAAAACGCCCGGATGGAACGGGAAAAAGAAGAGCGTGAGCAACGCTTCCAGAAAGCGGCGGAACAACGTCGCAAAGACATGGCAGCCAAAGGAGGCGATGATGCTGTGGCCGCCGCGATTGCTCGCGTAAAAGCGAAAAAAGAAGCAGATGCCGGTGCGGAGGTGAAACCTGCTGTGGCTGCCGCAATTGCCAAAGCCAAAGCCAAACAGGCTGAGGCGCTGGCAAAAGCACAATCAGCGGCACCGGGTGACACCGCCCAGCCAGACAACAGTGAAATGGCAAAACTGCGCGAAGAGCGTAAGCGCCAGGCCCGGGAACAGAAAGCCGCCAAAGCCGCGGCTGAAGCCAAGGCGCCGGTAAGCGAGCCTGAAACAGCCAAGCCGTCAGAAGCCGATCCGAAAAAAGCTGCCGTTGCAGCCGCCATTGCCCGCGCCAAAGCCCGTAAAGCGGCGCAAGCGGCTGAGCCGCAAGCTCAGTCGCAGACCGATAAACCGGCTGAAGCCGCACCAGACGAGCAGGAAAAAGCTGACGCTCCGGCCGATGCGAAAAAAGCCGCTGTCGCAGCAGCCATTGCCCGCGCCAAAGCCCGTAAAGCGGCCCAAGCAGCTGAATCGCAAGCTCAGCCGCAGGCTGATAAACCGGCTGAAGCCGCGCCAGACGAGCAGGAAAAAGCTGACGCTCCGGCCGATGCGAAAAAAGCCGCCGTCGCGGCCGCCATTGCCCGTGCCAAAGCCCGTAAAGCAGCGCAAGCAGCTGAACTGCAGGCTGAATCGCAGGCTCAGTCTCAGACCGATAAACCGGCTAAAGCTGCGCCAGACGATCAGACAACCTCTGACGCTCAGGCCGATGCGAAAAAAGCCGCTGTTGCAGCCGCCATTGCCCGCGCCAAAGCCCGTAAAGCGGCCCAAGCAGCTGAATCGCAAGCTCAGTCGCAGACCGATAAACCGGCTGAAGCAGTAGCAGACGAGCAGGAAAAAGCTGACGCTCCGGCCGATGCGAAAAAAGCCGCCGTCGCGGCCGCCATTGCCCGTGCCAAAGCCCGTAAAGCGGCGCAGGCGGCAGAGAAAGCAGCCGCTGAGCAGAGTGCGGAAAACAACAACAAACCCAACGAGGAAAACAAGTAGTGGCTTTTAATATTGCCAGTTCTCCCCATGCACACAGCCGACGCAGCACCAATGACATCATGCGAAATGTCATTCTCTGCTGCGGCCTTGGATTTGCCGCCCAGTGGTATTTTTTCGGATGGGGTGTTGTCTTTCAGGTTTTATTGGCAGGTTCGCTGGCGGTACTGGCGGAATGCCTTGTCCTGACAATACGTAAACGCCCTCTTCGTCAGGTTCGGGACAACAGCGCATTATTGACCGGCATTCTGCTGGGTCTGTCCATACCGCCTCTGGCACCATGGTGGATAGCCGTCATTGGTATTTTCTTTGCCATCATCGTTGCCAAACACCTGTACGGCGGACTGGGGCAGAACCTGTTTAATCCGGCCATGGTTGCTTATGTGGTGCTGTTGATCTCCTTCCCGGTTCCTATGACATCCTGGCTGCCTCCGGCTTCAATCAGTGATCATCCGGTGACTCTGATGGAAAGCCTGCATGTGATCTTTACCGGCTTTACTGCTGATGGCTTCAGTGTCCACCAGCTGCGAAACGGCATTGACGGCGTAACTATGGCCACGCCGCTGGATACCCTGAAAACCGCCATGACAGCCGGTTTTACCACATCAGAAGCGATGGAAAGCCCGGTCTTTGGTACGCTGGCAGGTATCGGCTGGACCTGGGTCAATGTGGGTTTCTTGCTGGGCGGTATGGTACTGCTGAAACTGCGAATTATTCAGTGGCAAATTCCGGTCGCCATGCTGTCGTCACTTTTCGTGATCAGTTTTCTCGGATACATGATCAGTCCGGATGGCGCTGCATCCCCCTTGATTCACCTGTTTTCAGGGGCCACTATGTTAGGGGCCTTTTTCATTGCCACTGATCCCGTGTCCGCATCCACCACTCTGCGCGGACGCCTTATTTTCGGTGCCATGGTTGGTATTCTGACCTATCTGATCCGCACTTTTGGTGGTTTCCCGGATGGCGTGGCCTTTAGCGTACTCTTGGCCAACATGTGTGTTCCGCTGATCGATTACTACACCCGTCCGCGGACTTACGGTCATTCTTAGGAGCGCCCATGATACTGAAAAACATGCAAAAAAATGGTGGCATTCTGGCTGTTTCTGCTTTGCTTGCCACTGCCCTGGTCGCCCTGACGCATCAGGTCACTGCGTCGCGTATCCAAGAGCAGGAACAGAAGCAGCTGCTGCAGGTGCTCAACCAGGTTATCCCTAAAGAGAATCATGACAACGAGCTCTACAAAAACTGTATATTGATCAGCGATCCGGCATTTCTTGGCACCAGCGAGCCGATGCCGGCCTATCTGGCGACCAAAAACGGTCAACCGAATGGCGTTGCCATTGAAGCCATCGCGCCGGATGGTTACAGCGGTGCGATTAAGGTGATTGTCGGGCTGGATATGATAGGCACAGTCACCGGGGTACGCGTACTGGCGCATCAGGAAACACCGGGACTGGGCGATAAAATTGACACCCGGATCACGGACTGGATTTACAGCTTTACCGGACGCAAACTTAACGGTGAAAAAGACCCGGCATGGGCCGTACGTAAAGACGGCGGTGATTTTGATCAGTTTACCGGTGCCACGATTACCCCGCGTGCCGTGGTGAATGCCGTTAAGCGAGTGTCGCTGTATTTTAACCAGCATCAGGATACGCTTTTTACTCAACCGGCTAACTGCGAAGGAGCCTGAGCAAAATGAGTTCAACACCAAATAACGAACTGATGGCTAACGGGCTGTGGCACAACAACCCGGCTATCGTGCAACTACTGGGCTTGTGCCCGCTGCTGGCAGTCTCAGCCACGGTTACCAACGCCCTTGGACTGGGTATTGCCACCACTCTGGTGTTAGTGGGCTCTAACCTGATTGTGTCTCTCATTCGGGAGTGGGTGCCAAACGAAGTCCGCATTCCGATCTTTGTGATGATCATTGCGGCGCTGGTCACCTGTGTCCAGTTGCTGATGAACGCTTACACTTACGGCCTGTTTTTGTCCCTGGGGATCTTTATTCCTCTGATAGTGACCAACTGCATCATCATTGGCCGCGCCGAATCCTTTGCCTCAAAAAATGCACCTATGCCAGCCTTGATTGACGGGCTCTGGATGGGGCTGGGCATGACATCTGTACTGGTGGTGTTGGGTGCAGGACGTGAGATTCTGGGCAACGGCACCTTGTTTGACGGGGCCGACCGGCTGCTGGGTGACTGGGCATCGGTACTGCGGATAGAAATTTTCAGCACTGAGAACAATTTCCTGCTGGCAATGCTGCCACCGGGCGCCTTTATTGGTGTCGGCTTCCTGATTGCCCTAAAGAACATTATTGACAAAAAACAGGCAGAGAGAACAAAGACCGCAGAGAAGAAACCCGAAATCGAGCGGGTTCGTATTACCTCTGCGAACTGATTTTCACGAGCCTTTCATTATGGTGGAAGCTCAGCAACATTGATCATGTGTGACTGGCATTCCCTGCACTTTCACTCTGTGCCAGCCACCTGTCCTGCCGAACTTAGGAAGCGAGCATGAATAATCAGAAACGCGTTCAAATCCTTGAGCGATTGCGGGCGAATAACCCGCACCCGGAAACGGAGCTTCACTGGAGCAATCCGTTTGAATTGCTGATAGCCGTATTGCTGTCAGCGCAGGCAACCGATGTCAGCGTCAACAAAGCCACCGCCAGGCTGTATCCTGTCGCCAACACACCGGAAGACATGCTGGCGCTGGGGGTCGAGGGTGTGAAAGAGCACATCAAGACCATAGGTCTGTTTAATTCTAAAGCTGAAAATGTCATCAAAACCTGCCGGATTCTGGTTGAAAAACACGGCGGTGAGATCCCTGAAAACCGTGAAGCACTGGAAGCCTTGCCGGGCGTCGGCCGTAAAACCGCCAATGTCGTGCTCAATACCGCTTTTGGCTGGCCGACGATTGCTGTCGATACCCATATCTTCCGGGTGTCAAACCGCACCAAATTCGCCATGGGCAAGAATGTCGACGAAGTCGAACAAAAGCTGCTGAAAGTGGTACCGAAAGAATTCAAAGTTGATGTCCATCACTGGCTGATCCTGCATGGACGTTACACTTGTGTGGCCCGCAAGCCCCGCTGCGGTAGCTGCATTATTGAAGATCTCTGTGAATTCAAAGACAAAGTCTATCCCGCTGAATAAGCTCTACTCTGAGGAGAAAAAAATGGCAAACGGACGCATTCTGCACACCATGTTACGCGTGGGTGATCTGGACCGTTCAATCGCTTTCTACACAGACATCATGGGCATGAAGCTGTTAAGAAAGTCGGATAACGAAGCCTATCAGTACACTCTGGCTTTTGTCGGTTATTCGGATGAATCCGAAGGTGCAGTCATCGAACTCACTTACAACTGGGGCACCAGTGAATACGACATGGGCAACGCTTACGGTCACATCGCCATTGGTGTCGATGATATCTATACCACCTGTGAGGCCATTAAAGCTTCTGGGGGAAATGTTACCCGCGAACCTGGGCCGGTCAAAGGCGGCACAACGCATATTGCCTTTGTGCGTGATCCTGACGGTTATCAGATTGAACTGATCCAGCGCAGCTGATTCACCTCATACCACGCATACTGCACATATACGAAAAGAGGGCAGGATGATTCCTGCCCTCTTTGACCACACCGATGAGTTGCAGATCTGTTAACCCCATCTTCTCAGCCTGTTCCTAAGTAATGAGCTTTAATAATGAGCTGATTCTGGGTAGCTACCGCAACCTCCTCTTTCAATGTTTCTAAGCCGCTATGCACTATATCTTTGTCATCCGCAAAGACAGAGGAAGCGACGAGCATTATCACCATAGCCAAAGAGTTGCCGTTTCATTTTTTCACCACGCTTTTTCTATTGTTATGTCGGATCAACGATCCTTGCTTCTATCAATTTAGCGTGTTCTGGCTATCTCTCATCTTCAATAATGAGAACTGGCATAAGTAGTTGACTTATCACTATTGATAATGAGAAGCGATCTCATTATTATTTTCAAAATACAGGAGGAACACTTATGTCATTTACTTTCCCAGCATTACCCTATCCCTATGATGCGCTTGAACCCTATATTGATGCCAAAACCATGGAAGTGCATCACAGCCGCCATCATAAAACCTACTTTGACAAATTCATCAGCGCCATTGAAAACACCGATCTCGAACAACTCACCCTCAAAGATATTTTTGCACGAGTCTCCGAATGCAGTCCTGCGGTCAGAAATCACGGCGGGGGCTACTACAACCACAACCTCTACTGGCAGTGCATGTCACCCAATGGCGGCGGACAGCCTGTCGGTTTGCTGGCAGAAGCGATTCGATGCCACTTCGGCAGCTTTGATGATTTTAAAACCGCCTTTTCAGACGCGGCTGCCGCTCACTTTGGCTCAGGTTTTATCTGGTTGTCGGTCACTGACGGGCGACTGGAGATTTCCTCAACCGCTAATCAGGACAATCCCCTGATGGATGTGGTGGAAAACCGCGGTACCCCAATCCTGGCCCTCGATGTATGGGAACATGCTTACTACCTGACGTACCAGAATAAGCGTCCTGACTACATCAGTGCCTGGTGGCAGGTAGTTGACTGGGATCAGGTAGAACAGCATTACCTGGATGCACTTCATCAATAAGAAGGAAATGTAATCATGAACGTGTCACGGTGGGAAATGCACACCTTGCTGGCAGCAGAAGCAGAGAAAAACCATAAACCCATGATGTCAGTGATCCATTATCAGCTTGCTCTGTCGGAATCGCAGCAATTGGAACCTGTCGATGGGAGTCTGGATGAGCTGGAAGAATTACTCGCCATCAAAGTGACCGCCTGTCATAACATGGCCAGTTTTTGGCGAAAGCAGGGAGACGGCGACTACGAACTGAAGTATCTGCAACTGGCATCCGAGCAGATCATGGCGCTGATTCCGCAATGCCCTAACCGTGACTGTGAAGCCTTTATCAGCTCTTTGGGCTGCTGTAAGTCGGCGCTGATCGATTTTCTCAAACGCCACCCTAACCCCAAAGTGGCAAAACAGGTGGCGCATATCACCACCAGCAACCAGTGTGAGCTTATCGCCAGGTTCCGCTTGCAATGAGCGCCCTATTCCCTCATTCGCCGTTACTGACGGATGAGGGAATCACTTATCACATCAGGCTGGAAGTCCGGCCCATAGAAATCACAACACGCCTGTTTTTATTGCGCCCCAGCGGCGTACTGTTATCCGCAATCGGACGGCGCTCACCGAATCCCTGAACTTCAATGTGGTCTTTAGGCAGACCCAAAGAGACAAAATACTGCTCCAGCTTTTCTGCACGGCGCTCAGATAAAGCCTGATTAGTATTTTTTCCGCCAGAGGAATCACTGTAAGTCGCAACCAGGATTAAATCGATATCCTGACTGTATTTAATAAAATCCGCAATTTGCGCCAGACGCTTCTGTGAGGCCTTGTTCAGCTCGTCGCTGTTTTTATCGTAATGCAGCACAGTAAAGGAAATATCTTCAAAGTTATAAGGCAGCAGATTGGCCAGACAGGTACTGAAGGTCTTGTAACCCGCACTGAATGCCACGGCAGACAGGCCAACTGCAATCCTTTCGTTTCGGTGCTGCCAGTCCTGATAACTGAAGGTCGGTATTTTCCCTTCTTCAAGTTCCGACAACATATTCCATGCCATCTGCCCGCCCACATAACCGTCAAACTGCTTAAAGAATTTCAGTCGTGTCAATGGTTCTGCCGCATCGCCGGGACGCCATCGCGGAGGCATAGACACCAGGCTGACATTACTGGTCTGTCCCAATGGACGACGCATTTTCAGCTCAAAATCGAGGTTCATTTTTTTGCTGGCACGGGACGTAAACTGCGCCTGACCAAAATTCGGGATGGCATGCAGCAACTGGCATTCCAGTGGTGTATCAACCACCATCTCCCAGGTGGATTCCCCGGGTGTCGCAACATAATATTTTCCCGCCCAAGCTGGCGAACAGGCACCTATCAGTGCTAAAGCCCAGGCCCCCAGCTTCAATGGCAACGTCATTTTTCTCATCCCGGTATTACCTACTTGCAAGTACTGGGTATTGTATCGGATTTTGTCGCAAAATCTTTAGCCGCAGTTTATCTTTCTGATAACTTCTCAGTATCAGTGCCCTGCCGCCACACCTTAACGGCAAGGGTTTAGCTTCTGAACCAGATCTGACATAATGCTGGCCTCATTTTTATCAGCAACATTATCATGAGCCAAGAAAACACATTAAATACCCTGAAAAGTCGCTTTCGTGGTTTCTTTCCTGTCGTTGTCGATGTAGAGACGGCCGGTTTCAACGCCAACACTGACGCCCTGCTTGAAATTTGTGCTGTCACCCTGACCATGGACGAAGAAGGATGGCTCAAACCTGCCAGCACACTGCATTTTCACATTACGCCTTTTGAGGGTGCGGTTATCCATCAGGAAGCATTGGATTTTAACGGTATCAAAGATCCGTTCAGCCCGTTACGTGGCGCGGTGACAGAAGAAGAAGCCCTGAAAGAAATCTATAAAGTCATACGGAAAGAACAAAAAGAAGCAGGCTGCTCCCGCGCCATCATGGTGGCGCATAATGCGAACTTTGATCACAGCTTCGTCATGGCCGCCTCTGAAAGAGCCAAGCTGAAGCGCATTCCCTTTCATCCTTTTGCCACATTTGATACCGCGGCACTGAGTGGCCTGGCGTTCGGTCAGACGGTGCTGGCAAAAGCCTGTGAAGCAGCGAATATTCCATTTTGTAACAAAGAAGCGCATTCAGCCCTCTATGACACCGAACGAACCGCAGAATTATTTTGTGAGATCGTTAACAAATGGAAAAAATTAGGTGGATGGCCAGTCGCCGCACTTCAAACAGAAGAAGAAGCCTAAGGTCAGACCTGAAACACAAATACTCATCAGACCTCCTACCAAAGCCCAGCCACGCTGGGCGATTTAACAAAAATGAAACAAACGTCCGATATTAATCAAACACTAGTTTAAAACATTAATAAATAATACGCCGTACAAATAGCCTTTCGATACCCCAAACACCCTGTTACATATGGTTAACATTGGCGTAGCGAATCCTTATACTCCATCTCTACAAGCTGATTCACCATTCCTTCATGGATTGAAGAACGCGAAGCATATCAATAATAAACAACAAGAGAGGCAGCAGAATGTCCAAAAGATTTCATGTAACCGCACTCGCCGTGGCCGCCGCGCTGACATCCCTCCAGGCGCAAAGTGCTGGTTTCCAGGTAGCTGAACACTCCGCCAGCGGTTTGGGCCGGGCTTTCGCCGGTGAAGCCGCAATTGCCGATAACGCCGCAGTGCTCGCCCGTAACCCCGCCGCATCGATCATGTTCAAGCAACGCACTGTTTCCGGCGCACTGAGCATTGTCGATCCATCGATTGACGTAGACAGTGTCGACCGGGATCAACACGCCAAAGATGTCGCACCCATCGGCATTGTACCTGCAGGATTTTACATCCAACCCGTCAATGACAAACTCGCCTTTGGATTGGGCGTCTTCTCAAACTACGGCGTCACCACTGAATACGACGAAAATTTTCACGCAGGATCACTGGCTGGCGAAACTTCACTCATCACAGTGAACTTCAACCCAAGTGTTGCTTACCGAGTGACCGAGCAACTCAGCTTGGGGGCAGGTATCAGTGCCATCTTTGCAACAGCAGAACTCAATCGCCATTTTGGTGATCTTGCTCTGGCGGTCCCTGGCGCAGAACCGAGTGACAAAACCATCAAGCTGGAAGGTGACACCTGGGGCTTTGGCTGGAACGTGGGCGCCCTTTTTGAGCTGAATGACGACAACCGCTTTGGTCTGAGTTACCGCTCACAGACGGATCTCGACTTTGAAGGTGACTTTACGGACTACACAGGCCGCATCACCGGAGCGCCGAATAATACGGTCCCAGGTGATTTGACCGTGGTTTTACCCGCGATTGCTGAATTCTCTGGCTTTCATCAGCTCGATAACCAGTGGGCTGTACACTACAGCGTTCAGTGGACGCAATACAGCAAGTTTGAAGAACTGCGCGCAACCAGCAATCAGTGTAACCCGGGCTATAACGGCAGTGCCGGACTCTGCTTGCTGAAAGAAGAAGACTATGACGACACATTCCGCTATGCCATTGGTGCCACTTATAACGTCAACCCGCAATGGACCATCCGGGGTGGCTACGCCTTCGATGAGCAGGCCGGCAAACCAACACTAAGTATTCCGGATACTGACCGAAACTGGTTCACCGCAGGTGCAACCTATAACTACAACGCGGATTTATCCTTCGACGTCGGTCTGGCTTACCTCATCGCAAAAGAGATTTCGTTCTCTGAAGAAGGGCAGAACTTTGAGTCCAGTGGCGGCGCGATTATCAGTGCAGCCCAGGCCAACTACCGCTTCTAAGCCAGTTATCACAGTCGAACAGAATTTTAGGGAAATATGATGAACAAAAAATTACTTGCCCTGCTGATTGCTTCCAGCTTTGCACTTTACGGTTGTGGGGATGAAAAAGGCCTGAGCGGTACGCCGACTATCGACCCGGATATCAAAAACAGCCTCAATGCCGAAACCAAAATCGCGTTTGATTTGCTCTCGGAAGAAAAGAAGGTCATTACCCCAAGCTTTATTGCCATGGATCTTGACGATGGCACCATCGCAACTGAAAGTAGCGCTAAAGTAGCCAATATCAGCGACCCGGCTTATGCCTGGGGCAAAACCGATGGCTGGAGCACAACTCAACCCATCAACATTAATTTCACAGGCAACGATCTGGCCGCAGAAACTGCTGCAGACAGCTTCTATCTGATTAAGTCTGGTGATCCGACTAACCCATCAGATACAACTACACCTGAAGTTTTGTCGGCAGATAATGGCGACTTCATGGTGACGGCTTCCGGAACCAGACTAACCGTGATCCTGACCAAGCCTTTAGATCCGGCCAGCAACTATATGTTTGCGGTCACTAGCGACCTCAAAGATGCGGAAGGCAACCCGGTCGGTATGTCTAACTCTTATGCTGTCCTGAAGAGTGTCGGTAAAGTGCCAGATGCTGCACTGGAGAAGCCTCAAGCCATCACACAAGCTGTAGAAAGCACACTGGCGGCTGTTGCAGGTGCACCGAAAAATAAAATTATTTTCTCCAGTTGGTTCACCACCGCCTCGGTTGGTGAAGTGCTCTATGCTGCAAAATCCGCTTCTGCGCTCGCGTTAACTGATGGTGCCGAAAATATCTGGCAAGGCAGCGCCATTGCTGATGGCATCAGCCAGAGTGATCTGCAAGACCTGTTCAAGATGAGCGTGCCAACCGATACTGGCACCACCACACCAGGTGGCAATCCAATCTACACCGGAACGATCAAACTGCCGTATTTCCTGGAAAAAGATCCCACCAAATTCAGCAAGACGCCTTGGCAAAGCGGTATGCCGAGTCTGGCAAAAATTAGCTATTTTCTGAACAACGGCTCTGATGCAGACAAAGCCGCAATTGTTCAGCAATTGGCGGCACTGCAGATCACGACAGAAGATTTAACTGCCGTGAAAACCGATCCCGAAACTCAGGTCAGAGTGCTGCAGGCGCTTACGGGCTCCACGTTAACACTGGCCGATGGTTCGCAACTGGATGAAGAACGACTGATTACCCGCTATAGCCCAGTGCCGAAACTGAAAGCAGTTGATACCGTTGAATATACGCTTGTCTTGTCATCAGATACGACAAACTGCGCAACGGGCTCAAGCAAAGTGTCCATCTATCAACACGGTATTACTTCGACAAAAGATACTGTCGCAGCCCTGGCCGACAGTGTGATGGATACTGAATGCCATGCGATCTTCGCAATCGATCACCCATTACATGGCACCCGCGGTATTGCTGGTATGAGTGCGTCTACAGGAAATCCTGAAATGTATTTGAACCTTGCTTCACTGACTGTCGCAAGGGACAACCTCCGTCAGAGCACCATTGATGTGCTCAACCTCCGTGCAGGAATTGCAGCGGTATTCCAAAAACTGGGGACAGCGATTCTTCAGGGGGATACAACAACTATTGGTGAAATGGGCCAGCTGGCACGCCTCAACCCACAAAGTAAAGTCGGTTTCGTCGGTCACTCATTAGGTGCGATCACAGGCATTAATGTCGCCGATGCAGCCAACAGAACTCTAAACGATACAAAAGGTGATGCTGCTTTTGCTATCGACAAAGTCGCGCTGGCAAACCCTGGGGCTGGTATTCCTTACCTGTTACTCCAGTCAGGCACATTTGGTGACTCGATCAAAGGCCAGTTGCTCTATGCAGCCAGTACTGATTTTCAAGATTACTGTGCTAGTAAGTCTCTGACTGATCCAAAAACCTGTTTCGAAACATTTGAAACAGAGCTGGTCGGCGGCGGCGATCCGAACAGTGATCTTGCCAATGCTTATGCCCAGTTCAGCCAGTTCGCGTATGTTGCCCAGGGTGTTCTGGATACTGTCGACCCGATTAACACTTCACTGCAAGTCTCGGCGGATTTGCCGGTTTACCTGACTCAGGTTGAAGGTGATACCACGATTCCAAACATGCTGGCACCGCCAGGTACCGCAGGCTCAGTCGTGACTGGCACCAGTATCCTGCTGCCTTACTCGCCGTTTGGTGGAACCCTGCCGTTGCTGCAAACCATGAGCCTGGCTCCGACCACAACGTCTGTTAACGGACAAACAGTTCGTAATGCAGTGTTGTTTAATAATACCGGCACACACAGCTCTCTGTTGAGTGGCGATGGTCTGACGGCAGAAATGCAAGGTCAGGTCAGCTCGTTCCTGAACGAGGATGGTACGGTACTGACAATCAACGATGCATCCAATATCAATCCGACACCTTAATCGGATTGCACAAATCCCCAAAGGCCAGCTCTGCTGGCCTTTTTCATCTTTGCTGAATAGCCTCTGCATAACAAAAAGTTGTTCAACAATCGCTTTGAACAACCTGATCGAGTCAGCATCAGACAGCCGTTCATTTGTATTCTGATTTACCTTCCACTATATCCGGCTAAAAATCCCACCCTGAGCACAGTTTTTTCTCGACATGTAAGAAATTTTCAGCAAACTAGACGGCCTGCACATTGCAGCCTGAATAGCATGATTATTCAGTTATGCAACAACACAACTATCAATGGAAAGTCGTTTTATGAATCCTGTCGTTATTTCCGTCTGCGTCATGCTGATGCTGGCGCTGATGCGAGTCAACGTCGTGGTCGCACTGACCTTCAGTGCCATCCTCGGCGGACTTGTCGGAGGGCTCTCCCTCACAGATACCATCTCTGCCTTCGAGGGCGGATTGGGCGGCGGTGCTACCACAGCATTGAGCTATGCCATGCTGGGCACCTTCGCCGTTGCCATTTCCCGTTCAGGTATTACTGATGTACTGGCACAAAAAGTCATCAAACGTATCAGCGGCCATCATAATGCGGCAGCGGCGACCGGCGTGAAGTACTCAGTGCTGACCATTCTGCTGCTGCTGTCTATTTCATCGCAGAATGCGATTCCGGTGCACATTGCTTTCATCCCTATTGTGATCCCACCTTTGCTGCATGTGTTCGCCAAACTGAAACTGGATCGCCGCCTGATTGCCTGCGTACTGACCTTTGGTCTGGTGACACCTTACATGGTGCTGCCTGTTGGCTTTGGCGGCATTTTCCTCAATAACATTCTGCTGAAAAACCTGCATGACAACGGTCTGGTCGTGGCAGCCAGCCAGGTGCCTTATGCCATGATTCTGCCGGCGGCCGGCATGCTGTTCGGTCTGCTGCTCGCCACCTTTGTCAGCTACCGCAAACCACGGGAATATTCTGAAGCGCAAATCCTGGCCAGCGAACCGGAGCACGCTGAGATCAACATGCAGCATGTTTATGTTGCGATGATTGCTATCGCGGCTGCACTGGGCGTTCAGCTGTACAGTGGGTCGATGATCATCGGTGGTCTGGCCGGTTTTATGGTGTTTACCCTTGCCGGTGTTATCAAATGGAAAGATACCCATGACGTGTTCACCAAAGGTGTCCACATGATGGCAATGATAGGGTTCATCATGATTGCAGCCGCCGGTTTTGCAGCAGTCATGAAAGCCACTGGCGGGGTAGAAACCCTGGTCAGCTCGCTGTCTGATACCATCGGCGACAACAAAGCGCTGGCTGCCCTGCTGATGCTGGTGGTTGGCCTGCTGGTGACTATGGGCATAGGGTCATCCTTCTCGACCATTCCGATTCTGGCGACTATTTACGTGCCATTATGCCTGAGCTTTGGCTTCTCGCCGCTGGCGACTGTGGCGCTGGTCGGTACTGCTGCTGCACTGGGTGATGCCGGCTCACCGGCTTCTGATTCGACTCTGGGCCCGACAGCCGGCCTGAATGCTGACGGCCAGCACGAGCACGTGTGGGACACGGTTGTGCCGACCTTTATTCACTACAACCTGCCACTGATTGCCTTTGGCTGGCTGGCTTCTATGATGCTGTAACCGCTCATGGTTTGGCAGAAACAAAAAGACCCCGCACTGCGGGGTCTTTTTTATCAGTATCAGCTTTCAGCAATTATTCTGCGGCTTCAGCACTGTCGCGACGCGCTGCGGCTTCTTTGATCAAAGGTTGCAGTTCACCTTTCTGGAACATTTCCAGAATAATGTCACAGCCGCCAACCAGCTCGCCTTCAATCCACAGCTGTGGGAAAGTTGGCCATTGCGCGTAAATTGGCAGCTCAGCACGGATATCCGGGTTTTGCAGGATATCAACGTAAGCAAACTTTTCACCACAAGCCATCAGTGCCTGAGAAGCCTGTGAAGAGAAACCGCAGCTCGGCAGTTTTGGTGATCCTTTCATGTACAGCAGAATTGGGTTTTCTTCGATCTGCTGTTTGATTTTGTCGATGGTTTCCATAGCTTCCTCTAACAACGTTAGCTTTATAGTAAGTGTGATACCCACATTCTACTTTGTCACGGCAAGGAAAAAAACGCCTAATGAAAGTAAGGTTAAGACTTATACTTGTCTGAACGCTTGCTTACCATCTTCTGCTTGCAGCGACCTTTTTCATTCAGACTACTTTTAATAAAGAAAAAACTTGCTAAAATGATTTTCAAACACGCAAGCCTATCGCTTGTATACAATAACAAACACAGTTTGAAGTGACGCAGGCTATTGTCTGCTAACGGAAGCAATGTCGTGGGTCTGCCCACACCATCAATATGGAGAATCGAGTAATGGCATTCGAACTACCTGCTCTACCGTACGAGAAAAATGCACTTGAGCCACACATCTCTCAAGAAACGCTGGAATACCACCACGGTAAGCACCACAACACTTATGTTGTGAAACTGAACGGCCTGATCGAAGGTACTGAGTACGCAGACAAATCTCTGGAAGAGATCATCAAAACTTCGACTGGCGGTGTTTTCAACAACGCAGCTCAGATCTGGAACCACACTTTCTACTGGCACTGCCTGAGCCCAAATGGCGGCGGTGAGCCAACTGGCGCAGTGGCGGATGCCATTGTTAAGGCGTTTGGTTCTTTTGACGCATTCAAAGCAAAATTCACTGATTCAGCAATCAACAACTTTGGTTCATCATGGACTTGGTTGGTGAAAAAAGCAGACGGTTCACTGGACATCGTTAACACGTCTAACGCTGGTACGCCACTGACTGAAGAAGGTGTTACTCCTCTGCTGACTGTTGATCTGTGGGAACACGCTTACTACATCGACTACCGTAACCTGCGTCCGGACTACATGAACGGTTTCTGGGCACTGGTTAACTGGGAATTCGTTGCTAACAACCTGGCAGCTTAATTCTCGAACCTGACGGTTAAGATCGCAAAAGGCCCGCACTGCTGTGCGGGCCTTTTCTTATGGTTCTTTGTTGTTGATTGTTCAGTTATTGATTTTTCAGCAGGCAGCCCCACTACTTACTGAGCAAAATCATCAACCTGAATTATCCAAACAATCAGGCTTTCTCTGCCAGAATGATACGCAGTGTACGGCGCAGCGGCTCAGCAGCACCCCACAGCAGCTGATCACCCACGGTGAAAGCATTAAGGAAATCATCGCCCATTGCCAGCTTACGCAGACGGCCCACAGGTACAGACAGAGTGCCTGTCACTTTAGTTGGCGTCAGCTCCTGCATGGTAATATCGCGCTCATTAGGGATCACTTTAACCCAGTCATTGTGCGACGCAATAATACCTTCGATTTCATCCAGCGGAACGTTCTTCTTCAGTTTCAGCGTCAGCGCCTGGCTGTGACAACGCATCGCACCGATACGCACACAGGTACCGTCAATCGCAATCGGGCTGTTGCCGGTTGCCAGAATCTTGTTGGTCTCGACGCCGCCTTTCCACTCTTCTTTGCTCTGACCGTTTTCACGCTTCACATCGATCCAGGGGATCAGAGAGCCCGCCAACGGCACACCGAACTCAGATGTCGGGAAGTCGGCAGAACGCATGGCTTGCGCCACTTTGCGGTCGATATCCAGAATAGACGTGGCCGGATTAGCCAGCTCGCTGGTAACGTTGTCATTAATGACACCCATCTGAGAGATCAGCTCACGCATATTCTTGGCACCCGCGCCTGACGCCGCCTGATAAGTCTGGGAGGTCATCCACTCAACCAAACCTGCCTGGAACAGTCCGCCGACTGCCATCAGCATCAGGCTGACAGTACAGTTACCACCGGCGAATGAACGCACGCCAGAGTGGATACCCTGCTGAATCTGATCAAAGTTAACCGGATCCAGAGTGATGATAGTTTGATCATCCATACGCAGCGTAGATGCCGCATCAATCCAGTAACCTTTCCAGCCTGCCTGACGCAGCGCCGGATACACTTTCTCGGTATAGCTGCCACCCTGGCAGGTAATAATGGCATCAAGCTTCTTCAGTGCATCAATATCAAATGCATCATGAAGTACACCTGCATCTTTACCGAAGTCAGGCGCAGGAATTCCAACCTGAGAGGTTGAAAAGAAAACAGGTTCAATATGGTCAAAGTCTTTTTCTTCCACCATACGTTGCATAAGCACGGAACCTACCATGCCGCGCCAACCGATCAAACCAACTTTCATCATAGCTTGCTACACTCCATGTTGACGTGATTGGGCACCTCCTAAATCGATTGGAGAAAAGCCACCTTAGTATGCAACAGGTCAAATAAAGGCCATCAGTGATACACTGACAGCCGCATACCCATTTCAATCACGTTTTGAAAACCACATTCATGACTGTTGCGCACCAGAAACGCTCTGCATTATTGCAACGGTCATGAACCGAAGATAGCTAAATACCATAAAGCAAAGCCCCTACCAACGCAACAAAATGCCAAAATTAACTGCTGTCAAAGCTGTAACACAGCGCAGCATGATGAGCGCACCTTCTTTTTTAGAGCATTCAGCTAATTTGAGGTCATTACACAGAGCGATGATGCTAGATTTTCAGGGAATAAATCATGATTTTCCTGCAAAAGCTATAATACTGTTTTTCACACTCTTCAATTCACTAAAGCATGTATTCATTCACCTTTAGATCACTTTATCTCCGTCAGAAGGCTGATTTTCCCTCAACAGACAAAAATCTTTAATAATGCATCGATAACGATCGATTTCAAGGCTGTGAACAGGATCAGAAACTTGCAGATAATCAGGAGTGAAGCGTTGGGACAGCGCAGGCAAACTGGCTCTGAATAATAGATAAGGGATATCACGGATAAAGTGTCCGAAACACTAAGGTTAGATCAGACGTGCGGCACAGACTTCCATCTGTTGCAGCACGCCTGAGCAACTGCGTATCAGGTGTCGCTGTTCTGACGTCGCTGAAGCTGATCTTTGAGGTTCGGCGGTGTGCCTTTAATCGTCAGTGTATCGGTGTCCGGATCGTAGAAAATTCGCTCACCCAGCAGCATGCTGTCGAAGTTGATTGTCAGCCCGCCACCGGAGCCGACAAACTTGGTCAGCTTACGCATGGCAGTCCGATCCGCCGGAAAGGTCTCTTCCAGCTCATAGCCCTGATTGGAGGTAAACTGATAGAAGTCGACACCGGCCTCTGTGGCAGGCAATTCACCCGACAACTCTTTCACCGCAACTTCTTCACCGGACTGCAGCTGACCGTTGCAGTAATCGTAGACCTGCTTGCGGTACTGCTGCTTTTCCTCTTTATCCATACGAGAATCAGCACAGAAATCCTCAACCGCCTGCATCAGCACCTGATTCTGCACTTTGACATCCAGGCCGACTTCCGCCTGCAGGAAATCCAGGAAAAAGTCGGCCACTTTGCGGCCAACCCGTCCCTTGATAAAGGTCAGGTAGCGATTACATTCGGGATCAGTCTCCCAGGATGACAAGTCTATCCGGGCAACAATTTCCATTTTGCTGACATCCAGATAGTCTGTGGCACTAATATCAAGTTGATCAGTCACCTTCATGCTGTGGCAGGTTGGCAGAAGACCAATGAAGAGATAATCGGTGGCCAGAGACTGGTATTGCGCCATGACCAGTGTCCCGGCATCAGCAAACGGATACTTCACCAGTTCAGATTGCAGACGTTGTGAGGCCTGATTTGAAAAAGTCAGAAAATCCAGTTCTCCCTGGCGACACTGTTTCAGCCAGTAGCCGAATTCACTCTCGTCGGAGAATCGGCCAAAGCCTTTGGTACCCTTGCTGCTGTACACCCGGTGCAGTTCGGCAACCAGTTCAGTGGCGGTATCAGTATGTTCTAGTTCCTGCTCTCTCAGCTGAACAGACAGCTCATCTTGTTCGTTTTTGGAGAATTGGTGCAGGATGACGTTGGAAAGCGTGAGACTCATAATGGAAAAGTTTTTCAGTAAATCTAAAGTGTAGGGTATTATAAGTCGCTTTCTTCACCATAAAACAAGACCTGATATGCCAATTACATCAAAATACAGTAATGAAAAAGTGGAACAGATCCTTAATGATGTGTTCGATGTCTTTGAAAAGCACGATACATCTGCTGAATTAGCGCTTATGATTGTAGGTAATGTTGCTACCAATATCATTAATGCCGATGTTCCAGCATCACAACGTCAAGCCATTGCTGATAAATTCGCCCAAGCTCTGCTGACCTCAATCAAGAAAGATTAATCCCAGCACCAGAGAGAAGAAGAACACAGGTATATGGTCTCCAGCGGAAACAACTACAAAGAAACCGTGTCTCAACTGATTAGCTGGGGACACTGGTTCAGTTTTTTCAATATTATCGCCGCCATGCTGTTAGGCACCCGGTACATCATCCATTCGGACTGGCCGGAAACCCTGATGGGGCAGCTTTATATGGGCTTGAGCTGGGTGGGTCATTTCGGCTTTCTGGTTTTTGGCTTTTACATTCTCATTCTGTTTCCTGCCAGCTTTCTCATCCCTTCTCAGCGCTTGATGCGACTGTTTGCGGTGCTGGTTGGAACCATAGGTCAAACCATACTGATTCTGGACACCCATGCTTATGAAAGCCTGGATCTCCATCTCAGCCCTCTGGTCTGGGATCTGTTACTCAGTGGGGAACGGACCGAACTGAATGCCCGCTGGCAATACTTATTCATAGTCGTGCCAGCCATCTTCCTGCTCCAGCTGTTCCTGTCGGAATGGTTGTGGCGCAAGCTGCGTAAACTCACACGCAAGCATGTCGGCGTGCCAATTGCTGCTGTATTTGGACTGTGTTTCCTCGCCAGCCATCTGCTCTACATTTGGGCGGATGCCAATCTTTACCGGCCGGTCACGGCGCAGCGGTCCAATTTTCCGTTGTCCTATCCAATGACAGCCAAAACCTTTATGGAACGTCATGGTCTGTTAGACCGCCAGGAATATGCCCGTCTGCAGGAAAAGCAGGGCGTTGAAAGCAGCGAAAGCATCCGTTATCCGCTCAAGCCTCTGTCATTCAGTGATAAAGGCACCGGTCAGAACCTGCTGGTTATTATGATTGATGGTTTACGCAGCGATATGGTCACTGCTGAAACCATGCCGTATCTGGCCGCTTATGCGCAGCAAAACCTGAACTTTACTGACCATTACAGCACAGGCAATGATAGTACCCTGGGGACCTTTGGTCTGTTTTATGGTTTGCCCGGCGCCTACAATACCAGTATCCGGGCAGAACACAGCCCGCCGGTATTGCTCGAAACCCTCACCAAACGCGGGTATCGGTTTGGTCTGTTCAGCGGTTCAGGCTTTGCCGATGTCATCTATCCGCAGGCTATCTTCACCAAAGACCAGCTCGCTTTAGCCGCGACCCAGAATCCGGAAAGTCATAGTGATCAGCAAGCCATTGCCAATATGCAAAGCTGGCTGAGCAAACAAACCACAGGCAAACCCTGGTTTGGCTATCTGGAACTGGTGTCAGTCCAGGATTACGAAGATTCAGATGATGCCGTTGCAGCAACGTTTTCACCCTCGCTGAAAGATACTCAGCCTGGTGAAGACGCAAACACAAATCCGGCTGAGCTGCTGAAAAACAGTTATCGCAATTCGGCTTACCATGTTGATGAGCAACTGATTGGTATCTTTGACAGCCTGATTAAACGCGACATGCTGGACGATACAGTCGTCATTATCACCGCGAACCACGGCACAGAATTTAATGAAACCGGCACCAATTCCTGGGGTTCAGGATCCAACTACAGCCAGTACCAGCTGAAAGTACCGCTGATCGTTCACTGGCCAGATAGCCAGACCGCGCAGATCAGCCGGGCAACCAGTCACCTGGATATTGTCCCGACTCTGATGGAAACCCTGCTCAGTACCACGACAGCACCTGAGTTTTACAGCAGTGGCATCAGCTTGTTCGATACCAGCAACAAGCGTCGCTGGGTACTGGCAGGCGACAACCAGGACATTGTGGTTGTCCAGCCGGAAGGCACCACCATTGTGGATAAATACGGTAACTACACTGTGTATGACGCTGAATACAGAATGAAAGATAACGGGAAGCCGAAGCTCTCCACTTTGATGCAGGTCATGCATGAGCTCAAGCGGTTTTATCAGCCCGGCTCCGCACAATAAAACCTGACAGGGCAGCACGCATCGCTGCCCTGCTCATTATGAACATTGCCGACCGGCTGACTTAACTCACTAATGGTAGTCAACATTGCTGGCGTAGCATTGCTCATAGCCATCGTTCCAGCCATTGGCGTATTTATTCTCTCTCTTCATTCTCTCGGGGTCCTGACGAAACCCGTCATAGAAAGTCGTCGCCTGTACTTTTCGGCTGTCACAACCATCCTGATATCCTTCAAGATAATTGCGGGTAAACCCCAGTTCCGTAAGCTGAGCATGCCGTGTCTGACCACATGCCGACAAAATCAGAGAAAGTGATACCCACAATAAAAACACATGTCGTCTTTTCATGTTCTCACCTGACGGTGTTAATAAAGTCAAAATATCCCCGTAAGGTAAAAATAGTGAAACTTGTCAGTTAGCTCTGTCTCAAGATTGACACTAGGGCCGTCTGGCGACTGGATGACCGATAGCGTATCCAGCTAACTGGCTAAAATTACTGGAAAAACTCATCAAAAAATACTCACTGCCACTTCTTAGCATCATCCCAAAAGAAATACCTGCAGGATGTCAGTGCAACAAAACTCACACAAACATCATAAATTTGACTACGGCCAAATTTTAACTAATTGCTATACCTGTTTATTACAATTTCACACGTTAACACTCTGTTCTCTTTTCATTATTTTTATATCGTAGTGTGTTGAAAAACGTTTCATAACCCACTAGGTCAGGAGCAGCGAGAACGGAATGGATTCCTTCTATCAGGCATACTTTTCACATTGGCAGACAGCAACAGAGAGAGCAGCGGTTATTGGCAGGCTGCTCCCTCTGTTTTGCCGCCATTTGGGTGCCTCATCCTGTCGGCTGTTCGTCAAAAAACACGCTGAGTGGACGCATTTCGCGCACTGCTCCCCTCTCACTCGCGCGCCGACAGCACCACGTGATGAAGAGCTCGAAGGCTGGCTTTGTCAGCCGATGCCTTTTTACCACCAGTGTGCTGAGAAGACCGTACTGTGGCTCCCGCTGCGACATCAGGGTACACCTCTTGGCTTGCTGGCACTGAGTTATCCGGCAGGTTCAGCCCCCGCAGATCCTGACTATTTGCAACCTTGTACCCTCCACCTGAGTGCCGAGCTGAAAAATCACATCGCAGCAGAGCAGCCAGCGGGTTCGGGCCCGGTGTTACTGGATATGCTGCAGGGCCTGCATGACATCTCTTTCGCTTTATGGCGTGCTGAGAGTATTGACGATATGCTCTTTCATGCCGTCGAACAGGGAAAGAAAGTGCTGGAGATTGATCGTATCGCTATCTTTCTCCTGACCGAAAATAACCGGATGAAAGGCACTTATGGCACAGATACCAAAGGAAATACGGTCAAAGAAGCCTATTTTGAATCCCCTATCCCGCCTCACTGGTTCATTGACCATCCCCAGGCACAACATGGTTACCTGGCCATTGAAGAAAACACGTCGCTTTATCATGATTTACGGGAAGTCGGGGTTGGCTGGAGTGCTTACACCTCACTGTGGGACGGGGACAAGCGCGTCGGCTGGATAGCTTACGATAACCTGATCAACGGACGTCCGCTGGCTGACTATCACCCGCAGCTTCTCAAGCAGTTCAGCTTTATTGTCTCTCAGCATCTGGTCCGCAGACAGGCTGAAGAAAACCTCAGCCAGCTCAATGGCGAATTAGAAAAACGCGTCACCGAACGGACACGGGAACTGCAGCAGTTAAACCGGCAACTGGAACACACTTCCCGCCATGATCCCTTAACGCAGGTACCAAACCGTCGGGTATTTGATCAAACCCTGCCCTTAGAATGGCGCAGAGCCCAGCGGCATCAGTTACCCGTGTCCTTACTGATTATCGATGTGGATCACTTTAAGTCGTTCAATGACACCTATGGTCACGCGATGGGCGATCGTTGCCTGACCCTGATCGCCCAGACGCTGGTCTCGGTTGAGCGTCGGGCCGGGGCGCTGTTTGCCCGTTATGGCGGAGAAGAATTCGTTATCTTGCTGCCGGGCCAAAGCGCTCAGGCAGCGGTTGTCGCCGCCGAAAACACCTTAAAAGCGGTTCGTTCGCTACACATTCCTGTTAACGGCCAGGAATACTGCAGTGTCACTGTGAGTGTTGGCATCAGCTGTATGGTGCCGGACAAACAATCGACAGCGGATCAACTGTTTAACCAGGCCGACAGCGCCTTATACAAAGCCAAGTCGCTGGGACGGAATACCTTTTTTATTTTCGACGACTAGCGGCTCTTTTCTGGCCGTTACTGCTCTGACCTGTAGCAGCAGAATGTTGCCTGCCCCGTGCACGCCGGTTATAGCCGCCCTTTCCTTTACCGGCCGGAGGCGCAACCGCCTGAAGTGTTCGCAGGCTTGGCGGGACACCACCTGATTTGATCGACCCCATCAGTTGCTCAATCTGCTGTTGCAGCGCTGCCATGAAAGGCTGATAGGCATATTTCCGCTCAGCCATGTCCTGCAGCTGGTGTTCCCAATGTGCCGTCATGTCCGGGTAGGTCGCTTCATCGGGTAAGGCGTACACCAGAGCGCGGCCAGCGTCTGAGGCATGAATATTCTTGCCTTGACGGTAGAGCAACTGGCGCTTGAACAAGACCTCCATAATACCGGCCCGGGTTGCTTCCGTTCCTAAACCATCGGTGTCACGCAGAATCTTCTTCAGCGATTTATCTGCCACAAACCTGGCGATCCCTGTCATCGCCTGAAGCAAAGTTGCTTCGGTAAAATGCTTAGGCGGCTCCGTCACCCTGTCTTTGATCTCTCCGTCCTGGCAGGTCAGCACTGTGCCTTTATCCAAAGGCGGTACTTTATCGGCCAGATCCTGCTCTTTGTCGGCATCGTCTTTGCCCTGCAACACTTTCCAGCCCGGCTGCATCAGCTGGCGGCCTCTGGCAATAAACACCCCGCCTGCGATAGCAAACGTCAGCTTGGCTTCTGCGTAAACCGCCGCCGGATAAAACTGCATCAGATACTGACGGGCAATCAACTGATAAACCTTGGCTTCCTGATCATTCAGGCTGCCGGGCTGCACCGCTTTGGGGGTGGGAATAATGGCATGGTGCGCATCCACTTTACTGTCATTCCAGGCTTTTGAGCGTAACGATAAATCGGCGCCCCTGACCGCCTCAAGCATCTGCGGTGCCGTGGACGACACGGCTTTCACCACTTCACTGGCCTGACGATAGTGATCGACCGGCAGATAACGGCAGTCTGAGCGCGGATAGGTAATGACTTTGTGTTTCTCGTACAGCGACTGACAGCACGCCAGTACATCCGCCGCACTCATGCCAAAGCGACGCGCAGTATCGATCTGCAGTGCCGACAGAGAATAGGGTAAAGGCGGCGATTGACGGGTTTCTTTTCGCTCTGCATCCGAGACCGTAGCCGGCTGGCCTTTAATGCGTGCCACGACATTTTCACACAGCTTGCGATTGAGCACCCGGCCTTCTTCGTCTTGCCAGGGCTCACAAGCCTGGCTCGGCTGCCAGCGGGCGCGGATAACATTGTCCTGATAGGGGATCAGTGCATAGACATCATAGAAAGGAACCGGCACGAAATTGGCGATCTCGTCATCCCGGCGAGTTACCAGCCCAAGCACAGGTGTTTGCACCCTGCCGACCGACAGTACACCTTTATAGCCGCCCCGCTGCCCAAGTAAGGTATAGGCACGGGACATATTCATGCCGTACAGCCAGTCCGCCCGGGAGCGGGCCAGAGCTGATACCGACAGCGGAATAAAATCGCTGTTGTCCCTTAATTGTCCGAGCGCTCTTTTGACTGCTGCCGGGTTAAGATCTGAGATAAGTAAGCGTTTCATGGTCGCTTTTTTCGCGGCGGCCAGTTTCACGTAATCAATCACTTCATCGACCAGCAGCTGGCCCTCCCTGTCCGGATCGCCGGCATGTATCACTTCATCGGCCTGTTTAGCTAACTTGCGCACCACACTCAGTTGCTGCTTAGCCGATTTTCTCGGTGCCAGTTGCCACTGTTCTGGGATGATAGGCAAATCATCCAGGTTCCATTTCTTATAGCGCGGATCATAGGCATCCGGCTCGACCTGCTCGAGCAAATGGCCGATACACCAGGTGACAATGTCGCCGTTGGCCACTTCAATGTAGCCCTGATGATTCTTATGCGGACGGGGTAATACGGCTGCAATAGCACGCCCAAGGCTGGGTTTTTCAGCGATATAAAGACGGGTCATGAAGTCTGTAACTACTGGAAATAACTCTCCGCACTATAAAGAATTCAGCAATAGGTGACAATCATTACTGGATATAAACCCAGTAATCGTTCACAAAGCCGTCGCAGGTTCAGGGAGAGACAGGCAGCAATAAGCTGCCTGAAGAAGCCTGCAGAAAACTATAAATACTCGACAAATTGCGTTAAATCCCGCTCTGGCGCTTTCACATCGCGGCAATCCGGGGTGCCCAGATACAGAAAACCGACAATCATATCATCACCCTGTACGCCCAGCGCTTCGCGCACCACAGTGTGATACGCCCAGCTCCCTGTACGCCAAAAACCCGCAAAGCCCTGAGCAACTGCCGCCATCTGCATCGCCTGAGCCGCACAGCCTGCCGACAGATGTTGTTCAATCACTGGAATTTTATCGCTGGGCTGCACTTTAGCGACAACAGTAATCACCATAGGCGCACGGAAAGGTGCTTTAGAGGCTTTCTCGATCACTGCCTCTTCTGCCTTGTCAGCCTGAGCAGCAGAGACCAGTATATCGGCCAGCTTTTGCAAGCCTTCGCCTTCCGAGATAATAAAACGCCAGGGGGTCAATGCGCCGTGATCCGGTGCCCGAAGGCCGGCACGAAGAATATTGTCCAATACCTCACCCTGAGGGGCCGGAGCGGTCATTTTAGGTAAAGAGCGACGATTAAGCAGCAGCGACAGTGCATCCATAGATTATGTATCCTCGATGATAACGATTCTTGTTAAATACCATACCACATCTGCTCTTCTGAGTAACGGCAACGAAAAGAGGCTCCCTCAGGAGCCTCTTGGTCTCAGTCACCGATATCTGCCGATATCTAAAGACGGGCAGCCAGCTCTGTTCCCTGACGGATAACTCGCTTGGCATCCACTTCCCCGGCGAATTCCGCACCACCAATGACATGCACCTTGATACCCAGCTCTTTGAGCGGTGCTGACAACTCTTCCACCGAAGTCTGACCGGCGCACAGCACAATATGATCAACCTCCAGCACGCGCTGTTGTCCTTCCACGCTGATATGCAGGCCTTGTTCATCAATCTTCTCGTAGCTGACGCCGGACAACATTTCGACACCGCGTTTCAGCAACACCTGCTGATGTATCCAGCCAGTCGTCTTACCCGGTCCTTTACCCATCTTGCCGGGACGGCGCTGCATCAGCCACACCTGGCGCTCGCTGTGCTCGCTTTGAGGCGCACACAAACCACCAGCATGGCTAATGGTTTTATCAATGCCCCAGTCCTGTAACCAGCTGTCCAGCGAACTGTCCTGAGGCTCTGTCAGCATACTTGAGACATCCACCCCGATACCGCCAGCACCGATAACAGCTACCCGCTGACCCAGTTGCACTTTATCGCGGATCAGTGTCTGATAATCTATCACCTTATCGCTGGCTTCCAGTCCGGGAATGGCGGGAATACGAGGTTTTACCCCGGTCGAGACCACGACATCGTCATAGCCTTTGAGCTCGTTGATATCCACCGCCTTGCCCAATTTCAGGTTCACCCCCGTCTGACTCAAACGGCGGGAGAAATAACGAATTGTTTCCCGGAATTCTTCTTTACCCGGAATTTGCATCGCCAGATTAAACTGCCCGCCGATATAGTCGTTCTTCTCGTATAAATCGACCTCAAAGCCGCGTTCCGCCGCCGCGGTTGCGAAAGCCAGGCCAGCAGGACCCGCGCCGATAACCGCCACTTTACGGTGCTGTGCGGCCGGAGTCAGCACCAGCTCGGTCTCATAACAGGCCTGAGGGTTGACCAGACAACTTGCCCGCTTGCCGGCAAACACATGGTCCAGGCAGGCCTGATTACAGCCAATACAGGTATTAATATCGTCGGCACGGTTCTGTTCGGCCTTCAGCACAAAGTCAGCGTCAGCCAGGAACGGACGGGCCATAGACACCATATCGGCCTGATCGGCAGCAAGAATCGACTCGGCCACCTCTGGCGTATTAATCCGGTTACAGGTCACCAGCGGGATAGACACTTTCCCTTTCAGCTTTTCCGTTACCCAGCTGAACGCGGCCCGGGGAACCTGGGTCGCAATAGTCGGCACGCGCGCCTCATGCCAGCCGATGCCGGTATTGAGAATGGTCACGCCCGCGGCTTCCAGCGCCTGAGCCAGTTGCACCACTTCATCATAGGTACTGCCCTGCTCCACCAGATCCAGCATTGAAAGCCGGAAAATAATAATAAAATCTGTACCGACCCGGGCACGAACGGCTTTCACCAGTTCAAGAGGAAAACGGACCCGGTTCTCATAGCTGCCGCCCCATTCATCGGTTCTGTGGTTGGAACGCTGACAGATAAACTGGTTGATCAGATAACCTTCAGAGCCCATCAGCTCAACGCCGTCATAACCGGCTTCTCTTGCCAGTTCAGCACTGCGCGCAAAAGCATCGATGGTCTTGAGGATCTGGCGACGGCTCATTTCTTTGGGGGTAAATTTAGAGATAGGCGCTTTGATACCAGAAGCACTGACCGCAAACGGATGCATCGCATAGCGCCCGGCATGCAGAAGCTGAATGGCAATCTTGCCGCCTTCTTTATGGACCGCATCTGTGATCACCCGGTGCGCCCTTGCCGCGCGTCCGCTGCTGAATTCGGCACTGAGTGGTGTTAAGCGGCCGCGAAAATTGGGCGCAAACCCGCCTGTCACAATCAAGCCTACTCCACCTCGGGCGCGGGCAGCGTAAAAGGCAGACAGCTTTTTAAATCCATCGTGTGCTTCTTCCAGGCCGGTATGCATAGACCCCATCAACACCCGGTTCTTAAGCTGAGTGAAGCCAAGATCCAGCGGTGCCAGCAAGTGTGGGTAGGTAAGAGTGTCCATAGCTTCCCTATATCTCTTTAATTATTGTAGGTCAGACCAGTTATAGCATAGGGTTAACCTTCACTCAAACACCTGTTTACATAACCTCAACATCCATCACTGCTGCGGCACTTTTCAAATACGCTATTTTAGTCGCAATATAGCTATCATTAGGATTTTACGCTCCGTCTCGGTTAGGATAAGCACTGGGATTTATTATCAGGAAAGGCCATGAAAGTACTACTAAAAGGCATTGCCAAAGTGCTGCGCGGATGTTGGAAGCTGCTGAGCTTTACCCGTCAGCTGTTTTTCAACCTGTTTTTTATTGCCCTGATTGGGGTGATCATTTTCGCCTTCCAGCAAGGGGCTGAATCACCGGCTCTGCCAGAAAAGGCCGCTTTGGTACTGGATATTGACGGCCCGATTGTTGAACAGCGATCCTACGTCAATCCCTTCGATCAGTTTGTCGACAGCGCCATGGGCCAGGTGCCGGTGCAGGAAAATATCCTGTTTGACATTGTCGATACCATCCGCGCTGCCGCCAAGGACGACAGGATCACCGGCCTTATCCTGAACCTGAAAAACATGCCGGAGACCAACCTGACGAAGCTGCGCTACATTGCCAAGGCGATTGAAGAATTCAAGCAGGCCGGCAAACCTGTCTATGCCACAGGTGATCACTACCGTCAGAGCCAGTACTACCTGGCCAGCTTCGCCGACAAAGTGTTCATGTCTGCCGACGGCGGCGTGATGCTGACAGGTTACGGCAGCTACTCACTGTACTATAAAACCTTACTGGATAACCTGGATGTCACCACCCATGTCTTCCGTGTCGGGACCTACAAATCATTCGTTGAGCCCTACACCCGCGACGACATGTCAGACGCTGCCCGCGAAGCAAACACAGTCTGGCTCAACCAGATGTGGGATGCTTACACCCAGGATGTCGCGCGTAACCGCCGCATCCATGTCAGTGTCCTGAACCCTGAAGTCAAAGATCTGGTTGCTGAGCTAAAAAGTGTCGAAGGCGATTTCGCCCGCCTGAGCCAGAAAATGGGCCTGGTGGACGCACTGATCAGCCGTACCCAACTGCGCCAGACCTTCATCAAGGAATTTGGCAGCGATGGCGACCATGGCTTTAATCAGATCAGTTATTACGATTATCAACCTTCGGTCGGCGCGCCATTCGAGCCAAGTGACAATGGTATCGCCGTAGTCGTTGCCAGCGGTGCTATCGTCGATGGTCAGCAAGGACAAGGCAGAGTCGGAGGCGACACAACGGCCGCTTTGCTGCGAGAAGCCCGTCTTGATGATGACATTAAAGCGGTGATTCTGCGCGTTGACAGCCCGGGTGGCAGTGCCTTCGCTTCCGAGATTATCCGCAATGAAGTGGATGCATTAAAACTGGCCGGCAAGCCTGTGGTGGTGTCTATGTCCAGCCTGGCGGCATCCGGCGGGTATTGGATCTCGTCCAGCGCCAGTGAAATTATTGCTCAGCCAACCACGATTACAGGTTCTATCGGTATCTTCGGCATGCTGGCTACCTTTGAAAAAGGCCTGGAGAACATCGGGGTGCACAGCGATGGCGTCGGTACGACTCCCTTTGCCGGAATCGGAATAACCCGGGGCTTACCTGATGATGTGGCTGAAATTTTCCAGCTGGGTATCGAAAACGGCTATCAGCGTTTTATCAGCCTGGTGAGTGAGAATCGCCATATGTCACTGGAAGAAACAGATAAAATTGCCCAAGGCCGGGTCTGGACCGGTCAGGATGCATTGAGACTGGGTCTGGTTGATCGTCTGGGTGATTTCGATGATGCCATTGTCTCTGCGGCCAAACTGGCAAAACTGGACAGCTACGACATCCGCTGGATAGCCTTGCCGCTCAGCCCGATGGAGCAGTTTCTGCAGGATATGACGTCGGAAACCAGCGCACGCATTGGCATGGCAATCTCCGCCCGGCTACCCAATGTGTTCACGCCGGCCTTGCGCCATATCACAGCGGATATCACCAATATGAATAATTTTAATGATCCCAAAGGACATTATGCTTTCTGTCTGAATTGTTCCAGCACAGGAAATTAGCTCTTTTCGGATTCACAGTGATGAAACTTGACTTAGCCCGGTATATCCGGGCTTTTTTTCGCCGGTTTTCACCGTATAATGCCTTCACCATCAATAACTATGCTGTACCCGTACTCTAATGACAAAAAAACATATCTATATCGCCTACACAGGCGGAACAATAGGAATGCAGAAGTCAGCCCACGGATATATTCCTGTCGCTGGCTTTATGGAACAGCAACTGCAGAACATGCCTGAGTTTCACCGCTCGGAAATGCCTGCATTCACTATCCATGAATATGCACCACTGATTGACTCTTCAGATATGACACCTGAAGACTGGCAGCGTATTGCCGATGATATCAAGGCCAACTACGACAAGTTTGATGGATTTGTCATTCTTCATGGTACGGACACCATGGCCTATACCGCGTCTGCGTTATCCTTCATGCTGGAAAATCTGGGCAAACCAGTGATTGTCACCGGCTCGCAAATCCCACTGGCCGAAATGCGCTCAGACGGGCAGAGCAACCTGCTTAATGCGCTGCATCTCGCGGCAAATTATCCGGTCAATGAAGTCACGGTTTTCTTTAATAACCAGCTGCTGCGCGGTAACCGCAGTACAAAAGCCCATGCCGACGGTTTCAATGCGTTTATTTCGCCCAATATGCCGGCGCTGATCGAAGCAGGGATCAACATTCAGGTAAAACCCACTACAGAGCTGAACAAACAGCCTGCAGGTGAGTTCAGGGTGCACCAAATCACCCCGCAACCTATCGGTGTGATTACCATGTACCCCGGCATTTCGCCGGAAGTTATCCGCAACACCCTGCGCCAGCCGGTCAACGCCATGATCCTGCTGACGTTCGGCGTGGGTAATGCACCGCAAAACGCTGAGCTGCTGGCCCAGCTAAAAGAAGCGGCCGACCGCGGCGTCATAGTGGTTAACCTGACTCAGTGCCTGTCCGGAAAAGTGAACATGGATGGCTACGCAACTGGCTGTGCGCTGGCAGATGCCGGCGTACTCAGTGGTTATGACATGACCCGTGAAGCCGCACTGGCTAAGCTGCACTTTCTGCTCAGCCAGTCGCTGCCAACAGAAAAAGTGCGTGAGCTGATGCAACAGGACATCCGCGGCGAGTTGTCCCGCTAATCAAGTTGACCGGGACACCCCCTAATTGAGCTGCACTCGTGCGGCTCTTTTTATATCTCAGCTACACTTATAGCAAATTTCGTCTGTTGGCTATGAGCAAGGTTGATTATGATTCTGCACGGCGCCTCCATTTCTCCTTTTGTCAGAAAAATCATGCTGGCCTTATCGTACAAAGGGCTGAGTTACGACTTACAACCGCTCAACCCGTACCTGGAAAAAGAGCTGGCGCACAAACGCCATCCGATGGGGAAAGTGCCGGTCCTGGAACATGACAGTCTGACCGTTATCGACTCAACAGTGATTGCCCATTACCTGGACGACATCTACCCGGTCCCTCCGCTGTACCCGGGCGATGCCGGTGAAAGAGCAAAAATCCGGTGGCTGGAAGAATATGCCGACACCCGGCTCAGCGCACTGCTCGCCGGCGTGCTCTTCTATCAGAAAATTCTGAGGGGGCAGATTCTGGAAAAAGACATTGATCAGGAGGCCATTGACGACTGCATTCAGCATCACCTGCCGCCGGTTCTGAGCTATCTGGAAGAACAAGTGCCGGCTGCAGGTTATATTACGACCCGTTTTTCGATGGCCGAAATCACGCTCTGGAGTATTTTTCGCAGCGGCTGGATGGCTGGCTTAAGGTTGAAACCTCACTATCCCAAACTGGCTATGTATCTGGAAGGTATTGAGCAAGAGCCCTGGGTTGCGAGTCTGGTGACGCAGGAAGATCATGAACTGAGTGGATTTTACTGTGACCCTGTGTCTTTCACTGTGCCCAGGCGGTGATATCCGCAGATGAGCACACCCGCATTGACAGGGTCACAGGGATCAGTTTTGCTGCAAAGAGAAGCGGGCAATATCTGCCACAGGAGCTTCGCTGTCTTCTATGGCAAAATCACGCTTAAGCTCAGATTTCGACTTAAAGCGTATCTCACCGCCGGCTGCCACTGTCATATGCTCAGCCTCAGTATTATGACGAGACTGATACAGCATAACGGCCTGCATGGTGGACTCTTTCTGAGCGTCAGTTAATGGGGTGCCATCAGCCCATTTACCCGTTTCTGCCGCCGCCAGTAACTTTTGATACACCTCTGGGGTCATGGCAGCCAGAATCTGTTGTACATCCATCCCATCTACTCCTCTTCATGCCCGATTCTTTCAGGCCACTTGCAATGGTAGGCTACGATAATGACCTGAGTTTGCCAGTCAAGTAGCACCTTGGTTTTAGTTTTCTTTTGTTTTCGTGATCACACTGCAGCAATGTCACATTATTCTTTCTCTCAGGTCAGTTTCTGCCGATAGGTATTAGGGTATTCTTGACTGTAGTGAACCAATCCATGAGTAACGCACCGCACATGACTTCTTCTGGCAAAAAAACGCGCAACATTTTGTTTTTTTTATCTGCTGTCGCATTGCTGCCAGCCTGCCAGGGTGAGTTTAAAACAACAGACAGTCTGTGCTCGGCACATCCCGAGCTATGTGAAGGACTGAATAACAATGACGGCCAGTGCCGTATCCAGCGCACAGATCTCATCTGGCAGCGCTATAAACAGCTGAAAACGCCGACCGACATTGAAAAACTGCATACCCTTGAGTTCACACGCAGCTACCAGTATTGCCTGGAGTATGCCGCTGAAATTGAGCCGACCCGCTATAAAGAACGTAAATCGGTGCGGGCGACTGCGCTTATTCACAGTTATGAGGTCATAGAACAGCTGACTGAAGAGCTGGCTGACTCCCAAGAACCCGCAGTCATTTATGACCGCTGGAGCCAGGGTGAGCACCAGGCTAAGGAAGATTTTCTGAAATTAGAGGGAACAGGCCAGCTTCAGACACCTGAATTACAGCTGGCACTGGCCTCTTTTTATACTGGTGTTGATAAAGCCAAAACTCGCCAGCTTCTGTTAAGAGCTCTGGAGCTTTATCATGGCAAGGCCCAAGTGAAACCAGACATTATTCTGACCCTGGCGACGCAGGCTCACCAGGACAACAACAAAACCGAAGCCTATTTATGGTCAAGAGTGGGTAGCCTGATGGGACTGCCCGTCACCAATTCAGAGACCTTATCGCGCCTCTATCCAATGCCGCCGCAGGATAAAACTCACCTGGACTCTTTGGCAGACAGCATCATCCAGAGTATCAGTGCCGGCCACTTTAACCGTGTCTATGTAGAAAAAAATCTGAGCGCACTGCCAAGTCAGCAGCCCGCTCAGCCATCGTCCTGACAACGCCATCACGGGCAGCACTGTCGCATTACTCCACTTCACTAAATTGCAGTGAGACCGAATTGACGCAGTATCGCTGCCCGGTAGAAACCGGCCCGTCATCAAACACATGCCCTAAATGGCTGTCACATTCAGCACAGCGAATTTCCGTTCGCTTCATCCCGTGACTGGTATCGCTTAAATAGCGAATTGAATCAGAATTAACAGGCGCCGCAAAACTCGGCCAGCCACATCCCGAATCGTATTTTTGCTCAGAATGAAATAAGGCAATTTGACAGCAAGTGCAGTGATATATTCCTGTTTTCTTATTATGCAATAACGTGCCTGAAAAAGGCGCTTCTGTGCCACCTTCCCGACAGACATAATATTGTTCATCTGATAACAGTTCTTTCCAATAAGAATTTGTTTTAAAAGCCATTTACCTGCCTGTAAACACAGTTTTCCAAACCCGTACTACTTAAAATTTGCCAATTTTTGCATATATGGCACATACTTTTGCTCGAAAGGTTTTTACATCTAATCAGTGCATTTAAGCATATTCCCCTGTATTTCGGGTACTGAATTAAAACTGAGCTACATCATTGATTACTTTGCCAGCATTTATAGGTGAACTATTCATCTTTCAGCCAGGATTGTAATAAAAATCCGAAACTTTTTTGATTAAAGACAATTTGAGGTCTGTTTTTGCTTGCAGACCAGCGTTAGATTATGTAATTTTACTACCAGTTATCTTTCATTAGAAATTAAGTTGTGGAGCAACATAATGACTATCAAAGTAGGTATTAACGGTTTTGGCCGCATCGGTCGTTTCGTTTTCCGTGCTTCTGTAGAACGCGATGATATTGAAGTTGTCGGTATCAACGACCTGATCGACGTCGAGTACATGGCTTACATGCTGAAGTACGATTCAACTCACGGCCGTTTCAAAGGCACAGTTGAAGTTAAAGACGGTAACCTGATCGTTAACGGCAAGACTGTACGTGTTACCGCTGAACGCGATCCAGCAAGTCTGAACTGGGGTGCAATCGGTGTTGATGTTGTTGCAGAAGCAACGGGTATCTTCCTGACTGACGAGACTGCACGTAAGCACATCGAAGCGGGTGCAAAGAAAGTGGTTCTGACTGGTCCGTCTAAAGACGACACGCCTATGTTCGTAATGGGTGTGAACCACGAAACTTACCAGGGTCAGGAAATCGTTTCTAACGCGTCTTGTACTACTAACTGTCTGGCACCTATCGCTAAGGTTCTGAACGACAAGTGGGGCATCAAAGACGGTCTGATGACGACTGTTCACGCAACAACTGCTACTCAGAAAACGGTTGACGGTCCTTCTGCAAAAGACTGGCGCGGTGGCCGTGGTGCTTCTCAGAACATCATCCCATCTTCAACTGGTGCTGCTAAAGCTGTAGGTAAAGTTATTCCTGAGCTGAACGGCAAACTGACTGGTATGGCATTCCGCGTTCCAACTGCAGACGTTTCTGTTGTTGACCTGACTGTTAACCTGGAAAAACCTGCTACTTACGAAGAAATCAAAGCTGAAATGAAGCGTGCTTCTGAAGCTGAGATGTCTGGCGTACTGGGTTACACTGAAGACGCCGTTGTTTCTCAGGACTTCATCGGTGAAGTACGTACTTCTGTATTCGACGCTGACGCAGGTATCGCTCTGACCGATACTTTCGTTAAGGTTGTTTCCTGGTACGACAACGAGATCGGTTACTCTAATAAAGTACTGGATCTGGTTGCTCACATCTCTAAGTAATCCTTAGACGATGACTGAAAAGGCGGCTGATAGCCGCCTTTTTGCTATCTGTTATCCCGGATAGAGTCTTGGCGGGCAGAAGTGCAGCCCGATCCCTCATTGGCTTTTAAAGGAATCACTATGGACTTACGTCAACTTCCGACTTCAACAGTGCTTTCAGAACATATCAGCCTGTGCCGTCTTGATGGTGTGGATATCATCCGAATTCTTCACCCTGAATGCCAGGCAGCCATCTCATTATTTGGCGGTCACCTCTTAAGTTTCCAGCCTCGGGGACACAAAGATCTGATCTGGATGAGTGAAGCCGCCGACTTCTCAGGCCAGTCGGCGATTCGTGGCGGCATTCCAGTCTGCTGGCCATGGTTCGGTAAGGTGGCCAGTCCATCGCACGGTTTTGCGCGTTCCAGTGTGTGGGAACTGGAGAGTTTCAACGATCAGAAAAGCCATGTCACTGTCACGCTCACCCTGCATGACTCTCCCAAGTCCCGGGCTATATGGCCCTACCGCTTCCACAACCGGCTCCACTTTGAGTTCGATAAAACCCTCAAAGTCCAGCTGACCAGCACCAACACCGACCAGCGCCCCTGGCGTATGTCCGGCGCGCTTCATACCTACCTGGCCGTCGGAGACATCATGCAAGCGAAGTTGTCCGGGCTGGGTAATGAATACCTCGACGGTCTGGCCGACCAGCAACGGCTTCCGACCAATGGTGCTTTACAGTTTGATGACGCCGTAGACAGGATTTACAGCCGGGCTGAAAACACGATTTATCTGGAAGATCCGGCACTGTTTCGCCGTCTGCGCATGCATAACCATGGCCAAGACAGCGCCGTGGTCTGGAACCCATGGCAGTCAGGTGCGGCAGGCATGGCTGATATGACACCGGATGGCTACACCACTATGCTGTGTGTGGAATCGGCTTTGGCGGGTCAGGGTATCGTGCTGAAACCCGGGCAATCGCACCATCTCAGTACTGAAATCTGCGCCGAGTAACTGCCAGGCTCAGGAAGACCTGAGCCTGATTTGTCCGCTGACTTCAACCTCAGATCTCAGGCCTGCATGGTAATGTCCGCTTCAATCAGCACCCAGCCGTTACCATCCGGATCATTGAAAGTCGCGAAGCGCCCTCCCATTAAGGTCACAATCTCTGACAGACTGACACCCCGGTTGGTGAGCTCATCATATGTCGAGGTAATATCGTCAGTATGCACCACCAGCCCCTGAACAGAACCTGCCCGCATTCCCCCAAATGGCATTACCAGACTAATGGTCGTCTCTGCGCCCTTAGGTGCCAGCTGTATCCAGCGTTTATGGCTATCTGCTTTATGATCCCTGATCAGCTCAAATCCCAGTGCATCCCGGTAAAACAAAAGTGCCTGGCTTTGATCCGATACAGGAATCGACACAGTATCAACCCGTGAAATCGGCATGTATCTCCTCCCCCTCAAGCTACACTTTTCTAGCTTAAATCAGAGCTGTTGATTTCGCTCAAAAAATAAGCAGCGCGCCTGATGACATGCTTCGCCTCTGAGCCTGGTTCCCAATGCTGAGACATGACAGATAGCTGGCTGTATTCGGTGCTTCCCCCTAAAAAACCATCTTCAGCTGACTTTCTCACTACCGGCATCATTTAACGCCAACCGGCACAGCCGGCACCAGATTTCACACCAGTTCCTACCGTTTGCCCGCTTCAACTCACTCCCCTGAAATAATGCGGCTTCAGACGGGATCCCGGCCCTGTTAAAGTGGCGCTTTTTTGAACAAGATGGCTTGCAGATCCCTGTTGATAGGAGGATAGTACCTCTATGGATAGGTTGTTTTTTGCCCACCACTGTCTGATGTGTCAGCTAAATTTTTCAGCAAAACCAACCACTCACTAAAGCAAATTAATTAGTTAGGTCTAGTCTTAGTTATGAGGGATGTGAAAGATTATTGATTTCGTCCTTTCTAAATGATTGAAGAACGATTCAGGGGGCATACCATGAGTATTTTTGACCACTATCGTCATCGCTATGAGGAAGCCAAGGATGAAGAGCTTTCATTGCAAGAATTCCTTGAGATTTGCCGTAACGATCGCAGTGCTTACGTAAACGCCGCAGAACGTCTTCTGATGGCCATTGGTGAACCGGAAATGGTAGATACCGCAAAAGACCCGCGTCTGAGCCGGATCTTTTCCAACCGTGTCATCTCGCGCTATCCAACGTTTGAAGACTTCTATGGTATGGAAGAGGCCATTGAACAGATTGTTTCTTACCTGAAACATGCCGCTCAGGGTCTGGAAGAACGTAAACAAATCCTCTATCTGCTGGGTCCGGTAGGTGGCGGTAAATCCTCACTGGCTGAAAAACTAAAAAGTCTGATGCAAAAAGTGCCCATTTATGTGCTGACTGCTAACGGTGAACGCAGTCCGGTAAATGATCACCCATTCTGCCTGTTCGACCCGCTTGAAGACGGCGAAATTCTGAATAAAGAATTTGGCATCCCTCATCGCTATCTGAATAACATCATGTCGCCATGGGCAGCGAAACGCTTGAAAGAGTTCGGTGGTGATATCACCAAATTCAAAGTGGTAAAAGTGCGTCCATCCATTCTGCATCAGGTGGGTATCGCAAAAACAGAGCCTGGTGATGAGAACAACCAGGATATTTCCTCCCTGGTGGGTAAAGTGGATATCCGTCAGCTTGAGCATTATGCCCAGGACGACCCGGATGCTTACAGCTACTCCGGTGCGCTGTGTAAAGCCAATCAGGGGATGATGGAATTCGTGGAGATGTTCAAAGCACCGCTGAAAGTGCTGCACCCACTGCTGACTGCAACCCAGGAAGGCAACTATAACGGTACAGAAGGTCTGTCCGCCCTGCCTTTCGATGGCATTATTCTGGCTCACTCCAACGAATCAGAATGGCAGACATTCCGAAACAACAAAAATAACGAGGCGTTTCTCGACCGTGTTTACATAGTCAAAGTGCCTTACTGCCTGCGTGTGTCGGAAGAAATCAAGATTTACGAAAAACTGCTGATGAACAGTGAGCTGGCTAATTCACCATGTTCTCCGAGTACGCTGGATATCCTGGCTCGCTTCTCGGTGCTGTCGCGCCTGAAAGAGCCGGAAAACTCAAGCATGTACTCAAAAATGCGGGTGTATGACGGTGAAACCCTCAAAGACACGGATCCAAAAGCCAAGTCTTATCAGGAATACCGCGATTACGCCGGTGTGGATGAAGGTATGTCAGGTCTGTCGACCCGCTTCGCGTTCAAAATCCTGTCCCGGGTGTTCAACTTCGACCACTCTGAAGTTGCCGCGAACCCGGTTCACCTGTTCTATGTTCTGGAGCAACAGATCGAACGTGAACAGTTCCCGCAGGAAAATGCCGAAAAATACCTGGAACACCTGAAAGGCTATCTGATTCCCAAATATGTCGAATTCATCGGCAAGGAAATTCAGACTGCGTATCTGGAATCCTATTCTGAGTACGGCCAGAACATTTTCGACCGATATGTCAGTTATGCGGACTTCTGGATTCAGGATCAGGAATATCGCGATCCGGAGACAGGTCAACTGTTCGACCGCGCTGCATTGAACAACGAGCTTGAGAAAATCGAGAAGCCTGCCGGTATCAGTAATCCGAAAGACTTCCGTAACGAGATCGTCAACTTTGTATTGCGTGCACGTGCCAGCAATGCCGGGAAAAATCCGAACTGGACCAGCTACGAGAAACTGCGCACGGTTATTGAGAAGAAAATGTTCTCCAATACCGAAGAGTTGCTGCCGGTTATCTCGTTCAATGCCAAAACCTCTACGGAGGAGCAGAAGAAGCACGACGATTTTGTCGCCCGTATGATGGAAAAAGGCTATACCCGCAAGCAAGTACGTCTGTTGTCCGAATGGTATCTACGCGTACGTAAATCATCGTAATTGATGGATGATGATCAAGGGGGAGAGCTTATGGCGCACTTTATCGACCGCAGGCTCAACGGCAAAAATAAGAGCACAGTGAATCGGCAGCGTTTTTTACGCCGGCACAAGCAACAGATCAAAGATTCTATTGCTGATGCCGTCAATAAACGCTCCATCACTGACGTGGAAAGCGGAGAAAGTATTACTATCCCTTCCCGCGACATACGTGAGCCCTCGTTCCATCAGGGACGAGGTGGGCAACGAGAAATCGTCCATCCTGGTAACGATCAGTTCAGCCCTGGTGACCGCATTGAGCGGCCCCAGGGGGGAGCCGGTTCCGGCGGTGCCGGTGAAGGCCAGGCCAGCCCTGATGGTGAGGGGCAAGATGACTTTGTCTTTCAAATCTCCAAAGACGAGTATCTGGATCTGTTGTTTGAAGATCTTGAACTCCCGAATCTGAAGAAAAATCAGTTCAACAAACTGGTTGAGTGGAAAACCTTCCGCTCAGGCTTTAAATCCACCGGGGTACCGGCCAACATCGCTATTGTCAGGTCCCTGCAGAATTCACTCGCCCGTCGTACCGCTATGACGGCAGCAAAACGTCGCCAATTGCGTGAGCTGGAGCTAGAACTTGACAGATTACAAAACACAGAGCCGGCACAACCGTTTGATGAACAACGAGTGAAAGAAGAAATTCAGACACTGCGCGATCGCATCAGCAAAGTGCCATTTATCGATACCTTTGACCTGAGATACAAAAACTACGAACGCCGTCCAATGCCCAGTAGTCAGGCAGTGATGTTTTGCCTGATGGACGTATCAGGTTCCATGGATCAGGCGACCAAGGATATGGCGAAACGCTTTTATATCCTGCTTTACCTGTTCCTGACACGCACCTACAAAAATGTGGAGGTGGTCTTTATCCGCCACCATACACAAGCCAAAGAAGTGGACGAACACGAGTTTTTCTATTCCCAGGAAACCGGGGGCACCATAGTCTCCAGCGCATTGCGGCTGATGGATGAAATCATTAAGAAGCGGTACGCCCCTTCAGAATGGAACATCTATGCCGCACAGGCTTCAGATGGCGACAACTGGGCGGATGACTCCCCCGGCTGCCGAGAATTGCTCAACAAGCATATTCTGCCGGTCTCACGTTATTACTCATACATTGAAATCACCCGTCGGGCTCACCAGACGCTGTGGCGTGAATATGAGTCCCTGTTGGGTAACCATGATAATTTTGCTATGCAGAACATTCGCAGCGTTGAAGACATCTTCCCGGTATTCCGAGAACTGTTCAAAAAACAAGTCCATTAATCCTAAAGCGCAGGGCGACTTAAAAACTCGCCCATCTGCAATCTACACTTAAGGGACAGCGCTGATTATTGGCCGACGCGCATCAGGGGAGTGGGTTATGGAAACAGAGATCAAACAAAAGGCACTCAGTGATGGTCCAGACTGGACATTTGAACTGCTTGATCAATACCACATGGAAATCAAGCGGGTGGCCAACCATTACCGGTTAGACGCCTACCCTAACCAAATTGAGATCATTACTGCCGAACAGATGATGGATGCCTATTCCAGCATCGGCATGCCGATTAACTACAATCACTGGTCATTCGGAAAGCGCTTTATTGAAACAGAGCGTGGTTACAAGCATGGTCAAATGGGACTGGCGTATGAAATAGTGATCAACTCAGATCCCTGTATCGCCTACCTGATGGAAGAAAACACGATTACCATGCAGGCCCTGGTTATGGCCCATGCCAGCTATGGCCATAATTCATTTTTTAAAGGCAATTACCTGTTCAAAACCTGGACGGATGCCAGCTCAATTATTGATTACCTGCTGTTTGCTAAGAAATATATCTCTGAATGTGAGGAAAAGTACGGTGATGTGGAAGTCGAAAAACTGCTCGACTCCTGCCATGCGCTGATGAACTACGGCGTCGATCGCTACAAGCGCCCGCAAAAAATCTCGCTGGTTGAAGAAACTGCCCGTCAGAAAGCACGGGAAGACTATCTGCAAACGCAAGTGAATGCTCTGTGGCGCACGATTCCGGCACAAGCGGAAAAAGACCTGCATGACGAAGAAATCCGTTTTCCTGCTGATCCTCAGGAGAACATTCTGTACTTCATTGAAAAACATGCCCCGCTCCTGGAGCCCTGGCAGAGAGAAATTGTGCGGATTGTGCGCAAGATCAGTCAGTATTTTTATCCGCAGAAACAGACCCAGGTCATGAATGAAGGCTGGGCAACGTTCTGGCACTATACCATTCTGAACCATCTGTACGATGAAGGGCTGGTGACTGATCGCTTTATGCTTGAGTTTTTGCACAGCCACACCAATGTGGTTGCACAGCCAACCTACAACAGTCCGTACTACAGCGGCATCAACCCTTATGCCCTCGGGTTTGCCATGTTCCAGGACATACGCCGGATCTGTGAAAATCCCACCGAGGAAGATAAATACTGGTTTCCTGATTTTGCCGGCAAAGACTGGCTGGATACTGTGCATTTTGCGATGGAGAACTTTAAAGACGAAAGTTTCATCAGCCAGTTTTTATCGCCCAAACTGATCCGTGATTTTAAATTCTTTGCCGTAGATGACGATGACAGAAACAACTATGTGGAAGTCAATGCTATTCATAATGAAGAAGGATATCGAGCCATTCGGGAAAAACTGTCGTCACAGTACAATCTGAGCAACAACGAACCGAACTTGCAGGTATGGAACGTGGCATTGCGCGGCGACAGGTCGCTCACGCTGAGGTACGTGCCGCATAACCGGATACCTTTGTCAGACAGCTATAACGAAGTGCTGAAACACCTTCACCGTTTGTGGGGGTTTGATGTCATTCTCGAAGAAGAGCTCAGTGACGGCAGAAGCCATATTTTGTCAACCTGCCCTAACAGAAGCAGCAGTTACTCTTCAGAGCTCTGAATTAAAATCTTGCGCAAAAAAAGAGAGGCGTTACGCCTCTCTTTTTCATTCACATTGAGGTAAACAGCCGATTACTGCTCTTCCTCATGCAGATAACGTGCAATTTCGATACGATGACTGTACCAGATAGCTCCACTGTCACGACCGTATTTTCGAATACGATCTGCTACCAGCTCAGACTGGTGATTATCACAGTACGACTTCAGATCGCGATAATATGCCAACGCCAGCTCACACGCTTCACGGTTCATGAAGTAATATCCACCCACTCGGGTGTAAATCTTACGTAAACCGTTAATTGTCAGTACATACAGAATGTTACCTGAGTGGGTAGCCATCCCCTGAAACATGCGGTAATCAAAATAATTGAAGGCACGGGCACGGCAAATCTGCTCGCACAGCTCCGGCTGTTCCTTACCGTATTTATCCACAATTTTTCTGACTTCCAGTAGCAGCTCAGGCTTTGCCTCACAGCTTTCCACGAAAGACTCAAAGCTGCTCGCAGCCAGGAGAGACTCACAGGAATGGATAACATAATCCAGCAACTGGCTGACTTTTTCGCTGTTAGATTTCACCGCATAACGCATATAAACGGTGCTGATATCGGTACGGGCAGCCAGCAGATCTTCCAGTACGCGCTGCACATCCTGGCCATCCAGTGTAATAAGGGTATCCAGGATGCTCAGTCCTGAAGTATCCATATAATTATTTACCCGGGTCGGCTTACCGTGCTGAATGGTCAGCCATCCATCACGTGCCAAACGCTGCAGCACTTCCCGTAAAGTTGTACGTGTCACACCAATCAGCTCTGATAATTCACGCTCTGCAGGTAAAATTGAGCCCTGCGGAAAATGATTATTCCAGATACTCTCAATGATGTATTTCTCAGCAAATGTTGCTGGGCTATCAGCCTTTATAACCATCAGTTAGTATTCCAAACTTGCTTCTTGCTTATCTTTTATAAACTCATCATACCACTAGTTATGGCTGAGTAGAAACGTTGCCTCCGGGAGTTTTGAAGTAAGTTAACAAAGGTGTAATATCCTGCAATCAAACCCTCATCCCAACTTATTGTTCTGGCAGATATATTTTTAACTATTTCTGTTACAATCCCTAAGTCGTAGTCCACGTCTTGGGTTTACGCTCTATTTTTGTGTTACGAAATATTAACACCTTAACAAACAATTCATACAATCGGTTAAAATTGCGACCCGTAAATAAAGGGGAGTCAGCAATGACAATTCCCCGGAAAGGAAGCAATTTGTCATCAAAATCTCAGGACTTTCAATGACTCGACACATTCTGAGTCAAGGCTGAGGTACGCCTGTTGTTTTGGTGACGCCCATAAATAACACAGAGATCAAAAAAATGGCTATCACGCTAGGGAACGCGTTTATTAAGAACTTTCTGGGTAAAGCGCCCGACTGGTATAAACTCACGATCATTGCCTTCTTGGTGATCAACCCCATCATTTTTTTCTTCATCGACCCTTTTGTCGCTGGCTGGCTACTGGTTGTTGAGTTTATCTTCACTCTGGCAATGGCACTGAAATGCTATCCGCTCCAGCCTGGTGGTCTGCTGGCCATTGAGGCTGTCGCCATCGGCATGACGACGCCTGAACTGGTCAAACATGAGCTGGTTGCCAATATTGAAGTCTTGCTGCTGCTGATCTTTATGGTCGCGGGCATTTACTTCATGAAGCAGCTGCTGCTGTTCATTTTCACCAAGATACTGATAGGCATCCGCTCAAAAATTCTGCTGTCACTGTCTTTTTGTATCATGGCAGCCTTCCTGTCGGCATTTTTGGACGCCCTGACTGTGATTGCCGTTGTGATCAGTGTGACCACAGGTTTCTACAGCATCTACCATAAAGTCGCCTCCGGTCAGGAGCCACACGCGTCTCACGACCACACTTCCGATCATGCTATTCAAGAACTGAGCCGCGACGATCTGGAAAACTACCGGGCCTTTCTGCGCAGTCTGCTGATGCATGCGGGTGTGGGTACCGCTCTGGGTGGTGTTATGACCATGGTCGGCGAACCGCAAAACCTGATCATTGCCAATCAGGCGGGCTGGCAGTTTGGCGAATTCTTCCTGCGCATGGCACCTGTAACCGTACCGGTTTTCTTCTGTGGCCTTATCACTTGTGCTCTGGTCGAAAAGTTTGGTTTGTGCGGCTACGGCGCCAAGCTTCCTGAAAACGTACGCAACATTTTGATCGACTACGATAACGAAGAGCGTAAGCGTCGTACCAATCTGGATATCGCTAAACTCTGGGTCCAAGTCATCATAGCCGTCTGGCTGATTGCCGGTCTGGCCCTGCATTTGGCTGCTGTCGGCCTGATTGGTCTGACCGTGATCATCCTGGCTACCGCGTTTACCGGTATCATTGAAGAGCACTCTCTGGGTAAAGCCTTTGAAGAAGCTCTGCCATTTACTGCTCTGCTGGCGGTTTTCTTCTCAGTCGTGGCAGTGATCATTGAACAAAAACTGTTCAGCCCTATTATTACCTCCGTACTGGAAATGGATGGCAGTGCGCAAATGGGCATGTTCTACATTGCCAACGGGCTGTTATCCATGGTGTCGGATAACGTTTTTGTCGGTACCGTCTATATCAATGAAGTGAAATCAGCGCTGATCGACGGCATGATTGACCGCGAACGGTTCGACATGCTGGCCGTGGCCATCAATACAGGCACCAACCTGCCATCGGTCGCGACGCCAAACGGTCAGGCCGCTTTCCTGTTTGCACTGACATCGGCATTGGCACCGCTGATCCGACTGTCCTACGGGCGCATGGTCTATATGGCACTGCCATATACACTGGTCTTGTCGCTGATTGGCCTCGCGGGTATTGAGCTGACGCTGATCCCTATGACGGAGTGGTTCTATCAAAACGGTTGGTTGTCCGCCGCCAGCGAAGCCATTCCACAATTGGCTCCGGTAACTGGACACTAACGGGAATTTCTGGTTCTCTAGGTTGTCATAGCTAAAGCAAAGCACTGAGTAACAAGGGGTTGTCGACTTTTGCGTTTACAACCCCTTCGCTGTATCTGACCGAGAGAATTACATGCAGATGTTAAAAACCTTCAGCCAACGCCGTCTGTCGTGGCTACTGTTGTTACTTTTCGCCGTCTTCTTCGAAGGCTGCGCCCTGTTTTTCCAGCACGCGATGAATCTGGCGCCCTGTGTCATGTGTATCTATGAGCGCATTGCGATGTTTGGGATTGGTATTGCGGCTCTGGTTGGCCTGATCGCCCCTGACGTCAGTGTTATTCGCTGGTCCGGTCTGGCGTTATGGGGATACAGCGCCTGGCGTGGTCTGTCTCTGGCACAAGAACATGTCGGCTATCAGTTTAACCCTTCCCCATTTGCCACCTGCGATCTGTTTGTCAAACTGCCGGCCTGGGCACCACTGAATCAATGGGCACCGTGGTTGTTTGAAGCGTACGGCGATTGCAGTAAAGTGGTATGGCAATTTCTGGGACAATCCATGCCGCAATGGCTGGTCATCATTTTCGCGGCTAACCTGATTGTCTGGGCCGTTATCGTGCTATCTCAGTTTGTTAAATCCACCTCAAGCCGATACTGACAACACAGGAGGCGCTATACCTCCTGTGTTTGTGTCACTGGTTTCGGCCGCAACACTGCTTAAACTTTTTCCCGCTGCCGCACGGACAAGGGTCATTGCGGCCCACCCCTTTATATGGGTTGATCGACTGCGCTGAGCTGCCACCTTGCTGCAGCTCATCAGCAGCCATCACCACCTCTGAAATCATAAAAGGCAAATTGGCATACAATGCACTGGGCTCTGGCATACTGCCGATGCCGTCATCAGCCATTTGAGACAGCGTACCGGCCTCATCAAGAATCAGCATACAGGTCGTCAACAAGGCTGACAGCATTCTGCCGGTGCCATCGGAAATGGTTTTGTTTTCCCAGTGCACTGCCACATGCGGCCAAACAGCCAGAAAGCCTTCGGCAAAATGCCCCATGGCTTCTGTTACCCCCTGCGCTTCCTGCCACTGCAGATCCACAGGAAGGCTGTATTCGCCCGATTTAACAGCCAGATATTGGTGCTCAAAATGGGCCAGTATGCTGGCCCTGTCTTGCTGGCTGATGGTCACTGGCTCATCTTCTGTCAGGCCGCCGACCAGCGCGGGCAGCCAGTTATCCGGCTCCATTGCAGCAGGGTTAGCATTTGCAGCGAGTAAAGCGCCTTCAATAAAGGCCGGCGGCATACCTGCCCAGTCATCAGAGAGCGTGATCAATGTGGTCATGGTGTTTTCCTGTTTGTTGTTACCGGCGAGTATAACGCAAACGAAAAAGGCCGCAAATGTGATGATTTGTTGTTGAAATTTCACTCAAAACAGCGCAAAAATGGCCTCAACGCCAACAGCTTTGGGTAACAAAGATGCAAAGAGAAATCAGCGCTATCATTGCAGGATCTACCGGACTGGTGGGTAACGAGCTTCTGCACCTGCTGCTCGGTAACGGCGCCATGGAAAAGGTATATGCCTTAACCCGGACCGCCTTGCCCTATCGCAGTAAAAACCTGGTGCAGATAGTCCATCCTGAATTACGTATCACGGAATGGGAAGATACCGATCCGGTCCCTGAGCTTGGATTTATTTGCCTGGGCACCACCAAAAAGTCTGCCGGCAGCAAAGCCGGACTTGAGGCGGTGGATGTCGAGCTGGTCAAATCGGTAGCGCGCAGTATGTTACAGCTTGGCGTACAGCACCTTGTCGTCATCTCCAGTCTGGGCGCCACGCCCTACTCCCCTTCCTTCTATCTGCGTTGCAAAGCGAAAATGGAGCAGGCACTGAGTGACATGGGCTTCAGCCACTGCATTTTCGTGCGTCCGGGGCCGCTGAGCGGTGAGCGCTCGGAATCACGGCAAGATGAAGTGCTGCTGCAAAAAGGTCTGGAGCTTGCTCAGCCTTTGCTTGTCGGCCCGCTTTCGCACCTGGCGCCGATTCCTGCCGAGGACGTTGCCCTCACCATGCTGAATCTGGCGATGAAGGCTTTAGAGCTGCCGCCCACCCCCGCCGAAATTCACAGCGGCAATGCCCTCAGGCGACACACCGCTGATACTCAACACACTCAGGCCTGACCAGACATTGAGCAAAAGGTGACAAGCCAGCTTAACCGCACTACAATCTCGCCTCTTTAACTGAACAGCAGTAATCTGAGGCTATGAGACTGATACTTGGCCCGATGGAAGGTGTGCTTGACCACCTGATGCGGGAAATGCTCACTGAAATCAATGACTACGATCTGTGCGTGACTGAATTTGTCCGCGTGATCGACCAGCGCCTGCCCAAAAGTGTCTTCTATCGTCTGTGCCCGGAATTACTGCAAGGTGGCAAAACCCTGTCTGGCACGCCTGTTCGTGTTCAGTTACTCGGTCAGGATCCGGGCTGGATGGCCGAAAACGCCCATCTCGCGGCTTCGCTGGGTTCTCCCGGTATTGATATCAATTTTGGCTGCCCGGCAAAGTCAGTCAATAAAAGCCGGGGAGGCGCGGTACTGCTGCAAGAACCCGAGCTGATGTATCAGATCGTCAAGGCCGTCCGCGATGCGGTTGATCCGCGAGTGCCAGTTTCGGCCAAAGTCCGTTTAGGCTGGGATGATCCGGGCCACTGCTTTGAGATCACCGATGCGGTCTCACAGGCCAAAGCGGATGAAATCACCATTCATGCCCGCACCAAAACCGATGGCTATAAAGCTGAGGCGATAAAATGGGATTACATACGTCAGGTAAAACAGACAGCACAGCTTTCAATCGTAGCGAACGGTGAAGTCTGGAACCATGCCGACGGACAAGAGTGTATGGAGACCACCCAGGCCGATGCTCTGATGGTGTGTCGCGGTGCGCTCAACCTGCCTAACCTGGGCAATGTGGTTAAATATAATCACCCCCACATGGGATGGGAAACAGTGCTGGATCTGCTGCTGAAATATTCCGGTTACGAAATCAAAGGGGATAAAGGCCTGTATTACCCGAACCGTGTCAAACAGTGGTTTGCTTACCTTCGCCACGAATACCCGCAAGCCAAAGCCCTGTTTGCCGATGTTCGCCGTCATAATAAAGCCGCCCCCATTGTCGAAGTGCTGCAATCTGCAAAAGAACAATTGTTACAGCAAGCCAGCTAGCTGCAGCACAACTGACACAAAAACGTCATAAACAACACTTAGGCTTGAAACATGGAGAGCCTTGAATAAGTGGGACCTTACAATGAAAGTGTTGTTTATCAGCCGTCACAATACTTGCCGAAGTATCCTTGCGGAAGCTGTCGCCAAACGTTTTTTACCTGCTCATTTTCACGTCGCCAGTGCAGGTTCCGACCCTAAGGGTGAGCTGCCTGAGATAATGCAGACTTACCTCAGTGCAATGGGCCTGAATCCGGCCGATTACCGAAGCAAGTCCTGGGAAGAATTTTCACGGTTCCACCCTGATATTGTGATTTCTGTCGGCGATACCCAACATGGCGAGCCTTGTCCGAACTGGCTGGCAGACGGCATACGGGTAAACTGGGATTTACCCAACCCCTTGACGCTCAGCCAAGACCCGGATGAACAGGAAAAGGCCTGTGAGCAAACGACACTACTGCTGAAACACCACGTCGATACACTGAGCACACTACCGATAGACAGCATGAGTGCAGAAGAGATAAAAACAAGGCTGAGCCAAGTCGCTTTATAGTGCGCCGGCTCGGTATTTCAGTCAGCTGAACCGGCCCAGACGGCGGACAATAAGGGCTAGCGGTTCGGGTGGTTTAAAATGTGGTCCTCCCAGTCAATCACATCAATTTCGTACACGACTGTATCGCGGACCGACTGATTGGCCGCATGCATGGCGTCTTTGGAGCCGGTAATTAGCGGGTGCCACTCAGGCAAGGGCTGACCTTCGGCCAGCAGGCGATAGGCACAGGTGTCCGGCAACCAGCTGAATTCATCAATGCGCTCACGGGTAAGCTTGAGGCACTCTTCGCCCGACTCAAACCGGTTGGCATAGTCTTTACATGAACAGGTTTGGTCATCGAGCAAACTGCAGGCAACATTGGTGTAATAAATCTCATCGGTATCATCGTCGATGAGTTTATGCAGGCAGCACTTACCACAGCCGTCACACAGCGATTCCCACTCTGTATCTGTCATTGCTGTCAGGTCTTTCTCTTGCCAAAATGCTGCCATCACTGTGCCCCAATATCATGCGTTATTCGCCCTCTTATTGTAGGGATAAGAGGAAACAAGGCGGTGTTATAGCTGTCTGCCCGGCAAAGTGCAAGCCTCAGTCCGGATTTCCCTCTCTCAGGCAGGTATACAACAGCCGCAAAGCTTGATTCCCGATACTATGGGTGATAGTTTGCGCCACCAGCGTGAGCGGCCAGTGATACTGGCCGGAATCACGAACGTGTTCACAGACGTGTACACGAAGCGTCACTGTTGAATAAGACTGCCAGATAAGTATAGAAGGTTGGAATGGATTGTCGTTTAGGCTGCGGAGCCTGTTGTATTGCCCCGAGTATTTCTTCCCCTATTCCGGGTATGCCTGATGGCAAACCTGCCGGGGTGCGCTGTATTCAGCTAAACGACAATAATCTGTGCAAGCTTTTTGGCAAGCCGGAAAGACCGGCAGTATGCCATCACTTCAAACCCTGTCCGGATCTCTGCGGCACCACCAATCAGCAGGCGCTGTTCAACCTGACAGAGCTGGAGCAGATCTCAGACGTTCACTTTGCCGGATAATATTCGCAAGGCTGATTTGGCATGCTCTAATGCCTGATGGCCCGAACTGGTCAGATAGCCGCCATCGGGCTGAGTGACAAGCCCTTTATCATACAAACGCTGTGCTGCAGAGATCATCTCAGAGCTCGCTTCATGGTTAACCTTGATCCCCTCCATATCACTGTGCATCGGGAACTTAACCAGCAGATTCAATTCTTGTACTAACTCTGGTGTCAGGGGCATAGCGACCTCTCCTCTTAAGAACTTATCTCCAAGCATAGTGAGAGAAACCGAAAGTCGCTGCGGTTTAGATCAAAACAACAGTAATTATCTGAAAAAAAAGAAAACCGCTTACCCCAATTCGGGACAAGCGGTTTATGAAACGCTGAGTTTCTAAGGTGTTCTATACCCTGTCTGTCAGGCTTGAATACCGACAATCAACCAAGGGGCATTCGGCGCGCTCAGATCACGCTCCAGATGCCAGATATCAGAGATATCTTCTTCTACCCCTTCATGGCTGTCTTTGTAGCGTCCTGCAAACTTCACGCTCAGGTGAGCGGTATCGGCATTGTAATCAGCACGAACCAGCTCTGCATCAACGTACATCACTTCGGTGTGCTGCTCGCCATCCAGCTTGTTACGCTCAGCTTTTAAGTCCTCAAACAGTGCCGGGCTGACATATTCTCGGATGGTTTCCAGCTCATTGTGATTCCAGGCGCCCTGCAGCGTGCGGTAATGCTCACGTGCACCTTGCAAGAAGGCATTCATATCAAAGCCAGGAGGCAGATTGAACGGTACATCACTGTCGGTTGAGCGATACTCAGGCTGTGCCGTCGCCGCGCCGGTAAATGCATCCGCTTGCTGACGGTGCTGTGCCTGGGGTGAGTCGCCGGCATAGGCCTGCTGATGCCCCATTGCCGTTGGTTTGGCTTTGCGCATGCCTTTGAGAAACTTGAAAATCAGAAAAGCGATCAGACCAAAAATCAGGATATCCATGAACTGAATACCTTCAAAAGCCCCGCCGAAGAAAGCTGCCAACAGCCCACCGGCAAGTAATCCGCCCAGCAATCCACCCATCAAGCCTTTTTTACCGGCCGATGCTGTTGGATTCTGTTTACTGATCGTATCTGTTTGCTGCGGTTGCTGTTTTTGCGCCGGAGCCGTTTTAAAGCTCTTGCCCAATGATTTACTGCCGCCAAACTTTTTCGCTTCTGCGTGCGGAGCTGTGAAAGACACAGCCACCAGTAACGCGAACATGGTTATAAAGCGTTTCATCAATCCTTTACCTTTGCCTGTAAAATGCAATCCTTATGCATCCTAGCTGGGGGGATGGTAAAGTCAATCAGCTCTGTCGGCCAAATTGTTACCAAATTTAGCAGGCTTGCCGAATTATGCCCCTGGCAAACCGTTATAGTCATCAGTAATCAACTGACATCACTTCATTGTCAACAATGCGATCTTCTACGGCTAAGCTAATGAAATGGCTTGTTACTTCATATACATCCCACCTAGTATTAGGCAAGACCCATTTATCTCAATGCACATTCAGTGAGGCAGTCACCATGCATGAAGCGACGCATCAGAACACACACAGTAAACTGATAGGTTATTTGCTTTGGATTTTTGGCTTTACCGGTGCCCACCGCTTTTATTACGGCAAACCTGTAACCGGCACACTGTGGTTCTTCACTCTGGGCCTGCTGGGCATTGGCTGGCTGATCGATCTGTTCCTGATCCCCGGCATGGACAAAGAAGCGGATCTTCGTTTTCAAAGTGGTGAACTGGACTATAACATTGCCTGGCTGCTGCTCACTTTTCTGGGGGTCTTCGGCGTGCACCGTATGTACATGGGAAAATGGATAAGCGGACTCTTGTATTTACTGACGTTTGGCTTTTTCCTGATTGGTGTTTTGATAGATTTCTGGACCCTGAATGAACAGGTTTCAGTCAAAAATGCCGAACGACGTTAATACCAAGAACAAGAGACATTCTTGACCCGGAAGTTTTGTTGCTCATAGAATATTGAACATTGTTCTATATTCTATACTTTTTATAGCACACCCAGCCTGTGCTAAGGCAGTCAGCAAACTGTCCGGCCTTTTATTTGTGCTTAGCGCACCATGTAGGGAAGATCATGGCAAGACGAAACGATCACACGCGGGAAGAGCTCATCAGCATGACACTTGAGCAAGCCAAAAAGTTTCTCAGCGAGCACCCCCATCACGAACTCAGCTTACGTAAAGTCGCCGCAATGATTGGCTATGTGCCCAGCACCTTAGTCAATGTGTTTGGCAACTATAACCTGCTGTTACTCCATGCTGTTGCCCAAACCATGGATGAACTGTTTGCGGAAGCTGAAAAGCAGTTGCAACAGTCAGAATCAACAACTGATGCTCTGCGCAAGCTTGCCTACTGCTATCTCAATTTTGCGGTGGATAATCCTTACCGCTGGCAGCTGATTTTCCAGCACACCATGAATGGCGAGGAGTTGCCTGAGTGGCAGAATGAACGCATCAACAATATGATTAACATGCTGGAAAGCCTTATCCGCCAGCTCATCCCCGACCAATCCGAAACCGCGGTGATGGAAGCCAGCCGCGTCCTGTGGGCGGGCGTGCATGGCATTACCCTGCTGACCGTTGACGATAAGCTGTTCACCTCAACGCCCGTTGACGGAAAAGCATTGATCGACAACCTGCTGGACACTTACCTGAATAATTGGCAGGTATGAAGGAGCCCAGCCAGATGAGTCATTCACAATCCGCTTTACTGACCCAACGCCGCTTTCTTCCTTACTTTATTACCCAGGCGCTGGGCGCGTTCAACGACAACATATATAAGAATGTTCTGCTCATTCTGATCGCTTTTGCCGCGCCGGGCACTTTGCCCTTTGAGTCCGATTTCATTATCAACCTGGCCGCCGGTATCTTTATTCTGCCATTCTTTTTGTTCTCTGCCTCTGCCGGTGTACTGGCAGACTCCTACGACAAAGCCAGCATCATGCGAAAAGTGAAAATGGCTGAAATCATCATCATGGCCATGGCAGCCGTAGCTTTCGTGGCAGAGAATTATACCGCCTTACTGCTGCTGCTGTTTCTGATGGGCTCGCAATCTGCTTTCTTTGGCCCGGCCAAATATGCCTTACTGCCACAGCACCTGAAAAAGGAAGAGCTGGTTTCCGGCAACGCGTTAGTTGAAACAGGGACCTTCCTGGCCATACTGATCGGAACCCTGCTTGCGGGGATCATTGCCGATCAGCAAGAGGCAAGAACCATAGCGGCGGTGGCTGTGGTATCGTTCGCCGTTCTGGGCTATGCCAGTTCGCGTTATATCCCAGAAGCGAAACCCTGCGGTGCAGGTCAGCGGTTTCGCTGGCAACCGATCAGACAAACCCGCAAAACGCTGTCAATTGCCGCGAAAGATAAAGTGGTGCTGCAATGCGTGCTGGGGATCAGCTGGTTCTGGTTTCTGGGTGCCAGTTATCTGACCCAGTTTCCCAACTTTGCCAGGTTATACCTTGGCGGTAATGCCGCTTCAGTTTCAGTCCTGCTGACCTTGTTTTCCATCGGTATCGCTATCGGCTCACTGCTGTGCGACCGCCTGTCTGGTCATCGTATTGAGCCAGGCATCGTTCCGCTGGGCTCACTCGGCATCACGCTGTTTGGTGCCGACCTGATGTTCGCGACCCCGGATATCGCGCCGTTGTCAGACTCACTGTGGGCCTTTCTGACCCAACCGGACCTGATACGGGTATTCTTCTCACTGACCATGCTGGGTGTGTCTGGCGGCATCTACATCGTGCCACTGTATGCCATGATGCAAAACCGCGCCGAACCGTCAGAGCGGGCGCAGGTGATTGCGGCGAATAATATCTGGAACGCCATTTTCATGGTCGTCAGCTCAGTGACAGCGATCGTTTTCCTGTCAGTGCTGTCTTTGTCGATACCGCAGTTCTTCCTGTTCCTGGCCGTCCTCAATCTGCTGGTGCTGGGGTATATCTACCTGCAGGCGCCCGATTTTTTCTGGCGATTTCTCATCTGGATTGTCAGTCACACCTTGTACCGGGTAAGCCACCAGCAGCTGGAGAACATTCCCAAGCAGGGCGGTGCATTAATTGTCTGTAACCATGTCAGCTATATGGATGCCTTGCTGCTGGCCGGTGCCTGCCCTCGCCCGATACGCTTTATCATGGACGAGGACATATTCAAACTGCCGCTGATTAAAACCTTCTGCAGCGCCTGCAAAGTTATTCCCATTGCCGCAAAAGACAGACGCTCCATTCAAAAAGCTTTCGAGGAAGTGGAATACTATCTGTCTCAAGGCGAACTGGTGTGTATCTTCCCGGAAGGAAAGCTCACCCATGATGGGGAAGTCGGGCCTTTCATGCGGGGGGTGGATCTTATCCTGAAGCGCTCCCCTGCGCCTGTCATTCCAATGGCACTGCAAGGTTTGTGGGGCAGCTACTTCAGCCGTGAAGGCGGTAAAGCCTTACTGAAATGGCCTAAACGTTTCTGGTCACGCGTGACTATTGTCGCCGGCACCCCGGTTAATGCGCAATCGGCCAATAGCGCGGCTTTACGTGAAACCGTTATTGCACTGCGAGGCGAATCTCGCTGATACACTGACAAAACGGAAAGTGCATGGTTCTGCGCTTTCCATTTTTATCCTGCTTTAAAAAATTATCCAGAACAATCCGCCAAAATATAAATCGATATTAATCATTAAAACCAGCCATTATCCAGTGAAGCCGAGATATCATCGGCCTCACACCTCGCAGACCACTTTTCACTCTTTTAGTTTATTATTCTGATAAACATTAAAATTACGTCCCTTCGCATAATTTTTTCCTGCAGACCCTTTATCTAAAGGTGGCATTTGGTGTAATTTGTGGGAAATGTTCACTTTTTCGCAGGATGACCACATGCACAACATCGGGATGTCTACCAAGCTCAACAATGTTTGTTATGACATAAGGGGTCCCGTTCTTAAACATGCCAAGCGCATGGAAGAAGAAGGCCACAAAATTCTTAAGCTCAACATTGGCAACCCCGCCCCATTCGGTTTTGATGCACCGGATGAGATCCTGGTGGACGTGATCCGTAATCTGCCAACCTCACAAGGTTACTGCGATTCAAAAGGCATTTACTCGGCGCGTAAAGCCGTGGTGCAACATTACCAGAGACGTGGTCTGCTGGATTTGGATGTTGAAGACGTTTATATCGGCAATGGCGTATCTGAACTGATCGTGATGGCGATGCAGGCACTGCTGGATAACACGGATGAAATTCTGGTTCCTGCACCGGATTACCCGCTGTGGACAGCCGCCATCTCTTTGTCTGGCGGCAATCCGGTGCACTATATCTGTGATGAAGAATCGGACTGGTATCCAGACCTTGACGACATTCGCAGCAAAATCACTCCGAAGACACGCGGGATTGTATTGATCAACCCGAACAACCCGACCGGTGCTGTCTACAGCCGGGACTTTTTGCTGGAAGTGATTGAAATAGCCCGTCAGCACAAACTGATTATCTTTGCCGACGAAATTTACGACAAAATTCTGTATGACGGCGCCCAGCACACTTCTATTGCCCCACTGGCAGAAGACGTGTTCTGTGTCACCTTCAATGGCTTGTCTAAATCTTACCGTGTCTGCGGCTTCCGTGCTGGCTGGATGTTGCTCTCAGGGCCACGCCATGTCGCCAAACGCTATATCGAAGGCCTGGATATGCTGGCGTCAATGCGCCTGTGTGCCAACGTGCCGATGCAGCATGCGGTACAGACAGCCTTAGGAGGCTACCAGAGCATTAACGAACTTATCCTGCCTGGCGGTCGCTTGTTAGAGCAAAGAAACAAGGCCTACGACATGATTACGCAAATTCCCGGCGTGTCATGCGTCAAACCTAAAGGTGCCTTGTACTTATTCCCCAAACTGGATCAGAAGAAGTTCAACATTGTCGATGATCAGAAAATGGCACTGGACTTCCTGCAGCAAGAAAAAGTACTGATAGTCCACGGCACAGGGTTTAACTGGAAAAAGCCGGATCACTTCCGCATAGTGACATTACCCAGGGTTGATGACCTGGAAATGGCCATCGGCCGTCTGGAGCGATTTCTTCATAGTTATCGCCAATAACGGGTTATCAGCAATAAACCGTTCAGCATGTACCGCAAAGTCCCGGCTCCCGGGGCTTTTGTTGTTTCCTAGGCTGCAAAAAATCTGTTAGGTTTAAATAGCAGTCTGAACAATGTGGAAACATCATGAAAACCAGCCATTTTTTTGCTCATCTCGCTCGTATGAAACTGATTCAGCGCTGGCCACTTATGCGCTGCGTAGCAACGGAGAATGTCTCAGAGCACAGCCTTCAGGTGGCCTTTGTGGCCCACGCTCTGGCATTGATCAAAAACCGCCACTTCGGCGGGCAGCTGAACCCTGAGCGTATTGCCCTGCTGGCCATGTTTCATGATGCCAGCGAAGTGCTGACAGGCGACATGCCAACACCGATCAAATATTTCAATCCAGCCATTGCAGAAGAATACAAAAAGATTGAACTGGCCGCCGAGCAACGGCTGCTTTCTATGCTCCCCGACGAGTTTCAGGCCGACTATGCCCCTTTGCTGGTCAGCGATGCCATTGACCAGCAGGACTATCACATAGTCAAGCAGGCCGATACCTTGTGTGCTTACCTCAAATGCCTGGAAGAGCTCAGGGCCGGCAATCACGAATTCACACAGGCCAAGAAACGTCTGGAAGAAACGCTGGAAGAGCGAAAGACACAGGAAATGAGTTATTTCCTGAAAACCTTCGCCACCAGTTTCAACCTAACTTTGGATGAGATCAGTTAATGCCCTTAACCAGCGACCCAAGCACCGCTCTGTGGCAAGCAAGAAAAAGTCAGGAGCACAAAGAAAGACGCGATGATCACCGTACGGCCTATCAACGTGATCGCGCCAGAATTCTTCACTCTGCGGCCTTTCGCCGCTTACAGGCCAAAACCCAGGTCCATGGCGCCGGTCACCACGACTTTTACCGCACCCGACTGACTCACTCGCTGGAAGCGTCCCAAATCGGCACCGGCATAGTGGCCCAGCTGAAAATCAAGCAGCCCGAATTTCGCTCGCTCTTACCTTCAAACAGCCTGATGGAAAGCCTGTGCCTGGCTCATGACATCGGGCATCCGCCTTTTGGTCATGGTGGTGAAGTGGCGCTCAATTATATGATGCGTGAGCATGGTGGCTTTGAAGGCAATGCGCAGACTTTCAGAATTGTCACATTACTTGAGCCCTATACCGAAAAGTTTGGTATGAATTTATCACGCCGCACTTTACTCGGGCTGCTGAAATACCCGGCTTTTATCCGCGATACGAGAGCCACAGAGCAACCCCCTGAAGTCAGCGACTTCCGGCATTTACGTGCCAAAGACTGGCAGCCGGCCAAAGGCATTTACCGCGACGACAAGGAGACCTTTGAGTGGGTGCTGTCTTCCCTGCCTGAGCACGACAGGGAACTGTTCGGTATGATGCGCAGCGAGCGGCACTCCCCCACTCAACACCTCAAAACACGCTTTAAATCTCTGGACTGCTCCATCATGGAGCTTGCCGACGACATTGCCTACGGTGTGCACGATTTGGAAGATGCCATCGTTATGGGCATAGTGACACAGAAGCAATGGGAAGAGGCTGCAGCCAGCCAGTTACTGCACTGCGGGGAGCCCTGGCTGGCCTCTCGGACGGAGTGGCTGAGCCAGCAGCTGTTTGCCGATCACCATCAGCGCAAAGATGCGATTGGCGCTTTAGTGAATGCCCTGATCACAGCGATTGAGATCGGCCCGACAACCGCCGAAAATACCCCGGCATTCAGCGAACCACTGCTAAAGTGGAACGCCTACCTGTCGGCCCCGATGGAAAATGCCCTGACAGTACTGAAACAATTTGTCAGCGAGTACGTGGTCCGTAAACCGGAAATTCAACTGCTTGAGTACAAAGGGCAGCAGATCATCATGGAAATGTTCGAGGCTTTCACCTCCGATCCCGAGCGATTGCTGCCGGCCAGTACCCGCGACCGCTGGCGCACAGCCATCCATCATAGCGAAAATGAACAGCGGATCATTGCCGACTATATTGCAGGCATGACAGACGGGTTTGCCCAACGCCTTTACAGCAACCTGTTTCAGCCTGCCAGCGACTGGAAAATAGGGCCTATCGTTTAAGGCTGCTTGCCATAATGCCGTTCGAACAGTCCGGGCGGCATCTGGCTGATCTGAAAATCAATCATCTTTTCAAACGCCGTCACTAATGGCAGAAATCGCCGGCTTTCGCCTTCAAGCTGACTCAGGGCGTGAAAGGCGGCTTCAACGGTTGATAACCCTGATTGTTTGGGCGATTTTCGAATCCGGTAATTACCCGCAGGTACATCATCAAGGCACACACACGGTAAGGCTTGTAAATTAGCCGACAAGCGCCATATTTTATACGCCTTCTTCCATGTGCCATCGAGCAGTATTAATGTCGTCAGAGTGGGCGGCGTGTTCTGCGCTGCCCGGCGGGAAAGCGGCACTGCCTGCCCGTCCGGATACAGCACCGCAGCATGGCGCTCAGGGTCAGCCAGCAGATTATTGATTTCCTCATGCCGGCTGAAATCTTCGCCTACCCATAAGCGAGCATTTGGCAGCGATAAGGTCAGAATACGGGCCGTACCAAGCGGCCGGCTGACCTCAGACGGGTGTTGCAATATCCAGAGTTCAGTTCTAGCATCAATTTTTTCAATCCATTGGCAAATGCAGGCATTGCCTGCTTTACCGCAATCTACACAGTATCGGCTCATTGAGGTGCCCTTGTTATCACGATCTCTGCTCCTGTCCCTGCTGACAATCTGTCTGTTTTGTGTCGCAGCACAGCTTGCACCGCTGAATGCACTGCTGGAATGGCAACGACCACTCATTGAAGCCGGGCAATGGTGGCGGATCCTAACAGGAAATTTCACCCACACCAATTGGGCCCATCTCGGCATGAATGTTTCAGGTCTGCTGATAATCAGTTATCTGTTCCGGTTTGACCTGACAACAGGGCGCTTCTGGCTGTTATTAGCCTCATTAAGCCTGATTGTAGGTCTGTCCCTGTTGTTTACCAGGCTGGATGGTTACTCAGGATTGTCCGGCCTGTTGCATGGGATACTCATTTGGGGCGCCTGTCAGGATATCCGCGCACAACGGGCCGGAGGACGGTTATTGCTGATAGCCGGTATCCTGAAAATCAGCTGGGATTTGTATAGCGGAGGGTCCGCTGAAACCGCGTCCATGATTAATGCACAGATTGCAGTAGAAGCGCATCTTGCAGGGGCTGTCGGCGGCTTGCTGCTAGCCATGCTGCCACCGGCTTTCCGGTTATCAGCATCGCCTGTTAAATAATGCAGGTTGCAAGGGGCGCATTGCACCCCTTACAAGATAGTGGCGTTCCAGTCTTCAGCTCATCAAAGCTGAATGCGATCGCGGTTTTTGTCTACAGTAGAGGCGCCAATGCCTTTGACCTTACTCAGATCCTCGATAGTGGCAAATTTCCCATTCTGCTCCCGGTATTCAATAATGCTCTGTGCTTTATCCGGACCAACGCCTAACAGCAGCTTATCCAGTTCCTCAGCATTGGCACTATTGATATTAATTGTTATTTCAATCCCTTCATGCTTATCGGACGCGTCCACCACTCCAGGCAAGACAACGCTCGATGCCAGCAAAATTAATGCAAATGTGTTTTTCATTTTTTCTCCTTGGTGTTAATTCAGCACAAGGATAATCATTTTTAATCACACAATAATGCTCACCAGAAAATGACAAGATAAAAAAACGACGGGCCGCACAAAGCGACCCGTCTATTATAAATATCAATTACATTTAGTTTGCAGATGCATCCAATACCGGATAGGTCACTTCTGCATCCGCACGCAGGACATCAAGTAAAGCGGCCACATCCTGCTGAGCATTCATCTGAGCAACCTGTTCGGCCAGTTGCCCATTCACGCTGGCCGAATCGACCTCTGGCTCAATCACTTTATCCAGTGCAATCACAACAACATTGCCCTGCTGATCATGGGTCACGCCGTAGACAGACTTACCTTCTTCAGGTTTTGCCATCGCAAACGCTTCCTGTGCAATCACAGGATCGCTGCCACGACGACTGATAGTCTGAGGCTCAGAGAAGCTCAGTTCATGCTGTTCCAAAATGGTGCTGTCACCATTACGCAATGCAGCAAGAATCTCATCAGCCTGCTTCTCAGCCGCTTCTTCACCACGCTGGGCTGCCATGATCTCATGCACCTGATCAGCAACCTCTTCAAACGGCAGCAGTTGCTCAGGACGGGACTCGTCAACACGCACAACAATGATGTGCTCCGCCCCCAGTTCAATGACTTCAGAATTCAAACCATCTTCACGTACTTCCGCACTGCTCAGCGCCTGGACAACAGCTGGTGAAGCCAACACACCCTGGGCATTGTTGAGTGCGAAGAAGTCAGTCTTCTGTACTTCAGCATTGACCGCTTTAGCCGCATCATCCAGCGAATCAGGCATCTCAAAAGCTGATTCCGCCAGTTTGGTCTGCAGCTGATAAAAGGCTTCAGCCGCTTTTTGTTCGCGCAGATCCGCTAACAGGTCGCTGCGAACCTCGGTAAGAGGCTTGGCAGTCGGTGCTTTGACCGCTTCCAGCTGAATGATGTGATAACCAAATGAGGATTTCACGACACCAGACAGATCACCTTGGTTTTCCAGAGCAAAAGCCGCTTCCTCAAACGCAGGGTCCATCACACCACGCTCAAACCAGTCCAGCTCACCACCTTGTTTCGCACTAAAAGTGTCATCCGATTTGGACTTGGCCAGTTCGGAAAAATCCGCCCCCTGATTCAGCTCGGCAAGAATCGCCTCTGCCTTTGACTGCGCCTCCGCATCATCACCCTGAATCAGGATGTGGCGAACATGGCGCTGTTCAGGTGTCGAAAACTTAGCCAGATTGTCCTGATAATACGCATTGAGCTCATCATCACTGACATCCATGGTGTTTTTCAGTGTATCGCCAGACAGCTCAATGTAAGCCACTTTCACTTGTTCCGGACGAGTAAAGGTTTCCGGGTGCTGTTCGTAGTAATCTTTGCTGTCGCTTTCTGAGATCTCGATGCTTTCTTTAAACGTATCAAGGTTCAGGGTCAGACTGCGCACTTCACGCTGCTGTTGCTCCAGTTGCTGCAACTGAGTCAATTCATTACTCAGCGCAAAATCACTGCCCTGAATAGCGCTCAGCAGTTGCTGGCGCAGCATGTCGGTACGCATGTACTCAGCAAATTGCTCAGGCGTGAAACGCGAACGGCGAAGCAAAGAAGCATACACTTCATTGTCAAACTTACCGTCACGCTGGAACTCAGGCATTGAACGGATAGCTTGCTTCACCTGATCATCGCTGATACGTAAGCCCAGCTCATTAGCCCGTTGCTCAATCAGCGCATCGTTCACCAAACGGTCTAACACACTACGGCGAAACTGCTGAACATAACCAGGATCACCCATCAGCGTAGAGAAATACTCTCCCAGCTGCGACTGCATACGGTTACGCTCGTTCTGGTATGCCTGCTCGAACTGATTCTGGCTGATTTCCTCGCCGTCAATCTTTGCCGCTACAGGCTGATTAGAATTTGCCAGATAACTGCCTACACCGGCAAAGACAAAAGAAAATATGATTAGGGAGAGAATAATCTTCACCCAAATGCTGCTAACGCCTTCGCGCATCCGCTCCATCATAACGTGCCGTATCTCCTAGTTGTTCGAGCTGGCAATAATTGTTGATTACGATTCTGACGAATCACAATCTGTCACCCTGATACAATGTAAAAAAAGCGCATCAGATATGATGCGCTCTCGTGTTACGCAATAATGCCACTATATGACAAGAAGCGTAAGGTTTTGTTCATTCCAACTTACTGGCAAAGCCAGAATCAGTTGACAGAATCTTTCAGCGCTTTACCTGGTTTGAAACCCGGTACACGTGCTGCTGCAATTTGGATTTCTTCACCAGTTTGTGGGTTACGGCCAGTACGGGCAGCGCGCTCACGAACAGAGAATGTACCAAAACCAACCAGTGCAACCTGATCACCTTCCTTCAGAGACTCAGAGACAGCCTCAATGAAAGCGTCCAGCGCACGGCCAGCAGATGCTTTAGAAATATCAGCACCTTCGGCGATTTTATCAACCAATTGAGTTTTGTTCACGATTTCTTCCCCTCTATGAACATTGTCTTCCTGACAACAGCATAATCTATGTCTACGCTGTGACGGCAAAGGACAATCAAAAACTTGTATCAGGTCTAATTTATCAGCTCATTGAGACACTGAACAGGCTGTAAGCCTTGTTATTATTGAGCTTACAGCAAATTAGACCCCACTTATAGCCAGACAGAAAAAGGCTGACAAGCGATTTCCACCGCAGTCAGCCCCTTACATCTGTTAATTTTGCTGCATATCACTGTTTTGAGCGTTTACCAGCTCGATCCCTGTCGGATTATTTTCCAGGGCGATGCGTAATACATCATCAATCCAGCGAACCGGGCGAACTTCCAAATCGGCAATAACGTTGTCCGGGATCTCTTCCAGATCACGTTCATTTTCTTTCGGAATCAGCACGGTTTTAATGCCGCCACGGTGTGCTGCCAGCAGTTTTTCTTTCAAACCACCGATAGGCAGAACCTCACCACGCAGGGTAATCTCACCTGTCATCGCAACATCACTGCGCACAGGGTTACCTGTCAGGCTCGACACCAGTGCCGTACACATTGCTATACCCGCACTTGGGCCGTCTTTAGGGGTCGCCCCTTCAGGAACATGAACATGGATATCACGCTTCTCATAGAAGTCGTTGTTAATACCCAGTTTCTCGGCACGAGTACGCACCACAGTCATTGCTGCCTGGATAGACTCCTGCATCACATCACCAAGAGACCCGGTGTAAGACAGCTTGCCTTTGCCCGGCATAGACTCAGTTTCAATGGTCAGTAAATCGCCGCCCACCTCGGTCCACGCCAGCCCGGTGACTTGCCCAATACGGTTGCTTTCTTCTGCTTTTCCGTAGTCAAAGCGCTGCACACCCAGGTAGCGTTTCAGGTTCGCCTGATTAATGGTGACCTTCTTCACTTCCGGGTTCAGCAGGATCTCTTTCACCGCTTTACGGCACAGTTTGGAAATTTCACGCTCGAGATTACGCACACCAGCTTCACGGGTATAGTAGCGGATAATGCCAATGATGGCAGAATCTTCTATCTCCACTTCGCCTTTTTTCAGGCCGTTACGCTGAATCTGTTTTTCCAGCAAGTGACGTTTGGCGATATTAAGTTTTTCGTCCTCGGTATAACCAGACAGACGAATCACTTCCATACGGTCCAACAACGGGCCAGGAATATTCATCGAGTTCGATGTTGCCACGAACATCACGTCGGACAAATCATAATCCACTTCCAGATAATGGTCGTTAAACGCATTGTTCTGTTCCGGATCCAGCACTTCCAGCAGGGCTGACGCGGGATCGCCACGCATGTCGGAAGACATCTTGTCGATCTCATCCAGCAGGAACAGTGGGTTTTTCACGCCAACTTTGGCCATTTTCTGGATCAGCTTGCCTGGCATTGAGCCGATGTAAGTCCGGCGGTGACCACGGATTTCCGCTTCATCACGCACCCCACCCAGTGCCATACGCACGTATTTACGGCCAGTGGCAGCAGCAATCGACTGTCCCAGAGAGGTTTTACCGACACCAGGAGGGCCAACCAGACACAGAATCGGGCCTTTCAGCTTATTGATACGGCTCTGGACAGCTAAGTACTCAAGAATGCGGTCTTTGACGCGCTCCAGACCATAGTGATCGGCGTTGAGGATCTCTTCCGCTTTAGCCAGATCTTTCTTGACCTTGGTGCGCTTGTGCCAGGGCACACTCAGCATCCAGTCAATATAACCACGAACCACAGTCGCTTCAGCTGACATCGGTGACATCATTTTCAGCTTTTGCAATTCCTGCTCAGTCTTTTCACGCGCTTCCGCAGGCATCTTCGACTCGTCGATTTTTTTCTTCAACGATTCGAATTCATCCGGCGCATCGTCCAGCTCACCCAGTTCTTTCTGGATGGCTTTCATCTGTTCATTCAGATAGTACTCGCGCTGGCTCTTTTCCATCTGTTTCTTGACGCGGCCACGGATACGCTTCTCGACCTGCAGCAGATCAATTTCAGACTCCATCATGGCCATCAGGAACTCAAGACGTTCCGTGATATCCACGATTTCGAGCACTTTCTGCTTATCTGCCAATTTCAGTGGCATGTGCGCAGCAATGGTATCAGCAAGGCGAGCAGCCTCATCAATACCATTCAGTGACGTTAACACTTCAGGCGGGATCTTTTTGTTCAGCTTGATAAAGCCTTCAAACTGATTGATCGCAGTGCGAACCAGCACTTCCTGCTCGCGTTCGTCCATTTCCGGCGTGACCAGAAATTCCGCTTCCGCACTGAAAAATTCGTCGTCAGTCAACTTCTTAACGTTTGCACGCTGCTGACCTTCTACCAACACCTTCACTGTGCCATCAGGCAATTTCAGGAGCTGCAGTATGGTCGCTACTGTGCCGACATCATAGAGATCGTCAACGGTTGGTTCGTCAGTTGCCGCTTCTTTTTGGGCAACCAACAAAATTTGTTTATCGTTATCCATTGCGGTTTCAAGGCAACGAATGGATTTATCCCGGCCTACAAACAATGGAATAACCATATGAGGGTAGACCACCACGTCACGCAGTGGCAGAACGGGAATGGCAAGGCGTTCCGAACGCTCCAGGTTCATATTGTTCTCTCTTTCCGTTCAGTCTCTTTTAGTGAGTATATGGGGGCAGACTGACAAGATTCAACGGTCGATTTGCCAGAAAATCAAAAAGGAGGCCAAAGCCTCCTTTATTTACTCAAACTGTACGTTTTGCAACCACTTACTCGCCGCCTGCAGCTTGATTTTCCGTGTTTTCATAAATCAGCAAAGGTTCAGATTCTCCCTTAATAACCGATTCATCAATCACGACTTTACTCACGCCTTCGGCAGAAGGTAGCTCATACATAGTATCCAGCAGCACCGCCTCTACGATAGAGCGAAGGCCACGTGCACCGGTTTTACGTTCCATGGCTTTACGGGCAATTGCCTGCAGCGCATCGTCACGAAATTCCAGTTCAACGTTTTCCAGCTCCAGTAATGCAGCATACTGTTTTGTCAGCGCATTTTTCGGTTCACGCAGAATCTGCACCAGAGCAGATTCATCCAGCTCACTCAAAATCGCAGTGACTGGCAGACGACCGATAAACTCAGGGATCAGACCGTATTTCACCAGATCTTCCGGTTCGACTTTCTCGAACAAATCACTGAGTGTGTTGCGCTGGTCTTTAGAGCGGACTTCCGCACCAAAGCCAATACCTGAACTGGTTGCCACACGCTGCTCTACCACTTTATCCAGGCCTGCAAACGCACCACCACAAATAAAGAGTATTTTCGATGTATCAACCTGCAGGAACTCCTGCTGAGGATGTTTACGGCCGCCCTGTGGAGGCACAGAGGCAACCGTACCCTCGATCAACTTCAGCAGCGCCTGCTGCACACCTTCGCCTGACACGTCACGGGTAATTGACGGGTTGTCAGATTTACGGGAAATCTTGTCAATCTCATCAATATAAACAATTCCGCGCTCAGCTTTGGCGACATCGTAATCACACTTCTGCAGCAACTTCTGGATGATGTTTTCTACATCTTCGCCGACATAACCGGCTTCGGTCAGGGTCGTCGCATCCGCCATAGTGAAAGGTACATCCAGCATACGCGCCAGCGTTTCTGCAAGCAGCGTTTTACCACTACCCGTCGGACCTATCAGCAGGATGTTACTTTTACCCAACTCGACACCATCACTTGTGGTGTCGCCATTACGCAAACGCTTGTAATGGTTGTAGACAGCTACAGCCAGTACTTTCTTCGCGTGATCCTGGCCGATGACATAATCATCTAAGTGCGTGCGGATCTCCCTCGGCGTTGGCAGTTCATTACCATCGCGCTTTGGCATAACTTCTTTGATTTCTTCGCGAATGATGTCGTTACACAGATCGACGCACTCATCGCAAATATACACAGAAGGGCCAGCAATCAGCTTGCGAACTTCATGCTGACTTTTACCGCAGAAAGAGCAGTACAGCAGTTTTCCACTACCACTCTCTTTTCGCTTATCTGTCATTCGCTAACCTCATATTGGGTTTCACCCATCCTTGCCTTGTTTTGAGTGTATAACATCTCTCGTCACTTTGCTGTCACCTTGCGCCTTCAAAGCACTGTGCACCATAATGACAGGTTAGTCACGCTTATTCAAAACGGCATCGACCAGTCCATACTCCGCAGCCTGCTCAGCAGACATGAAGTTGTCACGGTCTGTATCTTTTTCAACGATTTCTAATGGTTGGCCAGTATGCTCAGCCAGCAGATTGTTCAATCGCTTCTTAATTGTCAGAATTTCCTGAGCGTGGATCTGGATATCAGAAGCCTGCCCCTGGAAACCGCCTAATGGTTGATGAATCATTACACGGGAATTAGGCAGACAAAAACGTTTACCTTTCGCTCCACCTGCCAGCAGGAATGCCCCCATTGAACATGCTTGTCCCATACAGAAGGTACTCACATCCGGTTTGATGTGTTGCATAGTGTCATAGATGGACATACCTGCAGTGACTGAGCCACCAGGAGAGTTAATATACAGGAAAATATCTTTGTCAGGGTTCTCTGACTCCAGGAACAACAGCTGTGCCACAACCAGGTTCGCCATCTGATCTTCAACCTGGCCGGTCAGGAAGATCACACGCTCCTTCAATAGTCGGGAATAGATGTCGTAGGAACGCTCGCCACGAGAGGTCTGCTCGACCACCATAGGAACCAGCGCATTCATAATTGGCGACATGGCGTTATTATCTTGGTAGCTCATAACCTTATTTCCCCAAAAAAATTAATGGCCCGAATGATTGACTCATACGGACCATTGTTAGCAGAAGATTTGAAATGAAGTCAAATCTTTACAGTCATTTCAGTCAATTAAGCAGCTGGTTGCTGATTCATCAGCTCATTGAAGCTTACTTCTTTTTCTGAAACCTGTGCTTTAGCCAGCAGAGCATCAATCGCTTGCTCTTCCAGAGCAACATTACGCATGTTGTTCATCAGTTGCTCATTCTTTTCATAGTATGCAACAACTTCTGTTGGATCTTCATAAGCAGATGCCATTTCAGTGATCAGCGCCTTAACTCGCTCGTCATCCGCTTTCAGTTCTTCAGCCTTGATCACTTCACCCAGCAGCAGACCAACCACAACACGACGCTTAGCTTGCTCTTCGAACAGCTCACGTGGCAGCTCTGGTGCATTATCCGCATTACCGCCGAAACGCTGAACAGCCTGCTGACGCAGAGTGTTAACTTCCTGGTCAATTAAAGCAGAAGGGACAGCAATGTCGTTTTGCTCAATCAGACCATTCAGAACCTGATCTTTGATACGGCCTTTAACCGCTTGCTTCAGCTCACGCTCCATGTTCTTGCGCACTTCAGCTTTCAGACCTTCAACAGAACCGTCTTCAACGCCAAACTTCTTCACAAATTCTTCGTTCAGCTCTGGCAGTTCCTGAGCTTCTACTTTGTGCAGCTTGATAGCGAACACAGCCGCTTTACCTTTCAGGTTCTCGGCGTGATAGTCTTCAGGGAAAGTCACTTCAATGTTGAACTCTTCACCCGCTTTCTTACCAACGATACCTTCTTCGAAGCCCGGAATCATACGGCCCTGGCCCATTGCCAGAGGGAAAGCTTCTGCTTTACCGCCGTCGAATTCTTCACCGTCAATAGAACCCGTGAAATCGATAGTAACACGGCTGTTTGCGTCAGCAGCGGCATCAACTTCAACCCAGTTAGCTTGCTGCTTGCGCAGCGTTTCCAGCATCTGAGCAACGTCTTCTTCTTTCACTTCAGCGGCTGGCTTCTCGATAGCAATCTTGTCCAGACCTGTCAGTTCAATCTCAGGGAACACTTCGAAGGTGGCTTTGAAAACCAGGTCTTTACCTTCAGCCATATCAACGGGTGTGAACGTTGGTGCGCCAGCCGGGTTAATTTTCTCTTTAACGATCGCTTCAATGTAGTGACGCTGCATCACTTCACCCAGTACGTCCTGACGGACAGATGCGCCGAACATACGCGCAACCATCTTGATTGGTGCTTTACCAGGACGGAAACCGTCAAAACGACGGGTTTTGGCAATTTTCCGCAGTTGAGCAGTTACTGCATCTTCGATGTTTGCAGCAGGTACAGTAATCGTAATTTGGCGTTCTAGGCCTTCAGTGGTTTCAACGGTAACTTGCATTTTCTTAAACCTCAAAACTGACTCAGGTTGACTGAGTTATCTTGCCCGTCAGATCTCTGCTGACGCTGGCATCCTTTCGTGTTACGGCTTGAACACCATAACGCCTGAATTCGGTCAATTTCTGTATCACTAGCCAGTGCCACTGAAACAAAAATTAAAGCGCGGTATTATAACGACCCAGCCCTCTTTCGTCGAGGCATCTGGCGTCATACCAAGTGTAAACCTTCGGACAAGATAGGGGCTGAATTCGCATTTTCAAGAGAAAACACGAAAAAATTGCAGTTTAGCCTCGCTTTTTTGTTCAAATGTCGATTCAGTGCAGGAAATTTAATCAATACTGCATGCTGCTTTGCGCACTGAAACCTAAGATGAAAAATGAATAAGCGGCTAGAAAAAGAAAGGGGGTAACGGAGAAAAGTGGCGCGCCCTGCAGGATTCGAACCTGCGACCACATGCTTAGAAGGCACGTGCTCTATCCAACTGAGCTAAGGGCGCATTGTCTGAGAGTTAACAACCAGGTGCGTTAACTGACGGGGGTGAATTATACGTCGCTTGAGATCAAGGTCAACGATAAAACGTTAAAATACCTCGCCAAATGCACCAAGCGGTTAAACTTACGGCAAACATCCACCTTGGCAGCCTTAGCGAAACGCATTCATTTTCTGGGTTGCCAGGCGCTTATTGTTTGAAAGCCTTTAGATTGCAGTATTTTAACCAGCGATTATCTCTTTACTGACGCAGATATTTTATCTGAAGACCGCAAAAAGCAAACGTTTGCGCTATAGATTTCCCCCTTTATCTCTGCGACAATAAGCCAGATCAGTTCATTTCTGTACGAAGGAAAATCATGGCCGCTCAAATCATTGATGGAAAACTTATCTCACAAACTGTCAGACAAGAAGTTGCTGCACGTGTTAAGGCTCGCACTGACGCGGGATTACGTGCACCTGGGTTAGCCGTCATTCTGGTAGGTCAGGATCCTGCCTCACAGATTTATGTCGGCAGCAAGCGCAAAGCCTGTGAAGAAGTGGGCTTTATTTCCCGCTCATTCGATCTTCCTGCAGATACCGCAGAAGTCGAACTGCTGGCGCTGATTGATGAACTGAATGCGGATCAGTCCATAGACGGAATACTGGTACAGCTGCCTCTGCCTGCAGGTATTGATTCCACCAAAGTGCTTGAACATATTAATCCCGAGAAAGATGTCGACGGCTTCCACCCCTATAATGTCGGCCGTCTGTGCCAGCGCATCCCTAAGCTGCGCTCATGCACACCAAAGGGGATTATCACTCTGCTGGAGCGTTATAACATCCAGGCACGTGGTAAACATGCAGTGATTGTAGGTGCCTCTAATATCGTTGGCCGCCCGATGACCCTTGAATTGCTGCTTGCCGGCGCCACCACCACGACCTGCCACCGATTCACCCAGGATCTGGAAAGCCATGTTCGTCAGGCTGATATCCTGGTGGTCGCGGTAGGAAAGCCTAACTTTATTCCGGGTAGCTGGATTAAAGAAGGCGCAACTATCATAGATGTCGGTATCAATCGCCTGGACAACGGCACACTGGTAGGTGATGTGGAATACGATGTCGCGCGCCAGAAAGCCAGACACATTACCCCTGTCCCTGGCGGTGTTGGCCCGATGACGGTTGCCACACTGATCGAAAACACCCTGCTGGCCTGCGAACAATTCCACGAAAGCTGACAGGTATTCGGTTATTCCAGAGACAAAAAAAGCGAGGTAGTCCACCTCGCTTTTTTGTTATTCGCCAGTACCGGCCTGCTTTTATAACCCGCGATAAACCGCGTTAATTTTGCAGCGTTTTCAGATACGCCGCGAAATCTTTCCCGAGCACAGGGTGGCGCAAGCCGTATTCTACGAATGCCTGCATATAGCCCAGTTTACTTCCGCAGTCATGACTTTTGCCTGTCATGTGGAACGCATTCACCTGCTGCTTTTCCATCAGCATATCAATGGCGTCTGTCAGCTGAATTTCATCCCCTGCTCCAATCGGCGTTTTGGCAAGAATTTCCCAGATTTCGGCAGGAAGGATATAACGTCCCACGATGGCCAGGTTAGACGGTGCCTCATCCACCGCTGGCTTTTCAACAACCTTAGCCATAGATGCGGAATCGCCTGGTGCAATTTGCTCGCCATTCACATCAGCCACACCATAGTTAGACACTTCCGACATTGGCACCGGCTCTACCATGACCTGGCTAACGCCTGTTTCATTGAACAGCCTGACCATAGCAGCCATATTTTCGCTGCGCAGATCGCTGGCGGCATCATCCAGAATGACATCTGGCAGAACGACGGCAAACGGCTCGTTGCCAACCAGAGGACGGGCGCAAAGTACCGCATGACCCAGGCCTTTTGCCTGGCCCTGACGCACATGCATTATGGTCACATCACTTGGGCAGATATTCTGTACTTCGTCCAGCAACTGACGCTTAACCCGTTTCTCAAGCGTCGCTTCCAGCTCAAAAGAAGTATCAAAATGGTTTTCAATTGAGTTTTTAGAAGAATGGGTAACCAGCACGATTTCTTTAATACCGGCCGCAACACATTCATTCACTACATATTGAATCAGAGGTTTATCCACAATAGGCAGCATCTCTTTGGGAATGGCCTTGGTGGCTGGTAACATCCTGGTTCCTAAACCGGCTACCGGAATGACCGCTTTACGAACTGGGGAAGACTTTTGCATTGCTTTTTCCATGTACGTTGTCATTGTCTGCCGCAATATAGCAAACTTGCCTTTATGCAGCGAGAGATCTGAGCAATAAGCGTGAACTCGTGCCCTCCGGGACAAAAAGACAGACTGTGTAATAATGATAAAACAAAAAAAGGGTTGACCGTGGTCAGGTTATCCGCGCCGGACGATATCTGCATTATCTACACTGATTTTCACCGGTTTACCGAGCAGGTTTATCAGCATGAATGAGCGCTTTTCGCCGTCAGGCTCCTGATAGATGGCTTCAAGACCTTTGAACTGCCCTTGTTTCAGCTCAAGGCACTCACCGGGTTTGGGCAGGTTAGACAACAGACTTCTGTGCTCTTCGCAGTTTTCATTTGTCATTAATTCAAACAGCAATTCAGGCTGAACTTTTTGCGGATATGCCCCCTGACGGATAAAATCAGCCACACCGCGCGTGGAACGGACTGTGGTATAGCTGACATATTCAGGATCAAAACAGACAAACATATAATTAGGGAACAGTGGTTCATTCACTGTAACGCGTTTTCCGCGCACCACTTTCTCAACAAGTACCTGAGGGTAATAGCATTCCACCCCCTGACGATCCAGATTGACCACGGCCCGCTCCTGCTCGCTTCGCTTGCAATAAAGTAGGTACCAATCTTTCATATCGTCTCTGCCCGGAAAATGTCTGTCTGAAATTGATTATATGGTGGAAGGTGTAAACCTCAATAGTTTCCCTGTACATTGACGCTAAGCGCTTACTTTTCCAACGTTTTTCAGTTTTTCGCCAAAGCTGATGGGTTATTGATTATTTGCTAAACTTTCGTTTTTGCTTTCACTGCCGGATGGATTTCGTGTTCTTTCATGGCGTCCAGTCGCTGAATCGTAATACTGAAATTGGCGGCGCCAATTTTACTCAGAGACAAACGTGCACCTGAATGCGGCAGAACATAAGAGGAGGTGAGGTTTTTTCGTGCCCCGTCTCCCAGACTGGTGCCAGCCGGAACGATCATTTCTCCATCACTGGTTCTCAGCACAGCTTCCGATCCGGTTGACACCACCGTCAGGCTTCTGTCACACGCATCAAAAATACCAAACAACCCCTTGATAGGCACAGCATAACCCGACTGCTTCATCCCGTTTTCAATGGTTTGCAGCATACTGGAAATGTCATTTTCGCTGGCCATACGTTTGCGCAGATAGTCATTGAACAATGCCCGTATCAGCAGCACAGTTGCCGCTCCCTGCCGGCCTCCTGACTCGGCATCAAGCAGATAGAAAGCCAGACGACCGTCCATCAGCCAAGTGTAGTCGAGCAGCACGGGCTGCACATCCGCAGACTGCAAAACACAATAGCTCATCTGCCAGTCTCCCTGACGGGACAAAGTGTCCGGCATCAGCCCCACCAGCAACTCGCGCGCAATCTCCGGATTAGATTCCAGCTCATTGATATGCCATTGCAGTTCGTCATCTACCGTCGCGTCATGCTGCAAAAGCTGGCTGGAAAAGTCTGTGTATTCGGTTGTGTTTTCCTGGGCTTTGAGTACCGACATCAGTGCGGCTTTCAGCACCATGATGTTATCCAGCGGTTTGACCAGAAAATCTTTGACGCCATGCCTGAGCGCGGCTGCGACATCGGCCATTTCACCGGTACCGGAAATGACAATGACAGGAATCATAGGGTAATGCAGTGAAACTTCTTCAACAAACTCCATGCCTGTCAATACAGGCATAGCCAGATCGCACAAAAGCACATCAGGGATACCGTCGCGCAGGGCCCGCAGTCCCTGCAAACCGTCTTCAGCTTCCCTGACCTCGCATCCTTGCGATAGCAAAAAGCCTGTTATCATCCGGCGAAACACCGGATCGTCCTCCACAATGAGGATATCTTTACCTTCTAGCAACGATTGTGCCCTCCATGAAACAAGGGGCCAAGAGCACAGAATAATATTCTGCTGAACAGGCACATCCTTCTAATCGAATCTGTGCGAAGCTGGGTAGTCGCGATGAATGTTCTCATTTAGGATAGGCGTAAAACCGCGCTACGTCAGGGCGTCTGCCTGTTCATGAACTTTAGTTTTAGTATTCTGTAAGCCAGTTCAAAATCTTGCCCATTGCGAAACTCGTTTTCGTCCCTGAAGTTCCTATTTTAATAACACTCAATGTTAACCTCTTCACATTGAGTGTTTTGTTATACAATTCCCACTTTCTCATATCCGATCACGACACGCCTATGAAGCTTGATGATTTAAATTTATTTCGCATTGTGGTTGAGGAAGGCAGCTATACCGCCGCCTCTCGCAAGCATCAGGTGCCTGTTGCCACACTGACCCGCCGGATACAGGCTCTGGAAGACAGCCTGAATCTTCGCCTGCTAAACCGCCATGCTCGCAAGCTGTCGCTGACTGAAGCTGGCCAGCAGTATTACCAGCTGTGTACCCCCTTGCTTCAACAGTTACTGGATACCGCAGAAAACATTCGGGAAGAGTCCAGAGGGGCGAGTGGACGGCTCAAAATAGCGGCCCCGACCAATCTGAGCAAAGTCATGCTGCAACCTATGCTCAACGCCTTCATGCTTGAACAGCCGGCAATCAGCATTGAGCTGTTTCTGAGCAACGAACCCGAGCAGCTAGACCCAACCGACTGGGATGTTATCTTCCGTGTCGGTCCGCAGCGTGATTCGGCACTGATTGCCCGTAAAATTAACGCGGTGGAAGATATACTGGTTGCCAGCCCAGATTATCTGCAACGTCACCCAACGCTCACTCATGCACAAGATCTGTCCAAGCACTCCCTGCTCAAAGGCTCTCCCCTGCTGCGCTGGCGGCTCAGCAACAAAGACGGAGAAAGCATCACGGTTAATGAGAAAGGACGCTTCGAGTCCAATCAGCTGAATGTGGTCAGAAAAGCCTGTGTGGCCGGGCTGGGAATTACATTAATGCCAGATGCCATGCTGAAAAAATACATTCACAGCGGTGAGCTGGTGCGAGTGCTGGATAACTGGTCGGCCAACCCGCGCAATGTCTACCTTCTCTATAATCACAAAGATCACCAGCCAGAGAAGCTGAGGCTGTTTATTGAGTTCGCAAGTCACTTCTTCAGCACATCCTGAGCCTGCTATCCTTGCCAAGCGGCAGAAGCCCGTCTAAATGTTATATGACAAAGAACACAAAAAGTGCCCGGATATGCACTGACAGTGTTCTGAACAACAACCTGTAATACGTTGTGCGATTTGCACCCTAGATAACGAGGATAGGTTATGATTCTGGGACATTTATTCGGGCTTTACACTCATCCCAAAAAAGAGTGGCACAACATTGATGAACAGCATGAGGGGATGCAAAGCAGCCTGAGCCACATTATGCTGATCGCCTTGCTTCCACCGATTTTTGCCTACATTTCCAGTGTGTTTATTGGCTGGCGTGTCGGGGCTGTTGACCCGATTTACCTGACGCCGTCCAGTGCGCTGTTCATGTCTGTTGCCATGTACTTTGCCCTGATTGGCGGGGTATTTGCACTTGCCTACCTGACATACTGGATGAGCCATACCTTTGGCTCAACGCCGACCTATACCCAAGCGCTTGAATTGGCGGCTTACACAGCAACGCCGCTGTTTATGGTCAGCATCGCCGCCTTGTACCCTCAGCTGTGGTTTCTGATGATGGCCGGACTGGTCGGCATCACCTACTCAGTGTACCTGCTATACACAGGTGTCCCTATTCTGATGCACATTCCGGAAGAGCGCGGTTTTATCTATGCCAGCTCGATTGTGACCTGTGGCCTGGTACTGCTGGTTTCCATCATTGCCGGCTCTGTCATTCTGTGGAACATGGGATTGGGGCCACAGTTCAGTCACTAACCTGTCCCGAGTTCAACGCATTAAATTCAACGCATTAAAAAAGGCAAGCTCAGAGAGCTTGCCTTTTTGTGTTCAGACACTGGTGCTGACAATGAAGGTGTTACACGCCTTCGTTATACAGTTCCAGGTTTGCCAGTTCCTGCTGAATTTCACGCTGCGTTTTGGCATCTTCGCTGCGCAGCGTTTCCAGGTACTCTAAATACTGCTGGTTCACATCGCCCGTGACATAGTTACCATTAAAGACGGAAGTTTCGAACAGTTTAATGTCAGGGTTGCCTTCTGCAACCGCATCCACCAGATCCTGCAAGTCCTGGAAAATCAGACCGTCTGCACCGATCATCTTGCAGATTTCATCCACTTCACGACCATGAGCAATCAGTTCATTCGCGCTTGGCATATCAATGCCGTATACGTTAGGGAAACGAATTTCCGGCGCCGCCGAAGCCAGATAGACTTTTTTGGCACCCGCTTCACGCGCCATTTCAATGATTTGCTCAGAGGTGGTGCCGCGTACAATTGAATCATCAATCAGGAGGACACTTTTACCTTTGAATTCAGAGCTGATCGCGTTCAGTTTACGGCGCACCGACTTACGGCGCAGCTGCTGACCCGGCATGATAAAGGTACGGCCGACATAGCGGTTCTTCACGAAGCCCTGACGGTAAGGTTTATCAAGGGTACGGGCAATTTCCAGCGCACTGTCGCAAGAGGTTTCCGGAATCGGGATAACCACATCAATATCCAGATCATCCCACTCGCGCTTGATCTTCTCACCCAGCTTCTTACCCATATTCAGGCGAGCGCTGTACACAGAAATCTTATCAATGAAAGAGTCAGGGCGGGCAAAATACACGAACTCGAACACACATGGGTTCAGAGCCGGATTCTCCGCACACTGCTCAGTGAACAGCTGACCGTCAAAAGTGATATAGACAGCTTCACCCGGTGCAACATCACGCATGAAATCAAAGCCCACTGCGTCCAGTGCCACCGATTCAGAGGCAACCATGTACTCGACTTTACCTTCCACTTCGCGCTTACCCAGGCACAGAGGGCGGATTCCGTGCGGATCACGAAATGCCATCAGGCCATGCCCGATGACCATAGCCACAACGGCATAAGCTCCGCGCACCTTTTTATGCACAGCACGAATCGCCGCAAAGATGTCATCTGAAGTCAACGGGTAGTTAGTCGCGCCTTCCAGCTGATGAGCCAGAACATTCAACAGAATTTCCGAATCGGAAGAGGTGTTAACATGACGGCGGGCCTGTTCAAAGAGCGAATCTCTGATATCGGCTGCGTTAGTCAGGTTACCATTGTGCGCCAGTGAAATACCGTAAGGGGAATTCACATAAAAAGGCTGAGCCTCTGACGCACTAGAGCTGCCCGCAGTAGGGTAACGAACATGCCCAAGCCCTACTGTCCCCTGCAGACGCTGCATGTGTTTTGCTTCGAATACGTCACGCACCAGGCCATTGGCCTTACGCAGACGGAAACGATTGCTTTCCAGGGTAACAATACCGGCAGCATCCTGGCCACGGTGCTGCAGCACGGTCAGTGCATCATAAATAGACTGGTTAACCGGGGTGTTTCCCACGATTCCGACAATACCACACATGTCCTAAATCCTCGTCATGGATCATCAATAATTGCATTGAGTAACAATACGTTAGTTTGTTGTACCCATACGGTTACTCAATGCAATTAATATAAATCCGGCGCTATAACGCGCCGGGAAGAAAACTGGAACTCTCTTTCAGGTAAGAGAAAAACCACTCAATTACCACGCCAAACTGCGGGATTAACTGCGACGCCTGCCACCATTCTGCGTCAGCAAAACCGGTAAAGGCATCCAGAAAAAACAACACTGCGGCAATGATAAGCACACCGCGAAGGGCACCAAATACGATACCCAGCACCCTGTCGGTACCGGACAAACCGGTTTTTTGCACCAGTTGTCCGATCACGTAATTCACTACCGCTCCCACAATCAGTGTGGCAATAAACAATACCGCGATAGCACTGCCATTTCGTATGAGCTCATCCTGAATATTGGTGAAATACACCGCCAGTTCTTTGTAAAAATTGCTGGCAACAAAAAATGCCGCAAACCAAATCACCAGCGACAGCGCTTCCTTCACAAAACCACGGATCAAACTGACCAGTGAAGAAAAGGCAATCACCCCTAAAATGACATAATCAATCCAGATCATCTTCTACTTAATTCTTGTTGTTGGCGCGTATTCTAACAGAAAAAATCAGAACGCAAACGTTTACCTAAGGGTTGAGTGGGTTAAATCTGAGCAATTGCCCGTTAAGCCCGGTAAGTTTACGCAAATCGTCTGCTTTCTCTGACAGTTTATCTTTGTCGATCTCGGGTCCGACGACAACACGGGCCAAATCACCTGGTTTCAGCTGTTTTGGCAGAACGTGCGCCTGGTAACCTTTGCTTCTCAGTTTCTCAACCAGCTGATGCGCATTCTCAAAATTTCGGAACACCCCCAGCTGTATCACCCAGCCACTGTCCGTATTGCCAGGCTGTGGTTCGCCGACAGGCGGCGGCTTGACGTTAACCGGCTCTGATACCGACTCGGTTAATACCGGTTCTCCGGCAATTTGCTCAGTCACTGCCATAGGGGGTAATTCGGTCTCCGCATCCACGGGTTCCGGAATGGCAGTCACGCTGTCTTCATTCCCGGTCTGGGGCTGTAAAGGAATACTGGCAAACTGCTCCTGGAAGTGCTGCTTTTTACCATCAAAAAAATCAGGCAGAAAAATCACACCGATTGCGACCAGTACGATAGTGCCGACCAGGCGACTCTGAAATTTACTCGCCACACTTACTCCTGTGTCTTAATGTAGCTGGACACTTCGCCAACTGTGTAAAACGAACCAAAAACAATCACGACATCTTCAGGTTGCGCCATCATTAATGCCGCCTGATACGCGAGCTCCGGTGCAGTATACAGCTCGCCCTGAAACGCCAGATGCTCAGCAATTTCCCGGGCAGATGCGGCGCGGGGTCCCGTGAGCGAGGCAGGATACCAGGCATCCACCACTGTCTTCATTTCAATAAGGGTTGATGGGATATCTTTATCACGCAGCATACCCACCACGCCGTGAATCCTGCCTACCGGGCGGATATTCTTCAGTGCCTTAAGCTGACGGGCCAGATAATTTGCCGAATGCGGATTATGTGCCACATCAAGCAAAATCAGCGGATTATCCGCTACCGTTTCCATCCGGCCGGCAAGGCGCACTTTGGCTAAACCGGACACAATATGCTGATCACTGATCTCCAGCTCAGCGACACCAAGTGCCATCAGCGCAGTGGCCGCATTAGGCAAAGGTAAAGCTGGCAGAGGCAGTTGTTCCATGTCGAATGCACCGCACTTCCAGTTCCAGGTCTCGCCTGTCTGCTCGTAGGTATACTGATAGCCAACCTGATACAGCTCAGCACCAATACTGTCCGCATGCGCGGCTACGGAAGCAGGGGGATTGGGCTGACCACAGACAGCTGGCTTCCCGGCACGGAAAATACCGGCTTTCTCATAGCCAATCACTTCGATGTCGCTACCCAGCCAGTCCACATGATCAATAGCCAGACTGGTGATCACCGAGACATCATGATCCACAATATTGGTCGCATCCAGCCGGCCACCCAGTCCCACTTCTAACACCACAACATCCACCTGATGGGTTTTAAAGAGGTTGAGCGCGGCCAGCGTACCGAATTCGAACAGGCTCAGGCTGGTGTCCTGCCGGTAGGATTCTACCGCCGCAAACGCCTGGCTGTGTTCGCTGTCATCCAGTTCCTGACCATTAATGCGAACCCGCTCGTTGTAGCGCACCAGATGCGGTGAGCTGTACACACCCACACTGTATCCCGCCTGCAGCAGGATGGCTTCAAGAATAGCGCAGGTCGAACCTTTACCATTGGTGCCCGCAACAGTAATCACAGTCGGTGCCGGTTTACGTAACCCGGCCCGCTCACCCACAGCCTGCACACGATCCAGCCCCAGATCGATGGCACTGGTGTGAAGGTTTTCCAGATAAAGCAGCCAGTCATTTAGCGGTGAAGTAGCCGAAGGAACAGATTGCGGCGTTGCAGAGGAATCAGACATGTAACAGTACTAACTAATGTAATTAAGATGATGTCGCTTAATGTAGCATGAAGTACGCAGAATTTAACGGTTGAGAGCCAAACGAAGAAAGGAAATGTGGAACAATAACGATATTTGCCTGACTGGCAGAGCGCTTTTCACTTCAGCCTGACATTTGTCTGCGCCAAAAAAACGCCCGGCATTCAACCAGGCGTTTTTTCGTCTTAAGCTTTGTCTTGCGCAGACTCGGTATCGCTGTCAGCTTCTGCGTCCGCTGATACCTGCGGCTCCCTTTCGACAGGCACCACAAGCGGGGACTCGGCATTCATCATCTTAGCCAGCAGGCCGCCAATACGCTGACGCATTTCACGGCGGTCAACAATCATATCAATCGCGCCATGCTCCAGCAGGAATTCACTGCGCTGGAAACCTTCAGGTAATTTCTCGCGCACGGTCTGCTCAATCACCCGCTGTCCGGCAAAGCCAATCAGCGCTTTCGGTTCACCGATGTTGATATCCCCCAACATGGCCAGACTGGCAGAGACACCGCCCATCGTCGGGTCTGTCAGCACAGAGAAGAAAGGCAGGCCTTTCGCCGACAAACGCTCCAGCGCCGCACTGGTTTTCGCCATCTGCATCAGCGACATCAGCGCTTCCTGCATACGGGCACCGCCGCTGGCAGAGAAACACACCAGACCGCAGTTGTTGGCAATGGCTTCATCAACCGCGCGCACAAACTTGGCACCGACAACCGACCCCATAGAGCCGCCCATGAAGGAGAATTCAAAGGCACAGGCAACCACAGGCTGCTGCAACAGTGTTCCTTTCATGGCTACCAGCGCATCTTTCTCACCGCTGGCTTTCTGGGCTGCCGCGATACGGTCTTTGTATTTTTTCGAGTCACGGAATTTGAGGTGATCTTTAGGTTCCAGCTCCGCAGCAATCTCCACCTGGCCTTCTTCATCAAGGAAGGTTTCCAGACGGCGACGGGCTTTCATTCGCATGTGGTGATCACACTTTGGGCAAACTTCCAGATTGCGCTCAAGATCAGCGTAATACAGTACCTGTTCACAAGAGGTACATTTCGTCCATACCCCTTCAGGGATAGATGCTTTACGAGACGTTACAATGTTGCTTTTTGTGAGGATCTTTTCAAGCCAGCTCATGAATGACCTTTCATTTACATCTCCCCCGCCCTGTGGCAAGGGATAATCAATTCGATAATTTCAAGTCCGGAATTAAAACACAAACTCGTCTAAGTGTAGATAAAAAACTGGTTGTACCTTGAGGAAATAGAGTGTTAACGGGATCTTAGCTCAAGAAACTTGACCGACCAGTTAACGCCCGACTGAACCGTTACCGCTCAGATTTCACTCAATTTCTGCAACCCTTGCCTGCGTGACAACCAGGCAGCGCGATATTGCGCCTCAAAACAGCTCACCGGCTCACAAAAAGAGCGGGCCTGCAGGGACACAGGGCAAGTCGTAGGCTTCTGGATAATCAACTTCAACCAGATACAAACCTTCCGCTTTTGCGGTCGCGCCAGCTAAGGTACGATCTTTCTTCGCCAGTAGCCACTGAATCCATTCAGGTTTTTCTTCGCCCCGCCCCACTTTAATCAGGCTGCCTGTGATATTACGCACCATATGATGAACAAAGGCATTGGCCTTGATATCAATGATGACGTAATGGCCCTGCCGGGTGACATTCAGGTGCATCACATTACGCCACGGGCTGCGGGACTGGCAAAACACTGCCCTGAATGAGGTAAAATCATTCTCGCCCAGCAGGTACTGTCCGGCCTGATGCATTTTTTCAGCGTCCAGTTCACCGTGATAATGGCTGATACCCGAACCAAGAATAGCAGGCCGCAGCGCATGATTGTAAATGACATAGCGATAACGTCTGGCGGTGGCGCTGAAACGGGCATGGAACTCATCCGGCACTTCCTTTGCCCAGCGCACTGCGATGTCTTTGGGCAAATGGGCGTTGGTTCCCATCGTCCAGGCCACCAGCTTGCGCGGTGTATCACAATCAAAGTGCACCACTTGCCCGGTACCATGCACACCGGCATCGGTACGACCGGCACATTGTACCTCTATGTTCTGGTTGGCAATCTTGCTCAGCGCTTTTTCCAGTCTGCCCTGCACACTGTCCACATCACGCTGACGCTGCCAACCAAAATAGCGGCTCCCGTCGTACTCAATTCCTAAGGCAATTCGCATGTCTGCACTCTTATTTATCTGAAAACCCTGCCAGCGTGTCCGCCAGCAAAGCGAAAGCAGAGATTATAAAAAAAGCGCCAAAAGAAAAGAAGTCCGCATAAGCGGACTTCCTGTTCAGTCTGATGAAATGATCAGCGATCCATCTTTAATAACAGATTCGCGGCTTCCCGGCTGACATCACCATCACCGTTTTCAGCCACATCATCCAGTAAAAAGTATGCCCCTTCCGTGTCATTCATTTCCAGATAGGCTTTGGCCAGATCAAGTTTGCTGGCGTACTCACCCGCACCGTCGACATCAATGTCGCCAATGCCGGCTAACACATCCGGGAACTCATCCAGCCCCACATCCAGTTTCAGCGGTGCTGAATCCAGCTCAGGATCCGATTCCCCTTCCAGCTCTTTCATCAGTTCATCAATGCTGATGTAAGGCTCATTGTCACTTGCCGAGGCAATCAGCTGGCTGTCTGCCTGAGTATCTGCGACCTCCACAGGATCGTCAGCCTGTTCAGAGAGCGGCGGCTGCTCACCCCAGTCCTCACTTTCCAGTTCAGGTTCAGGGATATCCGCTCCCCAGATCGCGCTTTCCTCCGGAGACAGCTCCTGATCATCCAGCTCGGACAGCGGCACGCTTTCATGTAACAGCCACTGTTCATGCTCGAACTCGTCGGGATTATCTTGTTCTGCTCTGGGTTCAGCTTCAGGCTCTGGCAAAGATTCAGGCTCAGCCGGAACGTCGGCATCAGACCGATCAGCCCCATGCTCACCGGCTGGCTGGCTGCTGTCTGCCGTTATATTGCCATCGTCTCGATCATGGTCTGAGTGGTTGTCAGCTGTCTGGCGATTATCGCCCGCCAGCTCAGGTCGTTCAGAATGAGTGGCCTGCTCAGCATCCGCACTGTCTTCGGTATGCATTGAAGGCAGTGTCTCATCAGACTGCAACTCCTCAGATGCGTGCATGGCTGGCAGTTCAAGCTCAGGCTCCGCCAGCAGTGCCGCCATATCCAAACCTGCAGAGTCGATCAGTTCATCGCTCCAGGATTCATTCAGCCCGGGTTCTGGCTGTGGCTGTGGCTGTGGCTGTGGCTTAACAGTCGGAGTGTCATCACCGTGCTTCAGTTCCTGCTCGTACTGCTCCAGTTCCATCTGCTCTTCAAACGAAGCATTCAATGCATCATCTTCATCAAACTCAGGCAAGGTTGCCGGATCGATCACCGCATATTCGTACTGAGGTTTGCCATGCATAGGCACGGCTTGGGAAGAATCCTCTTGCGAAGAAGAAACATCTGGCAATGAAGGCGCATCTTGTTCCGGTACTGCCTGCGCCGGTTCCGCTTCAGTCTCAGTCAGCTCACCATTACGTTCAGCAGCCTGCGCAGCCAGCTGTAGCTGCTCTGACACCTTATTGAGTGCAGTCTGGGCATCGTCATCAGACCAATCTTTGCCATCCTCATCCTCTTCCCACGAGACGGCTTCAGGATCGAGCAGCGCGGCTTCTTCGTCGAACTCCGGAAATTCCTCCAGGTTGAACACAGGTTCCTGACGTCCGGCAACGCCCTCATCCCAGGCAGGATCGAGTGTAGGCTCTGCCTGTTCCGCCACGGCATCCAGCGCCGGGGTATGTGCATCTGCCTGTTCATTTGCCGCAGACAGAGGTTCCGCTGTCTGCTCTTGTGTCTGAGCCTGCTCCTGTGTCTTAACCGGCGCTTCATCAACAGCATTTTCAGCCAGCTCAGGTTTCTGATACCGGTTCTGCTCTATCAGCTGGCAAGCTTCATCACTGTCGTGATGCCATTGCACGGCTTCGGTATCGTGATCTTCAGCCGGCCCGGTGTCGGATAACGCCTGAGCAGACTCAGCCGCCGCAACCTGAGCATCAGGTGCAGCCTGTTCCTCTGCCTCCCCGGCAATCGCTTGAGCTTCTGGATCTGCGTCTTGCTCAGCAGACAGGCTTTTCTCCGGATCAGCTTCTGGTTGTGGTTCTGCTTGTGCTTCTGATTCAGTACCGCCAATCTCAGTTGCCGGTGCTTCGCTGTATGGCACAGCTTCATCCGCAACGTCTGAACCCTCGGCCTCGGCTTCGATATTGTCGCCCGGGGCAGAATCCGCGCTGTCAGAGTCTATAACGACTGAGTCATCACTCTGGACGTCACTCAGCAGGCTATCAATATCATCCTGCTGCGTGTCCGCTACAGCGGACAGCGCATCCGGGCTGGCTGTCGTTTCTGGCTCAGATACCGGCTCTGATTCAGCGACTGCTTCGGGTTCATCCCCGGCTGTCCGGGCTGCAGCTGGTGACGCTGCGGCGGCTGCTATCTCATCGTCAGAAATATCCTCAAGGTCAGAAATACCAGCGTCATCATCAAGATCAGAATCTTGGATCTCAGTGCCATCTGAAGCCGGGTCACCGACATCGGCCATGCCCTGAGGGTATTCTTCTGTCGGCTCGCTCTGTGCCTCAGTGTCATCCAGCTCACTTAAGTGCTCATCGACGGTTTTTTTTTCAGAAAAAATCAGATCGTCAATGTCATCGGCACTGACAGTGTCTTCTTCCTGAGGTTCTTCCTCATCCAGTGTCAGCAGTTCATCGAAAACATCTTTGTCTTCATCAGTGTTTTCTTCAGCATCCAGCTCAGGATCGATCTGCTCGTTGGGGGTATCTTCATCCAGCAATTCGTCCAGCAGTGCGGTACTGTTTTCATCCAGTTCAAAGTCGCTGTCAGCCTCACCGTCCTGATCATCAATCAGCTCGTCCAGCAACTCGGTGCTGCTGGCATCCAGATTGAAGTCGCTATTGAGATCGTCCAGTCCCCAATCCTCTTCCGCACTGTCATCCTGCGCACTGTCATCACGGTTGCTGTCAGTCTGGGCATTGCTAACCGCAGGGCTGGCTGGCTCATTCTGCACGTCATCTTCACGTTCAAAATCCTGCATCAGTTCATTCAGGATGTCCTGATCCAGCATGCCAAGCTCAATACTGTCGGCTTTATTGCCTGTCAGTTCACTGTCGGCAAAGGCATCGAACAGATCGTCATTGCGCTTGTCCTCAACGGGCTTTGCCGGCAACGCGTCCTCGTCATCGAGTAAACCAACGGCAAGATCAAAGTCCGTTTCTTCGTTATCCTGTGCACTGAAAGGCTTGTCCCAAATACCACTGAGACTGTCTTCTTTTTCCTGCGGCGGCGTCTGGTCAATCTGGTCGAGTGCGCGCTCCATATCCTGGAGACCAATGGCCTGATCCTTGTTCTTAACCGAGATATCACTCTTTGGTAATTCATTACCAAAGGCATCATCCAGCCCGTCGGTCAGATCCAGCTCATCAAGCTCTGCATCGTTATCATCAAACAGATTGTCCGAGAAAATGGGGTTATCCTGCGGCGTCTTATCATCGAACAGATCGTCAAGACTGCTGTCTTCACTGTCCAGCCCCAGATGCGGCTCATCATCGTCCAGATCAGCAACCACCGGCTGAGGTGCTTCTTTGCTCACCTCGGCAGCAGGGGAAGCGGTTTCTTCCTCTTTACGGCGGCGGCCAAGGAAAAATGCCAGTAAGCCTGCAATCAGACTGCCGGGAATCAAGGCGGCACCGGCCAGTGCCCACGGGTTTGCAACCAGTTTATCCAGCCAGTGGACTGGCGGTTGTCCGGCCAGCGGCGCGTCAAGCTGGCCTTGCTGCGCCTTTTGCTGGGCAATGAAGGACTGAATTTCGCCGCGCAACTCTTCGTCGCCCGCCAGCTGTTCTTTCAGCGCACCGATTTCATACTGCATTTCAGACAGACGCACACGCAGCAGCTGATTGCTTTCGCGTAATTTGGTCAGCTCTTCATCTGAAGTATCAAGCTGCTCCCGGATAGCAGGCGAAAGGGTCCCCTCAGCCGTACTGGCGGCCGCGGCGGCAACCCCTGCAGCAGGTGCTGTGGATGACACGGCAGGTGCAGCCGGGCGTTCTGGCGTGCTCGCAGCCACTGAAGGCGCCTGTGGTGCAGACGCGGCCGGTTTCGGTGCTGGTGCCGCTCTGGATGCAGAAGCTGAGCCTGCTCCCGCGGTACCTGCTGAAGCAGAGGCCGGACGGCTGCTATTACCTCCGCTCGTATTGCCTGCGCGCGATTGCTCCCGACGCTGAAGGTCAGTTTCTACGCGATTGCGGATCTGAGCGGTATTTTCTGCCTGAATCTGAGCCATGGTCGGCATTCTCAGGCGGCTGCCCGGGATCAGACCATGAATGTTGCTGTCGGTGAAGGCATTGGGATTGGCACGGAAAATTGCCCCGAGGACCTGATAAATAGAAACGCTGTCATTAGGCTTATACCGCGACGCAATCGCCCACAAGGTTTCGTTTTCGCCTGTCGGGCCGTAAATACCGACTGAACGATTGCCGGGAACCGTGGCTGGACGCGGCGTGGCCGCGCGAGGCTGAGTCACAGCGGGTCGGGGCGATGGCGCGGGTGACACCGCTGGCGCCGGCGGTTGTGCAGGTTCAGCAACCTGGTCAGTCGGCCCCATGATTCGAACAGTGTTCGCTTGTGCGGCGACAGGGAGCTGCAAAGCCGCCGATGCAATGACGACCGGTAAGATGGCACGTTTCATTTTATTTGATGAGTCAGACACTGCCTGCTGTCCTCTCTGGCAGAGATAGTAAACTAGGAATTCTTCGGCCTGTAGCCAGAATACTTGAGCGTAAATGCAAAACGACAGGCGTTTGTAAACATTAAAAGTGATTGTTGCCTGCCATGGCTTGATGTCAATCACCATGCCCGGCTTTTACTGTGAAGATCAAGAAATTGGCTACAGGAAATCAAAGGCATGCCCATTCGCACGCCTTTGAATCGCCGGGTGTATCCGGCCGTTTTACGTCTTACAGGTATTCCTGGATCAGTTTCTCTGCAATCTGCACGCTGTTGGTCGCCGCGCCTTTACGGACGTTATCCGCCACCACCCACATATTCAGACCACAAGGGTGACTGATGTCTTCCCGGATACGGCCGACCATGACATGGTCTTTGCCGATGGCGTCCACCACCTGAGTCGGGTACTCGCTGCCATGGAATACTTCAATGCCCTCGGCATTTTCCAGCAGGCTGATCACTTCTTCAATAATCACAGGCTGGCAGGTTTCCACATGCACAGCTTCGGCATGACCGTAGAAGACCGGCACGCGGACACAAGTCGGGTTCACGCGGATATTGGCATCGCCGAGAATTTTCTGGGTTTCCCACACCATTTTCATTTCTTCTTTGGTGTAGCCGTTATCCATGAACTCATCGATTTGCGGCAGGCAGTTAAAGGCAATCTGCTTAGAATAGACTTTGTTTTCCACCGGCAAACCGTTCAGCAGCTTGGAGGTCTGGCCCGCCAGCTCATTCACGCCGCTCTTGCCCGAGCCAGAAACAGACTGGTAGGTCGCCACGTTAATCCGGTCGATGCCATAAGCATCATGAATCGGCTTCAGGGCCACCAGCATCTGAATCGTCGAACAGTTCGGGTTAGCCACTATGTTGCGATTACGAAAATCAGCCAGCGCTTCCGGGTTCACTTCCGGCACAACCAGTGGGATTTCAGGGTCGTAGCGGAAGCATGAGGTATTATCAATCACCACCACACCCGCGTCGGCGGCAATCGGCGCCCAGTGTTCAGAGGCCTCAGAGCCGGCAGAAAACAATGCCAGCTGCACCTGCGTCCAGTCGAAGTCTTCAACATTGGTCACGCGGGCACTTTTGCCCTTGAATCGCAGCGTCTTGCCCGCACCACGCTCGGAGGCGAGCAGATACAGGTTACGGACAGGAAAATTACGCTCCTCCAGCACCTCAACCATGGCTTCCCCAACGGCACCGGTGGCTCCGAGAATGGCAATATCAAATTCCTGACTCATGGTGTTTCCTCAACAGTAAAACCTAATTTAGCCAGCGACTCTAACCCAAAATGCCCCTGACCTTCTACTGTGACCGCACTGTATTCGCGTCGATCCCAGTAATTTTTTCGCATCTTATCGAATTCCGATGCCATAGCACCGTCATCGACCGCCTGCATCTTACGGCGAAACAGGGCGTCATCCTTTCTGACATCATAGATCAACTGAATCAAGGTGAAGAGCGTGTCTTCATCCCACTCCCTGCTCAGCCGTACCAAAGGCACAGGCGCAACCGGCAACAACTCTGCCGCTTCTACCCTGTCGTCGCGGCCAAGAAATTCGCAGAAACTATTGAAAATCATCGTCGTGCCGCGGGCTTTGCCTTCCAGGCCGTAACCTGCCACATGGGGGGTAGCAAATGCCAGTAAAGGCAGTAGCTCGCGATCAACCAAAGGCTCATGCTCAAACACATCCAGTACCGCCGTCAGTGCCTTACCCTGGCCGGATTGCGACTGTTGCAGGGCTTGTTTCAGCGCCTGGCTGTCGACTATAGGGCCCCGGGCAGCATTGATCAGAATCGCTCCGTCTTTCAGGCGGGAAAGAAACGCCGGATCCACCAGGTGATGAGTCGGGTAATCGCCCTGCTTTGTCAGCGGTGTGTGCAGGGTAATGACATCGCACTCCTTAATCAGCGTATCCAGTGAAGCAAACTGACGCGGATCACCTTGCGCTTCTTTGATGGGATCATTGAGCAAATAGCGGATACCTAAGGCATCCAGACAGCCTGCCAGGTACGAACCGACATTGCCTGCCCCGATAATCCCTACCGTTTTGTCGAACACCGAAAAACCCTGCTGCTGGCCCAGCACCATCAGGCTGCTTAGCACATATTCGGCCACCCCGACCTTGTTACAGCCCGGCGCAGCTGTGTAGGCAATCCCCTTCGCTTCCACCGCGGCCTGATCAATATGGTCCTGACCGGCGGTTGCCGTGCCAACGAAACGCAGCTTATCGGCTTTTGCCAGTAAAGCGGCATTCACTTTGGTGACTGAACGTATCATGAGGCCATCAATATCAACCAGATCATCGGCTGTCAGTGTACGGCCTGGTTTGGCGATAACCTCACCTAAACGACCGAACAGTTCAACCGCATAGGGCATGTTTTCATCTACAAGGATTTTCATTGGGGCTCCGAAAAAGTAGCGCGAATCAATTGCGGACTAGCATGGGAAAAATTCGGCTGATGTCAAGCAAAGCACAGGCTTACTGACCATCCTGCAACGACAAAAAAACCCGGTATCAATACCGGGTTAAACATCCAGGATGGGTAAGAACACTTGATAAGTGCCGCGTCTGAATACTGGCGCGGACCAGGAAACCCTGGGTACCGCGCCGGCCTGGAAATCAGAAGATACAGACTTTGCATGGAGCATCATCTGTATGCCGGTTTATCAGGCTTCGTATTTTTTGATCACCAGCGTCGCGTTGGTGCCGCCGAAACCAAACGAGTTCGACATCACTGTCTTCAGCTTGGCTTCACGGGTTTCACGCACAATGTCCAGACCTTCTGCAGCCGGGTCCAGATTATCAATGTTAATGCTCGGGGCAATAAAGTCATTGTCCAGCATCAGCATGGAGTAAATGGCTTCGTGAACACCGGCAGCACCCAGGGCGTGACCCGTCATGGCTTTGGTGGCTGAAATCGCCGGGCTGTTCTGACCAAACAGCTCCTGAATGGCACCCAGCTCTTTCACATCCCCCACAGGCGTTGAGGTGCCGTGGGTATTGATGTAATCAACAGGTGCATCCAGATCCTGCATCGCCATCTTCATACAACGCACTGCGCCTTCACCTGAAGGGGCAACCATGTCATAGCCATCTGATGTCGCGCCATAACCGACGATTTCACCGTAAATTTTCGCGCCGCGTGCCAGAGCATGCTCCAGCTCTTCCACGACAACCATACCGCCACCGCCGGAAATCACAAAACCGTCACGGTCGGCATCATAGGTACGTGATGCTTTTGATGGATCGTCATTGTACTTGGTCGACAGTGCGCCCATGGCATCGAACATCATGGTCAGTGACCAGTCCAGCTCCTCACCGCCACCGGCGAATACAACGTCTTGTTTGCCCAGTTGAATCAGCTCCAGCGCGTGGCCGATACAGTGCGCTGATGTCGCACAGGCAGAACTCATGGTGTAGTTGACACCACGAATTTTGAATGGGGTTGCCAGACAGGCCGACACGGTGGACGACATAGTACGAGGTACCATGTAAGGGCCGACACGTTTCACACCTTTCTCACGCAGAATGTCGACGGCAACGACCTGGTTATGCGAGGATGCGCCACCCGAGCCAGCCACCAGGCCAGTACGTTCATTAGAGACCTGCTCTTCTGTCAGGCCGGCATCTTCAATTGCCTGTTCCATAGACAAATACGCGAAGGCTGCGGCATCGCCCATGAAACGCATTTTTTTACGATCGATATGATCAGCCGGGTTCATTTTCAGGTCACCCCAGACATTGCTGCGCAGTTTTGCGTCTGCAAACTGCTGAGAAAAGTTAATGCCTGACTTACCTGTTTTCAGAGAATCCAGTACCTCTTTCACATTGTTACCGATACTGGATACGATACCCATGCCTGTAATTACGGCTCGTTTCATGATGAATTCCTACTGTCATTTAACGCGGTGATGATAACGGGTTTAATAAGCTTAAGTGGTCAGCTTTCCCCGTGATCGGTTACAATCCGCTTCTTATCGTGGTCAGTTGATGATCTTTTACCAAAGTTTGCCTGTAAGACATAGCGGCATTTCACACACCTTGCTTAAAAAATCATCACGTTATCTTTACTAAGAGGTTGTCCTTTTGTCCCACTCGTCGCCTAAACAGATTGAAAATGCCGTTCTGGACTGGAACGAAGCCGGTACGCCAGTTTCGCACGATTTCGACGACGTGTATTTCTCCAATGCCAACGGACTTGAAGAAACACGTTATGTATTTTTGCAGCAGAATGGGCTGCCGACGCGCTGGGACACCTTTGACCGACGCCGATTTGTTGTGGCAGAAACCGGCTTTGGCACGGGTCTGAATTTTCTTGCGGTCTGGCAGTGGTTCAAAGCCTTCCGTCAGGCTAACCCAAACGCCAGTGTTAAAGAGCTGCATTTTATCAGTTTCGAAAAATTCCCTGTCACCCGTGAGGATCTGATCAAAGCCCACGAATCCTGGCCTGAGCTGGCCGATCTTGCCCGTCAGCTTCATGCCCATTATCCGCCAGCCGTAGCCGATTGCCACCGCCTGGTGCTGGAAGATGGCATGATCACCCTGGACCTGTGGTTTGGTGACATTAAAACCTCTCTTCCTCAAGTATGGACCCCAGCAGGCGGGTTAGTCGACGCCTGGTTTCTCGATGGTTTTGCCCCCAGTAAAAATCCTGAAATGTGGAACCAGGATCTCTTCAACGGCATGGCGGCACTGGCTCGCGAAGCCTGTACGGCTGCCACATTCACCGCCGCCGGTTTTGTCCGCCGCGGACTGAACGATGCCGGTTTTGACATGAAAAAAGTCAAAGGGTTCGGTTACAAGCGGGATATGCTGGCCGGAGCCTTATCTGAACGCCGTCAGGGGGCCAATTTTGCCCCCTGGTATGCCCGCCAGAGCGCCGAGGATGTATCAGACGTGGCTATCATTGGCGGCGGAATAGGATCAGCCGCGACCGCACTGGCACTGGTGCGGCGCGGCGTTCAGGTCAGCCTGTACTGTGCCGACACCCTGCCGGCAGAAGGGGCATCAGGCAACCGCCAGGGCGCTGTCTACCCGCTGCTGAATGGTTCCAACGATGCGCTCAGCCGTTTCTTCGCCCCGGCTTATCTCTATGCCCGGCAGTTTGTCGAACAGGCTGCTGCGGTCAGTGATTTCAGCTATGACTGGTGCGGCGTCACTCAGCTGGCCTGGAATGAGAAAACGGCAGAAAAACTGGATAAGATGCTGAACGGCGGCTTCCCGCAGGATGTCGTCCATGCTCTGGATACCGAACAGACCCAGGCCATCACAGGCGTAACAACCGGTCACCGCAGTGTGCACTACCCGCTTGGCGGCTGGCTGTGTCCGCAAGCGCTGACACGCGCCCTGATCCGGCAGGCGCAGGCAACAGGACGCTTGTCACTGCACACTGAGACTGACATCACCAGCCTGAGTCAGAATGACGGCGCTCAGTGGACGCTGATCAGCCGTGATAACCGGCAATTCACTCACGCAACCGTGGTGGTTGCCAATGGGCATCGCTTTACAGAATTCGCGCAGACCCGGGATATCCCAGCCTACTCAGTACGTGGTCAGGTCAGCCATGTGCCCAGCCGGGGTGAGCTGGCACAACTGAAATCGGTTCTGTGTTACGACGGTTATCTGACACCGGTCAACCCGGACACACAGACGCATTGTATCGGCGCCAGTTATCGCCGGAACAGTACCGATCTGAGTTTCTCGCCAGAAGAGCACCAGGACAATCAAACGCGGCTGGCTGAGTGTCTGCCTGCCGTTGACTGGCCAAAAGCCATCGATTTCTCCGCACAGGATGCCCGAACCGGTGTTCGCTGTGCCAGCCGGGATCATTTGCCTTTTGTCGGAGATGTCTGCCGCTTCGAGACGCTGCTGAATCAGTATGCCAATCTGCGCGAGCAGCAAAGTGAAGCGGCGGATGTGCCTGTCTATTCCGGTCTGTATGCCATGATAGGGCTGGGCTCTCGCGGTCTCAGCTCAGCGCCGCTGCTGGGAGAAGTGCTGGCGTCCCAGTTATGCGGGGACCCACTGCCACTGCCTCTGAGTGTCCTTGATGCCCTGCATCCTGGACGGATGTGGGTACGCAAATTACTCAAAGGTAAAGCGGTAGAAAGCTGATTTCAGCAACAGGCGTTACCCAAAATACGGTATCGCACAACCTATGACTCTCCCCATTTACGTGGGGAGAGCACTCAATACCCGGCAGTGATACCGCTTAGCTGAGGTTCAGGCTATTGCTGATTGGTAACCGGTGGCGCAGGGTTATCATCACCGCCGCCGGTGTCCGATAACGCAACACCTATCACCACAGCGGCCACCCCGACAGCAACCACAGTGGCCGTTAAGCCGCCGGCAGATGCCGCAGACGCGGTGGTGATTCCCGCCGCAGACCCTTTAGAGGAGGCCGCCGTCGAGGTCGTCGCAGAAGAGGATGTTGCCGAAGAAGGGGTCGTCACCGGGGTTGACGTTGCTCTGGGTACAGCGGGTACGTCAGTTACCGTTTCTGCCGCACTCGCACCCGCACTCATCGTCATTCCAGCAACCATTACTCCAGCTGCCATCAGCGCAATAACAGACTTTTTGGAATCGATCCCCGTAAGGATTCTCGCAAGAGTTCTCATAGCTGTCCCTGACCATCTCAAAAAACCAAAGAGGTAATTCAAGTATAGACAGGGATGCTAATTTTCTGTGATCTATGTCGGAATCAAACCGCAAGAAAAGTAAGACATTCACTCAATCTGGTCGGAACTCTCTGATTAATCAGCCCCAAACAGATCGCGGGTGTACACTTTCTCAAGCACATCTTCAAGCTCTGGCGTCATTCGGTTCGACACAATCACATCAGACATGGCCTTGAACTCCGCTAAATCACGAATCACCGCGGAGTGAAAGAATTCATCATCTTTCAGCACGGGTTCGTAGACCACAACATCCACACCTTTGGCTTTAATGCGCTTCATAATGCCCTGAATGGATGATGCCCGGAAATTGTCTGAGCCGCTTTTCATGATCAGGCGGTACACACCCACCACCTTGGGCTTTTTGCGCAAAATGGATTCGGCAATAAAGTCCTTGCGGGTGGAATTGGCATCAACGATGGCCCGGATCAGGTTGTTCGGCACTTCCTGATAGTTTGCCAGCAATTGCTTGGTGTCTTTGGGTAAACAATAACCGCCGTAACCAAACGAAGGATTGTTATAGTGGGTGCCTATACGCGGATCCAGCCCCACCCCCTGAATAATCTCACGGCTGTCCAGGCCATGGGCAGCGGCATAACTGTCCAGCTCATTGAAATAAGCCACCCGCATCGCCAGATAAGTATTGGAAAACAGTTTCACCGCTTCCGCTTCAGTCGAATGGGTAAACAGCACCGGAATATCGTCTTTAACCGCGCCTTCGATCAGCAGATTAGCGAAGGTTTCTGCCCGCTGCGATTGCTCACCAACAATAATACGTGATGGATGCAGGTTATCGTACAGCGCCCGGCCTTCACGAAGAAACTCAGGTGAGAACAAAATGTTATCTGTACCAAACTCTTCTTTGATCCGCTGGGTATAACCAACAGGAACCGTGGATTTAATCACCATCACAGCATCAGGGTTAATGGTAATAACATCGCGTATCACCGACTCCACAGATGCCGTATTAAAATAATTGGTAACCGGATCATAGTCGGTTGGCGTCGCTATAATGACGAAATCGGCGTTTTCATAAGCGAGATGTTTATCTGTCGTGGCCGTCAGGTTCAGCTCACGGTGTTTGAGGTATTCGCTGATTTCTGTATCAACGATCGGAGAGAGCCTCTGATTAAGCTGATTTACTTTCTCTTCTACAATATCCAGCGCAATAACCTGATTATTTTGCGCCAGCAATACAGCATTCGACAGGCCAACATAACCTGTTCCCGCTACTGTTATTCTCATTCTCTGTCCTCAAACTCGGCCTACTTAACAACAATGATAGCCCCAGCTTAATGGCTTGATATGGAATGCAGATGACAAAGCCCATTAAACGGATTGACTATACTGCTCAGCTATCACTGTGTTATCGCGCAGAATAGAGTATCGAAAGACAGCCCTGATGCAAGCTAAGACTTAATCCTGGTTCAGGTTTGCGCAAACTATCACCTTTGCATCCGGTTTGACCTTTTGCAAACGCCGCGCCAGAGCTTCCTGGGCAGGTCGGTCACCGTGAACCAGACGAATCTCAGCCGGTCCTTTTTCAATGCCCTGCACAAAACGGATCAGATCCCGCTGGTCAGCATGGGCTGAATACCCCGTCATGGTGTGCACTCTGGCCTTCACTTCGATACGGGTATTGTTAATGATCACTTCTCTGGCACCGTTTTGCAGCTCACGGCCCAGTGTGCCTCTGGCCTGATAGCCAATCAGCAGCAGATCGGTTCTGGGATCAGGCAGCAGCGCTTCGAGATAATTCATGATCCGTCCACCACTGCACATCCCGCTGGCAGCCACAATAACAGCCGGTTCTCCGCTGGCCTTCAGCCGGTTAACCAGGCCGATATGATCGCTGTGCTCATCAATCTGAGTACACTGATCAAAGTCCAGCGGATGACGCCCGTTATCCAGCCTTGCCTTGGCTTCTTTTGTCCATAGCCGCTTAAAACCCTGATAGGCCTGTGTGATTTTCATCGCCAAAGGTGAATCAAGAACAATCGGCAAATTCAGCCACGGACTCTCTGCTGAGGGTTGCTGAATTTCATTATTTACAATGTTTTCCAGATCAAAAAGCAGTTCCTGAGTGCGTCCCAGACTGAACGCCGGTATCAAGATAGCCCCACCGTCTTTTAACGACTGCTCGACCACGCTTTTTAATGCTTGTTCTCTTGTTTCGGTGCCGGGATGAAGCTTATCACCATACGTACTTTCCAGCACCAGCACATCAGCGTGCAGCGGCGGCTCAGGATCAACCAGCAGCGGGGTATTGCTGGGGCCAAGGTCGCCGGAAAACACCACTTTCCGGCGATCAGGTAACAACAACTCGACATAGGCCGAGCCTAAAATGTGGCCCGCCTGACGAAATGAGAGACTGATATCCTGCCCGTCCGGCAGCATGATCTGCGCCCTGCAATCAAATGGCACAGGCTTGAGCTGAGATCGCACCAGCCGGATAAAGGCTTCGCACTTTTCATCACTCAGTCCCAGTTGCAGCTTCAGCCCGTCTTCGAGCATCAAGGGCAACAAGGCTGCTGTCGCTTCAGTAGCATAAATCGGCCCGCGAAAGCCAGCTGCTAATAACCAGGGAATACGGCCGACATGATCGATATGGCAATGAGTCAGAATAAGTGCCCGAACGGGCTCGACAGGAAAAGTAATATCATTGCTGGCTTTGGCTTCCTCGCCCTGAAACGCGCCGCAATCAATTAACAGACTGTATTTTCCCAGCTGTAGCTCATGACAGGAACCGGTCACGCCGTCCCTGGCTCCATGGTGTAAAATATTCACCTGATTCCCCTGGTATTAAGAGATTAAATAATTCACCCAGCATGACAAAGTTAATGACAGGTGAAACATTAACAGCAAAATTGCGCGACTTAATTCACGAAAAAACGTTCACGCCAACACAGGTTAATTTCAAATATTCGACGACATGTCGGTTTAGTCAAGATCGATGGGGCATTACCTTGCTTTTAACCCTACTCTTAACCCTACTTTTTACCTGACTTTTACCGGGTTCATTCATCAGCTTTTATCACGTTTTTACCATGCCAGCAGTGCCACTGCGCAATTTATCACCAGGACAAAAAATACCCTAATCACAGAGTTAAGGCTCTATGGCAGGTATCAAATAACAGAAGAAACTAATGAAGCAATTCACAGTTTTCATCATTAAAAAATGAAATGCACATTGTATCTGGGATCAAGGCTTTATTTATTCACCAATTCATTTATAAAGCTTATCGAAGTAATTTACTGCGCGATCTGGCCGGCAGACCAGAGCACAGATAGCAAGTTCGATAGCAGCCAATAATAAAAGGCACATTGAAAGTAGCCTCAGGCTCTCATATTTATTCAAAGGAAATATCATGAAAAAGTCAGTTTTGGCGACACTTATCATATCCTCGCTGGGATTAACCGCCTGTGGCGGTGGCAGCGGGAGTAATAACGATAGTACAGACTCCAATACTTCACCAACAGAAGTCACCACGGCAGGTGTCGTCAATAAAGGGATCGTCAAATCTGGCCAGGTCGCTGTATGTGAAGCTACAGTCGCCAATACCAGCCAGGAGCGCTGTGTTTCTCCGTTACTCACGACAACCACTAATGAAAAAGGCCAGTTTTCCCTGACTGGCCTGCCCGCCAATAAAGCCCTGCTGGTTGTTGTGACCAAAGGCAACGGCACCCAAATGAAATGTGACTACGTCGGTTGTCAGGATGCAAACGGTAATCCGATTGAATTCGGCGAGTGGATGACGGTTCCGAACAATTTCAAACTGCTGGCCGTGATTGCTTCTTCAGGCGAAATCAAAACTGCCAATGTTAACAGCCTGACCAATCTGGCGGCGAAGAAAGCCATTGAGCTGACCGGCTCTCTGGATCTGACGACCGACATAGTCAACAACAGTAACGCTATTATCGGGAAGGCGCTCGGCCTGACCAAGCCGATTACGGAAATGGGCTCAGTGGACATTACCGATGCCAATGCCATTGCGGGGTCAGACAACGAAGATCTGCGGGCTGCCATTCTGTCGGCATCGATTGAACAAAGCCGCAAGAGTGGCAGTGTCAATATTGATGACTTAATTGACTATGACGCCAATGGCAAACTGGCCGTGAATAAAAATGTCGTCAGCCAGATCCAGGCTGATACCACTCAGGTGGTCAGCCAGGCAAAAGCCCATTCGAAAAATCAGGGCAACGCAGGATCAAAACTGGATAATGCCGATCAGGATGTCTCTGCCATTAACCCGGATAATATCGAGATTGGTATTGATATCGACAAACCTGTCGCTAACGCCGTTGTACAGGCCAAAGACTTCATCAAGCAAATCCGTACTGTCTATACCGCCGCGTCTGATGGCGGGGATCTGAATACCGGGCTGACAAACTTTGCTGACGAACTGGGCGACATAAGCAGTATCGCGCAGGAAGATACAGAAATGTTGCTGGAAAATGTCAATGGCGCCATCATTGCCATTAGTGAAGCCATGAAGCCAGATGCCAACTTCGAAGGCAATATGTTGCTCACCAACAACAACTACTACGTTTATAAAGACGGTGACCAGTATACCGTTCAGCAAAATGGCGTATCGCTGGTGGCCACAGGCTCTTACGACCATAGCACCAAAACGGTTACTGAAACCGACCAGAATTGTAATTACTCGGAATTTTGCACAAAGACTACAACAGAAGAGATTCGTACCAATATTACGCTAAACGAATTGAGTGCAAACTATAATGACGCTTGGTTAAATACTTCCCAAAGTCATGTTGTGTTGAGCGCCAATATCACCAGAAAAGAAACCGGAAACTATAGCAGTACGCCGACTAACGAAGGAAATATCTATGTGGATGAGAGCAGTACCTCTGAAGTTTCTCAGGTAAACACCTTAAAGCTTCAACTCTCTGAAGCAACACTTACTTATTTTAGCTACCAGGAAAATTTTTCATACCCGAATACATTTTCAGGAAACATCACCCTGATCGCCGATGATATATCTTCTGCCGATTTCAATAGCTATACCTACAATGAAAATTGGAACGGTTCAGGCGCTGATTGGTCCAACGAGAGCAAAGACAGTTCCATCATCGAAGCAAAAAGCCTGACATTTAAAATTGATGGTGTTATTGCTTCAAACGGCCAGGCAGTTTCAGCCTTGATGGATATCAGGCTGAATAACATGGGTGGTTATGTGCATTTACGCGACATCACCCACACCGTCAGTGGCCGTTACTGCTCATGGTGGTCTGATTGGGACAACCGTTGCTATACAAGAAGTGAAGAAATCATCACCGAAGAAAGTTTTGAAACCAAAGACAGCTTCATCAGAGCTAACGTCAAAATGGCACTAGGCGCTAACATTCTGAACGCTAACAATACTCCAGTTGCGACTGGCCTGTCGCTGGACATCTCCCGCAACGATTACAACCTGATCGAAGTGGATGCCGGAGTGACTTATAACGGTAAAGACACTTACCTGAGTACCAGCTACAAGCCTTACAGTGACACCAACACGCCTTATGTCTCGCTGCGCGATGGCAAAGGTCTGGTGGCAACCCTGACCGAAAAAGGGGAAGACGATATTGGCGGCACCATCTATGTGAACGGTAAATCGACCGGGACTATCGGTACGACCAACAATAATCTGTTGCTGATCCGTTATACCGACGGTTCCTTCGAATCGATGTAAGCGGTTTGCCCATTCATTCTTTTAGTCACGAGCCCTGACCTGTCAGGGCTCTCTTGTTGTAATTATGATGCTGACGACCTTAACAACCCTTACCGGCCTGAGCCTGCTGCCTCTTGCGCCGGATACAGCGACTGACTCGATCGCCCCATTTGTTCAGATAAACTCGCAAAGCTACGCTGAGAACAACAGTATTTATGCTTTGGTAAAAGGCAAAGAAAGTGATTATCAGGGCTCAAATCACGCCTTCACCTTCAACGAAGCCGCCTTTGGCCTGCGCTATCACAATATGACGCTCAGCTACCTCTACCGCTATGAATGGTTTCTGAAACACTCTCCGGATGCGCTGTTGCTCTATGGGGATTCCCTGAACCGGACAGACATGGTGCCCGGCAAAACCTATCAGGTGGATTTGAATGTTAACCATACCATTCAGCAAGGCATACGCCTCGGCTGGCGTATGGAGCCGGCTGACAATCTGGCTTTTTATGTCGCAGGCAGCTATCTGAAAGCCACCGATTTAATGGAAGGTCAGCTACATGGCCAGGTTCAGCGCAGTGCCAGCGATGACATCAGCGGTCAGTTGAACCTGGACTATGTCTATGATGAAGATGTGCTGCTGGATCGAATTGCAGACAAACCCACCAGCCGCTACGGCTTCAGTACCGATCTGGGCGTTGACTGGCACATTAACCGGCACTGGTTTCTGTCGGCCTTTGTGCAGGATGCCTATGGCGAAATCATGTGGGATCGCGCACCTTACACCACGGCCGTTGCCAACACAGCCACAGCAGAAACCGATGAGAATGGCTACATCAACATCAACCCTATCGCGAGTGGCATTGAAGGCTACAAAGAATACAAACAGCGGCTGACACCCAAATACAAAGGCCGCTTAGCCTATCTGTTTGGTAATACCGCACTGTCGGCCAGCCATTTTTATGGCTATGGTGCGCAATTAACGGATCTCGCTGTCAGCCATGGCTGGAGTACGGTCAGCACCCGGCTCTCGTATACTTTGCAGAGCCAGGCAATAGGGCTGGCTCTCACCCACAGATACTGGTCGATGCAGGTGATCAGTGACAATCTGGACTATCAGCAAGCCAGTCAGCTGACTGTGATGCTGTCGGGGCAGGTGCCTTTCTGACGGTGCCTTTATTGGTCATGACCTGGGAGCAGAAAACGGCTGAAGCAACGCCAGCACTTCAGCCGTTTTCGCTTTCATCAGCGCGGGATTGCCACGGGACTCGACATTCAAGCGCAAAACAGGTTCAGTATTTGATGCCCTGAGATTAAAGCGCCAGTCAGAAAAATTCAGACTGATCCCGTCAGTCTGATCCAGTGTCAGTGCGTCCGGTTCGTACACCGCGCGGACTGTCGCGATGGCACCGTCCGTGTCAGTGACCGTCAGATTGATTTCACCGGAGGCCGGATAAGCCCGCATCCTGTCTGATACCAGTTCTGACAGACGCTGTCCTTTTACAGACAACAGCTGTGCCACCAGCAGCCAGGGGATCATGCCGCTGTCACAATAGGCAAAATCGCGAAAATAATGGTGGGCGCTCATTTCACCGCCATATAGGGCGTCTTCCTGCCGCATCCTTTCTTTAATAAAAGCATGACCGGTTTTCGACTGAATCGCCTGTCCGCCACTGGCCGTGACAATATCGACCGTATTCCAGATAAGACGGGGATCATGAATGATTTTCCTCGGCTGGAAGTCATTCGGATTTGCGGGCTGCTGCAAAAAAGCTTGTGCCAGCAAACCGACAATATAATAGCCTTCAATAAACCGGCCGCGTTCATCGAACAGAAAGCAGCGGTCGAAATCGCCGTCCCAGGCAATGCCCATATCGGCCTGATGCGCCCTCACCGCTTGTGAAGTCGCCGCCCGGCACTCAGGCAATAACGGATTGGGGATCCCGTGAGGAAAAGTGCCATCGGGATCATGGTGGATTTTCACAAATTCAATCGGGATCCGGCGCTGACCAAATTGCGCCTCCAGCGCATCAATCACATGTCCCGCCACACCATTCCCCGCGTTCACTACCAGCCGCAGCGGTGTAATCTCTGACGGGGTGATATAAGACAGCAGGTGGTCAATATAGTCATTCAGCACACAATGGTGACGCAGCTGGCCGATCTGACCGGGTGCCGCAAAGTCATTTCTTTCAGCCAGCAGGCGAATATCGTGCAACCCCGTGTCGCCGCTGACAGGGATCGCCCCGGCCCTGACCAGCTTCATGCCATTGTAATTGATCGGGTTATGGCTGGCCGTCACTTCAATCCCGTCAACGAGCAGGCTTTGCGCGGCAAAATATACCTCTTCTGTGCCGGTCAGACCGAGATCGATCACATCCACTCCGGCGTCCATCAAACCTTGCGCCAGTGCCATTTTCAGTGACGGCGAGGAAAGCCGCACATCGCCGCCAATTGCCACCGTTTCCGGCCGGAAATGCTGACCGTACGCCCGTCCGATCCGGTAAGCTATGTCCTCGTTCAGCTCCCGCCCCAGTTCACCGCGGATATCGTAGGCTTTAAAACAGGTGAGTCTTTCCATGCCGCCCTCCTTATCGATGCAGCCATCCCGCTTACTTTCTGCCGTACCTGTCCTCAAAACGGACGATGTCGTCTTCGCCGAGATAACTGCCTGACTGCACTTCAATGATTTCCAGCGGAATTTTGCCCGGGTTCTCCAGCGCATGTACCACGCCGACCGGAATATAAGTGGACTGATTTTCGGTCAGCAGCCAGGTTTTATCCCCCTGGGTGACTTTGGCCGTTCCCGATACCACCACCCAGTGTTCGGCGCGGTGATGATGCATTTGCAGCGATAATTTTTCACCCGGATTCACCGTGATGTGTTTCACCTGATGACGGCCACCGCTATCAACCTGATCATACTTGCCCCAGGGGCGGTACACTTCCCGGTGCAGATCGCATTCCGGGCGCTGCGCCGCTTTCAGCTGCGCCACTATCTCTTTGACATCCTGAACTTTATCTTTGGCGGCCACCAGTACCGCATCTTTGGTTTCAATCACCACCACGTTGTCCAGACCGACGGTCGCCACCAGCCGGCTGTCGGCCCTGAGGTAACAATGGTGGCTCTGCGCGGTCAGCACATCTCCGATGACCACGTTGCCTGCATTATCTTTGGGGCTGAGCTCCCACAGCGATGACCAGGCGCCGACATCGCTCCAGCCGGCCTCCATCGGCACCATCACCGCCTGGCGGGTTTTCTCCATCACCGCATAATCAATCGACTCGGCCGGACAACCGGCAAAAGCCGAGCTGTCGATACGAATGAAATCCCGGTCCCGCTCAGGCGAAACAACAGACTGACGGCAGGCGGCCAGAATGTCCGGCCGGAACTGAGACAGCTGCTGCAAATAGGCAGAAGCGCGAAACAGGAACATGCCGCTGTTCCAGTAATAGTGACCACTGACCAGATACTCTCTGGCGGTATTGAGATCCGGCTTTTCGACAAATTGTGCCACCTCAAAACCAGTGCCAAACCCCTCGCTGAGCGCCGCGCCGCGTTTGATATAGCCGTATCCTGTCTCGGGCGACTGAGGGGGAATACCGAAAGTCACCAGTTTGCCGCTATCCGCCAGGGGCAGCGCTGTCCTGACGGCCTGAGTAAAAGCGGCGGTATCCAGAATCAGATGATCAGCCGCCAGCACCAGAAGTAAGGGATCACTGTCTTCCAAAGACAGACAGTCAGGTGACTCCTGTGCCAGTAGCGCCGCCAGCGCAATCGCAGGCGCGGTATTACGGCCCTGAGGTTCAAGCAGAAGATGACCCGGCTGGCTGGCGCAGTAGCGCAACTGCTCGGCGGCAAGAAAGCGATGCTCTTCCTGACAAATCACTAACGGGGACAAAGCGTCCAGCTCAGCCAGACGATGAAGGGTTTGCTGCAGCATGCTGAGCGGGGATGATGAAAAGGCAAGCGACGGGTTGTCAGCAGGCTGAAGGGCAAGAAATTGTTTGGGATACTGCTCGCGGGATAAGGGCCACAAGCGACTGCCTGTCCCCCCAGCCAGAATAACCGGTAAAATCTGCATACGCCTTTCCCCTTCGCAAAAAAGTGCAAGATACTCGGTACTTTTTTATCGCCTGTTCAGGCAAGTATAGACAAGGGGATTGAAGGCGCGCGGATGAAAAAGTGCCAGTCGCGGCTGTGTGGGGAGTGGCGGCTAAAACCACCAGCAAGGCGCCTGCTCTACAAATGAAGCAGAACGCCATGCGCACATTTAATCTTCTATCATACTCAGCAGCATCTGTGGATTCAGAGTCTGGGTATCATCCTGCCCTGAAAGGACTTTTTCTGCCAGATCGCGTTTATCCCGGTGAAGCTGGACAATTTTTTCTTCCACCGTATTTTCTGTGACCAGACGATAAACGGTCACCGGCCTGCTCTGCCCCATACGGTGCGCCCTGTCGCTGGCCTGATCTTCCACTGCCGGATTCCACCACGGATCCAAATGAATAACAGTATCGGCTTCAGTCAGGTTCAGCCCCGTCCCGCCCGCTTTCAGGCTGATGAGAAAGACAGAATGCTTTCCTGCTTTAAACGCCTCAATCGCCGCTTTCCTCTGCTTACTGCTCGACTGCCCGTCCAGATAACTGAACGACAGCGAGGCTTGTTCCAGCTGCGCCGCAAAACGTTTCAGCAATTGCACAAACTGGCTGAACACCAGAATCTGATGACCGCCTTCTATGGCTTCTGACACCAGCGTCAGCGCCTCCCTGAGCTTACTGCTCTCTTCCGCAAAGGAATCAAACACCAGACTGGCGTCACAGCATACCTGCCTTAAACGGGTCAGTGCGGCAAGCACCTCGACCACACCCTTACTGTTTTTGGCTGTTTTCAGGGCATCTTTACGGACGGCTTCATAAGCAGCACTTTCTTTGGCCGATAAATAGACGGTGTGGGTGATCTCGGTTTTACCGGGCAGCTCAGACAACACCTCACCTTTCATTCGCCGCATAATGAAGGGGCTGATCAAGGCTTTCAGCCGCATCATATCCTCGGCATTACGTGCAGCCTGACCATATTTCTGCCTGAACTGCTTCAGCGAACCCAGCAGGCCCGGATTCAGGAAAGCAAACTGGCTCCAAAGCTCTGTTAAATGATTTTCAACCGGCGTACCGGTAAGGGTAAAGCGCCGCTCTGCCGTTAATCCAAATACCAGTTTTGCCCGTTTGGTCTGCGGGTTTTTAATCTGCTGCGCTTCGTCCAGCACTATGGTCTGCCAGTCTTTTTCCTGCATCGCTTCCTGACAGCGGGTCAGTAATCCGTAACTGACCAGTACCAGAGTTTTGTCACCCGCCGCGGCGATGGCTTCGTTCCGGTTATCCACCTGCTCCAGATCCACTATTGTCAGTTCCGGTGCAAAGCGCTGGCATTCTGCCTGCCAGTTATGAATCACCGACTTGGGCGCCACAACCAGTGCCGCGCCCTCACACTGATAATGGCGGATCAAACTGATGGCCTGCAAGGTTTTACCCAGCCCCATATCGTCTGCCAGACAGGCGCCAAAGCCATGGTGAGATAAGTGCGCCGCCCACTGGACACTGGTTTTCTGATAATCCCTCAGCGGAGCCAGAATATGCTCGGCAACCACCGGCTTCTCTGACCATTTTTCCTGCAGCGACTGCCATCCCGCATCGCCCTGATGGGTAAAGGTTTCCAGTACCTGTTGCAGGGGATAGGCCATCTGTACATCGACTTCCATCTCCTCATTGAGCAAACCGTCCAGCATTCGTAGCTGCTGCTGAAGCTCATCTTCCATCAGCACAACCAGATTGTCGCTACCCTGCTCAATAAATCCCTGGCGGCTATTTGCCAGCAACAGCCGCAGGTTCAGCTCCAGATGCTGATCCGTGGACGCCTTGCCTGTGACAGCAAACCAGTTTTTGCGTTTCTCGATATCCAGAGTCAGATCCTGGCGGGTCAGCACCTTTACCTGGCTGCTGCGCTGGCGCCAGTGAACCGGTACGTCCTGTAAATTCTGCACGGCTTTTATCAGCGATAACGCAGCTTCACCAGACAAGGCCCAGCGCCGTTGCTTGTTCGCTTTCAATCCCAGAAGCTTGCTCAGTGCCAGTGAATCCGCTTTTTCCTGGCTGAGATCACGCTGATACCATTGCTGATCCGGGTCGCTGATCCATGTCTCTCCCTGTCCCGAAGGCATGCTTATGCGATTTGCCGGCAGCTCTCCGGACACATCATTCTGGTGCTCAATGGCCACATCCAGAGTGCCCTGATGCCAGTCCAGCCATAAGTGCGGCCTCGTATCCCAGTGACCAGGCTGTATATTCCCTTTCTGCTGACAAGGGCTGTACCAGAGTAAATCCTTCTGCTGTTCCAGCGCCTCTGTCAGTGGCTGCAAATGCTCACAAGCCAGTTGCTCAGGTCTTGATTCGATGACATCAATGAACTGAGGCGATATCGCTGAGGTATCCAGAAAACACCAGGCATCATCCATCACCTGGCGCAATGTTGCATTTGCTATTCGGGGAAAGACATCGAATGTCACCTGTTCACCGGATTGCAACACGGCCAGCGGCTTAACACCGTGCACACTGACGGACTGACCGTCCTGACTGATGATGTTGTCGCACGCCGACAAGGCTTTCAGTACAGGCAGCACATCGGGAGCAGGATGGCCCCAGCGAACCCTGTTCTGACGCTCCAGTTGCTGAAAAACATGCCAGTCGGCATCTGACATCAAAGCTTCAGCCGCTGAATACTGAATGGAATACAGCTGAATCATCCGGCCTTTCGTCCAGCCACGTTTCCCCATCGACTGAATCCTTGGCTGAACTTTCAGTGATTTCAGGCACAGCTCCCAGACCAGCCGCTGATCTGCCTGATGCTCCTTATCTGACTGGATGGTCTGCGTCAGCTTTCTTAACCAGATATCCTGGCGGGCAGCCGGGACATAAAAAGGGGCATCAGATTCGCTGATTTGTCCGGTAAGGTAACGCAGTGCGTGTTTGGCTCTGGCGGCTAACAGACTTTCAGAGTGATGGGATAAAATCATTTCCGTCAGCGGGTGCGCTTTCACCTGAGCAACCCATTGCTGATACTGTTTCGGGTGCGCTTGCTGCCATTGGCAAAGCACCAGCACATCCAGCAATAATTTCCCCCAGCTCACGTAATCTGCAATCACCAGGAGTGAATCAAACCAAAGGTCAACCCCCGCAAAATATTCCTCTTGTTCACTGTAAGGCGCAATAATGACGTAAGCCTGCTGTTGCCAGAACTGATCATACGCGATTTGCTGACCACTGTGACTGTCGACGCTGTGCTGATAGCTTGCGACGGCTTCGGATTTGTCCAGTAAAGCCACCACAGCCAGATCAGCCAAAGCCGTATAGGAATAGCGTTTTGCCGTCATGGCAGAGAAAGCCGTGCGATGCTGGAAGTACTTCTCATCGAAAGGATCGCACAAGGGGTGGGAAACACTTCCGGCCCTGAGCGCCTGCCAATTATCCTCGGCGGGAGCCCAGACAACCTGCCTTCGGCCGTAATCTGTGATCGTCTTGCTGGCTAACGGCTCCCATGCAATATTCCCCGTTGTGTACAGCTGATTTAACAACCAGGCCCATCCCTGCAGGCTGTATTTCAGCCTGTCGTCTTCAATCAATGCCAGTAATTCCCACGCATCAGGATGCAGAAATAAATGCATCAGCAGCCCTTCCGCCTGCGGAGAAATCGCCGAATAGGCAAACATCCAGCGGGTATTTGACAGCACAGAATAGATTTCCAGTTCCACGGAGAGCTTATCGGCGTGGGTCATAACAGCATAAAGGGATCGTTCCCGGCCAAACCGCAATAAACTCTGTAAGGCAGACAAACATCCGTTCAGCGACAAGCTCCAGCTCTGTCTTTTTTTCACCACCAATCCAGCTTCCTGCATCGCAGACAGTGCTGCCTCTATCTCTGGGCCACTATGGCTATTGCTGAGCTGCCGGCACAGACTTTTAGTGGTGATGCCAGATGTAATAAAAATCTGGGCTAACAGCTCTTCAGTAACAGAAGCTTCAGACTGTAAATATTGCATGGATTTCCCTGCTGGATGATATCAAACCATTTATCAAAGATTATTGCGACGCGAGTGATTGTAGAATATTGATGCTGTTGCAACAAACACTTACAGCGACATAACCCAAATCAGTGCGATCAGGTTTGCTGGTGTTTGCACCGGGCCGCACTTGGGACGGAGGGAACAAAAGTAATAATTTACTTGCTGAATATTTTTTCTTCTCTTCCTAGTGAGACAAATTATTGGTAGTCTTTTTGCGTTTTGTATGCCTTCGGACCACAGCATGATAGCCGATTTTTTCTTTGTCTTTTTTTCTTCATTTGCCGCACTTTTTCTACTTCGAAAGGTCGCCAAGCGTGTTGGTCTGGTGGATAAACCCAATGCCAGAAAGCTGCATCAGGGGGCAGTCCCGCTTGTCGGGGGGCTGGCTATCTGTATTACGCTGGCCCAGTTTCTCTATTATTCGCCAACCATACTGGACGACGCCGGGCTTTACGTTTTCTGTATTACCATTCTGACTATCATCGGTGCGCTGGATGATAAATTTGACGTGAGCTTCAAGCTTCGTCTGGCGATCCAAGCCTTGTTATCTGTTTGCATGATGTATTTTGCCGGTCTGGAACTGCATACGCTGGGGAATATGATTGGCTTTGGCAAAATAGACCTGGGGATGTTTGGCTATCTGGTGACTGTACTGGCGGTGATTGGTGCTATCAATGCCTTCAACATGGTCGACGGTATTGATGGCCTGCTGGGCGGGTTATCTATGGTGACTTTTGGCGGGCTGGGTATCATGCTGTTCCACGATGGTCAGCAATCGCTGGCGTATCTGTGCGGCATCATCATAGTAGCGATGATCCCTTATATCCTGCTTAACCTGGGGGCATTTGGCCGACAGCGTAAAGTCTTCATGGGGGATGCAGGCAGTATGCTGATTGGCTTCACTGTGATCTGGTTTTTACTGCTGGCCAGTCAGAACGGCAGCCGCCCACCGTTGCGGCCGGTGACGGCACTCTGGATGATCGCCGTCCCCTTAATGGACATGACAGCTATCATGATCCGCAGAATCAAACGCGGTGATTCCCCCTTTAAACCAGACCGCGAGCATCTGCATCATATCTTCCAGCGTCTGGGTCTCAATTCACTGCAAACACTGATTGCTATCTGCGCAATTGCGACCTTACTGAGCGCTGCGGGTATTTATGGTGAAATTGCCAATATTCCAGAGTATGTCATGTTCTGGTTATTCATCCTGTGTTTCATCATCTACTTCTTCACACTGTCAAAAGTAGAAAAGTACTCACCTCCGCAAGAAGCTTCTTAACCAAGCCAACAGCCGTATTTTCTGTGCGGCTGCCACTTATTTACTTCTGTATATGGCTGTTACAGCTACCTTGCAAATATATTGGACAACAGTTCCAGTTATTTCATTTTCTCTCTAATCCATTAAGCATGTCCTTAATAGCTGACGCATTTTTATATATCCCGCAAGCATTAGGCCATACACAGATACCAGAACAATGAGAGAGAGATTACACGCTATGCTGAGGCGCATATTACAAGCAACAGTTAACAGAGCTGAACGCCTGTACCTGACAGCGGTATATTCCAAGGCCGTGAACACCGGCTTTGTGCTGTTATGGGCCTCGCTATGCTGGCTCAATCAGTTAGACCGTTACGACAAAGCCGCAAAACAGATAAGAAGAGAAGACCGGCTGGGGCGTAAAGTTAGCCAGTAAAGCAGACCAGTTTTTATGTCATGCACGGAAAAAACGCATAAAAAAACCCAGGACAAGCCTGGGTCATGTTCAACATCTTTGACTTCTGTTCAATCACTCACATCTCATCCACCCAACAGTGAATCCACTTAACGCTCTGAGGTCGCCTGCTCAGGCGTTTTCGGCTGACTGCGGCCGGTCAGCTTGTGTATCCAGGTGGTAATACGCCAGATATGGCTGATCACGGCAAAATACACACCGAACATAATCATAAAGCTCAGCAACATCAGGGTTTCGTTAACCTGCGACATGTCAGACCAAATGCCGACTCCTGCCATACTGGCCGCCAGACCACAGATCACGACTAAGGTCATAAAAGGTGACAAACCAATACGCTGGCAAATATGGTGCAGGTGTTCGCGGTCCGGCTTAAAGGGTGACTGGCCTTTGCGGATTCGGCGAATCATGATGGTGGCCATATCCATTAGCGGTAAAGCAATTAACCACAAGGCAGTGACCGGGCGCATAGCACTCAGCTCACCCTTCTGGGTCGCTTCCAGTAATAACCAGATAACAGTAAACCCAATGAAGATACTGCCGGCATCGCCCATAAAGACTTTAAACCGACGCCCCAGAGGGAAACCGAGGTTCAACAGAATATAAGGAACCATAGCGGTGACTATCATGGTGCAGATAACAAACAATTCCGTGTTACCCGACACATAGAAGACATAACCGAGTGCCGCAAAACTGACCGATGCCAGGCCGCCTAACAGGCCATCAATACCATCAACCATGTTAAATGCGTTAATCGCACCAATGACCGCAAAAACAGTCAGCAGCGTACTGGCAACTACGGGCAAAGCGAGAGGAAAATCCCCCAACATGTACCCCAGGTAATGCAGGCTTTTATCACCAATGAAAATCATCACCAGCGATACACAGGCCTGTACCAGCAAGCGTAATTTAAAACTGATGTCGTATCTGTCATCAATCACGCCGATAACCACCAAAACAGTGGCACAGCTTAAATACAGCCAGGGGTTCTGCGGAAACAGTTCAAAAAAACTGAAAGCTATCGCCAGAGTAACAAATATCGACACACCACCCACAAGCGGGATCACACCTTTATGGTGTTTTCGTTCGTTAGGCGCATCGACCAGTCCAACCCGTTTCGCCACTTTGCGGCAAATAAACAGGCTGCAAAAGGACATCAGGAAAACAAATATGAATGCAGAAGTCATGTTGGGACTCTTTGGTTTATAAAACTAATGACAATTAATAGAACAATGCATTTAAATTTTATTTGTTAAAACTAAAATCGAAAATTTAATTAACTTTATCTGTCTCATGAACCTTGTAGGTTGACTTAACAATCGATAAGCCCATTCCAACCCTGTCTTCCTAAATAATTTAGGCGCACGTTTAACCTTACCGGTAAAAACATCATAAGTTCCACCTACGCCCATCATAAAACAGCATAAACCTGAATCTTTACATTTCTTCATGAAAAGTTCCTGTCTTGGTGATCCCATTGCAACGGTTAGTATTCTTGGCTGAACCATTCTAATATGTTCAATAACCTCATCCTCATCAGAGAAATATCCATCACGAAACCCAACCACATTAACATTATACTTTTCAGCTAATTTCAACACAGTATTGGTTAAAACTTCTGATGATGCGCCGATCAAATAAACAGGAAGATGTTCACGCCCTGCCCTAACCATTAATTCCTCCCACAATTCACAACCTGGTATACGCGGAATATCTTTATTTAGTTTCGAGCTAGCTAATTTAGCTACGCCAATTCCATCAATATAACGTAACGTAGAAAAATCAACTGTTTCTTTAACAGTTTCATCTATTCTATACATCATTATTTTTTCTGGGTTCATTGCTACTGCAAGACCTGTTTTCTCAGTATAGATATAATCATCAAAAATCATGTCAACTGCTTCATCCATGCTCTTGAAGCAACTAATATTCAAACCTGAAATAACAACCGAATCAATATGCATAATTAAATCTCTTGATAAATATTAGATAACTTATTAGCAACAGAAGTAGACAAATAAAGGTTAGTGAATTCTTTAGGATACTGAGATGAACATTTATTAATTACCATCTCAGCTACAAAATCGGATAAAACATTTTCATCATTTGTAACACAAGATAACTCTGTACCAGAGACGATAGATACAACATCTCCAACATCTGTTGATGCAACAGGTAGACGAGTTAAAACAGCCTCTTTTACCGTTTGAGGAGAACCTTCATATTTTGAAGTCATCAATAAGCAGCAAGAAGATGTAAAAAGCTCCAGAATCTGTACCTTAGACAAATTTTCGAGCACAACAGTTTGTACTTTACATCCAATTTTATCCTCAACCTTCTTCATGATTGATAAAAACTTATCGAAGTCTTTTTCAGGTCGACTTGGCGATGATGGAAAAATTACAACAGGCTTTCTATTTAATTTGATTTGATTATCTGAGTAAAACAATGCATCAACACCACAAGGAAGCCATATTTTTTTATTATCACCACTAAGTTTATTAAAAATCTCAAAACTAACAGCTATATTTAAATTTGAAACCCCTGACACTAATTTAGATATTTTTTTTACCACTTTACTTTCCCCTAAAATATCTGATCCGTGAAAGGTTACTACAGTTTTCACTTTATAAAGCTTTAACATAGGAAGCAAAATAAATGGGATAATACCAGTTAAACCATAATGAACATGAATAATATCAACTTTTTTACTAACCACCTTTAAAACTACAGAAAAAATTGTTGCTAGCAAATTTCTTATTTGTGCTATCCTGCTTCCGCCTTTACTCCAAACTAAAACCTCAAATTCATGCTCAGTATTCTCTTTTAGAGCTTCATATTGCTCTTTGACAAAAACACCAAAATATTTTCTTTTAGAGGTAGGAAACATATTTGTTAAAATAATTACTTTTTTTTTCATCAACTATGCCTTTGAAATTTATCAAGCAAAGTAACACTCAGAGCTGAAAGCACAGAGTAAATCAAAATAAAATACAACTGAGAAGGGTAAGAACCGCCTAAGCTCTCAAAAACAACCGCAATATTAACAAATATAACGACCCGAGAAAAAAACATCACTTCTCTATTTTCACTGTTCTTTAAATTCCACATTATTCTTAATGGGTTCAGTAGCATAAAGAAATAAACACCTGTACCTATAAAACCATATTCTGCAATAACATGAGGCCAAAATGTATCCATTAGATAAGAAACATTACCTTCAACTAATGAAGTTGGTTCTAGTCCAAAAACAGAATTTAAACCATATTGAAAATATAACGGTGAGTAATATATAGCAGCGGGAGCACTACCAAATGTACCAGGCCCACTGCCAAGTGGGAAGTTTTCTGTTGCAATATCTATTGAAGATAGGAACATCAAACTTCTTGCACTCATGTCAATACCGCTTGTTTCTTCCAGAAAGAAGGTAAATCTATAAAGAAATGGCTCTAGAAAAAAAACAGCTATTACTATGCTTATAAATAGTACTATTAACTTCCCCCATAAATTACCGCTTCTTTTCAACTCCCACAAATAAAAAAAAGCAATTAACAATATTAATGCAGACAATGATTTACGAGAAAATGTGAACAACTGACAAAGAAACAGAAATGTTGATGTGAAAAAGTAAAATCCATTTTTATAATAACTATAAAGCGCTAATGATAATGAAAATGCCAGAGTAATTGTCGCAAAAAGATACACAGGGTGAGGAAATACTGATGGTGTATCTCTTAAAAAAGCTAACGGGTAATCACTGGGCGGGCTAATATAAAAAACAGCTTGTACACATGCTATCAAAACAATCAAGAATAAAACAAAAAAATACCATTTACATAAACCTATAAATGTATGAAAAGTCAAGCTAGGCAAACGACAAAAAACATAAACGATAAAGAAAAGAAAGCTATAATAATAACCTAAAATATATCGATGGTAACTACCATCAACACCATTAAATAAAATTGACAATAGAGATATCAACATCAGCAAAAAAAATGGAAGCAACTCAGAAAGCTTATAGCCACATTGAACCTTTGAACAAAGGCAGCATGTAAAAAAAACAACGCCAGCTAATAAAAATGAGATCCCATTTATATTATTTAACTGTAAAACATCTCGAAAGAAAGTTAAAAATAATATTGCGACTAAGACATTAGTAAAAAGCACATCCTTTCGTAAACTACTCATCATTTATCCAGTCGATTTTTATAATTATTAAACCCATTAACCCTTGATAAAAAAAACATTATCAATGAAGATACTACATATTTAGGAAAGTTAATTTCAGAAATTTCACTTTTAGAAAAACCTGATTTAATAAAAAAATCAAGCGTTCGACTAATATCGAATAACTTAGATGCCTCCCTTGAACTATCACCTTTTTCAATCCAGCCTTTATCATTAGAATGATAAAGAGCTTTAATAACATCTGCATAATGAAAATATTCTATATTTTCATTATGCTCATTGTAATTAACACCTAATTCAGGTCTAAAAAAGCCGCTAGTTTTTTCATGAGACTCAACACCTACTATACAAGGTATAGAATGCATTCCAGCCTCTATCAATGCTGTTCCACTCCCAACAAAACACCAAGCATCTCGGACTACTCTGTGAAAAGAAGAGTATTCTAAGTTACCATGAAAAAAAACTCTATTACTCAAGCCAAGATTTTCAACTTCTTTAATTAGCTTATCAACTTCAGGACCATGACCATAAATATGATATTCAATACACTTACACTCCCCCTCCAATTCTGATAGAGCATGTATTGTATTAAAGTTATACTTTTTGAAATCAACCAAACGGCCAATACTAACAATTTTCTTTGTGCGAGGTGGTAAGCTAACATTATTGAAAACATTTGAATTCAAATCAATCACACCAATTGGAATAATTGGTGATTTTTTAAAACTAACATTAAAGTAACTTTCATTAACACCAACAGAGTTATCATTATAAAATATTATATTTTCTTTGGGGATTTTCTGGGAAAAAATATATTTTGGCAAATTAAATGCGTAAAGCTCATTCTTCCCCCCCCATGCAAAGAGTTTAGAATGATAAACACCAACAGTTAGTACAACTTCAGTATTAATCTTTTTTAAAGTTCTCCTTATCCTTTCAGCCAAGACAAGGCTAATTTCGTCAATAGAGTGAATCATATTGATAAAACCGAGTTTATTGCTAACTTTCCTCTCACTTAAAGGAAATATAGAAAGCAGGCGTGCAGGTTGCTGTTTCAGATACTTGCTATCAATACTTAGTAATTCATCTAAATAAAAAATATTAGCATAATTCTCAAACTCAATTTCAAGCTCTTTATTAGCTCTCTTTCTACTCATTACTAAAACATTAGTTCTCGCTTTATATTTCATATAGTTAGCCTTAACAAGGCGCAGAAAAAAAGTTTCAACACCACCCAACTCTATTGAATTCACAACAAACAGAGTCGAACTTAAGTCATTTCTTGAATACATAAAAACCTAAACCAATAGAATATATAAAATATGTGATGATATATGAATAAAGCATCCCCATAACACCAAACTTGACTGAGAATAAACCAATAAGGAGAAAAGTCAAAAAGAGTAACATTTGAAACATTACATTTATTGATGCTTTATATTTTGAAAGTAACACATAGCCAATTATTAGCGATAGCGTTTTTAGAAGATCACCCAGTACTTGATAAGGAACAAATTCTAGCGAAGGCAATAATTCTTTATCATATAAAATCAATACTATCCAATCACCCAGAAACAGAAAACAAAGCGTGTAAAAAATAAAAACAGGGGCGAGTATTTTCACACAAGCTTTGACTTCATGTAACATATTTAGATTATCAGCTTTAGAGAATCTAGGGAAAAATATAGTTGTCATCAAAGTAGTTATAAACAAAAAGTATAGATCTGATATTCTAGTTACAACTTGCCAATAACCAATCATTTCCCATCCATATATTTCTACAATTTCACTCCTGAAATATATTAGCAACAGAGGAATAGAAAAGACGCTTGTAAAGGAAACAAAAGAAAACTTTAACATTTCTTTTGTTTTATCATAATTAAATGAACAAAAACCTATTTTAAAACCAATGTTTTTTGTGTAAAAATAAGCACCAGGAAATATGTATAGTGCAGGTATGAGCAAACACCCTATAAGTACATAATCAAATCGTTCAAATGCCCCTAAATAAAGAAAGGAAATAATGCCAAGAAACGTACCAAAAAGGTGAATTAATGTAATCGATAGTTTTCTTCCTGTTGTGATAACTGAATATTGGAAAAAATTACTTAGCGCATAAGCTACTTGAATTAAACATAAAAACAGAAACACATCACCAAGTTCAATATCGAATGATACAAATAGACTTTTTAAATATGGTGTTAAAAGATATACTCCCCCTCCTGTGAGGACTGAAAAAAATAAGACAATAAAAAAACCCGAAGTGTAATATTCATCCTTAGATTTTAGATCATCAACAGAACTTACAAATCTTATTATTGAATTATTAACCCCTCCACCTGAGAACAAAACAACAAGCCAAGTGATTGAATATAGCTGTGAATATACACCAAGCTCACCAGCCCCATAATTTATAGCAATGAACTTAGAAACAACAATTCCAGATATCAACTTCGAAAAAGTTATTACTGCTGAAGATAGTATGCCACTACCTACCACAAAACATATCCTCAAGCACTTTTTTAGTTATATTTAAAACACTTTCTAAATCTTCTTCTGATAAATTAAAGTAAAGAGGCATTCTAACTAACTTATTACTTTCACTAGTAGTGAAAACATCCTCACCAGCAAAAACCCCAAAATTCATTCCTGCTTCACTAGAATGTAACGGTATATAATGAAAAACACATGTAACACCGTTAAGACCCATTCTATCAATAAAATCATCTCTTATCATTTTAGAGTTAAACTTCACAAAAAACATATGCGCATTATGTTCACAGTCACTAGGCACAATAGGTGTATTTAATTGATCAGAAAATTGAGAAAATAAAGACAGATACTTATCCCAAACATCTTTCCTTTTGTTATTAATTTCATCAGCACACTCAAGTTGAGCAAATAAATATGCAGCCTGAAGCTCACTAGGTAAAAAACTTGAACCTATATCTCTCCATGTATACTTATCTACAACACCTTTTAAAAAAAGACTTCTATCAGTGCCTTTTTCTCGTATAATTTCAGCACGCTTTACCAGATCGGCATCATTTACTAAAAGCGCACCACCTTCTCCACCTGATGTGTAGTTTTTAGTTTCATGAAAAGAATAACAGCCTAAATGTCCAATAGAACCTAATGCTTTCCCTTTGTATTTTGACATAACGCCTTGAGCAGCATCTTCAATAACCCATAATGAGTGTTTAGTTGCAATATTCATTATTGCATCCATTTCACAAGCAACACCTGCATAATGAACAGGTACAATTGCTTTAGTTCTGGATGTGATCGCTTCTTCAATCTTCTTTTCATCGATATTCATGGTATCACTACGAATATCGACAAATACAATTTTAGCACCTCTCAATACAAAAGCATTCGCTGTTGATACAAATGTATATGAGGGCATGATCACTTCATCCCCTTTTTGTATATCAATAAGAATTGCAGCCATTTCTAATGCTGCGGTACACGATGGTGTTAAAAGAGCTGTTCTTGTACGTGAAATATCCTGCAATAATTTTTGACATTTTTTGGTAAATGGTCCATCTCCACACAGTTTTTTATTTTCCATTGCCTCTTTTATATACTTTAACTCAGAGCCTACCAAGGGAGGAATATTAAAATTAATCATTATAAGCTGTCCTTATACATCCAAACTGTTGACTGTTCTAATCTAAAACCACTTTTTATATAAAGATTAATTGCCGCTAAATTACTAGTTTGAGTTGCAACTTTTAAGTATCGAGCCCCATTATCAAAAGCATATTGCTGACATATTTCAATCAATGTGCTGCCAATACCTTTTTTATAACAGGCTCGATTCACTCCAATTAGTCCAATATACGCAACTTCATCTCTAACTTTCACGGTTATGAATCCTGAAATCATATTTAAATTTCTGACCAATATGCAGCAATCATCAAAAGTTCCTTCAATCGCTTTTTTTAACCACTCGGAATAAAACCTTTCCCTATCAATATCCGAGAACCAAGGACGTCTAAACCGGCTAGAAGTATAAAGACCATCAACTATGCCTTGTAAAACTTTAGTATCTCTACTTGTTGCAAATTCAATGGTTTTATTCTTTTTTATTTTAGTTATTTCCTTGTTGAAGGTTAATTCACCCTCACTATAAGAAAAGCCCAGAGATATTAAATCATTAATAGCAATATAATTTTGACTATTCAATTTTATCGTGATCAATCCAGATGGAAACTCATTCGAAACATTTTTTTCGAATGGGTCATTAATCTCCCAAATGTTTTTCCCAAAAAATTCAGACTCCCACACCTTTTTATTAAATTTTATCATATTATTTTTTTATTAAACTTTTTAAATATTTTCCATAACCATTTTTCATCAAATAATTAGCTTGTTTTTCTAATTGGTCTTCATTGATCCATCCATTTCTAAAAGCTATTTCCTCTAAGCATGCTATTTTAAAACCTTGTCTATGCTCAATCGTTTGAACAAAGTGAGATGCCTCTAGAAGAGAATCATGTGTACCTGTATCTAACCAAGCAAACCCTCTACCCAAGATTTCCACATTTAAATCTCCACGATTCAAATATTCTTGATTTATGCTTGTTATTTCCAATTCGCCTCTTGAAGATGGTTTAACATTCTTTGCTATGTCGATCACTGAATTATCATAAAAATATAAACCTGTAACTGCCAAATCAGATTTTGGATTTAAGGGTTTTTCTTCTATAGATATTGCTTTCTTATTTTCATCAAATTCAACAACACCAAAGCGTTCAGGATCTTTTACTTGATACCCAAAAACAGTTGCTCCTCTTATCCGCTTCGTTGCAGAAACCAATTTTGGAGAAAAATTTTGCCCATAAAATATATTATCACCGAGAACTAGGCAGACAGAGTCGTCACCAATAAAACTTTCACCTATAATAAATGCTTGTGCTAATCCATCAGGTGACTCTTGAACTGCATATTGTAGTTCTACACCAAACTGACTTCCATCTCCAAGAAGACGCTTAAAACAATGTTCGTCCTCAGGTGTGGTAATGATTAATATTTCATTTATTTCTGCTAACATTAACACCGACAATGGATAATATATCATCGGTTTATCATATACAGGCAGCAACTGTTTAGAAACACCATGTGTAATAGGGTGAAGACGAGTTCCAGAACCACCAGCTAGTATAATTCCTTTCATTATGCGGTTACTCCCAAACGTTCCATACTGTACGACCCATCCAAAACACGTTGCCACCAGGTTTTGTTATTCAGGTACCACTCCAAAGTTTTACGCAAACCCGTTTCAAAGGTTTCTTCTGGCGTCCAACCCAGTTCACGCTCTATCTTGCTGGCATCAATCGCATAGCGAACATCGTGTCCGGGACGATCAGCCACATAGGTGATCAGGGACTCATAAGACTCTACCCCAACTGGCTTCTCTGGAACCAGTTCTTCAAGAAGCGCACAAAGGGTCTTCACTACTTCGATGTTGGCTTTCTCGTTATGGCCGCCAATGTTGTAGGTTTCGCCCACCTCACCTTGGGTCAACACTGTGTATAGTGCACGGGCATGATCTTCTACATATAGCCAGTCACGAATCTGCATGCCATCACCGTAAACAGGCAAAGCCTTACCGTCTAATGCATTCAGAATTATCAGAGGGATCAGTTTTTCAGGAAAGTGGTACGGACCATAATTATTAGAACAATTGGTAACAATAGTCGGGAAACCATAGGTCCGCCGCCAGGCTCGAACCAGATGATCGCTTGATGCCTTAGATGCAGAATACGGACTGCTTGGTTTGTAAGACGTGGTTTCAGTGAACAGATCGGTTGTACCTTCCAGATCGCCATACACTTCATCGGTCGAAATATGGTGGAAACGAAAAACAGTTTTACGTGCTTCGCCCAACTGATTCCAATAAGCGCGTGACACTTCCAACAAGTTATAGGTGCCCATAATATTGGTTTCAATAAACGCGGCTGGGCCATCAATGGAGCGATCAACATGGCTCTCTGCTGCCAAGTGCATCACCAAATCTGGTTGGTGTTTTACAAACACATTTTCCAGAGCCGCTTTATCACAAATATCGACTTGCTCGAAGCTATAACGCTCATTATCAGACACCTCGCTTAGTGATTCCAGATTACCTGCATAAGTCAGTTTGTCAATATTAATAACACTATCATCAGTATTGTTAATAATATATCGAACAACCGCAGAGCCAATGAAACCAGCACCACCTGTTACTAAAACTTTCACTTCCAAATACCTTTTGTATCTATAATATTTGATGTTGGTTTAATTTTATAAAATTCTTTATGATCGACCAATAAAACATTTATATCTGCTTCATTTAAAGCAGCATTGATTTCTTTTAGCTCAAATGAAGTGATTTTTTCTGGCAATTGATAAATATTGGGTTCCACTGCAATCACTAATCCAGAGTGCATTTTGGCAATATCTTTTGTAATTTCTAGGGCAGGACTTTCGCGTAGGTCATCAATATTTGGCTTAAAAGCTAAACCATAACATGCAATAGTGATATCTTTTACCGTTTTATTTGGATTTTTCTGTAAAAAATCTAAAATTGCCAATTTTACTTTATCAACAACCCAATCAGGCTTACTATCATTGACTAATCTAGCTGTATGAATGATTTTTGCTTCATTTGGTGTTTTCGAAACAATGAACCATGGGTCGACAGCAATACAATGCCCTCCAACACCAGGTCCTGGCTGAAGGATATTTACACGAGGATGTCTATTGGCAAGTGTAATTAACTCCCAAACATCAATATCCAATTTATCACAAATGATTGACAGCTCATTTGCGAATGCAATTTGAACATCACGAGAGCTATTCTCAGTTAATTTTGCCATTTCAGCTGTTCGAGCGTTTGTAACAACACACTCACCTTCGACAAAGGTATGATAAAGCTCAACAGCGCGCTCAGAGCAACGAGCACTCATACCACCGATAACACGATCATTTTCAACCAATTCACGAACAACATGGCCAGGTAATACGCGTTCCGGACAGTGAGCAACATTAACATCTGCATTTTCTCCTGCTGTTTGCGGAAAGCTCAAATCTGGACGAGCCATCGCTAACCATTCTGCCATTTGTTCAGTTGCGCCAACGGGTGATGTAGATTCCAATATAACTAAGTCACCCTTTTTTAGCACAGGTGCTATTGCCTGACTTGCTGCCTTGATATAAGCCAAATCTGGCTCAGGAATATCACCATTGGTATTTTTCTTAAATGGCGTTGGCACTGCAATGAGGAAAGCATCTGCTGGTTCAGGTGTTGTCGTTGCTTTTAAATAGCCTTCAGTAACCGCTGCATGAACAATCATGTCCAGTTCAGGTTCCACAATATGAATTTTACCTTGGTTAATCGTATCTACAGCTGACTGATTGACATCAACACCAATCACGTTTTTCTTTCGGGAGGCAAACATTGCTGCTGTGGGTAAACCAATATAACCAAGACCAATTACCGATACTGTTTCAAATGACATTTAATTACCTTTACACCAAAATATTTAAAATTCGCTCACAAGCTTTTCCATCGCCATACGGGTTGTGGGCGAAGCTCATTTTTTGATACTGCTCTTTCTCTGTTAATAATTCATTTAAGCTATTAACAATGACATCTACATCAGTACCAACCAACTTTACCGTGCCTGCAGAAACGGCTTCTGGGCGCTCAGTTGTATCTCGCATAACAAGAACAGGTTTACCCAAAGAAGGTGCTTCTTCTTGTATACCACCAGAATCCGTCAAAATAATGTGCGCTCGGCTCATCAAATAGATAAAGGGTAAATATTGTTGTGGCTCGATTAAATGTACGTTATTTACCCCTGCTAAAATACGATTAACAGGCTCACGTACATTTGGATTTAAATGAACTGGATATAGAACTTGAACATTATCATGCTGCTTAGCAATTTCTACAAGCGCCTGACAAATTCGCTCAAACCCCCCACCAAAACTTTCTCTGCGATGACCGGTTACAAGAATTAATTTTTTATTTTCATCTAATTCAGGAAAGTTTGATGCCAGAGTTGCTTTTAAATCTTCATCCGCATCAATTTTATTTTTCACCATCAATAAGGCATCAATGACAGTGTTTCCAGTGACATAAATGTCAGACGAGCAGAAGTTCTCTTTCAGTAGATTTTCTTTAGATGTATCAGTTGGTGCAAAGTGGTACTTTGTCAACGCGCCTGTTAATTTACGATTTGCTTCTTCAGGCCAGGGTGAATAAATATTTCCGGTTCTCAGACCTGCTTCAACATGTCCAACCGGGATTTGCTCATAATAAGCAGCTAGACTTGCAGCAAATGTGGTTGCTGTGTCGCCATGAACCAGAACAACATCAGGCTTGAACTCTTGCAGTACAGCCTTTAATTCAAGAAGTATTCTTGCGGTAACATCATTCAACGTCTGGCCGGCTTTCATTAAGTTCAAATCATAGTCTGGAGTTATATCGAATAATTCCAGAACCTGATCCAGCATCTCTCTGTGCTGAGCAGTCACACAGACTTTGGCCTCAAAGCGATCATCATCATTCAATGCATGAACCAATGGCGCCATTTTTATCGCTTCTGGACGTGTGCCAAAAACCGTCAGTACTTTTTTCTTAGACATAAAATTATATAAACCCGATTATTTCGACTCATAACTGTAGTTGTAGTAGCCACCGCTATAATGTGAACTTGCAGTTCGCAGCACCGCATTAAGAATAAAACCTTTCACTTCAATGCCATTTTGCTCAAAGCGTTGCTTGGTCACTTCAATCTCTTTCACCGCGTTCTGGCCAAAGCGGCCCACCAGCAAGGTGGTGCCGGCATGGGCACCCACGATAGCCGGATCGGTCACTGCCAAAATCGGTGGAGTATCCACCACCACTATGTCGTAATTATCCGATGCCCAATCCAGCAACCTTTTAAACCTTGGGTGCATCAAAAGTTCAGACGGGTTAGGCGGCACTTCGCCGCGGCCGATAAAATCCAGATTGTCCACGCCAGGCTGTTTGATAATCTCTTCTATAGCCGCTTTATCAACCAGATAGCTCGACAGGCCCGGCGTATGAGTGACTGCCATGTTCTTTTCCAGCCGGCCTTTACGCATATCGGCATCAATCAGCAACACGCGCTGGCCGGTTTTGGCTATTACTGCTGCCATGTTGGACGACACAAACGATTTACCAATACCGGGGCTGGGGCCGGAGATCATCAGGATATTGTTTTTGGCTTCCATCATGGCAAAGTGCAGGCTGGTGCGCAGGCTGCGCAGCGCTTCAATCGACAGGTCTGCCGGGTTCGCCACCGCCAGTAAGCTCTCTTCCACCGTGAGCTGCCGCTTGGTTTTTTGTTTCTTTTCCATATCACTCTGCCAGTCCGACAGTGGGATGCTGGCATAAACAGGCAAACCAATGGCTTCAATTTCATCCGGGTTTTCCACCCCACGGTGGAAAGCAGCGCGGATCAAAACCAGTGTCACCGCCAGCATACCGCCCAGCAAGGTCGCTAACACCACGATTAAGGCTTTCTTTGGCTTAATCGCGTTTGTATAGGACTGGGCGACATCCAGAATACGGACATTACCGACCGTACTGGCTTTGAGAATATTGAGTTCCTGCACTTTGTTAAGCAGCTGAACGTAGATTTGCTGGTTGACTTCCACATCCCGGGTTAAGCGCAGTACTTCACGTTGGGTCTTGGGCAGCTTTTGCACCTGACGGTTGAGTTTCTCACGCTCACCCAGCAAGGTTTTACGCTTATCCATCAGCGCAATATAAGCCGGGTGCTCTTTGGTGAAGCGCTGGGAAATTTCACTTTCTTTAAAGGTCAGCTCATTGAGCTGGGATTCCAGCGTGACCATCACATCCAGGGTAGTTTTGGCTTCCAGTCCCAGATCAATCGAATCGTTGGCCTGGCGAAACCGGTTCAGCTCGTCTTCTGCTTTGGTCAGGTGCTCTTTCACATCCGGCAGGTGACCACGCAAAAACTCCAGGCTCTTTTCCGCTTCGGCCGAATTACGGGCTACGTTCTGCAAAAAATAGTTCTGGCTGATGTCATTCAAAATCGCGGCATTCTGCGCTTTGTCTGCCCCCGTGAACGACAGCTGCAAAATACCGGTTTGCTTACCGCGCTCCGAGACTGACAGGCTCTGCTGTAGCCACTGAATGGTATCTAAACGGGAACGTTTGCTGATACTGAACTCTGTCCCTGCCTGTTCGCTAATCAGTGCCGAGACAAACAGCTGATACTCACCGGATGTTGCCAGCTCGCCGACTTTCCCTGACAACACTTTCTGCTCTTCACTGTCGAACAGGATATAAGTTCCGCTGTCCGGGTCATCCACCACCAGGGTATACACCGGTTCTTCTGTATCCTGAGGAATGTCAAATCGGCTGATCGCAATACTGTCTTTATTACCGGACAAACGATTTAAGCCCCTACCAATCAAAGGTAAAGCAGCAGGTTCTGCCAGTGTGGTCAGGTTGAGTTTGTCCACGGTTTTGCCAAGGATCATACGCGAGCGGATAATCTCAATTTCGGTATTCGAAGAGGATTCACCCGAAAACAAATCGCCCATCTCCCCCAGGCCAGACAGGCCATTGCTTTTTTCTTCAACCTGAAGCAGGGCATCGGCTTTATAGATGGGTGTCGCTAACAGTGCATAAGCAATGCCGGCAACCGCAAAGGCGAACGTAATGGCGATAATGGTCCAGCGCCTGTCCAGCAAAATGCCAAACAACTTGCCCAGATCAATCTCGTCGGAGTCGGTTTGTTTCACCGACACTTGTTGCGAAACAGTCATAGTGTCTATCTACTCAGGCTACTCATGATGGTGGATGTCAGGGTGGATGTCATGATGATCGTCCCAGTCTGAAACACTGCCGCTCAGGGGTAGGACCGACAGTTATTGATCACTCACTAAGCATCACTCTGTAAGCATCAGTCAGTAAAGACGATGCCAGGTGTTACAGCTTTTGCGCCCAGGCACGGGCGGCTTTGTCGATCAGCAGATAGGCATGTTCGTACGCTTCCCGGCTCAGGCGGTAGGGGTCCGGAATGTCCTGCTGACCAATCCATTGCCCAAACAGCATGGTTTTGCCTCTGGCTTCAGGCACGATAGACGCCACGGCATCCAGATGGTTTTTTTCCATCACCAGAATCAAATCAACATCACGGCACATCGCTGAAGTCAGCTGCTGAGCCTGATGCCCGTCAAGGGACACCCCATTTTCAGCGGCAATCTCGCTGGCTGTGCGATCTGCAGGTTTTCCCTGCAGATTACTTTTCTCTGTGCCTAACCCTGCCGACTGAATATTTTTCGCCGGCAGCAATTGTTTCAGCAGCGCTTCCCCCGACGGAGAGCGGCAAATATTGCCGACGCACACCACAAGAATATTATTAAACATGGCCTTACCAATCCCTCACTCGCACTGCCCCTTCGGTCAGCTGATTAAACCCGGTAATGGTTGGCAGCAACTGGCGCACCACACGGTTCCAGCGCGCAATCGGTGCCGAGGTGACATACACCACATCGTAGGGTTCCAGTTCAAACTCTGTCCCCAGTACCAGTGCCGCGGCATCTTTGATATTGAGCTGGTAAATATCGGCCAGTAGCGTGTTGTCTGCTGAAGCAGTATTCGTCTTGCTATCTTCAAGGCCTCTGTTATCTTCACGCCCTCTGCTAGCTTCGCGCACCTTGTTATTTTTGCGCACGTTGCGGATCACAAACACACCGGTCGCGTCCGCTTCCAGCTCGTTAATGCCCCCGACACTGCTCAGCGCCTCGGTCAGCGTCATGCCGGCCCGGTCAATTTTCAGCAACTGCGGGGCGTTCACTTCACCCATGACAAACACTTTCTGCGCATCGTTGCGCGGCACATGCACTATGTCGCCAGGGCGAAGCAGGCGGTTTTGCGTCAGATCACCACGCTGCATTAAGGCATACAGCGAAATATCCTGTTCGATACCATTGCGAGTCAGGGTCACGTTTCGCCAGTCGGCCTCTTTTGCCAGCCCCCCTGCTTTGTTAATAGCATCTAAGAGTGTCATCGGCACATTGGTGATCGCTTGCTGGCCCGGCGTGTTCACTTCCCCGGTTACATACGCTTTTTGCGAGCGGAAGGCCGCTACGTTGACATCCACTTGCGGGCTTTCAATATAAGCCGCCAGCCGACGAGAGATTTCATCGCGGATTTGCGTCACGGTTTTACCGCCGACCTGAACAATCCCGATATAGGGATAGAAGATGCTGCCATCGGCATGGACCCAGTTTCCAGACTCACTGGAACTGCGGTAGGAACCGGCAGGAATGGTCAGCTCAGGGTGATCCCAGATGGTAATATTCAGAATATCGCCGGGGCCAATATAGTACTCATAGCCCGTGAGTTCGGCATCTAACGCTGGATTGGTTCTGGCTGTCACTTCTGGCCGTTTTGACTGGTAAATAACAGAGGGTGTCAACGGATAGACGTTCACCTGTTCAGACACATTGAACGCTTCGTTGTCTGCTTGCTGTTTATTGTCAGGTAACGACAGATGGGAACCGGGAACAACCGTACAACCTGCTAATAACAATGACGCCACAGCAGTAAAAAGGAGCTTCTTAGAGAAATCCATATCCAGTCAACGTTGATAAATAAGAAAAAATGGAATTTTGATCGAAAAACTCATCGCAATATGCAAATTGCAGTTGCCAATTGATAAGTCAGTCGCACATTATGCAAACAGCTGAATCACACCATAATGACAACAACTGTTATATTAGGTAAACCTGATGGAGTCATGGACCGACCCGGCACATAACACAAGGATAAGAATTGAAAGCCAGTTATCGAAGAAACTGCGCTGAACCCGGTATTTCAGTTATTCCGCTAACCGGGAATAAACCAATACTTCTCCCTTTCAGGCACGCTACCGCCCTTAGGTTACAGCTCCCAAACGCCTTCAATACATCCATGTTTTCTGCAAGGTGCAGGTTACCGCTTTCACATGACACTCGTGTCAGCCGCATGACATTTTATTAGCAAAATGTGATTTAGCTTACATTTGTCTTTGTTTTAACCAAAACCTGTAAAAACGCCTGTATTACCCCATCGCAATCGCTGCAGAGCCTGTAAAAACGCCCTGATTGACTGTCACTTTGGCTGCCGCATTCTACACAATCGCTCTTCACTGAGAAACCATTAAATGCAACAGGTCTCAAATTAGAGTAATTAGTCACCGCCAGGTTATTGTTCACAGGAAAATTCAATGTTCAATGCATTCAACAGAATGTTCACTGAGCCTCTTGTACTTACCAGGGCAAGATCGTGAACGTTTTTTGAATAGTTTCCGCAGGTTTTGACGTTTAGTAACGGATATGATCTTATAGCCTTCTTTTACAGGAATAAGCATGCATACTGACTACTTTCATGAGCATTTTCAAACAATTACAGATCAACATCAGAGTACGAAGGTCACCCATACACTTTTCGAGGTATTGTACGGCTCCCTGTGTGCGGTCATTGCCGGTGCTGAAGGCTGGTTTGATATTCGAGAGTACATTCTTGGGCATCACGAGTGGTTTAAAAACAACGATTTGATTATCAATGGTGTTCCTGCTTATGACACCATCACCCGCATTATTTCTATCATTGAACCCAACCAGTTCCATCATGAAAAGCATTGTAATAATTGAGAGTTATCGTATTGAAAATGGAAACTCAGAGCGCTTAGAGTACCGTTACTACATCAGCTCTAAGTTGCTAAGTGCGGAACAAATCAGGACAACGCCACTTATATTGTTAGTACAAATATTCTAAATGAGTGTTTCGTTTTAAAAGTGCAGTAATCAGCAATCTTCACATTCTATACATTGCTATCCGTTATATATCGAAATATCATTGAAAAGCGCTTTGCGTTATCAACAAGCCGCAATCTTTAGTATTTATCACTTAACACAAATCAATAAGGGAACAGGATGAACAAAGTAATCGTTTCTCTGGCTGCATTGCTAATGGCCAGTTCAGCGTTTGCAGCAACCGGTACCGGTACTGCAGCAGCTACTACCTCTACTACCACCGCAACTACAGCTTCAACAGCTGCGGCAGGTACTGCAGCCGGTACTGCGGGTGCAACGGCTGCGGCTGTAGGCGGCATCACTGCCACTACCGTTGCTGTGGGTGCTGCCGTAGCAGTAACAGCAATCGCTGTTGTTGATGCCAACGACAACGACACAGCGACCACAACGTCTGTAAATCAGGGCTAAGCAAACTCGCTTTGCTGCTCTGATTCGATAACCGCACATCTGTGCGGTTATTTTTATTTCAGTCATCGACCTGTGACTCCTATTGATCTGTGACTTCCATTGACCTATGACTAGCGGATACCTAATGTTCGACGCCCGTCTTTCTGTAAACAGACGCTTTCTGGTACTCATCGCCCTGTTATCGCTTCTTCTATCCGGATGCAGCCAAAAATTTCAGAATGTGTCGGATACTTTTCGTCTTGCTGTTCGCGGTGATGATGACACAGTGAAATCCTCAGCCTGGATAGAACAACTCCCCTACGCCAGTATGTATGCCCGCATCGGCGACGGCCCCCAGGCCTTTATGGTGCTGGCACTGGCAGAACCTGCCGCCGTTCTGGCAACGTCAAACACTGCTACTGAGCCAGAAGCGACCGAGCCGGCTATGCAGCTGAAATGGCTGGCCGCCGACAAAGGCATGCTGGTGACAGAGCACGGGCGGCTGGTGAAAACCCTGAACCTGCCCCTTGGCAATCTGGTGCAGGTGACAGCAGAAACGCCAGACCCGGTTGCTCTCGGGTTGCAGTTGCCGACTACACCGACAACCTGGACCCGCCGCATCGACTGGCAGCCCGGTTACCACTTTGGTTATCAGCTTACGTCCCGCTTTGAAGACAAAGGGCTGGTCACTATTAAGATCAACAATATTACTCAGTCTGCACGCTATTTTATTGAGACGGTTGATGTACCCAGTCTGGATCTGCAATTTGACAACGCGTTCTGGATTGAGCCCGCCAGTGGTCAGGTACTGAAAAGCCGCCAGCTTATCGCACCCGGCTTACCTGAAGTCGAAACACAATTGCTTAAAGCTTACGGACGATAACGGTTTATGAATCCAGATAATCACTTGCAGCGGATATTTTCGCCTCGCCAGACATGGCTTTTCGCGTCAGGATCTATGATGAACGCTTTGATACAGGCTGTTTTTAAACTAACGGCTTTGATACTAACAGCTTCATCCATTGCATCGCCCGCCATGGCGATGCCTGTTGAAACGGCACCCACTTTCGTCAGGGTACAGCTGGACAACGGCGAAAAAGAACTGCAACTGCGCTACCCTGATACCGTCCGCCTGGATCGGGTTCAACAAGACGCTCTGGCCAATGTATACCAGTTATCAACAAAATCAGACAATAGCGATAAAGCTCTGTACTGGAGCGGTTCCTTTTTATGGAAAGCCGATCACCGTGCTAAGCAGACCATCGCGCTGCAGCAGCAAAGCGTGGACAAGCAGATCCGAGCGCTGGCCGATCACTGGCGTTACCGACGCCCGGCTGCCAGTGAGACTCTTATTCAGCTGGCACAAAGTTTAGCCTCACCTTTGCCTGGTGAGCGTATTTTTCTGCCGTTAGACAGCGATCGCGTGCGTATTGTGCCGGACAACAACCCTGCGCTGAACGGGCCTTTTGTGTTGCGATTAGCCACCCGGCCCAATACCGTTAAGGTGACAGGGGCCCTCAGGCTGCCGGCCGGCAATACGGCTGATATTTCCCTGCCGTGGCAGGAAAGGCAGGATGCCGCAGGCTATCTGAAACAGATACAAGCGTTAGCGGTTGCCGACCGGGATTACGTCTGGGTTATTCAGCCCGACGGCAAAGCCGAACAACACAGCATCGCGTACTGGAACCGGCAGCATAAAGATATCGCGCCGGGCGCTATTCTTTATCTTGCGTTTAGCGATCTGCCAGCGAGTGCGAAGTCGTTAAATTCTCAAATTATTCATTTGCTTTCACAAAGGCCTTTCTGATGGATCAGCCTGTTATGTCTTCCTGTACCAAGCGTCTGGGTCTTCGTTTTCTGTCCGGGTTATCTCTGGGCGTTATCACTCTTACGGCCCATGCCGATGAATTCAGTTATCCTGACTTTTCCGTTTCCCAGTCTGATTTTGGTGGCGTTGGCCTGATCCAGATGCCTTCCGGTCGTGTCGCACCGGAAGGCGAATTCACCTTTGGTGCCACCTATAATCAGGATTACCTGCATTACAATGTGTCATTGCAGCTGTTCCCCTGGCTGGAAACCACCATACGTTACACGCTGGTTCAGGATGTTCTCTACAGTGAGGACGAGGACTTCAGTGGCGACACCAAATACACAGACAAGGGCATAGACTTTAAGCTTAGGCTATTGGAAGAAAGCTTCTGGTTACCGGAAACCTCTGTCGGTATTCGCGATTTTGGCGGTACCGGATTGTTTGACGGTGAATACATTGCGGCCAGCAAACACTGGGGAGCGCTGGATTTTACCCTGGGGCTGGGCTGGGGCTATATTGGCAACGGCGCTAATCTGTCCGGTGATAAAAGCCTGAGCAGCGACTGCGGCCGTAATACCGAATATAAAGGTAAAGGCGGCAGTGTCGATTTCGAGCGCTGGTTTACAGGCTGCATGGCAGTATTTGGCGGGGTGGAATACCAGACGCCCTGGCGGCCTTTACGACTGAAACTGGAATATGACGGCAACGACTATACCAGTGATTTTCCTGTTACCCGTGCTAATTCGGATATGTCTCAGGACAGCCCGATAAACCTGGGCGTATTATACCGCCTGGGCGACTGGGGCGATCTGCGGATAAGCTATGAACGTGGCAATACCTGGACCGCCGGTTTTAACCTCAATACCAATTTCAATCAGCTGACAACCTCCTGGCGCGATACACCGGTCGCCGCTTATGCGCCCGACAAACAAAAACGGTCCACCACCAGCGCAGACTGGCAGATCATCGCGAATCAGTTACATACCAACGCCGGGTATGAAAACCCGACCCTGTACGCCGATGATCATACCGTGACTGTGGAAGCGCCGCAGAACAAATACCGGGATCGTGACCAGGGCTATCAGCGTGCGGCGACCCTGCTCAGCAACCAGTTACCGACAGATCCTGACACCGGCCTGCCGCTTTATAACGAGTACCGCCTGATCGAAACCAGCAATGACCTGCCGGTTAAGGAAACCCGCATTAATGTGAAGGCATTTGATCAGGTCGCCAGTCACCGCTATGTCAATGCCTCTGTCGACGATGCTATTACTCATCAGGTACCGGCACAACCACAAGGCCGGCAGATTGCTACAGACACAGACAAATGGGATCTGAGTGTTTCACCGACCCTTCAGCAGTCTTTTGGCGGCTCGGAAGGGTTTTATCTGTACAACTTAGGGGTAACAGCCGGTGCCAGTTATCACATCACAGACCATTGGGAGCTGGGCGGCAGCGTTTATCTCAACCTGCTCGATAACTACGCTAAGTTCCTCTACGATGTGCCACCCGATGGCACAGATTTAAAGCGCGTTCGTACTCTGGTTCGCCAGTACATTGATGGCAATCCGATCCGGGTCAACAATCTTCAGCTGACCTGGATGGATCAACTGGCGGATAACTGGTACGGACAAGCATATACAGGTTACCTGGAAATGATGTTTGCCGGTGCGGGCAGTGAAGTGCTGTATCGCCCTATGGGAAAAAACTGGGCGCTGGGTGCTGATATGAACTACGTGATTCAGCGAGACCCGGATACCCAGTTTGGCCTTTTCCGTGACGAGGTGCATTTCGATCCCATTACCGGACGCGACTACAAGGTACAAACGGGCGCGTTAACCGGCCATGCCACCTTCTATTACCAGCCACAGTGGACTTTGCTACCCAATACGCTGATGAAAATCAGTGCCGGACGCTACCTGACAGAAGATGTGGGTGTGACTTTCGACTTCTCCAAGCAATTTGACAGCGGGGTGATTGCCGGTGCCTTTGTGACCAAAACCAACCTGTCGGCCGAAGAATTTGGTGAGGGCAGTTACAATAAAGGCTTTTACATCTCGATCCCTTACGATCTGATGACAGTGAAGCCAAGCCGCAACCGTGCCAATATTTCCTGGCTTCCTCTGACGCGTGACGGCGGGCAGATGCTCAACCGTAAGTACCAACTCTATAACATTACCGATGCGCGTTATCCCTGGTACAGCCGGAAGATGATGCAAGCGGAATAAGCATGAGAATCATGACCTTATAGTCAGGTGACACTGGATGGCCCGCTTCAACACGGGCCATCTTGCTTGCTAATACCGCACCCGCTCTGCCTGCTCTTCTCTGCTCTTCTCAGCTCTCCTCAGCTCTCCTCAGCTCTCTTTTAGTTTTATTTCTCCTGCTCTTTTTGTTTTTCTTATTTATCTTTTTTATTTCTTTCTGCTTTCTTAATGGTTCTTAATGTTTGGTTTATCAAATAATTAACCCTGCTGGCTGAATAGATTGGTTGCCATCGTGCTCTGCTGTTTTGCAGAGTCGCTCTGCTGAATTGTTGCACCGGGATCTCGTATCGGCGATCCAAAAAGCGACGAAAAATTAATCTTCAACAGATACTGTCGCCTTCCTGAACTAAATGGAGTGGTCTCGTAATCGACGTTTGTGAGGTAGAAATATGTTCAGAAAATATGCTGTTTTTTCGGTAACATTTCCCGTACTGCATAAAATCAACCTGTTGCTGGCGATCGCGTTTTTTGCCACCTGCTGTTACCAACTGGTGGTGCAGGAAGATATCGTCTTCAGCCTGGGTTTGCTGGCCGTCATGTTCCTGCTGACCCTTTTTGCCGGTTCGTCAAACTACCGGCGTAAATATATCAGCTTCCCCTATTCAGTCGATTGACCCTGACATTAATTGTAAATGACAGCAAAGACGAGGCTCGGCATACCGCATTTTAAGGCTTCACTTCAGTGAAAGTTGCTTTTTTGTATAAAAATTAACATTTCATGAGCCTCGGCTATCCCGATTTTTTTGTCAGGGATCACGGATAGTAGAAACTTGTTCAATAATTTTCCACAAGAGGCCTATGGCTGCTTGCTTCCGCTAAGAGCACCCACCTATAATTTGCCCTGTGAGTACATATTTACTTAATTCTAATGCTCTACTGAACGCATTAAGATAAAATTACAAAGATAATTTTTTACTTTTCTTCTTTATCGCATCACAAATTGCAGTTATCAATGGAAGTGTCATAGTGACAGATACACACACAAAAGCCGTCCCGTCAGGCCCTCAACTTGTTCATCAATCTAATCAAACTATGCCAACACCAGACAGCACTGATGAAATTGATCTCGTCCAGCAGGTAAGAACACTGTGGCAGGAAAAGCTGCTGATAGCCCTGATTACCCTGGCTTTCGCCATCGCTGGTGTCGCCTATGCACTGACCGCGCAAGAATGGTGGACGGCCAAAGCCAAAGTGATACAGCCTCAGATCACCGATTTTGCCCAGTTACAACGTGAAATCAGTGCCTTCCAGCCTGCTTTTGATGTTTACCAGGCCGACGGTACCGTACTGGTCAGCACCCGGCTTCTGGATGTGGCTGACGCCGAAGTGCTGTTTAAACATTTCATCAATGGCTTTAATTCGCTGGAAAACAAGAAAGCATTCTTAATGGACAGTAGCGATTTTCAGCAGTTTCTGACAGAAAACAATGTTGCTACTGAAGAAGATACTGACAGAGCGCTGGAAAACTGGTTCGATAAAATCACCGCTCAACCGGCCAGCAAGCAGGAACCCGATACCTTCGTGATTAACCTGCAGGCGACTACCAGTAACAGTAGCTTTGATATGCTGAAACAGTACATCGATTTTGTGTCTGCCAAGGTCTATAACGACACGCTGGCTAATATCCAGGCACTGGTGTCAGCCAAAGAGTATGAGCTGAAACAGCAGCTCAAAGTACTGCGCAGCCAGGCCAGCAGTTATCTACAGGTTGAAAAAGAGCGTACCCAATACGCCCTGAATATCGCCAGCGCTGCGGATGTCAGTCAGCCGGTTCAGAATCTGGGTGATAACGAAATCTTTGCCATTAACCTGGGCGCGAAAGCACTGGCGGCCAAGGTAAATGCTCTGGAATCAGTTAAGAACCTGAGCGTGGTTGAGCCCCGTATTCAGCAGGTAGAAGCGCGTCTGTCGCTGCTGCAGGGCACTGAGCTGGATAAAAATATCCGCTTCAAAACCTACCGTTTCCTTGAAAACGTAGAAAAGCCAATCACCAAAGACAAACCTAAACGCGCCCTGATTGTGGTTATCGCCACTCTGCTGGGCGGTATGCTGGGTGTGGCTTTTGTGCTTATCCGCTCTGCGTTCAGAAATCACGACTGATTGCTCAGCCACACAATCAGCGATGAGATATACCAAAAAGGCCAGTCCGGATAAAACGGACTGGCCTTTTTGATTCTTTTGTACTTCTGTTTCAGTTACGGGCAGTGTGACTGAGTTGCCGCTATCCAATCAGGATGGTGACTCAACGGCCGACTGTTGCAACTGAAGCCACAGCGATTTCACCAGCTGCTGATCGGCAGGGTTCAGCTCGGACTGCGCATTCTTCAGGCTGTCATTCACCGCCTGGTTCATCGCCTCCAAAGACGCAATGCCGTCACGCTCACACTCTGCTGCCGACAGCGAAATGTGGCCACGCAGGTAACCGCCTGCAAATAGTTCGTCATCCGATGCGGTTTCCACCATCAGGTCAATCAGGGTGAGCAGCTTTTCTTCGTATTGCTGGATCATCTCGTCACTCTTTCGTTTTATCTGAATCTGGCCCTGTACGGATCAGAATAGGTTTACTCACGCCACTGATACGCATTGCTGTGATGCGAATCAAAGCGGCTCAGGAAAATCGTCTGCGCTGAGCGGTTGGACACCATAATGCTGACGCAACACTTCTGACAGTCTGCCTGCTCGCTCTGGTGTATTGCCATTCAGGTAATGCAGCACCTGCTGGCGGACTTTGCGGGTAAATGCTACCCGATCCGGCTCATGATCACCACTCAGGTTGTCGCAGCTGACCTGAAAACGAAAGCCGCAACTGGCCGACAGCAGCCACTCTACCGCCTGAGGTTTCACTTCAACCTGCTCAAACACCGCCTGCTGATCAGCGTTCCGTCCGTCTGGCAAATACCAGTAGCCATAATCTTCCAGCAAGCGACGCTCGGGGCCTGCAATACACCAGTGCGCTATCTCGTGCAGTGCAGAGGCAAAGTAACCACGGGCAAACACAATTCGGTGATGCGGGTGCTCAGTATCGGCAGGAAGATAAACCGGCTCATCACCGCCCAGCACCAATTCGGTGTTGAGGCTGGTTAAGAAAGTGCGGTTAAAGAGTGTTATCAGGTCGTTATAATCGTGAGGCATGGACTGTGTGGCTTCATTTAACATCTGGGAGGTCAGCGCTGATTGTCCCAGCCCCTCCCGCAAGAATGCCGCCGATTATAGCGGGTTTGGGATCATAGTGCTAACCACAACACATAAGCCTTATATCACGAGGAGACTCACGCTAGTAATGAAGCCCATGGTATGATGCAGCCTTCCTGAACGCCTAGTAGCAAGATAATGCAAATTATTATCCAAGCATACTGTTGCCCGTAATATCGACATCGCGATTTTCCATGCTCTCAGAATCACTCATGCCAAAAACCACTATAAACATCGAAACATTGTTAGACCGTGAACAAGTGCTGCCTCTGACATCGCTTATGTCAAAAAATATTACCGGCAAAACCGTGATGATTACGGGTGCTGGAGGTTCAATTGGTTCAGAGTTATGCAGGCAGATCATCCGGCTGAAACCCAGAAAATTGGTCTTATTTGAGTTAAATGAATTTAACTTATACCGCATTCATCAGGAAATCAGCCTGCAACTCAACAATCTGGACCTTGAGATTCCATTAATCGCAGCTTTAGGTTCTGTTCAAAATCAGCAGAGAACTCAATCACTGATGGTAAAACATCAGGTAGATAACCTTTATCATGCTGCAGCATACAAACACGTCCCTATGCTTGAAGAAGAGCAAAACATCATTGAGGGACTGTATAACAATGTCTTTGGTACTTTGGCATTAGCAAAAGCCGCAATACAGGCTCAAATCAGCCACTTCACCCTGATTTCTACTGATAAAGCCGTACAACCTATTAATATAATGGGTGCTAGCAAACGACTGGCAGAGCTTATAGTGCAATCTCTGGCTCAGTATCAGAACACAACACTTTTTACAGCAGTACGATTTGGTAACGTGCTTGATTCTTCCGGTTCAGCCGTACCGTTATTCAGGCAGCAGATCCAGCAAGGCGGACCTGTTACTGTTACGCATCCTGATGCAACCCGCTATTTCATGTCTATTCCAGAAGCTGCACAATTGGTAATTCAAGCAAATGGAATGAGCGAAAACGGACAACTGTTCGTTCTTGATATGGGGAAACCGATTAAAGTTTTGACATTGGTTGAACGACTGATTCAGCAATTTCACCCGGTGAATACTCACCAGGCCAGTCCCGAGATACAAATCATTTTCACTGGGCTTCGGGCTGGAGAAAAGCTCGAGGAAGAGCCGCTTATCACAGACAATGCCAAAAGAACTGTACATCCAAAAATCATGGTATTAACAGAAGAACCGAGCCCATGGTCTGAAACAGAAGCCTATTTAAACCAACTCAGCCAATATTGTGATGACACAGATTTAGACGGTATTCGTTCCCTTTTAAGTCACTTTATGTGCTCAAGAGCCGCTGGCGATTGTCTGAAACAGTAACGAACAACAAAAAAAGAGGACGCCCCAACGTCCTCTTTTTTTGTTTAACCGGCCGCTCTGAATCAGATTATTCTATTTCTTTCAGCTTAGGCGTCGAGGTGATCACATCGGCGTTTTGCGCGCGGTGGCGCAGCAGGTGATCCATCAGGACGATAGCCACCATGGCTTCGGCAATCGGTACGGCGCGGATGCCGACACACGGGTCATGCCGACCACGGGTCACCACTTCAGCGCTTTCGCCCTGCTTGTTGATTGTCTCGCCCGGCACGGTAATGCTGGATGTCGGCTTCAGCGCCAGGTGAGCGACGATGTCCTGACCGGAGGAAATCCCGCCTAAGATACCGCCGGCGTGGTTTGATTTGAAACCCTGCGGTGACATGGCATCACGGTGTTCGCTGCCGCGCTGTGTCACAACGTCAAAGCCATCGCCAATTTCCACGCCTTTCACTGCATTGATACCCATCAACGCATGGGCAATGTCGGCATCCAGACGATCAAACACCGGCTCACCCAGTCCAACCGGGACATTCTCAGCCACGACTGTCAATTTGGCACCGATGGAATCGCCTTCCTTCTTGAGTTTGCGGATCAGCTCATCCAGCGCGTCGACTTTCGAGGCATCCGGGCAGAAAAACGCATTCTGCTCGACCTGATCCCAATCAACCGTATCAATACTGACGTCGCCCATTTGCGATAAGTAAGCACGCACTTCGATACCGTGAACCTGTTTGAGGTATTTTTTAGCGATTGCGCCAGCCGCTACCCGCATCGCGGTTTCGCGGGCAGAAGAACGGCCGCCGCCGCGGTAATCGCGGACACCGTATTTTTGCTCGTAGGTGTAATCCGCATGGCCGGGACGGAACAGATCTTTGATCTGGGAGTAGTCTTTTGAGCGTTGATCGGTATTTTCGATCATCAGGCCGATAGAAGTACCGGTTGTCTGGCCTTCAAACACGCCGGCCAGGATTTTGACTTCATCCGGCTCACGGCGTTGCGTGGTGTACTTAGAGGTTCCCGGACGACGACGGTCGAGATCGTGCTGCATGTCGGCTTCTGTCAGTGCCAACCCCGGAGGGCAACCATCAACGATGCAGCCCAGCGCCAGACCATGGCTTTCGCCAAAGGTGGTGACGCGAAAAACTTGTCCAATTGTGTTGCCTGCCATGACTTCCCCTGTAACTTTGCTTCTGGCTTTTTGTAATCATTGAATAGTGCAAAGTTGCGCAGGGGAATGCAAGCAGAATCGGCGTTGAGCCGTTACTGGTCTTTCTTAGACTTCCATTTTTTAATGCCGGGCGATGTCGATTCATGACCTGAACGATCCGGACGGCCGCCTTTTGGCCCTTTGCCCGCATGTCCGCCGGATTTTTTATCGTGCGGCCGCTGTGACGATTTGCCCGGTTTACCGCCCGGACGACGACGCTCGACCTCGCCTTTTCCTTTATAGGTTTTGTACCTGACCGGCGCTTCCTGCTCACTCTGCTGGCGGGCATCGTACAGTTTAGCGTCTGTGGCTTTGCTGATGGCCTGGCCCTGGCTGTCGACCCGCGACGCTTCTTCTGTCTTGCTCGACAGCGCCAGTAAACGGTGAATCTCGGCCATTTCATCCTCGGTCAGATAGCGCCATTTACCGTTTGGCAGCCCGTCAATGGTGATATTCATGATGCGGACGCGGCGAAGTTTATAGACTTCAAAGCCCAGTGCTTCACACATACGACGGATCTGGCGGTTAAGGCCCTGCGTCAGCACAATACGAAAAGAGTAGGTGGTTTCCTTGGTGACTTTACAAGGCAGAGTCACGGTATCGAGAATCTCAACACCGGAGGCCATTTTAGCCAGAAACGCCTCGGTCACCGGTTTATCCACCCGCACGACATATTCTTTTTCGTGCGAGTTACCGGCGCGGAGGATCTTGTTGACGATATCACCGTCATTGGTCATGAAGATCAGACCATCAGAGGCCTTATCCAGTCGGCCGATCGGGAAAATACGTTTGCGGTGGCCAATGAAGTCAACAATATTGCCTTCAACATGCCTTTCCGTGGTGCAAGTGATCCCGGCGGGTTTGTTCAGCGCAATATAGACAGGCTGCTCTTTGCGGCGCAGCGGTTTGTCATCCACCAGCACTTCATCGTTCGGGCCGACTTTTACTCCCATTTCTGGCTGCTGGCCGTTAATCAGCACCCGGCCTTGCTCAATCAGTTTGTCGGCTTCCCGGCGCGAGCAGTAACCTGTATCACTGATAAATTTATTCAGGCGAACCAGACTGGTGTCTGAGGATGGTACGTCATTACGGGACTGAGGTTTATTTTCTGGCATGATGATCTTCTTCATTGTGCGTTTCACAACGCGTTCGGAAGCAGGGATTTTACTGAAAAATAGTCGAATTTCCATGCTTTAACAGACAATGCACTGCGATATACACTGCCCTATCCCGCCCCCATACTGTATCAGATTGATTATCATGATTTTTCATAGCGGACTGAGACAGAGCATGCTCAAAATATACTCAGAATGTTTTCTGCTTTCCTTAGATTACAAAACCACAGCTCAAATAGCGGTGGGATATCGCTTCTGATCACATCCAAACCATATACAGACATTCGGTAAAACAAAGGGGCTTTACGCCCCTTTGGTTTATTTACCTGTTCTGATCCAATGGCAGTTCGCCGTGAGATCGGCGTCCGACATAATCATGTTCCAGGGCTTTTTGCAGTTGTGCTGCGACATAGCCCGGTGACTGGGTTTTCGCGCACACCAGACGATACATGGCCGGGATCACGAACAAAGTCACCAGAGTCGCAAACGCCATGCCGAAGAACACCACGGTACCGACCGAAATGCGGCTTTCATACCCTGCACCGGTCGACAGCAGCAGCGGCAAGGCACCAAACAAGGTGGTGAATGCCGTCATCAGGATCGGGCGTAACCGCCGTGCTGAGGCATCGACAATGGCCTGCTCAAAGGCGATACCTTTATCCCTGAGCTGGTTGGCGAATTCCACAATCAGGATGCCGTTCTTGGTTACCATACCTATCAGCATGATCATGCCGATCTGACTGTAGATATTCAGGCTCTGCCCCATCAGAATCAGTCCCAGCAAGCCGCCGAAGATCCCCAGCGGCACGGTCAGCATCACCACCATAGGGTTAATGAAGCTTTCGAACTGTGCTGCCAGCACCAGATAAGCCACCAGCAATGCCAGACCGAAGATCATCGCCATGCTGCTCTGATTCTCGCGGAAATCCTTCGATTCGCCGCCATAGTCGATCACAATATCACTCGGCAGCATAGACAAAGCCTGCTCATCCATAAAATCCAGCGCTTCGCCCAGGGTATGACCGGGCAGCAGGTTGGCGGTAATGGTGATCGACTTCTGCTTCTCGTTATGGCTCAGCTTGCGGGCCGCCGCCACTTCTTCGACTTTCGCCACACTGTTGAGCGAAACCAACTCGCCGTTCCTGGCACGGACGTAAATCCGGCTCAGATCCATCGCATTGTTAAAGCTGTTTTCATCTCCGCGCAGATACACATCGTATTCCTCGCCGCGCTCGACAAAGGTGGTTTCACTGCGCCCGCCCAGCATGACTTCCAGCGTTTCAGCGATATCCGACTGCGGAATGCCCAGCTCGGCCGCCCGGGGGCGATCAACCGTCACCACCAGCTCCGGGGTGGTTTCGGCGTAATCGATGTCCACGCCGTCCATCATGCCGCTGCCCTGAGCGACGTCTTTCAGCTTGGTGGCCCAGGCGAACAGCTCGTCGTAATCGGCACCATTGAGGATAAACTGCATCGGCTCGGACGAGCCGCCCCTAAATCCCGGCATGAAGGGCCAGACACGGATATCCGGAATGCCCTGCAGGGCTTTGCGGATCACCCCGAGTGCCTGGGTCGCGCTGACATCGCGATCTTCCCAGTCTTCCAGCTGCATAATGACAAAACCGGTCTGATCCCCAGCCCGCCCGCCGAAGGCCGGCGTCTGAATACTGACAGAGCGGATCAGCCCTTTGCCCACCATGGGCAACAAGCGCTGCTCAACCTGCTCAATATTGCCGACCATGCGGTTATAGCTGGTCGCTTCCGCACCGCGGACAAAAGCAAAGATGACCCCTCTGTCTTCAGACGGTGCAAGCTGGCTCGGTACCAGTTTAAACAGCCAGACACTGGCGCCTACCACGGCGACAATCAGCAGAGGTGCCGCCCAGCGCCAGCGCACGGCCTGAGTGACGGCTTTGCGGTACACCGCCTCCAGCGCAGCAAACTGACGGTCGACAAAGCGGTTAAACGGCCCGGGTTTGACATTGGCTTTGAGCAGCTTACTGCCCAGCACCGGACTTAAGGTCAGTGCCACCAGAGACGAGAACAGCACAGACATCGCCAGCAGCACGGAAAATTCGGTGAACAGCGGTCCCACCATACCATCCATAAAACCGATGGGCAGGAACACCATCACCAGCACCAGTGTGGTGGCAATCACGGCAAACCCGACCTCTCGGGTGCCTTTAAACGCAGCCAGCAAAGGCGGCCCGCCCCTTTCGATATGGTGATAAATGTTTTCGACCACCACAATGGCATCATCCACCACCAGGCCGATAGCCAGAATCAGGGCCATCAGGGTCAGCAGGTTGATGGAAAAACCGAGATAGTAAGCGGCCATAAAGGCGGAAATCAGCGACACCGGCACGGTCACGGCCGGGATCAGGGTTGCCCGTGCCTGACCGATAAAGACATACAGCACCAGCACCACCAGTGCGCCGGTGATCAGCAAGGTGTTGTAAACCTCGTTGATCGAGCGCTCAATAAAGATGGTCGAGTCGTAATCCACCGCCAGCTGGGTACCGTCCGGCAGAAAACGCTGTAATCGGTCCACTTCTTTTTGAACCGCATCGGCAGCTTCCAGCGGGTTGGCGTCCGACATCGGCACTATGCCTAAGCTCAGGCTGGACACACCATTGCTCTTGAAGGTGGCATCTTCGTTTTGCGCACCTATGGCTACATCGGCGACATCTTTGAGGTAAATCGGCGTGCCGTCTTCAGTCTGCCGTACCATCAGGTATGAGAAATCTTCTGCGGTGCGGTACAGACGTGCGGTGCGCACCGACATGGTGGTCGCATCGTTACGTACTTCGCCGCCCGGCAGCTCAACGTTCTCATCACGCAGGGCGTCGATAATGTCCGTGGTGGTGACGCCGCGTCCTGCCATCTGCTCAGGCAGCAGGCGGACATACATGACTTTATACAGCGCGCCGGTCAGTTGCACCGAGCTGACACCATTGATCAGGCTGAACCTGTCGGTTAGCACCCGATCGGCATAGTCCGTCAGCTGCGAGCGATCCATTTCGCTCGAGGTCAGATTGATATAGATAGCCGCTTCGCCTGATCCGTCATCTTTGGAGACAATCGGCTCATCCGCACCATCAGGCAGACTGCGGCGGGCACGGGAAACGGCGTCACGTACGTCGCTGACCCCTTCGGTCAGGTTCCAGCCCATTTCGAACTCAACGCTGATCCGCGAGCTGCCGTTACGGGTGGTCGAAGTAATACTTTCAATGCCGCTGATACCGGACAGCTCATCTTCCAGCACAGTAGTGACACGGCTTTCCATAATGGTTGCCGATGCCCCTTCGTACGAGGTGCCGATACTGATCACCGGATTTTCCACGTCGGGCATTTCCCGGACCGGCAGCTTGCTGAATGACACCAGACCGAATACTACCAGCAGCACGCTCAGCACAATGGCGACAACCGGGCGCTTTACTGAAACGTCAGATAACCACATCAGGCATTATCTCCCGCTTGTACCACACTGGCCGCTTTGGTCTCAGACGGGTTGCCAAGACTGACGTCCTGCACGGCCAGACCGTCGCGCATATTGACCAGCCCCTGAACCACAATGCGATCACCGATCTGAATACCCGATTCGATCACCACTTCGTTTTTCACTCTGGCCCCCAATGTCACTTCGGTCCGGTGCGCAATGCCTTTGGCATCAACAAGGTAAACAAAACGCTTGGTACCGGAATACTCCAGCGCCTGAACCGGGATGATAGCGGCCTGCTGCGGAGTAAAATCCAACGCTGCCGCCATCAGCATGCCGGGTTTGAGCTTGCCGCTGGTATTATCAAACGAGACACGCACCCGGATATTGAGTGATTCGGCCTGCACCCGGGAGTCGATCGCCTGAATCGTGCCGCGGAAGGTGTCGTCCGGCCAGGCCTGACTTTTCGCCAGTACCGCCATACCAGGTGCCAGTTGCGACAGGTATTTTTCCGGCACTTGTACATCCAGGCGCATTTGTGACAAATCATCCAGGGTAAACAGCTCGCTGCCCACTGTTACGGTATGGCCTGTGCTGAAATCAATCAGACCAACAGTACCGGTAAACGGTGCACGGATCTGGTGATCATCCAGCTCTGCTTTGGCTGCATCAAGACGGGCTTTGGCGATACTCACGCTCGCCTGCTGCGCAATCAGTTCGGTCTGGGTCAGTGCCCCGCGCTTCACCAGACGCTGATATTCGGCATATTTACGTTTTTCATCATCATAATAGGCTTTCGCTTCGTCGTAAGCAGCCTTGGGTTTGGCGTTATCAAGCTGAACCAGTAACTGCCCCTGTGTCACTTTCCGATCGGTATCTACCACTATGCTGTCTACCTTGGCGGCCACTTCCGTGGCAATGGTCACTGAACGCTGGGCGGCCAGTTTGCCCACCAGTGAGACAGAACTGATCACTTCGTGTGACATGACTTCGCCTGTCGCGACCGGAACGCTGCGACCAGGTTTAGGCTGACTGGCGGCCTGGGCAGCATGAGACTGCTGCTGAAAATAGAAATAGCCCCCGCCCGCCAGTGATGCCGCTACCACAACGGCCAAAACTACTTTTTTCATGCCTTCGCACCCTGTTTTTGGTTATGGGCTAATCATATCTGACCAGCATATTAATCGGGGTAAAGAAATGTAAACCTAAGCAAGTTTTCATCACAAAAAAACGCAAACCGCGGAGGGAACTGACAAAACGACGAAAAATCCAGCAAGCAACAATGAATATTCAGAAAAAGGGTTTACAGTCTTCACCTGTTTGCTATTATCCGCACCGCACTTGTGGAGGGGTTCCCGAGTGGCCAAAGGGATCAGACTGTAAATCTGACGGCTCCGCCTTCGAAGGTTCGAATCCTTC
>NZ_KE384320.1:220993-603590 GCF_000425165.1 Photobacterium halotolerans DSM 18316
CCCGTGGAGGGATTCCCGAGTGGCCAAAGGGATCAGACTGTAAATCTGACGGCTCCGCCTTCGAAGGTTCGAATCCTTCTCCCTCCACCATCTTTCAAGCCAGCGCATCACGCTGGCTTTTTTTATTCCTCTTTGTGACCATCCAGCCACTATTCTTCAATTCTCACTTCTGCGACTTTATGATTTCTTGCCCTCTGATCGCCACATAGCGCAATTTTTCAACACAAAAACCGACTACACTCAGTCTATCTGAAAGTGTGACTGCCGCCACATTTGCATGCAGTTGCATTCTGGTTGCTCTGAGGACACAGGATGGCTACCCGATTGCACACCATGAGCCTAGCTCCCCCGCCCTGGCATAAGCTGAAAGTCCTGCTGGTCGACGATCAGCCCAGCGCCCAAAGCCTGATGAAAGGGGTGTTAGTGCAGATTGGCCTGCGTCACATTGACACCGCTGCCAACTATCGCGAAGCCATCAGCCATTGCCAGCGCTCGGCCTATCATCTGCTGCTGGTCGATTTTCATTTGGATAACACCCTGACAGGCAGCGAATTGCTGACCCTGCTGCGGAAAAAACAGCTGCTCAGCGCCGATTGCGGGATTGTAATTTTTTCGGCAGACACCAGTGCACGAGTGGTGCTCAATGCGCTGGCGGTCGAACCGGATGCCTTTGTCACTTTACCGCTGCCGCTCAACACACTGCAGCAAAAGCTGGGCCACGCATGGCGCAACAGTCAGGCCCGGCTGCCTGTGTATCAGCAATTGAGTGAACATGGTCTGGATCAGGGGATCCAGCACTGTAAACAGCAACTGCTGCAGCACGGCCCGGATTACCAGCTGGAAGCTCTGCTGCTCGATATGCTGATGGAGAAAAAAGACTGGGCGCTGGCCCGGCGTTATATCAGGCTGTTTCAGAGCTATCATCCCTCAATCAAAGTCACGCTGGCTGAAGCCAGAGTTGAGCACCAGTGTGGTGATTCAGCCAAAGCCCAGCAGCTGCTGACATACCTGATCGGGAAACACCCTCTGTGCCTTGAGGCGATGGATTTGCTGGCGAACTATCAGGCCGGGCAAGGGCAACCGCTACAGGCACTGGCCACAGCCCAGCGGGCACTGAAACTGTCTCCCTCTGCCAGTCACAGAGCCCTGCAAGTCGCGCAGCTGGCCGCAAAGTGCCGGCAACCGGACGCATTCGCTCAGGCCGGGCTCTCGCTGGCCACCCATTTACCCATTATTGATGTTGGCTGGATTATCTGCCTGGCCGAATTCAGTGCCAGCTTCGAGCAATTGTATTTCAGTCTGGATGATCAGCGCGCCCGCCGTCAGCTCCACCGGACTCTGACCCAGATAGCCCAGCGCGCCCATCACAGATTACTGCCTGCACAGCGCCCTTTTCTTTATTGCTTCAAGCAGTTACTGAATGCCCGATTGCTGCTGGCACAAGGCAAAACGCTGAAAGCCAAGCGCCGTCTGCTGCTCGGCTTATCCGGCTATTTTGAACGCCTCAATAAGCTGCCGTCGGTGATTCTGGCCGATGCGCTGCCGCTGCTGTTACAACTCGGCGAAACCCGTTTGATTGCGGATATCTGTCAGGTACTCAAACACAGAGACAGCTTTGACGGTCACAGCCAGTTAAGGCTGCAGGCATTGCGGGAAAACAGCCATGCCTTTGACGCATTGCGCTGGCTGGAGTCCACCTTCAAGCACGCGCAGGCCATTCGCCACTCGCAACCATCCCAGGCGCTGTTTCATTTTGATGCCATCATTCACGACTATCCGCTCTGCAGCGAAGCGCATCTGGGACGTCTGGATTGCCTGCTCAGGCTGCAAGAGCCTGGTCTGGCAACCCGTGTGCGTTCCAGCCTGCTTGCCGTCAGCATGATGCCTCTGCCTGATGCGCTGGCTCAGTGGCGCAGCGAGATACTGGGCCGAATGCGCGCCAGCAGACAATCCGATCCTGCGACAGGCGGTTTGTCTGTGCCACTGCCTTACTCAGTGAACCGGGACTTGCCGCCGGTCCGCATTGAAATCTGGGCGCCACTGCTCCATTAGGAGGTTGCATTAGGCCTGCATGGGGTCTGCATCAGGACGTCAGCTTGAATCTGCCCCTGTCGTGCGGCGAATCCAGATCCAGCTCTGGCCCCAGAGGCACCACGCCGGTTGGATTGATCATCTGATGGCTGAAATAGTAATGGCGCTTGATGTGGTAAAAATCGACCGTTTCAGCCACGCCCGGCACCTGATACAGCTCCTTCAGATAACCCTGTAAATTCGGATAATCGGCAATGCGCTGCTTATTGCACTTAAAATGGCCCACGTACACGGCATCAAAGCGGATCAGCGTGGTAAACAACCGCCAGTCGGCCTCTGTCAGCTGATTACCGGTTAAATACCTGTGATTGGCGAGATGCGCATCGACTTTATCCAACGCTGTAAACAACTCAGAATATGCCGTGCTGTAAGCCTCCTGAGTGGTGGCGAAGCCGCACCGGTACACACCGTTATTGATCGACGGATAAATAAACGCGTTCCACAAATCGATTTCGGCCTGAACCGACCGGGGATAGTAATCATCCTGGTTACCGGTGATTTCGTTGAAGGCGCTGTTCAGCATGCGGATAATTTCGGAGGATTCATTGCTGACTATGGTGTGGGTTTCTTTGTCCCACAACACAGGCACTGTCACCCGGCCGGTATAATCGGGTTTGGCTTTGGCGTACAGCTGGTGCATAAAGTCAAAACCGTACAGAGGTTCCGGCTGCGCAAACTCCCAGCCATGTTCCAGCATGTCCGGGCTGACTACAGTGACCCCGATATGCGGCTCCAGTCCTTTCAGGGTACGGAATATCAAGGTCCGGTGCGCCCAGGGGCAAGCCAGCGAGACATAAAGATGATAACGGCCGGATTCCGCCTTAAAGCCTTGCTGGCCCTGTGGTCCCTGACTGCCGTCCGCCGTTAACCAGTGGCGAAAGCCGGCATCTTCACGCACGAATTCGCCGTCGCTTTTATCTGTGTCGTACCACACATCGTGCCACACACCTTTGATCAGTTTACCCATACTCGCCTCACCGTTGATTTCACTTGCCTTGATTATAGGTAAGGCAGGGTCAGCAGTCGGCGCAGAAAATCCGGTAAAGATCATCAAGATATTCGAACAGATCAGCGCCGGCCTTACGCGATGACAAGCAACTGTGCTAGGATGGCTTCATTCTAAACCCTGACAATACAGACGCATAAAATGAAAGTTATTTCTTTTAATATCAACGGATTAAGAGCAAGACTCCATCAACTGCAAGCGGTGATCGATAAACACCAGCCGGATGTGATCGGCCTGCAGGAAATCAAAGTACATGACGACGCTTTTCCGCTGGAAGAGGTAGAAGCCATGGGCTACAAAGTCTACCACCACGGCCAGAAAGCCCATTACGGTGTTGCGCTGCTGTGCAAGCAGGAACCGGTTCATGTCCGTAAAGGGTTTCCCACCGACGATGATGAAGCCCAGCGCCGGATGATCATGGCCACCTTTGAGCAGGCAGACGGTAAAACCGTGACTGTGCTGAACGGTTACTTCCCTCAGGGTGAAAACATCAATCACGAAACCAAGTTTCCGGCCAAAGAAAAGTTTTATGCCGATCTGATGACCTACCTCAATACCCATCACAGCAATGATGAAGAGCTGGTGGTCATGGGCGATATCAATATCAGCCCCATTGATCTGGACATCGGCATTGGCCCGCAGAACGCCAAGCGCTGGCTGCAAACCGGTAAATGCTCCTTCCAGCCGATTGAGCGCGAATGGCTGAAAACCCTGATGGACTGGGGATTTGTCGATACCTTCCGTCAGCTTCATCCCACCGCGGATGACAAATTCTCGTGGTTTGACTACCGCTCTAAAGGTTTTGACGACAACCGCGGCCTGCGCATTGATGTGGTTCTGGCGACCCCGTCGCTGGCGGCCCGTTGCCAGGAAGCCGGTATTGATTACGAACTGCGCGGTATCGAAAAGCCGTCTGATCACGCACCTATCTGGTCTGTTTTCAACTAATCAGCGCCATAAATCCACTGCCGGCCCCCTTCATCCGGGGCTGGGTTTGACGAGGTTTGAATAAATGAAACTCTTTGTTTTCGATCACTGCCCGTATTGCATTAAAGCCATGATGGTGGCCGGGCTGAAAAAAGCCGGTGTTGAGCTGGTTTTCTTGCAAAACCATGATGTGCAGGCGCGCATTGATAAAGTGGGTGCCAACATGGTGCCTATTCTGCAAAAACCTGACGGCAGCTATATGGCTGAAAGCCTGGATATTGCCCGCTATCTTGACGGGCAGGACGGTCAGCCTCTGCTGGCTGAATCCCGCCATGAGGCACGCATTGCCGAGTGGTACGACGCTGCCCGGCCTTTCAGCAGCCGTTTAGTGTATCCGCGCTGGCTGATGATTGACCTGCCTGAGTTTCAGTGCCAGGAAGCCAAAGACTGGTTTGAAAGCAATAAGTCAGCCATGATCGAACAAAGCTTTGATGACGCCTTTGCGCAGACAGCGCAGTACCTCAGTGGTATGGAAGAAGTACTTGCTCAGCTCGACTGGCTGACCCTGCCTTCCGAGCGTGAGAATGTGCTTAGCTATGACGATGTCAATCTGTTCCCGACCTTAAGAAACCTGACTGTGGTCAAAGGGCTGACGTTCCCTTCCCGGGTGCGCCAGTACCTTGATCAAGTGGCCGCGCTGACGGGCATCAGCCTGTACGATGCAGTGGCGGTGTAGGTCGCAGTGTAATCGCTGATTTCACCATGCGATAAGATGCCATAAAACAACTAAGCCAAGGCAGGTGCCTTGGCTTATTGTTTGATGCGTGAGGAATCGTATCAGCTCAGCGCTTTCATGTGGCGCAGGAATCGCCCTTCAAGCTTGCGGAAAGCCCAGATCACAGCGAAGGTCAGCACCATGTAACACAGCCCTGCAAACAGGTAGGATTCAAATGGCGCGTAATAGCGGGAGTTCACTATCCGTGCCGCACCGGTCAAATCGACAATGGTCACGATACCGGCGACCGCCGAGCCGTGGATCATGAAGATCACTTCATTACTGTAAGCCGGTAAGGCGCGGCGCAGCGAGCTTGGCAGTATAATCCGGCTGAAAGCCTGCCAGTGACTCATACCGTAGGCTTTCGCCGCTTCCACTTCCCCTTTCGGCATACTGTTGATGGAGCCCCGCACGATTTCTGCAGTATAAGCGGCAGTATTGAGCACAAAGGAGACCAGGGCACAAAACCAGGCATCTTCCCAGAGCGTGCCTTGCACATTGAGCAGCTGACTCATGCCGTAATAAATCAGATACAGCTGCACCAGCAGTGGCGTGCCACGGAAGAAGTAGATGTACGCCCAGGCCGGCCCTGAAATCAGCGGGTTCTTGCTGTTTCGTGCCACACCGATAGGAATGGCAATCACCAGACCAATGGCAAGTGCCAGCGCCACCATCCACAGTGTGGTGTAAAAACCTTGCAGATACAGCGGCCAGCTATTAGTCAGAATACTAAAGTCCATCTCTTACCTCGTATGGATACTGAACCGACGCTCTGCCCACTTCAGTACCGAAGTGGAAAGCGAGGTAAATACAAGAAACAACACGGCAATTGCCAGATAGAAGGTAAAAGGCATCTGAGTCGTACCGGCGGCCAGCGCCCCCTTACGCACCATGTCATCCAGGCCAATGATAGAGACCAGTGCTGTGGTTTTCAGCAATACCAGCCAGTTATTGCCAAAGCCCGGTAAGGCATGGCGGATCATTTGCGGTAACAGGACACGGCGGAACGACATCGCACTGCTCATGCCGTAAGCTTTCGCGGCTTCCAGCTCGCCTTTATCCACCGCCATAATGGCACCGCGGAAGGTTTCCGCCATGTAGGCGCCAAAGATAAAGCCAATGGTCAGTATACCCGCGACGAAAGGACTGACTTCGATATAGTCAGGCAGATAAGCCGTCCATTCATGGCTGGGATCTGACGACGCAAAATAATTGTTCAGCCACTCATTGATGCCATACAAACTGTTGTTCAGCAGTACCTGACCGCCAAAGAAGATCAGCATCATGAGTACCAGATCAGGAATACCGCGGATGACTGTGGTGTATGTGGTCGCCGTTAACCGGGCCAGGCGATATCGTGACAATTTTGCCAGCGCGCCCATCATGCCCAATACCATCGCCAGCACCAAAGACAGCAAAGCAACCTGCAAGGTCACCCATGCGCCTTCGATCAACGACCATTCGTATCCTTTTAAATCTAACAAGGGGTCACTCCTTTAAACTGCAAAGAGTCAGCGACAGATAGTAAAAATGCCGAGCCACCCTCGACCCGGCACTCATTCGCTTCATCACATCGCTCGTACACCGGGAGACAAATGTTATGTCTCTGAGTCCATTGTCAGCGATCAGTCACCGTATACGTCGTAAGAGAAGTACTTAGATGCCAGTTGCTGATAGACGCCTTTTTCGCGCAGCGACAGGATGGCTTTATCCAACTGTTCGGTCAGATCTTTATCCTGCTTACGGGTTGCAATCCCGAAGCCTTCACCGAACCACTTAGGATCAGTCAGAGAAGGGCCGATGAACTCAAACTCTTCGCCGCCCTCTTTGTTCAGCAGACCTTCTTCCAGCGCTGAAGCATCACCCAGTACGGTGGCGATACGGCCGGCTTTCAGATCCAGGTAAGCGTCATCAAAAGAGCCGTAGCGGACGATCTCAACAGAATCACCGTAGTTGTCGGTCAGGTATTTGTCGTGCGTCGTTGCACGCTGAACACCAATTTTCACGCCTTTCAGGCCTTCTTTGCTGAAGTCAATCTGTGTGCCTTTCTTGGCCACATATTTGTTAGGGATCAAAGCGTATTTACCGGTGAAATCAACTTTCTTTTTACGCTCTTCAGTGATCGACATCGCAGCAATGATGGCATCGTATTTACGCGCCAGCAGAGACGGGATAATACCGTCCCAGTCCTGAGCGACGATCTTACATTTTGCTTGCAGCTCTTCACACAGCGCATTGGCCATGTCGACGTCAAAACCTTTCAGTTCACCGCTTGGCTCGGTCCAGCTGAATGGAGGATAGGCGCCTTCGATACCGAAACGAATTTCTTTCCACTCTTTCGCTTGAACTGAGGTGGCCCCCAGAGCAGAAACGACGGCGGCAGCCAAAATCCATTTTTTCATTGTCTTACTCCTGTTGTATTTGCATCCATCCCGTTTGTGAGCGAGGGATGGTTGTAAACCGCTGAAACAGCGAAGTTGTTAATTATCGGGTCTGAGTAAAACTCACATCCCTATTTTAGTAAATGGAGGAAATAAATTGTTTTAATCTATCTGAATCCGGATTCTGGAACAGCTTTTCAGGGTGTCCCTGCTCTTCAACCAGCCCCTGGTGTAAGAACATCACCTGATTGGACACATCGCGGGCAAACGCCATTTCGTGTGTCACCACCAGCATGGTGCGTCCTTCCTGGGCCAGATCCTGCATGACGCCCAATACTTCACCGACCAGTTCAGGGTCAAGGGCGGAGGTAGGTTCGTCAAACAGCATCACTTCGGGGTCTACCGCCAGTGCACGTGCAATGGCAGCCCGTTGCTGCTGACCGCCGGAGAGATGACCCGGGTAATAATGGCGTCTTTCATACAGACCCACTTTCTTCAGCAAGGCTTCGGCTTTTTCGATGGCTTCCGCTTTAGGTACACCGAGGACATGAACAGGTGCTTCGATGACATTTCCCAGTACAGTCATGTGTGACCAGAGGTTAAAGCCTTGAAAGACCATGGCCAGACGGGAGCGAATGCGCTGCACCTGACGATCATCGACAGGCAGGAATTCGCCCCGGCGATTGTTCTTCATTTTGATCAGTTCGCCATTGACCCAGATTTCACCCTGAGTTGGCGTTTCCAACAGGTTAATACAGCGAAGAAATGTACTTTTACCTGAACCAGAAGAGCCAATGATAGAGATAACATCCCCGCAATGCGCAGTGAGCGATATCCCTTTCAATACTTCATTCTGGCCAAAAGATTTATGTAAATCCTTTACTTCAAGCGCTACTGCTTCTGTCATGCGCTTTGTCTCCTGTTGCTTGTCAAACCCAAATACTGCACCTGAAACGAATGATGCAAATGTGGCTGAATGCGCTGAATACTGTCGGCTAACGTCTTTATGCATGATAGTGAAAGTTCGCATCACATCACTATTAACACTACACCAACATTAGCAGAACGATATTAGTTACCCATTGTTATTGCTGGTAACTCATCACTAATACACGCCACGGATAACTTTATCTTTTTATCAAGCCAGTTAGTGACGCTACCATTCATCCTGCTCCTCTCGGTAATCCGACAGTGAGATAGTCTGTTTTCGCAGCCCTTTGACGAAGGTATCACCACGAACTTTGCTTGACAACATTTTGTTAACTTTCGGATTTTAGCATTATAAGATGGAAAAATCGCATATTTAATCAATAAACCACGGCGAGCGATTATTTAATAAGCGCAATAGATTCTCACTATTTTAGTATAAAAAATCAGTTTCATACATCAGGCCGGATTATCCGCTGCGAGCGATAAAAAGAATAAACATCAGAGGCCGATAAATAAAAGCACAACAGGGAGTCTTCTGAATTTACGGGTGAAAAAGACAACGGCTTTGATTACGCCAGGATGTAATCGATCTCGGGCCATGAAGAGAATAACAATCCTCCCGCAGCCAATCATTCCTTCTGTTTGCCTCAGCAAAATGAAAGTGGGCAAACATGCAGAATGAGTAACTGATAATGTGCTTTACGCTAAATATAAAATTCGTCATAACATGACGAGGCTTGCAGAAATTGAATTTGCTCCTCACGCGAAAATGGTCGCAGAGGACACAAACAGTGCGTTTTTCTGCGCCGTATTCTGTCCGCTCCCCCTTTCTTCTGCTTAGTAAGACTGAAAGTTACGTAAAAAAATTACACACAATCCCAAAACGCCCCGTTTCGCCTCACCAAATACGGGTATTTCCGTAGTATTCCTTCAAACAAAAGACTTGGATGATCAGGATCAACTTTTCGTGGGATCCCGGGGAGTACACTGTCTGCATTATCAGTAATTGATACCAGAACATATATCTGCACTGGATTAAGGCCATCCCTCCGGTGCAGAACACAAGAATTATAAACTTGTAGAACGAGGCCCTTATGTCATCAAACCTTCAATTCGGTGACGTCCAAACCGAGGTGGATCCCGAGCGTTATTCGGCCCATCACAGACCCGCCAGCCACTTTTCCAGCCGCTCCCGGTATCTTGACCATGAGCTTCAGATCCTGAATCCGCGCCGGTGGGCTCTGAACCTGCCCGGCCGTGATTTCCGTTTTGAGTGGGAAGATCTGGTGCCCGCGGTAGCCGGTACTATCGGCATTATTGCGATGTATTCGGCCGTGATGTCCTCTTATGCCGCAGCTTACGGGCTTGGCCCGGATTTCGTGGTTGAGAACGTCAGGGTAGAGATGCTGGTATCGGCATCGCTGTTTTGTATTCTGGTATCCGGTTTTCTGAACCCGCGCGCCAATCTGGCGGGTAATCATGGCCCGATGATCCCCATGATAGGCATGATTGCCGCCGCCGGCGGCCACCCGCTGGCGCTGGCTATTTTACTGGGCGGTTTCGGCCTGGCGCTCAGCCTGTGTAAAGGCGGCTCCCGGCTGGTCAAACTCACCAGTGACGGCGTGGCTGGCGGGCTGCTGATCTTCTTGGGTTTTGTCGGCTCCAGCGGCCAGATAAAAAGCCTGCTGAGCTGGGGCAGCGACATCAATATGGGCTATATCGCCACTTTCATCCTCTTTGTCTCTATTGTGCTGTATGCCTTTCTGGCCCGTATCGGCAAGCGCTGGCTGGCGATTCCTGTCTGCGCAGTGACTGGCGGCATCATCGCCGCCATCATGGGCGCCCCGTTCGAGTTCCATACCACACCCGGTTTGCCCAATCTGAACCCGGCCTATTGGTGGGGATCGACAGAAACAGGCTGGAAACTGGGCATGCCGACCATGGCGCACTTCATTGCCTCGCTGCCGTTTGCCCTGCTGGCCGTTGCCATGTGGTCGCCCGACTTTCTTGGTCACCGCATTTTTCAGGAAATGAACTACCCTGAAAAAACCGAGAAAGCCCTGATGGATGTCGATGACACCATGACAGGTTGCTCGGTTCGTCAGATAGTCGGCGCGGCATTTGGCGGCGGTAATGTCACCTCGTCCTGGGGGACATATATGATCCCGGCCGCCATCGCCAAACGCCCGATTCCGGCCGGTGCCATTTTACTGGGCAGCATATGCATCATTGTGGCTATTATCGGCTACCCTATGGATATTGCGATCTGGCCGCCGGTGATGACGATTGCCCTGCTGGCCGGTGTGTTCCTGCCGCTGCTGGAAGCCGGTATGCAGATGGTAAAAGATGCCAGGTCCAGCCAGTCGGCGGGGATCTGCATTTTCGCCTCCATGGCAGTGAACCCGGTGTTCGGATGGGCTGTCACTATGCTGCTGGATAACAACGGTCTTATTGGTGACAAAGAGCGCCCGAATCACCTGACACTGGCTGACCGCATCATCATCCCGGGCCTGACACTACTGGTGTGCCTGGGAGCCATGCTGGCAGTTGGCATGATCCCTGGTATCCCCGCCCTTCTGGGATAAACGGAAAAACAAAACGTTCCGACCTGTCAGTGCGGTAAATCAAAAAGCCGCACTGACAGAGATGATACAAATTGCACAGGCTGCGGGCTAATGGCAGCACTTGCAGACATTTTCTACTGACGAAAACAGGTAGGTAAAATATGGCAGATCAATTTGCTACGGCTTGGGAAGGCTTCAGGGCCGGTGAATGGCAAAGCGAAGTCAACGTCCGTGACTTCATCCAGAAAAACTACACCCCTTACGAGGGCAATGAAGACTTTCTGGTCAGTGAGGGCACAGCGGCAACCCAGAAGCTCTGGGCTAAAGTGATGGAAGGCATCAAACAGGAAAACGCCACACACTCTCCTGTTGATTTCGATACGTCCATCATTTCTACCATCACCGCACACGATGCGGGCTATATCGACAAGACACTGGAAACTATCGTCGGTCTGCAAACGGACGCCCCGCTGAAACGGGCTATCATTCCTAACGGCGGCATCCGCATGGTTGAGAGCTCCTGTAAAGCTTACGACCGCGAGCTGGATCCTCAGGTGAAGAAAATCTTCACTGAGTACCGCAAGACCCATAACCAGGGGGTGTTCGATATTTATACCCCTGACATCATGAAATGCCGTAAGTCAGGGGTGCTGACAGGTCTGCCCGATGCCTACGGCCGTGGCCGCATCATAGGCGACTACCGCCGTGTCGCCCTGTACGGTATTGACTATCTGATGCAGGACAAACTGGCTCAGTTTACCTCGCTGCAAGCGCGTTTCGAGAAAGGCGAAGATCTGCAGATGACCATGCAGCTGCGCGAGGAAATTGCTGATCAGCACCATGCGCTGGCACAGATGAAAGAAATGGCCGCCAAATACGGTTACGACATTTCGCGTCCGGCCGAAACCGCGCAAGAAGCCATTCAGTGGACTTACTTCGGCTATCTGGCGGCGGTGAAATCGCAAAACGGGGCGGCGATGTCACTGGGTCGCACCTCGACCTTCCTGGATATCTACATGGAGCGGGATCTGGCAGCCGGTAAGATCAGCGAAGAGCAGGCACAGGAAATGATTGACCACTTCGTGATGAAACTGCGTATGGTGCGTTTCCTGCGCACCCCTGAGTACGATGAACTCTTCTCCGGCGACCCGATCTGGGCGACAGAGTCCATTGGCGGTATGGGGGTTGACGGCCGGACACTGGTATCGAAAACCAGCTTCCGCTTCCTCAATACCCTGTACACCATGGGGCCAAGCCCGGAGCCGAACATCACAGTGCTCTGGTCTGAACGCCTGCCGGAAGGCTTTAAGAAATTCTGCGCCAAAGTGTCTATCGATACCTCGTCTATCCAGTATGAGAACGATGATCTGATGCGCCCGGATTTCAATTCAGACGATTACGCCATTGCCTGCTGTGTCTCGCCTATGGTGGTCGGTAAGCATATGCAGTTCTTCGGCGCCCGGGCCAACCTGGCAAAAACCCTGTTGTACTCCATCAACGGCGGTGTGGATGAAAAACTGAAACTGCAGGTCGGCCCGAAAGCGGCCCCGATGACGGATGAGGTGCTGGACTATGACAAAGTGATGGCCAGTCTGGATTCTTTGATGGACTGGCTGGCGACACAGTATGTCACCGCGCTGAACGCCATTCACTTTATGCATGACAAATACAGCTACGAAGCGGCATTGATGGCACTGCACGACAGAGACGTGCGTCGCACCATGGCCTGTGGTATTGCCGGCCTGTCGGTGGCGGCGGACTCCCTGTCTGCCATCAAGTACGCCACAGTGAAACCGGTGCGCGATGCAGACGGCATTGCCACTGACTTTGACATCGACGGCGACTATCCGAAATTCGGTAATAACGATGCCCGTGTCGATGACATCGCCTGCGATCTGGTCGAACGCTTTATGAATAAGATCCGTAAGCTGAAAACCTATCGCGATGCCATTCCGACTCAGTCTATTCTGACCATCACCTCCAACGTGGTGTACGGTAAGAAAACCGGTAATACCCCGGACGGTCGCCGTGCCGGTCAGCCCTTCGCACCGGGTGCCAACCCTATGCACGGTCGCGATGAAAAAGGCGCAGTAGCCTCGCTGACCTCCGTGGGTAAACTGCCGTTTGCGCACGCCAAAGACGGTATTTCTTATACCTTCTCTATCGTGCCCAATGCGCTGGGCAAATCGGACGATAGCCGCCGTGCTAATCTGGCCGGTCTGATGGACGGTTATTTCCACCACGATGCCGGTATTGAAGGCGGCCAGCACCTGAACGTCAATGTGCTGAACCGTGAAACACTGGAAGATGCCGTGAAGCATCCGGAGAAATACCCGCAGCTCACCATACGGGTGTCCGGTTATGCGGTACGCTTCAACTCACTGACGACTGAACAGCAGCAGGACGTGATTGCACGTACCTTTACTGAGTCGCTGTAAACCCTTGCCGGGCATCAGCTGCCCGGCACTGCACTTTCCCCGCGGCTTGCAAGAGTCGCGGGGATTATACTTAAACAGCCATGCCATTTTTTATCCGGGAGCGCCACGTTATGACAGCAAAAGGCCGTATTCACTCCTTTGAATCCTGCGGTACTGTAGATGGCCCGGGCATACGCTTTATTGTGTTTATGCAAGGTTGCCTGCTGCGTTGCCAGTACTGCCACAACCGTGATACCTGGGATCTGGAAGGTGGACGTGAAATGACCGTGGATGAGCTGATCAAAGAAGCCCTCTCTTACCGCCATTTCATGACAGCCTCAGGTGGCGGTGTCACCGCATCCGGCGGTGAGGCGATATTACAGCCAGAATTCATTCGCGACTTTTTCCGGGCGGCCAAAGCCGAGAACATCCATACCTGTCTCGATACCAACGGTTATGTCCGCAAACATACCCCTGTGATTGATGAGCTGCTGGAAGCAACGGATCTTGTGATGCTGGATCTCAAGCAAATTGACGATGAGATCCACCATGATTTGGTGGGCGTGCCCAATAAGCGCATTCTCGACTTCGCCCGTTATCTGCACAAGACAGGGCAGAAAACCTGGATTCGTCATGTCGTGGTACCCGGTTTTACCGACAATGACACCTCTGCCCATCAGTTGGGAGCATTCATCAAGGATATGGACAATATCGAGAAAATCGAACTGCTCCCCTACCACCAGCTAGGCGCGCACAAATGGGAAGCGATGGGGTATGACTATCCGCTGGAAGGGGTCAAACCGCCGTCAAAAGCGGTGATGGACAGGGTAAAAGCCATCCTGTCGCAATATCATCCCAATGTGATGTATTGATCCCTCCAGGATCCCGGCCAGTTGGATGCCCGTGCAGGTCTACTTATCCCGCTGGTAAATATAGTCCCGTTCATAAAAGGTTCTCACCCACTCGGGTTTGTACACCACCAGCAAGGTGGTCGACATACCGTTGAGCAGCGCTTCGGGAAACAGCAGCAAGGGAATGAGCAATAAGTAGTTATCAACGATATATTGCCAGCTGTACTCTCCTTCGAGCCAGATCCAGCTGCCTGTCAGCAGCATATGGACCACCTGTGACAGGGCGCCGTTAAAAAATGCCGCGACAAAAATATAAATAAAGAGATGCCGGGCCAGGTAACGGTAACTCAGCAAGAAAACCCAATAACTGATCAGTACGGGCACCACCACGCTGGTCAGATTGACCAGCCCCAGATCCTGCCAGTCCTGAATGCCGAAGGCCGCCAACAGCAAACCAGGCACCGCCGCTATCCAAATGGCGATTCGCCAGCCATGGGTCAGGGTCAGTACGGTCAAGGCCAGAAAATGGACTTTCAGCCCGTCGACCAGTCCGGCCCTTAAACTCCACAACAGAAAGAGTACCACCACAGTCCCGGACACCAGGTGCTGATAGTCTTTCTGGTGTTTGAACTTAGGATAGAATTCACGCGGATAAGAGAAGAACAGCACAGCCAGCCATACGGCCCAGCCCGCCCAGGGAAGCATTGTCATTGCCAGCATCCTTGCATTGTAATCACCCAGTTGAATCACACTTCATTCCGGCCAGTGTAACGCAAATACCGTCGGTTTTTCTGTAAACTCGGCCGCAAACCCGGCTCAGATCAAAGCCGCTCAGTGACTTGCTGCTATGCTGTAACCAGTAAAATCATTGCAGGATATCACTATGGAAATGACACATGCACAACGTCTCATTTTGTCCAATCAATATCGCCTGATGGCGCAGCTCGATCCCGAGCATGCCGGTAAGTTTCAGCGTCTGCAAACCATAGTAGAGCGCGGGTACGGGCTGCAGCTGAGGGAACTGAATAAACACTTCGGAGCGCTCTCAGAAGATGAATGCAAAGAAATCCTGCAAGTGATGGAAATGCACCATGCCATGCAAGAATCCTGCAAACAGTTAAACCAAGCCGAGCAGGCCCGGATTGATACCCGCCGCCTGACATTTCTGGGGTTTGATGCCGCCAGTGAACCCCAGCAGATGCATTATGTTCGCTTCCTGACAGCGGTAGAAAATCTGTATCCGCATTTCCTGCCTTCAGAGCACAATTTTAACAGTCATGTGCCGATGCAGAGTAAATATCGCCGCATGCTGAATGTGTGGCAACAGTGCCCTCGCCAATATCATCTTTCCGCCACCGAGATACAGCAAATACTCAGCGCCTGACTGATGAGTCTGGGTGACGAGAAATGTCTCCCGCATCGCGGCCTCGACATGATTCGGGCCGCCTTCCCCGCCTGATCGATCCCTGAATCCGCCTGACTTAACAGCAAGCCGTCATATTACCGGCATCTCTTTTTGACAATGTACCTATTGGCGAAATCCGATGTTCTGATAGATTTGAGTGAATTATCGCAAATTTACTGATAATTGGGTCACGATTGGCGCATTTTGTCGCACAGGGCGTACCAAAAGAGCTGGCCGACCATAACTTCAGCCATGATAATCCACTTTTTACTGTTCCCCAGTGACTCTTACTTGTATATAAGCGCGTAACGCACGACCTCTTCTGTCTGCCTTTGCAAACAGTGAGTAACGGTGGGAACCAGGAAATGAGTCAGGCTACGTAAGGAAGGATTCTTTGTCATGTTATACCGCCTTGTGATCGTATTATTACTGGCGACTTTCCCTCTGCACGCCAGTGAAAACAAGCAGCTGGTGATTCTGACCACCTTCAACCCTGCCCTGCTGAGCAGCAGTATTGAGGTTTTTGAGCAGCAGCATCCCGGTTGGGATGTCCTTATTCTGCCGCGCCGGGAAAATGAAGGGCTGGCACTGCTGGCAAGACCTGATCATGGCGTGAATGTGGTGCTGTCCTCTTCCCGGCGCCTGTTTCAGCCACTGGCAGACAGCCATTCTCTGGTGCCGGTTTCCGAACTGAGCAGTGAACACAGCCAACTCGATTCAGACTACATTGCCGTTCTGGGATACTCGGGCTGCGGCATCATATGGAATCAGCGTTATATCGACAGGTATGCGCTGCCTGTCCCGTCGCGCTGGGAGTCACTCATTGCCCCTGTCTATCATGACCATCTGGTGATGAGCAGCCCCTCCCGTTCTGCGACCACCTACCTGATAGTGGAAAGCCTGCTCCAGCGTTATGGCTGGCAACAAGGCTGGCGATTGCTTTTACAGCTGGGGGGCAACCTGAATGCCATTTCGGCCAGCAACCAGCGCGCCACCGATCTCGTTGCCCGCGGGCAGTCTGGTATCGGTTTGGTTATCGACAGTTATGCCAGAGAACAGCAAGATCATTTCCCATTCATTCATTTTCAGTATCAGCCCGACAGTATTGTTCTGCCGAGTTATATTGCCGCACTGGACAGGAAGCCGTCCCGCCTGATGGGTATTGAGTTCGTGCGGTTTATGCTGTCTGCCTCCTCGCAGGCGCGTATCGAGCAATCCCCCATTTACAAATATCGCCGAGCGGATACACCGGCCATAGACACTGCGACTTTCACTGTCGATACCGGGTTAATGGAAAAGCGGGCGGTCGCTGTACAGCAACTCTTCGATATCAGCATCAGCCAGCAACAGCCCTTGCTGAACTATGCCTGGCAGTTGATCCATAACATCCGGCAGCTGCCGGCCCTGACGCCTCAGCAAACCGAGCAACTGGAACTGGCCGTTACGCTGGCTTCAACCACAGTGATCAGCGCCGAGCAAGCCGGGACAGCGGATTTTTTATCGCTGCAGGACCCTGTTCGCCACCCGGCTTCTGAGCGTTTAGTCGGGCTCTGGCAAGCACAAATGAGCCGGCAGTTACAGCAATCCATCCGTTTATCGCAAGGCATACTCATGTCTTATCGACAGGAGCGGTGATGCTAAAGCGCAAAACGATCGGCAATCGTCTGATAAGCGCCATCAGCCTGATGGCGTTCCTGAGTATAGGTGTCAGCCTCATCGCGCTGATGACATGGGACAACCTGGAGGAACAGATCGATGCGATTGTCAGCAAAAACCTGCCGACACTCAGAGCCAGCTATCATCTGGAACGCAGCACCGCGGCGCTGAAAGACAGTCTGCATAAAATCGGTTTCAATAAAGATCCGGCCCGTCACGCAGAGCTGAAACAGCACATTCAGACCGAAGCCGAAAAGATCACCCACTCCATTGCCAGCACAGCCAGCCTGTCCTCCTACCCGGCGCTGAAAATTGAACACGCAGGTTTGCTCAAAGATATAGACACCTACAGTCATTTACTGAGTCAGCGATCGACCTTGCTGCTGGCATTGGCGCAATCGGAAAACCAGATAAGCTGGCTGCACCAAAAAGTGGTGGATGAGCTTGCTCCCATCCGCCAGGAAGTGGAGTGGCAGTTAACACGTACCGCCCCCAATCACCTGGACAGTGACACCATCCGGGCAACGGTGAACGAGTTTTCTCTCATTCAGTCCATCACAGTAAAAGAAAGTGAGCTGTTCCATCTGGTACAGGAAATGTTTCATCAGGGTGATAACCGGGACATCACCAACGCTTTTCACTACATAGGTTATAAAACCGAGCAGCTGAAGGCCACAAGTGACTACCTCAGCCACTACCCCTCGACACTGGCGTTCCGGCAGCAGCTCGACGACATGATCAGCCAGGTTGAGCCCAATGGCCCGGTGGCAAGGCAACTGAGCGTGTTGTCTGCGCTGGAGAAAACAATCCGAAGTTATGACAAACGCATCAACAACCGTCTGATTTATCAGGAAGAGCTGATCCAGACCATGGTTGGCCAGGCGGATTCATCACTGCTCGCTCTCAACGATCACACCCGCCAGTCTGTCATCATCAGCAGCTACATTCTGCTTGGCGTGGTAGTGCTGGCCATTACCCTGTCCGTCTTTCTGTCTGTCTATCTGGTCAGCCGTGGGATTGTCGCACGCCTGAATCAACTCAGCCAGGATCTGTATGCCGTCGCGCACGGCGATCTCAATGCCAGAATTCAGGTTGATGGTGATGATGAAATTGGCCTGCTGGGCGACAGTCTGCGTCAATTCCGCCAGCAAATGCTGGCAATGCAGCGCGCCAATGCCCTGAACCTGATCAATAATACCCAGGCCAGTATCATCACCTGTGATTTATCCGGCATCGTCGAATCGGTTAATCCCAGTGCGTTATCGCTGTTTGGTGCCGACGCTATCCCTGACAATCAGACTATCTGGGCGCTGTTTAACCGTGCAATGGAGCCCCGTCTGAAACGCCTGTTTCTGCCCAGCAGCCCTTTACAGTCCAATGGCGCCTGTAACCTCACCATCAAACAGACACACTCAGGCGAACCGCGCTATCTTCGTCTGGATTTTCGCCAGTTCAAGCAGGGACGGGAAACCAAAGTCATCATCACTGTGACAGACATTACCGAACAGGAAAGCGCGGCCCGCTGGCTGGAAAACATGGTGCAGGAAAAAACCGAGTCACTGACCAAGCGAAACCGGCAGCTGAAAGCCGAAATCGAAGACAGAAAGCGCATTGAGGAAGATTTACGGGCCACACAGGATGAACTGATCCAGGCGGCCAAAATGGCGGTGGTCGGACAAACCATGACCTCGCTGGCGCACGAGCTGAACCAGCCGCTGTCGGCCATGACAACCCATATCTTTGCCACACGGATGGCCGTGGATAAAAACAACCTCACTCAGCTTGCAGCCAGTCTGGACAAAATGGACAGTCTGACTGAACGCATGGCCCGCATCATTACCAGCCTGCGCAATTTCGCGAAAAAACAATCGGCCAACAGAATGCTTCAGGCCGTTGATATTCAAGAGTCGATCAATCATGCCCGGCAACTGATAGAAAGCAGGCTGAAAGTTCAGCAGACCAAGCTGATCAGCAGAATAAACAGCCCGTTTCAGGTCATGGCCGATCCTGTTCAGCTGGAACAAGTGCTGGTGAACCTGTTTATCAACAGCTGTGATGCGGTGGCAGGCAGTGATACCAGAGAGATTTACGTAGAACTGCTGCATCACTCAGCAGCCCCCCGGACCTTCAGTTTGGCCATTTGTGATACGGGCCCGGGTTTTGCAAGAGACATTATTGAAAAACTGTTCACCCCCTTTACCACCACTAAAGACGTGGGCCTGGGGCTGGGACTGAACATTTGCCGTTCCATCATGAACCGCTTGAACGGCGATATTTTCCTTGCTTCCACCTTGCAAGGAGGCGCAATGGTTGTTTTGGAGTTAAAGAAAGATGACGATGAGCGATAACATTGAAGTACTGATCATTGATGACGATCAGGATGTTGCCGATGCTTACCAGCACCTGCTGGAAGTCGCGGGCTATCAGACCCGGACAGCTACCGATCCGTTGCAGGCCCTGACCTTACTGCACAAAGAATGGCCCGGCGTGGTGATTACCGACATGTATATGCCTGGTATGAATGGAAAAGAGGTGTTGCACCGGATTAAATCGCTGGATAACGCCCTGCCTGTGATATTAATCACCGGTCATGGTGATATTCCAATGGCGGTGGACGCCTTGCAAAACGGGGCGGCCGACTTTCTGCAAAAACCCTTACAGCCCGCAGCGCTGATCACACTGCTGGACAAACACCTGCCGAAGCGAAAGCAGCTGATTGAACACCGTAAAAGCCTCCGGCAGACAGCCAGCGATGTGCTGCTGGGAGACAGCCCGTTGATAGTCAAACTCCGTGATCAGATTGCAGCAACGGACAACAATGATAAAGATGTCCTGATTGAAGGAGAAGCCGGAACAGGGCGCCATACCCTTGCCCGTTTGCTTCATGCCCACACGAATATGGGCAAAGGGCCGTTCATTAAATTATGCGGCAGTAAGGTAGCGCGTACCTCCGATTTGCAACGGGCAATGCTCAACGCCCGTGAAGGCAGTCTCTGCATTAATAATCTGCCCGCTATGCCGACCGAGGCACAACACTGGTTATGCCGTTTTCTCCTCGAGCAGGAACGCCTGGCGAAAAGGGAAGTGCGGGTATTGGCGATCATTGAAGGAACGGCTGAACAAGCGGTCGAAACAGAAACCTTGGTGCCCGAGCTGTTTTACTTTCTCAGTCAGGTACGGTTTGTCATGCCGCCATTAAGGCAACGGGCAAGCGATATTACACTGCTGTTCAGATACTTTCTGGAGGCCAGTTGCCAGAAACTGAACAAGCCCGTCCCTGTGGTCGATAAAGCCTATATCAATACGCTCAACCGGCACACCTGGGCAGGTAACGTGCTGGAATTACGCAACGTGGCAGAGCTATACGCGATCGGTATCGTCAAACTGACCGGACAGGAGCGAACCCAGTCGCTGGAGCAAATGAGCAGCCCGCTGGATGATCTGATTGACGACTATGAAAAGCAGGTGATTGAAGATGCCCTGTACCTTTTCGGCGGCAGAATTAATGAAGTATCCACTTACCTGCAGATCCCGCGTAAAAAGCTCTATCTGAGAATGAAAAAGCACAATCTGGATAAAGCCGATTACAAGGCGGGCTAAAATACCCCGGCGCTGAAACAACAAAGGCCGGAGCGTGCTCCGGCCTTGCATTGTCACTTGTTGCGAGCTGCTTAGAACTCGTAACGAATACCCAGTTGGTAGAAGTCTTCGTCGGCATCGCCGCCGAATCCGCCTAGAACGCCGTTTGTACCGTCACGGAAGACATAGCTGGTGAACAGAGAAGAACGGCTGGTCAGGTGATACTGAGCTTCCAGCGTGGTGTCTTTCAGCTCTAACTCGTCACCGTCGGTGTTTTCCAGGTTGCGGTAACCTGCACGCAGTGTCCAGTCGGTGTTCAGATCATAGATGGCAACCACTTCCCACACTTCATCTTTACTCTTGCTGGGAGCGCCGGCATCCACTTCGTCCTCAGAGTATTGTGCGCCTAAAGTGAAAGCGTTGATGCTATAGGTCGCACCCACACCCCAGAAATTATATTCGTTGCCGTCTTTATCTTCGCTGTACTGATACGCCAGTACAGGCGCCAGGCGTCCGCCCTGACCCAGATCCAGCGTATAGCGCAGTGCGGCATTCATACCGTTATCCAGTGAATTACCGAACGCGTTTTTATCGTTGTTACCAAAGATATAGCCAAGAGAGAAGTCTAAGCCATTGATACTGTTCTGATATTGCAGCGTCGCATCCTGACGGAACACCTGGACGGCAGTACCATCAACCAGCTCTGCCTGACGGGCTGCAGCGATGTCAGACAAGGCAAACACGTCAACGATGTCGGTAAACATGATCAGACCGGAAGCCACACGGCCGCCCGTTACTTTACCCATTTCTTTACCGTCGATACCGGCCCAGACATAACGAGGGGACAGGCTGTCATCGCCAGAGTTTTCAGCTTCTGCGGCATTGACCTGGTACTCGGCCCAGCCAATCACGGAAAACTGATCATTGATTGGCTGAGAGCCACCCAGGCCAAGACGCGCATCAAATTCACCGTTGGTGTCGCCATCATCAGTTGCTTTGTCTGTAATGTTGTAGCCAAGACGGCCGTAAAGGTTCACTTCACTGCCATCTTCGCCTTGATAGATATTCGCCGCGTAGCTTGCGCCACTGGCAAACACGCTGGAGATAATTGCCGCTGCTAGTGTTTTTTTCATCTTTGTTTCCTTGAGTATGTGTTCTGAGTGGCCACAACGCTGATGGCACTCATAAGCGCAAAAAGCAAGCTAGGTTGCTCCGCCAGAAACAGCAAAAAGGCAGTCAAAGCCTGTTGCCGGCGTCATAAAAATTTCACAACCCAATCCAAGCATAGAGCAGAGGTTCACTTTATGCGCAACCAGAGTATCCTTTCTCCCTGAATAAGCCCTTAATAAAACTGTGTATATGGGTTATTGATTAATTAGGATATTTTTCTGCGAGAAAGATCACCTTTTCTCTTTAACTATTGGGCTTATTACCAGGATCGCCGGATCTTTCCCTGCGCTTCTATGCCATACCCAAACAGGTTACAATCCTTTGTTTTCAGCGTTGGTGCTTTCTTATGTCCTATCAATGTCCTTTATGCCATCAGCCTCTTCAGCAACAGCAATGGCGCTGCCAAAATAACCATCAGTTTGATCAGGCTAAGGAAGGATATGTGAACTTAATGCCTGTTCATCATAAAAGCTCAAAAAATCCTGGTGATAACAAAGAGATGATGCAGGCAAGAAGGCAATTTCTTGAAGCCGGCCACTATCAGTTGATGAGAGAAAACACAGTTAAACTTCTGGCTGCGCATCTCCCGGAGAACAGCCAGAAAATACTGGATATCGGGTGTGGTGAAGGCTATTACACCTCATCCTTTACGACTCTGAGCGCCAGCCACCCTCAGCTGGAAGTGCACGGACTGGACATTTCCAAAGTGGCCGTTCGTTATGCCGCCAAACGCTATCCGGATTGTCACTTCTGCGTGGCATCCAGTCACAGACTGCCGTTCGCCGACCAGAGTCTGGATGCCATGGTGCGCATTTATGCGCCATGCAAAGCAGAAGAAATTGTCCGTACGCTGAAACCCGGTGCGATTTTATTAACAGTGACACCCGCTCCGCGGCACTTGTATCAACTGAAAGCGCTCATTTATGACGATGTCAGGCTTCATGATACTCAGCCTGAAAGTCTGCCGGGTATGTCCTTGGTACAGGAAGAACAGCTGCATTACACCATGAGCTTAAGTGGCAGCGAAGCGACGGCACTGATGCAGATGACCCCCTTTGCGTGGAAGACCAGTGAGACGGTCTGGCAGCATCTGGCGCAGCAACAGGCATTCAGCTGCGAGGCCGATTTCACCCTGCGTGTTTACCAGCAATCCGCCGCGGAGAATGATTCAGAGCCGGATAGTTGCAACTAATTCTCATTTCTATTGAGTCTGTTGCCAGTCTTCATTATCATACGGCCCATGACATAACCCCCTGAAGCTATCATACTGATTCTTAATACAAGCTCAGTAAAACATGCTTCAGACAAAGGATGATACACATGAAGACTGGCTACGCTATGGTATTCGCCGCCCTGCTGAGTGGCTGCGCCACACAGCCAACGTCAGGCACGACAGCTGCTGCAGCTCCCCCAACCTTATACGATTACACCATTCGTTCTCCGTCCGGGGCTGAACTGACAGAACAAGCCCTGGCGAATACGCTGTCCGATGCGGATATCGTACTGGTAGGAGAATGGCACAGTCATCCGGGCACTCACCTGCTGCAAGCCCGGCTGCTGGCGGCACTGTATGCCAATAACCCCAGACTGGCTTTGTCGATGGAGCAGTTTACCCGCGACAAACAGCAGGTCGTCGACCAGTTTCTTCACGGTGAGATCGGTGAGCAGGTATTGATTAAGCAGGGCAACGCCTGGCCGAATTATGAATCCGATTACCGGCCCCTTGTTGACTTTGCGCGCCAGCAGCAACTTGATGTGATCGCCGCCAATGCGCCGAAATCTATCGTTCGCTGTGTCGGCCGTTACGGGGCCGATTACCTGAATCGGCTTCCTGCCGCCGAGCGCAAGTGGGTAGCCCAGTCACTTACGCTGAAAAATGACAGGTACAAAGAAAAATTCACTGAATCTATGCATCATGGTGATCCTGCCCAGTCTGAACGGCAATTTGCCGCCCAGACCAGCTGGGACGACACCATGGCCGAAAGCATGGTTAACTACCTGCGAGCCCATCCCGGTCACCAGATCATGCACGTCGCCGGGCGCTTTCACACCGCAGAAGGACTGGGGACAGCATCCCGTATCTTGTCGCGTAACCCGGCATTGAAAGTGGTGATGGTCACCCCGGTCACCGCCGACAACCCTGTCGCCGCCGATGCACCGGATTTTCAGGTTGAAGTCATGCCTCTGCCACCCCGTTATATTCAGCAAGCCAACATGAAAGCGGCTTTTGCTCATATCGGCAAGCGCAACGATACACTTCAATGTATTGGTGAATAACACCTTTTCCTGTCAAGGCAGTCTGCGCTGACTGCCTTTGTCCTGCTTGTCCTTAACAGGTCCTGCTTGTCCTTAACAGGTTCAGCTCCCTCCCCCACCAGAGAATTGTTCATAATTCATCCAACAGCACAGCCGAATTCGCTCCTGCTGAGTCATAGCTCATCATGCTCACAAAAATACCAATAAAAAAGATGACTCTGATTTTACTCTCAATTGTACAGTTTTCAACCTGAACAACACAGGAAACGCAACGTAATGTTTCAATGAAATGGTGATTTACAGGCACTTCACCCCTTCCAATGTTACAGTGTTGTTAATTTTTGGATGTTCTTTCTTTTCTCATTGCGCTAAAACATTATGCCAATGATGGGTGTTCCTGATGGCACACAGTTCGCCAGCCCATCTCTGTCATCACACCAGTACAAGGATTGCATACTATGAAGGGAAACAAATTGCTTTCGGCAGCCTGCATTGCTGCGGCGTTAGCCCTAACGGCGACACCAGCCTTAGCCGAAATGGCCAAAGTTGCGGTGTCTCAGATCGTTGAACACCCGGCGCTGGACGCCACTCGCCAGGGCCTGCTTGATGGCCTGAAAGCGAAAGGCTATGAAGAAGGCAAGAATCTGGAATTCTCCTATCAGACCGCTCAGGGTAACCCTGCGATTGCAGTGCAAATCGCCAAACAGTTTGTCGGTGAACAACCGGATGTCCTGGTGGGCATCGCGACGCCAACCGCACAGGCACTGGCTGCAGCCACCCGTTCTATTCCCGTCGTTTTTACTGCAGTCACCGATCCTGTTGGTGCCAAACTGGTGCGTAATGTTGATCAACCCGAGCGCAACGTCACCGGCCTGTCGGATTTATCCCCTGTCGCACAGCACGTCGCACTGGTGAAAGAAATTCTGCCTGATGCCAAACGTATTGGTGTCGTTTACAACCCGGGCGAAGCCAATGCCGTCGCACTGGTTGATTTACTGCGCAAAGCCGCCAGAGAACAAGGCATGGAAGTGGTAGAAGGGACGGCCCTGAAGAGTGCTGATGTGCAGTCAGCAGCACAAATCGTCGCCTCAAAAGCAGACGCGCTCTACGCCCCCACAGATAACACAGTGGCCAGTGCCGTTGAAGGCTTAGTCAATGCTGGTAACCAGGCGGGTATTCCTGTCATCGGCGCCTCTACGACCTACATTGAAAGTGGTGCGCTGGCCGCACTGGGCTTTGACTATTATCAGGTTGGCGTGCAGACCGCTGACTATGTGGATGCGCTGCTCAAAGGCAAGAAAGTCTCTGAACTGCCGGTCAAAGTTGCGTTAGGTTCAGATCTGGCTCTGAACCAGAAAGTTGCCACCAAACTGAACATCACCTTCCCTCAGGCTCTGGTTGATCGCGCGACCTCAATCGCCAAGTAACCTTACCTCTCTATCGGGCACCGGCGTTCCGGCCGGTGCCAGCAAGGAATAAGGAGTTGTAGATGTCTTTCTTTGCTTTGATCGGTACCTTAGAAATCGGCTTGGTTTACGGCTTGGTTGCTCTGGGGGTTTACCTGACGTTTCGGGTGCTGGATTTTCCTGATCTGTCTGTCGATGGCAGTTTTCCAATGGGGGCCGCCGTTGCAGCAACAGCCATAGTAGCTGGTGTGAATCCATGGCTGGCAACCATGCTGGCGATTCTGGCCGGTGGTATGTGTGGCCTGGTGACAGCTTTTCTGGCAGTACGTTGCGGTATTTTGCACTTACTGGCCAGTATTCTGACCATGATTGCGGCTTTTTCTATCAATATCCGCATTATGGGCCGGCCAAACCTGGCCTTGCTGGGTGACGATACTATCCTGACCCCATTCGAAAATATTGCCTTCGAAAGCGGCCTGGATGCGGGTCTGGTGCGTCTGGCTGTCATTCTGGCTCTAGTGATATTCAGCGGCTGGTTCGTGACCCGACTGCTGGCCAGTGACTTCGGCCTCGGCCTGCGCGCTACCGGCGTAAACAGCCGTATGGTGAGCGCACAAGGCGGCAGTACAGCACTGTATACCTATTTTGGCCTGGCGCTGTCGAATGCCTTTGTCGGCTTCTCCGGCGCTCTGTTCGCGCAAACCAATAACTTTGCCGATGTCACCTCGGGTGTGGGCACTATCGTGGTGGGTCTGGCTGCCGTTATTCTGGGTCAGACACTGATCCCGGGCCGCAAGATCTGGGTGGCCGTTGTGGCTGTGATTCTTGGTTCAGTGCTTTACCGGCTGGCCGTTGCGTTTGCCCTGAGCAGCGGCATGTTTGGTCTGCAGGCTTCGGATCTGAATCTGATCACTGCGGTACTGGTGGCCCTTGCCCTGATTGCGCCTAAGATGAAACGCAATTTTCAGCGAAAAAAGAAGCAAACCGTCGCAGCAAAGAAGCTCGCGTAAGCCGGAAAAGAAGGTAGTAACACTATGATTGAACTCAGTAATATCCGCGTTACCTTCAATGAAGGCACCATTTTGGAAAATCAGGCCCTGCGCGGGGTTAACCTGACAGTGCCGGAGCGCCAGTTTGTCACTGTTATCGGCTCAAACGGTGCCGGTAAATCAACCCTGCTCGGTGCCGTCAGCGGTGAAACGCCTATGTCTGACGGCAAGGTGGTCATTAATGGTGTCGACGTGACCAGCAAAGCCGTGCACGAACGGGCGCAATATGCTGCCCGGGTGTTTCAGGATCCGCTGGCCGGCACCTGTGCTTCGCTCACCATTGAAGAGAACATGGCGTTAGCCGTCCAGCGTGGCAGCCGCCGCACCTGGAAGCTGGCATTATCTTCCCAGCGCCGTAAGCTGTTTCAGGAACGCATCAGCATTCTGGGACTGGGACTGGAAGATCGGCTGAGCGACAGCATTGGTTTGCTGTCCGGCGGCCAGCGTCAGGCTGTCAGTCTGGTCATGGCAACGCTGGCAGACAGTAAACTCTTGCTGCTGGACGAGCATACCGCCGCGCTCGATCCGCGTATGGCCGCTTTCGTGCTGGAGCTGACCAAACGGGTGGTCGAAGAATTCGACCTGACCGTCCTGATGGTCACCCACTCAATGAAAGATGCGCTGGCATACGGCGATCGTACCGTGATGCTGCACCAGGGCAATATCGTGCTGGATGTAGCTGGTCAGGAACGTGCCGACATGGACGTGAAACACCTGCTCGACATGTTCAGTAAAGTACGTGGTGAAGAGCTGGCCGATGACAGTCTGCTGCTGAACTGATCCCGATACCTAATTTTCAATGAGACCTGCAAAAGGCGGAGCATCCCGCCTTTTTTATTACTCTCTTTTTTATTGCTCTGATGCTGCTTTTTGTAATACCGCCCCTTCATAGCCCCCAAGCTCAATGTAATTCATCGGCTCGCTGGTAGTACCGTCGTAAAAGATCCGGATATAGGTGCCAGGCAGGGAAATGCGCATCGGCTTCGCTTCCAGAAAACGGCTCTGGCCCGCTTGCTGAACCGCCCGGTACAGTACCAGACCATGCTCATAGCGGCGGGCAATCACCCCTTCTGAGGGCTGTTTGCCAAACCAGCCAGTGCGGTACAGCCAGAACCAGTGGGCAGGCGCGACCTTGTAGCTGCCCAGCACAGAACCGCGACTGTCACCACTGAGCGGCTCAGCCTGCCACCAGACAGGCTTATACCCTTTGGGTGCGGATACCGGCTCGCCGAGATCCACCCTGAGCATAGCCGTTGGCTGATACACCCAGTTTTTGGGCAACCCTGGCCGGTACCAGTCCCGCATGCTGGTGTTGGTACTGTCAATGCTCAGGCTGTCGCCCCAGTTATGATAGTAAGTCCGGTCCGGCAAATTAAACAGGTAATAAAGCGCAAGCCCGGTTTCGACATCCTGATGCCAGGCCCTTTCATCTCCCGGATGAAGATAACTGTGGCCATCACGCATCGACACCATCAGCACACTGCTGGCTCCTTCGGCACTCAGCGCAAAATGTTGCCAGCTTTGCTGAATACGGGCCAGCCCCATCGCCGGTGTGATAAAGCGAGCTCGAACCCAGAGATCAACCTGGGAGCGCAATGGCGCGGAAACCGCCTCATCGGGCCATAACGCCAGTCCGGAAGCAGAAACGGCCAGAAGCGCGGGGTCGAGCTGTTGCTTTAACTGGCCGAGAAAATCAACCAGTTGTGCCAGATAACGTGCTTCTGCTTCCGGGGTGCCGGCCTGTAATGACAATTCAAGGATCTGGCCACCACTCACTACCGGCAGAATATCCGGCCCGAGCAAGGGTCTCAGACGGGGAGTATAACCGCCGGTGGCCGCCATCTGCTGCCAGTGATAGCGATACCAGTTGATCAGCAGGGCTCGCACGGCGGGGTCAGAGAGATTGGTACGGTAGACACAGTCGCCACCCGGCTGCTGCCCCGCCAGCAAGACCCGGGCCTGATACGCAAACCGGGCACTGGCCAAGGGGTTCAGCCGCTGCTGATATTCGGTATCACTGAGCTGCCCGTCACCGTCTCTGTCGTTCACCGGATCCCAGCCCGGAATAGTCAGGGTATCCGCTGTCCGGCTCAGCCAGGGTTTGGCTTCCGGCAGGCTGTCCGATTGCAGCTGTGCCGCACTGAGTGACAGCCGGGTATCTTGCGCAAAATGCAGGAATACATTTTCCGGATCCTGACCATTAGCACTGGCCTGCTGCGCCAGCCAGCGCTGCTGCTCATCAGGCTCACAGGACAGGCTTTGGGCACGAAAAGGGAGCAGTACTGTGCTGGCTTCATTCAGCGCGGCCGACTGCCAGTTGCCCAGCACCAGATCGGCATGGCGTAACTCCCAGCGCGTTACCGCTTCAGCAGAATCAAACCGCGAGGTCGCCAGCGGCTCTTCCCATCCACCCGGTGTCACCCAGGCACTGCCTGTCGACGGGTACACCTGCGCGCGGGCTGCACCGGCCAGCATCAGTACAAAGACAAGGATCAGCTTCACACTCTGCATCTCATTCTCCCTGGAGACTTCCCCGGTTCAGCTTAAGAATAGTGTGAATCGCGTTGTGAAGTTGGGTTAAAAATTGGACAAAAAAACCGTGCTACTTGCACGGTTTGGGTGTTTTATCTGCTGGAATTCGCGATTACCAGCCCATCCAGTGGCCCACGCCCCACAGGGTGATCATGGCCATAAAGCCAGCAAGGATATCATCGATCATGATACCCAGCCCGCCGTGGACATGCTTATCCAGCCAGCTGATCGGCCAGGGTTTTACCATGTCGAAGAAGCGAAATAAGATAAAACCGCTGATGACCCAGGGCAGACTCATTGGCGGGGCAACAGCCATGGTGATCCAGAAACCGACAAACTCATCCCAGACAATGCTGCCATGATCGTGCACGCCCATATCCTGGGCGGTATTACGGCAAATCAGCACCCCAATCACAGCCGCCACCAGCGTAATACCGATATAAGCCGCATAAGGCAGCTGGGCCAGCAGGTAATAGAGCGGGACAGATGCCAGTGTACCGACAGTTCCCGGCACCACCGGAGACAAACCGCTGCCAAATCCCGTGGCCAGAAAATGCCAGGGATTACTCAATTTGATATAAAGTTTGGGATCTCGCACTACTTACCCCGAAAAATGATCGTATCCACGCAGCTGCCAGTCCAGTTGCAGCCCGTTTCGCTCAAGCACAACACTGCTGCCGGGCCGGATCTGGCCGATACAGGTCGCTTTCACTCCGGCATGAGACAGAGCGACATCCAAAGTACCACGATTATGGGCCGGTACAGTGAAGCACAGCTCGTACTCCTCGCCGCTTGTCAGCGCCATCTTGATGGCTGCGTCCCTGTCTCCGCCACAAAATGCCACCAGTTCAGGCGACAGTGGCAGGCTGTCTGCATCAATGACTGCTCCCACCTGAGAGCGGGTCAGGATATGACCAAGATCAGCAATCAGACCATCGGATATATCCAGTGCCGACGACGCAATACCCCGCAATGCCTGACCGGCCAGTACCCGCGGCTGAGGCTGATAGTGGCGATTAAGAAGATGTTCAGCCAGTGCAGCATCAATATGCTTTGCCTGCTCCAGCAACACCGCCAGTCCTGCCGCACTGTCGCCCAGACAGCCAGTGACATAAATCCCGTCCCCGGAGCCTGCCCCGTGCCGCGTCAGCGCCTGTCCGTGAGGCACAAAGCCCTGAACGGTCAGTGTCAGGCTCAACGGGCCTTTGGTGGTATCCCCGCCAATCAGCTGTACCTGATAGTAATCGGCCATCTCAAAAAAGCCATCACAGAACCGGGCTAGCCAGGCTTCATCGGCTTCCGGCAGGGTCAGCGCCAGGGATACCCAGGCAGGTGTGGCGCCCATGGCTGCTAAATCACTTAAGTTCGCAGCCAGGGCTTTTTTAGCCAGCAGCGCGGGATCCATACCGGGCAGGAAATGGTTACCGCAAACCAGTGAGTCGGTGCTGACCGCAAGGTGGCTACCCGCAGGTACCTCAAGCAAGGCGCAGTCGTCACCGATGGCCAGCGTCACATCCCGGCGCTGGACCGGCTGGCGGGCAAAATAACGGGCTATCAAATCAAATTCATTACTAGCCATAGGAGGTCAAGTCGGTTGCTGAAACTCAGAAAAAAGGCCAGCAGAGCTGGCCTCAGTTCGCATCAAAGCGATTATGCTTTTTTACGTAACACCGGGGCCAGCTTATCCAGCACACCGTTTACGAATTTATGGCTGTCTTCGGCACCGAAGATTTTCGCCAGCTCAATCGCTTCATTAATCACAACTTTGTACGGTACGTCTTCACGCTTCATGATTTCGTACAAGGCCAGACGCAGTAGCGCCAGTTCCATCTGGTCCAGATCCTGCAAAGGACGTGACAGATAGGGACGCATCTTGCTGTCCAGTTCCTGATGATTCAGCACCACACCGGTGAACAAGTCACGGAAGTACTCAACATCAGTGTGCGGTGCTGCCAGTACAGGTGCATCAGCCCGATGAGCTTCTTCTTCAAACTGTTCGCCAGACAGAAAATGCAGCTCGATATCGGCAGCATTTTCTTTGGTGATTTGCCAGGAATAAATGGCCTGGACGGCAAAGTGTCGTGCGTTACGACGTGCGGCTGGTTTCACTCTAACCCCCATTAGGATTCAATTTGGGACAGGACATTTACCATCTCAAGCGCGCTGAGTGCAGCCTCTGCCCCTTTATTACCAGCCTTGGTACCGGCACGCTCGATGGCTTGTTCAATTGTGTCTACAGTCAGAACACCAAATGAAACCGGAGTATTGTACTCCAGAGCCACCTGAGCCAGACCTTTATTACATTCACCGGCAACATACTCGAAATGCGGAGTACCGCCGCGGATCACAGAACCCAGTGCCACGATAGCATCGTAGCGATCGCTTTTAGCAACTTGCTGGGCGACCAGAGGCAGCTCATAAGCACCAGGACAACGAACAACGGTAATGTTGTCGTCGCTTACCTGTCCCTGACGTTTGAGTGCGTCCAGCGCACCCGCCAGCAGGCTGTCATTGATGAAACTGTTGAAGCGACTGATAACAATAGCAATTTTTGCGTTGGGTGCCGCAATGGCGCCTTCGATTACCTTCATGGGCCTTCCTGTGACTATGTCTTTTCTTTCCGGATTGAGAAACCGCGGGAGTCTATCACAATTTATACCTGATACCAATTGACTTCACTGTCAAGGCACTCCCGGTAGTGTTATGCGATCTCTATTCCGGATTAGGGATTAATAAAAACAGTGCGTTAGGGTCAAAAAACCTTAATCGCAAATATATTCCACCACTTCCAGTCCGAAACCGGACAGTGAGTGATATCGCTGATTGCTGGACGACAGCAGGCGCATTTTGCCCACACCTAAATCCGCCAGGATCTGCGAGCCGACTCCCACCTGACGCGACGGGTTCTTCGGATTCAGTTTCACGCCAGGCTGACCATCGGCCTGGGCTGCCAGATTCTTCACTTTGGTGATAATGCCTTCCTGGGTTTCATGACGATTGAGAATCACCATTACACCGCCTTCCTCTGCGATACGCTGCATAGCCATCGGCAAAGTCCACTGCGACGCCCCCGAGTGCAGAATATCTTTGAAGGTATCTTGCAGGTGAACCCGGACCAGCGTCGGATTCGATGGGCTCACGTCCCCTTTACGCAGGGCATGGTGAATTTGGTTGTCTATGGTATCGCGATAGGTGATCAGATCGAAATCACCAAATTCCGTTGGCAGACAGCATTCTGCCACACGCTCAATCGTGGTCTCGTTATTGTTACGGTATTCGATTAAATCTGCGATCGTACCCAGCTTGAGACCGTGCTCGGCGGCAAACACTTCCAGATCCGGGCGTCGTGCCATGGTGCCATCCGGATTGAGGATCTCAACAATCACACTGGATGGTTCAAGACCTGCCAGACGGGCAATGTCGCAACCCGCTTCAGTATGACCGGCGCGGGCAAGCACCCCGCCTTCCTGTGCCATCAGAGGGAAAATATGACCAGGCATGACAATATCGGCAGGAGACGCATCTTTCGCCACCGCCGCCTGTACCGTACGGGCACGATCCGCGGCGGAGATCCCTGTGGTCACGCCACTGGCGGCTTCAATCGACACAGTGAAATTGGTGCTGAACTGTTCCGCATTGTCCTGCACCATCAGTGGCAGTTTCAGTTGCTGACAACGGGCCTGTGTCAGTGTCAGACAGATCAGGCCACGGCCGTGGGTGGCCATAAAGTTGATCGCTTCAGGGGTGATTTTTTCCGCGGCAATGATCAGATCGCCTTCATTTTCCCTGTCTTCGTCATCCATCAGGATAACCAGTTTACCCTGACGTATGTCTTCAATGATGTCCTTCGCGCTACTCAACGCCATGTTGTATTCCCTCTACCCAAATGATTGTCGTAGTACTTAATCCTGCTCAGGCTGCATCATCAGCCCAGAAACCCGCTACGGGCCAGCAGCGCCATACTGAGCTCAGACGATGGCTCAGACTCAGCCGCTTTATCACCCAGCATCAGACGCTCCAGATAACGGGCAATTACGTCCACTTCAAGATTCACTTTACGGCCCGGCTTAAAGTGATCCATCGTGGTTTCCGATGCCGTGTGGGGCACAATCGTCAGTTTGAATGTCGCCCCCCGGACAGCGTTCACCGTCAGGCTGATCCCGTCAATCGCCACCGATCCTTTCTCGGCAATGTAACGGTCCAGGGTATCCGGTGCTTTGATCCAGAACTCAATCGCCCGTCCGGTCTGGCTGCGGGAAATGATCTCCCCGACATTATCAACGTGGCCGGAAACCATATGACCGCCAAAGCGGGTGGTCGGCAACATGGCTTTTTCCAGATTGACCAGCTGACCCGGGCTGTAATCGGTAAATGCGGTACGGTTCAGGGTTTCCAGCGACAGATCGGCGACATAGCCTTTGCCGGTCAGTTTCACCACGGTCAGACACACACCATTGGTCGCTATGCTGTCGCCCAGTTTGACATCCGATAAATCCAGCTTGCCGCTGTCGACAGTCACGGACACATCTTGTCCGGTTGGCGTGATGGCCGTAATCGTACCTACGGCTTCAATAATACCTGTAAACATTCTAATTTTTCCTTACCGGCACCTGTCGATGCCATACACAGACGTATTCTGTTACGCAGAGTGATCTATCGTGCCACGGATCCGAATATCAGTCCCGACCATACGCACATCGCTCAGCGTCACATCCGGTACCTGAGACATAGTCGTGAATTCTGCCAGATCCAGCAGACTGCGGCCATGGCTGCCCATGAGTTTGGGTGCCTGATAAAGAATAAACTCATCCACCAGCCCGGCATTGAGCAACGCGCCGGCCAGACTCGCACCCGCCTCTACCCAGAGATGGTTAATGTCTTGCGCCGCCAGGGCTTTCATCAGTGCCGTTAAGTCTAGCTGACCGTCCGGCTGAGCAGGGACCAGTAACTGCCGCACCTGTTCCGGCCATAGCGCCTGATCAGCCTGGGTTCTGGCCAGCAGCACTTTGCCCGGTAACGCGAATAAACGCTGTGACGGCAACAAGCGGTTCTGGCTGTCAATGATCACCCGCACCGGCTGACGTAACTCAGATTCCGGATAGTCAGACTGGGTGGCGGCCCCTAATTCCTGCCAGCGCACATTCAAGGACGGGTCATCGGCGAGCACCGTTGCGCTGGTTGACAGGATCGCCCCCGCCTGGGCGCGAAAACGCTGCACATCGGCACGGGCCTGAGGGCCGGTTATCCACTGGCTGACACCGTTGGCCAGCGCAGTTTTACCATCCAGGCTGGCCGCCAGCTTTAGCTGAACATAAGGCAGGCCGGTTTTCATTCGCTTGATAAAACCGGGATTCAATGACAGTGCATCGGCTTCAAGCAGACCCGTTTCAACGGCAATGCCCGCCTGTTTGAGCATCTCAACACCGCGTCCTGCCACTTGCGGATTAGGGTCAACCATGGCGCAGACAACCCGGGAAACGCCCGCTGCTATCAGGGCTTCGGCACAGGGCGGTGTACGGCCGTAATGGGAACAGGGTTCGAGGGTGACATAGGCCGTCGCCCCTTTAGCCTGCTCGCCGGCGGCACGCAAGGCAAACACTTCGGCATGCGGCTGGCCCGCGCGGTAATGGTAACCTTCGCCAATAATGGCGTTATCTTTGGCGATGACGCAGCCCACATTCGGATTCGGGGCGGTCGTGAAACGGCCGCGCCGGGCAAGGCTAACGGCTCGGCGCATCATGGCGTGATCAGTAGGCGTAAACATCTTGGTTTATTTTTCCAGTTTAGCTATGGCTTCGCCAAACTCGCGGAGATCGTCAAATGAACGGTAGACAGAAGCAAACCGGATGTAAGCCACTTTATCCAGCTCAATCAGGGCATCCATGACCAGATTACCAATCATGTCTGATTTCACTTCCCGCTCACCCGTTGCACGCAGACGAGATTTGATAGTGTTGATGGCGCGTTCAATGTCATCAGCGCTGACAGGCCGCTTTTCAAGCGCACGTTCTATACCGCCGCGCAGTTTCTCTTCGTTGAACGGCTCGCGGCTGCCATTGGTTTTGATGACATGCGGCATCACCAGCTCAGCGGTTTCGAAGGTCGTATAACGTTCACTGCACGCCAGACACTGACGACGTCGGCGAACCTGATGTCCATCAGCGACCAGACGGGAATCGATTACTTTGGTGTCATTAGCACCACAAAACGGACAATGCATCTTGCCTCCTCAATTTCGTCGCCTCAGTGTACCCCAAATCAACCGCTATGCGAGGACTTAGCCCATTATTTTTATCTGCAAAAACGGCATCCCAGGGATGCCGTTTAACAAGATAGACCAAAGAGCCGGTCCGTCTTTAATGGTGCTTACTGGCACCCATGATGCTGACTTACGCGTAAACCGGCAGGCGCTGGCAGATTTCCAGTACTTTGGCTTTGGTCGCTTCGATAACGGCCGGGTTGCCGATATTGTCCAGCACGTCACAAATCCAGTTCGCCAGTTCTTTGGCATCTTCGGTGTTGAAACCGCGGCGGGTAATCGCCGGTGTACCGATACGGATACCGGAAGTCACAAACGGGCTGCGCGGGTCGTTCGGCACACTGTTCTTGTTGACCGTAATGTTGGCCGCACCCAGCGCTGCATCGGCTTCTTTACCTGTGATGTTCTTGTCAATCAGATCAACCAGGAACAGGTGGTTTTCAGTGCCGCCGGAAACGATTTTGTAACCGCGCTCCAGGAACTGACTGACCATGGCTTTCGCGTTATCCACCACACGTTGCTGATACGCCTGGAACTCAGGCTCCATGGCTTCTTTGAATGCCACGGCTTTGGCTGCAATCACGTGCATCAGAGGACCGCCCTGACCACCAGGGAATACCGCAGAGTTCAGTTTCTTATACAGATCTTCACCCGCGTTCGACAGGATCAGACCGCCGCGAGGACCGGCCAGTGTTTTGTGGGTTGTGGTGGTGACCACGTGCGCGTGCGGCACAGGGTTAGGGTAAACACCTGCTGCAATCAGACCGGCTACGTGCGCCATATCCACGAAGAAGTAAGCCCCGACTTTGTCTGCGATTTCACGCATCCGCTTCCAGTCAACGATTTGCGAATAGGCGGAGAAACCACCGATGATCATTTTCGGCTTGTGCTCCAGTGCCAGCGCTTCGACTTCTGCGTAGTCAATCTGGCCGGCTTCATCAATGCCGTAAGGAATTACGTTGTACAGCTTACCGGAGAAGTTAACCGGTGAACCGTGAGTCAGGTGACCGCCGTGCGCCAGGCTCATGCCCAGAACGGTATCGCCGGCATTGAGCAGTGCCATGTATACAGCACTGTTGGCCTGAGAGCCTGAATGCGGCTGAACGTTGGCATACTCGGCACCAAACAGCTGGCAGGCACGGTCAATAGCCAGTTGCTCGGCTTTATCGACATACTCACAGCCGCCGTAATAGCGCTTGCCCGGGTAGCCTTCTGCATACTTGTTAGTCAGCTGTGAACCCTGCGCTTCCATTACACGCGGACTGGTGTAGTTTTCAGAAGCAATCAGCTCAATGTGCTCTTCCTGACGGGCAGTCTCTTCCTGGATGGCCGCAAATAGTTCTGCGTCATAATCAGCAATATTCATGTCACGCTTTAGCATCAGTCTCTCCTGACTCAGATAGTTCTCAAATTCGTTGACCTAAGTATCAGACAAGGCCAGACACTTAGGTCAACGCGGGATAATTGGCATTTTTCCTCATTCAGACAAAAAACACAACCCCAGTAACCACGGCAACGCAAACGTTTTCGTCACACCGAAAGATTAAGCCGCATTTTAGCGAATTTGCTCCCCCACAGGTAGCCCTTTTCTGGTTTTTTAACCGGTTTTTTTGTTCGATTTTTTCATTTGGCAGATGAATTTTTTTCACGTTGCTGCCAGTTTCCATTAAAAACGTGACAGAGAAACCGTGAATGCAACCATGAAGCGAAAATAATGATTTACAAAACAGTAAAGAATTCATTACAGGCGGTTTTTCTTTAAGTTAGATCACACTATTCATTTTTTAATTTCACTCTATATCATATCGCGCGCATTACCTTTCAGCATCAAGGCCACCCCGACTGGCAGGCTGTAAAGGAACCATTTTGGAGGTACAGATTGAAACACCGCGGTCACTCTCGCAAAGAAAACCTAATCGCTATTCTTACTGGTACATTCATCGTCGCGCAAGGCGTTTTTTTCTTACAGCAAGCCCACTTACTGACAGGTGGTACAACTGGCTTAGCACTTTTGCTTACCCATTTTGTTGATTTCAGTTTTGGCCAGCTGTATTTCGTCATGAATATTCCGTTTTACATTATGGCCTGGTGCCGGATGAACCGCCGTTTCGCGCTGTCCAGTATTTGCTGCGGCGCGTTAGTGTCTGTGATCACAGATAACCTGCATCACTTTGTTGAGATCAGTCAGTTCGATCCTGTGTACTGCGCCGTGATGGGAGGGATGCTGATGGGACTGGGGATGCTGATCCTGTTCAGGCATAACACCAGCCTGGGTGGTTTTAACGTACTGGTGCTGTATCTGCAGGAGAAATTCGGGGTGTCAGCCGGTAAGCTTCAGATGGGTATCGATATCAGTATTCTGATCTGTTCCTATGTCCTGATGACACCCACTATACTGATGCTGTCACTGCTTGGTGCCGTGATGCTCAATCTGGTACTGGCCATGAACCACAAACCTGGCCGCTACAATGACGGCAAGGCCGTGGCTGAAACCGCAGACTGATCACACAGCAACTGGCTCATGCAACAGTCCGGCATGGGCCAGTTTATCGAGCAATATTCCCCTCGCCTGGCGGCGTAAATCCCGGTCCAGCACGTTGATGTTCACCGGCACCGTAATTGTCTTCCCGGCGTCAATATCGATCTGAATCCTGAGCTGATTTTTCACTACCGCCACGGCAGACACCTGGGTGTAAGGCACCCGGTAGCAGCCCAGCCAGGGGTTAGGTGTGATGAATAAAGCCTGAGGGGTCACCATCAGGGCGGTTTTCTTTTTACCGGCCAGATTACGGACAAAAATCACCACCCCCGCCACCACAGCCAGTCCGCCAAAGGGAATGCCGACTATCATGGTCAGGATACCAATACCGCACAAACCGAAAGCCAGCGGATCTTCATCGCAAAAACCAAACTGCGGGTACTCAGGTTTCAGCTCGGGTTTGACTTCCTGCAACATCCGCAGCTCCCAGCGCTTACAGTCTGCCAGATAACAAATATGGAAATACAGGCCAAAGGGAAACAGGACGAAGGTTGTCAGCAAACTCAGGCATTTGCCGGTGAGCGGGCTTCGGGTCAGTAACCAGAGGCTCACGCCCTGAACCAGCACAGCAGCCGCAGCTGCCCAGGGCCAGAGTGACAGGATCTCCCGGTGCTCTTTGATAATGACAGCAACCATCCCGTTGGGGTTAACACTCAGATTATTCGTCAGTAGTGGTGATGCGATCAGTACCGCGACTGCCGTCGTCAGTACAGAGATGGCAAGCCCGCCACAAGTGGACAAAGACACGTGCTTCATGATGACTCTCCTTGAAGACACTGAAACAGAAGGACGACCAGACTGTTTTCAACGTCAGACACAGGCAACGTCAGCAAACAGGCAAAGTCAGATTGGCTAAGGCATCAATGCGGCAGGGAAAACTGGATATTAAATAATCAGATCGAGAATCAGAGATGGCTCCATAAAGCACAGCCCCGACACGAGGCCGAGGCTGCAAGGAGTAGCATAATGTTTGCGAAAACAATTCGTTACAGAGTAATCAGATCGCGTCTTCGTCTTCTTCACCGGTACGGATACGGACAACACGCTCAATATCAAACATGAAGATTTTACCGTCACCGATTTTACCGGTTTGCGCCGTTTCGATAATGGTGTCGACACATTGCTCGGCCACATCATCGGTCACCACGATTTCCAGTTTCACTTTAGGCAGAAAGTCCACCATGTATTCGGCACCGCGGTACAGTTCAGTGTGGCCTTTCTGACGACCGAAACCTTTCACTTCGGACACTGTCATACCCGTGATCCCCACCTCTGCCAGGGCCTCACGCACATCATCCAACTTGAATGGCTTTATAATGGCTTCGATTTTTTTCATATCACAATATCCTTTGCTCAGCGGGGGTCGATAAAACAGGGACCGTTTTCGACGCCGGAAAGGCCCCATTATCACCGATTTTTCATAGAAAACTCAACGGCTCCCTATAAACTTACACCATTTTCTGACTCGCCGGCGCCTGCTGTCAGCGCAGAAAAAAACCGCTGCAACATGCAGCGGTTTTCCTATCTTCAGCCACTCAGACATCAGACTGCGAAAGATTAGCCCAGATTGACACGCGCATTACGGAACATACGCATCCAAGGGCTGTTTTCGTTCCAGTCATCCGGATGCCAGGAGTTCGCCACAGTGCGGAACACACGCTCCGGGTGAGGCATCATGATAGTCACCCGGCCGTCCTGGGTTGTCAGGCCGGTAATGCCGTTAGGGGAACCATTCGGGTTGGCCGGATAGTTCTGGGTGACATTGCCGTAGTTATCAAGGAAACGCAGCGCAACCGTCCCTGACTGCTCAATGGCCGACAGATGCTCCGCATTACGCACTTCCACGCGACCTTCACCGTGCGACACCGCGATTGGCATCCGCGAACCGGCCATGCCGTTCAGGAACAGTGAATCGCTCTGCTGCACTTCGACCAGGCTGAAACGGGCTTCGAAACGCTCCGATTCGTTGCGCACGAAGCGCGGCCACAGTTCAGCACCCGGGATCAGGTCACGCAGATTCGACATCATCTGACAACCGTTACACACGCCCAGCGCGAAGGTGCTGTCACGGTGGAAGAAACGCTCGAACTGATCACGGGCCATGTTATTAAACAGCACTGACTTGGCCCAGCCTTCACCGGCACCCAGTACGTCACCGTACGAGAAACCGCCGCAGGCCACCAGACCATTGAAACCATCCAGTTCCACACGACCGGACAGAATGTCGCTCATGTGAACATCGCGGGCATCAAAACCAGCACGATCGAAGGCGGCTGCCATCTCAACGTGGGAGTTTACCCCCTGCTCGCGCAGGATGGCCATCTTAGGACGGGCCCCGGTAGCGATAAATGGCGCGGCCACATCTTCGTTGATATCAAAGCTCAGCGAAGCACTCAGACCCGGATCCTGGCTGTCTTTCTTGGCCTCAAATTCCTGCAGCGCGCCCGCCGGATTATCACGCATCGCCTGCATCTGATAGGTGGTTTCCGCCCAGATAGCACGCAATTCAGTGCGGTTTTGATCCAGCACCAGATCGTTCCCGTTCCAGATGCGCACCACGTCTTCGTCAACCACAGTTCCAATCACATGACTGCACGATGCCAGACCGTGTTTTGCCAGCTCGTTTTCAACCAGTGCCAGATCGTCAGTCCGCACTTGCAGCACAGCACCCAGCTCTTCGTTGAACAGCATAGCCAGTACATCGTCACAGCTGTCGCCGTCTGTGGTGTTGATATCCACTTCAACACCGGTATGACCGGCAAAGGCCATTTCAGCCAGCGTCACATACAGGCCGCCGTCACCACGGTCATGGTAAGCCAGCAGTTTTTCGTCCCGCACCAGTTTTTGTACTGCGTGGAAGAAGCCTTTCAGCAGTTCAGGGCTGTCAACGTCCGCAGGCTTATCACCCAGCTGTTTATAAACCTGTGCCAGTGCTGTCGCGCCCAGGCGGTTCTTACCGCAGCCGAGATCGATCAGGATCAGGCTGGAGTCGCCTTTATCGGTACGCAGCTGAGGGGTCACGGTTTTACGTACATCTTCCACGCGACCAAAGGCCGTGATCACCAGAGACAGCGGAGAAGTGACTTCTTTCTCTTCGCCGTTCTCCTGCCACTTGGTCTTCATCGACATGGAGTCTTTACCCACCGGAATGGTCAGGCCCAGCGCCGGACACAACTCCTCGCCCACCGCTTTAACGGCTTCGTACAGACCGGCATCCTCACCCGGGTGACCGGCTGGTGACATCCAGTTGGCCGACAGTTTAATCCGTTTCAGATCGCCGATATCGGCACTGGCAATGTTAGTGATCGCTTCACCGACAGCCAGACGGGAAGAAGCGGCAAAGTCCAGCAACGCCACAGGGGTACGCTCACCCATAGACATGGCTTCACCATGATAGGTGTCATAACTGGCTGCGGTGACCGCACAGTTGGCAACCGGTACCTGCCAGGGACCGACCATCTGATCGCGGGCAACCAGACCGGTCACCGTGCGGTCACCTATGGTGATCAGGAAGGTTTTCTCGGCAACGGCTGGCAGACGCAATACACGATGGCTTGCTTCTGTCAGTTCGATTCCGTCACGGTTAATCGCACTGCCCTGCACCTTCTGCGTGGTCACATCACGGTGCATTTTCGGTGGCTTGCCCAGCAGAATGTCCAGCGGCATATCAATAGGCGTGTTATCAAAATGGCTGTCATCCAGCGTCAGATGACGCTCTTCCGTTGCCTCGCCCACCACAGCGTACGGTGCACGCTCACGCTGACAGATAGCATCAAAGACAGCCATATGCTCAGGGGCAACGGCCAGAACGTAACGCTCCTGGGATTCATTACACCAGATTTCCAGCGGGCTCATACCAGGTTCGTCGTTAGGAACATCACGCAGCTGGAACTTACCGCCGCGCTCGCCATCGTTCACCAGCTCAGGCAGGGCATTGGAAATACCGCCAGCACCGACATCGTGGATAAAGGCAATCGGGTTGTCATCACCCAGCTGCCAGCAGCGGTCGATCACTTCCTGACAACGGCGTTCCATTTCCGGGTTTTCACGCTGTACCGAGGCAAAATCCAGATTTTCAGCCGACTGGCCGGAAGCCATAGAAGAAGCCGCGCCGCCGCCCAGACCGATATTCATTGCCGGGCCACCCAGCACGATCAGCTTGGCGCCAACCGGAATCTCTTTCTTCTGCACATGATCTTCACGGATGTTGCCCATACCGCCGGCAATCATGATCGGCTTATGGTAACCGCGAATTTCTTCGCCATTGTGGGAAGTGACTTTTTCTTCATACGTCCGGAAGTAACCCAGCAGGTTAGGACGGCCGAACTCGTTATTAAATGCCGCGCCACCGAGCGGGCCTTCCAGCATGATATCCAGCGCAGTCACGATGCGGCCAGGCTTACCAAAATCCGTTTCCCACGGCTGCTCAAAACCCGGCACACGCAGGTTAGAGACAGTAAAGCCCACCAGACCGGCTTTGGGCTTACCGCCGATCCCTGTGGCGCCTTCATCACGAATTTCACCGCCGGAGCCGGTCGATGCACCCGGCCAGGGTGAAATCGCCGTCGGGTGGTTGTGGGTTTCCACTTTCATCAGGATATGTGCCGCTTCCTGATGGTAGTTGTACTGGCGGTTTTCCGCATCCGGGAAGAAACGCCCTACCTCAGAGCCGGTCATCACAGCAGCGTTATCTTTATAGGCCGACAGCACATACTCGCTGTTCTGCTCATAGGTGTTCTTGATCATCTTGAACAGTGACTTTTCCTGATCGACACCGTCGATCGTCCAGTCAGCGTTGAAGATTTTATGACGGCAGTGCTCAGAGTTTGCCTGGGCAAACATCATCAGCTCAATGTCGTTCGGGTTGCGACCCAGCTTGGTAAAGTTCTCAACCAGATAATCAATTTCGTCCTCGGCCAGTGCCAGGCCCAGTGCGATATTGGCTTCTTCCAGCGCGCGGCGACCGCCGGCCAGAATATCCACGCTCTGCAGCGGTGCCGGCTCGGCATGACGGAACAGGGCTTCAGCCTGAGCAACATCGTCAAAGACGACTTCCATCATACGATCATGCAGCAGCCCTTTAAGCACAGACAGCTGGTCTTGGCTCAGCACAGCACTGGTTTCGACATAGTATGCCGTACCGCGCTCAAGGCGTTTGATTTGCTCCAGACCGCAGTTATGGGCGATATCTGTTGCTTTGGAAGACCAGGGAGAAATGGTGCCGGGACGCGGAGTGACCAGGAACAAGCTACCCGTAGGTTCATGTTCGGCAATCGTAGGGCCATAGGTGAGCAGGCTGGTCAGCGTGCCCAGCGCTTCGCTGTTAAGCGGCGTTGCCAGCTCAGCAAAGTGCATGTATTCGGCGTAGATGCCGGTGACAGGCAGACCGGACTCTTGGCAACGCGCTAGCAGCTTGTTGACACGAAACTCAGACAGTGCGGGTGAACCACGCAAAATTTCCATGTGCGTACGACTCTCGATTAGCAGTTGAATGAAGGTGATATTGGCCTGCTCCCCAGCCGGGAATCACGTCAATGTCACCTTGTTCAGCGCCCTTTTTTCTCACTTGTCCGGGAGGAAAAATTACGATGGGCGATAGTATAAGGGAAAACACAGTGTGACGTAACACCTGACGCAACCGTTTGCGCTATTTTTTTTCAATCCGGCCGATATCCACAGCGATCTTTGACTACCAGCCCAAAATCGGACATTTTTTCACCTAAATCCAGACCGCCGGATAAGATCAAAGGGGGTCGGCTTTGTCCTGAATGCGACCTTTGGTATAAAGAACGACTGAATGAATAAATGAGCATGCATTATTGAGACGAGTAGTTTTTGCCACTAATCTCCGCGCCTTTGTCGCCATTCTACTGACAGCATTCACATTATCTGGCTGTCAGTGGGAAAGCGACACCCGCACTGAGCTGGAGCGGATACGCGACAGTGGCGTTTTGCGCATTGGCACACTGAATAACCAGATTTCCTACTATATAGGTCCGGACGGCCCTACCGGGCTGGATTATGACCTTGCGCAGCGCTTCGCTGACAAACTGGGTGTAAAGCTGGAAATGCAGCCTTTATTCTCCTTATCCGGCCTGTTTCCGGCATTGAAACGGGGCGATGTCGATCTGCTTGCTGCCGGCCTGACCATGACACCGGAGCGTGTGCGCACGTTCCGGGCGGCGCCGGCCTATTACTATGCCAGCCAGATCCTGGTGTACAAGAAAGGCCAGTGGCGGCCACGTGATCTCGCCGATCTGTCTCAGAACAAAGGGTCTCTGACCGTCGTTCGCGACTCCAGTCATGAGAAGACACTGGATATGGTCAAAAAAGACCACCCGACCCTGGCCTGGCATGCCATTGATGAAATTGACAGCGAGGAGTTGCTGCGCCAGGTCGCCATCGGTGAGCTGGATTATACCGTCGCCGATTCAGTCGATGTTGCTCTCAGCCAGCGTATTCATCCCGATATTGCTGTGGCCCTTGAGCTGACCGATGACGAACCCATCGGCTGGTTCATGGAACAGAGCAATGACGATAGCCTTTATGCGCTGCTGATTGAGTTTTTCGGCGAACTGAAACAAAGCGGCGAACTCGCCAAACTGGAAGAAAAATATTTCGGCCATGTCGATCAGTTCGACTATGTCGATACACGCGCGTTCTTAAGGGCACTGGAAACCAAGCTCCCACGCTGGGAAGGCACGTTTAAGCAGTACGCCAGTGAATTTGACTGGCGCTTACTGGCTGCGCTGTCTTATCAGGAATCGCACTGGAACCCCAGAGCCGTTTCACCCACAGGGGTGCGGGGAATGATGATGCTGACGCTGCCGACGGCCAAATCGGTCGGGGTCCAGAACCGGCTGGATCCGGAGCAGAGTATCCGCGGCGGCACTGAGTATCTGAGAAAAATGGTTGCCCGGGTGCCCGACAGTATCGAAGAGCATGAAAAGGTATGGTTTGCCCTGGCCTCTTACAATGTCGGCTTCGGCCATATGATGGATGCCCGCCGCCTGACCAAAAAGCAGGGCGGTAACCCGGATGCCTGGAGTGATGTCAAACAGCGTCTGCCGCTGTTGCGGCAACGTAAATACTACCGGCAAACCCGCTATGGTTATGCCCGTGGCGATGAAGCGCTGCTGTATGTGGAAAACATCCGCCGCTACTATCAGAGCATCATAGGCTACGAGCAGGCACACAGCCAGCCGGTGAACAGCGAGGGGATCCGTCTGGTTGATGACTGGCAGACAATTACGCCGGCCGAGCTGGAAGGCAAGGCAAATAATACTGTTAGCGACACCGCCGAACAGACGCTGGATGAAGTGCTGGATAAGACCAAAGCCAACAAAAGCGTGAGCCGCTGATCCTTTCAGCGGCTGATCGTTGCGGAAGAAGGCGCGTCACTGCGATACAGCAAGTGGCAGTATGAAATAAACGGGTAGCAGGCATTGCCACCCGTTTTTTACTGGTCTTTTTTGTGGCTGTCTTGTGTGACGGATGGCTGAGCGGCCTGCTGCCTCAGGGCTTTTTTCTCGGCACGGCGGCGTTTAAAAAAAGCCTGCAGCTGCTGGCGGCATTCGGCATCGAGCACCCCGCCCTGAAACGCCACATGGTGATTCACCCCTGAATAACTGAGCAGGTTCATCACGCTGCCCGCGGCACCGGTTTTCGGATCCGGCGCACCGAACACGACCCGGCCGATGCGGCTGTGCACCATGGCCGCGGCGCACATAGGGCAAGGTTCCAGGGTGACATACAGCACCACATCCAGCAGGCGGTAATTGCGGCATACTTTTCCGGCCTGACGCAGCGCCATGATTTCTGCGTGTGCCGTGGCATCATGCTGGCCGATGGAACGGTTCCAGCCTTCACCGATCACCCGGCCATTGAGTACAGCAACGGCGCCAACAGGAACTTCACCTTCGGCTTCCGCCAGGCTTGCCAGTTCAATGGCACGCCGCATAAAAAATTCATCCTGACTGTTGATGTCACTCACCACGGGTCTCTGATCTCACAAGGTTTGGGCGGAGGATTATAAGCCAAGCGCCGCCGCCTCTCCAGTGCCTCGGTGTCATGATGACAGCGACCCGCCCCGCAGTGGGCACAATGGCTAAATCTCTCCTACTTTATAGGAATAGTTACCGCTGCTGAGAGACCACCATCATGGACACTATTAAATCCCGGGCCGCCATCGCCTGGGGACCGAATCAGCCCCTGACGATAGAAGAAGTCGATGTCCAGCTCCCCAAAGCCGGTGAGGTACTGGTGCGTATCGTCGCCTCTGGCGTCTGCCATACCGATGCGTTCACCTTGTCGGGAGAGGATCCGGAAGGGATCTTTCCCGCCATTCTCGGCCACGAAGGGGGCGGCATTGTTGAGAAAGTCGGGGCCGGGGTCACCACAGTACAAGTGGGCGACCATGTTATCCCTCTCTACACCCCGGAATGCGGGGAGTGTAAATTCTGTCTGTCGGGCAAAACCAATCTGTGCCAGAAAATTCGCGACACCCAGGGCAGAGGGCTGATGCCGGACGGCACCACACGTTTCTCCCTAAATGGCGAGCCGATTTATCACTACATGGGCTGCTCAACCTTCTCTGAATACACTGTGCTGCCTGAAATCTCGGTAGCGAAAGTGAATCCGGCCGCCCCGCTGGAAGAAATCTGCCTGCTCGGCTGCGGGGTCACAACCGGGATGGGGGCCGTGCTCAATACAGCGAAAGTGCACAAAGGCAATACAGTCGCCATTTTCGGCTTAGGCGGCATTGGCCTGTCCGCCATCATAGGCGCCACCATGGCCGGGGCATCCCGCATTATTGGTATTGATATCAATGAGCATAAGTTCGCTCTGGCCAAAAAACTGGGCGCTACCGACTGTGTGAATCCCAAGGATCACGACAAGCCGATCCAGGAGGTCATCATTGAGATGACAGATGGCGGCGTCGATTTTTCTTTTGAGTGTATCGGCAATGTCAACGTCATGCGCTCAGCACTGGAGTGCTGCCACAAGGGCTGGGGTGAGTCGGTTATCATCGGCGTTGCCGGTGCGGGCCAGGAAATCTCCACCCGGCCTTTTCAGCTGGTCACAGGACGGGTCTGGCGCGGCACCGCCTTTGGCGGCGTCAAAGGCCGTACCCAGCTGCCCGATATCGTAGAGCGTTACCTTCAGGGTGAATTTCAGCTGCACGATTTCATCACACATACCATGCCGCTGGATGATATCAACCAGGCCTTTGAGCTGATGCATCAGGGTAAGAGCATACGCTCTGTGATTCACTACTGAACCGGAACGATGGCTTGAAGCTGGATAATGTCAGTAAGAACGTTTTGGTGGCTGGCATCAGCAATGGTGTCATCGTTCCGATGTTCTGAATTGCACTATACGTTTTGCTGTTTTCTGCCTCCTCAGGTTGATGAGGGAGAACAAGTCCCTGTGCTGTAATGGTTGTCGGGGCTGACCTGCACCGATGACAACTTCATGCAAAAAGCAGGTGCGCTGCGCCTTGCCGCGGAACTGGGGAGCGCCATTGTGACACCAGACAGCTTGTCCCTGGGGACAAAAAGCGTTTGCAAATTATCTTGGCCCTGACGACGGAACGCACTGGCAGCACTATGATACCTGCGAGCTGCTGGCGTTAAGTGCCCCGTCCATGCCGGTGTTGAACGATCAAGACACCGACGATTACTTTTTCTCAGCAAACAGCTCAAACCCGGCGCTTTACCGGATCAATTTACGTATGCAGCTCGGTTATGACCACAGTTATTATTTCCTTGCCAGCTTCATTGATGAACACCTCGGGTTTCACTCTCAGTATCTGAAATAGCAAAAAGGGGAAAAAAGAAAAGCCACCTTCATCAAATCATTATTACCAAGCTGAACGATAAAATTTTCCCACTCAATTATCACCCAGGATTGACAGCATGTATTTTTCTGTGGCGAAATCACCAACCATTACCCTCAAACGACGAAACCCCGCTTGCCCACCGAGCTAAAAACTCCTCAACTTTTACTTCAATATGACTCTCAACGGTTCGTAATCGGAGCAAAGGGATTTCACTTTTTCTCAGAATGCTATTTTTCAATGCATCCCTCTCGGCCTGCCGCGCTGTGTCATGATATCCGCCATCAACCTCAATCACGGCCAGCGGCATTTTTCCCACTTTAAAATAGAACACAAAATCACAACTGGCACGGTTTCTCATAAAGTCCCGCTCCCGCGGTGTCAATGCCTCGTTGGCCAAGGAAGCCAATTGGATAAGAGCAATCTGTGAGTGGAACGTCATCGCCCTATATGCCTCTCGGGACAGTACATCACGTAATATCTGCGCCACGATCTGCTCAGATTTGTATTGCGAATCGCTTGACCTCAATCTGGCATTGAGCCTTTCCAGTGATTGATCATATTCCTTATAAAGTAAATCGAACGCCGATACGACAGGGGCACGATGGATCTGCTTCTCATCCGCGTAGTACTCAATGTATCGCACCAGCGCGGCAATATGCCCGTTGTTCGCTGAAAAAACATCATCACCCGTCACAAGAGTGAATGTATTCTTGGCCCTCGATACCGCAACATTGACCATGAAGGGATCATCCACGAAACTCAAACTTCTCTGGCTACCTTTCTTATCCAACACAGTGGAAAATACAATCTCATCGCATTCCCTCCCCTGAAACTTGTGCACAGTATCCTTGACAAAATCAGCTGGTAAATGAGTGCAAGAAAGCCTGATCTGTGCATTATAAGGGGCAATGAATCCCCTACTATTCTCGTCATCCCAACCACTTTCTCCATCCCATTTGAGTGTCTCAAGTAACGAATCCAACTCTCTCCTATTCGAGTTATCTCGTGTATGGTTTCCTTTGGCGGTAACCAACAGCTTCAACGATTTTTCACCAGCGTCTTTTGTCATCGGAATAAGTTGGTTGTCGTAAAACTGCTGGTTGCAGAATTGGATAATTCTGGGGTGACACCTGTAGTGCTCTTTCAATAGCGTCATCGGTATCGAATCATTGAAAACTCCAACGCATGAATCAAGCAAACTGTATTTCTCGCAATCGTAGAATTCAGCTGGCGGGACGATAGCCTGTTTCGTCGGAATGTGTGGGAGTTGCTTTCTGTCACCGACTATAATCAGGTTTCTGGCGCAGCCCAGCGCCAGTACCCCAGGAACAATGTCCTGCTGTGAGGCTTCATCAATGATCACATAGTCGAGAATTGCACCCTTGCCAATTGAGTTGATAATGGAGTGCGTGCTGCTACCAATAATCGGAAAACGTTGTACAAATTCATCAAATTTATTGCGATAACTATTCGAACCGAATGCATTCTGAGCAGGGAGATGCTGATGAAGATAACTTTTAAGATATAGCATCGACCCGGCCACCAGATCATCCAGCTGTGCCTTGAAGTTACCATGCTCCAACACTTCCCGGTAGGTGACTAACTCTGATTCCTTATCCCGCAGCACTTTCTCGTAATAGTGAAGCTGCAAGGCATAGATCACTGACTTGCGCTTTTCCCAGTCATTGAACGGATTCGTACGCAGGATCTTGAAGTTGAACAGCAACTCGATCCTGTCTTTGAATCTGATGCGATTCTCGGAAAGATGAGCCAAATACGCCATCAGGTCCAATGATTTTAGTGGAGACAGTCTGTACTTATCCAAAGAGACAGGCCCCACCTTTATATTTTCGCGGTACCATTGCAGCAGATAGCGATGCTCTATGGTCAATTCGTCAATCTCGGCCTGTAGCCGCGCCACCTCGTTCTGAGCATGAAGATGCAACTTCAGCGTCTGCAGAACAGCTTGAATTTGTTCCACAGAAGGTGCAAGCGCAGGGGGATCTGATGGCATGGCAGGTAAATTACCAAAAAAGTCCTCTCTATTATCCGCACTGCCTAGCTTTGCAAACAGATAACCCAGCCCAGCCTTATCTAATTTTTCATAAACATTTTCCACTGCGGAGTTGTTATTAGACAGAATGGCAACGGTATTTCCACGCAACACAATGTTGGCGATGATATTCAATATCGTCTGAGTCTTACCCGTACCAGGGGGCCCTTCGATCAGACTGATTTGCGAGGTGAAAGCTTGCTCAACTGCTTTTAGCTGGCTTTCGTTGACACCAAAAGGGTAAATGAAATTTATTGCCTGCTTCCGCGCACGGTTCTGTCCAGTGCAGTAAGCGTGCAGCGCGGTGTCCTCGTGAGGAAGTGCAGCTTTCAGTTGACGCAGCACATTTTCAGCTATCGGCTTGTCTTTCGGCTTCGCCCGATCTACGCGGGAATTTGCCACGCGGACAAAATAGTTAAATACTGACTCATTCTTCATCGTCGTTTCAGGACTGAAGGAAATACCATTTACGTTCATTACGTAGATTTTTTGACTTCCACGATACTGAATGGCCGCATACTTCCCGCCATAGATTTCCATTCTATCGACGGCACTGAAGCTTTTTCCCCCATCTTTAGAGAGGAGCTGTCCTTGTACTATCTCTGTGGGTTCAATTTTGCAATTACTGAGCGGCCTGCTGTAAGACTTGCCGGATGGAAAGTAGCAAGTCAACATCAACTCTCCCCCATGCTCCCCCCACCATATCTTCCAATCACTAATTTGACTGGTTTTGTCGTCACCGTTCACACTGATCGAAACCATATATCCCTTATGCAAGATCACTCAACACAAAAAAGCCCGCTCATGCGGGCTTTAACTATAACCGAAAAGCGCTTATTCCCACTCAATCGTCGCTGGTGGTTTACCTGAGATGTCGTAAACCACGCGGGAGATACCGTCCACTTCGTTGATGATGCGGTTGGATACCTTGCCCAGGAAGTCGTATGGCAGGTGTGCCCAGTGTGCGGTCATGAAGTCGATGGTTTCTACCGCGCGCAGCGATACCACCCAGTCGTACTTACGGCCATCGCCCATTACACCGACAGAACGTACCGGCAGGAAGACAGTAAAGGCCTGAGAGACTTTGTTGTACAGATCCGCTTTGTGCAGCTCTTCAATGAAGATAGCATCCGCACGGCGCAGCAGGTCGCAGTATTCTTTCTTCACTTCGCCCAGTACACGCACACCCAGACCTGGTCCCGGGAACGGGTGGCGATACAGCATGTTGTACGGCAGACCCAGCTCCAGGCCGATTTTACGGACTTCGTCTTTGAACAGCTCTTTGAGCGGCTCAACCAGACCCATAGCCATATCTTCCGGCAAACCACCTACGTTGTGGTGCGACTTGATGACATGTGCTTTGCCGGTTTTCGACGCCGCAGATTCGATCACGTCCGGATAAATGGTGCCCTGTGCCAGCCACTTGGCGTTTTTCAGTTTCTTCGATTCTTCATCGAACACGTCAACGAACACGTGACCGATGATCTTACGCTTGGCTTCCGGATCCGCTTCGCCGGCCAGTGCCGACAGGAAACGCTCTTCGGCATTGACATGGACAATGTTCAGACCAAAGTGATCGCCGAACATTTCCATCACCTGCTCACCTTCGTTCAGACGCAGCAGACCGTTATCGACAAACACACAGGTCAGCTTGTCGCCGATGGCACGGTGGATCAGCATAGCCACAACCGATGAATCAACACCGCCGGACAGACCCAGGATCACTTCATCGTCACCCACCTGCTCCTTGATGCGGGCAATAGCGTCATCAATGATGGTGGAAGGCGTCCACAGCTTCTCGCAGCCACAGATGTTGAGAACAAAGTTTTCCAGCAGACGCAGGCCCTGACGGGTATGCGTCACTTCCGGGTGGAACTGCACACCGTAGAAGTGTTTCTCTTCGTTCGCCATCGCAGCGTACGGGCAGGTTTCAGTGGCGGCGACTTTCACGAAATCAGCAGGGATTTCGACTACTTTGTCACCGTGGCTCATCCAGACGTCCAGCAGGGCGTTACCGTCTTCTGCCACAGCGTCTTCAATATTTTTCAGCAGCGCCGTTGGCTCAATCACTTCAACCTGCGCATAACCAAACTCACGCACGTGAGAGCCGGCCACTTTTCCGCCCAGTTGCTCTGCCATGGTCTGCATGCCGTAACACACACCCAGAACAGGCACACCGGCTTCAAACACATACTGAGGAGCACGAGGTGAATTCTCTGCCGCAACACTCTCCGGACCACCAGACAGGATAATACCGTTAGGATTGAAATCGCGGATATCCGCCTCTTCCACATCCCAGCTCCACAGTTCGCAGTACACACCGATTTCACGGATACGACGCGCGATCAGCTGTGTATATTGGGAACCGAAGTCCAGGATAAGAATACGTTGATCATGAATATTTGTGGTCATTCGGGCAGTCTCAAATATCAATTGCAATCAAAAGGGGCGGCTCACCACCCCAGGAAAAATCGTCGGATTAACGCAGACCGGCTGCCTCAGCAACCGGTCCAGTCCGTGTGTTATGAGCCCATACGGTAGTTAGGCGCTTCTTTGGTGATAGTCACATCGTGAACGTGCGACTCTTGCATACCCGCACCTGAGATGCGGACAAATTCCGCTTTGGTGCGCAGGTCTTCAATCGTTGGCGAGCCGGTCAGGCCCATGCTTGAGCGCAGGCCGCCCATTTGCTGGTGTACGATTTCTTTCAGATGACCTTTATAAGCGACACGTCCTTCAATACCTTCAGGTACCAGCTTGTCAGCCGCATTGTCTGTCTGGAAGTAACGATCAGAAGATCCTTTAGACATCGCACCCAGAGAGCCCATACCACGGTATGATTTGTAGGCACGGCCCTGGTACAACTCGACTTCACCCGGCGCTTCATCAGTACCGGCAAACATAGAGCCGACCATAACGCAGGATGCGCCCGCCGCAATGGCTTTACACATGTCACCGGAGAAACGGATACCGCCGTCGGCAATCACAGGAATATCATATTCATTAGCAACAGCCGCTGCATCAGCAATTGCCGTAATTTGAGGTACACCCACGCCGGTTACGATACGGGTTGTACAGATCGAGCCCGGGCCAATACCCACTTTCACTGCACTGACACCGGCTTCGATCAGAGCACGCGCCCCTTCTGCCGTAGCAACATTACCGCCGACAATCGGCAGATCAGGGAAAGCCGCGCGGGTTTCGCGGATACGCTGCAGTACGCCTTCAGAGTGACCGTGAGACGAGTCAATCAGCAGTACATCGACACCGGCTTCTACCAGCGCTTTCACGCGCTCTTCGTTACCGGCACCTGCGCCAACAGCAGCACCCACACGCAAACGGCCCTGCTCATCTTTACAGGCATTCGGCTTACGTTCGGCTTTCTGGAAGTCTTTGGCAGTGATCATGCCTTTAAGCTGGAACTGGTCATTGACAACCAGTACTTTCTCGACGCGATGCGCTTGCATCACGGCTTCAACTTCTTCACGGGAAGCACCTTCCGTCACAGAGGCGAGACGCTCTTTCGATGTCATCACGCTTTCTACTTTCTGTGTCAGATCGGTCACGAAACGGATATCCCGGCCGGTAATAATACCCACCAGCGCGTGGTTGTCATCCACAACGGGGAAACCGGCAAAGCCGTTTTCTTCCGTCAGACGTTTCACATCAGAAATGGTTTGGTAAGGCTTCACCGTCACCGGTTCCTGCACGACACCGGCTTCAAATTTCTTCACCATGCGCACTTCACGTGCCTGTTGCTCAATTGACATATTCTTGTGAATAAAGCCAATTCCCCCTTCCTGGGCCAACGCAATTGCCAGTCGGCCTTCCGTTACTGTATCCATGGAGGCAGATACCATAGGGATATTCAGAGTAATGGTCTTGGTCAGACGGGTGCGCAGATCGGCAGTGTTAGGAAGAACAGTCGAATGTGCCGGAACTAGCAGGACATCGTCAAAGGTCAAAGCTTCTTGTTTGATACGTAACATCGCAATATCTCACACCATGTATGGTTTTAAAGAAGGGATAAAATATTGCGAACAAATTATACGTACGAAGCAAACGTTTGGCTAGAAAAAATTAAATCTTTTTTATTGACACTTTTCCGTTGATACGTAATATATTCCGGTTTAAGTGACCAAGCTGCGGGCCGCAGTTCAGGGCCTTTCTGCGCCTGTACGCTTTCCAACCATTCTTGCGGCTACATTCATTTGATACTGCTATCAAAATCGTGCACCATCCTCTTCTGAATTAATGTCCTGCAACCACAGGTTTCCTTGTCGTGAGTCTTTACAGTACTGCCTCATCCCAGAATTCGCGTATCTATACAGTGTCCAGTCTGAATGCTCAGGTTCGCCTTTTGCTTGAGAATGAAATGGGGGTTGTCTGGCTGGTCGGTGAATTGTCTAACTTTTCAGCGCCGGTGTCCGGTCACTGGTATTTCACCCTGAAAGACGCGCGGGCACAGGTTAAATGCGCCATGTTCCGCGGCAATAACCAGCGTGTCACCTTTCGCCCGGCGAACGGCAACCAGGTATTAGTGAAAGCCCGGCTGTCACTGTACGAGCCCCGGGGCGATTATCAGCTGATTATCGACAGTATGCAGCCCGAAGGGGATGGCCGGCTGCAACAGCAGTTCGAAAAACTGAAAATGCAGTTGGCAGCAGAAGGATTGTTTGCCCAGACGCTGAAAAAAACGCTGCCTGAACAACCGAAACGGGTGGGCATTATCACCTCAAAAACCGGGGCTGCCCTGCACGATATTCTCCAGGTGCTCAAGCGCCGGGATCCCAGTCTGCCCGTGGTTATCTACCCCACTATGGTGCAGGGCGAAGGCGCCGCTATCTCGATTGCGCAGGCCATAGGCCGCGCCAACACACGTCAGGAATGTGATGTACTGATTGTGGGACGTGGCGGCGGCTCACTGGAAGATTTATGGGCGTTTAACGAGGAAATTGTGGCCCGCACCATCGCAGCCAGCCAGATCCCCATTATCAGTGCGGTCGGTCATGAAGTGGATGTCACTATCGCAGATTTTGTCGCCGACATGCGGGCGCCCACACCTTCCGCCGCCGCCGAACTGGTCAGCCGCGATCTCAGCGCACAGATGCAGAAAATCCATCAGCACCAGCAACAGCTGCGGCATGCGATGCGGCACTATCTGTCCGTCAGGCAAAGCCAGCTCGTTCGCTGGCAGCACAGGCTGGATCGCCAGCATCCGCAAGTACAGCTTAACCAGCAAAGCCAACGCCTGGATGAGCTTCGCAGCCGTCTGGAGCGGGCGATGCGCAAGCAAGTGTCTGACAGGCAGCAGCACCTGCACCGCAGTGATTATAAACTGGCACTGCATTCACCGGCCCATCAGCTGGAACGGTTAAGTACTCAGCTTGCCACCAACCAGCGTCGTTTACTCAATGCCATGGACCGCCGGCTTGTTAAAGCCAGTCACCAGCTTGCTCTGGCAACTGAAAAACTCGATGCTGTCAGCCCGCTGGCGACTCTGGCCCGGGGCTATTCCATTACCCGTAACGAGAGCGGCCAGGTGATCCGCAGTACCCGCCAGGTTAACACCGGTGATACACTGCAAACCACGCTGGCCGATGGTAATATACGCTCCATCGTCAGCGACTAGCGTCGCCGCTCATCCTGTCAGGCAGCGTCTTCCACCAACATGCAGGCGCTGATCAGACGTTGGGTATACGCCTGCTGCGGGTGGTCAAAAATCTGCTCAGACGTGCCCTGCTCGACCACCTCACCACGCTGCATTACCATCACATGGTCTGAAATGGCACGCACAACGGCCAGATCATGGCTGATAAACACATAACCGATATTATGGCGACGCTGAATGTCTTTGAGCAGCTCCAGCACGGTAAGCTGTACCGAGCGGTCTAACGCCGATGTCGGTTCATCCAGCAGAATAAACTTAGGCTCAGAAACCAAGGCGCGGGCAATCGCAATCCGCTGTCGCTGACCGCCGGAAAACTCATGCGGATAGCGATTGATGCTGGCGGGATCCATGCGCACCTCATCCAGCGCTTTTCGCGCTTTCTGGACGCGCTCACTTTTTGTCATCTGGGCAAAAACAGTCAGAGGCTCAGTGATGATCTCACCAATGGTCATCCGGGGTGACAGTGAACCATAAGGGTCCTGAAAGACCATCTGCATGTGACGTTTGAGTTCAAAACGCTCTCTGGCCGTCATTTCGCCCAGTTTCCTGCCATCAAAGCTGACAGTACCGCTAAACGGCAGCAACTGCATCAGAGCGCGGCCGAGCGTGGATTTCCCCGAACCGGATTCACCAACGATTCCCAGCGTTTCTCCCTGCCGCAATGTCACACTGATGCCCTTCACCGCATCCAGATGTTCGATCGGCTGGCCCAGCCAGTTCGACTTCAGCACATAGCTGACTTTGATATTCTGGGCGTCTAAGACAACGGGGGCGTGATGCTTATCACTCACCTCGCCCGGCTTAGGCTCAGCGTCGAGCAGCATTTTGGTGTACGGATGCTCTGGTGCATGGAAGACCTTGTCAACATGACCGGCCTCAACCACTTCCCCTTTACACATCACCACCACATCATCAGCAAAATGGCGCACCACACCAAGGTCATGGGTGATGAACAGAATAGCCATTCCCATCTCAGCCTGGATTTCTTTAAGTAACGACAGCACCTCCGCCTGTACTGTGACATCCAGCGCTGTGGTCGGCTCATCCGCGATCAGCAGGTCGGGCTTATTGGCCAGTGCCATGGCTATCATGATCCGCTGCAGCTGCCCGCCGGAGAATTCATGAGGATAGTGACGAAGCCGCTTGCGCGGCTCAGGAAGCTGTACCCGCTCAAAGAGCGCCAGCGTTTCTTCCATCGCCTCTTTTCGCGTGACATCGCGGTGACAGCGGATCGCTTCAGCCACTTGCTCCCCAATCGGCATATAGGGATTGAGTGAAGTCATAGGCTCCTGAAAGATCATGGCTATCTTGCCGCCTCGGTAGCCCCGCAGCACGTTTTCCGGCAGCGATAACAAATCGGTTCCCTGAAAATGAATCTGGCTGTCGGGATCGACCCAGGCATTTTTCGGCAGCAGCCCCATGACAGCGCCAGAGGTGACGGATTTGCCTGAACCGGACTCCCCCACCAGTGCCAGGGTCTGGCCTTTATCCACACTAAAGCTGATTTGCTTTACCGCATCAACGATGCCTGTCTCCATGGTGAATGATACTGACAGCTTGTCTACCGTCAGCAGCGGACGCTGCTTATCCATACCGGAATCCTTTTCCTGATCTTCACAAATGATAACTATTAGCAAATGAGAATAAATCAAAGAAGTAGAATTGGCTATAGATGAGTATGGTTCATGCCGTAAAAAGTGAGAAAAACCGTCACAGATCGGCTTTCGCACTGATGGTAACAGCTCATTCCGTGGTTTTATCTGCCAGGGTGAAAGTGATCAAGGCTTGGGATTTTGACTTGAGCTCATTGCAGTGCGGGCAGAAATAGTTGGCGGCACCACAAGCATTGAGCCTTTCTAACGGGTGTCCGCAATCATGACACGTGGCATGTTTTATCGCCCGGCGTTCGCAGTGAGGACAAAAATAGCCTTGATACTGCCAGACAAGATTTAACCGGCATGCCGGACAAAGTGGTTGAGACATATCGCACGCTCCTGGGTGTGCAGATCAGTGTTATCTGCTTAAGTGTATCAATAGCAGAGATCGGCAACAGTGGCTTGATCAACGACAAAGTCCCGGCTGATCAGCGATCACCTCCAAAAAGAACATTTATCAATACAGTTCCCGAAAGCATAAGTTACATGTTCTGTATATGGATTTTAAACAGAACAAAAATCTTTATAAGTATACCGTTTTGATAAGATCCAGCATATGTAGAAATTCACAATCAGATCGCTTGCTCGCCTGTCAGTGCTGTATTTACAGGTATTTAGCGTCATAGTGATACGATCAAAAACAAGTCTGCCAACAGGATAATCTGCGTTCATCGATCCCTTTCCCCCGGCACTATGATCCTCAGCCGGTTTTCTATGATCAAAAAAAACCCGGCTTTATCAGCCGGGTCTGGGTGTTTACTGGTTGCGGTCCCTGTTCTTCAGGGCATTGGTCAGGCGCTTACGCTGCCGCTCCTGAGACACAGTCAGCTTCTGACGTTTTTCATTGCCATAAGGGTTATCACTGTTATGGAAATGAATCCGGATCGGTGTCCCCATCATGTCCAGTGTCTTACGGAAGTAGTTCATCAGATAACGCTTATAGGAACCCGGTAAGTCATTGACCTGGTTACCATGCACCACAACGATGGGCGGATTATAACCCCCTGCGTGAGCATATTTCAGTTTCACCCGGCGGCCGCGGATCATAGGCGGCTGATGGTCATCCTGCGCCATTTGCATAATACGGGTCAGCAGGGAGGTACTGATACGCTTAGTCGCCGACTGGTACGCTTCCTTCACAGATTCGTACAAGTGGCCAACTCCCGTGCCGTGCAGGGCAGAAATAAAGTGAATTCGGGCAAAATCGACAAAGCCAAGCCGGCGATCAAGCTCTGATTTCACCCGCTCTTTGACTTCGTTATCCAGACCATCCCATTTGTTCACTGCAATAACCAGCGAACGGCCGGAATTGAGCGCAAAACCAAGCAGGCTCAAATCCTGATCCGAAATATTTTCACGGGCATCAATGATCAGCAGTACCACGTTGGCATCTTCAACGGCTTTCAGTGTCTGGATAACCGAGAATTTCTCTACCGCTTCATGCATATTCTTACGGCGACGCACACCTGCGGTGTCAATCAGCACGTACTCCTGACCGTCCCGCTCCATCGGAATGTAAATGGAGTCGCGAGTGGTGCCGGGCATGTCGTAAACAACAACACGCTCTTCACCGAGTATCCGGTTAGTCAGAGTCGATTTACCCACATTCGGGCGACCGATGATCGCCAGTTTGATAGGTTGCTCCTGCAGTCGCTTATAGGCCGCTTCTGCATCTTCTTCTGTCAGGTTAGCCTTTTCGATGGCATCGGCGGAATCCAGGCTTTCGATATCGACAAAGCCGTCCTCTTCCTCGGCCTGGCGTGCTTTCCATTCTTCAACGAAAGGCGCCAGTGCACGCTCCATCAGTGCCGTCACACCACGGTTCTGCGCTGCAGCGATCTGATACATGTCATCCACGCCCAGCTGCCAGAAATCCGCACAGGCGCTGTCGGCATCAATACCGTCAATCTTGTTCACGACCAAAAATGTCGGCTTCTGCCGGCTGCGAAGGTGCTTGGCAATGGCTTCATCCGAAGCAGTAAGGCCTGCACGGCCATCAACCAGAAACAGCACAACGTCTGCTTCTTCGATGGCGGTCAGCGATTGCTCCGCCATTTTGCTCTCTACACCTTCCTCGGAACCATCAATACCGCCGGTGTCGATGACAATGAATTCGTTCTCTTCGAGCTCTGCTCGACCGTACTTACGATCCCTGGTTAGGCCAGGAAAGTCAGCGACCAGCGCATCCCGGGTGCGGGTAAGACGGTTAAACAACGTCGATTTACCCACATTCGGGCGCCCGACAAGGGCAACTACAGGAATCATAATGAGTTTACCTCTATCTTTTTCATCATCTTAATGACAGTAATGTCTGTCTCAAACGACAATCACTACGTCAAGGGTAGAATAACAACGGCCCCTGATGTGAATACAAACAGGAGCCGAAGCGTTAATCTTATCACAGAATATGCCTGTGACTAAGGCAAATGCATTTTGCTCAATTTGCCTTCTCGGGTCACCACCAGGTAGCCATCTGACAGCGCTAAAGGCGGAATAGCAATGCCACTGCCATCCGTTTGCTGCTGGGCAAGAAATTCACCCGTGCGGGTATCCAGCCAGTGCAGATAGCCCAGGCTGTCGCCCAGTACTAACTTCCCATTGATCACAGACGGTGCACTGAGGATGCGGTGAGCCAGCTCAGTATTTTGCCACAGCTCTGTGCCACTGCGAATATCCACGGCGACCAGGTGATCCTCTGCCGTTACCAGAAACAGCAGACCACTGTCGATCACAAAGTCAGTGGCAGAAGAGTAGTTACGTTTCCACACCTGCTGGCCACTACGCAGATCAATGGATACCAGATTGCCGTTGTAACCGGCAGCATACAGGCGGTCACCGTCAATCACAGGTGCCGCATCGACGTCGACCAGGCGATCAATTTCCGTCGCTCCCTGGGGCTGGCCAATAGGCTGTTGCCACAATAGCTGACCGTTACGAATGAAAGCCCCCGCCAGCCGGCCGTTGGCCTGCCCCCAGAATACCCCGCCGGAGATAGACACAGGAGAGCTGTCACCCCGCAGTGTCAACGATGGCACTTCGCTGCTGATTTGCCATTTAGACGCCCCGGTTTCTGCATCTAAGGCCTGAAGAATGCCGCGGCTGGTGTTCACCAGCAGCAGGCCTTCGTCCGCCAGTGGTTTAGCCAGCACTTCACCATCGATACCGACACGCCAGGCTTGTTCACCGGTTTCGGCATCCAGCGCAATGACTTCAGCATTTTCACTGCCGATAAAGACTTTGTTGTAAGCCACCGTCAGGCCGCCAGACAACTTAGCATTGCCGCCGCCGGTGATCTCGTGCTCCCACACGATCTTACCCGTTGTCGGATCTAAGGCTTCCACCTTGCCTTCCCGGTTGGCAACAAACAACTTCCCGTATCCCGTCACCGGCGACAGACGCGAGTAATAATGCTGTACGCCGTCATCAATATTGCGTGTCCAGTCCTGAACAGGCGTGAACTGGTTTTCAACCGCAGGAAGAGGCGCCATTTGCACCGCTTCTTCTTCACTGGCACAGCCGCTTAGTACACCAATAGCGACAGCGAGCGCTACAGCTTGCTTCAATAGCTTTCGCATACTCTGTCGCCTTTACTGGGCCAGGTCGTCAAGTTTAATTTGCAGCGCCGGAGATGCACCCAGTTGCTGTGCGCTGATATAAGCATCACGAGCCCCTGATTTATCCCCTTTCTGCAGCAAAATATCACCGCGCAGTTCAGCCACTTTCCCCTGCCAGCTTTCCGCTTTCACTTTATCCAGCTCCGCCAATGCATTGTCGTAAGACTGCTGAGCCGCCAGAATTCGCGCCAGACGGGTGTGGGCCACAGGCAACAGAGCGACATCCTCTGTGTGACTGATAGCCCAGTTTAACTGCTCTGCAGCAGCGTCCAACTCACCTTTCTCAACCTGCACTTTGGCCAGTTGCAATGCAGCCAGCACCGCATACTGACTGCTTGGGTTATCGTTGATAAATGTCTGAGTCTGACTGATAGCATCGTCGCTGCCACTGGCCAGAGCCTGTACAGTCTGAGTATAAGCTTCAGAAGCCTGTTCCTTAGCAGCCAGCACCTCTCCCTGATAATAACGCCAGCCATACAGGCCGCCCAGGCCAAGTACGGCACCAAGCACAACGGCTTTGCCGTTCTCTTTCATCCATGCTTTGATGGATTCAATCTGTTGCTCTTCTGTGGTATTGACGTCCACGTCCTGTCCTCTCTTAAATCAATTCTGCCAGCTTTGCGGCAACCTCTGCCTGAGCCAATGTTTGCTGCTCACCGCCACGGAGATCCTTAACGACTACAGTGCCTTCTGCAATTTCGTTCTCGCCCAGAACCAGAGCAACAATCGCCCCCACGTTATCTGCACGCTTAAACTGTTTCTTAAAGTTGCCGCCACCAAAGTGGTTCATCACTCTCAGTCCAGGTACGGCTTCGCGCAGGGTTTCAGCCAGCTTCATACCTGCCATCAGTGTACCTTCACCGGCAGTCACTACGTAAACATCCACACTGCGGCGAACGTCAGTCAGCTCCAGGGTTTCCAGCATCAGTACCAGACGCTCCAGACCCATAGCAAAGCCCACGCCTTGCGTCGCTTTACCGCCCAGCTGTTCAACCATACCGTCATAGCGGCCACCGCCACATATGGTGCCCTGGGCACCCAGACTGTCGGTGATCCACTCAAAAACAGTGCGGTTATAATAATCCAAGCCACGCACAAGGCGTTCATTTACCTGGTATTCGATACCCGCAGCGTCTAATAGTTCACACAAACCTGAAAAATGCGCCTTGGAATCCTCATCCAGATAGTCAGACAACTTCGGCGCATCAGCCAGAATGGCTTGTATGGCCTGATTTTTGGTATCCAGCACTCGCAGAGGATTGGTGTACATACGGCGCTTGCTGTCTTCATCGAGCACATCCAGATGCTGCTCAAGGAAAGCGATCAAAGCATCGCGATACGCAGCACGGGCTTCAGAAGAGCCGATAGAGTTCAGCTCCAGACGCACATGCTTATCAATGCCCAGTTCACGCCACAAACGTGCCGTCATCATGATCAGCTCGGCATCAACATCCGGCCCTTCAATGCCAAACACTTCCACACCAAACTGATGGAACTGGCGATAACGGCCTTTCTGCGGACGTTCATGGCGAAACATGGGGCCCATGTACCATAAACGCTGTTCCTGATTGTACAGCAGGCCGTTTTCGATACCGGCACGCACACAACCTGCCGTCCCTTCAGGACGCAGTGTCAGGCTGTCACCGTTGCGATCTTCAAAGGTATACATTTCCTTTTCGACCACATCGGTCACTTCACCGATGGCGCGCTTAAACAAATGCGTCATCTCGACAATCGGCATACGGACTTCACTGTAGCCGTATGCGCTGACGACTTGTTTCGCGGTATTTTCCACTTTCTGCCAAAGTGGAGACTGAGTTGGGAGGCAATCGTTCATGCCTCGAATTGCTTGAATTTGTTTCGCCACGTTGATTCTCAATTAACCGATGGGGATTAAGTTCGAATGAATAGAACTGAATATATAAGTTATGCAGGACGTTGTGAACCTTACCCCGAAGGAATCCGGGGTAAGTCAGACAGAAAAAGCTTACTTTTCGATGATGTCAATCCGGTTTCGCTGATCCATCATCGACGCTTTGGCCCGAATCTTGGTTTCCAGCTGATCGATCACATTGTCATTATCAAAACGCTCTTTCTGGCGCACACCGTCTTCATAGAAGGCGCTCTTGCGGTTACCGCCGGCAATGCCCATATGGGACACTTCGGCTTCGCCCGGTCCGTTAACCACACAACCAATAACAGAGACGTCCATGGGGATAGTGATATCTTCCAGACGCTGTTCCAGCTCGTTGACTGTGCCAATCACATCAAATTCCTGACGTGAACAGGTTGGGCAGGCAATAAAATTAATGCCGCGGGAACGGATACGCAGAGATTTCAGGATATCAAAACCGACTTTAATTTCTTCGATGGGGTCAGCCGCCAAAGAGATGCGCAGCGTATCGCCAATACCTTCAGCCAGCAGCATGCCCAGGCCAACAGCAGATTTCACCGCGCCGGCACGCGCGCCACCGGCTTCAGTGATACCCAAATGCAAAGGTTGTTTGATTTGCTTTGCCAGCCTGCGGTACGACTCCACAGCCAGAAATACGTCAGACGCTTTAACACTGACTTTGAATTGATCAAAATTCAGCCGATCCAGGATCTCAACATGACGCATCGCTGATTCCACCAGCGCATCAGGTGTCGGCTCACCGTATTTCTGCTGGATATCTTTTTCCAGCGAGCCACCGTTTACCCCGATTCGGATCGGGATATTGTTGTCGCGAGCACAGTCCACCACAGCACGGATACGATCTTCACGACCGATATTACCCGGGTTGATGCGCAGACAGTCCACGCCATATTCCGCCACTTTCAACGCAATGCGGTAATCAAAATGAATATCGGCCACCAAAGGCAGATTCACCTGCTGCTTAATCGCTTTAAAAGCTTCAGCCGCGTCCATTGTTGGTACGGAAACACGGACAATATCTGCACCGACTTTTTCCAGTGCGCGGATTTGTGCAACTGTCGCTGCCACATCTGTGGTACGGGTGTTGGTCATTGACTGCACCGCAATCGGTGCACCATCACCAATTGGCACCTTACCCACATAAATTCGGGTGGAAGGACGACGTTTGATCGGAGACTCGTTATGCATCTTTCATTCTCTGTTTACAACGGCAACTTCAACCTGGCGACTCTGCCAGCCGGATAGCCGCTCAGATCAACTGGTTCACCTTTGAAGCTCATTGTAACAACACTCGGCGCACCGAGCACTATCTTAAACGGAGCCTGTCCATCAAGAGAGATAACATCGCCGCTGGATTTGATACCTGTATCAAGTTGTTTGCCATTGGCATCACGGATATCAATCCAGCAGTCACCCGTAAAGGTCAGTTGCAGATCAGGTGCCGGCGCTTCTTCCGCAACCGGGGCTGCACCGGCAATCAGTGAGTCATTGGCTTCATCAAAGAGCACATTGCCTTCATCATCAATCACACTGTCCGCAGGCATAGTCTCGCTGGCAGTATTGTTGGCGGCTTCATCGAAGGTGTTGAGCGGTAAATCATCACTACCGGCAGCATCGCTGTATGAGTCGTCAACGGGACTTTCTTGCGTTGCTCCTTCCGCAATCGCGCTCACGTCGTCTGTATTCAGCGTTCCCGCCATGTCATCGACGGTACCGGCCAGTGATTCATCCAGTGGCGGGTTACCCTGCGACACTTGCTCAGAGATAACCGGTGTTTCCGTTTTTTGCTCTGTCTGCCACCACCAGGCCGCTGTCATACCGACAATCACGGCCCCCAGAAGCCAGGTCAGGCCCATGACACGGTTATCATGTTTATCTCGTTTGGTTTTACGGGAAAAGCTTTGCATCGTCTGGGCTTGTGGCTGGCCCTGCCCAATGCTTTCAAGCTTGCTCAGTATTTCGTTGACATCAAGACCGACAAATTTCGCATACGAGCGAACATAACCACGGGTAAAAGTGGCCATCTGAGCTTCATCAAAGCGGTTGTTTTCAATGTCATCGATTACAGACATCCGCAAGCGCAGTCGGCTCGCTACATCCTTTTGAGAATAGCCAAGCTGCTCACGCGCCTGACGAAGCATATCTCCGGGACGAATGACGTCTTCCGTTACTCGTTCTTCGTTCTGTTCAGTATTCATTGGCTAGATAATTCTGATATTGCTGAGAATCAGGAAATTGTTGTCGCAACAATTCGGCATATTTTTCCACCCGATCAAGGCGACCGCTCTGGCGTGACGACTGAATTTTAAGAACAAGACTATCAGCAGTCTCTCCGTATCGCAGACTGAATGCATCCAGTCTGGCCTCTGCCTGCCGGTAATCACCACCAGTCAACTCCAGTCTTGCCAGCTGCAACATAGACAGCGGACGGTAAGGCTCATGATCCAATGCTTTTCTGAAATAATCTGCAGCTTGTGTCGCATCACCATGTTTTATGCTGCACAAAGCCGCATTTTCATATGTCGCTGAAGCCTGAAAATAATCCGGCTGTAAAACAGCACGCATAAAGGCGTTATCTGCTTCATCAAACCGTGCTTCATTACACAAGAATACACCATAGTTATTAAGCACATCGCCATTTTTGGGGGAATATTGCAATGCTCGGACATAGAGCGCTTCAGCTGAACGGTTTTCACCCACTTGTTGGTAATAATGTGCCATGGCAAGTTGTGCTCTGGGGTGATCCGGCGCAACGTCTAAGGCTTTCTGTAAATTTTGCTGTGCTCGCTGCCGCTGACCTTGCTCAAGATAGCTGAGTCCAAGTGTGATCCTGGCATCCGCCACCGCAATGGGATCCACACTGCGTTCCTTTGCTGTCGGGTCAACGGTTACACAGCCCACAAGCAAACAAGCGGCAATAAAGCCGCTTGTGATCGGATACAGGGTCCAGCGTACCATAACAACTCCTTGCTCACATCCATTTCGAGCTTTATGTTATTGTTATCAGACCGCTTTTACTGGGATTGGTTCCCCTTTTGCTTGTTTTGCCTGAGTACGTTTTGTGCGGTCAATCACATCACCAACCAATTGTCCGCAGGCGGCGTCGATATCATCACCTCGCGTTTTACGTACAGTCACGGTGAAGTCGTACTCCATCAGTGTTTTCATAAAGCGGTCAATCCGTGAATTGCTTGGCTTACGATAGGGTGAGCCCGGATACGGATTGAAAGGGATCAGGTTAATTTTCGCTGGAGTATCTTTCAGCGTATGTGCCAGTTCCCGCGCATGTTCCATGCCGTCGTTGACATGATCCAGCAGTATGTATTCCACAGTGACTTTGCCGCGGTTGGCATTTGACGAGGCGATATAGCGACGTACCACATCCAGGAAAGTCTCGATATTGTACCTGTCGTTAATTGGCATGATTTCAGAACGCAACTGGTCATTACCGGCGTGCAGAGAAATCGCCAGTGCCACATCTATCTTACCTATCATCTGCTCAAGACCGGATACTACGCCTGACGTTGACACAGTGACACGGCGCTTCGACAGACCAAACCCCAGATCATCGAGCATGATTTTCAGTGACGGAATCAGGTTTTTCATGTTCAGCAATGGCTCACCCATGCCCATCATGACCACGTTAGTAATAGGACGGCGGCCAGTTTCTTTCTCAACACCAATCTCTTTGGCCGCGCGCCATACCTGACCGATAATTTCTGACACTTTCAGGTTACGGTTAAACCCTTGCTGCGCGGTGGAGCAGAATTTACAGTCCAGTGCACAGCCTACCTGGGAAGACACGCATAGGGTGGCACGGTCATCATCGGGAATGTACACAGTTTCCACATCCTGATCACCGACACGCATGGCCCACTTGATAGTGCCGTCTGACGAGTATTGCGCTTCAGATACGTAGGGGGCACGAATCTCAGCCACGGCTTTCAGTTTCTCGCGCAGCTTCTTATTGATATTGGTCATTTGATCAAAGTCATCGCAACCGAAATGATACATCCACTTCATGATCTGATCCGCGCGGAAGGCTTTTTCGCCCAGCTCTTCGGCAAAATACTGCCGCAGTCCTTCGCGATCGAAATCCAGCAGATTGATTTTGGCATTCGTCATCGGTTGTCGCCTCACTAAAAAATGACTGATCATGCACCCGGCATGTCAGGAAACGCTGACCCAGGGTGGCCCCAAATAGCGGGAAGATTCAAGGCGCGAAATTGTACAGACTTTATCGGCGTGTTTCCACTTTTGCTGCTAATGTCAGCCAAGCTGCTGATCACAGCTTAGCTGAAGGCCGCCAATGCCTCCATCAAACCTGAATAGATAGAAAAGATAAAAAACGGGAAGCCTTGGCTTCCCGTTGTATCCGGCCTTCTGATCATAGATCAGTCACGAGGACAAATTTCATCCTCGGAAAAGAAATACGCAATCTCACGGGCGGCAGACTCAGGGCTGTCAGAGCCGTGCACGGCATTCAGGCGCGTGCTTTCTGCGTAATCGGCACGCAGTGTCCCGCACGCGGCTTCTTCCGGGTTGGTTTTCCCCATCAGCTCACGGTAACGGGTAATCGCATTGTCGCCTTCCAGTACCTGCACCATCACAGGGCCCGACGTCATAAATTCAATCAACGGTGCGTAAAATGGCTTGCCTTCGTGCTCAGCGTAAAATCCCTGTGCCTGCTGCTCGGTTAAACGCAGCATTTTCGCCGCCACAATCGTCAGACCAGCGCTTTCCAAACGATGATAAATCGCACCGATCTGATTACGGCCTACTGCATCTGGTTTTACAATTGAGAAGGTACGTTCAATTGTCATTATTATATTCCTTATACTCAGTTCACTTCTGGCAGGCAGGTTTCCCTGTCCCATAGCGCTTACTGTAACAGCAACGCGGCAATATTTGCCACCCCAAGACCCGTCGCGCCCGCCGCCCAGCGCGCATCTGCACCGTCACGGAAGCAGGAAGCCAGGTCGAAATGAACCCAGCGGCAGTCATCGCTGACAAAACGGGACAAAAAGGCAGCTGCATTCGAAGCGCCGCCCATACCGCCACCTTTCACAGCGCGGCTGTTGGCGGTGTCAGCGTAATCAGACGGACAATTATTCTGGTGCCATTTTTGCAGCGGTAACGGCCATGCGGGCTCATTAACCAGCTCAGACAATTGCTGTGCTTTGCGCAGCAGTTCAGGCTGCATGGAGAAAATGGCGTTATAGTCCTGGCCCACAGCCATCATGGCGGCACCGGTCAGCGTCGCGGCATCGATGATCAGCGGCGCCTTCATTTCACCGGCTTTGATCAGGCCGTCTGCCAGTACCAGACGCCCTTCCGCATCGGTATTGACCACTTCCACCGTCAGACCGTTCTTATAGGTCAGAATATCGCCCAGCTTGTAGGCATTACCGGCGACCATGTTCTCGGCACAGCACAAAATCAGTTTAACGCGCTTTTTCAGGCCTTGTTCAATGGCATAGGCCAGCGCAGCTGTTACTGTGGCCGCCCCGCCCATGTCGCATTTCATCGCCACCATACCGGCACTGGACTTGATGCTGTAACCGCCGGAGTCGAATGTGATCCCTTTACCCACCAGGCAGGCGTGCACAGGCGCATCCGCATCTCCGGTAGGGTTAAAGTCCAGCGTCAGCATCACAGGCGGACGGCTGCTTGCCCGGCCGACACTGTGCGTACCAATCCAGCCTTCGGTCAGCAGCTCGTCACCAACCAGCACCTCGTGGGTAATTTTATCGCCGGCCACGCTTTTCAGGAAAGCTACCGCATCCTGCGCCAGTTTTTCCGGGTACATGTCTTCCGGTGTCGCATTGACAACCTGACGTACCCAGTCTGCACTGCGACGGCGTGCGTTCAGCAATTCCAGCTCGTCTTCATCCTGGGAAGCCCATTGCACGTCCACCGATTTGCGTGTTGCGGCAAAGCCACAATAAAACGCCCACTGGCGCTCGTAGCTCCAGCCCTCGCCGCTCAGGCTGGCCTGAGTCGCCCCCTGAGAAGAAAGCTGACGAGCCGCCTGCTGAATGCGACGCAGTACAAACTCATCCTGATAGTGAATGATCACACTGTCCTGCTGGTAGGAGACCAGCGCTTTATCGCCCCAGGCCCCCTGACTTGGTTCTGCGGAAAGTAATACGGTAAGCATATCTGTGTTCCCTAAGTTGAAAACGCACAACAGCGTGAACTGTTGTGCGTAAAAATAGACCGGAGAGAGAAATTAGTCCTGGGCCAGAATGTTCGCCAGTGTGCGCACACCCATGCCCGTTGCGCCCACGCCCCATTTGTCGCTGGCCGATTTACGGTAGGTACCGCTGCAGTCTAAGTGCAGCCAGCCGTGCTTATAGTCTTCAACAAAGTAAGACAGGAAAGCTGCCGCTGTACTTGCCCCCGGCATGAAATCGCCTGTTGAAATATTAGCCAGATCAGCAAAGCTGGACGGCATCATACGGCGGTGATGCTCGCCCAGAGGCAGAGGCCACAGACCTTCGTGCTCTTCGCTGGCGGCAATCAGCGCTTTCTGCGCCATGCTGTGGTCAAAACTGAACAAGGCATGGTAGTCATTACCCAGAGCATTCTTCGCCGCGCCGGTCAGGGTCGCACAGTCAATGATCAGGCCCGGTTTTTGCGCGCTGGCATAAATCAGACCATCAGCCAGCACCAGACGGCCTTCTGCGTCTGTGTTGAGGATTTCAACCGTCTTGCCATTTTTGTACGTGATGATATCGCCCAGTTTAAAGGCACGACCCGATACCATGTTTTCCGCACAGCACAAGATCAGCTTAATGCGCTTTTGTACGCCGCGGGCAATCGCCAGCGCCAGACCGCCGGTGGCCATTGCTGAGCCGCCCATGTCGGCTTTCATCGCCGCCATGCCCTCAGAAGGTTTTATGCTGTAGCCGCCGGAATCGAAGGTAATGCCTTTACCGACCAGGCACGCCGCAACAGGTGCTTCAGCGTCACCGCTTGGGTTGTAATCAAGAATGAGCATCGCAGGAGAGCGCTCTGAACCACGGCCAACGGTATGAATACCGATCCAGCCTTCATCCAGAAGATCGTTGCCTTTAATGACTTTGTAACTGACATGATCAGGGGCCAGGGATTTGATGAATTCACCGGCGCGGTTCGCCAGATGCGAAGGATTCACCACTTCAGCACTCTGGTTGATAATATCGCGAACCCAGTTGGTGGCGGTCAGGCGCGCCTGCAATTCCGCTTCATCTTCATCATCAAGCTCAGGCCAGCTGACACTGTTACCGGGCTTGGCATTGCGGTGCCCCTGAATGAAAGACCAGATGGTTTCCAGATCCCATTCTTCACCGCTCAGAGCAACTTGCTTGATACCCTGACCGTCCAGAGTCCGGCCGGCACGCTGGATCAGATTCAGTACATCGTCACTGGTCACATGAATCTGAGCACCGTTAGCGGTATAAGACACCAGTGCATTCTCACCCCACTGCTCGGCAGCAGCGTCCTGAGTCAGAAATACTGACATAATAGAAGACATGTAAAACTCCTTGAGTATATGCCCAACGAGCACTCGCAGCTCGTACAGGCGGCATGCTTATGACTTCCAGAAAGCCGGATTCTGTCCTTCGGCTGTCTGTGCCTGATCGGCCATAGCTCGCATCCAGTCACACTGAATTTACTGTGTTTATGGTGCATGAATGCGTAATTTCAAGTTAAGCAATGCGAAAATACAACAAAGCGGACCTTTTGGTCCGCCATTTAGTTTTGTCAGTGCAGGCAATTTGTTGGCTGTCACTCACATATCAAAGCGATTGGTTTACCTTGCCGTCAAATAAACAAATAAACAAGGCATTTGCGACAAGATTAAGAGAATGATCGACTATTGAGGAATTTACACTCAGTCCTTTTCTTCCATCCAGCACAATTGCACCGCTTCCAATACTTTTTCCCCGCAGTGGTTCGGGTCATCATCAAACTCGTCCAGCGCCAGAATCCAGTCCCGTAACTCGACAAAATGAATGCTTTGCGGGTCAACATCCGGATGCTCTTCCAGCAAGGCAATGGCAATGTCTCTGGAGTCAATCCACTTCAGTCCCATGATTCACCTGCCCCTGTTGCAAACAGAAAGTATTAAGAGTGTAGCAAGCCCGCCACCAAAGGGTAACGGGGCTTGCTGATTAATGGTTTTCGCTGGCCAGATTGATGGTGTAACGAGGAATTTCAACCACCAGATCTTCATCTGCCACTCTGGCCTGACAGCCCAGACGAGACTCAGGTTCCAGGCCCCATGCTTTATCCAGCATGTCATCTTCCAGCTCTTCACTTTCGTTCAGTGAATCAAACCCTTCACGGATAATGACGTGACAGGTTGTGCAGGCACAGGACTTTTCGCAGGCATGCTCAATACCAATGCCGTTTCGCAGTGCCACATCCAGCACAGTTTCGCCACTAGATGCATCCAGCACAGCGCCCTCTGGGCAAAGTTCTTCGTGGGGTAATACAACAATTTTAGGCATGCCTAAACCTCATCAATCGATTGACCGGCCAGTGCCTCCCGAATGGATTTATCCATACGGCGTGCGGCAAATTCCTGGCTTGCTTTATCAGTTTTCTTAATACCGGCTTCAATCGCACGCGGGTCTTCCCCCTGACGCAATTGAACCAGCTCCATCATGGCGGTTTCCAGTGCTTCGCGCTCTTGTTTCGACAGCAGTGTCTCGCCATCGGCAGCCAAGGCCGCAATCAGCCCTTCCAGCACCCGATCCGCCTCTACGCGCTGCTCAGCCAGTGCACGGGCATCTTTATCTTCGCGAGCATGTGTCATCGAATCGCGAATCATGTTGGCAATCTCGTCATCCGTCAAACCGTAAGACGGTTTCACCTGAATGGACGATTGCACACCAGAGCTTTTTTCCATCGCGGTGACCGACAGCAGCCCATCCGCATCGACCTGGTAGGTCACGCGCACATGTGCCGCGCCTGCGGCCATCGCAGGGATGCCACGCAGGGTAAAGCGGGCCAGTGAACGGCAGTCTGCGACCATTTCACGCTCACCTTGCACCACATGCACAGACATTGCCGTCTGGCCGTCTTTAAAGGTGGTGAATTCCTGCGCCCGGGCAACCGGAATAGTGGTGTTACGGGGAATGATCTTTTCGATCATGCCGCCCATGGTTTCAATGCCCAGAGACAAAGGAATCACATCCAGCAGCAGCATTTCAGCATCGGGTTTATTACCGGCCAGAATATCGGCCTGGATCGCGGCACCGATAGCGACCACTTTATCAGGGTCAATCGATGTCAGCGGGGTTTTGCCAAAGAATCCGCCCACCATTTCACGCACCAACGGCACACGGGTTGAGCCGCCGACCATCACGGTTTCAATCACTTCATCGAGCTCAATACCCGCATCTTTCACCGCCCGGCGGCAAGACATCAGCGTCTTTTTCACCAGCGGCTGAATCAGGGTTTCAAACTGAGTACGGGTGATTTGCCCCTGCCAGCCCAGCACGTCAATCTCCGCACTGTCGCTGTCAGTCAGAGCCACTTTGGCGTCTGTGGCAACATCTTGTAGTGCACGGCGCTCGGACGCCGTCAGAATGTCACTGTGGCCGCTTTGTGCCAGAATCCAGTCCGCCAGCAGATGATCGAAGTCATCGCCGCCCAGTGCTGTATCACCACCGGTTGCCAGCACTTCAAATACACCTTTAGACAAACGTAAAATCGAGATATCAAAGGTACCGCCGCCAAGGTCATAAACGGCAATCACACCTTCCTGACCCGAATCCAGACCGTAGGCAATGGCTGCTGCAGTAGGTTCGTTGAGCAAACGCAATACTTTGAGATTGGCCAGTGACGCCGCATCTTTGGTGCCGGCACGCTGGGCATCGTCAAAATAGGCGGGAACCGTAATCACAACGCCTTCCAGTTCGCCGCCCAAGGTCGCTTTCGCACGCTCAGTCAGGGTTTTCAGAATATCCGCAGAGACCTGAACCGGATTAACCTTACCGCGGCGGGTCAGCAGTTGCGGTAAGCCTGACTCTGAGGCTTCAAACTGATAAGGCAAATTAGGGTAACGTTGCTCAATATCGGTCAGCGAGCGTCCCATCATGCGTTTAACGGAAATAATGGTATTCGCAGGATCCTGCTGAGCCAGTTTTTTGGCTTCGTCGCCAACGAGAATGCTTTGCTCATTATAATGAACAACAGAAGGTAGAATTGACTTGCCTTGCTCGTCGGGCAGGGTCTCGGCCACGCCACTACGCACAGCAGCAACGAGAGAGTTGGTGGTTCCCAAGTCGATACCCACCGCCAGTTTGTGTTCGTGCGGTGCAGCGCTTTGACCAGGTTCAGCAATCTGTAACAGTGCCATTGTCCTTCCTGTGGGCTTTAAGCTGGTAAGTAAATAAAATCAGTCGAACAGCGTCTCTTCCAGACGTTCGACCTCGACTCGCAGCTTTTCGATGAATTTGAGTTTACGTACTGCGTCTGCTGCTGGTTCCCACTCGCCGGCTTCCAGCAATTGTTTCAATTCACTGAGTTGTGCTTTCTGCAAACTGACGGCCTGCTGCTCAAAATCAAACAGCGCTGACTCAGGGTTCTCCGCGGAAGGGATCTCTTCCAGGGCTTCACGCAGTTCCATTTGCTGCATCAGAAATTCAGGATCCTGCAACGTCTGCTGTTCGGCGCGAATATCAACGCCGTTTTCTGCCAGCATATACTCTGCACGAGTCACCGGGTTTTTCAGGGTCTGGAATGCGTCATTGATGTGAGCAGCTTTTTGAACGGCCATCAGTCGATCGCGCTCAGAAGCTGTAGCAAAGTTATCCGGATGAAAACGTCGCTGCAGGTCGCGGAAACGTGTGGCAAGAAGGCTGCCGTCCAGTTCAAACTGGAAAGGCAGGCCAAATAGTTCGAAATGATTCATATGGCGTCTGATATCGGTTTACAAGCAAGAGGCGCGAAACAGAATGCTCGCGCCCAGGCAATGTCTCGCCGTCAGCGAGTATTAAACGTTGAAGCTTTCACCACAACCACATTCGCTCGACACGTTAGGGTTGTTAAATTGGAAACCTTCATTCAGTCCTTCTTTGACGAAATCCAGCTCTGTCCCTTCCAGGTAAACCAGGCTTTTGGCATCGACGATCACTTTAACGCCGAATTGCTCAAAGACCTCATCGCCCTCGTCGATATCATCAACGAACTCAAGGACATAGGCCATACCAGAGCATCCGGATGTTCGGACACCCAATCGCAGGCCTAGACCTTTGCCCCGATTTTCCAGGAAAGCCGCAACACGGCTCGCTGCAGTTTCAGTGATGGTAATGGCCATGAACAACAACCCTTATTTCATTAATTGCTTTGATGTTTCTTTTTGTAATCGCTAACAGCGGCTTTAATGGCGTCTTCAGCCAGAATTGAGCAGTGAACCTTCACTGGCGGCAGCTCAAGTTCTTCTGCAATCGCTGAGTTTTTGATCGATGCTGCTTCGTCTAAGGTCTTGCCTTTGACCCACTCAGTAATGAGCGAGCTGGATGCGATAGCAGAACCGCAGCCGTAGGTTTTAAAACGTGCATCTTCGATAATGCCTTGATCAGACACTTTGATTTGCAGTTTCATTACGTCGCCACACGCTGGCGCGCCAACCATACCGCTACCGATATTTTTATCGTCTTTATCAAATGAGCCCACGTTCCGCGGGTTCTCGTAATGATCAATGACTTTGTCACTATATGCCATGGTAATTTCCTCGAATTCGTGAAGACCGCAACTTAGTGGTGTGCCCACTCAACTGTGTTCAGGTCGATTCCCTCTTTGTACATATCCCAAAGCGGTGACATCTCACGCAGCTTGTCTACTGCGGTACGGATCTGCGAAATTGCGTAGTCTACTTCTTCTTCTGTCGTGAATCGACCAAAAGAGAAGCGGATAGAACTGTGAGCCAATTCATCATTCAGGCCCAAAGCACGCAGTACATACGAAGGCTCCAGACTGGCCGATGTACAGGCAGAACCGGACGAGACCGCCAGATCTTTCAGTGCCATCAGCAGTGACTCACCTTCAACAAACGCAAAGCTGATGTTCAGATTGTTAGGAACACGCTGCTCCAGATCACCGTTGACTGTCATCGCTTCAATATCTTTTACACCGTCCAGCAAGCGGTTACGCAGAGCCAGCGCATGCTGTCGGTCCAGATCCATTTCTTCTTTCGCGATACGGAAGGCTTCGCCCATACCGACGATTTGATGGGTAGCCAGAGTACCGGAACGCATACCACGCTCATGACCGCCACCGTGCATTTGTGCTTCCAGGCGGATACGTGGTTTACGACGCACATACAGTGCACCGATACCTTTAGGACCGTAAACTTTGTGCGCAGACAGGGAAATCAGATCAACTTTCATTTCCTGTACATCAATCGGCAGCTTACCGGCAGACTGAGCGGCATCAACATGGAAAAACACGCCACGTTCGCGGCAGATTTCACCAATTGCGGTAATATCCTGAATCACACCGATTTCGTTGTTCACATGCATAATGGAAACAAGAATGGTGTCTTCACGGATGGCGTCACTCAGCTTCGCCAAATCGATCAAACCGTTTGACTCAGGCTCCAGGTAGGTCACTTCGTAGCCTTCACGCTCCAGCTGACGGCAAGGATCCAGAACCGCTTTATGTTCTGTTTTACAGGTAATGATGTGCTTACCTTTTTTGCCGTAGAAGTGCGCAATACCTTTGATCGCCAAGTTATCAGATTCTGTTGCACCTGAGGTGAACACGATCTCACGCGGGTCCGCATTCAGCAGGTCTGCCACTTGCTCACGGGCATTATCAACCGCTTCTTCAGCCTGCCAGCCAAAACGGTGGGAACGGGAGGCCGGGTTACCGAAGTTACCGTCCATTGTCATGCATTGCACCATTTTCTCGGCAACGCGGGGGTCTACAGGGCAAGTAGCGGAATAATCTAAGTATATTGGCAATTTCATCTTCATCTCCAAAAACACGGGCCGCTGGGCGCTAGGAGCGAACATCGACACCTATAGTGGCGCTGTCGTGTGTATTCTTATGTCCAAAAGACGACTTCTGAAGGCGCTGGTCCTGGCGGTCTGACACTGTCAGTACGTCGTTGTCCTGCATCAGTTCACCGAGCGTAATATTGTTCAGAAAGTCACTGATACGCGCGCTGAGGTCATGCCACAGGGTATGAGTCAGACAGCGTACACCGCCCTGACAATCCCCTTTACCGTGGCACTTCATGGCATCGACCGATTCGTCGACGGCCGCAATCACAGTGCCGACAGCAATTTGATGCGCCTCTTCGCCCAGTCGGTAGCCACCGCCCGGACCACGCACGCTGGCCACCAGGCCGGCTTTACGCAAGCGAGCAAACAATTGCTCCAAATAAGACAGTGAAATCCCCTGACGCTCTGAAATATCAGCCAGAGGCACTGGACCTTCCTGAGAATGCAGCGCAACGTCCAACATGGCCGTGACTGCATACCGTCCTTTTGATGTCAATCTCATAACACACCGCTACCTACTCGAATCTATGGCAGCAGTGTCGCATACCCGACTAAAATGGTCAAGTATATACCCGACTAATTTAGTCGGGCATTATCTGTACATTAAACAACTACTTTTTCTGGCCGGCGAGGGATTTTTGTACCGATGACAGCACACCGCGCAGGATATTCAGCTCCTGCTCTTCGGGTCTGGCGCGCACAAACAGGCGCCGTAATTTCGCCATCACCATGCCGGAGCGGCTGCTGATGAACTGTGTCTGCTCCATGACGTCATACAAATGGTCAAAGAACTTTTCCAGTTCCATGGTACGCGGGTATTCAGGCAAGCTGTCATCGGCAGGAAACGCTTGAGATTCCTTATCCAGATAAGCCATACGCACTTCATAACTGATCGTCTGCACAGCCATCGCCAGATTCAGCGAGCTGTATTCCGGGTTAGCGGGAATATACACGTGGCAGTGGCACTTTTGCAGCTCTTCGTTGGTCAAACCAGTACGTTCACGACCAAACAGCAAGGCTACCGGGTGAGCCGGCGCTTCCTCAATGGCTTTAATGCCACACTCGCGGGGATTGAGCTGCGGCCATTCCAGACTACGGGAACGGGCGCTTGAACCGACCACCAGGCCGCAATCGGCAATGGCTTCATCCAGGCTGTTAACAATACGGGCGTTTTCGACAATGTCTGCCGCGCCGGCAGCCAGCGCGATAGCCTGGCCATCAATTTCACAAGCGGGCTCGACCAGAACAAGCTGGCTCAACCCCATCACTTTCATTGCTCGTGCCGCTGAGCCTATGTTGCCTGAATGTGATGTGCCCACCAGCACCACGCGGATTTGATCTAACATGACGGCCTGTTTTCCAACTCTGATTCCAAAACCGGGGGATTTTAGCACAGCCTTCTGTAAAGTGGGGAAAACATTGTAAGCAACACCTGGCAGTCAGTTCCGGCCCCGGACTGGATAAAAAATCACCACTTCCTTTTTACTCAGGCTCTGATATACTCGCCGCCGCTTTTTAGTTCTTTAACATCCGTTGGGAAGATCCTATGCATCCGATGCTAAATATCGCGATCCGTGCTGTCCGTAAAGCCGGTGACCATGTCGCTAAGTCTTTAGAAAAACCGCAAGGCATTGAAGTAAGTAAAAAAGGCAACGACGTTGTCACTAATATCGATCACGAAGCAGAAGCTATCATCATCGATACTATTCTGAAGTCTTATCCTGATCACTGCATCGTAGGTGCAGAGTCCGGCACCAAAGAAGGCCGCGACAAAGAATGCCAATGGATTATCGACCCAGTGGATGGCACCAATAACTTCGCCCGCGGTATTCCGCACTATGCGATTTCTGTTGCCCTGCGTATGCGCGGCCGTACTGAAGTCGCCGCTGTTTACGATCCTGCCCGTAACGAACTCTTCACCGCAACCCGCGGTTCTGGCGCCCAGCTGAACAGCCAGCGCATCCGTGCTTCTCAGCCACGTAATCTGGCCGGTACGGTTCTGGCAAGCAGCCTGCCTTTCACTGCCAAACAACACTCTGAAAGCTACGCCAAAATTCAGCAGGCGATGTTTGTAGAATGTGATGACATGCGTTTGTCCGGTTGTACCGCTTTGGATCTGTGCTACCTGGCCGCCGGCCGTGTAGACGGTGTGTTCAAGCTGAGCCAGAAGCCTTGGGAAATGGCAGCCGGTGAGCTGATTGCCCGTGAAGCCGGCGCTATCTGTACCGACTTCACCGGTAACACCAATTACCTGACCTCTGGCAACATCGTTGCCGGCAATGTACGCGTCGTGAAGCCTATGCTGGCAAAAATCCGTGAACACGGTAGCGAAGCACTGAAAAAATAATGCGGTACTGAAACAAATACCACTGCCTGTGCGGTGGTTTTCAGCAGCCATACAAAAAGCCCCGGCAATCAGATTGCCGGGGCTTTTTTACGTCTTCAGCCAACGTTAAAGGGCAGAAGTAAACCTGCCCCAATCGCCATTACGGCATGGCGTCGAATTCTTCGCCTTCTTTTTCCACTTTTGGCGGCATCAGGTGCTCACGGGTAATACCCAGTTTCAGCGCCAGTGCCGAAGCCACATAGATAGAAGAATAGGTACCGACGGTAATACCGATCAGCAGTGCTGTGGCAAACCCGTGAATCATAGTGCCGCCTTTCATAAACAGGGCGATCACCACGAACAAGGTGGTCCCTGAAGTGATCAGGGTACGGCTCAGGGTTTGAGTAATCGAATTATTCATCACCTCTGCCGGGCCGCCCTTGCGCATCTTGCGGAAGTTCTCACGGATACGGTCAAACACCACTATGGTGTCATTGAGTGAGTAACCGACAACAGTCAGCAGCGCGGCAACAATCGTCAGATCAACCTCGATTTGCAGCAGTGAAAAAATACCAATAGTGATGATGACATCGTGAGTCAGGGACAGTACCGCACCGGCGGCCAGACGCCACTCAAAACGCATGGATACATACAGCAGAATACAGATCAGTGAGACCAGAATAGCCAGACCGCCCGCTTCTGCCAGCTCGTCACCGACATTCGGGCCGACAAACTCAATCCGGCGCATTTCGACATTCTGGTGTGTACCTTCACGGAGGGCATCCAGGATCTGATTGCCCAGAGTTTCACCTGCCACACCTTCACGCGGCTGGAGACGTACCATGACATCACGGGCCGTACCGAAATTCTGAACAATAGCATCGCCAAAACCGGACGCTTCGAGTGAATCACGAATCTGACCCAAATCCGCAGGCTGCTCAAAGCCCACTTCAATCAGGGTACCGCCGGTGAAATCCAGCCCCCAGTTCATGCCTTTCGTGACAACAATAGCAATGGAAGCAGTGATCATCACTGCAGACAATACAAAGGCCAGTTTCGACCAACGCATAAAGTCGATCACTTTATCCGCTTTCATTAACTGAAACATGTCAGCGTCTCCTTAGATCGACAGTTTATCGATGCGCTTACCGCCATACAGCAGGTTCACCAACATACGGGTGCCCACGATAGCCGTAAACATAGAGGTCAGAATACCGATAGACAGCGTCACCGCGAAGCCTTTAATCGCCCCCGTACCGACCGCAAACAGAATGATAGCGGTGATCAGCGTGGTAATATTGGCATCAGCGATAGTGCTGAACGCATTGGCGTAACCTTGCTGAATCGCCTGCTGCGGGCTGCGACCATCGCGCAGCTCTTCACGAATCCGCTCGAAGATCAGCACGTTGGCATCCACCGCCATACCCACCGTCAGTACGATACCGGCAATCCCCGGCAAGGTCATAGTGGCGCCCGGAATCATGGACATCACACCAATGATCAAGACCAGGTTCATCGTCAGCGCCAGGTTGGCAATCAGACCGAACTTGCGGTAGTAGAGCAAAGTGAACAACATCACGGCGACCATGCCCCAGATACAGGCCTGGATCCCCATGTCGATGTTCTGCTGACCCATAGAAGGACCGATAGTGCGCTCTTCCACAATGGAAATTGGCGCGATCAGTGCACCGGCACGCAACAGCAGTGCCAGGTTATGCGCTTCAGCCTGGCTGTCGATCCCGGTAATACGGAAATCACGTCCCAGCGCGGTCTGAATCGTTGCCTGGTTAATCACTTCTTCGTGTTTTTCCAGAATCACTTTACCAGCCGGGGAACGCTTGCCGCTGTCTTTATATTCAATGAACAGCGTTGCCATCAGCTTACCCACGTTATTACGGGAGAAAGCTGTCATTTTATTACCGCCTTCGCTGTCCAGCTTGATGTTCACCTGAGGGCGGCCATATTCGTCATTGCTGGATGTAGAATCGGTAATGTGTGAACCTTCAAGGATCACCCGCTTTTTCAGCACCACAGGATTCCCGTCACGGGAGGTTTTCACCTCGCTGCCTGGCGGTACACGTCCTGCAGCGGCGGCTGCCAGATCCACGTTAGTATCCACTTCACGGAATTCCAGGGTTGCGGTGGCACCGAGAATTTCTTTAGCCCGTGCCGTATCCTGTACGCCCGGCAGTTCCACAACAATGCGGTTAGCGCCCTGACGCTGAACCAGTGGCTCTGCTACACCCAGTTCGTTAACCCGGTTACGCAGAATAGTGATGTTCTGAGCAACGGCATAGTTACGAATTTCCTGCATCCGCGCTTCAGTGAAGCTGGCGGTGAGTGCAAAGCCACTGCCTTCAACGAACAGCATGTCCGGGTGCGAAGCCGACAGTGTACGTCTGGCTTCCTGTACCTGCTCGTCGTTACGAAGCCGGATTTCCACCCCGTCGTCTTTCACCGAAATCGCACGGTAACGGATACGGGCTTCACGCAGCTCAGTACGGAAAGTATCTTCTTGCTGACCCAGCAGTTTGTCCATCGCAGCATCCATATCCACTTCCATCAGGAAGTGCACACCGCCGCGCAGGTCCAGGCCGAGTTTCATTGGAGTGGCGCCCAGGCTTTCCAGCCAGGCAGGAGTAGAAGGTGCCAGGTTCAGAGCAACAACATAGTTATCGCCAAGAAATTGATTCATTAAATCGCGGGCACTGATTTGCGTCTCAGTGTCTTTGAAGCGGACCAGAATAGCCCCGTTTTCGAATGCGACAGATTTGTAGGAGAGTTTATCTTGATTAAGCTGCTCGGTAACTTTATCCAGCGTGGCCATTTCTACCGAGGCGCCACGCGCCCCGGAGATTTGAATCGCTGGATCTTCACCGAACACATTGGGAAGTGCATAGAGCAAGCCGACGAGCAGTGCGAACACCACCATCAGGTTCTTCCACAAGGGATACCGGTTTAACACTGAGAAGATCCTTCAAAGCCATAAATTACAGTGATTTCATTGTGCCTTTTGGCAGAACAGCAGAAACGAAATCCTTTTTGATGGTAACTTCAGTTGTGTCGTTCAGTGCGATCACAATGTAGTCATTTTCCGCTGAGACTTTGGTGATCTTACCCACCAGGCCGCCATTGGTCAGCACTTCATCACCTTTGCCCATCGAAGACATCAGGTTTTTATGCTCTTTCACCCGCTTGGCCTGCGGGCGGTAGATCATGAAGTAGAAAATTACAGCAAACAGAGCCAGCATGATAAACAGCTGCATGCCGCCACCTTGTGGAGCGCCTTCTGCTGCTGCATGTGCCTGAGAAATAAAAAGACTCATTTATTCACGTCCTCGTTATAGTTAAACGTTTTTTAATGGTGGAACTTCGCGGTCCCGGCGCGCGTAGAACTCTTCTACGAATACGTCGAAACGATCTTCTTCAATCGCCTGACGGATGCTTTCCATCAAACGCTGATAGTAGCGTAAGTTGTGGATTGTATTAAGGCGTGCACCCAAAATTTCATTACATTTATCCAGATGATACAGATACGCCTTCGAGTAATTGCGACAAGTGTAACAGTCACAGTGCGGATCCAGTGGACTTGTATCCGTTTTATGTTTCGCATTGCGGATCTTGATCACACCGCCGGTCACAAACAGGTGGCCATTACGGGCATTACGGGTCGGCATCACGCAGTCGAACATGTCGATACCGCGGCGCACACCTTCAACCAGGTCTTCGGGTTTGCCGACACCCATCAGGTAACGCGGCTTGTCTTCCGGTAATTTAGGACAAGTATGCTCCAGTACACGGTGCATATCTTCTTTCGGTTCGCCAACGGCCAGACCGCCCACAGCGTAGCCGTCAAAACCGATCTCGGTCAGGCCTTGTACCGATACATCACGCAGATCTTCATAGACACTGCCCTGTACAATACCGAACAGGGCATTCTTATTACCCATTTTATCGAAGTGGTTACGGCTGCGTTTTGCCCAGCGCAGTGACATTTCCATTGATGTTTTCGCTTCGTCATGTGTGGCCGGATAAGGCGTACATTCGTCGAAAATCATTACCACGTCTGAGCCCAGATCGTACTGAATTTCCATCGACTTTTCGGCATCCATGAAAATCTTGTCACCGTTGACCGGGTTACGGAAATGCACCCCTTCTTCGGTGATTTTGCGGATATCACCCAGGCTGAACACCTGGAAACCGCCTGAATCGGTCAGAATCGGGCCTTGCCACTGCATGAAGTCATGCAGATCGCCGTGCAGCTTCATCACTTCCTGACCCGGGCGCAGCCACAGGTGGAAAGTATTACCCAGCAGGATCTGTGCACCTGTGTCTTTCACTTCTTCCGGCGTCATGCCCTTTACGGTGCCGTACGTGCCCACAGGCATGAATGCCGGTGTTTCTACCGTACCGCGTTCAAAGACCAGACGGCCGCGACGTGCACGTCCCTGGGTTTTATCTAATTCAAATTTCACAAAGCCTCCAAAAGCCAGAGAAACAATCTGACGTTAAGTAGATGCAAAAGGCCCGTCGCCTGATGCACTGCAACCCCAACCAATCAGGATCGCGAACTGTCCGGCCCAAGACCAGACAGTGATATTGAGTAAAAGTTCAGTTATTCAGGCTGCCGCGCCAGATTTCACGCGCACAGGCGGATATTAGTGCAGCGCAGCAGATTCAGCCCTGACGCCGGGTGATGAACATAGAATCCCCGTAGCTGAAGAAACGGTAACTGTGTTCAACCGCCTGCCGATAAGCGCCCATGGTATTTTCATAACCGGCAAATGCGCTCACCAGCATGATCAGGGTCGATTCCGGCAGGTGGAAATTGGTGATCAGCACGTCCACCAGCTGGAACTCGTAGCCGGGGAAGATGAAAATATCGGTGTCGCCAAAGAAAGGGACCAGATCGGTGCCGTTCTTGAGAGCATCCTGAGCCGCACTTTCCAGCGAGCGAACAGAGGTGGTGCCCACCGCTATCACCCGGCCGCCACGGGCGCGGGTGGCCTGAATCGCATCAACCACCTCTTGCGGGACTTCGACGTACTCCGCGTGCATATGATGATCATGAATATTATCGACCCGGACTGGCTGGAAGGTGCCGGCGCCTACGTGCAAGGTCACGAAGGCAAGCTCGGCCCCTTTTGCCTTGATAGCCGCCAGTAACTGCTCATCAAAATGCAAACCGGCAGTCGGAGCTGCCACAGCGCCCGGTTTGGCATTATAAACCGTTTGATACCGCTCTTTGTCTGCTTCTTCGTCCGGACGGTCGATATAAGGCGGCAAGGGCATGTGGCCAACCTGCTCCAGAATCTCCAGTACCGTCAGCGCACTGTTGAAGCGAATTTCAAACAGGGCATCATGGCGGGCAACCATCTCGGCTTCAAACTCGTCGTTTTCACCCAATAGCAGTTGGGTGCCCGGTTTGGGTGCTTTAGAAGCCCGGACATGAGCCAGAATGCTCTTATCATCAAGCAGACGCTCGACCAGCACTTCCAGCTTACCGCCACTGGCTTTACGGCCGAACATGCGCGCCGGGATCACCCGGGTATTGTTAAATACCAGCAGGTCACCGGGACGCACCAGATCCAACACATCTCTAAACGATTTATGCCACACATCACCGCTGTTACCGTCCAGTTGTAACAGGCGGCTGGATGAACGCTCCGGCTGCGGATAACGTGCAATCAGTTCATCGGGAAGGTCAAAGTGAAAATCTGAAACTTGCATTTTTTAGGCCCTAACTTACAGCAGGCAGCTAGTATAGGCTGCCACACTGCAATATCAAGCCCGGAGAAATGTTATGAAATGATTTGTTATCAGCCTTTCTTGCGCGAACGCCACAGAAGCAGGCCGACGAGTCCCAGCAGCCATGCCAGGGAATAGCTTCCCCCGCTGTCATCGCTACCGCTGCTCTCCACCCGAAACTGCTCCAGCCCCGCGTTGCTGTAGTCTTTCAGAAAAGGATTAACCGGGAACGCAGAAAACGGATTGGGGGTGAAGTCGCTGCCAGCGACAGCAGCTATCCAGTCAAGATAGGTAGACACCTGGGTATAGACACCAGGCAGATTGCCGGCACAGCCTTCGCCGAAGCTCACCAGTCCGACCAGGCGCAGGCCAAAATCCGGATCACTGCTGGCCTGCGGATCGAGCCAGACCAGCGGCCCGCCAGAATCACCAAAGCAGCTGTCGCGGGATAAATTAGGCGACGGGGGGGAGGCGCAGACAAAAATACTGTACACCCCGGGATGCACCGAGCTTCCCCACAAATTGTCACAGACCCGGTCGGGTACGCCAGACAGTACCGTTTGTTGCAGCTGGGTTGAACCGGCGGCATCCGGATCCGGTGTCACACTGCCCCACCCCGAAATCAGTAAATTGGCTGGCCGGTTGCTGTTTGCCACCCAGGTATTGGCAAATTCGGCATCCGCCCGGTTTTGGGTGGAGACAGACGCTATCTGTACCGGGATCGCGGTTTCCGGCAGATCCAGGCTCAGGCGGATGATGGCTATGTCATTGTTAAAATTACTGCTGTTATAACTGGGATGCACAATAATTGCGCTGACAGGCGTGGCATTTCTGCTTGTCGCACTGAATACCGAGGTAATACCGGCCCAGACTTTCACATCCAAGGGAGTCGCAATTCGGCCGCCATTAATAATGCAGTGCGCCGCAGTCAGTATGATGCGCGGAGCAATCACCACGCCGCCACACAGGTACACTTCTGTGCCGTTATCAGAAAAATCAATATTAATAAATGCCTGCCAGGGAATGTCGCCCGGCACGGCGGGTATGCCACCGACAATTCTGGCTGTTGGCTCGTATTGCTCTGCCTGGGCAGGCGACTCATCAGTCTGTGCCTTCGCCAGCCCTGACACAACAAGCAGGAAAGCCAGCAATAACAGGCTGTTAGTTATGGGGGCTTTCATAACTGCTACCCTCATGATTTACAGTCGCTTAATTATAATTCTCTCGGTTATTGCGCCATTGTCACTTATTGAGAATTTGGACGGATAGTTCACCGCAGAGGACATCGCAGACAGAGCGGCATCAGGCGCCGGAGGGATAAGCAATCAATGCCATTGATAATCAAACCATTTTACGAGCCAGTTGTTTACACGCCTCTCAGATAGTGAGCGCGCGGAACAACCCTGGTTCAGCGTTCCCTGCCCTGACTTCTGCGCCACCAGAGCATCCCCAGTAACGCAATCATGCTTCCTGCCGTTACACTCCCGCCCGATCGGCTCGCCATCGCGCTGCTCAGTGCACTGATAGCTTCGTCTTGGTTACTGTCATTGCCTGTCTCTGGCGTCCCTGCTGGACTTTCGGCATTGAGAGTAAACGGGTTAAATGCGAAAACAGAGTCCGGGTAAAAGTTAAAACCGTCCCCCGCTGTCAGGGCAATCCAATCACGATAGTGGGAAGCCTCAGTATAAACAGCAGGGAAATCCGTGCCGCATTCCGTCCCAAAGCTGACTAAGCCCACCAGCCGAAAACCCAGATCACTATCGGCGCTGGCCTGGGGATTCTGCCACACTAACGGGCCACCGGAATCGCCCTGGCAAGTGTCACGCTTAAGCGCAGGATCTGGCGACATCGCACACACAAACATCGCGCTCTGGGACGGTTCAACCACAGGGCCCCACACCTGTTCGCAATAATCGTCCGGCACACCCGCAAGCAACACATGCTGTAACTGCCGGGCTACGGTAGCCCCGGGCTCGGTTGAGGTCAGGCCCCATCCGGATACCAGTAAATTCTGACCGCGTTGGCTGTCGGGCACAAAGGTATTGTCAAAGGCCATATCGGCCTGCTGCTGTTCACTCTCAGTGGCCAGCCGGATGGGCTGGGCACCTGCCGGAATATCCTTGCCCAGGCGCAGCACAGCAATATCATTGATAAAAGTCTCTTCATTAAAACCCGGATGCAGCGCAACAGTTGTCACCGGCAGGGCATTGAAAGCAGTCACAGAGTCGGTCGAGGTGATACCCGCCCAGACAAAGATCTCATCCTGCTGCGCTGTGACTGAGCCTTCGGTAATACAATGTGCGGCGGTCAGTACGGTATTCTTATCTATGATGACGCCACCGCACTGAAAGACATCAAGGCCGTCGTTGCCGGTGTCTATATACACCAGTGCCTGCCACGGAAGGTCTTCCTGATATGTCGGGTTGCCGCCAATGATTCTGGCTATCGGTTCATTACGGGCTGACGCACTGGCTTGCGGCCCTTGTTGTTCGGCCCATACAGCGCCAGAGGTCAGCGACAAGGCCAGCACTGTGGCTAACGGTATGACTGAAAAAGCATTCATCATCTTTCCTCACTCCCTGGGCAAAAGCATCGCAGCAAAAGGGTTACATCGGATGCATGAGTCTATTAATATGACTCAGGTCATACGACTAAGATAAGGCGACCAATCAATGTGCTCTTTCTAAGGATATTGGCGTTTTAGCGCAAAAAGTCAGCGATAAACAAAAGAGTTCAAAAAGTATTACCTGTGCCTCAAAATGACTGCATCATTGTGTTTCACTCTACACTGTATCTGATACTGCACGCTGTCACTGCGCTGCGCCCCGGCATTGCTGTTACAGTGCCTGGCTCGCTCTTATCTCACGGCAACAGATGTTGAACTCACTACTATGAATTTCCTGGCACACCTACACTTGGCGGATCATTGCCACAGTCACCTGGCGGGCAATTTGCTGGCCGATTTTGTTCGCGGTGATCCCTACCGGCAATATTCACCAGAAGTAGCTGCGGGTATCAAGCTTCATCGCTTTGTCGACGGCTTTATTGACAGCCAGCCTGAAGTCAGAGCCTGGCGCAGGGCGTTTCCGCCGGACATCCGCCGGGTAAGCGGCATTGCCCTGGATATGATTTGGGATCATTACCTCGCCCGCCACTGGCACAATTTCCATGACTTACCTTTACCCGTATTTGTTCAGCAGGTGCGTAAAGAAGTTGAAGGCTTTGCGGGAAAGGAACCGGACCATTACCGGCAAATGACGCAGCACATGTGGCAGCAAGAATGGCTGATTCAGTATCAGCAGGTTGCCAGTATTCATCAGGCATTGGAACGCATGGCAATTCGCCGCCCGAAATTGAGTTCGCTGGCTGAATGTCCGCCTTTTCTGGCCGGGCATTATCAGGAGCTGGAGCAGAGCTTCTTCATTCTCTATCCAAGGCTGATGGATGCATCCCAAGCATTCTGGCGGGCGCACAAAGCAGTGTTGCTAGGGCCGGAGTCAGCAGAATAAAGGTAAGCAGAGAATACCGAATAGAAATATCAGAAAAGAAAAAGGGGAGCCAGAGGCTCCCAAGGCGATAACAATTCGTTAAGTGAAAGCGTTATCAGACTAAGGCTTGACGTGAACAAGCCTGGTTACAGCCGATAACGTTAATCGCAATCCCCTCACGGGTAACAGCTGCGAAACGGTCTTACTAGGATAGATTGCTTATTACCGGTCAATTCAGTCAGAATTGATCTTCTTCAGTTGAACCTGTCAGCGCAGTCACAGAAGAGTTTCCGCCCTGAATGACGTTCGTCATCTTGTCGAAGTAGCCAGTGCCCACTTCCTGCTGGTGAGCCACGAAGGTGTAACCCTTCTCTGCCGCCGCAAACTCAGGACGCTGTACTTTCTCAACATAATGGCGCATACCTTCACCCTGAGCATAAGCGTGTGCCAGCTCGAACATGTTGAACCACATGTTGTGAATGCCCGCCAGTGTGATGAACTGGTACTTGTAGCCCATGTCAGACAGCTCTTGCTGGAACTTGGCAATCGTTTCAGCATCCAGATTCTTCTCCCAGTTGAAAGAAGGTGAGCAGTTGTACGCCAGCAGCTGATCCGGGTATTTAGCATGGATAGCTTCTGCAAACTTGCGCGCTTCTTCCAGACAAGGCGTCGCTGTTTCACACCAGATCAGGTCAGCATACGGGGCATACGCCAGACCACGGGCGATAGCCTGATCGATACCGGCACGAACGCGGTAGAACCCTTCCTGCGTACGCTCGCCGGTAATGAAGTCGGCATCGTACGGGTCGCAGTCGGAGGTCAGCAAATCGGCAGCGTTGGCATCGGTACGGGCAATCACCAGCGTCGTTGTGCCGGCAACGTCAGCCGCCAGACGGGCAGCAATCAGTTTTTGTACCGCTTCTTGGGTAGGCACCAGGACTTTACCGCCCATGTGGCCGCATTTTTTCACCGAAGCCAGCTGATCTTCGAAGTGCACACCGGCAGCTCCTGCATCAATCATGCTGCGCATCAGCTCGTAAGCATTCAGTACCCCGCCAAAGCCGGCTTCCGCATCTGCAACGATAGGCAGGAAGTAATCAATGCCGCCTTCTTCCGGGCTTTTACCGTTTGCCCACTGAATCTGATCAGCGCGGCGGAAAGAGTTATTGATGCGCTTGACAACCGCAGGTACTGAATCGACCGGGTACAGGGACTGATCCGGATACATGGATGATGCCGTGTTGTTATCAGCAGCCACCTGCCAGCCTGACAGATAAATCGCTTCAATTCCCGCTTTCGCCTGCTGAACGGCCTGACCGCCGGTCAGCGCGCCAAGGCAGTTCACATAGCCTTTCTTGGCAGAGCCGTTGACTAAATCCCACAACTTATCAGCACCGCGCTGAGCCAGTGTGTTCGCCGGTACGACCGAACCACGCAGATTAACCACTTCTTCCGCAGTATAAGTACGCTTAACATGTTTCCAACGTGGGTTCTCCGCCCAATCCTTTTCAATGGCTTCGATCTGTTGCTGGCGAGTCAGTGTCATAATAAATCCCTCGTATTATGTGACGATATTTCGCAAAATCTGAACGTTCTGCGCTTCAGTTCTACTCAGTTTTCTTGGGCTTCCTCTGCCCGGATTAAGCCGGGCAGTACTTGTGCACTATGTGCTTATTGTTGTGTGTTACAGTTCCGGTTTGAATGCTTGCTACACTGTTATTCCAGATATTCATAACCTGGCAGTGTCAGGAAGGTGACCAACTCATCACTGGTGGTCAGGCGCGCCATCATGGCAGCCGCTTCCTTAAATTGTCCTTTGCTGAAACGCTCAGTACCGATCTCCTGTTCCAGGACTTGCATTTCTTCGTCCAACAGCTGTTCAAACAGTGCTTTGGTAACTACCTGACCGTTACTCAGCGTTTTTCCGTGCTTCATCCATTGCCAGATGGAAGCACGAGAGATTTCAGCAGTAGCGGCATCTTCCATCATGCCGTAAATCGGCACACATCCGTTGCCTGAGATCCAGGCTTCGATGTACTGCACCGCAACACGAATGTTATGGCGCATGCCCTCTTCTGTCCGTTCGCCGTCGCAGGGTGCCAGCAGTTCAGCCGCGGTGATCGGTGCATCCGTGTCACGCGTCACATCCAGCTGGTTTGAACGTGACCCCAGGCACTTATCAAAGACTTCGCGGGCGGTATCAGCCAGCCCCGGGTGTGCCACCCATGTACCGTCATGGCCATTGTTGGCTTCCAGCGCTTTATCGGTCTGGATCTTGTCCAGTACCCAGGCATTACGCTCGGCATCCTTGGAAGGAATAAAGGCTGCCATGCCTCCCATCGCAAACGCGCCGCGGCGGTGACAGGTTCTCACCAGCAAACGTGAGTAAGCGTTGAGGAAAGGTTTTTCCATGGTCACCACCTGACGATCCGGCAAGATACGATCCGGGTGGTTACGCAGTGTCTTGATATAACTGAAGATGTAATCCCAGCGGCCGCAGTTCAGACCCACAATGTGCTCTTTCAGGCTGAACAGAATTTCATTCATTTCAAATACCGCCGGCAGCGTTTCAATCAGCACAGTGGCCTTAATCGTGCCTCGCGCCAGGCCAGCCTGATCTTCGGCAAAGCTGAACACATCGCTCCACCAGGCCGCTTCCTGATAAGCCTGCAGTTTAGGGATATAGAAGTACGGCCCGCTGCCGTTTTCCAGCAGTTGCTTATGGTTGTGGAAGAAATACAGGCCAAAGTCCAGCAGCGCGCCCGGAATCGGCTGACCGTTCCAGAAGAGGTGTTTTTCCGGCAGATGCAAACCGCGGACGCGACAGATCAGTACCGCCGGATCCTCTTTTAATTCATACACTTTCCCTGTGTCAGGGTGGGTGTAGGATATAGTGCGGTTCACCGCATCACGGAGGTTGCGCTGGCCGTCAATCACTGCACTCCAGGCGGGAGCAAAGGAATCCTCGAAATCCGCCATGAATACTTTTACATTGGCATTCAGTGCATTAATCACCATTTTGCGATCAACAGGACCTGTGATTTCCACACGGCGATCCTGCAGATCAGACGGAATATTCTGAATCGTCCAGTCACCTTCGCGGATATCCCGGGTGTCAGGCAGGAAGTCAGGTAACTGCCCGGCATCAATAGACTGCTGACGAACTTCACGTGCTGCCAGCAGTTCCGGCACACGGGAAGCAAATCGACTGACCAGTTGCTCCACAAAAGCCATTGCGTCATCACTCAGGATGTCTCGCTGTGATTCTGAAAGCGGTGCGGCCAACGTCAGCTGACCAAACTGGTGGTGATTTTCCATACCCATTTATGACTCCCCATTTACCCAAATCAGCCAAGTGTAACTAAATCACGACTTAAACAATGCATCGGCTGATTTCCATCATAGACCACTTTCGGCCTCAACATGGCTATTACGTTGCCTTAACAAATCGGAAAAGGCAAACCCACCCAAAAAGCAACAGGATCTCAAAAACAAAACAAATAATTAAAAATCAACAGTTTACAAAAAATAGAGCTATTACTCAAAACACTGAATTAAAACACTTTAAGGCGATATATTCGGTTTTTAACTTCCAGTCTGTTTCCCAGCCAAAAGTGTAAAGTATTACGTAATTAAATTACCAATTAACACTAAATTAACAATTGAAAATATGCCGTTTTAAACAAACAAAAATAGCGAGACAGGCTGTAACGCACTCAATCTACATACATTTATAGACAAGATTTGGCAGAGTCATACATTGGAGGAGTAATTTTGCGTGCATGGCGGGGAATTGTTTTACAGAACGAAACAGAAAAAACCTACAAAATTAAGCACTTGGCAAAACGCCCAAACAGAACAAAGTATCAAACAAATCACAGCTAAGCAGAATATTTCACCAAAAAATAAAAACATGTCTGCTGAGCGTCCTGAATGTCGTTAAAGCAGCTCTGTGACTATCTCTGCCAGACACTGAAAAGTAGGGATACGGCTGGATGTCGGTCGCCAGACCAGGCCTATTTCACGGTAAGCGGCCTGTCCTGGCGGATCTAAGATCACCAGATCCGGGCTATCGACCAAGCCATGCTTGATCGCCATTTGCGGAATAAAGGTAGAGCCAAGGCCATTCGATACCATCTGGACCAGAGTATGTAAGCTGGTTGCCGCAAACGGGTTAATCTTTTCTTTACTGGTCAGCTGGCACGCCGACACGGCATGGCCGGTGAGGCAATGCTCTTTCTCAAGCAAAAAGACAGATTCATCCGGTAAATCGGCATAGCGCAGCGGAACATTCACTTTCGCGGCCTGATTTTTACTGATCACCATCTTGAAGGGATCACGCCCCACTATCTGGCTGTGCATGCCGCTGATTTCAACCGGGAGTGCCAGTATCAGCACATCCATATCACCATTGCGTAACGCACTCAGCAGATTGTCCGTGGTATCTTCGCGCAGTAAAAGGTGGAGCTGCGGATGTCTGCGGTTCACCGCCTGCACTAAATCGCCCAGCAAAAAAGGGGCAATGGTCGGAATACAGCCCAGCCTGACCTGACCGGCCATCTGATCCTCGCCGCTTTTCGACAGCTCCATCATATCCTGCGTTCTTGCCAGCAGTTCACGACTGCGGACCACGACTTCTTCACCAGTGGAGGTAAAGACCAGGGCTTTGTTATCCCGTTCAATCAGCTGGCAACCAACCAGATCCTCAAGATTCTGAATCCCTGAGCTTAATGTCGACTGACTGACGAAACACTGTTTGGCCGCTTCACCAAAATGGCGGGTTTCATACAGTGTCACCAGATAATGGAGTTGTTTCAGAGAAGGAAATTTGCTCATCGTATTTTTCGATTGTAATAATCTATTTATTCTACTTTTTTCAATGTAGCACTTTCGCTATAGTGTGTCCTGATTTATGAAGGAACTGCCCTTACGGGGTGGTACACATTCCAATATTAGGAGCACCAATATGGTACTAGTAGGTCGTCAAGCACCTGATTTCACAGCTGCTGCAGTTCTGGGTAACGGTGAAATCGTTGATAACTTCAACTTCAAGCAATTCACTGAAGGCAAAAAAGCGGTTGTTTTCTTCTACCCGCTGGACTTCACTTTTGTTTGCCCATCTGAGCTGATCGCTTTTGACAAGCGTTTTGCTGATTTCCAAGCGAAAGGCGTTGAAGTTATCGGTGTATCGATCGATTCTCAGTTCTCTCACAACGCATGGCGTAACACTGCTGTTGAGAACGGCGGTATCGGCCAGGTTAAATACCCTCTGATTGCTGACGTTAAGCACGAAATCTGTAAAGCTTACGACGTTGAGCACCCAGAAGCCGGCGTTGCTTTCCGTGGTTCTTTCCTGATCGACGAAGAAGGCGTTGTTCGTCACCAAGTGGTTAACGACCTGCCTCTGGGCCGTAACATCGACGAGATGCTGCGTATGGTTGACGCGCTGAACTTCCACCAGAAAAACGGTGAAGTTTGCCCGGCACAGTGGGAAGAAGGCAAAGCAGGCATGACTGGTTCTCCAGAAGGTGTTGCTGCTTACCTGTCTGAGCACACTGCAGACCTGTAATACAGCCTTGCGCTGAATTACACAGCCAGAGCTGAATGATATAGTCCTGAGCTGAATGCTTAGCCCGGCCATGGTGCCGGGCTTATTTTTATCCCAATTTCATCACTGAGATTGATCAGACACTTCGACAGCCTTCCCCTCTCCGTTTACACTCTGCCAAGGTTTACTGAACAAGGCACCCTCATGTCCGCATTTCCCCTGACTCATCTTGAAGTCTGTATTGATAACATTGAATCCCTGCATGCCGCCCAGCAAGGCGGGGCGAGCCGTATAGAATTATGCTCATCGCTGGCCCTGGGCGGCCTGACCCCCAGCGTCGGTTTAATGCATCAGGCTGCACGCATCGCTAAGGTGCCCGTCTATGCCATGATCCGCCCCCGCCAGGGCGACTTTCTGTTCTCCGGCGAAGATATGGAAGTCATGCTGGCAGATATACATGCCGCCAGGCAAATAGGCCTTCAGGGCGTAGTAATGGGTGTGCTGACGGCGCAGGGTAAAGTGGACACTGCACAGCTGACCGAGCTGATGAAAGCGGCCACCGGGCTGGGGGTGACTTTCCACCGGGCCATTGATCAATGCGACAACTACACAGAAGCGCTTGATGCCATTATGAGCGCAGGTTGCGAACGCGTTCTGTCTTCCGGGCTGCAATCCACGGCACTGGAAGGGGCTGAGACACTGGCAGACATGGTACGCTATTGCGGCGATCGCCTGAGCATCATGGCCGGCGCAGGGATTACCGCCAGCAACGCCGCTAAAATTGTCGCGCAAACCGGCGTGAAAGAGTTACACCTGTCGGGCAAGACAACGCGGCCAAGCCTGATGGAGCATATCGCCGCAGGTGCCCACATGGGCAGTCAAGACGTCGACGACTACGCCATTCCGGTGACCAGCAGTGATAAGATCGCCGCGGTGATCACCGCACTCAAATCCTGATTGCACGCTCGCTCCTGTTCAGGGAGCGGGCTCAGCCATTTCACCATCATACTCAACCGATCACATAAACCACTGGTCAAACAGGCTATTATTACCGCAGAGCCCAGTAAAAAGGAATGTGGTTTATTTATGTCTGACAAACAGTTACAGAGCAAACTCAAAAAGAAAGACTATGATCAAGAGCTTGAGCGGCTGCAAACTGAACTAGTGAAATGCCAGGAGTGGGTCAAACAGGAAGGCCTGAGAGTGCTGGTGATTTTTGAAGGCCGGGATGCGGCCGGCAAAGGCGGCACCATTAAGCGGATCACCGAGAAGCTCAATCCCCGTGTCTGTCGGGTGGTTGCTTTGCCAAAACCGACAGAGAAAGAGAAAACCCAGTGGTATTTTCAGCGCTATGTGGAACAGCTTCCCTCTGCCGGCGAAATCGTGCTGTTTGACAGAAGCTGGTACAACCGGGCCGGGGTCGAGAAGGTGATGGGCTTTTGCAGCGAAGAAGAATATGAAGAGTTTCTGCTGGCCTGTCCGGAATTCGAACGCATGCTGCAACGCTCCGGCATCATACTGATCAAATACTGGTTCTCGGTGTCGGACGAAGAGCAGGAAAAGCGCTTTCTGGAGCGCATCAACACCCCGATCAAGCGGTGGAAGTTCAGCCCGATGGATCTGGAATCACGCTCGCGCTGGGCGGAATATTCGGCCGCCAAAGACAAAATGTTTGCCCACACAGACACTAAACAGAGCCCGTGGTGGGTGGTTGAAAGTGACGATAAGAAGCAGGCCAGAATCAACTGCATGTCGCATCTGCTGAGCCAGATCCCCTACCAGGAGATCGACTACCCGGAAGTGATACTACCCGAGATCAACAAGAGTGGTTACACGCGACCGCCCATGGACGAACAAACCTTTGTGCCGGATAGGTTTGATAAAGGTGACGATTAAGATCAAGCCGGGGAGCCGTTTGGCTCCCCGAATGATTCAGCGGTTATTATCCATGAAAATTTCCATTTCCTGCGGACTGGTATGGCGAATATCTTTGCCTTTGACGAAATAAATAATGTACTCGCAGATATTCTGGCAACGATCCCCCACCCGTTCAATGGAACGCGCTGACCACATCACTTGCAGCACATTAGGAATAGAGCGCGGATCTTCCATCATATAGGTCATTAATTGCCGGATGATCGCTTCGTATTCTCGGTCAATCCGATCGTCTTCCTGATACACCCGAATCGCCGCTTTGACATCCATTCGGGCAAAGGCATCCAGCACTTCATGCAGCATACGGGCAGCATGCTGACCAAGGGCTTCCAGCGACACCAGCAGGTTGTATTGCTTATTGGTGAAGTTTTCCAGCGCCACTTTGGCAATGCTTTCCGCCACATCACCAATACGTTCGAGATCAGTAATGGTTTTGATAATGGCAATCACCAGGCGCAAGTCACTGGCGGTCGGCTGACGCTTGGCAATAATCCGGGTGCAGGCTTCATCAATCGCCACTTCCATCGCATTGACTTTATGATCATCTTTAATGACCCGGCGGGCCAGATCGACATCCTGCCTGTGCATGGCCTTGAGCGCATCCGTCAGCTGTTGCTCAACCAGTCCGCCCATGGCAAGGACATGGGTGCGTATGCTCTCAAGCTCGGCATTGAACTGGCCGGAGATATGACGGCTAAGGCTCATATTGTCTAACATTGTCTTCTACTCCTTAGCCGTATCTGCCGGTGATGTAATCTTCGGTGCGTTTTTCTTTGGGCGTGGTGAAAATATCATTGGTCGAGGCGTACTCCACCAGCTCGCCCATGTGCATAAAGGCCGTATTGTCTGAAACGCGGGCGGCCTGCTGCATATTATGGGTAACAATAATGACCGTATACTTTTTCTTCAGATCGTTAATCAGCTCTTCAATGGTCAGGGTGGAGATCGGATCCAGCGCCGAGGTCGGTTCATCAAGCAAGATGACTTCCGGCTCAATCGCAATGGCACGGGCAATCACCAGACGCTGCTGCTGACCACCGGATAAACCAAACGCATTCTCGTGCAGACGATCTTTCACCTCATCCCACAGCGCCGCGCCGCGCAGTGAATTTTCAACCGCATCATCCAGCACCCGGGTATTTTTCACCCCTTGCAGACGTAAACCGTAAACCACGTTTTCATAAATGGATTTAGGAAACGGGTTGGGCCGCTGAAAGACCATGCCGACACGGCGGCGCAGGGCCGCCACATCCACATTCTGATCATAGATGTTTCTGCCATGCAGCATGATCTGTCCTTCAACCCGACAGCCTTCCACCAGCTCGTTCATCCGGTTAATACAGCGCAGCAGGGTGGATTTCCCGCAACCGGACGGACCGATAAAGGCCGTCACCTGGCCTTTGGCAATCTTCATGTTGATAGTAAACAGCGCCTGCTTCTGACCATAATACAGATCCAGCCCGTCTATCGTCAGGGCGGTTTTTTCTTCTGGCAGTGCGGTCAGATCGACTGGCTTAAGCAAGTCCATACTGGCGTTGAATGAAAACATCTACATCCTTCTCGTTATTGTTCCAGATCGCGGAATTTCTCCCGCAAATGATTACGAATGCCAATGGCGGTCAGATTCAGACCAATAATGACAGTGACCAGCAGCAAAGAGGTCGCATAGACCAGGGGTCGCGCCGCTTCTACATTCGGGCTCTGAAAGCCGACATCATAAATATGGTAGCCAAGATGCATGAACTTTCGGTCCAAATGCAAGTAAGGAAACTGTGCATCTATCGGCAATGATGGCGCCATTTTCACGACACCGACTAACATCAGTGGTGCCACTTCTCCCGCCGCTCTGGCCACCGCGAGGATTAACCCCGTCATGATCGCCGGGCTGGCCATGGGGATCACAATCCGCCATAAGGTCTCGGCTTGAGTCGCGCCCAATGCCAGCGAGCCGTGACGAACTGAGGGCGGGATACGTGCCAAGCCCTCTTCGGTTGACACTATCACCACAGGCAAAGTCAGAATCGCCAGTGTCAGCGCCGACCAGAGAATGCCCGGCGTACCAAAAGTCGGTGCGGGCAACTGATCCGAAAAAAACAGCTCGTCGATGGTACCGCCCACCATATAAACAAAAAAGCCCAGACCAAATACGCCATACACGATGGACGGCACACCCGCCAGATTGATCACCGCCACGCGAATTAAACGGGTAAAGCGGTTCTGCTGTGCATATTCATGGAGGTAAATCGCGGCCAGTACCCCTAAAGGCGTCACAATCACGCTCATCAGCAGCACCATCAACACAGTGCCGAAAATGGCCGGAAACACGCCTCCTTCGGTGTTCGCTTCGCGAGGCGCATCGGTGACAAAGTGACCGACCTGGCGTCCCCAGTGTGCCACTTTTTCGGAGAATGACATATCGTTGGGATACCAGACGTCCAGTATGTCCGCCAGCGGTATCTGTACCTCGCGCCCTTCCGCGTCCTTCATCAGCAGCGACTGACCATCCAGTACCTGACGGATTTGCCCGAGCTCATGCTCCACCTCACGCAGACGAGCCAGCAACTCCCCCCGTCGCGACTCGGACGTTTCATCACTGCTGGCTGCCAGCGACGCCAGTTGACGGTTCAGCGGAATATATTGAGTTTGCTGTAATTCCAGTATGGCTTCTTTGGCGGCCTCAGCCTGGCTCAGCCAGTCCGCTAATAAATCGGCACTGTGGCGGCTGCCATTCACCATCACCGCCTGCGGATAACCGTAAAACTTGCCGTTACGCAGCCTGTCAATCACGGCAACCCCATGCGCCACCTCCTTTGACCGGATCTGTGTGTCAAGCAGGGTCACAAAATCCAAATCGGCTAATTCACGGTTGCCGGTTTTGATCAGATAGCGGGCAATGGTCGGATTATCATTGCCCGCCAGCTCATACCCGGCTTCCAGTAACTGCTGGCGGGGCACCTGCCGGGTTTCATAAATTTCACCCACGATCACTTGCTGATGATCAGCCAGACTGACGTCAAACCGGTACACCTGTGCCGGCCAGAAGTAACTCAACCCCTTCCAGCCTATCATGAGTAACAAACCCAGCACCGCCAGCAAACTCAGGCTGACAGTGCCAGCCGTCAGCCAGATCCAGGGGGAGCCGGAACGCATCCATTTCAACATCTAATCAGTCACACAGCCTCTGCCCCGGTGATCATAGCGACTTGTATTTTTCACGCAGTCGCTGACGCACAATCTCAGCCAGGGTATTGAAGAAAAAAGTAAAAACAAACAGAACAAATGCCGCCAGAAACAGGACACGGTAATGTGCACTGCCGACTTCCGATTCCGGCATTTCAATGGCAATGGTTGCCGACAGCGTACGCAGGCCTTCCAGTATGTTCCAGTCCATAATGGGCGTGTTGCCGGTGGCCATCAGCACTATCATGGTTTCTCCCACCGCCCGTCCCAGCCCCATCATCACCGCGGAGAATATCCCCGGGCTGGCGGTGAGCAGGACTACCCGGGTCAGGGTCTGCCAGGGTGTCGCTCCCAGCGCCAGCGAGCCGCTGCTCAGGTGCGCCGGTACCGAATAAATCGCATCTTCAGCAATGGTGAAAATGGTCGGGATCACCGCAAAGGCCATGGCGATCCCCACCACCAGCGCATTGCGCTGATCATAACCCATCCCCCAGTTATTGGTCAGATAACTGCGGATATCCCCGCCAAAGTACGCCTGTTCGATCACCGGGCTTAGCGAGAAACAGAGATACCCGGCCAGCACCAGCGCCGGCATCAGCAACAAAATGTGCAGCCCGGTTGGCATTTTGCGCTGCCAGCCGCCAGGCAGCATAGCCCAGCCCAGACCGACAGCCACCATCACCAGGGGCAGCACCAGCACGCTGAGCACTATGCCAATCAAATGATTCTCAACGATCGGCGCCAGCCAGATGCCGGCCAGAAACCCCAGAATGACAGTCGGCAAGGCTTCCATGATCTCTATCGTCGGTTTCACCACTTTACGCATCGAAGAAGACATAAAATAGGCGGTATAGATAGCGCCAGCCAGGGCCAGAGGAATCGCAAAACACAAGGCATAAAAAGCCGCCTTCAGGGTACCGAAAACAACAGGGACCAGACTCAGCTTAGGCTCACTTTCATCAGTGCCAGAGGTGGACTGCCAGACATAATCCGGTTCCGGATACCCTTCGTACCAGACTTTCTGCCACAGGCTGCTGAAACTCACTTCCGGGTAAGGATTGGAGACCTTAAATAACTGCCACTGCTGCCCCGAGATCGCCAGCAACCTGTCGGCACGGGGCGAGACAGCCATCAGATCGGGCGTTTGACTGAACAGCCGGGATTCCAGTACAGGGGCAGAGGAATCCGCCATGTAATATCCTGTCAGCCTGCCGTCTTCCTGAACGGCGAGAAAGCCTTTGCGGTAATACTCAGGCACCACCAGATGCAGGGCGCCTTTATCGGCTGAAATATCGGCTGAAAAGGTCCGGGCTGGTATCAGCTGGCGTTGCCCCGCCTTCACCACTTCAAACCATTGTGTGACTTTGCCGTCGCTACCAGTAATTAGCAGCGAGTTGGCACCGGATAGTGCCGTCATGGCGATCGGATCCCCCGCCCCCTGACTGACATCGGTTTGCTGACGAATCCGCCCTTCAGTACGCTGCAGATCAATCACAGTGACTTGCCGGCCATTGAGCACATACACAGTGCGGTCATCCGGCGTCACCACCATATCCGTGATCGGATGGCCGATTGCCGGCATAGCAAGTTGGGTTTCCTGCCACGCCTGTTCACCGGTATCCAGACCGCTGCCGCGATGGAATACCTTGGCGACAAGGCGCTGATCCTGTGTGACGCCAGCCAGAGCCGCGACCTGGCGGCGCACTGACACCGCCAGCCGGACCAAAGGTTTACCTTGGCTATCAAGCTGAATATAAGGAGCAGACAGCGGCTCGCTCATCATCAGCCTGCCCTGCCGGATCAGCGGCTTCACCACAGTGACGCCACCAGACTGATCACCATAGGCAAACACGTGCTCGTTAGGCAAAGCCGCCGCGAAGCTGGTCGGGTTCGCCATCACCACCTGCTGCTGCGTAACCGGCTGCTGACCCTCACTGGCACTGAGCGCGACCAGGCTGATCTGCCCCTCAGAGGAGAAATGAAAAGCATGGGTATTCTGCTCATTGACACGAACCGCAGCGGTTTGTGTCAGCGGAATAGAAAATGACTGAACAGGGGTGATCCTGGCCGGTGCGAACACAGGCACTATCACATAAAGCAGATAGAAAAAGATCAGAACAAGCGTCAGAAGGACAGATATTCCACCGGCAATCACTCCATAACGCGCAAACCTGTCTTTTCGTTGACGGTTACGGTTATTGTCAGTCAAAAATGCACCGGCATCTGCCATTCTCACCCCATAAAAGTTACAAACTGACAAAGTATATGTCTGTTAGATGACAGTAATATTACAGCGACTTGCGCTTTATTGCTGACCTTTTTATTGTGGGAGACTGATGGAATGACTGACATCAATCTGCAACAAAATTTCCGTATTCTTAATGATTTATGACGGTAGCCGAATTCCGGTGACTCAGTAGGTATCCTGTCTGGACATAATCTGATCGTGGTCAGATAATGAATTTAACCGCTACCAGAAGGAGACGCGACATGAAACACCTTGTCATTACAGTCATTGGTCAGGATCGCCCGGGTTTAGTGGGGGCATTATCAGATACTGTTTATCAGCACAAAGGCAACTGGCTGGGCAGCAGTATGAGCAAACTGGCAGGTCAGTTTGCCGGTATTCTTCAGGTCGATATTCCGGAAGAATCCGTCAAGCCCTTACGGCAAGCCATGTCCAAGCTTGATGGCCTGAACATCCATATTGCCGAGGATACCAATATCACGGCGCCTCCCGCTCAACTGCAGCTGCTCACAGTCACAGGCAACGACCGCTCAGGCATCGTCAAAGAAGTCACCACTCGTCTTGGCGAGCTGGGTATCAACATTCACAAACTCAAAACAGATACACACAGTGCACCCAACTGGGGCTACCCCATATTCACTGCCTGGTTTGAACTTGAAATTCCGGCAGAAGTGGCCGTCTCGACCGTACAGCAGCAGCTGGAAAGTCTGGCCGATGATCTGACCATAGATTTTGAAGAACCCGAAAGCAGTGAAGCGCACTAAAAAGGCTGTTGTCCTTTCAAAACTGAAAGACAGGCCGCTCTACTGCTGTTGATTCTGATGTTAGGAAAACCATGAGTACTGAACCGCTGTATATTGACAAAGAACTTAGCTGGCTGTCTTTTAACGAACGTGTCCTTCAGGAAGCGGCTGACAAATCAGTGCCGCTGATTGAGCGTGTCCGTTTCCTGGGTATTTTTTCCAGCAATACCGATGAGTTTTATAAAGTCCGCTTTGCCGATGTAAAGCGGCGTATTCTGATCACCCAGGAGCAGAGCGGTGACATCAATGCCAAGCACCTGCTGAGCAAGATCCAAAGCCGGGTTCTGAAAATGAACCAGGACTTCGATACCCTGTATAACGAGATCCTGCTGGAAATGGCCCGCCGCCATATTTTCCTCATTAACGAACAGCAGGTCGATGATAACCAGGTCGAGTGGCTGAAACGGTACTTCCGCCACACCATTTTGCCTCACGTGACGCCGATATTACTGACTGAAGACATAGATCTGCTGCAGTTTCTCAAGGATGAATATACCTATCTGGCGATCGACATGAAACAGGGTGACAGCAGCCAGTATGCCTTGCTGGAAATTCCGACCGACCAGTTGCCGCGCTTTATTAAAGTCCCTGAATCCAAAGGTAAAAACAGAAAAACACTGATCCTGTTAGATAATATTATCCGCCTGTGCCTGGATGATATTTTCAAGGCTTTTTTCGATTATGACAGCCTGGCGGCCTATTCGATGAAAATGACCCGGGATGCCGAGTACGATCTCAGCCAGGAGGTTGACCACGGTATCTTAGAGCTGATGTCGGAAGGCCTGAATCAGCGCCTGACGGCTATGCCGGTGCGTTTTGTCTATCAGCGCGATATGCCGGGGGAGCTGATCGAAAAACTGTGCGGCCTGCTGAAAGTGTCGAGCTACGACAGCATTATTCCCGGTGGCCGCTATCACAACTTCAAAGATTTCATCAGTTTTCCGAACATTGGCCGCAGCTACCTGGAAAACAAACCTTTACCGGCACTGGACAGCTACCATTTTGTCAGCGCCAGAAACGCCTTTGAAGCCATCAAGGCGCAAGATATCCTGCTGTACTACCCGTACCACAAATTCAACCACATGACGGAGTTTGTCCGCCAGGCCGCGTTCGATCCCAAAGTCCGCAGCATCCATATCAATATTTACCGGGTCGCCAAAAACTCGCGCATCATAGATTCCATGATAGATGCCGCCAATAACGGCAAGCAGGTCACTGTGGTGGTTGAACTGCAGGCGCGTTTTGACGAAGAGGCCAATATCGAATGGGCCAGACGCCTGACCGAATCCGGTGTGCGCGTCGTGTTCAGTGTCCCCGGACTGAAAATTCACTCGAAACTGTGTCTGATCACCCGCCAGGAAGACGATGCCATCGTCCGCTATGCGCACATAGGTACAGGCAACTTCCACGAGAAAACCGCCCAGATTTATACCGATTTCTCGCTGTTCACTGCCGATCCTGAGCTGACCAACGAAGTGCGTCAGGTATTTAGCTTTATTCAGAACCCGTACCGGCCGGTAAAATTCAATCAGCTGATTGTCTCACCGCGCAACTCGCGCAGCCGCTTGTATGAACTCATCGACAGAGAAATTGCCAACGCCAAGCAAAAACTGCCGGCAGCCATTACACTCAAGGTAAACAACCTGGTTGATAAGGGACTGATTAACCGTCTCTATCAGGCCAGCAGCGCCGGTGTACGCATTGATATGATCATCCGTGGCATGTGCTCTCTGGTGCCGGGTATTACCGGTATCAGCGACAATATCCGGATCATCAGTATTGTTGACAGGTTCCTGGAACACCCCAGAGTCATGGTGTTCGAGAACAATGGCGAGCCTGAGGTGTTCATCTCGTCCGCAGACTGGATGACACGTAATATCGACAACCGTATTGAAGTCGGCTGCCCGATAAGGCAACCTGAACTGAAGCAGAAAATCATCGACATACTTAACATTCAGTTTTCAGACACTGTCAAAGCGAGAATTCTGGATAAGTCGATGAGCAACAATTATGTTCCGCGCGGTAACAAGCGAAAAATCAGATCGCAGATTGCCATCTACGACTACCTGAAGCAGTCTGAAAAAAAGATGCAGAAACAAGCCAGCCAGATAGCTGAAACGGTTGCTTCCGAAGAGAATAATGAAAACGCAGCATGATAGAAATTGATCGTCCCCGCGAAATAGCAGCAATAGATATGGGCTCAAACAGCTTCCATATGGTGGTCGCCCGGGTTGTGGGCCATAGTCTGCAGATTGTCAGCAGGCATAAACAGCGCGTTCATCTGGCTGAAGGACTCAACGACAATATGGATCTGGATCAGGCCGCCATTCAGCGCGGCCTGGGTTGTCTGGCCATGTTTGCCGAACGCTTGCAGGGGTTTGCACCGGAAAACGTCCGCATCGCGGCAACCTATACCCTCAGACAGGCAAGGAATGCCCATGTGTTCCTCAAACGGGCAGAACGTGTACTTCCCTATCCGATTGAAATCATTCCCGGCACAGAGGAAGCGCGCCTGATTTATCTGGGCGTCGCCCATACTCAGCACGAACCGGGCCGCAAACTGGTAGTCGATATTGGCGGCGGCAGTACCGAACTGATTATCGGCGAAGGCTTTGATCCCCAGCTTCAGTACAGCAAACACATGGGCTGCGTGAGTTACAACCAGCACTTCTTTCCCAACGGCAAGATTTCCGCCAAAGCCATCACCAAAGCCCAGATGGCGGCGCTGCAGAAAATGGAAAGTATCGCCAGCAAGTACCGCAAAACGGGCTGGGACACCGCCATTGGCTCCTCGGGTACCATCAAAGCCATTCGGGAAGTGATCATCGCCCAGGGACATGCCGACGGTGTGATCACCAGAGAGCGGCTGGACGAGGTGGTCAAACAGGTTTCCGCCTGCAAACAGAGTTCTGAGTTAAACCTTCCCGGACTGACCGAGGATCGCAAACCGGTTTTTGCGGCAGGTGTCGCCATCTTAAGCGCGGTATTCAGCGCGCTGAAAATCGACACTATGATTTTTTCCGATGGTGCGCTGCGTGAAGGACTGCTGTATGAAATGGAAGACCGGTTCCGTCACAGTGATATCAGAAGCCGGACGGCCACTGCAATAGCACAGCAGTACAATGTGGATATCGATCAGGCCACTCGGGTCAGAAACACGGCAGAACATTTATACGGCCAGATTGCCGACCCATCAGAAAGTCACACCCCTGAGCTGGCTGCCTTGCTCGGCTGGGGGGCTTTGCTGCATGAGGTCGGGCTGAGTATCAGCTATCCCGGCTTTCACCGCCACTCCGCGTATTTGTTGCGCCACAGCACTATGCCGGGCTTCAATCTCGAGCAGCAGACAGTGCTGGCCACCTTAGTGCGCTATCAGCGCAAGTCACTCAAGCTCGATGAAATGCCGGAGCTGACCATTTACAACCGCAAACACATCTATCCGATGATCCGCGCCTTGCGACTGGCCGTTGCCCTGCATGGACAGCGCTCTGATGAAACGCTGCCCGCACTTAGCCTGAGCGCCGATAAAGAAAAATGGCAGCTCACCCTGCCTGATGACTGGCAAGCCAGTAACCGTTTACTGGCGGCCGATCTGGCAAAAGAACGGGATTACTGGCAAAAAACCGGTTGGGAGCTGTCTATTTCGCCGGAAGAAGAAAGTGAATAGGCAGGTCAATCGACAACCATAACCACAGTCGCCACTCACAGCTCAACCCGTCTTTGCGGTGATTGAGCTGTTGTATTTTTTTCTACAGTTGGCTTTTATTGCCACGCAAACAGCAATCCTGCAGCATTATTGACCACACCGCTGCCCACAGAAACAGCGTTTTATTCAGTATCCGCCAGGCCCAGCGCCGCCAGCTCGCTGGCGATCACCGCCGCAGGTAAAGGCACGTAGCCGTCCTTGTCCACCATTTGCTGACCGTCACTGGATAAAATAAACTGCAGGAATTCCGCATCCAGTTTAGGCAAGGGTTTGCCGGGCGCTTTATTGACGTAAATCAGCAGATAACGCGCTAACGGGTAGCTGCCGTTGGCCGCATTGGCTTTGGTGGCCGCAATAAAAGGACCATCCCCCTGAGCGATAGGTAATGCCCGGATCCCAGAGGTCCGGTAACCGATGCCCGAATACCCTATGGCATTGAGCGAGGTCGATACCGACTGCACCACAGAGGCCGATCCCGGTTGCTCGTTAACATCATTGCGGAAATCGCCGTTGCACAAGGCTTTTTGCTTGAAATAGCCATAAGTGCCCGAGACGGAGTTACGGCCAAAGCGCTGGATATCACGCTGCGCCCAGCGACCGGTTAATCCCAGTTGCCCCCAATGCGTGACTGGCGAATTGGCACCGCAACGCAGGGTACGGGAGAACACCGCATCCAGCTCCCGGTACCGCAGCCCCTGCAAGGGATTATCTTCATGCACAAAAACGGCAAGTGCATCAATCGCAACCCGTACCGCTGTAGGCTTATATCCGTAATTCTGTTCAAAAGCGGTCATTTCCCGGCTCTTCATCGGGCGACTCATCGGGCCAAGCTGGGCTGTGGCTTCGATCAGTGCGGTCGGTGCAGTGGATGAACCCGCCGCCTGCACCTGAACATTCACATTGGGATAGCGTTGCATAAACGCTTCCGACCAGTAAGTCATCAGGTTGGCAAAGGTATCGGAGCCGACAGACGTCAGCACGCCGGCTACGCCTTCGACGTTCTGATAAGGTGCAGGAGCCGGCGCGCCTTGCGCCAGCGCATGGCCGCCGCTCAGCAGGCTGAACGCGCCAAACCAGCCCCACTTCAATGTCGCCACCCAGCCTTTGTGTTTCATTTACCACTCTTCTCCTCTGCCGGCCCACAGGCCCGGCGTCACTCATCCCAATCTGACTCAGGCTGCCTTTGCAATCAGGCGTTGTGGCAGCGTAAACGAGAACGTACTCCCCTCGTCAACCACACTTTCAATTTCAAGAAACGCATCATGATGGCTCAATGCGTGCTTCACGATTGCCAGCCCCAGGCCACTGCCGCCCGTTTCACGCGAGCGCGCTTTATCAACCCGGTAGAAACGCTCGGTCAGCCGGTGGATATGCTGCGGCTCAATACCGCTGCCGGTATCTGTGACTTCCAGTCGCGGACCTTTAGGCGACAGGAACCAGCGTACCGTCACTTTGCACTCAGGCGGGGTGTGCTTGACAGCGTTATAGACCAGATTCGAAATGGCACTACGCAGCTGATCGGCATCGCCAAAGACCTGAAGTGACTCATCAACATGAAATTCAAAGATCTGATTTTTATCGCCACTGAGCGAGATGGCCTCTTTTTCGAGCACATCCAGCATGGCAGGGACATCGACTCTGTCTTCCAGCTCCAGATGAGGGGCGGCTTCAATTTTGGACAGGGTCAGCAATTGCTCCACCAGCGAGTTCATCCGCGTCAGCTGCTCTGTCATTACACCGTGGGCTTTTTCCCACATAGGACCGACCAGCATATCCGGGTCCCGGGACATTTCCAGATAGCCCTGAAGGACTGTCATAGGGGTGCGCAGTTCGTGCGAAACATTGGCAAAGAAGTTGCGACGCATCCCTTCCAGTTGCTTGAGCTGAGAGATATCACGCACCACCATCAGGTATTCACCTTCGGTATAGCGCATGATACGTAACTCCAGCGTCCTGTCGTAATTGAGCGGCGAGGTGATTTCCAGCGGATCTTCAAAATCCTGTCTGGCCAGATAGCGGACAAAATCCGGGCTGCGCAGCAGGTTACTGACCGGCTGGCCGGCATCGTCCGGCCAGCGAAGGCCCAGCAGATTCTGCGCCAGTTTGTTACACCAGACGATATTGCCCTCGCTGCGAAAGACCACCACCGCATCCGGCAGCGATTCGGCACCATTGCGGAAACGGCGGATTAAGGTCGCCAGTTCGCGGCGGCGGCGACGGTTTCTTTGCTGCAGGCGGTAAATACCGTTAAACAGCGGCTCCCAGCTGCCCGAACCGGATGGCGGGGTCAGACTGCGATCCGTCCACAGCCAGCGGGACATTTTAAGTTGATGGTGACAGTGCCAGCCCAGCAGAATCCAGCTGGCAGCCAGCAAAAACCAGGGCATGTAACCAAAAATCAGCCCGAGGATAACCCAGGGGAAATAAAAAAAAGCCAGTTCCCGGACCAGCTTTTTCCATGACAAGCGTTCTACCATTCACCTCTCCCGCCAGTAACTGCGGCTTCATCCGGCCGTACAGCCAGCTACTGACTCATCATCCTTTTGTGTGGTCATTACACCCTTGTTGAAAAACGGTATCCGGCACCACGCACCGTCTGTACCATTTTATCGTGTCCGCCGCACTCCAGTGCTTTACGCAAGCGACGGATATGCACATCCACCGTCCTGTCTTCAACATAGACATTGGTGCCCCAGACATTGTTCAGCAATTGTTCGCGGCTGTATACCCGCTCCTGATGCGTCATAAAGAAATGCAGCATCTTGAACTCTGTCGGCCCCATATCCAGCGGATCATCATTGGAGGTCACACGGTGCGAAACAGGATCCAGTTTCAGTCCCTGCACGTCTATCACATCATCCAGTGACGTCGGCGACACCCGGCGCATCACGGCTTTCAGACGGGCCATCAGCTCTTTGGGCGAGAAAGGCTTGGTGATGTAATCATCCGCGCCCACTTCCAGCCCACGTACTTTATCTTCTTCCTCACCACGCGCCGTCAGCATCACAACAGGAATGCTGCGGGTGACCTCATCGCGCTTGAGATGCTTGATCAGGTTGATCCCTGACCCGCCCGGCAACATCCAGTCAAGCAGGATCAGCTCTGGAAAAGGTTCGCAGATCTTCTCCAGCGCGGAGTCATAATCTTCTGCTTCAATGGCCTGATAGCCTTTTTGTTCCAGCACAAAGCACAGCATTTCGCGGATCGGTGCTTCATCCTCAACCACTAGAATCCGTCTAACCATAGTCTCGATACCTAAGTCATAGCTCTCTGTCTGGCGCCATTATCCGAATAAAGTATGACACTTTTGTGACCGGGAGGCGAAAAGCTTCACCCGATTGCTATCAAACTGTCATGATATCCGCGATTTATTCCGCTTTAGCCCAGGATCCGTACCCGACTGCGGCCACCGCCCATCGCTTCGACCGCCACCTGGACACCAATGCGTTCCACCAGCGTGCCGACATGGGAGATCACCCCTATCTGGCGGCCATCGGCCTGCAGGGCATCGAGACAGGCCAGTGCCATTTCCAGGCTGTCAGGATCCAGGGTGCCGAACCCTTCATCGATAAACAGCGAACCCAGCTGGCGGGTATCGGCCGCCAGTGAAGCCAGCGCCAGTGCCAGTGCCAGCGACACCAGAAAGCTCTCCCCGCCGGATAATGACTCAACGCTGCGCACTTCATCGCCCATATCATGATCGACAACCTGCAACGCCAGCGGGCTGCCCGGCACAGGCTGAAGGGCATAGCGCGGCGCCAGATCCTGCAAATGCTCATTGGCCAGCAGTACCAGTTGCTGCAATGTCAGTCCCTGCGCCAGGGTTCTGAATTTATTCCCGTTGGCAGAACCTATCAGCTCACTCATCTCCAGCCAGAGATCAGTGCTCGCTTGCTGCTGCTGCAGCTGCTGAGTCAGGGTACCGGCCAGTTGTTCGGCCTGCTCCGCCTGCACCACACGCTGTCGCTGGGTAAAATGCTGCTCTTCCAGTGCCTGCTTGTCCGCTTGCCACTGCGCCTGATGCTCACTCTGGCGTTCTGTCTCCGGTGCCATGCCCTGCGCGGTCAGCCAGGCTTTGGCGGCATCCACACTGGGCTGATGATCTTTCAGCGACTGCTCCCGCTCGGACAACCGGGTCTGGGCGTCAGCCTGTGCCTGCTCAATCACCCGCAGCGCCGCTTTTTCCTGCGCCAGCCAGGCCTCATCTTTGCCCAGCAGGGCCATCAGTTCCTGCTCCGACATCCCCAGCTTCTGATGCCAGCCCTGCCACTGCTGCAGCACTGCACTGTGCGCCGTTTTGGCCTCTTGTAATTGTTGCTGCGTGCTGTTCAAGGCCGACTGAGTGGCAGCATGGCGCTCACCGGCCAGTCGCTGCTGCTGCTCGCTGCTGCTGAGCGACTGACGGGCCGCCTCTAATAAGGCTTTGTGCTGCGACTCTAACGGAGTGAGTGCCTGCTCACCCACCAGTGCTGTTCTTTCCTGCCATAGCTGCTCAAGCTGGCTCTTGAGGGCCGCTTGTTTGTTCTTCGCTTCTGCCAGCTGTTTCTGCAGATTCTGAATGCGGGTCTGGCGCTGCGCCAGCTCCGGGGCCAACGCATTCAGTTGTTTGTCAGTGGTGAGCAGATCCTGCTGCCACTTGAGGTAATCCTCCGCCTGCCGGGTTAACTGGCGGGTATATTGCTCTTCCCCCTGCTGACGCAAGCCCTCCAGCCAGGCCTCGCTGCCGAACTGTTTGTTCAGGGTCTCGGCCCGCTGACTGAGCAGGGTTTGCTGTTCGGCGCACTGCTCTTCCAGCGAGGTCAGTCTGGCCTGCCGGCCCGCTTCTCCCTGAGCTAACTGATGGATGTCATGCGCCAGTTTGTTTTCAGCCTGTACCGCTTGCTGATACTGCTGTTCCAGCTCTCTGGCCTGCCGCAGGCGCAACTGGCCGCTTTCATACTGCTGCTGAAGCTGGCGCAGTTGCGGGGATAATTGCCCGGTCTCATGCTGCCAGGCAGCCAGCTGTTCGCGCAGTGAGGCCAGCGGCATCTGCTCAGTAAATTCGATATGCACCGCCCTGGCGCAGTCGGTCGCCTGAACCGCCGCCTTTGCAGATACCACAGCGATACTGGCCAGCTCGTCGTTGATCACCGCCAGGCGTTGCGTATATTGCGGTACCAGCTGCGCCAGATGATGGCATTCGCCTTCCAGCGCCTGTAACTGCTTCGCCAGTGCCTGCCGGCGTTGATTGTGCTGTTCCAGCAGGCTATCAACTGCCGGATGACTGGCCGCATAAGGATGATCCAGCCCGCCGCACAAGGGGCATGGCTCATCTTGTTTCAGCAGGCTGCGGTAATCGCTCAGTTGCAGCACAGCCTGGCTTTGCTGAAACTGATATTCAGACTCTTCCGCCCGTGCGCTGAGCAGATTCAGCTCAGGCACTAATGCCTGCAATTTCTGCTCTGTCTGCTGACTGGCTGACTCCAGCTCCTGTCGCTCCTGCATCAGCCGGCTTTGGTGATCCAGCAAACCACACCATTCCTGTGTGGCGGCCATCGCCTGACGCAAATCATCAAGACGTTGCTGAGAGCGGCGGTAAGCCTGCTGACTTTGCTCCTGCGCCGCGCTGACCTCGTCAACATTGAGCTCCGTCCGCTGTTTCTCCAGCTGCTGCCGCTGGGTCAGCAGGCGCTCACTCTCTTGTTTCAGCTTGCTGTCATCGAGCTGGTATGCCTGCTGCGCCTGCAGCCCCTGCTGCAACTCTTTCCTGAGCCGGGACAAGGAACGGTGAGCGGTCAGATACTGTTTCAGGTTATCCAGCACCGGCTGAATCTGTTCGGCCACCGCGGCCAGGGCGCGATTGTCTTCCAGTTGCTCAGACAGCTGCCGGCCCTGCGCCTGCAGCTGCTGCTGTGCACTCTGCTGGTGCTGATAATCCCTGTCTTCCTGATCCAGTTGCTGTTGCAGCGCCTGAGCATCCTGTTCCAGCAGCTGATGTTGCTGCTCCAGCCCCTGCCGCTGTTGATCCAGCAGCTGCGCCTGTTTCAGTTTGGGTTCCAGCTGCAACCAGTCTTGCTGCGCCTGTTCTAGTGACTGCCTGGCTTGTACTACGGCCTGATCGGCATCCAGTCGCTGCTGCTGATCCTGCGCCAGCGCCTGCTGAGCCGCGCTCAGTGAGGCCTCCAGACGGCCGATTTGCTGGACGGACTGGGTCAGCAGAGTAAAATCGGCCCGCGCCGGTTGGGCTGTCTCAAGCTTAGCCAGGTATTCAATGCGGGGAGTGGCCTGGGTACTTTGTGCGATCGCCTCAGTCAGCGCCTGCTGACTCTGCGCCACCCGCTCCTGCAGCGTTTTCTCTGTGCTCAGCGTCTGCTGATGCTGGCTCAGCGCCGCCAGCCGCGCATCAAGCTCGGCCAGCTGGGTTTTCAGGGCGGCGATCTGCGCGTTCAGTGCCTGTTTTTCATCGTCACTGAGCAATGCAATATCACCCAGCTTATCCTGCAGCTGGTGCAGCTTCAGCTTCTCTTCTCTGGCTCTTTCATAAGCGGCCACCGACAGGCGGCCGTAAATTTCACCGCCTGTCATGCGCTCAAGCAAAGACGCGCGCTCATCAGCAGCGGCTTTCAGAAATGCCGCGAACTCGCCCTGCGGCAACATCACGGCCCGGCGGAACTGCTCAAATGTCAGGCCAATCAGACGCTCGATTTCTACCTGCACTTCTTGTTTTTTACCCGCAAACCGCTGCCCGGACTCCAGGTTTTCCAGCCACTGCTCAGAAGGCTGCACGCGGCCTGCCGCATTGCCTCTGGCCCGGCGCACCTGCCAGCGAGCCCGCCAACGGGAGCCATCATTGGCCTGAAAATCAACCTCGGAAAACGCCTCCGCTTTACCCCGCGACAGAATACTGCGGACATCGTTGGCTCGGATGCGGTTCTCGTCGTCGCCGCGTCCGATTTCCGCATCATTTTTTTTATTCGACTGCAAACGCGGAATGCGGTCGTACAACGCCAGACAAATCGCATCCAGCAGGCTGGATTTACCGGCCCCGGTTTTGCCGGTAATGGCAAACAAACCGGCCTCGCCCAGACGCCCGGTGGCAAAATCAATCTCAAACTGTGTTTGTAAGCTGGCGAGATTTTCGCCCCTCAAAGCCAGAATTTTCATCGTCTCTGTCTGCCGTTATTTGTCTTCTTCATCGTCAATGCGCGTGAGTAATGACTCGAATGCCTCACGCATCGCACTGGGTAGCTGTCCGTCATATTTCTGCTGCCAGCTCAGGGCAAACACCTGCTGCGGACTCACTTCAGACAAGCGCTGATGCGCCAGCGAAGGGGCATCTTGCTGCTGACGATAATGGGTGGTGATTTTGGCCAGCCGGACCGCTTTCCCCTCCAGCGCCTGCAGCACTTTCTCCCGCAGCATCGCCTGAGGCTTATCAAGCAGCACCGGCACTTCCAGATAAGGCTGGGTTTCCCTCGGGCCATCCCCGGTTGCTAACGCTTTCAGGGCGTTCAGAGCCTGCTCCAGCGGCTGAGGTTCAGCCGGGACTCTGAGCATATCCACCACTCTGGGCACAGGAAGCGGGGTAATGCCGGACAGGGTTTCAGCCTCAAGTGTCAGTAACACCACCTGATGCTTGTAGTGGCGTTCAGACATCGACAAAGGCAGCGGCGAGCCGCAATAGCGGATGTGCTCTTTTTTCGCGACCCGCTGGGCCAGATGGAGATGGCCCAGCGCGGCATAGCAGAGATCATCGGGAAAGACAGAGGCTGGCAATGCATGCTGGTTTCCGCCCAGCACCCGGCGCTCAGACATTTCAGACAACTGACCGGAAGCCATGTAGACGTGCCCCATGCCAATCAGTGCCTGACCCGGCTGCCGAACCGCCCGGGCTGCGTCGGTTACCTGCTGATAGAGTATTTCGACGCCTTTGATCAGGCGATCATCGTCTTCGCTGAGATCGTCAGTACGCAGATCACTGCTGCGCAGAAACGGCACCGCCAGTACCCAGGCTGCCGTGGCGCCGCTGCGGTTGGTCAGCGGCACCAGCAATCTGTCCATCTCCAGCCGGCCCTGATCATCACGGCTGATGCCGCCGACCAGGTGCAGGTCAAAGGCTTTTAACAGTTCATGAGGCGCATCCAGCTTACTGGGCGAATCATGATTGCCGCCTGTCATCACCACGTTCAGCTCCGGCAGGCTTTTCGCTAACCGGGCCAGAAAACGGTACAGCATACGCCAGGCACTGGCCGGCGGATTGGCGCTGTCGAAGATGTCGCCGGCCACCAGCAGGGCATCGACCTGTTCGCGTTCCAGCGTATCGGCCAGCCAGTCGAGAAACTGCTGGTGCTCATAATCGCGCTGATAGCCATGCAATTGATGCCCGAGGTGCCAGTCTGAGGTGTGAAGTATTTTCATGCCGTTAGTGTAAATACTGAGAGATCCAGAGAAAAGATAAGGGCCGATTGTACCCCAGCCAGATGCTATCACGGTCAGATCAACAGAAAAAATTGCGACAGCCAGACACGATTTTCTGCCGCCAGGCCACGGGGATACCGGCGGTGGTCTCAGCCCGTGCTGCTTGCAAACCTCACTGAACCTAGCAAAGTGAGGCAACTTGGGTATAAGATTGTCGGCCCAATGCACACACCTAGGATCAGTCACAACTATGCTGTGGTTTAAAAACCTGCTTACCTATCGCTTCAGTCGCGAGATTGACTTCAAACCGGAAGAGCTTGAGAAGCAACTGGAAGAATTCCGCTTTACCCCTTGTGGCAGCCAGGATATTCAAAAATTCGGCTGGGTTTCAGCACTGGGCAAACACGGTGATATGTTCACTCATCTTGCCGGGGACAACATTCTGATCTGTGCCCGCAAAGAAGAAAAAATGCTGCCTGCCTCGGTGATCAAAGAATCACTCAATGCCAAAGTGGAGATGCAGGAGAAAGAGCAGGGCCGTAAACTGAAGAAAAATGAAAAAGACACCCTGAAAGATGAGATCGTGATAGATCTGCTGCCACGCGCTTTCAGCCGTCAGAGCCACACCTATGCGCTGATCATGCCGGCGCAGGGATTGTTGCTGGTTGATGCCGGCAGCTTCAAAAAAGCCGAAGATCTGCTTGGCTTGTTACGTAAATCCATCGGCAGCCTGCCGGTTGTGCCTGTGACTGTGGCCAAACCGGCGGCGCAGACACTGACAGAATGGGTACGCTCCGGCCAGTCCCCCAACGGTTTTACCATAGGTGAAGAAGCCGAGCTGAAAGCCATTCTGGAAGACGGCGGGGTGATCCGCTGTAAGCAGCAGGACCTGAGCTGTGATGAAATTCTGGCCCATATCGAAGCCGATAAAGTGGTGACCAAGCTGGCTATCAACTGGCAGGAGCGCATCGATTTTGTGCTGGGCGACGATCTGTCACTCAAGCGCCTGAAATTTTCCGATGAGCTCAGAGAGCAAAATGACGACATCGACCGTGAAGACATGGCGCAGCGTCTGGATGCTGATCTGTCCTTAATGTGCGGCGAGCTGTCCGCCATACTGCCCAACCTGTTTGAAGAACTGGGCGGCATGGAAGAACGCGTCTGATTAGAGGGACGGTATGACAGTGCGCACACGCACAAACTGTGCCCGCGTTACCAACCCCACCCTAACCCTCCCCTTGCCAAGGGGAGGGAATCTTCGTGATTCCAGCACTCTCGGTTCACTCCCTCCCCCTTTTCAAGGAAAGAAATCGCAGCAAGCACTGGCTTAATCGTGATTCACCGGCTTGACAGTAAAGCGGCCGACATCCACCGCCACCACTTCCACTTCCTGCCCTTTTTCCACCGGCTCACCGGTGTAATCGCTGCTGAGTATCAGTTTCCAGCTGATGCCGGAATACTTCACTGTGCCCGGCTGCTCATGGCTGAGTGCGGCATCAAGCCGGAACGTCAGGCCGATAAAATCACTGCTGATATTTTGTTTCGGTTTTTCCGCTTTTTGCGATCGTTTCAGCGGTTTCCACAACAGCAGCGTCAGTACGCCCGCGCCGATACCGCTGACCGCCACCAGGGCAGTCAGGGTTTCCGGCACCACACCCACCAGTGCCAGAATACCGGTCAGGATGGCTGACACGCCAAGGGCCAGCAAAACGATAGTCGACAGCCCCAGCATCCAGACCTCGACGGCCAGCAGGATAAGGCCGATCACTATGGTCAGCTGGGCCGGGCTCAGGCCCAAAAAATCCGCCATCATTACTGTTCCTCTTGTGTTCCGGCCTGTTTAGCCGAATTGCCCTGCTGACGGTTGAGCTGGTGAATAATAGTCATGGCTTCTGCCACTATGTTTGATGCTGAAGAAGAGGCATCAGGCAACAGAACAACAGAGGATTCTTTGGCAATCGCTTCTTTGGCCTGAATGGCTTTACCTGCCAGATCCAGCTGTATCGCCTTCTGCCCTTCTTCGGTAGACGCCACCCGGCCGATAATCGCCAGTGCATCGGCTTCGGCTTTCGAGACCGCCAGAATCGCCTGCGCTTCACCTTCGGCTTTGAGAACCTGCTCGGATCTTTCCGCTTCTGCTGCCAGTACCCGGGCCTGCTTCATACCTTCGGCGATATTGATCTCGCTCTGGCGCTTACCTTCAGATTCCAGGATCACCGCCCGCTTTTCCCGCTCGGCTTTCATCTGGCGCTCCATGGCGTCCAGTACTGAACGTGGCGGCTCAATATCTTTGATTTCATATCGCAGTACCTGAACCCCCCAAGGCAAAGCAGCATCGTTGATGGCAGACACAATGGCCGTATTGAGGTTCTCACGCTCTTCGAACGTCTTATCCAGGTCCATTTTCCCCACTTCGCTGCGCATGGTGGTCTGCGCCAGCTGAGTGACAGAAAAAATATAGTTATCGACGCCATAACTGGCTTTGTAAGGGTCGATCAGCTTGATATAGAGCACCCCGTCAACAATCAGGGAGATGTTATCTTTGGTAATGGCCGACTGGCTCGGCACATCGTACGCCTGCTCTTTCAGAGTCTGCGTATAGGCAACCCGGTCAATCATAGGCACGATAAAATTCAGACCCGCTTCCATGGTCTTGTGGTATTTACCGAATCGTTCAACGACCACAGCGGTATTTTGCGGAACAAATTTGATAGAAGAGCGCAGTATGACAATAACCAGTATTGCCATTACCACCCAAATACTAAACACAGACGAAATGACAGACGCTATATCCATTTTTGATATCCAACTCAATGCAATAAAAATAAACCGTTCATCAGTAAGCGTAAACGGCAAAGACCCCTAATATTCATACAGATAACACAAAGATTATGGAACAAACTTCACATCAACCTGAAATTTCTGTCAGATTTTGTGCCATTAAATACCCTTAACAAGATTCAGGATATTTGCCAGTTCCCCGCCTTCACAGTAAAATTCGCCCTCTGTTTTCCGCCTCCCATGAATTCACTCTTAACAGTGAGCAGGAGTGCGGCCTGATCTGACATCAGACTTTGACCCAAAAGGGAAACCCGAGTTATGTTTAAACCTGAATTGCTATCGCCTGCCGGCAGCCTGAAGAACATGCGCTATGCCTTCGCCTACGGTGCCGATGCCGTGTATGCCGGCCAGCCCCGTTACAGCCTGCGTGTGCGCAACAATGAATTCAACCACGACAACCTGAAAATCGGTATCGACGAAGCCCATGCCCAGGGAAAAAAGTTCTACGTGGTGTGCAACATTCAGCCGCATAACTCCAAGCTTAAAACCTTTATCCGCGATCTGACCCCGATTGTCGACATGGGCCCTGACGCCTTAATCATGTCCGATCCCGGCCTGATCATGATGGTAAGAGAAAGCTTCCCTGACATGCCAATCCACCTGTCGGTGCAAGCCAATGCGGTAAACTGGGCGACGGTAAAGTTCTGGTCAACGCAAGGGATTGAGCGGGTCATTCTATCCCGCGAGCTGTCGCTGGAAGAGATCGAAGAAATCCGTGAAAAATGCCCGCAAACCGAGCTGGAAATCTTTGTTCACGGGGCACTTTGCATGGCCTACTCAGGTCGCTGCCTGCTGTCTGGCTATATGAACAAGCGGGATCCTAATCAGGGCACCTGTACCAATGCCTGCCGCTGGGAATACAAGGCGGAAACCGCCAAAGAAGACGATGCCGGCCAGATTGTAGAAGTGCAGCAAGCCGCTTCCGCGGTACAGATGCAGGACGTCGCGCCCACGCTGGGTGAAGGCAAACCGACCGATCAGGTCATTTTGCTGAGCGAAACCCACAAGCCAGATGAAAAAATGGCGGCGTTTGAAGACGAGCACGGCACCTATATCATGAACTCCAAAGATCTTCGCGCGGTTCAGCATGTTGAGCGCCTGAGCAAAATGGGCGTACATTCGCTGAAAATTGAAGGCCGCACCAAGTCTTTCTACTACTGCGCCCGGACGGCACAGGTGTACCGTAAAGCGATCGATGATGCCGCGGCCGGTAAGCCGTTTGATGAAAGCCTGATGTCGACACTGGAAAGCCTAGCTCACCGCGGGTACACCGAAGGCTTCCTGCGTCGTCATACCCATGATGCTTACCAGAATTACGACTACGGTTACTCTATTTCGGATAACCAGCAGTTCGTGGGCGAATTCACCGGCAAGCGCCGCGGTGCGCTGGCGGAAGTCGAAGTCAGAAATAAATTTCTGGTGGGTGACAGCCTGGAGCTGATGACACCGAACGGCAACGTCACCTTTACCCTGGAGCACATGGAAAACCGTAAATCCGAAATCATTGCAGATGCCAAAGGCAGCGGACATTTCGTGTTTATTCCTGTGCCGGAAGATCTGGCGCTGCCCTTCGCGTTACTGATGCGCAATCTCAATGCCGGTGCAACCACCCGTAACCCTAACGCGGTCTGACCGGCTTCTGTTCGCCACCGTATTGCTGATCCTCTGCAATACGGTGGCAGACTAACTACTCACCGTCACATTGGGAATATCTGAGCATTTGATAGGGATAGTATACCGCACACCCTGCTGTACCATTTCCTGCTGGCATACAGGCTCTGTCGTTACTTCCGTCCATCCCCAACCCAGTAAGATAGAAACAACGATCAACGCTATGGGGTCTAATCGCACCTTCATTTACCACTCCCCCGCATCATCCTGGAACCACAGATCACAATGGCCCTTGATATAATGCACTCAATTTCAACAATAATGTCGGATGCCGCTTTGTCAGCCATGGCATAAAAAACCAACATTGCCAGAACACTATTGATTTGCGGCTGAGGAAGAAACAACGTTAAATCACTGAATTAGCCCGTTATTGGCGATAACACACCCGTTTTCCCCAAGTTATTGGGCGTTCCTGACTTCTGTGCTACACTTTTTGCCGCTTTAACTCCTTTCATTTTTTGGGGAAACATCACAAAGCGCAGTTACCCGGCAATGGATCGCACACCCGCTTTACCCTGTGACAAGAACTTCCTCGGACGTAAACATTATGGCTTTATTGATTACAGACAAATGCATCAACTGTGACATGTGCGATCCCGAATGTCCGAACGATGCCATCAGTATGGGGGCGGAGATCTATGAGATTGATCCTGACCGCTGCACCGAATGCCAGGGCCATTACGACAAACCGACCTGCCAGTCAGTCTGCCCGATCAATAACTGCATTATCCTCGATCCCGCACATGTCGAGACCGAGGAGCAATTGCTTGAGAAGTTTGTGATCTTGCAGGGAATGGCGTAACTGCGTTACTGAGACTGCTCCCTGAGCGCACGCTGCTCTTGGGCGTATTTGTCTCTGTCCGCATCCCGGGCGGGGGCATTCAGCATCGCCATGCAACCCGCAGGCGGAAGCGGTTTCAGCACAGGCCGTTGCTTAACCGGCTTGGCACTGGCCGTTTTCTTTTCCGCAGCAGGTTTGGGTTGCCAGGAAAGCAGTTCTGCCCCGCAGCCATCGCCCGGAGGCGGCGGTAATTGTTCCTTGCATTGCTGGCTTCCCTGCGGGCAATGCAGCCGGACATGAAAATGATAGTAATGGCCCCACCAGGGCCTTACCTTGCGCAGCCAACTGCGATCTGTCCATTGCGCGTCACACAGCTGTTCTTTAATGACAGGGTGGACGAATACGCGCGCCACGTTAGCATCTGACGCCGCCAGCTGAATCAGGTTCGCCTGGCTGGCCGACCAATTGTTTTTGATAATGCGGTATGCCTTGAGATCAACCATAGGTAAAGGTTGCAGCTCAGGCAGGGCCTGCTGAGAGGCCGGTTGGTCTAAGGTCGTCAGCCAGATATCGGCATCCAGCCCGGTCTGATGACTGGCATGCCCTGAGCGAAACCGACCGCCGCGCGGCATGGCGATATCACTGACCAGCAAATTACCCAGCTGCAATTTTTTCGCCTTCGCCGACAACTGCTCCAGAAAAGTAATCATGCTCTCATGACCGTAAAAGCGCCCGCGCTCGGATCTGACCCTCTGATAGCCTTCCCCCTGTGCGGGCAATACTTTGGCGCCGGCCAGACAGCCATTGCTGTAACTGCCGATCGACTGCGGACTGCCTGCCGTCGGGGCACGAAACTGCTCCCAGGGCGTCGCAGCCACCTCTGTGCTCAGGCCCAGTCCGCCACCAAAGCACAGCAGGCAGGCGAGCAAAGCCGCTCGCCTGTCAGCCGCCAGAACAGCATGCCGTACACCACCCAAACACTGCCAGAGGGCTAGTTGACTATTTACGCTCAGCACCGGGCGCCACCTTGTCATAAATTTGCGATCATAGTCACATAAGCATACACCATGGGACTGACTTTATTTGCTGTTCAATATTGAGACTGGCGTGCTGTAGCCGCCTGAGTGTCAGACGCGCCAACCCACCATGTACAGCTTTTCAGCTATCAGCCAGCTCTGTCTTGTACAGCATTTCATGCAAAAGGATCACGGCAAACCAATCAAAGATAACACATTGATATTTAATACATGATCAGCTTGTACAGCTTTTGGAGCATTGCAACCCAAAAGCTCATCCCTGTGTATTCTCCCCTTCTATAACCTTAACGCGTACCGGCAGATTCTGCCCGTCCGCACTGACAGGACTTACCCACAGCAGAAAATTACCGCTGAGACTTAATGCAGGGCAAGCGGCATTCTGCTCTCCAGAGTCACCTGATGCTCCCGGTGCCAGCGATCTTGCCAGCTTGCCTGTACCGTCACCGTTGAGAGGCCACCGGGCTGTGTGTCATGACCAACCACAGTCTGCAAACGGATAGTCACGCTCTGCAAAGCATGCTGCTGGGTGTGCGTAAGCTGTCCCGGCTGAGGATCAGCACGCAGACTTGCTGAGTACAGGCTCTCCAGATGCTGATTCTTCAGGTGCCGGCTCTCCAGGTGCAGTTTCTCTAGCTGCGATTCCGCCAGATTCACCGCAGTGAGCATGACCAGGGCATTATCAGCCTGTATGCTGAGATAGGCATGCAGCTTCATCAGACCGGCCAGACCGACACTGACCAGCAGGAGCGACACCAGCACCTCCACCAGACTGGCCCCCTGCTGTTTGTTCACTGCCGGTTTTAAGACATTACACATCATGCCAGGTCCCGCGCAGCCAGCGGACCTGATAAACCAGCCGCTCTTGCGCTTGCGGCAAGGAGCCCAGAGCCACGCACTCTTGTTCCTGCTCTTTGCTGGCCGATAACGGCTCTGCACCTGAGTTACACACCCTCACCACAGCAATGTGCTGAAGCCTGACTCTGGCCTTGCCGGCCACCCAGGCTTCGGCGCTTACCTGATAGCGGCCGTCCGCCAGAGGCGCAATCTGCACCGCCATATGCCCGTCGCCTTGTGTTGACTGGCAAACGTCTGACCCGCTGTCAGAAAACGCCGGTGGATCAGTACTGACCGGCTGACGCTGATAATGCTCAGCCAGCAGGCCAAGCCCGCAAGCCAGAGCGCCTTCTGCCAGCCAGAATGCCTGACGTGAAAACACGGTATTCTGAGCACGCTTGACCTGATAAAAGCTGGTGCTGTAGCTGGTCAGCACAAACACCATGGCCACAGACAGCGTCAGGCTGCTCATCAGTAAAGTGCTGATGCCTTGCTGGACCCTGACAGCGGCACACTGAGATTTCATCACGGATTCCTGACCCTCAGCGCCATCGTTTCATCAAGCTGCGCTGAGCCGTCCAGCGATGAGACAGAAAGACGGACAGACAACTGCTGGCCCGGGACGCCTTCAGCCTGGTAAGTGTCAGACTGAATCTGCCAGCCGGTCACTGTCATCCAGCGCGAGTCCAGCAGTGCCTGTCCACCCTGACATGCCTGCTCCGGGCTAGAAAAAGTGTCGTGCGACGAACGTACTCTCAACTCACCGTCCTGCCGGTAATAGGCCTTTACCACAGCGCGGCCAGCCAGTTCGTAACGCATCACCAGACAATGTCCGGCCGTAACATGTATTGTGTGCGTCGCCCCCGGCAATAAAAGCGGCATCCCCGGCTCTGCTGTCTGAAAACCGGCCCGACGTACATCCCCCGACAACATGCGCCACGCATCCTGCACGTCCTGAGCCAGGATCAGCTGCAGCGAACGGCTCAGTGCCGCCTGTTTTCCGGCCATCAGCAAATGCACCAGCAAGGACAGCACCATCAGGCTCAAGGCTGTCGCGACCGTCAGCTCTACCAGGCTGAAGCCGCCCTGCCTGCTGAGGGTTTCAGCACCGGGCATAACCGGCCTCCCCGCTCAGAGTGCAGACATAGACTCTGCCGGTGACATTGCTGAAAGTGATCCTGACCTGCGGCTTGTCATCCCGGCCGACAAAAAAGCTGCCTGCGGCGTGGGGGCGTCCTGTCAGACTGTCCACTGTCAGAACATCACTGGCAAAGCTGCGCGACAGCGTCAGGTGCGGAAAATCTGCAGCGGACAGCGGTTTTATTACCGGCTCGCCATCTGCCAGCCTGGCAAGGATTGTCCAGTCATCCGTTACGGGCTGCGACGTCACGGCATGGTGCGGAACGGTCTCTAAACCCATCGACACCTCTTCGCCGCGCATCACAGCTTCCGATTTGGCCTGGACCAGCAACCATTCCAGCTCACTGACCAGACGGTGCAGACGCTGAGTGGCAAAGACCTCCGAAAAGGAAGGCGCGGCCACGGTGGCGATCAGCATAATGACAGACAACACCACTATGGCTTCAATCAGCGTCATCCCTCTGACGCTCGCAACACAATGTAACCGCGTTTGCCTGAATGGCATGTTTTCTGTCGCTGACTCCCAACTTCGCACCTGACCTGCTCCCGAACCTTTTTCACCGCGCAATAGGATGGCAAAACAACAGCAAGATGCAGTTGCGGAATAGCGACTTAGTGACATGAATCGAAAGGAAAAAAAGATGAGGAAATCAAGAAGCCAGCAGGGAGTGACACTGATCGAACTGCTGATTGTCGTTACCATAGCCGGCATACTGGCGATGTCAGCCCTGCCGGCCTATCAGGCACACCAGCAAAAAGCCTATCTGCGTCAGGCCCAGGCCGATCTCATCATGCTGCAGCTCGCCATTGAACAGCAGCGCTCTCAGGGCCAGGCATATCCGGCGCAGTTGTCCGCCGCGCTCTGCCCTGCCTGCCGCTATGACAACCCCTTCTATTCTTACCGGATTGCACTGGAGAGTGGCACATACAGGCTGTGGGCCGAAAGCAAAGATGGCGAGCAGGAATGCGGCTCTATTGCGCTGTTACACAATGGCACCACTGTCCCGCCTGAATGCTGGTAAAGCAGCTGGCGCCAACAGGCACCAGCAGAAACGACAAAGGCCAGCATTATGCTGGCCTTTGATATAAGTGACTCAGAGGTTAACCGGTCAGATCATCAAAGAACTTTTTCACGCCGTCGAAGAAACCTTCCGAGCGCGGCTTGTGCTTTTTGGCATCAGAGCCTGCCAGCGTGTTCTCAAATTCCTGCAGCAGTTCTTTCTGGCGCGTGCTCAGGTTCACCGGTGTTTCAACCACCAGCTTGCAGATCAGATCGCCAACCGCACCGCCACGGACAGACTTCACGCCTTTACCGCGCATACGGAACATACGTCCGGTCTGGGTTTCCGTCGGTACTTTCAGGCTGACACGACCATCGAGTGTCGGGACTTCCACTTCACCGCCCAGTGCCGCCATGGTAAAGCTGACCGGTACTTCACAGTACAGGTTGTTACCGTCACGCTCAAAAATAGCGTGTTTCTGTACGTGCACCTGAACGTAGAGATCCCCGGCTGGCGCACCGAATTCTCCGGCTTCACCTTCACCGGTCAGGCGAATACGATCGCCCGTATCCACACCGGCAGGAATCTTCACCGACAAGGTTTTGGTTTCCTGAACCCGGCCCTGGCCATGACACTTACCGCAAGGATCAGAGATGATCTTGCCGCGGCCATGACAGTGAGGACAGGTTTGCTGTACCGCGAAGAAGCCCTGACGCATCTGCACCTGGCCGGCACCGTGACACGTTCCGCAGGTCGTTGGCGAGGAACCTTTCTTCGCCCCTGACCCTTCACAGGTATCACAGTTTACCAGGGTGGGAACGCGAATTTCCTTGCTGCAGCCGCGTACCGCTTCCTCCAGGGTCAGCTCCATGTTGTAGCGTAAGTCGGCGCCGCGCTGAGCACGGTGCTGACCACCACCACGACGGCCACCGCCACCAAAGATATCGCCGAACACATCGCCAAAGATGTCGCTGAAATCAGCGCCGCCGCCAAAGCCGCCGCCACCGCCCATACCGCCTTGTTCAAAGGCTGCATGGCCATACTGGTCGTAGGCCGCTTTCTTCTGAGGATCGGTCAGAATTTCATAAGCGGTTTTCACTTCTTTGAACTTGTCCGCCGCCGTGTCGTCGCCCGGATTACGGTCCGGGTGGTACTTCATCGCCAGACGTTTGTAGGCCTTTTTGATGTCACGCTCATTGGCGTCACGGCCTACGCCTAACACTTCGTAAAAATCACGTTTTGACATAGTTAAACTGTCACCTGCTTATACAGCTACGGGCGTAAGAGTATCCCCAAACGCCCGTGCCCAAATAAGATTATGAGATCACACTCTTATTTTTTATCGTCTTTTACTTCTTCGAACTCGGCGTCTACAACATCGTCGTCTTTCGACTGAGTCTGCTCACCGCTGTCCGCTTGCTGGGCCTGAGCTTGCTGCTGGGCAATTTCCATCAGCTTCTGAGAAGCCGCGATCAGTGCCTGTACTTTGGCATCAATCGCTTCTTTATCTTCGCCTTTACGTGCTGCTTCCAATTCAGACACCGCGGCTTCGATCTTCTCTTTCTCATCGGCAGGCAGTGCGTCGCCCGCTTCTTCGATTTGCTTACGGGTACCGTGTACCAGCTGGTCAGCCTGGTTACGGGCAGAGACTAACTCTTCGAACTTCTTGTCCGCTTCTTTGTTAGCTTCTGCTTCCTGAACCATTTTCTCGATTTCGTCGTCGCTCAGACCGCCAGATGCCTGGATAGTGATCTTCTGCTCTTTACCTGTGCTCTTGTCTTTCGCAGACACGTGCAGGATACCGTCAGCATCCAGGTCAAAGATAACTTCAATCTGAGGCATACCGCGAGGTGCTGCCTGAATACCTTCCAGGTTGAACTGACCCAGGGACTTGTTAAAGTTCGCCTGCTTACGCTCACCCTGCAGAACATGGATGGTTACCGCGTTCTGGTTGTCTTCTGCTGTCGAGAACACTTGCTCCGCTTTGGTCGGAATCGTGGTGTTCTTCTCGATCAGCTTGGTCATCACACCGCCCATGGTTTCGATACCCAGAGACAGCGGGGTCACGTCCAGCAGCAGAACGTCTTTAACTTCACCGGCCAGTACACCACCCTGAACCGCAGCACCTACGGCAACGGCTTCGTCCGGGTTGACGTCTTTACGTGCTTCTTTGCCGAAGAACTCTGCCACTTTGGCCTGAACCATAGGCATACGCGTCTGACCACCCACCAGGATAACGTCAGTGATTTCGCCTACAGACAGGTCGGCGTCAGCCAGTGCCACTTTCATTGGCTCCAGAGAACGCTGTACCAGATCTTCAACCAGTGACTCCAGCTTGGCACGGGTCACTTTGATGTTCATGTGCTTAGGACCTGTCGCATCTGCAGTGATGTACGGCAGGTTCACGTCAGTCTGCTGAGCAGAAGACAGCTCAATTTTCGCTTTTTCTGCCGCTTCTTTCAGACGCTGCATCGCCAGTGGATCTTTACGCAGATCGATGGCCTGATCTTTCTTGAATTCGTCAACCAGGTAGTTGATCAGACGGTTATCAAAGTCTTCACCACCCAGGTGTGTGTCACCGTTGGTTGCCAGTACTTCAAACGTCTTCTCGCCTTCAACTTCATCAATCTCGATGATAGAGATATCAAAAGTACCACCACCCAGGTCGTATACCGCGATAGTGCGGTCACCGCCTTGCTTGTCCAGGCCATAAGCCAGAGCAGCAGCAGTCGGTTCGTTGATGATACGCTTCACTTCCAGACCCGCGATGCGGCCGGCATCTTTGGTAGCCTGACGCTGAGCATCGTTGAAGTAAGCAGGAACAGTGATTACTGCACCTGTCACTTTCTCGCCCAGGTAGTCTTCAGCGGTTTTCTTCATTTTCTTCAGCACTTCTGCTGAAACCTGAGGCGCGGCCATTTTCTGACCTTTCGCTTCCACCCAAGCATCACCGTTGTCTGCTTTCACAATTTTGAAAGGCATGATTTCGATGTCGCGCTGTACTTCTTCGTCTTCGAAGCGGCGACCGATCAGACGCTTGATTGCATACAGGGTATTTTCTGGGTTTGTCACCGCCTGACGTTTCGCAGGCTGACCGACCAGTGTTTCGCCATCTTGTGTATAAGCGATGATAGAAGGCGTAGTGCGATCACCCTCTGCGTTCTCAATAACGCGTGGCTTATCACCATCCAGTACAGCTACACATGAGTTGGTTGTACCCAAGTCAATACCAATGATTTTACCCATCTGGCTTTCTCCGAAATTCGTTGGTTTACTGGCTTCGTTCTGCGTAATGCAGAATCGAGCATGGGGGCCAAGGCCCTCAATTAATTCAATTACGCTATCGTATGACTACTAAATAAGGCCATCAGAGACCTTTTCAAGGGGCAGGTCGAAAAAAAATGTAAAAAATAAAAACCCACCAGAGTGGGCTTTCATCACTCGGCCTGCCCGTCAGGCACATCAGGCCTGAGTGTCGACATTGCTGCCTGGTGCCGCCTTAGCGACCATCACCATAGCCGGACGAACCACACGGCCGTTCAGCTCATACCCTTTCTGCAGCACCATCATGACGGTGTTAGGCGCATGCTCTGCGCTTTCCTGCATCGACATCGCCTGGTGGAATTCCGGGTTGAACGCTTCACCCATAGGGTTGATGGCTTTCAGACCGAATTTCTCTACCGTGTCCGTCATGGTTTTCAGGGTCAGCTCAACGCCTTCCAGCATTGGCTTTAATGTCTCGTCGGTTTTATCAGCCAGTTCCAGCGCACGCTCCATGTTGTCGATCACAGGCAGCAGTTCACCGGCAAATTTTTCCAGCGCAAACTTACGGGCTTTGTCGATTTCCTGCTCGGTACGACGGCGCATATTTTCAATATCCGCGCGGGCACGCAGTACTGAATCCTGCTGCTCTTTCACTTTGGCTTCACTGACAGCCAGCGCGGCTTCCAGTTCTTCAATACGGGACAGTGCCAACTCGTCCAGCGTCAGCTCTTCCGCGCTGTCTGCAGCCGCTTCAGCGCCTGCTGCTTCCGTCTGCGCCTGCTGCAGTTCTTCTTCGTTCAACACTTCGTCTTTCTTGCTCATGCTTTCGCTACTCCGCTAAGCTCAAAAAGGGTGATATGCATGGCCGGTAGGTTACGCAAGGCGCAACTTGCCGGCCACTATTAAAACGTGATGGGCATATTATGGGGATGAAGTTCAACGATTCAACCCGATATCGACGACAAAGGGCGACATTTCCTTATGGCTAAGGCTATACTGGCCCCATTCTTACCCGTTGGATCAAGGACATGACGCGCCCTTTTGAAATCATCGCCCTGGTTGGCAAGCCGAGAAATCCTGACGCGCTTCACACCCACACCAGCCTTTACACCTGGCTGACCGCCAAAGGCTACCAGGTACTGGTTGATCATCGTCTTGCCCATGATCTGGATGTGCCCGCTGAAGCGCTGTGCGATTTGCTCACCATAGGTGACCGCGCCAGCCTGGCGATTGTCGTCGGGGGGGACGGTAACATGTTAGGCGCCGCACGGGTACTCTCGCGCTTTGATATCTCAGTGATCGGCGTTAACCGCGGTAATCTGGGCTTCCTGACTGATTTAGATCCGGACAACTTCGAGCAGGAGCTGGAAAAGGTGCTGGACGGCGAGTTCGTCACCGAACAGCGTTTCCTGCTGGAAGCCGAAGTTCACCGTCATGGCCAGATAAAAAGCCGCAATACCGCACTCAATGAAGCCGTGCTGCACCCGGACAAAATCGCCCATATGATTGAGTTCGAGGTCTATATCGATGAAAGCTTTGCGTTTTCGCAGCGCTCCGACGGCCTGATCATCGCCACCCCAACCGGTTCCACCGCCTATTCGCTGTCCGGCGGCGGCCCAATTCTCTCGCCGAGCCTTAATGCCATTACCCTGGTGCCTATGTTTCCCCATACGCTGTCATGCCGCCCGCTGGTGGTGGACGGCAACCGCAGGATCAAGCTGATTGTCCCTGACGACGGACGCACACTGGAAGTGAGCTGCGACGGACAGGTGTCGCTGCCCGTGAGCCCGGGTGATGAAATTCACATCTACCAGAGTCCGGATCACCTGCAGCTGATCCACCCGAAAAGCTACAGCTACTACAACATACTGCGCGGCAAGTTAGGCTGGTCGAGCAAGCTGTTCTGAAATCAAACCTATGTCTTTGTTAAGCCAGCCTTGCGCTGGCTTTTTTCATGTCATCAGAAACTTAACCTTAATCACAATTTTCACCATAAATCCGTTTGCCACCACTTTACTGTATGTAGATACAGTATATACTGTGCAAATAAACAGGTGTTGATTTAGACAGGTGAACACAGATGCTGGCACACATGACGATCTCTAATTTTGCAATTGTCAAAAATCTCGAGTTTGAAATGAAATCTGGGATGACAACCATCACAGGTGAAACCGGTGCAGGTAAATCTATAGCTATTGATGCCCTTGGCTTATGCCTGGGCGATCGTGCTGAAGCCAGCATGGTCCGCCCCGGTGAAGACAAAGCAGAAATTCACGCAACCTTCTCGCTGCGCAACAATCAGGCGGCCCGCCGCTGGCTGGAAGACAACGAGCTGATTGAAGGCGACGAATGTATCCTTCGCCGCGTGGTGACCAAAGAAGGCCGCTCCCGTGGCTTCATCAATGGCAGCCCGGTGCCCGCCTCTCAGCAAAAAGCGCTGGGCCAGCTGCTGATCAACATCCATGGTCAGCATGCACACCAGTTGCTGATGCGCCCGGAGCACCAGCAGGAAATGCTGGACAACTATGCCGGCCACCATGCCCTGATGGAAAAAGTCAGCAGTGACTATCAGGCCTGGCGGCATGCCAAAAATGAGCTGAACCGTCTGAGCCAGAGCCGTGCCGATAACGAAGCGCAAAAGCAGCTGATCCAGTATCAGGTTAAAGAGCTTAATGATCTGGCGCTGGGCGAAGACGAATTTGCTGAGATCGAAGAAGAGCACAAGCGCCTGTCCAATTCCGGCGATCTGGCGCTTACCAGCCAGCATGCCCTCGCCTTGCTGTACGAAGGAGATGAGGTCAATGCGCTGCAGTTACTGCAGCAAGCCAGCCAGCAAGTGCTTGAGCTGGGTGAAATGGACAGCAAGCTCAGCACTTTGGCCCCGATGCTGGAAGAAGCCATTATTCAGGTACAGGAAGCCAGCCAGGAGCTGCGCGGCTATATGGATGATCTGGATATGGACCCACAACGGCTGGTCTATCTCGAAGAGCGTCTGGCGAAAATTATGTCGCTGGCCCGTAAACACTATGTGATGCCTGCGGAACTGTGGCAGAAACATCAGGATTTGCTGCTGGAGCTTGACAACCTGGACGGCAGCGACGAAAAACTCGATGCTCTGGCCGATGCGGTTGAAGCCAAACGCCTGAGCTTTCTCGACAGCGCGGAAAAGCTGAGCAAAAGCCGCCAGCGTTACGCCAAAGAGCTCAACAAAAAAATCTCGCACAGCATGCATGAGCTGAGCATGGAAAAAGCGATTTTCCAGATTGATATCCACAGCGATCCGGAACGTATGCTGACCCCGCTGGGTTTCGACACCATTACCTTTATGGTCTCCACCAACCCGGGCCAGCCACTGCAGCCGCTGGGCAAAGTCGCCTCGGGCGGTGAGCTGTCACGTATCTCTCTGGCCATCCAGGTGATCACAGCCCAGAAAGTGGAAACACCCAGCCTGATTTTCGATGAAGTGGATGTCGGTATCAGTGGCCCGACAGCTGCCATTGTCGGCCGTATGCTGCGCACATTGGGCACATCGACACAGGTGATCTGTGTGACCCACTTGCCGCAGGTTGCCGGTTGCGGGCATCAGCAGATGTTTGTTGCTAAAAAGACCGCCAAAGGCCAGACCGAAACCCAGATGAAAGCGCTGGATGAAAGCTCACGGATCAGCGAGCTGGCCCGCCTGCTGGGCGGCAGTGAGATCACAGAGCGCACGCTGGCCAATGCCAAGGAATTACTGGTAGCAGCATGATCCGGCGCAGAAAGTTGCCGGTTAATCGCACCACTGATGCAACTTTCTGAACATTCCAGCGTCTGAACTCCCGCTTAATCTTTGCATTATGCGGGAGTTACCCACCTAGTGCTTTTACTTCTGCCACTAACTTGCTTATCATCACAAGCAGAACTGATTATTTTGCCGGGATGCTATGAACTGGAAAACTTTTGCCGCGTTAGCGTTGAGCGTCAGCCTGCTGGGCGGCTGCTCTTTGGTTGAACGCTTGGTCTACCGTATTGATATCAATCAGGGCAACTATCTTGATGAAAAAGATATCGATAACCTCAGATACGGCATGAATCAGGAACAGGTGCGTTATGTACTTGGCTCGCCGATGCTGGTAGAGCCTGAATACCCGAACACCTGGTATTATGTGTTCTATCACAAACCGGGCCACGATGAACCGCAACAAAAAAATCTGGTTTTAACCTTTGATCAAAACCGCTTGCTGACCCGCATGACAGGGGATTATCAGCCGGGGCCGAATTTCAACGACCCGTTAAATTAAACGGTTAAACCCTACGGCGGCTTCAGCGCCAGAACACAAAAAAGCTCGCCAAGGCGAGCTTTTCTTTTTGTTATCCGGCTGTAAATCCGACAGTAAATTGAACTGTGGCGGCGCAGAAAGCGCTTTTAAGAGGCCACATCAGGGCTCAGCACTGCTGTCCTACTCGTCTGTTGCGTCTGACGTATCTGGCGCATCGGATTCTGGCTCAGCGTCGCCTTTGGCTTTCTTGGCTGCCAGGGCTTCCTGCTTGGCCTGCTCGGCGCGCTTGCGGCGGATCTCTTTCGGATCGGCCAGCAAGGGGCGATAAATCTCTATCCGATCCCCTTCATGCACTTGTGCGTCCAGCTTCACCGTGCGGCTGAACACCCCGACCTTGTTCTTTTTCAGGTCGATCTCCGGATACATTTCCAGCACCCCGGAGCGTTCAATGATCTCCTGCACGGGCGTATCCGGGGTAATCGCCAGCTTGATCACCCGCTGGGTATTGGGCAACGCGTACACCACCTCAACATGGATCAGATTATTCTGCTCAGAGCTCATAAACTTCCCTGGCCCTCTGGGTAAAAGCATTGACCATGTTGTTGGTCAGCTCATGAAACACCTTGCCAAACACCGCTTCCACCAGCGCATTGGTGAATTCAAAATCCAGCTTCAGCTCCACTTTACAGGCATCGACATCCAGCTCGGTAAAGTGCCAGCCACCCACCAGTTTACGGAACGGCCCTTCCACCAGCTGCATGCTGATCTTATGAATGCCTTCTAACTGATTACGAGTCACAAAGGTTTTTTTGATCCCAGCCTTGGAAACGTCTACTGCCGCCATCATATGTTCAGTAGAGCTTTCCAGAATTTTGGTGCCAGAGCATCCCGGCAAAAACGCCGGATAAGACTCAACATCGTTCACCAGGTCAAACATTTGCTTGGCACTGAACGGGACCAGTGCAGAGCGACTGATTTGAGGCATAGTTTCTCCTTAACCCAATATCGCTGGTAATGATACCATTAGTCGGCGATCTGCCAAAGATTCAGTGATAGTGTGTCTCCATGGCCTACTGCCTCTGGGAAAAACGTTCCCCTAACAACTTGAATCCGTATAATAAGAAGCTATGGCAAAGAAAAAACCAAACAAGCCGGGCAGCAACACCATTGCGCTGAATAAGTCTGCCCGCCATGAATTTTCAATTCATGATGAATATGAAGCCGGCATTTCGCTCCAGGGTTGGGAAGTGAAGTCCCTGCGTGCGGGTAAAGCCAACATTTCCGAAAGCTACGTGTTTATCCGGAACGGCGAGGCGTTTCTTTCCGGCGCCACCTTCACGCCGCTGAATGCGGCCTCGACCCACGTGGTGGCTGAGCCGACCCGTGTGCGTAAACTGCTGCTGAACCGCCGCGAACTGGACCGCTTAACCGGGGCGGTGAACCGCGACGGTGAAACCATTGTGGCACTTTCCATGTACTGGAAGGGATCATGGGTTAAACTTAAGTTAGGTACCGCGAAAGGTAAAAAGCTTCACGATAAACGTTCAGACGCCAAAGACCGCGACTGGCAGCGTGATAAAGCGCGAATCATGAAGCACAGTTCGCGGTAGTCATTGACCTGGCAGAATTTTCTGCTAGTATTGAACACCTCACTGGGGCTGATTCAGGATTCGACAGGATCAAGAAGGCCCGTGGAGCATGCAGAGGTGCGGTTTGCCTCTTTAAAAAGCCGCAAAAAAATAGTCGCAAACGACGAAAACTACGCACTAGCAGCTTAATAACCTGCTCAGAGCCTGCCCTCCCTAGCCTTAGCTCGTAGGACGGGGATTCAGGGCAGTCAAACCCAAACGAGATCGCGTGGAAGCTTTGACCTGGGAGCGGAAGCGTTAAATTTAATTCAGGTGTGTCTCAGCATAGCGTGTTTGTTCGCAGTGCTTTGGCGAGATTAAAGACAAACTAAGCATGTAGCGCCATTGGTTAGACTGATTTTGGACGCGGGTTCAACTCCCGCCAGCTCCACCAAATCGTATACGAAGACATCTTCGGATGTCACAAAGCCCGCTAAGGTCCTGACCTGGCGGGCTTTTTGTTTGTTAAAGCATAATCTGATCGCCCTTAACTGCCAATGTACCCCTAGGATAAAGGAATATCCACTTCCCCTATCCTGAGACAGTCTAAACTGGACATGTAAAAGAGGTTATCCGGTAACTCTATGATATTTATCCAATCGATCTTAACCGTTGAATAAATATCAATTTACTAACTTATTCCCGATGAGATCAACAGCGCATGGTTCATATTAAAGTTAATCTCTTTCCATCGTTTAACTAATGTTGCCGCACATGGATTACCTGCAAGCTGATTCATACGAACCCAATCAACATCTAACAAATCAGCAAGTAATTCGATGTCCAATTCACCTTGTAAGGTGTGCCATTGTCGGATGCTGGGCTGTCTCATTAACTGAGCTTTTGGAGAGGTTAATCCACCGACAACAAAATATCCCTTTTCTTTGTCGTACCATATGCGTTGAATACCCGGTATGTTGCTCATCCACCGTTTGATGTCGTTTAAAGGCTTATCGAAGTATCGGGATAACAAGGTATCTAAACTACCACTGATTGATGTGTCTTTTTTCTTACCTCGCTTATCTAACCAACGCTGAATAACCTCTTTTTTCACCTGATAGTAAGTCACCTTCGTTTCATTTTGCTGATTAAGAGAAACTAATTGTTCTTGCCATAATTCAACTAATTCGGGTAACTCACGTTCAAATCGCATTGTTGTCTTTTGGCTAGATAACACGCCATCATCACTCAACTCTTTAACAATATTGAGCAGTACTTCAATATCAGGAAGCACCCAATCCAACAATGGATAAGGCTTCTGCTTCTTTGTTAGGTCCGAAAACGCATCTTCCATACCTAATGGCAGTATATTCGTTTGGTCATATGAGGGATCTTGCATCATGATTGACACTTGAGCGCCTTCGACCTTACTCAAAACAAGAGTAATCCTTGCCGCAAACCGACGTTGTTTATCAACTTCCGAGCCATAATAATCCATTACTACATTCTGCCGGTAACTATAGGGCCAGTTCTCATTCATCAAATTTAGTAAGTCATCTACAGATGTTTCAAAACTGGATAAGTAATCATTCGCTTTCGAAATCATATCGGAGTCTGTTGGATCGAAAGGAATTAGTACCGGTCTATCGTTTGAAACCGTAAACAAATAGCCATCAGTAATAACTATGGTTGATTCGTTTAAGCAAGCACGTTGCAATGGCAAAACCTGCGAAACGGGTCTGTCTACGTCAATGAGTAAACGTTTAATCTCTAACTCTTTAAGAACTACTTCAAGCTTTCTAATAATCGCTTCTTTGTAGGTCTTACTATCCAAAAGGTCATCACTGTAGCTGTAATAACCACCTTCAGGTGCAGCATATAGCTTGATTGGGTCTTCATCGCTTTTTGACTCGATTAACAGCCCTTTTTCAACAGGGTCTCCAGTTACATCATGAGGATTTACGTTGATATGTTGAACTGCGCACCGCCCAACTAGATACTTCGTTAGTGGGTAACGGTCATCTTCGATACCCTTCTCTTGGTCTAACAGAATCAAAACACGATCCGAACGCTCAAGCTCTATCCGTTCAAAGTCATTTGGTGCAACGCCATCTAGTAGATCCCATGAAACACTGACCCCTTTCTGTGAAATTAGGGATTTAAACAAGTCCAAGATTTCTTTAGAAGAAACTACAGTATTAATTCTTATGTCTATGACCTTGATTTCGCCGGATATCTCAATGCTTGGGAATGTCGACTTAGCCTTATTTGCCTTGTGTTTAGTTTTCAACGTCAACGGTTGAAGATTTAAAGTTTTAGCCGCAAGTTCAAAACCATAATCACGCGCAAAACGGATAAACTCATCTTGCACAGGTTTTAACACCATAGGCCAACTTTGCTCAAATCTCTTTGGTGTAGAAAGATCCAGAAACGGACGCTGTTTACGCGAGTTTTTACTCTTGCCGATCTCTTTAAACAAGGTTCCTTTCGGCTTTTTTTCATTGCCTGGATACCACCTGACGAGTACCTTATTTTTGTCATAGACCCACACAGGCTTCTTAATACGATCTATATCTTCGTCGTTGGATAGCGGTCTCAATGGAACATTGGTATAAAAAAGAGCAATCTCAGTGGTATTGCCATCTTTTAGCTGCTGAGTTCTACAATCTAGGCTGATCGCATTTACACCGCCAGCCCAGCTATCTACTTTCAATAACGGACAGCCTAAGCTGTAAGCTCCTTTACAGTGACCACCAAAAGCCCGCAATGAGCGCATCATTAGTCGAATCCACACAGGATTTAACACCGGTGAATATTCAACGCGAACCGGAGTAATAGGTTGCAACTCAGCGTCTACAATAGACGGAGGAATATCACTTGAACTTTGCAAAGCCACATAGAGACCAAACTGATTACCATTTTTTTTCATTAAATAGGCAAACTGCCGACTGTCTAGTTCAGCATCAATACGTTCTTCCCAGGCTTTCTTCTCTTTCCACTGATAGTTGTTATTGAGAAGTGGATAGTGATAAACCACAAATTTGTTGGCTTTATCTGCATCAACCTCGCTATTTAAATAAACCAAATGAGACAGCGGCAACTTCCTCAAATCTTTATTTTTATCCATTAACCTTGCTCCCTCATACGCTGCCAAACTATTTTCGAAAACCACTTAAAGCCAGACGTCATTTGATATCCATCGCTCACCAAACAACCGGGTAGAAACAGGATTGAAGCATTCTCAACTTTTACTGGCTCCAACATTTCAGAAAAGCCCGATAAGGAACAATCTTCACCAGTCAATAGGTTCGCGATTACCAAAATGGCATTTTCACCACGGATTTGTCGGATCTTTTCCAGCTTCTTAATTATTCCCAAAGGCGCAAATTCAGGATGTTTGCCGGAAGCAAGCCATTGCTCAAAGCCTTCATCCGACTGTTCCAGAGCAGCTATAGACCAAAATTTAGCATCAACAAAAACATCCGCGTTTGCTATCTCAAAATCATATAATTCAAACAGCTCATGGTTGTAGACGTCTTGTTTAGTGACTAGCTGCTTGTCACTCAGCAATGCGCGAATACCTTCCTCACCAATACGCCCTTGTAAAATTCGCTGAATCACGACGGGATGAAATGCAAATTGCTCTTCCATGTCGTTGGCAAACGGCTGAAACGACGTTCGAAAACCTTTACGATTAAACCAATCCGAAATAGCAGGTTGCCGATTAACAACCTCATAAAGCGTCTGTGGGTTATATTTAATCAATCCGGCTGCTCGCTTCGCAAAGAACTGCCAACTTTTTTGGTCGTACCATATTTCACCAGTAACCTTTGTTTCCTCGGGCCGTTCAAAGCACGCCCAACGACACAAAGGCTCAGTAATGCCAAACGTATTGTTATGCGGCATCCATTGGAGGTCATGCTGCAATACAGCGCGGCCTAGTTCATGCCAAAGCCCTGAAATATCTTCAATACAACCCTTACCTTGTCGTGCATCTCGGATAGCGGAAACTAACTTGTTATCAATAATATCTACCGCAGCAGAGCCATCTTGGGATCGCGTTTTCAACAGGGCAAGAAAGTTGGAAACCGATGCATCTTCGGAATGAGTAAGATCATCAATAAGCTGGTTATTAAGGTTTGAAACCCAATTTCGGTTGTTAGTACAAACAGTTAGTTGGCCGTAGTTGCGAAGATGAGCTGCTACATCATCGCTTAAATGAATGGCTACATGCGGCACATACGTCCAAGCACGTTCAATACGTCCAACTTGCTGCTGCACGTCAGCGGCAAGATTCTTAACATAGTCATTAGTCCCTTTATAAAGCTTGTTTAGCTCCTGGATTTTAGAGACTGAGTTATTCATCAACGGCATAATAAATTGCCGCTGCTGCTTACGTGAAAACTCTGAACGCCTGACTAATTTTTCTAAGTTTCTGAGCTGAAAACCAGCATGAGACATTTCATCATCATCGTCATTGCTATCCCATGGTGAAAAATAAAAGTGCTTACTTTCAATAATAAACAGCGACGTCAGATCCATTTGTCCTTGAGACTCAGGCAAGGAGTAATCCAAATTAATGCCATTGGTAGCGGATGCAGTTTGTGTCATTACCACCACGGTACGGCCAGAGTCGAACGCCGCTTGATATGCGTGCTCAAATCCTTCTCGTTTTTGTGCTTCAGCATTGAGCAAGCAAACCATCATGGGCTTACCATTGACCGTTAAAGGAATAAACACATCGTCAAAAGAAGACAATACGCCAGTGGTTGATCGCTCCATTTCAAGCCAATCAGCGCTCATTCTGCTGTTTTCTGCGGTATCACTTATCAACCACTTCCTGAGGTATTTAACTGAGTTAACAAAGGCCAAGTGCCCTTTATGTTGTGGCTCATTCGCTGCTAAATGCAGAACGTGCAGTAATTTAAACAACACAGACTGCCGGTATTCATACTTGTAATCTGAGTGCTCAGCCTCAAAAAATGCAGCGTTCAAATGCAGCTTTGCCTCCTGAAAAACTGGCGCATCGGTAGCATCATCAAAGTCATGAATCGTGGTTTTAAGTGCCGAGCGACGCTTTTCAGATTTGTCTTTAACCAACGAGCGGATCACTGCCATTTGCAGCTGCTTATCCTCGTCAGTTTGTAAATATGGAATCGGCTTCTTAAACCAATCTTCGGGTCGCTGCTCAAAGCTATCGCCCAAAAAACTCTCGGTACATTGTGGATTGCGGGCTTGTGCCACGTAACGCAAAGCGCTTTCAATCCAGCGTATATCGAAATGACCAATCCCCCTTTCAATATAAGAGGTTGCGGATAACGCAAAAACAAGATTTCTACTCGATAGCGAAACCATTAACCCTTCAGGTGTTGTCGGCAATAGTGCTCGTTTAATCTTGATCCTCAACGGGTCAATATCCGCTTCAGCTTCATCCGTGGTTAACAGCCAAGTTGTCAGACCAAACATATTCGTCTGAGTATTAGGTAATAGGTTTGATTTACTGAGCGCTTCTAACTCAGGTAAGCTAGTGCGAGGCAAGGAGAACAGCGATAAACTTGGTAACGCCGAGCTGTAGTATGATGGTCGATAGTCATTCGCTGGGTCAAACAGCAACCGGTTTAACCGAACAAGATACTCATAGGCTTCAGATTCATCACTAGCGAACTGCGACAACAACAAACTGAAGCGTCTGATATATTTCTCCATCACCCGCAGGAAATCACCGACATCAACCGATATGTCATCGCTTTCTCCATAACTTTTGACTTCAAAGCCATGAGGCCTTTGCTGTAATTTCAAAGGCTCACTGGTCACTAAGTGATCTGAGCGAAACAGATATTTCTTTTCGAACGGCACACCTGATTCATACTGCTTTAAAGGTATTACCAGCGCCCTAGACCGATTGAGATCGACACCTTTACTTATCAGATCCTCCTCTAACTCAGCAATGAGCTGTTTAAGCTCACTGTAAAGCTCAGGTATAGGCTGTGCAGTCACAAACTGCATTCGTGCTAATAAGCGCTTACCCCCTTCAAGCAATTGACCAATACACTCAGGCGGCTCTTGCACCATTTGAGACTGGGCGAGTAATGTTTGTAAAATGTCCGCTTGGTAATCAAACTCATCAACAAATACCACCTTACCGGCCAGTTGCCCGCTCGACATCCTGACTTTCTGCTTTCCGTCGTAAAAGGAAGCAAACAGTTTTTGCGTTGTTAACACCAGTAAATGTTGCTTATCATCGTGCCAGGCAATAGCGGGGAAAATTCGACGCACCCATTTATTTTCTCTGAATAAACGAAGTTTTTCTTTTGCTTGCTCCGTGAGTTCATGCGCCTTGCCATGGTGCTTACTGGAATATTTGACTGCCTTCTCTAAAGACGACATGCACCCAAGTAACGTACGCTCTAAAAATCCACACAGTTTTCTTAGTTCTTGCTCCTCTCTTTCGAGCAAGACACCCATCGAATCAGGGTGTTTCTTTTTATACTCAACGTTACGGGCAATGGCGGCAACGTTATGACAAGTGCGAACGAGAGCCTCTTTATCGGCATTAGAACGAAACGCACCTAAACCATAGATATCCTCAATGGCCTTATAAGGATCGGGCAAGTCAGATTTTTGAACGCCTTGTTCATGTGGCAGTGCCCGTTGAGAAACAGCACTGACGACAGTTTCATCTTGAGCATAAAGAATGCTAACTCGCAGTGGGTTACCTGAGCTGTCTTTTGCACTCGTGGCACTGTCATAAATGTCATGCAGGATATTCCAACGATGGGTAACTAAGATAGCCTGCAACCCTTTGGATTTTATAAATTCAAGGCTCGCTGGAATTTTCCCGTCCGGGCTACGATAAAGAGAACTACTTTTGCCACCGCCTGTTGGGCCTTGCAACTGGCAAAAGCCAGCAATAGCCTTTTCGTTCTTTGCATTAACCGATAGAGCAAGTGCCTGTTCAATCGTATGCGCAATTATTTGATTATAAGAAGTCGGTATTGGCTGACTCATCTAAATCCTCGTTAACTTGATATTCCTTTTGAGTTTCGCCCCTTTTTTAGATGGGGCGACAAGGTTGGAGACAACACAACACCAACAAATGACTCATTAATTCAATTCGGGCACGATCTCTTGTGACCAACTGTCTTCCATCAGCATTCTGAACGACATGCCACCCGACGCTGCTTCCAACGTAAGCTCGCCAGCATCTACGGCCGTCTTGACGTGTTCAGTTAATAGATCAAATAATCGGCGTTTGTACTCAGTGTCATCGTTCCCTTTTAAATGCTCACCCTTGGTTTCCAGTACAGAGAAGCGGTAACTGCCAGAATCCGGTTGTTCGACGCACACCAACAAGTCAGGGTAAACCTTTTGCTTTTGCCAACCTTGCAGACTGTACTCGCGTTGATTTACTGCAATACGATGCCACCAATACACAGACTCTTGCCTATCCAAATACCAAGCAGTATCACGCTCTAAATTGTTCAGACCATTTTGATAGACCTTTTCGAACAGGCTTTTTTCGAGTTCAGATCCATCTTTGCGGCGAAGCACCTGATCATGCTCACTAACATTAACCTCTAAGGTTTGCGCCAGTTCCCAATTTAGCTTCTTGTTATCTGAAGCGAGTAGGCGCAGGGAAATATCACCGTTGTCCAACTTAGATCTGAAGATTTGCTCCGATAATTGCGCGACCTGTTGTTTAATGTCGCGCTTCATCTCTTTGAGTAGTTCAAGGCGGTTAGTAAACAAGGCCTCCTCAGAAACGCCATTACCACGCAAGATGTCTAACGTGTGCGTTAACACCCGCATGGCTTGCCAGGGGTTTGGAATAACATCGGTGAGCTGCCTTACCATAAACGAGATATCTAGGCCTGCACTGGGGTCAAAATCGATGTTTTCGTGGATCGGATCGGCCAAGTCCAGTTCGCCTTGGTTATCCTTTGACATTTTGTAGTCAATACGGGCAATCGTGCGCTGTAACTTGTCGTCCACTAGCTGGAAGTTCTCAGCGTTCAAATAAGACAGCGATTCCCAATCTAAGTCACCCAGCACATCCCGTTCATAATCAAACAAGCGGAAGCCGTCTTTGTACCCAGCATCACGATGTAAAACCCGAGGCAAGAATATTTTCGGTAGGGTACGAAAACGCTCTCTACGCAATAACGTTTCTTTGCTTACCACTGTAGCGGGCTTATTGGCTTCCGAGGCTTTAACCTGATTCGCCACATCCCCCATACCTTCTTCTTCTAAACCTTGCTTAACACCGGCGACGGCTTCCATCACATCCTGATCAAAGGTATAGACGTAACACTCATCTAAACTTGGTTTTTGTGTTAAGCGAGCATGTGGTTGACGTAGTACCCGGCCAATCATTTGGGTGATTGCCGTTCTGGCGGTCATTTTTGACAACACGGTTAACACATAAGCAAAGGGGCAATCCCAACCTTCACGCAGCGCATCCTTTGTGATGATGTATTTAACGGGGCACATTTCGCTGAGCAAATCATCATCCCCCAACTCGTCTTTGTCAGACGTTTTCAGGCGAATTTCATTTTCATTCACGCCCAATTTTTCCATCAAATACTCACGGGCGTCTTCCGCATGCACAAATGCGGAATCACGCTGGTCTTTACCTGTGCGCTCAACACGAATCAGCATGATGGGGCGAATGTAGCGACCGGTTTCGTTTTGTAGCTGCCCGGCATCCTGTTCAAGTTCAGCCAGTTTAGCGTGCGCAAGCGACAAGGTATGCTTCCACTCACTTTTGTCTTCGTTGATTAAGTTGATGGGTAACTTAATCATTTGCTCATCTTTCAAAGCTTGCCCTGACACATTCACCAGCACATTTGAGTGATGCTTACCGTTTGCGTTCGGCGTGGCAGAGAGCTCTAGAATAAACTTAGGGTTAAATCCACACAGGGTTTCTCTTGCGGTTTCGCTATAGGCTTTATGCCCCTCATCCACAATAATCACTGGACGAACCATACGTAACACATTGCCTAAGCTTTGTTTGACTGACACAGAGCCAGGGGCTATGCCTTCTTGCCAACCGTAATCTGAAAGATCGTTGCAATCTAAATTGCGAATACTGTTCAGAAGCGCCTCATTGGCTGTGGTGTCATCTTCAATGGGGAAGAAGGTGGTAAATCGGCCGCTATCACGGAACATGCGCAAGGTTTCTTTGGATTGACGCGCACTGGATTGTAGCATCAACAGCATAACGCACAGATTTTCGTCGGTATCCCGTTTGGTAAATGCATCGTTCTTTTCGAGCATTTTTACGCGCCCACCCGAAGCACGCTCTAGCATTTGCCGATACGGATGCTCACGATTGGCCAACTGTTTCCAGGTTTGTTTGTAAATTGCATCCGACGGCACCACCCATAGCACCATACCAGTCTGTTGCGTAAACAAATCAGTTTGCAGGCGCTCAACCGCAGCAACGCCAAGTAAGGTTTTACCACCACCCGTCGGCACTTTCAGGCACACATTAGGGATTGGCCGCTCTAAGCCGTCAAATCTTGTGACATAAGGCGCAGGCACCAAGTGACCGCTTTTGTCTTTAAGTAGGTCAATACGGCGCTCCTGTACCAGAGCTTCCCATGTATCTTTGGCGTAATCGGTTAAGCGAGCTTCTTTGCCTTTCATTTTCTGAAAAGCAACAAAGTCTTCCGCATTTTCCTTGGTGTCGGCCAGCTTTTTTAAGTAATAATCCAGCTTATCCAGCACACCATTTTGGTAGTCTTTTAACTCCATGTTACACCCCCATAATGCGATGGATAGCGTAAGGCAACTGGCAAAACTCAATGCGTTTTTCAGTTAAGTCCTTCTGGCTCATAAATTTCGCTACAGCAAATACAATCGTGCGCTTTTTCGTAGCATTGTTTTTTGCAATCGCCTCTACTTTGTCCGCGTTTAATGCCGCTTCATTTGAGCGTAACCATTCGCTATCTGGGCGATAGAACAAATGAATACGGAATAAGTCTGTTTCACCGATAAAACCATCGGCAGAGGCTTTAGCGACATTTTCTAACGACTGACCAGTGGCGGTATAAAACACATAACGCGCGAGCGCGTCGAACGAGGGCATTGCTTCGCCGGTAAGTAAGCTTTCAATTTGAATTGGTTCACCTAAGATACAATAAGTGAAACTGCCGCCAATGCCTGGGGCAAACTCATCCACTTTGCGCTCACCCGTGACAGTAAGCACACCGTCTTTGAGCTCTTTTTTGATTTTGTCGAAATCCTTGCTGTGTTTTGCTTCAACTGTGGCAATTTTTTCCAATAACTCTGCGTGCTTTTTCTCGAAAACCGACCAAGTGATTTTTTCAGAAAGCAGTTCTTGCTTCTGGTTGCCTTTAAAGGGGTAACCATTGATAACACGGCGAACACGCTCAGCTGTTAATGTATCGGCGTACTCTTCGCACTCAACTAAGATAAACTTACGACTGCCATTGTCTTTTTTATTAGCTTCAAGCACTGCATGAGCTGTTGTTCCAGAGCCAGCAAAGGAATCAAGTACTATGGAGTCTTTGTCTGTAGCGATATGAATAATTCGCTCTAGTAATTTTGTTGGCTTAGGAGTAATAAATAGATCACCACCACTAATAGCATTCAGAATCTGAGACAATTCTTGCTTCGAATTTCGCGTACTTCCAACGTCCTTCCAAGGCCATATTGTTTGAGGAACAATGCCATCTTTAACTTCTGAAAAGAAGCGCTTAATGCCTGGGCGGTTATCACCTTTTTCTCCCCACCAAATACGATTATCGGCATCTAACTCATCAAATTTCTTTTTACTTATACGCCAGTAGCTACCGGCCGGAGGACCCGAAATAAGTCGGCCTGAAGGCGTTTTTATTTCATAAAGGCCGTCATTATATGGATTTCGGGCAGCCAAATCGCTTAACAGCCAAGGTCCGCGAGGATCATTATCAGGGTTCTTATATCTGGCGACCATGTCGTCTGATCGGTTCAGCAGATTGGGACGCCAATTATTTGCATCTTTGCCGTATACAAGCACATAGTCATGGTCTTCACTAAAATGAATAGCGGTGTTCTTGGGGCTATCCATTTTGTGCCAAATACATGAAGTTATGAAATTGTGTTCGCCAAAGACTTCATCTAATAACAACTTAAAACGTTGGGCTTCATTGTCATCTAATGTGATCCATATTGTCCCATTTTCGCTGAGTAGCTCTTTTAAAAGATTGATTCTGGGCCACATCATGCAAAGCCATTTGTCATGACGTTCCAAATCTTCTTTATCGACAGGATTGGCTGACTTTTTAAGCCACTCCTGCATCAGAGGTGAGCGCACGTTGTCGTTATAACACCATCCTTCATTACCTGTGTTATACGGCGGGTCGATAAAAATGCAGTCTACTTTACCAGCATGAGTCGGCAGTAGCGCCTTGAGAGCTTCAAGGTTGTCGCCATGAATGATGAGGTTGTCATCCAATGATGCAGCCTTGCCTTCCTGTGGTAACGATTTATCCGCAACCACTTTTAGTTCACGAAACGGCACACTCAGGTGGTGTGAATAAACAAACTGCTTACCTTTAAAATCCAACGTTGGCATAGGTATTCCTTAAATTCTTAATTAATTCTAGTTTTTGATATTGTCAATTCGGCATTAAGTGCGCTTTGCGTGCTCTATCCACTTTTCTAGGTCATCTTTTTTGAAGCGCCAAGAACCACCGACTTTGAAGCCAGGCAACTTACCTTCACTTGCAAGGCGGTATGCCGTTTTTTCAGCCAACTTTAGGTAAGCGGCCACCTCTTTCAAGGTTAAAATTTGTTCTACCATTCAAAGTATTATCTCATGTTGGTTTAATTCACCTAAGTTGATGGTGAGAGAATATGGGAAAATTGGGGAATGAACAATGATCCGGGCAGCAGAGTGAGTACTTCGCTCAACTCTCGACCAGATAGTGTAGTGGCTAGCTAGTCAGTCTTCTCCGTGTTGACCCACAACACTCTCCCAAGAAACCACCGACCACACCAACTTTCGCTAAAGGGAAAGTAGACACAACCATCCTCATTACTCATACCCTTTCAGTTGCTTAGGTGAGCTTTTGCTTTTATCGCTGATGAGTTTATGTATAATCAAACGAGAATAGATATCATTACTGATTAAGGAAACATTATGTCCGTGCCCGACAGCAGGGAAAAACGTCAGCCGGTGTTACTTACGGTGAAATCTGTCCAGGATTTGGGCCCGCGTTATCGGCGTATCACCTTCACATCAACGGCGCTGGCGCACTACCCGCCGTGCAGTAATGGTGCGCACATTAAGATCATGCTGAGCCAGGACGGACAGTCTGAACCTGTGCTGCCGACCATGACGGCAACCGGGCCGAAATGGGAATCACCCGAGGACAAACCGCTGCTGCGCACCTTCTCGGTCCGCGAACTGCGCCGTGAAACCGGTGAAATGGATATCGACTTTGCCCTGCACGGCGATCTGGGTCCGGCGTCGCGGTTTGCGCTCAATGCCCGTCCCGGCGATAAGCTGGGGATTTCACCGCCGGGTGGCCCGTATCCTATGCTCAAACCGGCCTCGCAGTATTATCTGGCCGGAGATCTGACAGCCCTGCCGGCGATCAGTGCGATGCTGGAAGAGATGCCGGCAGACAGCCGCGGCTATGTGGCGATTCAGGTCAGTGATGAGACCGATATTCAGGATCTCCGCTGTCCGGCTGGGGTTGAGGTTCAGTGGTTTATCGGCCAGCCGGATCAGGTGCAGCCGCTGATCGACCAGTTCTGCCAGCAGCTTTTCAGCGCCGAAATGACTGCCAAACAGATTGCCGACAGCTATTTCTGGCTCGGCGGTGAAGAGCAGATTGTCGTTGGCCTGCGCCGCTTTATTCGCCGCGAACTGAATGTCGAGCGTACTCAGGTCTATGCCATCCCGTACTGGCGCTTTGGTACTGATGAAGACAGCTATCACACCAGTCGTCACCAGGCTGTTGATAATTAATAATAATCCAGACCGAACCGGCATTTGCCTGTATGGGCACTTTGAAGCACAAGAGTGATGTCATCTCCCGATGACAACAAAGGAAACAACAATGGCTATTGACCCTTCAGTGATCCGCGCCCATTCATGGCAGGCACTACCCACACCGGCGGCACTGGCAACAGCGATCCCCTGCCCGGCCGCACTGAGCGAGCATATTGCACACTCGCGCAGCACCATCAGAGATATTTTACACGGCCAGGACGACAGGCTGCTGGTCGTCATCGGCCCGTGTTCGATTCATGATCCGGACGCGGCCATAGAATATGCCGAACAACTGGCCCGATACGCCGAGCGCTATCAGGATCAGCTGGTGGTGGTAATGCGCACCTATTTTGAAAAGCCGCGCACCACAGTCGGCTGGAAAGGCATGCTGTTTGACCCGGATCTGGACGGCAGCGATCAGATAGGCAAAGGCCTGCAGCAGGCCAGAGAGTTGCTGATCCGCATTAACGCACTGGGTCTGCCTGCCGCGACAGAATTTCTTGATACCACCAGTTTCACTTACCTGGCCGATCTGATGAGCTGGGGCGCCATCGGTGCCAGAACTACTGAGTCGCAGCCGCACCGTCAGCAGACTTCCGGCCTGCCGTGCCCGGTCGGGTTTAAAAACGGCACCGACGGTAATGTCAGTGTGGCGATGGATGCCATCATTGCCAGCCGCCACCCGCACCTGTACACCACCACAGGTCAGGACGGGCAGCTTTATGCCGTTAACAGTGCAGGTAATCCGGACTGCCACCTGATCCTGCGTGGCGGTAAAGCGCCGAACTACAGCGAAGCAGATATTCACCATGCCCTGCAGCAGCTGGAGGCCAAAGGGATCACCACTGGGGTGATGGTCGACTGCAGCCATGGCAACAGCCTGAAGCAATTCCGGCGCCAGCTGCTGGTGGCCGAAGAGCTGTGCCGCCAGATTGGCAACGGCAATCATGCCATCACCGCCATCATGGCCGAGAGCTTTCTGGTGGAAGGTCGGCAGGATATCTCGGATGACATGACCTATGGTCAGTCCATCACCGATGCCTGTCTCGGCTGGGACGATACCGAAGCCCTGCTGTCGATGCTGGCCGGCGCTGTCGAAGAGCGCCGTCAGGGACATCAGACCCGGTTAGCGGCCAATGAAGGGTAAATCTGAACAGTCACATCCGCTACAGGCGGTGGTTTGAAGGTGACAGCAAAAAGCCAGCCGTTTCAGGCTGGCTTCTTTTTAGACTGCGCAACTTTTTAGACTGCGCACCTCTTGGGACTGCGTAACTATTTTGACTGTGCAGCAGGCTGATGCTAGCCCGCGATCTGCTGCCAGTCTGCCTGACGGCGCGGCACAATCACAGGCGCATCATCAAACGGCGCTTTGAGAATATCGACATGGGTATTGTACAGCTTGTCGATCATCGGCTTGGTAATCACCTCGGCCACCGGCCCCGCCGCTACTACGCCCTGCTCACCAATCGCCACCAGTTCATCACAGTAACGCGCGGCCGCGGCCAGATCGTGTATCACCAGCACCACGGTTTTGCCCATTGCCACCATCTGGCTGATGCTTTCCATCACTTCGATCTGATGGCCGATATCCAGCGCGCTGGTCGGCTCATCCAACAGGATCACATCGGTATCCTGCGCCAGGATCATCGCCAGCCAGGCACGCTGACGCTGACCGCCGGACAAACTGGCCACAGGTTGCTGCAGCAAATCGCCCAGCTTCATCCACTGAATGGCTTTGGCGACCTGAGCGGCATCGTCGTCACTCCACTGGCTGAACCAGCCCTGATGGGGATGACGACCGTACTGCACCAGTTGTTCCACCGTGATCCCGGCCGGGCTGATCGGCTGCTGCGGCAGGAAAGCCAGCGCTCTGGCCAGCGCTTTCATGGAGTAGTCCGCCAGCGATGTGCCGTTGAGGGTGATCTCGCCCTGCTGCGGGGCCAGCTGCTTGGCCATCATCTTGAGCAGCGTCGATTTACCGCCGCCGTTCGGGCCGACTATGCCAACCAGCTTACCTTTGCCGAGACCAAATGAGACATCCCTGAGGACGGTCTTGCTCTCGTAGGAAAACCCTACGCCTGTCATCGATAACGCTGTCATTAGTCTGCCTGTCCTTTATCTCGCAGTAGAAATATAAATAGCATGATGCCACCCAGAATGCGGGTCATGATCCCGGTGGCCACTTCGTGGGGATCGGCCAGTACCCGTACCAGAGTATCACTCAGCAAAAGTAACAGCGCCCCCAGCATGGCGGCGGTCCACAGTGGCACAATACGTCCCCGCAGCAGGAAAGTCGCAATAATGGGAGCCGCCATGGCGATAAACACCACAGGGCCGCCAATGGCCGTGCCCAGCGCGGCAATCAAAATTGCCAGCATCAGAATCGCCACCTGCACCCGGCTGACGTTGACGCCCAGGCTCTGGGCGGTCGGCAGCCCCAGCCTCAGCACATCCAGCTGGCGGGAGAAGTAAATCACCGCCGGACTGAGTAACAGCAGCAACCCGGCCACCGGCAGACTGACGCTGTAGCCCTGACCGACAAAGTTACCCATGGTCCAGAAATACACGCTGCTGACATGAACAATGGATTCGGTCGACATCAGAAACTCGCCCACCGCGCGCATCAGCTCCGACACCCCGATACCTATCACCACAAACAGATAGCCCTGCTCGCCGGGATTGCGGCACAGCATATACAGCATCACAGCCGCCACCACCGCGCCCAGCGGCGCCGCCCACCAGGGCCAGGAACCCAGCGTGAGGTATAAGGTAAAAAAGGTGATAGCCAGCGTGGCCCCTTCATTGACCCCCACCATATCCGGGGTCGCCAGCCGGTTGCGCACCAGCGTCTGGATCATACACCCCGACAGCCCCATCGCCGCACCTGCGACCAACACGGCTACCACCCGGGGCAGACGAATTTTAAACACCATGATCTCGACCATCCGGGTCGATTCACCAAACAAAGCTTTGAGTGCCAGCCAGGGCGTCAGTTTGGCCGAGCCGATACTGACCGCCAGCAGGCTCATCGCCACCAGCGCCAGCATCAGCAGCGCGCCTAACAGCACAGCCCGGCGCTCCACCAGCAAAGTCTTGTTGCCGAACTGCCACAACCACTTGCCGTACGGGATATGCCGTGCCGGTTGGGCTGAGGGTAACGAGGCTGCTGGTCGCTCACTGGCAGCCATGTGCTGCGACATACTTTTGTCCATCATTCAGGCTCCTACTTCACCGCCAGCAGCGAGCGGAAACCGCCACGCCGGACCACGCCAATCAGCACAGGCGCCCCTATCATGGCCAGCAATACCCCGTTGGGCATTTCATAAGGCTGGATCATCCAGCGGGCCAGAATATCGGCGATCAGAATAAAACAGACGCCGAACAGCGCCGAAAATATGACCTGCAGAGACAGCCGTACCGGCTCGACCATACGGGCGCAATAGGCTGCCAGGAAACCGACAAAACTGATCGGCCCGGCAACAGAAATGGCACAGGCAGTAAACAGGGTCGAGGCCAGCAGCACGCCGATGCGCACCCAGTGGGTATTAATGCCAAGCGAGCGGGCCTGCTGCTCCCCGAGCTGCATCATGGTGAGCTGGCGGGCCAGCAGGAAGGTCAGCACTATGGCAGCCAGCATAAAGGGCGATATCAGCGCCATCGCCGTCATATCGGCCGCCGCCAGCGAACCCAGGTTCCAGAAGCGGAACTGATCCAACACCACCTGGTTCGACAGCAAAATATAATTGGATAAACCGCCGAAGGTCGCGTTCATCGCTACCCCGACCAGAATCAGTTTGAGCGGACTGGACTTGCCCATCACATGGCCGACCAGCAGTACCACAATATTCCCGGCCAGCGCGCCCAGTCCGGACCAGACCAGATAGCCCTGGGCGGATTCGACGCCAAAATAGGTCAGGCCGGTGACCAGCCCCAGCACCGCACCGGCATTAACGCCCAGCAAGCCCGGCTCGGCCAGCGGGTTACGGGTGGCACTTTGTAATAAGGAAGCGGCCAGTGACAAACTGACACCGACCATCAGGGCGCACAGGGTGCGCGGCAAGCGCAGGGTATCCATCACCATGGTCATGTGTTCTGACGGAACAATGGCAGAGAAATAGTAGGCCAGCGCTTCTGCTGCACCGTACTCCCCGGCACCGACCGACATAGACATCACAGAAAAAAAACAGACACTGAACACGCCTGCTCCCAACCAGACGAGGTGAAGTTTCGACACGCTTGCAACTCCATGTATAACAACGAAGCTGAGCATGATATCAACCCGTCATTTCTGAGAACAGCATTAAATAAAAATAGTTCTCAATATCTTTATTAAGTACAATCCGGATAGATTTCTTCAATTCATTGAGATGCATAATAAGGAGCGTTATTTTGCTACGAAGCCTTTTTACGGCCCTGGCCCTGTTCTGCATGGCAAGCCAAGCCAGTGCTGCCGATACCCGCACCATAGAAGATGCCCTGGGTGAGAAAGTCACCGTCCCCGCACACCCGAAACGCGTGATTACCCTCAGCGAGATCGATCTGGATACTGCGCTGGCGCTGGGCATGACCCCGATCGGCACAGTCAATGGCCGCGGCCAGCAAACCCTGCCCCGTTATCTGACCCCGGCCATTAACGGCGATATTCAGGTCGTCGGCGATCTGTCCCGCCCGAATCTGGAAACCATTCTCGAGCTGGAACCGGATCTGATCCTGACCGCGCCCAATCGCCCGGAAGTGATTGAACTGCTGAGTGAAATCGCCCCGACTGTGGTCACCTTCAACTACGGCGAAAACTGGAAAAGTGTGTTCAAACGCACCGCCAATATCCTGAACCGTCAGGCCGATGCCGATGCCTTTATGGCGCGTTATCAGGCCCATGCAGAACAAACCAAGCAGGCGATTGGTGACAAGCTGGGCCAGACCATCAGCGTGGTGCGCTGGAACCCGAAAGGCCCGGCTTACATGTTCCGTGACTCCTTTGCCAGCCAGGTGATCGCCGATGTCGGCATGAAGCGCCCGGCCAATCAGCAGGATCCGGGCCATACCCACTCCATGTCGCTGAGTCTGGAAGCTCTGGCGGTGCTGGACGGCGACTGGATGGTGATCGGCACCCTCAGCACCTCAGGGGAAGCGGTTGAAGCCATGAAGCAGGCCGAGAACACCCCGGCATTTCGCCAGCTGAGCGCCATTGAATCCGGCCGATTCGCCCCGGTTGACGGCTCGCTGTGGACCTCAGTCGGCGGCCCGCTGGCGGCGCTGAAAGTGATGGATGATATCGCCAGACTGGTTAATACCCCGGATGCTCAGCCGCTGACGCAGTAAGCGCTCACAGAGCCAGCGCTGTCATAAACAGCGCAGCCAATAAAAACGGCTTCTATAAAAAGTTCAGCGATAAAAAAAACCGCCTGACGTCAATCAGGCGGTTTTTTCGTTGTGGCAACAGACCGGACTAACCGGCAGCGAGCTGCTTGCGATCCACTTTTCCGCTGGCGGTTGTCGGCAGGCGGGCCAGCCAGACAAAACGCCCCGGAATCATATAACCGGGCAGATGGGCCGCAAGCGCCTTGCGCAGTTGCAGGCGGGTCATCTCAGACGAAGTGGCTTCGCTGCGCTCCCCCTGTTCCAGATACGCGACCAGCATGGCCTGCTCGCCTTCTCCTTCCAGTGTGACCGCGGCATCCCTGACGGCGGCTAACCCGCGCAGGCGCGCTTCAATTTCTCCCAGCTCGATCCGGTAGCCTCGCAGTTTGACCTGACCGTCCAGGCGGCCAAAATACTGATAGCGGTCATCCGCCAGCCGCCGGACGTGATCACCGGTGCGGTAATAGCGCAGGCCGTCACTGCGGGTGATGAACTGGCGTTCAGTCAGATCCACTCTTTGCCAGTAGCCGTCACTGAGCGCATCGCCGTAAATACACAGTTCCCCTTCCTGGCCCACAGCAACCGGCTGATCATTGTCATCCAGCACCAGATGCCCATAACCGGCCAGGCTGCAGCCGATGGTGACCGGCTGATCCGGCTGCACCTCAGCCATCAGTGACCAGACAGTCGCTTCCGTCGGGCCATAGCAGTTCCACAGCACCGCGCAGCGCGATAACAACTGCTGCGCCAGTCCGCGATCCAGCGCTTCACCGCCTGTCAGTGCGGTCAGCCCGGTCTGGCCCTGCCAGCCGGTATTGACCAGCATCCGCCAGAAAGTCGGCGTGGCCTGAAGGGTATTGACCAAGGGATAGCGCGCTAAGATGGCGGCAACGGCATGGGGATCTTTATGCTCTTCGCTGCTGGTCAGCCGCAAACGTCCGCCCACCAGTAAAGGCGCAAAAATCTCCAGCATCGAGATATCAAAGGCGATCGTGGTGATCAGCAGCCAGTGGCAACCGGCGTCCAGATTCAGCCTGGCTACCGCCGCACAAAGAAAAGTCGACAGCGCCTGATGGCTGATCACTACCCCTTTCGGCTTGCCGGTCGAGCCTGAGGTGAACATCATGTAGGCCGTGGTGTGCGGATGCAGCGAAAGCGTACTCATTGGCGCTGCATTGCCTGCTTGCGGCTGATCGGCGCCTTCAGGTTCCACAGACAGCACCGGGCAGCAAAAACCGATTGGTGCGGAGTCATCCCTGCCCGTCTCCAGCACCGCATCCAACTGCGCTTCATCAGCAATGTCTCTCAGCCGTCCGGCCGGAAACAACGGATCGAGCGGCACAAACGCCACGCCGGAAAACAGGCAGGCCAGCAAGGTTGCGATCAGTGCCGGTGAGCGCTCGACATGAATCCCCACCCGATTGCCCGGCTGCAGCCCCGCCTGATTCATCTGCTGCTGAACCCGGCTGACTGCTGCCAGCAATTGACGATAGCTGATGTATTGCTCACCAAAGTCGATCGCCACCCGACCGGATTCGGCCGCCCCGATCAGGGCGGCCTCCAGCATAGGCGCTAAGTCCGGCGCAGTCTCTGCCCGGAACTTAGCCCGGAGCTTAGCCCGATGATTAGTTGCTGACATCCGCCACCTCCTGCTCGGACTGCTGGTCCAGCGGCTCTGAACTGACAGCACTCAGTGCCCGGCACATCGCATCCGGTGTGGCATGCTGATACAGAAAGGCTAAGGTCACAGGCTGCGTGACGCCTACCGCCGACACATCATGCATATTCAGCGCATGATTCAGGCGCTGTACCAGCGTAATGGCCGCCAGAGAATCTATCCCCAGCGCGCACCAAGGCTGATGCCAGGTGTCATGATCCGGCGTCACTGGCAGCGGGATACTCTGTTGCCAGACTTCACTGACCAGCTCAGCCATTTCAGTTGCAATCACGCCCCGCTCAGGGTGATCTTGCACAGGCCGGACTTTCGCCTCCTGATACGGCTGGGTCTGAGTCGCTCCTTCGAACGGCATCAGCGGCAATACCTGCTGAGGATCGGCGGCGATCACCTGCAGCAGTTCCTCCTGCCACATCATCAGCACCTCACTGGCACGGGACGGATCGACCTGCGCGCCATCAAATTCAAAGCGCAGCGACAGCTGACCGCCCACTTCATTGACCACCAGACTGAGCGGGATCTCCACTTTTTCAAACGCCGGGCCAAACTCCGGACGCAGTCGCCCGTCGGCCGTCTCGCTCTGGCGATTGGCATCCGCCTCGGCGCGCGGGTAGTTCTCATAGACAAACACGCTGTCAAACAGGCGGCCCCGTCCGGCCTGCAACGCCATCAGCGACTGAGTCGCATGCTGGTTCAGCGCCATGGCCTCGCCCTGCAGCCCGAGCAGTTGCTCGGCCAGCGACGCCTCATTCTGCCAGTGGATGATCAGCGGCAAGGTGTTGATATACAGCCCGACACTGGCGGCAATACCGGCCACAGGTGCATCACGCCCCGGCACCACGTTACCGACAATCGTGGTTGCCTTACCGGCGGGCAGGCTGCTTAAGCGGGCAACCAGACGGTGCCAGGCAAACTGCGCCACCGTACTGTGGGTCACACCGACCTGACGCGCAAAGTGCTGCAGCGTCGCCTGAGCTTGCGCGCTCAGTACCGTTTTCACGATTTCAGGCTGCTGCTGCAGCGGTGATGAAGCGAAATCCGGCCCGAACAGCACAGTTAAATCGTCGGCCTGAACGTTTGTCAGCGCTTTGCCTGCCCAGAAGGCAGCAGTTTCAGGCTGGCTGCTGGCGGCATAACCGGCATGGGCCAGATAGGCCTGATCAACCGGCAGCAAGGCGGCCCGATCGTCGCTATTATGATCTGCCAGCGCCTCATAGGCCTGATGCAGCGCCGCAAACAGGCGCGGACCGCTCCAGCCGTCAATCACAGCATGGTGACAGCTGAAGATCACCCGAACATCCTCGTCGGCCAGACGGAAGCAGCGCACGCGCAGTAAAGCATCGCCATCGAGCGCTATACCGCGCTGCCGATCATACTGGCAGTATTCGGCGATCAGCGCCTCGGCATCGTCCTCGCCGGTCAGATCCACCACCTCAAACGGCAGTACCAGCTGGCGCTGTACCACCTGGATCAGCTGATTACCGGCACGATAAGGGCCGCTCAGCACAGTGCGCAAAGCCGGGTAAGCGGCCACAACCGCTTGCCATGCCTGCTGGTAACGCGCCAGATCCAGCGGCTGACGGTAGCGGATCGGCGTCTGCAGCAGATAGGCTTCATCGTCCGGGCAACGCTGCTGATGGGCAAACATGCTTTGCTGCAGCGACGAGGCCGGCAGCAGCGCTTCAATCTCAAACCGCTCGCTCAGCCTGTCCAGCTCCGGCTGCGTCAGGTTCACCAGCGGATAATCCGATGGCGTCGACTGCCGTCCGTGCGATTCAGCCTGCTGCTCACAGTAGTGGATCAGCGTCAGCAGGTTGGCTTTGAACGCCGTCATGAACTGCTCGCTCAATGCCTGATCCAGCACCCCGACCTGACGCAGCGTCAGCTGGCCGTCGTAGATCCCGCCATGCAGACTGAGCAGCTCCGCGCCCGGGTTCAGCGGCGAAGCGGTCTGCCCCGGAATCACAGGCAAAGGATGCCACAGTTCGGCCTGCTGACCCTGCTTCTGGGTCTGACGGCCGAGATAGTTAAAGACAACCGGCGAGAAGGTCAGTTGCTCACCCTGAGGGTGATAGCAGCGCAGGGCATTGAAACCAACACCGTTATCCGGGATCTGACGCAGGGCTTCTTTGGCTTGTTTGATGGTCTCTGCCAGTGACGGCTGCACAGCGACAGTGCATGGATAGGTACTGGTAAACCAGCCCACGGTGCGACTGACATCCAGCTGTTCGCCAATCTCTTCCCGGCCATGGCCTTCGAGCATCACGGTTGACTGCTCACCCCAGCCCAGCGCCTTGAGCGTCACGCTCAGGGCCGACAGCAGCAGGTCACGCACCTCAGTGCTGAAGGCGGTATTGGCCGGACCCACCAGACGGTCGGTCTGTGCCTGATCCAGCTGCAGCATGGCCTGACTCGGAATGACGTTACCGTCTTTGTCTGTATTGCGGGTGGCAGGCAGCGCACTGCCAGCGCCATTACGGGCGCTCTCGAGCTGACTGTACCAGTAGTCAAACTGCGCCGGATGATTATCGGCATAGTCCTTCAGCGCCTCGCCCCACTGACGGTAACTGGAGGTTTTATCTGCCAGCGGCAGCCCTTGCGACAGCCGCTGCAGATCGTCAGCCAGGATCCGCCAGGACACCGCATCCACCACCCAGTGGTGCAATGCCACAAACAGACCGGTCTGAGACGCCGCGCCCTCTTCACCCGGCAGATGACGGATCCGCGCCCAGGCCATGACCGGCCCGTGCTCGAGATCAAACTGCGACTGCAGCGCGGTCAGGGCATCATAAAGCTCATCTTGCGTCATGGCGGCCGCATCCAGCTCTGTCAGCTCAGGCACAGTGACAGAGGCCTGATAACGCTGACGGCGCACGCCATCCTCTTCCGTGACCCGCAGACGCAGGGCGTCATGATGGGCCAGCAAGCGGCTCATAATGTCCGTCAGGCGGGCCGTATCCAGATCCGGAATCGCCAGCACCACCGCCTGATTCCAGTGCGCCGGGCGGGCGAAAGGCTGGGCATCGAACCAGCGCTGGATCGGATGCAAATCAAAGGTGCCGGACAACTGGCCCTGCTCAGCATCGACCGCCCGCTCCGTCTCAGCATGCGCAGCCAGGGTGCGGCACAGTTTACGTACCGTCTTGGCTTCAAACACATCTTTGACGGTACAGGCAAAACCGGCATCACGCAGACGGGTGTTGAGCTGGATACTCAGGATTGAGTCGCCACCGAGGCGGAAGAAATCATCTTCCACGCCCAGCTCGGTATTGAGCACCTCGCGCCAGATCGCCAGCACCTGGGCTTCCGTCTCCGTTTCCGGCTGAGCACCTTCCCCCGTCACCCGCTGACGGGCCGGCAGGCGGCTGATATCCAGCTTACCGTTGACGGTCAGCGGCAGCTCATCGAGCACAATCAGCTCTGCCGGCACCATGTATTCCGGCAGAATGCGGGCCGCGGCGGACAAAATCTGGCCCGGCTCCGGCTGCTGCTGAGCCACCACAGATGAGGTTTCCGCGGTGGCATAAGCCACCAGCTGACGCTGTGCCCCTTCTCCGGCGACGATCACCCGCACCTGATGCAGCTGCGGCGCCACTTTGGCAATCTGGCTTTCAATCTCGGCCAGCTCAATCCGGTAACCGCGCAGTTTGACCTGCTGATCCATCCGTCCCAGGTATTCCACCTCGCCGTTATTGAGCCAGCGCGCCTTATCACCGGTGCGATAACAGCGCACGCTCTGCCCGGCAATTTCCAGCGTCACAAAGACGCTGGCCGTCAGCTCGGGCTGGTTCAGGTAGCCCCGGGCCAGACCCAGACCAGCCAGACACAGCTCACCCGCAACCCCCACAGGGCACAGCTGGCCCTGCGCATCGAGGATCAGCGCCTGGGTATTATCGACCGGATGGCCGATGGTCACCGGTTCACCCGGTTGCAGTTCTTTGACCAGCGCAGTGACGGTAAATTCAGTCGGGCCATACATATTGAGCAGACGCAATCTGCCCTGCCAGCTGGCTGCCAGGGTGGCCGGGCACGCTTCGCCGCCAAACGCGACTGTGTTGAGCGAGCTCAGCGGTCGCGGTGCCATAGCGGCAAACAGCGCAGTCGAGCTGATCATATGCGTGGCGCCGTGCGCCTCGGCCTGATCGAGCAAAGTGTCATCCGGCTCGCCGAGCACCAGCTGCGATCCGGCAAACAAGGGCAGAATGGCTGTCATGTTACCGGCATCAAAAGCCAGCGACATAGGGTTAAACATCACGCTGTCTGCGCTCAGCGCCAAGCGGGCAGTATGGTCGGTCAGCACATTAACAAACGCGCCGTGCTCGACTTCCACCCCTTTCGGCAGACCGGTCGAGCCCGAGGTATAAATCACATAGGCCAGATCGTCCGCGCTGACCGTCACGGCAGGCGGGGTCTCGGGCAGCAATGACAGCTGCTCAGCCATGAAAGTCTCTGTGACATTAATCACTTTGCCCCCTGTCAGCGCGCCATGGGACTCAGCAAACTGCGCGTCCGGGGCAATGATCAGGGTCAGTTGCGCGTCATCGACCAAGTGCTGCAGCCTGGCAGTCGGATAGGCAGGATCGAGCGGGACATAGCTCATACCGGCTTTCCAGGCCGCCAGTGCCGCCACCGCATACTGAGTGGTCCGGCTGGCGACCACGCCAATTTTGTGCTCCGCGGGCTGAGGTTCGCTGTGCGACTGCTGAGTCAGTAAATAATGCGCCAGCCGGTTCGCCGCCTGCTCCAGCTCCTGATAGCTCAGGGTCCGGTCGAATCCGGTCACGGCCGGCTGAGCCGGACACTCTGCCGCATGACGGCTCACCTGCTGATGGATCAGCAGCGGGGCATCGGCGCGGGCCGGCAAACCTGCCAGTGCCTGAGCGATGCTGGCCTGATGCGCTTCATCCACCACAGGCAACTGCATCACATTGGCGAGAGGCGCGGCCAGAATGCCGTCCAGCAATTTCAGGAACATGTCTGCAAAGCGGGCCACGGTCTGGTGTTCAAACACCCCTTTGCTGTAGAGCCATTCCAGCCGGACGCCGTCCACCAGCTCGGTGACTTTCAGCGACAGGTCGGTTTTTGCCGGCAGTACCGGCGAGGGCTCTTCCACCGCGCCACAGCCGGGGATCAGATCGTTAAAATCTACCTTGGCCTGATAGACCAGCATGATCTGGAAGATCGGGTTCAGGGCTGTGGTCCGATCGGCCCCGATCGCTTCGCTCAGCGATTCAAAGCGGAACAGCTGATGATCAAACGCCGCCAGATCCTGCTCACGGCAGTAACGCAGATAGTCGGCAAAGCTCAGGTGCTCATCAAGCTGAGTGCGCAGCACTATGGTATTGACGAAAAAGCCCACCACATCTTCGATATCGGCGCGCTCACGGTAGGCCAGCGGTGTCCCGATCACCACGTCGTTATCGCCGCCCAGACGGGCCATCAGCAGCGAGAACACCGCATGCAGGCCGATAAAATAAGAGCAGCTGTTCTGCTGACACAAACGCTGGAACTGCTGCCACTTCGGCAGGGAGATGGCAGAGAACACCAGCGCACCGTCATTGTTGTGGCTGGCCGGACGCGGTTTATCCAGCGGCAGCGCATGCACTTCCGGGATGCCTTTCAGGCGCTCAACCCAGAACGGACGAAACTCTTCATGATAGTCACGAAAAGCCGGGGAGTTGAGCCAGTGGGCGTAATCGATATAGTTGACGGCTGTCGGTTTCACCGGCTGCTGCTGATTATTCTGATAGGCCAGAAACGCCTGCTTGAAATCGGCAAACATGTTTTTTACCGACCAGCCATCTGAAATAATGTGATGCTGGGTCAGCATCAGCAGATGCTCTTCCTCTCCCAGCCTGACCAGTTCAACCCGGGTCAGCCCGCCCTGTTCCAGATCAAACGGCCGGTAAATGTCTTCCTCGACCATTTTCAGCAGTGCCTGCTCGCGCGCGGCTTTGTCGAGATGGGACAAGTCATGGTGCACAACCGTCAGCCCGGTCTGCGGCGCAATATGCTGCTCGCCTTTGCCCTGGCTGTTGCGCAGAAAGCGGGTTCGCAGGCTGGCATGTTTTTGCGCCAGTGCCGAGAAAGCGTATTCCAGCGCGCCGACATCCAGCTTGCCGGTCAGACGAAAATGCACCGGCATGTTGTACAAATGCGAGTTGTCTTCGTATTGCTCAATGAACCACAGGCCGCTTTGCGAGAAAGAAAGCGGCCCGGAGGCCGCCTGTTGTACCGGAATGGGTTGCTCATAGGCCTGACGGGCGCTCAGGCAACGGATGATGGCGTCTTTGTTGTCGCGGATCTGCTGTCCGATTTCCGGCGTCAGTGCCTGCTTGCTGCACTGAGAAATCAGCTGACCTTTCTCGTTCAGTGCCAGCCGGACGCCTTTGCGCTCAAGATCCGCCAAAAATGAAATCATGTCTGTCATTGTGTTTTCCTGTTTCACTGTTGGGCGCCTGCTCAGGCGTTGAGAATGGCCCCGCCGTCCACCACTATGTCCTGCATGGTGACATGGCTGGCCAGATCGGAGGCCAGGAACACCACAACCTGAGCGATTTCCTGTGGCTGAGCGATTTTGCCGAGCGGAATGCCCAGCTTGAACTGCTCGGGGAAACCGGCAATGGTGCGCTGCTCGGCATCCTCGCTGTGCCACAGTGAACGCTGCATCTGGGTATCGGTCGAGCCCGGTGACACCAGGTTGCAGCGCACGCCATAAGGTGCCAGCTCCAGGGCAGCGCAATTGGCCAGGCTGCTCAGCGCCGCCTTGGACGCGCAATAAGCGGTCATGTGCTGACGCGGAACGTGCGCCGCATTAGAGCTGACCGTCACCACAGCGCCGTGACGCTGCTGCTTAAACACAGGGATCACCTGCTGCAGCAGGTAAAACACCCCGGACGCATTGACGTTGATACAGGTGTGCCAGTCATCCACGGACAGCTCTTCGGTCTGGCCCATCCGCAAAATCCCGGCGACATTCGCCAGCACATCAATCACGGGCACATCAGCCAGAATGCGTTGTGCCACCTGCCTGACCGCCTCCGGGTTGCTGATATCCACCTCATAGGTGGCAAACGGGTATTCAGTGCCCGCTTCACGCGCGGCGCTGAAATCTATATCCAGACCAATAACCTGAGCGCCCAGCTGGTGGAAGCTCATGGCGACCGCGTGCCCGATACCACGAGCGGCACCGGTCACCCAGACCACTTTGTTCTCGAACTGGCCGCTGAAGGTCATTGCTGTTTGCTGCTGCGCTGCCATCACCACACCATCTCCACTTCGTCTTCGCTCTGTTGCTGCATCTCATCGAGATAGCGGCAGAAATCACTCAGCACCGGGCGGTCAAACACATCGGACACCTTGATGCTGACGTCAAACTCCGCGCCCAGACGATTCACAATCTGAATGGTCTGCAAGGACTGTCCGCCTAGCTCAAAGAAATTGTCCTGCGACTGAATCGCGCTGACCCCGAGGATCTGCTGCCAGACAGTGCCGACCCGGCTTTCGGTTTCGCTCGCCAGCACCTGCTCAGCGCTGTCATTCTGATAACCGGCCACCAGGGCTTTGCGATCCACCTTGTTGCTGCCGGTTTTCGGCAGGCTGGCAAAAAAGCGGAAATCGGTCGGGATCATGGCCGGAGGCAGGCTGGCCTGCAGCACTTTCTTGATGCTCAGGGCATCAAGACTTTCGTGCTGTTCGCCAGCGACAAAGGCCACCAGACGGCGGATACCGTTGTCGAACACCATGCCCTGTACGCAGGCTTCGTCCACCCCGTCCAGAGCCAGCAGATGGGATTCCACTTCACCCGGCTGAATGCGGTAACCACTGATTTTGAACTCGTTATCGATCCGTCCCAGATAAATCAGCTGACCATCTGTCAGAGTGACCCGATCGCCGGTGCGATAAGCCCGGCGCTGTTCATCGCCCACCTGCAGGCTGGTAAAGGCCGGATGGGTCTGTCCCAGATAACCGTCCGCCAGAGTGTCGCCCAGAATAACCAGCTCACCTGTGCTCGCCGGACGGGACTGCGCATCCAGCACCAGAACTTCAACCCCGGGCAGCGGCAGGCCAATCGGTAACTGGCTGTGCTGACCGTGAAAATCCTGCAACTCGCTGCAGGTAGCCACCACTGTGGTTTCCGTCGGGCCATAAGTGTTAAACAGACGCACGCCGTTCGCGATACCGGCCTGCTCAACCACTTTCTGCCACTGGGCCAGCGGCTCGGGGTACACGGCTTCACCGCCGATAATCACGCCTTTAAGCGTGTTCGGCAGCGTAGCTGTGCCCGCCTGCAGGCTGACCACCCATTCGTTCCAGAACGCTGTCGGCAGATCCAGCAGGCTGATCCCGGCGGCGGCGACTGAATCAGAGAAGGTGGCCATCGACTCGAGCATGGCGTCGGTTCGCAGTACCAGCGTAGCGCCCTGACTTAAGGTGACGAAGATTTCTTCAATGCTGGCATCGAAGTTAAACGGCGCAAACTGCAACACCCGATCGCTCGCGTTGATGCCATATCGGGTGGCAGCGGCGGCCACGAAGTGATTCATCGCATGGTGGCTGATAGCCACGCCTTTTGGCTGTCCGGTCGAGCCGGAGGTGAACATGATGTAGGCCAGATCCGAGCTTGTCGTATCCGGCAAAGCCACAGGCGCCGCATGCAGATGACCGGCCAGCTGAATTGTCACCGGCAGCACCGACAGACGATGCTGGTGCTGGGCTTCAGTGATCAGGATGCGAATCCCGGCCTGGCTGACAATGCTGCTCTGACGCTCAACCGGCTGCTCAGGATCCAGCGGCACGTAGACCGCGCCGCTCAGCATCACACCCAGTACAGTGGTGATACACGGCAGAGAGCGGCTCAGCGCCACCCCGACTTTTTCCCCCGGCTGAACGCCCTGTGCCAGCAAGGCGCTGGCAACAGCATCGGCTTTTTCTATCAGGCTCTGATAGGTCAGCGACATGCCGTCCTGCTCAAGCGCAATCGTGTCCGGCTGCTGAGCGGCATGGCGACGGATCGCGGCCAGCACTGAAGTCACTTCAGTCTGCCCGTGTTTTTCACCTTGAATCATAGCGTTCAGTCGCGCCTTGGCATGCAAGCCACCCAGCAGAGTGTCTGTGCTCTGGCCCGGAGCCGCTAACCAGTTCGCCAGCAGGCTCAGCAGCTCCTGTTGCAGATTCGCCAGCTCGCCTTGCTCGTACACCGCCGGGTTGGCATCAAAGTCCACCACCGGCAGCCCTTCTGATTTACTGTGCAGCTCGATGGTCAGATCTTCCACCGGTCCGGCACTGAGATTCAGGGTATTGGCCGCCAGGTTACCGTACTGCAACGGATGATCGAACGGCATGATATTGATCAGTGCGCCATACAGACGCTGACTGCCGCCGACCCGGTTCAGATCACGGCGCAGATCTTCATAGCGGTAGTGCTGGAAACGGCGCATTTTCTTTTTGTGCGCCGCCACTTTGCGCGCCACACTCAGCAGATCGTCGCCGCCGCACACCTCGACCACCAGCGGCACTATGTTCATCTGCATGCTTGGTACGGTCAGCGATTTAGAGCCCAGACGGTTCATCACCATCATCCCCAGCACCACCTGCTCGGTATCACTGTAGTGACGCAGATGGGTGCAGAGCGCAGCGAGGAAAACATCGACCCAGGTCAGCTGATGCTGTTCGGCCAGACTCTGGCACTGCTGCCAGAGGCTGTCGCTGAAGGTGCTGCTCTGGCGGTGAAAGCGGGCCGCAATCGGCGCCACATCGCGGCTGTACGATGAAGGAGCGGTATTGCCGGCCAGGGTCTCGAGCCAGAACTGGCGGGCTTTGTCATAGGCGCCTGAGTCGCGACGCTGCTGATCTTCATCCAGCACCGCCTGAAACGATCCAAACGGCGACGGCGTGACCGGCACACCCTGTACCAGCAGGGAATAAATCTCGGCGATCCGCTGGAAGACCAGGGTGGTGCCGAAGCCATCCAGCGCAATATGGTGGACGCAGTTATAGAGATAGTCCTGCTGCCCGCCGCGAAGCAGGGCAAAGCGGCCGGGCAACTGCTGTTCAAGATCGAACGCCAGTGTCATATCCTGTTCGGCCCAGCGGCGCACTGCCGCGAGCTCGGCGTCCTGTCCGCCGCACGGTTCGAGATCCACCACCGCAAACGCCACAGGCTCATCGGCCGCAACCCGGTAAGGCTGCTCGTTCTCGCTGCGGTAGTAACAGGACAGGCACTCGCTTTCCGCCACCGCCTGGCGCACAGCAATCTCCAGTTTGCCGGCATCCACTTTGCCGTCAAACACAATACATTCGGCGGTATTAAACAGTGCCTTGTCTTCGTTGAGGGTGTGCCCCAGCCACAGCCCGTGCTGAGCAGTATTGAGTGCTGTCATCCCTGCACCTCCTTGTTCACATTGTCCAGCGCTTGTTCCAGTAAGCCCCACCAGTGGTTGAAAGTAGGGGTTTCTGCCAGCTGAACAAAATTCATCACCACCCCGTGCTTACGCCATTCGGTGATCAATGACATGATCTGCACCGAATCCAGGCCGTAGTCGATCAGGTTCTCCTCCGGATCAAACTCGTCTTCCTCTTCTTCGACCAGTCTGGCAATGCGCGCCAGCAGGCCGCTGCGGGTCAGCACTTCCGGCAACTCGCTGTGCTGTGAGCCAGCCTGCTGAGCAGTGCCGATCAGCGCAGCGGTCGATACCACCATCCCGGCACGACCGGCGACATACCTGAGCGCCATTTCATGCTCTTCGAGCGAGAAATCGGCAATCGCATCACCGATCATGAAAGGCTTGATGTCGCGCATAAAGGCGTCCACTGCCGTCATCAGGCAGCCAATGTGGCCGTAAATGCCGCCGATCAACAGCTGATCACGGCCCAGCTCTTTGAGCATGTGTTCCAGCGGCGAGCGCTGAAACGCCGAATAACGCCATTTGTCGAGCACGGTATCGCCCTCCTCCGGTGCCAGCGCCGCAACCACTTGTTGCAGCTCAGGGGATTTGTTCAGGCCCGGTCCCCACATGTCGTTCAGCAAGGCACGGTCTGCCATGTTCTGCTCTTTAGGCTGGGCGGTGTAGATCACCGGAATACCGCTGGCTTTACAGAAGGCTTTCAGGGCCACCAGATTGCTGAGCAGGGTCTGCATCAGGGCGCTGTCACGCTCATAGAAACTGACAAAATATTCCTGCATGTCGTGGATCAGAAACGCCGCTTTTTGCGGCTCAAAGGCCCACGACACTTTGTTGGCAGGAAAGGCCTCGGCAGCAGGCATGGTATAAGTCGGTAATGCTGGAATAGTCATGATAAAACGTCCTTTTCTGGCTGAGGCTGTGACTGGGCTTGAATCTGGTTGGCAATAAGCTGACGCAGGGCTTTTTTGTCAATTTTGCCGACATGCGTCATGGGTAAGGCGTCAACTTTCTCGATCCGGTCCGGCAACTTGTAGTCGGCGATGCCGCACGTCCGCAGGTGCTTTCGGATACTGAGGGTTTTCAGCTTGGGATTCGTGGTGACAATGAAGGCGCAGCTTTTTTCGCCCATCACGTCGTCGGGCATGGCAACCAGCGCCGCCTGCGTGATTTCCGGCAGGGCCAGCAGCTGGTTTTCAATCTCTTCCGCCGCCACTTTTTCGCCGCCGCGGTTGATCTGATCTTTGTCGCGGCCGACCACCATCAGGTAGCCGTCTTCGGTCATCACCACCACATCGCCGGAGCGGTAGAAACCGTCCTGATCAAACGCGACGCGATTGTGTTCCGGGCTGTTGTAATAGCCACGGAAAGTATAAGGACCGCGGGTCAGCAGGGCGCCGGGGGTGCCGCGCGGGACATCCTGGCCGTCTTCATCCACGATCCGCACTTCGTCATCGTCGCTGATCGGGCGTCCCTGGGTGTTCAGCACATGCCACTCGCTGTCGTCAAAGCGGGTGTAGTTGACCAGGCCTTCGGCCATGCCGAACACCTGCTGCAAGCCGCAGCCCAGTTCGGGCCCAATACGGCGGGCAAGGCTTTCCCCGAGCCGGGCGCCGCCGACCTGCAGCCACTGCAGGCTGTCCAGCACCGAGCGATCATCCGCGGCCGCCTGCAGCCACAGCGTGACAGCCGGTGGTACCAGAGAGGTCATGGTGACCTGATGGCGCTGGATCAGCGGGAAACAGGTCATCGGGCTGGGCTCTGCCGCCAGCACCACAGCACCACCGGCGTAAAACACACCCAGCGCGCCCGGTGAGCTCAGAGTAAAGTTATGCGGCGCCGGTAACGCGCACAGGAAGACGGTGTCGCTATCCAGCTGGCAGATCTCTGCACTGGCGCGCACACTGTAGTAATAGTCATTATGGGTACGGGGGATCAGTTTCGGGGTGCCGGTACTGCCGCCGGACAGCTGAAAAAAAGCCACCTCAGAGGCCGACAGATCCGGCCAGCTCAGATCCTCGGCGGCCTGAGCATTAAGAGCGCGGCTCTGCGCCGGTGTGCCTGCTGCTATAGCCGCGGCTAACGAGTCGCCGAAACCGGCATCGCCGTCGACCAGCCAGTGCCTGAGTGAAGGCACCTGCCGGCTCAGCGCCTGCGCAAACTCACCGTCCGCAAATAAACTGTGGCGGGCCGAGACGATCGCCAGTGTCGGCCGGATCTGCTCGGCATAGGCGGTCAGTTCATGCCAGTTATGGCTGAACAAGGCATTCACCGGCACCACGCCCAGTTTCATCAGAGCAAAGAAAACAATGTAGAACTCTGCCACATTGGGCAGATGCACCAGTGCGGTCTCACCGGGTTTCACCCCCAGTCGCAGCAGGGATGCCGCCAGCCGCTCGGCATCCTGCTCAAGCTGGCGATAGGTCCAGCTGCGTTCACCGCACATCAGCGCCCGGTGATCGCCTCGTTCTTCCAGGTGGCGCGTCAGGATGTCGGTCATCGGCACATCGGTCCAATAGCCTTTCCGGCGGTACTGGTCGGCAAACGCCGACGGCCAGGGCGTAAAGGCAATACTCATGCTACCCCCTGCTCGCCCAGCCCGAAGGCGTTGAGCATAGTGCCCAGCTTGGCTTCGGTTTCCGCCCATTCGGCCTGTGGGCAGGAGGCATCGACAATACCGGCCCCGGCAAACAAGCGAACGGATTTCTCGCGCACTTTACCGCAGCGGATAGTGACCGCCCATTCGCCATTGCCCTGAGAATCGCACCAGCCCACCATGCCGGTAAACATGCCGCGCTCGTAGCCTTCCAGCTCTTTGATTGCATCACGTGACAGGTTGAACGGAAAGCCGCAGACCGCAGGGGTTGGGTGCAGCAGGCACGCCAGCTGCAGCACGTTATAAGCTGACGTTTCTGACTGCGCCGTTTGATTTTCCGGCGTGTTGAGCTGGCCTTCGATCCGGGTCGACAGATGCCACATGGTCGGGGTGTTGATCAAAGACGGACCGGCAGGTACATCCAGCTCGCGGCAGTAAGGCCTGAGTTGCTGGGCAATCTCATCGATCACCAGACGGTGTTCATACCTGTCTTTGACCGATTGCAGCAGCGCTTCGCTGACCTGCCGATCGGCGTCCGCACTGGCCTGACGCTTCGCCGAGCCCGCCAGCGGATTGGACAGAATATGCCGCCCTTCCTGACGGATCAGCAGCTCAGGGCTGGCGCCCAGTAACACCGACTGATCCTGTTGCGGAATGGCGAAATGAAAGCCGGTCGGGTTTTGCTTGATCAGCCGGGCCAGAATATCACCGGCTGATATGTCATCGCTCAGCTCAATGTTGAGCACCCGTGACAACACGGCTTTTTCCAGTTGGGTGCGCTGAAATTTTTCCACCGCCTGCGCGACGGCATGCTTGAACACAGACTCTTCCGGTTCACTGCGCTTGGCTAACACCTGCAAAGGCTTGCTGGCTGACATCCCGCTGAACTCGCCAAAGGTGTCCGGTTTGTGCTCGGTCACTTCGACAGATTCGGGAATATACAGGCAGGAGGGTTCGGAAACATCAAACGGGATCGAGCCGATCAGAATGGGGTTGTCAACGCCTTTGGCTTTTTCTGCGGCGAATTTCTGTTGTACGACCTGCTGAAATTCACTCTGGCTGTCTTCACCGTGAATGGCTGGTGTGGTGATAATTTGGCTAATCCCTTTACCTCTGACGGTCCGGTACACCGACGAGAAGAAAAGATCATGATTCGGTGAGAATACCGGATTCAGTATTGGATTCTCACTTTGAGTATGTTGCATGTCACAACTCCCTTTTTACGCAAGAATATGTGCAGCTTATGACGCATCGTAAACTGGCTGATTGAGTGTTAATTCGTTAGGGCTTTAATTGTTAGAAAGTGACATCACATTGCTTTTGCAGGGAAAAAAGAGCCAATGAACATTGGCTCTTTTGCTGTCAGGTGGTCCTGACTGATGTTGTTATCAGAAGTCGTATGACACGCCGGCATAGACGCTGCGGGCTTTCAGGATGTAATCAAGTTTTGTCGCGGCTTCGTCGCGCTCTTCGTTGGTCAGGTTAGTGACACCCAGTTTGAGATTCAGATTCTCAATGGCTTCGTAGCGGGCGCCCAGATCCATAGTGCCGTATGCCGACAGTTTCTGACCTGAACGGACATACTGAGAACCTGTGTACTGATACGAAGTGTACGCGTACAGGTTGTCCATCGCCTGCCAGTCGAGCTGGACATTGGCAGTATGGTTTGGCGACAGGATCAGATCCTTTTTGGTGTCTTTATCTTCGGCACTGGTGTACATGTAGTTCGCCGACAGGCTCACAGTGTCTGTGATATCCACCCAGGCCATGGTTTCCACGCCTTTCACTTCGGCTTCTGCCACATTGAAATAGCTCAGCTCAGTGCTGACGCGGTCCCAGTTTTCGGCCTGAATCATGTCGTCAATGTCGTTCTGAAACAATGTCAGACCAGCGCCCCAGCGATCCGCTTCATAGCTGGTACCCAGCTCATAGCTCAGTGAGGTTTCTGCTTTCAGATCCGGGTTACCGACGACGCTACATTTACCACGGCAGGCCAGTACTGAGTAAGAATCACTGTACTGGTTCAGGCTCGGCGCTTTGAAGGCTTTACCGACGCCACCTTTTACGACCCAGCTGTCGCTGATTTTATAAACCGCATAGGCACGCGGGCTGAACTCACCGCCGTACACTTCGTGATCGTCATAACGGCCGCTCAGGGTCAGGGCCAGATTGCCCAGCGAGAACTCATCCTGCAGGTAAACCGCTGCCTGACTGTAGTTCACAGAATCTGTGTTCAGTGTCAGGTTATTCTTCAGCTTGGTATCACGGTATTCCGCGCCACCGGTCAGCAAGTGATCACCCAGGTAGCCGGACAGTTGTCCATCAACGGTATTATTGGTTTGATCGATATTACCGACCGCGCCGTTGAGCTCGGAGTCATCCCTCAGCTCAGACATGTCCAGGTTGTAGCGCAGGCGGGAATCAAAGTTGGCCCAGTAACCGTAGTGGGTCAGCGCGATGTTATAACGCTCCATCTCCTGCACGTTGTTAGCCGCAGTTCCCCAGTTGTTCCAGTCGGCATCACGGTCATCTTTGCTGTAGATCAGGTCCAGATCGATATCCTGCTGTTCGTTCACCAGCCACTTCAGGTTCGAGTACAGGTTCAGCTCGTCGCGCTCTTCCAGCACATCGGTATCCGGGTTAACAGACTTATCCGTGCGCCAGGCATCACGATCGCTTTTTTCAACGATCAGGTTACCCAGCAGGGTGTCAGGGATCAGGGCGCCACTGACATACGCATTGAGCTTATTGGTGTCGCCGCCGGAGCCTTCGGTGATGCCGTCAAACTGGTAACCGACAGAGCCCTGCGTTTCTTCCGTGGGTTTGCGCAGGATAACGTTCACCACGCCGCCCAGTGCATCCGCACCGTACAGGGATGACATCGGGCCGCGGATCACTTCGATACGCTCAACCGCTGACATCGGAATACTGGACAGATCAAAGTCGTTGCCGTAGGCGCTGAGCAGACCGTCACGAGAGTTAATGCGACGACCATTGATCAGCAGCAAGGTGTAGTCTGCACCCAGACCGCGGATTTTGATTTCATTCCGGCCGTATGAGGTACCTGGATTGATGTTGATACCCGGCAGCTTTTTAATCGCTTCGGCGACATCATTCACTACCAGATTATCCAGTTCTTCACGCGTGATAGAAGACACAGAAGCAGGAGCCGTTAATTCAGGGTGTTCAGTCTGACTCGCTGTCACTACCATCACTTCTTTGTTGGCCACTTCTGCCATCGCCGTGAATGACGAGACCATACCTACGACACACAAAGCCCGGTTCAAACGAGTTAACTTAATCACACTATCTCCTTGTTGCTGAAACATTTCAACACTCCATTAATAACAATGGCGCAAATGATAATTATTGTTATTATCAACGTCAACAAAAGTTCAATCGAATTGCGCATTTTTTTGCATTCATGAATCGATGCAACCTGAAGACTGAAGCTAATTGCTCATAGAAAGGCTGGCTGCGGGTGCAATCCAGGTGGTATTACAGTGATGAAAGGGATAAAAAAACTCCGGGATTAACCCGGAGTCTGTTGTGAAACCTGAACCTGTTTAAGCAAGGGGATAAACCAGCAGGCCAGCAGAGGTACGGCGAAAGTACTGACTATAGTGACGGTAGCCAGCGTATCCAGTCCCAATAACTGATGTTCCGGCCCTGAAACCAGATATATCGAGCCCACGATACTGGCCACACCGGCTGCCAGGTTAGACACAGTCGACTGATAGGTCATGAAGGCCGCCCGGTACTGCGGAGGGGGTACTCTGGAGGTGAATGCCGCCAGCACCGCACTGCGCGCCGAACTGGAGGCCATCAGAATCATAAAAATCAGATAGACCCATTTGTCCGAACTGTCGCTGACAAAGCCGTAGTACACCACAGCCGCCACAATCGCACTGAGACCCAACAAGGCCGTTTGACCTGAGCCCTTATCCATCATCCTGCCACTGTATCGCATCGCCAGTATGCTCATGATCCCGCCCAGCAGGTACAGGTAGCTGATTTCGTCACGCGGGAAACCGAGGTTGAACTGGAAATAAGCCGACAGGTTCGGCACCAGCAGGAAATGCCCGAACAGGCTGCTCCCCATCATCGCCATCGCCAGCAGAAACGGCATTGACCCGATCATCCCGGACAACCCGGCCGATAGTGCTACCGGGCTTCCGGGCATGTGTTGCTGCGGCAGCAGCGACGGTATACAAATCCGTACCGCGACGGCCAGTATCAGGCCCATGCCACCAAAGAAAAAGAAAGTCATCTGCCAGTTCAGCCACTGCGCCAGCAGCAAAGAAGCCGGGACAATAATGATCGCCGCCAGCGAAAACCCGCTGGCAACAAAAGCCATCGCCCTGCCCCGCTCCGCCACTTTGGTCACATCAAGAACGGATGCCATGATCAATCCACTGAGCGGGCCGGAGAAACAGCCTGCGGCAATAAACATCAGCAGCAGTTGTTCCGGCGTGGTTGCCAGCCCGCACAGCGCAATCAGTACAGAGCGCAGCAGAAGAAACAGTGTCAGTGCCGCCCGTCTGTCATAGCGATCCAATACCGGGGCAAGGAAAAAACCAATGATTGCGGAGCCGAACGTCGCTCCCCCGCTGATGTATCCGATGTGCTCACCTTGCAAACCAATATCCCGGACTAAATCGGGCCTCAGCGGCATCACCATCATCAGGGTACCGACCGAGAGCATATTAATAAGCAGCGCAAGCCTTAACACTGACTTTGCATTCAGCGTGTTGCTGTCCATGACGACACGATCCATTCACAAAAAAAGCGATTGTAACTGCCGACCGGCGCAAACTCAATAATGATAATTATTATCAGTAAAATACTCAGAACGGGTAAACGTGAGCACAGACTCTCCCATTCTGGTGTAATACACCTTTCCCTGTCGGCCGGAAGGCAAAGACCCGGCCAGCTCTGTGTTCAACTCAAAGTACAGCCACTGATCGTCCATCCCCAGAAACGAGACATCCAGAAAATCGAAATAGCGCTGAACTTGCGGGTATAAGGCTTTAAAAATGCTTTCTTTGGCGGAGAACATCAGGGTCATCAGCCAGATTGCATTGTGTTCATCGGTATCCAGCCTGGCCAGCTCCTGCTCATTGACGACCATCCCTTGCATGCCCGGCACAATATCCGCGTTAACGGGTAACTCAATATCTAAACCGACACCGGCCTGCTCATGGTGTCGGGGACAAATCACGCAGGCTGCCAGCTGATCATGGTGGCTGATACTGCCTGTCAGCCCCTGCGGCCAGACAGGTGCACGGTTGTCGCCAACCGCTATCTCGACCGGTGCGATCCCCCGCTCTGTCAGCAGTTGCAGCGCCAGATAACGGCCGGCCAGAAATTCCGCCTGCCGCTTGGGCACCGCCCGGCTTATTGCGTCAGGCATCTTGACGCCAAGCTGGTTGAACAGGGACGGTGAGTAATGGTGCAGATCAAACCCGGCCAGTAACACTTCAGTGCCGCATCCGGGTAAAGTGACTGAGCGCAGCGGCTGAAAGAAAGCGGACGGAGTCATCATAAAAAGCAAAGCCATAGCAGAGAACAATGGCTGTCATTATTATGATTGCGCTATCGTCATACAATCCTTTGTTAAGCAAATGCATAACGTTGCCGGGCACAACCATTCAGGCCGCCGTAGCCGTTGCATTTAAAATAAGCACAAAAAATGCCGCACCAGGCGGCATTCGCAACTGCATGGGATCAGCCCGTTTTATTCCAGATTGGTGGCACTGATCTTGTGGATTGCCAGATCGGCACCGTTGAACTCGTCTTCTTCGCTCAGGCGCAGGCCTGACAGCTTATCCACCAAGCCGTAAACGATAAACGAGCCTGCCAGTGCAATCGCTATTCCTATCACAGTACCCAGCAACTGAACGATAAAGCTTACTCCGCCTAATCCGCCTAACGACTGCAGGCCAAAGATACCGGCCGCAATACCGCCCCAGGCTCCGCACACGCCATGCAGCGGCCAGACGCCGAGTACATCATCAATCTTGGTGTGATTTTGCAGGTAAGTGAACAGCCAGACAAAGATCGCAGCCGCCACGATGCCGGTGATCAGCGCCCCCAACGGATGCATCAGATCCGAACCGGCGCACACAGCCACCAGACCAGCCAGCGGGCCGTTATGAATAAAACCCGGGTCATTTTTCCCCAGCACCACGGCGGCCAGAATCCCGCCAGCCATCGCCATCAGAGAGTTGACGGCAACCAGTCCGCTGACACCGCTGATCGACTGTGCCGACATCACGTTAAAGCCAAACCAGCCGACACTTAAGATCCATGCCCCCAGCGCCAGAAACGGAATGTTAGAAGGCGCAAAGTTAGTGTGTTTGCCTGCCCGGACACGTCCTTTTCGCATTCCCAGCAGCATTACAGCCACCAGCGCAATCCAGCCACCGACCGCGTGAACCACAACAGAGCCGGCAAAATCATGGAAAGCGGCGCCAAACCGGCCTTCAAACCACGCCTGGAGGCCAAAGTTGCCGTTCCAGATCATGCCTTCAAACAAGGGGTACACCAGGCCCACAATAAAGAAGGTCGAAATCAACACAGGGTTGAAGCGGGCCCGCTCCGCAATACCGCCGGAAACTATCGCCGGGATCGCTGCCGCAAAGGTCAGCAGGAAGAAGAACTTGACTAAGGCGAAGCCATTACCGGCCGATAAGGTTTCAGCATCAGCAAAAAAGGTGACGCCATAGGCCAGCCAGTAGCCGATAAAGAAATAAGCGATGGTTGAGACACCAAAATCAGCCAGTATCTTCACCAGCGCATTGACCTGATTTTTCTGCCGTACCGTGCCCACTTCCAGAAATGCAAAACCGGCATGCATCAGAAACACCATGATGGCGCCCAGCAGCAGGAACAAGGTGTCCGCACTTTGCGTGAGGGCCTACACGGCCCCCGTTACCTGTGTCATAGATTCAGTCATTGAACTCTTCCCTAAGTCGCGCACAAAATATGTGCAAAAATTAACCACAAGCCCCAAATTAGGGCGAATCAATCATGATTAAGGGGCAAGCAATAACTGTTCCAATTTGATTTATTAACTGCTAAATTCGCCCGTAAAACTAAGTGATTGAAAATCAATAACAAAAAATAGTGTACTCGGCTGTACGTCCGTAACACCCGAGCCTTGCGCACCAATAGCGTGCCGTTCGATCCACAATGGTGCATTTTGTCCGCCTTTTCCTGCCCGATGCTGGTGAAACGCCACACACAGATTTAAAAGAAGGCGTTCAGCGGTTAAGGAAAAGTCCATTCCGGCAGCCCTTGCTCTTTACTGATTCCTTGCCGGGATGGCGGACGGAATCCATCGAATATTCCAATTTGGCATAATATGCGCTTCATCTATTAATAATTGTCATGCATTCACATTTAAGATGAAATCGATTTCATTTGCAGGCTGAATCTGCAGGCCTTCCTGCCATTCAGCAGATTTTTAAGAAATCCTGCTAAACCTTGGGTTGCATATCATAAAATAGGCATAAAACCGCCTTTACCATGCAGTTTCCTTATTTCTTGGTCGGAACTGATATGTTATTTTTGTCAGCAGCTGGCGTTGTTTTTTCTTACTGGCTTATTTTACTGAAAAAAAATTGTCCCTTTTTTTACCCAACCGAGTGCAAATGTATATTCCTTTAACGAAATCCATCGCACTTTTCAGCTTGAGTAAAACCTTTAGACAAGGATATCAGTAAAATAATTTATGACTTTTGCGAATGCCTTTCGCATTCTTTTTTTACTGCGAGCGGGAAGCCATTCTTATGGAATATTTAGAGCGGATTAAGCGCCTGGCCAAGATTCAGGGGATTAGCCAGAAACAACTGGGTGAAACTCTGGGCTTACAACAAGGCACCATGAGCCGTAAGCTGTCAGGCAAGTACGGCATTGAAGTACGTGAGCTGGAAAGAATTGCTGAAACCCTGAACACCTCCATCAGCTATTTGCTGACCGGACAGATTGATTCAGGCACTCAGGCAACAACGGCCATCAGTCACGAAACGGGGCACAACACGACATCGACCTACATTCCGATTATTCATCGCAAAGACTACCTGTCCTACCGCGATGGCGGCAAAGTCGACGTGCTGAGTAAGCGGGCGATCCCGCATCATTTAGATCGCGACGACTGCCTTGGTCTGCTGGTAGATAACGAAAACATCGCTCAGTGTGCGCCGCTGGGCAGCTATGCGCTGGCCACACGAAAAGCCCCTTATCGTCCTAAACAGCCGGTTTTTGCGTCGGTGCGTGGCAGCGAGCCCGATTTCTACCACATGACACAACTGGCAGATGGCGTGGTGTTTTCCACTTCCCAGCCGGATTTTCCGAACCTGTTTGTCAACCACGACGAGTTCAAGATCCACGGTTACATTATTCAGTCCGACTGGTCATTCGACCGCCTCTGATTGCCCCGCTGGCTATCCTGCCGCCTCCCCCCCCCTGATTTGCTCATGCTGTTGCAGATGCCGGTCAGGGGTGACAGCGCCCTTCCAATGCGTACAATAACGACGTGAACTGAAGGAGCCCATCATGCACACCACCAATCCAGCACCAGATAGCCAGATTCGCATTATTGTCGCCTCGACAAACCCGGCCAAAATCCGGGCGGTAGAAAACGCCTTCCACCAGGCCTTCCCGGCGCAAGCCCTGCAGATTAGCGGTGTCGCAGTGGAAAGCGGCGTAAGAGCACAGCCTATGTGTGCCGAAGAAACCCTGACCGGTGCCCGTAACCGGGTAGTTCATGCCCGGGAACTGCAGCCTGGCGCGGACTATTACGTCAGTCTGGAAGCCGGGCTTGATGGCTGTGCGACGTTTGCCTGGATGGTGATAGATAACGGTAATCAGCGGGGGGAATCCCGTTCAGCCTCGCTGCCTCTGCCGCCCAAAGCGCTGGCCCGGCTGCATGACGGAGAAGAGCTGGGGGATGTGATGGATGATATGTTTCAGCAGCAGAATGTGAAACAACAAGGGGGCGCCATCGCTATGCTCACTGAGCACAAGCTCAGCCGCAGCAGTGTGTATCAGCAAGCTCTGATACTGGCCCTGATCCCTTTCATGAACCCGGGACTATACGATCCCTCGGCTTTTCAAGCGGGAGGCTAACTGGGGGTTACTGGGCACTGACTCAGCATCTGTGCTCAAGTCACGAACCCCACCCTAACCCTCCCCTTGCCAAGGGGAGGGAATATCCGTGGTTTCAGTGAGCTCTGTCCGATCCCTCCCCCTTTTCAAGGGGGAGGTCAGGAGGGGGTAACAAGGCACTTCAGCCTTTGGGCTGCTGCCTGAGCAGCAAATCAGATAACCAGTCGCGGATCTCCGCATCATGGTGTTTCAGTTCGTTGGAGCCACGTGTGATGGTCGCCACGCCAACCCCCAGCAACTCGCTGATTTTACGCTGGCTACGCTCACCATTCAGCAATTCATGGAAGATATTCACCCGGGCGATCAGCGATTCACGCTCATCCGGTGTTAACAGCAGGCGAAGGAGTAACTCATCTTTGCCTTCAGCAGAGGCCTGACGAAACAGAGAGACTATTTGCTGCCAGTCAGAAAAGTCCGGCGTATCGGCTTTGGTTGACATGTTTTCCTCAAAAATTGCCTGCACTGGCCATTAGTAACCCACACAGGCGTATTCATTCTGTTTGGATTCTACCCTGAACCACAGCCTTCCACCAAACCTGCAGCAGCAGTTTGTCTCAATACTTAGCGTTCAGTTCCTCTGTGGTCAGCAACTGGACCGGCTGATTGGTCAGCTTGTCGTAGTAGACCTCAAACATCAGCACATTCTGAACATAACCGCGCGTTTCACCGAAAGGAATGGTTTCCATAAAGGCAAAAGCATCCAGTTTGCCATCACTGATTTTCCGCCAGCCGGTGACTCTGCCCGGGCCGGCGTTGTACGCCGAGAAAGCAAAGATCCGGTTGTTGTCGTAACGCTCCAGCATCATTTTCAGGTAACCGCTGCCCAGCCGGATATTCACCTCTGGCTCAAACAAACTGCTGCTGCCTGCATATTTATAATTCAGCTTACCCGCGGTTTCTCTGGCTGTAGCGGGCATCAGTTGCATTAGTCCGCGGGCGCCTACCGGCGACATTGCCTGCGGATTCAGCGCGCTTTCCTGACGCGCCAGTGCCATCATAGTGGTCACTGAAAGCTCACGCTGCTGGCCGAATGACTTGAATGTCTCGGCAAAGGCCAGCGGGAAACGTAACGACAGGTGCTCCCACATCCGGCCATATATGGTGGCCTGCACCGTCAGATGGTGCCAGTTTTGCTTACCTGCGTAGCCCGCCAGCGGCCAGATTGCTTTCGGATCGAGATCTTTCATCAGATACCACCATTCCAGGTTGGCATCAAACACCTTATCCAGGGCAATCATTTCTTCAATCCGCTTTAACGCCGGCAGATAAGGGGTCACATCCTGCTCTTCCTCACTCAAAGACTGCACCGGAAAATCGATCTCTTCGCCCAGCACAGTGGCGGCGGCAACACTGTAAAAATTCCGCTCGCCCAGCAATGCCTGATATTTCGGTTTGGCCACCACAGGATCAGTCTTGGCCAGCAGATGCGCCTGCCAGAATTTCCACCGCAGCGAGTTCTGCTCTTCGGCCGATAACTGCGGGATCCATGCCTGCGCTTCGGTCCAGTTGCCTTCACGAAGGGCAAGACGGATGCGCCGTCCAATCAAATCATCATCACTGCTTTTACGCAGCATGGCATCACGCCAGCGGACAAGATCGGCCTCTTCGGCATCCATCAGCCGTGACGCCGTATAATCCGCCAGTGACTGCTTCTGTGCCGTATTGAGCTTCTGCCCGTCCGCCACCCGCTCTAACTGGCTCAGGGCTTCTTTGGTATCCGTGCGCGCCAGGCGCTTATAGGCCGCGAGGGTCAATTGCCGGTTATAGTCGGTCACTTTGCTTTTTTTGGCGAAGTCCGCGACACCCTGCGGCTTGCTAAACAATGAAAGGAGAGTGTCTCCCACTTTTCTGGCGCTGCCTGACAGTTGCTTGTCGAGATATTTGAGCAGCCCCTGATTACCGGCTTCAAACACCAGCAGCATACGATCGAGAATCAGCTGATTGGTACGTTTTCCGGCTTTTTGCCAGGCATCCAGCATGGGATCGCAATCATCGTCGAGAGACTGGCCGGTCAGCCAGAGTGACTGCGCGCCCTGCCAGGCTTCATCCTTGCGGCCCACTTTACTGAGCGCCAGATAATACTGGCACTGATAACTTTCCCTGTATGGCGGCTCAGTCTGAAAGGTCACCAGATCCTGCCAGCGGTTAGCCTCTGCCAGCACATCCTGGTAGGCATAACTCAGCTTGATGGTGAAAGGCAGATCCTGAAATTTTTTGATGAATGCACTCACTTCGGCCGGGGAGCGCTTATCCAGATTGTCCTGAAACTGGCGATAGTCGAGATAAGGGGTCAGCGGATAGTCATTGAGCCTGGTGCGATAACGCTGATAAGCCGACTGGTCCTTGCGTTCCAGCGCATCCTTCGCGGCTTCATACCATTCTCTCTGCTCTTCAAGCGAGGCGGCCTGTGCCACGCTTCCTCCCAACAGCACCCATACCCCCAGGCCCAGCATCCAACGGCTACAACGGTGCATAACGGCTTCAGACTGCATATATACTCTTTCCAGCTCCAGCTTCACTCAGATTAAAAATCAGCACGTTTAATTAACACTGTATCCTAGCGTCCCATCCCCGCATCAACGTCAGCCCAGAGTCAGGCTCAGGTCAATAACGAAAACCTGCTTACACGGGCATGTATTCATCTTAACCGTCATTGTGAGACATTGCTGTTAAACTTAGGGCCAGAATGGTTAAAATACCCCTTTCTCCAATCATTAGAGATGACCTACGGAAATGGCTGAATACGTCTATACCATGTCGCGAGTGAGCAAAGTTGTGCCACCTAAGCGACAGATTATGAAAGATATTTCATTAAGTTTCTTCCCTGGCGCCAAAATCGGTGTACTGGGCCTGAACGGTTCCGGTAAATCCACTCTGCTGCGTATCATGGCAGGTATCGATACCGATATCGAAGGGGAAGCCCGCCCGCAACCCGGCCTGAATGTCGGCTATCTGCCGCAGGAGCCGGTACTGGACGAAAGCAAGACAGTGCGTGAAGTGGTCGAAGAGGCCGTTTCCGATGTGAAAAACGCCCTGACCCGCCTGGATGCTGTGTATGCCGCTTACGCCGAACCGGATGCGGATTTCGATGCCCTTGCTAAAGAGCAGGGTGAGCTGGAAGCGCTGATTCAGGCCAAAGACGGCCATAATCTGGACAACACGCTGGAGCGTGCTGCCGATGCGCTGCGCTTGCCGGAGTGGGACGCGCAGATCAAACTGCTGTCGGGTGGTGAACGCCGCCGTGTGGCGATCTGCCGCCTGCTGCTGGAACAGCCGGACATGCTGTTGCTCGACGAACCCACCAACCACCTGGATGCCGAATCGGTGGGCTGGCTGGAGCGTTTCTTGGTGGATTACACCGGTACCGTGGTGGCGATCACGCACGACCGTTACTTCCTGGATAACGCCGCCGGCTGGATTCTGGAACTGGACCGTGGTGAAGGCATTCCGTGGCAGGGCAACTATACCTCCTGGCTGGAGCAGAAAGACGCCCGTCTGAAGCAGGAAGCCTCTCAGGAGAAAGCGCGCCAGAAAACCATTGAGAAAGAGCTTGAGTGGGTACGCCAGAACCCTAAAGGTCGTCAGGCCAAATCCAAAGCTCGTATGGCCCGTTTTGAAGAGCTCAATACCTCAGATCATCAGAAGCGTAACGAAACCAACGAACTCTTCATCCCGCCGGGTGAGCGCTTGGGCGACAAGGTGATCGAAGTTAACGGCCTGACCAAATCCTATGGTGACCGTGTGCTGATCGACAACCTGTCTTTCAGCATGCCAAAAGGTGCCATCGTGGGCATCATAGGTGCGAACGGTGCCGGTAAATCGACCCTGTTCAAGATGCTGAGCGGCTCTGAGCAGCCCGACGCAGGGACTATCGAGCTGGGCGACACCGTCAAACTGGCCTCTGTTGAGCAGTTCCGCGACAGCATGGATGATAACAATACTGTGTATCAGGAAATCTCTGAAGGCAACGATGTGATTCGCATCAACAACTTTGAGATTCAGTCACGTGCTTACGTGTCCCGCTTTAACTTCAGGGGCAGCGACCAGCAAAAACGCATTGGCGAGCTGTCTGGTGGTGAACGTAACCGTGTCCACCTGGCGAAACTGCTGAAAGCCGGCGGCAACGTATTGCTGCTCGATGAACCCACCAACGACCTGGACGTAGAAACACTGCGTGCACTAGAAGAAGCCCTGCTGGAATTCCCTGGCTGCGCCATGGTGATCTCGCACGACCGCTGGTTCCTGGACCGTATCGCGACCCATATTCTGGACTACCGTGATGAAGGCCAGGTAAATTTCTTCGAAGGTAACTATAGCGAGTATACCGACTGGCTGAAGAAAACACTGGGCGCGCAGGCTGCAGAGCCGCACCGTATTAAGTACAAGCGTATTGCCAAATAACCGTCTCCGGACAGATGTGCAATCACTGAACTCAGGCTGCTATTTTGGCAGCCTTTTTATTGCGTGATTACTTAATAAGCAAATCATCAAAGTCGCCTGTTTAATCAGGTTCAGGGTTGTTTCAGCACAGGATGAATCGCCACTCGATTCCTGAGCTGAGCTGCAGCGCTGCAAACAGATATCGCGTCAACATAGAAAAAACAGAACCAAAAAAAGCCAGCAGACCCTAAACTCGACAATATAGGCTCATACAGGTAATCACAGACTATGAACGAAAGACGCCAGTTTATCCGTATTGTTTATCAAGCCCCGGCGATGATACGTCAGGCCCGGTCACACTGGCCTGCCGATGTTCGGGATATCTCGCTGCATGGTATTCTGCTCGGCCGGCCTGAACACTGGCAGCCGGATGACAATACCCCGTTTGAAGTCGATGTCACCTTGCATGACACAGATATTCACATGACAATGGTCACTGAACTGATCGCCCATGACAGCGACTGTTTACGGATGAAAATAGTGAATATTGATATCGACAGCATTTCTCACCTGCGCCGCCTGATTGAACTTAATGTGGGGTACGATGAGCTGCTTTATCGTGAACTGGAACTCCTTGCCGATCTTGCTGACTGAAACCCACAGCGTTTCACCTATGCTGCCCGGCGAGCGCGCCAGCAAAGAGCCTTGATGCAGACAGGACACAATGTTACTTTTCAGGGCCAGTTTCGCATGTGTTACGGCTTCAGGTGACCCTAACCACTCTCACGACAGCGCCCTGCCGTTTCAGTCGTTTCTCCGCTGAGCTCATTTCCTATCACGTTATTCACATAATCATTAATGTTCATATTGACAAGATACCTGAGGTGTATGGTAAGTATGCGGTTGCTTGTCAAACAAAGCAGAGAAAAAACCGGTATCAAAGCAGAATATAACTAAAAACACTTTCTGTTTCTTTTGAATCAAAAATTCACCAGGCTAGGCTAGTTAGTAACTATCATGAATTTAGATAAAGTGGATATGAAAATCATTGAGTTATTGAGAAATAACTCAAGAGAGAGCATCCAAAAAATTGCAGAACAAGTCAATCTCTCACGCAGTGCCGTTGATAAAAGAATACAATCGCTCATACAGGAGAACGTCATAACAGGGTTCACAATCAGTACTTGCTTTGATCAGCGCTTATCCCCTTCTGATGATATCCATTCTTACCTGTTGATCAAATCCGGAAGCGTAGACTGTAAACAGATATTCAAACACCTCAAAAGTGCCGGTTATGATTTTCAATTCGAATCTATATACGGTGAGTTCGACTGCCTGATAAGGGTCAACAGCACCCGGCTTCCGTTATTGTATGAAATTAAAAAATTCATCATAGATATGGGTGGTATTGAATCTATCCATATTCTTCCAGTGCTAGACATTAAACATGAATAAGGGGCTTAACAGCCCCCTACTTTAATTAGCTTTAATTAGCTTTAATTAGCTTTAATTAGCTTTAATTAGCTTTAATTAGCTTTAATTAGCTTTAATTAGCGTAAAAGTACATTTCATTGTTCAGGCTTTCAAACACATTGACCAGCGAATCTGACTCAACAATGAAGGTATAACTGGGATCTGCTGGTGTAACAAAATATTGAAACGGATGCTCCTGTTTCTGCTTCTATCGTTTCATCTGTGTCTTTAATAATTAGCTTAGGCACTGATCAACTCCTTATTAAATACACCATGAAGAACATGCTCAACGTCCTGAATATCAGACTCTAAATCAAAGGCATTATCATTGGCTAACCACACAAGACACGGGCAAGTGAACAAATCTTCCGTGGCCGGTAATTCTTGCCCCTCTTTCACTGTGACAAAATAATCAATCAAGGATGGAATACGTTTTAGCTTACCGTCACTGATGGCATCGACACCTGAAAATTTCGCTGCGTGTTTATTGACATGAAAATACACTCTCCCCTGTTTAACTAGCTTCGAATCTAGTTCCGGTACTCTGTGTTCTGACACCAGTGAAGCAATCGTATCCAGCAAACTGGGAGCATAACAACTTTCAAATAATGATGGGGCAACACCACCGTGTATCCGTGTCGCGGCTTCAATCATGACCGGGCCTGATGACGGATTCAGCATCAGTTCCATATGCACAAGCCCATACCTAATATCGAGTGCTCTGGTGGCCGCAACAGCATATTCACGAATTGTTGCCAACCCGGCGTCATAAGGATCCAATAGTTCCAGTCGATTATAAACAAATGGATTATTACCAGACTGACCTTTTACGTATTTACATATAGCCACTAAAGTGATTTGGTCCCCATTGACTATCAGATCTAAAACATACTCCTCGCCTTCAATAAACTCCTGAACAAGAAACTGATCATTTATTTTTCCTGTACTGTTTATTTTCCCCCAAGGCAGGGAAGATATCTTATTAATTACGTCATCTCTGCTATTGCAGAAGTAGACGTTTTCAGAACCTGCAGAGTTAACTGGCTTGATGATATACTTTTTGCATTTAATTTCATGAAGCTCATTAAGACCTTTTCCATCCATATCAACCAGAAATGTCTGAATATAGGCTAATCCATGTTTTTTCAATGCATCTTGCATTTCATTTTTATTCCGGCGCAGACCGGTCGTCAAAGGTGAGTTTCCCGGTAAACCTAATTCACTGGCGAGCTTATCTGCCAGTTCAACACCTAATTCAGAGCCAGCAATAACCGCATCGTACTTTTCATTCTGCAATGCATCAATTTCAAGATGGGATACATTATTATCATAGTTTTCGATGTTAATCGTATCCAGCATGCCTTTCGGATCATGCTCTGAATCAAAATACACATCGCATTGAATATTGTTTGCTTGCAGTTTCGGTCGGATCATTTTTCCGCTGGAAGCTGGGTTTACTATCAATACTTTACTTTTCATATGCACCTTCCAATGTGATTGTTTTTTTGCTTCTGGTTAACAGCATGATGACAACAGCGGAGAAAACACCGACCAGTATCAGTGATATACCATAGGCTTGACTTGAGAATGAAAAGTAAGTCAACACCATAGTCACCAGCATTGGAATGGTTCCTGATACAATATAGAACAGATAATTAGAATGACTGATAGCACTATTGACATCACTCTGAACAGCATCAGACTTCAATATTTCCGTTCTTGATGTAATTCTCACTGAGTTAACCGCATAGCCGATGCAGAAACAGAAAAGTACTGATAAATAAGGCATATCCATCAAGAAAAGCCCGATATCCCCTACCAGTAACAGCATCGCACTGAGTAAATAAACCTGTTTATTCTGAGGAAGAAGCGCTGCACATAATGCGCCTATACCAGCCAAACCTGATGCAAAACCCAGGATATCAGGCCCCCACTCCCTGAATAGCTGATAGTACACTGGTACGAAAGTGTTGAACGCACCGATGTGCAAACCGGTTAAAACCGACAAGGCAACCTGGATAATAAAGCGTTCTCTTTTCCCGGAAAGTGCTTGCTGATTGCTTGCTTCAGTTTCTGTCTCTTCTTTATCAACATCAGAAATAAACAAATAAGACACTGATAATAATATGGACATCACGGCTATATAAAAAATGAAGTTTTCAAACCCCATAGCTTTGAGATACCAACCCCCAAACAGCGCGCCAAAGAAAGCACCAAACTGAATGGTTGTTTGCAGCACCCTGGACGCCTTTGAGGCTTCAATCAGTTTGTTTTTCACAAAACTGGAGTTTTTCACTTCAAAGGTATTAATACTGCAAACCATATTACATGATGAAAAAACAGCAATCATAAAGATAATGTATATCAAGCCAGTGGAATTAAAATACAAGACGGTAGACATGCAAACAAAAAAGATAGCCCTGAGTGTTGTGATAGTGGATTTCTTGTAGAAAATGTCTTTCTTTTTAATTATTTTACTGAGAATAAAAGGCGTAACAGCGCCAATACTGACAATCATCCCCATATAAACAGTAGAGCTTGTTATTTCAAGTATTTTCCAGATCATGACAATTTGAATTGACATATCAAGAAAAACAGAAAATGCAAGCAATAGGTACGTCTTTAATAATGTACTATTCATGCTTTACCTTTAGTTTTAATTCAATAAATGAATTTAATACCATAATAACTGGATACATCACTGAGCTGAGAACAGCTCAGAAATGATTCAATTGCCATGTATTACCTCCTATGTAATAAGAAGATTTTACTGGAAGGCTATTGAAAATATTGACTAAAGATAAAGGGCAATTCACTTTTTTCAGTGTGAAATTAACACCTGAAGTGTGAATTTGCTTTAAAACGGTAAACCTTTAATTCCCCTGAACAGGAGTTAATAGCAGTGACTAACGGCAACGAAAGCCGGTGGTTGTGTTCGCCTTACACAACCACCGGCCAGACAGGGGAATAACAAGCCTTCGTGGTTTAAACGGCGACCCGCTCAAACGCGGCCAGTGCTTCTTGCAAGTCTTCAACCGGCATAATTTCAATGCCGGGAAGCGGGCGGCTTGCATTGGCTTTCGGGATAATCGCACGGGTAAAGCCTTGCTTTGCCGCTTCCCGAATCCGTTCGACCCCGTTCGCTGACGGACGGATGTCACCGTTCAGGCCGATTTCACCAAACACCAGTACATCCTGTGGGATCGGGGCGTTTTTGAAACTGGAGAATATCGCCAGCAACACAGACAAGTCCGCAGAGGTCTCTTCGATCCGGATCCCGCCGACACAGTTTACAAAGATGTCCATGTCCGACAGCATCACGCCGCCATGGCGCGCCAGCACTGCAATTGACATTGCCAGCCGGTTAGAATCATACCCCACACTCAAGCGACGCGGTACTTCCGTCATTGACTGATTGCACAGTGCCTGAATCTCCACCAGCAGCGGACGGGTGCCTTCCCAGAGCGTGGTACACACCGAACCTGCATGATTTTTGTTCGAGCGGCTGAGGAATATCGCAGACGGGTTCTTAACCTGCTTCATGCCGGTTTCTGTCATGGCAAAGAAACAGGATTCAGAATCGGCACCGAAGCGGTTCTTCGAGGTGCGCAATACCCGGAATTTTTCATCCGAGGTCGACGAGAGTGCGAACAAGCCATCGACTATGTGGATCAGCTGCATCGGACCGGCCACATTCGAGTCTTTATTGATGTGGCCGACAATCATGAAAGTCACGCCTTCGGTCTTGGCAAAACGGGTCAGTGCCGCCGCCGACTCTTTGACCTGACTCGGGCTGCCCGCCGCCGATTCATTGTGCGCCACCGTCATGGTCTGGATAGAGTCAATAATCACGAAAGAGACTTTCTGCTCGACCACGTGATTGAGGATCTGCTCGACCGAGGTTTCGGCCACCACCTGTATTTTATCGATGTTCGGCGTCGCCAGGCGTTTGGCACGCTGTGAGATCTGGTGAATCGATTCCTCCCCCGAGACATACAGTGCCTGACGGGATTCCGCAACCGCCCCGATGCTTTGCAGCAGCAAGGTGGATTTACCGGCACCTGGATCACCGCAGAGCAAGAGCACAGATCCCGGCACGATACCGCCGCCCAGCACGCGATCAAGCTCTGAAATGCCCGAGCTGAAACGCGGCAGATCTTTACTTTCGACATCCGACAAGGTCTGCACTTTGGTCGACGAACCGGCATAACTGCTGACCGCACCGCTACCTGCACTGCCGAGTGCTGATTTGGTTTTGGGGATGGTAAATTCAGTAATGGTATTCCAGGCAGCACACGCACTGCACTGGCCCTGCCAGCGTGGAAAATCGGCGCCGCAATCACTGCAGACGTAAGCTCTTTTGGTTTTCGCCATTGTATCCCTTTTGAGTCTTCAAGCTGTGACCAGAAAGGGCCACTCAATGCAGGCGACAGCCAATCTGTGGCTAAGAAACAGACAGGACATGCGTCATGCCTGACTTTCCGTCTACAAGCTTATGACAATTCTTCGTTTTACTGCACAATAGGGATCATACCCGATAGAGACCTATTGCTAAAACCACTATGTTGCTGGATGAATACAAAGGACTGATAGAACAACTGCTCCCGGCTTATGACAGCGGAGATTTTAATGATTTGTTTCAGCACCTGACCGCAGATCTCAGCGGCCCGGTACGCTTGCAGATCAAAATGGAACTCAACCGCCTGATGGCTCCCTGCCGTCAGCCCGTTGATTTACGCGGCAAGGTCAGTGGCGAGTGTCGCCCCTACGACATGCACGGTATGACGCACTGGCTGGATGATGTGGCCATGAATGTCTATCGCCGCCGGATCAAAACCTTTGGCGAACAATACCGGGTCGGCCTGTTTGAATCACTGATGAATACCCGTAATAATTTTCGGGTCATGCAGCAACAGGACACACCGGCTCCGCCGCCAGAGGAGCCGACCGAAGCGCTGCCTTTTGGGGCCGAGCTGCTGCGCTTTGGTTACCACCTCAGCCGCAGCGAACAGCGTATCCAGATCACCACACCGGTTGTGCTGACTCTGCCCTATTCACAGGAAGTGAACGGCACCACCTCAGATATTTCGCCTTCCGGCGCACGCTTTCGGGTGTCGTCCGCCTTCCGCTATCATACCGGGCAGGTTGTCACCGCGTACTTCCCCGAACTGGCCAGGCAACTCAAAGACGAACGGCTGGTGCAGGGGATCAGCTACCGGATTCTGGGGGTATCGCCCCATGCAGATAACGACAGCTATACCTGGCTGCGCCTGATGCTGATTGAATCCAGTGACGCTCTGAAAGATGCCATTGAAGCCCGCCAGAAAATGGCGGCCAGCCGCTCGCGCCAGAACCATGAAGATAAAATTATTCAGTCGCGCACCCGGGGCTATGAACACTGCTTCCTCAAACATACCAGCAGCATACCGCTGTTTTTTGCCGGCAATGAGCTGAAATACTGTCTGCTGACAGAGCATAACCGCCATCTCTGGGAACACTGGCATGACGAACGTAATCTGTCGGTGATCAACCATCTGCTGTCTGAAGAGCGTATCCGCACGCTGGGCCGCAAAGGCCTGAGCCAATGCAGTACGCTGATTTACAGCTTTACCCATCAGCACGAAGAAAAAGCCTATTTTTATTCCGCCGCCTTGCCCGAAATGAGCGTGGAAGAGCGGCAGTTGTTCTGGCAGATAGGGGCAACAAGAGAGAGCTGGCGGGTTGTTCGCCTGACGCTGTATCCTATTAGTCAGGATGACAAAATCCAGCTGCAGGAAATCGCCCCTGAGCTGCTGGAAACCCTCTCTACCCTGACCCATATCGGGGTACTGCAGAATTTAACCAACAAGGATGCTCAGCACGACTATCGCCTGACGGAAAAACCAGCACTGCCCAGCAAGCACTTACACACGTTCCGTCATCCGCGAAATCCCGTTTCCGGCTCACACGCCATTTACTTTGATCCCAAGCCGCAGCGCAGCGAATCGCGCTTTCTGTTCCGCACACCGGTCACCCTGTTACAGCCCGGCGCGGCAGACAAAGAAGCCCGTATTCTCAGCGGCTCCAGTATTGATGTCTCCACCCGCGGCCTGAACATTCGCCTGACTGAACCGCTGGATGCCAAGCGGGGCGATGTGCTGAAAGTCACTTTCGATGAACTGCTGAAAATGGCCAAAGACGCCCCGCTGAAACGCATTCCTTATCAGGTTGTCCGTTTAAGTCCCGACAGGCGTAATGTGCAGCTTGAAACCGGCCGCGGTGATGACGCCACACGCAGCGAACATTTTCTGCGGCGGCTCATCAAGCACAACGAAGAGCGGCTGCCTGTCAGTGAAGAAATTATGCCAGCCGGTCCGCTGTTACTGGCCATGCACCAGATGTTGCTGACAAGGCTCAACTGTTTGCCCTTCTTCTGCGAGAAAATTGAGAATCAGGTGAAAGTGCGCGCACTGGGCGCTAACCAGCCGCTGCCGGCGCTGGGTAAACTGATGATGGAGCTGGGCGATGGCAAGCAGATCAATCTGGCGCCCATTTTTCAGAACAGGGTAAAAACGCTGCTCAGCGAACCGATGCGCCCGATAACCGTCAGTGAACCCTATGTACACGAAATGTACCTGGCGGTGCTGCCTCAGCCGCTCGGTCAGCCCAAAGTGATCAGTAAACTGCTCAGTGATTTTCCGACAGGCGACACCCGCCGCCGCTTTGCTCAGCAGGCCAGAGAGCAAGGGCATTTTCTGGCGGTACGTATCACCGCCGTCCCTACGCTGGATCCGACCACCGCACTGATCAGCCGGGAGCTGGCTGAACTGTCCCGTGTGGCCATGCATCGCGCCAGAGCGCTGGAAAATGAGTTTACCTCGCTGATGGGATTCGGTGAGTTCTACGACGTGACCGATGAAGTGCTGCTGAGGCTGGGCCTGTAACGCGTATTAGGTTGAATGAAAACACAAAAACCTGGCATTACTGCCAGGTTGATCTATCGGCCCCTCCCTCGCAACGAGAGCGGCTTGAGCGTGTTTTTGGCGGAGCCGGTCAGATCCGGGCTGACACACAGCCGAAACGCAGGTTAAGCCCGCTCCTTGTCGGCCAGTTCGAAATGCGCTATCTGATCCGCATAAGCTTTCTTAAAGGCCGGACGGCTGGTTAAACGAACCACGTAGGCTTCCGAAGCCGGGCGGTTACTGACAGCGCGCACTTGCGGTATGCGCAGCACGTCAGCCATCAGCAGGTCCGCAGCCGTGAACCGATCGCCAGCAAGCCATTCTCGCTTGCTCAGCACATCCTCAAGTTGCGCCAGGCGCTTGTCTACCCACCCGGTCAGTGCATTATCGCTATGACCGGAAATCGTCAGAAACCACCAGGGTACGCTGACCATCTCAATAGAATTGAGCGCCGCAAATACCCATTGCAGCGTGTGCGCCTGACCAACAGCATCGCCCGGCATCAGCTTGTCAGATTGCTGCGCAATATGCATAAGGCATGCGCCACTTTCAAATAACTGCAGTTCACCGTCACTCAAAAACGGCACCTGGCCAAAAGGCTGACGGACAAGATGATTAGTCTCGCGGCCATCAAAGGGGATCGTTTGCACTTTGTATGGCAGCCCTGCTTCCTCGCATGCCCATCGCAAGCGCAAGTCACGCACAAAGCCGCGCGGGCCTTGTGGTACCCAGTCTAACGTCCAGATAGTCAACTCGCTCATTGTCTAACTCTCCCGTTAAGTCGCCCAACCAGTAACATGGAGTCCCGCTTGATCAGGCTTTGTCGCACCTGACCAGCCTGATTCACTATGCCACAGCCGGTTTATGATATTGATTTAACCAAGCTTAGCTTCAATATCCGCGGTGAGGTTTATCTGGGTAAGGATCTGACAGCAGAAGCATGCTAAAAGGGCAGCAATGCTTTGCTGCTGTCCGAAAATGGATACGGGACTAATCTGTCTGAGGCAACTGCGACGCTGTTTGGGCAGACGATACGCAAAGCTGAGGCGACATTCCAAGCACAGTCAGACCAAGGATAGCAATGGCAGCTCCCAGCCATATTGTGGCATGCAGACTGAAGCCTGAATCCAGTGTCAGACCTGCCGCAAAGCTGCCGAACATAATCCCTGCGTTAATCACAGAAGCGTGCAAGGTATTGATAAAGGCCCGTTGCCCCTGTGGTAACGACATCAGTCGGCTGACCAGGGCCGGGTTGAGGCTCACCCCACAAAAGCCCAACAGTACCAGACAAATCACTGCTACCCAGCCAATGTCGGCAAACAGCGCAAACATCACAAAAACAGTGATCATAATAGCCAGACCGCCCATGATTGTTGCTTTAGCATGTTTCACAGCCAGGCCAGCAACGACATAGTTTCCAACCAGCATGCACAGCCCGTAAGCCAAGAGTAACCAGGTAACAGCCCCTTCCGGCAGAGCCGCTAAATCAGTCAGAATCGGCACGATAAAGCTAAAAGGCGCATAAACCGCACCAATCACACAAAAGCTGGTCGCAAAAACCCACCATAACTTCACATCCAGTACCCCTTTCAGCTCTTGCTTTAACGGATGCGAAGCTTCTGCTGGCAAGGACGGGACCGCCTTCAGCGTCAAGGCTGCGCTGAACACTGCCAGTGCCACGACCACATAAAAGCTTTCACGCCATCCCCAGTATTCTGCAATCACTTTTGCCAGAGGCAGACCGATAATGGTGCCCAACATGATACCCGCCAGCACCATAGCAACGGCTCGCAACGTGTCTTTGGGGGCGACCATCCTTGAACAAAGCCCAATCGATACCCCAAAGAATGCGCCGGACACCATACCTGTAACAGCACGTGCCAACATCAGCTGGGTATAGCTGTGTGCCAGAGCACCAAAGAGCTCACCCAGAATAAAAATGCTATACAGGCAAGCCAGAATCGTGCGCGGTGGAAAGCGAGAAAGTGCAAGTATGAGGATTGGACCGCCAATGGCCATACTGGCAGCAAAGGCTGAGACCAGATAACCGACCTCAGCAATGGAAACACCCAGATCGGCTGCCAGCGCAGGCATAAAACCCAGCACCTGCAACTCGCAGGAAATCATGATAAAGATACCGAGACTAAGAAGGTAAACCACTGAAGGTAAAGGAGATCGCATAAATTCATTCCAAGTGATGTTTAAGGTTCACCCAGTATCATTTATGACATATGATCGATAAATACTTTGAAATCATTTCACTAATGACTTAAATCATGGATGCTGATCTCAATGCCATCAGGCAATTCATCAAAGTGGCCGACCATCAAAGCTTCACCGTTGCAGCCACGCAGCTAGGTATCACGCAATCGGGTATTTCCAGGGCTATCAGCAGACTGGAAGCACAGTTGGGTGTTAAATTGTTACATCGCAATACCCGCAGCCTGAGCCTGACCGCAGACGGTGAATTATTTCTGTCTCGCGTCCGCCCATTAATCTCCGGACTTTCTGATGCTCAGCATGAAATGCAGCATCATGGCAATGCTCCCAAAGGCACGCTGAAAGTCAGTGCGCCTTCCGCATTTGGACGGGCTATCCTGATTCCGATCGTCAGTGAGTTACTGGAATCCCATCCCCAGTTAAACATCGAACTGGTTTTGACCGATCGAATAGTCGACATTATTGATGAGGGATTTGATGCGGTCATTCGCAGCGGCCCCGTTGCCGATGCCCGAGTGATAGCCAAGCGCTTATCGTCAGCCCATTGGGTCACAGTGGCCTCTGCCAAATACCTTGCCAGACGTGGCGTCCCAAATTGTATCAAGGAGTTATCGCAACATAATTGCCTGAGAGTTCGTTTATCTTCAAACGGGCTGATTAACCCATGGCGGTTTACCGATAACGGTAAACCCATCAGCATGGATGTGAGTGGGAATCTCATTCTTGATCATGGCGACCCTTTGGTTGAAGCAGCCGTCGCCGGCACCGGAATTGTGCAACTGCTGACTTTTTTCGTTCGGCCATATCTCGCCGACGGACGCTTACAGGAAGTGCTCAGCCACAATGCACCGCCTCCTCAGCCACTGACTTTACTCTACCCGCCATCTCGTCAATATTCGGCCAAACTGACTGTGTTTCGCGAGGCGCTCCTATCCCACTGGGGCGATCGGGACGCAGACAGATGACGAGCAGGGTGCTCTCGTTTGCTTAAGTGCATGGCGGTACCACGCGCTTCCATGATCATTAACATTTTTCAAGGAACTGCCGGATTGTATGAAGGAGCCTGTTGCGAATGATTTTATGATTCCAGGCGACACGGCCATCTTGATTCCAAGCACTGACCTGAAAAAATATTCTTGGCTGAAATATCCATGACGGACGCTCCTTTACTTTGAACTAAGCGTTAACTGCTTACCTCTGGCGCATTGACGCCGAGGGAGGAACGTTCATCACATCACACCTATTTAAGCTAACCACAAAGCTGTATAACGAAATCGACAAAAGATTCGATATATTTAGTCTGCGAGTCTAGCAGACTTGCGCCTTATTTTGCTTGTGATGAACTTGTAAGTATCGTCATTAGCTATCAGCATTACGGACAGAAGCACAACCAACACTAGCAGTTTCGTATTACTGTACTCTATCGACGGGTCAAAAAACTCCAGCAGCAAAGTAATACAGGGGGTGATATTAATAATAATGTTGGTAGTCAGTGCGCTTGTTAGCTCAATACCCTTCTGAAGCATCCACAACGGCAGCATATTCCCCAATAGCACTATTATTGGTAGGTATGCCCAGAAACTGGATTGCACCGTCGCCAGAGCGCCCTCGCTCGGCAATAGTAAATAGCATACACAGATGAGTAACGGAAATCTGAACGACTGTACATTTACGGCATTAAACTCTCTCTTTGACAATTTTTTTGCTATGTATGTACCCATGGCTAGGCATGTTGAGGTTACGATACAAACCAAACTAAGCGCCAGAAAAAATATAAAGTCTGAATCGAAAGGATTAAACCTTTGACCCTCTACAGCAAGCATCATCAGGACAGCAACAGTGCAAGCCAACAGCACTGTTATAACGATGTTTTTTATGTCAATTGAGTTTTTGTTATACATTTCTATTAAAACAGAAATAATTGGGCTTAATCCAAAAATTATGGCTACCATTAATGATGGCTCTGTCCACTTTAAACCAATGAATAGCCCGACCCAAGAACCTAACGTAGATATATTCAACAATGCAATTAGCTTGTAGCTATTGAATAGAACATTTAATTTCACAGGGATAAATACCAGTGTAACTAAGAGAAAGCCTAGCCAAGTAAATGTAAAGGTCCAAAACAATAACACAAACAAGTTGAAGCTTTGCAACAAGCCAGAAAGCAGCACATCTATTGCAGCCCCCAAAATACAATACCCAAGAATATAATTTTGGCCAGACATCTTGATTTTACTTTTCATAGAATTCAAACATTCCCTGTCTTTCGAGTTCAACTATTAACTGATAATCATAATTAAGCTGTTCATAACTACTATGACTTAAAGCAATCCAGCCTGGTGAGCTGAATACATCTGTAGTGAGTTTAATTTCCTGATCAATGCTAGGCATACTCGATTTCTTATAGGATGGCAAGTTAGAAATAGTATCGATATGCTTGACTGACTCTACAATGCCCGAGCTAAAGGATATCAGCTCTTTAATTTTCAAATATTTTAGTGGCATGTATTCTTCCGAAATTGATTCCAGAAAACTTTCAGTTGAACAGATACTCAGTACGAGTTCATCAATTTGTGTCCGCTTCAATGCAAGGGATGATAATGCAGGGAAACCGGCACCGTGAGGTCTCGCACCCGTTTCAATTAATTTCCACCCTTCTTCTGTTAAAAACAGTTCAGAATGAGCTGCGCCAAACTTGATCCCAAGTGAATTCAGGCAGCTAAAAACATAGTCTTTAAGCTTAGAGTGATCTTGCTCGTCGAATGAGGTTAGTTCTGTGAACTCACAGATTGAATCGGAGCCATTGTAGCTGCCTTTACCCATTTTCCATATCGCACAGATTTTGTGACATCCATTATAACTAACAGTATCAACCACATACTCTTCGCCCACAATGAATGGTTGTAATATAATGACTTCATTTTTCAAATTAAGCTGGTTACTTTTATTGAACAGACTATTTGAATGAGTCCTAACTTCTTCAATGTTTTTACAAACAAATACGGAATCCGTGCCTGCACTATCAACGGGCTTTAATACAACTTTCTGATATTTATCAAATAAATCAGTAGCATGGTGAACCGCTTCAGTCGGATTCGTGAGTCTGTAAGTTGGTATATGACTAAGATTACTATTTCTCAAGCTCTCCTGCATTAGGTATTTGTTTCTTCGAAAACGACTTGTTTGCTTGTTATTGCCGAGTACGCCTAAGGCGTCGGCCAAATGATCTGCGAGTTCAATCCCTGTTTCACAACCTGCAATCACCGCAATAATGTCATATTGTTCCAATCGATTGATGGTATCAGTTCCCACATACTGCAGGTTTATAAAAAAGTCACCAGCTCTATAGCTATTTGTTAGTTTCTGAGGTAGATCGCTTCTACTTTGTATATGTGCACACCTGTCTCCTCTCTTATTAAATTCAGCGGCTAATTCATTTCCCGATGAGTAGGCATCAACGAGAACAAAAATCTTTTTAGAGTCCTTGGTTTCCATGTGGCTTTGTTACTCCAAACTATAATAATGGGCTATGTGCCGAAAGTTTACAGGTTACTTTAATACCGAGTATTTACACTCGGCATCCTATTAAACATTGACAGTAAGAATGTCATCAATCTCTGTAAAATCGGTGTTTTCAATACTTTTTGCCAATTTAACCATTTCGAGGTATTTTTCTGAATTATCATCACCCGGCTGATAGATTCTATACCTCCAATACCGCCAAAGTGAAGTAAGTATAGCGGCGTATTCCGTATATGTTTTGAGAACTTTTATCTCGCTTTCTTCCATGGCTCTTGAAGATTTGTAACCGGAGATTAGATGTCCAGCTTTTTCCAGTGACAACCCTCCCCCCGTGCTACAAGTACCGACTATAGCCATTGCGATGTCAAAAACAGAGTGGTAAACACAAGTCAATTCGAAATCAATCATGCTGATGAACTGATCGCCGTCAAATAACATATTGTCATAAAAAAGATCAGAGTGAATGACAGAGGTAGGTAAGCCACTGATACTTTCTACAGCAAGATTCCTAAGCCTACTCTTTGCCCAGCGCTCATAATCCTGATCGACATCGGCTTCAAGGGCATCCATAAACTTCTTCTGCTCATAGAAAATCGAATTTCCTAAAAAATTGGGGACAGGTATGGTATGTAGTTTCGCGACTGCAGCTCCAAGTTGCCTAAGCATATCTTCACTTAAGTCTTGGCATACTGTGCCATCCATGTAGGTTCTCAAGAGAGAGGGCTTCCCCCTTAATGTAATAGAATAGCTTTCCTGTTGTTTTGGTTTGATAAGCAAAGATGTCTTATAGTGATACGCTTCCAACCACACAAGCGTATTTGCCATGATCTCAACTTCATCACGACTTTGCTCTTCAATGATACTAAAGACACAGCGACCGATATCAGTTTCGATACAGTAATTCGTATTGCCTGAACCCGCACCCAAGAAAGCACTGCTTTTTACAGTTAAACCATAAAGAGATTCAATGTGCCTAACTTCATCGCGATTTAACGTTAAACTTGATTCCATTTTCAGTTCCATATCATTCATTTGAGCGCTTGGTGCAAATCTTCATACAAGTCATTAATGTCTTAGATGCCGACTGACATTCGTATTAATTGCGTCGTAACACCTGATTTTTTTTGCTCCTCAGCACTAAGACTTCTAAATGATGATGATGCTTGGTAAGGAGAATTTAATGTTGTTTCCAGATCCCCCAAACTGTTTGAAGGTATGATTAAGTTTAATTTCCTCTGAAAGCTTGTCGCGTCAAACCTTTCTGCAATCTCAAAGCTTACCATCCCGCCAAATCCCCGCATCTGCTCACCAGCAACTTTATGATTGTGATGGCTTGGTAGTCCTGGATAGTACACTTTTGTAACATTTGGATGTTCATTTAAGCGAGAAGCAAGTTCCATAGCGTTGCGATTAATTTTATCCATACGTATCGCCAATGTACGCAAACTTCTCTCTAGAAGGTGGCATGACTGGGCATTTAAACAGCCTCCGAAATCATTCATATAGTCAGTCATTAAAGCGATGGACTCTTCGCTTCCTACTGCAACACCTCCTGATACATCGCCATGACCACCCAAAAACTTCGTTGCACTGTGTAACACCAAATCGACCCCATATTCCAAGGGGTTTTGATTAATTGGTGTTGCCACAGTGTTATCAATAAACGTGAACAAGCCCTTACTCTTGGCAAAACTAACCAATAACTCAATATCAATAATTTTGAGTAATGGATTGGTAGGCGTTTCGATATATATCGCTCTTGTATTCGAATTTACACACTTGATGATGCTCTCTACATCGCAACTTTTGGATACACTGTAAGTGATACCTAACTTTGAAAAGTGATTCTGTATAAATTTAAGTGCTCCAGAGTAAACACCATTTTGCAAGACAATGTGATCACCTGATTTTAAATGAGACAGCATAGCCGTAGAGAAAGCCGCCATACCAGAACTGAATACCAATGCAGCTTCACCGCCACTTTCTAGTGCACACATTTTCTCTGCGACTGCACGTTGATTGGCTAAATTAGCATGTCTTGGATACACATCTTCTGCCATATCTAGGTGTTTGTGGGAACTCGACGGAAATAGCGGAGAGAGAATTCCACCATGCATCTCGTCTTTTATTGTTCCGCGGTGAACTGCAATAGTTTCTTTTGCTTGCACTGTTAATACCTTTTTATAAAATTAGGAGGTACCGTGTAATATCGATTAGATGCCACACGGTATATAGTTCTTTAATTATGAAGGGCTGTTTGGCATTGCCAACATCGGTGTGAAGTCAATCAATATGACATCGCGATAACCAACCTGACTGTGTTCATCAACATGAATCGGTTTCACTTGATGCCATACTAAATCATCGACGATACCTATCGAATCAAGTGGATTATGCATAATTTGATTACAAAGGATGTTAGTCTTAGTATTGTCTGTGATGATATTTTCACCACCAGATACTCCAACACGGTTTATCAAATGTATCCATGTACAAGGCTCTCCATCTTTATGGAGTCGATTGGGTACAGAAATACTTGGCGATTCAACCATCGCTTTCATTCGAATAAAATGAATGCCGACTTCCATGGGAACAGTCGAGGAATACTGATATAACGGCGAGTTTTTAAAGTCATGAAAAATGAGCGAACGAATCAGATTATTTAACAAGATATCGTTTGGTACTGGCTGAAATTTCCTCGCTTCATTTCTGACTTCATCATTAAAACCAATATCTTGCTTGTAACAAGATGTATTTTCAGAAGATTGAGGCACTAATATATTTAATAAAGGTAAATACACATATTTACTGTGTTGTCGATAACGACCTGCGTTTTCATCGTATTGGTCCAATGCAAGTGAGTCAAAATGTCTCTGAATAAGACTTAAATCTAATTTCTGTGCATCGGTAAGACTAAAATCCTCCGAGTTTAAACTGCAAAACCCCATAATTTTCATCTTTTGATATGCGTTCACTCGGCATATAAGTGAATTTTCAAACTCTTTATAGCCATCATAAATATTAGTGTGATTTTCGTTCTCAATAATCATAGTGAAATTTACCTTATTCTCTGATTAACAAAATATGTTTTTTCACGTGCACTGCAATCCTCTGAAACATATAAATAAGATATCCCTCTATTTAACAAGTGAACTTTTATTTTATTAAAAATAATAAATTAGCTTTTAAACTTTTCGAAATATGGTAGACCAGATATTTTCATATGCGTAATGCATACCTATTATCCGAACTTCATCCATTAGATAAATTCGATTTAGCAAAACTAAGTCATAAGAGAAAAAAATAAAATTTATCAGTCATATTAATTGATAAGATTACAAATCTGGCTAAATGGTGATTATCAGAACTACAAATTTCGCGGCAAGAGCAATAAGTGTAGCTTCGTTCACAGTACCGTACAGCTCATGCATCGCAGAGCAGTGCTTCTAGTGCTCCGTCACAAAATAAGCAATAATGGGCATTGCAATATATAGCATACCAAAGTGATAGCGCGCATGTTAGTAGATAATGTATGCCATTGCAAGCATATTAACATCTTGCATATTTTCACAGAAAAGTGTGAACTAGATTAGTGTTGATTTAGTAATAAAAGTGCTGTGCTGAAAGCAATCTATACCGTTGGCCATAGCCTCAACACAGCATCACACCTCAAAGAAATAAGGATTTTTATGCTTGATTTATCCAGCTTTCCAGATGAAAACTCTAATCGATTTATTGCTGTATTAAATGGAAAAATTGAGACCGGAAGGCTCTATAATGCTCTTGGTCATATGGCAGCGGGACTTGTAGCTCAAGTTGGTGATGTCGATAGCCTATGTTTTTTGCAGTATCGAGACAAGGAAGAGGGGATTCACCCGTCGATTTCGCACTATCCGTTTATCGTCCTTAAGGCTGATAATTCCAATAAGATTAGAAAAGTTCGTGGAGAACTATTACAGCGAAATATCCCATTCACCGATTTTACTGACACAATGATAGTTGGAACATCAGCGGAACAAATAAAAGCAACTTCAGAAAAATCAGAGCAAGACTTAGAGTACTTCGGTATTTGTATGTTCGGTGATACCTGTGAACTCAAGGAGTTCACAGGTAAATTCAGTTTATTTAAGTAGTTATATTTGTCGGTGTAAGTGTAACGAGGTGCTTCTGCTGACGAGTGGTATGTAGCTGAAGAGATTGCGCCCCTCCTTTGTGGTCAACTAATTCCAGACAGTAAATTAGTTGACCACTACAATGATGAATACGGTACTGCTCGATAAAGATAAACACGATAGAAACCGATTCAACTGCGGCATTGAACCCCTTAATAACTAGCTGAAAGTAATGGCAAACCAGCAAGCAAAGAAAGACAATACCAGAACTTTCGTTTTAGAAGATGATAACGATAGCGCACATGTCATCGGCTTCTATACGTTGACTATGACACCCATTGACTTAGCGGCTTTACCTGACAAATTACAGAAAAGCACCAATCATCAACGTCCGGCGGTCTCATTGCCCGTTTAGCTGTTGATGAACGCTACAAAGGAAATGACTTCGAAGAGTGGTTACTTATTGATGCGCTACGAAAGCTATTAGCCGCTATTAATAGTGTGGTATTCCCCGTGGTCATCGTTGACGCCAAAGACGGTGCAAAGCACTTCTATGAACGTTATGGGTTTCGAGCATTTCAGGATTCCGAGAGCAAATTGTTCATCACGATTGCTGATGTCAGATCGAGCTTAAGTTAGTTAAATGCCAGCCTTTCGCAAACTGGTATTTTATTCAACGAAATAATGCCGTGTAACTCTGCCGTATATCTCGCCGTTGCACTGAGTTGATAATTCAATGACGAGAAGCCCCTGGCAAGATACATCAAATCACGCCTGTCTGCTCACCGAAAAAAAGCGAAACCGGTCGGTTTCGCTTGTAGTTATGGCATCAGAATACCTTACCAGCCGATTTTCTGCGGCCAGAGGGAAGCGGAAAGAATACACAGCACGCCGCCGAGATCGGCGTAGCGGACGGCGGCGGGTGCGGCTGCTACTACTTTGGGTTTGGCGTGATAAGCGATGCCCAGCCCGGCGGCTGCCATCATCAACAGATCATTGGCGCCGTCACCGACCGCTACCGTGTTGTGCCTGGCAATATCGTATTCTTCTGCCAGCTCGCGCAGGATATCGGCTTTGGTTTGTGCATCGACCACGCTGCCGAGTAGCTGGCCGGTCAGTTTACCGTCGACGATTTCCAGCTGGTTGGACTGGGCGTGGGTCAGGTTCAGCTCGTCTTTGAGATAATCAGAGAAATAGGTAAAGCCGCCGGAGGCAATCGCGGTTTTCCAGCCATAGTGGTGCAGCGCCACCACCAAATCGCGCATTTCCGGCATCAGTGGCAACTGGTTGCGGACCTGCTGCAGAATCTCAGCACTGGCGCCTTTGAGGGTGCCGACGCGCTGGCGCAGGCTCTGTTCAAAATCCAGTTCCCCCAGCATGGCTCGCTCTGTCACTTCCGCCACCTGCTCACCGACACCGGTCAGTTTGGCAATTTCATCAATGCATTCGATTTGAATCGCCGTGGAGTCCATATCAAACACCACCAGACCCGGCTCGGACAAATCCGGCAAGTCTTTATAATGGGCGTAATCAATCTTGCCGGCGTCCAGCGCACTGATCAGGGTGTCGGACAAGGGGTTGGTCAGCAGCAGTACGTCGTACTCGCCCACCTTCCAGGCGGCCACCGGCGACAGGCTCTCACCAGTCTGGCTCTCAAGGCGATCGATACGATCTGTGGTCAGAGATTTACTGTAAATCACTGAAGCCACGTGTTTAACATCCAGGTTACTGCTGGCAACACAGTCTGGAAAGCGGGTATGAAGCGAAGTATGTTTTTTTATGGTCAGCACTGTATATCACATCCCTGTAAAGGCGTATTCAACTCCCTTCAAAGTACCCTATTGCAATTTGTCAGGGCAAGTCCCAATATTGCTCAGTTAGCCTTATCGAAGAAGTCACGACTATGTTTAAGTTCAAAACTGTACGCATGCAGCGTATCTGGCAGTTTCTGGTATTAGCCGTTAGTTTTGCCGGCTTGATTACCATGCTGGAGTACGGCGCCCGGCTGAATCAGAATAACTTCAACATGCTGAGTGAGCAGACGCAGTCGCTGTCTCGCATTATCGCCCGTCAGGCTGCCAGCACAGCAGCTGGCGATATTCTCGACAAACAGCAGGATAAGCTGCAGGATCTGGTCAACCGTATTTCCGATGAACCCCTGATACTGGACGCCAGCATTTATGATCTTGAAGGGGTTCCGCTGGCGCAAACCGAAGGTGCGATGCCGCTTGAGCAGGTGTCCGGTCTGACCACCCCTCTTTCTACTGCCAGTATCGGCCGCCAGCAGCTGGTTCAGCCTGTGATGACCGATGAGGGTCAGGTGGTCGGCTTTGTCCGCCTGACGCTGGAACACGGTAAACTGGTCCAGCACGCTGCCGATCAGATTGACAGTATGACCAACACAGTACGCGGAATGTTGCTGGTCGCGCTGTTGATCGGTTTTATTCTGGCTTATACCTTCGGGCGCCGAAAAGACGTATGGCATTTCCCGTTCCTGCTGACAGCGAACGCCAAGGATTAGGTGTTCTCTCCCGTGCGGCGAAAGCACTTGCAGAGCTGCATTGTCCCACGCGGTATGAGCAAAAAAAGACGACCATCAGGTCGTCTTTTGCTTTGAGTCAGAGGCCAGCAGCCTCTTTTGCGCGTCCGCCTGTCTCCACAAGCGTAGACTCAAATTCAGGCGTCTTTATCACCCAGCAGGACAGATTCCAGGGCGATTTCCATCATCTCTAAAAACGTGGTCTGACGCTCATCAGAGGTCGTCGCTTCGCCACGCAGAATGTGGTCAGACACGGTACAGATAGTCAGGGCTTTGGCACCGAATTCCGCCGCCACACCGTAAATACCGGCCGCTTCCATTTCCACACCCAGAATGCCGTACTTATCCATGGTCTTGAAGAAGTCGAAATCCGGGTTGTAGAACAAATCAGCAGAGAACAGGTTGCCGACTTTTACTTCAATCCCTTTGGCTTTGGCAGCATCCACGGCATTTTTTACCATGCCAAAATCAGCAATGGCCGCAAAATCGTGACCACCGAAACGGATGCGGTTCACTTTAGAGTCGGTCGAGGCGCCCATGCCGATCACCACATCGCGCAGGTTGACGTCATCACGCACCGCACCACAGCTGCCGACACGGATGATTTTCTTCACGCCGAAGTCTTTGACCAGCTCAGTAGCATAGATAGAACAGGAAGGAATGCCCATGCCGTGGCCCATCACAGAGATCTTGCGGCCTTTGTATGTGCCGGTAAAACCGTACATATTGCGCACATTACAGACTTCTTTCACCTCTTGCAGGAAAGTGTCTGCAATGAACTTGGCACGCAATGGATCGCCCGGCATCAGAACCACGTCGGCAAAATCACCCATTTCAGCGTTAATATGTGGAGTAGCCATCTGTTCGCTCCTTAAATTTGTTGAGTGCCTCATCCATTATGGACGAGGCTGTGACGCATTCAGCATCAAACCTCACCACACTGCTGTGCGGTTACAGAAAAGATTTGCCGTAATCCATTGCCGAGGTACCGAAGTAGCTCGCCAGGCTCTGGCCGATATCGGCAAAGGTGTCGCGACGGCCCAGTGAGCCGGCCGGGATCTTAGGGCCACTCACCAGCACAGGAATGTGCTCACGGGTATGGTCTGTGCCCGGCCAGGTTGGGTCACAACCGTGATCGGCTGTGATGATCAGCACATCGTCTTCTTTCAGCTGCGACAGCAGCTCAGGCAGGCGACGGTCAAAATATTCCAGCGCGGCGGCATAACCGGCCACATCGCGGCGATGGCCGTAGGCGGAATCGAAATCGACAAAGTTAGTGAACACTATGGTGTTGTCACCGGCTTTTTCCATTTGTGCCAGGGTGGCATCAAACAGGGCTTCCAGGCCAGTTGCTTTCACTTTCTGGGTGATACCGCAATGGGCATAGATATCGGCAATCTTACCGACAGACACCACTTCACCCTGCTTCTCTTCCACCAGTTTTTGCAGCACAGTGGCTGACGGTGGCTCAAGGGACAAATCACGGCGGTTGCCGGTACGTTCGAACTGTCCCTTAGCCGGGCCGATGAACGGACGGGCAATCACGCGGCCGATATTGTAGTCTTCCAGCTCTTCGCGCACGATCTCGCACAGCGTCATCAGGTTATCGAGGCCGTAAGTCTCTTCATGGCAGGCAATCTGGAACACCGAATCTGCCGAGGTATAGAAAATCGGCTTGCCGGTTTTCATGTGCTCCTCACCCAGATCGTCCAGTACCTGAGTACCGGAAGCATGGCAATTACCCAGGTATCCAGGCAGTTGTGCGCGTTCGACAATGCGATCCAGCAACTCCTGCGGGAAGCTGTTGCTGGTGTCGCTGAAGTAACCCCAGTCGAACAATACCGGCACCCCGGCGATTTCCCAGTGACCGGACGGGGTGTCTTTGCCGGATGAGAGCTCAGCAGCGTGACCGTAGGCGCCGGTGATCTCAGCCACAGGATCTAACCCTTGCGGGAATTCACCGCAGGACTCTTCCGCGGCTTTACCCAGCCCCAGCCGGGTCAGGTTGGGCAGGTTCAGCAAACCGCTGCGATCGGCATTGTCGGCGCGGCCTTCGGCGCAGGCTTTGGCAATATGGCCCATGGTGTTCGAACCCACATCGCCAAATTTGACCGCATCTTCAGTGGCACCCAAGCCAAAAGAATCGAGTACCAGGATAATTGCTCTTTTCATCATTGCTCCAATTTAGACATCTTCAGCACGGATGCGACGGTATACCTCAGGTGTCGCCGCCGGTGCCTGCTCAGTGACTGTGACAGCCTGACGAACAGCATTCGCAGCGTCCTGCCATTGTGCTTCATTGCGGGCATGGATAACGGCCAGCGGGGTCTGCTTATCCAGCGTCTGACCCAGACGTATCATGTCAGTCAGGCCCACCGCATAATCAATGCTGTCGGAAGCCACTTTCCGGCCACCGCCCATGCTCACCACGGCCATGCCCAGTGCGCGGGTATCCATCGCCCCGGCAAAGCCGCTGGTTTCAGCAAACACAGGTTTGATGATCTCTGCATTCGCCAGATAATTATTATAGTTTTCAACAAAATCCGCCGGGCCGCCTAGGCCGTGAACCATTTTGCCGAACCGCTCTGCCGCGGCCCCGTTGTCCAGCACCGCCTGCAACTTGGCACGGGCTTCGCCTTCCTCTCTGGCCAGGCCTGCGTTGAGCAGCATGTCGGTACACAGCGCCATAGTGACTTCAAACAAGCGCGGGTTGCGGTATTCGCCGGTCAGGAACTGAACGGCCTCGCGCACTTCTACTGCGTTACCGGCACTGGAGGCCAGTACCTGGTTCATGTCAGTCAGCAAGGCGGTGGTTGTGGTGCCGGCGCCGTTGGCCACAGCCACAATGGATTTCGCCAGCTCTTCCGAGGCCTCATAGGTCGGCATGAACGCACCTGAACCGACTTTGACGTCCATCACCAGCGATTCCAGACCTGCCGCCAGTTTTTTCGACAGAATAGAAGCAGTGATCAGCGAGATGTTATCGACCGTGGCGGTAATATCGCGGGTGGCATACACGCGCTTATCAGCCGGTGCAAGATCACCGGTCTGACCGATAATGGCCACGCCTGCACTTTTGGTCACCTGACCGAACACCTCGTTCGACGGCATGATGTTATAGCCCGGAATGGATTCCAGTTTATCCAGCGTGCCGCCGGTATGGCCCAGGCCACGACCAGAAATCATAGGCACGAAACCGCCGCAGGCGGCGACCATAGGGCCGAGCATCAGTGAGGTCACATCACCCACACCGCCGGTGGAGTGTTTGTCGACAATCGGGCCGCCGAAATTCATGTGATCCCAGTTCAGCACCATGCCGGAGTCGCGCATGGCACAGGTCAGGGCGACCCGCTCATTCATGGTCATGTCGTTGAAGTACACCGCCATCGCGAAAGCTGCGATCTGGCCTTCAGACACTGTGTCTTTGGCGATGCCCTGAATAAAGAAGTTAATTTCGTCTTGGGTGAGTGCGATGTTATCGCGCTTTTTGCGGATAATTTCCTGAGGTAAATACATAGGATGCCTCGGCATGGCTGGGGAGAGACAATAACGCCCGGCAGAGCAGGCAGCGTCAGCGGCAGGTGCCGACAGGCGCGGTCTTTCCCTTTATTGGCAGTTTCCTGTGGCAGCCAGTCGGGCCGGCTGCCACAGATCAGGTTCAGAATCGGTCAACCGATACCAGTGGTATCAGTAACCGCCTTCTGCGGCTTTCTCGCCTTCACCCAGCGTATTGAGCAGGTTTGCCAGCAAGCTGGATGCACCAAAACGATAGTGCGCGCTGTCTGCCCAGTCGGCACCCAGAATACGATCAGCCATCGCCAGGAACTGCTGTGCATCTTCGGCAGTACGTACACCACCGGCAGGCTTAAAGCCTACGCTGTCCTGTACGCCCATGTCTTTGATTACCGTCAACATAATCTCTGCCGCTTCAGGTGTTGCGTTCACCGGCACTTTACCCGTGGAGGTCTTGATAAAATCCGCACCGGCTTTGATAGAAATTTCAGAGGCTTTGCGGATCAGTGCCGGCTCTTTGAGCTCACCGGTTTCGATGATCACTTTCAGCAGAATGTCACCGCAGGCGGCTTTACACTGTTTAACCAGCTCAAAACCCACGTCCTCGTTACCGGCAATCAGAGCGCGGTACGGGAACACCACATCCACTTCATCCGCACCGTAAGCAACGGCCGCTTTGGTTTCAGCCACGGCAATCTCAATATCATCGTTGCCGTGCGGGAAGTTGGTCACTGTGGCAATACGGACATCCGGCGTGCCCTGCTCGCGCAGTTGCTTTTTGGCAACCGGAATAAAACGCGGATAAATACAAATCGCCGCGGTATTGCCGACAGGGGTTTTCGCGTTCTTACACAGTTCGATCACTTTCGCATCGGTATCGTCATCGTTCAGTGTGGTCAGATCCATCAGTTTTAACGCACGCAGTGCAGCCGTTTTTAAATCGCTCATGACTTTCTCCAGTCGATTATGTTCTACCAAGTGTCCTGTTCACTTTGCCCACTCAGACAGTGGCAACTCTGCAGATTGTAGCCTCAGAGAAACAGAAGCGGACTTGATTCCATGAAGACTCAGGCCCTTTACAGCGTGCCCGATCGACGTCCTTTTCACCGCGCAAGGTGGCTATCACCTTGCCAGCCATTCATTTTTGTATCCTAATTCACAAAATTATCAGAATACTTACACGCAGATATCATCAATCTGCGATTCCACGCCGCCATTTTACCAAGGAGCTCAGAGGCAAACCATACAATAGACGTTTCCCAGAGTGGATAATGTGTTGACCCAGCACGCAGCTATCGTCCCCTCTCCGCCCGGCCCCTTCGGATCCCTTGCTCAGGAAAAGAAACGTTCAATCAGCCATTGATACAGTTGTCCGCCGAGATACACACCGACAATGCCCATCACCCCTGATAACACAGGCGGAGCCGGAATCGGCAGTTTGAGCGCGGAAAACATCAGCCCGACTATCACACCGGCCAGTAAAGCCACTATCACTTCATGCATGCTGTCACTCCCGTCGTTGTTACCAGACCGGGAGAGCGAAGCAGTCCGGTTTGGAAATACTCACAGAGTGTAGACCGCAGTAAACCAAGTGTCTGCTGACCCCTTAAGCATGCGCGTACCGCCTGAGTGAAGGAAGAGTCAATTGGCGCTTTTTACCGGCTTTTACCGGAAATGATTCAGATAGTTACTGATTCTGTTGACTACCGCCAGCGTCAGCGGCAAAGAAAATGCGAGGCAAAAAAAACGCCACAGCTAAGCTGTGGCGTTTTCAACCTAACAGTTTCTGACTGAATTACAGTGACAGGAACAGACCTGCGATAGTTGCAGACATCAGGTTAGACAGGGTACCTGCGGCAACGGCTTTCATACCGAAGCGGGCAATGTCGTGACGACGGCTTGGTGCCAGACCGCCCAGACCACCCAGCAGGATAGCGATAGAAGACAGGTTGGCGAAGCCACACAGTGCGAAAGAGATAATCGCTTTGGTCTTCTCAGACATCACTGCACCGGTTTCCGCAATCAGCAGGCCGCCATCAGCAACATCTTTCAGGTATGGCGTGAAGTTCAGGTAAGCCACGAACTCATTCACCACCAGTTTCTGTCCGATGAAAGAGCCGGCAACCTGTGCTTCATTCCAAGGCACACCAATCAGGAAGGCCAGCGGCTTGAAGACATAACCCAGGATCAGTTCCAGCGTCAGTTCAGGCATACCGAACCAGCCACCGATACCACCCAGCATACCGTTGATCAGGGCAATCAGACCGATGAAAGCCAGCAGCATCGCGCCCACGTTCAGCGCCAGTTGCATACCAGAAGACGCACCGGCTGCTGCCGCGTCAATCACGTTAGCTGGCTTATCGTCATGGTTGTCATCGTCGCCACCCATCTGATGAACAGGGGTTTCAGTTTCCGGCTTGATGATTTTAGCAAACAACAGACCACCCGGTGCCGCCATGAAAGAGGCTGCAATCAGGTATTCCAGTGGTACACCCATAGAGGCATAACCGGCCAGTACACCACCGGCGACCGATGCCAGACCACCACACATCACAGCGAACAGCTCAGACTGAGTCATCTTAGGTACAAACGGACGCACAACCAGCGGTGCTTCGGTCTGACCAACGAAAATGTTAGCTGTTGCAGACATGGATTCAGCACGGGAAGTACCCAGTGCTTTCTGCAGACCACCACCCAGAATATTAATCACAACCTGCATGATACCCAGGTAGTACAATACGCTGATCAGTGCTGAGAAAAACACGATAACCGGCAGCACTTTCAGGGCGAAGACGAAACCGCCGCCACCGAAAACTTCAAACATCTTGCCAGAAACCAGACCGCCGAACAGGAAAGAAATCCCCTGATCGCCGTAGCTGATGACGTTAGCAACTGCTTGAGATGCACCATACAGCACATCACGGCCTACAGGCACATACAAAACAAATGCGCCGAAGAAGAATTGAATGGCAAACGCGCCACCCACAGTACGTAAGTTAATAGCTTTACGGTTATCAGACAGCAGCACAGCCACAAGCAGCAGTACAACCATCCCAACCAGGCTCATAAACACGCTCATAGTTTATGGCATCCCTATAGTTAAATTTTGGCGTCTCGACAATTCGGCTCTCTCAAGAGTCGGGCGCATTATACGCATGGCAACTTACAGCATGTAATGCACACATCACACTTTGATTGGAAACCGAGTGAAAGTTGAATATCAAGTGTGACGAAACTCACACACAAACACCACCTGATGCATAAAGAAAAGCCAGAGAAATGTCAGAATCATCAAATTTGAGAAGGCAGTGCAAACAAAACTTCTGCATTTTTGCTAGTAGCAGCAGCAAGTACTGCCAATGATTCTGATCTCAACTCAGCCAGAGCCGCTAGTACTAACGCCACTCTGTCCGGCTGATTCGGCTCTCCCTGGTAACCGGCCAACTGCATATCTGGTGCATCGGTTTCCAGTAACATTGCATCAAGAGGTAACTGAGTCATTGTAGTTCGGGTTTTGTTCGCTCTGCGATAGGTGATCGTACCACCTACACCAATTTTGATACCTAGATCAAGAAGTTGAGAGGCTTGCTGCAAACTACCGCTGAATGCGTGATAAACCCCTCCCCGAATTGGCGGGCAGCTTTTCAGGCATTGCATCAGTTCAGGAAAGGCTTTGCGGCAATGAAGTATCACCGGCAGGTTAAATTGATTGGCTAATTCCAGTTGCCTGAGCAGCCAGCCGATTTGCTGCTGTCTGTCTGCATTCGGGATAGCAAAGTCCAGCCCGCATTCCCCGACAGCCACACAGCGGTTGCCCGCCTGCTGGCTGACCGTTTCCAGCCCGCTCTCAAGCTGGCTCAGTGTGCCGGCATCATGCTCGGAAGCAAAATACGGGTGCATACCCAGCGCATAATAGAGTGCCGGCTGTGCAGGGGATGCCGGGCGGGCACACAGTGTCTGAATTTGCTGCCAGTTCCGCGCCCCCACCGATGGGATCACAATATGGCTGACGCCTGCCTGCCCGGCCTGTACCAGATAGGGCTCAGGATCACCGGCAAACGGCGGAAAATCAAAATGACAGTGACTATCTATCAGCTGCACCTGAAGTATCCTTATTCACTGACTGACACGCTCTTGCCCTGGCAGCGCGCTGCGCCGGATGACGGGCATCGTCTTCATCATAGCGGACGGGCGCACAGCAGCGCCGGTTTTCCGGCACAAAGCCCATACGCTCGCACCAGGCATCATAGCGGACAAGCCAGCGGCGGATCAGAGTTAACACAACGCTCTCCTCCTTGCAGTTCAGATTCAGACAGTGTCTGCAGATTATGTCAGGAATGGTTTGAATACAGAACAGTATCATGCCGGAGCAGCGTAACAGCAAGCAAGCGAAGAGACATGATGCCGGCCGGACAAAAAAGCCCCTGAAATCAGGGGCTTTTTTGTATCGTAGCCTTAAGCCAACAGACAGGCATTAATGCTCGCGGGTGGCGCGGAAGTCCACCTCTGGGAAACGCTCTTTCGCCAGATTGAGGTTTACCATAGTCGGTGCGATGTAAGTGAGGTTATCACCGCCATCCAGCGCCAGGTTCACTTCGTTCTTGCGGCGGAATTCCTCGAATTTCTTGCCGTCAGCACACTCAACCCAGCGTGCCGTTGCCACGTTAACGCTCTCGTAAATGGCTTCGACATTGTATTCCGCTTTCAGACGGGCCACGACTACGTCAAACTGCAGCACACCGACGGCGCCGACGATCAAATCATTGTTGAGCAACGGACGGAACACCTGCACTGCACCTTCTTCCGACAGCTGCACCAGGCCTTTCAGCAATTGTTTCTGCTTCAGCGGATCACGCAGGCGGATACGGCGGAACAGCTCGGGAGCAAAGTTCGGGATACCGGCAAATTTCAGGCTTTCCCCTTGGGTAAAGGTATCGCCGATCTGAATCGTCCCGTGGTTATGCAGACCAATGATGTCACCGGCATAGGCGGTTTCAGCACGGGAGCGGTCACCGGCCATGAAAGTCACAGCATCCGAAATGCTGATGTTCTTGCCGATACGGACATGGTTCATCTTCATGCCCTGGGTATAAGTGCCCGAGACGATGCGCATAAAGGCAATACGGTCGCGGTGTTTCGGGTCCATATTGGCCTGAATCTTGAACACGAAGCCGGAGAACTTCTCTTCCGTGGCTTCAACATCGCGCTCATTCGCCTGACGCGGCAGCGGCGCAGGTGCCCACTCCGTCAGGCCGTCAAGCATATGGTCAACACCAAAGTTACCCAGTGCCGTACCGAAGAATACCGGTGTCAGTTCCCCTTTCAGGAACAGCTCACGATCAAATTCGTGCGATGCACCCAGCACCAGTTCCAGCTCTTCACGCAGCTGACCGGCCAGATCCTCGCCGACGGCCGCATCCAGCTCAGGGTTGTCCAGGCCTTTCACAATCCGGACTTCCTGAATGGTGTGGCCCTGGCCGGTAGCGTACAGAATGGTTTCGTCACGATGAATGTGGTAAACGCCTTTGAACTCTTTACCACAGCTAATCGGCCAGCTGACCGGCGCACAGGCAATGTTCAGCTCACTTTCCACTTCATCCAGCAATTCCATCGGATCGCGGATGTCACGGTCAAGTTTGTTCATAAAGGTCACGATAGGCGTGTCGCGCAGACGGGTGACTTCCATCAGCTTACGGGTCCGGTCCTCAACACCTTTCGCCGCATCAATCACCATCAGGCAGGAGTCCACGGCGGTCAGGGTACGGTAGGTATCTTCCGAGAAATCTTCGTGCCCCGGGGTATCGAGCAGGTTGACCAGACACTCGTTGTACGGGAACTGCATCACAGAGGTAGTAACCGAGATGCCCCGCTCTTTTTCCATTTCCATCCAGTCCGACTTGGCGTGCTGGTTAGAGCCACGGCCTTTGACCGTACCGGCACGCTGCAAAGCGTTTCCGAACAGCAGCACTTTTTCAGTAATGGTGGTTTTACCCGCATCCGGGTGAGAAATGATGGCAAACGTGCGGCGTTTACCCACTTCAGTTAAAAAAGACATATTCAGTGAAGATCCAGTTATCGAATTAAGTCAGCCCAGGCAAGGTACGTTAAAACGCGGCGCCCGGTATGTCAGTTGAGTCTTGCCCGGAACAAGCCGGGTGATGGCTGATTAACCTGTGGTTACATCCTGGCCTCTGTTTGCTCTTCTGTGCCGTAACAGGCAGTAGGGGATGACTTGGGTATATGATGGCAGAATTATACGCAAAGTCTGCGCAAAGAAACAGTCACTCGCCACTCAAGCTGCTGCCGATACGCGAACCAGGCAAAATAACTGAACGAAAATCGGCGACAAGCCGGGTAAAACCCTCCTGTCGCCGTGGGTTCGACACTTGCTGAACTGTCTGTTTGAGCGCTTATTCGGCGCCGGACACCAACGCCGCTTTGGTCAGCAGCCAGTGTAACGACTTAGGCAGGCTGTCCAGATCGAGACTGTCCAGCAGATTTTTTACCGCCAGGCCAAGTTCGGTATCCCCTTGCATCGTCAGGCGCCGCTGAAAAAACAGCGTATCGGGATCCACCTTACGGGCGGCTATACGCAACAAATCCTGGCTGCTGGCTTTCATCAGCGCGTCTGGTGCCGGAACACAGGGCAACACCACCAGCCTTCCGGAATTCAGTGTCAGGGTAAACGACCAATCCAGATCCATTATCGTGATCGTCACCGTCTTGTCAGCCAGAAAATCCAGCTCACCGTCGGATAACGCTTCTTTGAACACCACAGCCAGTGCCTGTTCTATCAGTCCCTTATGGACAAAAAACGGTGTCAGCCTGCAATGGTATTTCAACAACTGCGGTGCCAGTTCAGGTAAGCCCGGCAAGATCTGCAAGTGCACTGTGAATCCCTCTTCCATCATTGTGATGGCATCAGCTTACGGGAAATCAAGACGGCACTTACTGCGATACATCAATAACCCGGACAAGTGCAGTTCACCCCAAAGGGGTATAGCGTTTAAAAACGAGAAAAAACCTGCGTGATATCAAGATCGTCTCCCGCCAGCTTTTTATGATGTCCCCTTCTTTCGACACTCAAGGAGCTCAGGTATGGAACTGCTCTGTCCGGCTGGCAATCTGCCCGCACTCAAGACCGCCATCGATAACGGCGCCGATGCGGTCTACATCGGCTTCAAAGATGACACCAATGCCCGCCATTTTACCGGCCTGAACTTTGACGGCCGGCGGCTCGAACAAGCCGCTGACTATGTCCGCCAGCACAACCGGAAACTGCATGTTGCCCTCAATACCTTTGCCCATCCCGACGGTTTCGGCCGCTGGCAGCAGGCTGTCGATAAAGCCGCCGCACTAGGTGTTGACGCCCTGATTGTGGCTGATATCGCAGTCCTGGATTATGCCGCCCGCCGCTATCCTGAGCTGGAACTGCACCTGTCGGTTCAGGCGTCCGCCACCAATACCGAAGCCATTGCCTTTTACCGTGACAACTTCAACGTAAAGCGCGTTGTGCTGCCTCGCGTGTTGTCCATCCACCAGGTAAAACAGCTTGCCCGCAATAGCGAGGCCGAGCTGGAAGTCTTTGCTTTTGGCAGTTTGTGTATCATGGCTGAAGGCCGCTGTTATTTATCCTCTTACCTGACCGGTGAGTCGCCAAACACGGCAGGAGCCTGCTCTCCGGCTAAATTTGTCCGCTGGCAGGAAACCGGGGACGGACTGGAATCACGCCTGAACGGTATTTTGATTGACCGTTACCGTCAGAATGAGAAAGCCGGCTATCCCACCTTATGCAAAGGACGATTTGATACACAAGTAAACGGACTGAGCCAGCGAGGACATGTGCTGGAAGCGCCGACCAGCCTCAACACCCTCAGCCTGCTGCCTGAGTTGTTCAACGCAGGTATTGCCTCAGTCAAAATTGAAGGCCGTCAGCGAAGCCAGGCCTATGTAGAACAGATTACCCGTACCTGGCGTGCAGCCATCGACAGCTTTCTGTCCTCCCCCGGCAACTATCAGGTAAAAAGCGAATGGGATACGGCATTGGGCAAGCTGTCTGAAGGTGCACAAACCACACTGGGCGCCTACCAGCGTCAGTGGCAGTAACAGGAGATAAAGCATGAAATTTTCACTGGGACCACTGCTGTATTTCTGGCCCAAAACTGACATTGAAGCCTTTTATCATGCGGCCACAGACAGCGATGCTGATATTGTGTATCTGGGCGAAACTGTGTGTGGCAAACGACGGACAATGAAACCCGCCGACTGGCTGTTACTGGCCCGGGAGCTGGCGGCAGCCGGCAAAAATGTTGTGCTTTCGACTCAGGCTCTGCTGGAAGCGCCCAGCGAAATCAATGTGATGAAGAAATACATTGCTAACGGCGAATTCAGTATAGAAGCCAATGATGTGTCAGCCATCTGTCTTGCTCATCAGCAAAACGTTCCTTTTGTGGTTGGCCCGGCGGTTAACTGTTACAATGCCCAGACTTTACAGCTGTTCGTGAAACAGGGAATGGTGCGCTGGTGCATGCCGGTTGAACTGTCGCGAGACTGGTTAAGCCATACCTTAAACGACTGTACGGCCATGGGGATTCGCCAGCAGTTCGAAACCGAAGTATTCAGTTACGGCTTTCTGCCGCTGGCCTACTCCGCCCGCTGTTTTACCGCCCGGGCGGAAGGCAGGGTAAAGGACGACTGTCAGACCTGCTGCATCCATTATCCTCAGGGGCTGGCAGCAAACAGTCAGGAAAATCAGCGCCTGTTCACATTAAATGGCATTCAGACGCAATCAGGTTATTGCTATAACCTGATCAACGATCTCGCCAGCATGAAAGGATTGGTCGATGTCGTCCGTATCAGTCCGCTCGCTGACGATACACTGGCCACACTCAGTGCATTCAAGCAGGCCGAATCAACAGGCACCACCAGCCCGGTAACGGATCACATCCACTGTAACGGTTACTGGCATCGTCTTGCGGGACTGGACACCCAGACCATTTAAATCACTCAATAACATCCAGATTGTCTGTTCAGTATCAGCCCGTCTGGATGTTGTCGCGTTTGTCCAGCAAGGCCAGCAGTTCCTCGCAGGTTCCTGTCTCGCCCAGACGGGGGAAAATGCGTTCCAGCGAATTATGATGGGCATACACATTCACATCTGTCATGGCATCTGTGCATAAAGAGACATTCAGCCCGAGCTCATACGCCTGACGGGCGGTCGATTCCACGCCGATACTGGTGGCAATACCGACCACCACAACCTGAGTCACGGACAAAGCACTGAGCTTGTCTTCCAGGCCAGTATGGCTGAACGCCCCCCAGCACCGTTTAGTGATACAGATATCATTCGCCAGCGGCGTCATTGCCGGTACCAGCTCCGTCCAGTCGCTGGCAGGCGTGCCTCCGGCACGGGGCTGCTCTGTGCGTCCGGGGGCGCCACCTGCCACATTCACCAGTACAACCGGTAACTGATGGTAGCGAAACGCCTCTGCCAGCCGGGCGGCATGTTTCACGACAGCACCTGCATCGTGAGCCAGAGGCAGCCCCACTATGCCTTTTTGCAGATCAACCACAATCAATGCAGTACGACTATCCAGTTGCGTAAGCGGCATATTCCACTCCTTAAAATTTCACCTACCGATACACTATAGTGTCGATACGGCCACATCCGCTGAATATGTTTCAAATGAAAAAGGCTGCTCTGTTGTCAGGAGCAGCCTTGGCTGGACGCAATAGGTTTAGGGTTCTGGCCTGAAGGCTTCCGGCCCTGCTTAGCTGTCAGCGCGCAGCGTCTTGGCCGCTGCCACCATGTTTTGCAGTGCAGGCACCACTTCTGCCCACTGGCGGGTTTTCAGGCCGCAGTCCGGGTTCACCCATAAGCGCTCGGCCGGGATACGCTTTGCTGCTTGCTGCATCAGTTTCACCATCTGGGCTTCAGTGGGAATATTGGGCGAGTGAATATCATAGACACCCGGGCCAATTTCGTTCGGATACTTGAAGTTATCAAAGGCATCCAACAGTTCCATGTCGGAACGGGAAGTCTCTATGGTGATCACGTCGGCATCCATCTCGGCTATTGACGCAATAATGTCATTAAACTCGGAATAACACATGTGGGTATGGATCTGGGTTTCATCGGCCACCCCGTTCGCCGTGATACGGAACGACTCCACGGCCCAGCTCAGGTAGTCCTGCCACTCAGAGCGGCGCAATGGCAAGCCTTCACGCAGTGCGGCTTCATCAATCTGAATCACTTTCACCCCGGCTTTTTCCAGATCCAGCACTTCGGCGCGAATGGCCAGTGCCAGCTGGTAGCAAGAGACGGCGCGAGGCTGATCGTCGCGGACAAAAGACCAGTTCAGTATAGTCACAGGACCGGTCAGCATGCCTTTCATGGGTTTTGCGGTCAGTGATTGCGCGTACTGGGTCCAGGCGACTGTCATGGCAGCCGGACGGCTGATATCACCGAACAGGATAGGCGGCTTGACACAACGCGAACCGTAAGACTGTACCCAGCCAAACTGGCTGAAGGCATAACCGTCCAGCTGTTCGCCGAAATATTCCACCATGTCGTTACGTTCCGCTTCACCGTGAACCAGCACATCCAGATCCAGTGCTTCCTGCTCACGCACCGCGCGGGCAATTTCTTCCTTCATCCGGCTGACATAGGTTGCCTGATCCAGCTCACCTTTCCTGAACTTCAGGCGGGCCTGACGGATGTCAGCGGTCTGAGGAAACGACCCGATAGTGGTGGTCGGGAACGCCGGCAGGTTCAGGTGCGCCGTTTGCTTAGCAATACGTTCGGCATACGGATTCTGACGCTGGCCCAGCTGCGGGGTGATCGCCGCAACGGCGGCCTGCACGTCAGGATTATTCACCCGGCGGGACTGACGACGGCTGTCGATGGCGGCCTGATTGGCGGCCAGTTCAGCGGAGACGGCATCGCGGCCTTGGTTCAGGGCGCGGGCCAACACAGCCAGCTCGTCGAGTTTTTGCAGCGCAAAGGCCAGCCATGACCGAATTTCAGCATCGAGTTTCTGCTCGCTGTTCAGATCAACCGGCACGTGCAACAGTGAACAGGAGGGAGCTACCCACAGGCGGTCGCCGATATCGCGGGCAATCGGCTCCAGCCAGTTCAGTACCGCATTAAGATCAGTCTTCCAGATATTACGGCCATTGATGACCCCCAGAGACAGCACTTTGTCAGCCGGCAGGGCGGCAATCACAGCATCCACTTCATTGCGGCCACGCACCGCATCCAGGTGTAAGCCCTGAACCTGCAGATTGACCGCCAGCGACAGATTCTCTTTCAGCTCACCGAAGTAAGTGGCCAGCAAGAGTTTCACCTGACCTTTGTTCAACGTCTGGTAGGCTTTGCTCAGCGCCTGCTGCCATTCTGCAGACAGTTCAGTGACCAGGATCGGCTCATCGATCTGCACCCATTCAACCCCGTTGTCGGCCAGCAGCGTCAGCAGCTGCTCGTACACAGGCAGCAGCAGATCAAGCAGATCCAGTTTATTGGAGTTGTCCTTTTCCTTACCGAGCCACAGATAGGTCACAGGGCCAATCAGCACAGGTTTGGCGGTGACGCCCTGGGCTTTGGCTTCCGTCAGTTGTGCCAGCAGGCGCTCTGGGTTGAGCTCAAAACGGGTATCGGCGGTAAATTCAGGCACGATATAGTGGTAATTAGTATCAAACCATTTGGTCATCTCACCGGCATGCACACAGTGACAACCGCTGTCGTTCGCCGAACGGCCACGTGCTACCCGAAAATAGTTGTCCAGCTCGTCACCGGCCAGACCTTCGACGCGGGCCGGGATATTGCCGAGTGTGAAACTGGTATCCAGCACCTGATCATAAAAAGAGAAGTCGCCGACCGGAGTCAGATCGAGACCCGACTGCTGCTGCCAGTGTTTCTGACGCAGGCCGGCAGCCAGCTCTGTCAGCTCGCGTTGGCTGCTTTCGCCTTTCCAGTACTTTTCCAGTGCAAATTTCAGTTCACGGTTAGCGCCGATGCGCGGGAAACCTAAGTTATGAGTTTTAGCCATCTATACGTCCTCCAAAGTTGTTGAAGACATCTTATGGCTATATTGTGATGAATAAAAATGGCATTATTTCATCAATCAATGAATTCTAATCATAAGTTAAGGATCACCTATGATAGAAAGGAGCCATCTGGCGATATTGCGCGAGGTACACCGGCTCGGCTCACTGACGGCCGCCGCAGAGGCATTGTATTTAAGCCAGTCGGCACTGAGCCACAGCATGAAAAAACTGGAGCAGCAGATTGGTACGCCTGTCTGGAGCAAATCAGGCCGCAACCTGCACTTTACCCAGGCGGGGTTTTATCTGTTACGGCTGGCGGAGCGGGTGTTACCGCAGTTTGAACACGCTGAAGAGCAGATGCAGCAGTTTTCTTCCGGCCAGCGGGGCACACTGCGAATTGGTATGGAATGCCACCCCTGCTATCAGTGGCTGTTAAAAGTGGTCCATCCCTACCTGCAAGGCTGGCCGGATGTCGATGTGGATGTGAAACAGAAGTTCCAGTTCGGCGGTTTAGGCGCGCTGTTCGGGTATGACATCGATGTCCTTGTCACGCCCGACCCGCTACTCCGGCCCGGCATCCGCTACATTCCCGTGTTCGATTATGAGCAGGTGCTGGTGGTCAGCGCGCAAAGCCCGCTGGCTAACGAGGAATACATAGCGCCGGACATGCTGTTGGATCAAACCCTGATCACCTACCCGGTTGAGCAAAGCCGGCTGGATGTGTATAGCCAGTTTCTGACACCCGCCAAATGCAGCCCGCGCAAACACAAGCTGATTGAAACGACTGATATTATGCTGCAGATGGTGGCGGCCGGACGCGGTGTCGCAGCACTACCCAAATGGCTGGCCAAAGAGTACGAAGAGAAAATGCCGATCGTCGCTGTGCGTTTGGGTGAAAGTGGCATTCACAAGCACATTCACCTGGGGGTCAGGGAAACAGATCTGGACATTGATTATCTGAGTGCCTTTATTGCCCTGGCAGACTCCCTGTCTGAGCACAAAGAACCGTCCGCTCTGTAACGTCAGATCTGAGCTTTCATGATCAGCGCATCTTCGCGGCCGTTAGCACTGACACTGCTGTCGGCCCGGTAATAGTCTTGCCGGCGACTGACCAGCTCGAAACCACTGGCCAGGTATAACTGACTGGCCCTGGTATTGCCGGCCCGCACTTCGAGCCAGATGTCCTGCCCGCCATCTGCCTGGGCGGCAGTCACAAACGCCGCCAGCAACTGACGGCCCAGCCCTTGTCCCTGCCAGCCGGGATCAACCGCAATATTAAACAGGCTCACTTCCCCGGCCACGGACTGCCCGAAACAGTAGCCCGCCACTTTGCCGTCAACCTGCATTACCAGGTTCAGGGCGATACGGGACGGCGTTTCTCTGATCTGGCTTTCTGTCCAGGGAAACGGGTGCGCACGCTGCTCGATAGCCCACACCTCATCAAGGTGTGCTGCTGTCATGGGCAGAAATTCAATCATTGAAGGCACAGATCTGCTGCCACAATGCTTTCTTGCTGGCGGGGTTATCATGCATCTGACGCAGTGACGCTGAGTGCAGAATCTGGCAGTCGGACGGTTCAACCCCCTGACAACCGGCAAACCAGCACCAGGTCAGATGATGCTCACCCAGCTCAGACAAAGCGTGTGGCGGCAGGGTTAATGCCTGCTCCGGGGTCAGCTTCATGCTGCGCAGAATATTGCCGAACAGCCAGCCATCGTGTTCATCCATCTCATCTGCGGTCACAAACAGCAATCGACAGGTTTCGGGTAAGTCAATCACAGACTGAACCCAGTCAGGAAAACACTCAGGTTTTCTGATTTGCCAGTTGGTCAGTCCCATTTCCTGCAATAGCTGCATGTCTCTTTGTTGCATGATGTGTTTACCGCTTTTGATGTTCTGTTAGGCCGGGAGCGCGGAAAATGGGGCGCTGTATTCAACCAGGCCATGATGACCGCTCAGGGTGGATGGCAGCAGTTCCTGAACCATGAATGCCTCCTCCGGCACCGGCCAGGTACAGCGCAAGCCATGCTCCGCCGCCGTCACATAACCGCCTTTACGGTAATAGCTGTGATCCCCCAGCACCACCACCACAGGGTAACCCAGCTCTGCCAGTATTTCTGCACTTTCGCGCATCAGTGTCTGGCCGATCCCCTGCCCGCGGTATCCGGCTTTCACCGCCAGGGGCGCCAGCCCTTGCCAGCCTAAATCCTGCCCGCCGACGGTCACCGGACTGAACAAGATATGACCAACCACTTCACCTTCATCATTACATGCCACCAGCGATAAGGTCATATGGCCATTTTCACGCAGGGTCATGACCAGATCCGCTTCCGCTTCGGTATCAAATGTGTGTCGCAGCAAGGCATCGATAGTCAGAATGTCTGCCGGCACTTCAGTTCGAATCAGCATAGTTATCCTCGAAGAGACAGTCGTCAGACCGTCATTGATGCAGCAGGTATCCGCCACATTTATCCGGCCCTATTTTGCGGCCAGGCCAGTGTGATAACAACCTCTTTCTCGCCAGGCACAGCTCAGGGGCAGAAAAAGGATATCAGCACAGATTCATAGCGATGATAGCTTCCCTGCTGTCACTACAGCTGTTCGCCTGAATAAACATCAGTCCAGAGTTTACTGGTTCACATTTGTGTCACAGACATGCAGATGAAAAGTCAGTGACATACAGATCCAGCGGGGCTTTTCTTCTTCTCGCCAGTCAAATGCAAATATTAACCGCTGAAATAATCTGCTTTTAAAACATTATTTTAGATGCAGACGCCTCGTTTACCCCGGCTGGCTTTTTGTAACCGGTGTCAATAAATCCATTTTTTTACATTTCAAATCAAAATTTTCTCATGAAAATAGGAATTTTTGACAATCAGACATTTTCTGACGTTATATTACGGGTACGACTTACCCAGAAAGGGACATCCGAGCGATGTCAGCAGTAACAGACAATTTCGCCATGCCGACTGAATTCATCAACAATTGGTTTTTTCAACTGACAGGCAATAGCCCATTCCTGTTCGCCATTCTGGACAAGCAACACCACTATGTCGCAGTCAATCAACACTACTGCCAGCTCAGCGGCCTCAGCCGGGAAGAACTGATGGGCCGGCGTGATAGCGAAATACTCGGTGAGACCTTTTACCACACCCTGCAGCCGTACTACGAACGCGCACTGAACGGCGAATACGTGGAAGGTGATGTGATTCTTGATGAACACCGGCATCACACCTGCCTGTATTTCAGTGTGTCGCCACTGCGCGATGAAAGCGGCGAAGTGACCGGCCTGGCTCTGCATGCGATGGATACCTCTGAACGCTTACAGCTTGCCAATGCCGTGGCTGAACGTGAAGACCACTTTAATCAGCTCAGCCAGATCATGTCTGATGGCTGCCTGCTGATAGAAAGAAATCAAGTGTTGTCCGCCAACCCGATGGCCGCCCAACTGCTGGGGTTTGCATCACCGGATGACATGACAGGCGAAGATTTAGGGCTGCTGTTAATAGACAGCAGAAACAACCGGCCTTTTGGTGAGCAACTGGCCGGGCTGAGCAACGGCAAAGCCTACCATTGCCTGACCAGCCAGCGGTGTCAGGTGGAAAATGTACTGACACTGACCCTGAAAGACACGCAAGTGGTTGGCTCCCCCGCCAGTCTGGTTGTTCTGAAGCAACCACAGACACAACAAGTCCAGCCCGAACAGGTGGAACAGCTGATTCATACCGACCCGCTGACAGGTTTGTATAACCGCCACGGATTCAGTCGTCGTCTGGAGCAGATGATCAACCGGCAGACCCCGTTAGTCATGCTGTATCTGGACATAGATAATTTCAAAAACATCAACGATTCGCTGGGGCACCATATTGGCGACCGGGTACTGCAGGAAATTTCCCAGCGTCTGCGCCATCTGTTGCCCGAGAACGCTGTGATAGGTCATCTGGGGGGCGATGAATTCGGCATTCTGCTGCCCGATCCCATCCATGCTGAAATTGGCGAACAGGTCTCCAAGAAAATTATTGCTCTGGTGAACCAACCCTTCGATCTGATGCACTTCAGCAAGCATCTGGCCTGTTCGATCGGGATGGTCAGCTACCCTGGCAATGGCAGCGATGCACGCTTGCTGCTGCAACATGCCGATACCGCTATGTATGAAGCCAAGAATCGCGGGCGTAACCGTCTGGTCACCTTTGACGAAACCATGAACAAAGAAGCACGAATGCGGCTGTGGCTGGAAATAGAACTGCAGAAAGCTTTACAAAACAAAGGGCTGGAAGTCTGGTATCAGCCCAAAGTCAGTGCGAGGGATTTCTCCATTCACGGCGCCGAAGCCCTGGTGCGCTGGAAACACCCGATAGAAGGTTACATCAGTCCGGCCCAGTTCATTCCGGTGGCTGAACGCTCAGGTCTGATTGAACAGCTTGGCCAGGTGGTGATGAAAGAAGTCTTCACCACAGTTAAACACTGGAAAAAACAGGGGCTCCTTCAGGGCCGGGTGGCTATCAACCTGTCACCCCAGCAATTTGGTAATCCCAACCTGATCCAGTATGTCTCAGACTTGCAGCGAGCCACAGGCGTCAACCCGGATGATATCACGTTTGAACTGACTGAAAGTGCCATGCTGGGTGAAAACGAACACACCATACAAATGCTGAACGCCATCAAAAAACTCGGGTTTGCCTTATCGATTGACGATTTTGGGACCGGTTACTCCTCTTTGTCCTACCTGGCCCGATTCCCGCTGGACGAGCTCAAAATCGACCGGGCATTTATCAAAGATCTGAAAACCGTGCCCAAGCAGCTGACCCTGATCGAAAACATTATCAATCTGGGTAAGTCACTGAATATGAGTGTTGTCGCAGAAGGTGTGGAAACGCGCCAGCAAGCCGCCCTGCTATCCAATCTCAATTGCGATTTCATACAGGGCTTTCACTTTTTCCGCCCGCTGCCGAAGCATGATCTGGAAACCATACTGATGAAAAACTTCCGCGGCAGATTTTAGGCCTGCTGTGCAACAATCTCTTCTGTCCTGCGCAGCAGGTAATCCTTAAACGCCTGACAGCGAGCAGGCATTGGATGTCTGGGACGAAAGTACAGATTGATATCAAACTGGCTGGCAACATAATCGGTCAGCAGCACAGTTAGTGCGCCTGACGCCAGAGCGTCCTTAATCACAGAATGCGGCAAGTAGGCCACACCGGCGCCTCTGATTGCCATATCGCGCAGTATCTCACTGTTATCACATTCCAGCGCATCGCTGATAGCCACAGCGCGATTAATGCCATTTAAACGGAAGTACCAGCGATTGCCTCCAACCAGTGAACTGGCATACAGGCAGCGGTGTTCCCTTAAGTCTTCCGGTTCCGTTGGCCTGCCACACCGTGCCAGATAGCCTGGCGACGCGCAGGCGTATAACGGTTCACTGAGCAACAACCGGCGGATCAGCAACGAGTCTTTCTCTTCCGTTTCCCGGTTGGTCGCTTTGGCCCGGATAATAAAATCCACATGTAACGGATCAGTGTCCCCGGCTTCAATAAACAAACGAAAGTTCACCTGGGGATGCATTTCCATGTATTCCGCAATGATTTCACGCAGATAATAGCTGGCGTACAGCGGTGTCGATGAGATACTGATAATACCCCGCTGTTCATCTGCCATGCAGCCCACTTCGGCGCAGATAGTATCAATTTCCGGCAACAGGGAAGAAAAACGGCGATACAGCATTTCTCCGGCATCCGTCGGTACGAGTTGGCGGGTACTGCGCTTGATCAGCTCGACGGCCATCAGCCCTTCCAGCTCCTTTACCCACCGGCTGGCCGCGGCGGCAGAAATGCCCCACACTTCCGCAGCTTCGCGAAACGAACCATGCTGAATAACAGAACAGAAAAACACAATTTTATCTAACTGTTGCTGGCGGGGATTGATCCCGACCAGTGACTGGGTCATAGCAGATTCCTTATGGGTTGAGCCCTCACCCGGCCACGCTTTTCAGGTAAGAACCGGGTTTAATGAACCTCAATAATGCCTGTGCAACTCTGGTTGCACTAACACCGGCACCTCGTCTTACAGCTCGCTTCACAGTCTTATAACTCGCATCCCGCGATTTAAACGGATTTCTGCCCAAACTGAGGAGAGAATATCTCTGCTGACATCCGAGTCAGATCGGGATCAATCACCGGAGAGAATGACATATGCGCCAGAATATCACGCTCAAGATCCACGCCGGGCGCAATTTCTTCCAGCACCAGACCCTGCGGTTCAAGCCGGAACACGGCACGCTCAGTAATATAGCGCACCGGTTGTCTGGTCTGGATGGCCCGGGCAGCGGAAAATGTAATTTGTTCAACTGTCTCAACAAACTTAGTCTGGCGGCCTTCCTGCAGAATATGCAGCTCGCCGTTCCTGACGGCGATCTCTAGTCCGGCGGCAGTAAAAGTGCCACAGAAAAACAAAGATTTAGCATGCTGACTGATATTAATGAACCCCCCACAGCCCGGCAATTTATCGCCAAAGCGGGACACATTGATATCGCCGCGGGCAGAGCATTGCGCCAGGCCGAGAAAGGCCTGATCGATCCCGCCGCCGTCATAAAAGTCGAACATCTGATCCTGAGTAATAATGGCCTGCGGGTGTCTGCTGGCACCAAAATCCAGTCCGCTGGCCGGCAGACCGCCGATAGCCCCGGGCTCGACGGTAAGAGTCATGGTATCAAGGATGCCCAGCTTACCGGCAACAATCGCAATATACTCAGGCACACCAATCCCCAGATTCAGCACAGCGCCGGGCGTCAGCTCCTGCACGGCGCGGCGGGCAATCAGGGTTTTGGCATCCAGTTGTTCCGGCAGACTATCCCGGTGCTCTGCCTGATGTTCGCCTGAACCTGCCCGTCCGACAAAATCGGGATTGAAACGGGTGGCAAAGGTCTGCATGTGTTCCGCTTCATCGTGGCAAAGCACAACAGCATCAACAAAAATGCCCGGAATTTTGATGCTGTGGGGATCGAGTGTACCGGCCGGCACCAACCGTTTGACCTGCACGACCACTTTGCCGCCCTGATTGCGGGCCGCCTGCGCTGCAGCCAGATTTTCCACCACCAGACACTCATCTTCCATCGTGATATTGCCGTTTTCATCTGCCGTTGTGCCGCGCAAAATAGCCACATCCACCGGCAGGCGCCGGTAAAACAGGTATTCTTCGCCATTAAGCTCCAGTACAGACACCAGATCATCACGGGTTATCGCATTAATTTTGCCGCCTTCAAACCGGGGATCGACAAAGGTTCCCAGCCCGGTTGTTGTCACAGTCCCGGGCTTACCTGCTGCCGTATCACGCAGGAGGTGTGAAATCACCCCCTGGGGCAGATTGTACGCTTCAATCTCATTGCTCAGGGCCAGTTTCTGCAGGTCGGGTACCAGGCCCCAGTGGCCGCCAATCACCCGCTTAACCATACCCGGTCTGGCCAGATGATTCGCCGCCCGTCCTTGTCCGTCTCCCTGGCCGGCTGCAAAGATCAATGTCAGATCACGGGGCGAAGTTTCAGTGTCGTAGCGTTCACCCAAGGCCCTGATGATCGACTCGGGTACCACAGAACCGATAAATCCCCCCAGCATGACGGACTGCCCGTCGGTGAGCCATGCCGCGGCTTCTTCAGCCGTAAGTTGGGTAACTGCCATGCGCAACTTCCTTTTACCGTGCAATTGCCTGAAGTGTATGAATCCCATCCCCTTGCTTTAATAGCTACAGATGAAATTGTGTTTTTCGAAACTGGCCGCAACCAGCTGCGAACACGTGGTAACATATTGAAATAAATAAAAAACACTCTTATCACTTAAAGCAAGTGATGCGATTTCCTCCTGGTATAGCATGATGCCGCTCGCACTTTACCGGTGAATAAAAAATTTGGACCGACCAGTGATGTTTTCAATCGCTCCTCAGACGTCTAGGATGTTAACGACCTGTTACAACCATAACCATGAAACGGAGAGAGAATATGGATGTTGCCGTGATACTGCTCACGCTTGTGGGTTTGATGTACTTTGCCTACCGAGGCGTGTCAGTGCTGATCCTCGCCCCCATTTTAGCCATGGCTGCTGCACTGCTGACCAGTGACTTCCCTTTTTTGTATGCGCTGTCTAATGTCTTCATGCCCGCCGCAGCCAATTACATCAAACTGTACTTCCCCATCTTCATCGCCGGGGCAATCTTTGGCAAACTGATGGGCGCATCGGGGGCTGCCCGTGCTTTATCACGGTTTATCATTCAGCATCTGGGGACCAAACACGCGATATTGTCTGTCGTGCTGGCTACTGCGTTGCTGACATACGGCGGCGTGTCACTCTTTGTGGTGGTCTTTGCCATGTATCCGATTGGTGCAGCCACTTTCCGCGCGGCCGGTATTCCTAAGCGCCTGCTGCCAGCGGCGATCACCCTGGGAGCTTTCACTTTTACCATGACGGCATTGCCGGGCACGCCGCAGTACCTGAACACCATGCCAACCATACCGTTCGGCACCACTATTTACGCAGCGCCGGCGCTGGGCTTACTGGCCGGTACTATGATGCTGGTGCTGGGAGTATTGTGGATCAAATACCGGGCCCAAAAGGCCATTGCGGCTGGTGAAAATTACGGTGACCATGATGAAAGTGATAAAGATCTGGATGACAGCACCGCAACACCGAGCGTATTGATGGCGCTTGTTCCGATTCTGATGGTGTTCGTCATCAACTTTGTACTGACCAATATTTACTTCAAATCACCTGCTGTGATTGCCGAATATGAAACGCTGGATACGCGGATCAACGGCACCTGGCCGGTAATTATCGCGCTGGCTGTCGCCATTATCTTCATGCTGGTGAGCTATCGCCGCTATCTGTTTGATACCAACAAACACGTCTTCGACGGTTCGGTAGGCTCTCTGCTGCCCATTTTCAACACAGCTTCTGAGGTAGGCTATGGTGCTGTGATTACTGCCCTGTCGGCCTTTGTGATTATCAAAGCCGGTATTGCCGCCATTGATATTCCGGACCTGTTCAAGGTGGCGCTTACCTCAACCAGTCTTGCCGGTATTATTGGTTCGTCATCAGGCGGAACTGGGATGGTGCTGGCCCTGCTGGGCAATGATTTTCTGAGTACCGGGATTAACCCTGAAGTGCTGCATCGCGTGGTCTTGCTGGCCGCGGGCGGGCTGGATACGCTGCCGCACTGCGGTGCTGTCATTACTTTGCTGGCGGTTTGTCGCCTGACTCACAGACAGAGCTATGGTGATATTGCGGTGGTAACTATGGCGATCCCGCTGATGGCGGCCTTTACTGTCATAGTGGTACATCTCAGTACCGGCCTGGTCTGACAAGCCCGGAGCAACAACGCCCCGAATAATGCGGGGCGTTGTTATTAGCCGGTATTCTGAATTATTGTACGCGGTTAATCGCTGCGGCAAGGTTGAATATAGATGGCATCTGACGGAAAGCGGCCATCCTGGCTGGGATGCTGGCGGTGTAATCGACACAAATCCTGAAAAATGCTGATCGCTGTGACGGTAAATGCTTCTGCCTGCCAGCTGTCATCCTGTTTAATCTCAATCATCACTTTGTCACCCTGACTAACATGCTCAGGTAACCGAATATCATAGGTATGGCTGAATGCCAGCAACCAGTAATTATCGACAGTCACCAGGCGGCCTTCGCCCGGCGTGGATACCGAATAGACGTAGTCCAGTTGTTGCGCTTTGGCTACACTGGTCAGCGCCATTGCCATTAGTGTAAAAGCGACATAAAGCTTCAACATAACCGCCACCTGCAGAACACCTGTTCTAACACTATAGTGATTGCAGCTGGTCAGTTTTTCTTAACTCAGCGACAGAGCGGCTTAAAGTTCATCGCCTACATCGCCACTGGTATCGGCTTCACCCTGTAAGTTCGCCAGTAAACGATTGAGCTCCAGAGAAGCAAACCTGTGCTCAACAAACTCGTAGACATTGCCAGCTAAAGCCAGCTTATACAGCTGGACAGCTTCCGCATACTGATTGTTATGCTGGTAGCGCTTGGCCATATAGAAGTAGCTCTCGGTCAAACGCTCGGCCATCTGCTCATTGGTTTCACTGTCTTTCACTATGCCGTCGAGCAGCAACTGCTCAGATTGACCGTCAAGCAACATACCGGCAATGTTCCAGCCCCAGTCTTCGCGTTCTGCCCGGTCAAAACGGTTCTGCAGATTCTGTTTGGCTTTGTCTGCCGGCTCTGATTCCAGCTCAACCATATACAACCAGATAGCCCGGTAAGGATCATTGGGATCCTGATGATAATGCGCCAGTAAATCCTGCTTGGCTAAATCAAACCGACCGCCATAATACAGTGCGATCCCACGGTTGCGCTGTGCAAACGGGTGGCTGACATCCAGCTCCAGCGCCGAGTCAAACGCCTCGTAGGCCGCATCAAAATGTGCACTCTGAGTAAAATACACCCCAAGAATATTAAAAATATCGGGCTGTGCGGGATACAGAGACAGTGACTGGTTAAAATCCAGTCTGGCCAGATCACGCAGACCAATACCATCATGAAGCAACCCGCGCTCATAGAAGATCTGCGAACGGGTTTCATCATCCAGATCACTGCGTCCCAACAGCTGATCAATACGTGCTAACTGGATTTGTTGCTGTATGGTTGGCTGCAGCGGAACCGCAATCAACGGTTGCTCCCAGCTGGAATAGGTACTCGTAGAACACCCTGCCAACATGACGGCCATCGCAATGGCTACGTACTTACACCTCTTTGCAAACAATGCCATTCTCCCTAACCTGCCCGTGCGAATCCGCGGTTGCCATCACCACACGATGAGCCAAAATCGCGATTCGCCTTCTGAGCGTTGATTGGTATAAAAAAGGGGCTATAACAGCCCCCTTTTTTGTTACTAGATAAAGATAAGCTTATTCCGATGGATTAAGCATCTTCACCAGCGGCTGGTGCCTGCTCTGGCTGAGCTTCCTTCATGCTCAGACGGATACGGCCCTGGCGGTCGATTTCCAGTACTTTGACCTGTACTTCCTGACCCATTTGCAGGTAATCAGAAACCTTCTCAACACGCTCCTGTGCGATTTGAGAAATGTGTACCAGACCTTCTTTTGTACCGATAACAGAAACAAAAGCACCAAAATCAACAATTCGCACTACTTTACCAGTATAGATGCGGCCAACTTCAACGTCTGCGGTGATTTCTTCGATACGGCGAATCGCTTCTTTCGCAGCAGTCCCTTCGGTGGCTGCAATTTTCACTGTGCCGTCGTCTTCGATTTCAATTGTTGTACCGGTTTCTTCCGTCAGCTGACGAATTACCGCACCACCTTTACCGATCACATCTTTGATCTTCTCTGGGTTGATCTTCATGGTGTGAATACGAGGAGCAAACTGAGAAATGTCATCGCGAGCTGTGCTGATAGCCTGATCCATCACACCCAGGATGTGAATACGGGCGCCTTTTGCCTGGTTCAGTGCAATCTGCATGATCTCTTTGGTAATACCTTCGATCTTGATATCCATCTGCAGTGCAGTAATACCGTCGTTAGTACCGGCCACTTTGAAGTCCATGTCACCCAGGTGATCTTCATCGCCCAGAATGTCAGACAGAACCACGAAATCGTCGCCTTCTTTCACCAGACCCATAGCGATACCCGCTACAGAGGCTTTGATTGGCACACCGGCGTCCATCAGAGCCAGAGAGGTACCACATACAGACGCCATAGAAGACGAACCGTTTGATTCAGTGATCTCAGACACCACACGTACAGTGTACGGGAACTCATCAACCGATGGCATTACCGCTTTGATACCACGCTTAGCCAGTTTACCGTGGCCGATTTCACGACGCTTCGGCGAACCCACAAAGCCGGTTTCACCTACACAGTATGGAGGGAAGTTGTAGTGCAGCAGGAAGTGTTCTTTACGCTCACCGGTCAGCTCATCCAGGATCTGCGCGTCACGCTGGGTACCCAGAGTGGCAGAAACCAGCGCCTGCGTTTCACCACGGGTAAACAGTGATGAACCGTGAGTACGTGGCAGTACACCCGTACGAACGTCCAGAGCACGAACCATGTCTTTTTCACGGCCATCAATACGCGGGTTACCGGCAATGATGCGGCTGCGAACCACGTTCTTCTCCAGAGAGCCCAGCATGTCGCGGATTTCGCGCTCATCCAGTGCGGCATCTTCTGCCAGCAGTTCAGCGACCACGTCAGCTTTGATGGCACCCACTTTCTCGTAACGCGCCATTTTTTCAGTGATTTGGTAAGCATCGGTCAGACGACCTTCTGCTTTTTCAGCCACGCGTGCTTTCAGTTCGGTGTTAACGGCCGGAGCCACCCAATCCCACGCCGGGGTTGCCACTTCTGCAGCGAATTCTTTAATGGCATTGATCACAGTTTGTTGCTGGTCATGACCAAAAACAACGGCTTGCAGCATTTGCTCTTCAGTCAGACGGTCTGCTTCTGATTCAACCATCAGAACGGCGTTATCTGTACCGGCAACCACCAGATCCAAACGGCTCTCAGCCAGTTCTTTGTTGCTTGGGTTCAGCACAAGCTGGTCATTGATGTAACCCACACGGGCTGCACCGATTGGACCGTTGAAAGGAATACCTGAGATAGCCAGAGCGGCAGAGGTACCAATCATGGTCACTATGTCTGGGTTAACGTCCGGGTTAACAGAAACCACAGTCGCGATCACCTGTACTTCGTTTTTGAACGCATCAGGGAACAGCGGACGGATTGGGCGGTCAACCAGACGGGCCGTCAGGGTTTCATTTTCAGAAGGACGGCCTTCACGTTTGAAGAAACCACCCGGGATTTTACCGGCAGCGTAAGTACGCTCCTGGTAGTTAACAGTCAGAGGGAAAAAGTCCTGGCCTTCTACCGCTTCTTTTTTGCCCACAACAGAAACGAAGACGGAAGTGTCATCCATGCTAGCCATTACAGCGGCAGTAGCCTGACGCGCCATCACACCGGTTTCCAGCGTTACGGTATGGTTGCCGTACTGGAAGGTTTTAACGATAGGATTCACGTGAATTTCCTTAAAATATTGATCTGCTTTTCTATTTGCGTCTGTAAGTATATCCGACACAGCAAAAAGCGTCATGTGAAGTGGGGTACTTTAAAGCACATTTCACGCATCGCGACTAATGGCAAAAGCCGATTTGGGCAGCCTCTGTCAATAGCCGCGACCTCAGGGTCGACGAAAACGACTCGTGAACGCTATTCAGTACCGTTTTAAAACAACTTTCCCGTCAGAGATTGGCATCTCCGACCGGCAGATGCAAAAAAGAAAGGAGCCAATCGGCTCCTTTCTTCCAAGCAATCTTAGCGACGCAGACCCAGACGCTCGATCAGAGACTGGTAACGACCCAGATCTTTGCCTTTCAGGTAGTCCAGCAGCTTACGACGACGAGAAACCATGCGCAGCAGACCACGACGGCTGTGGTGATCGCCTTTGTGCTCTGCAAAGTGACCTTGCAGGTGGTTGATCTGTGCAGTCAGCAGTGCAACCTGAACTTCAGGTGAACCCGTGTCGTTTGCGCCTTGCGCGTATTCAGCAACGATAGTTGCTTTAGTTTCTGCATTCAGAGACATAACTCATTCCTAATACAAAATAGTAAAATTTGTGCCAGCCAATCTCTGATTCAGCCGACACCCGAGCCGCGAATTATACGCACCTGTCCGGAAGGCCGCAAGCGGAATATGATTCACCCGACAGGCCGCTGGAGCGGCTTATTTTTCTTCGTCTTCTTTGTCCCGGTTGGCCAGCACACGCTTAGGCGCCACCATATTTTCGGCATTGATTTCACCCACACCGATGAAATCACGCTGCTCACCGGCTGTCAGCCGAACCAAGGTACCGGCATCAGGCACACGGCCGGCCTGGACTGGCTGGCCATTGAGCACATAACTGGCGACACCCGGCAGTAAGTTCACTTCCGGTAAGTCCTGTACTGCCGAGTCGGTTGGCAACAGCAGCGGATCCAGCAGCTCTTTCGGCTGAATATCCTGCTCTTTGGCCTGCTCCAGCAGCGCTTCGAGCTGCTCTAGCGTGACCATTTTGTCCAACGGGTACTTAGAGACGCCGATGCGGCGCAGATACGTGACATGCGCTCCGCAGCCCAGCATCTCACCCAGATCATCAACGATAGTGCGGATATAAGTGCCTTTGGAGCAATGGACTTCCATCTCAACTTCGTTGTCGCTAAAGCGCAGCAGTGAGATTTCATACACTGTGATATCGCGGGCCTCACGGGGTACTTCTTTGCCTTCGCGGGCATATTCGTACAACGGACGTCCCTGATATTTCAGCGCCGAAAACATAGACGGAATTTGCTTGGTTGTACCGCGGAACTTGGCGATACAACGCTCCAGCAGACCACGATCTACCTTGACCTCACGGGTTTCGACCACTTCGCCATCGGAATCCGAAGTATTGGTACGCTCACCCAGCTTGGCGATCACCCGATAACGCTTATCGGAATCCAGCAGGAACTGGGAAAACTTGGTCGCTTCTCCCAGGCAGATTGGCAGCATACCCGTCGCAAGCGGATCCAACGCGCCGGTGTGACCGGCTTTTTCCGCAAAAAAGAGACGTTTTACTTTTTGCAGGGCATCGTTTGATGTGATGCCGCCCGGCTTATCCAGCAGCAGAACACCGTCTACCGGACGCCCTTTACGACGACGCGCCATCAGTTATCCTCACCTTCGTCCTTAGGTTCGTCAACGCGGCGTGCTTCGTCATCACGAACAACCTTGCTGACCAGGTTGGAGATGCGCATGCCTTCAGTCAGTGACTGGTCAAAAATAAAGTTCAGCTCAGGCGTCACTCGCAGACGGATTTGCTTACCCAGCAGCGAACGAATGTAAGGCGCCATTTCGCGCAACGCTTCCAGGCTGTCTTCCGGTGTCTGTTCACCGATAGTCAGGAAGGTGACATAAACTTTGGCGTATCCCATATCACGGGAGACTTCCACACTGGAAATTGTCGCCATGCCAATACGGGGATCTTTAATTTCGCGTTGCAGAATCACTGCCAGCTCTTTTTGCAGCTGCTGAGCAACACGTTGTGTACGGCTGAATTCTTTAGCCATTTGATTCTCTCTCTAAAAGTCGGCCGCCTACCTCGACACAAAGGGGAGCCGAAGCTCCCCAGTGTTCATTCCAGGTCAGCGAGCAACCTGATTAATCCAGCGTACGCTGAATTTCAACGATTTCGAAAACTTCAATCTGGTCACCAACGCGAACATCATTGTAGTTCTTCACGCCGATACCACACTCGTAACCGTTCTTCACTTCTTGTACGTCATCTTTAAAGCGACGCAGTGATTCCAGTTCACCTTCGTAAATAACAATGTTATCACGCAGGACACGAATCGGGTTGTTACGCTTGATGGTACCTTCGGTAACCATACAACCTGCAATCGCACCCAGTTTCGGTGATTTGAACACATCACGTACTTCAGCCAGACCGATGATTTCCTGCTTGAACTCAGGAGACAGCATGCCGCCCATCGCTGCTTTCACTTCATCAATCAGCTGATAGATGATGGAATAGTAGCGCAGATCCAGGTTCTCAGCTTCGATGGTCTTACGGGCAGACGCATCAGCACGGACGTTGAAGCCCAGCAGAATCGCGTTAGACGCGGCAGCCAGTACGGCGTCAGTTTCAGTGATACCACCTACGCCGGAACCGACGATGTTCACTTTCACTTCTTCCGTTGACAGCTTACGCAGTGAATCGGCAATCGCTTCCACTGAACCCTGTACATCGGCTTTCAGTACAACATTCAGTTCAGCAACTTCACCTGCAGTCATGTTAGAGAACATGTTCTCCAGCTTGGCTTTCTGCTGGCGAGCCAGTTTCACATCGCGGAACTTACCCTGACGGTAAAGTGCCACTTCGCGCGCTTTACGCTCATCACGGACCACAGTCGCTTCGTCACCCGAAGACGGTACACCAGACAGACCCAGAATCTCAACCGGGATAGACGGACCCGCTTCTTCAATGTCACGACCCAGCTCATCACGCATCGCACGAACGCGACCATATTCCAGGCCACACAGTACGATGTCGCCTTTGCGCAGCGTACCTTCCTGAACCAGCACAGTCGCAACCGGACCACGGCCTTTATCCAGGCGGGATTCAACCACTACGCCTTTCGCCATGCCTTCAGAAACGGCTTTCAGTTCCAGAACTTCCGCTTGCAGCAGAATCGCTTCCAGCAGACCATCGATGTTCGTACCCTGCTTGGCAGAGATGTGAACAAACATGTTCTCGCCGCCCCACTCTTCCGGCATCACGTCGTACTGGGCCAGCTCGTTCTTCACGTTGTCCGGGTTAGCATCTTCTTTATCGATCTTGTTCACCGCAACGATCAGCGGTACACCTGCCGCTTTCGCGTGCTGGATAGCTTCAATCGTCTGTGGCATCACGCCATCGTCTGCGGCAACCACCAGGACAACAATATCCGTCGCCTGTGCACCACGGGCACGCATAGCGGTAAACGCGGCGTGTCCAGGGGTATCCAGGAAGGTGATCATACCGTTATCGGTTTCAACGTGGTATGCACCAATGTGCTGGGTAATACCACCGGCTTCGCCTGCCGCAACGTGCGCTTTACGGATGTAATCCAGGGTAGATGTTTTACCGTGGTCAACGTGACCCATGATAGTCACAACCGGAGCACGAGGGACAACAGCCAGATTCTCGTCGCGATCAGACAGTACGGCCTCTTCCAGCTCGTTCTCTTTACGCAGGATAACCTTGTGGCCCATTTCTTCAGCAACCAGCTGTGCGGTTTCCTGATCGATAACCTGGTTGATCGTGGCCATAGCGCCAAGCTTCATCATCACTTTGATAACTTCAGCCGCTTTCACCGCCATCTTGTTAGCCAGTTCAGCAACCACAATGGTTTCACCGATAACAACATCGGCTTTAGCAACAGTGGCTGTTTTATCGAAGCCATGACGCATTGACGTAGGCTTGCTCATTTGCTGTTTGCCGCGGCCACGCTGGTTACGGCCGCCACGTTGGGGCATTGCACGCTCACGCGGCTCATCACCCTTAGGACCGCTGGCGGCTTTTTTCTTCTTAGCACGGCGGCGAGATTCTTCCTCGCGGCGGTCTTGTTCATCTTCCGCCGCACGGGCATAGGTGGAGGTAGTCGTGTGGTAGTCTGATTGTTCCATAGCACCTGTTTCCTGGTCCTTTTTCGACCAGTTCTTTTCATTGATTTCTGCCATTTTGCGTGCCTCTTCTAGCTGACGCTGACTGTCTTCCTCGGCTTTACGCTTGGCTTCCTCTTCCCGGCGGCGTTGCAGTTCTTCAGCTTCTTTTTTAGCCTGTTGCTCAGCAGCGCGTTTCGCTTTCTCTTCTGCCTGACGTGGATTGGCATCCACCGCATCACGATTGGCTTGTTTCTCTGACTGCTGGGCTTTCTCTTCTGCTAAGCGTTTTGCTTCCGCTTCACGCTGAGCTTTTTCTTCAGCTTCACGTTTAGCCCGCTCTTCCGCTTCGCGTTTTGCTGCTTCTTCTGCAGCACGCTTGGCTTCCTCTTCAGCCTTGCGCGCTTCTTCAGCACGCTGCTCTTCTTCAAGGGCTGAACGCTTGACATAGGTGCGCTTTTTACGCACCTCTACTTGAATGTTTTTACTCTTTCCGCCTGTACCCGATACACTCAGCGTGCTGCGGGTCTTGCGTTGCAGAGTCAGGCGGGTCGGTGCCTCGTCAGTGTTGCCACCGTGTTCTTTCTTCAGGTGGCTCAACAGAGACTCTTTTTCCTGTTGGTTGACACTGTCTTCAGCTTTTTTGCTGATACCAGCATCGGCAAACTGTTGAAGCAAACGATCAATCGGGGTACCGATTTCTTCGGCAAGTGCCTTAATTGAAACCTCTGACATGCTGCTCCTCCCTTGCTAATTAATTATGCTTCGTCGCTGAACCAGCAGATATTACGGGCAGCCATGATCAATTCACCCGCGCTGGTTTCATTCAGGCCTTCGATGTCCAGTAGGTCATCAGTACCTTGGTCAGCCAGATCTTCCAGCGTACAGATACCTTTAGCGGCCAGTTTGAACGCCAGTTCGCGTTCCATACCATCCAGGCTCAGCAGGTCTTCGGCAGGCTCAACCCCATCCAAAGACTCTTCCTGCGCAAGGGCAATAGTGGTCAGTGCTTCTTTCGCACGGTTACGCAATTCGTTAACCGTATCTTCGTCCAGGCCGTCAATTGACATTAATTCCTGAACAGGTACATAGGCTACTTCTTCCAGGCTGGTAAAGCCTTCTTCAACCAGAACAATCGAGAACTCTTCATCGATTTCCAGGTATTTAACAAACAGATCAATCGACGCCTGCGCTTCGGCCTGGTGTTTTTTCTGCAGATCTTCCACAGTCATCACATTCAGTTCCCAGCCTGTCAGGACAGATGCCAGTCGAACGTTCTGACCGCTACGACCGATGGCCTGCGCCAGATTGTCTTTCTCAACCGCGATATCCATGGTGTGGTTGTCTTCATCAACGATGATAGAGCTCACCTCAGCCGGTGCCATGGCATTGATAACGTACTGAGCGGCGTTTTCGTCCCACAGTACGATATCGATACGTTCACCACCCAGCTCACCGGATACCGCCTGAACACGCGCACCACGCATACCAACACAAGCGCCGACAGGGTCGATACGTTTGTCATTGGTTTTCACTGCAATCTTGGCACGTGAGCCAGGATCACGGGCAGCGCCCATCAGTTCGATCATCTCTTCACCGATTTCCGGCACTTCGATGCGGAACAATTCAGACAGCATTTCAGGCTTAGAACGAGTCATGAACAACTGGAAACCACGCGCTTCCGGGCGCACAGCATACAGCAGACCACGTACGCGGTCACCCGGACGGAAGTTTTCACGTGGCAGCTGATCTTCACGCAGAATCACAGCTTCAGCATTGTTACCCAGATCAACAATAATGGCATCGCGGTTTACTTTCTTCACCACGCCAGTGATCAGCTCACCTTCATTATCGATAAACTGTTCAACGATCTGCGCACGCTCAGCTTCACGCACTTTCTGTACGATAACCTGTTTGGCCGTTTGCGTAGTGATGCGGTCAAAAGTCACAGAATCGATCTGCTCTTCAACATAGTCACCCAGCTCAACAGTTTCATCGTCATACTGCGCGGCTTCCAGAGTAATTTCCAGAGTTGGCGCCGTTACTTCGTCCACGGCTTTCCAGCGACGGTAAGTATCGAAGTCGCCCGTTTTACGATCAATCGCAACACGCACGTCAATTTCAGCTTCGTACTTTTTCTTTGTAGCTGTTGCCAGTGCGATCTCCAATGCTTCGAAGATACGCTCACGAGGAACAGCTTTCTCGTTGGATACCGCTTCAACGACAGCCAAGATTTCTTTGTTCATTTCTAATGCCCCAATTTAGCGGTTAGAATTTTGGAACCAGGTTGGCTTTGGCAATATTGCTAAGCGCAAAGGTTTCTTCATCGCCTTTCACGTTCAACGTGACCAGCTCACCGTCAACGGCAACTATGTCACCTTTCCACTTACGACGATTGTTCATCGCCATTTTCAGGACCAGGCTGACCTCGTGGCCAATAAACTGCTCATAATGTGCCGCTCTGAACAGCGGACGATCCAGACCCGGGGAAGAAACCTCCAGGTTATAAGCAACAGTAATAGGATCTTCAACATCCATTACTGCACTGATCTGACGGCTCACATCGGCACAATCATCGACTGTGATACCGTTTTCGTGGTCAATGAACACACGCAATGTGGAATGTTCACCCGCACGAATAAACTCCAGACCCACCAGTTCATAGCCCAAGGCAGTAACTGGTGCTTCCAGTAGTTCAGTTAGTTGCATCTCTAAAGCGGTCAAGACAACCCCCTGGAAACAAAAAAAGGGCATTAAAGCCCAGTAGATACCTGAATGGTCATGTTTCAGATAATAAAAAACCCCGAATTACGGGGTTTATTATCTCTGGACCCTGATAGCTACAACCTCTAAAGGTTATAGCAGAAAAACGAAATCGATTCTGTTCCGGGAATCGTCGTCTTTCAAAACTCGGTTATGGTGCCGGTTTAATCTGGGCGGCAATCCATCGATGGCCTGAGAAAATAACTCAAACCTTCGTCCAAGTTGGTTGCGGGGGCCGGATTTGAACCGACGACCTTCGGGTTATGAGCCCGACGAGCTACCAAGCTGCTCCACCCCGCGTCCGTAATTCTGAGAGCGATTATATCCCTCAGAGGTTACTCTTTCAAGTAACGGAAACAATGGTGCCGAGAAGGGGACTTGAACCCCTACACCTTACGGCACTAGCACCTCATGCTAGCGTGTCTACCAATTTCACCATCTCGGCAAATCTGTTGATTACTGAGGAATATCGCTATTTACAGGCGCTTGCTCAGTGGTATCAACAGCTTGTTCTTGCTGTGCTGGGGCACTTAAGTTTTCCCAGCCACTTGTTGCATCCGCTTGTTTTGCGCTTAAATTGCCCAGAACCAAGCTGATCACAAAAAATACAGTTGCAAAAATTGCAGTCATTCGGGTCAAAAAGTTACTAGAGCCGCTGGCACCGAACAACGTTCCTGATGCACCAGCCCCGAATGAGGCTCCCATATCTGCGCCTTTACCCTGTTGAACCAGAACCAGGCCAATTACACCAAGCGCAGCCAACAGATAAATCACAAGTAGAATTTCGTACATGGGTTCCACCTATGTTCCATAGTGTTGTGCCGGCTTTGCAACAGCAGTGCCAGCGCACCCCTTTGTCAGGAGCGAGGGAATACTAGCGAATGCCGACAGGAGTGACAAGCGATTTTTCTCAGAATGTAGTGATTGATGAATCGCTTGGGTAATAAATAGACAGTTTTCAGATAAGGATTCCGGTTACAGACTGGCAAACCGGAATCCCTTTCAAGGCAAGCTGTTAACAGCACTCTTTCACAGCTGCAGCAATCGACAAGGCCGAATCACTCACCAGCGCACCGTCTTCACCCTCAACCATGACACGAATGAGCGGCTCAGTACCAGATTTACGCAATAATACGCGGCCACGCTCACCGAGTTTCGCTTCTGCGGCTGCTTTTGCTGTCAGTACCGCCTCGGATTCCAATGGGTTGGAATCACCAGAGAAACGGACATTCTCGAGCACTTGCGGGAACATTGTCAGTCCCTCACACAAGGCTTTGAGTGACAGTTTACTGCTGACAATCGAGGCCATGACCTGCAGGCCCGCCACTATGCCATCACCTGTGGTCACTTTGTCCAGCACGATGACATGGCCAGAGTTTTCCGCGCCTATAGTCCACTGGTTTTTAACCAGCTCTTCCATTACATAGCGATCGCCGACCTGAGCACGAACAAACGGGATCCCCAGGTTTTTCAACGCCAGTTCCATCCCCAGGTTTGTCATTAATGTCCCTACGACGCCCCCTTTCAGTTCACCGCGACGCAATGCATCACGGGCAATGATATACGCAATCTGGTCACCGTCGACCTTGTTACCGTCTTCATCAACCATGATCACCCTGTCACCATCACCGTCCAGCGCAATACCGAAATCCGCTTTTTCCTGCAGGACTTTAGCCTGCAAGGCGCGCACATCCGTCGCCCCGACCTCGGCATTGATATTGATACCGTTTGGTTCGCAGCCCAGAGTGATCACTTCCGCACCCAACTCGCGAAACACGTTCGGTGCTATGTGGTAAGTGGCACCGTGGGCGCAGTCGACAACAACCTTGTAGCCTTCCAGGCTCAAATGAGATGGAAACGTTCCCTTGCAAAATTCGATGTAACGGCCGGCCGCATCGTTAATCCGATAGGCTTTGCCGAGACTGGCAGATTCGACACACACCAGTTCTTTATCCATTTCTGCTTCGATCGCCGCTTCTACAGCGTCAGGCAGTTTGGTCCCCTCAGAGGAGAAGAACTTGATACCGTTGTCATAATAAGGGTTATGAGAAGCCGAAATCACAATGCCTGCTTCAGCGCGAAATGTCCGAGTCAGATAGGCCACGGCAGGGGTCGGCATTGGCCCGGTAAAGGCGGCCTGCAAACCTGCGGCGGCCAGTCCGGCTTCCAGGGCAGATTCCAGCATATAACCGGAAATACGCGTGTCTTTACCAATAATGACTTTTTTGGTGCCCTGCTGTGACAGCACGCGGCCCGCCGCCCAGCCCAGTTTCAAGACAAACTCAGGGGTGATGGGTGACTGGCCAACACGGCCACGGACACCATCGGTGCCGAAATATTTACGTTCAGCCATTAATCTTCGCTCCTAGCGCTTTATTTTCCTGTTCAAGCGTCATACGGCAGACAGCCAGTACATCCTGTGTTTCACGGGTGTCATGAACACGGATAATCTGAGCGCCTTTCATCGCTGCAATAGCAGCGCAGGCCAGGCTCCCTGCCAGTGCTTCCGCAGGTGTTTTATTCAGTAATTTACAAATCATCGATTTTCTGGACATGCCGACCAGCAGCGGTAAGCCAAACTGATGGAATTGGTCCAGATGTGCCAGCAACTGATAATTGTGTTCCAGGGTTTTACCAAAACCGTACCCAGGATCCAGCAACAGTTGATCACGACGAATACCGGCTTTTTCACAGGCTCGAATGCGCTCCGAGAGAAACGTATTCACATCTGACAGCAGGTCATCATAATGCGGCTGATGCTGCATTGTACGCGGTTGGCCCTGCATATGCATTAAACAAATAGGGACGCCGGCAGTCGCAGCGGCTTCCATCGCGCCCGGTTCAAGCAGTGCGCGAATATCATTAATTAAATCGGCCCCGGCCTTGACGGTTTCAGTCATCACTTGCGCTTTGCTGGTATCCACTGAGATCCAGCAATCAAATCGCCGGGCAATGGCTTCCACAACAGGCACAACCCGGTCGAGTTCTTCCGCGACTGACACATCGGCCGCACCGGGTCGCGTCGATTCACCGCCAATATCAATGATACTGGTGCCGACGGCCAGCATGTCTTCAACATGCCTTAAGGCGTCGTCCAACTGATTGAATTTACCGCCATCTGAAAATGAATCCGGGGTGAAGTTGAGGATTCCCATGGCATGAGGGTAAGAAAGATCTAAGATTTTTTCTTTGCTTTTCAGTAACAAGGCCCATTACTCCTGACTGGGGGGAGCGCTCGTACTATACCGAGGCTCACTTGTTTCTTAACAACTGAGAATAGCTGACACAGCAGAAACAAAAAACCCCGAGTTTCCCCGGGGTTTTATATTCACCGCCAGGCAATCAGGCCTGCGGTTTATCATTTTCTTCGCTGTGGTGTGGCTGCACCTGCTCTGGCTTCTCAGCCGGCTTGTCGCTTGCCGCATCACTGGCTTTATCTTGTGACTCAGGCGCTTCCGCTTTCAGGGTGTCGTCTTTGTCACCCCAGCCTTTTGGTGCGCGAATCTCAGGTTTACGCTCCATCAGGTCGTCAAGCTGACCCGCATCTATGGTTTCATACTTCATCAACGCATCTTTCATTGAGTGAAGAATGTCCATGTTATTTGCCAGAATTTCACGAGCGCGCTCATAGTTACGGTCGATAATGGCACGGACTTCAGTATCAATAGTACGTGCAGTATCATCAGACATGTGTTTTGTCTTAGTTACTGAACGCCCCAGGAATACTTCACCTTCGTCTTCTGCGTACAGCAGAGGACCCAGTTTATCCGAGAAGCCCCACTGAGTGACCATTTTACGGGCAATATCAGTAGCACGCTCAATATCGTTTGACGCACCGGTAGAGACTTTTTCTACCCCGTAGATCAGCTCTTCTGCCAGTCGGCCGCCGTACAGGCTGGAAATCATCGACTCCAGATACTCTTTGGAGTGGCTGACACGATCCTGCTCCGGCAGGTACATGGTCACACCCAGTGCACGACCCCGAGGGATAATGGACACTTTATAAACCGGGTCATGATCCGGAACCAGTCGGCCAATAATGGCGTGGCCCGCTTCGTGATAAGCCGTCGATTCTTTCTGCTCTTCAGACATCACCATAGATTTACGCTCAGCGCCCATCATGATCTTGTCTTTCGCCAGTTCGAATTCCACCATAGACACGGTACGTTTGTTGCCACGGGCAGCAAACAGCGCCGCTTCATTCACCAGGTTGGCCAAATCAGCACCAGAGAAGCCTGGCGTACCACGGGCAATCAGTGATGGTTCAACATCCCCATCCAGTGGTACCTTGCGCATGTGCACTTTCAGGATTTGCTCACGGCCACGCACATCGGGCAGACCGACAACAACCTGACGGTCAAAACGACCCGGACGCAACAGAGCCGGGTCCAGAACATCTGGTCGGTTGGTCGCTGCAATCACGATAATACCTTCGTGACCTTCGAAACCATCCATTTCCACCAGCATCTGGTTAAGTGTCTGCTCACGTTCATCGTGACCACCACCAACGCCCGCACCACGCTGACGACCTACAGCATCAATTTCATCGATGAAAATAATACAAGGCGCCGCTTTCTTAGCCTGCTCAAACATGTCACGGACACGGGATGCACCCACACCGACAAACATTTCGACGAAGTCAGAACCAGAGATCGTAAAGAATGGGACTTTCGCTTCACCGGCGATGGCTTTGGCCAGTAAGGTTTTACCCGTACCAGGAGGACCTACCATCAGCACACCGGTTGGGATTTTACCACCCAGTTTCTGGAAGCGGCTGGGATCACGCAGGTAATCCACCAGCTCTTTCACGTCTTCTTTGGCTTCATCACAGCCGGCAACGTCGTTGAACGTTGTTTTAATCTGATCTTCACTCATCATGCGTGCTTTAGACTTGCCGAACGACATGGCACCTTTGCCACCTCCGCCCTGCATCTGGCGCATAAAGAAAATCCAGACCCCGATCAGTAACAGCATCGGGAACCAGGATATGAAGATAGAAGCCAGTAAGCTCGGCTCTTCCGGTGGTGTCCCAACTACTTTTACGTTGGCATTAATCAGATCGTCCAGCAGTTTCTGATCATTCAGGACAGGCAAGTAAGTCACATAACGGGTGTTATCACGCTTAAATACCGTAATTTCACGATCACTGAACCGTACTTCCCTAATCTGATCCTGACCGATTTCCCGGACAAAAGTCGTATAGTCGACTTGACGGCCAGCACTATCTCCCGGACCGAAGCTCTGAAAAACAGACATCAGCACCACGGCGATGACTAACCACAAAATCAAGTTTTTTGCCATGTCACTCAAGGTGTTAACCTCGCGATAACTTTAAAGATGAATGTAGGGTACTACAGTTTATAACCTGTAGCCACAATATAGACTTCACGGGAGCGATCCCTGGAGGAGTCTGGTTTACGGATTTTAACTGCCTTGAACATGCTGCGCACCTCGGCCAGATACTGATCGAAGCCTTCGCCCTGGAAAACTTTTACCGCAAAACTTCCATTGGGCGCAAGCACCTGCCTGCACATATCTAATGCTAGTTCAACAAGATACATTGCTCTAGGCTGATCTGACGCCAGATTACCGCTCATGTTCGGCGCCATGTCAGACAAAACAACATCAACCATATCTGGCTGAATTCGCTCAAGTAATGCATCCAGCACAGCTTCTTCACGGAAGTCGCCCTGTAAAAAGCTCACACCTGGCAGGGAATCCATTGGCAGAATATCACAGGCAATCACTTGCCCTGAATCGCCAACAACACTGGCCGCATACTGAGACCAGCCCCCGGGTGCAGCACCCAGATCGACAACTGTCATCCCTGGTTTTAATAACTTATCTTTGCTCTGGATTTCCTCCAGTTTGAAAATGGCTCGGGAACGGTAACCCTTTTTCTGGGCTTCCATGACATACTTATCATCAAAATGTTCCTTCAGCCAGCGTCCAGAACTGGCAGAATGTTTCTTTTTACTCATGCATTACCCAATGCGAATCAACCCAACAGCCGATGGTTCCCGTTCTGGTTCAGCAGTACTACTTTTACTGTGGCCCAGAGTTGGCAGGAACACCAGCGTAACGAAACAACGTTAGTCATATTGACTAGATGGCGTTAGAATACCCTGTTTTCAACCCTTGTTATAGATATTGAGTCACCATGAATCTAAGCACCAAACAGAAGCAATACCTGAAAGGCCTTGCTCACAGCCTCAAGCCTGTCGTCCTGATGGGCGCCAACGGCCTGACTGAAGCCGTGCTGTCAGAAATCGAGCTGGCCCTGAACCACCATGAACTGATCAAGGTGAAGGTTGCGGCTGAAGAACGCGAAACCAAGCTATTGATTGTCGATGCCATCGTTCGTGAAACTCAGGCAGAAAAGGTACAGGTTATCGGTAATATCCTGGTGCTGTACCGTCAGTCGGAAGACCGGAAAATCGAGCTTCCCCGCAAATAAAAAAGGCCGCCAACGCGGCCTTTTTTACTTTATCAAGGCCCGGTTGCTGTTACATTTCTTAACAATAAAGCACCCGGCCCTGACCATTAAACGTACTCGACTTTTTCGATCTCAAACTCTTTCCGGCCACCAGGAGTGGCAATACTGACTTCATCGCCTTCCTGTTTACCAATCAAACCGCGTGCAATTGGCGAGTTAACCGAAATCAGACCTTTCTTAATGTCAGCTTCATCATCCCCTACGATGCAGTAGGTCACTTCACCGTCAGTATTCACATCCAGCAAAGTCACTGTTGAACCAAAAATCACTTTTCCGTGATTTGTCATCTTGGTGACATCAATAACCTGCGCCACAGATAACTTATACTCAATATCGCGAATCTGTGCTTCACAGATCCCCTGCTCCTCTCGGGCCGCGTGATACTCCGCATTCTCTTTCAGGTCACCCAGCTCACGAGCTTCAGCAATGGCCTCTGTAATCTGTGGACGACGTTTCATCAAGGCGTCCAGCTCTTGACGCAGCTGCTTTTCGCCGCGGACTGTCATTGGGATCTTTTCCATAAAGTAATCTACCTCGAAACGCCAGAAAAGCAGGATTGCTTTTCGGACAAAAAAAAAGCCAGCCCAGCACAAGTCTGGGCTAACGCATGAATAGAAGAAACGGCTTTTCTGCCTAACAAGATACCTAATACACGGCCCCGGATGCAACCTCTGTCTACGGCTTGCGTTTCAGCCGCTGTCTATCCCTCATATTCCGTCGCTTTCTGCCCTGCACCAACTGCATCTGCGTGCTGCGTGCGGCCGCCAGAAATCGTCTTACCTGAGCTCCCTGATGCACAAGTGTGCTGGTCTTAGGGACAGGAAAATATATCTGACAGGATATTAACGAACTTTCGTTGCCACCCCGCTCGCTTACCCCCTATGATTGCCAGTCAGGTTTACAACGGCTCGTCACCATTATGAAAAACAAAGTTGGCTTATTTTTCGCTGCACTCGTGTTATCGCATTCGGCATTTGCCGAATTTTCTCCTGATCCCGCGATGGCATCACTGCCCTCAGGGCATGATCTGGCTCTCATTATTACTGACCCGGCAACAGGCAACACCATTTTCAGCCAGCGCGCTGAACAATTGCAGGCTCCCGCCAGCACTCAGAAACTGCTGACAGCCTTAGCAGCCAGGCTGTACCTGGAGCAGAACTTTCGTTTCAGCACTCGGCTGGAGCAGAACAAAGAGCACTATATTATCCGTTTCAGTGGCGATCCGACGCTATCTCGTGGCGATCTTGCTGCCATGCTGCACACTTTGAAACAAAAAGGTGTCCATCGCATCAAAGGGAATATCTACCTCAACGGCAGCCAGTTTACCGGCTACGAGCAGGCATCCGGCTGGCCCTGGGATAGCCTTGGCGTCTGTTACAGTGCCCCGTCCAGCAGTATCACACTGGAACACAACTGTGTTCAGGCGGCCTTATACAGTGACCTGCCACTGGGCCAGTCCACCCGGCTTCATATCCCGGCCCATCAGCCCATCAGTGCCACCAGTCTTGCCAAAGTCGTCAGCAAAGCACAGCAAAAATCCACCTTCTGCGCTTTGGAGCTGCAAACCCGGCCCGGCAACCATTACCAGCTCAGCGGCTGCCTGCCGCAGCGGGATAAGCCCTTGCCGCTGAATTTTGCAGTCGTGGATACCGAGGCCTATGTCCGCGAGGTGCTATTGCAAGAGCTCGACAGAAGAGGCATAGCTTTTGATGGCGAAATCCTGCGCGATGACACTCAGACAGGCCAGCTGATCACCAGCCACAGCTCAGCACCTTTGCCGGTATTACTAAAAGTTATGCTGGAAGATTCTGACAACCTGATTGCCGATAACCTTGCCAAAACGCTGGGGCAGCGCTTCTACAATCAACCGGGCAGTTTTCACAATGGTACCGAAGCAATCAAGCAGATCATCGCTGAGCATACCGGTATCGATCTGAGCCGGGCGGTGCTGGCCGACGGTTCTGGCTTATCCCGGGACAACCGCATCATGGCCAGCGACATGATGAAAGTGATGACTTACATCTACCAGCATAATGACAGCCTGAACCTGCTGGCTGATTTGCCCGTTTCTGGCGCAACGGGCACCCTGCGTTACCGCCAGAGTATCCGGCATGAGCCGCTGAAAAATCAGCTGGCCGCGAAATCAGGCTCGCTCTACGGCACGTTCAATTTAGCCGGCGTGATGACAGCCAAATCCGGCAAACCCTTATTATTTGTTCAGTTTGTCACTAACTATCTGCCACCAGAAAAAACCGAGGACGCCCCGGCTGTCACGCCGGAGATTTTCAGGTTCGAACGTCAGTTATATACAGATCTGTATGAGTCGTTTTAACCGGATTCAGGCTTGAGCCGCGAACTGGCGTCATCATCGCGCGCAAAAAAATAGCACGAAAAAAAGCCCGTCGTTCCACAACGACGGGCTTTTTGTTGCTTTGTCAGCGGGCTGTTAGGCCTTGTTCATTCTTGCGTGAAGCTCTTGTACTGAGGTCACCTTATTGCGGTCATCCGCAGTCAGCGCCATACAGGTGGCAAAGGCTGCGTTCAGGGTCGTGGTGTAATTCACCTTCTCCAGCAAAGCACCGCGGCGCAACACTTTAGAATCTTCAATCGCCTGGCGGCCTTCTGCGGTGTTGATGATATAGCTGTACTCGTTGTTCTTGATACGGTCAAGAATATGAGGACGGCCTTCATGCACCTTGTTCACCAGACGTGGGTTAATACCCGCTTCGCCCAGAATCACCGCAGTACCGTGGGTCGCATCCAGCTCGTAACCCAGCTTCACCAGCTTAGCGGCCAGGTCGACCACACGGCGTTTGTCGTTATTACGGACAGACAGCAGTGCGCGGCCGGCATTTTCACGGCTGTGCTCTTTGCCGCAGCCCAGCTCAGCTTTGGCGAAGGCTTCAGCGAACGTATCACCCACACCCATCACTTCGCCGGTTGAGCGCATTTCAGGGCCAAGCAGCGGGTCAACACCCGGGAACTTGTTGAAAGGCAGCACCACTTCCTTCACTGAGTAGTAAGGAGGAATGATTTCCTTGGTGAAACCTTGCTGTTCCAGTGTCTGACCGGCCATCACACGTGCGGCGATTTTCGCCAGTGGGGCACCCGTTGCTTTGGAGACAAAAGGAACTGTCCGCGCGGCACGCGGGTTAACTTCAATCAGGTACACTTCGTTGTCTTTGACCGCAAACTGGGTATTCATCAGACCGCGAACACCGAGCTCAAACGCCAGCTTCTCAACCTGACGGCGCATTTCATCCTGAATTTCCTGGCTCAGAGTATAAGCTGGCAGCGAACAGGCTGAGTCACCTGAGTGAACACCCGCTTGCTCGATATGCTCCATGATACCGCCAATCACCACACGCTCGCCGTCGCAGATGGCATCCACATCCACTTCCGTGGCATCGTCCAGGAAGCGATCCAGCAGCACAGGCGACTCGTTCGATACGCTGACCGCTTCGTTGAAATAACGGCGCAGGTCATTTTCGTCATACACGATTTCCATCGCACGACCGCCCAGTACATACGAAGGACGTACCACCAGCGGGAAACCGATTTCTTTCGATTTTTCAACAGCCTGTTCCATTGCTGTGACTGTCGCATTTTCCGGCTGCTTCAGGCCCAGGCGCTCAACAGCGGCCTGGAAACGTTCACGGTCTTCAGCGCGGTCAATTGCATCAGGGCTGGTACCAATAATCGGCACACCGGCCGCTTCCAGTGCACGCGCCAGTTTCAGCGGCGTCTGGCCACCGTACTGAACGATAACACCTTTAGGCTTCTCGACGCGCACAATGGCCAGCACGTCTTCCAGTGTAACCGGTTCGAAATACAGACGATCCGAGGTGTCATAGTCGGTGGAGACTGTCTCAGGGTTACAGTTCACCATAATGGTTTCGTAACCGTCTTCGCGCAGCGCCAGAGATGCATGTACACAGCAGTAATCGAATTCGATACCCTGACCGATACGGTTCGGGCCGCCACCCAGCACCATGATCTTGTCACGATCGGTCGGGTTGGCTTCACACTCTTCGTCATAAGACGAGTACATGTAAGCGGTGTCTGAAGAGAACTCAGCCGCACAGGTATCAACACGCTTGTAAACAGGGTGGATATCGTGACGGTCACGTTCTTTGCGGATTTCCAGCTCAGCCACACCCAGCAGCTTAGCCAGTCGGGCATCCGAGAAACCTTTGCGCTTCAGCTTACGCAGGAAATCGCCGGTCAGACCCGCGAAGCCGTCTTCTTTGACCTTGGCTTCCATTTGGACGATCTCTTCGATCTGCACCAGGAACCAGCGGTCGACATTGGTCAGGTTAAAGACACCATCCACAGACAGTCCGGCACGGAAGGCATCGGCAATGTACCAGATACGCTCAGCACCGGCTTCTTTCAGCTCGTGGCGAATCTTAGTCAGCGCTTCAGGATCGTCCAGATCCACCATTTCATCAAAGCCGTTGGCACCCACTTCCAGGCCACGCAGGGCTTTTTGCAGTGATTCCTGCTGGTTACGGCCGATGGCCATCACTTCACCGACAGACTTCATCTGAGTCGTCAGACGATCGTTGGCACCGGCGAACTTTTCAAAGTTGAAGCGTGGGATCTTAGTAACAACGTAGTCTATGGTTGGCTCGAACGAGGCCGGTGTTGCACCACCCGTGATGTCGTTCATCAGCTCATCCAGCGTGAAACCTATCGCCAGCTTGGCGGCCACTTTGGCAATCGGGAAGCCGGTCGCTTTCGAAGCCAGGGCCGACGAGCGGGAAACACGCGGGTTCATCTCAATGATAACCATGCGGCCATCTTTCGGGTTGATACCGAACTGGACGTTTGAACCACCGGTTTCCACACCGATTTCGCGCAGTACCGCCAGCGACGCATTACGCATCAGCTGATATTCTTTGTCCGTCAGCGTCTGGGCAGGCGCGACTGTGATGGAGTCACCGGTGTGAATACCCATTGGGTCGAAGTTTTCAATGGCACAGACGATGATGCAGTTGTCGTTCTTATCACGAACCACTTCCATCTCGTACTCTTTCCAGCCAATCAGTGACTCGTCAATCAGCAGTTCATTGGTCGGTGATAAGTCCAGACCACGACGACAGATTTCTTCAAATTCTTCTTTGTTATAGGCGATACCGCCGCCTGTCCCACCCATGGTGAAAGACGGACGGATGATACAGGGGAAGCCGACCATATCGAGAACTTTGTAGGCTTCTTCCATGGTTTTGGCGGTATCGGCGCGCGGGCACTCCAGGCCAATCGATTTCATGGCTTTATCAAAGCGCGAGCGGTCTTCGGCTTTGTCGATCGCATCAGCCGTTGCACCAATCATTTCTACGCCGAATTCGGCCAGAACGCCGTAGCGCTCCAGATCCAGCGCACAGTTCAGTGCAGTCTGGCCGCCCATAGTCGGCAGGACGGCATCAGGACGCTCTTTTTCAATGATCTTGCGTACAACTTCCCAGTGGATAGGCTCGATATAAGTCGCATCCGCCATTTCCGGATCGGTCATGATAGTGGCCGGGTTCGAGTTCACCAGGATAACGCGGTAACCTTCCTCACGCAGCGCTTTACACGCTTGAGCACCCGAATAGTCGAACTCACACGCCTGGCCAATCACGATAGGACCGGCACCCAGAATCAGAACACTTTGTATGTCAGTACGTTTTGGCATCGTTTACTACTCCGGCTTAGGCGCTGTGCTGTTTAATCAGGTCGATAAAGTGGTCAAAAAGTGGTGCCGCATCGTGCGGACCCGGGCTGGCTTCAGGGTGACCCTGGAAGCTGAAAGCCGGCTTGTCGGTACGGTGGATACCCTGCAGGGAGCCATCGAACAGCGACTTGTGGGTGGCACGCAGGTTATCTGGCAGTGTGTCTTCATCAGCCGCAAAACCGTGGTTCTGGCTGGTGATCATCACAACATTGCGGTCCAGATCTTTGACCGGGTGGTTGGCACCGTGGTGACCAAATTTCATTTTCACTGTCTTGGCACCGCTTGCCAGCGCCAGGATCTGGTGCCCCAGGCAGATGCCAAACACCGGCAGGCCTTTGTCCAGAAATGTTTTCGTCGCTTCAATCGCGTAAGTACAAGGCTCCGGGTCGCCGGGGCCATTTGACAGGAAAACGCCATCCGGATTCATTGCCAGCACTTCTTCCGCTGAGGTTTCTGCCGGAACGACAGTCAGGCGGCAACCACGGTCAACCAGCATGCGCAGGATATTACGCTTGGCACCGAAGTCATACGCCACCACATGGTAAGGTAACTCGCCGGCCTCTTTGGCTTCCGGCAGCCCGCCTTCCAGCGTCCAGGAACCCTGCGCCCAGCTGTAGCTTTCTTTGGTCGACACGACCTTCGCCAGATCCATCCCTTTCAGACCCGGGAATGCTTGGGCTTTTTCCAGCGCCAGCGCCGCATCGAGATTGTCACCCGCCATGATGCAACCATTCTGCGCGCCTTTCTCACGCAGCAGACGGGTCAGCTTACGGGTGTCAATATCAGCGATACCAACAATGTTTTGAGATTTCAGATAATCAGACAGTGTCTGCTGGGAGCGGAAATTTGAAGCGATAAGAGGGAGGTCACGAATTACCAGGCCTTGCGCGTGGATTGCAGTAGATTCTTCGTCTTCGGAATTGGTTCCGGTATTGCCAATGTGGGGATAAGTAAGAGTGACAATCTGTTGAGAGTAAGAGGGGTCAGTGAGAATTTCCTGGTACCCCGTCATCGAGGTATTGAAAACAACTTCACCAACGGCCGAACCATCTGCACCGATGGATACGCCGTGGAACACAGTCCCGTCTTCAAGGACTAACAGCGCCGATTTGTTCAAGACAACCTCCAATCTTCATAAAAACGCAAATAAAACAGATAAAATTGCATTTACCCATTCCATAGAAAGTCAAAACCCCAGTCAAGCCGAATTTTGACAAATTGCGCGCATTCTAGTGATCCATGCCCAAACTGTCAACAACGGGGGGAAATTAAATTTTAAATATCGACCACTCCAGCCCATTAAGCTGCCAAACCAGAGAAAGCATATCTTTTCCTGCCTTTTTCCATCGGCCTTGCGGGCTGCATGTTCAGGCAACCGTTTGCTAAGCCAACCAAACGCGCACCACAAATTATCAGGCAGCTAAACCACAGAAACCAGGTGACATAACACCTTTTTTTACCGCACAGGAAGGCATCAGATGCAATAAGCACACAAAACAGCAAGTAAACCCTTGGATTTACACCGAAGAGAGCAACAAGAATGCTTTCTCGTTCAATTTGATGATTTATGCAAAACGGAGGAGACTAAAAACAGAGAACTGAGCAGAACACTGCAGCCGGAACCGGCTGCAGTGTAACAGAAGAGGTTTACAGATCGTTCAGGCCAAGCACATCCTGCATGGTATAAAAACCCGCCGGTTGCTTATCCAGCCAGACCGCCGCACGGACGGCACCGTTGGCAAATGTCATACGGTCTGTTGCTTTGTGAGTGATTTCGACCCGCTCGCCAATATCAGCAAACATAGCCGTGTGTTCACCAATGATGTCACCGGCGCGAATTGTCGCGAAGCCGATTTCATCGCGGCTGCGCTCACCGGTGATCCCTTCACGGGCGTAGACAGCAACATCGCTCAGTTTTTTCCCCATCGCGCCGGCAATCGCCTCGCCCATGCCCAGCGCCGTGCCGGATGGCGCATCGACTTTATGTCTGTGGTGGGCTTCTATGATTTCGATATCACAGTAATCCCCCATGATCTTGGCCGCTTTCTCCAGCAGCTTGAACGTCAGGTTGACGCCTACGCTGTAGTTGGGGGCCATGACAACAGCGATCTGGCTGGCGGCGGCATCGATCCGGGCTTTTTCTTCCTCACTAAAGCCGGTTGTCCCAATAACAATTTTCTTATTATGGCGCTGACACAGCGCCAGATTCGCCAGTGTTGCAACTGGCGCAGTGAAATCAATCAGCACATCAAAATCATTGACCGCTTTTTCAATATCATCGACCACAGCCACTTCCAGCTTGCCAATACCCGCCAGTTCGCCGGCATCAACGCCGATCAGGCTGCTCTGAGGACGCTCAGTCGCTGCACCCACTTGTGCCTGTTCAGACTGTGCTGTCGCTTTCAGTAACTGGCGTCCCATTCGCCCTGCCGCACCGGCAATCGCGATTCTGACCATAGCTGTTTCTCCTTAAAACATTCAGCAGATGAAGGTCTGTTTATCTTTCAGGGTCAGATTAACCGGCCAACACACCAAGACCATGAAAGATAAACAGCCCATTAATCTAGCCTGTATAACGGTGAAAAAAAACCCCGGTATGACCGGGGTTCCAGAAATAATCCTGCAACGGACTGCTTAGCCTACATTTTTGACCTGCAATTCCCGCGGCACTTCAAAAAACATATTTTCTTCGCGGCCGCTCAGCTCTTCCACTTCGCCACCGGCCAGTGCCTGAATTCGGGCGATAATCTGGTTGACCAGCGCTTCCGGCGCAGAGGCACCCGCTGTCACGCCCACACTCGCTTTGCCGGTCAGCCAGTTGGCATCGACATCTTCGGCACAGTCAGTCAGATAGCTTGGGGTACCCAACTTTTCTGCTAATTCACGCAGGCGATTGGAGTTTGAGGAATTTTTTGACCCCACCACTATCATCACATCGACGCTGGCGGCCATTTCACGCACGGCATCCTGGCGATTCTGGGTTGCATAACAGATGTCATCTTTACGTGGCCCCTGAATATCCGGGAAGACCTGACGCAAGCGATCAATGACCTCTGCGGTTTCGTCCACCGACAAAGTCGTCTGGCTGACGTAGTGCAGGTTGCCCGGATCTCTCACCACAGCTTTCAGTTTGTCAACATCGGCCGGGGTTTCAACCAGGTACATACCGCCTGTGTCGCTGGCATACTGGCCCATAGTCCCTTCGACTTCAGGGTGACCGGCATGGCCGATCAGCACCACTTCCATATCACGGCGACTGGCGCGGGCCACTTCCATATGGACTTTGGTGACCAGAGGACATGTCGCATCAAACACGGTTAACTTACGCGCTTTGGCTTCATTGCGAACGGCCTGAGACACCCCGTGAGCAGAGAAAATAACAATATTGTCATCCGGCACTTCGCTCAGCTCTTCGACAAAGACTGCCCCACGCTGTTTCAGTCCCTCAACCACAAACCGGTTGTGAACCACCTCATGGCGCACGTAAATAGGCGGCTGATACAGCTCCAGCGCACGCTCAACGATACTGATTGCCCGATCAACACCGGCACAGAAACCACGAGGGTTAGCAAGTAAGATTTTCATATCTGAGGACTCTTTACCTTGATCCTTCCACTCCTGATCTCAATAGGGCCGGGAGCGAAAATGGGTTTACCCTTCGATGCTGACCACTTCAACATCAAAGGTCACCCGCTGGCCGGCCAGCGGATGATTGAAATCAACAGTGACAGAATCACCGACCACAGCGGTAATCACACCAGGGATATCCTGCCCGTCCGGGCCGCTGAATGCAATGATAGCGCCAACTTCTGCCGGAGCATCAGAGCCAAAGCGGGTTAAATCAACATGATGGATATTGTCAGGATTCGGCATACCGAACGCATCTTCCGGCTCAAGCACAAACTGGTTTTTCTCGCCCTGCGCCAGGCCAAGCAGGCAGCGTTCAAAATTGTCCGTCAGACTGCCATCGCCCATACGAAACTTAGCCGGTTTCCCCATCGACTGAGTAGACTCAGCGACCGAGCCGTCTTCCAGCTTGATGGAAAAGTGCATTAAAACTTCACTGTTGTGCGTGATGACCGACATACATACATCCTGATTACGAATTACTGAGTGGTACGGCAGGCCTGGGTACCAGGCTTACCGGATAAATCCACCGCTTTTTACAATAAAGCGCCGCCCATCGCAACGAGCAGCGCCTGGTCCGTGAGCCTGAACGCCTTACTGGCTGGTTTTGGTCTTTGTCTTTCCGGTCAGTAAGCCTTCCAGAATAATAAGACCCGCGCCAACGCAGATTGCCGAGTCGGCAATATTAAACGCCGGCCAGTGGTGCTGCCCGATATAGAAATCGAGAAAATCCACCACGAAACCATGGTACAGGCGGTCAAACAGGTTGCCGAGTGCGCCACCTATGATCAGCGCATAGGCAGAGTTGACCATAGTGTGGCTGGCTGGCGTGCGCCGCATCCAGACCATGAGTAACGCAGTCACCCCTAAGGCGATGGCGGTAAACAGCCATCGCTGCCAGCCGCTGGCATCACTGAGAAAACTGAAGGCCGCACCGTAGTTGTGCACATACAGCAGATTAAAGAAGGGCAAGACTTCAATGCGGTTAGGCCAACCGTAACCCATGGTGTCCATCACCAGCAGCTTAGTACCGATATCGATGGCAAAGACCAGAACCGCCAGCCACAGCCAGCGAATTCCGGATTGCTTCAAAGCAGGTAAATTACTCATCAGGCAAACTTGCGCTCTTCACCCTGACCGTCGATGTTGGTCACACAGCGGCCACAAATTTCTTCATGGCCGGCAATGGTGCCGACATCGGCCACATGGTGCCAGCAGCGGTCACACTTGGCCGCTTCCGATGCTGTCACCAGCACCGACAGGCCAGCCACCTCAGTCGGTTTCGCTTCTGCCGGCTTATTGTCGGCCAAAGCCACCTGGGCTTTGGAGGTCAGCAGCACAAAACGCAGCTCATTTTCCAGGCGGCTGAGCTTGGCTGCCAGCTCAGGTTCGGCATACAGCGTCACCTCGGCCTGCAGCGCACCGCCAAGGCGTTTTTCGTTACGCGCTTCTTCCAGCAGTTTGTTTACAGCGCCGCGAACTGCCTGGATCTCAGTCCAGAATTCATTGCTGAATGCCTCATTGTCAGACAGCGCAAACAGGCCGTCAAACCACTCGCCGGTAAAGACAAAGGTGTCACGCTCGCCCGGCATCTCATTCCAGATTTCATCGGCAGTGAAAGACATGATTGGCGCCATCCAGCGAACCAGAGCCTCAACAATGTAGTACAAAGCCGTCTGGCAGCTGCGCTGGGCATGGCCGCCGCGTTTGGCCGTATACTGGCGATCTTTGATCACATCGAGATAGAAAGAGCCCATTTCGATCGAACAGAAGTGCATCAGGCGTTGGGTCACTGTGTGCAGGTTGTATTCATCGTACGCTTTGATGATTTCATCCTGTGCCGCTTTCGCTTGCGCGACCGCCCAGCGATCCAGCGCGACCATCTCTTCGGCCGGCACACAGTCGGTGGCCGGGTTGAAACCGCTCAGGTTAGCCAGCAGGAAACGCGCCGTGTTACGGATACGACGGTAAGCATCAGCGCTGCGCTTGAGGATTTCATCTGACACCGCCACTTCACCTGTGTAGTCAGTCGATGCGACCCACAGACGCAGGATATCAGCGCCCAGCTTGTTGGTAACATCTTTTGGCGCTACCACGTTACCGATAGATTTCGACATCTTACGGCCCTGGCCATCAACCACGAAACCGTGGGTCAGCACCTGGCGGTAAGGGGCCTTGTTTTTCATCGCCACCGATGAAATCAGCGAAGACTGGAACCAGCCACGATGCTGGTCAGAACCTTCCAGATAAAGATCGGCCGCATTGCCATTGAACTCTTCGCGGTTATCAACCACGGCATAGTGGGTGACACCGGAGTCGAACCAGACATCCAGGGTATCGAGCACTTTTTCGTATTGCTCAGCATCGGCTTCACCCATGATCTCGGCAGGATTGAGATCCCACCACGCCTGGATGCCTTTTTCTTCCACCAGCTGAGCCACTTTTTCAATCAGTGCCAGGCTGTCCGGATGCAGTTCCTGCGTTTCTTTATGGACGAACAGTGCAATCGGTACGCCCCAGGTGCGCTGACGTGAGATACACCACTCAGGGCGACCTTCGACCATGCTCTCGATACGACTCTGGCCCCACTCAGGCATCCACTGAACACCTTTGATTTCTTCCAGCGCTTTGGCACGCAGACCGTTCTGATCCATGGAAATAAACCACTGCGGGGTGGCACGGAAGATGATTGGGGTCTTGTGACGCCAGCAATGCGGATAGCTGTGCTCATAAGAGTGATGATGCAGCAAGGCACCGTGTTCTTTCAGCGTCTCGACAACTGCATCGTTGGCTTTGAAGACGTGCTGACCGGCAAACAGCTCGGTATCCGGCAGGTATACACCATTACTGCCGACCGGGTTTGCCACTTCCAGACCGTACTTCTGACCGACCACAAAGTCTTCCTGACCGTGACCTGGCGCTGTGTGTACGCAACCGGTACCGGATTCGGTGGTCACGTGATCACCCAGAATCACAGGCACGTCAAAGCTGTAGAACGGATGGTTAAAGCGCAGCAGATCCAGCTCGATACCTTTACAGAAGCCCAGATTGTGGAAATGCTCGATACCGGCACGATCCATCACATCTTTTGCCAGCTCAGCGGCCACGATCAGACGTTGAGGCTGCTCGCCTTCCACCTGGATCAGGACATATTCCAGATCGTCACGGACTGCTACCGCACGGTTGGCCGGCAGTGTCCAGGGCGTGGTGGTCCAGATCACAATGGACACATCCCCCTGCCCCTGATGATCACTGGCCAGATTAAACTTGCTTAAAACTTCAGCTTCATCAACGGCTTTGAATTTAACGTCGATGGACGGCGAGACCTTGTTTTTGTATTCCACTTCGGCTTCAGCCAGCGCTGAACCGCAGTCGGTACACCAGTGAACAGGTTTGAAACCTTTCAGCAGGTGGCCGTTATCGGCAATTTTGCCCAAGGCACGAATGATGTTGGCTTCGGTAGCAAAATCCATAGTGCGGTACGGCTTGTCCCACTCACCCAGTACCCCGAGGCGGATAAAACTTTCTTTCTGGCCTTCAACCTGACCGGCTGCATACGCCCGGCATTTTTCGCGGAACTCGGCAGCCGAGACTTTGTGACCGGGTTTACCGACTTTTTTCTCTACCATCAGCTCGATCGGCAGACCGTGGCAATCCCAGCCCGGTACGTAAGGCGCGTCAAAGCCGGACATCGACTTTGACTTGATAATAATGTCTTTGAGAATCTTGTTCAGTGCGTGACCAATATGAATATCACCATTGGCATATGGAGGGCCGTCATGCAGTACGAAAGATTTTTTACCTTTCTTGGCTTTACGGATTTCACCGTAGAGATCCTCGTCATACCAACGCTTAAGCATTGCAGGCTCGCGTTGCGCCAGGTTGCCTCGCATCGGAAACCCTGTTTCAGGCAGGTTCAGGGTATCTTTATAGTCGCTCATTGATTCTCAATTCCGTTACTTGGGCGAAGTTGGACATGTTGACGATGCTCAGACAGCCACACCCGCGCAGTCTGGGCATCACGCTCGATTTGCGCTTTCAGCGCATCAAAGGAGGCGAATTTAATTTCATCTCGTAATTTGTGGTGTAGCACCACTTCAATCTGACAACCATAAATATCAGACTGATAATCAAATAAATGGACTTCCAGTTGCTGGCGCTCGCCGTTCACTGTCGGCCGGCGGCCGATATTCGCCACCCCGGGCAATGGCTGTTGCGCCACCCCCAGCACTTCAACGGCGTACACACCGGAAACCGGTGACACCCGGCGTTTCAGCGGCACATTGGCCGTCGGGAAGCCTATGGTCCGGCCCAGCTTCTGACCATGTGACACCCGGCCGGTAATACTGTATGGACGGCCCAGCATGGCTTCTGCTGAGGCCAGATCATCACTGGCCAGTGCTTCGCGGATTGCCGTACTGCTCACGCGCTGAGTATCCACACAGTAACTCTGGGTACTGACAACCTCAAAGCCGAATTCACGCCCGGCGGCTTCCAGCATGGCAAAATCGCCGCTGCGGCCTTTACCGAAGCGAAAGTCGTCACCAACAACCAGAAACTTAACACCCAATTGTTCCACCAACAAGCGACGGACGAAATCTTCCGGTGCCATATCGGCAAAGCGGGCGTTGAAATTGACACACAACAGGCGCTCAATGCCTGCATGGCTGAGTTGCTGATACTTGTCGCGAAAGCGGGTCAGCCTTGCCGGCGCCTTGTCTTTGGCAAAGAGCTCCATGGGCTGAGGCTCAAAGCTCATCACAGTCGAAGGAACCCCTAACCGCCGGGCTTGCTCCAGTACCTGACGCAGCACGGCCAGATGGCCCTGATGGACCCCGTCAAAGTTGCCAATTGTCAGAACACAGCCGTGGTGACCGGGCCGGATATTATGAATTCCTCGGATCAATTCCATCTGCAGCTAATCATTACCAAAGTCAAAAACTGACGGATTATATACCAGAGCGCAACAGGGTTAAAACCATGTGCGCCGTAAGATGTACTTTTTTGCCTCAATACCGTACCGGCCCTAATCCGTATCGCGCACCTTAGCCTTCGCTGCGCAGGTGGTGCAAGCGGACACCAGTCACCGCCAGTGATAACAGGTAAGTCACGGCCCCCAGACCTATCAGGCCAGTCAGCCAGTACACGCGCTGAACCAGGCTCAATGACAGCCAGTGCGCCATATCCGGCGACAGCCATAGCAACACGCCCACCATAGCCACACCGGCAATCACCAAACGGAGCACAAATCCAAACGTAGTACGTGAAATACGGTACACCCCGGCACGGTGCAGGCCGCGGTACAAGAGTGCGGCGTTGACCAGTGCCGACAAGGCCGTTGCCAGCGCCAGGCCAACATAGCCTAAGAAATAGGCAAAAATCGCATTGAAGACCATGTTGGTGACCATAGCAATCACGCCATAGCGTACCGGGGTGCGGGTGTCTTGTCTTGCATAGTAACCAGGTGCCAGCACTTTGATTAACATAAAATTCAGCAGGCCTGACGCGTAAGCCAGCAGCGACATGCCCGCCTGCTCGACATCATTAGGCGTAAACTCCCCCCGCATGAAAAGCACCATCAGCATAGGCTTCGCCAGCACCATCAGCCCCAGCATAGCAGGCAAACCGAGCAGAAGTACCATTCTGACTCCCCAATCCATGGTGTGGGCAAAATGCTCCCGGTTCTGATCCACATGCTTACGCGACAAGGCCGGCAGGATAACGGTCGCAATGGCTATCCCAAACAGACCCAAAGGAAATTCAAGCAGCCGGTCTGAGTAATACAGCCAGCTGATGGATCCCGTCATCAGAAAGCTGGCGATGAAGGTATCAAACAGCAGGTTAATCTGGCTCACTGACACACCGAACAAGGCCGGTATCATCAGGGTGCGGATTTTCACCACGCCGGGATCGTGCCATCCCCAGCGCGGACGAACCAGCACCCCTTCCCGGTAAAGAAAGGGCAACTGAAACAGAAACTGTACTAAACCGCCCAGAAAAACGCCCAGTGCCAGGCCGATTTCAGGCTGCTCCAGATTCGGTGAGACCCACCAGGCACACAAAATAATGGAGATATTGAGAAATACCGGGGTAAACGAAGAAACGGCAAATTTCCCTAAGGTATTGAGGATGGCACCCGACAAAGCGACCAGGGTGATAAACCACAGGTAAGGAAAAGTGATTTTCAGCAACAGGCTCGCCAGTTCAAATTTCGGCGCGGCCGGCCCGTCATTGAGCCAGTCAAGAAACCAACCGGCACCAAACAGGGCAGTAATCGCCCCGGATCCCAAAACGCCCGCAAGAGTCACCAGGGTAACTATGCCTCCCAGCGTACCGGATACCCTGGCGATCAGTTCACGGGTTTTGTCTTTGTCACCCGCCGCATGGGCTTCTGTCAGCACGGGAACGAAAGCTTGAGAGAAAGCCCCTTCGGCAAACAGGCGGCGAAGGAAGTTAGGGATCTTATTGGCAAAGAAAAAAACATCGGCAGCCGCACCGGCTCCCATCAGGTTTGCTACCACGACATCCCGCACTAAACCCATGACACGAGATACAAAAGTCATACTGCTGACAATCAGCCCGGAGCGCAAAAGACGCTTACTCACAAAAAAACCTCATAAAAGATGGCCCAGAAAGGTGACTTGCGGAGCCAAATGCTGGTAGAATCTGCCGCCATATTAACCGTGTTAATGCACAAGTGCCAATTTCAATGGCACGGCTGTTATTTGCACAAATCATTTGACATTGTTCGGTTTTAGAGGCATATTCCTCGGCCTTAAATTGTCACCATACCAAGAATTTGGGAGTTACACCCTTGGCAAATATCAAATCTGCTAAGAAACGTGCAATCACTTCTGAAAAACGTCGTCAGCACAACGCTAGCCGTCGTTCTATGATGCGCACTTTCTTCAAAAAAGTTGTTGCTGCTATTGAAGCAGGCGATAAAGAAGCCGCCGTTAAGGCCTTCGCTGACATGCAACCTGTTATGGACCGTATGGCTACTAAAGGCCTGGTTCATAAAAACAAGGCTGCTCGTCATAAAGCGCGCCTGTCTGCAAAAATCAACGCTCTGTAATTCAGTGCATTGATGCTACAGCAATAAAAAAACCGGCTATGGCCGGTTTTTTTATGTCCGCTGTTTACTGTAACGCCTCGTCTCAGACAGGCAATAAGTGCTTAACAGTACATTTGCTGCAGCAGCTGGATCATCGACTTCACTTCCTGGCTTCTCAGCCTGTAGAACACAGTCTGCGACTCTTTACGTGTCGCCACCAGGCCATCGCGCCTTAGCCAGGCAAGATGCTGTGACAAGGCCGACTGGCTTAATTCCAGACGGTCACTCATCGTTCCAACCGACAACTCTCCTTCCAGCAAGTAGCATAAAATCAGCAGCCGCCGCTCATTAGCCATGGCCTTAAGCAAAGACACTGCCTGAGGAGCACTGTGATGTAACGTTATGGTTTCCATCTTTCCACCGCTTGAACTTCAGTGATTTATCTATTGACTTCTATCACTGAAAAAGGCGGTCATTTGAACAATTTTCTGAAGTCGGCTTCGCAAATTTTCTTTACAGCAGGGTGCATGATCATACGTTCGGCAAAAATAACGTAATATTCCTCCCGAATCGCTCTTACTCGCTTCACTTCGCGTACAGTATGGGACTGTTCAATCTCTTCGGCATAAATCGAGGGCGCCACAAACATAGATTTACGAAACGCGCCGAACGCTTTCATCAATGCCGCATCATCAAACTCGCCCAAGATATTGGGCGTGATGCCCTGCTGATCAAACCAATGGTGCAGTTTGCGCCCCATTGCCGTACGGCGCCCCGGTACCAGCAACTTATACTCTTCGAGGCAGGCAGGAAAACTGAGTGATTTATCTGTATCCGAACAGAAAAAACTCATGCCTGACTCACCCAGTTTCTTACTGAATAACCCTGGGCTCTGTGTCGAATCCACCGGACAATCAGACAAAATCATATCCAGCTTATGCTGAGACAATTGCTCCAGCAGCATTTCATGCGTCGACTCGTAGCAGCGTAAATGAATACGCTCATCTTCCGGGATACCCGCCATCAAAATCTTACTGACCAGGCGTTTTGACAACGCATCCGCGACCCCGACTTCCAGCAACTGATTCTCGCGCTGGGTATAATTCACGATATCCAGTAACTCATAACTGAGATCAAACATTTTATCGGCGTACTTAAAGACCAGCTGTCCCAGCTCTGTGGGTTCAATGTTACGGCCGACCCTTTTTGTCAGCTTACCGTTCAGTCTTTCCTCAAGCGCCCTTATCTGGCCCGTCACTGTCTGCGGCGCAAGGAATAACGCATCGGCCGCTTTGGTCACTGACCCTTGCTTGCAGACCATCCAGAAATAATACAGGTGATTGTAATTCAGGTGCGACACTGTCGTAGGCCTCAATACTCAACAAATAAAAAACCCCAGACCTTATCGGCCTGGGGCTATCCTATGTGTTTTTTATCCGAAAAGACACTGAGTCCGGGGACGGGAAAGATTATTGCGCCTGTATTTCAGCCACTGTTTCCGCTGATACCAAATGGCGGGAGCGCTCACCCGCACGCTGCTCCAGTGCCCGGGCCAGAAAACCGGCAGGGGTCTCTTCCTGCCGTTCCTGGCTCTGATTCACCCCCTGCTCAAAGCCGGTAAGATAGGCTTGGCACAGCTCATTATCAAGCTGCTGCTGGCAGTGACTGTAGTCAGCCGCAGCCGCTGAGGCACCGGCCGAACTCAGGCCCAATACCAGTACAATTAATGCTTTCATAAACATCTCCCTGTCCCGGATTACGATGATGTCTGACTGTCCTTAACGGCCTTGGCGGCCGGAAGCGAACGGTGCAGCAGTATATAGCCGACAACCGCTGCGGTGGTCGAACCTATCAGGATACCCAGCTTGGAGTAAGTAATCAGCTCGAGATCAGCACCGCTGAATGCCAGCATTGAAATAAATATCGACATAGTAAAACCGATACCGCACAGCACAGACACCGCAAATATCTGACCAAAACCCGTCCCTTCCGGCAAACGCGCTATCCCCATTTTCACTGCCAGATAACTCGCGGTAAAAATACCCAGCGGCTTACCAACAAACAGGCCCAGCGCAATCCCCAGCGGCAGCATCGCAGTCAGACCTTCAACCGACACTCCTGCCAACGAAATCCCCGCATTCGCAAAGGCGAACAACGGCAATATCAGATACGCGACATACGGGTGTAACCCATGCTCCAGCGTCTTGAGCGGCGAGATTTCTTTGCCCTGCTTATCCTTGCCCTGAAGCGGGATGGCAAAGCCCAACACCACACCTGCCAGCGTGGCATGCACACCGGACTGAAGTACGCTGAACCAGAGCACCAGCCCGACCAGGATATACCAGACCAGATTGGTGACATTGCGTGCGTGCATAATAAAGAGCACAGCGGTCGCTGCGAACGCCACGGCCAGCGCAATGGCAGACAAATCACTGCTGTAGAACAAGGCGATGATAACAATGACACCCAGGTCATCAATAATCGCTAATGCCAGCAAAAAGACTTTCAGGCTAACCGGCACCCGATTACCCAGCAGAGCCATAATACCCAACGCAAACGCGATATCTGTCGCAGCAGGAATAGCCCAGCCACCAATCGCTACAGGGTCGCTATAGTTGAACAGCACATACACTAAAGCCGGTGCGACCATACCACCCAAAGCCGCGATAGCAGGGAAAATCGCTTTCTCTTTGGTATTCAGTGCCCCTTCGATCAGTTCACGTTTCACTTCCAGGCCAATCACCAGAAAGAAAATCGCCATCAGGCCATCGTTGATCCAATGCTCTATCGATAAACCTGCAATATAAGTATGTAATGCGCCCTCATACACTGATTGCAGAGGCGAATTGGCAATGATCATGGCCAGGGCCGCCGCGACGATCAGCAAGATGCCACCGGCAGATTCTAATTTAAAGAATTTCAGAATTACATCGGTCATTGACCGCAGCTCCTTACTAGTCACTGTAAAATCACACTTTTTTATTGATGTGCGGTTGAAACAGTGTAGACGCCTACTGACATCTCTGTGAAATCGTTTGTTTAGAGCCAATAGCTCGGAAATTCCGATCTATTGACTGTAATACACCGTAATACCCGCAGTATCTAACTATCACCCCAGGTCAGTGACAGCACACTTTCCAGAGTAAGCCACTACCACTATGACACTGAAAACCCATCCGACAAATTTTTTATCTGTTTTTTTTCGACATCCTTCTCTTCAATACTAATAAAAGTTTTATCAAAAAAATCACAGCGTTAAGTCCACAGATAAAAAGATAGATCCTGATCCCATTCTTTGCTCCTGACCACAAAACACGCAGGTATGTCAGAAAGGATTCTCTGTGTCATATTTCTGAAATATTCGTTCTCTACTATCGCGCCAACATTCAAAAAACTGACACCAAAATGACATCACAATGTCACGGAGAACAGAATATGACTACCCAAGCCACCACAGCTGAGCCAATGCAAAGCTCCATGCGATGGGTTCGTTGGGCAAACCTGGTTTTCATGCTTTATCTGCTGCTGGTCGCAGTCTCACTGGTGAGCGGCGGTTTTAAGTGGTCGGTAGGAGAACAAGCCAAAACCCTGTTTGAATTTGCCTCTCACCCTATTGCAGGCCTGATGATCGGTCTGGTAGCCACCTCTCTCATCCAATCCTCCAGTACGGTTACCTCTATCATAGTGGGTCTTGTTGCCGGGGGGCTGCCGGTTGAAACTGCGATTCCTATGGTAATGGGTGCCAATATAGGCACGACTATGACCAATACACTGGTCAGCCTGGGCCATGCCCGCTGTAAAGATGAATTCCGCCGCGCATTTTCTGCCGCCACAGTGCATGATTTCTTCAATCTGCTGGCCGTGCTGATCTTCCTGCCACTGGAAATGATGTTTGGCCTGCTGCAAAAAATTTCGGCCTGGCTGGTTTCCCCCCTGATGTCGACCGGTGACATGAGTATGAAGGGACTGGACTTCATTAAGCCTCTGACTAAACCGGCAGTGAATGCAGTAAAAGCGCCGCTGGAATCAATGGGAACCATGGGCGGTGTGATTATGATTGCACTGGGTATCGCGCTCATCTTCCTGGCGATTACTGTCATGGGTAAGCTGATGCGCAGCCTGATGGTCGGCCGCGCCCGTGACATCCTGAAAAGTGCCATTGGCCGTGGCCCAATACACGGTATCGTGTCAGGCTCCATTGTGACCATACTTGTGCAGTCGTCCTCTACGACAACCAGTTTGATGGTGCCCCTGGTCGGTACCGGCGTGCTGAAAGTACGCGATGTGTATCCGTTTACGCTGGGAGCCAACATAGGCACCTGTATTACCGCACTGCTGGCTGCAACCGCCATTTCCGGCGACCATGCCGTGTTTGCCCTGCAAATTGCGCTGGTGCACCTGTGCTTTAATGTGCTGGCAACCCTGCTGATCTTCGGCTTGCCGTTCCTGCGTGAACTGCCGCTGAAAGGCGCCATTTACCTGGGCGAGCTGGCCGTGAAGAGCAAATCGACAGCCGCAGCCTATCTGGGACTGGTCTTTATCATTATCCCGGGCGGTATTCTGGCCTTAACCGCATAAACAACCTGATGAACGCTAACAATCCCTGCTCACAGTGAGCAGGGATTTTTTTATCTGGCGATAAGCCTGGCTGTTAACCTCTGTGTCACCATTGACTGGACACAAAAAAGCCCCACATTCGTGAGGCTCTGGGTTTATCTTTTATCAGACTGAAAACGGATACTGTATCGGCTCATGGTGCTGATAACCTTCAACTCTGAAATCGTCCATAGTGACCCAGGTTTCCAGATCGTCCAGTGATTTAATCTCTGGGTTAATCACCAGCCGCGGCGATGGGTACGGCTCTCGCTTGAGCTGGACATCGCGCATCAGCGCCAGTTGATCTTCATAGATATGCGCGTTGACAATCTTGTGGTAAGCCTTACCGGCTTTATGGCCTGTAATTTGCGCCATCAGTGCTAACAAGGTGTAGACCTGAATCTGATTAAAATTGAGCCCGAGCGGCACATCACAGGAACGCTGGTAGCTGGTCAGATACAGGCTGTCCCCCAACAGCGAAAAAGTATGAGTATGCATACACGGACGCAGGCAGCCCATCTCAAATTCACCCGGGTTGTAAAACGTCAGTATCTCGCCGCGATCGTCGAGGCCTCGGCTCAGATCATCGACAATCTTCCGGAGTTGGTCCAGAGTGCTGCCATCAGGCTTACGCCAGCTTCTGCCCTGCACGCCATACACACGGCCCATGTCGTCGGTACCTTTGCGGTGAGGGTTACTCAGCCATGCCGGATTGTCATTAGCATTGGCATTCCATGTGTTACAACCGATCGCACGAAACTGTGCTGCACTGTCATAGCCACGCAGATAGCCGAGCAGTTCGGCAATCGCCGCTTTCCAGTAACTTTTGCGCGTGGTGATCAGCGGAAACTGATTGTTGGCAACATCATAAGTCAGATCAGCGTTAATCAGCGTCAGGCAACGCTTGCCTGTCCGTTCATTGGCAACCCACTCACCTTCATCGATAATCCGCTGGCATAAATCTAAATACTGTTTCATTGTCTCTGTTAACCCAAAATGGCGGGAGAAAATCTGCCGGTAAGCATACCATAATCGCAAAACAGGCAGCCAACGGGCTGCCTGAAACGACGGTTAAGCGGTACGGTGATGACCGGCCCGCTTATAGGCCCATACCATCAGCAGTGCCCCGCCTATTACCATAGGCAGAGACAGAATCTGCCCCATGCTGATCCAGCCGGCAAACAGGCCAAGCTGAGCGTCGGGTTCACGACAATATTCAACCAGGAACCTGAACGAGCCGTAACCCAGCAGGAAAAGCCCGGATACGGCCCCCGCCGGACGAGGTTTACGGATAAAGACATTCAGGATGATCAGCAATACCAGGCCTTCCAGGAAAAACTCATATAACTGAGAAGGATGGCGAGGCAGTGGCCCGCCTGTCGGGAAGACTATTCCCCAAGGAACATCTGTCACCCGGCCCCAAAGTTCGCCGTTGATGAAATTCCCAAGCCGGCCAGCCCCCAGACCAAATGGCACTAACGGAGCCACAAAATCAGCCACGTCAAAGAAGCGCCGGTTATTGCGGCGGGCATACCAGACCATTGCGGTCATGACACCTAATAAGCCGCCGTGGAAAGACATGCCGCCGGTCCAGACTTTAAATAAGTAAAGCGGATCGGCCAGGAACACTTCGAAGTTGTAAAACAGGACATAACCCACACGGCCGCCGATGACCACCCCCAGGAAACCCACAAACAGCAGGTCGCTGACTTGATCTCGAGTCCAGCCGCTGTTTGGCTTATCTGCACGGCGATTTGCCAGCCAGAGCGCAAAGACGAAACCCAGCAGGTACATCAAGCCGTACCAGCGAATCGCCAGCGGGCCGATTTGAAACAGGATTGGGTCAAAGTTTGGAAAAGTCAGATAACCTTGGCTCATTCAACATACTCGTGGTTAATCAATAAAGAAGTTCACGGCGGTACAGCATGTGCCCACAATGAAAAGTCTCATGCCAGTCCCCGTGACTGGCCCGAGTTAAAACAACATTTTACCACCCACAAATAACAAAAAGATGGCAAAGATCTTTTTCAGTGTCGGGGTCGGTAAGTGACTGACCATCCGCGCGCCATATCGGGTGGTCAGCACAGAGGTGCAAACCACCCCCAACAGTGCCGGCAGATACACATAACCCAGACTGTAAGGCGGCAGGCTGTCATCGCCACTGCCCGCCACAATAAATCCGGCCATACCCGCCAGGGCAATAATAGACCCGCAGAAAGCGGCGGTCCCGATAGAGCGGCGCATTTCGACGCCATACCAGCTCAGATAAGGCACGGTCAGCGAGCCGCCACCTATTCCCGCCAAACTGGCCACCAGGCCAATCACACTGCCACTGGTTGCAATTGCCACCCGGCCCGGAATAGGATGACGCCCGGTGATTTTCAATGACAGCAGCATTTGCAGCGCCAGTAAAAGCACAATACCAGCAAATATCCTGGGCAGCCAATCCGCAGGTACCCACTCAGCCACAGCGCTCCCGGCAATGCCCCCCAGCACCATACCCGGTGCGAGCAACCTGACCAAAGAGGCATCGACATTCCCCAGCCGCAAATGGCTGCGCGCCGAAGAGCCGGACGTCAGCACAATACAGGCCAGCGATGTCGCCAGCGCAATATGCATCACTAACGCGGGGTCGATACCGGTCCGGGGTAGCATCCAGACTAACGCGGGAACAATTAATAATCCCCCGCCAATTCCCAGTAAGCCCGCCATCAAACCGACTACAGCTCCCAGCCCCATACACATCAGGAGCAGCCATAAGATATCCGGCATCGCTTATTTACCCGCCCGGATAAAGCCACCCATACCGCGTTGTTCGACAAACTCTGTTGCCATTTGCCTGACATCATGACCGAAGGTCGCCTGTAACGCCTTATCGGCGAGTTGCGTCATATCGGCCAGACTGGCATGACGAAGGACATATTTAATTTTGGCAACGTTGCGGGTATTCATACTTAAAGAGCGGTATCCCATTCCAACTAAGAGTAAGGCGCCGAGAGGATCACCGGCCAGTTCGCCACACACACTGACCGGTATTGATAATGCGTGGCTGGTATCCTGAATGTGCTTCAGTGCCTGAATGACTGCCGGATGGAAAGTATCATAGACACTGGCCACACGAGAATTGTTCCTGTCGACAGCTAATAAATATTGCGTTAAGTCGTTGCTGCCTACCGAAATAAAATCAACCCGCCCTTTCAGGGCCGGCAGCTGATATAAAATCGAAGGGACTTCGATCATGATGCCCAGTCTGGGTCGCTTGAGCACTTGTCCTTTGCTGGCAGCGTACACAGACACTTCATTAAAAGCACGTTCAATCAATGCCTTGGATTCATCCAGCTCAGGTATGCCGGAAATCATGGGCAAGAGTATGTCCATATTATCCAGGCCGATACTGGCCTTGAGCATGGCCCTGACCTGGATGAGGAAAATTTCAGGATGATCCAGGGTAAAACGGATACCACGCCAGCCAAGGAAAGGATTATCTTCTTCAATGGTAAGGTATGGCAAAGGTTTATCGCCGCCTATGTCCAGGGTCCGCATTACCACAGATTTGCCCGGGTAAGAGGCCAGTATCGAGCGGTACTGAGCCGCCTGTTCCTCTTCCGACGGAAAACTGCGCTGCAGTAAAAATGGCACTTCGGTCCGGTACAGGCCGACACCATCAACCCCTTTGTTGACCGCGATATTGGTGTCGGCACTTAATCCGGCATTCAGATACAGATAGATCCTTTCCTGATCTTCCGTTTCCGCCGCTTTATCCAGATCTTGTTCTACCAGAGCCGTCAGCTCATTTTCTTCTCTCAGTAACCGCTTGTATTCGGCCAGAATCTGCCGGTTGGGTTCAATGAGCAGATCGCCGCGGTAACCGTCGACCACCACCAGAGCGTTGTGCACTTTCTCCGGGACAAAATCGACGCCCATGATGGCAGGAATACCCAGCGCCCGGGAAAGAATGGCCGCATGGGAGTTGGCGGCACCTTCCTGAGCCACCACAGCAGCCAGTTTATCTCGCGGAATACTGGCCAGCATGGCGGCCGTCAGCTCGCGGGTCAGCAGGACGATCGGAGCATCCCACTGGTGCTCGACCCCCTCTTCGTTATGAAGGAAAAACAGCAGCCGCTGGCCAAGTTCGCGAATATCGTGCGACCGTTCGCGCAGGTAGTCATCCTTCATATTGGCAAAGCGGACCGAGTAGGCCTCCACTGTCTGCCTGACGGCCCATTCGGCCTGATCACCACCAGCAACTTTGGCAAACAGATCCTTACGCAGCATGGGATCATTGAGCAAATGACTGAAAAGATCAAAAATCGCCAGAGTGTCTTTGTGCAGCTCGCTGTCAAAGCGTTTTCGCAACCGGCGAAACTCATTACTCGCCATCTCAATAGCAATGCTCAGGCGTTCCTGTTCGAACTCTCTGTCCAGACAGGAGGCCGGTGATACGGCTTCCAGCCGGGGCTGATTGTCATCCCACCAGGCTTTCGCTATGGCCACCCCGGTCGATGCCGCCGAACCTGTCAGATGCAGTCCGTCCCGATGACCGGGCCACATCCCCTGTGCTTTGGCATGCGCCAGGATCACCGCCAGCTGTGCGGCCAGCGTGACCATAAAAGATTCTTCGCTTTCCGTGAATTCACGCATATCGCGTTGCTGGATCACCAATACGCCAAGGACTTTGCGCTGATGGATAATGGGGGTGCCGAAAAAGGAGCGGAAGGTTTCTTCGTTGGTGCCCGGGATATGTTTGAAGTTAGGGTGCTGGCGCGCATCGGCCACATTGACAGGTTCAGCCTGACGGCCAACCAGACCGACCAGCCCTTCATCAAAGCCAAGCCCGACCTGGTAAGAAGGCTTAGTCAGGCCCTGGGTCGCCATCAGCATATATTGCTTGCGGTGTTCATGAACAATGTAGACTGAGCAGCACTCAGTCTTCATTGCCTGGCAAATACTGACGACCAGCAGATCCAGCGCCTCGATTAATGTCGGAGCACTGGCCACTTTCTCTACAATTTCTCTTAGCTGGGTCAGCATAAGCGTTACTTTCCCTAGGTTAACTCCGCTTGTGTTTACGTTTTAACTTGCGTTCCTTGCGCTCCTTGAAAGGCATCGCCATCGCCGCGAACTCTTTCAGCGCCCGGCGATAAACGTCCCGTTTAAAGGACACAACCTGACGAACCGGATACCAGTAGCTGACCCAACGCCAGCCATCGAACTCCGGTGTACTGCCACGCTGCATGTTCACCTTAGACTCATCGCATTCCAGACTCAGCAAAAACCATTTTTGCTTTTGTCCGATACAAACTGGTTTGGAATCCCACCTTACCAGACGTTTAGGCAATTTGTATCGCAGCCAATGGCGGCTGGATGCCAGAATCCTGACGTCTTTTCTGGTGAGACCCACTTCCTCATACAGTTCACGGTACATGGCCTGTTCCGGGGTTTCCCCTTCATCAATACCGCCTTGTGGAAACTGCCAAGAGTGTTGTCCATATCGTCGAGCCCAAAATACCTGGCCATGGCTGTTACAGATAACTATCCCCACATTAGGGCGATATCCATCGCCATCAATCACTGGACGACCTCAAGTAAAAATATCAATTAACAGTGATTTTTTCACAGAATTAGCCTCAGGGTAAACATTCATTGTCATCAATCACTGTTTTTTCCTACCTAGCACTCACTTTATGGATAACTTAAGAGGAATTCAGAGGTTATAAACAAAGAAATGAGACCTCTCCCACATTTATTCACGCTTTCTGTGGATAGTTGTGTGTAGAAGCTCTTTTATTGTCCATTTAATCAACAATAAAGCAGGATCCAAACAATTGCCACCCGAGCACAGCAATAATTACAAACACCTTAAAATCATAAGCTTATATAACCATTCAGTTTGAGACAGAGTGTAAACTTCACCCCCTTGTCTGAGGATCATTACGACTGGTTAAAGATCAACCACCCTTGGCTTTATCCACACCCTTTAATAATTAACGGTTAAATAACCAGCGCAAAGCCGTCTAAATACTGCACAAAACCCTGTGGATTCGTCCAGCTCACACAGTATTCACATTGTTCAAAAAATTACCTGTGGATATCTTCATCCCAGGATCCAACACAAACCGCCAGATCAAGCGGACAGTCATTCACCTGCACAAAGCGCCAAATGTGTTAAAATACATGGCCAAGTTTTCGAGAAGTAATTCATCCCAATGACGATCTCCAGACAACCCGCTCCTACCTCAGAATCTGAACTCTTCAACCGGGCACAGGCACTGGCCGGCCTGACGCTGGGCGAGCTGGCTGAGCAGGCAGGACAAATCACCCCACCGGATTTACGCCGGGATAAAGGCTGGGTGGGCCAGTTGCTGGAATGGCATCTGGGGGCAACGGCAGGCAGCCAGCCCGTTCCTGATTTCGCCAATTTGGGCATTGAACTCAAAACCATCCCCATCAGTCATCAGGGAAAACCACTGGAAACCACCTTTGTTTGTGTTGCCCCTCTGATTGGCTTGCAGGGTGTAAACTGGGAAAACAGCCATATCCGGCACAAGCTCGCCCGGGTCCTGTGGATCCCCGTTGAAGGGGAGCGTGAAATTCCGCTTGCTGAACGCCATGTCGGCTCCCCTTTGTTGTGGAGCCCGTCTGCCGACGAAGAAGCCCGGTTACGCCAGGACTGGGAAGAGCTGATGGAACTGATAGTACTGGGAAAAGTGGAGCAGATTACGGCACGCCACGGCGAAGTCCTGCAGTTAAGGCCCAAAGCCGCCAACAGCAGAGCGCAGACCGATGCTTACGGCGCAGACGGCCATCCGATCAAAACCTTGCCCCGGGGCTTTTATCTCAAAACCCAGTTCACCGCCGAGCTGCTCAAACGCCACTTTATGCTCTGACAACCCGACGATCAGACATTAATGATCATGTCATCCTGACAACACTCAGGTTTACCATCCAGTGAGAATTCATCATGAGGATCTATCGTCCTTAAAGTGATCGACTTGATCCCAAGCGGCCGCAGAAAATCCCGCACCTGCTCCATGGTCTGAAAATGCAGCATGTTGTCATCTTCATCCTTTAATGGTTCAAGGTGATGTTTATACTCAACTTCCATCAGATAGTCTGCACGACCTGCATAGCTGGTCAGTACGCATTTAGGGGCCTCTTCGCCGGGCGACTTAACCCAGTGCTTGAATTGGGACAGTTTCATGATCACACCTTTTCAAGGGAACTGTATTAACTATGTGCGAACATTCGCCTGTCGGCAAGGTTTGACTGTGCGGCCTATGAGATAACTGCTTCATTTTACTGCGGCTTCTCAGTAACCCTTTCCTAGGTTATAGTCAGAGAGAATTTGCGGTCCAAGGAGGGCAAATGAAATACCATAAGATCCCCCATTCAAACCTTGAAGTGAGCCAGATTGGCCTGGGCACCATGACCTTTGGTGAGCAAAATACTGAAGCCGAGGCACACAGCCAGCTCGATTTTGCTCTGGAGCGCGGTATCAATCTGATTGATACTGCTGAGATGTACCCGGTACCGCCGAAAGCTGAAACACAAGGACTGACCGAAGCCTATATCGGCAGTTGGCTGAAAAAATCAGGTAAACGCGACCAAGTGATTCTGGCGACCAAAGTCGCCGGTCCCCGTAATGTCCCCCATATCCGTGACAACATGGCACTCGACTGGCGGAATATTCACGAAGCGGTTGAAAACAGTCTGGAAAGATTGCAAACCGACTATATCGATCTGTATCAGTTGCACTGGCCTCAGCGAGAAACCAACTGCTTTGGCAAGCTCAACTACCCGTATCCCGATACCAACACAGGTGTCACCCTGACCGACTCGCTTGAGGCGCTGGCCGAACTGGTGCGGGCAGGCAAAATTCGCTACATCGGCTTGTCTAACGAGACCCCATGGGGGGTGATGTCTTTCCTGCGCCTGGCAGAGAAACATGATCTGCCGCGGGTGGTGACTATTCAGAATCCCTATAACCTGCTCAACCGCAGCTTTGAAGTGGGCCTGGCTGAAATCAGCCATTACGAAGGGGTCAAATTACTGGCTTACTCTCCGATGGCCTTCGGTACCCTGAGCGGCAAATACCTCAATGGTAAAAAACCCGACGGTGCCCGCTGTTCGCTGTTTGACCGCTTTGTCCGTTATTTCACGCCGCAAGGTGTGGCCGCCACGGAAGCCTATGTCAAAGTGGCAAGAAAACACGGTCTGGATCCGGCGCAAATGGCCCTGGCCTTTGTTAATCAGCAGCCTTTTAATGCCTCAACCCTGATTGGTGCAACCAGCCTGTCTCAGCTTGAAGCCAACATCGACAGCCTGTCGGTAGAACTCAGTGCTGACGTGCTGGCAGACTTAGAACAAGTCGGTATCACCTACTCGAACCCTTGCCCTTAATACTATTTTATTTTTCCAGGCTGAAAAAAAGCCCCCACCTTAGTGGGGGCTGTCGGTATTCTTCAGACCTTACTCCGCAGAGTAAGGCCTGAGATTACGTCAGACTTCGCCATCGAAACGCTCGCCTCAGATGACGTGTCTTACGGCTGGCTCGCTGGCCGACTAAGGCAGAATCCACTCGCAGGTCTTTGTCGATACCCATATCTTTGAGAATATGTGGCGATAAATGCGGCAGATGAACCTGCATCCGTCGGTGCTTGCGACGCCATGCTTCTTCTTCACGGTGTAAATCAAGACGGATAAGTAAAACAGCAAAACGTAAATAGACTGATTGGCGCATGAGTGTGCTCTCCAGGTTGATAAAATGGAGGGACGCAAATACGACCGTTTTCAGGCTGACAACATACTAGCCGCGACAGACGTATCCGCGGCCCATTTACAGAGTGTATTACTGTAAAAAGTATCTAAGATCGATGATCTTAGTGCTGATGGGAAGTGTGATCCTTAACACCAGCAGGACGCAGACATTTAGTATTGAATGTGCTCATTATGTGTTCCTCCTGGTTATAAGATAGAAAGATGTGATATGAGTGTTATTCTTGCCTGATAGTGCATCAAAAACAAGCAGTTATTTTGCATCAGACGATAAAAAGGGAAATACTCCACCGAATGCACAAGGCAATAGCTCAAGCCAGACAGATCCCTGTCTTTAGTCTGAAATACCAGCGTATTCCTCTTTCGCCGTACAGATGCCATTCAGTTTTCCGGTTTCGGTCAGGACAGCTTCATGGTTTTCATCATCGTCAGCAGCGCTCTGCCCGCCGGGCCCAAAGCATGCTGGCTGCTCCATGCCAGATCGATCGGTTGCTTCCACGCCTGTGCCTCAAACGCAGGCTCCAGTCTGGCAACATATCCGGCCTGCACTCTGTCTCTGACCATGTCGGCGGGCAATACAGTCCAGCCGATCCCCCGCTGAACCAGTTCCAGCGCAGACAGAATATGCTCGGTTCGCCAGATAGCATCGGAAACCCGCCATTCTTCGCTGTCCTGGCCATAGCGGCCAGTCAGTAGTACCTGCCGGTATTGTCTGAGATCCGGCCAGTCCACTGTTTTCAGTGCCGCCAGCGGATGATTGCTGGCCGCGACACACCAGACATCAACCTGTCCCAGGCCATGGACCGCAATATCCGGATGCAGGAAAGACAACTGCACCATCAGCGCCAGCTGTGCCCGGCCTTCATTGAGCAGTTTCACCACATCCCCCATACCCACAGTCAGAATTTCCACCTCAACGAACGGAAAGCCGGATTCAAACTGCTGCAAGGTATCGGCCAGTGCCGGGATCATCGCCATGGATTCCACCACCAGGGTCAACTTGGGTTCCACCCCCTGCTGAAAACTGTCAGCAGCCACTTGCAGCTCCCCGCACTGTGCCAGCACCCGTCTGGCTTTGATCAGTAAGGCTTCACCATTAGGCGTCAGCACCGGCCATTTACCGCTGCGATCAAACAGTGCCAGATCGAAATCCGTTTCCAGATTAGCGATGGCGGTGCTGATAACCGACTGCGCTTTACCCAGCTTACGGGCTGCGGCCGAAAACGATCCCGTTTCTGCCGCAGTGACAAATGCCCTGAGCTGTTCAAGAGAGAAGTCCATCTTAACCCCTTTAACCCATCTGTTATTACGATGGTAACTAACTTTTATCTATCTGTATTTAACTTAGTATATCTCCCGGTTACGTTTTCCACTAAGAGGTTAAGAGTATGCGTACACATTGGGACAGGGTTCGCCACGCCGTCGGCTTTGAACTGATCGCGCTGGTGCTCATCACCCTGGTACTGAGTCAGGGATTTGGCTTCGACATGGCCAAAATTGGCCTGTTGGGCATAGTGTTCTCAGTTATTGCCACCGTCTGGAACTATGTCTATAACCTGTGGTTTGATAAAGCCATGCTGAAGTACGCCGGCAGCGTGCACAAAAGCACCAAGCACCGAATTGTGCATGCGCTGGGCTTTGAGCTCTGTCTGTTGTGGCTGACGCTGCCCATTATGGCCTGGTGGCTGGAGATCGGTTTATGGCAGGCGCTGGTGATGGATATTGGCCTGGTGATCTTCTATCTGATTTACGCTTACGTCTATAACCTGACCTACGACAAAGTGTTTCCATTGCCGGCAACACAGACGGCCTGACATGGTTAAGAATTCTGGCTCAGATCCCGCGGTGGCGGGATCAAGTCATGTTTGTTAAGCAGCCGGTACATAGTGGCGCGGGATACGCCAAGCTCACGGGCCGCCGCTGAAATCTGCCCCCGGTTATTCTCCAGCACACTTAACAAGGCGCTGCGTTCCGACTCTTCCCGGATTTTTTTCAGGCTCTGTTTATCATCGGCCTGCCTTGGCAGTTCGAGATGATCGGCCTCAATATTCTTCTGCTCGGTCAGCAGCACTGCCCGTTTTATGCGCCCAATCAGTTCCTGTACATTGCCCGGCCAGCTGTAAGTGGCTATGGCCTGTCTGGCATTGTCAGAAAATGCTTTCACCCCACAGTTATACTGGCGGGCATACTTGAGTAACAAGGCATCGGCCAGCATCAGTAAGTCGTCTCCGCGCTCACGCAGCGGTGGTACCGTCAGGCTCAGTACATTCAGCCGGTAGAAAAGCGCTTTGCTCAGCCGCCCTTCACTGACTAAAGTGTCAAGCGGATAATGTGTGGCAGCGATCAGCCTGGGCTCTGCACAGACCTCAGCACCATTTTCCTTGGTAAATCGCCCGTCCTGCAGCCACTGAACCAGCTCTTGCTGGCGATTGTGCGGTAATGAAGTGACTTCATTGAGAAACAGCACACCGTCTCTGGTCGCCTCAAAGCAGCACTCAGACTCAGCACCGTTCACTGTCCAGTTATGACCGATACTTGAGCAATTTATGGTAACAAAACGCCCTTTGGCGCGGGTCGAAGCCTGAAAAATGGCCTCAGCCACCATTTCCTTGCCTGTGCCTATCTCCCCCTGGATCAATACCGGCATGTCCGCCGCTGCCAGCCGTTTGACATGCTGCAGCAGCTTTTTCATGACAGCGGTATTGCCCTGCAGTCCCTGCTGGCCGAAATGACCGAGCTTTGGCCAGACTTTTCGTTCCAGTGTCAGCATACCGCGCTGATGGCCTAAGGTTTTCAGCAACTGGGATTCAGGAATCGGCGAGGTAAAATAATCGATACAAAAACTGACGATAAACTGGCAGACAGATTCAATGCTGAGCTGTTCGTCTCTGACCAGTGCCAGCCATCGTACCTGCTTATGGCGGTTTACCAGACTGGCAATCGCCTGCAGACTAAAATCATCATGGCTCAGATCAACGACACCCAGGCAAGGACCGATCTCGAATAATAAGGTTTCGGCTGCCCGCAGATCGTGACAATGATGACAAATCCATCCGGCCTGCTTCAACGCATTCAGCCAGGGGATAGTGTGTCCCCCGAGCAACACCAGTTCACCGTGCCAGATATCCTTGCGCGCATCCATTCCCATTCGCCCACCCATTTCACCGATAGCAGAGCCATTCAGAGCCAGACTGCTGCAGTGGTTCTGATCATAAAAATGCAAAACAGTATTCAACAAGTATAAGAGACAGGATCGCCAGATAACAAAAATATCACCTGTAATAAGCCAAACAGGTGATATTTTCAGAAGGGCTTCAAGAGGATAAGGTTTAAAAACCGGAGATCAGGATTTCTTTGCCATACAGGCTTCATGCGTCACAGGCTCGCTGACAAAGCCGCCAGCACCTGTGTACCAAAAACGCACTCCCAGCCCCATGGCAATGGCATCACCAAAATTCTCACAGGCGACGTCCACCAGGGCAGGCTTCACTTTGGACGCATCCAGCTGCCAGTTCCACTGTGTGCTGCGTAACTGGCGAATAATAGTCAACAGTGAACGCTCACTGTCAAAGTGGTACTGACGCACTTCGCCCCGATCTCCCTCAGGAGGTAAATCATTAAACTTAGTGAATTCTTGTTTCCATTCTTCCGGTAACGAACCGACAAAGTCGGTCGGCGGTTGAGTCAGTGCCATTGCTGCACAACCACTGAGCACCAAAGCGCCAAAAGCAGGAATGATCGTTTTTTTCATTTATCAGCCTAACGTTGTTCACATCACCACAAAGCCTGAATTATGACACTTTACTCATAAATTCATCCATACCGGATAACAAAAAATGTTACCAGATCGCTGAAATAGCATTTACCTTTCAGTCCGCTGCGCGACTTCGCGCGCCGGTGTCGCTTTGCGGGCATAAAAAAGCCACTTCTGCGGAAGTGGCTTAGAGAGATGCTGTGTCTCAGCGCATCAGTTTTGCGGCCGCATGGCCGGAAACAGAATCACGTCACGAATGGTATGGCTGTTGGTAAACAGCATCACCAGACGGTCGATACCAATCCCCTGACCCGCCGTCGGTGGCAGACCGTGTTCCAGCGCTGTAATGTAATCAGCGTCGTAGAACATGGCTTCATCATCACCGGCATCTTTGGCATCCACCTGGGCTTTGAAGCGCTGGTCCTGATCTTCTGCATCGTTGAGCTCCGAGAAGCCGTTGGCCACTTCACGGCCACCAATGAAGAACTCAAAACGGTCGGTAATGAACGGATTGTCATCATTACGGCGCGCCAGCGGTGAAATATCAGCAGGATATTCAGTGATGAAGGTTGGCTGCAGCAGTTTAGGCTCGGCCGTTTCACCAAAGATTTCTTCCAGCAACTGACCGCAGGTCCAGAAAGGTTCAACCTGGATGTGCAGCGATTTCGCGATACCCACCATCAGATCACGATCCTGCACCTGCTCATAGGTCAGGGTCTGAATGGTGTCATGATTCGGGTTGTATTGTTTAATGGCGTCCAGCATGCTCAGACGCGGATACGGACCTTTGAATTCAATCACTTCATCGCCATAAGGCAGGGCGGTAGTACCGCACAGGTCCTGCGCAATAGAGCTCAGCATGTCTTCGGTCAGATCCATCAGATCACGGTAATCCGCATACGCCATATAGAATTCCATCATAGTGAATTCTGGGTTATGGCGCGGCGACAGACCTTCGTTACGGAAGTTACGGTTGATTTCGAATACACGCTCAAAACCACCGACCACCAGACGCTTGAGGTACAGCTCAGGGGCAACACGCAGGTACATATCAATGTCGAGCGCGTTGTGATGGGTGATAAACGGACGCGCAGTCGCACCGCCAGGAATCACGTGCATCATAGGGGTTTCCACTTCCATGAACCCTTTCGTGGTCATGAACTGGCGAATTGCATTCACCACTTTGGATCGCATCAGCATAGTATTGCGTGAATCTTCGTTAACGATCAGATCCACATAACGCTGGCGGTAACGCTGTTCCTGATCCGTCAGACCATGGAATTTTTCAGGCAAAGGACGCAGCGCTTTCGTCAGCAACTGGTATTCGTCAAAGTTGACGTACAGATCGCCCTTGCCGGACTTATGCAAAGCCCCTTTCACACCTATGATGTCGCCAATGTCGAGACCTGAATATTTTTCCTTCAGCTCTTTCTGTACATCTTTGGACGCATAAGCCTGAATACGGCCGGAGACATCCTGGATCGCCAGGAATGGGCCACGCTTGGCCATGATACGACCGGCAATCGCCACAATGTTGTTGGCTTCTTCCAGCTCTTCTTTGGTTTTATCACCAAAGGTGGCCTGCAGATCAGCAGCCAGACTATCGCGGCGGAAATCGTTCGGGTGGCCGTTTGCTTTGCAATCCTGACGAATGTGTTCCAGTTTCGCGCGGCGCTCTGCAATCAGTTTGTTTTCGTCTTGTACTTGTTCAGTCATGGTTAACCTTAACAACAGTTCGGGGCCGGTATTAAAGACCGGATTTCAGACTAGCTTCGATGAAGCGGTCCAGGTCTCCGTCCAGCACCGCCTGGGTATTGCGGTTCTCGACACCGGTACGCAGATCTTTGATTCGGGAATCATCCAGCACGTAAGAGCGGATTTGACTACCCCAGCCAATATCAGACTTCGCATCTTCATTCGCCTGTTTCTCAGCGTTCTGCTTCTGCATTTCCAGTTCAAACAGCTTAGCTTTCAGCTGTTTCATCGCCTGATCTTTGTTCTTATGCTGAGAACGGTCATTCTGACACTGCACCACAGTGTTGGTTGGTACGTGGGTAATACGTACCGCAGATTCCGTGGTGTTAACGTGCTGACCACCCGCGCCTGAGGCACGGTATACATCAATCCGCAAATCAGACGGATTAATATCTACAGCAATATTGTCATCCACTTCCGGATACACGAAAGCCGAGGCAAAAGACGTATGACGACGGCCGCCTGAATCGAACGGCGACTTGCGCACCAGACGGTGAACACCGGTTTCAGTGCGCAGCCAGCCGTAAGCGTACTCACCGCTGATCTTCACCGTGGCGGATTTCAGCCCGGCCACATCACCTTCAGAGACTTCAATCACTTCTGTTTTGAAGCCCTTGGCCTCAGCCCAGCGCAGGTACATGCGCAGCATCATGGACGTCCAGTCCTGGGCTTCTGTGCCACCGGAACCGGCCTGCAGGTCGACATAGCAATCTGCGCTATCGTGATCGCCGGCAAACATACGACGGAACTCCAGCTGTTCCAGCTTGTTGACCAGCTCGTCCAGTTCAGGACCGATCTCGTCAAAGGTTTCCTGATCGCTTTCTTCGATCGCCAGCTCAAGCAGACCTTCGACGTCTTCGACGCCCTGATCCAGCTGGTCGATGGTTTCCACCACAGCTTCCAGCGCTGCACGCTCTTTACCTAATGCCTGAGCACGCTCTGGCTCATTCCAGACATCAGGTTGCTCTAATTCTGCGTTGACTTCTTCAAGACGCTCTTTTTTAGCATCGTAGTCAAAGGTACCCCCTAAGGATGTCGGTCCGTGCAGACACATCCTCAAGACGGTTTTTAATAGGATTAACTTCGAACATTGCCACTCTTCTTAGCCTTTTCGCCGAAACGGACATAACCGGAGGATTCTAGCGAATTGCGGCAGGAATAAACAGAGGATCACAAAACTTATCCAAAATATCGCTCGCAATATTGACAGCATGGATTTTCGGACAAAAGAAAAACGGTGAAGCAGGCGCTTCACCGATACACAGATTATACCGCCTCGAGGTACTCAACCATCAGCTGAACGCTACGATTACCCCGAAACTCATTGATATCGAGACGATACACCAGGTTGACCTGTTGTACCGAGGCATCCGGCCAGCGCCGGACATCAATATTGAATGCAATGGCATCTATCATGCTGCCGCCACCGACAGGCTCCAGCATCATTTTCAGGTGCTTGCTGCCGACCAGACGCTGCTGCAGCAAGCGGAAGCGGCCATCAAAGCTCGGTTCCGGGAACTGCTGCCCCCAGGGACCGGCCCCGCGTATCAGCTCGGCCGTGTCCATCGTCATCTCCTGCGCTGCAAGCTCACCGTCGGTCAGCAAGATACCGCGCAGGGCAGACTCGTCCAGCTCATCCCGCACCGCCTGATCGAAGGCTTTGCTGAATGCCGCAAACTGATCGGCGGCGAGCGTCAATCCCGCAGCCATGGCGTGACCGCCAAATTTGAGGATCATCCCCGGGTTGCGGGTATCGATCCGATCCAGCACATCACGCATATGCAGGCCGGGTATCGATCGGCAGGACCCTTTGATTTCGCCCTCGCCCGCCGCGGCAAAGGCAATCACAGGGCGGTGGTACAACTCTTTGATCCGCGACGCCAGAATGCCGATCACCCCCTGGTGCCAGTCCGCCTGATAGAGCGCCAGCCCGTAAGGCATGTCTTTCTGGCTGAATTTTAAACGCTCGCAAATCGCCAGCGCCTCTTCTTTCATGCCCTGTTCAATTTCTTTGCGTGTCTGATTGAGGCCGTCCAGCTCGACCGCCATTCGCCGCGCCGACTGAATGTCCTCGCACAACAGCAGCTCAACGCCAAAAGACATATCATCCAGACGGCCGGCAGCATTGATGCGCGGGCCCAGCGCGAAACCCAGATCGCTGGCCACCAGCCGGGACGGGTCACGGTTGGCTACTTCGATCAGCGCCTGAATCCCCGGCCGGCATTGCCCGGCGCGAATGCGCTGCAGGCCCTGATGCACCAGAATCCGGTTATTACCATCCAGTGCGACCACGTCAGCCACTGTGCCCAGGGCCACCAAATCTAATAACCCGGCTAAGTTGGGTTCCGGGATCCCCTGCTCGGTAAACCAGTTCTGCTGACGCAGCGCCGCCCGCAGTGCCAGCATCAGATAAAAAGCCACCCCCACCCCGCACAGGGCTTTGGACGGAAAGTCACAGCTGTGCAGATTCGGATTGACGATAGCATCGGCGGCTGGCAGGACATCCCCCGGCAAGTGGTGATCGGTCACCAGCACCCGGATGCCTTTTTCTTTCGCCGCGGCAACCCCGGCCACCGACGAGACGCCGTTATCCACCGTCATGATGATTTCCGCACCACGGGCAGCAGCCTGTTCAGCTACTTCCGGGCTCAGGCCATAGCCATCATCAAAACGGTTCGGCACCAGATAATCGACATTGCGGCAACCTAACTGGCGCAGCGCCAGAACCGAGAGCGCTGAGCTGGTGGCGCCATCGGCATCGAAGTCGCCCACCACAATAATGCGCTTGTGTTCTCGCAATGCATCAATCAGCAAATTGACGGCAGCATCAATACCATTAAGTTTGTCATAACTGTGCAGCCCCTTGGCGCCCCGCTCCAGATCTGTGTCAGAGCGCAGCCCCCGGCTGGCATAAATACGCTTCAGCAGAGGGTGGATCTCAGAGGAAAAACCTGAGGTATCCGCTTCAGGACGACGCTTGATTTCGATTTTCATTAGACTACTTAATGGCGATTGGCAGATGGGGAAAATGAGAAGGTGTTATATCAAAAAACCGCAGCGGCGGGTACCCGAACAGGCCAATCCAGCACCGGGCTCACACGCCACATCACTCAAACGGCTCAGCCGGATGCTGAAAACGCAACAGCCCGCAGGACTGCGGGCTGTTGGTCAGCAGAGGCAATAATTAACTGCGGCTGTTGAGAAATTGCAGCAGCCGGCTAGCCGGTTGATAGCCAGGCAGCATAGTCCCGTCTTCCAGTACCAGCGCAGGCGTACCTGTCACGCCCATGGCCACACCCAGCTGATAATGCTTCATCACCAGCGAGTCATTATGCGGACTTTGCTCAATATTCAGCTTGCCTTTCTTGGCGTCATCCATGGCCTGCGCCCGGTTTTTCGATGCCCAGATAGCACTCATCTCGCCGAAATTCTGCGAGCGCTCGCCACCGCGCGGGAAAGCCAGATAACGGATAGTGATACCGGCATCGTTGTAGGCCTGCATTTCACTGTGCAGTTTACGGCAGTAGCCACAGCTGGTATCGGTAAAGACAGTCACCACGTATTTTTCCTCTTTGGCCGGATAGACGATCATTTCGCCTTCCATGCCTTTGAGCTTGTCTTTGTTGATCGAGGCCATTTTCTGTTCAGTCAGATTGACAGGCTCACCGTCCACTGACTGATACAGGTGACCGGCAACAAAATACTGACCGTCATCAGACATATAAATAATACCGCGCTCGGTCACCACCTCGTTCATACCCTTGAGCGGTGATGGCGTCACTGACGCTGCAGTCAGGCCCAGCGGATTCAACGTGGCTTCAATGGCACGGGCATCAGGTTCTGCACTGGCAGAAAAAGCCGTGAGCGCAGCCAGTGCCACAAGCAGGGGACGGCGGGAAAATGGCATGAAAACATCCTTAACAAATCGTTGGCAATTCAGGGTTAGTCCCTGTGAATACTATACAGACCCTTTGAGTATGGCCATCTTTCAAAGTTCAATCTCAAAAGGCAAGTGATTTCATAATCCGGTGGCTCTGCAGGGTTATGATTGGGATCTCTGCCCCAGTAAACACGGGTCTGAGTGTCACAAAAGATCACTGCTGGTTTCAGGCTCGCGGATGGTGCTCCTGATGCAGCTGCTTCAGACGCTCGGTTGCCACATGAGTATAGATCTGTGTGGTAGATAAATCACTGTGACCTAACAGCATTTGCACGACCCTGAGGTCCGCGCCGTAATTGAGCAGGTGGGTGGCAAACGCATGGCGCATGACGTGCGGCGACAAGGTATCGGCATCAATCCCGGCCAGCACCGCATAGTGCTTAATGCGATGCCAGAAGGTCTGACGCGTCATCTGACGGGCACGCTTGCTGGGAAACAGAACATCTGAACTGACCTCGCCCAACAGGTACGGGCGTCCCTGAACCAGAAAGGTTTCAATCCATTCCATCGCCTCTTCCCCCATAGGCACCAGGCGTTCTTTGTCCCCTTTACCCGTGACCCGGACCACGCCCTGGCGCAGACTGACGTTATCCATCCGCAGGCTCACCAGCTCAGTGACCCGCAGGCCCGTTGCATACAGCAGCTCGAGCATGGCTTTATCGCGCAGCTCGAGCGGATCATTAACATCCGGTGCGCCCAACAGGGCACTGACCTGCTCTTCGCTAATGTCCTTCGGTAACCGCTGCGGCAATCTGGGGCTGTGCAAAATGGCACTGGGATCGTCTTCCCTGAGCTTTTCCCGGTGAAAATACTGAAACAGCCGCCGCAGCGCCGAGGTCATCCTGGCCCGGGAACTCTGCTTGAAGTCTTGCTCAAACAACCATTGCTGGTAATCCTGCAGATCGCCGGAGTGCAGTGACAACAGCGACTGACGGCGAGACTCCAGCCATTGCTGCAGTTTCATTAAATCATTACGGTATGAAGACAGGGTGTTGGCCGACAGCCCCCGCTCCATCCACATCGCATCTAAAAAGCGCTCGATCAGGGCAATATCGTTATTGGTTTCCACGTCGCGCCACTCCCAAAAACATCTGGATATAAACACAGTATATTGCAGCATAGTACTGAATTTCTCCTGCAATGTAACTAGGTGCGCTCGCTTGAGGGATGCACCCGGACGCCTGACAGGGTAAAATCAGCGCAAATTAGTTGCCACCCCAGGAAATATCAGTATGAAAATCGGCCTGTTTTACGGCTCGACCACCTGCTATACCGAAATGGCCGCGGAGAAAATCCGCGATTGCATCGGCGGCGAGCTGGTTGAGCTGCACAACATCAAAGAAGCTTCGCTCAGCGAGATGAACCAGTATGACCTGCTGATCCTGGGCATCTCGACCTGGGACTTTGGTGAACTGCAGGAAGACTGGGAAGCGGTCTGGAATCAACTGGATGGCCTGACACTGACAGGAAAAACCGTCGCCCTGTTCGGCTTGGGCGATCAGGAAGGCTACACAGAATGGTACCTGGACGCCATGGGCATGCTGCACGATCAGCTGCTGCCGACCGGTGCCCAGTTCGTTGGCTACTGGCCAAATCAAGGCTACAACTTTGAAGCCTCAAAAGCCCTGACCGAAGACAAGAGCCTGTTTGTCGGGCTGGCACTGGATGAAGACAGCCAGTACGAGCTCAGTGATGAGCGCATCCAGCAATGGTGCGAGCAGGTACTGACCGAATACGGCGATTCACTCTAGTCCGATCTCTGCCGCCCGCAATAATACGGGCGGCAGTGTTGTCTGGCTTACTCTGCTGTTTTTGCCGAAAAATTCGCGTTAATCCTCAGCTTAAGGTAGTCAGCGGCCGTAATGGGCGGATACTTACCGAGCGGCCCCTGAATCACCACATCCTTGTTGGCCTGGCAGAAGAAAGCCAGGCTGTAGCGGGAGTGCTGATTCTCTTGCGGATAAGGCATTCTGACCCGGTGCAGGGTCGACTTGAGCTGATCATCACTCCAGCGCATCAGCATGTCACCGATGTTGCAGGTGATAATATCCGCCTGCGGCACCACATTGCACCAGAGGGGCTGATGCCGGGCATCTTTGCCGGCTGCGACTTGCAACCCGCCCTGACTGGCCTGCTGAAAGACCATCGTCAGGCAGTCGAAATCCGTGTGGGCGCCGGCACGCCAGTGGTTGTCACCTTGCGGTAATACCGCCATCGGCAAGTAATGCAGCAGCCGCAATGTACTCTGATAATGCTCAGAGTCAGGCTGATGCACCCGTTCAAAGAAATCCCGCTCAAACCCTAACTTATCCGCAAAGCAGGACAGGATATCCATCCCCAGCCGCCAGGTCTGGCGTTCAAAATCGAGCATAATGGACTGAAAATCGGCCACGTCATCCGGTTCAGGCCATAGGCCCGCCATGTGCGGTAAGGTGATCTGGTACGACTCTTTCTGATCGGCCGTCCCTGTTGACGGCCGCACCTGAGCTTTGAATTCCCAGCCGGCATTGAGGCCGTCTTTCAGCGGGTAAGCCTGCTTTTTTTCGGTGCTGAGCGCGAAAAACTGCTCACTGATCGCAAAAGCGCGCTGAATGTCGCGCAGCGCTATCCCATGATTTTTGATCTGGAAAAAACCGACCTCACTGGCCGCCAGCCACAGGGCCTCAGTGATGACTTGACGTCTGTTATCAAAATCGCTGAGATCAATGACAGGAATACTGGCGTGATCTGATTCCAGCCCACGCTGGCCCAGAGTCGATTCCAGATTAAGCTCATCCAGCACATAAACTGATTGTTTCATCTTGTTCTCCAATAGTCGGCTTTCGCCCGTTATTGGAGCAATGCCTGACAGGTGCGGGTGCCCTGTCCGCCGCTTCTACTCCGTGAATAAAGTTCAGGATCACACTCCTTTTTCAGCGGGTAAGCTCCAGGCAAACCAGTATTTCTGCACCCAGTGAACGGCTTTGAACAGCACCATGCTGACCAGTGACAGGAACACCAGAGCCGCGAAGGCCTGCGGGATCTTAAAGTAAGAGGTGGAGAACTGGACAAAGTACCCCAGCCCTTTTTCCGCGGCGACAAACTCGGCGATCACTGCCCCTATCACCGCCAGAGTAATGGCAACCTTGATACCGCTGAACAAATGCGGAATGGCATAGGGCAGGCGGATCTGCCAGATGGTTTTGCGGGTCGGAACATTGAGCGATTTCGACAGTTCCACCAGCTCAGGCGGAGTAGCCAGCATCCCGGTGGTCGCTGACACCACCAGCGGAAAGAAAGTGATCAGACAGGTAATTGCCAGTCGCGGCGCATCCCCGGTGCCTAGAATCACGATCAGTAACGGCGCAATGGCCACCACAGGTGTCGATTGGATCACCACCAATAAGGGAAACAGTGCTTTGGTCAGAAAGGGCGACCGCACCATCACAATTGCCAGCGGGATGCTGATCAGCAGCGAGATGGCAAAGCCCAGCAGCGCAACCCTGAGCGTGGCATAAAGGTTATCCAGCCAGCGATCCAGCGGCACCTCAAGAAATGCGGTCACTATGGCCGAAGGGGCCGGCAATATGAATGAGGGGATCGCAAACACGCGGCACACTCCCTCCCACACAGGCAAAACAGCCAGCATCGCCAGTACAGGCAGGCTGTCTTTCAGCCACTCAGATACGGCTCGTTTCATCATCTCTCCTCAGGCCACAGGCCGGATACGGGGGGCAGGTTCGGGCGCGACATCTTTGTCTGTCTCCGGTAACTCAGCCGGACGGTAAAAGTGTTCGCGGATCTTGCCGGTATAGAGACCAAAAAGCGGGTGCTTGATGGAATCCAGAGTCCGGGGCCGGGGCAATTCGATGGGGATTTCTTCCAGCACTGTGCTCGGTCTCGGCCCCATCACCAGCACCTTGTCTGCCAGCAGCACCGCCTCGGAAATCGAGTGGGTGATGAACAGCACAGTTTTCGGCTTTTCCGCCCATAACCTCAGCAGCTCAAAGCCCATTTCTTCCCGGGTCAGGGCATCCAGTGCCGAGAAAGGTTCGTCCATGATCAGGATATCGGGATCGAGCAGCAATGCCCTGGCGATGCCTACCCGCTGCTGCATGCCGCCCGACAACTGATCCGGCCGGCTGTCGGCAAAATCGGCCAGGCCGACTTTCCTGAGCAGGCTGCGGGCAAATTTTCTGTCTTTATTCGAGACCCCACCGTACTTGTGGTAAATCGGAAACAGGGTGTTATCCAGCACATTTTTCCACGGCAGCAAGGTGGGCTTCTGGAAGACGATGCCGATGTCTTCTCTGGGCTCACGCACTGCCCGGCCGAAAACCTCCACCTGGCCCTCGGTCGGGCTCAGCAAACCGGACAGCAAACGCAGCAAGGTCGACTTGCCGCACCCCGACGGCCCGACTATCGCCACAAATTCGTGGCGGTTAATATCAAAGCTGACGTTATCCAGCACCTGGGTAGATTGCCGTCCTGAGCGATAAACATGGCTGATCTGACGGAATGAAACAAAGGGGTTCATGCTTATTCCTCCGGCAAAAAATCACGGCTGATGGCGGACTCAGGATCAAAGCCGGCTTGCTCCAGCTGCTGCGCCTGAGCCGTCCACTGCCAGGTGGATGCCAGACGTGCGGGGGTGAAATGGCCAATACCGTCCCGGGCGCTGATCTCGTTGTAAACCAGTCCCTTGATGGATTTGATGGTATCTGCCGCCTGTTGCGGATCGACATCCGGCACGCTGGCATGCACATCCTCTGCACTCTGCTCGGGGTGTGACCAGGTATAGGCCACCGATTTGGCATAGGCGGCGACAAAGCGTTTGGCGACCTCAGGACGCGCTTTGAGAAAGCGATCGCTGGCAATCACGGCGGTAGAATAAAACTCCAGGCCGGCGTCATGCCAGGGTAAAACCGTGAGCTGTTTACCCACTTGCGCCGCCTGGGCCTGATTTTTCACGGTATCAGTGATCCAGGAGATCATCACTTCGGCCTTGCCGGTGATCAGCATAGGGTTGAGCGCGCCCGGATCCGCTTTCAGTACAGTCACACTGTCTTCGGCAATCCCGTTTTTACGCAGCAACAAGGGCAGAAACACATTGGCCGAGGTAAAAGGTGAAGTCGCAATCGTGGTATTGGCCACATCCCGGACCGACTTGACCTTGCTGTCGCTCAGGACATAAAAGGCATAAGGGGCTTTGCTGAATACCGAATAAATCGCTTTCACCGGCACGTCATCGTTGGCTTTGGCGACCAGCAGGGACACCAGATCAGACAGGCCGACATCGGCGGCACCTGTGGCCAGCTTGGTGATGGCGTCGGTCGAGCCTTTCCCCTGACGGATGGCGACATCCAGTCCGGCTTCGGCAAAAAAGCCCTGCTCGACTCCGACATACACCGGCGCTTTATCGCCCCCGGGCAGCCAGTCGAGCTGAAAGGTCACCTTATCCATGGCCTGATCCTTAGCCTGACCCATTGCATAGCCGGCCTGGGCCGATACCAGCATAACGGCAGCCAGACTCAAACGGCTTACTGTGTGTGAAGTGGTTTTCATTGCTTTCTCCGTGTCATCCATTGCACCTGGGAAAAGTAGCGATGACACAGAGTGTGGAGCCGCCCTGTGCATCGCACTCATTGAGCAATGTCCCGGGATCTTTCCCTAACCGCTTCTACTCAACACTGAACCTTGCTGCTGTCAGCCGGTGCTGACAATCAACCAGCAGGGTTAACGCAAACACCATGCCAGCCTGTATACAAACCAAGGCAATAATGCAGACACCGTTGTATTTACAAAGAGTTAACGCTGATGACACCAGCCAGCCCCCTGCCAGCAGCGCACAGCTCTCCTCCTGGCCCGCGCACTGCACTGGTGCAGATCCCGCATTCAATGCGTTGTTGCTGTGCATAAAACGCCCAGCTCTGCTCTGCCGCCCGCCATCAGGGCGAGGCGGTCACGCACCCGGCAGACTGGCGCAGGAATTGCTTTACGATACTGACAGCGCACAGGCTGACGGCAACTAAACTAACCTCTGTCAATCAGCCACTAACCAAACAGCAACTAACCAAGCAACAACTCACGAAATAAAGAGTAGAAGCGGTCAGGGAGGTTACCCGGGACATTGCTCAAACGAGGAAAGTGAACCGATGAACTATCTGATAAAAGGGGCTTCCGCCATTTTCTGCCATGATGCGGCGGCCAGCGATATTCGTATCCAGCAGGGCTACATCATTGAAATCGGCCGCCAACTAGCCCAGTTACCGGGAGAGACCTGCATCCAGGCCCGCGACTGTGTGATTTATCCCGGGCTGGTCAACACCCATCACCACATCGCGCAGTCGATCCTCAAAGGGATCCCGGCCGGGCTGAATCAGCCGCTTGGCGAATGGCTGGCCAGTGTGCCATACCGATTCTGGCCGCATATCACGCCGGATATCATGTACGCCGCCGCCTGTCTGGGCTTCAGTGAACTGCTGCGTTCCGGCACCACGACCTGCGCCGATCACCATTATCTCTACCATGCAACGACCAGCCCGGAGCTGGAAGCCGCGGTATGGCAAGCCGCAGACGATGTCGGCATCCGGCTGGTACTCTGCCGGGGAGGCGCAACCCGCCAGGGCAGCCACAAGGGCATGCGCAGCAACCCGGTCGAACCGGAATCCATCGCCCAGTGCCTCGCCCGGTTAGATCTGTCCCGCTCGCGCTATCACCAGTCCGGCGGGGATGCGATGCGCAAGCTGGTCGTCGCGCCGACCAGCCTGGTGCACTCTTCCTCACCGGCCGATTTACGGCTGCTGGCAGAGTTTGCCCGCAGTCATGGCCTGAAAATGCACTCGCACTTGCTGGAAGTCAGCTTTGATGAGATTCAGGCACAGCAGACATACCAGATGAGTGCGGTGGACTATGCCGAAAGCTGCCACTGGCTGGGCGAGGATGTCTGGTTTGCCCACCTGGTACAGGCAAATGAGCGAGATATCGCGACACTGGCCGGCAGCAGGACAGGGATTGCCCACTGCCCGACCTCCAATTGCCGTCTCGGCAGCGGCATTGCCCCTGTTATCCGCATGGCGCAGGCCGGGATGCCAGTCAGCATAGGGGTAGACGGTTCAGCGTCTTCAGAGTCCGGTTCGATGATCCAGGAGCTCAACCTGACCTGGTTACTGCACAGAGCCCAGCAGGGTGCGGAAGCAACGAGCCTGGAAACCGTGCTGAAATGGGGCACGGAAGACGGCGCCAGACTGCTCGGGCTGGATAAGGTCGGCAAACTGGCGGTCGGCTACGCGGCGGATCTGGTGATCTACGATCTGCGGGCGCCACGGTTTTCCGGCTGTCACAGCCCGCTGCTGGCACCGATACTGTGCGGCGAGCCTGTTGATATCAGGTATACCTTTGTGCATGGGCGGCCCGTAGTGAAAAACGGTGCTCCTCAGCTAGACCCGCACCGGCTGGCCAGCCAGGCCAGAAAAGCCATCAAAGCGCTGCTCAGTCGCAGTGCCTGATCCGCCGCATGAGGTTGTGGGCTGCAAAAACAAACGCCCCGGTAACAACCGGGGCGTTAAGGTCAGACAAAGTATTATCGGCAGGTTAAGCGGTTTGCGCTTTCGGCTCGCGGATGTCTGCCCGGAAGAAACGGGTCACAACCAGTGCCAGCAAGGTAGGGGTTGTCCAGGCCATACCGTAATCAAACATCGGCAGGAAGCTCAGGAATGACATATCCAGGCCGATCACTTTGGCCGCATCAATCAGGCTGAAGATCAGCGAGACCAGCAGCACCACACGGTAGGCCAGACGCGGATTTGGCAGCCAGCGGCGGACAAAGGTCAGGATCACCAGCGCCACTGCCACAGGGTACAGGGCAAACAGCACAGGCACCGACAGGCTGATCAGCTGGTTCAGGCCGACATTGGCCACCACGCCGCAAATCACCGCCAGGATCACCGCCCATGTCTCATAGGACAGGCGGGTCAGCGAACTGAAATAGTCCGAGCAGGCACTGATCAGGCCGATCGCCGTGGTCAGACAGGCCAGCATCACGATCGCCGACAGTATGTACTGACCGACAGGACCAAACAGCGCCAGGACATAACCCGCCAGAATCGCACCGCCATTAGCCGCACCTTCGGCAACCGCCGCACTGGTGGCACCGAGATAAAACAGGGAAATATACACAAACGCCAGGCCTGCGGCGGCAATCACACCGGCCATCATCAGATATTTGCAGGTAGCTTTGTCATCTTTGATGCCTTTGTTGCGGATCACATCAACAATCAGCATGCCGAACATCAGCGCCGCAAAGGTATCCATGGTGTTGTAACCTTCCAGGAATCCTTTGGTGAACGCCATGTTCACGTAATCACCCTGAGCAGCCTGAATCTCGCTTTGCGGGTTGAGGAATACCGCCACCGCCAGAACAGCCAGCACGGCAAAGAGCGCCGGGGTGAGCAGCTTACCGATGGAATCGATCAGTCTGCCGCGTGACCATGCAAAGAACAGCGCCAGTCCAAAAAAGACAACAGAAAAAATGGTCAGACTGGTTTGTCCCCCATCAGCCATAAAAGGTTTGACTGCCATTTCGTAGGCCACAAGACCGGTACGAGGCGCAGCAAAAGCAGGGCCGATGATAATGAAGATAAGAACGGCCATCAGGGTTGCCAGCTGAGGCGGCAGATCCCGGGTCAGCCCTTTCCAGCCGCCACCGGCAACAGCCACGGCTATGATACCGATCAGCGGCAAGCCGACTGCCGTCGACAGGAAGCCAAACATTGCTGGCAGCAGGTTATCACCTGCACTTAAGCCGGCCTGTGGCGGGAAAATAATGTTTCCGGCACCCAGGAAAAACGCAAAGGTCATGAAACCTATCGCAAAAATATCTGAAACCTTGAGTGTGTTATTCAAACTGCACCTTCCCACTCGTCTATTGTTATGTTGTGTTAGCATTAATGGCTCATTACTGAGATATATCACTACACCCAGTAAAAGAGGCAGCATAATGAAGCAAAAGCATGTCAGTGACAACCTTGCAGCCAAAAACACCACTTTCTTCGGATTACTTACCGAAAAACCACAATAAAACGCCAAATTTAAATTAAAAATCAGAAGCAAAGACTAAAACAAACACTGCTCACAAAACATCCAACACAGAATATAAAACCACCATACAGCCAAACTTTACAGTGTTGGGCCGCAATTCAACCTTTGATAAGAATAACCGCTATAATGGCGGACTGATTTTTCTCGGCCGCCTTTTCGGACATTCATTAGATGAATAAAGGTTTTACGTTTAAACAATTTCACGTTGACGATCACGGATGCGGCATGCCCGTCAGCACAGATGGGGTGTTGTTAGGCGCATGGGCTCAGGTGTCAAGCTGTCGTGACAGTCAGAGCCAGCTCAGTCGCCAGACAATACTCGACATTGGCTGCGGCAGCGGTTTGCTGTCCTTAATGGCGGCGCAGCGTACACCATCCGGCAGCGCCGATATTCTGGCGCTGGATATTGACCCGGCTGCCGTGGCGGCGGCCGGCAAAAATTTCTCGGCCTCACCCTGGTCCGCGCGACTACAGGCCGAGCATCAGGACATCCGCGCATGGGTCAGCTCTCAGTCCAAAGGCCGCTTTCAGGCCATATTATGCAATCCGCCCTACTTCAATCACGGTGAACAGGCCAGCTGCCCGCGCCGGGCAACCGCCCGGCACACAGACACCCTTTCCCACCGAGACCTGCTCAGCTGCCTGCAATACCTGCTGGCGCCGGCAGGACAGGCCAGCCTGATTCTGCCGGTCTACGAGGGGGAAGCACTGCTGACGATGCTGGCGGACTATGATTTGCATTGCCGCCGGCTGTGCCGGGTGAAAAGCACCGCCGCCAAACCGGTTCACCGCCTGCTGATAGCGCTTTCGCCCCAGGACGGTGCCTGTGACGAAACATCGCTGATCATCCATCAGCAAGGCCAGTACTCGGCTGAGTTTGCGGCCCTGACCCGTGACTTTTATCTCAAGCTCTGATCCGGTCAGCGAGCGGCAGGGATAATCCAAGTTTTTGTGCTTTAATCGGTGATACTTGCATCAAATCACACTATAATGCCGCCCCTTAACTGAATCACAGCAGCAAACTGCCCACCGAGATGCGATCCATACGGGCAGCCCGCTACTTAGGAGTAAGACTGGTGAGAGATTTTTCCGAATTAGAGTTAGATGGCGCTCTGCTACAAGCGATTGAAGATATGGGATATTCCCGTCCAACCGTTGTGCAGTCTGAGGCTATCCCTCATGCCCTGGATGGCCGTGACGTACTGGCATCCGCACCAACGGGTACCGGAAAAACAGCCGCATTTGTATTGCCTATGATTCAGCACCTGCTTGATTTTCCGCGCCGTAAACCCGGCCCGGCCCGCGTGCTGATTCTGACACCAACCCGTGAGCTGGCCATTCAGGTTGCTGATCAGGCCAAAGCCCTGGCGGCCCATACTGACCTGAAAATCTTCACCATCACAGGCGGTATTTCTTACGACGAGCACGCTGAGTATCTGGGTAAAACCCAGGACATAGTGGTCGCCACACCGGGCCGTCTGATGGAATACATCGAAGGCGAGAAATTCGATTGCCGTGCCATCGAATGCCTGATCCTGGACGAAGCAGACCGCATGCTCGACATGGGCTTCGGGGCCGTTGTAAAACGCCTGCATGAAGAGTGCCGCTGGCGCCGTCAGAGCTTGCTGTTCTCTGCCACTCTGGAAGGCAAAGGGGTGCGTGAGTTCTCCCAGACGATCTTAAATGAGCCGGTCGAAGTGAACGCGGAACCGCCGCGCCGTGAGCGTAAAAAGATCCATCAGGTATACCACCGCTGCGACGACATGGCGCACAAGATGGCGTTGCTGGAAAATATCCTCAGCGATCAGGCCGAGCGCAGTATTATTTTTGTCAAAACCCGCGAGCGGCTGGCCGAGCTGCGCGATCAGCTGGCGTCACTGAAAATCGCCTGCGTGTGGATTCAGGGGGAAATGGCGCAAGCCACCCGTAACAATGCCATTCGTCGTTTCCGTGAAGGTGAAACCAATATCCTGATCGCCACCGATGTCGCGGCACGGGGCATTGACCTGCCGGACGTCAGCCATGTCATCAACTTCGACATGCCGCGCACGGCCGATGTGTATCTGCACCGTATCGGCCGTACTGCCCGTGCCGGTAAAAAAGGCACCGCCATCTCGCTGGTGGAAGCCCATGATCAGGGCATGATAGAGCGTGTCAGCCGCTATATGAAAGAAGAGATCCCGGAGCGCTTTATTGAAGGCCTGCGCCCGAAACACAAAAAGCCGGCGACCGTGAAGAAGAAAAAGGTTAAAGACGGCAAGAAGAAAGGCGCGAAGAAAAAAGACGCCAAGAAGAAATCCGTCAAGAAAAAGGCGGCAGCCAAGTAATCTTAGCCGCACCAGCAGACTGAAACAGAAAAGGGCCGGATACAGTATCCGGCCTTTTTTCTGTCACCGATATCACGCTCAGGCTTTATTGCTCTTCGCGCTTAAACACCAGCTCGGCGGCCGTCGATTCTTCCGGTGCGAAGTAATAGCCAGCCACATCAAATTGTTTCAGCTGTTCCACTGACGTCAGGCGGTTATCAATGATATAACGCGCCATCATGCCACGGGCTTTTTTGGCGTAGAAACTGATCACCTTGTACTGACCATTTTTGCCGTCTTTAAATACCGGGGTAATCACTTTGCCTTTGAGAGACTTCGGCTTCACGGCTTTAAAGTATTCATTGGAGGCCAGGTTGATCAGGATGTCATCCCCCTGCCCGGCAAGCGCCTCATTCAGTTTGTCGGTGATGATACTGCCCCAGAACTGATACAGGTTGCTACCGCGATCGTTGGCCAGCTTAGTACCCATTTCAAGACGGTACGGCTGCATCAGATCCAGCGGCCGCAACAAACCATACAAACCGGACAGCATACGCAGGTGCTGCTGGGCAAAGGCGAAGTCATCCTCGCTCAGGCTCTCGGCTTCCAGACCGGTATACACGTCACCTTTGAAGGCCAGAATCGCCTGACGCGCGTTTTCCGGCGTAAAATCCGGCTGCCAGTCGGCAAAACGGGCCGCATTGAGTCCGGCGATTTTATCGCTCACCTTCATCAGGCTTGCAATGTCCATAGGCGTCAGCTGACGGCAAACCTCAATCAGCTCCATCGAGTGATCGGTCAGCTCAGGCAAAGTATAAGTCTTTGTTGCCAGAGGAGATTCATAATCCAGGGTTTTAGCAGGGGAAACCACTATCAGCATGTTTTAATGTCCTGTAAGCGTGTCTGTCGGCAAGATTACCATTTCGCCATCAAAAAACCACGCACAACGCGCGTGGTTGTCGCTTTCTTTGCCATAGGAACCACCTATCGATCTGGACGGCTGGTCCAGATATCTTCATCCAGCTGAGCATGCAATTCCGGGTACTGGGCGCTGTCAAACGTTGGCACCTTACCCTGAGCCAATTGCGCGTTATAGTCTTTTGCCAGTTTCACCACAGTGCCCGACAACAGCAAAATGGCGATCAGGTTGATAATGGCCATCATTCCCATAGAGACATCCGCCATCGCCCATACCGTCGGTAATTCGGCCAGCGCCCCGAACATCACCATGCCCAAAACCACAGCGCGAAAAATCAGCAGTCCGGCTTTGTGGTTATGCTCGAGAAAAATCAGATTCGTTTCGGCATAAGAGTAATTGGCCACCAGCGAGGTAAAGGCAAACAGGAAGATCGCGATGGCAATAAAGATCCCTCCCCAGTCGCCCACCTGAGAAGCCAGCGCCCGCTGCGTCAGCTCTATGCCTGTGACTTCGCCATGAGGCACATACTCACCAGACACCAGAATGATCGCCACTGTGGCCGAGCAGATAACGATAGTATCGGTAAAGACCCCCAACATCTGCACATAGCCTTGCGATGCCGGATGCGGCGGGTACGGCGTGGCCGAGGCAGCCGCATTCGGCGCCGATCCCATGCCCGCTTCATTGGAAAACAGCCCGCGTTTGAGGCCATTGATCATACCCTGAGCTATGGTATAGCCCAGCGCACCTGAGGCCGCCTCTTCCAGACCAAAGGCACTGCGGAAAATCAGGGCGATCACCGAAGGGACCTGTTCGATATTCATCGCCACCACCACCAGCGCCAGCAGCAGATAACAAATCGCCATCACGGGCACCAGAATTTCTGCAGTGCGGGCAATGGTTCGCATGCCACCGAATATGATAAAGCCGGTCAGCGCCACCAGCACCATGCCGACCACCACAGGTTGCCAGCCAAAAGCCACATTCATGGCTTTGGCAATGGAGTTCGCCTGAACCGCGTTGAATACCAGACCGAAGGCAATGATCAGAAAGATGGAGAACACCACCCCCATCCAGCGCATGCCCAGCCCTTTTTCCATGTAGTACGCCGGACCGCCCCGGTAATTGCCGTCATCATCCCGGGTCTTGTAAAGCTGGGCCAGCGCACTTTCCGCAAAGGCTGTCGCCATCCCTAACATGGCAATCAGCCACATCCAGAAAATGGCACCCGGCCCGCCTAAGGTAAGCGCCACGGCGACGCCGGCCATGTTGCCCGTCCCGACCCGGGCGGCCAGACTGGTGCACAATGCCTGAAAAGAAGAGATACCGGCAGCATCCGACTTGCGGCTGTTTTTCATCACTTTAAACATATGGACAAAATGCCGGAACTGAATAAAACCCAGCAAGTAGGTAAAATAGATCCCTACCCCGACCAGCAGGTAAATCAATACAGATCCCCACAGCAGATCGTTGAGGAAATTTATCTGACTTGTCACACCAACCCCTTAGCTTGCTCAAAGGTATATTTGCCCGGCACGCCTTTGCAATACCGCTTCATTCAACTGTAATGCATCTGTCAGCACAGGCTGATACAAATTGGCCTTGCCGGATACTGAACTGTTTGCCTGTCTCAGCCCGTTTTGCCCCCGGCGGCCCAAAACCTGAGCGATGATGCGGAGTTAGTCGTAAAAAATCAACGCACACTAAGCAGAATTGAGCACTGCATTACTTTCTTAGCCACTGGACAAACCATTGCTGCCAGTGCCTCAGTTTGAACTAATTTCACAAATAAATAACAAATGCGAAATAGTTCAATTTTATTCTGTGCCGTATTGTGATATTTAACTGATGATCAAAGGGCAAGATGCCCCTGCTCTGAGCAATACTCAGGATGGTAGAGAGGTGCAATATGGATAGCTTTGGATTCGACAACATGCTTGAAAGCGATTTTCCTCGCCGCAATGCACGCAGTAAACCTGTTAAGCGCAAGTGGCGGGAAATTGAAGCACTCAAAGATAAGCAAAAACTGAAAAAGGAACTTCAGGATATTGATATCTTACATGAGTTTACCGATGAGGTAGATTTGTAATCTGGGTTTTGCACTACCATTACTAGGTTAAGGCTAGTAACAAACGACCAACACCGGCACTAAGGCCGGTGCTGTTTTATGTGGCCGCAGATGTTAATGCTCTGGCTCCAGCCGGTTTGCCAGCTCGCGGTACTGAGCAGAAACCTCTTTGCCGAATAAGGGATCACACAGGCAGTCCTGATATTCTTCTTCAACGGCAGCCCAGTCCTGATCGGTAAAATGCTGACAAATCACCGGGAACACCTTCTTCTCTTCGGTGTCCAGATGCTGGCGCTGACGCTCCACAAAGGCATTCAGTTTTTCCGCAAAGACATCCAGCGGGATCACGGCATCCATCAGAATCATATCGACGGTTTCGGCAAACTCTGCGGTCAGTTTAGCCAGTTCAATATGTTCCGCCTCCAGATCCAAAATGTCCTGCTCCTCACCATAGTGCCTGAGATAGTAATGGTAGATGACATCTTCTTTAGGATGGTGGCAGTGCTCGGCCTGGTTCTGCAGATAGGTCACTATGTCACGAATGAGCTGATAATTCACTTCGTGACCCGCCTGGATAGCTTTTAATTTTGTACCTAACAGCTTAAGCAACCGGTTGATATAACCATGTTCGGTGTGAATACTGTCCAATAGCATTTCGACCTCCCGGACATTAACATCCCAGCTATAAGTGTAAACCGGGATCGCGAATTCTGTTTGATCCAGACTAAGTTGCCTTACATTTGTTCGGGAAGTTGCCAGTTAATCTCACTTTTATGGCTTTGTCGCAACCACTTGTTTGCCTGAGAAAAATGGCGGCAGCCAAAAAAGCCCCGGTAAGCCGACAAAGGTGACGGATGTGCCGCTTCCAGCACGCAGTGCTTATTTCTGTCGATATGCTTTCCTTTCTTCTGTGCATGCGCTCCCCACAGCAGGAACACCAGGCCATCTCTGTGCTGATTCAAACTGGCAATGACCCTGTCGGTAAACATTTCCCAGCCATATTTACTGTGCGAATGCGCTTTGCCCTGCTCAACCGTCAGCACAGTATTGAGCAGGAGTACGCCCTGCTCTGCCCAGGGCTGTAAGCAGCCATGCTCTGGCACTGTAAATCCTTCAATGTCCGTGGCCAGCTCTTTATACATATTGGCAAGCGACGGGGGGACTTTGACCCCGGGTTGCACCGAGAAGCTGAGCCCGTGCGCCTGATCAGGGCCGTGATAAGGATCCTGGCCCAGGATCACCACCTTGACCTGGTCAAAGGGAGTGGCATCAAAAGCACGAAAGACATCGGCTTCCGCCGGGAAGATCACTTTGCCCGCCTGCCTTTCTGCGGCAACCTGTGCCTCTGCCTGCTGAAAGTAGGCTTGCTGCCGTTCCTGTTCCAGCAACTGTTTCCAGTTAAAAAGAGATGAAGATGGGGAATCTGAAACAGACATGTCGGCTCCTGCTGGTGAAATCAAGGTAAGCCGACATTCTGCCTGTCTGATCAGGGCATCGCAATGACAACAGCTATCACTTGGGCCGGGACACCGGGCCAACAGGGGTGCGCCAGTGGCCGCGCCCCTGAATAGGACGGTTGGCCTGAGGAAGGCGTGAGCCGCTGACTGAGTTCATTCCGGGGGCTGGCATCGCACTCGCTTTCATAGGGTATTTCCTCATAATCGAAGGTTCAGTCTGTACAATGAAAGATCAATGCCAACTTTGTCAGTTTGTTCGCTGACCTGTTCTAACAGTGATTTAGCGGCATCTGTAGTCCTCAGGCGACCAAAGCAGCAATCTGCTTTATCGCCGATGCGCCAGTTGAGCGCATTTTTGCGCACAATTTGTGCAGCGTCACGCAATAGACTTGAAAGGGCTTAATTGATGCAGATCAAAGGGCCGGAAGCCCGACGCGGTAGGATGACCTTATCCCTGACGACTTTGTCAGATACACCATTTTGCTATTTCAGAAACAACCAAGGAGCTGCCATGATCACCGGCATTCAAATTACCCAAGCGGCCAATCCTCAACTGCTCAATTCCATCTGGCTGCTGGACGCTGCCAGTGGCACAGCCCGTTGCCTGTGCGCCATTGACGGCTTTGCGCAAGATCAGGACATCGCCCTGTCTGAACTGGGCCCGTTAGAGTACCGCGAATTAGCTGTTGAACAGGCGCCGCGCATTGAAGGCGGACAGCATTTGAACGTGAATGTACTCAAACGTGAAACCCTGGAAGATGCGGTGGCGCATCCGGAAAAATACCCGCAGCTGACCATTCGGGTGTCTGGCTACGCGGTCCGTTTCAACTCGCTGACACCAGAGCAGCAGCGGGATGTGATTGCCCGTACTTTCACTGACAGCTTGTAACAAGCCCATAGAACAACGCCGCAATCACAGATTGCGGCGTTGTGGTCACTGCATTTCAGATCCGACTGAATCAGGCTTTTTTCACAAATTCAGATTTCAGCATCATGGCCCCGATGCCATCAATCTTACAGTCGATGTTATGGTCGCCATCCACCAGACGGTTAATTTTCACTTTCGTCCCCACTTTGGCAACAGACGACGACCCTTTTACCTTGAGATCTTTGATCAGGGTAACGAAATCGCCTTCCTGCAACACAGTGCCGTTTGCGTCTTTCACTATCAGTGCATCCACATCTTCTGTCACTTCACCCGGAATCCACTCATGGCCACACTCAGGGCAGATCAACAGGTTGCTGTCTTCATAGACATAAGACGAATTGCATTCCGGGCAAGGAGGTAAGGTATCGCTCATACGCTGCTATCTCTCATTCAAAAAAGTCATCACTTAAAGATATTCGCCCAGCGCTGTCTTGCCAATGCTGGAGGATATTGCCATCATATTATAATGTAATTATCATTATATTATCACGCTATTTTACTGGCAGAATCGGATATGATCGCAGCCAAAGAGGCATTGCAAGCCGGATTATTCCAGCGTCAGCACTGGATAAGAAACATCGTTTCAGGTGTCATTGTTGGTATAGTTGCTCTTCCTCTTGCAATGGCTTTTGCCATCGCATCCGGCGCAAAGCCAGAACAAGGCATCTACACTGCAATCGTCGCCGGTTTTCTGGTCTCAGCCTTTGGTGGCAGCCGAGTCCAGATTGCAGGCCCGACCGGAGCTTTCATTGTGGTGCTTTCAGGAATCACCGCACAATACGGTGTGGCCGGCCTTCAAGTCGCCACGCTGATGGCAGGTATTATCCTGCTCTTTCTGGGAATAACTAAGCTGGGGAGCATCATCAAGTTTATTCCTGCTCCGGTCATTACAGGTTTTACGGCTGGTATCGGTGTCGTTATCTGGGTAGGGCAATGGCAGTACTTTTTCGGCCTGCCCGACGTCAGCGCCCGTCATTTCCACGATAAGCTTTACCAGTTAGTCGTCGCGCTACCAGATTTTCATGTCATGACCACCCTGTTGGCCTTATTAGCCCTTCTGGTGACACTCTTTTCTCCCAAAGTGCAGGGCTTAAAACGTATTCCAGGACCACTCTTATCATTACTCGCAGTCACCGCCCTGCAATATGTCTGTCAGTTCGATGGAATATCGACCATTGGCAGTCAATTCGGCGGGATCCCACAAGGACTGCCTCAATTCTCTTTTCCATTAATAAGCTGGGATCATGTGATTGAGCTGATTGGCCCTGCTTTTACTATTGCTATGCTGGGTGCGATTGAATCACTTCTCTCGGCTGTGGTGGCTGACGGCATGACGAATACACGCCACGATTCCAATCAGGAGCTGGTTGGACAGGGAATCGCCAATATCGCCGCTCCACTACTCGGTGGATTTGCAGCAACCGGTGCTATCGCCCGTACAGCCACCAATATCCGCAATGGCGGCACAGGCCCAATGGCGGGGATGATTCACTCTCTGACTCTGATCCTGATTCTGCTGGCACTGGCCCCTCTGGCCAGTTACATTCCACTGGCCGCATTGGCCGCCATCCTATTTGTTGTGGCCTGGAACATGAGTGAAGCTCATCACTTCGTTCACATGATCCGCCGTGCACCAGCCGCGGATGTTGCGATTTTGCTTATCACCTTTCTGTTAACGGTTTTTGCCGATTTAGTGGTGGCGGTAAACATAGGTGTATTGCTGGCAACCTTTCATTTCCTGCGCAGGATGGCAAACAGTGTTGAAGTGAAAGCTGTCACAGGGAAGGAGTTACATAATGAATTGTCGCAGCAAGGAGTACTCGAACTCCCGCCAGGTGTACTGGTCTTTACGGTAGAGGGACCATTTTTCTTTGGTGCAGTTGATCAATTTGAGCGGACGCTTGCGATTACCAATACCGACCCGGATACAGTGATCATCCGCTTGAAATGGGTGCCTTTCATTGACATTACCGGCATACAAACATTGGAGTCTGTGATTCAAAACCTGCAAAAAAGGGGAATCACCGTTCTGCTAGCCAACACTAATAAACGGGTATCAACAAAATTACGCAAAGCCGGACTGATTGCTCAGATCGGAGAGCAGCACCATTACGACACTTTCAATGATGCGCTGAAAACAGCATTACTTCACAGTGAAATGGACAACACAGATTTACCCGGACAACAAATGGTAATATCTCTCGATAATGAGCCTAACGTTTCATCGGCAACAGAATTCAATAGAAAAAGCCATGAATAACTGGCGCTGTTGATCTTGCATGCTGACAATTGAACACAATCGAACATGAAAGAGCAACAGCACCTACTGACTACTTCACCTGGGGGTTCTTCGTGGCGTCATCATCCAGATAACTGATGTCGTGCTTTTCCAGATATTCACGGATCAACTGACGGACCACCTGGGACGGTGTCAGATCCTGGGAAGCACACAGCTTTTCAAAGGCCTGCTTTTTGCGGGGATCCATCAATACGGTAAAACGGGCAGTCTTGCTTTCCACACTCAGCTACTCTCGGTCGGACATGATAATCAAATTATAATCTTATCCCGTTGACGAATAAACGGACCAGACAAAAAGAGCCACCATAACGGTGGCTCAATCAGTGTATGACTCGCAGAAATGTATCAGTCCTGAACGGCTTGCAGCACGGCTTTTAACTGAGCAAAATCATTATCTCGCTCAACCGACAGCAACTCCATCGCGCCATGTTTGGCAAGTGGTGCAGGTAAATCTATCTCTTTTTGCAGGATATCTTCCACCACTTCCTTGAACTTGGCAGGGTGCGCAGTACACAGGAACAGGCCGGTCTCGCCCGCTTGCAACTGCTCATTGAGTATACGGTAGGCAATGGCGCCGTGTGGTTCACACAGGTAGCCGTCGGCATCCATCTTACGCAGTGTCTCTGCGGTCTGCTCGTCGCTGACCGCGCCGTAGCCCAGCTCGTTCAGGCCCCAGCCTTGTTGCTGGCACAGCTCTTCAATACGCGGCCAGTTGTTTGGCTGGCTGACATCCATGGCATTGGAAATGGTCGGCACTGTGGCCTTAGGATCCCACTTGCCATCCTGCAGATAGCGGGGCACGGTATCGTTGACATTGGTGGCGGCGATGAAACGCTTCACCGGCAAGCCCAGCGCTTTGGCCAGCAGACCGGCGGTCAGGTTGCCGAAGTTACCGCTGGGAACAGACACCACCAGATTGCCGCGAGCGGCTTTCGGCAGTTGCGCTACCGCTTCGAAGTAGTAGCAAATCTGCGCCATCAGACGGCTGATGTTGATGGAATTGGCTGAGTTCAGGCCCACTTCCTGACGCAGCTCTGCATCATCAAAGGCTTGCTTGACCAGCGACTGGCAATCATCAAAAGTACCGTTCACCGCCACAGTGTGGATATTACCGCCCAGGGTACAGAACAGTTTTTCCTGCAGCGGACTGATCTTGCCCTTCGGATACAGGATCACCACCTTGATGTTGTCCATACCGTAGAAAGCATGGGCCACAGCGGCACCGGTATCGCCTGAGGTGGCGGTAAGGATAGTGATATTGCCATTGGCATCGGACACAGCCGCCAGCGACTGGGCCATGAAGCGGCCACCGAAGTCTTTGAATGCCAGCGTCGGGCCGTGGAACAACTCCAGCGCATAAACAGCATCTTTCACCGGTACAACCGGGGCCGGGAACTGGAAGGCATTACTGACCATTTGCCGGACGGTTTCCGCGCCCAGTTCATCACCGATGAAAGCAGACAGGATATGGCTGCTGCGGGTAACAAAATCCTGCTCCAGCAACGCATCGATGTCGCCTAAATCCGGCAGCCGGGCAGGAAAAAACAGGCCCTGATTACGGCCCAACCCCTGGCGGACTGCCTGGGCAAAAGATACTTCTTCCTGATGATCTTTCAAGTTATACAACTTCATGATTAATACTCACTTCCTATTTCTGTTGAACCCTGGCTGTCGAGACGACAGACATGGACGAATCCTTCATCATTCTGGACATAATGCTGCTGCAGCCAGCGGGCAATGCGCTCTGCGACTTCCAGATCATCACAGATACTGAACATGGTCGGGCCTGAGCCTGAAATACCACTGGCTAACGCGCCGGCTTCCAGCGCGTACTGGCGCGCTTCCTTAAAGCCCGGCAGCAAGCCTTCACGGTAGGGTTCTGCCACCACGTCTTTGATCATTTTGGCGGCCAGTTGCGGCTGCTGACTGTGGCAGGCATGGATAAAGCCCCCCAGATAACGGCCATGGGCAATCATATCCTGCCGGCGGTACTGAGCCGGCAAAATGGCCCGGGCTTCTGCGGTCGAGACTTTGATGCCGGGATACGCCATAACCCAGTACCAATTATCAAAGCTCGGCACGGACTGGCTGATGATCCCCAGTTCCTCGACCATAAATTGCAGCCCGCCAAGATAGCAGGGCGCCACGTTATCGTAATGCACACTGCCTGAAATCTGGCCTTCCATTTCTCCCATCAGCGCCAGCAGTTCTGTCTCTGTCAGCGGGTTATCATGAAAGCGGTTCAGGGCATCCAGAGCGGCCACAATTGAGCAGGCACTGGAACCCAGGCCGGAACCAATAGGCATATTCTTCGCCAGTGTCATCGACACAGGTTTCAGGCTGACGCTTTTCTTATCCAGCTCACGGGCAAACACCTGCCAGCAGTGATAAACGATGTTCTCTTGCGGCTCAGCCGGCAGCTTAGCGACAAAGTCACCTTCACATCGCAGTGAAAAGGGCTCTGTACCAGTGGCCACTGTCACTTTATCCCCCAGCAGGGTGCCATCAACGGGCGACACTGCCGCCCCCAGAACATCAAAACCGACACTGACATTACCAATTGATGCCGGTGCGTAAACAGTCACACTCATTGTTACACTCCCAGTTTCCAGCCGACGGTACGCATCAGATCCGCGAAAACCCCTGCCGCTGTGACCTCGGTACCGGCACCGTATCCGCGCAGGACCAGAGGAATGGGTTGATAGTAACGGCTGTAGAAGGCCAGGGCATTCTCGCCGTCCTTGATTTTAAACATAGGATCATCCTGATCAACGGCAGCCACTTTCACTTTGCATTTACCGTTGTCGATTTCACCGATGTAGCGCAGTACTTTGCCTTCTGCGGCCGCTTTGGCTGACCATTCACTGAAATAAGCATCGGCCTGCGGCAGACGCTGCATGAAGGCCTCGACATCGCCACTTTGATCAAAGCCCGGCGGCAAGGCCGGCTCAACCACCACATCGCTCAGCTCAAGGGCGTAACCGGCCTCACGGGCCAGGATCAGGAGTTTGCGCGCCACATCCATCCCGGACAGATCATCACGGGGATCCGGTTCAGTAAAACCGTTATTGCGGGCCACAGTCGTTGCTTCACTCAGGCTCATGCCTTCGTCCAGCTTACCGAAGATAAAAGACAGCGAGCCAGACAAAATACCGGCGAAACGCTCCAGCTCATCACCGGCAGCCATCAGGTTCTGCAGGTTTTCAATCACTGGCAGACCGGCACCGACAGTGGTGTCATACATGAAACGACGGCGGGTCACGCGCGCAGCCTGACGCAGCTGGTGATAATAAGCCATGCTGGCCGTATTGGCTTTCTTGTTGGGCGTGATAACGTGGAAACCGGCGGCCAGGAAGTCCACATACTGCTCGGCAATGGCTTCGTCTGAGGTGCAATCAATAATCACAGGGTTGATGATGTGATTGCGCTGCACCAGCTGGATCAGGCTCGCCAGATTGAAACCGCCGCTTGCCTGGCCAATCGCATCGCGCCAGTTTTCCAGCGGCAGGCCATTATTGTCCAGCAGCATGCCTTTGCTGTTCGACAAACCACAGACACGAATGACAATCCCGTTTTCAGCCAGTTTCTCTTGCTGGCGCTGGATCTGATCCACCAATTCACCGCCGACACCACCGACACCGACCACGAACACATCCAGGAAGTGTTTACTGTTGAACAGGTTCTCATGACAGGCTTTCACCGCTTCCGACACTTTGTTGGCCGGAATCACAGCGGAAATTGCCCTTTCAGAAGAGCCCTGCGCAATCGCGATAATATTGACGTTCACTTCGGCCAGCGAGGTAAAGAAGCGGGACGCCACACCACGGGAAGTGCGCATACCGTCCCCGACCAGGGTCACGATTGCTGAGTCGTCAATGAACTCTACCGGCTCTAGCAGGCCTTCTTTCAGCTCCAGCTCAAAATTATTACGCAGCGCCTGCTCAGCCGCTTGCTGATCATCACTTTCGATACAAAAACTGATGCTGTATTCAGACGAGGACTGGGTGATCAGAACAATTGACACCCCTGCTGCTGACATTGCCCCGAACACGCGGGCCGCCATACCCACCATGCCTTTCATACCAGGACCGGACACATTCACCATGGTCAGGTTTTTGAGCGTGGTAATACCTTTGATCGCCAGCTTGTCTTCACCTGTATCCTGGCCGATCAGTGTGCCGGCACCCTGCGGGTTAAAACTGTTTTTGATCAGGCAGGGAATGTGAAATTGCGCGATGGGGGCAATGGTTTTGGGATGCAGTACCGAAGCACCGAAGTAGGACAACTCCATCGCTTCCTGATAACTGAGCGATTTCAGCAAACGGGCATCCGGCACCAGACGCGGATCACAGTTATAGACGCCATCGACATCGGTCCAGATTTCACAGCATTCAGCACGCAGACAGGCTGCCAGTACGGCGGCTGAGTAATCCGAACCGTTACGGCCTAAAATAACCAGCTCACCTTTCTCATTACCGGCTGTAAACCCGGGCATGATATGGATATATCCCTCGGCCAGCGGATGACGGCGGAAGTTGTCGGTTGAGATCTCAATATCAACATGCCCTTCCAGGTAATCGCCATGCGCCACTAACGAAGCAACAGGATCAATCAGATCGGCTTTGTGTCCCTTGGCTTCCAGCACCGCTTTCATGGCCACGATCGACAGGCGCTCACCTTTACTGATGACGCGGGCGTAGATATTGTCAGGGCACTGTCCCAGCAATTTCATCCCGTGGACCAGTTGCTTCAGTTGCCCCAGCGAGCTGGCGAGTTTGGCATCCACGGCTGAACGCTCAAACGCAGGTAAATGCTGCTCAATGCCATCAAACAGGCTGTTAAAGGTGTTTTCCAGATCGCTGAGCTGCAGTTCAGCATCGCCCGTCGCGACTGTGGTATCAATGACTGACACCAGTTTGTTGGTCACTTTGCCCGGTGCTGACAGCACCACTGAGACTTCACCCTGATGGGCATTACTGGCGATGATATCCGCCGCCCTGAGAAACCGGTCGGCATCCGCTAAAGATGAACCGCCAAACTTAAGCACTCGCATTCCCTACTCCACTTCCGTTAATTTTGACTTGTCGGCAACCGCTTCCTGGCTGTTATTGTTTGTGGCCAGTGAATATTGCCATTGAATCTGAAAAATCATGGTGAAAAAAAAGCCCGCACTGTAAGGTGCGGGCTTTTTTTTGAAATCTTGCGCGTATCAGCCCGCCCCAACACTGTTTGTGCCGGTAATAATAATGGTGGTGGTGCCGATAAGGTTAAGTGCCATGTTTTTATATTATTGCTAATGTTGTGTGCGTGTTGTTACGTTTACCTGATCCCCAGGTATGAGTCAACACTGACTAGTGATTTATTTCTTACTTTCCCGGAATACAGTTTTTGTCTCTGCCAATTCATTATTCCCGCCAAGAATAGATTAGTCGCATAAAATTAGAGGAAATCGCATTTCTGCAATTGCAGTTAACTCATTGACATAGCATAGTAACTCGTAGGGATGCGTTGCTTTCTCAAGCAAGACCGGAAGCAACTAACCCGTTCAAGCCCAACAATGTTCTGGTTCAGGACACTCGACGCACCCTCAGAACCAGAGAGATCACTCACAGGCCATGCTGGAAGACCGCCTGGAGGATAACAATGATTACAATAATATTTCGGAGGGATCCGGCATGACAGCAGCAATGGAACAGCTTGTTGCACATACCATACTCCAAGGCTTTGATGCCATGTACGGCCGGTTTCTGGATGTCACAGCCGGTGCGCAGGACAGATTTGAAAATCAGGATTGGATGTCAGTCCACCAGGCCCTGAAACAGAGGATCAGCTTTTACGACCATCATGTGGAACTGGTCAGCCGCCAGATCCAGATTATGCTCGGCAGGCAATACGCAAACCGCGAGTTTCTGACCGCCGTCAAATCCTCCTATGAAGATCTGCTGCTGGATTACCCTCGCTATGACATTGCAGAAAGCTTCTTTAATTCCGTCTATTGCCGAATTTTCGAGCATCGCGATATCAACCGCGACAAACTGTTTGTGCACAGTTCTCAGGCCGGGCGCATTGCGCCTTATCCAACGGCGTTAACCCGTTTGTACCAGTCTGAGAACGGGCCGCATTATCTGTTTGAACGCATGATGGATGAAACCCCTTTCACGCTGAGCTGGGAAGATAAAAACCGGGACATTGCCCTGATAGTGGCCAGGCTCAACAATGAGTTTGGCACCGCAGCGATGCAAAAAGCCCGGCTTGAGCTGATCAAAGAACCTTTTTACCGCAATAAAGCCGCTTATCTGATTGGCCGGCTGTTGCTCGAAGACAACACCCAGATCCCTCTGGTATTACCTGTGCTGACCACAGAAAACCGCCAGCTGCATGTGGACGCCTGCCTGTGTCATGTTGATGATGTCAGTATCGTCTTTGGCTTCGCGCGTTCCTATTTCATGGTGTACGCTCCGGCACCTGCCGCACTGGTGCGTTTCCTCAGTGAGCTGCTGCCTAACAAAACCCATGCCGAACTCTACACCGCCATAGGTTGCCAGAAGCACGGAAAAACAGAGCTGTACCGGGAATTTCTCCATCACCTTGAACATTCCGACGACAAGTTCGACCTGGCGCCGGGTATCAAAGGCATGGTGATGAGCGTCTTTACCCTTCCTTCCTACGGGTTCGTTTTTAAAGTGATCAAAGACAAGTTCGCCCCTCAGAAAGAAATGAACCGGGCCACAGTCAAAGAGAAATACCAGCTGGTTAAAGAGCATGACAGGGTCGGCCGGATGGCGGATACCCAGGAGTACCGCAACTTCAGTTTTGACCGCAGCCGATTCAGTCCTGAGTTACTGGAAGAATTACAGCGTGAAGCACCGTCGAGCCTTATCGTGACTGACAAGGAAATCATGATAAAGCACCTCTATATAGAACGCAGGATGATCCCTTTCAACCTGTATATTGAACAAGCCAATGATGACGATCTGCGCCACGCTGTGGATGAATACGGCAAAGCCATCAAACAACTGGCAGCCGCCAATATTTTCCCGGGTGACATGCTGTTCAAAAACTTCGGTGTGACACGCCATAAACGCGTGGTCTTCTATGACTATGATGAAATCAGCTACATGACCGAAATTAACTTCCGCCGTATTCCGCCGCCCCGGTACCCGGAAGATGAACTGTCAGCCGAGCCCTGGTACAGCGTGGGCACCAATGATGTTTTCCCTGAAGAATTTCGTACTTTCCTGCTGATCAATCCCAAAGTGCGAAAACTGTTTGATGAGCTGCACAGCGATCTGTTTGATCCCGGCTACTGGCAGCACTTACAGTCAAACATTGAGCAAGGGCGGTTTGAAGATGTCTTTCCGTACAAAGAAAAACACCGGCTGGTAAGAGCGCAAAAGCACTCGTAGTTTGATCTTTGCCGCAATCTGAGATGTAAATCAGTGATGTGCGACGAAACACGCACTTTGTGAAATATTTCTGGCCTAGGATTAATTGACACTGAAAAAGGAAATTGCTCTTACAGGGATGGCTGAGGATGAAACACTGGTGCTTGTTGCTCTTATTCTGTCTGGCGTGGCCAGCGCTGGCCACCGAGACGGAGCTGGCAACTGAGCCTGTTTCAGCTCCGGCTGGGTGGTTTCTCAATTCTCAGTCGCGCAGCGCCGAGCAATTTGACCTCTGGCAGATAGACAGCGGTTATGCCTATGCCCTGACCCGGTCTACCCAGGTGTATGTCAGTACCCGCCTTAAAAGCGGCAACCAGCAACAGGCGGCAACACGCGGCTTATTATCGGGCGTAAAGTACCACTTCAGCCCCAAAATCAGCCTGCGCAGTGCGCTGACGTCTGAACGGGTAGAAGAAAACACCCGGCTGGGTGTCGAACTCAGCAGTCAATACGAGCTGAATGAGAAAGTAAACCTGCATGCCACCATGGATTATGAAGCGTTAGAGCAGGTGTATCAGCTCGGTATTGGCTTTCGGTTTTGAGCAAACAGCAGGCAGACAGTCAGAGCACAGACAAATCCAGCGGCTCTTTACTGAGCAAGATCCCATTGGGATCCGCGTACAGAATATCCCCGGGATAAACCAGCGTATGGGCGACGGTCAGGGTGACATTCCTGTCCCCGGTCTGGCGTTTCTCGGTTTTAAACGGACATACCGCAATGGCTTTGACCCCCAGCGCCATCTCACTCAGCGCGACGACATCACGCACTGCGCCGTTAACCACTATACCTTCCCACTTATTCTTAATCGCCAGCAGAGCCAGCTGATCACCTAACAAGGCTTTGTTTAACGAACCGTGACCATCAATCACCAGCACCTTGCCGGTGCCGTCTTCGTTGAGAATATCCCTCACCAGGCTGTTATCTTCAAAGCAGCGCAGTGTCACCACTTCGCCATAAAACACAGATTTCCCACCAAAATCGCGATGTGCCAGCGGCAACCAACGTACTTCATCCTCGTAGTGATCACACAAATCCGGCAGTAGGTCTTTCATCGTAGAACTCCTTACTCTAATCCTTGAATATGAAGATAAGCGGGCCATTTCCCCAGTGCAGTCTGAGAAAAACCCTGATGCTTAAGCATAACGGGCACCAGGTACAGCTGCTGCTGTGATACCCAGTAAATTGCATTTTGCCGCCACTTCGCCGCCAGCTCACAAGCCTGACTTAACCCGGTACACACCGCCAGACTCGGCTCATGCCAGCGCCCGTCCGGCGCACTGCAATCAAGCCTCAGGTAAGCATATCCCAAAGCAGACAGTTCAGCTTCCAGACGCTGCTGCCGCTGACGATTTTCCTTACAACTGAGCACAATACTTTCAGGGTTAAAAGCGGTTAAAATAGCGAAGTTTGAGTAGTCAGGTGTCTCAGACGCACGGAAAATGATCTGCTGATAGCTGAGCCATGTTGCCTGCCGTTCTGCATTCCCGTCTTGCAGCTGATTATCATCAGAGTGACGGTCATCTTGCGACATGTGTCTGTTCCCCCTGCCCGGTCAGCCAATCAGACTGTTATCTTTAACAGCCTTATTTCATTGATGAAACAACAAATTGTTTGAGCTATAACAATAAGATAGTGTTTCCAATACGCTAGTATGGCACGGTAAAATCGAAAAAACTGAGCGCAATACAATAAAATCATATTGTTAGTACGCTGTTAAATGCATACAATCGTCTGCATCCAAGGGAAATTGTAGCCAGTCCCGCAAGTTCGGGTTTTTCAGCAAGTTGTCCGTTGGGCCGCTGAAAAATGAGGATGGCGTACCAGCAGGTAGTTGAAAAGACGGGTGCAAACTGCAACTGTTCTGTTACTTTGCCTGTAAGCGAATTATTTTTATAGAATTGAAATATTCTCTGTTAGACCAGATTCCGTTTTGAGTAATTAGGTACTGCCAATGCAAACCCCTCACATTCTGATTGTAGAAGACGAGCACGTAACCCGTAACACCCTGAAAAGCATCTTTGAAGCAGAAGGGTATATGGTTTTAGAAGCCAGCGACGGTGCAGAAATGCACAAGATACTGTCTGAACATCATGTTCATCTTGTGATCATGGATATTAATCTGCCAGGTAAAAATGGTCTGCTGCTTGCCCGTGAATTGCGTGAGCAAGGCGATATGGCGTTGATGTTCCTGACCGGACGTGACAACGAAGTGGATAAGATCCTTGGTCTGGAAATTGGTGCGGATGATTACATCACTAAACCTTTCAATCCAAGAGAGCTGACCATTCGTGCCCGTAACCTGTTAACCCGCGCAATGAGCCAGGGGCTGGCTTCAGAAGATCGCCGCCTGGTTGAACGCTATGAGTTCAATGGCTGGTCTCTGGAGCTGAACAGCCGTTCTCTGGTGAGCCCGAGCGGTGATCAGTTCAAGCTGCCGCGCTCTGAATTCCGTGCCCTGCTGCATTTTTGCGAAAACCCGGGCAAAATCCAGACCCGTGCCGAACTGCTGAAAAAGATGACCGGCCGTGATCTGAAGCCGCATGACCGCACAGTTGACGTCACTATCCGCCGTATTCGTAAGCATTTTGAATCAGTGTCCGACACCCCGGAAATCATCGCCACTATCCATGGTGAAGGCTACCGTTTCTGTGGTGATATCGAAGAAAACTAAGACCAGACACTAGCTTGTCCGCAATACCAAAAAGCGTCGCTGTTGCGACGCTTTTTTCATGGTTTGCTCTCAGCCTGTTCAGGCCTCTTTACTGGCTAGCCAGGTTTTCAGCACCTTCAGATCGGCCTGATAACTCGTTTTGATTTCATCAACCCAGTCTTCGATATTTTCCCACCAGGCCGGCAATTCAGGCGACTGCGCTTTCTGGGCCACCTGCTGAATACGCTTCAGGCCGATAGACCCCGCAGCTCCCTTGATCTTGTGCGCTTCAAACTTAATGCCGTCCTTATCTTTCGCCGTCATATTCGAATCCAGAATCGCCAGATACTCAGGCATCATTTTTTCGAACATCTCCAGTGAATCATACACAGGCTGGGCACCGACAATATCGACATAGGAGTCCAGCATCTCCAAATCCAGCAGTTTGCTCAGCGTATCTTCGCTCAGACTGCTCTCGTCAGCTATCACAACCTCCTGGCCTTCCGTCTGGCTGGCACCCTGATGTATCAAAGCCTGAATCACAGTGTTAATCGCCTTGACGCTGAGCGGCTTACTGATGGCATCATCCATGCCCTGATCCAGATATTCGTGCTTGTCTTTAATGACATTGGCCGTCAGCGCTACCAGGGGCGGCAGCTGGCGATAACGCGCACGCAGAACTTTGGCGATTTCAAAACCTGTCATATCCGGTAACTGAATATCCAGCAGCACCAAATCGTACTGAGCCGGTGTGAACATCTCCAGCGCCTCATCCCCTCGCATTGCCACGGTAACCTGATGCCCCAGGCCTTCCAGCAAGGCCTTGGCAACCGTGATATTCAGCTCGATGTCTTCCACCATGAAAATGCGCAGTGAACGCTGTGCCAATTCGGGCAGCTCTTCATCCTCGACAATCTGCTCAAGCACAGGGACACAAATAGTGACGGTGAACGTACTGCCTTCCCCGACTTCGGAGCTGACCTCAATATCTCCGCCCATCATGTTCACCAGCTGGCGCGATACTGCCAGGCCAATGCCGGTGCCGACGGCGTGCAGATTATCCTGACCCTGTTTCACCTGATAATACATGGCGAAGACTTTATCCAGCTCAGACTCAGGAATGCCGATCCCGCTGTCTTCGATCTCAAAGGTGATTTCCGCCTGCTGGTTGTCCAGCAGTTCGCTGCTCACAGACAGAATGACCCCGCCTTCCTTGGTGAACTTGGTCGCGTTGCTGATCAGATTCCACAGCACCTGGCGCAGCCGCGTCCCGTCGACCTGAATATAGGGCGGTAAATCCGTCAGTTGCTCCAGGTCGAATCGCAGGCCCTTCTGCTCGGCCATCAGGCCGGAAATGTTGCCCATCTCCTCGATAAAGGCATCGAAATCCAGCGGCGTTGGCAACAACTCCAGACGACGGCGATCCGACTTGTCCATGTCGATAATGTCATTGAAGATATTGCCCAGAGTAATGGCGCTGACATAGATAGTACGCATGTAGCCGCGCTGCTGATCATTGAGCGGGCCTTCCAGCAGCATCCGGCTCAGTCCGACGATCCCGTTCAGCGGCGTCCGTAATTCATGGCTGATGGTCGAGATAAACGCGGTTTTATCGCGGCTGGCTTTCTCCTGGGCTTCCTGGTATTGCTTGCGTTCAGTAATGTCACGGCCAAATCCCATCAGGCCAAGCCGGCGGCCATCGCGGCTGTAAAAAGGCACTTTACGCAACTCAAAAATGGCTTTGCGGCCATCGGGGTATTCCAGCCACTGCTCGTAGGTCAGCGAGATATTTTGGGTGAAAACCTGCTGATCGGTTTCCACTATCTTGACCGCCACCTCTTCACTGTACACATCCCAGGGAGTCAGCCCGACCAGCTCCTGTTCCGTTCTGCCGGTCAACTCGGCCATCGCCCGGTTACAGCCGGAAAATTCGTTCTTTTCGTTACGGTAATAAATGAGATCCGGCGACGCATCGAGAAAGGACTTCAGCAAGGCACTTTGCTCTGCCAGTTCAAGCTGGGCGCTTTCACGCTGTGCCACCTCGTTCTCCAGATCCTGCATCGCAATCCGGCGCTCTTCTTCAGCCTTGATCCGCACTTCTATCTGCTGGTTCAGCTCAGTAATGTTATCTTTCAGCTGCTTGTTCAGGGTCAGATCCCGTGAGCGCATTTCTTCCAGCTTGGTCACCAGCTTGGACAACCGCTGGCGGGAATCTTCAAGCTGATCCACCACCACAGACAGAAAATAAACCGCCCAGGGGGTGATCAGCAGACCAAAAAAAACAGAGCGGACGATATCAATATCCAGTACTTCGCCCTGCAGTGCCAGAGTGACCCCCACCTGTACCACCACAGCCAATGCCACCAGAGCTAACGCCAACAGCAGGCTGAAGCGTACTATGCCAAGCTTCACCAACAGGTCGACATAGAACTGCGCCAACATTTTTATTTGTTTCATTGTGATTCCTGCTACAACAAAATGCTGCCCTCAGGCAGCATTAAAACTCATCGGATTCAGCCATCAGGCGGGTGGTATTCCGCCCGTCGGCTTTTGCTTTGTAAAGCGCTTTGTCTGCCATTGCAATCAACTCGCCATAATCCTGATTCGGCATGGGAGTCATGGTGGCCACACCCAGGCTGACAGTCAGCATTTCGCTGATGTCTGAAAAGCCGTGAGGAATGGCTTTCTCAGCCAGTTTATTGTGGATTTTGCCTGCCACGGTTTGCCCCCCCGCCAAAGGCGTATTCGGCAGCAGGAAGGCAAACTCCTCGCCGCCATAACGGGCGACTTCATCGGTTTCCCGGCGGATCACGCTATCGAACACCTGGGCCACTTCCTGCAACGCGTGATCGCCCTGCTGGTGGCCGTAATTATCGTTGTAAGCTTTAAAACTGTCGATATCACAAAGAATTAATGTCAGAGGCTGTTGCTCACGCATATGGCTGTGCCAGAGCTTGCGCAGTTGTTCATCGAAGCTGCGGCGATTGGCCACTTTGGTCAGGCTGTCGACAAAACTGAGCTCCTGCAGTTCCATGATGGCGTCGGCCAGCTGCTGCTCAGCCTGCTTACGCTCTGTCACATCCCTGGCTATCAGCAACACGCCGGCTGAGCCGTCGGTCGGATCGCGATACGGGGATTTCACAATTTCATACCAGACCGGCTCACCGGTTTCGAGAATGACATAGGCATCCGTCTTCACGGTCAGGCCGTCTCTCAGCACTTTGATATCAGTCTGATAAAACTCCTGCAGCATCTCAGGATCAATCACATTGCGGGCTGTCTTGCCGATCAACTCTTTGGCACTGAACCCCAGCACTTTGGCAAAAGGTTCATTACAGCCAACATAGACGCCGTGCTCATTGTACAGGCCGATAGGATCCTGACTGGCATTGAGAATGGAGTTGAGCAGGGTGTTACGCTGAGCCAGGATCTGCTCCGTGACTTCCCGTTTCTCTATTTCCTGCTTGAGGCTTTCCTGCATCTCGTGCCAGTCGGTCACGTCATGGCTGATACTGAGGGTGCCAATGATCAGACCGTCTTCGTCTGTCATCACGGTTTTATTGGTTTCCAGCAACCGGCTGGCACCATCCGGCGCCGTGGTCCAGGTATGAATCACAGGCGTCTCGCCGATGCCGGTCGGATCGCCCTGTATCAGCCCCTCTTCCCGGCGGCCGCGCCAGAAACGATCAAAGGCGGTATTGGTGCCTATGATATTGCCGGCCTTATCCTGAAAATACACCAGCTCTGACAGTGAGTTCAGGACGCGCTGGAAAACGCGCTGTTCAATCTGAACATAAGGGTTAGCCTGGCTGCTGGTTGGCGCGACAAAAAACAGCAACCAGGCTGATTGCCAGCGATAGCTGAGCAGTTGTCCGGAAATCAGCACCCTGATGGTCGAATTGCCAAGCTGCAGTGTTTCTTCTACGTTCTCGAACCCGGTCCCCGGCTGTAAGGGGCGCAGCACATCCGCCATCATCCGGGCGCCAATACCTTCCGGGTAGTAGAAGCGGTTCTCCACTTTACTGACCCCCAAGAGTTCCCGGCAGCTGGCATTGGCATAAAACAGCTCGCCATCTTTACTGCGGACAATGGCCGCTGCGATGGGCAGCCGGGAAATGGTGGCATGAAGACGCCGAAAGGCCAGACTGCCCAAATGATGCACTATCCAGGCCGCCAGTGAAGTTAAAACAGCCACCAACAGAAATGTCATACCTATGACTGACATATTCAGCCCTTCTTCAGCTATCCCCCATACCGGTAAAGCGGTACAGGCAAGGATAGCAAACGCCATCATGTTCACTTTCTGCATGCTGTTTCTTCTCCCCGCAGTCTTCCCTGGCGGTTCCGTGTAGGCCATCTTGGCTCTGCAATACTCAACCGCCAATTTAACACAGTTGCAAGAAGCTGCTGCATGTCGCGGATTTTTAAAATGCCAAAAAGTGATGTTTGACACTCCAGAGCGTCAAGGATTCGACACTGATTACATTCATCAGGGCAGAGCAATCTGCTAGTGCGGAATCCAAATCACGTCCCATCATGCTAAGAACACAATCTGAAATAAAATAACCACAAATACAACTGAAAGTTTCCCATCAAAAAATCTCCTCACCCCGCCACTTTGCGTAACAATTCATCAACATTAGCCATTCGTGAATTTTTAGTCATAATTTTAACTAATCAGGCCAGGGTTTTAGCTGGTACTACAACTAAAGTCGGATTTAGTGATAGTAATTCAGCCAACAGATCTGTAATATATTTTCATTGTGTGCATTATATAACCAGATTGCCATCCGCCAGGATGGCTTTCATGTCTTTAGCGTGCTGGCTTGGCCCGTACCACTGAGACTGGCTGCCTCCCTTCAGATAAGGCAGCCCTCCTGCGGCCAGTAACGGGCAAGATGCCCGCCTGACCAAGACATGCAGGTATATATAAAAATAAATAGGGAACCGCAGACGGAGGAACCGTCTGCTCTACACTGGAAGGATGTAGTTATGACAGATCAAGTGTTGAATGGTCAGGGGCTTTATGTCCCTGAAATGGAGCACGATGCCTGTGGTATCGGCTTTGTTGCCCATCTCAAGAACCGTAAGTCCCACCAGGTCATCACTCAGGCACTGGACATGCTGGCCCGTATGGAACACAGGGGCGGTCAGGGTTGCGATCCCTGCAGTGGTGACGGTGCCGGTATCCTGCTGCAAAAACCCCATGAATTCCTGTTGCAGGAATGTCAGAAAATTGGCCTGACACTGCCTGCCTTTGAGCAGTATGGCGTCGGTGTCATCCTGTTTCCGAAAGACGAAAACAAACGTGAACAGTGCCGCGACATTCTGGCCCGCAACGCCCAGCGCCTGGGTCTGAGCGTACTGGGATACCGTGTGCTGCCCACAGATAACAGCATGATTGGTGCCGATCCTCTCAGCACCGAGCCGCAATTTGAACACGCCTTCGTTACCGGCGGCAGCGACATGCCGCAGGAAGAACTGGAGCGCAAGCTGTATGTCCTGCGTAACTACACGGTTCGTGTCTGTCTGGAAAGCGTGACCAACATTGGTGACGATTTCTACATTAACGCCTTCTCCAGCAAGACATTGGTGTACAAAGGCCAGCTCACGACAGAGCAGGTTCCGCAGTATTTTCTCGATCTGCAAAACCCGGCCATGGTCAGTGCGCTGGCACTGGTGCACTCGCGGTTTTCCACCAACACCTTCCCGAGATGGCGTCTGGCGCAGCCTTTCCGTTACATCGCCCATAACGGTGAAATCAACACGGTGCGCGGTAACCTGAACTGGATGAAAGCCCGCGAAGCTTTGCTGCAATCAGATCTGTTCAGTACAGAAGAGCTGAACATGCTGCTGCCTATCTGTCAGGAAGGGGCATCTGACTCGGCCAACTTTGATATGGCCCTGGAGTTACTGGTGCTGTCTGGCCGCAGCCTGCCCCATGCGCTGATGATGCTGATCCCGGAAGCCTGGCAGGAAAATCCGGCGATGGATCCCAAACGTCGTGCGTTCTACCAGTATCACGCCAACCTGATGGAACCCTGGGATGGCCCGGCATCTGTCTGTTTCACTGACGGCGTGCAAGTGGGTGCCACCCTGGACCGTAATGGCCTGCGTCCGTCTCGCTATACAGTGACCAAAGATGATTTCCTGGTCATGGCCTCTGAATCCGGTGTGGTTGATATCGCCCCTGAAAATGTCCATTTCCGTGGCCGTTTACAGCCCGGCCGTATCTTTGTCGCGGATCTTGAGCAAGGCCGTATCGTCTCTGATGACGAAGTCAAAGACAGCATTGCCTCAGCCAAACCTTATGAAGACTGGGTGAAGAACAACCTGCTTCACCTCAGCGATCTGCCTGACGCCGATTACAGCCATAGCCAGCCTGAAGCCGAGAAGCTGCTGCATCAGCAACAGGCTTTTGGCATCAGCAATGAAGAAGTCAACGAGATCATCCTGCCAATGGCCGGCGACGGTAAAGAGCCGCTGGGATCCATGGGCGCGGACTGGCCACTGGCTATTCTGTCACACCAGTCGCAGCATCTGTCTCATTACTTCAAGCAGCTGTTTGCTCAGGTGACCAACCCACCGATCGACCCGATCCGTGAACGCATGGTGATGTCACTGAACACCTATTTGGGTGAAGATCAGAACCTGCTGAGTGAAGGCCCGTCGCACTGCCAGAAACTGGAGCTCAACTCTCCGGTACTGAGCGATGCCGAGCTGGAAAAACTGCGCGCCATCGACAAGCCCCACCTGCAGGCCAAAACCCTGGATATCGTCTTTAAGGCCAGTGATGAAGCAGGCAAGCTGGAACAAGCACTGAACCATCTGTGCCAGCACGCCGAAGATGCGGTCAATGACAGCTACTCCATCCTGATCCTCAGTGACCGTGCAGTGAACTCACAGCATGCCCATATTCCGGCCATGCTGGCTGTCGGTGCGGTACACCATCATTTGATCCGCAAAGGGCTGCGTGCCAAGTGCGATCTGGTGGTTGAAACGGCCGACGCCCGCGAAACACACCATTTCGCCACCCTGATCGGCTACGGTGCCAATGCGGTCAACCCGTACATAGTGACTGAAACCATTGTTTCGCTGCAGCAACGTAACAAGCTGGATAAAGCCACCAGTGTTGACAAATACTTCAGCAATTTCCGCAAAGCCGTTAACGGCGGCCTGCTGAAGATCTTCTCCAAAATGGGGATCTCGACCCTGCAGTCCTACCACGGTGCCCAAATCTTTGAGGCGCTGGGGATCAGCAAAGCCGTGGTCGACAAATATTTCACCGGGACTGTCTCGCGTATTCAGGGACTGACCCTGGACGACATAGCCAAAGAAGTGTTGATCCGCCACCGCATCGGTTACCCGCTGCGTGATATCCCATTGCAGATGCTGGATGTCGGCGGTGTTTATCAGTGGAAACAGCGTGGTGAAAAGCACCTGTTTAACCCGACCACGATTTCTCTGCTGCAGCAGTCCACCCGCGGCAAAGACTACAGTCAGTTCAAGCAATACTGCCATGCTGTCGACAGTCAGGGCGACCATGCCGCCACTCTGCGCAGTCAGCTTCAGTTTGCTGTTGATACCAGCCGCAGCATCCCGCTGGATGAAGTAGAACCGGCCGAAAATATCCTCAAGCGCTTTGCCACAGGTGCAATGAGCTTCGGTTCTATTTCGCATGAAGCACACTCCACACTGGCTGTCGCCATGAACCGTATCGGCGCCAAGTCGAACTCGGGTGAAGGCGGTGAAGACCCGGCCCGTTTCGAGAAAAAAGAAAACGGCGACTGGGAACGCTCTGCCATCAAGCAGGTCGCGTCAGGCCGCTTCGGGGTGACCTCCTATTACCTGACCAATGCCGATGAGCTGCAAATTAAGATGGCACAGGGTGCCAAGCCAGGCGAAGGGGGCCAGCTGCCGGGTGACAAAGTGGACGACTGGATCGGTGCGACGCGTCACTCCACCCCGGGTGTCGGTCTGATCTCGCCGCCGCCGCACCACGATATTTACTCTATCGAGGATCTGGCGCAGCTGATTTATGATCTGAAAAACGCCAACCGCAAGAGCCGCGTCAACGTCAAACTGGTGTCTGAAGCCGGTGTCGGCACCATAGCGTCAGGTGTCGCCAAAGCCAAAGCTGACGTGGTACTGATCGCCGGTTTCGACGGCGGTACAGGTGCCTCTCCGATTTCCTCGATCCGCCATACGGGCCTGCCGTGGGAGCTGGGTCTGGCAGAAACACACCAGACACTGCTGAAAAACGGCCTGCGTAACCGTATCGTGGTGCAAAGTGACGGCCAGATGAAAACCCCGCGTGACCTGGCTGTCGCCACCCTGCTGGGTGCCGAAGAATGGGGCGTGGCCACCGCAGCTCTGGTGGTGGAAGGTTGCATCATGATGCGTAAGTGTCATAAAAACACCTGTCCGGTGGGGATTGCGACTCAGAACAAGACCCTGCGTGAACGTTTCGACGGCCGCGTCGAAGACGTGGTGACCTTCTTCCAGTACATGGCCGAAGGCCTGCGCGAAATTATGGCAGAGCTGGGCTTCCGTACCATCGATGAGATGGTCGGTCAGTCACAGCGTCTGAAAATCCGCGACAACATAGGTCACTGGAAATACAAAAACCTGGATCTCAGCCCTGTGCTGCACATTGAACCGGCCCGTGAGGCCGACGGTGTCTACAACCAGTGCAGCCAGAACCACCATCTGGAAGCCGTGCTGGATCGCCAGCTGATTGCTGCGGCCCAGCCTGCGCTGGAGCGCGGTGAAGCGGTCAGTGCTGAATTCCCGATCACCAACATAGATCGCAGCGTCGGCACTATGCTGTCGAACGAGATCTCCAAAGTCTACAAAGACCAGGGCCTGCCGCAGCCGATGCAGGTGAAATTCAAAGGCTCTGCCGGCCAGAGTCTGGGGGCTTTCCTGGCCAAAGGTGTAACCTTTGAGGTTGAAGGCGATGCCAACGACTACTGGGGCAAAGGCCTGTCAGGCGGTCAGCTGGTGCTCTACCCGGATGCCAAGTCTGATCTGATTGCCGAAGACAACATCATAGTCGGCAACGTGTGCTTCTACGGCGCCACATCGGGTGAATCTTTCATCCGCGGTAAAGCCGGCGAACGTTTCTGTGTCCGTAACTCAGGGGCCCGCGTAGTGGTCGAAGGTGTGGGTGACCACGGCTGCGAATACATGACAGGCGGCGTGGCGATTATTCTCGGTCAGACCGGTCGTAACTTCGCGGCAGGTATGAGCGGCGGTGTCGCCTATGTCTGGGATCAGTTCAACGATTTTGCAGGCAAACTCAACCCTGAGCTGGTGGATCTGGATCCATTGGACAGCGAAGACATTGCCCTGCTGAAAGACATGGTGAGCCGTCACCAGCAACTGACCGGCAGTTCGGTGGCTGAAACCTTCCTCAGCAATCTGGAGGAAAACCTCAAGCACATCGTCAAAGTCATGCCACGCGACTACAAAGCCGTGCTGCAAAAACGTAAAGCAGCGGCAGAAGCACAGAACAAGGAAGCACTGGAGGTGAGCCATGGGTAAGGCAACCGGATTTCTCGAGCACGGCCGTGAACTGCCGTCAAAAATTGCCCCTGAAGTGCGTATTCAGGACAACAAAGAATTCGTCCTCAATGACGAGTTCGGCAGCAAAATTGGCACACAGGCTTCACGTTGCATGGATTGCGGCGTGCCTTTCTGTCACAACGGCTGCCCGATCGGCAATATCATTCCTGAGTTTAACGATGCGGTGTACCGGGACAGCTGGGAAGAAGCCTGGCATATCCTGAGCTCGACCAATAATTTCCCGGAATTCACAGGGCGGGTGTGCCCTGCTCCGTGTGAGAGCTCATGCGTACTGGGGATCAACCAAGATCCGATCACCATCTGTAACATAGAGAAAACCATCGTTGAAACAGCATACCGTGAAGGCTACGCCAAGCCGAAAACCCCGCGCAGCCGCACAGGCAAAAGCGTGGCGATTATCGGCTCCGGCCCGTCAGGACTGGCAGCCGCCGAACAGCTTAACAGTGCCGGCCACACAGTCACAGTGTACGAGCGCGACGAGAAAATAGGCGGCCTGCTGCGCTTTGGGATTCCGGATTTCAAACTCAGCATGAGCGTGATTGACCGAAAACTGGCCCTGATGGAACAGGCAGGTATCAAGTTTGTCGTCAATGCCCACATAGGTGTGGATATTGATGCCCGTGAGCTGCGTAAACAGCACGATGTAGTACTGCTGACCGGCGGTTCTACTGTGCCTCGTAACCTGCCGATCCCAGGCCGGGAGCTGAAAGGTGTCCATTTTGCGATGGAGTTTCTGAGCCAGAATAACCGCCGCGCCAACAATATGGATCTGAAAACAGCAGAGATTCATGCTGCAGGTAAGCATGTGGTGGTTATCGGCGGCGGTGATACCGGCTCTGACTGTGTCGGTACATCTAACCGTCACGGTGCTGCCAGCATCACTCAGGTCGAAATCATGCCGATGCCGCCTGAGAAACGTCCGGTTAACCAGCCTTGGCCGGCGTATCCGATGATCATGCGCACCTCCACGTCCCATGAAGAAGGGTGTGAGCGCCACTGGAATATCCTGACCAAAGAATTCATCGGCAATGAAGACGGTCAGGTCACGGCACTGCGTATTGCCGACATCAGCTGGAACGAAGCCAAGCCCGACGAGCGTCCTGGCTTTGAAGAAGTCCCGGGATCTGAGCGCATCATTCCGTGTGACCTGGCCTTTTTAGCCATGGGTTTCCTGCATCCGGAACCTCAGGGTGTACTGGCCCAGCTCAATATCGGGCTCGATGATCGCGGTAATGTCGCAACCCAGGGATTTGCAACAAACCAGCCAGGCGTATTTGCTGCGGGTGATATGCGGACCGGGCAGTCACTTGTGGTGCGATGCATCAATGAAGGCCGTGAATGTGCCCGTGAAATTGATGCTTACCTGATGGGTGATTCTAAGTTAGAAGCGAAAGACCATTCACTTATGCTATCAGAATCCTGATTGATCTGGATTTTATACTAAAATTTAAAGCCAGCTCCCAGGAGCTGGCTTTTTTATTTAAAATTAATCAGTGTTTTATCCTTTTTAACACTGACTTTGCCTGCAAATAAAAATCACTTCGTTTTATCGCAAAAAAGTCTCATTTCTGACACTTTCAATTGTAAACAAAATATTTCAAAAAAATAATAAGACGCTATAAATCATACAGATAAATAGTTGACTTTGAATAATCCAGAATTTATGACCAGAATTAAAGAAAATTTGACCTTTTTGTAATTTGCCGTTAGTTTGAAAGTCCGCTGGACGCGAGAGTGACAATCAGGGAGATTGTCATAATTATGCAGTAACCCTGCTCAATGGAGCAGGCGCAAGGGAGAGTTGCAATGACACTGTATGACCCAAAGCTGGAAAAAGATAACTGTGGTTTCGGTCTGATCGCCCATACAGAAGGCGAAGCCAGCCACAAGTTGGTCCGTACCGCAATATCGGCCTTGGATCGTATGACACACCGAGGCGGCATCGCTGCTGATGGCAAAACCGGTGATGGCTGCGGCCTGTTAATGAAAAAGCCGGACGGTTTTTATCAGCTGGTTGCCAAAGAGCTTGGCTGGACGCTGGCCCGTGAGTACGCCGTTGGTATGCTGTTTCTGAGTCAGGATCCTGTCCTGGCTGAAAAAGCCCGCACGATCATCCAGGAAGAATTAAGCAAAGAAACCCTGTCTATTGCCGGCTGGCGTGATGTGCCGATCAACCCGCAAGTGCTGGGGCCAATCGCAAAGGCCTCCCTGCCGGCTATCGCTCAGGTATTCATTAATGCACCTGCTGGCTGGAAGCCACGGGATGTGGATCGCCGCCTTTATATTGCCCGTCGCCGTATCGAGCAACGCATTCAGGACGATCCTGATTTCTACATCTGTAGCCTGTCGACCCAGGTCACTGTCTACAAAGGCCTGTGTATGCCCGCCGATCTGCCTAAGTTTTATAAAGACTTGGGTGACTTACGTCTGGAATCCTCTATCTGTTTGTTCCACCAGCGGTTTTCGACAAATACACAACCCCGCTGGCCACTGGCTCAGCCATTCCGTTACCTGGCCCATAATGGTGAAATCAACACCATAGCCGGTAACCGTCAGTGGGCTCGGGCCCGGGCGTATAAGTTCGCCTCCCCGCTGCTGCCGGATCTGGCAACAGCCGCGCCCTTTGTTAACGAAACCGGTTCTGACTCCTCCAGCCTGGACAATATGCTGGAACTGTTCCTGGCCGGTGGCATGGACTTGTTCCGTGCCATGCGCATGCTGGTGCCGCCGGCATGGCAAAACCACCCGGATATGGATCCGAAACTGCGTGCCTTCTACGACTTTAACTCCATGCACATGGAGCCGTGGGACGGCCCGGCCGGGATCGTGATGTCAGACGGCCGCTATGCCGCCTGTAACCTCGACCGCAACGGTCTGCGCCCTGCGCGTTTTGTCATCACTAAAGACAAACTGATCACCCTGGCATCAGAAGTGGGGATCTGGGATTACGCGCCGGACGAAGTGGCGCAAAAAGGCCGGGTCGGTCCCGGCGAACTGCTGGTCATAGATACCAAACTGGGCAAAATCTGGCATTCCGCCGACATTGATAACGACCTGATGGAACGCCACCCTTATAAAGAGTGGCTGGATACCCATGTTCGCCGCCTGGTGCCTTTTGAAGAGATGGGTGATGATCAGGTCGGCAGCCGGGAAATGTCGCCGGAAGAGCTGAACACTTACCAGAAACTCTTTGCGGTGAACCGTGAAGAGCTGGATCAGGTCATGCGGGTGATCGGTGAAAACGGTCAGGAAGCCACCGGCTCTATGGGTGATGATGCCCCAATGGCTGTGCTGTCTTCCAAAGAACGTCTGGTGTCTGACTATTTCCGTCAGATGTTCGCGCAGGTCACCAACCCGCCTATCGATCCGTTACGTGAAAAACACGTGATGTCGCTGGCCACCTGTATCGGTCGTGAAATGAACGTGTTCAACGAAACCGACGGTCATGCTCACCGTGTGGCGTTCAAGTCACCGATTCTGCTGTACTCTGACATGGTGCAGCTGTTGGGTCTGGACAACCAGCACTACCGTAACAGCATTATCGACATTAACTTCGATCCGAACGAGAAAGATCTCAAGCAGGCTCTGGTTGATCTTTGCGATCAGGTGGAACGCCTGGTCCGTGGCGGAACTGTACTTGTCGTGCTGTCTGACCGTGGTATCAGTGCCGACAAACTGCCGATCCCGGCCGCGATGGCCGTGGGTGCAGTGCAGGCACGTCTGGTAACCGCCAACCTGCGTTGCGATGCCAACATCATAGTGGAAACCGCAACCGCCCGTGACCCGCACCAGTTCGCTGTATTGCTGGGCTTTGGCGCCACAGCGGTTTATCCGTATCTGGCTTACGAGTCACTGGCACAGCAAATTGACAGCGGTGCCATCAACAAGCCTTACCGCGAGGTGATGCTGAACTTCCGTAACGGTATCGACAAAGGTCTGTATAAGATCATGTCGAAAATGGGGATTTCCACCGTCGCCTCTTACCGCTGCTCGCAGCTGTTTGAAGCCGTTGGTCTGCATTCGGATGTGGTGGAATTGTGCTTCAAGGGCGTCTCGAGCCGTATCGAAGGCGCTAACTTTGATGACTTCCAGCAAGACTTGTTCAACCTGTCGCGTAAAGCGTTTGTGAAGCGCAAGCAAATCGATCACGGTGGCCTGCTGAAATTTGTCCACGGTGGCGAGTTCCACGCTTACAATCCGGATGTGGTCACCACGCTGCAAAAAGCCGTTAAATCCGGTGAGTACGCAGATTATCTCGCCTTTGCCAAAGTGGTGAACGAACGGCCGGCAGCGACGCTGCGTGACTTGCTGAAACTGAAAGAATCGGCCAACCCGATTGACGTCGCCAACGTAGAAGCCGCCACCGAACTGTACAAGCGCTTCGACTCAGCCGCCATGTCTATCGGCGCCCTGAGTCCGGAAGCCCATGAAGCCCTGGCGATTGCCATGAACCGTCTCGGTGGTTTCTCCAATTCAGGTGAAGGGGGCGAGGATCCACGTCGCTTCGGCACCGAGCGCAACTCCCGGATCAAGCAGGTCGCATCCGGTCGCTTCGGGGTTACCCCTCACTATCTGGTCAATGCTGATGTGCTGCAAATCAAAGTGGCGCAAGGGGCAAAACCCGGTGAAGGGGGCCAGTTGCCCGGCCATAAAGTCACCACTGAAATCGCCAAACTGCGTTATGCCGTGCCGGGCGTCACCCTGATTTCACCGCCGCCGCACCATGATATTTATTCGATTGAGGATCTGGCACAGCTGATTTTCGATCTCAAACAAGTCAACCCGAAAGCCCTGGTCTCGGTCAAGCTGGTATCAGAACCCGGCGTCGGCACTATCGCCACCGGTGTGGCTAAAGCCTATGCCGATCTGATCACCGTCTCAGGCTATGACGGCGGAACAGGTGCCAGCCCGCTGACCTCGGTGAAATACGCCGGCAGCCCTTGGGAGCTGGGCCTGGCGGAAACGCAGCAGGCACTGGTGGCCAATGGCCTGCGCCATAAGATCCGCCTGCAGGTGGATGGCGGTCTGAAAACCGGACTGGACGTGGTCAAAGCCGCCATTCTGGGGGCAGAAAGCTTCGGTTTCGGGACCGCACCTATGGTGGCACTGGGTTGTAAATACCTGCGGATCTGCCACCTCAACAACTGTGCAACCGGTGTGGCGACTCAGGATGACACCCTGCGCCGCGACTTCTTCAAAGGCTTGCCTGAGCAGGTAATGAACTACTTTGTCGGCCTGGGTGAAGAAGTGCGCACCCTGCTGGCTAAACTGGGCGTTGAGAAGCTGACCGACCTGATCGGACGCACCGATCTGCTGGAAATGGTCAACGGCTTTACGGCCAAGCAAAACAAGCTGGACCTCAGTGGTCTGCTGCATGCGCCAACGCCCGCTGAAGGCAAAACCCTGTACTGCAGTGAGCCGAACACACCGTTCGATACCGGTGTACTGAACCAGAAACTGGTCGACGAAGCACTGCCAGCCGTGGAAGCACAGAGTGGCGCCGATATTTATCTGGATATCCGCAACACAGACCGCTCCTTCGGTGCCCGCCTGTCGGGTGAAATTGCGCTGCGCTACGGCAATCAGGGCATGGCGGCTAACCCCATTAATGTGCACCTGTCGGGTACGGCAGGACAGTCATTCGGCGTATGGAATGCCGGTGGCCTGAACCTGTACCTGACCGGTGATGCCAACGACTATGTCGGCAAAGGCATGACAGGCGGTGTGATTACGATCCGGCCACCTGTCGGATCAGCGTTCAAATCGCATGAATCCACCATCATAGGTAACACCTGCCTGTACGGCGCCACTGGCGGCAAGCTGTTTGCCGCCGGTTGTGCCGGTGAGCGCTTTGCGGTTCGTAACTCAGGCACTATTGCCGTGGTCGAAGGCGCCGGTGACAATGCCTGTGAGTACATGACAGGCGGCATCGTGGCGATTCTTGGCCACACAGGCGTCAACTTTGGCGCAGGTATGACAGGCGGCTTTGCCTACATTCTGGATGAAGTCGGCGATTTCGCCGGCCGGGTGAACCCTGAATTGATCGAGGCGCTGCCATTGCAGGAGCTAACGATTCATCAGGAACACCTGCGCGGTCTGATCGACCGCCATCTGGAAGAAACCGGCTCAAGCCGTGCACAGGAAATTCTGGCCAACTTTGATCAGTGGATCCCGAAATTCTTCCTGGCTAAACCGAAGTCGGCAGACGTGAACACTCTGCTGGGTCACCAAAGCCGTTCAGCTGCTGAACTCCGCGTTCAGGCACAATAAGGGAGGGAATCCAATGAGCCAGAACATTTACCAATTTATCGATGTTGAACGTGTCGATCCGCCGAAGAAGCCGATTGAAGTCCGTAAAATTGAGTTCGTCGAAATCTACGAACCTTTTACTCAGCAGCAGGCCAGCGCTCAGGCTGACCGCTGCCTGGACTGCGGCAACCCCTATTGTGAATGGAAGTGTCCGGTACACAACTACATCCCGCAATGGCTGAGCCTGGCCAATGAAGGCCGGATTCTCGAAGCGGCTGATCTCGCTCACCAGACCAACACCCTGCCGGAAGTCTGTGGCCGGGTGTGTCCTCAGGACCGGCTGTGTGAAGGCTCCTGTACGCTCAATGATGATTTCGGGGCAGTGACTATCGGTAATGTTGAGAAATACATCACCGACAAAGCCTTTGAAATGGGCTGGAAACCGGACATGTCCGGCGTTGAATGGACTGACAAGAAAGTCGCCATTATCGGTGCCGGCCCTGCCGGCCTGTCCTGCGCCGACATTCTGGTCCGTAACGGCGTTAAACCTGTGGTATTTGACCGTTACCCGGAAATTGGCGGCCTGCTGACCTTCGGTATCCCGTCGTTCAAACTGGAAAAAGAGGTGATGATCAACCGTCGCCGGATCTTTACCGAAATGGGGGTTGAGTTCCGCCTCAATACTGAAGTCGGTACGGATGTCCAGCTTCAGGATCTGATCGACGAGTATGACGCGGTTTTCCTCGGCGTCGGGACCTATAAGAACATGCGCGCCGGGCTGGAAAATGAAGATGCCGAAGGCGTCTACGATGCGCTGCCTTTCCTGATTTCCAACACTTACAAGGTGATGAATCTGGAAGACAATGCCCCTGAGTATATCGACATGGCAGGTAAACGTGTAGTGGTGCTGGGCGGCGGTGACACCGCGATGGACTGCGTCCGTACCTCTATCCGTCAGCAGGCCAGCGATGTTATCTGTGCCTATCGCCGTGATGAAGCCAACATGCCGGGTTCACGCCGTGAGGTGAAAAATGCCCGCGAGGAAGGGGTGAACTTCATGTTCAACCTTCAGCCTTTGGGTGTGGTCGTCAACGGCAACGGCCAGGTCACCGGGGTGAAAGTGGTGCAAACCGCGCTGGGCGAGCCCGATGAAGCCGGTCGCCGCCGTCCTGAACCTGTCGCGGGCAGCGAGCATGTGCTGGAAGCCGATGCAGTGATCATGGCCTTTGGTTTCCAGCCCCATGCCATGCCCTGGCTGGACACCTTTGATGTCGCACTGGATCAGTGGGGCCGCATTCAAACCAGCGGCGATCACGCCTTCCAGACCACCAACAGCAAAATCTTTGCCGGCGGTGACGCGGTACGCGGCTCGGATCTGGTGGTCACCGCCATCGATGAAGGCCGTCGCGCCGCCGATGGTATCCTGGACTTCCTCGGTGTGTGATCCCGGCCAGTCAGGTCTGTTACGCCAAACGGTCTGTTGATGAATAAAACCAGCAGGCCTGGCCAAGCGAGCGGCTCTCCCCCGCTCGCTTTTTTCTTTCAGCTCTCCTTTGCTTCTGTCGCCTTTTGTTTAGGCTTTCCCACGCTGTCTGGCATTGTTACAATCGCAACCAATCACAGTAAGGTTCACTTTAAGAAAGAGATAACATCAATGAAAATCGGCATTATTGGGGCAATGGAACAGGAAGTCGTGATCCTGAAAAACCAGCTCGACAACTGTACCACCCTGCAAAAAGGCGGCTGCACCTTTTATACCGGCACCCTCAATGGTGCAGAAGTAGTCTTACTTCAATCCGGTATCGGTAAAGTCGCGGCCGCCGTGGGAACTGCCATTTTACTGGAAATTTTCGAACCGGACCTGGTCGTCAATACAGGTTCAGCCGGTGGATTTGACAGCAGCCTGAATGTCGGTGATGTGGTTATCTCTACCGAAGTGCGCTATCACGATGCCGATGTCACCGCCTTTGGTTACCAGATGGGCCAGATGGCGCAGCAACCTGCCGCTTTCCTGTCGGACGATAAACTGATGCAGATCGCCGAGCAGGCGCTGACTCAGCTTGATGACACCACCCATGCGGTCCGCGGTTTGATTTGTACCGGTGATGCCTTCGTGTGCAGCGCTGAACAACAGCAACGCATCCGCACCCATTTCCCTCAGGTGGTCGCGGTTGAAATGGAAGCCGCGGCAATTGCCCAGGCCTGCCATCAGTTCAAGGTACCTTTTGTGGTGGTACGTGCTATCTCAGACGTGGCCGATAAAGAATCACCGATGAGTTTCGAAGAGTTCCTGCCGCTGGCGGCGAAAAGCTCTTCCGCCATGGTGGTTAAAATGGCGGAGCTGCTTAACCGCTGATGGACGATTTGCTTGTGCTCCTCAGTCAACATCCAACCCTGCTGGCGATGTGGGGAGCGCTGGCATTACACTGGCTGCTGCCCATTCCGGCCAGTATCCATCCTTTGCTGATCTGGCAACAGATTGCCATTCAGCTGGCGGCCCGGGTGAACAAAGCCACAGATACACCGCGCCAGCGGATATTATCCGGTGCCCTGGCCTGGTCACTGATGTGGATGACCATTCTGATCCTATTGATTGCCTTCTATCAGCTGGTGTGGATAGACAGCCTGTTTCATCTGGTGCTGCTGTGGATCGCGCTTGGCTGGCGTGACAGCCGCCGCTTCAGCCAGCATTTCATTCAGGCCTACAGCCGGGAAGATAAGGCCAGCTGCAAAGCACAGCTCTCTGTCGCCCTCAACCGAAACACTGACACTCTGTCACTGCTTGGCCTGGGCAAAGCCTGCGCCGAAACCCAGTTGCTCAGTTATGGCCGCCAGGTTGCTGCCGTGCTGTTCTGGTACGCGGTGGCAGGCGGTTTTGGTGCCATTCTGTACCGCCTGGCCGTCAGTCTGGCCCGTTGCTGGTCTCCCAGCCGCAAGCAATATCAGTATTTTGGCCTGCCTGCAGTACGTATTCTGGCCACACTGGATATTGTCCCCCTGCGTCTGCTCGCCGTGGCTATCAGCGTCGGCAAGAACAGCCGTGACGCTTTTCGCGGCTTGCGTGAACAAGGTGAAAACTGGCAATTGCCCGGACCGGGCTGGCTGCTCACCGCCACCGGCCATAAGCTGCAGCTGGCCCTAGGGGGCCCGGCTATCTACGATAGCAGCAAGCTGGAACGCCCGCGACTCGGTGGCCGCATCGCCCCTGCCGCCCTGCATTTATCGCAAATAGATCGTCTGCTGCAACAGCGGTTATGGGCCTGGGTGGCGCTGCAAAGTGTGTGTATGTTTCTGATGGGAAGTCTGTTGTGAATCTGTTCAGACCCTTGGTTATTACCCTGCTGATGCCTTTGACATTGGTTGTCACGACAGTAGATGGCAAAGCAGCACAGACTGAAGACGCGCAGACCAAAAAAGCCCAGGCCACTGACAGCAAACCTCAGCGTATTATCAGTCTTGCGCCGCACACCACTGAGCTGGCCTATGCCGCGGGACTGGGCAGCAAGCTTATCGCCGCCAGTGATTACAGCGACTACCCGCCGCAAGCTCTGGCGCTGGAGCGGGTCGCGAATTACCGGGGTATCAAGCTGGAACGCATTCTGGCCTTGAAGCCAGATCTGGTGCTGGCCTGGCAAGGCGGCAATCCGCCCAGAGAAATGGCAAAACTGGAACAGCTGGGCATCCGGATCTTTTACTCCCATCCTGCGACACTTGATGCGATTGCCGACAGCCTGGAAACGCTCGGCACTTTTGCCGATGATCCAACCACAGCCAATCAGGCTGCCTCGGATTTCCGTCAGACCATGGCGCAGCTGAATCAGCAATACGGGCATAAAAAGCCGGTACGCTATTTTTACCAGCTGGGCATCTCGCCGCTCATGAGCATGTCCGGCGATAACTGGCCCAGCCAGGTGTTTGCGCTCTGCGGCGGCGAAAATATCTTCGCCGACAGTCCAGTGGCGTACCCGCAGGTGTCGAAAGAGCAAGTGATAATCCGCCGCCCGGAAGCCATTTTCACCACCCACGGCAGTGCAGGCCCCGATGCCAACGCCTTCAATCTCTGGCTGCCCTGGCGCGAACAGTTATCTGCGGTTCGGGATCAGCATCTGTATCAGACTCAGGCGGACTGGCTCAACCGGCCTACCCCCAGAGCATTGCTGGCCGCCCAGGAAATTTGTAAGCAACTGGATGAAGTGCGCGAATCTCACCCGCAATAGGATGTGAATAAGCTCACAAAGACAAAGTTATCGGTTGTGCGCGTTACATTTCGCCGTACAATCTCAGCCGCTTTTTACCGCGACATCTTGATCAGGGTGGCGCGGTTTTTAATCACTGGTTGTGTGCAGGAATCCTATGCTGATTTACTCTCTTGATATGTTTGGCACCGCTGTTTTTGCCATCTCAGGTATTTTACTTGCCGGACGGTTAAGGATGGACCCCTTCGGTGTTGTGGTGCTGGCCTGTGTCACTGCCATCGGCGGCGGCACTATCCGCGATATGGCCCTGGGCGCGACACCTGTGTTCTGGATCACCGACACCAATTACCTGTGGGTGATTTTTGCAACCTGCCTGCTGGCGATGCTGGCGATCCAGAACCCGCGTAAAATGCCCTGGTATTTCCTGCCGGTGGCCGATGCCATTGGTCTGGCGGTCTTCGTCGCCATCGGTGTCGAAAAAGCGCTGCGTTTTGGCGCTTCCCCTATGGTGGCCGTGATCATGGGCGTGATCACCGGCTGTGGCGGCGGGGTGATCCGTGACGTACTGGCCCGTGAAGTCCCCATGGTATTAAGAACCGAAGTGTATGCCACCGCCTGTATTCTGGGCGGTATAGTCCACACAGTAGGGCTGCACTTTGGGCTGGAAACAGCAGCCGCCAGTCTGTGTGGTATTGCCACGACCCTGTCTATCCGGCTGGCGGCCATTCGCTGGCACCTGTCGCTGCCAACCTTCTCACTGCGAAGCAGTCAGTAAAATTAACTTGTCGGGCGGCGCTTGCGAAATAATTTCAGCAGCAACGCCAGCCCTGCAATCACCGCCAGTACCCACAAAGCATACTGATGACGCTGGAAAAACAATCCAGCCTGCCCGATCTCGTCATAAAAATAGGCCGGGCCATAACCGAACACCAGCAGCCAGATCCCCACCGCCAGAGTGTTGCCTGTCAGAAAAAGGGGCCAGGGCATCTGTGCCAGGCCGCAGCCTAAACAGATGACTTGTTTCATCCCTTCCAGAAAACGGCTCAGGATCAAGCCAATCACGCCATATTTATCAATAAAAGCATGCACTTTGATTAAAGATGCCGGCTTTGTCCATCCTCGCCGCTCAACAAACCGGGCCAGCATAGATCCCAGCACATAGCCTGCCGTGTTTCCCAGCCAGCTGGCCGCTCCTGCCACCAGCAAGACCGACGGCAAAGAAAGCGCACCGCTCGCGGCAAGATAACTGGCCACAATCAGCAGGGACTGGCCGGGAGCCGGTACCCCCAGTCCTTCAATGGCAATCGCCAGCGCCAGCACTATGTAACCGTATTGCTCGATCAGTGGCGACAATTCCTGCACCAGCTCCTGCATGAACTTCTCCTGAATGTGCTTACTTTGATGCTATACCCAAACACAGTCGGACGAAAGTTTCCGTCGATGTAAGTAAACAAAAAACTTTACTTAATTGGATTTCAAACTAATATGTAAACAAAATACCTTACTAACAAAAACACAACATCCGACAGGAGGTCATATGGTGCCCTACGTTGAACACGCCAATGTCACAGTCCGTGATCTGGACAACACGATCCGCTTTTTGCAAACCGCGATCCCGGAATTTACCGTTCGTCATCTGGGACAACAGCCCACGCATCGCTGGTGTCATATTGGCACAGACGACACGTATCTGGCCCTGCAGCAAGTGGTGGATCGCGATCAGATCGATCGCACGCCCTACCGGGATCTGGGGATCAACCATATCGGTCTGGTAGTTGATGATGTTGTGCAGGTCCGTGAGCGGCTGCTCAGCGCGGGATACCGGGAAAATGAGCTGGAAACCACTCACCCCTGGCGCCAGCGGATCTACTTTTATGACAGGGACGGTATTGAATGGGAATTCACCCAGTATCTGAGTGACGATCCATTACTGCGCAATGATTATTCCCTATAACCCCTCAGGACAGGAGATCTGACAATGCATGCGCCCATTCACGCCGAATGTCTGGCTTTGATTGACAAGGGATTGCAATTTGACCCCATCTACGGACCTGAGCTGTCGAATCATTTACCCATGGCATTGGTCGCTCTGGCACGTTGCGGTGCCAGCCCGCTACAACTGCAGCATTTTTATCAGGCATATACGCCGAATTTACGGCCGATCCGTCAGACGATCCCACCCCGGCACGCAACACCAGCACTGGCGGATCGCGACAGTTTTCCGGCCTTTCACCAGCAGTTTCGTCAGCAGATCGCTCTTCAGGACACAGATACGGTACTGCGCGAATGGCTCCCTGTCCTGCTGCCCGGCCTTGCTGCCAGCGCCTTTCACGGCTTGATTCGCCTCAGTTACGCGCTGGAAGCTGACAATCACGATGAAATTGCCCTTTCACTTGCCTACTGGGCCAGTGAATATCAGGCTTTAGGTGAACTGCACTTCACCGATCAGTATCAGGCTGAGACTCAACTCGAGCAGGCATGCGAGGCTTTCAGAGACTATGTGTTTCAGCCCGGCATCATTGTTGATCGCGTTAATGAAGTGGTTCATCACGCAGCCTATCCGTCCATCGCTGCTGTGCCTGATGATCTCACCGAATCGGATATTGCCCGCCTCACTATTCGCGCTTATCTGGCAAGCGGGGACTTTACCCTGCTGCACGGGGTCACCGGGTTTGATGCCTTGCTGCAGCTCATGCCTTTCCTGCCGGATCGCCGGCTGGCACTGGCCTGCTACTGGCAGGCGTATATCGCGGCTTTCTGCTCCGCGCGGGATCGTCCGTTCCCGGGCCAGTCGCAGCCAAGCGACATTGTGCCGGACTGGGTGGGCTGGTTCAGCAAAGTCGCCACCCTGTCGGACGATCACAGTATCAAACTGACCTACAGCTGCAGCCGCCTGTATCAGACTTTTCAGTTCAACGAATATCTGGCGGCCATTCAAATGCGCTTGGCCGCCCACCAAGAACAATGAAGGAACACCGAATGAAAACAATTGCACTGGTTTACTATTCCGGCTCTGGCGCAACCCATCTCATGGCCGAGGCGATCGCGCAGGGTGCCAAAACCCAGCCCGGCATTCAGGTGATGCGCTACCGCATTACCGGTGAAGATATTCAGAACGGCCGCTTCAGCGATCCGGATCTGTTTGCCAGCCTGCAGCAGGCCGATGCCATTTTCTTCGGCAGCCCGACCTATATGGGCGGCCCCGCCGCTCAGTTCAAAGCATTTGCCGATGCCAGCAGCGACAGCTGGAGCGGGCAAGGCTGGCGCAACAAGCTGGCCGCCGGGTTTACCGTCGGCGGCAGTCTGGGCGGCGAGCAGGACAGTACCCTGAACTACCTCTTCGTGCTGGCGATGCAGCATGGCATGTTGTGGGTCGGTATGGATATGCCCAATGGCTATGACGACAAAAGCATCAATCCGATGGGCCGCCAGTTGGGTGCCAGTGGTCACACCCCGACCGGGCAGCTCAGTGACGCCGACCTGAAAACCGCGGCCCATCTGGGCCAGCGGGTGGCGGCACTCCTGCACCCCCAGCCGGTAGTGACCGGCGCGCCTGTGCCGTCTCTGGCCTGAAGAGACAAAAAAGGCGCCGTAATGGCGCCTTCTCTCATGCTATGACACGCTGTTATTTCAGGGTAATACGGGCAAACTTGCGCTTACCGACCTGATACACAGCCGTACCTGCACTTAGCTCAAGCTTGCTATCGTCCACTTTTTCACCGTTGATTTTCACCGCGCCCTGGCGGATCATCCGCAGTGCGTCAGAGGTTGAATTGACCAGATCGGCATCTTTCAGCAGGTTGGCGATTGCCACACCGGCTGCAAATTCGAACTCAGGCATTTCATCCGGCATCGCCCCTTTCTGGAAACGGTTGATGAAATCCTGCTCGGCGGCATCAGCGTCCGCTTCAGAGTGGAAGCGGGCAATGATCTCCTTCGCCAGCAGAATTTTCACATCGCGCGGATTACGGCCATCGGCAATTTCCTGCTTGAGCTGCTCAATCTCTTCCAGCGGACGGAAGGACAGCAGTTCATAGTAGTTCCACATCAGATCATCAGAAATCGACATGATCTTACCGAACATTTCGGTCGGGGCTTCAGCCACACCAATGTAGTTATGGGCCGATTTGGACATCTTCTTCACGCCGTCCAGACCCACCAGCAGTGGCATGGTCAGCACTACCTGCGGCTTCTGACCTTCCGCTTTTTGCAGCTCACGGCCCATCAGCAGGTTGAACTTCTGATCCGTTCCGCCCAGCTCAACATCGGTGTTCATTGCCACCGAGTCGTAGCCCTGCAGCAAGGGGTACATGAATTCATGAATGGCAATCGGACGGCCTTCGTTATAGCGCTTTTTGAAGTCGTCACGTTCCAGCATGCGGGCAACCGTCTGGCTGGCCGCCAGGCGGATCATGCCTTCAGCACCCAGCTCCGACAGCCAGGAGGAGTTGAACTCAATCTTCGTTTTGGCCGGGTCGAGGATCTTGAATACCTGCTCTTTATAGGTTTCGGCATTGCGCAGTACATCTTCGCGGGTCAGGGGAGGACGCGTGGTGTTCTTACCGGTAGGATCACCCACCATTCCGGTGAAATCGCCAATCAGGAAAGTGACCTCGTGGCCCAGCTCCTGGAAGGTACGCAGTTTATTGAGGATGACAGTGTGGCCCAGATGAATGTCCGGCGCTGTCGGATCCGCCCCCAGTTTAATTCGCAGAGGACGATTTTCCTTCAGTTTGGCAATCAACTCTTCTTCCGGGATCAGTTCGTCGACCCCGCGCTTAATTTCCGCTAACGCATGCTCAATGCTGGCCATTCCTGTTCACTCCCACAAAATTGGCATAAATATGATAAAGGGCAATATTACTTGAATAGCGATGTTTTTTGAAACCAGTTAGACTTAGCCTTGTCTTATTTTTCTCTTATGCGCAAAAAACATCAAAATAATTATCAAATGCTAATATCAAAATTTTCCCGTTTGCCAAGGATACATCAGATTCTCATCACCATTATCAGTGCGGTGACTGTACTGCTGATCCTGCTGCCGGGCGCAGAGGAGATGGAGAAGCCTGAGCAAAAGTTTGAAATCGGCAAACTCTATCCGCTCGACATCAAGGTCGACGGGCCTCAGTTGCAGGCAACCGGCGTCGCTCCACCCTTGTTACCGCCTCCGCTGACCTGGACAGAGCATGTGATCAAACCGGGTGAAAGCCTGGCGCTGGTATTTGATAAAGTCGGCCTCAGCCCAGCCACACTCTATCGCCTGATCAATGCCGATGAGGGTACCCAATCCCTGATCACATTGCGTCCCGGCGACAAGCTACGCTTCGGGCTTGATGACAACAAAGATCTGATTCAGCTCATTCAGCCGATCAATGCCACAGAAACCCTCTATATCACCCGCAAAGGCGACACCTTCCACTCCAGAACCGAAGTGAAGAAGGTCGATACTCAGCTCAATTTTGCCCAGGCAGTGATCACCTCCAGCTTCTGGAACGCCGCGGCGGATGCCGGTCTGACGCCGAACCAGATCATGGAAATTGCCGGTATTTTTGGCTGGGATATCGACTTTGCTCTGGATATCCGCGAAGGCGATACTTTTTCTGTTTTGTTTGAAGAACGCTATGTCGAAGGCGAACCCATAGGCCGCGGCAACATTCTTGCTGCCACCTTCTCCAACCTGGGTCAGACCTTCACTGCGGTCCGAAACAGCCAGGATGGCAAATATTACGATCCGGATGGCCGGGCGATGCAAAAAGCCTTCCTGCGCTCACCGGTGAACTTCCGCTACGTCAGCTCCAACTTTAACCCCCGCCGTCTGCACCCGGTGACCGGCCAGGTGAAAGCGCACCGCGGCACCGATTACGTGGCCCCGGTGGGAACACCTATCTGGTCGGCCGGTGACGGTGTGGTGATGAAATCGGCCTACAACCAGTTCAACGGTAATTACGTCTTTATCCGCCACAGTTCCACCTATGTCACCAAATACCTGCACCTGAGCAAACGCCTGGTGAAAACCGGCCAGCGGGTTAAACAGGGGCAAACGATAGGTAAACTGGGCAGCAGCGGCCGGGTTACGGGGGCGCACCTGCACTATGAATTTCTGGTCAACGGTGTACACAAGAACCCCAGAACTGTGTCTCTGCCTCAGTCAGACTCGCTGAAAGGTAAAGACAAAGCCGCCTTCAAGCAGCAGGCCAGTGAACGTTTGGCGCAGCTCACTCAGCTGCGCCAGTTGCTGGCCACCAATAGCAATGCCAGCTTAATGCCGTCCAGAAGCTGATGTTCAGCTAAAAATGGCACATAAAAAAGCCGTCACCCCGAGTGACGGCTTTTTTTTTTTGCATCGCATATAACGGCTCTTTACACGCTGAAGGAGGCACCGCAGCCACAAGTGGTGGTGGCATTCGGGTTGCTCACAAAGAAACGGGAACCTTCCAGTCCTTCGGTATAATCAACCGTACCGCCAATGAGATACTGCAGACTCATAGGGTCAACCACCAGGGTGACGCCGCTGTTCTCTATGGTGGTGTCGCCGTCATTCACTTTTTCGTCAAAGGTGAAACCATACTGGAAGCCACTGCAGCCACCACCTGTGATATACACACGCAATTTCAGCTCAGGGTTTTCCTCTTCCGCTATCAGCGCTTTCACCTTATTCGCTGCAACATCCGAAAAGTTCAGCGGGAAACTGGCATCGCTCATTAGCAACCTCTCAATTCATCTTCATGTTGGTCAACTGACCTTTACGACGATTATCTAATACCTGACTGCTGCGTTCAAGTATTGACCACAAACGCGTCGTATAAGTGGGCGGCTCAATAAAAATGCCCTCTCGCCATTGAATTCGCATTTACGTACAATAGCGCCCTTATCACCAAAGGATTACAGGAAATAACCATGAGCAAATCGGCTGAATTATTTGCCAAAGCACAACACACCATTCCTGGCGGGGTCAACTCTCCGGTCCGCGCATTTGCTGGCGTGGGCGGCGATCCGCTGTTTATTGAGCGTGCCGACGGTGCCTATATTTTTGATGCCGATGGCAGAGCTTACATCGACTATGTCGGCTCCTGGGGACCGATGATCCTTGGCCACAACCATGTTGCCATCCGTGATGCCGTGATCGATGCCGCCCGTCAGGGGCTGAGCTTCGGTGCACCGACCGAGATGGAAATCACCATGGCAGAGCTGGTGTCCAAACTGGTGCCGTCCATGGAAATGGTACGTATGGTCAGCTCTGGCACCGAAGCTACCATGAGCGCGATTCGTCTGGCCCGTGGTTTCACCGGCCGCGACAAAATCATCAAATTCGAAGGCTGTTACCATGGCCACGCTGACTGCCTGCTGGTCAAAGCCGGTTCCGGTGCCCTGACCTTAGGCCAGCCAAGCTCACCGGGTGTGCCGGCAGATTTTGCCAAACATACCCTGACCTGTACCTTCAACAGCCTGGAATCAGTGCGTGAAGCCTTTGCTGAACATCCGGAGCAAATTGCCTGCATCATAGTGGAACCTGTGGCTGGCAACATGAACTGTATTCCCCCTGTACCGGGCTTCCTGCAAGGGCTGCGTGAGATCTGTGACGAATTCGGTGCCCTGCTGATCCTGGACGAAGTGATGACAGGTTTCCGTGTGGCTCACGGCGGTGCTCAGGCTTACTACGACGTCAAACCGGATCTGACGACTCTGGGCAAAATCATTGGCGGCGGTATGCCTGTCGGCGCATTCGGCGGCCGCCGCGAGGTCATGCAGTATATTGCACCGACCGGCCCTGTGTATCAGGCCGGTACGCTGTCGGGTAACCCGGTTGCCATGGCTGCCGGTTATGCCTGCCTGACGGTACTGACTCAGGAAGGCAATGAGAGACGTCTGGCGCAAACCACCCAGCGCCTGGCCGAAGGTTTTCAGGCGCTGGCCGACAAATACGGCATCCCGCTGGTGACTAATCAGGTCGGTGCTATGTTCGGTTTCTTCTTTACCGATCAGCAAAATGTGCACAGCTACCAGGATGTTGCCCGCTGTGATGTAGAGCGATTCAAGCGTTTCTTCAATCTGATGCTGCAAAAGGGCGTGTACCTGGCACCTTCGGCATTCGAAGCCTGCTTTACCTCGCTGGCACACGGCGAGAAAGAAATCGACGCCACGCTGGAAGCGGCAGAATACGCTTTTGCAACCCTGGCACAAGAAGCCCAGTAAGGCGCGCATCTTAATCTGATTTTGCAAGGGCAGGAGACATCCTGCCCTTTTGTTTGCCCTGCCCGTTATTACAGAATGGCCATCCTTTTGTTCCGGACAGATGTCACTGTAATATCACAGAAATACTCACTGATGGCATTGCCAGCGCCTCAACCGGATGCAATGATAAACAGATTGCAAACTGCTGAAGGACAATCCCGTGCCAAAACCTTTTCAAGCCCAGTCAAGACACTGGATGCTCATGGCTGCGCTGGCAGTGGCCACCTATGCCAGTTACCGCTTGATTGAGCCATACCTCGGCCCGATCGTGATGGCCTTTATCATTTCCCTGCTGTTCTATCCGCTGCATGCCAGAATTGAAAAACGCTTTGGCCGGCCAAACCGCTCTGCCATTTTATCCTGCACTATACTGACCTTTATCCTGGTGATCCCTGTGCTGGTCGTCTTCGCCTCCATTGTTCAGCAAGGCTCCGCCTTTTCCAAAGACAGCTACGCCTGGCTGACAGCGGGCGGTCCCAAGGAAGTGCTGTCGCACCCTTATGCCCAAACTGTGCTGCATACCATTAATAAATGGTCTCCTTTTGAAAGCCTGGACGTACAGTCAATCGTGCAGAAGCTGGCTTCTGCTGCCTCTAAGCTGGGAACGCAACTGCTTAATATCAGTGCCAAATTGCTGGGCGATGCCACTAACTTTGTGCTCAGCTTTCTGCTGATGTTGTTTGTGCTCTTCTTTCTGTTACGTGACCACGACAAAATCGTGGCCACCCTGCGCCATGTGCTGCCCTTAACCCGCAGTCAGGAAGATGCCTTACTGACGGAAGTCGAACAGGTGGCGAAATCCGCCGTCATGGGATCGTTTCTGACAGCGCTGGCACAAGGTATCGCCGGCGGCTTTGCGATGTGGTTAGCCGGTTTCCCGGGACTGTTCTGGGGATCGATGATGGCGTTTGCTTCTTTTATTCCTGTGTTCGGTACGGCACTGATCTGGCTACCGGCTTCTTTGTACCTGCTGCTTGTCGATCAATGGCAGTGGGCTGTGTTTCTGATCGCCTGGGGGATTATTGTGGTCGGCTCTATCGACAACTTCCTTCGTCCGCTGCTGATGCAGGGCAACTCAGGCATGAATACCTTGCTGATCTTCTTCTCTATTCTGGGGGGCTTGCATCTGTTTGGTCTGATTGGCCTGATTTACGGGCCGATCATTTTCGCAGTCACCTTAGTCTTGTTTAAACTCTATGAAGTCGAATTCAAAGACTTTCTCGACCATCAGGACACCCACTGATCCACGCCGGGCAGCCAAACAAACGGCTGCCTTTCCATACGGCCGGAATTGTGGAACAATTCGCGCCCGGAATCAGAATCACCACAGAGGCTCTCATGTCTTCCAATGCATCGACCTACAGTGCTGCCAGCCAGGTAGTTGCCCGTCAACTCGACTTTTTTACCGATCGCCATGTGCTGGTAGCCGGAGAACTGGACGACCTCTATCCGATAGAACTGGCGGCCGTCGCCAGCAGTGTTCAGGTCTTCACTACCCACTACGGCCAGCATCTCAGCCTGAGCCGTTCCGGCAAGATCAGCAGCCATTTTGGCGCGGAATTGTCAGCCAGCGATGTGCAGGGTGTCGACATGATCCTGCTCTACTGGCCGAAAGCCAAAGCCGAAGCCGACTACCTGCTGGCGATGCTGCTGGCGCATTGCGGACCGGAAACCGAAATCTGCATTGTGGGTGAAAACCGCAGTGGTGTGCGCAGTGCCGAGAAAATGTTTGCCCCGTACGGCCCGCTCAACAAATATGACACGGCTCGTCGCTGCAGCTTTTACTGGGGGCGCTGTCAGCATCAGGCACCCGAATTCAAGCTTGATGACTGGTTCCGCAATTACACCCTGACTATCGGTGAGCAGACGCTGACTATCCGCTCACTGCCGGGGGTGTTCAGCCTGGGCGAGTTTGATCAGGGCTCCCGCCTTCTGGTTGACAACCTGCCGGATCTGTCCGGACGCGTGCTGGATTTTGGCTGCGGCGCCGGCGTCATAGGTGCGGTGATGAAAACCCGTTTTCCGGACATCACACTGGATCTGGCAGATATCAGCGCCCTGGCCATTGCCTCTGCCAGAGAGACCTTCCGCGTTAACCACCTGGAAGGGGGATTTATTGCCACCGATGTCTATCATTCGCTGCCGGAGCAATACGACTTTCTCATCAGCAATCCGCCCTTCCATGCCGGTTTGAAAACCTTCTATGCCGCTACTGAGCAGTTTATCGAGCAGTCTCCGGCTCACCTCACAGCCAACGGGGAGCTGGTGATAGTGGCCAATAATTTTCTCCAATATCCGCCTTTGCTGGAACGTTGCCTGGGCGGCTATGAGATTCGCGCCAAAAACAATAAATTCTCCATTTATCACGCGAAAAAATAAGCCACTTTGCCTGCCGTCTTTGCTGATGGCAGGCAATAAACGCCTTGCCTTTGCCGCTAAAACCCGTCAGTTCCGTCAAAATTGTGTCGTAGCACACGCTTCATCCATGACTTCCTTGATTGTGTAAAAAAACTCAGTATAAACGGTTATTCAGCTGCAAAAGCCCGCGTAAACAGCCTGTTCACCGTCACAACGGCGGGTTTCGTTTTGGCAAAAATGCCAGTGAGCGCTTTTGATAGCATCACAGACAGATTTGTATCAACAGATCAAAGGTCAGCCGGACATGCAAAATACCACCCGTTTTAAACGTCTCCAGCATACTCTGATGCTGGCTTTCCTGCTGCTGAGCCTGATCCCGCTCACCCTGTCTTCTTTGTTTTTCCTGCATTCACACACCCGGGATCTGGCGGAACAGAGTACCAGCCACCTGGCTTCATTGCGCGACAACAAACGCCAACAGCTCAGTGCCTTTTTTACCGCGAAAGAATCGGAAATACAGAGCTTTGTTCGCTCTGAGCTGGCCAACGCCAGTGGCGGGCGCTTTTACGGCATAGTCGGCGCTTTCCGTCAGTTAGGAGACATCAACCGCCTCAGTAAAGGCTCCAGTAACGGCGAGTACTTCAGCCATACCCTGATCTCCCGGCCACCATCCAGTGAAGTGGATAACACCTCTCCTGATTTCATCGTTCAGGAAAGGTATCGCCTGATCTACAAGCGCTACCACTGGGCTTACGAGGAATATCTGAAACGCTCTGATTTCAGTGACCTTCTGCTGGTGGATCTCGATGGTAATGTGGTGTACACCTCTCGCAGCCCGGATTTGTTTGCAGCCCGTTTAGGGGCCGGCAGCGCGCAATACCCGGCACTCAGCCAGACTTACAGCAATATCAAAACCCTGACGGCTCAGTTCAGAGAGCGGCAATCCCGTAACAGCCACAGAGACCTCGGTGAGCGCGAGCCAGAGCAGATGCCTATCGCCTTTACCGATTTTGCCGCCGATGGTGATAACAGGGAAGCGACCGCCTGGTTCGCCGCCCCTATCATTCAGCACGGCTACCTGCACAGTTACGCTTTCTTTAAACTGAGCAACCGCACTATTGCCGACGTCATGTCCAGCAGCAGTGAGGCCAATCAGTACGTCCAGACGCTGCTCATCGGCCAGGATCATAACCTGCGCCTGCCCAACGACGGTGACTTACCGGCAGAGCTGGCCAGTGCCGGTATAGATCACGCTCTGGCAGGTAAAGCCGGGGTCGGCAGCTTACTGAACTTCAACAATATTCCGGTGCTGAGTGCGTACGCACCGATTGATGTGCTCGGCAACAAGTGGGCCCTGGTGGTTGAGCTGCCTGAGCAGGAGGCTTTCTCCCGTATCCACCAGCTGGAGGAATTTTTTCTCCTTGCCATTTTGGCGGCAGTCATACTGGTGACCATAACGGCGCATTGGCTGTCCAATTACATCACCGCCCCGCTGCTGCGCTTGACCTGGGCCGCCGAGCAGGTCTCAGCCGGCGATCTGGATCAAAAGATCACCTCGACCGATCGCCGTGATGAAATTGGTCGTCTGGCGATCAGCTTTGCCCGAATGCAACGCTCCATTCGTGAAAAAATCACCCTGATCCGCGAGCAGAATACCGAGCTGGAACACAACCTGGCCGTGATCCAGCAACAGAACGACGAGCTGCAGGCCGCAGACAAGCTCAAAGACGAATTTCTTGCCACCACCTCCCATGAACTGCGCACCCCGCTGCACGGTATGGTCGGCATTGCCGAAGCCATGCTGGCCGGTGCCAACGGGCCGATCCAGCCGGATCAGCAACGTCAGCTGGACATGATCATCAGCAGTGGTCAGCGCCTGACCAGGCTGGTCGACGATTTGCTCGACTACCACAAAATGCGCTATGGCGATCTCGATATCCAGCCCCATGCAGTCGATCTTGCCGCGGCCAACCGTTTAGTGCTTGAACTGTCGGCACACCTGCTCGATGGCAAGCCGGTGCGGATCATCAATCAGATCCAGCCTGATTTACCTCTGGTGATTGCGGACGAACAACGTCTGGAACAGATACTGTACAACCTGGTGGGCAACGCCATTAAGTACACCTCAGAGGGTAAAATTATTCTGTCCGCCACTGTGCTGGAAAGTCAGGTCCGCATCCAGGTGGTCGATACCGGCCAGGGTATACCCGCCGAACAGCTTGAACACATTTTTGAACCCCTGGTGCAGGCCAACACCGGCTCGGCGAACTACCGTCAAGGAGCCGGACTGGGACTGTCCATCAGCCGGCAGCTGATTGAGCTGATGGGCGGCAGCCTGTATGTCAGCAGCCAGCCCATGATAGGGACGACCTTCAGCTTCACCCTGCCGCTGGCCACCAAAGAGGACATTAACCGCAGCCAGTTCTGCACACCGCAGCACGGCCATTTCCAGGCTCCTCGCCAGGATATCAATCCGGTCAATATTGATGACTTGCCCGATAATCCTGATGGTGAGCTCTTGCTGGTGGTCGACGATGAACCGGTTAACTTGCAGGTTGTCACCAGCTTTTTACGCATTGCCGGCTATCGGGTGATCACCGCGGAAAACGGTCAGCAAGCCCTCCGTCTGATGGAAGAGCATCAACCGTCACTGGTGCTGCTTGATGTCATGATGCCGGGCATGAGCGGCTATGAAGTGTGCCAGCAATTGCGTACCCGCTACAGTTTGACGGAACTGCCGGTCATCATGCTGTCTGCATTAGGGCAAGTGCGCGACAGAGTAAAAGGCTTCGAATTCGGTGCCAACGACTACCTGAGCAAACCCTTTAATAAAGACGAGCTGACCGCCCGGATCCGGGCCCACCTGCAAGCCGCCCAGACTGAAAGGCAGCGTACTGAAAACCAATGGCTGCAGCAGGAAATCCGCCACCGCGAACAAGTGCAGCTGGCCCTGCTGGATACCCAGACCCGCCTGCTGGGTCTGCTGGAATCCACCAGCGAGGCCATATTGTGCACCCGCGAAGACGGCCGCATCCGTTATGCCAATAATGCCGCCGGCCAACTCTTTCAGCGCGCGCCGGAGCAGCTGGAACGCTTGTCGATTCAGGATCTGCTGCTGACCCAGCTGCCAGAGGATATTGAACAGAACCGCCATTACAGCGGTGAACTGAGCTATCGGATTCAGGATGGCAAGCAGACTCTGGCGACCGATCTTATCCAGTTGCCCGCCGAGTCCGGGCTCAGCCAGATGTTTATCTTTGACAGCCAGGGGCCCAGCTCAGTACAACGCATTGCGTTACTGGAAAATGCCGTAGATGTGCTGTCCGGTTTCGCGACAGATGGCGACAAGCACAGCCTGCAGCGTTTACGCGACATGGGCGGCGAGTTCAGCCAGCTGGCAGACCGGCTGGATCACGCTCAGCCGGATAAAGCCGATCAGTTGAGGCAGATGCTGGTGGATGTGATGAAAGACTGCCTGCAGTTCTGGGAAGCCTCCACCGGAAAAACCAAGTTTGATCTGGCAGAAGAAAGTGGCCTGTGGCGCGTATACCTCGACAGGAGCACGCTGCAAACACGCACCCTGGATAAATATTTACAGCTGGAAACCCTGCCGAAAACACCGCGCTGGCGCACCGTTCTCAACACGCTGGATTTTGTGCTGGAACGCTGTACCAAAGCAAGCCCGGACAGGGAGGCAATCCTTGAACTGCGCAACCGCCTTCAGCGTATGATCAGCCAGTGAGTTGATATCCGCTTTGTCCCGAGCAATGAGCCGCTAGCCCCACAGGGTCCCGCTGGTGGGTGAATGACAGCCATCTGCGGGCTCAAATAACCGTGTCTGACTGGAGCCGGGTTTGTGTCACTCTGCGGCACGCAGGCATGGAAAGACATTTCCTGTCGCCATCAGTACGCCACGCCACTAGCCGTTCACCCACTCATAACGGAATGCGCGTTTTTTCAGAGCGCGCTCCTGCCACTGTCCTGACCCCGGAATCCCCCCGCCAGTTAATTCTCGTAACGAAAAATAAGCTTGGTTTCCCCCCAACATAACGTGCAAACAGCCACCAGGTGATGATGGAAAAATCACCGGAACCCCGTCATAACAGGGGCACCTAATGATAAATTTCATGATATGAGATGCCAATCACAACAAAATCTTCACAAAAAATTTCCGTTTGAAAATAAGGGCTTTTACGTTCAAAGCCAGTGATATTCATTCAGGAGATAAAATATAAACCATTAATAAAAATGAAATATTAGGATAGTAAGCACTTACATGAGGATAGTTATCAATTCGTTTTCAGGGTGAGACGGCTAGCCTTTTTCGGTAGAATCGCGGGTGATTTTTACGTTTTTGACAGCAAGCCAGGCGTTTTTGACGTTTTTAACGTGCAATGTAATTGACGATTCACGCCTGAAGTCGTTTCCTTAGGGCACTGAGTGTCCACAGGCCATCTGAACCAGGTCGCTTTACTCAACCGGTCCAGAGTGGATTACCAGCCCCACCACAGATGGAGGGGAACCTAAGTGAAATGTAAACCCTACAAAGCAAAGAGTAAGGAACAGCTATGCTTGCCAACATAAAGAAAACAAAGGTAACACTTGCCATCCTGACTGCGGCTGCCGCAGCCATGGCTTCTCCTGCGATGAGTGCTGAGCGCAGTGAGCTGACCATCGTGCCCGATTTTTATCCGACTCTGGTACGTAACTTCAATCCATATCTGCAAACCAACCTGCGTACCACCACTGATTTCGTCTATGAACAACTGGTGATTTTCAACCAGATGCACAGTAACGAGCCGGTGATGCGTCTGGCGAAAGATTTCTATATGTCTGACGACCTGCTGCAAGTCACTTTTGTGATTCGTGACGGCGTGAAATGGTCTGACGGAACTCCCTTTACAGCCAACGATGTCGCATTCACCTATGAGCTGCTGAAAGAGCACCCGGCGCTCGACCAGCGCGGTATCATCAAGTGGGTAAAAGCAGTAAATGTTGACGGCAACAAGATCACTTTCGATCTGACTGAAGCCAACTCCAACGTGCCTTATGAAATGTCTTTCGTTTCTATCGTACCTGAGCACATCTGGAGCAAGGTAAAAGAGCCAGAAACCTTTGCCAACGAGAACCCGGTCGGCACAGGTCCGTTTACTGAAATCGACACGTTCACTCCTCAGCTGTACATCCAGTGCCGCAACCCGCACTACTGGGATAACGATAATCTGGACATTGATTGTCTCCGCATGCCTCAGATCGCCAACAATGACCAACTGCTGAGCAAAGTCATTGCCTCTGAGCTGGACTGGACCTCTTCGTTCATTCCGGACATCGACAGCACATACGCGGCCTCTAACCCGAACCACAAATACTGGTATCCGGCGTCTGGTACCCAAGCCTTCATGCTGAACTTCAAGTCACCGAAAGCCGGTAACAATGAAGCTATCAACAATGTAGACTTCCGCCGCGCGTTCTCAATGGCCATTGACCGTCAGACCATTATCGATATTGCCTTCTATGGCAGCGGCACTCCAAACCACTATGCGTCTGGTCTGGGTGACGGTTTCAAAGCCTGGTCTGACAATGCGGTCTACAACAAGTACAAAGATTTCAACACCTACAACCTTGAGAACTCAAAAGCCCTGCTGAAAAAAGCCGGCTTTAAAGACATCGATGGCGATGGTTTCGTTGAAACGCCAAGCGGTAAGAAGATTGAGCTGGATGTGCAATCTCCGAACGGCTGGACCGACTTCAACAACACAGTGCAACTGGCGGTTGAACAGCTGCAGGAAGCCGGTATCAAGGCCAACGCACGTACCCCTGACTTCGCTGTGTATAACGAAGGCATGATCAAAGGGACTTACGATGTAGCCTACACCAACTACTTCCACGGTGCGGATCCGCATCTGTACTGGAACAGTGGTTATAACTCCCGCCTGCAGGGCGAAGGAAACCCGCGTTTTGCCATGCACTTCTTCAAGAATGCCGAGCTAGACAAGCTGCTGGACGGTTTCTACAAGACGGCTGACAAAAACAAGCAGAAAGAAATGGCACATCAGATTCAGGCTATCATTGCCGAGAATCAGGTGACCATTCCTGTGATGTCCAGTGCTGATATGTTCCAGTACAACACAAGCCGCTTCACTGGCTGGTGGAACGAGAAGCACCCGAACGGTCGTCCGATGGTTTGGGCTGGTGTGCCAGAGCGTTTGCTTCAAGTGATTGACCTGAAACCAAAATCATAATTATTGCTTAATTTGCGGTGCGTGTTCTGCGCACCGCCTCTTCCCCCACACTGTGTAAAGTATGGCGCCTGGCGTCAGGGGGTTTTTCGTCCAGAGTTCAGCCCAGCGTCGTAAGTCACTGGTTGGGAAAGGTGTGAGTTATGGGATTTTTTCTACGTCGTTTATCGTTCTACCTGGTTGCCTTGCTGTTTGCAGCCACGTTGAACTTCGCAATTCCCCGGGCGATGCCCGGCGATCCGGTGACCATGATGTTCGCCAATGCTTCCGTTCAGGTGACTGCCGAGCGTATCGAAGCGATGAAAAAACTGCTTGGCTTTGATGAAGCTCAGGTCTGGTACCAACAATATTTCACCTATATCAAAAGTATCCTCAACTGGGATCTGGGTATCTCAATCAAATTTTATCCGCAGACCGTAACCGAAATACTGGGCGGAGCGGTTGGCTGGTCAATGTTCCTGGCCGGTTCCGCTGTCATCATGGCCTTCTGCATCGGTTCTGTGCTGGGTATTTTCGCCGCCTGGAAACGCGGCAGTAAATATGACGCCTTTGTGTCTCCCGGGATGCTGGTGATCCAGGCCGTTCCGCCTGTGGTTATCGCCATGCTGGTGCTCTTTACCTTCGGCATGGGCCTGAAATGGTTCCCGACCAGCTATGCCTATACGCCGGGTACTTTGCCTGACTGGACCAGCTGGGCTTTCTATAAAGACGTGCTGTACCACGCGGTACTGCCGCTGCTGTGTGCCACAGCCATTCAAATCGGCGGCTTTTTGATCAGCATGCGGAATAACATGATCAACCTGCTCAACGAAGACTATATCACCATGGCCAAAGGCAAAGGGCTGAATGAAAACCGCGTGGTGTTCAACTATGCCGCCCGTAATGCCATGCTGCCGAGCGTGACAGCACTGTCAATGGCGCTGGGAATGGCAATTGGCGGACAGCTGATTGTCGAAATCATCTTTAACTATCCGGGCCTGGGCACTGTGATGCTCAATGCCATTCACGCCCGTGACTATCAGGTTCTGCAAGGCCAGCTGCTGATCATGACGCTGTTTATGCTGTTCTTTAACTTCCTGGCCGATCTGCTGATTGTGGCACTGGATCCTCGCCTGCGTAAGGGAGGCAAATAATCATGAAAGCTTTAATCAAACTCCTGTCCAACAACAATAAAGCTCTGGCTGGCTTAATCATTATCAGCCTGTTTGTCCTGGCTGCTGTGTTTGCACCTTTGATCACTAAGCATGAGCCTGACCGCCGTACCGGCAATCCGCACGAGTACCCGGCCTTTATCGTCAAGGCGGCGCAGAGCAACCCGGACAGCTGGGTGGCGCAGAATCTGGCCGATAATAACCGCACCCTGCGGTTATCAAAAAAAGCAGACCATGTACTGGGCACCTCACGTATGGGCCGTGATATCTGGTCTCAGCTGGTTTACGGCGCCCGTACGTCTCTGGCGGTCGGTTTCGGTGCCGGTCTGATGGTCTGTTTCCTGGCAACGGTGATCGGAGTGTCTGCCGGTTACTTTGGCGGCCGGATTGACGACACCCTGACTGCGGCGATGAATATCATGCTGGTGATGCCTCAGCTGCCCATTTTGTTCGTCATCGCCGCCTTTATTGGCCAGGCCGGACCGCTGACGATTGCTGTGGTCATCGCCCTGACCTCCTGGGCATGGGGCGCACGTGTGGTGCGGGCGCAAACCCTGTCGCTGCGTGAGAAAGAGTTTGTCAAAGCCGCTGAAGTACTGGGGGAATCCTCCTGGCGCATCATCTTTGTCGAAATTCTGCCTAACCTGATTTCAATTATCGGCGCCAGCTTCATCGGCTCTGTGATGCTCGCCATCATGACCGAAGCCACCCTGTCATTCCTCGGTCTGGGCGATCCGAACTCTATCAGCTGGGGCGTGATGCTGTACAACGTGCAGACCTCTTCCTCCATGCTGGTTGGCGCCTGGTGGGAGCTGCTGGCACCCTGCGTGGCCCTGACACTGATTGCCATCGGACTGGCGATGCTGAACTTCGCCGTGGATGAAATTGCCAACCCGCAGCTGCGTTCGCACAAAGGTTTGCGCCGCTGGCAGAACATGGCCAAGAAAAACCAACAGGCACAACGTGCCACCGCGACGACCGTTAAGCCTGCACTGCAAGGAGGAGAGAAGTAATGACGACTCCACAAATTTCCGTTCGCAACCTGTGCGTCGACTATATTACCGACGCCGGTGATGTCCGCGCCGTCAACGATGTCAGCTTTGACATTGGTAAAGGTGAAGTCTTCGGACTGGCAGGTGAGTCTGGCTGTGGTAAATCCACCGTTGCCTTTTCCCTGATGCGTCTGCACAAGCCGCCTGCGTTTATTACTGCCGGTGAAGTGCTGTTCGACGGTCACGGTGACATACTGACCTTCAGTGACCAGAAGCTGAACAGCTTTCGCTGGAGTGAGATTTCTATGGTCTTCCAGAGTGCGATGAACGCCCTCAACCCGGTACTGACCATGGAAGAGCAGTTCTGCGATGTGATTATGCGCCACACCAACATGACCCGGGAGCAGGCCGTGCGCCGCGCTCAGGGATTGCTGGAGATCGTTGATATCCACCCGGACCGACTGAGTGATTACCCGCACCAGTTTTCCGGCGGTATGCGCCAGCGCCTGGTGATCGCCATTGCCCTGGCACTGAACCCCAAGCTGATCATCATGGACGAACCGACGACGGCCCTGGATGTGGTGGTACAGCGCGAGATCCTGCAAAAGATCTATGCCCTGAAAGAAGAATTCGGTTTCGCGATTTTGTTCATCACCCATGACCTGTCTCTGATGGTCGAGTTCTCCGATCGCATCGGCATCATGTATTCCGGTGAACTGGTCGAAGTTGCACCGTCAAAGCAGATTCTGGAAACCCCGTTCCACCCTTACACCCAGGGTTTGGGCAGCTCGTTTCCGCCGCTGACCGGGCCGAAAACCCGTCTGACCGGCATTCCGGGTAATCCGCTCAACCTGCTGGAAGTGCCTCAGGGCTGCCGTTTCCAGGCGCGCTGCAGCCAGGCGCACGACGCCTGCTTCTCGCAAAGCACACAGCTTCGCCAACTGGAACCCGGCCGTTTTAGCAACTGCCACCTGTACAACAAGTTATAACAAGAAGGATCGGAGGCAAAATGAGCAATCCAGTCGGAACACCCATTATCGAAGGGAAGAACCTGGTCAAAGACTTTTCGGTCAACAGTAACTCGCTGAAAAAATCCAAGATGCGGGCACTGAATCAGGTGTCGTTCAAAATGTACAAAAGTCGCGGCCTGGCGGTGGTGGGAGAATCCGGTTCCGGTAAATCCACCACAGCGAAAATGATCGCCAAAATGTACGAGCCCACTTCGGGGGCTATCGAATATTTCGGCCGTGATATTCAGGACATCACCAAGAAAAGCGAGCTGATGCAGTACCGTCAGGGGGTACAAATGGTCTGGCAGGATCCGTTCGGATCGCTCAACCCGACCCATACCATCTTCCACCACCTGGCCCGTCCCCTGCTGATCCACAACAAAGTCAGCCGGGGCAATAAAAAAGAGCTGGAAGAAAGAGTCTATGAGCTGCTGGAGCAAGTCGGGCTGATCCCGCCCAAAGCCACAGCCGAAAAGTACCCGCACCAGTTATCCGGCGGACAGCGTCAGCGCGTCAACCTGGCCCGCAATATCGCGGTCGGTGCCGAAGTGGTGCTGGCCGATGAACCGACCTCCATGCTGGATGTCTCTATCCGGGCCGGTGTCCTGAACCTGATGGAAGAAATGAAGTTTGAGCGCGAGATGGCGCTGCTTTATATCACCCACGATATCGCCACTGCGCGTTATATCGCCGAAGATCTGGCCGTGATGTACGTCGGCCACATGGTGGAATGGGGAGATACCGAAGAGATCATCCATCACCCGCAGCACCCTTATACTCAGTTATTGGTCTCAGCGGTGCCGGATCCGAGCAAATCGATCCATGAGCCGTTAGCGGGTAACAAAGGGGATATTCCGCTGTGGACACCAGACAGTGTCGGCTGTCCGTTTGCAGGGCGTTGTGTCCACGCGACCGAGCAGTGCCGTCAGCGCCTGCCGGAAGTTACGCAGCTGGCAGAAAACCATTTTGTCCGCTGCTACCTGTTCGATAACTGATTACAACTTTGAGAACAAATTGCAGCGAACATCGCTGAAAAACCGAAAATCAACAAAAAAAAGAAAGGAAAGCTATGCAGTTGTTAATCAACCATCTCGGTTATGAACGCACAGGCAACAAGGTTGCCATAGTTCAGCATCAGGCCGCTTTATCCCTGATGCAGGCGACCCTGATCCGCAGTAACGACCGACAAGCTGTGATGCAACTGCCGCTCTCTCAAAGCCAGCGCACAGATCAGTGGCACACAGGCACGGCAACACCTATCGATTTCAGTGCCTGGCAGGAAGCCGGACGCTACCGGATCCGCTTCGGTGATCTTGAGTCTTCTGACTTTGAGATCGCAGACGGCTTGCTGATGCAGCGCACCTTCAGTGATGTGCTGCACTATTTCAAATCCCAGCGCTGCGGCGGTAAATTCGATCAGCATGATCATGCCGTCCCGCTGTTTGGCACCCAGGACACAGTCGTCGACGCCCATGGCGGCTGGTACGACGCCTCGGGCGATGTCAGTAAATACCTGAGTCACCTGTCCTATGCCAATTACCTCAATCCGCAGCAGACGCCTATGGTGGTGTGGAATATGCTCACCGCCTTTGAGTCGCTGCAGGGTGATCCCGCATTTGCGGATTTTTCCCGCGTCCGCCTGATTGAAGAGGCACTTTTTGGCGCGGATTTTTTACTGCGGATGCATGCACCGCAGGGTTATTTTTATATGACAGTGTTCGATAAGTGGAGTAAGTCCACCGGGCAACGGGAGATTTGTAGCTATTCAACTCAGGAGGGCATCAAAGCTGACAGCTATCAGGCCGCTTTTCGTCAGGGCGGCGGCATGGCAATTGCCGCCCTGGCCGCAGCGGCCAGGCTGGTACGCAGTGCTGGAGTGATCAGACTGGATCTGGGCGAGGTGAAACATACCGACGCCTATCTGGAATCGGCCCAGACGGCTTACTGGCACCTTAAAACTCACAACCGCCAATATCTGGATAATGGTGAAGAAAACATCATTGACGAATATTGCGCGCTGCTGGCGGCGGTCGAGCTGAGCAAAGCGACCGATCAAACCCGCTATCTCAGCGAAGCCCGTTACTGGGCCGATCGACTCGCTGCCCGTCAGCAGTCCGATAACCAGCAGCAGCATTACTGGAGCGCGAACGCTGATGGCAGCCGGCCGTATTTTCATGCCGCCGAAGCGGGTCTGCCGGTCATCAGTCTGCTGCAGTATTTACAGATTGAACCGGATCAGCACCGCCTGAACGCCATGGAAGAGGTGCTGGACAATGCCCTGCATTTTGAACTGAACATCACGCAATCGGCCAGTAATCCGTTTGGTTATCCGCGCCAGTATGTCAAAGCGGTGGATGGCGACAAACACAGTGCCTTCTTTATTCCGCACAATAATGAAAGCGGCTACTGGTGGCAGGGAGAAAATGCCAGACTCGGCTCCCTCGCGGCCATGGCCTTCATGGCCGCCCCGGTTGTGCACAGCAGTGAGCTGAGCCAGCGGCTGAAAGATTACGGTACTCAGCTCCTGAACTGGATGCTGGGCCTCAATCCCTTTGATATCAGCATGCTGGACGGACACGGCCGCAATAATCCGGTTTATCTGCCTGAGCTAGGCTTTTTCAACGCCAAAGGCGGTATCTGTAATGGCATTACCTCAGGTTTTGACAATGAAGCGGATATTGCCTTTGCGCCGCCGGCCCAGGCCAACGACATGCTGCAGAACTGGCGCTGGGGGGAACAATGGATCCCGCATGCCGCCTGGTATCTGCTCGCTATCGTGATGCAATGCAAGGAGCGCCGCCATGGCTGATGATTTGCGTTTTCTGGTCGGTATTGACGGCGGCGGCACCTCTTGCCGGGCACGGCTTTGCGATCAAAACGGCCGGATACTGGCTGAAGCTAAAACCGGCAGTGCCAATATTCTGCTCGGCGCCGAAGTTGCCATGGCATCCGTACAGGAGGCGATTGCAACCGCTGCGGCACAAGCCGGCCTGACCTATGGCGATTTTTCTCACATGGCTGTCGGTCTGGCACTGGCAGGCGCCGAACACCGCAAAGCCTGGTACGACTTCATGGCCCAGCCGCATCCCTATGGCCGGATGGTGCTCAACACCGACGGCTACGGTGCCTGTCTGGGTGCCTGGAACGGGCAGGACGGTGCGATTTTCATCGCCGGTACCGGCTCTGTTGGTATTCTCCGCCGCGGCAGGGAAATCACTGTACTGGGCGGGCGGGAGTTTCCGATCTCCGATCAGGGCAGCGGCGCCATCATGGGCCTGCGACTCATTCAGCAAGTGTTGCTGAGCGTTGACGGTATCGTGCCTCAGACCGAGTTGGTCCGCCATGTGCTGGCTCACTTCGGTCAGGATGTCGATGCCATTGTCGAATGGTCCAAAACCGCCCGTCCTTGCGATTATGGCCAGTTTTCACCGCAGATTTTCCGGCTGTCAGAGCAAAACGACAGCCTGGCGGTGGCATTGCTTCAGCAGACGGCCGCAGATATTGAGATGTGGCTCAACGCCCTGCTGACGCGCGGTGCAGATCAAGTATGCCTGATGGGCGGCATTGGTGAGCGCATCGCCCCCTGGCTGACACCCGCTATTCAACGCCGTCTGGCTGCTCCGCAGGGAGATGCCATGGCTGGCGCAATACTGATCGCCCAGGGCGATCATAACCTGTATCCATTATAAGGGGCTATCATGAGCTATCGCCTTGATTTAACGGTTATCAACCAAACCGATACGGAATCCCGCTTCGCGCTGACCTTACACAATCTGGGTGATCAGGCGCTGGAAGCCTGGTCCCTGGCTTTTATCATCAGTCGCTGGATTGAACCGGCTTCGGTCTCTCGCGGTGTACTGCAGCAAACTGGCAGCTACTGCACCCTGTCAGCCTCAGACGATGCCGCCCTGGCACCCAACAGCCATTTCTATACCGAGTTTTCTATTAAGACCCCGCCACTCACCCTGCATGGTGACGGCGTGATCGAAGCCTGCCTGTATGCCAATCAGCAAGACGAACCGCTGCCGGTAACTGTGACCCCGGTGAACCTGAAACACCCGGTACAGGACAGACAGACGGTTACGTTGCCTGCGCCCAAGCCGATCAACCTGATCCCGGCTCCCGGCAGTCTGAAAAGCTTACCGGGCGAATTCCGCTTTACCCGCGATACCGCACTGGCGGAAGTTCCTGACGCCGCACAGGGCTGTGTGAACTGGCTGCAGCAGGAACTGGCCCATTGGCTCGACACACCACTGCAGGTTAGTCCCGGCGGCAATATTCACTATCAGGCGCGCGCCGATCTGGCTGAAGGCGCTTACCATATGCTGGTCGAGCATGATCACATCTGGCTCGAAGCCAGCTCAGCGGCCGGTTTCAGCCATGCGACAGCCACTCTGCTGCAGTTGCTGCCCGCTCAGCCGGCGCATCAGATTGAGCACTCGCTCAGCGTGCCTATGGTGGAAATTAACGATCAGCCGCAATATGGTCACCGCGGCATGATGCTGGATTGCGCGCGCCATTTTCATTCCGTTGCCCGGATCAAAAAGCTGCTCGATCAGCTTGCCCGCTATAAGTTCAACACGTTCCACTGGCACCTGACCGACGATGAAGGCTGGCGCATCGAGATAGAAGCCTACCCGGCCCTGACGGATACAGGAGCATGGCGCGGGCCGCAAGAGCAGCTGGTCCCGCAGTTTTCGACCGTTGATCGCCGCTACGGCGGCTTTTACACCAAACAGCAGATCCGGGATATCGTCGCCTATGCAGCTGATCGCGGCATTCAGGTGATCCCGGAAATCGATATTCCCGGCCATTGCCGGGCAGCCATTAAATCGCTGCCGGAGCTGCTGGTTGACGAGGCCGATCGCTCGCAGTACCGCAGTATCCAGAATTATTCGGACAACATTCTGTCACCGGCGCTGGCAGGCACTTATACCTTCCTGACCACAGTGCTGAATGAAGTCTGTGAGTTGTTCCCGGCGCCGTTCCTGCACGTGGGGGCCGACGAAGTGCCAAACGGTGTCTGGACCGACAGCTCGGCGTGTCGCGAACTGATGGCCAGAGAGGGTTATGAAGACCCGTTTGAACTGCAAGGCCATATTTTACGCTTTGTTGAACACTACCTGGCTCAGAAAGGCAAGCGCATGCTCGGCTGGCAGGAAGTGGTGAAAGGCGACAAAGTCAGCAAGCACACCATAGTAATGCCGTGGATCAATGAGCAGGCCGGACTGGAGTGTGCAGGCAACGGCTACCAGGTCATCATGCAGCCTGCGCAGTACACCTATCTGGATCTGGCGCAGGGACCTTCCGCCGAGGAAGCCGGTGCGAACTGGGCCGGGATCTTACCGCTGGAAACCGTGTACAGCTACCGTCCGCTGGCCGAGCTGGATCCAAACGATCCCAGACTGAATCAAATCATGGGTATTCAGTGCGCGTTATGGTGTGAGCATGTCTACAGCCAGGCAAGATTTGAATACCTGCTCTATCCCCGCCTGCTGGCGGTCAGTGAAGTATGCTGGTGCCCGCCGGATCAGCGTGACTGGGATGATTTCAAAGCCCGCCTGCATGGCCAGTTGCACTATTTAGACCGGGTGGGAGTGAACTACCGCCAGGGGTAACTAACATGTTCAGAGCCCGGTCACAGTGGTGAGCTGCGGGTGGGCTCTGTCGTGTGTCGTGAAGTGTCTTTTACATCCTATATGGTTGTGTTGGCAATAAGTTCGGGGACCTCTGGTCCCCTTTTTTTCCTCTGCCACTGACCGGATGATCCGCTCAGTGTGGCGTGAATGATCCGTACTCAGGGCCGCTATATGCTCTCGCCCAGCTCAATTTTCACATCCAGAGTGATCACCTTCGCTGTCGCCGGCTCGCCGCGCAGCCGCTGCAGAATCTGCTCGGCGGCGACATAACCAATCCGCTCACGCGGTGTCACCACAGTGGCCAGACGCGGCACCATCACCTGGCTGATGTCATGGCCGTGAAAACCGGCCACCGCCATTTGCGCCGGCACCTGAATACCTAACCGCTGGCATTCATAAATCGCCCCGATGGCCAGGTCATCATTGGTGCAGAAAATACCGTCGGCATCCGGATATTCTGCCAGTGACTGCCGCAGTAAACCGGCGCCTAAGCTGAACGAGGAGGCTTCCTCGGTCTGAATGCTGCGCGGCACCAGCCCGTGTTTCCTCATCACCTGCTGATAACCGGTAAAGCGCAAGTGGGTCCGGGCATCCATCCGGGCGGCAAAATACACAATATGGCGGCGGCCGCGGGCGATCATCTGCTCTGTCATCGCCTCAGCGGCGGCCTGATTATCAAACCCCACCGCCTGAGCAATGGCCGGGGAAACCGAATCCATGATTTCCACCACAGGCACCCCGGCAGTATCGAGCATTTTTCGCGCCCGCTCGGTATGCACGCTTTCCGACAAAATAATGGCATCCACATTGTAGGACAGCAGAGAGGCGATATTTTTTTCTTCTATTTCAGCACTATAGCCATAGTGTGCCAGCATGGTCTGATAGCCGGCAGGACCGGTGACCTTTTCAATGCCCCGGATCACTTCCGCAAACACCTGGTTGGTGAGTGAGGGTACCAGCACGCCGATGGCATAACTTTTGGCATTGGACAAAATATCGGGGGCGCGATTGGGAATGTATCCCAGCTCCTCAACAGCGGCGGCAATTTTGCTCTGCAAGGCCGCTGAAACCTGACTGGGATCGCGCAGGTAACGACTGACCGTCATCTTAGTCACTCCGACCAGGTTCGCAACATCCTGCAAAGTCGGGCGTTTATTTTTGGTTGTCATGGTATTTTTCATGTGTCGGATTAGGCTAAACAAGCCCAAGATTACCACAAGCGCCTGTTGTGATTTGTAACCTGGCGCAAAAAGAAACAGGCCCTGAGGCCTGTTTGCATTACACTTTGCGTTGCACGCGCGGGGACTGACTCCAGCTGAGATGGAAGGCGTCAGTCTCTGGCTGATCAATGCGGGAATAGCTATGGGCGCCAAAGTAATCGCGCTGGGCCTGTAACAGATTGGCTGGCAGCACTTCGCTGCGCAGGGTGTCAAAGTATTGCAGCGCTGAGCTGATCCCCGGCATGGCAACACCGGCCAGGCTGGCAGCCGCAACGGCTTTACGCCAGTTTAACTGACGCTCGGTGAGCTGAGTGCGGAAGTGATCGGCTAACAGCAGGTTTTCCAGCGCTGGCTGCTGCTCGAAGGCGCGGCTGATATCCTGCAGGAAAATAGCGCGAATAATACAACCAGCACGCCAGATCCTGGCGATAACGGCGTAATCAAGCGGCCATCCCTGCCCGGCAGCTGTGGTTTTCATCAGCGCAAATCCCTGTGCGTAGGTACACAGCTTGGCGCAGTAGAGTGCATCATGCAGCTGGGCGATCAGCTCGGTTTTATCCAGGGTCTGAGCGTCATCCGCGACCAGTGGCAGTGATTTGGCCGCCTGCACACGCAGAGATTTCATCCCGCTCATCGCGCGGGCAAACACCGCCTGGGCAATCGTCGGCGCCGGACTGGCGACTTCCAGGCTGTTGACGGCCGTCCACAAACCTGTGCCTTTCTGCCCGGCTTTATCCAGGATCATTTCCACCAGCGGCCGGTCAGAGTCAGGATCCTGCTGCTGCAAAATATCGGCACTGATTTCCATCAGATAGCTGTTCAGTACGCCCTGGTTCCAGCTGGCAAAGATCTCGCCTATCTCGGCGGCAGGCATCCTGAGCTGCTGGCTGAGGAACTGATAGACCTCGCAGATCAACTGCATGTCGGCATATTCAATACCGTTATGCACCATTTTCACGTAATGGCCAGCACCGTCCGGTCCCAGGTAAGCCGCGCAGGCTTCGCCCTGACTCAATGGCGGCAGCGGCTGACCCGCGCTGTCGACCTGCGCGGCGATGGCTGTCCACATCGGGCCGACCTGACGCCAGGCTTCGGCACTGCCGCTGGCCATCAAAGCCGGGCCATGGCGGGCACCTTCTTCACCGCCCGACACGGCTGTGCTGAAAAACTGGAACTGGCCCTTAAACCGCTTATCGCGGGCCAGGGTATCCGTCCACAGGCTGTTGCCGGTATCAATCACTGTATCTTGTGGTTCCAGTCCGGCCTCCAGCAAATCCGATATCACGGCATCGACCGGTTTTCCTGCCGGGACAGACAAGGCAATCACCCGCGGCGTCTGCAACGCCGCCAATACCTGATGCAGAGAATCACAGGCAGTAAATGGCGCTTTCGCCAGCTTTTCAGCCTGCTGCCCGGCTTGCTGCACCAGGGAGGTCTGCAGATCAAAGCCGGCCACCGCAAAGCCGTGTTCCAGCAAGTTCAGCGTCAGGTTTCGCCCCATCACGCCTAAACCAATCATGGCAATATTGCACTGGGTTGATGTCATTCTTTTTCCTTTTACTGCAATGAGTGACTCAAAATAGCTCTGCCTTGTCAGGCCGGCGACAGTCGGGTGAGAATATCCTGCAGCACCTCGTGCTGAGACTGGCGGATATCGATAAACAGTGCTTCATCCTGCTCTGGCTCAACCAGAGTCGCAAACTGGCTTTCCAGCATGGCGCGGCCGTTAAAATAATGATCCGCACGCTGCTGATGGCGGTTCCAGATAGTGTCAAAATCCCCCTGGAGGTAGACAATTTCCAGCCCGTCTATCCCGGCGCGCAACTGACGGCGGTATTCAGGTTTCAGCGCAGAGCAAGCCAGCACCGCATTGGGGGCATCCCGCAACAGCTGGTTGAGCCGTGCCAGCCACTCAGCCCTGTCTTCATCATTGAGCGGCACGCCTTCACTCATCTTGCGGACATTGTCCGGCGAGTGAAAATCATCGCCATCAAAAAAGCGCAGCCCCAGTGCCGTCGCCAGCGTGCTGCCTATCAGGCTTTTACCGCACCCTGATACGCCCATTACAATTATCTTTTTTGGTTTCATCGCCATTATCCCAGCCCTGCTCACAGCGCAGGGCAGTTCCTTATTGTTATTGTTCTTTTCTTAACGCCACCACAGCGCAAGCTGCGGGAAAACAATCACCAGCGTCAGTGCAATCAGCTGAAGGCCGATAAAAGGCAGCAGAGAGCTGAAGATTTCGCCTAAACTGATATCTTTTGGCGCCACCGATTTGAGATAGAAAGCTGCCGGGCCAAAGGGCGGAGACAGGAAAGAGACCTGCATGTTGAGGCAGAACACTACGCCGAACCAGATCGGGTCCATGCCCAGCCCGGTAATAATGGGCACAAAGATAGGCATGGTCAGCAGCGCAACCCCGACCCAGTCCAGGAACATACCCAGTACCAGCAGGATCACCATCATAATCAGCAGGGTCATGGTGGCACTGCCGCCACTGAAGGCCAGAATGGTTTCTTCAACGAAATCAATGCCGCCCATCAGGTTGTACACACCGACCAGCGCACTGGCGCCGATGCCGATCCACATGATCATGCCGCAGGTACGCATGGTCGCAATGGCACTGTCTTTGAGCATGTTCCAGCTCATTTCGCGCCGGATCACAGCGCTGATCATAATGCCGACCACACCCAGCGCAGAGGCTTCCGTAACTGAAGCCACACCGGTGTAAATACTGCCGAGCACAACACCGACCGACAGCAGCGGAAAAAATAAGGCTTTGAAATAACTGATATCCCTGGCGGCATCTTCCGCCAGCTCTGCCTCGGTTGGCAAAGGGGCCAGCGCAGGATTGAGCTTGCAGCGGATCAGAACATAGCCGATGTACATCAGTGCCAACAGCAGGGCGGGCAGGAAAGCCGCTTTGAACAGATCACCAATCGACACACTGGCCGTCAGACCATAGATGATCAGCACAATGCTCGGCGGCAGCATAGTGCCCAGCGCGCCGCCGGCGCAGGTGGTACCGATCGCCAGCTTGCGGTCATAGCCCAGACGCAGCATTTGCGGCAACGCCAGAATGCCCAGCAGCACGGTTTCGCCACCGATCACGCCCGACATGGACGCCAGCACCACGGCCACCAGCAAGGTCTGCACCGCGACGCCGCCGCGAAGACGACGGCCGACGGATTTCATGGCGTCGAAAAGATCGCGGGCGATGCCGGATCGATCCAGCAGTGCTGCCATCAGCACGAACATAGGCACGGCGAGGAAAATATAGCCGTCGACAAACGAATACATCCGGCTGGTGACCAGCGGCAAGGCATCCGGGCCAAACCAGCCCAGGGTAAAGATCAGTGCCACCAGGCCGGTGACAAACGCCAGCTGCATCCCGGTCAGCAACAAGGCAATCATCAGCCCCAGCATCAGCAGGCTGCCGTAGCCGATCCCCATTGACGATAACTCAAACATCTTTCTTCCTCAGTCCACGGATTTCAGCGATCAGGTGCAACAGAAACTGCACAGACAATACACACAGGCAGATAAAAATGATCCCTTTGAGCAAAGCGGGAAAAGGAGGGTTCCAGGCAGAGCCTGAGGTTTCCAGACGCATTTCGCCCCACGGGGTGATCCAGGCTTCACGGGCCATGGTGTACGAGGCCCATGACATCAGCACAGAAAACAGCAGTCCCATCACATGATGGAACACATTGAGGTACTGACGCGTGCGTGGCGACACCATGTCGTACAGCAGGACCACACGCACGTGCTTGTTGGTCGCCATGGCATACAGGCCACCGACAATAAAGAGAGAGCCGCCAAGAAACGACGCGGTTTCATGCACCCAAATAGTCGGCGAATCAAACACATAGCGCATCAGCACTTCATAAAATGAAATGATCACCGTAAAAATAAACAGCAGACTCAGCGCATTGCCTATTTTGACAATGGCCGCATCCAAGCCATTTTTCGGCTTGTCCTCATCATGTTCTGCGGGGGTTGGATTGGTATTCATGACAGTTCACAACTCTTGCTACATCAGATACAGAGGGCTGATGGCAGCCCTCTCACAGGGGGATTAGTGGTGCGTGTCAGACAAGCTGTTCTGAGGATTACAACAGTGCGTTGTCTTCCAGGAACTTAGTCACAGATTGGTAAACTTTTTCTGCATTTGGCGACTTTTGGGCGAACACTTTCCATTGCTCACGGGCGATTTCGCGGAATTTCTTACGCTCTTCGTCCGACCAGTTGTGAATGGTGATATCCGGGTTCGCCTGGGCTTCTTTCACCGCCTGCTGATCGGCGATCTTAAGCTGCGTGGTCATGTCATAGGCAAAGTCACGCACAGAGGTGGTCAGGATCTCCTGCAGATCCGCTGGCAGTTTGTCCCACTTTTTCTGGCTCATCGAAATATCGATCAGCGGCAGCGAGTGGAAACCTGGCTGAACCGGGTGTGTGGCCACATCGTTCATACCGGCTTTCTGGTTGGTGGAAAAGACGGTGTAATCGGCAGCGTCAATCACGCCTTTGCTCAGGCCGGTGAACACTTCAGAACCCGGCAGGTTAACCGGCGAGGCGCCTGCGGCCGCAAACACCTGCTGCACCAGACCTTCCGGGGCACGCAGTTTCAGGCCTTTCAGATCGTCGACCCCATTGACCGGTACTTTAGACACAAAAGACTCCACCCCTGTGGTCGAGCCGCCGATAAATTTCACCCCGTAAGGGGCATACAGCTCAGTCATCAGCTGATAACCGCCGCCGTAATTCACGTACTGCAGCAGCTGAGTGGTATCGGACCAGGCGCCGACCGTGTTACCGATCAGACCGAACGCAGGATCTTTGCCGGAAAAATAACTGGTCGCTGTAATGTGGCCGTCCAGGATCCCCAGCTTAATCGCGTTCAGGGTTTCGGTATGTTTCACCACACTGCCCACAGGCAGTAAGTCAATGTCAATACGGCCGGCAGACATGGTTTCAACGCGCTCCGCCCAGGCTTGCTGAACCTGAAAGTTCTTATCTCCAGCCGGGTCAGACGACTGGAATTTAAAGGTGTAGTCAGCCGCCAGCGCGGAAGCAGTAAAGGTGCCGGCCAGTGAGGCAGCGAGCAGAGTGCAGGTGAGCTTTTTCATCAGGTACAGTCCTATTGTTATTAGTCACGTCGTTGTCGTTAATGACCGGCTGTTAGTTGTTATGTTACCGGTAACTTTGATAACAAATGCTAACAGAGAAAAAGAACGGCTGTCTTTGAAGATCATCACAACAATGCCACCTGATGCGATCTGATTTCGTTTATCCGCTGACACCATTTTTTGTCTTAAGGTAAGTAAATGATTGAGCTGTAAATTACCGAACCAAGGTCATGTTTCATTATTGTTTTGTAAATCAATAGCTTTGTATCACATGCCGAATTCGTTACTATATGAGCTTAAGGACTTATGGAAGGGATTGATTATGCGTGTAGGTGTATTAATGGGCGGGGAATCGAGCGAGCGGAGTGTATCACTGCGCTCTGGCCAGGCCGTCTGCGAAGCCATTGGTGAATTAGGGCATGAGGTGATAGCGATCGATCCCTCCAGCCTGCACAGTACCCTGGAGGCATTGCAGTCGGTCGACAAAGTCTTTATTGCCCTGCATGGCAGCCTGGGTGAAAGCGGCCATATTCAGGGGGTGCTGGACTGGCTGAAGATCCCTTATACCGGCAGCGGCCTGGCCACCTCGGCACTGTGTCTCAATAAGCTGCGCACACGCCAGATATTGGCCCAGCACGGTTTTCACTATGCCAATTGGGTCGCCGTTCATCGCCAGCAGTCGCTGCAAGAGATTCAGTCGGCAGCCGATGCCCTGGGCTACCCTTTGGTCGTCAAACCCAGCTCTCAGGGTTGCAGTATCGGGGTATCGAAAGTGGAATCCTCTGCTCAGCTGGAGGCCGCAGTAATGCAGGCCTTTGAATACAACCACGATATCCTGCTTGAGGCTTTCATCTCCGGCCGGGAATACACCTGCGGTATTTTGGGTGACACCGCACTGCCTGTGGTGCAAATTCGCTCTGACACTTTCTTTGACTGGACAGCCAAATTCGGTGCCCAGACCGCGACCTACCATTGTCCCAGCGATCTTAACACCGAGGCAGAGCGGACTATTCAGCAACTTTCACTGTCGGCTTTTCAGGCGTTAGGATGCCGCGGCTGGGGCCGGCTGGATGTGATTCTCGGCGACGACGGTAAGATCTACCCCATTGAAATGAATACCTCACCGGGTATGACCCAGCGCAGCGTCTTTCCGATGGCCAGCCGCGAAATCGGTCTCGACTTTACCCGGACAATCGAGCAGATTCTGGCGCTGGCCACTTTTGATCCTGTGTAATCTGTCAGCGGCCCGTCGCTGTATCAGCACGGGCAACTGGCGGCTAAAAGGCCACTTCCATACAGCGTTGTCCTTCGACAGCAAAGGCTACCACTAAGCCCTGTTCATCATTGTACTGATGCGTCACACTGACCGATTTTCCCATGCGCAGCGCAATGAGCTGTTTCAGTTCATTAACCAGATTTTGCTTCTCTTCTGCGCTCAGCGTTGTCACTTTTGCCATCAAAACAGTCTCCTGACTAAGTTCATTACTGCTAGTTAGGGCGACGGAATCTTATCGATCAGAAAAAGAATCGCCTGCTCACCACCGGGGCCGACTGCAGATTCATTTATTTTTGGGACGATTGTCCTGATTATTCATCCGTGCCCCTTCCTGAATGCGCTTATTCAACACTCACATTATTACACTTGATTCACATCACAAAACGCACGCTTGATCGCGTATAACTGACGTCGTCGTACAAAACGTGAACTAATTTCGAATTACAGCAGCGTCGCTTCTACGAGGCAAACCATGAAACTGCAGCAAAAAATACTCACCGCTTTGCTCCTGTCAGGACTGGTTCCGGCACTGGCTATGATGATTATTGCCACTTATCAGGCCGGAGACTCGCTAAAATTACAAGCCTATAATCAACTGGAATCATTACGGGAAGTAAAACTGGACGCGGTAGAACGTTACTTTTCCGCGCTCAATCAGCAAATTACCCTTGAAGCCAACAACCCGTTCACGGCGCAGGCACTGGAGGCTTTGCGCCAGGGAATCGCTGAATTACCGCCGGTCGATGAGACTGCCCGTAACCAGGTCAAACAGTTTTACACCGAGCAGTTCATCCCCAAGCTGAAGGCTAACACGCCGGATCTTGAGGTATCTGCCGACACCTTATTCAGTCAGCTTTCTCCTGCAGCTGTCTCACTGCAAGCCAGTTACCTGGCGAGCAGTCCTTATCCTTTGGGTGAGAAGCAACGACTCGATAAAAGCGGTGATTCTGCCTACGATCAGGCCCATGCGGTCTATCACCCCTTCTTTCGGGAGCTGATTGAAACCTCGGGCTATTACGATCTCTTTCTGATCGATGCACAAACGACACAGGTGGTGTACAGCGTTTACAAGGAAGTGGATTTTGCGACCTCACTGAATAACGGCCCTTTCAGTGACAGCTTGCTCAGTCACGCTTTCCAGGCAGGGATGGCACTGGAGAAAGGCCAGACCGCGCTGATTGATTTCAGTCTCTACCTGCCCTCTTATCACTCTCCGGCCGGTTTCGTGGCGGCCCCGGTTTATCAGGGAACAAGCCTGGCTGGCGTACTGGTCATTCAGTTTCCGATCGATCGCCTGACGGCCATTATGGGCGTCCGGGCCGGACTGGGAGACAGCGGAGAAACTTACCTTGTCGGGCCGGACAAGCTGATGCGTTCCAACTCGTATCTCGATCCTGTTAACCACACAGTGCACGCCTCTTTCCAGCACCCTGACAAAGGCAGTATTGATACCGAAGCCGTGCGCCGCGCTCTGGCCGGTGAAACAGATATCGCTGCCATCAGCGACTATAAGGGCAACGCCGTGCTATCTGCGTTTGCACCGGTTCAGCTCGGCGCGATTCGCTGGGTCATCATCGCAGAAATCGATCAGGCTGAAGCACTGGCAGCCATCAGCCAGCTCAACATCAGCGGTTTTTTCGTCATCCTGGCTATGCTGGCACTGATCATTCCGGCCGCCATCCTGATCAGCCGCAGCATTACCAGACCGATAGGCGGAGAGCCTGAGCACATGGAGCACATTGCCAGTGCCATTGCCGACGGCAATCTGCGCCTGGAGATGAATGACGACAAGCCGGCGACCGGGGTGTATGCCTCGATGAAAACCATGTCCGGTAAACTGAGTGAGATCATCCATCAACTGAAAATCGCGGCCGGTCAGCAGCGCAGTGAAGCGGAGGCATTAGCCGCCAGTGCAGTGCAGACGGCAGAGACAGTATCGCGGCAGGAACTGGAAACCACACAACTGACAGTGGCAATCGATCAGATGAGTGCCACGGCCAAAGATATCTCAGGCAATATCGCGACAGTCGCCACTGTCAGTAACGATGCCAACACTCAGGTAGCAGAGTGTGCTGGCTTACTTATGCAAAGCACTGAAAGACTGAATGAAATGTCCAATGACATGCGTGAAGCCAACGATAAGCTGGGCCTGCTTCGCCAAAGCTCAGATGAAATCACTAAGGTGCTGGACACCATACGCAACATTGCAGAGCAGACCAACCTGCTTGCTCTCAATGCCGCGATAGAAGCCGCACGGGCAGGCGAGCACGGGCGTGGTTTTGCCGTTGTCGCAGAAGAAGTGCGTCATCTGGCGCAACACACTCAGGATGCCACCAGCGACACCGCCACCATGCTGGAAACCCTGCTCAACCACGGCCGTGACGTCAGCGATGTGATGACCAGAAGCATTGATCACACCTACAGCGTCTCTGAACAGGCCACTCATGCCACTCAGCGCCTGCAGCAAGTGGTGCAGTCGGTGGAGCATATCGCAGACATGACATCTCAGATCGCGGCAGCCTCTGAGCAGCAATCCGCTGTGTCAGAAGAAATCAGCAATAATATCAACAATATCCACGTTATGTCGCGTGACACCAGCAGCGCGGTTGAACAGATATCTGCCAGCAGCGAAGAGCTGTCCGCACTTTCTGTTCAACTGGAAAAAATGGCCGGTCACTTCAAGGTGTAAGCGCTGCCACCTCTGTCATACCTCTCCTGATGCTCTCACACCCTACCAAGTGTGAGAGCACTCAAATTAATTAACAAAAATATCACAACCATCATTTTGCCTATTCAACCGGAAAACGACAAAAAAACCCGACAGATATGAATTTTTAATCATTTTAGTAGCATTTAAACCACAATGAGTTCTGATCCTCAACCAACTTACTGCTTGCACTATCTGAATACCGCATTACGATAAATTCAACCGTGTATCCTTCAGAGACATCAAATGGCTTTGCAAATTGATCAACAATTCGACGCTGCCCCTTGTGTTCTGAACACGGTTTCTGCCCATGCGCCTACCCTACTGTTCAGCTACTACAAACTTAGCCGTACTGCGCTGAGTGAATGGTGTAACGAATAAAACCCCCACGCTTCTGAATTTTCCCATTCAGCTTCCGGCCTGCTTCAAGCACAGCAAGATGATCTGATTTCATCGGATTGTCGATGTGATTCCGCACGCCTGAACCTGAACTTACTACATTCAGTTCGTGGTGTTTATGTTACGTATCATTCAAAACGTCAGGCTTTTTGCGCCTGAAGATCAGGGTATTTGCCACCTTGTGATCTGTGGCAACCGTATCCATTCAGTTTCCGACACTTTACCCGCCATTCCCAGTGACATGGCTGATGTGATTAACGGCCATGGCATGTGGCTTGCCCCAGGGTTCATCGACGGACTCGTGCATTCAGTGGGCGGCGGCGGCGAAGGGGGTTTCATCAACCGCACGCCAGAAATTCAAGCCGATGACATGCTCAAAAACGGCGTTACCACAGCCGTTTCAGCGCTGGGCACCGACGCAATTACACGAAACTTACCTAATCTTCTGGGTAAGTGTCGCGAACTGTCGGCAAAAGGCATAGATAGTTACTTCTATACCGGTTCTTACCACCTGCCACCAACAACACTCACCGGCAGTGTTGCAACCGATCTGTTGTACATCCCGGAAATTATCGGCATCGGAGAACTGGCCTTGTCTGATCTGCGTGGTTCAGTGATCCGATTTGATGATCTCTACGCCATTGCCCGTCAGGTTCGGACCAGTGCCAACCTGGCCGGCAAAAAAGGCGTGGTGTTTTGCCATATCGGTGATCATCCCGATCAGTTAACCCTGCTTGACGATCTCATTGAGAAAACGGAACTGCCTTACTCCCTGTTTATTCCCACCCACATCAACCGTAATCCGGCGCTGTTTACTGCTGGCATCCGCTATGCCAGAGCAGGCGGTTTCATCGACATCACCACCAGTACCAATCAGGGCCTGCTGGATGACGGCGAGGTTTTCTGTTCCGAGGCACTGGCCAAGGCATTACAGGCCGGCGTGCCGGTTGAGCGGATCAGCTTCAGCTCAGATGCCAACGCCAGCCTGCCGAGATTCGATGCCGATGGCAACACCATAGGCGTGGACACCGGTCGGATCGCTTCGCTGTATGAGGCCGTTCAATTAGCCGTCACCCGGTACGGGGTGCCGTTTGACTTAGCCATTCAATGTATTACTTCCACCCCGGCCAATGCGCTCGGGTTTCACCGTAAGGGATACATCAGGCCGGGCTTCGATGCCGATCTGGTACTGATCCAACCTGACAACATGCAAATCAAACAAGTCTGGAGCCAGGGCGTTCCAAGAATTTAACCGTCATGTCCAATCAAAATGAGGGAAATCACCATGGATATGGAAATGCAATCAACCACCGGAGCTGGCAAGCGCAAATGGAAAATGCCGACTGTCTATACGCTCCTCTTCTTTATCACGATAGCCGTCGCGCTGCTGACCTGGCTGCTGCCGGCAGGAAAATATGACTATCTCACCAGTGATTCAAAGACACTGGTGAAAGCGGCAGACGTGGCTGATTACAGCGGCGGGGAACGTTTACTGCCAGTGCCCGGTTCCTTTACTGAACTTGAAAGTCATCCGCAGGGGCTGTCAGATATTCTGGCGGCACCGCTGGCAGGCTTTGCCGATGCCAGCTCAATTATCCTGTTTGTCCTGATGATTGGTGGCTTTTTGAATGTCACGATCAAAACCGGCGCGATGGATTCCAGCATTGCTTCTTTGTCCAAGCGGTTTGCAGGCAAAGAACAATGGCTGATCCCTTTGCTTATTTTCATACTGGCCGTTGGCGGCAGTACTTATGGGATGAGCGAAGAAACTGTGAGTTTATGGGTCATCCTGCTGCCTTTTTTCATTGCTGCCGGTTACGACCGAATGGTCGTCGCAGGCATCATCCTGCTCGGCAGCGGGATAGGTGTTGCAACCAGTACGGTGAACCCGTTTGCGACCGGTGTTGCCTCCCGCTTTGCTGACATTCAGCTGGGTGACGGCATACTGTTCCGGTTGCTGACCTTTGTGGTGCTGTATGTGATCACCAGTGCTTTCATTATGCGCTATGCCGCGAAAGTCAAAGCCGATCCCAGGGCTTCCCTGCTGCACGATATCGACTTTGATGATCAGTTTTCTCAGGCACCTGCCGCCCTGGCATTCACCACGCGCCACAAACTGACCATGACGGTGTTTTTCGGCGCCTTTGCGCTTGATGATCTACAGCGTGATTCCCTGGGAAGATATCGGGGTAACGTTTGTGCCGGCGCTGAACTGGTGGCTGAAAGAAATCTCTGTCATCTACCTGACTGCCGCCATCCTCATTGGCCTGATCAACCGCATGCCGGAAGCGACATTCGTGAGTGCATTCATTGCAGGCTGCCGTGACATGATAGGTGTGGCGCTGGTGATTGCAGTGGCCAAAGGCATCAATGTCATCATGAACAACGCCAACATCACTGACACCATTCTGAGCTGGGCCGAGCACCTGGTGGTCGGTTTAGACAGTGGCGTATTTGCCGTGGTGAGTTATCTGGCACACATTATTCTGGCCTTTTTCATTCCGTCCAGCTCAGGCCTGGCGACCGTTTCTATGCCGCTGATGGGACCCATGAGCGACTTCGCCGGAGTCAGCCGGGACATAGTGGTCACCGCGTATCAGCTCGGCTCCGGCTGGATCAATCTGTTTGCACCCACAGCCGCCACTGTGGTGGCCGGCCTGGCCATGGCCAATATCCCCTACGGCCGCTTCCTGAAATGGGTCATGCCTTATATCGGGGCAGTCCTGCTCAGTTCGTGCGTCATGCTGTACTTCGCCGCTTAACCCTGCAGGCTGCCAGCCCCACCCAACTAAAAGGGCTGGCAGCCTGATCTTACGACATTCAATCAATACGGACGTTGTCCTCCGGTATCACCGGAGAGGTCTCAATGGAGGCAATATAATGAAAACGCTTTTCAATCTCTCGACACTGACGGCCGGCATTGCGCTGACCCTCTCCCCCGGCTGTCAGGCTGAATCGGCGCCGGCAAAGCAGCTCTTTCTGGGCGGCGGACATTTAGTGGTCTGCTCGTCAATGACCCAGGCAGAATGTGCTGACTGGGACAGTTACCGGCAATCTGCACTGGCCAACCTGACCGATGCTGAGATACGTACCCCCACAGAAGAACCGGTCGCCACATCCGACGCTTACATTGAGCGCGTGATCAATGCCGCTCCCTGGGCCGCCGAACCTCAAATGCAACAGGCGATTTCAAACGCTTTGCATGCCCTTCAACTTCAGTATAACAGCCAGCCCATTCCGTCCTGGGATGACTTTAAAGCCGCCATGCTGGCACTGACGACCTCTGACATCAATGTCACCGTCAATGGCACACAGATCGACGGTGAGTATCTGTGGTACGACGCCAGTTCAGATCAATGGGATGCCCTGGCCTACCTGAAAAAGGATGACGGGCTGATCACTTATACCCGTACTGCCAGCCGTGAGCATGCAGCGGCAGAAGCCTTTGCCGGAAACACCGGACTGCTCGATGCGCTCGCGACCTTGCCGGAAAATACCAGCTTTACTTATATCGATTTCATTACCGCCATTGGCAGCACCTACAATAACCTCAGCATAGAAGACCAGTTCAGGGTGCTGCGCCTGTTCCGTAATCTGCCTCAATACACCCGTCCGGTGGAATATGTGGCCCTGAATGATTCCCTGAGCAGCGACTCTGTCACGGCCTATAACACATTTGTCGAGATGGCAAAAACAGCTTCCGGCCAAAGTGGTCAACCCCACATCCTGGTGATGACTTCCTCTTCCAATAATCACTATGACGTTGCAGATTATTATGTTCAGTTATTTGAACAGGCGGGGGCGACCGTCACCTGGTTCCCGGTTGATCGGGCCTACCGCCAGAGTGTCGATCAAAACCAGTGTGACGATCTGCAGCTCACACACGATGTTCTGGCCGGAAAACCGCACCAGGATATCTATTTTGCCGACTATGCCAGTCAGGCGCAGGCCGCCTGTGACAATCCGGAAACCGTGCTGTCGATGATCCAGTCTGCAGATGGTCTGTTTATTAATGGCGGCAGTCAGTTACGCACGCTGGAAAGCCTGATCAGTAACGGAACCGACAGCCCGGAAATGGCTGCCATCCGGAGCCGCTTCGAGCAGGGAGCACTGGTGATTGGCGGAACCAGTGCCGGCGCGGCAGTTCAGGGCGGCGGCAGGCTGACGCCAAATGATGCCATCAACCCTATGATTGATGGCGGTACGGCTTATGATGTACTGACGTCTGGCTACCCGGCCCATCTGATGAATGCCGAAGGCGGGCTGGGGGTCTTCAACTGGGGCGTGACAGATACCCACTTCTCCGAGCGTGCACGTCAGACCCGGCTGATCAAACTGGCCCATCAGCAGGACGTCCGCTTTGGCTTTGGGGTGGATGAAACAACCGCACTGGTGGTCAGCCAGGCTTTGACGCCGGACGCACCGGTGTCCATGTCTGTCGTTGGTCAAAACGGGGTTTATATTGCAGATAACGCAACCGCCAGTCTGGTACAGGAAACCCCTTTCTGGATTCGCGATATCACCACGCATTATCTCAATGCCGGTGACACCTTCACCTGGTATCCGGCCACTGAAACTTACACCCTCAGTTTCAATCCGGATGCAGCCCTGTATACCGGTTACAAGAAGAACCGGACAATCACAGATAACGACATCCTGTATCAGGATCATTACCGGACTTTACTGGATGACATGATTCAGACTCAGGTGAAATCTGCTGTGGGTTACAGCTATGAATATAACCCCGAATTCATTCTGGATTTCGAGCGCAGCAGTAATACGGTGGGGGCCGTTTATCATGGCAAAGCCTCTTACCAGTCGGTGATGACGTCGATTACCCCGCAATAATTTCACAAATACAGATAGCCCAAAGGGGCTTTACCGGCCCCTTTTCATATCACTCATGATGAGCTTTGGTTTGCTATTGCGAACCCAGTATTTGATTACCTTGCGGCGAAGGCTGACCATACATGCCCTGATGGTCATGATATTTTTCAGCGGTTTCTTTTACATTGCCGGTAAAGCGCGGATCCTGGGGCCTGTTCTGGCTGTTGATGAACAGCGCCACATCCCAGGCTTGCTGATCGGTCAGCGTATTGCCCATCCCCAACGGCATGTTGGTTTTAATAAAAGCAGCCGCAGTATTGATCTGGTGCATACCGGCGCCCCAGTTATAACTGTCTTCTCCCCAAAGCGGCGGGAAAACATAACGTCCTTCCGCTTGGCGTCCCTCACCGTTCTGCGCATGGCAAAATGCGCATTGTTCCTGATAAACCACTTTACCTCGTACAAAATCAGGAGCCTGTGCAGGTTTGTCGGCACTGAAATACCCACGGCCGGGTAACTGGCTGTTGACCGGCGCATTGGTGGCCAGCCAGTAGGAATACGCCGTCAAGGCTCGGATTTCCTCACTGTCCAGCGCCGGCACTGTGTCGCCCCCGTTCATTGAATAGCGAAAACATCCCTGCAGCCGGTCCTCAAAAGTGTTCACCCTGGCATTTTTGGAACGGTAGGCCGGATAGGCCACATAAGCGGCCCACAGCGGCGCGCCACCGGCCAGACGACCTGCGTTCAGATGGCAGTTCACACAGTTCAGCCCCCCTTTGAGCACGCCCTGTTCTTTAAGCGACTGGGTATTGGTAAAAAGGGCATAGCCTTGCTTTACCGCCTCGCCAAAATGCGCTTCCGGCAAGTTTTTCCAGTCAGGCAGGGCATGGTAGTTTTCCCCTTCCGGCAATCGCTTGCCCGGCTCCACTTCGCCTAAGTGTACATACTCTTGTTCATACTCGGTGGCGGCCAAGACAGCAAAGCTCACCAGACACACAGTGAACAACATCAGCGTTTTCATTGTTCGCCCCCCAGTTGTGCAAAGTAGTGAGAAACCGCGACAATTTCGTCGTCTGTCATTGATTTGGCAATCGCGCTCATCACCCCCAGCGGACCGGGCGGACGCTCTCCGGCCTGCCAGGCTTTCAGCTGATTGATCATGTATTGAGGTTTCTGGCCCGCCAGCCGAGGAAAACCTGGTTCCACCCCAATGCCACTCGGGCCGTGGCAAGCCACGCAGGCAGGCACCTCAGTCGCCACATTCCCCACATACGCAAGCTGTTCGCCAGCCGCCATGTCACCGGGCCATTTCTCACCACGCCAGACAGGTTTCCCTTCCAGCGCCGAAGGCTGGCTTGAGAAATGGGCAACTGCCTGCTCAATCTGTGCATCATCAATCTGATAGATGAAGGCATCCATGAATGAGCTGGTTCTTTGCTGGCTGCGAAAAGCCAGCAACTGCGCTTTCAGATACTCAGGAGGCTGGGCACGCAGGTTAGGCACATTTTTCAGCTCAGACACCCCGTTTCTGCCATGACAATCTGCACAAAAGCCTATCAGATCCTGCTTGATCTGCGCTTTTGCCTCTTCTTCTGTTTTTGCCTGTATGCTGCCGGACAGCAGCATCAAACATACGCCTAACCACCCACCGGCCTTTGCTGGCCGTGTATTGAATACATTGCTCATCGCGACACCCAGTTTTTCTTATTTATGTCATGCTTTACATCCGGCCCTTTTACAGCGTGCATGCTGAGGTTGCCGGACATTGCCTTTCTGAGTGTAGAACAAAAGTCTTCTATTGACGGAGACTTCGCTGACTTGGTTATTATTTCATTCAGCTGACATTTGGGAATATGATCACATTTAATCCACACTGCCTTTTTATTCGTTATTTATGTGCTATCAATAATTCACCAGTCAATTATTAATATAGTTATCTATATGGATATTAAGCCTGACAGTCATCAAGCCGTAAATATGGACAGACTGCAATTAAATGTGAAAAACCGGCAACTGCTTTTTGTGATCGGTTTTTTTTCAATCATGACGATCAGTAAACTACATTTCGCGAATATAGATATCACTGTATTACTGATTTTTCTGGGGTTAGTTACCGCCAGCATGACCTGCCTGATATTCAGGCTGGATAACCTTCATGCCTATATACTTTATGGCTTTGTCGCGCTGAATATCCATCAGGACGGCGGCATGGTAATGACTCACTTTGAAGTATTTATTCTGATTTCATTCTGTTTGTTATTTAAGCAAAAGCTGGTTCTTGTCAATGTATTGGTTGCTGCTGCTATTCACCATTTTCTATTCTTTTATCTGCAAAAATCCGGATATCCAATATACGTGCTGCCCAAAGATGAGCTGATGATCAGCATGGTCATACATCATTGTTTTTATGCCTCCGTCCAGACATTCGCGCTGATCTATTTTTGTAAAACCGAGCAGGAAAAAGAACAAGCCATTACGCAATACGCTGAGCGTACCGAACAGCAGAAACAACAAAATGAATACGTGATAGACGCTGTGAATACAACGTCACACAGATTAAACGATGTCGCCGTCAGTAACACCCAGACGTTATCAGAAATAACAGAACAGGCTGAAACGCAAAGTCATCAAATCAGCCAGCTCACCAGTGCGATCATTGCGATGGAAGAACAAGTGCTGCACAGCAGTGACAATGCCCACATCGCATCGGAAGCGGCCAGAACCGCCAAAGAATTTGCCAGTCAGGGCATGCAGATTGTCAGTGAAACCCATGCCAGTATTCAGTCTCTGGTCGACGATACGCACAATGTCAGCGTGATTATTCGCCGTCTTGACGCGACAATAGAAAATATCGACAGCATCATGAATGCCATTGGCGACATTGCCGGGCAGACCAATCTGCTGGCGCTCAATGCCGCCATTGAATCGGCCCGGGCCGGCGAACAAGGACGCGGGTTTGCCGTTGTCGCCGATGAAGTGCGCACCTTAGCCGGCCGAACCCAGCACAGCGCCGGAGAAATTAAAGCCATGATTGAGCAACTGCACCAGGAGTCCAAACAATCCGTCGCGCTGATGAATCAAAGCGAACACGAAGCGACAGAAGTCACCGAGCATTTCCAGCAGGTCGATCTTGCTCTGAAACACATCCTGGATGCCATCAATCACCTGGAGCAGCAAAACACCCAGATTGCGGCCTCTGGCGAGGAGCAAAATGCTGTCATTCAGTCCATCCGTCAACATGCCAGTGATATCAATACTGCCGCACAGAAAACCAAAACTCGGGTGGATGCCGGTTCTGAGCAATCCAGAGCCCTTGCCGACATTGCCAAAACTTTACTGAACACCGCACAGGGCGCGCCGGATTTTCAGGTCAAAGCAGGATAAAACGCACTCACGGTTAGCTGCGGCGGCGTTGTGCGTCTTTAGGCGCCGGTGTCAGCCTTAGCCGGATTTACGGCTGTCTGGCAAATTGCTTCACGCCAGCCGGAATGGTGAACCAGTCCTGTTTTTCACTGACCCAGGCATGAGCGGTCGGCTGAATCACGCGGGTGTCACTCAGGTTACTGGGTTTCAGTTTAATCGCATCCGGTTGTTTGGGATTGAAGTGATAAATACGGTTGCCGCAGGTCGGGCAGAATTTCGCGGCGGCGGTATTACCGCTGTCAGCAGGACGAGACCAGTCAGCCATCACGCCTTCAAAAACCACGTCTTTGGCGTCCACCATAGCGGTAATGCTGAAGGCACTGGTCGAGAGCTTCTGGCATTCTTTGCAGTGGCAGGCCACGACCATTGCCGGCGGTGCAAGCAAGGTATAGGTCACGCCGCCACACTGGCAGGCACCGTGAATAGGGTAAGTCACTTCACTCATCATCTCTCCTTACAATCATTAATGTGCTGAATCACGATGGAGGGCATAAATAGCATGGTCAAGAATGCGGCCGTTGAGGTTCTCATTGCGGGTGATCACCCCTTCCAGCTTCATGCCCAGACGTTCTGCCACCGCTCTGCTCGCCGTATTGTCAACCGCGGCTGAAATCACCACTTTCTCCATCGCAAAGTGGTCAAACGCCAGGTGGCAAAGATGGCGGCATACCCGGGTAATAATGCCCTGTCCCTGACAATCGGCCGCCAGCCAATAGCCGATATCCACCGTTTTCAGGCTGTGATCTATGGTATTAAAACTGCAGTTGCCGACCAGTTGTCCCCGGTAAAAAATGCCGCACACCAGGGATTTCCCCTCGGCGTACTCATGCAGCGAGCGACGGATGAAATCGGTAAAATCCGCCTCGGTATTACAGTGCGGCGGCCAGGCCAGCCACTGGGCCAGATAATCAAAATGCGCATTCACCAGCTCGACATAACGGGCAGCGAAAGCGGGCTGTACCAAAACCAGGTCGATATCCTGATCAACGCTCTGACTGAACATCAATGTCATCCTTAAATACTTATACATCCGGTAGCACAATGCCTTGTGCCTTATCAAATTGCAAATTCTGAGTGGGGTTGCAAGAAGCCACTGCAAAATGCAATTGCCAGACCGAAAATCCAAGCAGAGCCATTTTCTTGCTCTAACTTTCAAAGACTTAAAACTGAACGCATGCTGGCCTGCAACTTGCTTTATTCATCGCGGTGATCATTCACCACCCGAACTGTGTTGTGTTCAAAAATATCAGTTTGTGCAAAAGCCAAGCAGCGCCCTGTGGCGCTGCTTTTTGTAATTGCTTTTATGATTGATTTTGTAATTCAGGCGGCGAGGATCATGCCGGTTGGTATGCCAGCTCGACGTTCTTGGCGGCAACAGGCAGATATTGTTCACAGTACAGGGTCATAAAGTCTTCCCGGATCCTCGCCTCCAGCTCAGCCGCCTGCACCGTCGGACAAAACAGCTTAAAGTGCACCTGCTGCTCGCCCGTCGCTGTGGTAGTGATATAAATATGCGGATCTGAACCGGGTAAATCGACCCCGGCATGGCGCTCAATCATATGGTTATAGCGCCGGGCGATATCGATAAAGTCGGCGATATGTTCGTCAATTTTATCCAGCAGCACAGGCACCATAGGATACAGGTTCACCGTTTCTTTTATCGTCACAGTAAAGCCATGATAAACATAGCGTTTCATGAAATTCAGGTTTTTTACCGCCACGGTGAAAAACATACTGTTCGGCAAAGTAATGGTTTTGCCCGTGTAATGGTACTGGCCTTGCTGCAGGGCAATTTCCTGAATCACAGTGGCCATCAGATTATGCTCAATGACCTCACCGCAGACAGGCCCTACTTCAATCCAGTCGCCAATCCGGAACGAACGGGAACTGGCACGCTGCAGGGAGCCGGTAATACAGAGAATGATCTCTTTCGATGCCACCACCAGGGCCACCGCAATGGCGGTCAGCGACAGGGCAAACTTGCTGATTTCCGATTCCCATAACAGGAAAAGCGTCAGCAGCAATAAGGTAAAGGCGCCATTTTTGGTGCGCGAGATCCATTTTCGCTGATCTTCACTGAGAAAATTCGCCTCGCCGCGGATCCGCGTGATAGTGATACGACGGATCACTATCACCAGCAATATGACACACAGACTGAGCAAGAGTTTGTGGGTCAACAAGTACATGATGACCAGCTCAATTTTTTCCAATAAGGGATCCCACATGATTTACTTTCAACCTGTTAGCAGATTATCGCGCCCTGCTCAGCAGCAAACAGCACAAAACATTGACCATAAAATTTACAGGGAGAAGTCTCGCCCATTGCTGACAGCGTTGTAAAGTAAATTCCGGCAGATCCTTAATGAGGACTCACATACTCAGTGCGCGGATACGGTTCTATCTCATAATGTTCTTCCAGAAAATACACCAGATTCACCAGCTCAGTTACCGTCATCACATCATTGAAGTTCGGCATCACAGACTGACCATCAACCTGAACATCAGCCCCATCATAGCCTTGGGCGAGTCTGTGTGAGGGATTCATCACCGAAGTCACTAACTCAGGGTAAGTCCGGATGCGACTCACCTGTCCGCCAAGCTGTAGCGGCGTTTGCAGCGCACCGGATAATTTCTCGGCCTCTGCTTCATAACCCGGCATAGTATGGCAACGGAGGCATTGGTATTTCAGAAAAACCTGTTCCCCCTGCTCAACATTGCCTTGGGGTAAACTAAAGCCCTGACTGGATGTATCACAGCCGGACAGCCCTGCAATCGCCATAAATAACGCGGTGAGAACAAAAGTTTTCATTTTCCAGACCTCCGATATCAGGGCAAACGCCCTGTGTGACTGGAAGCAGGTGCAGGCATTGCTGCCCGCACCTTATGTTTATGGTATTACCCTCAGCTTAACGGACTTCAATTTTCCGTACTTCAGGCTCACTTGTCGCTGTTTTCGGCATAACCAAGCGCAAAACACCATCCTGATAGGCCGCATCAATATCGTGCTCAGCAATATTCGATCCGAACTGGAAAGTGCGCGAATAACTGCCGTAGCGGCGTTCTGTCAACACGGCTTGCCCTTCCTGTTTCTTCTCGGTTTCTTCTTTATGTTCAGCCGCAATGGTTAACTTACCGTTGTGAAACGATACCTGAACATCCTCTTTACTGAATCCGGGAAGTTCTGCTGTCAGTACATAATTGTCTTTGGTTTCATGGAGATCCACAGCAGGTAATTGTGTGACTTGTTTAAAAAAGTCACGACCCAGCACCGGCCGAAAGAAACCTTGAAACACGTTGTCGAAATCATTATCCAGCAGAGAAGGAAAACCACTTTTTTTAACGTCAGTACGCATCTTAAACCTCCTGCAACACAGAACATTCACGTCCGACTGTTTGAATCGGTTTAAGTATAGTGAGGGCAAGAAAAGGAGTAAGGTCTCTGACTTGATGTAAATCAAAAGAAGGTGAAAAAACACGTTATTCAGAAAACAAGCAACAACAAAAAACACTAAGCCCATGAAATACAAAATATTTACTTTGGCAGGCAGTAAACAGAAAACGGCTGACCATTAGCAAAAAACCCAGACAAGTCTGGGTTCACTGAGCCGGTAGTCAGGTTAAAAGTGGTAGCTGATCCCCGCTGAGAGCAAATCCACGCTCTCCTCATCCAGCTCGAAGCGCTCATATTCGATGCGGACAGAAACAGCATCATCCGAATAGGTCGGGTAATAAATATAGCGGGCACCAATGCCATACAGCACATCTGTGCCATCATCCTCTAACAGAGTCTGGCCCTGCATTTTGGCACTCATATCCCAGGCATGCAGCCCCAGCTTTGCAAACGCTTCGATGTGTGGATGTAAAGGCACAATCCCCAGTACCGCCCCGCCCCAGGTATCCATTTCCATAGAAGCGGAAATCGCCGCATCCTGATGAATCAGTGTTGCTTCACCCAGATCCGCCAAAAAACCTTCAACGGCCGCGTAACGATTTATTCTGTAGCCCAGGAAAAATTTGTAGCCTTTGTCCGTGTCATCAATCGAGATGCCCGCGTCTTCATATTCCGCACGATCAGATGAGGAAACATCTAATGTTGTCTCGCCATACGCCCCACCGACATATACCATCTTCACGGTATTATTATGCTGTGCCGCCAGCGCCATGCCTGGCAAAAGTAAGATAAAACCCAGCCCAAGACCTTTCATTCAATCGCTCCATGATGAATCACATATGAAAGACTAGTTTCATATTACACAGGAACAAATATATTGATTTAAACAGTGAACAATCTCACAGCCCAGCTCTGACGCTCAGCCTATATCGCTACTTGAAACCATAAAAATATGCGCACGTTACGACATTTCGCCAGTTATATTGCAAGTATCCTTAATGCATTAGCCGCCCGCCGGTGTAAACAAGAGCATGGCATCATGCACGCCCTGAATCAGCATTTGCATCGCAATCACAGTTAAGAGTAACCCCATGATCCGGGTGATGACATTCACACCGTCTTTACCCAGAAATGCCACCAGCTTTTGCGCATACAAAAAGCACAGCAGGGTAACCAGACATAACACCCCGAACGCAGAAATCGTGATCAGAATATGCAGCAAACTTTCCGCGGCGGAATAGTTCATGGCAGTAGCTATGGTGCCCGGCCCCGCCAGAATCGGGATCGCCAGCGGCGAAATAGAGACATCTTCAGCCTCCTTACTTGGGTTTTGTGTCTGCATGGAAGAACTGCTTCCCTGCAACATGTGGTAACCCACCATAAAAACTAATACTCCCCCGGCCATTCTCAGTGCCGGTAAAGTGATCCCGAACAGCTGGAATATCCCTTTCCCCAGCAAACTGAACGCCGCGACAATGAAAAACGCGGCAATCAGCGCCTTGATGGCGGTTTGCCTTTTTTCATGCGGTGGTTGGCTGGCGGTCAGCCCTGCAAATACTGCTGTGTTGGCTATCGGATTCATGATGGCAAAAAAGCCCATAAAAACCGTTACGCCCAAAGTCACCAGATCGATCATATCGCTTCTCTGTTTTATCCACTGCAACGTGAAAATATCTTAACAGTGTAGAGGCTCATGCCATTTTTTATCATAGCGTTAACTCATAAAAGCGCTTTAGCGTGATAGAAAGTGTTCCGGCGGCACACTCTGGCATCATGCAGGCTTATTCAACCATATCTGCCAAAGCGGCGGCTTCAGGCTCACTCTCCGGATGCGTAGAGACGGCCATGCCCGACTGGATAAGATGGCGCAGCTCATCAAGCGGCATTGGCCTGTGGTAATAAAACCCCTGTGCGCAGCTACACTGCAGCCTCTGTAAAAACGCGACCTGTTCAAGCTGCTCAACCCCTTCGGCCACAACCTTAATACCCAGGGCATTCGCCATATTGATGATAGCTTCCACCACTTTATTGGCCTGTTCATCCTGCGGACAGTCCCTGATAAAAGATTTATCTATCTTAAGGGTAGATAAGGGGAAATCGCGCACACTGGCCAGAGAAGAATAGCCGGTACCGAAATCATCCAGCGCATACTGGATACCCAGTTGCTGAATCCGGTGCAGCTGTTCGATCAGTTTCTGGTGGCTGTCAACCAGGGCAGACTCGGTAATTTCCAGAACGACCTGTTGAGCTGCCGCAGGCAGATCAGCCAGCACCTCCTGCAACTGCAAATAAAACGTTTCATCCTGTAACTGTCGTCTGGAAATATTGATCGTCACTGCCAGCTGTGTACCCAGCTCGCCATTCAATCCATGGATATCTGACACTGCCTGCTTCAGCACCCAACTGCCGATATCGAGGATAAATCCCTTCTCCTCTGCAACAGGAATAAACCAGCAAGGTGATATCGGGCCTTTTTCATGGTGAAACCAGCGAATCAGTGATTCCACGGCCACTATCCGTCCGGTGCCGATATCAATGATCGGCTGATAGTACAGTTCAAAATCCTGATTGTTTACCGCCGCTTTCAGCTCCGCCTCAAGGTGGCGATTTTCATTGGCCTCTGCCGCCATCTCATGAGTAAAGAAGCTAAAGTTGTGCTTGCCCTCATTTTTCGCGTGATACATAGCTAAATCGGACTGACCCAGCAGCTCCTCAGCACTTAATCCGTCATCCGGATAAACGGCGATACCGGCACTGCAGGACACCTGTACCAAGCGATGAGCCGTTTGCAGCGGCTGTTCAAAAGCCGTCAACAATGAACGAAGAAATGCTTCAACGTTTCTCTGTACAAGATCCCGGCGCATCAAAATCACAAACTCATCCCCGCTGACCCGGGCCGCGACAGCATTATCTGGCGGTAATAACCGGCTCAGACGCTCAGCCAGCATTTGCAGCACTTTATCGCCCTCCAAGTGCCCCAACGAATCGTTGACCCATTTAAAATCATCAATATCGACAAAAATGACGGCGAAAGACTGGCCGTTTTCCTGCGCCTGTGTCATGAAATCTTTCATGAGCTTGAGCAGATAGTAGCGATTGGGCAGCCCCGTCAGGCTGTCGTAATGAGCCTGGCGCCAGATTATCTCCTGCTGTGACTTAGATTCGGTGATATCCTGCACAGTACCTATCAGCTCAACACCTACGGTCGTAACTCTGCTTTCTGAAAATTCCCTCAGCCAGCGCTCCAGCTCGTTTACCACCACAGGGTATTCGACAAACTTCTGCTTTTGATGGTGTTCCTGAAACCATGCCGCGGCCACAGCACCGTGGTATGCTTCCGGAACTCTTGCAATCAACTGCCTGAAGGTCATGAAATCAGAAGACCAATCCAGCACAGATCTGGCTTGTGGCGTCAGCACCCGGCCATTTTTGATCGAATCATAACGCCAGGAACCAATTCCGGCGACCTCCTGCGCCCGGTGCAATTCTTTTTCACTCTGGCGTAATTGCTCGGTTCTCACACTCACCAGCCCTTCAAGATCACGCGCACAACTTTTCGAGCGCTGGGCGCTGTACACCAGACGGGTAACGATAAAAGCCAGCAGCAAGGTCAGCAGCGTTAACAGGCCGAACAGCAAAGGATCCCCCCATCCCTGTGAGCGGGCCATTGCCAGTGACCAGGTCAGGCCACTGATCTGAATATCATAATGAATGCTGTCTGCCAGTGCCTGCCATTGCAGATCCCCCTGACTGTTTGAAATCACTAAAGGCTGGCCTGTCCGGGCATTTTGGGTCCAAAGCTGATACTGGTATCCCAGCTGAGCCAGTTCTGCCAGTGAACTGCCTTCCAGTGCCTGAGGAAAACGGATAAGGGCGATCGCCAGCCCCCAGAAAGTGCGGGATTGCTGGTCTGACTGAGATTGAGGCTGAGCTGAGATATAGACAGGTAAACGAGCCAGGACACCATAGCCGCCCTGCAGCAACTGATAAGGGCCGTCCATCACAATCGTCCCTGAGCGGTATGCCTGCATCGCGCCAGGCCGGGTACGGGAAGATGCAAACAAATCCATCCCGAGCACAGCTTCATTGCCCTCAAGCGGGTAAATGTAATTCAGACGCCCTTCTGGTGCGAGTTGCAGCGAAAGAATGCCGGGATGAAGCGGCAGCAGCCTGGCTGCCAATTCCTCAAACCGCTCCACCTTGCCATGGCTTTGATCCACCACCGCAGCCAGGGTATGTAATGCATTGAGTGACTGCTCCATTACGGTGCGGATATTGTTGCCAGCCACTATGATTTCACTGTGGGCTTTATTTTTGGTCAAGGCCACTTGCTTGGTATAAATCTGATAAGCAAAGTAACCCAGGACAGCGACCAAACACGCATAAAGCACCAGATAACGGCCCGACATTCTTAGCATCATTCTTCCTCATCAAGTCCATGATGTGGGTCAGGAATACAGTGAAAACGCGACTCATAGGCGCTCACGGCGTTTGCCGAACCGTGAACGATGCCCAATTCAGAATGCCGCGTATGCCATCCCTGAAGCAGCCAACTGCCTGCACATCCTATGCTTACAATGGTTATAAATTGATGTAAATCAATATATAACCATCATAGGGCCTTGTGTGGGGGCTTTCCTCTTCCAGGATCTGATATTTGCATAAATATGCTTTTTAAGAATCAGTTTTGTGCACTACAGCACTGTCATCAATTTATTTATCAACAAGAAGCGATGCTCATTCCGTCCTCAACGCCACAGGTCAGTGGTCTGCAGTGAAGAAAAGCCCCGGTTCATGCTGGGGCTTCATCATATCCGAGGGATCAAGACTGGCTGATCAGATCTCCCGCCACCAGGCTGTGGTGACAGGAAGTTGTGTCAGCCCCATTGGCTGACCAAACAAAGGAGTTATGGGAGATGCTGACATAACGATACAGGATGGTGTAACTATATCCTGCCATACGAACAATTAGCTTCGACACAAATTCGCATCATGGGAAACAGTACCACTCGCGCAAACTGTCTGTGGCAGAAACCTGCAAAAATCGAGAGCTTTCAGACCCTGACGTCATCAGCTATATCCAAACGGCGGTCATCCAAAGCAGTCCTAGTCGCGCGTATTTAGTCTCATTCCTGTCTCGTCAATACCCCTCGGCAAAGGGCTAAATAACTGTTCCTAAATGTAGATCACTGATAAGTAGAAATTGAAGGGAACTCGGTAGCGTTTGTGCGATCTGATCAGTCGCCAAACATCCAAAACTCACAAAACAGTACCGAGTGCCATGATTCTAACATTACCCGACCGGGCAGAGCGACGTCGCCTCATTAAAAATATACATAAAACCAAAGATAAGGATCACTGCCGACGTTTGACTGCCATTTTGCTTCTCGCTGAAGGCCAGACTGTTGCTGCTGTATCCAATACACTTGCTGCAGCTCGGTCTTCTGTAAACAGGTGGGTTCGATGGTACACAGAGTG
>NZ_KE384321.1:0-4264 GCF_000425165.1 Photobacterium halotolerans DSM 18316
CGGGTCTGATACTTCTTGACGGTCTGAGGTTCGAACGTGCCATTACGGTCTCTCGGCGTTTCCAGTTCAAATTCACCTGACGATGTTTTGACCGTCTTTCTGGAGGTGCCATTCTTGCGGTTGGCAGAAGTTTCATTCGTCAGGTGCTCGTCCAGCTCTGCTCCCAATGCGGCTTCGGTGATCTGCTTGATCAGTGGCGTGAGCAGGCCATCCTTGCCATTGAGGTTTTGCCCGGACTGCAGCGCTTTGGCGAATGCCTGGATATCAATTTCGTATTTATCAGCCATGATGTGTCTCTCCCGTTTTTAGGAAGTGTAGGAAAAGACACAAAACTTTGAACACTACCGCGATAACACAGTGATTGGCGCAGGCAGTATCGTAGTGAAAGACATCCCTTCAAATGTGATCGCTGCCGGTAACCCGTGCAAAGTTCTCAGAAGCATCGATCATGGTCAGTTACCTACAGAAGAAGAGATTCAGGCGTTATATCAGCAATTAGGGTTAAAAGAGTAAATGTCCATCCTTAAACATCATTGCTGACAACGGATATCGTTTTCTCTATTACAAATCGTCATAAATATCATCGTCTTCTTCAAAGGCAGATCCGATAGACCAGCTATCGACACGGCGAAAGTCTAAACCACTAAGGTCAGCGGCTCTGAGGGCTGCAACGACAGATTCATGGAACAAAAAAACAGGTTTTTCTTCCAAGGTGAAAACAAGCCTTTTTTCTAAAGGTACTTGGTCAAGGACTTTTTCATCTAAGGACAGTTTCAACAGGGTAAATCTGTTTCTAACATAAGTTCCTAATACTTCACTTCGTTTTTTATCAATCGCTTTATGATGATTCCAGATATGCATGTAATAGTGTTCTGACCAAATTTTATCGCCATTGACGATATTGGTTTGATAAAAGTCCACGCCAGGTAAATTAAACGGTGCCAGAACTTGCCTGAATTTTTCAGAGACCAATTGTTCTGCGGTTTCATGATAGTCACACGGTTGAAATTTGGCGCGATTACCTTCTGTAATTTCAACAACGCCAGGGCCAAGAACATGATTTTTCAAAGACCATAGAGACATTAAATGATCTAACCCTTCATCAGAATTCTCCGCCATATCTAACATGTATGCGCCTGACTCATGATTTTCTCTCAAAATATAGTACTGACTGTCGTATTTCATGATTACAGCTTCCGATGAATACGAATATGTTGATCTGCATGCTGAATCTTATGCGCCAAATCTGGATGAAAATATAATGCCTCATCATCATAGGCCAACCAAACTTGTTCTCCTGATTGAATGGCACTCGCGACCTTATGCAAGGGTTTCGCCTGAACAAACTCGTATTCCCAATCCTCTTCATCAAAACGAACCATAGCCGGCAGGGTATCGATATTCTCAGTAATCTCTAATTCATCGCTGATGTACATGCCAGGTAAAAGAGTAAAATCAAGGATAACTTTTGGCTCGTCTGAATAAAATTTTGTCTTTGCCACTTCCGCTAGCAGACCCGGTTGTTGAAAGCTTTGTTTGATCCATTTTTCCATCAGATGATCTCCACAGGTGTTAATCTAACTCCTGATACATTTAGCTGACTTAAAATCAACTTCACCTTTTCGTTAACAATAATTTTCCAGCAATGTTCCTTTACTCTAAAGACATCATGAACAATATTGGACTTAGCTAATTTTTTTGAGTCAATTACCATTCGAGTAACTGTTTTGTAGCTTTCATAATAATTACTGTATCTTCTTGCTTCAGAGGCATACTCATTGAGTAATGGATACGAAGCAAAAACATTCATGTGATAATAATTCTTATATAACTTTCCATCATTATTAACTAAAACAGGATAAAATTGCACTCCACGAATATAATTAGACACAAGTGTGTCTACAATAATTTTTATAGGTAATAAATCAAGCGCCTTAAGAACATCTGACATTCCTCTTTCGTTATATTTCTCATCAACATAGACTTTAGGCGAGTAATTATAGAACCGAACCCCTATCTGGCTATAATCAAGGATATCGATGTAATCTTCATCAAAATAAAATGAAGCCTCATCTTCAATAAACTCTCCTTCTAGAACATAATAGTCCATTTACCCACCAACTTTATCAAGAATACTTATATCATTAAAATAATAGTCAGGTATATAACCCCTCCCTAACCACAACACTTAATAGATTCAACTTCATTACAATTAAATTAAATCATTGTATCTTTCATTTCTTACAATTATATAAGTGTATTGACCATTCATCTACCCGCTGAAAACCCAAACCTGTGAGATTCGCCTCACGAAGTGCTTGCACAACTGTTTCATGAAATAAAAATTTAGGCTTCTCTTCCAATGTGAATACTAATCGTTTTTCTAAGGGGATTTTATCTAATACATTTTCATCCAACGACAATACCTCTAACGTGAAATCATCATCAACATAAGTACCATCTATTTTTGATCTTCCATGATGGATTGCTTTATGATGATTCCAGATATGCATAAAGTAATGCTCTTTCCACACTTTACCATCATTAATGATATGAGCCTCATAATAATCAACACCAGGTAAATCAAATTGTGACAAAGATTTTTTAAATCGCTCTGAAATTAATTGTTTTGCAGTTTCATGGTAATCACAAGGGAAAAACTTTGATGTATCACCATCATACACTTTCACTTTTCCTGGCCCTAAAACTCGACGACTAATTGAACGTAATGACATCAGGTGGAATAACCCTTCATCAGTACCCTCAGTATGTCCAAGCATATATTCGCCTGACTCATGGTTTTCTCTCAATATATAGTACTGGCTGTCATATTTCATTTTGCCACATATCCTATAGCTTCAAATTTACCGATTTAATTTTTTAAGATTTGTACTACTAAAGACTGTCATAAAGTTCATCATCATCGAATGTTGATCCGATAGACCACTCATTAACACGAATAAAATTCACCCCAGTTACATTAGCATCACGGAGTGCCTTTACAACAGTTTCATGGAACAGAAACTTAGGCTTTTCTTCCAATGTGAATACTAATCGTTTTTCAAGGGGTATTTTATCTAGCACATTTTCATCTAATGATAACCCCTCTAACATGAAATCATCATTTCTATAAGTGCCATCTATGTTTGAGCGGCTCTTATGGATCACATTAAAATGGTTCCATATATGAATGAAATAATGTTCGGACCAAACATTGTCATTGTGAATTATATCTGTTTGATAGAAATCAACCCCAGGCAAATTAAAGGGCAACAAAGCTTGCCTGAATTTTTCAGATACCAGCTGCTCTGCTGTTTCATGGTAATCAAAAGGCTTAAAATCACTCATATCACCATGCGAAACTTTAACTTTACCAGGCCCTAACACACGACGACGAATTGAATGAATTGACATTAGGTGTTCTAATCCCTCGTCTGAATCCATACGCTGACCTAGCATGTAAGCACCAGATTCAGAATTTTCTCTCAAAATATAGTATTCATTGTCGTATTTCATATTCTTGCCATAACACAATTCGTCTTCAAGTCGCTCATCTCTCAACCCCTTGGTAACCAATAAAATTTGACCATTCATCTACCCGTTCAAAACTCAGACCAGTGAGATTAGCCTCACGAAGTGCCTGAACGATTGTTTCATGGAATAAAAATATTGGATCTTCTTCTAACCTGAATACGAGACGTTCTCCTAGTGTTACCTTATCTAGAACACTTTCATCAAGTGATAATGCCTCTAATATAAAATCATCATCAATATAAGTACCATCTATCTTTGATCTTCTTCTATGAATTGCTCTGTGATGATTCCAGATGTGCATATAGTAATGTCCCTTCCAAATTCTATCATCACACATTATATTTGTTTGATAGAACTCAACACCAGGTAAATTAAATGGCAACAAAACATGCTTAAATTTTTCTGAGACTAATTGTTCAGCTGTTTCGTGGTAATCACATGGAGTAAATCTGCTAGAATCACCCTCCAACACTTCTACAACACCGGGTCCGAATACACGCGGTTTAATCGATCGAAGTGACATTAGGTGCTCTAATCCTTCATCCGAGTCTTCATCCTGGCCGAGCATATAAGCGCCAGACTCATGATTTTCTCTCAAAATATAGTACTGACTGTCGTATTTCATATTATTTTCGTGCAAGTAATTTCCCAATGAACAGACTTAGCCACAGGCCTCTGAATCAAGGTTGATTAAAGCCAGTCGTATCTATCATTAAAGCCCCACTGAAGG
>NZ_KE384321.1:6234-395662 GCF_000425165.1 Photobacterium halotolerans DSM 18316
TTTCGGTGAATAGGAAAAAGAGACATTAATCTCTCTAACCCATCATCTGAACCTTCAACTTGATCTAACATATAACTCGTTGCACGACCACTTTCTTTTAACATGTAGTATTGACTATCATATTTCATTTTCTTGCCATTATACGATTTGTCTTCAAATCGACTATCTCTCAACCTATTGACAATTCTGAATATTGAAAAAACATATGGCCACCAGAAGCACTTTAGGCAGCCATTGTAGTAATAGTCTATTATTCAAAAGCCGAACCAATTGACCATTCATCTACCCGCTGAAAACTCAAACCTGTGAGATTCGCCTCACGAAGTGCCTGCACAACTGTTTCATGAAACAGGAATTTTGGCTTCTCTTCCAATGTGAATACTAAACGTTTTTCTAGAGGTATTTTATCTAGTACATTTTCATCTAATGATAATACTTCTAGAATAAAATCATCATCCACATAAGTTCCATCAATTTTTGATCTACCTTTATGAATTGCCTGATAGTTATTCCATATATGCATATAGTAATGTTCTGACCAAGTTTTATTTCCGCTAACAATATTTGTTTGGTAAAAATCCACACCCGGCAAATTGAACCCTTGCAACACCTGCATGAATTTTTCTGAAACTAATTGCTCTGCAGTCTCATGATAATCTGATGGTGTAAAAAAATCTGGATTTCCCTCAATAATTTCAACCACACCAGGACCAAGAACACGATGTTTAATTGAACGAATCGACATCAAATGCCTTAACCCCTGATCAGAAGTTCTTTTTTGTTCTAGCATGTAGCTGGATGAGTTACCACTTTCTCTTAAAAAGTAATAATCGCTATCATATTTCATTATTTACGACTTCCGATGCGTTTGGATATGCTGGTCACTTGCTATGTCCCTTCGATGAAATCAAACAGAAGTACTGTATCACTTAGTAAGCTTAAAATTCGTTTTCACTAAAATTCCGCCACTTCTTGTGGCGGAAAATGTACTCATAAAATAATTTTAAATAAAAGCACTATTGGGGCCCCAATCCTGAACATTCAAGAACCCAACACCAGTTAACCCTGCTGCCTTTAATGCAACGACAACCGACTCATGATATAGATAATGAGGCTTTTCGTTTAGTCTAAAGACAAGCCGTTCATTTAAAGGTACTTTGTCTAACACATCTTCATTTAAGCACATTTTTTCCAACTGAAAGCGATCATTTTCATACGTTCCATCATAAACAGAACGTTTTGGGTGCAAAGCTCGATGATTTTGCCAGACATGAAGTAGATAATGGCCATCCCAAGTCCGCCCCCTGTTTTCAATATATGTTGGATAGAAATCCACTCCGGGGAGCTGAAAGGACTCTAATACCTGTTTGAATTTATCTGAAACCAGACCAGAAGGTAAAACTTCATGATAATCACAAGGGTTGAAATGCCCATCATCACCATAGGTAATATGTACATATCCTGGGCCGAGAACTTTGCGTTTTATTGAACGCATCACTAACAAATCATCAAGACCTTCATCTGATTTCTCACTTTCAGATAACATATATGAACCAGATAAAGAATCACCCGTCAATAAATAATATTGACTATCATATTTATTTTCGTACATGTAATTTCCCAATGAACAGACTCAGCCACAGCCCTCTGAGTCAAGGTTCATTAAATCCAGAAGTATCTATCATTAAAGCCCCACTGAAGGGGCCAATATCAATAACATATTTATATCAATTACAAATCATCATAGGAATCATCATCGTCGTCTTCAAAGGCAGAACCGATAGACCAGCTATCTACACGACGAAAGCCTAAACCACTGAGGTCAGCGGCTCTGAGGGCTGCAACGACAGATTCATGGAACAAAAAAACAGGTTTTTCTTCCAAGGTGAAAACAAGCCTTTTTTCTAAAGGGACTTGGTCAAGGACTTTTTCATCTAAGGACAGTTTCAACAGGGTAAATCTGTTCCTAACATAAGTTCCTAATATTTCACTTCGTTTTTTATCAATCGCTTTATGATGATTCCAGATATGCATGTAATAGTGTTCTGACCAAATTTTATCTCCATTGACGATATTTGTTTGATAAAAATCTACGCCTGGTAAGTTAAACGGTACCAGAACTTGTCTGAATTTTTCAGATACCAGCTGCTCTGCGGTTTCATGATAGTCACACGGTTGAAATTTGTCGCGATTTCCTTCTGTAATTTCAACGATTCCAGGTCCAAGGACATGACTTTTCAATGACCATAGAGACATTAAATGGTCTAACCCTTCATCAGAATTCTCCGCCATATCTAGCATATAAACACTAGAGTCATAATTTTCTTCCAATATATAGTACTGGCGATCATATTTCATGATTACAGCTTCCGGTGAATCCGAATATGTTGATCTGCATGCTGAATCTTATACGCCAAATCTGGATGAAAATATAATGCCTCATCATCATAAGCCAACCAAACTTGTTCTCCAGATTGAATGGCAGCCGCTACCCTATGCAATGGCTTTGCCTGAACAAACTCGTATTCCCAATCCTCTTCATCGAAACGTACCATAGCCGGCAGGGTATCGATATTCTCAGTAATCTCTAATTCATCGCTTATGTAAACGCCAGGAAAAAGAGTGAAATCAAGGATAACTCTTGGCTCGTCTGAATAAAATTTTGTCTTTGCCACTTCCGCAAGTGGACCCTGTTGTTGAAAGCTTTGTTTGATCCAGTTTTCCATTAGACGATCTCCACAGGGAAAGCAACAACACCGGTGATATTGTTTTCTTCAATGATATTTTTAACTTTCTCGTTGATAACAATTGAGCTACTAAATTCTTTGATTCTGAATATATCATGATTAATATCAACTTTATTTACTTTATTTGAGTCAAATACCATATCCATGATAAAGCCATATGTCTCAAAATAATCACTATAGCTACTAGCTTGTGATTTAACGACGTCTAATAGTGAATACGTCGGAAATACATTCATATGAAAATAATCGTGATATTGATTTCCATCAACATCTACAACAACAGGAATAAATTGAACACCCGAAATAAAATGCTTAATAAAAATATTGACTAAACGTTGATTTGGTATGAAGTCTATAGCTTTAAGCACATCAGACATATTACGCTGTCGATATACTTTCCTAACTTTTATTAAAGGGGCATCAGAATACATTTTAATTGACAAATCACTTTTATCAAGAATATTCCTATGCTTGTTATCAAAAGCAAATGAAGCTTCGTCACTTATAAAGTCACTTTTTAATTGATAATATTTCACTTAGCCTCCAATTTTTGCCTTGTTATTTTTCGATAGTAATTTTTGATTTTTATCAAAATCTAAGAACTGATGCCTTGTGTGATTTTTACGATGTTCACACATTTCTACTTCTGTATTGGTTTTTTCTGATTCAAGTAACTGGTCGCGGCAGCCCGCATTACCTGGATGATAATCTTTACCGAACTTTTTAGGTAAACTAATTATCCCTTCATGCTTAAACTCATTAATCAGACTTAACATATCAACTGATATACGATTCATCCTTTCTCTTATAAGTTTTCTAGCACCTTGCATATCATTACAATATTTTGAAGATTGAATTTCATTTCCAAGTTCATCAAGCCTTCTAAACACCTCATCCGTATAAGGTGACGGATGACCACTATTATGCAACGGTACTCCAAGAGCACAAGCTAGCTCAGGAACTCTTGGCAGAACTGTAACATTATATTTCTCATTTATGTTATATCCAACTTGAGGTAATAATTCATATAAGAATTCACTATCTTCCATTTCATTAATCGTAATAATATGGTGTGCGGCTAATACATTCGATGGATAGCTCGCATCATGCTCTGGACGGCGCCAATTACCATGCTCATCTTTATCTGCACTTCTTGCCCACCAATCATGTTCAATGGGTTTAATGCCTAAATATTTCCACGGTGAATGTTGCCGCTGCTCTTTATCAGAACCTTTTCCTGTGTATCCTCTGCGAGTAAAGCCATACTCCCTGTCAGTTTCTTTATACAACTTGCCTTTATAGCCATCGTGCTTGCAAAGATTCTTAGTTTTCTTTTTCGGCTTTTTACCTTTTTTCAGTACTTTCTTGCCACATAACGGACAAGGCTCTCCATTTCGGCGTTCAAGATGAGTTTCATTGTCTCTTTCATGCTGTTTTTTAGGGTGATAATTCAGCATTTTCTTATTGTTTTCGAAGATCTTCATCAGCACCTTGATCAAGCCTTCCATGCCCTTACCTGCGTTACGGGCTGTGACCACTCCCGTCATTGCTGCAGCAGCAATTGGTGCGCCAACTCCAGCACTAACAGCTCCCGCGACGGCTGTACTGCCTGCAACAGCTGCTATATCTATCCCTTTTTGGGTCATTTGAGATACAGTAAAACGAGCCAGCTCATCTGGTGGCATGGATTCCATGAAACGGCGTGGCAGGCTGGCAAGATATTGTCGTGTCTCTGGATCCGAGGCCAGTAGCAATAAAACTTCCATCGCCATACTGGCTTGCTGCAAACCCAGCTTGGCACGATCAACATGCTTTAGTTTACGTTGAAGGATGTCAATTTCACCCTTGTAAATGGCTTCCACGAGGACATCGATACCAATATCTGCCGCTTCCATCAGCTCGCCAAATTCGCCAAAATCTGGGATATATTCGGTAACGCCTGTGCTTACACCCAATCCTGCACTTTTCGCATAAGACCAGCTTTGCTCCAGGAAAGACAAGTCATCAAAGGCATCTTTGCGGCTTTCCATCTCAGCTAATTCGGCTTCAACAGAGGCCTTCACCAATGCAAACGTTTCAGGCGCAACGTCAACTGCCATTGCTGCCTGCCGGTGTGCTATCGGTTTAAAATCTTCAACCATATTATCGAGTGCTTCTGATAACTGATTTTTCAGCTCGGCTTGTTCCTTTTCTGCCTTTTTCGCTGCTTCTTTGTCACCAAACGTCACTTCTGCGCCAACTTGAGGTACGCCGTACAGCATCACACTGCCGTTCGCATCCAGCTTTCCTTCCTGTTTTTCGCCATTGGCGAACATGACAGAGTAAGGCACATAACCTGCTGGCGTTTGCTCAATGTCATCGTAGGTCAGTCGAATCGCCAGCGGCGCTGGCAATGCGTTCAGCGAGTGCACCACATCGGTAATGCTGCCGCCCTGCGTGGTGCGCTGGTTATTGGTCGGCACCACCATGATGTTTTCGCCCTTGCTGCGGATGGTGGCGATTTTCTGTTTCAGGCCGTTCATCGCCGCTGAAATGTCATCAGGCAGGTTTTTACGGACCGTTTTCACCGATTCCCGATGGGCTTTGATGTTGTTTGAGATATAGGTATATCCACGGGTATCTGAGTGAAAAAGGATCGTTTCCAGCCGGGCATCCGTTTTTTCCAGAATGCTGCCGCATTCGCGACTGAGCAGGGTTGCCTTGGCGTCCCAGTCCAGGTTGTCCAGCCACTCACTCGGGTTGCCAGTGCCCAGATGACGCATGGAAGCCAGCAGGTTGTTGCCGGATTCCTCTTTGTGATAATTGACGAACAGATCAAACAAGACGCCGTCTGCTTCCAGTATCGGCAGCATGGTGCTGATCAGACCGAGGATGTCCTGCTCCGACACAGGCTGCTGGTCAAAGAAGTTGATCAGTCGCGCTGCGATCTCTTCTGCCTGACCCGGTTTGGGGTTCAATGGCAGGTGGGTGCGAATCTCCACTTCCAGCATGTGGCGAAATTCAAGGCTGTCTGCCAGCGTTTCGCCCAAATAACCCCAGTGACGCTCTTGCAGATCGCCTCTTGGGACCCAGAATGGCACGCACATATGCGATGCGCGGTCAAAAAACACCTCGTCATCAAGCGTGGCTTTTTCAGGATTGGCAGGGCGAGGATAATTGATTTTATAAGGCGCTGGCGCTTCACCGTATTCAACGGTGCAGCCTTTGGTGGGCAAGCCATCAACGATGGCTTCACCTGCGTTGTTCAATGTGCCTTCTGCCAGAACAGCACCGGATTCATCTTTCAGTTTGAAAGGGGCATTGGCGAGCGGTTTACCGGACGTGTAACGACATTGAACACGCAGCGCATGGGTTTTATCTTCATCTGGCTGAACGGTCACCGACGGATTTTCACAACCAAAACACATAGTATTGCCTGCGTTCATGGTCATCATGTCGGTTTTACGAGCCACCCCGACACCTTCAATTTTCACTGTGGAAGATGCCGTGGTGAATTTGGCTTCCGCTTCGGTCGTACCGGACACAATGCCTTTTTTATCGCCGCCTGCATCGCCGGTGCTGCACGAAAACTGGCTGCTTTTCAGTGCAATGCTGTTACCACCATCGGCGGTGACTGTTGTGCTTCCATCGGCCAGATCGGCCGACTTGGCATTGTTTCCGTAAGGGATAGGAACAACGGGTGGCCCGACCGTTGTCATACATACATCAGGGACGGCAGCATTCGCTTCACCGCCAGACCCTTTATGAACAATACTCAGACCATCAGCACTGATAGTGACTCCCATGACGCTTTCCTCGCAACACAGACTAATTAATAGCCATTATTCTACCAGATGCCCATCACTCTATCCCATTGATAAAAAATAGGAAATACTAGTCAATATGACTTTTTACCCAGTCAATCTGACAGTTGTTCAATTCTTGTGAGGAATATCAAGATAACAACTAAAAAGTCTGGATTTGCCTCGCAACACGACTATACACAGTGAAAATAGAAGACGGTCATCAGTCTGCCTGTATCTGATAAATCATGGTCGTTGAGCCAGAAAAGCCAACAAGCCATTTCAGATAAGGAAAACGATCGGTTCTGACCGGAAGGAAACCTTTTTCGTCATACAGTTTTCTGGCTCTTGGGTTACTGTCGATAACGTCGAGCCGCACTTTCTGATACTGATTTTCACTGGCATACGCAATAATGTGCGATAGCAGTTTCGAACCGAGCCCCAGGCCACGACAAGCAGGATCCACCACGATGCCGTCCATGATCAGCTCTTTGGGATCAGGCTTGCGTTCAAACAAATTCAGGACAACCGCTGCCCAGGTTCCGCGCCAGACGCCCAGTACTCGCCATAACCGTCTTAAGGTTATCCCGCCCGTCAGTGATCCCTGCGCTGTCTGATACCCGGCAATCCCCACGATGTTTCCATTCGCTATTACCACAAAAGAAAAATCCGGATTAAAGGATTCAGCCAGTAAATGAATCCGCTGCGCTTTGCTGGGAATCGCGGCTTTAAACTTATGTCCAAACGCATTTTCATACAGTGAGGCAACGGCTAAAGCATGGGACGCATGCCAGCCTTGCTGAATCATTGAATAGTCCATGGAAAAACCTCTGAGCAGCCTTTTTGCAGGAAATAATAACCCGGGCAGCATTGACTTTAATCGACAAAACATCGTCATCAAAACGAGATAACGCTATGCGTGCGCCAAGCCACACAATACGCAATCAGATGTCTATATTAGGGTACAGGATCACATATCCTGCAAAGTCATTGCCCCCCCAGTGACGCCGCCTGGTTATGCCTTAGATAATCAATATCCGCCAGATAAGCTGCGTGGTGATTCGGGACAGGCATGAAACCCCTGTTGGTGCAGATAACGTAACAAGCGGTGAACCGTCGCAGACCAAATTATTGATTGGTCAGATCAGTCAGCACCTGCAAAGCCAGGTCTGCTTTGTCCGCCGGTACAAAGACGTGATCGTGATAATACGCGGCAATCACATTGGCGCTGATGCCATGCTTTGCCAACGCAGTAGACACCGCCGCCGTCAGCCCAACGGCTTCGAGGCTGGAATGTACCGTCAGTGTGATACAGCGAAAGGTCGATTCATACTTCATGGCACCCTTTTCAGCCGCCTGAGCCGTGACCACCAGCGTTAACCCTTCCTGCTCCTGAAATGTCGCCAGAGGCGCATACTGAAGATACTCGGTAATATCCCCGTTGACCGTACAAAATACATATTCTTCTTCCCGCGTTACCGGCGACATGGTTTGCAGCAGCCGTTTTAAATCCATGATTCCTGACATATTTCCTCCCAGCCCTGTCATCATGCTCTGTGATCAATAGTTACGTAAGCTGTTTGTACATCACGTAGCAATCGACCAAGCCTTTATTTTTGTGCCGGTAGGCGCCCGGTAAGGTGCCGACTATCTCAAAACCCAGCTTCTGCCAGAGTTTCACGGCAACCTCATTGGTCGATACCACTGAATTAAACTGCATTGCGCTGAACCCCAGCTCAAGCGCCACTTGTTGTGAATGCTCGCACATGGCACGCGCAACGCCTTTGCCCCGCGCTGCCGGCGTTACCATATAGCCGCAATTACAAACATGGTTTCCCGGCCCCATGGCATTGGCTTTGAGATAATAAGAGCCCAGCACTGTGCCGTCTTGCACGCATACAAATGTCTTTAGCGGCAACTCGCCCCACAAGGTAAAAGCTTGCTCACGACTCATCTCCGGATCAAAGGCGTAGGTTTCCTGCGCCTGAATAATGCGCCTGAAATCTGGCCAGAATTGTTCGAAATCGGCGGCATCCATTTCACGTATCAGCATGTCTGTGTTCCCTTTACTGTTATTGACTGAATTTACGACGAAAACCTCTGGCTGTCATGCCTTGGTATAACGTAAACAGACACGCAAAAACAATAGATGGTAAAGACAATCGCGTCGATGGCCGTTTACGGAAAAGCGCGGCTTTGCCCTGTGATGCAGGGTGAAATATTTAAATGATTTGAGGAATCAGGCTGATGTATTTGACGTCAGAGAAGGTAAAGATGAAGTAATCTGAAGCGAAAAAAATCGGGGCTGTGAAGCCCCGCACTCAAGGAACCATTGTTCAGTTTCTTATTATAATTCCGTTGGCTTACGGCATGATGCCGCAAGGCCTTATACCTTAAGAGTATCCAATCGTTCTAAATATGGCGAGCGATCACCCTGATATTGCGGAAAAATCACGTTATGATCACGGTAACTCTTCAAAATTTATCCCAACCCAAGCACAGCACGAGCGCTGGTACGGCGTACTCGGTTTAAATCCAGAGCCAGTTCAATCAATTATGCTGTACTGCCAGCCTGATACCTGTCTGCGACAGACCTGACCGGGTTCACCGGCACTGAGCCTCTATGGCAGGGCTGAAAAGCATACCTTTTCCTATATCGGCTGACAATTTCTCCTTGCGGATTTATTGCCTGAACAGTTTGAATGCCTGATTCTGGCGGATTCGTCACGCTGGCGAAAGGATTTCATCAACGACCGATCCGCTTTAATCAGCCCACCCCACGCGCTTATCGCCAGGACATCCGACAGAAACTGGTTTTATTATTGCCATTATCTTCCAGGATGAGATCGAACGGCAATAAAGCGGTATCTAAAGCAGCCGACGTCACTATATCTGCAACGGAAAGTGGAATAGTGACAACAATGATGGGTGGAAATGCCAGAAGCGCATAAACATTACAGTCTGCATTATCTACAGCATATTCAAGGCCACCGTAAGGCTGCCCGACCTGATAACCCGAGCCAACTCTCGACGCGATACTTGAACAACCGGTTAATATACAAACGTATAGCAATAGACTGACCCATTTCATGAATACATATGCCTTTGATTTTATTCAACATGAGCCTTCTATATCATGTTTTTCAATCAAAGCGTTCTGCCATAGAAACTTATGGAGTGCATCTCGCAAGAAAAACGGCCCCGCAGGGCCGTTGTCATTCATATATGGAGAGCAAGTATTATTAACATTTGTTCATTGCCATTGGGTTTTATGCCTGCTGCCGGGCAGCACGACTTTTTGCCCGTATCAGTCGTCCCCCTAAAATACAGCATGTCAAACCGAGAAAAATCAGTCCTGCGCCTGCCATTTCTGTTTCAGTCATGCGCTCGTTCAGTACCAGTGTGGATGTGAACATCCCGACGACGGGAATGAGCAAAGCAAAAGGCGTCACTGTGGCTGCGGGATAGCTTTTCAGTAAATGCCCCCACAATGCGAAGGCCAGCAACGTTGAAATATAGCTCACGTAAAGCAGTGCCAGCCATGTGTCCGACGTGGCAGCGAGCAGCACATCCAAAGGCTGTGCCGTTTCTGTGAAATACGAGATTAACAGCAAAGGCAGCGGAGGAACCACACTGACCCATACCATAAAGTGAAGCAAATTGACGCCTTGCATCCGCTTCATCATGGTGTTGGCGGTTGCCCAGCAAAAAGCGGCCGCCAGAATCATCATCAGGCCCATGGCCGTAATGTTGCCGTCGGCATCAAGAAAAAACAGCCCAAAACCTGCCACGGCAACCAGGATGCCGAGTGCCTGATACCGACTGACCATTTCTTTATATAGTAAGACACTCAAACTAATAGTGAAAAACACCTGAGCTTGCAATATCAGGGATGATAAGCCGGCTGAAGCATCCGCTTTCATGGCGATAAACAGTAAGCCGAATTTCAGCACACCCAGAAATACGCCGACACCCAGCACATTCCATACGGACGTTTTCGGGAAGGGGATGAAAAACACAGCCGGGACAGCCACCACAGCAAATCGTAATGCAGAAAATAATATCGGCGGCAGTGTTTCCAGCCCTATCTTAATGACAGAAAAATTGACACCCCAAATGACGACAACCAGCAGCGCAATAACCATGTCCCTTGATTTCATTTACCCGTTCCTTCTTCGAGCTTCGCGTTCATGCTTTATACACGACAAACTCACCTTTACCGACAGGCAACAGACAGGTCGTTAACCCTTCCCGGCGGCACAGATAGTCGGTGAAGGCTTCGAGTTCATGACGATGTGAAATCGCATTGTCACACACTAATACCCCACCGGCTGAGAGTTTACTTAGCAGCAGGTCAATATAATCCATGTAAGCTGAACGATCGGCGTCGAGAAAAATAAAATCAAAGCTCAGATCTGTGCTTTGTATGAATTCGCCGGCATCTGCCTGAATCTGTTCGATACGATCCTGTAATCCGGCCCGTACGAAGTTTTCTGTCGCCATTGTGATTTTATCTGTCTGCTTTTCAACGGTTACCACTTTGCCTGCAGCGGGCAGTGACGAAGCCAGCCACAGGGTTGAGTAACCATTGGACGTGCCAATTTCCAGTACATTCACAGCACGTGTCGCCTTCACCATGACAGAGAGGAACTCACCTGTGTCCCGGGTAATATTCAGCAGTTTTTTCGATCGGTCTGATTCAGTTGCGTCATTTTGTTCACCTAACGCCTCTAACTCAGCCAGTAATAATGCTAACGACATCCATTTCTCCCCGCTCATCATTTCGTGCGGATCAAACATCCGCCCAACAATCATATGAACATGGAAACATATCAATGGCATCACATTTCATCAACTATAACCGCGTATAGCAGACATAAAAAAAAGGCTGCCAAAGGCAGCCAAGCATCACAACTTATAGGGTTTGGTAACCCATTCTTATACCGTTCAACATCTTTCTGTTACTGGCAGATTGATGTATCAGTATAAAGAGACGACTGTATGATGCTGAGTATTAAACATTATTTTGTCAGAGAGCACGGCGTTATCCGATTTTCTTTGTACCCGCACATCACAGGATAAGTCCCCGCCTGCTTGAGATCCGGGGAATCCTCCAGCACATGATCTTTATAATGACGCCAGGTGTATTCCGCCATCAGCACACAGTAGCGGGGATCGGTATCTTTTTCGCACTGCTGCCTTGCCCGTAACAATGCCGACATCTCTACTTCGCACTGATAAATCTGGGCCTCATCCTTGTAAAGCTCTCTGCACAGCGACAAAGGCTCCTCGGCGGCGTTTGCTTGCACGGCATTTTGCGAAATATCCCGCCAATGTACCTGAGATGAAGAACAGGCCGTGAGCAAACAGAAAAACGGTATGATCAGCAACCACTGAAATCGCATTGTCAGCCCTTCCTTTTGCATTGAACGCTATAAAATGGCGACCGTTCAGGAAAAATTCATAAATGCACAATAGTGAATGCAAAAGGTGATGGGCGACTCAGTGCGGCAGCCATAACGGCTTATTCGTGATAACAAGGACACCTGCCCGGCATGCAGACAGGCCGGATAACACATCAGCGTGCAATTAATAAGTAAGCTAATTACAGATACGGCAGGTGCTCGCCTTCATCTGAGCACCTGCCGACGCGCGTGGGACACCGCAATCAAACGTTTAACCAGCACAGATTTTTTACTGTCCGCTGCCGTTTCCAGATCACGTAACAAGCGGGTAATTTCTGCGTCAAGGTAACGGGCATTTTTGGTTCGGATCAAGGAACGAATCACCTTCTCGGCGTTATCAGGCAAAGGCTGCTCAATGGCCCACAGGTAGCTGTAAGCAGCAGTGTTGACATGATTGGCCTGACTGGCCTTGGCATGGTTAAGGCTATGGTTGTTTGCCCTGGATAGCGTTTTGTGTGGCGTGCGACTGCTCGCACTTTGCGCTGCATCTGCGGCCCGGCCGACACGTTCATAATACCTTTCCGTCACCGGGTATTGTGCAGCGGGTAATGGCCCGTTCTGATACAGGGCTGGCCCAATGGCTTTGGCCTGCTCAATGGCGGCTTCCCGAACGAAGGTACTGGCATTACGTTTGCCTTTCTTTTCCGCATCGGTGTAATAGACAGCCGAATACGCTTTCGCCCGCGTTAACGCAACATAAGCCAATCGCCGCTCTTCTTCCTTATCTGTTTTCATGTCTGTGGCTGCCGGATTACGATACGGAAAGGCATCTTTATCCCAGAACGGCAGGAACACACGCTGGTATTCACACCCTTTTGCCCGGAATATAGTGGTGACTTGCACGCTGGCCGAACGCGGCTTCTGATCTGCCTGTCCCTGACCGGTATCGCGGGATTGCGCCGTGTAGAACTCAAAATACTGTAAGGCTTTTTCGCAGCGTTGATCCATAGACTCCAGCACGGTTGATACCGCATCCAGCCTGTCTATCGCTTCTTCTATCTCACTGGCTGTGGCTTCGGTTTTCCATATCCAGCTGTCCAGCCCGCTTTCGCGCCGATACTGCTCAAACACATCAAATGCTTTCTGCCCGCCTTTGCGCTGCAACCGGGTAAAAAGCTCAAGGCGTTCAATCAGGTTATCCAGTTTCAGATTAGGGTTCACCTGGGCATGTCGCTCAGCAAAACCAACCCAGCGACTATCCGGTATTTTCACCAGTTGATCACATAATGGTCTGAGCGCTTTATTGGGTACGTAACAATGGGGAAACGACAGCAGGCTGAACAGCAGTGCGGATCTGTCCTGATCATTTAACTGGGCAAATCGCCCGATGGCCAGGGTCATGACTTCCATCAGTAAGCGCACTTCGCGGCTGTTTGCCAGCACAGAAGGTACAGGCATGTGGTACGGAATCTGTTTGCTGAGAAACGCCAGTTCAAACAGCAGCGTCTGAGACCAGCGCCTGACCAGAATGGCGATGTCGTCCGGCTGACCACCCTGTTCAATATACGCCTGTACCGCACTGACAATTTCCCCCACCTGCCGGGGCGAGCCTATCAGGTTAACCTGAGTATCAGGGATATTGTCAGCGGGCACGGTCAGAAAATCTGAAAAGCGTGCCTGGTTATGCGCAATCAGATGGCTGGCGGCCAGCGCCAGGCTATGACCAAAGCGAAAAGTCTGCGACAGCGAATAGACCTGCGCGGGGGCAAAGTCACGTTCGAAATTCAGCATGAACTGCGGCGCACTGCCCCGCCAGGTGTAAATGCACTGATCCACATCGCCCACGGCAATCAGCTGACAGTCAGGCCCAAGCAACTGCTTCAGTAACCGGTACTGCGCATTGTTGATATCCTGAAATTCATCTACCACCAGTAATCGGCACTGTTGCTGACAATGCGCACGCAGTGAGGCATTTTGTTCAAGCAGTGACACGACAGTCACCAGCCAGTCATCAAAAAACAGTAACTTCTGCGCCTGCCGCAAGTGTTCAAAGGCTGTGTAGGCATCCAGAATGAAGCGATAGTCATTGTTGATGCCCGCCATGGCAAATACTTCATGAGGCGGCAACATATGCGCTTTCACCAGACCGACAAAACTAAGCAGCAGTTCAAGGGTTTTCGGCTCTTTCAATTGCTGCTGTTTGCTGTAAGCCGTCTCTTTCCCCGCCATTTGTCGCAGCACTTGTTTCGCCAGACTTTTGTCGTTTTCGCCGGGATTGAAATCAACACGGTATCCGGTTTCAGCCAGGTAACCCGACTGATTCAACACCCGCAGACAGAAACTGTGGAAGGTATGAACAGGGACAGGCTGAGTAATGCCGGACTGGTTGAGTTTCTGCTGAAAATCACGGCGTATATCGCTGTTAAACATCAGGACCAGCATCTCGCTGGCCGGTCGCATGTCGAGCTGAGTCTGAATCAGGCCGACAAGGGTCGTCGTTTTACCCGTCCCCGCACCGGCAATACATAAGGCATTTCCCTCGCGATGCTGAATAAAACACTGCTGCTCGGATGTAAAATGCATCATGTACCGTTTTTACCTGTTGGTCTGAAAGGACAGTGATTTTGCCACAGTTCGGCCCGTCGCACTAACACCTGTCAGTCTTTTGCGATTACCACTGAAAATTCAGGCAAAATAGCGGTACTGTTGCATTTAGCGTCACTCAGAGAAACATCGAGGCAAACGTTTGCTTTTTTGCTGAAAGGGGAAAACACTTCTGCTATCATCTGCCTCGCCAACAGGATATGCGCTGATTGGGCGACACCCAAACAGCGATTTTCATCGAATTGACTCTTGAAATAGGAACTTCACCATGAGCCTTGCTGATCAAGTTCTTGCTGTAAATGATGATCTCCCAATCCGTACCGACCAGCCGGTTCACAGCGGTAAAGTCCGCTCCGTATACTGGCTGACTGAGGCTGACAGCCGCCGGCTGATTGAAGAGAAAGGCTACAATGTTCGCCCGGATGCGCCTTTGGCAATCATGGTTATCAGCGATCGTATTTCTGCGTTCGACTGCATCTGGCATGGTGAAGGTGGCCTGAAAGGTGTACCGGGTAAAGGTGCAGCACTGAATGCGATTTCCAATCACTGGTTCCGCCTGTTCCGCGAGAAAGGCCTGGCAGACAGCCATATTCTGGATATCCCTCACCCGTTTGTCTGGATCGTTCAGAAAGCCCGCCCAATCAAAGTAGAAGCTATCTGCCGCCAGTACATCACAGGCTCCATGTGGCGTGCCTATGCGAACGGCGACCGTGAATTTTGCGGCATTCAGGTGCCTGATGGCCTGACCAAAGATCAGAAGTTGCCAGAGGTTCTGATCACCCCATCCACCAAAGGGATTCTGCACGACATTCCGGGCGTACCCGCTGTGGATGACGTTAATGTCACGCGCAACGACTTGCTGAACAATTATCAGGCCTTCAATTTCAGCCAGCCAGAAGATATTGATCACTACGAAGTGCTGCTGAAAGAAGGGTTTGCTGTTATCAGCGACGCGTTAGCGCAACTTGACCAGATTTTTGTCGATACAAAATTTGAGTTCGGTTATGTCACCGACGCACAAGGCCAGGAAAAGATGATCTACATGGATGAAGTCGGCACACCGGACTCATCCCGCATCTGGGATGGTCCTTCATACCGCGAAGGCAAGATAGTCGAAAACTCTAAAGAAGATTTCCGCCAGTTACTGCTGAACCACTTCCCTGATCCGGACATTCTGCTGAACAAAGAACGCATGGATGAGCGTGAAGCACTGGCCCGTGACAATGCGCTGCCTGAAGATGTACTGATGCAGGTTTCCCGCATTTACACCGGCATTGCCGAGAAAGTTACAGGCAAAAAAATCGAGCTTAGCGGTAACCCGAAGGAAGAAATCATCACTGTGCTACGCAATGAGTATGGCCTGATCGACTAATATTCCCTTAATGGAATATCAGGGCAGCTTATCGCTGCCCTTTTTCATTGTGTTCTGGGTTAATATTCGGTTCAGGAATGCATTATTCCTCACAAAATCATCCCAAAAATATATTCACCATCACAATTACATATTTTTGCTATTAAGACTTTTCGAGCCAGCGCCGACAATGGGGGAACAATAATAGCAATTGCAGTAGTTGAGGGACTCCATGAAGTTTAGCCACAAAATCGTTGCCACTTCGTCGGCAATACTGTTCGCCGCTTTAGTTCTGCTTTCCGGCATCCAGTACGTTCACACCAGAGACGATGTGCATAAGCTGGTAGACCACAGCATTGATGAAATCGTTTCCGGCGTAAATCAAACCTTAGTCACAGAGATTGCCAGCCGTACGAAATTAGCCAATATCACCGCAGGGATCGTAGAACAAAATTTATCCCCTGATAGCATTCGCCAGATTATCAGCCAGCCTGTACTCAAAGACACCTTTGTGCTGACAGGTGTAGGGTTTGAAAAAGACGGTTCTTCCATTATCAACGACCCGTCCTGGAAGCCAGCACCAGGCTGGGATCCCCGCGCTCGTCCCTGGTATACCCAGGCAAAAGAAGCCGGGCATATGATCATTACATCGCCATACCGGGATTCGGTTACAAACGAAATTCTGGTCTCTTTTGCAGCGCCCATCAAAGACAACGGCCAGTTTACAGGGGCCATCTTCTTTGATGTCAGTATGAGCAAAATTGCCAATCTGATTAACCAGGCTTCTTTGTTTAATGCCGGTTATCTCTTTTTGGTCTCAGAGAAAGGTGTCATCATCGCGCACCCTGACAAAGAGTTTAATGGTAAATCACTGTCGGAAGCGTATCCCGGCATACAAATCTCTGAGCAATCTTTAGACACAGTTTTTGATAATGAATCCGTCAATATCAGTTTCCATCAAGTGCAGGGACAAACACTGTATATAGGTGCAGTCCTGAAAACTGACATCGCGTTTGCCGCTGTCGACCAGATTAAAAACAACGCCATCACCTATTCTCTGCTGTTCATTATTATCGGTATCGTGGCTGTCTTCTTGCTGGTTAAACGCCTGATGCGTCCTTTGGATGTTATCAATCAGGCCATGAAAAACATTGCAACCGGACAGGCCGATCTGACCCAGCGCCTGAGCACCAATACCGAGCCGGAATTTGCGTCACTGGCACAAAGTTTTAATCAGTTCACTGAACGTATGCAGCAACAGATCATACGCTCGCAAGCGCTGAGTAACGACATAATGCAAGGCACTGAGCTGACGGCTCAGGGTGCGAATCGCTCATCCGAGGCCATGAACAGCCAGCTGCAACAGCTTGAGCTGCTGGCAACGGCCATGAATGAAATGGCTTCAACATCGGCTAACGTGGCAGACAATGCGCACAGTGCTGCGTCTGCGGCCTCGGCGGCAGAACTGGCTGCACAAGAAGGCGGCGATATTGTCTCACGGACATCTGTGTCTATTCATGATTTGTCCGATCAAATTGATCAGGCTGTTGATGTCGTCAAGGAGCTGGAGTCTGCCACAGGTAACATTGAACGCATTCTTCAGGTGATCAATGACATTGCCGATCAGACGAACCTGCTGGCACTGAATGCTGCCATTGAAGCTGCAAGGGCTGGCGATTCCGGCCGGGGTTTTGCGGTTGTCGCCGATGAAGTCCGGACACTGGCGCAACGTACTCAGCAATCGACGACCGAAATCCGTCAGATGATTGAGCAACTTCAGGCAGGCGCCAGTTCAGCCACCAGCACCATGGCGCTGAGTAAAAACACGGCCAGCGAAACCGTCGCTACGGCACAGGAAGCCGATGAAGCACTGTCGCGCATCCGTGAAGCCATTCAACAGATCAATGATATGAATATACAAATCGCCTCGGCGGCTGAGGAGCAGAGCCTGGTTGCTGAGGATATTAATGGCAATACCATCAATATTAAGGACTTGTCGGTTCAGGTTGCAGAAACCGCCAATGAAACCAGTGTGGCGATGGAAACCCAGATCAAGAACGTGCGTGAACAAAACGCACTGATGAAGCAGTTTACTGTGTAAGCAATGCAAAGCCGCCGGCAGCGACTGGCGGCTTTGCTTTCACTTTGGTTTTTTCGAAATAACGCCTATGACGCTCGCTGATAAACATGATCCGCGTACAGCTCACCGCCAATTTCGTATGCTTCAGGAATCTTCTTCTGTAACCTGAAACCACATTTTTCCAGCACTCGTTCTGAAGCGATATTGCCTTCTGTTACCACAGCCCTGAACAAAACAAGCCCTAGTGCTTCTTCCGCCCAGTGAATCACTGCACGCAGGGATTCTGTGCCATAGCCTTTGCCATAAAACTCAGGCATCAGCAGATAACCCATTTCCGCAATACCCTGATCAACAACAAAACCAGTGATACCGACTTTTTCTCCCGACGCTTTTTCTTTGATGACCAGGGTTAACCATGCGCCGCTTTCAGGCGTCCACGTCTGAAGACGTGAATGAAATTTTGCCTTTATTTCATCGTCAGATGGCGCATCAAAACATTTTTCGATTACAGCCGGTATCGTATGAAGCGCCTTAAAAAGCGGCCAGTCTGTTTCAGTGATGGGCTCTAATACTAATTGTTGTGTTGCTAAATTCATCCTGAATCACCTCTTAAAACTGCCTTAAGATTCAATATTTATCTATTTTCACAATTTCGTACAACAGTAAATCTATCCCTCAGGTTAGTCATGCTTCTGAAAGTGTACGGCTGATTAATGTTTCAAACATTTCTGACTGGCCAGCCGGAATCAGCTGTCGATGAATTTCCCGACGTTTGTCCACACCATACAAACGCTCTGCCAGCCAACCTGTAAGGTACAATTGCGACAAGCACCCACCTGCTGTGGCAAGATTTCCATGCACTACCAGCGCCTTATCCAGAACATGAATACCTTCAGCTTCAAGCGCTGATTTTGCATCCGGATGAGTCGTAGCAGTCATACCATCCAGCAACCCCAGTTTGGCCAGAATAAATGCACCTGCACAAATTGACCCAATAAGCTGGTTTTGAGGATCCAGCTTAAGCGATGCCATAAATTCATGATTATTTAACGCCGCCGGCACCCCTTTGTAACCACTGCTGAATAATACAACATCGGCCTCCGAGGTCTCTGCAACATGCCCGTCTGTTTTTACTTCCATTCCTAAAGAAGATCTATGGAACGGCTTAGTACCCAAGATTTTAACGACCCAGTCCATCTGGCTTCTTCCCAAAATATCCCTTAGCAGGAAAAAATCGATATCCGTGAAGTCATCAAAAATGACGATAGCTATTTGATACATATTACTCTCACCCACTAAGCTGCTTGTTCTTTCTAACGGCAAAAGTTAACACATAAGCATCGGAGTGCATAAATAAGTGTGCCTTGCACTGCTTTATTTGAGTAAACGCCTTAAACAGCAAAGGCCAGCAAATGCTGGCCTTTGATAGTTAGTGAATGTCTGTCAATTCATATTATAAGGTTGATTTGGCTGTACCTATTGTAGAAGAATCTTGACCCAGGTCTGGCGCTTTCTGGCCTTTACGCTTCATACGCTCTTCCCAGTAATCAGCACCTTTGATACCTAATTTCACTGGATCGAACACGTATTCTTTCACACCGGCTTTCTTCTGCATTTCATAGTCTTTCAACGCTTTCAGCGCAGGTTTTGCCATGAAGAAGATAATCAGAATACCGATGATGTTCAGCCAGGCCATCAGGCCAACACCTACATCACCCAGTGCCCATGCCAGGTTTGCCGTTTTCACTGCGCCGTAGAATACGGAAGCTAGCAACGCAATTTTCAGAACGAATGTCAGCCCAGGAACATGAATGGTACGGTGAATGTACGCAATGTTAGTTTCTGCGATGTAGTAGTACGCCAGAATCGTGGTAAATGAGAAGAAGAACAACGCAATTGCCACAAAAGGTTTACCCAGGCCAGGCATTGCTGTTTCAATCGCCATCTGAGTAAATACCGGGCTGTTGGCTGCGATTTCCGCAGGCAGATTCTGCACCAGGAACGCCCCTTCTGCACCATGGACGTTGAATGCACCCGTGATGATAATCATGAATGCCGTCGCACTACAAACCAGCAGCGTATCAATGTAAATAGAGAACGCTTGAACCATACCTTGCTGAGCAGGGTGATCAACCTGAGCTGCTGCTGCTGCATGCGGGCCTGTGCCCTGACCGGCTTCATTGGAGTAAACACCACGTTTTACACCCCAGCCGATAGCCGCACCGACACCTGCCATTGGCGAGAAGGCATCACCCACAATGGTGGCAAACACACTTGGCACCATGTCAATGTTCAGCAGAATGACAACGAAGGCAATAACGATATAGCCCAGCGCCATGAAAGGAACAACGATCTGAGTAAAGTGCGCAATACGCTTAACACCACCAAAGATGATGAAAGCCAGTACCACACATACAATCGCGCCAGTGATGATCTTCGCAGAGCTGAATGTACCCAAAGTGGTTTCGATCACATCACCAGAACCAAATGCCGCTTCAACCGCGTTACCGATACTGTTTGACTGCACACCAGGAAGCATCAGACCGCAGGCGACAATTGTCGCAATCGCGAAGATCCATGCATACCACTTCTGACCCATTGCTTTTTCAATGTAGTACGCAGGGCCACCACGGAACTGGCCTTCATCTTCTTCTTTATAAATCTGAGCAAGTGTTGATTCATAGTAAGCTGTAGAAGCTCCCAGGAAGGCAACAACCCACATCCAGAATACAGCGCCCGGACCACCAAAACCAATGGCGGCAGCAACACCGGCAATGTTACCTGTACCGACACGGCCTGACAGTGAAACCGCCAGTGCCTGGAATGAGGAAATCCCCTTATCTGAACTCTGACCAGCGAACAGCAGGCGGATCATTTCGCCGAAATGGCGAACCTGCATAAAACGTGTTGTGATGGAATAAAATAAACCGGCACCCAGGCAAAGATAAATCAATGCCGGACTCCATATTATCCCGTTGATAAAATCGACCAATGACTGCATATGAGTCTCCCTGTTATAGTCTGTTTGGTTACAACTCGAGCAGTATAATACGCAAATTGTAACCTGATTGTTAAGAATTTTATTTCATCAGCATTGATTTGCTTGATGTAGGCATCAAATAGCAACAAATCCACAACATCCAGTCATTGAAACTATGATTAACGACAAATACAACACACCCCACCAATCATCACCTGTTAGGCCTGTGATAATTTGTATAAGTATTAGCCAGGTGATTCACAAAAGATGTCAATAATGTGCGGCATGTCAGCATAAAGAGGCCGTGACAGATAATAATCAGGCATCAACAGACACAAGATACTGTATTTCAAGCATATGCCATCAAGAGCATTTGTGTGAAATGTGGCGCATGAACTGCCTCCCAAAAAAAGCAGTTCAGCTTAGAAGATGTAAACAGTGAGTGGATATCAGTTAATCGCAGACAAATTCACTAAGTGGCGGGTATATTCGGCTTCGGGGTGGCTGAACATCTGACGGGTTGGCCCCTGCTCTACCACACAGCCATCTTTTAATACCAGGGTATAATGGCACAATGACTTAACGACAGTCAGATCATGGCTGATAAACAGGTAACTCAGACCGTACTTCAACTGCAACTCTTTCAGTAAATTCAGCACCTGATGCTGCACGGTGCGATCCAGTGAGGAGGTGGGTTCATCGAGCAGAATAAACTCAGGTTTCAATACCAGCGCCCTTGCTATGGCTATCCGCTGACGTTGCCCACCTGAAAATTCATTGGGATAACGAAAACGGGTGGATGGGTCCAGTTCCACATCTTTCATCGCCTGACAAATCGCAGCGTCTTCTTCCTCATCCGACAGTGCCTGATGGACTTTCAGACCTTCGCCAATGATCTGCGCAACAGACATTCTTGGATTCAGTGCGGAAAACGGGTCCTGAAATACAACTTGCAATCGACTGCGAAAAGGTAACATGCCTTTGCGGTTAAGATGACTGATCTCCTGGCCGTCAAAACGAATGCTCCCTTCGCTGTTGAGCAATCTAAGTATCGCCATCCCGGTCGTCGACTTCCCTGAGCCACTTTCCCCGACCAGCCCGACACTCTGCCCCTGCTTAAGCTGGAAGCTCACATCAGTCACGGCTTTAATATGACTGATCACACGTTTCATAATCCCCCCTTTCACGGGAAACCAGACACGTAATTTGTCTATTTCAAACAGCGCGGAAGGATTCCCGTTTACCGGAACAGGCTCGCCGGTGGGATCAGAGTTAATGAGTTTCTGGGTATAAGGATGGGAAGGCGACGCAAAAAGGATATCTCTCTCATTGGTTTCCACTAACTGCCCGAGTTGCATCACCGCTACCCGATCGGCAATTTTTCGCACAATACTCAAATCATGCGTAATAAAAAGCATGGCCATGCCCAGTTCCTGCTGCAGATTTTTCAGCAAATCGAGGATCTGGGCCTGAACAGAAACATCGAGAGCGGTCGTCGGCTCATCGGCAATCAGAAGATCAGGCTCATTGATCAGCGCCATGGCAATCATTACACGCTGGCGCTCACCGCCTGACAACTCATGAGGATAGGCATACATACGCTGCTCGGGGTTACGGATACCCACTTTTTTTAACCAGCTCAGCGCACGTTTCTCTGCCGGCCTCTGACGCACTCCCTTGTGTATAGACAGCGTTTCACACAGCTGGCGGCCAATTTTATGCAGCGGGTTCAGCGACATCATAGGTTCCTGAAAGATCATGCCGATTTTGTTTCCGCGTAACCCGCGCATCTGGCGTTCACTACACCGCAGCATATCCACGCCATCGTAATAAATATGACCGTCCAGATAACGCGCCGACGCTTTCGGCAGCAAGCGCAGAATGGCATTGGCCGTGACAGACTTGCCAGAACCACTTTCCCCCACCAGTGCCAGGGTTTCTCCCCGCTTGATTGTCAGGCAGACTTTCTCTGTTACCGGGCGGACAGGCTTACCGTTGGCAAAGCCCACAGAGAGATTTTCAATAGTCAGTAAAGCATCACTCATTGCAGTATCCCGGTCATTACGATTGATGGTGTGGGTCGAAAGCATCGCGCACCGCCTCGCCGATAAAGACCAGCAGGCTCAGCATGATAGAAAGCACAACGAACGCAGACAGCCCCAGCCAGGGTGCCTGAAGGTTGGTTTTACCCTGAGCAAGCAATTCTCCGAGAGACGGTGAACCCACAGGCAAACCGAACCCGAGGAAGTCCAATGATGTCAGTGTGGTCACTGACCCGCTGAGAATAAAAGGCATCATAGTCAGTGAGGCCACCATAGCATTTGGCAGCATATGACGGAGCATTATGCGCCTGTCATTCACGCCCAGCGCCTGCGCGGCACGCACATAATCCAGGTTCCGGCAGCGGAGAAATTCCGCCCGCACAACGCCCACCAGCCCCATCCAGCTAAACAGCACCATGATGCCCAGCAGCCACCAGAAGTTAGGTTCTACGAAACTGGACAGGATAATCAGCAAGAACAAAGTCGGCATACCTGACCAGACTTCGATGAAACGCTGACCAAACAGATCCAGCCAGCCGCCATAGTAGCCCTGCCCGGCTCCGACCATGACACCGACAATGGTTGAGATCACCGTCAGCGCAAAACCAAACAGCACAGATATCCGAAAACCGTAAATGATGCGAGCAAGCACATCGCGGCCTTTATCATCTGTCCCCAGCCAGTTCACATTGTCCGGTGCAGAGGGCGCCGGACCGGACAAGTTGTAGTTAATCGTGTCATAGCTGAAATGGATCAGTGGCCAGATCATATAGCCGTCTTCGTTGATCAATTCCTGCACATACGGATCGGTATAATCGGCTTCTGTGGCAAACTCACCGCCAAATTGCGTTTCGGCGTACTGTTCGGTTATCGGAAAATACCAGTCCCCTTTGAAGCTGACAAACAAGGGCTTATCGTTGGCGATCACTTCAGCAAACAGGCTGATAATAAAAAGCACGGCGAACAGCCACATTGACCAGTAGCCGCGTCTGTGTGCTTTAAACCGGGCCCAGCGCTCTTTTGTCAGTGGATTGAAGGTAAACAAAGTTGCGAATGTCTTTCTCATGGTATTACCTGGCCTCGAAATCAATACGTGGATCGACCAGGGTATAAGTCAGGTCAGAAATAATATTCAGGATAAGTCCCAGCAATGTCATGATGTAAAGCGAGCTGAATACCACGGGGTAATCACGCTGAATCGTTGATTCAAAGCCCAGTAAGCCAATTCCCTCCAGCGAAAACATCACTTCAATGAGCATAGAGCCGGTAAAGAAAATACTGATAAACGCACTGGGAAAACCGGCAATAATAATCAGCATGGCATTACGAAACACATGCTTATATAAGATGCTTCTGTCATCGAGCCCTTTCGCACGGGCGGTGACAACGTATTGCTTGTTGATCTCATCCAGAAACGAGTTTTTAGTCAGCATAGTCAGCGTTGCGAAACCGCCGATGACCATGGCAAAGATTGGCAGCGCAAGGTGCCAGAAGTAATCACCGACTTGCTGATACCAGGTCATCTGATCGAAATCAGCCGAAAACAATCCCCGTAACGGAAACCAGCTGAAATAATTACCGCTGGCAAAGAAAATAATCAATACAATGGCGAACAGGAAACCGGGAATCGCATACCCGGCTATCACTAATGCGCTGCTCCAGATATCAAAACGGCTACCATGATTCACCGCTTTCGCAATCCCCAGCGGGATAGAGACGAAATAAATGATCAAGGTGCTCCACAGACCCAGCGAAATCGACACCGGCAGCCGTTCGATAATCAGATCAATCACATTGCCGCCACGAAAAAGGCTTTCGCCGAAATTGAAGGTAATATAATTCGTCAGCATATCGACATAACGTTCCCAGAGCGGTTTATCAAAACCAAACTGCTTACGTATTTCTGCCACCACTTCCGGATCCAGACCACGGGAACCACGATAGCCCGTTCCGCCATTGCCGTTTTGCTGCGAACCTTCCGACTGCTGTACTTCCTGCCCGCCGCCGGTAAAGCGCTCCATAATGCCGGAAGTATGCCCTTCAAGCTGTGCCACGGCCTGTTCAACAGGCCCGCCCGGTGCAATCTGAATCACGAAAAAGTTAATCGTAATAATCGCCCAGAGCGTTGGGATCACCAGCAAAAGGCGCCGGATAATATATGCCGTCATACTGCTCTACCTGTTTCCACGTTTTGATTAACGGCGTTTTTCCGGCAATTTGACCGCCTTGGCCGTATCCACCCACCAAGTATCAACACCCAGTGCATACTTAGGTCGGACCGCAGGACGATCAAATTTATCCCAGGTCGCTACACGGAATTTGCTTAAATGCCACTGGGGAATGACAAAAAAGTTCCATTGCAGCACCCGGTCCAGCGCCGGGCCTAATGCCGCCAGCGCGGCAGGATCTTGCTGATGCGCAGCGATTTGTTCTGTCAGCGCATCAATAGCCGGATCCTGAACCCCGGCAGTATTATAGGTGGAATCCAGATAGTTACTGTTCCAGGCAATCAGCAGATTCTGTGTCGGGTAGGCATTCGCGCTGTAACCGGAAGACACCATGTCAAAATCCCGGTCACGCAGGCGCTTGATGTACTGCGTAGTGTCAACCGTACGGATTTTCATCTCGATACCCAGCTGCTTCAGGTTTTTCTGCAGCGGAATAGCGATGCGCTCCGAGGTCGGGCTGTAGATCAGCAACTCAAAAGCCAGGGGCTCCCCGGTCTTCACATTGGTCATGACCTGATTTTTCAGCTCCCAGCCCGCAGCCTTTAACAATGCAAACGCTTTACGCGATTGTGCACGAACACGGCCTGAGCCATCAGTGACCGGCGGCTGGTAAGATTCAGTAAAGACACGTGCCGGGATCTTGTCTTTCAACGGATCCAGATATTTCAACTCAGCAGGCGTGGGCAGGCCTTTTGCTTCATAGGGGGTATTCTGGAAAAAACTGCGGGAACGTGAATACTGGTTATAGAAAAGCGTTTTATTCATCCACTCAAAATCCATGGCGTAATTGAGCGCTTCCCTGACCCGAACATCACTGAATACAGGGCGCTGAGTATTAAAGACAAACGCCTGCATCGCCTGAGGGATTTCGTGCGGGATTTCTTCCTTCTTTATATAACCGTTATCAAAATTATTGCCCTCATAGAGAGTGGCCCAGAACTTGGCGACATTCTCCTGACGGAAGTCATATTCTCCGGCTTTGAACGCTTCCAGGGTCACAGTATCATCACGGTAGTAGTCGTACCGGATGGTGTCGAAATTATGCCGCCCGACATTCACCGGAAGATTGGCCGCCCAGTAATCTTTCACTCTGGAGTAAGTCACACTCTGACCCGACTGATAACTGGTTACCTTGTACGCACTGCTGCCAATCGGTGGTTCGTTGAGCGGCTCGCTGAGTTTCTTGTCTTTCCAGTAATGTTCCGGTAAGACGTTCATGCCTTCAACCAGAGAAAACAGTTTTTCCCTGTTGGCAACAGACATTTCAACCCGCGCGGTCAGCGGCGATACCGCCGTCACTGACTTCACCTCTTTATAAAACACACGAAACTGAGGCACACCCTCAGCCATGAACTTATCAAAGGTGAAGGCGACATCTTTCGCTGTAATAGGTTGGCCGTCATGAAATCGCGCTTTAGGGTTGATATCAATTTCCATCCAGGAAAAATCGTCGGCATAACGTACTTTTTCTGCAATTAACGGGTAATAGCTGTCAATTTCGTCACTCGCTGGTGCAAATAAGGTGTCATACATTTCGTCCGCGCCGGCGACCGAAACCCCTCTTGATGCATAGCGGTTAAAACTGTCGTATGTTCCTACTTCCGCATAGGTGATGGCTCCGCCTTTTGGCGCATCCGGATTGACATAGTCAAAGTGTTTAAATTCAGGTGCGTACTTTGCCGTACCAAACCCCACTAAACTGGTGGTTTCTATCACCTCTTGTGCCAGTGCACTGGTACTTCCCAGCAATAATCCAGCCATTATTGACAGGCTTACAGTCAATCCATTCTTCATATCCCCTCCAAGGCAACTTCACCTAACCACCCAGCCGACGCCAGAAAATCGTTCTTTTTCATTATTGTAAGAGTTATCAATGACGAACACTGACATGTAACACAAATATATACCATAAGAAAACACGCCGCCTGAATCGCTGGGCATATCATCAAGAAATTTGTTGCTCTGCCCGACAGGGATGCAACACCTTGTCACAATCAGTTAACAGACATTTTCTGTATTTTTATTGAGCAATCATCCAGTTCCTGCCTGAATCAATGGGTTAAAAGCCAACGAATACTCATTAAATTACTCAGATCTATGTTCTGATAGTTGTAAGTAGTGCTATACTCCCCACCCTGACATGTGACAACAATTGTTCATATAGAGAAAAACAATGGCAGATCTATCTAAATACAGAAACATTGGTATTTTCGCGCACGTAGATGCGGGTAAAACCACTACCACTGAGCGTATCCTGAAGCTGACCGGTAAAATCCACCGTACGGGTGAAGTACACGACGGTGCTTCTACCATGGACTTCATGGATCAGGAAGCAGAGCGTGGTATCACCATCCAGTCAGCTGCGACTACCTGTTTCTGGAAAGACCACCGTTTTAACGTTATCGATACTCCGGGACACGTTGACTTCACCGTTGAAGTTTACCGTTCTCTGAAAGTACTTGACGGTGGTGTAGGTGTATTCTGTGGTTCAGGTGGTGTTGAGCCTCAGTCTGAAACTAACTGGCGTTACGCGAACGAATCAGAAGTATCTCGTCTGATCTTCGTTAACAAACTGGACCGTATGGGCGCAGACTTCTTCAGCGTTGTTGAGCAAGTGAAGAAAGTTCTGGGCGCTAACCCTCTGGTTATGACCCTGCCTATCGGCCGCGAAGACGATTTCGTTGGTGTTGTTGACGTTCTGACTCGCCAGGCATACGTGTGGGACGATTCAGGTCAGCCAGAAAACTACGAAATCAAAGAAATCCCAGCGGATATGGTTGATGACGTAGAAGCTTACCGCGAAGAGCTGATCGAGACTGCCGTTGAGCAAGACGACGACCTGATGGAAGCTTACATGGAAGGTGAAGAGCCTTCTATCGAAGACCTGAAACGTTGTATCCGTAAAGGTACTCGTGATCTGGCCTTCTTCCCAACCTACTGTGGTTCAGCGTTCAAGAACAAAGGTATGCAGCTGCTGCTTGACGCCGTTGTTGACTACCTGCCAAACCCAACAGAAGTTGACCCTCAGGATCTGACTGATCCAGAAACTGGTGAACCAACTGGTAAAGTTGCTACCGTTTCTGTTGACGAACCATTCCGTGCGCTTGCGTTTAAGATCATGGATGACCGTTTCGGCGCCCTGACCTTCGTACGTGTTTACTCTGGTAAGCTGAAGAAGGGTGACACCATCCTGAACTCTGCGACAGGTAAAACTGAGCGTGTTGGCCGTATGGTGGAAATGCACGCTAACGACCGTAACGAGCTGGATGCTGCGCAAGCAGGTGACATCATCGCTATCGTTGGTATGAAGAACGTTCAGACTGGTCACACTCTGTGTGATCCTAAGCACGAATGTACTCTGGAACCAATGATCTTCCCAGATCCAGTAATCTCTATCGCTGTTGCTCCTAAGGACAAAACAGCTTCTGAGAAACTGGGTATCGCACTGGGTAAGATGATCGCAGAAGATCCATCATTCCAGGTTGAAACTGATGAAGATTCTGGCGAAACCATCCTGAAAGGTATGGGTGAGCTGCACCTGGACATCAAAGTTGACATCCTGAAGCGTACTCACGGTGTTGAACTGACTGTAGGTGCTCCACAGGTTGCTTACCGTGAAACTATCACCAAAGCAATCGAAGACAGCTACACGCACAAGAAGCAGTCTGGTGGTTCTGGTCAGTTCGGTAAGATCGATTACCGTATCAAACCAGGCGAAGCAAACTCTGGCTTCAAGTTCGTTTCTACCGTTGTTGGTGGTAACGTTCCTAAAGAATTCTGGCCTGCAATCGAAAAAGGCTTCGCTGGTATGATGAGTACTGGTGTTCTGGCTGGCTTCCCAGTGCTGGACGTTGAAGTTGAGCTGTTCGACGGTGGTTTCCACGCAGTTGACTCCTCTGCTGTAGCGTTTGAAATTGCTGCACGTGGCGCATTCCGTCAGTCTATGCCTAAAGCGGGTGCTCAGCTGCTTGAGCCTATCATGCACGTTGACGTGTTCACTCCGGAAGATCACGTTGGTGATGTTATCGGTGACCTGAACCGTCGTCGCGGTATGATCAAAGATCAGGTTGCAGCTGCAACGGGTGTTCGTATTAAAGCTGACGTACCTCTGTCTGAGATGTTCGGCTATATCGGTCACCTGCGCACCATGACTTCTGGCCGTGGTCAGTTCTCAATGGAATTCTCTCACTACTCTGCATGCCCAGCGAACGTTGCTGAAGCAGTTATCGCAGAAGTGAAAGAGCGTAACGCTAAGAAATAATTTATTTTCTTAACGTAACGACAAAAAAACCCCAGCTCAGGCTGGGGTTTTTTTAGTGCTGTAACAACAGATGCGTTCCTAATTCCCAGCCTGTGATTTACTCGCTGCATTCACGTAAAAACCGCATTAAACCGTATTCCTGTAACCACACCAGCTGTTCTGCTTGTTTTACCAGGAAACGTCCGCTGTAGTTAATACCATTGGCAAAAAGCCCCTGCACATTGTTAGCGGTACGAGGCAGTATCAGCAGCCAGCGCTCAGTCAGAAGGATGTTATGTGGCTTGCACGCATCGTCCGCCTCATTAAAGAGCGACAAGGCTTTCATCCCCTTCAGATAGGCGTCATACAGCTCATCAGTGGTCATAGCTTCAACCAGATACAACCAGTGAGCAAATGGCAGCTTTCCACCCGCGATCACTTTTTCCAGCGGAATGTCGCTTCGGACCAACTGCATGTGACGGTGTGACTGGCTCGCTCCGGCTAACGGCCCACTGTTATAAAAGCCGAGCACATCTGAGTGTGTAAATCCCCCCAGCCAGGCATGCCAGTCTTCCCAGCTTAATGGCGACTCCTGAGGCACAAAATCTTTTGAGCAAATCAGTAAGTGTGGCGAGATAACGGGAAACTTATTGAGCAGACACACATGGTGCTCCCCTGCTTCGCAAACATACATAGATTTCTCGTAGGGCAGAAAGGGGTTAGAGGTATGCTTAGCCGTCAGATTCAGTAACTTCTTGCCCGCATTCTCTGTGACCAGATGACCAAGATAACGGACACCCTGTTCTTCAATCTGCTCCGCTTCTGTGGCGATTGGCATAAGGCTACCTTCTGCCAGTGCCTTTGCAGCCACCTGATCCGCAAGTTTCCAGTTCATATCCATATCCCATCTTTTTTAACCAAGATACTCTAACTTGGCATGCGTGTCATAGGAGAAAAGTGTGTATAAAAAAGTTTACGTTATGGCGAATTTTGTCTCTTCAGGAAAACAGGCCCAAGCCTAGCACCAGTAAAGGAAAGTCGGTAAGATTCGCTCAACTTTTTGAGGATACGTCACTAGCTGCTTACTCTGTGTCAACAGATCACTACTCCTGCAGATAGGTTATTTCAGCGTTCGGTCAAACCTGAAACGACACCTGACGATATCGGTCTTGTTCGGTCAAACAAATCGTTAGCATCCTCAAAGCAATGTCGCTAATACGATATTGAGCTCCACAAAAAAAGGCGCTTCCAATCGGAAGCGCCTTTTTACATCTTATCGGTACTCACTGATTAAATCAGTTCAGCCATCAATAAAAAACAACCGAACAGAAAGCTCAGCGCCAGCGCCATGACTCCGCCGCCCGCCTGATACACAGCTTCGTTACCCTCTTTTTGTGTCACTGTCGCCTCATCGCCATCCTTTCTGACTTTGACTGTCATTGCCATCGGGACAAAAATAGCCAGGAACACAAGAATGATACCGGCATAGCTCAGCACTGACAGGAATTGATTCGCCGCCAGAAGCGCCCCCAGCATAGGCAAAATAAAGGTCAGTACATACGTCACTGCCCGATTCTGGCGAAAGGCATCCGCGTTCTGATCAAACAGTGCCATTGCCACACCCAGAAAAGAAGTCAGCAATGCCAGGCCGGTGAAGACAGACAGGATCAGCTGCATACTGCCGTGATTCACACTCAGCGCAGCAATCAGCTCAGAAACATTCGCAAAGCCCACCAGTTGCTCAGGCGACAGATTGCCTACAGCCGCGTAGAGCCAGAACAGGTAACAGAATAATGGGATGACAGAACCTGCAATCACCATATTTCTCAGCTGCTTTTGAGTGGCTTCAGGGTTATAAGTTACCAGCGATGGGATAACCACCATAAAACCGAAGCTGGTAAACAGCACAGAGCTGGTTTTGATGAGTGCGACTTTGTTATCGCTGCCAACCGATGCCAGGTTGTCAGGATTGATGCCAGGCACCAGAGTCACCAGAGTCATGGCCAGCATGATCACCATTGCCGCAAACAGCAGACGGTTGAGCCGGTCAATCACACCGGTTCCGGCAGCAACAACAACACCCGCTACCACGGTAAACGCAATTTGTGCCTGCGTGGCACTTAATACCACTCCAAGGCCATCGGTCAGCTTTTTGAGCAGATCGCCAGCGCCGATAATGTAGGCCATCAGCAGACACACAAGCAGCGCGTACAGCAAGCCATTTGTCACCAGTTGGCCACCTTTACCCAGTGTTTTACGGGCAATGGAATTCATGCCCAGGCCACCACCAGACTTGATACTGGCTTCAAGCAACAGCAGTGCCGCGTAGGTCGTACCTACCCAGATCAGCAGCATTAACAGGGTGCCCCACAGTAAGCCAAACTGGGCCAATACCATAGGAATAGCAAGCATACCTGCACCCAGTGCTGTACCTGCAATAATCAGGGAACTGCCTAACAATTTCATATTCACGGAATTTTCCTTCATGTCCTTAACTGCGGCTTATGTCAAAAGCGCACTCAAGCGTTATCTTTATAACTATCTGATTTAATTTTATTTAAAAGCACTCTGACACGACTCAGGCGCAATCAGTTGTGTTCTGTATGGGCTAACAATGGCCAAAACATCTAAATCGACGAAAGAATTGAAGGCGATAGGCAGAAAACGGGCGTGAAAAAGGCAGCAAGGTCAAAGCGCAGCGGCTGAGCAAAGCATTCAGAAGGGAAATGGTGAGAATAGCGCCCCTACCCGGCAACAATGCCTGGCATGAAAGCGAGCAGTGTAATGTCATTTATCGTACTCCTAACACGATAGAACTTCGGTCATTTCTGATAAAAACCAGCCAAACTGGCTGATATTTCATCTCTTGCCAGGTCAAGGCAAGGCGTTCGGTCAGGAAGCAAAATAATGAGGTACCGCACAAACTACAACCTGCATTGTTGAAATATTTGATTTTGATCTTGTAAGAAATGGAATACAGGTCAAATTGCCTGTTTGGGCGAGCATAAGAAGCAGATCAATCTGAGTAAATCTTACCCAGATTGATGGTAAATTCACAGCAGGCAGCTTCAGTCGGCACAATAATGCTTATGAAGCATCGCGATGATGTCGATAACAGCAGCATTATCGAGCCGGTAATAGATAGTCTGCGCTTCCCGTCTCGTTTTCACAAAACCGGCCCGGCGCAGCCAGGCCAGATGCTGTGACAAAGACGACTGAGGGATAGGAAATCGCTCATTCAGCTGAGAAACAGACAATTCCTCTTCCTGGAGTACACACAGTATCATCAGCCGGTGCTGATTGCCCATGGCTTTGAGCAGCTCAACCGCCTGCTCGACATTTGCCTCCATGTTGGAATAATCCCGCATTCTACCCTCATAATTTTCAAGACTTTTTAAGCAGACGGTCGATAGTGCCAGAAAACTGCATTCCCGCCAACATCGCGATAACGAAGCCGAAAATTTTAGCATTACCTCCCAGCAGATTACTCACAGCGGGCCCAGGGCAAATCCCCACTAAACCCCACCCCAGGCCAAATAAAATAGCGCCTATGATCAAAGGTTTACCGATAATTTTATTGACAGGAATATAAAACTGATCGGCTATCAGAGGCTTTGAGCGGGGTTTCACCAAAAAGTGATAACCCAGGCCAAAAACGACCAATGCTGAACCCATCACCAAAATTAAACTGGGATCCCACTGTCCTGCTATATCCAGGAAATTTAACACTTTATCCGGATTGACCATTTGAGAAATCGTTAATCCGGCACCAAACAATAAACCGGCAATAAGAGCAATTAGCATCTGCATACCCTTACACTCCTGACAGATGGCGAACAACAAACACCACAACAACAGCGACCAACATGAAGGTTGCTGTTGCGACAATAGATCGGGGAGATAGACGCCCGATACCGCAAATACCGTGTCCGCTGGTACAGCCAGACCCTAATCTTGTTCCGACACCAACCAGCAGCCCACCAGCTATGATGAGAGGCCAGCCAGCATCGATACGTTCTGGCAAATACGTTCCAAAAGGGGCAGCCAGCAATGGGCCGATAACCAGTCCCACTATAAACATCCAACGCCATTTGACATTTGGATCACTGGCATCCATCGCGCCGCTGACAATACCTGAAATACCCGCTATGCGACCATTCAGCAGCAGCAGTATCAGTGCACTAATACCCAACACTGCCCCACCTGCCAGCGCCGTCCAAGGTGTGAATTCTGTCATTTCATTACTCTCACTAATGCAGTTAATCGTTTCAGTTTGGCGACAACCGAGTGGCGCACAAACAGCGTTGAGTGGTTCAATCTGCCTGACTTGGCCGCTCGAGGGTTAACGGAATCTTGATGTAGGCTGTATCGTTACTCTCGGCAGCCGGTAAATGACCGCCACGTATATTCACCTGCACAGAGGGATACAGCAGTTTAGGCACATCCAGATGCTTGTCTCTGGCTTGTCTCACCTGAATAAACGCGTCTTTCTCTACGCCCTGGTGAATGTGGATATTGTTACGGCGGCTCTCTGCAACTGTCGTGACATAAGCCAGCTCCCGGCCATCAGGTTGATAATCATGGCACATCCATAACCTGGTCTCGGCCGGCAGGCTGTGTAACCGGGACACACTGTCATACAACACGCCTGCATCACCGCCGGGAAAATCACACCGGGCTGTACCGCCGTCCGGCATGAATAAGGTATCTCCGACGAAGGCATTACCTTCAATAAGGTAAGTCACACTGTCATTCGTGTGTCCTGGTGTCGACATCACCTTGCCGGTTAATGCGCCAATCGTAAAAACCTCACCATCTTTAAACAGATGATCGAAGACCTGACCATCTGCCATTAACTCATCGTCACCGATATTAAATACCGCTTTAAAGGTTTTTTGTACCTTGACGATTCCTTCGCCAACACCAAGAGGGCTACCGAGCTGCTCGCGGAGATAATGTGCCGCTGATAAGTGATCGGCATGGGCGTGCGTTTCCAAAATCCAGTCGACAGTCAGTTGCTGTTCTTTGATAAACGCCAGTTGCTGATCAGCAAATGCAGTCCAGACCTTGCCGGAGTGAGCCGCAAAATCCAGGACACTGTCCACAATGGCAGCGTGTCCGCCCTGTTTGTCGTAGACAACATAACTGATGGTACTGGTGTCAGTGTGATAGAAAGCTTTAATCATCGCATTCATCAGACTCTTCCTTTGCATTAATATCTATATATCGTATATTACACATATACGAACAATCATAGCAAGTTTTGAGGTCTCTATGATCACCCTTTTTTTTGGTGCAATAGCTGTCGGGCTTAGCCTGGGCATGCTTGGCTCCGGCGGCGCTATTCTCACGCTACCAATTCTGGCTTACGGTTTGGGACAGACAGAGAAACAAGCAATAGCCAGTGCCTTAATTATTGTCGGAATAATCAGCAGTATCACTTCATTCAATGGTATCAGACAGCGATTAGTGAACTGGTCTTTAGTGATGCTGTTCGGTTTTCCCGGTATGGCAGGAACTTACCTGGGAGCCTGGTTCGCCAGCTATCTGGATGGCGCTATCCAGATGACAGTATTTGCCGTCGTGATGTTGGCAGCAGCGTGGCGAATGTTCCAGCCGGTTGGCCTTACATCCTCTCACGCTCAGACTCAGTCATATTGGTTGACCGGATTGCAGGGACTGCTGGTCGGAGTGCTGACCGGATTTGTCGGAGTGGGCGGTGGGTTTCTGATTGTCCCTGCGCTTGTACTGCTCAGTGGTCTGACGATGCAAACTGCGGTGGCGACCAGCCTGGTGATCATCGTCATGAACTCGTTGATCGGTTTTCTGACATACCAGGATGTCCTCGCTCTTACACACCCAGCTGGATTGGCCTGTGATTGCGATCATGGCTGTCATTGGTGTGGCGGGCAGTTTAGCCGGGCAACGACTGTCCGGGCGGTTACCCCAACATCGCTTACAACGTATTTTTTCTGTGTGTTTGATTCTGATGGCAGGATTCATTCTTTACCAGTCACTGCCTTCACTGCTCCCTTCGATGACTCTCTGAAGTTAAGAGGAATATGATTATGCTTGTCAATGGACGCGACTTAGCCAACCGGGCTAAACAAAGTATTGAAGAAATTCACTGCCATGAATTAGCGTTACTGCTCACTCAGGAGATTATTTTAATCGATGTTCGCGAACGTCATGAAGTCGACACAGGCATGCTGCCAGGCGCCATCCATATTGCCCGGGGCGTACTTGAAATGCAGCTTGATACGCACCCAGCGGTTGCCCATCACAGCAATCCGCTTGAAGTGATGGCTCAGCAGCCTGTTTACCTTTACTGTCGATCCGGTGTCCGCTCGGCCTTAGCCGCAGAATCGCTGCAAAAAATGGGATTTACGCGGGTGTTTTCACTGGCCGGCGGCATACAGGCCTGGCAAGACGCCAAACTGCCTGTGGTCAATGCCAAAGCACAGTGAAGTCACATGGAGCCTTATTATCAGGCAAACGCCTGATCAGTGTCTTCCGTACATACCGCACTGCCCGACAGTCAACCAGTTAGTTTGTGCCAGTCATGCTGTGGAAAATTTTTTCCTCCACAGCATGCTCTCAGAGACTGTCACTGCACCGCCATCCCGCTGAGTCTCTGCTGTCTGTCCCGATATCATCCTCTTAGTTTGAAAGCAGTTCAAAAAGTCATAATCAATCGCTTGATATTCAATCTATTCCATTTATGTTTATGTCTCCTTGCTGGCGAGTTCGATTGACAAGACCGAGGACATTCTGTGGCCCATTTTATCTGCCATCGCTCATCCGCTTATTTACACAGATGATTAATGCTCTTTAATGCAGTGGTCTGCCAGCTCATCTTTCTTTTTCTATAAGCCATAAACATGAAGAATCAGCACGAATCAGAATCTAACCGGCGTCCCCTTGCCGTCAGGGAGACGGCTTTAACCAAGCGCATTGCAGTCTGGTTAAGCCAGAAAAACATCACACCGAACCAGATCTCCCTGATGAGCATAGTCTTTGCCGTCATCGGCCTGCTCTCAATGCTGTGGTACAAAGCCTCCGCGTTCAGTGTCCTGTTGCTTGTCGCTGCAGCCTGTATCCAGTTGCGGCTGCTGTGCAATCTGTTCGACGGTATGGTGGCTGTAGAAGGCGGCAAGAAAACCCCGGCAGGTGAATTATTCAATGACGTGCCCGATCGTATTGCTGACCCGCTGTTGATTCTGGCCGCTGGCTTTGCAACTCAGTCTGATATCGGTATGACACTGGCATGGCTGTGCGCCCTGGTCGCCGTGCTGACGGCGTACGTTCGCGTATTAGGGGTCAGCATGGGCTGTCCGGCCGACTTCCGCGGGCCTATGGCCAAACAGCACAGAATGGCGCTGCTGACAGTGAGCTTCCTGGTCTTGTTCGTCAGCCAGGTGTTCGCCTTGCTGCCAGAGGTGCTGGCCTACACGCTGGATGCCGCGCTGGCGATCATGCTGGTTGGGTCTGTAATGACCACCTGGCGCCGTCTGGTGGGTATTTATCGCTTTAAAGCGGCAGAGCAGACTGATAAGGAAAGCGCAGACAATGAATAGTATTCCTTCCCATTCGCTGTACCTGATGCTCGCCATCATTGCCGTACTGGTAACAGGTACGCTGGTGTATTTGTGGAAATCGCGCGCCCATCCGGACAGGGATTACCTTGAACTGAAGCTGCGTATCCGCTCCTGGTGGTGGATGATTGGGATTGTTTTTGTCGTCCTCTACCTGCCGTTAACCTATACGCTGTTTTTTGTCGGTTTTCTGAGTTTTATGGCGCTGAAAGAATTTTTGTCTATCGTGCCGACCCGAATGACAGACCGTCGCGTGATCTTTTGGGCCTACCTGTCCATTCCCTTTCAGTATTACTGGCTGTCAATTGGCTGGTACGGCATGTTCATCATTTTCATCCCTGTGTATGTGTTCCTGTACCTGCCGATGGTGATGGTACTGATTGGCGATACCAAAGGCTTCATCCGCTCCGCCGGTATTATTCACTGGGCCATGATGCTGACCGTGTTCTGTATCAGCCATATGGCCTATCTGCTGGTCTTGCCAAGCCTGAACCCGGACGCCGGATCCTTGGGCATGCTGCTGTTTCTTCTGGTGTTCACCCAGTTTAACGATGTGTGCCAGTACGTATGGGGCAAGTCTTTCGGCAAACACAAGATAGTGCCGAAAGTCAGCCCGAACAAAACCTGGGAAGGTTTTATCGGCGGCAGCGCAACCGTGATTCTGGTGTCCTATTTCGTCGCGCCCTATCTCACGCCCCTCACCTCGCTGCAGGGTCTGGTAGCCGGTATGATCATTGCGTTCAGTGGGTTTATCGGGGATTTAGTGATTTCTTCGGTGAAACGTGATTTGCAGATCAAAGACACCAGCCAGTTTATTCCGGGTCACGGTGGCATCCTGGATCGCATCGACAGCCTGATGTTCACAGCACCGCTGTTCTTCCATTACATTTACTATCTCTACTATTGAGGATCCCATGGCTCACGTGCTCAAGGTGTTATTTATCCTCTTCATTGTTAAGCCGCTGGTATTTATTGGCCTTGGGCTGAACATCATCCAGCGGCAAAACCTGCCTGTAAATGGTCCGGTTGTGGTGGCAGCCAACCATAACAGCCATTTAGATACCCTGGTGTTACTGGCGCTGTTTCCCATTTCCATCGTCCATAAAGTTCGCCCGGTCGCCGCGGCAGATTACTTTCTGGCCAATAAAATCGTTGCCTGGCTGTCGCTGAACGTCATTGGCATTATTCCGCTGAGACGATCCCCTTCACCCAGCCAGCGGGAAGCGGTATTACAGGAGTGCCATCAGGCATTGGCACAAGGGGATATACTGATCATCTTCCCGGAAGGCAGCCGGGGCGAACCGGAAACCATGAGCGGCATTAAGAAAGGCATTTACCATTTAGTGAAAGATCATGAGGGCTGCCCGGTTATTCCGGTGGTCATGCGCGGGCTGGGCCGTTCTTTACCCAGAGGCACCGCGATGTTTGTGCCCTTTAACTGTGATGTGGTGATTGGTGAGCCGGTCAGTCATTTTGACGATGCCAGCGATTTCGTCGATACCATGCAGGCCAGGTATCATGAGTTGGCCAAGCATTGCATTACGCAGACCAGCAGCGAAAATTAATACCGACTCAAAAGCAACAAGCCTGTCTCAGACAGGCTTGTTATCAGGGGTGAATCATTACAAAGGCATTACGCCGATTGCGGACGCGCTCTGTGACACTGAGCAGGTCGCTTGTTGCCGCCAGCTGCGTTACCGGCAGGTCTTGCATTGCCCGCTGATTGACCCGCCTCAGAACGTCCGGCACCATTTTTGTTTGCAGCATTAGCCTGACCATTCGTTCTGCGCCTTGGCTTTTGCGCAGAATTCCCACTGGCATTGTTTCTCTCACCTTGAGCCTGGCCTGAGCGCGGTTTATTCGACTTCGGTTTCTTCGGCTTTTTCGGTTTAATTGGACGCGAATCCAGCTTAGACTCCGGCAATGGATTACTCGGTTTGTAACCGTCCAGTTCCATACGCGGCAGCAGTTGCTGAATTAAACGCTCAATGCCAAACAACTCGTCGGCTTCCTGAGCGCACACCAGCGAAATCGCTTTACCTGTTTCACCCGCACGGCCTGTACGTCCGATACGGTGAACATAATCTTCCGCCACATTGGGCAGCTCAAAGTTCACCACTTGTGGTAACTGAGGAATATCGATACCGCGTGCCGCAATGTCTGTCGCCACTAACACGCGAATTTTGCCCGATTTAAAATCAGCCAGCGCTTTGGTTCGTGCGCCCTGACTCTTATTACCGTGAATGGCCGCAGAAGCCAGCTTCTCTTCAGACAAAAATGCTGCCAGGCGGTTTGCGCCGTGCTTCGTACGGGTAAACACCAACACCTGCTGCCAGTCGCCATCCTTGATCAGTTTGACCAGCATAGGCGCTTTCTTCTTCACATCAGCCGGATAGATACACTGCTCAACCGTTCTTGCCGTTGAGTTCGCGGTATTGACAGAAATTTCAACAGGGTTGTTTACCAGGCCTTTCGCCAGGGTGCGAATTTCTTCAGAAAACGTTGCTGAAAACAGCAAGTTCTGACGTTTCGCAGGAAGCAATTTGAGAATTTTTTGAATATCGCGGATGAAACCCATATCCAGCATGCGGTCAGCTTCATCCAGCACCAGGACTTCCAGCTGATCAAATTTCACTGCATTCTGGTTATACAAATCCATCAGACGCCCTGGTGTTGCCACCAGAATATCTGCGCCTTTGCGCAAACGCAGCATCTGCGGATTAATCTTTACCCCACCAAACACCACAGCACTGCTCAACGGCAGATGACGGCTGTAGACAGACACGCTTTCCTGCACCTGTGCTGCCAGCTCGCGTGTCGGCGTTAAGATAAGCGCACGCACTTGGTTACTGCGAACCTGCGGGCCCTGATAAAGACGCTCAAGAATCGGTAATGTAAAGCCAGCGGTTTTACCTGTTCCCGTCTGAGCTGCAGCCATGACGTCTTTTCCATCTAACACTGCCGGAATTGCCTGTGCTTGAATTGGTGAGGGAGTGTCGTATCCTTTTTCTTGAATAGCTTTCAGGATTGGCGCAGAAAGACCTGTTGAGGCAAAACCCATATATGATTCTCAATTGTTAATGATGTGAATGTTCGCCTAACTCTCTGACGGCGAAAAGTCCGACATTCTGAGGCTTTCACTCCCCGGTAGCAACCTATTATTGTGATTTGTTTCGTGTCAGGTTGAGAGAAAGAACGTCAACAGAACAATATTCTCAGCGAAAAACCGCGAGAGCTTGCGAGAAATTCATCGAAAAATCAGCAAGGATCAGTAGCCAGAATGAAGCATGGGTGCCATTTCTTCAGCATGTCATCGTGAAGAAATAGCACCAGCCCAATGCGTCACGCGCATTTCGCTCAATATCTATCAGATCAAACTGAGCTTTATCTTTTCATCGCTATAGCTGTTTGGTAAAGCTGCCAACCGCCATATCCACTTTCTCGGCCCCTTTGCGAATATCACTCATCATTTGCCCCGCTTTGTTTGACAAAGTGAGTGTTTCAGATGCCTGAGACAAACCCTGTTCAATCAAATGAACCGCATTTCCGGTTAAGGTTAAATTCTCAGATACCACAGCAACAATTTCTTCAGTGGTCTGGCTTGTCCTTGATGCGAGTTGACGGACTTCATCAGCCACAACGGCAAAACCACGTCCCTGCTCACCAGCTCTGGCCGCTTCAATGGCAGCATTCAGCGCCAGAAGGTTAGTTTGCGCCGCTATCCCATTAATGCTGCCCACCAACTCGTTAATTTTCTGAGATTGCTCATACAGTGCCTGGATACCTGCATTCGCTTTTTCCATCACTTTTGTTAACTCTTCCATTTTCTCTATGGTTGAATCAATAACTTGCTTGCCTTGCGTCGTCTGCTGACCGGTCTCTGTCGAGACTTCATGCGCAATGTCAGCGGCTTCCGCAATCGCAATCTCACGATTAATCTGATCTGTAATCACGGTGGCAAATTTAACGACTTTATATAACTCACCATGTGCGTTATATATGGGATTGTAAGACGCTTCTAACCAAACAACATTTCCATAGCTGTCGATACGTTTAAACCGGTCAGAGACAAATTCCCCTTGTCCCAGCCTTTGCCAAAACGCACGATACTCAGGAGAGCTGGCCTCTGAACTTTCACAGAAAATGCGATGATGCTGCCCGACAATTTTCGTTTTTTCATAACCCATAGACGCCAGAAAATTGCTGTTAGCATCAAGAATAATACCGTCTAATGTGAACTCGATGACTGCCGTAGAACGGTGCAAAGCATTAATAAGATCCTCTTGCTCCCGGGACATTGCAATGGTTCTGGTAAGCTCAGAGGCATAAATAACAATATGCTTAATGCCGCCACCCGCAGACAAAATAGGTTGAAGAATAGCCCTCAACCAGGCTTCTTCACCATTTCCTTTTAAAATTTGCAATGCACCATTCCAGTGCTTCCGCTGCCTGATTGCATCAGACATCAAATGAAAGTGGCGAGTGTCCCGCGCCTGCAGAGGAACTAAATCGGCAATATGTTTACCTTTAATCTCTTCCAGCGGCAACAAAATGTCACTTTGAAACAATGTGTTAGCTGAAATTACATTCCCACCCTCATCCAGAGTCAGTCGGAGCATATCAGACTCTATACTCTCTTCAACTTGCGATAATGCATATAGCTCTGCTTTCAGCTCATGGTTTTGTTGCTTTATTTTTCTGAAAAACATATCACTTGTCCTGCGAATCTTGTCATGGGTGAGTGAAGTAAAATTAGGAATGATACAAAAAAACCAGAACGATCGCTCTGGTTAAGAATGACACTGTTATTGTTTGGCAAGCTTTACGCTGATACAAGACATAGCCTGCCGGCAATTAGTCTACCTGATTGTCAATGTGAGATCACACACTTTGAGAATTAACTTAAATGAATGATTTTAATGAACTTTATCGAAATTTCTCTTTGATGATTTTTACCAACTAAGACATTAATATTGAGCTCAAATGCTTTGAATATGTATGCTGGCCCAAACAGCGGGACAGGCATTGGGCACGAAATGGCTGCCCTCTGCCATCGAAACAACTCAGATGGCGAGCGTTACGGATCATTTCGGGCTTTTCGGGGGTTGTTTGGCCTTATCCGATCGTGCCGGACTGCCAGGCACCCACCATGATCCAACCTTGTCAGCTTCTGCTGTCCGCTCTGCCTCAGTGAGATTACGCGTACGGACAATGGAAATCAGCATTGAGCCGCCGATCAGAACAGCTGTGATCAATAACGCCAATTCCGTCGGAATGAGCTTAGTGCCGAAATACGCGTTCACCAGCATCTTCACTCCAACGAAGATGAGCACCAGTGAGAGTCCGTACTTTAAGTAATGAAAGCGGTGTATCACCCCCACCAACGCAAAATACAGTGCCCGCAAACCGAGAATGGCGAACACGTTTGACGTGTAAATAATAAATGGGTCGGTTGTGATAGCAAAAATAGCAGGAATGGAATCCAGTGCGAACACCACGTCGGTCAGTTCCACCAGCACCAGCGTAATGAACAAAGGTGTCATATAAAGCAGGCCATTCCGGCGGACGAAAAATTGCTGACCGACAAAACCTTCCGTCACCCGAAAATGTCGCCGCATAAACACCGCTACGCGGTTTTTGTCCAGATCCGGCGTCTGACTCACAGTGACCAGCATTTTGATGCCGGTAAAGACCAGAAATGCACCAAACAGATAGATCATCCAATGGAAGGTATCAATTACAGCAGTCCCTGCCCAAATGAGGCTCCCGCGCAAAACCAGAGCGAACAGCACTCCCCAGAATAGCACCCGATACTGAGATTGAGGCGGCACCGAAAAATGCATAAAAATCAGCACAAAGACAAATATATTGTCGACGCTTAAGCTCTTCTCAATGAAATAACCCGTCAGGAACGCGTACCCTGCTTCCCGGCTCATAAAAGCAAAGATCCCGGCCGCAAAAAGCAGCGCCAACATGACATAGCCAAGACTAAGCAACAGTGCTTCACGTACCGCAATCACCCGGTCGCCCCGGTGCAGGACACCAAGGTCCAAAGCCAGCAACAAAATGACGAACAGGTTAAAACCGATCCACAGCCAAATCATGTCCATATTATTGCCCGGTCACCTTGAGGTTAAAATTGCCAAAGAGTGCCACCTCGGATTAAGTAACCTGTACTGTCATCACTAACGCCGAAAGACTACGCACCCAAACTCATCACCGAAAGTGTAGCGGGTGTTTGGCAACCGGGAGATTTATCAGCCATTTTAAGCAGCTAAACCTTTAAGCAACTGAACACAGCTGGCTAGAATTTACCCGTTATATGCTGGCCGTTTCATTAAATAATATCCGGTTAGAAAATGGATCTGTCACAGTAAAACACCGCGCTCCCCAGGGGGCATCTTCAATGGTTGGCTTGTTATATTTATAAGGCTTTAACGTGATCTCTGAAAATAACGTATCCAGCTCACTGACATTAACAAAAACTTTGCTTCCAGGCGTGCAGTCGCCTGAATGCTCACTGAGATGAAGAACAAAATCTCCCTTAGACACTTGCATGTAAATCGGAAAATCTTCTTCAAAACGGTGCTCCCAGTCCAGCTCCATGCCCAAAAATTCCAAATAAAATTCTTTGGCTTTATCCTCATCAAAAATCCGAATGACGGGTATCGTCTGACACTTCATAGCCACTGCTCCTCACACATTGCACAGGTATCGATATCATCTGATCGTGCCATTTCCATGTACGATCCCACGGCATCCAACCGACACTTGCAGAATACTCACACTAAAGCCGTTAGTTAACGGGCGAAGGCTTCAAGTGCTTTACCTGTTAGCCTGTAAATTACCCACTCATCTTGCGCATTCGCCCCAATTGACTTGTAAAACTCTATTGCAGGCTCGTTCCAATCCAATACACACCACTCGAAACGACCACACTTTTTTTCAACGGCCAGCTTAGCCAGGTATTTCAATATCGCTTTTCCTGCCCCGACTTTACGGTACTCAGGTGATACATACAGATCCTCTAAATACAGACCATGTTTACCTAACCAGGTGGAATAGTTATAAAAATAGACGGCAAAACCAATAGGCTCGTTGTTCAGCATGCAGATAATTGAATGAACAGTGGCGTCTTGCGCAAAGAGACTGTTTTCTATATGTTCCAGAGTGGCTTTGACTTCACTCTCCTGCTTTTCGTAGATGGCTAATTCAGTGATGAATTTCAGTATAGTGGCTGCGTCATTGACAGTTGCCTTCCTGATTTCAATCTTATTGGTCATCTTCCATGACTCCTCTAACGTAGATCAAGTAACAATAAATCGAGTGGTATCAACCCAGTTATCTGTAATCTGCCTTATTTTATGACACAAGACATCTTCTCACGTAATTAAGAAACGTAAAGCTCTGTTCTCGATAAGAATTACGATGATAAATAGTCATTTATTCATCCTGATTCAGGCCGAGTTCTTTTTGTTTTTTCTTACTTAACCCTAAAGACACAATACGGTATGACTCTTTGAGGTAATATCTTAACGCTTCATCTTTTGTGCTGGCGGTATCGGTCTGCTGAATCCATTTCATCCCCCGCGAAGCCAGATAGGGCGCAGGTCTGAATCCGGATTCATCTTTTAAGATATTAAAATTAAGCTCAGAGGCTTTGAAGGTGTATGCGGGCCCGCCCGATTTGTCCCAACCACCAATGGCGAAAACTTTACCACCCACTTTCCAGACATGGGCGCCTCCCCACTGAACAACGTATGTCGTTGCGGGCAAAGAGCGGCAAAATGCATTGTATTCATCATATGTCACAGGAATAATCCTTTTCATTCATCATCGATGGCACAGCATCCCTTATTCATCCTGCCATTCATTATGGTCAAAGCCAATGGCCCTTAAAACATGTAACCCAGCCAATCTAGCTGCCCGGACTCCCAGTGTTTACCACTAATAGGCTTAATGAAAAGATCATCAAGATGTTCAAAGGCGACACCGAAGTTTTTATGCTCATGCAACCTCAGCCAAGCACTTGGTGCATGTATCTGCCTGAAGCCATTATCCGTGTAAAACTTAGTCAGATCAGAGACTAACATAATGAAATCGACATCCCGACTCTTCGAATATTCGCTGAGTTGCGACAACATAGCCGACCCGATGCCCTGCCCCTGATGCGCTTTGGCTACACAAAAATCGATAACGCCAAGCACTTTAAATGCGTATTCCCCAACGCCAATAACACGATAGTCCAGCCCCAGGTAGCCCACTAACCTTTCATCTTTGTATTCCAGCGCGCGCATATGCGGTAACTGTTTGTAATATGAACGGGCAACTTGATGATCGGGAAATGCTTCATTCCGGAGTGCGGTTATCGCGGCATGCTCATCGCTTGTTACGTCTAACTCAGGTTTGATGTTCACAGTTTACTCCTCAGAGACTGGCGGTCATGAACATTATGTTACAGACACAGAGGTTTTCGGCTGTTTTATCTGAAAGTTAGGACAGAATTGGCAAAAAAAAACGCCCCCGCTAATGCGGAGGCGGTGCTCAATGGAACAGCCATCTCATCAAAAATTATTGTGTGCCGGATTACTTTTTATAGTGCTCGTACACTTTATTAAATGCAGCGGCGAATTTTTCCATGTGCTGCTCTGAATAAACAGGATGGGTATGGAACACAATCGAGCTGTCTCCCAGTTGTCTGGCCACCTTGCAGTCCGTTAAGGTGTAATCAATCTGCCGGTGGGCCGGGTCGTTAAACGGGTAATTATTCGTGCCAAACCCATTTTGCTTCTGGAATGCATCTTCATTGTAAACTTCTGGCCAGGGCACCGGATAACCAGGTACACCTTCTGCATCAATGGCTTTGGTGAAGGTCTTGATGTCACAACTAAGCTTGCTCATATCCAGAACAAACGGCGCCCACCAGAAAGCATTGCCACGTATTTCATCATCAGCCGGTGCATGCGTAACTAAAGGGTGTTCCTTCAGTAACACAGTCAGGAAGCGGCCATTACGGATTCGCTGTTCCAATGCCGTTGCCTTGAAGCGGGATAACTCCCTGATACCAATGGCAGACTGAATTTCTGTCATCCGATAATTAAAGCCAACCTGAGTATGGATGTAAGGCAATTTCTGTGAGATTTCAAACAGACCCAGTCTTTTGGCTACGTCGTAACCGTGATCGCGGAACGAGCGGCATTTCCAGACCAGATCTTCTGAATTGACGTACACAGCACCGCCTTCACCGCCTGTTGTAATGTGCTTGCTCTGACAAAAACTGAAGCAACCGGCATCACCAATAGTACCCAGGTAAGCCCCTTTGTATCTGGCTCCCAATGCCTGCGCACAATCTTCAATGACCTTTAAATCATACTTTCTGGCGATCGCCATGATAGCGTCCATATCGGTCGGCACCCCGAATGTATGCACAACCACAATGGCTTTGGTTTTATCGCTGATTTTGCTTTCTACCGACCTGGGATCAAGGGTATGGGTATGATCAACATCGGCAAATACAGGCAGCGCACCCGCTTGCAGAATAGAAAATGCGGTAGCAATAAAGGTATAGGACTGACAAATCACTTCATCACCCGAACCAATACCCAGTGCGGAAAATGCCGTATGTAAAGCTGATGTACCATTGGTGGTAGTGACGACATAACCCTCGCCCAGATAGGCCGCTAAGTCCTTTTCAAAGGCCATTCCACGTTTGCCGGTCCAATAGTTAATTTCACCGGTTTTTAAGATGGCTTCAATATCATCCATCACGGATAAATCCAGACTTGGCCAGGCTGGCAATGCCTCTGAAATGACAGGGCTACCGCCCAGAATCGCGAGTTTATTCATAAATTTTCCTGCTTAAAGATGTGATGCAAGCCAACGGGACAATGCGCATATGGTAAAGGCCGGATTGGCGATGCCCAGACGAGGAAAAGCGCCAGGCCCAATGGCATACACGCCCGGCATGGCGGTTAATTCCAAATCGTTTGTTAAAGCAATATCACCGGTTCCGCCTATGGGGTGCGTACAGCTTTCGTGTTCGTACGAGCCGTAAGGGAAGATAAACCGCGTATACACGTTGGATTGTTCCGTTTCACTCAGTGCTGCCAGTGCCTGCTCTATCTCGGTACTTTCTGTCGATCCGAAGAAAGCGCCCGATTGTTCTGTCGGTGTGTCAAACAACGGTACTAAGTCTGCGCTTAACTGCTCACTGGCAAATTCAACAATGCGTCTGGCAACACGGTTGTAGTTTTCAATCCCTGCCTCTGAATGGTGTGACTGAATTTCCAGCTTTGTCTGTCCCTGACTGTAATGACAATGGAGCTGGCTGAATTCAGACTGATGCGGGTTTTGCTCAACCACGGCCATCAGTAACAAAAGGCGATCGCCGCTGTCGAGATTCGGTCGCTCAACCACAAAGATGTTGGTATTCAGGTCATGATGCTCGCTGAAACCATGCCACAACATTTCATGGCGGTATTGAGCAATGCGTTCACCCTGACCAATCTTAACGGCGATACCAATACAGTAATGATCGGTAACCTGTGCTGTGGTGGATTTTTCCAGCGATGTGGAAATAATCTTGTTATTCACCAAAGCCGATGCCGACAAAATACATTTATCGAACGGTAACGGATTCACAGTCCGCCCTTCCTGATCGATAAGAAAAAAACCTTCCGGTTTCTTTTCCACCTTGGCGACAGTCGCTCTTTCAATTCGGATCACCCCATCCCTGATAAAGGGTTCAAGCTGATATAAAGGACTGTATGACGAGAATGCTGCATTCTCGCCGACAACGGCCGCCTGAGGTGCATGAATTAAAGGCATGCCAACCGGCTGTTGCCTGGTCATTTCAGGGTATTTACCGGTAAATTCCTTCTGCAACCGCCGATACAGTCCATCATGGCCATTTAAACGCTGTTGCCAAACTTCAGGCCAGCTTGCCAGTGCCTGCGGTTCCAGCGGCAGCATGACCCCGTGATAACACAGCGAACGTCCTCCCAAACGCTCACTGATGCCACCGATGGCCCAATGCTCATCCGCCGTCCAGTGCACTTTCTTTTCATCCCCTTGCAAAACACGGGTATCGCAATGCACATGTTCTTTACGCAAATCCGGTCCGGCTTCATAAATCACAATCTTATTTCCCTGAATGGCGGAATAAAGCGCAAACTCAAGGCCAGACAGTCCCCCTCCGACTACACAAAACGTCGACATATTCTCTCCTTAATTAAATCCCCTTTCGGGCGAAGAATTACCGTCTGTCAGCCAGGTATAAAATAGTCAACCCGAACAAACCAACAGCCGATGAAATAAATATTGTCGTGCTGATATCAAAGAAATAATTACCAAAGAAATAGACAACTGATGAAACCGAAGACGATACAAAGAAAGAGATCGACAGCAACGAACTGCCAACCCCCGGCCTTCCTTCTGCCAGCGACTGCAAAAATCCGATAGGGATACTGATCAGACACGCCGCACCCAGCGCGATCAATGGAACCAATATATAAACATGAACGATATTCTGAGTCACAGACAACAACATGGTAGATAATGAGAATATTACCGCACCCATAATTATTACACTGGATGTTTTCTTTTTTTGTGCCGTCTTAGACCAATAAAAAATAAAGAAAACCTCAAACACAGCAATACCAGCTTCGAATACCCCGATGTCTGAATACTCACCCTTCACCTGATTAACAATAATAAAAGGTACAGTCGCATCTAAGGTAAATAGCATGTTGGTGACAAGCGATACGCTTATCAGTTTAATAATATTCGAAGTATGGAATACTTTAGAGATAGGTTCGGAAGACAACATGGATTTATGGCTTTCATTGACAAACTTTTCTTTAAAGTACAACATAAAAATCAGACAGCACATAATCCCAGAGAACAACCAGATAAAAATCAGCTGTTCTTTTTGCAGCGCTAGCATACCAATCATACCCAGGGTTAACACATACCCCATCGAGTAGGTCGAACGCAGTGCCGCATTCTCATTGTGCGCATTATCAGTACCATCTACATTGCGCTTCGCCGCGGCATAACCAAAAATCAATGAGTTCAATACACAAAATACAGGCAGCAACAGACAATTAGCTAAAAAGTACGTATACTCGTTCGGCCAGACATAAAGTGTAATATTTCCAAACACACCACAGACACTGCAAATAATAATATACTTTACAAAACTGCCTTCTTTATCTGATCGCATACCAAAGTAAATACTAAAGAAGGTAATGATTACTCCAGAAAGCAGAATCACTAAACTGTAATAAATCTCCTGCAAACCAATAACATCGACACCAAAAATATTTTTATAGGGATTCACAGCAGCATTTGCACTGGCAAACAATAAAATTGCAAATACCTGTTTGTTCATAAACAGAGAAACAGGCGAATCTGAGCGACCGAACGATTTTAAAATATTGAACATATAAAGCCTTTGTGTCGCATGCACTGATAAGAGCATGGTCAATTAAGGTGTGAATCTGAAATCCTGACAATTAACCGATAAGTCAGTTGGCGGAAGATTAAACACAAGAATATGTTTTTTATATATGCAAAAGAACTTCTCTCGAGTCACTTAATACTATTTAAAGAAACAAACAGAGCTCAACAATTAAAAGCGTGATCAAGAGTAGATACCAAAAAAGGAAGCAATAAAATATAACTCTCAGCCTGATCATCATCAACAACAAACTCTCCGACAAACCACCAATGGAAGCGACAATAATCTGCTTATCTATCGGATATAGCTACTTTATACCAAGAACAATAACACTGTTAGATCAGCCCATTAAAGATAGAATTATCATTAATTATATTTACAATCAAAGCATAATGAACCATGTACTTTTTTATAGAAAAATAATACCAGGACAGACATAAGAAGGAGGAATATCAGAAAGGAAATCAGGACAGACACAGCAGGAAACTATCGGCAAACTATCGGGACAGGCACAGTAAAGCTCCAAGCTATCAGGACAGACACCAGATGAAACGATAAGCTATCAGGACAGACCGATTAATGCTACGCGTCACAAGCGACTTATCGTCAGCGCCGCGTAACAATAATATGGAGAATGCGGACTCTTTATGATCAGGCACTCTGATTCAAAGCTTTTCAGTGAACTCGCCACAAGCTTCGCATTGATAGCCATGGCGGTAAAAAAACAAGGGAAAGCCCAGTAAAAGGAAAACGACAAATGCAGGTCGTTTTCCCTTTGTGTACGGCAGTAAATCATGGCTGCCGCAACGCGGACAGGCATCCGCTTCCCCGGTGAAGATATGACTGTCCTCGACAGCTTGTGACTCAACAGCTTGCGAGAAGTCGCAGCTCAAAATATCACGGGCTTGTTCAGCCTGTTGTTTCGCGACCATCAGGCGTACGCCACCCATCGCATTGGAATACAGCCACTGCACATTCACTGTATGCTCGTCAGCCAGATGGCTATGAATACCGGCAGCCTCAAGGCTGGCTTTCGCAATATGCGCTTCGTGGGGAAACGAAAAACGGGCAACAACAATCATATATTCTTCCTTGTGCTTAACCAGACTGAGCGGTGCATGGCAGCACCGCGTTTCTTAGCCCCTGTCTACAGCTCCGCGCAACCGTTGCTAGCAATCTACGATAGTTTCGAACCCGCCATAAATAAGGCGCTTGCCATCAAACGGCATGGGGTTCAGATTCTGATCACAGATAGGATCTTTCATAAACAGAGCCATGCCTTCGTCTCGTGCCGCTTTTGAAGGCCATTGGATCCATGAAAACACCACTGTCTCACTGTCTTTACATTTAACTGCCATAGGAAAAGACGTGACTTCGCCATCTGGTATATCATCGCCCCAGGTTTCGACCACACGCTCGGCGCCGTACTTTTTAAAGACCTGTGCGGCTTCTGCGGCATGTTGTCGGTATTCCTCTCGTTTGTCTGTTGGCACAGCGCAAACAAAGCCATCAACATAACTCATGATCTTTCTCCTCTGCCTATGGTGCGCTACGCACCTCTGTGTCTTGATAACTCACGTTATTCTCGCCCTGCAACTCGCGTACCGGACGGATTTCTACGCTGCCGTAGCGTGCAGGCGGGATCTTACTGGCCATCTGAATCGCTTCGTTCAGATCCCGGACATCTAACAGGTAGAACCCTGCCAGCTGTTCTTTGGTTTCAGCAAACGGGCCGTCCGTAATGTCCACCTTGCCATTCCGCACGCGTAACGTGGTGGCCGTCTGGACAGATAGCAGCGCCTCGCCTCCGATCATATAGTCACGCGACCGCAGGGATTCACCGCAATCGATACACTCACGGTTGAGCGCATCCCACTCGTCTTGCGTCAGCGCCTTCATTACTGATTCGTCGTAATAGACCAAAGCTACATATTTCATCGCCCTGATACTCCCTGTCTGATTTAAGAAGCCAGCTACTGCTACTGCTACTGCTGGTGCTGGCTGTCGTCGCCTGGTAACATCACCATCCAGCCCATGCCAAACTTATCCGTTACCTGGCCATATAACGGTGACCAGAAGGTTTTTTCCAGCGGCATACGTACTGAACCACCGTCTGCCAGTGCATCAAATACACGACGCGCTTCCGCTTCGGAGTCAATCGTTAATGCCAGATTGAACCCGGTAAACGGACCCTCGTCACCGCAGCCGTCTGAGGCAAAAAGTGTCATGTTTCCGACCGTAAATTCGCAGTGCATCACCTTGTTTTCAAAACCGGGAGGTAACATACCCTCGGGCACAGGATCCGGGCTTTCATTGAACCGAAATAACATGCCCACACTGGCGCCGAGGTGTTTCTGATAATATTCCAGCGCCTCATCACAGCGGCCAGAGAAAAACAGATAGCAGTGTGATTGCGCTTTTTGCATCGAAAGCGTTTGCCGTAACTGAGTTTCTTGTGCACGAACCGTTCCGTCACTGTCGATCTCGTCAAAGTCTTCCATTTCATAAAAAGGGCGGATTTCAATGTCGGACGCTTCTTCCATCGGGTTCGGGCATTTTTTTACCCATTCAACGGCTTCATCCATCGAGTTGACGTTCCAGACCCAATAACCGGCCACTAACTCATTGGTTTCAGCAAATGGCCCTTTGGTCACGATGCGTTCACTGCCATTAAAACGCACACGAATGCCCTCACTGCTGGGTTTTAAACCGTCGCCCGATGCCATAATGCCGGCTTTCACCAGAGTTTCGTTGAACTCGCCCATGGCCATTAACAATTCCTGGGTTGGCATCTTGCCGGCTTCCGAACTTTCACTGGCTTTCACAATTACCATGACTTTCATTGCGCTTCTCCTGTCTGTGTATTCAGGTTGATTTAAGAGCGGCTTCTTTTTGCTCTCTACACAATAGTCGAGTGAACCTTCAGAAAATCGACAACGCGTGAAAAATTTTTTGATCTTTTGACTGGTAACTATTTAAGGTGTTGTCAGCAGTGCCAACTTTCGTCTGAGAATGCGCTGTTCCGGGGCTTGCTGAGTCAGGCTCAGTGCGAGCTCAAATGCTGAGATAGCTTCTTGCACCCGACCGGCCCGGCTGAGCAATTCGCCATAGGTCGCATAGGTGAGGTGATAGGTTTGGAGGACTTTTTGTTCAAGCAGGTTTTCAACGATCTCGATCCCTGCCTGCGGACCATCACGCATCGCCACGGCGACAGCCCGATTGAGTTCAATGACTGGCGAGGGCGCCACTTGAAGCAGCAGGGAATAAAGCGACACTATCCGGGCCCAATCGGTGCTGGCCATATCCGCTGCCTGAGCATGAGCCGCCGCAATCGCGGCCTGTAATGTGTAATAGCCAATATTTCTGGTTTCCAGGGCACTCTGTACTAAGACAATCCCCTCTTCTATCAAAGCGGCATCCCACAACCTGCGATCCTGATCTTCCAGCAATACGATGTCGCCTTGCTGATCCGTTCGGGCACCTCGGCGCGATTCATTGAGCAGCATCAGCGCCAGCAAGCCAGATACTTCAGCATCGGGCAGCAAGGATCTCACTAAACGCGCCAAACGAATGGCTTCCGCCGTCAGCTCGGAACGTGTGACACGCTCCCCCGCCGACGCAGAGTAGCCTTCGTTATAGACCAGATAGATGACAGACAGCACGGATTCGATTCTGTCCGGCAACTCAGTTTCTGAAGGCAGTTGAAAGGGAATGTTCGCTTCGCGGATTTTTGCCTTACCCCGCACAATGCGCTGGGCCATGGTGGATGGCGACGTCAGAAAAGCACTGGCAATTTCTTCTGTGGTCAAACCACACACTTCCCTCAGCGTCAGTGCGACCTGCACTTTGGCATCTATGGCCGGATGACAGCAGGTAAAGATCAACCTCAGCTGATCGTCTTCAATCACCTGATCATCGAATTCGAATGGGCTTTCAGTGTCAGTGCGGATAAAGGATGTGTTATTGGGAGCATCGAGCAGCTCTGAGACAATCTCGACTTGCCGTTTTTGCCGGCGCAGATGATCGATGGCTTTGAAGCGCCCGACAGACACCAGCCAGGCACTGGGGTTATCAGGAATCCCCTCTTTCGGCCACTGAGTTAACGCCGTGCTGAACGCATCGTGCAGCGCCTCTTCTGCGAGATTAAAGTCACCCAGCAAACGAATTAAGCTCGCATACACTTTACGGGCCTCGTTGCGATACAGGTTCTCTACTTTGCTTTGTACCGCTTCGCTTGTTACAGGTGATTTCATTCGTCTCTCTCGCGCTGTTCGGTTTTCTCTGAGCAATCTGAAGCGGGCGCTTACAGCACTTCACGACATTGCCCATTCCACGGCTTTGGCGGCATGGATGGCCGTTGTGTCGTACAAAGGAATACCAGCATGCTCCTGAGAGATTAACATACCTATTTCAGTACACCCCAAAATAACAGCATCAACACCAGCCAGCTCTAACTCATGGACGATACGAATATACTCATGACGAGATGTCGCATTAATATTACCCAGGCAAAGTTCGTTATAAATAATGTCATGAACCTGCTTTCGATCTTTTTCGCTGGGTATGACAACCTCAAGACCGTACTTTTCCGATAAACGATCTTTATAGAAAGATTGCTCCATTGTAAAAGCGGTGCCTAAAAGGCCCACCTTGCTGATCCCGTCCTTTACAAGCTCTTCACCAGTGGCATCAGCAATATGAAGCAGGGGAATACTGATGCTCTGTTCTACCTCTGGGGCAACTTTGTGCATGGTATTCGTGCAGATCAACACAAAGTCGGCCCCCGCAGATTCCACACTTCTTGCCGCATCAACCAGTATCTCAGCCGCACCTGTCCAGTTGCCGCTGTGCTGTAATTTTTCAATAGGAGCAAAATCAACACTATGAAGAAATATTTTAGCTGAGTGGAGACCACCCAACGTATTTTTTACACCTTGGTTAATTTTCCGATAGTACCCGATCGTACTTTCCCAGCTCATTCCGCCTATCAGCCCAATTGTCTTCATGCGCTCTCACCGCTCCCTGAATATAGTCCTGTATCAAAAATTACGCGGACAGACACAACAAATGAATCACTCAGCCTGTTTAACGTGCCTGTCCTTGTTAGTAGTTATCCCTCTTTAACATGTCTGTCCCTGCAATCCCAAGCAGTCAAAACCGATAGCTCAATTCAATCATGTGGAAATCAGCCCCTGTTGTATCAGATCCATTCACGCCGGCATCGGAATAATGAAGAAAACGATAGCCTAACCCCAGATTGTTAAACAGCGGCACACCAACGCCAAAAGTCAGAGCAAACTGGAAAGGCCCGCCATAGTCTTGCACTCCAAAGCGATACTTACTGAATAGTGCCCCACCGACTCCTAAATCCAGCGTAAACCGGCCGTCTTCACTGCCCAGGGTCAATTCGGGGATAGCAGAGACAACAAAAGCATTTCCCCCGTTCGCCTGCAGCATTCCGGCACTCACCATCAAGCGCGTGCCCATTCCCCAACCAAAAGTGGAATAATCTTGCCATGGTAAGCTGAAGTTCGCCGCCAGGTCGTACACCTCAAAATCCTCCGGCGCATCATCTCCAAGTAATGTCTGCTCTGAAACACGGGCGCGAATACTGAGACTCTGTAATTTCAGCTCTTCCGGGTAGCTCTGGCTGGGGCAGGAAAGGCAACAAATGGCGATCAACATCCGTCTGAGCGACATTAAATGGCGATGAGAACCGATCACAGATCTACCAGAGGATCTACCAGGACAGACATCAGTTCTACAAGGACAGACAGGTGAAGAAAAAAACAACTTCATCAATTTCATGAGATTCTGACCCAGATCCCCACTTCGTGATTTGCTCCTTTTTTCGGCCAGCACAGACATATACTGTATATTCATCCAGCTCAATTATTGTGACTCCCAATGACGACAGCACGCAGCCAACTTATCAGTATAGAAGCTACGCCCTACTACCATTGCGTTTCCCGATGTGTTCGCCGCTCCTTTCTTTGCGGCTACGATGAACTGACCCAGACCAGCTATGAACACCGGCGGGGGTGGGTTGAGAAACGCTTGAAACGGATTGCCAGTGTCTTTTGTGTGGATGTTTGCGCCTACGCCATTATGAGTAATCACTACCATGTCGTTCTGCATATCAACAAGGATCAGGCCCACCGCCTCTCGAACCATGAAGTTATAAAGCGCTGGCTCACCTTACATCGCGCCCCTGCGCTGATTCAGCGGTTTTTGAAGCACGAGGCCTTATCCGAGGCCGAACAGTCTGCTTGCTTAACCATCATCAAAACCTGGCGGGAGCGGCTTTGTTCCATCAGCTGGTTCATGCGCCTGCTCAATCAGTACATCGCCAGCAAAGCCAATCAGGAAGACGACTGCACTGGCCACTTTTGGGAAGGCCGCTTCAAAAGCCAGGCACTGCTGGATGACAATGCTTTAGCTGCCGCCATGGCGTACGTCGATTTAAACCCGATCCGGGCCGGTATCGCGGAGACACCGGAAACCTCCGCCTACACTTCCGTAAAAGCGCGCATTAAATCGCTTCAAAAGAACGAAACAACGGCGCCCAATCTGTTTCCCTTCGCGGGCACCTCACGCAACAACATGCCAGAAGGACTGCCTTTTCACCTGTTCGATTATATTGAGCTGGTTGAGTGGACCGGACGGCAAATCAGGGAAGGAAAACATCACCATATCCGCTCAACCCAGCATCCCATCCTTGAACGGCTCGGTTTACACTCTGATGTGTGGCTCAATATCTGCACCAAAATAGAAACAGGCATCCTCATTGGCACAGCCTCATCAATTCAAGCCGTTTTGCCGAAATTGAACCGGCAACGACGAACCGGTTTACAGATCCCTTAACCCATTCACAGCAAGCAGATCCTCAACAGCGATACATTCGTATGCTGCTGCTCGCCTGGAAATCATGCCAGATGCATAAAATCTCACTTTGCATTCCAACACGCTGTCAATCAGTCTTTATAAAAAGCAAATGAAAGCGAATTTTTGAATCTGGTACAGGCCTTCCTGGCTCTGATTTATGCGTGACTGTCCTATTAACTATCATGACTGTCCTTATTAATTATCTCTCGCGCTATACCTGCGCTAAAACGTGCTCAATAAACGTCGACTTCTTCTCACGGTACTCGTCGTGTGACAAACCCTCACACGATTTCTTTAACTCATTGTACTGAACCACTAAATCTGGAGATGTGCGTAACCTGTCACGAAAATCTACAAAGCACTCAAACTCTGAGCCTATCGCTACCACCTGAAAAGCCACATCTTCGCTTGTTGACTCAAGCATGCATAGTTCAGCTGTTCTCAGTGTGTTTTTCTTTTCTTGAAACCCCAAGGTGAGCAAAATACGCGCAGAATCTTCCAGTTCGTGCGCATCAACGCCGATCAAGATATCAAGATCACCTTTTGAAATAGCGCCTGGAACGGATGACGCTCCCACATGCTCGACTCTTGCTGCTGGCAACAGCCTCCGTACTTGATTCAGATAATAATCAAACCGCTCATGACAGGCTTTCTGATACTGATACGGACTAAGAAATTTCATCTTTCCTCTTAATCATCAATTGTCCTAACTACGAATAGTGTGCCTGTCCTGGTAATGGCTATGTAATGCGCTATGCGGTGTCTGTCCTGGTAACGAGCTCTCTGAATCATTGCTTATTTCCCGACTAACCACGGGCTCTCCAGCTGAAAAACCTGATTATCAAAGTCAATGCTGGCTTGGACACCTAAAGGTGTCACCAACATGGGATGGGTATGACAACTGTCAAAGCCATATAATATTGGCATGTTCTGACCATTAAGAATTTCAAGCAGGACGTCTAATGGCGAGCGACTTGTTCCTTTGTCATCAAAAAGCTCATGCTTACCAAGCACTATCGCTCCAACCTTGTCAAAGACGCCACAAGCCTTTAAGTGAGCAAACGAGCGTTCAACAGTTTCAATCCCTTTTAATGAGTCTTCAATGAACAGTATGTCACCTGAATGTATTTCAGGCATATAATAGCTTCCCCAAATACCTGCCATTGTATTCAGGTTACCGCCAATAATACGCCCGGTGATTTTCCCACCCCCAAGAAATGTCCATTCGTTGCTAAAAACACGCTTTGCCGTGTTTTGTGTTTCCCAATCCAGTTTAACGTCTGTCCAGCGTTCAGGCATAACATATTTATATTCACTTTTCTCTGAACTCAATATATCCAGAAATGACTGAAAAGTGTCATCAACTAAAGGCGGAAACTCACCAAACGATGCCACTAAAGCGGGTCCATAGAAAGTGACAAGACCCGTTTGTGCATAAATACCAAGTAAAAGTGCAGTCACATCGGAATAACCAATAATGATTTTTGGATCTTTTCTAAGTGCTTCGTAGTCAATATATGGCAATAATGAATTACTGTTATTACCGCCAATGGTCGACATAATGCATCGAATGCTTGGATCTCGGATAAGCTGATTGAACTCTTCAGCCCTGGCCTGAATTGATCCAGAGCGATATGAGTCTGAACATCCTGTCAAGGCTCCTTCAACCAGCTCAAACCCTTGACCTTCCAGGTAGGCTTTTGCTCTTGAAAATCGATTGGGCGCGAATACTGTTGCCGGTGATGACGGTGAAAAGAAGCCTATTTTGTCACCAATGGTTAATGCTTTTGGGAATATCAAAAGTCACTATCCTCCATGATGCTAAAAATAAAAAACCACATGCAGAATTAACGAGTTCTTTTTGAAGTGGTAATTGCTCGAGTTTGGGACCTTCCTGGTTCAAAATCACCTCCTTTTATATAGCGCCACAATCTGGGATGAATAAGCACATTTTGTAACTCACCAATGACGTAAACGCTTAAATTGCATTAAACGCCAAACGTTTAGTAACAAGTATAAATAACGAGCATGGGGATATGAAAGCTGCCGATATGTTTATACAGACAGTTGAACCAACACATAGAGCCAGCAATTCTCTCACTCTATGTGTTGGATGATAAGCAGTAAAAAACCACTTATTTATTGAAAGCTTCTTGCTTATTTATAGAAAGCTTCTACTTGGCCTTTCAGTTTGATCAACATTGGCTGACCAAAACGATCTTTTGCTTTCGGTGAAGGGATTTTGACCCAACCCTCACTGATGCAATATTCTTCAACATCAGTACGCTCTTTGCCATTCAGACGAATACCGATATGGTGTTCAAAACACTCTGCCACATAGTGTGGGCTGCGAGGGTTACCGGCAAGGTGATCGGGTAAAGCTGGTTTATCGTTAATGTCGCTCATGTTCATGACCTGAAGTATGTACAAAGTGCGCCATTGTAGACAATGCCCGCCCGGTGCTCAACCAGACAGAGGCACTATTTCGACTGTAACTGTACGGTGACTGTCCTGGTAATTTGAACCTCAGGCCGCAGCCATTGACCAGATCTGAAAACCAACCGTGCAGAGTAACCCGATGATAACAAGTGCTTTGTCCTTGAATGTCGTTGCTGAACGCGCCGATAGTGCAGCTAAAAACACGCCGACAGAAGCGCCGGTATTGGCAATCGCAAATGACCGTTCAAAGTTATGAAACCAAAAAAAGACAGCACACCCAATCAGAGCAAGCAGCATCAACTTAAAAATTACATCAAAAAAATCAAATGCATACTGAATATCTTCTTTACTGTCCAATTTCTTCTTTCTCCATTTTTTACTTAACGAATAAGCTGGCCTCTTCATCAGGCTCTGCCAGACCAAACCAGTCTGATTGCGTCGCTCTCATGAACAACCAGGTTACAAAGTTTCTATATCACTGATTTGAATATATTTTTATCAGAAATAACTCGCTGTGTGAAGATCACGCTGCAAGTCCGGTTGCGTTCGCAGCATTCTCCTGATGCACACCCGACAACGCCGGAAAGAACTCATTAGGTGACTGTCCTTGTAAGCAGCCATCAACGACTTCTGGCTGAAAGAAACCCCAAATAGTGGCGATCATCGCCTGTGTCAGGAAGATGGTTGTAATCCTAAATTCTATGTTGCGCGATGGCGTCTTATGGAATGCAGAATCAGCATTTAATGATTGACGCCATGGTCGTTTGTTATAAGCCTACAGCTGACTTCGTAATTCCGACTGAAACAACAGCTAAGAATAATGCGCTCACTAAGAACAGGGGCATTTTTGTCACAACCGCAAGTATACCCATGTTTTTGGACAAAAAACCGCGATACAAGTAATCCGTATTTGTTTGATTACGTCGTTTTTCATTTAGTTTGATCAAGTTAAGAGGATAACTAGGATTTTTATACCCCCAAAGACAGATAAATGCGATACAACAGAGTGTAAGCCATTGAGGAGAGTCACCGAGAAAGCAACCCACAGCTAAAGCAAATATCCACGGAGCCATCGTATAATTAAGGTAATTTACCCAAAGGTTGTATTGCTCATGTAATTCATCAATAAATTGTGACATTGTATTCCCCTACTTTAGATTCTTTTATATGGTCGCATTGTACAAAGGCTTATAACCAATGACATGGACTTCCCCCTCATCATGCTTTGCCACCTTGATAAGTCTGATCCTGTAACGACCGGAGGCCACCATGTCACAATTTGTCTATGGCATTAACTGAGACTAGCCTAGCTTCAGTATCCACGGCGAAGATCACAGAGGCAATGTATTGATTCACAAAACAATAGCACGATCAAATGTTCTCTCGGCATTTGCTAATATCCCGCCAGCCATTACCTAAAGTGAAACCAGTGGTATATCACATCGAAATGTATTTGGGCTGATACATCCGGAAAGAACAACTTCATCAGATTTCGCTTTAATGTGCCTATCCTTGTAATTCTAAGTGTCTGCTGCGCGACACTTATCCTTATTTTTATTATTTTCTGAATGCATAGTTTTCATCTAAGAGTTCAAAGTCGATTTCAAATCGTTCAACACTTTGCGTTGATCGATAAAAATTTACATTTGAGCTAAACCTTGGGCTTTCTCTTACACTTTCAATCGTTCTATTAATATCGGCATTATCGACTTTACATCCAAAATAAACGGATCGTATAGCATTAGGAACTATTCTTTTAAAGAATTTCACATTGGATATAATTCTTCGATTATAGGCCAAGCACAACCACCATTTCAAACTACTCCTAACATCTACACTTTTAGCTTCAATTTTGTAACTATTGCCTGATATATTTTCAAATAAAACACCATAATCAGAAATAGATTTCGCCACTTCTAAAGATGATAAGTCGGCAATTATAACATCAGCCTCATTCAAGCTAAGTAGATAGCGATGTTCTTTTTCATACAACCAGTCATCACCTTTCGTCAAAGCAAAGTGTGAAAAGAAATTATTTTCAAAGTATTCGTATATGCAATCATCTGGCATTTCAAAACCAGGTCTACGACTACTGTATGAAACCCTTGCTGGTTTTATTTTAGAAATACCACACGTCATCGTAAAACCATCATGATAGTCAAACGTATTTTCGTCACTGGCAATTCCGATAACAACTCCTTTATGTTCACTTGCATAATGTGACCACATCAACAGACTATATGGATTCTCAGTCAATGAAATAACACCATAACCATTCAATTTTGATTCTAATTCATTCTTATAATACTCAACGGTATCTGTAGATAATTCGTTATCTGAATCAATTGAATCCTGAAAAAAGAAATCAACCTTCTTTTCAACGCCAGACTTTGTCGGCTTTGCATCGAATGGGTCATTTAATTCTGATGGAGGTGTTAGGCGTAGCAGAGGATCACTAAACATTTCAAACCTCAAGGGCATGTACTTATATAACAAAGTCAAAGTAACTATAACTCCTGCTACTTAGTAAATATCCAATGAAATAACACTTGCAGCAGGGGCGCAACGTCAGGCGCGTCCCTAGACTGCACTTGTTATCTGATTGAGTACAATAGAACTTCCCCAAAAGTTGAAACTCTGTAGCTCACAATTTTGGGCAATCCTGTTTTCGGATCTATGTGCCGCTGACTATTACCCTCATCTCGCTCTTCACGCTCAGCTTCAATCAATCGGTTCCGCTCGAGAGTAAAAATGTGCGTGTCGAACGAAACCTGCCCAAGTTTAAACTGATATTTCTCATCGTTATTTAGCTTCTCATACTGACCTTCTGTTAGGTGCCCAGGGTAGTAATCTCTTGCTGTACTTTGATAGCCATGCCTATCAATTAATCCCAATATTTCAATATCAACATCCGTCAACTCGGCGAGAACCTGTAATATTTTCTTTTTCGTCTCGTACTCATTTTCGTCAACATTGATCGATTTAGAAAAGTAATTAGCTAGTAATTTATTTCGATCTTCGGTAATAGCCCTTGACGCCTGCTGCAGAGTATCTTCAAAGAGATCGACAGAATACTTGTTCAATTGCACAACGCTTTCCAAAAGCCTCAATCGTTGATCCAACTCATGCAGAAATCCAACGATCCGATCTACCCTCTGATTAGGAATCACGGCCCCAATTACTTCGGAGAACAAGGGCCCAGCGACAGGCAGTGCCCCCACAACACCTTTCGCAAGCGAAACCAAGCTATCTACCCGATTCTCGCCTAGTTCAAGTTCACTCTCAGGGTTCAAAAATTAAGTCTCCAGATAACATCTTATTCTATGACATCAAGTCATATAACTTTGTAGTATATTTCTTTACACAGCTATAAACGTAAGCATTTTATATTAAAGAATTAACAACGATTCACATATAATTTCATCATTCATGTACGTTGCATCGTCAATCAGTGACAAGTGATTCGAAATAATAAAGCGATATTCTATAGTCTCAGGTCTGTTCATTTACAGCCGTTCAAATATGACTGACATGCCACCACCGATTCATCAACAATCAAGTAAGTTTCTTCAACAGACACGCTACCGCCCTTCACATTGAAGTGAATCGTATTATGGAAATTTGACGCTTTTACATGATATTCAGATATGGCTGCTGTTTCACGCTTTGATGTGTTTTAAGTTGCATATCTGTGCATTAGGGCAAGTTCTGAGGCGAGAAAAAAGGAGGCTGTGCCTCCTTGGGTAGGTGGAGTGTAAGCTGTTGACGGGGTTGGATTACTGCACCATGATGCTCTTCACCATACCGGCTTCGGCGTGGCCGGGGATGTTGCAGGCGAGCTCGACCTCTGGTTCACCGTGGAAGTGCCAGAGCAGGGTTTTGGCTTTACCCGGTTTCACCGTCACGGTTGAGCCGCTGTCGTGATCATGGCCGGTTGTCATGTTGCGCATCATTTCCCGGTGTTTCAGTTGTTCTTCTATTGAGCCAATGGAGAACTCATGGTCGATTTTACCTGTGTTCATCACCACAAACTGCACGACATCGTTGGCTTCGATCTGCACATCTTTCTTGAAGCGGATCTTCATGTCATCGGAGAGAATAACGTGAACCACTTTGTCGGGTTTGGCGCCTTTGGCGGGCATACCGACAGCAGACATGCCATCCATTTTCATCCCTGAATGATCCATTGAGCCGTGGCCCATCTCATCCGCAAGGACGGGCGTCGAGGCCAGTGTGATGATCAGGGCGAGTACTGTTTTTTTCATCTGTATTTCCTTTCTGTTCAGCAAATTATGTTGATGTAATTGACGTTTGTGCCCTTCTCCCGTCAGGCAGGAGAAAGGCATAGATAATTAACGGTTTGATGTCACTTCGCGCTGCTTCCACAGCTTGAAAATGGCCGGCAACACCAGCAAGGTGAGAAGCAAGGCTGACGCCATACCGCCAATCATAGGTGCGGCAATACGCTGCATGACTTCCGAGCCTGTGCCTGAGCCGTACATAATGGGAATCAAGCCAATGATGACTGTTAGAACTGTCATCATCACAGGGCGGACACGCAGCCCGGCCCCTTCCCGGATAGCGTCGGTCAGATCCTGTGGCTGCAGGTGATTCTGTTGTTCTTCCGCCTGTAATTTGCGCCAGTGCCAAGCCTGATTGAGGTACACCAGCATAATGACGCCAATCTCGACCGCCACGCCTGCCAATGCGATAAACCCGACGCCTACCGCAATCGAGAAGTTGTATTGCAGGTGATACATCAGCCAGACGCCGCCCACCATTGCCAGCGGCAGGGTGGCCATAATGACCAGCACTTCCCCTACCCGCCGGAAGCTGAAATACAGCAGCAGCATAATGATCATCAGCGTAACAGGCGTAACCACACTGAGTTTTGCCTTAGCCCGTTCCATATATTCATACTGCCCGGACCAGGTCAGTGAATAACCGGCTGGCAGCGACAGTTCGCGGGCCACAATCTCTCTGGCTTCGGCAACGTAAGAGCCCAGATCACGATCTTCAATATCCACAAACACCCAGCCGTTGGGACGGGCATTTTCTGTTTTGATCATCGGCGGCCCGTCTTCGTAGCGAATATCGGCCACATCGGCGAGGGCAATCCGGGCGCCGTTAGGCGTGACCAGTGGCAGGTTCTGCAGTTTCACCACGGAATCCCGATAGTCCTGCGGGTAACGGACATTGATCGGATAACGCTCCAGCCCTTCAATGGTTTCGCCGACGTTCACACCGCCAATTGCAGAGGCAATCACCTGCTGAACGTCCTGGATGTTCAATCCGTAACGCGCAGCCTGGCGGCGCTTGATATCAATGGTGACATAGCGCCCGCCGGCAACCCGCTCGGCATAGACAGAAGCCGTGCCCGGAATCGCGTTGAGGATGGGCTCAATCTGCGCGCCGATGGTTTCTATTGTTTTCAGATCCGGCCCCGAAATTTTGATCCCTATCGGGGTTTTGATCCCCGTTGCCAGCATATCGATGCGGGTTTTTATCGGCATCACCCAGGCATTGGTCAGGCCGGGAAACTGCACCAGATCGTCGAAGGTTCTGCGCAGCGATGCTGTCGTCACGCCCTCGCGCCACTGATCGCGCGGTTTGAGCTGAATCACGGTTTCTATCATGGTCAGCGGCGCCGGGTCGGTTGCGGTTTCTGCCCGGCCAATCTTGCCCCACACGGTTTCCACTTCCGGTACGGTTTTGATCAGCTTGTTGGTTTGCTGCAGCAGCTCACGCGCCTTGCCAACTGAAATGCCAGGATAGGTGGTTGGCATGTACATCAGATCGCCCTCGTCCAGCGGCGGAATGAACTCACTGCCCATTCTGGCGGCCGGATAGTAGGCTGATACCAGCAGCGCCAGTGCCACCACAATCACGGCTTTAGGATAAGCCAGACTGAGATTCAGCAACGGCCGGTACAGGGCCACCAGCCCGCGGTTGGCCGGGTTTTTGTGCTCAGGCAACACCTTACCGCGAATAAAGTAGCCCATCAGCACCGGAACCAGCGTGATCGCCAGTCCGGCGGCTGCAGCCATGGCATAGGTTTTGGTGTAAGCCAGCGGCGAGAACATCTTGCCTTCCTGACCTTCCAGCGCGAACACAGGCACGAAGCTCAGGGTGATGATCAGCAAGGAGAAAAACAAAGGCGCACCGACTTCTTCTGCCGCTTTGCCGATCACCTGCCAGCGGTTCTGATCTGTCAGCGGTGTGCGCTCGATGTGCTTGTGCACATTTTCAATCATCACAATCGCGCCATCGACCATCGCGCCGATAGCAATCGCAATGCCGCCGAGCGACATGATATTGGCGTTGATCCCCTGCCAGTGCATGACGACAAAGGCCGCTAAAATACCGACCGGCAGACTGATAGCTATCACCAGTGAGGAGCGGATGTGGAACAGGAAGATGGCGCAAACAATCGCCACCACGATGAACTCTTCCGCCAGTTTCTGCCACAGATTCTCAACCGCAGCGTTAATCAGGGTTGAACGGTCATAAGTGGGCACTATCTCGACACCGTCCGGCAAGCTGCGCTGCAGTGCTGCCAGTTTGGCTTTCACCGCCTCAATTACCTGACTGGCGTTCTCGCCATAGCGCATCACAATCACGCCGCCTACCGCTTCACCTTCGCCGTTCAGCTCGGAAATGCCGCGTCGCATTTGCGGGCCAATGTTGATATCGGCGATATCTCCCAGCAGCAAGGGGGTGCCTTTGGCTGTGGTTTTCAGGGGCAACGCTTTCAGATCGTCAACGCCGGTCAGGTAGCCGGTTGTTCTGACCATGTGCTCGGCTTCGGCCACTTCGATAACCGATGCGCCAACTTCCTGATTACCACGCTGAATGGCGTTATTGACCTGCTGGAGCGTTAAATCATAAGCGCGCAGCTTGGCTGGATCTATCTGCACCTGATACTGCTTCACCATGCCGCCGACTGTGGCCACTTCCGACACCCCGTTGACGGTTTGCAGTTCATACTTGAGAAACCAGTCCTGCAGACTGCGCAGCTCAGCCAGATCGTGCTGGCCGGTTTTATCCTGCAGCACATAACTGTATACCCAGCCAACACCGGTCGCATCCGGGCCCAGGGTCGGTTTCGCGTTCGCCGGCAGCTTAGGCGCAACCTGGCTGAGGTATTCCAGTACCCGGGAACGCGCCCAGTACATGTCGGTATCATCGTTGAAAATGATATACACGTACGAGTCACCAAAGAAGGAATAGCCACGGACCGTATCGGCACCCGGCACTGCCAGCATGGCGGTAGTCAGCGGATAAGTCACCTGATCTTCGACTACCTGCGGTGCCTGTCCCGGGTAGCTGGTTTTGATGATCACCTGTACATCGGATAAATCCGGCAGTGCATCGACCGGGGTATTTTTAACGCTGTACAGGCCCGCCAATGTCAGGAACAGGGCCGCTATCAGCACCAGAAAACGGTTGTGGAGTGACCAGCGAATAATGGCAGCTATCATTGCTCACCCCCGGCCGCATTCAGTTGTTTCAGGCTGTACTCACTGCCATTGCGGACAATCAGAAAGCGGACGGTTTGTCCTTCTGTAAACGCAGACAGATCGATACTGTCATCGACGGTGAAGTTCATTTCGCCCGGCTGCCATTGCCATTCGGGCACCGCTGAATGTGACAGGGTGATCATCCCGAAATCCGCCATCAGCATTGTAATTTCACCCTTTACCCAGATTTCCCGGGCGGCAGGCTGATCCTGCACCTTGTAATCCACCACCTGATACTGGCCGGATTCTAGTTTGGTAATTTCGAAATCCAGTGTCTGTCCCGTCTTCAGCGGTGCCATTTCCAGGCCGTCAGCCAGGGTGAAATTCATCACCATGCCCGGCCAGTCCCATTCCGGTACGGGCTGATGGTTTATCGTCAGCATCTTGTGATCGGCCATGACTTCAGTGATTTCACCGGTTGCCCATACTGTGGCTTGTTCAGGTTCAACACCATTGATGCGTGCCAGATCTGCCGACTGGCTGGATTCTGAATCCAGCAAGAAGTGTGCAGAGGTCACGACACTGTCCTGCAGGCTTAATCCCTGCAATACTTCAATGTGTTCTGCTGCCTGGCGACCCACTTCTATCCGGGCAGAACGGTATTTCCCCTCACCTTCTGACAGCACCACGCGCGTCATGCCGCCGGAGCGAATCACCGCAGAGGCCGGAATCGTCATCACCGCTTCCTCTGTCTCGGGCTCCAGCACAATATTGGCAAACATATTGGGTTTGAGTTCGCCCGCCGCATTGTCAAAATTTAACCGCATCCGCAGAGTGCGGGTGGATGGATCAAGAATGGGGTAGACATAATCCACACGCCCCTGCCACGCTTTGCCCGGCAGGGCATCCAGCGTCATAGTGGCTTTACTGCCTGTCGTTATCCAATGCGCCTGGCGTTCAAACACCTCGGCATCGACCCAGACAGTATTCAGCGGCCCTGCACTGATCACCGACTGCGCCGGTGACAGATACGCCCCTTCACGGACATTCAGGCTGGCGATCACCCCGTCTGCCGGGGCCTTCACTTTCACTGTCTGCAGCGCTTTGCCGCTTCTGGCGATGGCCTGAATTTGTGCCTTATCAACTCCCAGCGACACCAGGCGATCAAATGCGCCTTTGATCAGGCCATCACGTTTAGTACGGTACGCATTCAATAGCTCTTCCTGGGCTTTGACCAGTTCCGGCGAATACAGGGTGAAGAGTACATCTCCTTGCTTCACCTGCTCACCAACCGCATTGATGTAAAGGTTCTCCACCCAGCCGCTGACACGCACGTTGGTTTGCCACAAGTGCCTTTCATCGAAAGCGACATACCCGACGGTTTCTATTCTGGGCGACAATGGCTGGACAGACACCGCAGCCGTTTTCACGCCGAGGTTGTTTTCCACCGCCGGATCAATACGCACCGTACCCGGTTTACTTTTCGAACCGCCTTGGTCTTCTTCATAAACCGGGATCAAATCCATTCCCATCGGCGACTTTCCCGGCTGGTCCCGCCGGTAGTTGGGATCCATAGGCGCTACCCAGTACAGCGGGGCTTTGGGGGTATCCGCTGATGCGTCGCTGCTATTGGCTGACAGAGCCTGACCGCTGAGGTACTGACTGCCCACATAGCCGATTGTGCTGCCAATGAGCAGCGCCAGCACAGTGATTGTGATTGTTTTCATTATTATTTTCCTTGGTCTGTCAGTGATGGGGCGAGAGTTTGCAAGGCTTGACCACCCAGCAAAAATGCCAGCGTACTGCTGGTCTGGCTGAGATCGGCCGTCAAACGTGCCAGTTCCAGCTTGAGTGCCAGTTCATCGCTGGCAGCATTGATCACATCACTGAACTGCGCAGTGTTATTCTGATAGCCGCGTTCCACGGCTTGGGTCCTTTCTTTCGCCTGTGGCAGCAAGCTGTTCTGATAACGTTCCAACCGCTCGGTCTGACTCTGTCTGTCGGCCAGCAAGGCATTGACCCTGGCGTTCATCTGAGCCAGGAGCAGGTCTTTCTGAGATTTGGCTGCGCCAACCTGATAGTGGGCAGCGGCGCGGTTTCTGTCCTGACGGTTGTCCGTAAACAGCGGGAGATCCACCGTCAGATAAGCACTGAGCAGATCCGAAGCCGGTTCGCCTCGCATATTATTGGCCTGCCGGTAGCCGTACATGACTTCCACGGCAAACTGAGGCTTGTAAGCTTCGCCAGCGATATCTGCCTGAGTCTGACTGGCTGAAATCACCGCTTCAGTCATTGCCACCATGGGGTGCTGAGCCAGCAAAGCGTAAAACTGACTCGTGCCATTGTGCGACTTCAGCACAGCGTCCAGCGCGGCCCCGTCAAGCTGATAACCGGCAGCCAGTGAAGCATTCGCCGACAACCAGTCAGCTCCCAGCCATTCGGACATCTGCGACATCAATTTACGCTGGCTCTGCCGGTTGGCCTGAAGTTTATCGTCCAGCCGGCTCACCTGAAGCTGAGCCTGAAGCAAATCCTGAGCTTCACTTTTGCCAATTGCGTAATTGGTCTGGATAAAACCGGCCATTTCCGACATCAGGCGCTGATTTTCCCTTAACACGCGTTCGGCATATTGCTGATAGCCCAATTCAAGCCACAGTTGAGTAATGCTGTTGGCGACCTCCCTTTGCCGGGCCTGAATTTGCCAGTCCACGCCTTCCGCTTGCTGACGCACTTTTCTGGCCTGCAGCTCAAGCATGTCTCCGCGCTCGAACTGCTGCATCAACCCGACAGAAATATTGGTCATGGGATCGTCATCAAACTGAAAGCTGTCCACCGGCAAACCGCCGACACCGACTTTCAGTTTGGGATCCATTTGAGTGGCACTGGCGACGGCCGTTTCACGTAGCGCACTGGACTGCGCCGCGAGCTGCGCCTGACTGGCGTCATTGCGTACAGCCAGCGCGATCAAGGTTTGTAACGATGCGGGCTGAACTTCCTTGTGGGCGGAAACGTCCAGCGTCTCTGCTGCCCAGACCGGAAACTGCCATGCCGGGTACAGCCAGGCGGCACTGAGACTCAGCGCCAAAGCATGCATATGTTTTTTCACCATAACATCCATTCTGTTTGCTGCCGGAAAGCGGCAGAAAAACGAGACTCACCGTCAGTTCGCGGTGAGACAACTTACGAAGAATGGATTCAGGCGATGGGAGGACGGTAAAGGGACTGGGAAGTGTAAACCACAGAGACGATGCTCTCTGCCGGTCTCAAAGCTAGCTGGCTATTAAGAGAAAAAGGCTGATGCTGAACGGGCAGCACAAAGGCTGTACTACAGGTTGCGGTACAACAGGTGTGAGCCATGGTCATGTCATGATCGCAACCGGGTGGCTGCTGCGCGCTGTGTTCTGAGTGCTCATTGTCAGCCATGTGAGACATACCGGCACAGTGATGTTCAGCCGGTATCATGCTGTCACTTATCATACTGAAAGTCATTAAAGGCGTGCTATTGACCACACCCGATACTATAAGTACCAGTGAAGTCAATAAGGTTAACCAGATTGTCCGACGTGATTTCCGACGCATAACCAGCCTATGAATATCTGAACGCCTACAGCCTAAAGCTTTCCCCTAGGGGAAGGTCAATACTGATGGACTCCTCTAATAAAAAAAATGATACCTGTGACAAAAAAAGTCAATCACGCCACATGGCTACTACGCCCTTTTTTCGCGCATTCTTACCCTTGCAACAAATGCCGCGCCAGCCTGGTCATACTAAAGAGAGTGTTGCTACCGGATTTCAACTGATGCGCAGATGGTCGGTTCCTACCTGGATACTTGTCGCCACAGGGCTGTTGCTCAATATCGTCTCGGCCTTGATGACCAACTTTTATATCGACGGTGCCACGGTTGATGCCAACCAGCTCGTCCAGCAGCAAAACAATAATGAAAAGCTCATCAGCCTGACCTGGCAGCAGATTGAAGGGATAGAACGAAAGCGGGAGTTAGTGCTGAACTTGGTGTCGCTCAGTGAGCTAAGCGGCGCGCCACTGCCCGCCCCGGTTCAGCAGGAAATACAAGATCAACTGGCGCCCTTGCACAATGCGACATTTGCCGGTCTGGCAACAGACAAGCTGACAGGGCTCATGGCTGCCTTCAGTACCGAGCAAGAGTTGCTCAGAGAAAAGATCAATCAGCTCTTTATCGATAATCTCTCACTGGCCGATAAGCACACCCGCCTGATGGCGCACATTTCCGGCTTAAGAAACCTCGCGCTATTTCTGCAGATCATCGGGCTGGCGCTGATTTTAGCCAGAGATCTCAGCCGTCGGCAGGATCTGTCCCGATAGCATGAAGCCTGCCTACCGCAGAGGCAGACAGGCTTTCAAATCAATCAACCTTAGTTGAACCAAAGCCTCAGCTCAGCCAGATCCTTGCCAGCAAGCCCGGCGGTGTGGTGATGCCACTGGTGATAAAGGTAACCTTACCATCGCGGACGATAAACACAGTCGGCGTAAACGCCACCCCCCATTCACGGCCCAGCACATTTTTTTCGTCATTCACATTCTGAAAACCCAGCCCTTTGTTGGCAAAATACTGCTGCAGCTTTTGATCAGAACCGGACGTCAAAGAAATCCCGACCGTTGGATAATACTGACTCAGCCAGTTGACACTCGGGGTGACAAAGCGGCAGACGCCGCACCAGGTCGCCCAGAAATACACAATCACAGGCTGCTCTTTACTGAGCACCGCAATATCAACCGCCTCACCCTGTATATCAGGCGCTTTCAGGGTAAAAGGCGTGTCATCCGGCACAGACTGACTTCGCCAGAGATCAACCCCCACTGAAACCACCGTCAGCAGCACAGTGAAAAAGAGGATCTCTCTGAGCCACTTTTTCCACTTTCCCGTGTGCCTTTTGTGCTCTTCACTCATTGATTTATCCTCCCTGAGCCTGTTGAATCGCAAGCATCACATCCTCGCTGGTGTAAATCACAGGTAACGCGATACCCTGAGGGGCACCCGGTCCGTAAACAATATTAAATGGCACACCGAACCTTCCATTGGCCTGCAAATAGGCGGTCACTGCATCGTTAGGAATTGTCCAGTCTCCCTGCATGCGCACCAGATCGGGTTGCTGAATCGCGTCATAAACCGGTTGCTGCAGCAGGACGCGGACCTTGTTGGCTTTACAGGTGATGCACCAGTCTGCGGTCACATCCACAAACACAGTTTTCCCCTGCGCAACCTGCTTACCGATGTCAGCAGCAAACAGCGGCTGCCAGCTTGGCTCAGGTGGCAAAGGTGTCGCCCACTTTTCAGCCGTCAGACTAGCTGTTAGCAGGACAACCGCGCTGATCATCATAAACACGCTGCCCAGCACGCCCACAGGCTTGGCGCCAAACACTTTGACGGATCGCCAGACAATCAGGCTCATCCCCGCAATGCCTGCCAGCCACAGCGACCAGATCGGCCAGTGTGGGGCCAGCAGCGTCAGCAGCCATAGTGTTGTCGCCAGCATCATGATCCCGAACAGGACTTTCATTTTGCCCATCCAGACACCCGGCTTAGGTAACCATCGCACCATAAACGGGAACAGCGCAATCGCCATCCAGGGCAGTGCCATTCCCAGCCCCAGGCCGGTAAAGATCACGGCCAGATTGCCGACACTGCCCGCCAGGGCGAAGGCGACCGCCGTACCGAGAAATGGCGCAGAACAGGGCGTGGCAAGAAAGGTGGCAAACATACCTTGCGCATAATGCCCGGCATAACCTTTGCCGCCTTGGGTGCCCAGCCAGGTACTGATGCCCGACGGCAGGCTGATGGTGAACAGCCCCAGCATATTGGCACCAAACATGAAGGTCACCAGTACCATCACGGCCAGAAAGGCCCCGCTCTGGAACTGTATCCCCCAGCCGATAGCCTGTCCGGACAGCTTCAGCGCCACCAGTGCCAGTGCAATCAGCCAGAATGCGCTGATGATCCCGCCGGCTGAGGCCAGAAACTGCAGGCGGATCTGCTGCTTTTCCTGCTTCTCGGCCGTCAGCACGGTAGAGAGTTTCATGCCCAGCACCGGCAGCACGCACGGCATGATATTGAGGATCAGTCCGCCCAGCAGCGCCAGGCCGAACATGACCAGTAAGCTGTGGCCTGCCTGAGCGGTAACGATACCGCTTTGCACCTGTAGGCTGTGTTCAGACAACACCGCATCATCTGTCACAGTCACAGTAAGCGACTGCTGTTCGAGATCCGGCTGACCGAACCAGCTCGACACGCCTATCTGCGCCGTCAGGGTGCTCCCCTCAATACTGATGTCCGGCCGCGAGAAATGGCTGTCTCTGACCGCCTCGGCATCACCATCAATAAACAGATCAGGTTTGACCCAGCCCTGCTCGTTGCTCAAAACTACCTGCAGTTTGCTTTGCTCTGCATCCCAGATCGCTGATTTGATCTCAGCCAGCGAAGAGGCTTGCGGCACAGTGCTTAACGCTTGTGCATAGCGGCGCATGTCAGTCTCTGAAGGCGTCAGCTCTGAGGGAATAAAAGATAAATCAATCGGATAGTCGGTGATCACACAAACCGTCGAGCACGAAGACAGGCTGAGAGTAGCCAGCAGAATCACAGGCTGAGAAAAATCCTCCACCCTGATGGTCATCGGAAAAATAACATTCTCAGCATAGCCTATGGTTTCCACACCGAGTACGTCATACCGCTGCGGTACCGGCCACTGCCAGTCCAGTTCGGCAATATTCGCCGAATCCTGCCAGTTGATGCTGGGTACCACGCCCCCTTCACCGGGTGATCGCCAGTAGGTTTTCCAGCCCGGCTGCAAGCGCACTTCCAGATAACCGGCTACTGTCCCTGCAACAGCATCTGTCTGTCCGGTTAACACAAAGCGTGTTTCAACCGGCGGATGATTGGGGTCGCTCAGCCAGCCCGTGCTGACAACTGATGCCTGGGCCACAGACATAAATAACAGGCACAGCCATAACCCGCTGCTGGTCAGCCATTTGATGGTCAATCGTAAATTCTTTTGCATTGTCTTTCCTAAGTAATAAACACACAGATTTTTTGGCATCACGCCAGATGCTATGTGTGTTATTCCCGGAAAATACAAAGCGTTAAATGAATGCGCCTTTTAGGGACTTTAGGCTCACGAGACGGAGGCGGAGAGAGACAGCCCGCACCGAGCAGGCCTGCAAGCAACAGTGTCAGTAGCAGAATGGGGATCAGAAAGAGCGTATCAAGCTGCTGATATTTCACCTGTAGCAGTTGTTCCGACAAATCACACTCAGAGGAATCTGCCGACGCTTGAGGCTCAGCCCGTTCACTGGCAGAGAAGATTTGCACAGCCTCGACAGACTGACTCGGACAGAGCGCCAGCAGAGCCGTGTTTTTCGACAGACACACGAACACCACCCAGACCGTTAACAGTAGCGCCCAGTGTGCTAAGGAATGTCGTCGCAAGAAATGCTGCATGATTGGCTGTCTGTCTCGTACCCTGATCCGTAATTATGAGATGCGCTGACTTAGGTTTCAGCATCATCCACAGGAAAGTACCACGAAATAACGCCAGGGTAACCCACAGAGTGTTACCAGGCATGTCCGGCTGCTGCTTACATCGCCATATGGCCCATTCCGCTCTCTTCTTTCGGGTTATTGCCGTATTCATTCGGACCGGGCTGGCCCTCTCTGGCAAAGAAAAAGAGCAGAATAACGAAACCCAAGACCGGGATCAGACTCAGCAACATCCACCAGCCTGATTTGCCGATGTCATGCAGGCGCCGCACCCCTACCGCAACCGAAGGGATCAGTACCGCCAGCGAATACACACCGCCCAGTAAGCCTGTCCCCTCGCCAGTGCCCGGCGTATTGAGCAAATTATCTGCTATGCCCAGCGCCAGAGTAATGACCAGGTTGATCAAAAAGAAATACCAGTACTCCTGTCGCTGCGCGCGACCTGAAAACACCGCGTACTTTCTGAGTGCGTATAAATACCAGTTCATGCTCAATCCCTTAGGTTGAAGGCTGTCAGGTAAATTTCTGCAGGTGACCAGGGTCAGTTACACTCAAGTATAGAGTCAGATCACAAAATTATAGTTTTTCTCTTCTGATAATAAGGAAAGCGATAGGGTTCACACCTGTTAACAGAAGTACCGCCAGGCAGCAAAAGCTGAGATCAAGCGCAAAGTCTGTTTGCTGTTACGCGCTACACTCAAAGTATCTTCATGATTCATAAATAAAAGCATCAGACTCCTCAACTATTCGCCTACGAGCAAGGGCAACTATGACGGACAACTACCAGCAACTGCTCCAACAGCTTGGCACCCTACTTGATGCCGAGCAGATCATCACAGATGAAGCCAAGCGCCTTGCCTATGGCACCGATGCCAGCTTCTACCGCCTGATCCCAAAGATAGTGCTTCGCCTGCACAATCAGAATGAAGTCATTGAGGTTATTCGCGCCTGTGCTGAACTGAGCATTCCCTACACCTACCGTGCAGCAGGCACCAGCTTGTCGGGACAGGCAGTCTCTGATTCGGTACTGATCACCCTCAGCGATCAGTGGCGAGGCCATCACATTGAAGATGACGGGCTGAAAATTACCCTGCAACCCGGTGTTATCGGCGCGGATGCTAACCGCTATCTGGCCCCTTACGGACGCAAGATCGGGCCGGATCCCGCTTCGATCAACACCTGTAAAATTGGCGGGATCGCGGCCAACAATGCCAGCGGTATGTGCTGCGGTACGGCGCAGAACTCCTATCGCACCGTAGACGGTATGACGGTTGTCCTGACCGATGGCACGGTACTGAACACCCGCGATGAAGAGAGTAAAGCCGCCTTTCGCCGCAGCCATGCCTCATTGCTCCGCGATTTGTCTGAACTGAAAAAAGACGTCGACACTCACCCGGCTCTGAAAGAAAAAATTCAGCATAAATACCGGCTGAAAAACACCACAGGTTACGCGCTGAATGCACTGACCGATTTCAGTGATCCTATTGATATTCTTGAACACCTGATGATCGGCTCGGAAGGCACGCTGGGCTTTATCGCCGACATTACCTACAAGACGGTTATCGAGCACCCTCACAAAGCTTCTGCTTTACTGGTTTTCAGCAATATCGAGCACGCGAGCGAAGCGACCTCAGTGCTTGCCACTACCCCTGTCTCCGCCGTCGAAATGATGGACGGCCGCGCGATGCGCTCTGTTGCCGATAAAGCCGGTATGCCCGATTTTATCGCCCATCTGGATCTGGAAGCCGCCGCCTTGCTGGTTGAAAGCCGGGCAGGTACGCACGACGAACTGCTCAGTCAGTGCGACACCATCATGGCCAGTTTGTCGGCGTTTACCGTCATCGAATCTGTGCCCTTCACCTCTGAGCCGGCCACTGTCAATACCCTGTGGGCGATCCGCAAAGGTATGTTCCCCGCCGTGGGAGCAGTACGGGAAACCGGCACCACTGTCATCATTGAAGATGTCGCTTTCCCTGTTGCAGATCTGGCTAAAGGTGTTCGTGATTTACAGGCCTTATTTGCGCAGTTCCGGTATCACGAAGCCATCATTTTCGGCCATGCGCTGGAAGGTAACCTGCACTTTGTGTTCACCCAGGGGTTTGATGCTCAGAGTGAAATCGACCGTTACGGTGCCTTTATGGATGCTGTCGCCGAGTTGGTGGCCGTCAAATATCAGGGCTCGCTGAAAGCCGAACATGGCACCGGCCGCAACATGGCACCTTACGTCGAGCTGGAATGGGGCCAAAAAGGCTACCAGCTGATGCAGCGCATCAAGCGGCTGTTCGATCCGCAAGGGCTGCTGAATCCCGGGGTGATCATCAATGACGATCCGCATGCCCATATTCGCCACCTGAAACCCATGCCTGCGGCCGACGATCTGGTGGATCGCTGCATTGAATGCGGCTTTTGCGAACCTGTCTGTCCGTCGCGGACGCTGTCTTTATCCCCGCGCCAGCGCATTGTGTTATACCGTGAGCTACAGCATCGCCGTCGCAGCGGTCACACCGCCGGCGCAAAAGCGCTGGAAGCTGTCTTTCAGTATCAGGGCATTGATACCTGTGCGGCCACAGGGCTGTGTGCCGAGCGCTGCCCGGTGGGCATTAACACAGGGGATCTGATCAAAAAACTGCGTACCGACAAGTATCAGCGCTTTGCGCCGATTGCTCGCTGGACCGCGGATCACTTCGCCACCACGACCCGCTTAGTGAAAACCGGTCTGGGTGTGGCGCAGTCTGCCCAGTCTCTGCTGGGTGAGCGCCGAATGACAGCGATCAGCCACACTGCCAGACGCTGGAGCCACAACAGCACACCGCAATGGCTGCCAGAGTTGCCGACAGTCAACCGCCATCAGTTAACTGAAACCGGCAGCAGCCCGGTACACGGCGAGAAAAAAGTGGTGTACCTGCCTTCCTGTGCCAGCCGCACTATGGGGCAGCAGCCAGATAATCCCGACCAGCGCCCGCTCACAGAAGTGACAATGTCACTGATTACCAAGGCAGGGTTTGATGTTGTTATCCCTCCGGCCGTCAACGAGCTCTGCTGTGGTATGCCCTACGACAGCAAAGGGATGACAGAGCCTGCGGCGCAAAAAAGCCAGCAGCTGGAAGACGCGCTCTGGCAGGCCAGTGAACAGGGCAAATACCCGATTTTGATTGATGCCAGCCCCTGCGCCAAACGCAGCGTGGAAAGTTTCAGCCGGCTGATGAATATTGTCGAGCCTGTTGGCCTGGTGCTGCATTACCTGCTGCCTCACCTGGAGCTGAAACGCCAGCATGACACTGTGATGCTGCATATCACGTGCAGCAGCCGCAAAATGGGGCTAGAAGATGACATGCTGGAACTGGCCAGAGCCTGTGTCAGCACTGTGATCGTGCCGGAGCACATTCAGTGCTGTGGCTGGGCGGGCGATAAAGGATTTAGTGTCCCTGAGCTGAATGCTGCCTCGCTGGAACCCTTGAAAGCTCAGGTTCCGCCAGACTGCCGGCGTGGTTTCAGCAACAGCCGTACCTGCGAAATCGGCCTCTCGCACCACAGTGGCATACCTTATCAATCTATTTTATATCTGGTAGATGAAGTGGCCCGTTAGCGCACACCCTTAGTACACAAAGGGTGAGTGCACAATGAGTCACAGGCCAGCCACTACACTGGCCTGCAATATTGTTATCTCGCGCCCAGATCTCAGCATTAAGACAGTAAAAGCCAGCCGCTGACACTACTATAAAAAAGCCTTTAGGTCTTACACAGTACGAAAAAACCCGCCAGTAATTTTACTTGGCGGGTTTCTTATTTTCATTTAATTTCAATATCTTGCGTTATTTTCGCATTTTTAGCTGGCCTTAATACTGTAACCGTCATTCGCGTTAGCGACCTGAAAAAAGCTGACCTGCTCAACCACTTCCTGGCTGACACGGTGCATGCCATCGCTGCATTGTACCGTTTCAGAAGCAATAGATGAGGTCTTATCCGACAGCGCCTGCACCGTATGAATATTCTGGCTGATATCAGCAGCCACCGCGCTCTGCTCTTCCGCTGCCGTCGCAATCTGCTGGGTCTGCTCATTGACCTGATTGATCATGTTCATGATGTCTGCCAGTAACTGATTGGTTTCAGACATCCTCGCTTCGGCCTGATCGGCCTCTGTGGTGCTGTCTGCCATCATGTCCACCGCGCTGCTGCAGGCTTGTTGCAGCTGAGCCAGCATCTGCTCAATTTCATTGACAGAAGATTGTGAGCGCTGCGCCAGGCCGCGCACTTCATCGGCCACCACGGCAAAGCCTCGTCCCTGCTCACCGGCACGGGCTGCTTCAATCGCCGCGTTCAGGGCCAGCAGATTGGTCTGTTCGGCAATACCGCGTATCACTTCCAGAATACTTTCAATTTTACGGGATTCGCCGTGCAGCTCGTTAACAACGCCGGAGGTATCTTGCAGGGTGGCAACCAGCCGCTGAACCACCGACTGGGTGTGCTCAGAAGATTCAATGCCCCTTTCCGCCAGCTCCATCATCTGATCGGATGCTCTGGCTGAATCAGAGGTATTGACCGCAATACTCTTACTGGTTGTCGAAAGCTCTTCAATCGCCGTTACGGCCTGAATGGTATGCTCTGATACCTCACCCGCCGCAACCTGAATATTGTTATTGGCATCTTGTAAAATACGGCTGTTCTCGGTCACCAGTGTGCTGGAACGCACTATACCTGCAACTGTACTGTTCAGACGGTTGACTGTGCTGTCAATCGCGCTGCTCAGCTGGGCCACTTCGTCTGTCCCTTTCACATTAGACAATACATCCAGATGACCGCTGGCCAGGGCTTCTGCCGTTGCTTTCACCCGGCTGATACCGCCAACCAGACCTCGCGCAATCCAGTGACTCAGCACAAACGCAATCAGTACCGCCAGGATAATTGAGACATAAAAAACGGTATTGGCGGTTTTAATCGACTGCAAGGTATCCTGATTGGCCTGAATCGCCATCTGCGCGCTGGCCTGCTGAATTTTATCGAACTGCTGGTTCAGGGCCTGATAGCTGTCAACAAATGCCCGGAACACCGGATAAGGTGCCTGATGGTCAGGTGCGGACTCCATGTCCGACACAAACTGATGCGTATTGGCCTGATAGGTCGACAATTTTTGCTCAAAGTCCGCCAGCAGTTGAGGATCACCGTTGTAGTCTTTCTTAAGCTCTTTTACCAATTCTGGGGTGATCGCGCTGTTTTTATCGACAATCGCATTAAATTCAGGCACTTGTTCATACAAACCCAGAAGATACACCACCTGCAGACCCCGCACGTTACCGATAATATCGGCTTGCGCCTGGCGAATCTGGCTGATCAATTGCGATACTTTGTAGTTATGCTGGTAAAACTCACTGAAATTGCTGCCAATGCGGTCATTGGCTGATTTAATGAATAACATTGCAATCACGAACATCAGTGAGACTGCACCACCTAAAACCAGAATTTTATTGCGGATAGAGAAATGACTAAGCTGCATTGACGCGCCCCAAACAACGATTTGATGTAATTTTGTCCTCACTATTCACAAAAAGAAAAATAAAGGCAAATAAATGCCACAAGGGAATGACAGAATGCCACTCGAGCTCAAATTTTTGCATAAATAATACAAATATATTTAATTCTGACTTGCAAGTCAGCAAAAGCCCTGCCTGAAAAATTTCGTGCTCCGAAGAATAAATATTCACTGTTCAGGCAAAGAAAAAGCCGCAGCTTCTGCGGCTTCATTCGCTTGGGTTATGAGCTGAGATTCTGCCGTTTACGGCGACGTATCATGGCAATGCCGGCCAGCGCCGCCCCCAGAATGGCGACACTGGCAGGTTCTGGTACCGGTACTTCAGTCAGTGCAGAGATATTGGCCTGAATGAAAGCCTGATTGGTGCTTTGCTCAACGGTTTCAAACCGATCAGCAAATAGGCCGTTGACCAGAAAACCCTGAATGTTCACCGTATACATGATGCCGTTAACGGTAGTGACATCCGTGAACTGCGAGGTGGATACCGTAATGATGTCCGCACAGCCGTTCACGTTCACCCCAACGCCATTCGCTTCCCCGTTCGCGCAGGGATCCGCGCTATTGCTGGTCTCGTTATGGGTAAAGTTAAACACAAACTGCACATCAACCGGCGTTCCGCCGTCAATAGACACGGTTGTGCTCAGCTGCAAATCGACACTTTGCAGACTGGCCCCGGTGCTCAGAATGACATTATTTAAATGGGTAAAAGTCCCCAGCTGAAAATCATCGCTGGTGCCGGTATCTGTATCAAACGTGGTGTCGAAGCTGGCTGCAGAGGCAAAATCATAGCCGCTCTGCGGACCCGAAGACGGCGATGGCAGCCCCCAGCGTAACATAGGGTTATCCGTCGCATTGCCGATCGTCACTGGCTGGCCACTGCCAGAATCCGCCACGGCGTTAACCCAGGAACCCGTAAATGCGCCAAACTCCACAGTGACTAATGCGGCATTAACATGAGCACTGGCCAGCATCGCCAGGCTGAACATCGTTATTTTTGTCACAGGTTTCATTACACACCCCCAACCCAACTTTATTGTCGTTTTTGTGTTCGTGCAGGAGTGTTTCAAGTTCTGTGCCATCGCAGCCTGAACAAAAGACAGCGCAGTCAGCAAAGCCGGACATTTCAGAAAATTATCGCAATAAATCAAGGCTATAACGCTAACAAAGCTGTATGGGGATTTTTCGGCTAATGTTGCGTTTTTTTCTGACTTGCTTGCCCAGAACCCTTGACGTCTTGCTGTGTAAAAAAAGGTGACACCGGAATACCTGCCCCCTGAATCCACCATGGCAGAGCCGCGGCTCAAGTGAGAAATGCCTTCCATAATTCATCATGCAGTCAGGCATTGTTTATACCTGATGAGTATCATTGATGGCCTTTCATCAATCTAAGATTTCATATTTGCGCCGATTTTTGATGTATATCAGCCACTTAGTTTCATCTTCATAGAGTGTTCAATAAACTGCAACAAACCTGTCATAAAACTCTCCTAACCTGTGCCTCGTTCGTTAAACAACTGATTGGCAATTCCGCCAAATTCGAAAGGATATGGAAAAATGAAAGCAAAGGTTATCGGTGCTATCACACTGGCTGGCTCAATGATGTTTAACCCGGCTATGGCGGCTGAAACAATTTCTGTTGTGGGCTCTTCTTCTGTAACGCCATTGATGGAAGTATTCGGCGAGACTTACGCAAAATCCCACGATGTTGTGGTTGAGGTTCAGGGTCCTGGTTCTTCAGCCGGTATCCGTGCAGCACACGACGGTTCTTCTGATTTGGGTATGAGTTCACGTGATCTGAAATCGTCTGAGAAAGCCTCTGACATTCAGGAAGTTGTCATTGCCCGTGACGGTATCGCTGTTGTTATCCACAATTCAAACCCGGTAAATGACCTGAGCAAAGAGCAGGTTTCTCAAATTTATAAAGGCGAAATCACCAACTGGAAACAAGTCGGTGGTGAAGACAAGCCTATCGTTGTAGCTACCCGTGATACCGCCTCAGGTACCCGTGGTGCATTCGAAGACATCATGTCTCTGAAGCGTAAAGTCAACGGTAAAACCGTTACTGCTATCTCTCAGCGTGCACAGGTTGCCAGCGGTAACGGTCAGCTGAAAACTATGGTTGCCAGCAACCCGTTCTCTATCGGTTACATTTCTCTGAGCTCTGTAGACGACTCTGTGAAAGCGCTGTCAATTGAAGGCCACACGCCATCGGTTGAAGCGATTAAAGCCGGCGACTACGGTGTACAACGTCCATTCCTGGTGGTTTACAAAGACGGACGCCCTTCTAAAGCCGCTCTGGATTTCCTGAACTGGATGAAAACCGCTGACGCACAAAAAATCGTTTCTGAGCAAGGTTTGATTTCAACTCACTAATTTGCAATGCCTTTTCCGGCCTGGTATGCAGGCCGGATATTTCGATTTCTCAGTACCTGAAGTTTTTGGTTCAGCGTCTGGAGTAATGCAAAATGACCATCGCGAACAATATTGAGAACACGCAGAAGAAGCCTCAGCTTGCTGCTGCAGATAAAATTGACTGGCGTGAACTCTTTTTTAAATACCTTTTCCTGGCTAGTGCTGTCATTGGAATTTTGTCTCTGATCACTATCGGCTATTTCATTTTCCGTGAAGGCTATGCCGCTTTCGCTGAAGCCGGTTTCTCCGGCATTGTGCTGGGTGATGAATGGTTACCACCTGCCTTGTTCGGCATCTTCCCTATGATTGTTGCTTCTGTGGTCTCTACCGCAGGTGCTGTGATTCTGGGTGTGCCGGTCGGTGTGATGACCGCGATCTTTATCGCTGAAGTGGCCCCCAAGCGCCTGGCCGACATCATTCGCCCTATGGTTGAACTGCTGGCGGGTATCCCCTCTGTGGTTTACGGTTTCTTCGGTCTGGTGATTATCGTTCCTCTGATCCAGAACGTATTTAATGTACCGGCTGGTAACACGGTGCTGGCGGGTATCATAGTCCTGGCGGTCATGATTCTGCCTACGGTGATTACTGTGTCGGAAACCTCCATTCGTGCCGTGCCGCGCAGCTATAAAGAAGGCTCGCTGGCGCTGGGTGCATCGCATATTTTCACCATTTTCAAACTGCTGGTTCCGGCCGCCCGTTCCGGCATTATGACAGGCGTCATTCTGGGTATCGCACGTGCATTGGGTGAGACCATGGCCATCATCATGGTCATGGGTAACTCCCCGGCTATGCCTGAGGGCATCCTGGATTCAGCACGTACCCTAACCGCCAATATCGCGATTGAAATGTCGTACGCCACCGGTATTCACGCCAGCGCCCTGTATGCCACAGGTATTGTTCTGCTGGTGTTCATCATGATGCTGAATGCCGCCCTGCTCTACCTGAACCGTGAGCGCGCGAGGTAATCACAATGACGCTATCAACAACCACACATCTGCAGGCGAGTAACCCTGCCAGACAACAACTCAAAGACAAAATCTACCTCAGTGTGATCTGGACCTCGGCCACAGTAACGGTCGGCTTCCTGCTGTGGGTCGTCTGGTACATCCTGAGCAACGGTCTTGCCTACGTTGACTGGACATTCATCTCCAGCAACTACACAACGCTGGGCGAGGAGTCAGGTATCTGGCCGATGATCGTTGCCACGCTGTACATGGTACTGGCATCAATTCTGGTTGCGGCGCCCATGGGCATCATGACCGCGATATACCTGACTGAATATGCCAAAGTCGGCAGCCGCCTGGTGAAAGTGATCCGCTTCTGTACCGAGTCACTGGCGGGTATTCCTTCTATTATTTACGGCCTGTTCGGTATGACCTTCTTTGTGGTTGTGCTTGGCTTGGGCTTCTCGATTTTGTCTGGCGCGCTGACACTGAGCATTCTGATTCTGCCCGTGATCATCCGCACCACAGAAGAAGCCTTGATGGCAGTGCCGCAAACTTACCGTGAAGGTTCATACGGACTGGGCGCATCGAAAATTTACACCATCTGGCGTCTGATATTGCCAAGTGCAATGCCAGGCATAGTCACTTCTATCATCCTCAGTGTAGGTCGTGTTATCGGTGAATCGGCACCGGTATTTATGACAGCAGGCATGGTGGCCCGTCTCCCGGAGAGTCTGCTTGACTCCGGCCGGACGCTCACCGTGCACCTGTACAAGCTGACTCAGGAACTCTACACCATTCACGAATGGCATCAGGCTTACGCCACTGCCACGATTCTGATTGTGATTGTTCTGATCATCAACCTGTGCACCAAACTGCTTGCCAAACGTTTTAACACTGCGACTTACTGATTTCGGGGAAATACATTATGAACAAATTTAATATTGAAAATCTGGATCTGTTTTACGGCGACAACCAAGCACTGAAAAAGATCAACCTGCCGATTCCAAATCGTCAGGTGACAGCATTAATCGGCCCGTCCGGTTGCGGCAAATCCACCCTGTTGCGCTGCCTGAACCGCATGAATGACCTGATTGAAGGTGTGAAGATCAAAGGCAAACTGTCGATGGACGGTGAAGACGTTTACGGCAACATAGACGTTTCCAGACTGCGCATTAAGGTGGGCATGGTGTTCCAGAAGCCCAACCCTTTCCCGATGAGCATTTACGAAAACGTAGCTTACGGCCTGCGTGCTCAGGGAGTGACCGACAAAAAACGTCTCGATGAAGTGGTGGAACAATCGCTGCGCGGTGCCGCGCTGTGGGATGAGGTGAAAGACCGCCTGAAATCACACGCCTTCGGCCTGTCTGGCGGTCAGCAGCAGCGTCTGTGTATCGCCCGCACCATCGCCATGGAGCCTGAGGTCATTTTAATGGATGAACCTACTTCAGCGCTGGATCCGATTGCGACCAAGAAAATTGAAGATCTGATGGAGTCACTGAAGAAAGACTTCACTATCGTTATCGTCACCCACTCCATGCAGCAGGCACGCCGAATTTCAGATCGTACCGCCTTCTTCCTGATGGGTGAGCTGGTCGAACATGACGATACTTATGCGCTGTTCAACAGCCCGCGAGATGACCGTACCCGCGGCTATGTGAACGGCGACTTCGGTTAAGCCTGGATTCCAGACGGCACAAGCATGCCGTGAAATCCGGCCTGTGTCCGACACAACAGAGTCCCGAAACGACAGATAATAAAAGCGATGGTAAGTATTTGCCCCCAATATTGGGGGCTTTTTTTGCTCTTTTTTTACCCATTCCTGACATTTCACACAACAGCCGGACTTACACTCAAATGAACACTGATTAATTCTATTGGCGCCGGACATTCAGGCCAAGATCAGACAGGTGAGATGATGCAAAAGAATCATGAAATTTCACATGCTAAATCCTGGATTAACAAGCTCGCAGCAATGGATGCTCACCCCAAACTCACAGGTATCCTGCAATCTTCGCGGATCATGACGCAACAATATGCCGCCTATTGCCGTTTACATAACCTGATGGCCTTTGCCTATTCACAAAATGGCCACCAGCAGCTGCTTGCTGACACCCTTGCCGCTTCAGGATGCGACACCCTCATCTGTGATCAACGCCACTACCCTGCACTCTGGTATATGCTGCATCAGGTTAACCGGCCTATGCTGATCATTCTGAACCAGGAAATGTGGACGCCGGACTGGTGCTGGCAATTTGATCATCATCAATTCCTTTGCCAGCAGGACTTGCTCTGACCTCAACAGCAACGGTTAGCATGTTATAATCACGGCACTCATTCTCATCGCGGCACACTCGTTGCCGCGATGTATTTGTATTTATCTCCCTGAACCGGAATACCGCTCTACTATGCGCAAGCTTTTACTCATTATTACGTTGCTTATATACAGCCTCAATGTGTTTGCCCAGGCTGAAACACCCCCTTCTCAGCTGGATGAGCTGTCGCAGCTGAACCAGGAAGTCATGGAGCTGTATCAGGCCAGCCAGAACCGTACCGGCACCACACGTGATGTACTGCGCATGCAGGTACTCAATAAGAACAATGAACTGCGCGACAAGATCGGGGAATTAATCAATGAGCCGCCGGAAGGATCAGCCGCTGCCCTGCTGGATTATGTCAAACGGCAGGAACGCTACACCGACAGTACGGCAAACTATCTGAGCAACAAGATTCAGGCTGATGAAAAAGCGCTGGACAAAGCCTCACAGGAAGAGCAGTTACTTAAGCTCAAGCAGTTGAATGAAGAGCGCATGCTGTCTGTTCAGATGCTGGGCGATCAGTGGGAAAACTACCGCTGGATGGAACAGCTGGGCCATAATGCGGATCAGAAAAAAACCAAACTGGCTAAAGCCATCAGCAACCGGTTAGAGTTCGTCTCTGCCTCGCTCGAATACAACGACCAGCAGGAAAAAATGCTGGCCAAACAGCTCAAAGAGGCGTCAGAGAGTGAGAAAGCCTCATTGCAGCTGATGCACATTCTGGCACAACGCAAACTGTCGAGCGATATTGACCGCTTAAACTACTTAATCAACCTTGCTGATCAGGCACAGATAGATACGTCAAACTACAAAAAGCAGCAATTTGAAGTGACCGGCGATCTCACCAATGACATCCTGAATCCGCAGGTGATCTACTCAATTGTCTCTGCCTGGACTGAAAACCTGAAAAAATGGCTGATTGATAATACCCCGCAGGTGTTATTCAAAGTGCTCATCTTCGCCCTGGTCATTTTGCTGTTCCGGCTGTTAAAAAACCTGACACGTAAAGTGGTTAAGCGTGCCGTGGCTTCACCCAACCTCAAGATGTCGCAACTGATGCAGGACTTCTTCATTTCCATGTCGGGCAAAACGGTCTTTTTCCTCGGGCTGTTAATTGCCTTGTCACAGGTTGGGCTTAACCTTGCGCCGATACTGACGGGTTTCGGTGTGGCCGGTGTGATCATCGGTTTTGCTTTGCAGGACACCTTATCTAATTTTGCTTCAGGTATGATGCTGCTGATTTACCGTCCTTTTGATGTCGGCGATTTTGTTGAGGCCGGCGGGGTGTCCGGTAAGGTCAGCCACATGAGCCTTGTCAATACCACTATCCGTACCTTTGATAACCAGATCATCATAGTGCCGAACAGTAAAATCTGGGGAGACACCATCAAGAATGTCACCCACGAGCGCGTTCGCCGTGTCGATATGGTATTTGGGATCGGCTATAAAGACAGTATTGAGCAAGCCGAAGCCATTTTACATGACATCATTGATAACCATCCGGCTGTGCTGCGCACTCCGGAGAAAACCATCAAAGTACACACACTAAATACTTCTTCGGTGGACTTTATTGTTCGTCCCTGGGTGAAAACGGATGACTACTGGGATGTGTACTGGGATGTCACGCGCGAAGTCAAACTGCGGTTCGACAAAGAAGGCGTTTCTATCCCCTTCCCACAGCAGGATGTGCATTTACACATGGTCAGCCCGGAAAAGAACGATGCGTAAAAACATCCAAGTTGAATTGCTTCTACACTAAAACACACGGTTTACGGAATTTTTTGTCTTACCGTTAGTCAAAAATCTTCGAATCCATTTGGGGAAATACAATGAAAAAACACCTGCTGACCGCCATGGGCACTGCCCTGCTGTTATCTGCCTGCGCCGGAACCGGTGGCAACACAACCACTGACACCTCTGCTGATCTGACGCAATATGAATGGGAACTGTCAAAGATCGACAATCAGGCCGTCACCATCCCAAGCATGGGCGCTGTGCCGACTCTGGGGTTTGAAAATAACACCATGGCGCATGGGCATTCCGGCTGTAACCGCTATTTCGGCTCTGCTGAAGTCAAAGACGGCCAGTTCCGGATTGAAAAAATGGGCATGACCATGATGGCCTGCCCGGATGATGCGATGAAACTGGAGCGTGTGATGAGTGATACGCTAAGCCAGTGGAGCAAAGCCGAAGTCAAAGGAAATACGCTGACGCTCAGTAATAACCAGCATACCCTGACTTTCACCGCCACTCAGCCAATGTAATTCGCCACCATTTTGATTTTGTCTGACAGCATCAACTGAGCGCCTTCTCAGTTGATGCTTGTTGCTGACGAACCTCTGCGCTCACCTTGTTAAATCCTTCCTGCTGCGCCTGATACAGCAAAGCTTCTGTTTGATGGAACAGGGTTTCTGCTGTTATTCCTTTGATGTCAAAAACGGTGATTGCACCGACAGACACAGTCAGATAAGGATTGGCGCTCATTTCAGTATTGGCCAGATTCAGACGTTCCGCTGCAGTGCGCAGGTGGCGGGCAACCACTTCACCATTGTTGGTATTTGGCAAGACGGCGGCAAACCTGTCATCATCAAGCCGCGCCATCATATCGGCGGGACGTTTCAATGTTCTGCCCAGCTCGTTGGCCAGCATCCTGAGGCTGGACTCATACATGTCCTGCGGGCACTGGCTGACAAAATGCGCGTAGTCATCAATTTGGATCAACACCACCACCAGCGGGGATTGTTCACGACGTGCGACTCTGACCGCTTTATCCAGACTTTCTTCAAACGCTCGCTGATTGGCGATACCCGTCAGCGGATCAATCAAACTCATACGTTCCAGCTTTTCGTTCACCGCCAGCAGCCTGTCATGTTGCTGATTCAGAGTATCCAGATATTGCTGGCCTCGCTGGAACACGAAGAAACTCACCAAGGCAGCAACAGCAAAAAATGCGTTAACTCCCCAGAAGACCCACCAGGGCGTTGATGACTGATGCTGGCGAATATAATCCTGCATCGGTGTGGCTTCAATCACCCAGCGGCGGCCACCTTTGCTCAGCACCTGATGAACATAGCGATAATCAGGCGCATACTCACGGCTGATCGCCTCCTGGGTCAGCATTTTCTGGCTATAGTGGTAATGCCGTTGCTGGCTAACCGGCCTGGTATCCAAAACCGGCACCAGGCTGAATACCCATTTATTTGACTGAGGCGCCAGGGTATCAATCAGTGTCAGGGCAAAGGGCTTGACCTGGGTTAAGCCGGGTGATGAGAGAAAAATCTGCGCGGGATTAAACACCCCCGCCACAAAGCCCAGCAGGCTGTCCTGCCGCTCTGCCTCCGACATAGGTTCAGGGAACTCGTACACAGGCAACAGGCTGAGAATACCCTGTGCGGTGACATCATTGCGCTGGAGCTGGAGCGGGACAGTCAGTTGCAGCTGCCCGGTATCTCTGGCGCGCTGAACCGCTTCAAAACGCAGGGAGTGCGAGCCCATGTCATAGCCTATTACCGCCTCGTTTCCGGTGACAGGCTCCACATAATAAACCGGATAGTAAACGGCTCGCTCGCTGGCCGCTACGCGCTCACCGGACGCAACCTGTTCGGTAATCACATAGCCGGGCAGCCATTCATTGGCCCGTTGCTCTAAGCGGGCACGATCGGCCTGATCCACTTCGGGAATCCATTCCAGGGCAGTGATCGCCGGAAAACGGGCAAGAATTTTATCTGTCAGTGCCGCGAAACCCTGTGCATCCGGTATGCCGTTGGTGTCCAGATTCAGCTGCAGGGTATAGAGCGCTTCAAAGTGGCTGTTCATCGCCTGAATAAAGGCATGTGAGGCTTCTGTAACATCCGATTCAAATTCCTGCTGAATTCGGCGGGTTTCCAGATGAGAGAAAAAAAGCAGCATCACAATCGACAATAGCAACCCGGCAAACAAGAGTAAGCCAATAAATGTAAGACGTTGTCGCTTCATCAAATTCCCTTAAACAATTTAATTACACCGGGTTTCAATCCTATTTTCAGCCAGGTGCCGTCTATTTGCCAGTTTGGTTTCAGATAACAGATACAAGATCACTATGCGACCCGCATGACACCCTAATGTAATCGATTATAGACGTCTAGATGTTTACACTTCTCTCGATAACCAGTACTCTGAACAGCAGTAATCTTCAGGGACTGAGTGAACATGATTGAAATTAAACACCTTCGCACATTAGCGGTACTGAGAGACACCGGTTCCCTGACGGCAACAGCCAACACCCTTTGTCTGACCCAGTCGGCGCTGTCTCACCAAATTAAAGATCTTGAGCAGCGGATTGGTGCACCGCTGTTTTTACGCAAAACACGTCCGGTCAGATTCACCGCAGAAGGCGATATCCTGCTGAAACTCGCCGATGAACTGATGCCCCGTATCGCACGCGCCGAGCATGAACTCGCCAATCTGAAAGAAGACGCAAAGGGCCGGCTGCATATGGCTATTGAATGCCACTCCTGCTTCCAGTGGCTGATGCCTGCGCTGAAGGAATACCAAATTCACTGGCCGGCGGTAAGCCTGGATTTTTCATCCGGCTTCAGTTTCGAGCCCATTCCGGCTCTGGCTGCCGGGGAGCTCGATCTGGTGATAACATCCGACATTAATCCGCGTTCGGAAGTGCACTACGAACCCCTGTTCGACTTTGAGATGCGTCTGGTGGTGTCGCCGCAGTCTCCTCTGGCCGAATTGAGCACAATCAAACCGGCCGATCTGGCCAGCCAGACCATGCTGACCTACCCGGTGCAAAAAAACCGGTTAGATGTGGTGAAACATTTTCTGCAGCCTGCCGGCATTGAACCTAAGGTATGGAAGCAAGCCGATAATACCCTGATGCTGGTACAAATGGTGTCAGCAGGCTTGGGGGTGGCCGCCCTGCCTAACTGGGCAATTCATGATTTTGCCCGCCAGGGGCTGATAGCCAGCAAACCTCTGGGTAAAGGCTTGTGGCGAAGACTGTATGCGGCGATTCGCGCATCGGAGAAAGAGCGCCATTACCTTCAGGCCTTCTTTGCGACGGCCCGGCAGCAGTGCCAGACCCACCTGGAGGGCATTAAAGCCGCCTGAAACCAGAGACCTGAAAAAACAAAGGGCACCGATACGGGTGCCCTCTGCTCATTTAAATTGATTGGAAATGGGATCGTAACGGTAGCCGAGGGCTGCCATTTTTTGTCTCAGTTGTTCCTGATCCAGCTCGTAACGGCTGGAAAGATCGTCAATCGTATCGCATTCCAGGCGCAGCCTTTCATTCACTATGCCCAGCACTATGTTAGCGTCCATGTTCAGCAAGTTACTGATTTCCACCTCTCCCTCCTCCGGCTACTGCCGTTTAAGCCTCAGACCCAGAGTCAAACAACTCCTCTTGTTGTTAGCATAGACGCTCAAGCCGTCATTCGACCAGTCAGAACACTGAAAGCTGGCATCCTGCTGAGGCAGACAGCAATAACAGCACACCGGACAACTGCCAGACTTTGACCGGCTTCGCCAACACAATATGGCCCACCCAAATCACCTGAGCGGCAATCAGCAATAACAGTGCCGCACAAATCACCAGCAACTGGCTTTCCACCTGTGCCTGCGGCACAGAGTAAAGCTGTCCTGAAAACAGCAAAACGCTCAGTATGGCACTCACCAGCCCTGCCGCCGGTAAAACCCGGTGAAAAGCCTGCAAACGCGTACGCGATTGGGTCAGCAGCAGGTGCGCCAGAGCGGCACCAAACATCACAACGGCAACCAGGCTTTGCGCTTTTTCAGCCCATGACAGCGAAGAGAGTGTCATCAGCCAGCTCAGCACTGCCATCGCGCACGACGCATACAACAGCTTCAACGGTCCCTGATCCCGCGTCTTACCGGTTTTTACCTGAAAAGTGAACCAGGCTAAACCCAGAAGAGGCAACAGTGCCACCGGCTGGTTGATGCATGCGATTAACCAGCCCAGCAGCAGCACAGGAAGCATCTTATGGACCCGGCCTCGCTGGCCCGGACAGATCTCCCCTTTCGTTAAAACGAGAGTAAGAATCATCTGTGCTCCCAACAGAGCAGAGATCAGTAAAGTGGTATAGGTCATATTCATGAAAGGCTACAGAAGAAAGAGAAAAACGCCCGAAATTATATCAGAACAGTACTAAAAACATCCATTGCTCAAATTTTCCGACAATTAACCTGGTTTCACATGCATTATATGAACCAAGATCACGGTTTTGAGGTTCGTCTTGTAGAATAATTGTTCGATTATAAAAATAAAGGGCGTTTACCGTCTGTTTTTTCTCACAAAACAGATGTCAGATGAGCTGGAAGCAAAGATGATATCGACTTATAACCACTACCATAGGCTGTTGTGCCATGCGCTCAAGCTCTATATTCCGGATCTATGGAGTGCTAAAGCGCACACCCAGAGTTTCCAGAATACACGAAGCGGGTACCTGCGCAGCCGAATTTCTCTGCTCTGCATTGTATGGGCAGTACTGATCATTGCATGGATACCTTTTGACTTTTTTTACCTCAATACCGGAGAAGATACCCGCATTGCCAGCGCCCGTTTACTTTTAGCCATATTTTTAACGGGCATTGCGAGAATCAATGAAACCCACACCACCTTGCATCAGTCACAATGGTGCATGACACTCATGGTTTTAGGTCTGAACCTCTTCTACGCCTACTGCATCTGGGTACTGGGCTTCCCCAAAGTGTACAGCGGTTTTGAATACGGCTACACATTGCTGCCTATTTTACATGTCGCCATTTTAACTATCCTGCCAATTACGCTGAAGGAAAGCCTGTGCCTGCTGGCATTCACCGCCGTCACAGAAATCGCGGTCGATTTACAGACAGGTGCCGTCCTGATGCCGGAAACGCTGGCCAATTACTGGCTGCAGAACGTACTGGCCATAGTCGTCATCTGGTCACAGTTATCCAAGCTTTACATGTTGATGCGTTTATACCGTCAGGCAACCCTGGATCCGTTAACCGGTATTTACAATCGGCGAATGTTACTGCAGCAAGCCCAGAAAGCCATGGAAAACTGTCAGGCCAAACGTCAGCCTTTTTCGCTGCTGCTGTTTGATATCGATCGTTTCAAGCGCATCAATGATATCTGGGGACATGGCGTTGGCGACAAAGTACTGCGCGGTTTTGCCGATCATCTGCAGCAGGCATCGCGGAAAACCGATCTGTTCGGACGCTATGGCGGCGAAGAATTTATTCTCTGCCTGCCCTGCTGCGATACCTTAACAGCGCAGAAAATTGCAGACCGGATGTTAGCCGATATCCGTGCACTGGAACTGCCCACTGATATAGAAGAAACACATGTGTCGATCACAGCCTGTATCGGCATTGCAACATTTACCGCAGGTGACAGCCTGATGACCATGATAGACCGTGCCGACCGGGCGTTATACGAGTGCAAAGATGCCGGGCGCGACTGTTATCGGTTTCACCCCTACGGCTATCATTACCGCGACAGGCGCAAGCCATTAGAATCCCTGGCCAGTGAAACCAGCAGCGAGGCTTAATCCCGTCTGAGCCGAGTACAATGTTAAATAGCCACCGATACCGCCGGCTCGGTGGCCTGCTTTCTTCCCAGACGCCAGCACAAGGCATACAGAGCAAAATACAGCACACTGCCGCCCACCAGCACGCCGTACCAGTCCCAGTGCTGCCAGCAGGTGATCAGGTAAAAGCCACCCAGGCTGCCGCCGACATAATAATGCACCAGGTAAAGGGCGGTCGCCGTGGCTTTTCCTGTTTTCGCTTTCTGACTCACCCAGGCATACGCCAGAGAGTGAGTGAAAAACGCACCGGAGCTGATTAACAGCAAACCGCTCAGCATAGCCGATACAGAGTCCAGCGCGGCGACCCACATCCCCAGCGCACTGATTGTCGTACCCAGTATCATGCCGCTCACCGGCTTATACCTGATGCTCCAGCTGCCACTGAGTTTGGCGGTCAGCGTCCCGCTCAGATAACACAGGAATATCAAAGACGCCCAGCTAACCGGCAAGGAATAAGGCGGTGAGACCAGCCTGAAACCCATCACAGAATACAGGTTCACAAACAAGGCAAAATTGATACCGCCAATCAGCATAGGGATCCACAATACCGGTTGCTGTAAATGCCGGAACACATGTTTTGTGTGATGCCTGAGCTGTCCGCGCTGAGGGGTGAAATGTTGCTGCTGCGGTAACAATCTGGCGACCACCAGAGCACCAACCAAACTAAAAAGGGCCATACCCAGTACAGCCCCCTGCCAGCCCCAGGCGTCAGACGCAAAACCGCCGAACAACCGCCCGGCAATACCACCCAGTGAGTTGGCACTGATATATCCGCCTACCGCCAGCGACAGGGCTTTAGGTGAAAACTCCTCAGCCATATAGGCCACAGCAACCGCGGCAAACCCTGCCAGCGAGGCGCCCATCAGCGCCCGGGCAAGACTCAGCATCAGCAAGCTCTCAGTCAATAGCATCAATACGCCCACCACAGGCAATAAAAACAGACTCAGCAGCATCACCCTGCGTCGGCCAATCATTTCGGAACTGACAGCCCAGGGCACCAGAGTCAGTGCCAGGGCCAGTGTACCGGCAGCCAGCAGCCAGTTAACTTTGGTGGCACTCACGGAAAAGGCCTCCGTCATCACAGGTAACAGCGGCTGGAAGAGATACAAATTACAAAACACCAGAAATGAGCCAAGAGCCAGCGCAAAACTGGCCCGACGATAGGCAGAACTATGGATTTCTATCACAGACAGGCACCGGATCATGAAGAGTTGCTGAAACAGTAGCAATTTCCCTTTGATAGTGAAAATATATTAAAAATATCGACTCCATATCTTTTATTAATAGCCGGAGTAACCAATGGACATTCGCCAGCTCACGTATTTCATTGCCATTGCAGAGGCCGGCAGTTTCACTAAGGCCGCAGCAAAACTGCACATAGCCCAGCCCGCTTTAAGCATTGCGATAAAGAAATTCGAACAACAGTTAGAGATGCCATTGTTTCACCGCAGCGATCGCCAGATAGTGCTGACTCACGAAGGTGAGGTACTGATTCAGCATGCCCGCTTAATTTTGCAGCAGGTGGATGATGCCAAGATCGCCATGGCGGAATTAAAGGGGCTACAAAAAGGCGAAGTCCGGCTGGGGGTGCCCAGTATGCTGGGTTCGTATTTTTTCCCCGAGATCCTGATGGGGTTTAAATCCCGCTACCCCAATCTCAAACTGACGCTGGTTGAAGCCGGTACCCAATCGATCCGCTTGATGCTGCTTAACGGAGAGCTGGATTTAGGCGTGATCCGCAGTGCCGATCTCCCCGACAGCCTTGAAGCCGAACCGTTACTCACGTCAGAAATGGTGGCTGTCGTCAGCCCGAACCACGAATTTGCCCGGCAGTCCTCGGTGTCGTTCGAACAGTTTTTCAGCCAGGAGCTGGTGATGTTCAAGCAAGGCTACTTTCATCGCGACTATATTGACCATGTCTGTCAGGCACATCAGCTCAAACAGCACATCGCGTTTGAAACCAACCTGTTGCCCATGATCCTGAGTATTATCCGGCAGGAGTTTGCCATATCAGCCTTACTGGAAATGGTCACCCGCCACGAACCCGGCCTGGCAGCTGTGCCTTTCGAACAACCGGTACAGCTCAGTCTGGCTATCGCCTGGCGAAAAAATGGTTACTTATCGATGGCTGATCGGGCATTCATGGAATTTATCAAAGAGCATCAACGCCATCGCCGATTGCATTTAGCGTGATCCGGCATTTCAGGGTGGGTGTATGAAAAGTTGCAAATTCGCAATGTGATCCAGCTCACGTGAAAATTTCCAATAGATGATGTTTGTGTTTCATTTTCTTTTACAATGGATGTTTGCTTGGGAGCCTGATCGCGCCGGAATGTCAAAAGCCAGACCGGATTTCTGTCTGCCAGATCCTTGAAGGACTGCAGAATTTCGATCAGAGTCACATGGCCATTGAAAAATTATGGTCTTTCCAGGCACGTCGACCGTATCACTGACTAGCATGGATGATTCACGAATGTTTGAAAAAATCGTTGCCGCACCAGCTGACCCTATCCTGGGACTGACTGAAGAATTCAAAAATGACACTCGCGCTGAGAAAATCAATCTGGGCGTTGGCATCTACAAAGATGAATCGGGCAATACCCCGGTTCTGGCGACAGTGAAAAAAGCTGAAGCTATCCTGCTGGAAAAAGAAACCACCAAATCTTATCTGAGTATTCCCGGAACAGCAGAATACGGTCTGGCTGTTCAGGAACTGCTGTTCGGCAAAGATGCCGCCATTATTACTGACAAACGTGCCCAAACGGCTCAAGCGCCGGGTGGCACAGGTGCACTGCGCGTAGCAGCTGAGTTCATTAAACGCCAGCTGGGCGATGTGACCGTGTGGATCAGCAACCCAACCTGGGCAAACCACTTCGGTGTCTTTGGCGCTGCAGGTCTGCAAACAGAACAATATGCTTACTACAATGCCGACACCAAGAGCATGGATTTCGATGCTTTACTGAGCTCTCTGGCTCATGCTAAAGCAGGGGATGTGGTATTGCTGCACGGTTGCTGCCATAACCCGACCGGTATCGACCCGGATGCCGATCAATGGCTGGCATTAGCAAAATTCTGTGCAGAGAAAAACCTGCTGCCAATGTTCGATTTTGCTTATCAGGGCTTTGCCAAAGGCGTTGAAGAAGATGCAACGGGTCTGCGTATTTTTACTGAACACAACAGTGAACTGCTGATCGCCAGCTCTTTCTCCAAGAACTTTGGCCTGTACAACGAGCGTGTCGGCGCCTTCACTCTGGTGGCGAAGACCGCTGAAGTAGCCAGCACGTCATTCAGCCAGGTTAAAAGCATTGCCCGTGTGATCTACTCTAACCCACCGGCTCATGGCGCAGCCATTGTGACTGAAATTCTGAACAATGCCGAGCTGCGTGCAGAGTGGGAGCAGGAAGTCGCAGACATGCGTGACCGCATTCAGGAAATGCGTACTCTGTTTGTGCAGACACTGAAAGATTTGGGTGTTGACGCTGACTTCAGCTTTATTGAGCGCCAGAACGGCATGTTCTCATTCTCTGGCTTGAATAAAGATCAGGTGACACGCCTGAAAGAAGAGTTTGCTATTTATATCGTAGGCTCTGGTCGTATCAGCGTGGCGGGTATGACCAAAGATAACATGCAGCCTCTGTGTAATGGCATTGCCGCTGTCCTGTAACTTTCAGGCTCAGTAACCGGCACAGAAAGGGGCGCTCACAGGGCGCCCCTTTCTTTTGGCTGTCTTTTGACTTTCTGTCTGATGCCTTACTGCATTTTGCTGACTTTGTTATTTACTGTGCTTTCGGTGCGCTGTCTGCCTGCTTCAAATCAACCGGATTTATCCAGCGGTAACACATTACAAAACAGCTCACGTTCATACTGTCGTTCCAGCTGATCGCGCCACGACTTCTTGGAAATATGAACCAGATAAAAGTTTTCCCGTGATGTATCTGTTACGAATGCCATATCAAACTGCATCAACTCGTAATGAATATCATGCACAAATCCCAGCGAGAAACTTTGCCGGCCAGTCAGCTGATTAATGTCCTCCCGGGTTAAACACACACCCTGTTCGTCCTCAGCAAAACGGTTACGTAACCATTCGGAAAACTCTCGAGCACTGATCATTGTCATATTACCTCGTCTGTGAGTGCCTACATCCGTGAATAATCCGATCCTCTTAAATAGGTATAGCAGAATAAGACTAGTTCGTCAGACCGAAACGAAATTACGCAATAAAATCAGCCATGAATGGTCAACTGTGAGAAATGATGATAGCGGGGATAAAGAGAGATAAATGATTGAAAAAGGCAAGAAAGGTAACCCGCCCCTGACAATTCAGGAACGGGGAAGGACAATTATAGCGTTTTATATACGACTTTATTGCCAGCAAGCTGAATGCGCTCAACAAGCCCTTCTTCAACCAGTTTTTTCAGGGCGCCCGTTGCCCAGGAAGCGGCTTTGCTGTCTTCCTGGCCGGCTTCAAGGCCGATACTTTTCGGGTTAATGCCTTCTGCATTGTTTGCCACTATGCCCAGCACCTGCTGTTGCTTGGGTGTCAGCGAGACAGTAACCGCGACTTTACCCGCTGGTGCTTCTGTTTTTTTCACATCAACCTGAGGCTTTGCTGCCGCTACCGGGGCTGCCTGCTTCACCGCTGCATTGGTGACAGGTTTTTGCGTCACTGCCGTGGCCGCTTTGATGCGTTTTTGCAGTTTAAGCTGTACTTTACGTTTGTGAGAGATTCTCATTAACTTCCTACTCCGTTGTACTACTTTCAGTCGCCAGTTTGGATGCCCAGCGGGAAAAAAGTAGCGCGAGTTATATCAAGGATGTCAGAGGAATGCCAGCAAACGGCTATTTTAAGCACAATAAAAGCCATATTTTGCGTATTTTAAGCGACAAGATCTCATTTTTATCTTTTTCAAGTTCATGCACTTAATAGAATAAATACCGGCTTTCATGCAAACTGGCCCTTACGCTTTGCATAAACAGTCGCCAATGATTTGACACCCATATTGCTAACCGCAACCCGTGAGTAACATCCTTGGACAATTTGCCATACTTGATAAAGATGACATCTTCATGCTCGCTCTGGAGTTATTTTGAATAGCGTATATATTCAGTCACCGCATCCCAAACCCGGTGCTTATCTGATCTGGCTCAGCCTGCTGGCGATACTCGTGCTGGGGCTGACGGTCTTTACCTTTCCCGACATTAACGGCGTCGCCGTCGCGCTGCTACTGCTCGCCATGACGACCTTGTTACTGATAGGGGTGAAACTCAACCGGCAGTCACCGATTACTTTCACCCTCACTTTCATGCACCTTCAATACCACAGCCCGCACGGCGGATGGCTGACCCGATGGCAGAATATCGCGGATATAGGACGTGCGTCGGTCAGCACTCAGGGCTGGCACAAACCCCTGCCCTGGATTGGCATCAGACTCAAACATTACGATGAATTTCTGGACAGCATCTGCCCCCGCATTGCCAGCCAGATCCTCATGGAACAGCGCGGCCTGATGATCATGGCCTACAAGCGCGCAGACAATCCGCCTCACGAAATAGAAGACATGTTATTTGATGACAAACACTATGTGGGGGACAACGGAAAAATCAATAAGGGGTTGCTCGCTATGCTGGCGAACCGTATGCGCTACAACAGAGAGCTGATGGGGTATGATTTTTTTATTTCAGAAGATTTGCTCGACAGGCCAGCCGATGACTTTATCGGTCTGGCTCGTCGTTTTCTGGCACAGGCCAGATAGGCCGATTACCAGAGCGGCATAGCATCAGCAACGTGCGGGTTACTGGCTCGCTCCTGACCAAAAGTCGACATTGGACCGTGGCCGGGAATAAAGCGTGTATCGTTGCCCAGCGGCCATAGCTTGGTTTTGATCGACGCAATCAATGTACCATGGTCACCACGCGGGAAATCGGTTCTGCCGATACTGCCGTTAAACAGCACATCACCCACAGCAGCCAGTCTGGCTTCTTCACTGTGCAGGACAACATGCCCAGGTGTATGGCCCGGCGTATGGTACACAGCCAGACTCTGCTCACCAAAGCGAATGCAGTCTCCCTCGTCAAGCCAGCGGTCAGGCTGAAACGAGGTCACGGGTGGAAAACCAAACATCTGGCACTGTTGCTGCAGCGAATCCAGCCAGAATGCGTCATCTTTGTGCGGTCCCCATACCGGCACCTCAAGCTGGGACGATAAAGGTGCAGTGCCGCCGACATGATCCAGGTGACCATGCGTCAGAACAATTTTCACCACCCTGATGCCTAATGATGCAATACGGGCCGTGATACGTTCAATATCCCCACCGGGATCGACAACCACACCTTCCAGCGTTTTATCACACCACAGAATTGAGCAATTCTGCTGAAACGGAGTCACTGGCACGATTTCAAACTGCAGACTCATACACTTGTCCTAACTGTTGCAAAACCGCGCTAGCATACCACACCCCTGCTGCTCTGCGTACTGCGCTTACCAGCGACGCACAGGACCTGTGTCAATGTGCACAAATCCGCTGCGGGGATAATAACCCACGCCACCCAACTTCAGGTCCAGTGCTGCACTGCGGACACGAGACAAAGAAATACCTTCCAGATTAAAATCAATGGCCTGACCTGTCATATGGTAGCTTTTCTTTGCCACTCCTTTGGTGGAGCCGCGCAGCATTTGATTGGTTTTGGGAGAACGGTAGCCCGATATGATGCGTACCTGACCTTTATGGCTCAGTTCTTCACGGATCTGGGAAATCGCATCGAACAGGCGTCGGTCCATTGGCGCCACTTCATTCTGACGAAAGTCGCGGCAAATATGGTTCATGCGCTTTAACTCTTTATCCAGATAGAACTTCCCGTCAAAGTAACGTGTTTCCAACTCTTCTTTGGTATGAATGTTACACAGGTACAGCTCTCGGGCACTCTTCGCGGTATATGGACTCGCAATCGCCATTTTTGGCAACATAAAGGCGCCTAATGTCAGTCCGCTCGCGATCAGGAGCTGACGACGCTTATTATCTACTTCTGACATCCTGAAAAACTCAACTGTAAAACACAAAAAAACAAGCGCAAAAGCCTGTAAACGACTGCACGATAGCCGTGTGTTTTCGATGAGTCAACGCAAAAATGTCAAAAAACAGACATCAAAAAAGCCATCAAATTGACTAGTTATTGACGTATAAGGATTTTAATTTTTGTAAATTGATGCAAATTTTTCTGAATCTGGTGAATTTTTATCCTGCTCATCGTATTGATACACATCGTTGCGGTAATTCACCAGCCCCTGATCGTCAATCCACGCTGTCTGATAGATCAGGAACACCTGAATTTTCTGTTTCACACCGACGGTTCTGGTCGCGCTCCGGCCGGCTAACTGATCAAAGCGCTGCTCAGATACACCCGCGTAAGTTAACAATACCTTCGCCATTTCGTCCGCGCCCTGAACGCGTATACAACCAGAGCTGAACGCTCTGAAATCTTTATTAAACAAACTTTTTGCCGGCGTATCGTGAAGATAAATGGCCTGATTATTCGGGATAGTAAATTTAAACCGTCCCAGTGCATTATGCGCCCCTGGTTTTTGCCGTAACCGGTACGGGAAGTTTTTCGCCGTCACATAGCGCCAGTTGATAGAACTGATGGGAATTTTCTCATTACTGTTCCAGCCGCGAAGTACGTCGTAATGATGACGGTACAGGTAGCCGCTGTCGTAGCGGGCTTTTGGCAGAATATCTTTTCTCATGATTGAGTTAGGGACATTCCAGTACGGATTAAACACCACAGCGGACAGATTAGAGCTCATGACAGGCGTTGGACGTTTGGGTTGCCCGACAATCACTCTGGTATCAAATACCATGCGATCATCCAGCCACAGATTCAGCGCAAAATCGGGAATATTCACAATCAGCCGCGACGGAAAATCTGACATCCACACCCGGCTGCGCTGGGCATTTAACGCCAGCAGACGAATACGTTCCTGAGGCGTCACCGCTAACCAGGCACGGGTTTGCGGGCCAATTGCACCGTCCACTTTTAATCCATGCCGTTGCTGGAAATGCTTCACGGCTTCGGCCAGGTCGACATTGTAGTGCTTCTTACCCGCGGTTCTGAGCTGCTCTGCCTGGTAGTCAGATAAGTCTCCCAGACGCTCAAGGATTGAGATTAAGGCATCGGGATCTCTCAGCCAGGCACCCAGACGGATAATGCCGGGCTGACTAAATACCGGCCAGGGCTTTTCCGCAATGACTTCCATACGGTTAATGGCTTGCAGAAACTGATTGTAGTGGCGTCCGGAAGGTTTGAGCGACGCCACGAAAGCATTGAGCTGATCACGTTCCAGTACTGCCATCAGATCAGCCAGACTTTCATCGGAAGGCGCAGGCATGCGCGCTGGCAGTTCCTCGCCAAACAGCCACTGTGTGCGGGAATCGACAACATTTTCAATAAAGCTGAGATATGCCAGTAAGGTGTCTGTCGCGAGCAGATCATACTGACGCCAATCGTTACTCTGTTTCAGCTGTTTGAGGCGCTTCAGGCGATGATTAAAATCCGGGCTGGTTTGCGCGAGTGTCAGCACCCATAACTGCTGTTCAAAATCAGTGACAGTGAAACTGTCTTGCCAGAGAGGTACATAGCCTAAACCGTGATAGAGCTGAGCAAGTTGCTCCCGATAGCGCAAATCCGGTAACTGAGCGGACACATCATTGACCCAGGCCAGTGACTTTTGCCGGATAAGTGCTAATTCATCCGCCTGTTGCTGAGCCTGAATCTGCTCCGGAGTTAGTACTACGGCTGCCGGTTCAGCGACGGCACTTGTTTCTGCCTCTGGTGCCACAGGCGCTTTGATATCCACACTGATCTCTGGCTCAGGAGCTGTGTGTAACCCATCCTGTGCATGCAGAGTATATGAAACACTGCTCACCACCAGAAGAAGCCCAATACGACCTAGCCTCGTCATGTGCGCTCTCCGCTACCATCAGTATCATTATGGCAAAGCGAAGCAATTATCGCTTGAAATCAAGCGATAACTCGATGCTTTCCCTATTTATAGTTATAAAGGTAGTGAGATATTCGAAAGGCCGTTGTTTCAAAGTTTCAACTGAACAGCAAATTCCAGTGGTTGTCCCACATCACTGCGGATTGCTCAACATGCCCTGAGTCTCGTGGTGTGCGGGTTAAGATTTTCCCTGCTCCTGAACCAACCAGCCACTGCCCCTCACTAACTGCCACCCCTGACGCATCAGTCAAAGGCCGTAAATCCACCAGCTCGCCAGTCTCTTCACGCCAGATGCCATAGCAGTTGCCTCGTGGTGAAGTAGCCAGCAGATAGCCATCCAGGCTGGCAATACTGGCAATATAATGGTTAAACCGCAGCCAGTCCTCGTCATCCGCCAGTAGTGGGCGAAGCGTACCGCCGCGTGTGTGCAGATGAATAAGCGGCGCGATCTGTTCTGGCTGCCCCCGGTATTGCTGACCACAGGCAATATCACCTGTGTCTGTCACAGCAAGGTGCCTGATACTCAGCCGTTTATCTGACAGCACAGCTTGCTCGACAACTTTCCCGCTCTGAATATCGAGATACACTAATGCAGGCTGCATGGTATCCAGATTTAACGGTTCGCGCCCCAGGGTATGTACGCCCCCGACACCAATCGCCAAAGTTTCCGGATCGGCCAGCACCACTTCATGAGGACCAATACCAAACCCGGTGTATTCAGTCACTTTTTGCAACCCGGCTGTCGTATCATAGACGCCAATCACGCCTTCACTGGTTGTGCTCACCCCTTCGGTGGCAAACAGGTAACGACCGTCAGCGGAAAATGCGCCATGGCCGTAATAGTGGCGGTTCTGATCAGCGCGGCGTATCGGCAGCCCCTCTCCCGTTGCCGGGTAAAAAGCCTGCATATAAGCACCCGGACGACGAGCAAAGGCCACCGCCAGTGCTCCGCCAGGCTGAATCGCCACACCGTGCCCGCGTTCAGGCAGGGCTATCTGGTGTATGGGTCGGCCGTGCGAGTCTGCCACAACAACGGCATAACGACCGTCTGCGGTTCTGCTGCAGCCAATGATACGCTCCCCGGCTTCTGCGCCGGTTGGCTGTCCTTTGCTGAGTTGCTCCTTGGTGATGTCTGCTGACGCACAGGCAGACAGTATCCCGGCAGCGGGAAGCAAAATAGCGGTGCCCAGCGCCTGCTTCAGCAGTGCCCGCCTTGTTAAATCAGTCACCATCGGTTGCATTAAACCCTACGACAATACCCAACGCGGGCGATACCTCATCATGGAGTGCGAAACGAATGTACTCCATGCCATTAAAAATACTGATGAGTTCGCGATAGCCATCGCGTGTTTTCAGTAACGCGCCCATGCTGGCACTTTGCGGCCAGCCGGCAAGCAGACTGTCGAACTGACCGGCAATTCGATCAGCCAGTGCAGTTTCACCCTGCGCCCGCAATAACGCATCCAAGCCTTTCCCTTCCGCCAGATACAACGACCGCATTGCCTGTATATTGGCTTTCAGATGGCTCATCGATGTTTGAGAACGCCAGGACTCCGCCTGATAAGGACGCGGATGACCCGGCTTGCCCATCGGCAATGTCAGCTTCTTCATGACAAAGTCCAGCTGATTGGTCAGGGCGCCAACGTATTCCCCCAGCGCCAGTTGCGGTGTCATTGCCTGCCAGGGATTGGCTTTCCAGGCCTCAGCCAGGGCTTCCCCGCTGTGTATCAGGCGCTGACTGACTGCCTGCGCCAGCGCACAGCCGTTGGTCTGGCTTAACCTGTCAGGATTGGCATACAGCAGCCATTCCATAGCCCCCAGCCCCTGTACGGCCACACTTTGTTCAGCCAGCGACTCGGCAGTCCATGTTGTGTCCTGCGCCAACAGCTGCTCCATTTTTCGCCCCGTAATGTCTTTCTTGTCCGGCCAGAACTGGATCTGCCAAGATAAAGCCAAGGCTTGTTCGCTGCCTTTCTCCCGGCCCTGAAATATCATCCAGTCCTGCATCAGCACCTGCCAGGCAGAGCGACTGGCAGCCAGCGTTTTCTCTGTCTGCGCCTGACACATCTCACCGACAGCGCTGCCCAGCACGCGGGCAGCGTCGGAAAATGCGGCTGCCGCTTTACTATGTTGCTGATGAATAACCGCACTGCTGGTTTCTTGGTTATCGTTGCAAGCAGTCAGTCCGGCCAGTGCAGAGATCAGGCTCAGCGCAACTATCGTTTTTCTCATTTTCATGTCCTTACAGTGAATGCAAGAAAGCAATTAATGCATCCCGGTCCTGTTTCCTCAGCTGGAGCACCTGATCGCGGCTGCTCTGCGCTTCACCGCCATGCCAGAGCACAGCTTCCATCAGATTGCGGGCCCGTCCGTCATGCAGGAAATAAGTATGACCATTCACTTCTTCGGTATAGCCAATCCCCCACAGCGGTGCCGTTCGCCATTCACGGCCGTTGGCCAGAAATTCGTCACGGTGATCTGCCAGGCCTTCTCCCATATCATGCAACAGCAAATCGGTATAAGGGTGAATGATCTGCTCAGACAACGCCGGTAAACTGTCGACTTTGGCTGTCTGCAGCTTACTCTGGTGACAAGATCCGCACCCTGCCTCAGCAAATAAGCGCTCACCGCGTTGTACTTGCGGATCATCCAGATTGCGGCGCACAGGCACAGCCAGATGACGGGAATAGAATTCAACAAAATTCATGATCTTATCGCTGACTTCGGGGGAGCCGCCGTTGGGCAGTGTCTGGCACACATCCTGACCGCTGGTGCAGTTTTCAACCGGAAACAAACGGCTCGTCAGGCCAAGATCGCCGTTAAACGCGCCGGCGTTTTGCTGCATCAGTGTCGGCTGGCCGGCTTTCCAGCCAAAACGTCCGGCTACGGTTTGCTGTTTTTCGACATCCCATACCCGGTTCAGCCGGCCGGAAATCCCTTTATTTTCCTGTTGTTGTGCTGCCGCCAGTGATTCCAGGGTCTGCTCGGGGATCTGTTCCAGTAAACCTAAGCCAATCATAGGCGGGGCGATACGCGCCGACATCATGATGTCCGGGTGCATGTCGCCATAATTGAGGTGAGTGATTGCCAGTGTGGGCTTGCGCAGTGTGACGACTTCGCCATCCGCAAAAGTGACCGGTACATCGGTGTATGTCACTGTGATCTGGCCTTCGGGCTTGGCATCAGGCAGAGCAAAATCCTGCAGCTGACCACCATAGACAGGATCCGGGATCACGCCATCTGTGATCAGGGCTTTTTTCTGTTCCGGTGTCAGGGCCGGAATACTTAACCGCACCAGCATAGACACGGCGTTGGTATCCCCTTCTTCCGGCGGATGCCCCCGACCGTCTTTGATGTGGCAATTCTGACAGCCGTTAGTGTTGAACAAGGGGCCTAATCCGTCACGGGCATCTGTGGTCGCAGGGGCCTGCACCCAAGGGTTACGGAAAAAACTGTTGCCGACACTAAAATCCAGACGGTGAACCAAAGGCAGGTTCGCCGCTGGCATAGAGAAAGCGTTAGCACCGGTTTTCGTGACACTGGTCGCCCCGCCGGATTTCAGCAAAGCAAGCTCAACCGTAGCCGCCGTTTCACTGCTTTGCTGGGCCGCGGCAGGAAAAGCGATCGCTAACGGCAGAAAACACGCAGCTATCCTGGCTGCAAAAAGCTTCAACTTCATGTTTGTACACGCTCACATTATAAAGGCTTCAAATAACCCGTTATGACGGCAAAAGGGCTCATCTGAGCCCTTATTTTTGTTTTTATTGATTCATACCATCACAGTTTAAAACTGATGATCAGCAGTATCCGGATTCAGGTTTGTGACACCCAGAATACCGGCAGCGCGCTCGATTTCCGCCGTTTGTTTCACCAGCGCCATAATGGCGTCATTGACCAGCTTGTTACCGGCTTTGTTACCGGCCGCAATCAGCTGATCAAAATGCTGATTATTCTTTTCTGCCGACTCAACCAGGGTATAAACCTGTGAACGTGCATTATCGAATTCAGTATGAATAGCTTTGGCTGCTTGCTGATCTTGCTCCGCCACCAGATCGTGGATACCCGGACCAGTCAGTGTGCTGCCATCGACACGCTTATAAGTACCGGTATAAACGTTATAAATGCCCTGCTCATTGTAGAAATGTGAGTTATGGGTATTGTCTGAAAAACAGTCATGCTCATCTTCGGTCGAGTTGGCTTCCAGCGCCACTTTCATACGCTCACCGGCCAGCTCACCCAGCGACAGTGATCCCATGCCGAACAGCATTTTACGCAAGCCGTTATCCGCTGAATCCGCCAGCAACTCGCTGCGGTAATTGCCTTTCTCGGTTGCAGACCATTGCTTGGCCATCCAGTCCAGATCCGTCAGCAGCAGCTCAGATGCTGCTTTCAGGTAAGCACGGCGACGATCACAATGACCGTTAGTACAAGCTTCACCATTGGCAAAATCGGTATAGGCACGCTCACCGGCGCCAGCAGAGGTACCGTTCAAATCCTGGCCCCACAGCAGGAACTCAATGGCGTGATAACCGGTTGCGACGTTGGCTTCCGAACCACCGACTTCATTCATATCCGCCAGTAACTCAGGCGTAATTTGCACCGCATTGATCGTTGCGTTACCCACCTGAATTGTTTCATTTGCGATGATATTGGCCGTGGCACCGTCATTACCCAGCTCATGGTGATAACTCTGGGCAACATAATCGATCAGACCTTCATCCAAAGGCCAGGCATTCAGCTGGCCTTCCCAGTCGTCGACAACCGGGTTACCAAAACGAAACACTTCCGATTGCTGATAAGGGATACGAGCCAGTTTCCAGGCCTCTTTGGCCTCAGCCAGCGTCTTTTCAGAAGGAGCAGCAATCAAAGCATCAATGGCTTTGTCCAGATTGTGTGCCGTTGTCCGGGCATCACTGAAAACATTAAAAGCAATATCTGCGTAATGGCTGACCACCTCTTGCTTTGAAACAGCAGCATGCGCGGAAGCGGAGACCACGACAGAAGCGGCCAGCAGCGAAAGGGAAAAAGTCTTCTTCATCTTGGCGTATCGTCCTTGGTGATATTAAAAACAATCAGGCTTATATTGAGAATCATTATTATTCACGACCAATACAATAACAAGTAACAATCAGAAACAATTTGAAAAACAGTGACCAAAATCCGTACAGACAAATAAATGCGATATTTTGTGGTCAAGGTTTCGCCATATTCATCAGCGAGCCTCAGGACTGTCCACTGCTCCTTTTCTGTTTCCGTGCGGGTCCGATAACTATTCCGCTAATCTACAATAGAAATTATCAGCAAGAATCCACAGCCAGTCTGGTTATCAGGAATGACCGAAGTTGTTCGTCGCAGCTTCCTGATGTCAGAAGCTGAAAAATCGAGCAAATCATGGTTTTTACAGCATTTTTGATAGCTGGCTTATTAACTGGCGTGCTAGAATTTTGGCTTTACTGAAAGTCTGGCTGAAAAAGACAAGCCATCACGTCAGCTGACTACTCAGACAACCTGAATCAATAAGTGCTTTTGCCGTTTCTATCACGCAACAATCCATCACCTGATGTTCCGTGCGGCAACAAGGTGGGAGAGCAACATGGACAAACATGAAGAAGTCCTCATCGCCCTGCGACAAATAATCCGAGCGATCGACCTGCATTCAAGACAACTGAACAAATCAACCGGTCTGACCGGACCGCAGCTGGTACTGATGAAAGCCATACGCGATTCAGGTGAAGTGACTATTCGCCAGCTTTCCAGCAACACCAATATGAGTCAGGCAACAGCAACCACGATTCTTGACCGACTGGAAAAACGTGGCCTTGTCGTCAGGGAAAGAAGCAAGCTGGATAAACGAAAAGTGCACGCGCATCTCACCACCGAAGGCTTGGCGAATCTGGATAAAGCCCCGCTGCCTTTGCAGGAAAGTTTTGTCTCCCGTTTTCAGCAGTTAGACGAATGGGAACAGTCGCTGCTGCTGTCGTCGGTACAACGCATCTCTTCCATGATGAATGCCGAACACCTGGATGTGGCGCCTATGCTGGAAGTAGGCAGTATTACGCAGACGCATCCCGACGACACCTCAGGTCATCACTAAACTCCCTTTCTGATAACCCGCCGGGCAGTTTTACTGGCGGTTTATCTGTTATTTCCCCGCCCGACCATCGCCTCGTCTTGCTGGCTTTGCTATCATCCATTCCAACTATTCATCAATAATGCACCAGGAACTATTTGTGCTGCTTGAAGGTGTGGAAACATTACTGGTACTAGCAAAAGAAGGCACCATGAGCCGTGCCGGCAGCCGTTTGTACATCAGCCAGAGTGCTGTCAGTAAACGTATCGCCAGGCTGGAACAACGGTTAGGCAAGAAGCTGATTGTGCCTGATGGCCGGAATATCAAATTAACCCCGGATGCACAGGCACTGGTGGCGCAGGTCGGCCCCGGTTTCAATGAATTAAAAGGCCAGATCTTTGATCAACAGGCTATCCGGGATCATAGTCCGATTATTCTGGCCTGTTCAGAAACCCTGGTGGCGGGTTATCTGGCCGCCCTGATGGGGCGCTTTCTGAGAGAGGATCCTCATATCGTGCTCAATACCCACCACACCCCTGTCATTGTTGAGCGAGTACAGGCCGGTGATGCAACCGTCGGGTTTTGTGCCGGTCATCTGCCCGCCCATCACGGGCTTCAGGCAAGGCATTTATTTGATGAGCCTTTTACTCTGGTCTTTAATCAGCCGCTGGCGGAGGCACCAGAGTGCCTGCTGACCAATGATCTCAGCAATCCGGCCAATGCCTATCAGGCGGGATTATTGCAGCAGGCGGGGATCCGCCCTTTGATGGAAATGGACTCTTACACCGCAGCCGCCAAACTGGCGCTGGGCGGCGCAGCCCCTGCGCTGGTGCCGCTTTCTGTGGTGAAAACACTGGCAATCAAAGAGCAGCACTGCCAGCATTTCGCGTTTCTTGACGGCTTTGTCCGGCCCATTTACCTTTGCTACCGCCAGCACAGCTACCGCTCAGAACGCGTGAAGCACCTTATTGAAACCATTGCGGATTTTGTTCCCACAGCAGCTTTATTGCCATCAGCATCGACATGATCACCACCATAGGACGGATGAGTTTTCGTCCGTTACTGATCACCACTTTGGCGCCGATTCTGGCGCCGATAAATCCGCCTACCGCCATCACCAGGCCAATCTCCCATACCGGCAGACCTGCCATGATAAAGAACATCAGCGCGGCAATATTGGAGGTGAAGTTCAGTACTTTGGTACGGGCTGTCGCTTCCACTATGCCCAGACCGGCCAAAGTGACAAAGCAAATGGTAAACAATGAGCCGGTCCCCGGCCCGAAAAAGCCATCATAAAAACCAATGCTGGTGCCGACAGTAAAGGCAAAAAGCCCGTCAGAAATCTTAGCTTTCCCGCCATGAATACTGGCCTGGGGCGCGAACAGAAAATACAGAGAAATGACAATCAGCAAGGCAGGAATCATAGTCGTCAACAGCCCGGCATCAATCACTTGCACCAGTTCCGCACCCACGGCTGAACCGACAAACGTACAGATTATTGCCAGCACCATTTGCCTGAGATCGACCAGGCCGTTACGCACAAAATAATAGGTAGCCGAAAAACTGCCAAAGGAGCTTTGCAGTTTATTGGTCGCCAGCGCCTGTGTCGGCGGCACACCAGCTGCCAGTAACGCAGGCACGGTCAGCAGCCCGCCGCCACCCGCAATCGCATCAATAAAAGCAGCCAGACCGGCCACGAAGAATAAAATCGCGAGAATGTCTAAAGAGATGTCCATACTTCTTCCTGAAAACGATGGGGATCAGTCCCCATGGCCGGAAAAATTAACACCACTCAGAACCCGTTAACAGCGAAAGCTGAGATATCAATTGATTCCATAATGGAATTGATAACAGTTAAACACTCTCTGTGTCTGTCCCTTTAGACGAGCAGTACCCGGCACAGCCGATCTACACTTAACGTGGAGGTAGAAGCTTATGTATATCAAGATTCAGCGCTCTGAGCTTAGTGCTCGTTTATCACAAGCTGAAAACTTACAGGAATGGGTAGATGCTGCTATTCAGGCGCTGGAAGACTTACTGAAGTCCCCGCAGGATTGGCTGAAAGGATCGGTTTCATGAAGAAAGGGAGTGGCTACTCCCTTTCTGGCTTTATTGGCATCAGTTCATGATTGCGTAATGCGTCGTCTGCGTTGGCTTCTTAATAAGCCTAATAAGCCGAGGCCAAGTAATGCTAAACTGCCCGGCTCTGATACAGGTGTTGGCGGATCGCCGCCATCCGGATCAAACGCCACCTGGTCATGTGCCCACTCTTCAAAGCCTGAATCAAACTCAGAGAAGCTGGAGTAGAGAACGAAATTGTTCTGACCAGCGGGAATATTGGCGAAGTAATTCTCATTGATTAAGAACACTAAATCCGTCGCCCCGCTACCACCCGGGCCGTTGTTATTCTTGCTGGTATCCAGACGCACAGAGTTATCCTGAAAAGCCCCATTGTCATCCCAGTCCAGACTCCAGAGCAAAGTACTACTCTGCAAGTTCGCAATATCATCCACATTCTGGCTGGCCACACTTGTTGAGAACAGCATCAGGTTCGTCAGTACAATTTCATTATTATTCCCGGTTTCATTAGCATCGAGAATAAAGGCATAGAAACCATCCAGCGACTGCAATTCAGAGAAGGTGACATCCCGGGTAAAATTACCCGACGGATGCTGATCCATCATATAAGGATCTGTCGTACTGGTATTAAAGCCTTCCTGTATGCCGTTTCCATCCCCATTACTATTCCCGTTCCCGTTACCATTTCCTCCTTCCTGAACACGAAGGAAAGATCCCAGATTACCCGACCCGGCCCCGGCTTGCTGATAAACGGCAACATAACTGTCACCTTGGTTGCCCATCGTCAGTACCGACTGGTCAACACCCGGTGCCGCTAAATTGATTTCAACAGCATTGACTGAAGCACAAAAGCTGCACAGCACAGTCAATGTTAAACCACTTAATAACTTCATCCCCTGCCCCTCTCTACTACATGAGTCAGTAAATACAAAGCAAGTATGAGACCACATATTAAGCACATGTTTTAAAACGGAAAAAATGGCAAGAAAATAAAAGATGTAAAAAAAACCGACATGGTTAATGTCAGTTTCAGGCCTTTCGCGTCATTTCAGCCGACAAGGTTAACTGCACCATGATGTACCGCTTAAACACTTCACTCAGGGGCTGAGTATCCAGTGCCTGTTGCATACAGCGAAGCCATGCGTCTTTCTCGGCGCTGTTCAGGCGCACCCGCCGCCGGTTAGTATTCAGGTAACGCCGACCATTCGATTTAGTGTACAGCGGTACTTCACCCCGTATCCAGGTCAGCAGAAAAGTCGCCAGCGTTTCACGAAAGTCTGTGAGGTCATCCGGATATCTGGCCCGTATTACCGCCAGTTCGGGCTGCGTTTCCATACACTGACAAAAGGCGTCGGCCAGTTTACGAATACCCGCGTCACCACCCACAGCATTGAGCCGGTTGTTGCCGGATGAGAAATCCAGAATGTCACTACTTACAATATCGGAAATATCACGTTCGGGAGGTATCACAACATCGCCCATTACGAAAAACACAGCTATGTATTAATTATCGGCAAAATACTGCCAGTTGATGTAAAAATCTGTATTTGAAATAGGACAAAAGAAAGCCTTCACAACAAGGTGAAGGCTTTAGTGCATAACAGGAGAAGAAATAACCGTTCAGGTGTTGTTATGCGAAAAGGGTATTACAATGAAGCGCTGTAAATCGTCTGGTTTTGCTGATAGAGCCTTAAGCGCTGAGTAAACTTCGCAATGCGTTGCGCTTCTGCATCCTGCTCTAATTTCTCAAGCGCAATTTCCTGCGCCCTGACCGCCTGGTTAAATTGACCGCAGGCAGCATAAGCGGCTGCGAGATTGTCATAATCACCCGCATCTGCCTCAGACTTTTTGACGAGCTGTTTCGCCAGCTTCAGCGCTAAATGACCGTCGCGTGCTTCTTCATCTGAGCAGGTTGCGTATAACCAGACCAGGTTACGTTTTGAATCCAGTGAGCCGCCGTTCGACGCCTGAGTAAACCAGTGAATCGCTTTACCGCAGTTCACCTTACCTTCAGCACCGGAGGCATAATAATTACCCAGCTCGACCATAGCAGGAACATCCCCCTCGTTGGCCGCCTTGCTGTACCAGTTGATCGCCAGCTCATTATTCTGTGGCAGCAGTTGACCTTTTTTGAACAGATCGCCAATCATCGTTTTCACTTCAGGCATATCTACCGCCGCTTTTTCCAGCCAGTAAAGCCCTTTCAGTGGATCGGCCTCAATACCGCTATTCCCTTCCAGATATGCCCGGCCCAGGAAAAGCTGCATATTCTTATCACCCGCTTCCGCTTCAAGCTCTACGTATTTAAGTGTCGATTTCAGGTGATTGGTCGGCTTTGTGGTCACAGACGCCTGAACCGGATGTGTACCATACGCCATCACAGCAACACCAAACACTGAACTGAGTGCAATCTGTTTAAGTAGTGTGAGTCCATTCAACGCCGGTGAAAGCAATTTGCCACTGAAAGTCATAGTTATTTCTCTTTGGTTCCTGTACACGCAATGGGGAGAACTTTAATGAATGGAAGGTCAAAAAACAACCAGACCTATCTGGGCAATCGCGACTAAAAACATCGACATTATTTATAAACAGGACGGGAATCAAAGAGTTGTTATGAACACACTAAGATTATTTTTGCGCAAAAATGAGATATTGATCTTGTGTAAAAAGCTAAAAAACCGCATTTTCAGCATTATCGACTAGCTGTTCAGCAGGAATTCAAGCTTGTGACAAAAAGAAACCGGCCGAACAACGTCGACCGGTTGTGCTTACATCAACCCGGTAACTCAGTAGATGTCATAGTTACCGTCTGCGTTATCTGTCACTTCAACATCGTAGCTGCCGTAACCGGAGAACTCAGGGATAGCCTCATCGACATCGCACATAATTTCGAAGTCGTAGTATCCTTTCGGAATACTGGCCATACCGTAAGAATAACCCCCGTTATCATCCTGACTTGCAGTGGTCACGTAATCAGGATCACCTGAGCTTGGACCATCGGAATCAGATTTAAACAGATAAATCAGTTTCAGGCTGTCCTGCACGCAAGCCGAATCCAGGATCTCACCCACGACATCGATAGCATCCAGTTTATTGACCAGCCACATCCCTTTGCCAGAGAGTCCGTAAGCACCGTTATCCTGCATATCAAAGGCGCTGTATGGGTCAATCATCATGGAATAGGTTTGTGGGTAACCATATTTGTCTTTCAGGTTAAAGCCGGCAAATTCCAGCTTACCGCCCAGATCAATTTTCTTATAGTCACCATCATATTCCTGAACATAGGAGTAAGGACTACCGGTACTGATATCAATATCGCCATCCAGATCGACATCATAACCGCCACCGTAACTACCCTGGTCGTTAATATTCAGGGTCACACTGACATAGTCATCAACAGGCAGGCCCACACCTTTGAGCAGATAGGCCAAATCATTACTCATGTGAAGTAAATCAATCAGCACCATGCCTTCTGGCAGCGCATCACTAATGATTTCTGATGGTGGCACACAATCAGGATCTGACTTCAGCGCCTCTTCAATCACTTCATTGGTGTATTCAATAATGTTGCCGGCACTGCCTTTAATTTCCAGACCCGTAATGGCCAGACACACTTTGCGCGGGCCGTCATAACCGTCACCAGGATTACCCGGACCGCCGGGATCACCAGGGTCCGTACCCGGGTTTTCAGGGACTTCAATAGTCACGGGCACTTCCTGCTGACCATCTGAATCTAATGGTGTATTCGCAGCCGTATCCGCACTGTCTGAATCACTACAACCCGCCACTGCCATCATGGCGAGCATTAATAGAATTATACTTTTCATGTCATCACCCCTACGACAAAACTTATTCATTCGTTATTCACTATTCACCCAACCCGGCCGCCACGCCTGAAACATGCATTGAGTGGTTAGTCAGATGGCCGACTCCAACACTAAAATTCTAGGCACTCTACCGAGCCCCAAAGCGCTATCGACTGTGACACTAACGATTGAGAAACAGGTCTTAGGAACAAGACAAAACTGACCGCATGATGATGCAAAAGCAGGATAAAAAGAGGCGAAGAGATCGCTCAGACAACGCTTTAAACAAAAGCCCTCATGTCAGAGGGCTGGAGAGAACAGGATAAAGATAGGCTAAAAAGGGAACATTGTGTTCATTTCTGACTGGAGTAACACATTCAGTTTATGTAACCCTTGCTCCAGTCTCTGATCCGTTGACACTGACATCAACGATAACCGCACATGCCCGGACTCGTGCGCATCGGGGCAAAAGTAACTGCCGCTACTCACTATTACATCGCGATTCTTTGCTTCCATGACAAACCGGTCCGAGCGCCAGCCTTCGGGTAATGGTAGCCAGATGTGATAACCTTCACTTTCTCTGAATGACGTGCTCAATATCGACTTAGCAATACTCTGTCTGTGTATGGCAATGTGTTGTTGCTGACTGGCAAGGCTAAAAGCACTGCCGCTGGCAATCATCTCAGAGGCTGCAATGTAATTAAGTGGTGAAGACAGCCAGATATTGGCTCGTATATGAGCATTAATCATAGTGACTTGGCTATCAGGGACTTTAATGAAGCCACAACGTAACGCAGGACTGATTGCCTTTGACAAGCTAGTAATATGAAAGCATTGCTCAGGAATGACATTGCAAATTGCAGGTATAGCCTCTGTGTTAAGGAAGCCATAGATATCGTCTTCAATTAGCCACACGTCAGATCCGGCAATGACCTCTGCAATCTGCTTTCGCCTTTCGTAAGGCATTGTTATCCCAGTTGGATTCTGATGTGAAGGGATGACAATCACCAACTTTGGCTTATCTTCCCTAATCACAGCCGCCAGGCTTTCAGGGCACATACCATGATTATCCAGCGCTATGCCGACTACTCGCCTGCCTAACAAGCTGCCAATGGCCAAAATACCTGGGTATGTCAGGGTTTCAACAGCAATAGTATCGCCAGGTTTGGTCAAAGCGATGATGAGCAGAGATAAAGCGTGCTGGGCACCATCGACCAGCAAGGTATTCTCAGGTGTACCCTTTTCAAGCCCAAATCGGGCCGCCCACTTTACGCCTGATTCCCGATGTACCTTATGGCCCGAAAACTCTGAATAACCAATCAGGTCAGCGCTGAATAATCTCGACGCATTCGTGAAGGCTTCCTGTAGCACAGGTACACTTTGACTCAGGCAAGGCTGGAGAAGAGAAAAGTTAAAACACTCTTCGTGCTCAGGAGCCTGTATGACCTGCCCCAATGCCGTTTTGCCCTTTACAAAAGTCCCCCGCCCGACAAAGGATTCTACGCAATCTTTCTCAGCGAGCATCTTATAAGCCTTAGCGACTGTCGCTGGTGTTGTATCCAGCTCTTCCGCTAACTCCCGGTGAGTTGGCAGCCTTGAATTAGGTGGATATTGGCCACTTCCGATTCTTGATTCTATGGCACTGGCAATATGCCTGAATTTGGTTTCACTCACACCAAAACTCCATGCAAGGACAACTCAATCTATAAGGTGCCTAGTGTAATGGTAAATTGGGAAAATTCAAATTACATATTGACATATGTCATTAAAGTTAATTAAATTAGTTTATGCAACAGATAACACAACAGTTAATTGGAGAAATTGAATGCTAGAAATTGAGTCGCATTATCAAGATATTGAAAGCATTAAAGAGCTTTTCATTCCTTATGAGTCAACAAGAAGACTTAAAATCGCGTTTTCCGGATTACGTTTAACGGATGATCAATCATGGCTCAATACCAAAACTTGGTTAGGTCATATGGTCAAATCATGCTTACCCAATGATATAGCTAACCAAATCCAATCATTCAAAGATTGTAATGATTCAAATGCATTAATAATCAGAGGATTACCACTCGATGAAAATTTAGCTCCTACTCCTTACCAAGGTTATGTTGAACCATCAAAGCTTCCAATAATTAGTGCAATTAATATTGGCATATATCATCTGGCAGGAATTGAGCCAATTTCGTTCCAAAACGAAAATAATGGATTTCTATTTAGACATGTCGTTCCTTCGCTAAATAGCAGAAATGACAAATCATCACATGGTTCATTGCATACCTTTGGACATCATGTCGATAACCCAGATCTTCCCTTAAGTTGCGAGAAAATTTCCGATAAAAGTGGTTGTCCAGAATTCTTATCATTGATGGCAATTAGAACTGATCTCCGTGTTAGGTCTAATTTCATTCTACTTGATGATGTTCTAAGCCAACTGAGCTCTGGCGTGGTAAAACAACTTACAAAACCACATTTTGAAATAAGCCGCCCAGATTCATTTTCACAAAATACCTCTTCGGTGTTGCCACTCATTGTTTACTCTAAATCAAATCAAGCTTATTGCAGATACGACAAAGAGAATACAACACCACTCACTAAAGAAGCTGCTGCTGCACTGGTAATGTTCGAAGCAAAACTTCAAGCACCTGAAATGAAAAACTCAATTTTGTATCAACCAGGTGATTTTCTAATGATTAAAAATCAGAGGCTAATGCACAGCAGGGAAGGTTTCCTACCACGAGATGATGGTACTGACCGTTGGCTTATCCGGCTATTTGGAATGAGCTCTTTAGAAAGAATCGTTCCAGTCAACTCAACAGATAACCACATCGGTAAAGATTAGGAGATTAAAATGAAAGGAAAAAAAATTGCATTCATTGGCCTAGGTGTTATGGGATATCCGATGGCAGGACACCTGTCTGATTCAGGACACCAAGTCACTGTATATAACCGAACATCCAGTAAAGCAGAGAAGTGGACTAAAACGTTCAACGGGAAATCCGCCTCAACACCTCAGGAAGCCGCTCGCTTCAGTGATATCGTATTCATTTGCGTAGGCAATGATGATGATGTCAGAAGTGTAATCTACGGCGAAACGGGTGTGCTCTCCTCACTGAAACCAGGCAGTATTGTCGTTGATCACACCACAACTTCCGCCGTGTTAGCCATTGAGCTTGCTAACGCCTGCAAAAATAAAGGGATACATTTCATTGATGCTCCGGTTTCTGGTGGTCAGGCTGGCGCAGAAAATGGCACGTTAACAGTTATGTGTGGTGGTGAACAGTCCACTTACAATCACATTACTGAGGTGATCAGTGCTTACTCTAAACACTCAGTGTTGCTGGGTGGTCACGGTCAGGGGCAGCGCTGCAAAATGGTTAACCAGATCTGCATTGCAGGTATTTTACAAGGACTCAGCGAGGCCCTACTGCTGGCAGAAAAATCTCAGCTTAATATTGAACAAGTAACTTCTGCGCTCACTCATGGTGCTGCCGGTTCATGGCAGATGGCAAACCGGGCTGTCACAATGTCCTCAGATCAATTTGACTTTGGTTTTGCCATTGACTGGATGCGCAAAGATTTACTTATTTGTCTGAATGAAGCTGAAAATCATGGCCTTACGCTACCAATGACACTGGATGTCAATCAACGTTATCAGCAATTAATACAACAAGGACTTGGCCGTATGGATACTTCTGTATTGATCCGGTCTTACGCCAATTCACAAAAGCCTGCACTGATCGCGTAAAAGGAATGACTTATGGATTTTATGATTAATGACCTGTCGCTATGGGTTATTTCAGCCCTTATGATCTCAGCATTAGCCGCTGGCTTTATTGACAGTGTGGCTGGTGGCGGCGGGTTGATACTTGTGCCCTCTTTCATACTTGCAGGGCTCCCTCCGCAGGTTGCTCTCGGCCAAGAAAAAATTGTCAGCACGCTGGGTACTATTGCAGCGATCCGTAACTTTGTACAAAACAAGAAAGTTATCTGGACCGCAGTGGCTACGGGTATACCTGCAGGGCTAATTGGAGCCTATGCCGGAGCACAGGCCATTCTGTATTTTGACCCAGACACCATTGGCAAAATCATACTCGCAATGTTACCTGTCGGTATCGTTCTCTCTTTTATCCCTAAAAAAGAGAAAGGCGATACTGATGAAAAGGTAAATCCTGCCGTCATAATATTCGGTGTGCCGAGTGCCGTCTTCGTGATTGGCTTCTATGATGGCTTTTTCGGTCCGGGGACAGGTAGTTTTCTTATTATTGCACTGCACTACATGTTGCGGTTTGACTTAGTGTCCGCTTCTGCCACCTCTAAGCTGTTTAACTTTTCGTCAAATACCGGTGCCTTGATCGCTTTCGTGGTCTCTGGGAACGTGCTGTACCTTCTCGCCGTACCTTTAGTGGTAATGAATCTGCTCGGTAACCACCTGGGAAGCGTGTCCGCTATGAAATACGGGCCAACTATGGTGCGCAGAACCCTGTCATTATCGCTCACGATTCTGATGTGCTCTCTGGGATATAAGTTTCTGGTTGCTTGACTGTCCGCCACTACTGCGCCCACTCAGACATCCATTACAAATACTGTACGCACCTGACTCAATAAAAAAACCAGCATGTTTCCATGCTGGTTTTTGTTTTCGCCGGTTTTACGCCGGGTCTAACTCGAGTTGTCTGCCCGGTTCCGGCTCACCTTTCGGTTCCTGGCCAAAACCACGCAAACCCACCACATGCACGTGTTCCCGATCTTTAAAGATCTTACGCACCAGCTTGTAGGTGGTGCCCTTCTCCGGGCTGATATTCTCTGGTGCGGCAATCAGCAGCTGCATGTCCAGACGATCACACAGCTCGAACAGGGTAGCGATAGACTTGGCATCCAGTCGCGCGGCCTCATCCAGGAACAGCAGACGGCATGGAATAATGTCTTTACCGCGCAGACGGCGGGCTTCTTCTTCCCAGCTCTGCACAACCATCAGCAAGATAGCCTGACCTGTACCAATGGCCTCACCGGTTGACAATGCGCCCGATTCCGCCTGCAGCCAGCCATCTGTACCACGGTTCACTTCAATGCTGAGTTCCAGATAGTTCCGGTAGTCCAGCAGTTCCTCACCCAGGGTTTGCGGTGAACGCTGACCCATGTCAATATGCGGATTCAGTCGCTGGAACAACTTGGCAATGGCTTCAGAGAAGGTCAGACGATTATTGCCGAACAAATCCTGATGCTGATCCTGCTGATCGGCAAGACCCGTCAGCAAAGATTCATGGGTTTCGCGCACGTTAACATTCAGGCGCACCCCTTTCACCTGACCAAAGCTGATGTTCTGCAGACCCTGGTTCAGCATCTTGATGCGGTTTTGCTCGCGCATTATGGTCTTGCGGATGATATTCGCCACACTGTCTGAGCTGATAGCCAGACGCTTTTCACGCGCCGTCAGCTCTTCTGTCAGACGGGCCAGTTCGACTTCCATCTCTTCGATGGCCTCAACCGGATCGTCGGTACGGATGATATCGTGACGAATCCGCTCACGCAGATGCTGGTACACGGCAATGTAGAACAGGACTTTTCGCTCCGGACGGGAGACGTCTTCAGAAGCACGCAGTGCATCCCGCAGCGTTTCATTATCGGCCACAGCCAGGCGCAGTGCGCCCAGGGCTTTATCTGACAGAGAACGCAGTTCGTCGGCCGTCATGTAGGCCATTTCACGGCGATGCAGACGACGTTCAACATCACTTTCCCGTGCCAGACGCAGCACGGCACACCAACCCGCTTTGGTGTTCACCACCAGGGTACGTAAGTCGATATAGTCTTTTTCTACCTTGCGCAGGCGCTTCACCAGATTGCGCATTTCCATATCCAGTGATGTGGTCGCTTTTTCCAGCTCGCTGCGGCGATTACGGGAACTATGCAGACGCTCATGAAGCTCATCACGACGCAGGCGTGCGCGTTCTTCTGCTTCTAGATCGGCGCGGACACCCAGTTCCTGCAGCTCACGTTCAAATTCCTGTACGGTTTCCTGCTTGGCCTGATGTGAACTTTTCAGCGACGCCAGCAACTGGTTGTACTGGTTGCTCTGAGTCTGTGCCTGTTTCAGGCTCTCACGGTGACGGGCACGTTCGCGTTCCGCCGTTTCCAGTTTGGTTTTCAGTTGCTCGTTGAGCTCAGAGCTCTTGCTCAGCAGCTCAACCGCATCGGCATAACCAAAATGGTGGCGACGTTCAACCAGATCAGCCAGGGCAAAAATCTGGCTTTTCAGGAGCTGAAGGGCCTGATCCGCATCCTGATACTCGGCCTGCATGGCATCAAACCGCTCAGGGTCGGTATCCAGTGCCGACACCAGAGTTTCCAGCTCTTCCAGTGCCTTGCCGTGACGTTCAAGGTAATGGCGTGCTTCGTCAATCTGGGCAAGCTGCTGCTCCACCTCTTCAAGACGGGCGGCAATCGTCTCATCTTCTAATAAGGCCACGACCGGCTGCAGTTTAGATAACAGCGATAACCCTTCACGTGCTGCGGTAAGCTGGCTGCGCTGCTGCTGCTCGGTGGCTTCGGTATCATTTAACTGACGCTGAATCTGATTGCGTTTTTCACGCGCAATGCGAATTGCTTCTTCCGGATCGGCATCAAACGCAATTGCCAGATGGCTGGCGACAAAGGCATTGAAGCTCTGGTACAAACGCTGAAGTTTCTGCGCATCAAAAGATGCCTTGGCGTGATCCTCAACAATCTGATCACGCTCTTCGCGTAAAATCGCCAGACGCTGCTCGCGGGCGGCCCGGCCAAACAGTGGTACTTTCGGGAAACGGGAATAACGCAGCTGCTGCTTGTTTAGCTGAACGCACACTGCGCCTTCCAGTTCGTCGACAACAAAACTGCTGTCATCAAACGAGTCCGCTTCACCTTCGATGATATACAGATCGTCCGGGCAATCATCCAGCCCGGAGAGTTTCTCGCGGACAGACGCAATATCCTGCACCACGATGGCATGGCGTGCAGGACCGTACATGGCACTGAAATACGGCGCATCATCAATCGTGATGTCGTCGTAAATCTCAGACAGTAAGGTGCCGCCCAGCACATCGGCAATCACACGCAAACGGGAATCATCGCTGCCGCCCGGCAAGGCCAGACGTTCGATTTCATTTTCTACATTTTGCTTGCGCACCGCCAGCTTGTCTCTGGCATGAATGGCGTCACGCTCAGACTCCAGCGTCTGGTGCATGGCCGTCATCACCGCCTGGCTGTCGTACAGATCCTGGCCAGATTGTTCTGCCAGTTTTTCCAGCGCATCACTGGCAGCAATCCAGGTCGGTGCTTTGCCTTCCTGCAGGCTGATGTCTTTCGCCAGCTGCTGTTCCTGGCGGCGCAGTTCACTGCGTTTTTCCACCAGATCAGACTGATTCTGCTCCAGGCTCTCTAAGGTCGCTTCATGACGGGCCTGCTCTTCAGCCAGCGCCAGTTCGCCATCAATCTCAACGGCAAAACGTTTAGCGTAAGTGTCTGCCAGTTCCTGGGCCTGACGCTGGTGACGCATGCTGCGCTCCAGATCGCGATACTGCGCACTCAGCTGTTCACTGCGCTGAGCAATCATCCGTAACTCACGGCCTGTGGCCAGTAATTCACGGGCTTTTTTACCTGCCGAGGCACGATCAACAGCACCGGCAATGGTCACCACCAGCTGCAGACCGCGCTCAAATTGCTGCGCCGCGGCTGCAGACATATCCAGCTTGTGTTTGAGTGCCAGCAATGCCGTGGTTTTACTGTCTTGCTGCTGTTTCAGACCGGACAGCAGTTCAGCGGCATTTTCCTGATCCACCGTGTCATCGGCCGAAATCTGACGGGCCTTTTCCAGCGCCTGCACGGCTTGCTGGTACTGTAAGGCACGGGTTTGCTGTGCATCCAGTGCCTGCTGATAATCAGCCAGCTGAGATTTCAGGCTGTCGACCTCGTCTTCACTGAGCATGGCCTGTTCTTCCGCCAGTGCCAGTTGCTCGGCCGCTTCTTCAACAATCATGACCTGCTCTTCAAGACGCTCAGTCAGCTCGAGAAGATCATCACGGTAACGCTCTATTTTTTCCTGCTGACGAACGGCTGTCTGAACCAGTTGCAGGTGATCCGACGCCGCCTGATGATCCTGCTCCAGCGCACTCTCGTTGTCTTTCAGCTCGTCAAGCTCTTGCGACATATTGCCGAACACCTGCTGTTGATCAATCAGCGTCTGGCGTGAGCCCAGCAATTCGCTGCGCAGGCCAAGTGTCTGTTCCAGCTTGATGCGGCGCTCATTGGCATGGCGCATGTAGTCGGCCGCCACATAATTGGTCGCTTCAGTGATCAGGTGTTTAAACAGATCACGATCGCTCTGGGTCACTTTGATCGCTTCAAGCGTCATGCGGTTTTCACGCAGCGCGGCTTCCATATCCTGGAAGGCTTTCTTCACGCCTGAGTTATGCGGCAGCAGGTAATCGCGCAGTGAGCGCGTAATAGCACTGGAAATACCGCCGTACAGCGATGCTTCGATTAAGCGGTAGAACTTAGACCTGTCGGTACTGTTGCGCAGCTTCTTCGGCAAGACACCGAATTCAAACATCTGCGTGTGGTAATCCGTGACAGAAGAGAAGGTTTTAAACTGCACACCTTCGTACTGAGACACGGCATCTTTCACTTCATTGATCTGTCGCACTCGTGCCTGGTTCTCAGACAGGGTTTCCACCAGAATATCCGTCGGTTTCACCGCTGACGGTAAGCCTTGGATCAGGAAAGGTTTGATGTCGACTTTCTTGTCCCGGCCGGCAACCTGCTGCAGTTTCACCGCAAAAATAATGCGCTGGTTCTTGGAGTTGACGATATCGAGCGCAGAATAACAGGCGCCAGGCTTGAGCTTGCCGTGTAATCCCTTATCACGGGAGGCATTAGAACTTCCCGCTTCAGTGGTATTACGAAAGTGCAGCAGGCTCTGATCCGGGATCAAAGACGTGATAAACGCAGCCATGGTGGTGGATTTACCCGCACCATTACCGCCGGAAAGTGTGGTGACCAGTTGGTCAATATCAAATGTCCGGGCAAAGAAGCCGTTCCAGTTAACCATGGTCAGAGATTGGTACTTACCGCGCTCCATCAGGCGTGTTCCTCTTGCTCGGTTTCTTCATCACTTGCAGTGTCGTTCGGTTGCTCTGCCTCAATCAAACTGGATTGAGTCGGCAATTGCTGATGCACTATGGCTTCGCCGTCACGGATCAGGCGAAGCTGAGCTTCTCGAATATCATCACTGTTACGCACATCTGCACCAAAGCGGAATACCGCTTCACTGATGCGGAATTTACCGCTGTCGCCCAGCATGATCACCATACCCAGACGGCGCATACGGCGCAGGGAGGTTTTCACTTTATCGAACAACTTTTCGCGATCCAGATCAGAGCCTGACGCCCGGTTGGTCACCAGCTTCATGAGTTTCTTTTCATCGGCCAGCGACAAAAGCTCATCAAACAGTTCCTGATTGGTGAATATCCCCTCATGGGCCAGACGTTCAGGGCTCAGATACAGGAAGCACAGCACTTTGCCTACCAGCATATCCAGCTCAGACAGCACAGAGCGGCCAATCAGCGAGGTGGAGCGGGGACGCAGATAGAAGAAGCCTTCCGGGGCTCTGACCAGTTCAGCGTTATAGCGCTTATAAAACAGCATCAGGTCCTGCTCAAATTCCAGCAAAAAAGCATGATTATCCAAATCTTCGCTGGAAACATGGCGGCCCGAACGCAGTGCATTATCCAATGCCGGGAACAAGGGGTTGGCAATGGCTTTGGCCAGATTCTCTGGCATAAATTCTTCAATATTTGTCAATGACATTGGCTTGTACCTTGGCTCCGTAGTCGTTGATCAGTTCCCAATCAGGCTGAATCGCACTGAAATCCGACTCGGAATAACCGAGCCTCACGGCCTGATCGACAATAATACGAGCTAAATCAAAATGTTGTGCATGGGAATGCTGGCTCAGGTATTCCCGGATCAAGGCGCCCAGATTAATGGCGGTGCCCTGAGATTTATGGATATCCAGCATTTCAGCAATTCTTTCACTGAGCTGATCATTGACCTGGCTCAGTTCTTCAAATTCAAGCGTTTCCGGCACTATGCCAGTCACTTCATCGTCGCGCAGGACCAGTTCTTCATCGCGCATGTCGAGCAGGCGGTCAGCATCGGCGTAAGTGAGCTGCCATGGCGCATCGAAAAACTCGGCGACCGACTGGCGCAAGCGCTGGCTGAAGGCACGGTTTTTGTCCATATCAATGGCGGTACGGATAAACTTATGCACATGACGGTCGTAGCCGATCCACAAGTCTATTGCCTGCTGGCCCCAGTTGATGATCCGGTCCAGTTTTGCCTGCAGGGAGTACACCATGCCTTCGACATATTCCAGCTCAAGATCCGAGGTTGTGCTTACCGCATCCTGAATGGCAAGCAGCTGGGTTTGCAGCTGATCACCGGCAGCTTGCAGAGTATCCTGAAGCTCACGCAGCGTACTGGAGGTTTCATTCAGCAGGCTTTCACAGTTGGTGATGGCTGCACGCCAGTCCTGATTCAGCAGTTCAGCAATGTCTTCTTTCACCTGCTGCTGCTGCTCGTCCATGGTGCGCTGGTTCAGATCGATACGATCAAAAATCTCGGCCACTGAATATTTCAGTACCGCATAGACGTTGATCTTCCAGTGCTGTTCATTGCCGCCTTCATGGGCAGCGACCGCCGCTTTGGTCAGCTCATCGGCCACCATAGCCAACTGAATCGACAACTTCATCGATGAGAATTCGCGATGACGGGCGTAGTAATCGGCAATACCCAGTGCCAACGGACTGAGCCGGTAAATACTGGCCCCTTCTGTCATCTCACTGGTAAAACGGGAAATCAGTCGCTGGCGCACCAGTTCGTTGATTGCGTTATTGGCGCGGAAAACCAGGGTGTCTTTCGACTGGTCAAACATATCGCTCACGATTTTGAACGCATCGACCAGTTCACCTTCCCCCAGTTCCTCATCCAGACGCTCGCCGCTTAACACGGCAATCGCCAATAAAAATGCCAGTCTTTCCGTTGGCAGGTTAAGGGCGAATTCATGTTGTTTCACCCAGGTCACCAGCTCAGGAACAGTCTGGGATTGGTCACTCATCCGTTGTCCTTATTTGTTAGATTTATTACTTGCAACCGGCTTTATGTTTCTTACTGCAACGGTTTCTGAGCGTATACATGGATATACCGCCCTAAAGATAAATACGGTTCCTGACGACAAAGACGCTGCTCCATCGCCAGTAATTGTTCAAGACTGTACTCGCCCACCCTGTCGGTACGCATGTAATCATGGAAAGTCCTTACTCCGGTTTTACCCAAAATGGTAAAACCGCCTTCCGTGAGCCATGCATACACCTCTTCCGGTGTCTGTGCCGACTGGGGCTGAAGCTTGAATCGTTTGCGGTGTGGCATCCCTTGTTCTACGTGGGTTAGATTACCGCAAATAAGGTTCTTAAACAGCAAGCCATTATGGTTATAAAACATGACGGACACTATCCCGCCCGGTTTCAGCTGCTTCATCAGGTGTTCGAGTGCTGCACGCGGATCGCTCAGCCATTCCATTACCGCATGGAACAAAATCAAATCGACCGGCTCATCCAGGTATTGATCAACCTGCTGCACCGGACAATGTATGAGTCGATATTGCTCAAGCAGGCCATTTTTGGCAATTTCCGCACCTGCCAGTTTCAGCATTTCTCCAGAAAGATCACATAAAGTGATTTTATGACCACGTTTCGCAATTAATTGCGACAACTGTCCCATTCCGCCGCCAGCATCCAGCACATGCAATACTGCGCCCTGCGGTGCTGATGTCGCGTCAAGGGTATGTAAAATCTGCTCCAAATCTTGCCATACGACAGTCTGACGGATCAGCCCTTTTGCTGTACCGTAGATGTTTTCTGAGAACTTTTGGGCTAAATCATCAAAATTTCGATCTCTGATCACGTCAGTTTTCGTTATGATAGTGGCCTAGTCAGATGCTTATTGTGTCACAAGCTTTAGAGTAATAAAGACTTGGAGCGCGTATTCAAGCTCAATTGCTGAAATTTCGGACGACCTGATATGTTTGAACTGAAAAAAATCTTGTCAGCTTTTTTGATGCCCCTTCCTTTGCTGCTGATCGTGGGCATCACAGGGCTGATGATACTCTGGTTTACCCGCCGGCATAAGTTGGCCGGGTACATGCTGGCCGTCTCCTTATTGGGTATTTTCCTGGTTGCCTTTCAGCCTGTCTCCAGCAGCCTGCTGACCCCTTTAGAACGCCAGTATAAAGGCTATATTCCGTCCGGGCAGCCAGTGGATTACATCATGGTGTTAGGCAACAGCCATGTGGTCGACAAAGATCTGCCTATCACCTCTGAGCTGTCACGCGCCTCGCTGATGCGCCTTGCTGAAGCCATACGTATCCATAATCTGTCACCCGGTTCCAAAATCATCCTGTCAGGTTATGACGGAGGCACTGAAATCAGTCAGGCCAGAATGATGGCAAAAGTGGCCATCGCATTAGGGGTGAATAAACTGGATATCCTTCTGCTGGAAACCGCAAAAGATACCTGGGAAGAAGCCTTTCAGGCCGCTTCTGTGGTCGGTAAACGCAACCTGGTGCTTGTGACCTCAGCCAGCCATATGCCGCGCGCCATCGCCGAATTCAGCCAGGCGGGCTTGAGCCCGATTCCTGCCCCGACGAATTATCTCGCCAGTGATGAAATCCACCAGCCCTGGCTGAAATACGCACCTAAAGCCCAGTATCTGGAACAAACAGAGCGATTCTGGCATGAAACGCTGGGCCAATGGTGGCAAAAACTTCGCGACATGGCCGACAGCGCCGCGCCTGTCAATGTGGTGCAGCCTGTCGCTGAAAATACCGCCGCCTGAAACCCTTCAATACAACAGCCAGCTCATTGCTGGCTGTCACTGCACAATAAATATCCTTTAATAGGTTGCAGCTTAACCAATATTCCATTTGGTTTTAACATGTTCGATTTTTGAATAGTTAAAGTAATTAGGAAACATTCCTTAAATTCCGCTTAATCCCTATGATGCTGAAAACATTTTTTGACAGCTCTGCGCAACATGTTATGCAGGCTGGATACCTTATGAATAGAGAGAAGTATGTTTCTAATCGTGAACCTGGCGGTATTTGCACTGCTGATTGCCTTTCTGGTGAAACAACAAAACAGTGATCAAACCCTGTCTAAGCGGGTATTTACCGGTCTGGGACTGGGTGTCATTTTTGGTGCGGCGCTGCAGTTTTTTTACGGTGCCGGGCATGAAGCCATTGCAAGCACGCTCAAGTACGTGGGTATTGTCGGTTCCGGCTACGTCAGCCTGTTAAAAATGGTTGTGATGCCTTTGATCATGGTGTCGATTATCGCCGCTATCGTCAAAGTCAAGAATGCCGGCTCACTGGGCAAAATTTCAGGCCTGAGCATTGGTATCCTGCTGGCAACCACAGCCGTGTCTGCACTGATAGGTATTCTGGTCAGCAATCTGTTTGGTCTGAGTGCTGAAGGCATTGTTCAGGGCGCGCGTGAAATTGCCCGTGGTGAAGCACTGCAGACCCGTCTGGCCTCGGTAGAGACCCTGTCTCTGGCTGACATGATTATTTCTTTCTTCCCGGGTAATCCGTTTGCCGATTTGGCAGGCAGCCGTCCAACCTCAACCATTGCGGTGGTGATCTTCTCAGCCTTCATCGGTGTCGCCAGCCTGACTGTTATCCGCACTCAGCCAGAGCTGGGCAAGAGCCTGGAAACCTTTGTCAACGTAGCACAGGAAGTTGTTCGCACTCTGGTGCGCATGGTGCTGGCTCTGACACCGTATGGCGTACTGGCACTGATGACCAAAGTCGTTGCCGGTTCTAACTACAGCGATATTCTCAATCTGCTCAACTTCGTGGTGGCTTCCTACGTCGGCCTGGGGCTGATTCTGGTGATGCACCTGATTCTGGTATCTGGTGTCGGTGTCAACCCGGTTCGCTTCCTGAAAAAAATCCTGCCGGTACTGACTTTCGCCTTCACCTCACGTTCCAGCGCAGGTACCCTGCCGCTGAACATTGAGACTCAGGTGAAAAAACTGGGTAACGGTGAAGCCGTGTCTAACTTCTCTGCCTCTTTCGGTGCCACTATGGGTCAGAACGGCTGTGCCGGTCTGTACCCGGCCATGCTGGCGGTGATGATTGCCCCGACCCTTGGCATTGATCCGCTGGATCCGGGCTTCATTATGACCCTGATTGCGATCGTCACTATCAGTTCCTTCGGTATTGCCGGCGTGGGTGGCGGGGCAACGTTTGCTGCGATTATCGTTCTGTCTGCGCTGGATATGCCTGTGGCACTGGCTGGCCTGCTGATTTCCATTGAGCCTCTGATTGATATGGGCCGTACTGCGGTCAATGTCAGCGGTTCGATGACTGCCGGTACAGTGACATCCCGGGTACTGGGACAAGCAGACAACAGCATTTTCGACAGCGATGAAGAAATCAGTGGCGAGCGGGCCAACGCCTGACGAATCTGAATATCGTTATTAATCCACAGCCCGGTCATTGACCGGGCTGTTTGCTTTCAGGGCTGAGCCGCCTTTACGAAGCCATACCCATTTTTCGTAAGCGCCGGTACAAAGTATTGCGGCTGATCCCCAGCACTTTCGCGGTACGGGAAATATTGCCGTCGTTCGCGCGATAGGTATCCAGCAGGGTTTCTGAAATGGTGGCCTCAAGTTTACTGGCCGAACCTGAGGATTCATTCACCGTGGCGTCAGGTAATTGTGCCACCAGATGCTGAGGCAAATGCGCCTGTGTTAACTCGGCTTCGCCTTCTGCCAGCACCGCCGCGACTTTGAGCGTATTATCCAGCTCGCGAATGTTGCCGGGCCAATGGTAACTCGCCATCCGCGCTGCCAGTAACGGGCAGACAGACATAGCGGTGTCACAGTATTGCCGCAAAATGGCTTCCGTCAGTGCCGCTTTGTCCTGCCGCTCCCTTAAAGCCGGTAAGGTCAGAATCAGGCCATTGAGCCGATAGTACAAATCCTCGCGAAAATGGCCTTGTGCCACCGCTTCTGCCAGGTTTTTATGGGTTGCAGCTATGATGCGGATATCCACGCTTACCGGCTGATTCGCACCGACCGGGATCACTTCTTTTTCCTGCAAAACATGCAGCAGACGGGTTTGTGCCGTTAAAGGCATGTCTGCGATTTCATCCAGAAACAATATCCCTTTATCCGCTTGCCGTATGCGTCCTTGCTGTCCCTGGCGGCTTGCACCGGTAAAGGCACCCGGCACATACCCGAATAATTCAGATTCAATTAAAGAGGGCGGTAACGCACCGCAGTTAACGGCGACCAGTGGCGCATGCCGCCTTGAGCTGTGACGATGCAACTGTTTCACAAACTCGCCTTTACCTACCCCGGTTTCACCCAGCACCAATAAGCTGATGTCTTTCTCAATCAGCTTGCAGGCTTGCTGCCAGGCACGCTCTACCCTGTCATCACCATAGTGCAGCGGACAAGATGGCGACAAGGTATTGGCATGACGATAACCCGAAACTGAAGCCGGCATTATTCGGTGCTTCGCAAAAATCAGAGACTGAGCTTCGAACGCACCTTTCCGGGTATCGGCCATGATCTCATCCAGCTGGCGCCCCAATACTTGTGTCTGTCCCAACAGCCGCTCTGCCACCGTATTGTGAGCCAGTATCCGCCCCTCTTCATCCGCCACCAGGACTCCCTGCCAGCCTGTTTGCAGCAAGGCTTTGTCACAAGCTAAATCGATACGCATCATGGCATCAGGCAACTGACACAGCAGCGCATTCTCGATCAGTTGCACCATATTCTGTACCAGCAGCCGGGTTTGTTCGGAATGCACCTGCTGTTCACTGGTAATATCCAGCACACCGATCAACTCGCCGGCAGCACTGAACACAGGCCCGGCCGAACAGCTGATAAAGCGGTGCTGGCGGATAAAATGCTGGTCGCCAACCACTGTGATAAATTGCTTCTCGGTCAATGCATTACCTATCGCATTGGTTCCTTTTACCCCTTCCTGCCAGCAGACTCCGGACTCCAGTGATATGGCGGTGAGGCGTTTTTCAAAACGGACCTGTCCCCAGGCTTTTATGATCACGCCTTCAGTATCACCCAGCAACAGACGGCTGTTGGTTCCGGCAAAGACCTGATTAAACAGCGGCACGGCAAACTGTTCGACAAGCTCAATCAGCTTACCAGCCTGCGCACGCCGCTCGTCCAGCTGTTCATTGTTCAGCCGGATATTTTCCGGTGTTTTGCTCTCATTCAAACCCGCTAACTGGCAACGACGCCAGGAGTCAGTCAGCCAGTCTACCTGTGAAGTACTTGCTTGAGTCGGCATGTTCAAGTGTTCCATTTTGGTACAGTGTTCCACAGGTTACTGATAAATAACGGAACACTGGCAGCGGTCAGACACAATGATGCCGATGACAGCATCAATATTGAAAAATTTTATTAATCATAGCTTTACATTTATTTAACAACAAGTCTGCCCTGTTGGCCTGCAATTTGCCCTGTCTGTCATGAAGGCAAACAGCCTGAGTCAGACTATCACCATGAAAATATGGATAAAAAAACGCACTCTGACTCGTTAGCTCATCACATCAACAGGAAAGGGATATTGCTATGATCTACGCTCAACCAGGTTCCGCTGACGCTATCATCAATTTCAAGTCTCACTACGACAATTACATTGGCGGCAAGTGGGTTAAGCCGGTTTCCGGACAATATCTGGCGAATGTCTCGCCGGTTAACGGCAAGGAATACTGTCAGGTCGCCCGTTCCGGCGAGGCTGATATTGAGCTGGCTCTGGATGCCGCGCATGAAGTTCGCGCCCAATGGGCCAGCACCAGTGTGACAGAACGTTCCAACATTCTGCTGAAAATTGCCGATCGGATTGAAGCCAATCTGGAAATGCTGGCCGTGGCCGAATGCTGGGAAAATGGCAAGCCGGTGCGGGAAACCCTCGCCGCCGATCTGCCTCTGGTGGTGGATCACTTTCGCTATTTCGCCGGGTGTATCCGGGCGCAGGAAGGCTCAGCGGCAGAACTGGACGCCCATACTGCCAGCTACCATTTCCCTGAGCCTGTCGGTGTTGTCGGCCAGATCATTCCCTGGAATTTCCCTATGCTGATGGCCGCCTGGAAACTGGCGCCGGCCATGGCTGCTGGCTGCTGCGTGGTTCTGAAACCTGCAGAACAGACACCTACCTCCATTCTGGTGTTAATGGAAACCATAGGTGACCTGATCCCGGCTGGCGTGGTCAACGTTGTCAACGGCTATGGCAATGAAGCCGGTCAGGCGCTGGCCACCAGCAAGCGTATTGCCAAACTGGCCTTCACCGGCTCAACGGAAGTCGGTAATCACATTCTGAAATGTGCCGCCGATAATCTGATCCCTTCCACTGTTGAGCTGGGCGGCAAGTCACCCAATGTGTACTTTGAAGACATTTTCGATCACGAAGATGCCTATCTGGATAAATGTGTGGAAGGGTTACTGCTGGCATTCTTCAACCAAGGAGAAGTCTGCACCTGCCCGTCCCGCGTGCTGGTACAGGAGTCTGTCTATGATCAATTCATCGCTAAGGTCATAGAGCGGGCCAAGACCATTCAGCAAGGCAACCCACTCGACACTGAGACCCAAGTGGGCGCGCAGGTATCTCAGGAGCAATTCGATAAGATTCTGAGCTATCTCGAAATCGGGCGTCAGGAAGGGGCAGAAGTCCTGTTCGGTGGGGATATCGCCAGACAAAACGGAGAGCTTGCATCCGGTTATTACATTTCACCTACCCTGCTGAAAGGCCACAACAAGATGCGTGTGTTCCAGGAAGAGATCTTTGGCCCTGTGATAGCCATTACCACCTTCAAAGATGAAGCCGAAGCGCTGGCGATCGCTAATGACACCGAATACGGTCTGGGTGCAGGAGTCTGGACCCGGGATGCCAACCGCGCCTACCGGATGGGGCGAAGCATTGAAGCAGGCCGGATCTGGGTGAACTGCTATCATGCCTATCCGGCTCACGCTGCTTTCGGGGGCTACAAAAAATCCGGGATCGGCCGCGAAACCCACAAGATGATGCTGGATCATTACCAGAACACCAAAAACCTGCTGGTGAGCTATGATGTCAATCCGCTGGGTTTCTTCTGATACACAACTTTGCCTGAAACCATACCACTACTAAAGACGGTGGCTCAGGTGACAATAAAACAGCCGGCCTGGTGGCCGGCTGTTTTTATGTCGCCAGATCAATCTTACTTAATCAGCAAACGGACTTTTTCCAGATCTTCCGGGGTGTCTACCCCAGCCGGCGGTGGATCAATGGCAACATCAACGTGGATTTTTTCGCCGTGCCACAACACGCGCAGCTGCTCGAGCGACTCGATTTTCTCAAGCGTACTGGGCTCCCAGTTGATATAAGTATTGATAAAACCAGCCCGGTAGGCATAGATTCCGATATGACGCAGCAGGTTCTGATGGATCTCCTGCGGGCGCTTGGCAAAATTATCGCGATCCCACGGAATAGAGGCCCTGCTGAAATACAGCGCGTAACCGTTTTTATCCATCACCACTTTGACGGCATTCGGGTTAAACACTTCATCGGCATGGTCAATCTCAACCGCCAGGGTAGCCATAGGCGCGTCACTGCGGGCCAGATTATCCGCGACCTGACGAATGATGCTTGGCGGGATCATCGGCTCATCGCCCTGAACATTCACCACTATCTCGTCAGCAGCCAGTTGGTATTTCTCGACCACTTCCGCCAGACGTTCAGTGCCAGATTCATGATCCGCGCGCGTAAGACACACCTCGCCACCAAAGCTTGTCACCGCATCCGCGATGCGCTGATCATCCGTCGCCACAATGACCTGCCTGGCACCGGCCTTGCTGGCCTGCTCGTACACCCACTGGATCATCGGTTTGCCGGCGATATCTGCCAGCGGTTTGCCGGGTAAACGGGAAGATTGATAACGGGCCGGAATAATGACAGTGAATGCCATTACATCACCTCATCGGCACTCAAAGTGCGCGCTTCCGGCTCCAGCAGAACTGGAATGCCGTCATTAATCGGATAAGCCAGGCGATCAAATTTACAAATCAGTTCATTATTGTCTTTATCAAAGTGCAGTTTGCCTTTGCATACCGGACAAGCAACGATCTCAAGCAGACGGTGATCCATATTCTTCCTTCACTTCTATAATTTTGTTCAGCAGTTCAATTGACTGAGGCTCTGAAAGTTTGGCATCAACAGGCAGATACCACCAATTTTGCCGGGCAAATGCCTGACACTTCACCGCATCTTTTTCAGTCATCACCAGGTGTTCGCCTTGCTCTGCCAGCGCTGCCAGTTCACTGGCCTCAAAAGCCTGATGATCCGAAAAAGCCTGACAATGAACCGGGGTCACGCCCAGCGTGTTCAATGTGGCAAAAAAACGTGGCGGATGACCGATTCCAGCCATGGCCACGATATTTTGCAGGCTGTCTGGTGACCGGCGTTCGCCCGTCAGCAAATTCACCAGCTCACCGGGCTCAAGGCGCATGGCAATTTCGTTACGCCGGGCATCGCCACCATTGCAAATCAGAAAGTCGACCTCGTTCAATCGGTCGCAGCGCTCGCGCAGCGGCCCCATAGGGATCAACTGTGCATTACCGAAGCGACGATTACCATCGATGACGACAATTTCAATGTCTCTGGCGAGCGCGTAATGCTGAAGGCCGTCATCGGTGATAATGACATCGACGTCCTTTTCCAGCACTTTCACCGCGTCCGCCCTGTTTGGTGCAACTACAACAGGGGCACAGGTGCGACGGGCAATCAACACCGGCTCATCACCCGCTTCCGCCGTTGTTGTGCGCTCATTTAGGCGCAGCGGATAATGATCCGATTTACCGCCATAACCCCGGGATACCACGCCCACTGTCAAACCTTGCGCCTGAAGTTGTTCCACCAGCCAGATCACGACCGGCGTTTTACCGTTCCCGCCAGCAGTAATATTACCGACTACGACCACAGGAACGCGGGCACGGTATGCCACTTTTTTACCGGATTGGAAAGCATGGCGACGACGGCGGCTAATCCAGCCAAACAGCTTGCTTAATGGCCATAAGACAGGTGCCAGCGCCCACCCTGCCGGGTGGCGCTCAAACCAGATTTTTTCAATCAGATTTGCCATGAGACCCGCTCTGCTTATTCGCCAAACTGGATACGGTGCAGCTGCGCATAGGCACCGTCTTTTTCCAGCAGCGCGGCATGGACACCGCGTTCAATGATTTCACCTTCGTCCACCACCAGAATTTCATCGGCATTTTCAATAGTCGACAGGCGGTGAGCAATCACCAGCACGGTTTTGTCTTTCTGCAACTCATCCAATGCCGCCTGAATCGCGCGCTCAGATTCAGTGTCCAGCGCCGATGTGGCTTCATCGAGGATCAGTACAGGTGCATCACGTAACAGGGCACGGGCAATCGCGATCCGCTGGCGCTGACCACCGGATAAGCTGACGCCGTTTTCACCAATAATGGTATCCAGACCTTGGTCCATACCCTGAATAAAGTCCATGGCATAGGCCAGTTCAGCGGCTTTTTCTATATCTTTGCGGCTGTATTTATCACCACTGGCATAGGCGATATTGTTGGCGATGGTGTCGTTAAACAGGTGCACGTTCTGCGACACAATCGCCACCTGATCGCGCAGGTTTGCCAGTTTGTAATCATGGATATCACGCCCATCTATAGTAATCAGGCCAGAATCTATGTCATAGAAACGGGTGAGCAGATTAGCAATCGTACTTTTGCCCGAGCCCGAGCGGCCAACCAGAGCCAGCGTTTTACCTGCCGGTAAGTCAAAACTGACATTGCGCAGTGCAGGAGTATCTTTGGTCGGATAGGTAAAGGTGACATCTTTAAAGGCCACATCCCCTTTCACGCGCTGGGTTTCGTAAGTGCCGTGATCTTTTTCGGTTTCCAGCTCCAGGATGCCAAAAAGCGTCTGGCACGCCGCCATACCACGCTGAAACTGAGAAGTGACATTGGTCAGCGCTTTGAGTGGTCGCATCATGCCGAACATGGCGCCAAAGATCAGAGCAAAAGTACCGGGAGTCAGTTCACTGCGCAGACTTTCGGTATTGGCCAGGATCAACACAGCCACCAGCGCCATTGACGCAATCAGCTGAATAACAGGGTTGGCAATGGCCTGAGCCGACACCAGTTTCATGGTCTGCTGACGCATGCGGTTGCTGACTTGCTCGAAACGGTTTTTCTCAACCTGCTGGCCGCCATAGCTCAATACCACTTTGTGCCCTTTCAGCATCTGCTCGGCCGATGAGGTCACAGAGCCCATGGTGTCCTGCATATTTTTAGAAATAAGGCGAAAACGCTTTGAGACCACACGAATACTGACAGCCACCACCGGGGCAATCACCAGCAAAATGGCAGACAGCTGCCAGCTGTTCCAGAACATCATCCCCATCAGTGCGATAATGGTCGCGCCTTCCCGAACCAGGCTGACCAGCGCACCACTGGTTGCGGAGGCAACCTGCTCGGTGTCATAAGTAATTCTGGATAAGAGCGCGCCGGATGATTCTTTGTCAAAAAAACTGACCGGCATCGTCATGAAGTGGTTGAACACCTGCCGGCGCATATTCATTACAACATTGCCGGAGACCCAGGACAGGCAGTAAGTGGAAACAAAGCCGCTCAAACCACGAACCAGCATCAACCCCAGAAGATAAAAAGGCATCTTGGCCAGAAAGTTGGAGTCCACACTGTTCAGACCGCCAAAACTTTCATCCATCAGAGGTTTGATCATGGATAGCATTAATGCATCACTGGCTGCATTAATGATCAGCGCGATAACGGCAGCAATCAAACCCGCCTTATATAAGCTGATTGACGGCCAGAGTCGTTTGAACGTATCCCAGGTGGATTGATCGTTAGCTTGTATCATGTAAAACCGATTGTTATCTGTTAGTGGCGGTTATTCTACTCGTTAACGACTCATGCACCAAGTAAGTTACAAGGCTCTCGTGCTTCTTAAATCCTGAAAAGCGATGCTTTTTTATCCGTTCACACTCAGTTTGAGAGGCTCAATCACGGCCTGAAAAGCGGTTGATACCAATGTTGCCGGCTGTCTTTGCGATAACGGGTCACCGCCACTGCACCCTGTTCTATACGCATGCTGACCTGGCCGTCTTGTGCTGTATCCAGCCAGTGCAGCCCCTGCATCAGGTAACGATGCTTGACCTGCTCAGCCGGTAAAGCCCATGGGCTGTATTTCCCTGCAGAGACTAAGGCGTATGTCGCCTGCAAGGAATCTAACCAGGTCTGAGTGGACGATGAGTTACTGCCGTGGTGGGGCACCAGCAAGATATCCGCTTTCAGATCCGGCTCCAGCCTGGCGAGCAGCAATTCCGAAATGGCATCAATGTCACCGGTTAACAACAGCGATGTCTCAGATTCCGGGTTTAACCGCTGATCACTCACCTGTATCACGCAGGAATGCGGGTTGGCGGCTTTCGTTACCCTTTTCGGCGGCCAGAGCACCCTGAAGGTCAATCCCTGCCAGCGCCATAAGCGGCCGCGAACACAAGGCGCAAAGCCCTCGCGCTTGTCACTGCTGCGCAGCCAGGCCGGATTCAGACGTGCGATGACATCTGATGTCCCACCGGCATGATCGGCATCGGCATGACTGAGAATGAAACCGTCCAGATGGCGAATGCCCTGCCGTCTCAGTACCGGCTCAATAACCGAGAGGGCCATGCTTCCTTCCGGCCAGCTATTTCCGGTATCGTAAAGCACGGCTCGGCCCTGGCGCTGAATCAGTATCGCCAGCCCATGTCCGACATCCAGCATATCGACCTGCCAGCTGGCAGGATCAAGCGTTTGCGACTTGCTCCAGTCACTGACTCCCCACAGCGCCAGCACCAGACTCAACTGCAGACACAGAAAACGTCGCCAGGGCAGAAGCCAGCACAGCACAATACCCGTCACCATCGCCAGCAGGACGATAAACAGGCTTTCAGACAATGGCCACCAGGCCCCTTCCGCCAGACTTGCCAGGGCGATAACCGGATGCAGAGACCAGTCAGCTAACTGCCAGAACACACCTGAGAGGCCGGGCACTGTGATAGTGACCACGGCCAGCAGGACACAAGGTACAGTCACCAGACTGACCCAGGGCACTGCGAGCAGATTGATCAGCGGCGCCGCCAGCGAGATCCCGCCAAACCAGACCCACTGCAACGGCAGCATTAACCCCAGCAGTGCCAGTTGCAGCAGCACATAAACACGGACTGTTTCGCGCCATGGCACTCGGGCCTGCTCAGCCTGCTTTCGTCGCCGGATACCGCCAGTATTGGCCAGATACAGAACCAGCACAGCACCAAATGACAACCACATTCCGGCCGAGTAGGACGCCAGCGGGTTAAGTATCAGGCAACTGGTCAGTATCACAGACCATAATTGCAGTCCGCTCCACACCACACCGCAACGAATCATCAGCAGACATAAGACCGATGTCAGTAAGGCGCGCTGAGTGGGAATACTGAATCCGGCCAGCCAGGCATAGCCATACGCCAGCAATAACGCCAGCCAGAAGGGCAGCCAGAGCCAATGTCCGGACTCAGGCAAGGCACCCCGCACCCGGCTTCCGATGTTCCATCCCATCACCACAACCAGTCCGATATGCAGACCGGATATCGCCATAAGGTGAGCCAGTCCGCTGTCGCGCAGTATCGACCAGTCATCCTGATCTAAACCGTCTCTTTCGCCAAAACCGAGCGCTAACAGATAGGCCCGGTAGGTCAAACCCTCTGTTTGCCGCACCGCGCGATCAAACCAGCGCTGGCGCAAACTCATCGTGTCATTTTGCGATAACAACGTACCCGCAATGACTGTCCCAGTACCATGGATCCCGTTCCCCACCGCGTAACGCTCGGCATCAAATCCTGCGGTATTTGCCCGTCCGCTGGGGCGACGAACCCGGATATCCAGCTGATACCGTTGTCCTTGCTTGAGCTCCGTTACCGCCGGCCAGTCAAGCAATAAACGGAGTGCATCTTTTCGCACAAGATCGCGTTCCTTCACGCTCTCAGCAACAAAAATGAATCGCTTATCAAGAATATTATGATTAATTAGGCTGCGAACTTCGCCAACTATGGTAATATTCCCGCGCTCATGAGGAAGGCTATTGACTGCCTGGCTATAGTCAACAGCAGTTACCCAAGCCCAGAGCCCACCTATTGCGATCGCAAGAAACAAGTTGATACGCAAACAGAAAAATATCGCTCCACCTATAATCATGGCTGTAATAAACCATTTGTAGTCTGGTAAGGATTGCCAGTAGTGAAGTGACAAAACGCCAATGGATAAACCGGCTGTCATCTGAAACATCATGACAACCTGACGCTAACAGCCATTAAAAATAACGACCGACGATGCCAAGACAACTGATAAAACGTTTCTTGCCCAGCCCAGAGATGATTAAAAACCACAAGGCTTTGAAAGTTTTTGGTACTGTGCTGCATAACCCTAACCTGTGGTGTCTGAACCGCCGGTCCGCCTCTGGCGCCTTCGCGGTGGGACTGTTTATGGCATACGTCCCCTTACCCAGCCAGATGATCATGGCTGCAGGGTTAGCTATTCTGTTTGGCGTCAATCTGCCGCTTTCCGTTTCTCTGGTGTGGATTACCAATCCAATCACTATGCCAGTCATGTTCTACGCGGCCTACAAACTCGGGGCATGGCTGATGAACGTGCCCTACCAGCCTTTCCATTTCGAACTGTCCTGGGCCTTCCTTGAACAGCAGATGAGCCAGATTGGCCCGCCGTTTCTGCTGGGCTGTTTTGTCTGCGGGACGATTTGCGCATTGATTGGTTACTTCGGCATTCGCGGATTCTGGCGTTATTCTGTTGTCCGCAGCTGGAACCGCCGCCGCTTCCGCTAATCAACAGGCTCGGAATAAGCACCAGGGATTAACCATAAAAAAACCTCGCCAATGCGAGGTTTTTTTATAACGTATATTAATGGGATGCAGAAAAACACTGTCTGTTTGGAAGCCAGGTATTATCGATTACCGACTTTGCATCATGGGCATCAATACTTTTTCGGCCTGATTCACAGTACTCCGCCAATATAAGCGCCAATTTACCGACATTTATTTTGCACTTAATACCTGTGCGGGCTGAAGTGCACTCGCCCTGCGAGCCGGATACCAGGTTGCCAGCAGGCTCAGCACAATGGCTGTCACCATCACGATCACCACGTCATGCCATCTCAGCTCTGTAGGCAGGAAATTCACAAAGTAAATGTCACCTGATAAAAACGGATGACCAATCAGTTTTTCGACAAAACGCGCTATCGAAGTCAGGTTCAATGCGACCAATGCTCCAAGGCCTGCCCCGAGCAGGCTGCCAATCAGACCAGACAATAATCCATGCCAGACAAAGATCATTTTAACCAGACGATCACTAGCGCCCATGGTTCGCAAAATAGCGATATCTGCCGCTCTGTCTTTCACCGCCATCATCAGCGTTGAAACAATATTAAAGCAGGCTACCCCAATCACCAGTACCATCACCAGATACATGATGGTGCGCACCAGCTGGATATCACGATAAAGATAACCATACTTCTGGGTCCAGCTTTTTAAGTAGACATACACAGGTAAGGTATATCCGACTTCTTTCACTATGTTGGTGGCATCCAGCACCTGATCCACATTGATCGAAATACCTGAAACCCCTTCCCCCATGGCAAGGTAATCCTGGGCATCCTGCAGAGGTACCAAAGCAAAGTTATGGTCAATCTGACCGCCCAACGCCAGCACGCCGGCAACCTGCAGACGAATGCGCTTCGGCGCTTTGAGCTGATTTCCGCTATCACGGTTTGGCAACATGGCGGAGATCCAGTCACCCACCTGTATCCCGAGCAGATCCGCGACGCCCTGCCCAAGAATTATGTGTTTCTGACCTGCCTGAAAATCTTGCCACGCACCGTCTTTGACATAACCCGGCAAGGCGCTGACCCGGGTTTCCTGGACAGGATCGACCCCTCTGACTTCAACCGCTTTGAGCTGTGTGCCCTTTTCAAGCAAGGCAGTAAATTGCACATAAGGCGCTGCCGCTTTGACTCTGGGGTGCTTTTCAACGGTTTCCAGAACAGGTTGCCAGTCGGTGAATGGCGGCTTCACGGCTTCCAGCTCACCATGGGGGATCACCGCCAGTACCCGGTTTTGTAACTCACGCTCAAAACCATTCATTGCTGAGAGGCCAATCACAATAACCGCCACGCCCACTGCGATACCGAGAATAGAAGAGATTGAGATGAAAGAAACCAGTCGGTTCCGCTGCCGGGCCCGGCTAAAGCGGCTGCCGATAAAAAGAGACAGTGGTCGCATCAGGCCACCTCAAAGGCCGCCAACTGGCCATCCTGCATATGCAGACAACGATCAAGTTTGCCAGCCAGTTCATTATCATGCGTGACAACCAGAAAAGCGGTGCCCGATTCCTGATTCAGTTTGCGCATCAGATCGTAAATTTCCAATGCGGTTTTATGATCCAGATTCCCTGTCGGCTCATCCGCCAGTACCAGGGCCGGCTTATTCACCAGTGCCCGGGCAATAGCCACGCGCTGGCGCTCTCCGCCACTGAGCTCTGATGGCCTGTGGCTATATCGGTGGCTCAAGCCCACCTGGTCCAGAATCTGTCTGGCCTGCTCTTTGGCTGCCGCAGCTGAGACACCGCCTATCATCAAGGGCATAGCGACATTTTCTTCCGCAGAGAAATCAGACAGCAAATGGTGAAACTGATAGACAAAACCTATGTCCTGGTTGCGAACTCTGGCCTGTTTATTGGCACTCATGCCATTGAGTTTCTGGCCTTTGAAGTACACATCACCGGCCGTCGGCGCATCCAGCGCCCCCAGCAAATGCAGCAGGGTACTTTTGCCCGATCCCGATGATCCCACGATCGCCACCAGTTCCCCGGCTTCGATTTGCAGGCTGATATCATTCAGTACCTGGGTTTCCAATTGGGCTTCACGGTACACCTTGCTCAGATGCTGGCATACCAATAACGAATCACTCATAACGCAAGGCCTCAGCAGGACGGACAGCCGCCGCCCGATAAGAAGGGAAAAGGGTCGCCAGTAAACTCAGACAAATCGCCCCGATAATCACGATGGCAACCTGGAATGGCTTCACATCAACAGGTAACGAACCGCCTAAGCTCGCCAGATCAACGCCCAGCAGCGACAAAATACTATTAATATTCAACGCCAGCAGGGTGCCCAGTATGCCGCCGGTCACAGCACCTATCACACCACTACTGGCTCCCTGCACAATAAAGGTCAGCAATACCTGCTGACTGGTCATTCCCTGTGTTTTCAAAATAGCGACTTCAGCCTGTTTTTCCATCACCACCATGATCAGGGCCGAAATAATGTTAAAAGCCGCGACGCCAACCACCAGTCCCAGCATCAGCCCCATCATGTTCTTTTCCATTTTCACGGCCTGAAACAGCTCGCCGCGCTGATCCCGCCAGTCCGACCAACGAAAGCTATCGGGCAGATCAGACTGAGCGAGCGCTGTGACGCTAAAGGGATCATCGAGAAACAAGCGCCAGCCGGTGAAGGCTTCGGGTTTATACCGTAACAGACGGCCTGCATCGGCGATGTTGGTTAACACCAGCGATTTATCGACATCAGACCCGGTGAAATAGATGCCAGAGACAATAAAATTGCGCTGACTGGGAATGCGCCCCAGAGGGGTATAGACGCTGACACTGGTCACCATCAGGCGGACTTTATCCCCGACTTTGACCCCCAGTTGCTGCGCCATGCCATTACCAAGAATCACCCGATAACTGCCCGGTGTCAGATCAGCAACCTGCCCTTGCACCATGTGCGCAGCCAGCGGTTCATAGCCTTCCGGCTCTACACCCAGCATAGATCCGGCCGCCAGCGCACCTGCACTTTGCAATACCGCCTCAGCGCGGGTTAACGGCACCGCCCGGTTGACCTGAGGTAAAGCAGACAGCGCAGCAGGCGGCGCGTCAGGCTGAGTAAAGGGGCCATCCTGCTGGGTGATCAGTGCCTGCGGCAGCACTCCCAGAATGCGGTCTTTGAGCTGCTGCTCAAAACCATTCATCACAGAAATAACAATAATCAGCGCAAGCACACCTATGGTGATGCCTGCGGTGGACATAGCAGAGACAAAGCGGCTGAAGCGGTCACCCGAACGGCCTTTCAGGTAGCGCAGCCCAATAAAAATAGGCAATGGATGAAACATCATTCAGTCTGGAACCATCCTGTTAACAGTGGTCAAAAGCATACCTGCTGCTGGCTGTGATTACCATGCAACTTGGTCAATCTCATGTAAAAAGAGTGGCTAGAAATCAACCTGTTGAGACCTCTGGCTTGCCCGTTAGCCGATGCTAAGTGATAATCGAAGAATAGTTAACAAATCACGAGTGTGACATGAATCAGGACGAGTACTTTTCAGTCCATGCCGGGCTTACCATTAATGTTGAACCTTTGGGGGAACATGCTGTGCTGCCCGATGACGCCGAATTTCTGCGGGAAATTCCACCTCTGTTTCGTGTTGCCAGTGAATGTAGCGAGCTGGAAGGCAGTGCAGAAAAAATGCTGCAACAGGATAATAAGACAATGAACCGGCCGCTGCTGGATTATCTGGCGGCACAGAACAATAAAATAAACCTGCTGCTCTCTTTTGTGCTTTCACAGCAAGATGACCCAGCCCTGCGTCATACCACGCAAACCTTCGGGGCCAGCCAGCTGACTTACCTGGCAGAGCGGCCGCTCGAGATTGGTTGTCAGGCTCGTCTGAAACTGTTTCTTGATAATCCCCCTGCTGCCGTGTATTGCTATGCCAGTGTCAGTGAATGCCAGGCCAGGGAAGATAAGTTTGACATCACACTGCAGTACACCAGACTGCAGGAAGACGACAGGGATCTACTCATTCGTGCAGCTTTGCACATTCAACAAAAACTGCTGCGTCAACGTGCGCTGCAACGAAACGAAAGTCAATCATAGTCATGACAACACACACGCTATTTTCTCTACCTTTGCCGAACAAAGCCGGCGACAAGCGCTTTGTGGGAAATGTCTCCGGCGCCGCCCTGGCGGTTGCCATTGCCGAACTGGCGAAAAGCCACACAGGCCCGGTGCTGGCTGTAGTGCCTGATACACAGACGGCATTGCGCTTACAGCCTGAAATCAGCCAGTTCTCTCAGGCTGAGGTCAATATTTTCCCCGACTGGGAAACCCTGCCTTATGACAGTTTTTCGCCGCATCAGGACATCATTTCTGATCGTCTGGCCCGTTTATATCAACTGCCGACTCAGCAGGATGGTGTGCTGCTGGTTCCTGTCAGTACTTTGTTACAGCGCCTGACACCGCGCAGCTTTATTCACCAGCACGCCCTGCTGGTCAGCAAAGGGGATCGCCTGTCGCTGGAGAAGTTACGTCTGCAACTTGAAGCCGCCGGTTACCGCCATGTCGATCAGGTGATGGAACACGGTGAGTACGCCAGCCGCGGCTCACTGCTTGATCTCTTCCCGATGGGAAACAATGAGCCCTTCCGGATTGATTTCTTTGATGATGAAGTGGATTCGATTCGTCAGTTTGACCCGGAGTCGCAACTGTCGACCGGCGAGATCGACAATATTCACCTGCTGCCCGCACACGAGTTTCCGACCGATGAAGTGGCCGTGGAAAACTTCCGTATGCGCTGGCGTGAGCAATTCGAAGCCCGCCGGGAGCCGGAGTCCATCTATCAGCAGGTGAGCAAGCGCACCTGGCCGGCAGGGATTGAATACTGGCAGCCGCTGTTTTTCGATCACACCGATACCTTGTTTGATTATCTGCCTGATAACACGCTGTTACTGACCATAGGCGATCTGGACAACGCGGCGGAGCATTTTCTGCACGATGCCGAATACCGCTTTCAAGAGCGCCGTGTCGACCCGCTGCGCCCGCTTCTTGAACCTAAAGCCCTGTGGCTGACCACCGCAGAAATGTTCAGCGGATTTAAAACCCTGCCGCAGGTCAAGCTGAACAAAGCTCCGGAAGAAGACAAAGCCGGCCGGTTCAACCCGGCCATTTCGCCGGTGCCGGCGCTGACCATCAATCATCAGCTGAAAGAACCCTTATCGGCACTGCGTCAGTTTCAGGAAAGCTTCACCGGAAAAATCATCTTTTCCGTTGCCAGTGAAGGCCGCCGCGAAGCCTTGCTGGACTTGCTGGCCCGGATAAAACTGCGCCCTATGGTCTGTCACAGCCTTGAAGAGGCCATGGCAGCCGCCAGTCAGTACACTCTGGTGATTGGCGCCGCAGAGCAGGGTTTTATCCTCGATGAACCGGCTCTGGCTTTCATCTGTGAAAGTGATCTGCTGGGTGAACGTGTTATTCAGCGTCGTCGCCGTGAGGATAAGCGCACTGTCAGCTCAGATACCATTATCCGAAATCTGGCAGAGCTGAAAATTGGCCAGCCTGTGGTCCACCTTAACCATGGCATAGGCCGCTATCAGGGCTTGCAGACCCTCGAAGCCGGCGGCATTACCACTGAATACGTCACCCTGGAGTATCAGGGCGGGGCGAAACTCTATGTCCCCGTGGCATCCCTGCACCTTATCAGCCGCTATTCGGGAGGGGCTGAAGAAGCCGCCCCTATCCATAAACTGGGCAGTGAAAGCTGGCAGAAAGCCCGCAACAAAGCGGCGGAAAAAGTCCGTGATGTCGCGGCAGAGCTCCTGGATGTTTACGCCAAGCGCGAGCTGAAACCGGGTTTCAAATTTAAGCTCGATCGCGAAGCCTATGCCGATTTCTGTACCGGCTTCCCGTTCGAAGAAACCCACGATCAGGCCATGGCCATCAATGCCGTGCTGTCGGATATGTGCCAGGCCAAAGCCATGGATCGTCTGGTGTGTGGTGATGTCGGTTTCGGTAAAACCGAAGTCGCAATGCGTGCGGCCTTTGTGGCTGTCGATAACAGCAAGCAAGTCACAGTGCTGGTACCAACCACTTTGCTCGCGCAGCAGCATTTTGAAAATTTCCGTGACCGCTTTGCCAATACCCCGGTGCGTGTGGAAGTGCTGTCCCGCTTCAAAACAGCAAAAGAACAAAAAGCGATTATGGAAGATGTCGCTAAGGGAAAAATTGATATCCTGATCGGCACGCACAAGCTGCTCAACGCCGAAGTGAAGTATCAGGATCTCGGCCTGCTGATTGTCGATGAGGAGCACCGCTTCGGCGTCCGCCAGAAAGAAAAACTGAAATCGCTGCGCGCAGACGTCGACATTCTCACGCTCACCGCTACCCCGATTCCGCGTACGCTGAATATGGCCATGAGCGGCATGCGCGATCTGTCTATTATCGCGACCCCGCCTGCCCGGCGTCTGGCGATCAAAACCTTCGTTCGCGAGCGTGAAGACCTGATCATCCGTGAAGCCGTATTGCGGGAAATTATGCGCGGCGGGCAAGTGTATTTCCTGCACAACGACGTAGAAAGCATCGAAAAAACGGCGCAGGATCTGGCCGTTCTGATCCCTGAAGCACGTATCACTACCGCCCATGGACAGATGCGCGAACGTGAGCTGGAAAGAGTCATGAGCGACTTTTACCATCAGCGTTTTAACCTGCTGGTCTGTACGACCATCATAGAAACCGGAATTGACGTCCCGACAGCGAACACCATAGTGATCAACCGGGCTGATCATCTTGGCCTGGCCCAGTTGCATCAGCTGCGTGGTCGCGTTGGCCGTTCACACCACCAGGCCTATGCGTATCTGCTGACCCCGCATCCCAAGCGGATGACCAAAGACGCCGTGAAGCGCCTGGAGGCCATCGCGTCACTGGAAGATCTGGGCGCTGGCTTTACGCTGGCGACACACGATCTCGAAATACGCGGCGCCGGCGAACTGCTGGGCGATGAGCAATCGGGCCAGATCCAGTCGGTAGGTTTTACGCTGTTCATGGAAATGCTGGAACAGGCCGTCGAAGCACTCAAGGCCGGCAAAGAGCCGTCGCTGGATGACCTGCTGCGCGAGCAGACTGAAGTTGAGCTGCGATTACCGGCGCTGCTGCCGGAAGATTACATCCCGGATATCAATACGCGACTGTCCCTGTATAAACGTATTGCCAGTGCCGGCAATGAAGACGCCCTCGACGAGTTAAAAGTGGAGCTGATTGACCGCTTTGGCCTGTTACCGGACGCCGCCGCTAACCTGTTAACGCTCAATAAGCTGAAGCTGAAAGCGGCAAATCTGGGCCTTCGTCGCATAGAAGCCGGAGAAAAAGGCGGTTATTTTGAATTTACAGAAAATGCTGCCATTGACCCCGGTTTCCTGGTCGGTCTGTTACAATCACAGCCACAGCGATTCCGAATGGATGGTCCGACTAAGCTGAAGGTCACGGCAACACTGACGGACCGCCGTGAACGCATCAAGTATGTTGACGGCTTCCTAACACAATTAGCTGAAAACACCCTATAATGGCTGCATACCAGTGCGGAGTATAACCTTGAAAAATCTGATTTATTTGCTGCTGCTTGTCATCAGCCTGCCAAGTTTCGCAGCGCGACAATTTGACATTGAAGTCATTATCTTCAAGCGAAATATTGATCCGGGACAAACGGCTGAATCCTGGCCGGATCAGGCAGAGCCTCTGAATTACAGTGGCGCGGTGCGACTGAACAATATGGCGCAACTGGCAAACAGAGGCATTACGCCTATGCCGGCCAGCCGGTTTAAGCTGAGCGAACAGTATCAGCGCCTGAAGAGTCATGCCGGTTTCACCCCGCTTGCTCACTTTGGCTGGCGGCAGGGGGATCTCAGCAAAGCACAGGCACCGACTTTTCACTTCACCGCTGGCCGGGATTTCTCAGGTCAGTTTCTGCAAGACGGCACCTCGAAAGCCGAAGCGGCGCGCCGTGGCCTGAGCAGCAGTGAAATGACTGCACCACCCAGCTTTGATCTTGCGTCCGGTGAGGTCACGCCAGCAGAGCCTTCTCCGGCAGCAAGTAAGCCGCTGTATGAGCTTGAAGGGAAAATTCAGGTCTATGTGAATCACTTTCTTTTCACCAATACCCAGCTGGATTTACGTGAGCCCGGCCGCCGTGAAGTGGTTGTCGGCACCGAGCCATTAGACAGTCTGGATCCCAACCAGAGCGGCACGGTTCAGTACGGACAGCTGCAGGAAGTGAAAAAGAAAATAGAAGTTGAAGAATTCCTCAAAGCGTTCCGCTTTGACCAGCAGCGTAAAATGCGCAGCGGTGAAACCCATTATCTTGATCACCCGCTGATGGGGATGGTGGTACAAATCCGCCGCCTTGATTCAGAATAACAACATTTGCGAGGGGCCATCTGGCCCCTTTTTCCGGTTACTGTCTGCAGGAATCACCGATGAAGCTGGACTTCATGCTCACCACTCCCCGCCTTTACCTGCGCCCCTACAAAATTGCGGATGTCGATGACAACCTGTCCGCGGTACTGGAATCGCAGCCGGATTTATCGCCCTGGGTCGAGTGGTGTCATGATGGCTATGACCAACAGGATGCACACGCCTGGCTGTCGGCTTCTCAGATGAACTGGAAAATCGACAATGGCTATGAGCTGGCTATTTTTACCCGCCGTGACGACAAATTTTTAGGCACTGTGTGTCTGAATAATCTGTCTCAGCTCACCAATTCTGCTGAATTGGGCTATTGGATCCGAAGCAGTTGCCACCGTCAGGGTTATGCGACAGAAGCGATTGTCGCTCTGGCGCGTTTTGCGTTTGATACACTGGCACTGACCCGACTGGAAATCGTGGTCCACATCACTAATACCCCCAGCCAGAAAACCGCTGAACGCACAGGCGCCCTGTTCGAATCTCTGAGCCGTAACCGAATTTACACCCATGGCAAAGCCTGCGATGGCATGGTCTACGCACTGATCCCGCAGGACTTGGCACCTAAACGCCACCGGATAAGCTAAGATAGCCAAATAATCCTGGGATACTTGGCTATATTCATCAAAGACAAGACAAAAAAGGTAGGAATATCAGTGTTTAAAATTATTATCGCGATCATTATTATCGGCTTGGTAATTTTCTTCTTTCAACGCAGCCAGAACAATAAGCAGTTGGCGGTTCAAAATGCAGAAGAAGGCAAAGCCTTCCTTGAAGCCAATAAAAACCAGGAAGGTGTTAAAATCACAGCCTCCGGCTTGCAATATACTGTGCTGAAATCAGGCACGGGTACGGCACACCCCAAGCCATCAGACAAGGTAACTGTCCACTACCACGGCACCCTGATTGACGGCACTGTGTTTGATAGCTCTGTTGAGCGTGGCGAGCCGATCGCTTTCAACCTCAATCAGGTGATCAAAGGCTGGACCGAAGGGCTTCAACTGATGGTTGAAGGGGAAAAGGTGCGTTTGTTTATCCCGGCCGAACTGGCGTATGGTAACCGCTCTATGGGTAAAATCGGTCCCGGATCGGTGCTGATTTTCGATGTCGAATTATTAAAAATTAATTGATCCCCAAACCACCACCACCGCTGGGTACTGGCTTAGAGACAACAAAAAAACCGCCGTTGCAGGCGGTTTTTTATTGGGCGCCAGATCCAGGTGTCAGACACCTGGCACTGTCGCCTTAATGAAGTTTAAGGTTAGGACGCAACACGCGGTTAATCCGCCCAACCAGCATCATCAGACTGGTCTTAAAGAAACCGTGCAGCGCAATATGGTGCATCCGGTACAGTGAAATATACATCACGCGGGCAATGCGGCCTTCAATCATCATCGACCCTTTGGTCAGGTTACCCATCAGGCTCCCGACGGTAGAAAAACGGCTCAGGGAAACCAGCGAGCCATGATCCACAAAGACATAAGGCTTCTGCGCACGGTCTGTCAGCTTAGCGACAATATTTGAGAAGCAGCGACTGGCCATCTGATGCGCCGACTGTGCACGAGGCGGAACCAGGGTGCCGTCCTTTTGCGTACAGGCAGCCAGATCCCCAATCACATAAATATCATCGTCACGGGTAGTCTGCAGCGTGTCTTTCACCACCAGCTGGTTGATACGGTTGGTTTCCAGACCCGCAATATCTTTGATGAAATCCGGGGCTTTAATGCCCGCCGCCCAGACCATGAGTTTGGCCGGAATGTGCTGACCGTCTTTGGTTGTCAGACCGGTTTCATCTGCTTTAATCACCATGGTTGCTGTGTGCACTTTTACGCCCAGCTTAGTCAGCTCAGTGTGCGCGGCAGCTGAAATACGGGGCGGCAATGCAGGCAGAATGCGCTCACCGGCTTCAATCAGGTTGACATTCAGTCGTGAGCTGTCCAGATCACCAAAGCCGTACAAACGCAGTTCTTTCACGGCATTATGCAGCTCTGCAGACAGTTCCACCCCGGTAGCACCCGCACCGACAATGGCAATATCCACCGTTTTCTGCTCTTTGTGGGCATGCAGCTTCAGGAACTGATTATTCATTTCCGTTCTGAATTTATGTGCCTGCGCCGGATTGTCCAGGAAAATACAATGCTCTCGCACCCCGGGTGTATTGAAATCGTTACATTTCGAACCGATAGCCAGAACCAGGATGTCGTATTCAATCTCGCGCTCAGGGATCAGCAGTTCATCGTGCTCATCGTAAAGCGGGTGCAATGTGATGCTTTTGCGGTCGCGGTCAATGTCTTTCAGCGCGCCCAATTGAAAATCGAAATGATGGTTTTTGGCATGTGCGCGGTAGCTCAATGCGTCAACGCCTTCATCCAGCGAGCCGGTCGCCACTTCATGTAACAATGGTTTCCACAGATGACTGCTGTTCTTATCTACCAGGGTAACGTTTGCTTTTCGTTTACGGCCTAAGGTTCGCCCTAGTTTGGTGGCCAATTCCAGGCCTCCGGCACCGCCTCCAACTACGATAATTCTCGTCACAGTCTTTTTCCTCTAGTTTTTATAAATCTTGCACAAACCGGCAGGGACTTTGCCCTGCCAGGTAAAAATTCTGACTGACGTAGAGTTGGGCAGAGGATTGTTTCAATCCGTCTGCGGAGGGAGAGGCATATACTCAATTGGTTGCTTTAAATTGCTTTATTGCTTGTAAGTGCTGGGAGATTTTCTTGAATTTATGCGTTTGTGTATCGTCCCAGATCACTTGGTAATATGCGTCCAATGTTCTATTTATGGATCGATTATCTAACACTTCATCATTAGTTGAAAGTATACAGAGGCACTTCCCGGTATTTTTTTCTCTGAAATCAGACACGCATTTTGTTGCTATATCTTCGTACTCTTCAGGTCGGTCTATTTTCCCCTGCATATTTGTTTCAGGATGTAAATTCGGGTTAATGATTGCTTGCTTGATACCACAGAGAAAACCGATACGCTCAGCCCAGTAACCCCCTAACCCTACGCCACATATCAACGGATGCGCATCATCACTGGCAGCAATGAGCTTATCCACTTCTTTCAGCAAGTGTTGCATATCGTGTTTGGGATGAAATGTACTATAAGTCACTGCGCGAACATCGGGATCGATAAATTGCAGCTGAAGCACTTTTTCGTGGTTACCAGGGCTGGTGGAATCAAAACCATGCAGATAAATGATCATAGTAAAGCGGCTCCTGAAAAATGTCCGTATTAAGGTCAATAACTATACGGCATTCGCCTTTTACCCACAAAAATAAAGTGGTTAATCAGGCCGCTGGGCGGTTACTGTTGGATCAAGACGGCTATCTCTTTGCGCGTTTCGGTTAATTTATTCATCAGATACTGGCGCTGAGAAGCAGACAAACTCTGATTCAGCTGTGCCATTAAGGCAAACCGGCGCTGAAGGTATTGATCTAATTGAGACTGTACCGGTGCATAGCGAAGACCGACAATATCTTTTAATAACTTCTCGAGCCTGACATCAAATTCCGGACGGTGACGCTGCGACAATAACGCCAGCCATTGCTGATAAAGCCCGCTACGCGCAGAAAAAAAGACAGGTTCAATATCCAACTGGTGCTTTGCCAGTTGCTCAATAATGGTTTGCTGCTCATCCGTCAGTGAACCAATCCATTCCTTGCTGAATTTTTCAAACCTGGCGGTATAACGCTGAAGTTTCTCTTCCTGGCTTAACTTCTCTCTTTTGGTCCGAAGCTCATCCAAATCCTTGGTGATCTTACTGTTAATCTGGTCAATCTGGATATTACTCAGGTATCGCAGCAGGTTGGCCGCCGGCGGGGTAAAAACTGAAACACTCTGCTCTGCCAGTGCCGTAAAGCTATAGTGGTAGCTTTTTATCTGTTCTGAGGTCAGCGGGCGTTGCAGATCCTGCTGAAAATCAAGAATATGCTGATGCAGTTTTGGCAACTCCTGACGGCGGTGCACAGCCTGGGCCTGTAACAGCTCGCTTTCAAACCGGGATTCCTGCGTCGGAGTCAGGCTGACATAATCATCCAGATACCAGAAAATCCAATAGTTCATGGTGTTATAGGCAAGACGGGCGGCACATCCCGAGAGTAAAACCAACACACACAACAACAGTAACGGACGATGCCAACGAGCACAGGCTAAACTCACACGTACTTCCTCCGGAAACTGGCTGACAGGTTTACCCGACGATAGCTATCAGGCAGCAATCAATTTCGCTAACAATGCTTTTGCCTCAATACGATAGGTGTCATCCTGCCACAAATTTGCGCCAGCATAATACCAAAGCATAGCCAAGAAATCGCACCAGGGTAGCCACTGCTGCACTGCTTGTGAGACAAGATCCGGGTCGCCCCCCTGATAACGGCAGTAGTGCTGTGCGGTTGCCGCAACATCAAGATGGTTGGCCTGAACTGTCAGCGCCAGATCCAGCATAGGGTCACCGGCCGCCGCATACTCCCAGTCAATCACGGCCAGCTCTCCGCCCGGACGCTGAATAAGATTGTAAAACCCCAGATCATGATGGCAGCAGGTGTCAGGAAACCCACTTTGAGGGATATGACTGAAAAAATGTGCACATACCGATGCCAGTTCTTCCCCTTTATCCGCTGGTGAGATGGCAGCAAGATACTGTTCAGCCCGCTGACGCACGGCTAACCGCCAGCCGGGCAAAGGTAATCGGTGAATCCTGGTCTGCAAGGCCATCAGCACGGCTGGCGATGGGGAATGGGTACAGACATTCCCTTCTATCCATTCAACGAGTATACCAGCCGGCGTTTGTGCAATCGGATTCGGGGCAAACGGGCAAGACTGAATCGCTGATAACAGCTGATATTCATGATGACGGTTAACGCCGAATGCCTGACTGGCCGGGCTGACAGGACGCCAGACCGCTTGCACATCAGACGATGAAGAGGATTGCAGGACAAGCTGCCAGCACCGGTTGCTGAGCCCGCCTCCTACAGGGCGGGCATTCAGCACATCAAAACCAGCAATGCGGGAGAATGGCCATTCATCCGGCTGAAGAAACGATGAGCCAGGCACTTACCAGCCCAGCAAGCGTTTGGCTTCCTGCTTACGGATTTCAGTTTCATCCGCCCACTCAATCAGGCCGGTTTCCAGATCCATCAGGCGCATAGTCATTTTGTAATACACGTCTTTATCGCTGCCTGACTGCTTCACGATACTGGCAAGATTGCCGTACATCATGTATTCCGCGCCAACCATCTTGCCAAACTGAATCGCCGTGCTTTGATTAACCAGTTCATCGTTGTTCTGGAAGTTCAGTTGCTTACGAACAGCTTCCACACGTGTCATATCGACAAAACGGAACTTGCCTGAGTTGAGCATTCGCGTGCTGATTGAATCGGTAATAGATTCTGTATCAATGTGCTCGCTGGTTTTATTTTTGATGCTGTCCACCACTATGATTGGACGCTTACCGGCAGTGATCGCGCCCACTGAGCCAGATGCCAGCATGCTGTCTGTCATGTTTTCCGCAATCTTTTGCAGGTCAGTCGAGCCGAATTCAGAGGTCGTGGTTTCTACCCCCTGAGCATCTCCATAAGTTACCTGTTTTGCACAACCACCCATCAGGGCAGCAATTCCCACTAAAGCTATGGCGCGTTTCTTCATTTCTAACCCTTAATCGGTTTTATCATTCTTGGAATACTGGGGTGATTTCAGTCAGCCCGCTACATTTGCTTACCAGGTACTGGTCGCTTCACGGATATAAATACGGTAATTGGTGACATCCGCGCTCTTCGCCATGGCTTTGATTGTCATGGTGTCTTTACCGTGCAGTACGAACTGCCGCCACGGGCTTTCACTGCCACTGACTTCCAGACCTTTGGCATCGTACCAGTAAAAACGGTACTGCAGCTTAATATCAGTATCTGACTTGCTGTTTACCGGTACACCGGCCTGAAGCAAACCATTCTGACGCGAGACAATGGCTTTTTCTATCCCAATCTGGTTAGCCAGAGAAGGGTTAGCAATGACCACATACTGGTTACTGCTATCAATACTGATACCAGAGGTTGTGGTATCCGCACAGGCTGCCATCATCACAGTTAACAGTATTGCCGCAAAATATTTCATCAGTTTCCTCCTAATAACACCGACCAGCCACTCATTGACTGGCCCTGTCGGGAAATCCAGACCATAGTGGTACGGCCTGGTTTAACCTCAGCATCCACCGACCTGCCCTGCCATTGAATCTGATGGCTGCCGGGAGGCAGGTCTTCCTGGTACAAAGCAACCTGAGCAGGCAGCGTCTGCCAGCTTCTTGTATCCGGTTGCTCTGTTAATGTATTGAATATATTAGCCAAAACATTACCGACTTCATCACCGTTCCGCGCCGCCGACTGCCTGACCTGCTCTTTGGCAATCACTCGCAGGCTCTGGCGCAATACCCGTACTGGCAGGGTTTCGTTCAGGTTCTGTTTCGCCATCTGATCGACATTGACCAAAGGCGGTACAGTCAGTAACCGGTTGTTAAGGCTGAGTTTACCCGGCAATACTGCCGGACGCGGCGGATAATGCGGCAGTGCCAGATTGTAAAGCACACTCTGACCCTGGCTGTTATAGAGCCAAAGCGGCAAACGCCAGCCTTCGGGAGCCTGTACCACACCCTGTTCATCTAAAATAATCAGGCGACCAGTTCCGGACTGAGGTGATTGCCAGGGGCCATACTTTTTGGCCAACAACTGCTGATCATCTGTCATGCTCAGTCGCTCAGCCAATCTTTGCACCGCCTCTGCCACATAAGGATTATCAGGAGCGACCGCTAACGCCCGTTTGAAATCAATATAAGCATCATTCAGATTGCCGTCCGCTTCATACAGCATGCCTGACAGATAGAACAAATAGCCGTTCTGCACCGCTGCCAGCGTCTGCCCGGCATTGGGGTAACGCGCGAGCACCGAGCCGATATTGTCTGCCAGCCCCTCTTTTCGCAGCTGACTTTCTACCGAAGCTAACTCAGATTCACGCTGCTGTCTGGCCGCTTCCTGCACCTGATTCGCTCTGCGCATTTCAACCAGCGCACCATTCAGGTCCCGATTATGAATGTAGTTCAGCGCAAGATATAAATGCAAAAATCCCAGTTCATAATCAGAGGCTTGGTAGCTGATCATATTGTCATTGGTGAACAATGCCCCAGCCTGATTCAACCCTTCAGACACCTGAATCCGGGCAGCGTTTTGCTGCTCTTTAACCGCGTTGTCCGATTTCTGCAGCGCAGCAAAGCTGGCCGTGTAATCGCCTGCCAGCAACGTCAGCCTGCCCCGCTCCATGCCGTCGAGAATCGCCCCTGCCGGCTCATCAGGCAAGCTGTCTAATGCGCCCTGAATCTGGCCTTGATACAAAGCCTGTCTGCTCGATTTGATGCTGGCACTGTAATGGCTGAACAGACTGTGCCCGGATAAATTGGCACAGCCTGAGAGAATAAACGCGCAAAAAAAGACAAGAGTGATATGCCGGAAATGTTTTTTCATTCGATCCTGTTTGTCATCTGGCCGTCGACAAAATCTCTGCTGCCGACAAACCATGAAGATTAACCGTCTTAACCAACCAGCATCGGGCCGAGCGGTCGTCCACCCAACAGGTGCATATGAACGTGATACACTTCCTGTCCACCATGAGGATTACAGTTCACAATCAGGCGATAACCGTCTTCTGCAATCCCTTCTGCTTCTGCCAGTTTGCGGGCAACGGTAAACAAACGCCCCATCATCGCTTCATCTTCCGCTTCCACATGGTTCACAGTAGGAACCAGCTTGTTAGGAATGATCAGGATATGGCTTGGTGCACGGGGGTTAATATCGCGAAATGCAGTAACCAGATCATCCTGATACACCACATCAGCCGGGATTTCCTTACGGATTATTTTGCTGAAGATCGTTTCTTCTGCCATGACTTTCTCCATCTTTTGATTTTCACTATTGCCGAGTATGCGTGAGTCGCGTAATCAGAGCAATATTGAACGTCGTTTTAAACCTGTTTTCCAGCGATTATTTCACTGCAGGATCTTCATTTTGTTACACCTGCCAAAGTATGTGCAGAGAGTATCCGGTTATCCTCACAAATTCGCCTGCCTAGCAAATTACGGTGATATTTTGATGACACGGTCACGGCTTGGAGAACACTTATTTTACGTCGTGAAGCAAACGCGGTATGAGTAACTAAATAATAACACTCATAATAAAAACCACACTGGCAAGCAAGGAAATACTCGGGCTGTGTCCGGCCCGGGATGTTTTAGGGACGATAGTGCAATGAAAAAACAGACTTCTGTCATCCGGCGTATGTACGCGGGTTTCGCCGTGATGATCGGCCTCTTCGCGACCACCAGCACACTGACGCTGATGGAAACCAAAACCATCTATGGGCAATTAGAGTCGGTAAACACCGAGTCCGTTCCGTTAGTCACCATTTCCAGTCAGGCCAATGTGGAACTTCTGGTCGCCGACAAAGTGTTTAAAGATTTTCTGACCACCAATGATCAGAACCGAATGCAGCAATATGAAAGTCAGTTTACTGAGTCTTACGATCATTTCAGGCAAACCCTGGCAACGCTTATCGATACCGCGAAAGATTACCCTTCGCTGAGCAGCCAGCTGGAAGCCTTGAAAGCATTAGAAGACAGATACTTTACCCAGGCCCAGGTTGCCATGAGCAACTACCGTGACCAGCTAGCTGCCAATGAAGCTCGTCAGCAATCCATTCGCCGCTTTCAGCAGTTGCATCGCGACCTCAATGTGCGGATGAAAGATGTCATTGCCGATCGCAGCCGGGTGTCTGAGCTGATGCTGGCGAAAAGTTACTTCGACAAACTCGGTCAGACAGAAGCCATCACTTCTGATGCTCTGGCGTCCAGTGATGTTGAAAAAATTAATGACGCGATAAAAAACAATAAACGCCTGGTTAACCATCTCAGTAATTCTTACCGCACACTGACCTCAATGATCCCCGATCTCAAGCGGACTTTTGACTCGTCGATTGGGCAATACAATCAGGATATAGGTCAGCCAGGCGGTGTGCTGGATGTGCATTTTAACTATATTCAGGCTCAGGAACGCCTCTATACCAGTATCAGTAATCTGGCGGCAGAAATTAACAATGCTAATTCTTTGCTTGAAAGCTTCCGCAGCCAGGCAAGAGGTGACATGAATACGGCCATCGCTCAGGCAGATGAGTCTTACCAGACAGGTGTGAGAAATACCGTTCTGTTGGGCAGCCTGGCCGCGTTTCTGGCCGTCGTTATCGGCTGGTTCCTGGCACGTAATGTCAGACAACCGCTGGCTTCCACCCTGACCACACTGGAAGCACTGACAGCAGGCGATATGACAAAGCGCATTACAGACAACACATTCGCTGAGTTCGGGCAATTGAGCCACCACATCAATACGCTGGCTGACCATCTGCAGCAACTGCTGAGCCAGTTGAGCGATGCCTCTGCCGAGCTGACGGAAGTCGCGACCCAGAACCAGACCACCACAGCCGACGCCAAAGATCGCCTGAACGAACAGCGCCAGCAAACCGCATCCGTCGCGACAGCAATGACAGAAATGGAGCATTCTGTGGCTCAGGTGACACAAAGTGCCCAGCACACTCTGGATAAAGTGAAAAATGTCGAATCAGCCGCGGCAATAGGCCGCGGTGTGATGGGCCGTAATATTTCCACCACCCATCAATTGTCTGAGCAGTTGGATCAGTCCGTGCAAGCGGTGAACCAGCTTCAGCAAATGAGCAGTAATATCGGCAGTATCCTGGATGTGATCCGCACTATTGCCGATCAGACCAACCTGCTGGCACTGAATGCGGCTATTGAGGCCGCCCGCGCCGGTGAGCAAGGCCGGGGTTTTGCGGTCGTTGCTGATGAAGTGCGCATTCTTGCTCAGAGAACCACAGACTCCACAGGCGAGATTGAATCCATGATTCAAGAGCTGCAGTCCAGCTCGAGCCAGGCGGTTCAGGTGATTGAAAGCTGTGTTAACGAAATGGAAGACAGCGTCAACCAGACGTCGGAAGCCAGCAGCGCGATGGAAGAAATTGAAGCCATCATTATTGAAATCAGCGATATGAGCAGCCAGATAGTCCAGGCTACCGAAGAGCAGCGCAGCACCACGGCCAGTATTGCCCGTAGCCTGGAAGACATCAGTGAAATTGCCGATGCCAACCTTGCAGCGATGGAAAGCGTCACCAGTGCCAGCCTGAAACTGGATCATCAGGCCAAAGAGCAAAACGCCCTGGTTCAGCGATTTACCCTCTGATCAATACAATCACGCTCAAACGGCCAGAACGCGTTTCTGGCCTTTTTATAGTGTCTGTCCCGTCACACAACCATGTCTGTCCCGTCATAACCAGCGACAAGCACAGTTACTGATACTTTTATCTGCTTCGCAATTGCGGCAGATTGGTTTACTATGCGCCACCCAAAAATTTCAGCGCAGTCTACCAGGCAACTATGTCCGCCAACGCCCTATATACAGACCTTTCAGGCTATTACGACTTAATGTGTGTCGACATCGATTATCAGGCCCAAAGCCACTGTATTCGCCGGCTCCATCAATTGTTCGGTAACAACGGAAAGACCCATCTTGATCTGGCCTGCGGAACAGGACCGCATGTTCGGCATTTCATTGATTATGGCTATCAGAGCAGCGGACTGGATATCAATCAGCCGATGCTGAATATTGCCGCCACACGCTGCCCGGAAGCACAGTTCACTCGACAAAACATGAGTGATTTCAATATCACTTCCCCGGTCGACTTGATCACCTGTTTCCTGTATTCCATTCATTACAGCGATGGCATTGAAAAGTTGAAAGACTGTATCGCCCGCGTGCACAGTGCATTAAGCGATCAGGGGATGTTCTGCTTTAACGTGGTCGACAAAGATAAAATCAATAACGATTTATTTGTCAGGCACACTGCCCAGCACGACGGCAGCCAGTTCACTTTCCACTCTGGCTGGCATTATTGCGGCGACGGCGAAAAACAGTCGTTAAAGCTCAGCATCGAAAAAAGCACGGCTGAAGAAACCCACAAGTGGCATGACGAACACCCCATGGTCGCTGTCACTATCAATGAATTAAAAGACATACTGCAGCCCTACTTTGATGTGCATGTCTTTGAACATGACTATGAGAAAATCATCCCTTGGGATAACAGCTCAGGCAATGCCCTTTTCGCTTGCGTGAAAATCTGACTCTGATGGGCATCATTCACGTTGATTGTGAGTGATGTTCATTTGATTGGCTTATTGGCAGCAACTATAAAACCGCTTCATTACCCCAGAGGCCAACTTGGTGTCCAAAACCCATGTTGGCCCCGCTTTAAAGGCGTCTATTTACCTCGTTCTATACTGTATCTGACTTGTCCGTAGGCGCTTTAGACATACAGACTCTGTTCTTCTGAGCCTGATTTATTCCCAATAATTATACTAAATCTGCTCTTTCATCCCGACATTCGTATGAGCCCATTTCGAATTCCCGGCAAATCCAAGGCCGGTTTTCATAGATGGTACACATAAAAGTTTCCCGGTTTAGCGCCGAACACCAACCGTCGGCCAGACGCAACATGGTTTCACCGCCCCATTCATCAGTGGCAATGTGCTGTTCTGGAACGCCAGTATCAGTAATGATCATAACTTCTAAGCGGCAACAGCAAGCCTGACAAGTAGAGCAAGAAACTTCAGGAACAGCGATGTTTTTTATTGGAATGGTCATGAATATCTTCAGCAAATACAGTAACGGCATAATACGCTAATTCGCACCGTTTTACCGAAATAGATGGCCAGGCGACAATAAGGACCATTTTGGGATGTACCAGCGATGTACCGGGACAGACACGTCAACAGTCGTACCAGAACCAGTCGTACAAGGACAGGCACATGAGATTTTGACATCAGTTCTACAAGGACAGACACCTGAAGAAAAAAACAACGTCATCAATTTCATGAGATTCTGACCCAGATCCCCACTTCGTGATTTGCTCCTTTTTTCGGCCAGCACAGACATATACTGTATATTCATCCAGCTCAATTGTTGTGACTCCCAATGACGACAGCACGCAGCCAACTTATCAGTATAGAAGCTACGCCCTACTACCATTGTGTTTCCCGCTGTGTTCGCCGCTCCTTTCTTTGCGGCTACGATGAACTGACCAAGACCAGCTATGAACACCGGCGGGGGTGGGTTGAGAAACGCTTGAAACGGATTGCCAGTGTCTTTTGTGTGGATGTTTGCGCCTACGCCATTATGAGCAATCACTACCATGTCGTTCTGCATATCAACAAGGATCAGGCCCACCGCCTCTCGAACCATGAAGTTATAGAGCGCTGGCTCACCTTACATCGCGCCCCTGTGCTGATTCAGCGGTTTTTAAAGCACGAAGCCTTATCCGAGGCCGAACAGTCTGCTTGCTTAACCATCATCAAAACCTGGCGCGAGCGGCTTTGTTCCATCAGCTGGTTCATGCGCCTGCTCAATCAGTACATCGCCAGCAAAGCCAATCAGGAAGACGACTGCACTGGCCACTTTTGGGAAGGTCGCTTCAAAAGCCAGGCATTGCTGGATGACAATGCTTTAGCTGCCGCCATGGCGTACGTCGATTTAAACCCGATCCGGGCCGGTATCGCGGAGACACCGGAAACCTCCTCCTACACTTCCGTAAAAGCGCGCATTAAATCGCGTCAAAAGAACGAAACAACGGCGCCCAATCTGTTTCCCTTTGCAGGCACCTCGCGTAACAACATGCCTGAAGGACTGCCTTTTCACCTATTCGATTATATTGAACTGGTTGAGTGGACCGGACAGCAAATCAGGGAAGGAAAACATCACCATATCCGCTCTACGCAGCATCCCATCCTTGAACGGCTCGGTTTACACTCTGATGTGTGGCTGAATATCTGCACCAAAATAGAAACAGGCATCCTCATTGGCACAGCCTCATCAATTCAAGCCGTTTTGCCGAAATTGAACCGGCAACGACGAACGGGTTTACAGATCCCTTAACCCATTCACAGCAAACAGATCCTCAACAGCGATACATTCGTATGCTGCTGCTCGCCTGGAAATCATGCCAGAGGCATACAATCTGACTTTGCATTCCAACACGCTGTAAATCAATACTTTTAACGGACTTTAAAAACCCTTCACCGAACTCAGTGAAGGATCTGCTGGCTTTATCTTTTGCATGACTGTCCTTAGTTGCATTTTTTAATGTGTCTGTCCTTGTAAATCGATTAACGTGACCAGATTAATGTGCCTGTCCTTATAATTCACCCCAAGCATTAACGTGACTGTCCTTCTAAATCAGTTAATCGACAAACAGCTCATCAAGCATGGGTTGGGGGTTATTCAGAAACGCTTTCGTAATCGCGTAGTGTTCCGTCTCTTCATATCTCACCGGGTGAATACCGGACGGGCCAATCTGATAAATCAGAGCGCCGGGATACGCCATGATCATGGGTGAATGGGTAGCAATAATGAATTGTGATTGATCCTGAACCAGCTGATGCATTCGACTGAGCACCGACAGTTGGCGCATAGGGGATAAAGCAGCTTCAGGCTCGTCCAGTATATATAAGCCCTTACCGCCAAACCGCTCGACCATTAATGACAGAAATGACTCACCATGCGACTGGTGATGAAGGGATACGCCACCGTATGAATCAATCACAGGCGGCCCGAAACCTGGCGCTTCGTCCAGTTCATCAATATGGGTCGAGACATTGTAAAAACTTTCAGCCCGGAGAAAAAAGCCGTCCTTATAACGCCTGAACGACTTGTTGTAGCGGATAGACTTATACAATTCAGAATGCGTACTTCGGGTCGAGAAATTGAAATTCTTCGTTCCCCCTTCTGCGTTGAACCCCATACCGACAGCAATGGCTTCCAGCAAGGTTGATTTGCCGCTGCCATTTTCACCGACAAAAATTGTGACCTCCGGGCTGAAGTCGATTTTATCCAGGCCTTTTACTGCCGGAATACAAAACGGATAATGACCAAAAGAGTCAATTTTCTCTCGTTTCAGCTGAATATCTCTTAAGTACGGTAAAGGTTCCATCATCTGAATCTAGTGTCGAAATAATCTGAATTGAGCCGTATAAACTCTCCAAATTCAAGGAAAATCACCTGATGTGATGGTATTGATGCGAAAACGCTGCAGTTGCACAGCACCACGCCTGGAGTCCATTTCGGTAACAGTCATGAGTTGGCTATCCTGTTCTCAGAAGATGAGCTGGCTGTAACTGAATAAGCTGCATCAGCCTTTTCGCCTTTATCGTGCAAAAAACGCTGGTACAGAAATGGGCTGATATCCACACTGGTTGGTTCGCCGCGTACCAGTTCATTCAATAATTTACCTGTAATCGCAGAAGTCAGCATACCGGTTCTGAAGTGACCGCAAGCCGTCAGATAACCCGCAATACCGGGCACTGGCCCCAGAATTGGCAACTCGTCCGGGGAGCCGGGACGTAATCCGGCCCAGCAGCGTTTAATGTTCATGTCGCGCAATTGAGGAATCGTCTTCATCGCGCCCCGGGCCAAGGATTTAAGCTGGTTCAAATCTGTGCGGGTGTCGTAACCACACTCTTCTGTGGTTGAGCCAATCAGGATCTCGCCATTGTCTTTCTGCGCAATATAGCAGTCGCTGGTGGTAATACAGCTATTGAGTATTTTGGGCAATCTTTCAGACACCAGCACCTGTCCTTTGACCGGGAAAACCGGCATCTGCATGCCCGTCGCCCACAGATTGATCTGCTCAGCCCATGCCCCGGCTGCATTGATGACCATACCGGCGCTTAATTTACCCCGGGACGTCTGCACGCCCGTCACCCGATGACCTTGTCGCTCAATCGCTGTGATCGAGGTATTGAGGTACAAATCCACACCGTTCTGGCGCGCGGCTTCCACATAGGCATCATTCAGCCGATAAGGGTTGATCTGGTGGTCGGTATCGAACTCCATCGCGCCAATGGCGTCCGGCGCTATATTCGGCTCTTCTGCCAGCAGCGTGGCTTTATCTAGCCAGCGAATGTGTTGCTGACGGTCTGGCACAGCAGCGGCAATATGTTCAGCGTAAATACGATCATATTGATCAAACAATACAAACTTCAGCCCTGTTTTTTCAAATTTCATATCGACACCGTGTTTCTCCAGCAGCTCCTGATTTAAAGCCGGATACATCGCATTTGACATCATCGCCAGGTCAAAAAAAGGCTTAGGCATGATATGTGGCTTCATGGCTGAAGCATCCGATACATCTGCCCCTTGCCGGAGTTGTTTTGACAGCGTTTTAAACAGAATGACTCCACAGCCCAAACCCGTTGATTCACCCATTGCCCACAACCCGCCGGCAGAAGCACGGGACGCGTTGCCCGGTTTCTTGAAATCGACCAGCGCAATATTCAGATCCCGGTTGCGGCTTAACGCAAAGGCCACCGCTCCGCCAATCACCCCACCGCCGCAAATCACAACATCATAGTGCTTCATTATTCGTTCTCCATGGCAGCAAAGGGAATGGGATCTAATGGGAATCTGACTCTGAACTGACCCTGTTCGCGGTGAAAGCCTTCACTCGCTAACCTGTCATGGCAATAATGACTGCAGGTTTTTCCCTGACAGTCTCCCATAGTGACACGGGTCCGCATTTTCAGGCTCACGCTATCCCGGCAGCCTTCGGCAATCGCTTTGTCTATGGCAGAACGCTTTACCTGTTCGCAGCGACAGATCACAGTCTCGGCGTCGGGCAGGTTCAACAGCCCTTTTTTACGCTGATTAGCACGGTCAAAAGCACCGCGGAAACGGTACAAACGCTTGAGCGTCTTCTGCAGTTCAGAGAGACGTTCTGCTACGTCTGCCGCCTTGTCCGGATACAGCTCTGCCACCAACGCCAGGGCCGCGATCTGACCTTCCACAATGGCGACATCCGCCCCGGCGAAACGGGCAGAGTCACCGGCACAGAAAATATTCGTGCGGCTACTGCGCTGATAGGCATCTGTTACCGGAATCAGTCCGCTGAATTCATCCATTCTGACCTCAAGATCCATTAGCTGAGCCAGCTGGGACCGGGATACAAAGCCGTAACCCACGCCCAGTAAATCGGCCTCTATCCACTGTATTTTCTGCTGATCGGCTTCCCAGTTGCTGTTATAGGGTGCAACGGCCACACGCTCCAGACTGACACTGCCTTTCGCTTTCACTATCCCCCAGCCATAGTTCACCGGTACTTGATGCAGCCTGAGATAGGCCAGCAGCGACAGACCTTCCAGCGCCATCTGCGGGCGATTAAGCAGCGCTATCACCTCCTTACTCATCGCACTGAAAGATGTGGCGTCATAGACACCTTTCACTTCAACTCCTGAGCGGAGCAGCTGACAGGCAAGCAATATCAATAACGGGCCTGTCCCGGTTAATACCGCCTGCCTGCCAGGGCGCACTAATCCGCTTTTGAGCTGCAGCTGGATGCCACCAGCCAGCATCACTCCCGGTAACTGCCAGCCCGGAAAAGGAATGCTCCGTTCCTGACAGCCCGTTGCCAGAAAAAGATAATCAAAGTCCTGAGCAGAAAGCCTGTCATGGCGGGACAGCAGCAGTTGACTGCCGGCTAACGGGCCAAGCACCCGCGTCTCGGTCAGAAGTTCGATATTGTGCTGGTGCTCCGCCACCAGGGCCTGCTGCAAAGCGATGTTCTTTTGCAGGCTTTCATCCAGATGCGGCATGGTTTGTGTTGCCCGCCAGGGGCCGCGATAGATAACACCGCCGGCTTTGGGCGATTCGTCAATGACCGTTGATCGTATGCCAAATGCCGACAAAGTGGATGCTATCGACATGCCTGCAGGACCGGCACCGACAATCACGATATTCTCAGGCATGCTCACTGTCCCCTTCGATAACCCGATTGCGACAGGTGCGGATTTTCATGCTGGGCTGGACCAGTGTCTGGCAGGCACGCTGCTTATGACGGCCATTAATTTCAACCAGGCAGCAATGGCAAACGCCCATACCGCAAAAAGCCCCTGAAGATGCGCCAAAATCATTTTTCATCAAACGCCTGAACTCACTGGCTAATAATGTGCTCAAGACACTTTCACCGGGTACCGCTTTCACCTCAATATCATTCACTGACACACAAAACGTGTTGTCTTTGAGCGGCGTAATATCTTGTGTTCTGGTTATAGATGCCATTTTATACTCTGTCTCTTGTAGGTAAGGTAAGAACTGCCACTGCTTTGCACTTAATTTTAGTGAAACCATGGGCATATATTTACGTTACCACTTCGCCAGATTATGCGATTGTTTTCGATCAATGTTTGGTGTGATCAGGCGATGCTTAACCGCAACACCAGCGCAGACAGGGCAATGAATGCAAACGATTGCGGTTTGAGAGGGTAAATAGGCAATACGGCTTTACTTAGTCACGCCATACTTTTAGAATCGGGCGAATTTTCTGGAGGGAGCTACTATGACGTCGATCACTATCACACGTCCGGACGACTGGCACGTACACCTGCGCGATGGCGATGTACTGAAGGATACGGTTCGGGACATCAGCCGTTATATGGGACGGGCTATCATCATGCCTAACCTTGTTCCTCCCGTAACTGATACCTCTGCCGCTCTTGCTTACCGTGATCGCATTCTGGCTGCTCAGCCAAGTGAAACCTTCTCTCCTTTGATGGTGCTATACCTCACCGATAACACAACACCTGACGAGATTCGCAAAGCCAAGGCCAGTGGTCATGTGTACGCGGCAAAGCTCTATCCTGCCGGGGCAACCACTAACTCTGATTCAGGCGTCACCGACATCAACAAACTGCTGCCCACCATGGAAGCCATGCAGGAACTGGGTATGCCGCTGCTGATTCATGGCGAAGTAACCAAGCACGATGTGGACATTTTTGACCGTGAAAAAGTCTTTCTCGACACTGTGCTGGCGCCTATCGTCGCTGCCATGCCAAACCTGAAAGTGGTGCTTGAACACATTACCACCAAAGATGCCGTCGACTTCGTCAACAATGCCGGGCCGAACGTGGGCGCAACAATTACCGCTCACCATTTGCTGTATAACCGCAACCATATGCTGGCTGGCGGCATCCGTCCGCACTTTTACTGCCTGCCTATTTTAAAGCGCAACACCCATCAGGAAGCGCTGATTGCAGCAGCTACCAGCGGCAGCAAAAAATTCTTCCTGGGCACAGATTCAGCGCCGCATGCGAAGGGCAAAAAAGAAGCCGCCTGTGGCTGTGCCGGCTCTTATACGGCCCATGCTGCCATTGAGCTGTACGCAGAAGTTTTCGAGCTGGCAGGCGCACTCGACAAGCTGGAAGGGTTTGCCAGCCATAATGGCCCTGACTTCTACGGCCTGCCTCGCAACCATGACACTATCACCCTGACCAAACAAAGCTGGGCGGTGCCGGACACCATGGAATTCGGTGCCGATCAGGTGGTGCCTATCCGGGCCGGCGAACAAATCGGCTGGCAAGTAGCACAGTAATCTGCTTTGCCCTGGTAAAAAGGCTCCTGCGTCGGAGCCTTTTTCTCATCCAATCTGTTCTCACTGCAAACAATCCGCTTGCTTCATCCCCCAACACGATTAGAGTATAAAAAACAATCACTTTTTGGAGAGGTGTCTGTGACTGGTTATGAATCTATCCCCTCGCTTGTCATCTTCGCCGTACTGGGCTGGGTCGCCCTGAACGCCATCTTTTTCTTTTCTCACCGCTGGCGGCTGTTTTCAGACATTACCTGGATCCTCCTGCTGGGACTGATCTACGGCGCGGTTTCCGCAATGCCAGGTTCCAACTTGCCGGACCTGGTATTGGAGCCGCATGTTGTGCTGTATCTTTTCGTGCCGTTGCTGGTGTTTTCATCTACCCAGTGTATTTGTCTGTTTCATTTCAGGCAGGTGCTGATCCCCGCGTCACTGGCCGGCTCCTTAGGTATATTGATCAGCATGTTGGTGATTGCGGCCGCTATACACTGGCTGCTCGGGGTACCCTTGATGCCTGCGTTGTTGTTCGGGGTTATCATTTCTGCCACCGATCCTTTGGCAATCAGCGCCTTATTCAAAGATAACCAAAGCGTGACCGAAAACCAGAAACTGCTGATTGAAGGGGAATCCATACTGAACGACGGTTTTGTGGTCACTGTGGCCAGTATTCTTTCCTTAGTGATTTTCAGTGGGACTGAATTTGATTTGACAAGCAGCAGCCTGAGTTTAGTGTCGCATGTGGTGGGGGCTTTGGCGGTCGGTGTAGTGCTCGGGCGCGGGGCTCGCTGGCTGCTGACATTACTCCATGAGCGGCATTACACCTTAACAACCAATATCACGCTGGCATTGGCATATGGCAGTTTTGTGCTGGCTGAAGAAATGCATTTTTCCGGAATTCTGGCCGTGTTTGCCGCGGCACTGGCTTACGGTTACAAGCCTTATCAGGATGATGCCAATCATCTTGCCCATCAGGAGATCTGGGAGTACCTGGATTATGTCGCCAACGCGCTGCTTTTCTTCCTGCTCGGTTCCAGCGTGTTTACTCTGCTGTCTCCCGATGTCTTGTCCGCCGTTATCATACTGTTATCCATAGTGCTGCTTTTTTCGGCACGGTTTATTTCGCTTTGGCTGATGCTGCCTGTCCTGCGTATAGATTCGAAAAAACTGTCGCGGCTTGATTTCTGGCTGCTGAATTTCTCAGGTGCACGTGGTGCGGTATCCATTGCCCTGATCCTGATGCTGCCGGCAGACTTCAGCTACAAACCTTTGTTTCTGACGATGGCGATCAGCATGATTCTGTTTTCTCTGATTGTTTATCCGGTGATTACCAAGCGTATGCTGGCCCAAAGCAGCGCCATCCGTGAGTCGGCGTCATAACACCTCGTTAATCACCGTCCGCCCCGCGAGAAACGGGGAGGACGGCAGATAATGATGTTTGAAGAATCAGCATGAAAATACTGACCAGGCTGATTCTCTGAGCTCAGGGTTACCCCTCACGGCCCGGCAACGGGACGCTGTGGAATAACCGGTACAGCACAGGCACCACGATCAGGGTCAGTATGGTCGCAAAACCCAGGCCGAACATGATGGTCACTGCCATCGGCTTAAAGAACACATCCGGCAAGAGTGGAATCATACCCAGAATAGTAGTGATCGCTGCCATGCAGACCGGGCGAACCCGGCTGACAGCGGCCTCCACCACCGCCTGGTATTTGTCTTTACCGCTGCTGATTTCGATCTCGATCTGATCCAACAGCACGATACCGTTTTTCACCAGCATGCCTGACAAACTCAAAAAGCCCAGCAGCGCCATAAAACCAAACGGGGTGTTCAGTAACAGCAGGCCAGAGGCCACCCCAATCACCGCCAGAGGCACAGTCGCCCACACAATCAGCGCCTCCTTCACCTTGTTAAACAGGAAGATAGTGATCAGGAACATCATCAGATAACCCATTGGCATCGAGCTGAACAACGAGGCTTTCGCATCGCCGGAGGACTCGTACTCGCCGCCCCACTCCAGCGCATAGCCCGGTGGCAGGTTCAGTGCTTCAATCGCTGGCTGGATCCGCTTTTGCACCGTCGCGGCCGTTTCATCGCCGAGCGGATCGGGGTCAGCCATGACTGTCAGTACCCGCTTTCTGTCTTTACGTGCAATGAGCGGATCTTCCCAGCGCAGATTCACAGCCGAGACCACTTGCTGCAAGGGCACATAGCCCTGCACCGCCGGACTCCAGATTTTCATCCCCTCAATGGTACTGATATCAACACGCTCCTGCTCCGGCAACCGGGCAACAATCGGCATCAGGGTGGTGCCCTCGCGGTAGATACCTACCGACAGGCCGGAAAATGCCATTTGCAGCAGATCATCGACATCTTTCTTGGTGATACCGTAGCGGCGGGCCTGGCTTTCGTTGAAAACCGGCTCAAGCACTTTGGTGCGCTCTCGCCAGTCATGACGTATGTTGGCGGTGCCTGCGTCGGCCTGCATGATGTCAGTAACCTCTTTGGCCAGGCCGCGGAGCACAGTCGGATCCGGGCCGATCAGACGGGCTTCAATTTTCGCGCCCGAAGACGGGCCAAGCATGATTTGCTTGAGCTTGTATTCGACATCCGGGAAGCCCTTGCCAATGATCGTCTGGACCTGAGACATAGCCGGCAGCACATCATCAAACTGCTTCACCCGGATAATCAGCTCACCGTATGCGGCATAACTTTTCTCGGGTGAATAGGTCAGCATAAAGCGCTGTGAGCCTTTGCCCGCACTGGTACTGACGTAATCAATGCTGTCATCTTGCTCAATTTTCTGCTGCAACTGTTTCAGCACATCATTCGTCGCCCGGATGTCTGTCCCTTCTGGCAACCAGATATCCACCATGAACATAGGTGACGTTGACGCGGGGAAGAAAGATTGCTTAATCAGTGTGAAGCCGTACAGGCTCACCCCCAGCATGACCACCAGCGATATCACCGTCAGCCAGGCGCGTCGCATACACAGCTCAAGAAACTGCCGGTACCAGACAAAAAACCTGCCTTTGTAGGGATCATCCTCTTCGCCTTCGACAGCCACTTTTTGCGATTTAAAAAACAGATCGGCGAAAAAAGGCGTCAGAGAGATAGCGGTGAACCAGCTCAGCATCAGAGAAATAAGCAGCACGGTAAACAAAGTACGGGTGTATTCACCGGTCGAGTCCTGCGATAAGCCGATAGGCGCAAACGCCATGACGGCAATCACGGTCGCACCCAGAAGCGGCCATTTGGTTTGTGTGACTATGTCAGACGCCGCCTGCAGTCGGGTTCGCCCTTTCTGCAAACCAATCAGTATGCCTTCAACCACCACAATGGCATTATCGACCAGCATCCCCAGGGCAATGACCAGTGCTCCCAGTGAAATGCGCTGTAAGTCGATAGCCATCCATTTCATAAACACAAAAGTGGCAAGCACGGTTAACAGCAAAATCAGCCCGATAAGAAGACCGGATCGCAATCCCATGAAGAACAGCAGGACCACAATGACAATCACCACGGCCTGGCCCAGGCTCACCACAAAACCGCTGACCGATTTATCCACTTCTGTCGGCTGGCTGTACACCACGCCGATATCTATGCCCACCGGCTGCTGCACTTTCAGTTCAGCAAGACGGCTCATCACTCGCTTGCCGCCTTCGACCACATTTATACCGGAAACAAAAGCGATCCCCAGGTTCAGGGCTTGCTTGCCGTTATAGCTGACCAGGTTATCCGGAACTTCCTTGAATCCGCGTTCAATCGTGGCGACATCTCTGAGGTAAATCAGCCCCTGAGAGCCGGAGTCTTTGATGATCAGATCGCCCAGCGCCTCCGTATTCCGGAATTCACCTGTGGTCTGCACTCGGATATATTCATCCCCGACGCGAATGGCACCGGCACTGGTCACCAGATTCTGCTGCTGCAAGGTGCCATAAATCGTCTGCGGTGAGATCCCCAGATTACTGAGCCGCTGCATGGAGATTTCAATAAACACCTGCTCCTGCTGCGTGCCCGTGACCTGTACTTTACCCACACCATCAACCAGTTCCAGCTCCCGGCGAAGGTAATCCACATAATCGTTTAACTCACGATAGCTATAACCCTCCCCGGTCACCGCCAGCAGAATGCCGTACACATCACCAAAATCATCCACCACTTTGGGTGTGCCGACACCGGGTGGCAGGCTGGGTTTCAGATCATTGACCTTACGTCGCAGTTCATCCCAGATCTGCGGCAGATCGTCCGGACCATAATTATTTTTCATGGTCACTGTGATCTGAGACAAATCCCGGCTTGAGATAGAGTTCACTTCATCCACGTAAGGTAGCTGACCGATGGCTTTCTCTATCGGATAAGTCACCTCTTCCTCAACCTGCTGCGCGGTCGCACCAGGATAAAAGGTCACCACCATGGCATCTTTTATCGTAAATTCAGGATCTTCCAGCCGGCCCAGTTCAAGAAATGCCATTGTGCCACCGATCAGAAAGATCAGGGTCAGCATCCAGCTGATGACTTTGTTTTTAATAAAGTATGTAGCGATATCCTGTTTCATCACTTCACTGCCTCCTGACCGACAACAGTCACATGCTGACCATCACGGAGGCGGTTGACGCCTTCAGTCACAATCACGTCGCCTTCCTGTAATCCGGACACAATACGCACACCATCCGGGACAACTTTATCTGTTACAACCTGGCGCTTTGTCACTGTATTACCGTCATTCACTACCCACACAAATTTGTTGGCCGGGTTGATAGCATCGCCGTCTTGATTGAACACGGCACTGAGCGGAATCACCGCTTCATCCGAGCGATAAACCTGTATTTTCTGTCCGTCCACTTTTACCTCGACCGAAGTGCCATCGAGAATGAATTGCGCTTCCGGCATTGGCATGGTGAGCGTGACCTTGAAAGAGCCCAGTTCAGGATCCGGCTCTGTCGTAAACTCTTTCAGATACGCGGTATATTCTGTTCCGTCATCCAGTATCACTTTGGTGCCCGGCCGCTTATTTTGTACCTGCCTGGCGGTGCTTTTTGAATAAATCATGTCCGGGGCCTGGATCAGGATATCCACGTCAGTCGCGCTATGGATATTCATGACAGCCTCGCCCACCTGGACGTTTTCAAACTGCTCAACAGGTACACGAGAGATCACCCCGCTGAAAGGGGCGTGCAATGCGGTGAAGGTCAGCCGTAACTTGGCCAGATTCAGCCTTGCCAGCGCGATTTGCCTTTGTGCAGCCAATTCATCGAACTGCGACTGGGCCAGATATCCTTGCCTGACCAGTGTGGCCGACCGGCGATATTGACTGTCCGCCAGACTGAATTTCGCCTGCGCATCATTGACTGTCAGCTGGTAATCGGTCGGATCAAGTTGCGCCAGCAACTGGCCTTTTTTCACAAACTCGCCAGGCTTGACGTTGACTTTGATCACTTCACCGGAGAGACGAAAAGACAGCACAGATTTATCTGCAGCCGCCGCGACGGCCGGGAAAGAGACAATCGGTGAACTTTGCTCCAGCCCCACCTGATAGACGCTCACAGATGGTGAAGCCTTAGGCTCGGGCTGCGGCGCCTGACCACAGCCAACAAGCAACCACGGCAATAGCCAGAAAGCTGAACGTAATAAGGTACTTTTCATCTCAGAGACCCCGCTCCTTGACCCATTCACGTACGATCTGGCCTTCTTTCAGCTCAGTCACGCCAGACGCTGCAATAACCGCACCGTCTTCTAATCCGCTGACCACGCGGGATTGTTCATCCAGCACCACTTCAACTTTGCTGACTTTGCCATCATCAGCCACCCGCCACACATAAGTGCTGCCGTTTTCCCGCACAATCGCCCGTGCGGGCAATGAACCTGCCCCGGTTTGCGGTAACGCAATTTTCACTTGCGCTGCCATACCGGGAAGCAGGTTTTGATCAACCGGTTTTTCCATGGTCAGTGTGACCTGGTAACTGGAGGTTTTAGTGTCGGCTTCGGTGTCAATTTCCTTCAGGTTGGCCTGGAACACCTGATCCGGGATGGTATCGAAGATCACCTGGGCAGATCGCTCGTCACCGGATCGCATACGGTTAAGCAGTTGCTGAGGTAACTGGAAACTGACATTAAGCAGCCCTTCGCTCTGAATATGCATCACCGGCTGTTTCGCCGAAACATATTCATAATTGTTGGCCATGGAAATAGAGACTACCCCATCGTAAGGCGCCATCAGGGTAGCGTATTTCAGGTTGGCTTCCTGTTTATCCAACTCTGCTCTGGCCTGATTTCGGGCTGCCGTTGACTGGTCAAAGTCCAGTTCGGACACCACATTGGTTTTCAGCAATTCAGCATTTCGCTGGTACTGAACCTGAGCCAGGTTGTAATTGGCTTTGGCCTGTTCAACCAGCAAGGTCAGCTCATCGGTTTTCAGCTTCGCCAGACGCTGGCCTTTTTTCACCTCTTGGCCATCGCGCACATCCACACTTTCCAATACCCCCGATACCCTGAATGCCAGCACCGCTTTATCACCGGCTTCCACCTGGGCGGGAAATGTCCGGTAACCCTGGCTGTCACCGACATCAACAGTTAACAACTTAACCGGTCGGGATACGGGTTCGGGCACAGATTTTGTTTCCTCACTGCAAGCGGTGAGCATGCTCACCGACAGAGTCAGGGCCAGCAGAGTGAGCCTCATTCAATGCCTCTCCAATTCAATAGGTCCGATTTATTCAACATTTTGTTGTTAGCCACGGGTCAACATAGCAAAAAAATGCCATTTTATTGTTTGCTTCCTTAATCAAAGGTTAAACCAGTGCAAAAAAAAAGGAGCCAAACGGCTCCTTTTTATTTCAAAATATTTCAGCAGATAACACTGCAGGCGTGTTACACATCCATTTCAGCGATTTTGACTTTCCAGATGTCAGGACCGGTCTGGTGCGCATTCACACCGTCTGAATCGACGGCGACCGTGACAGGCATATCCTGCACTTCAAATTCATAGATAGCTTCCATGCCCAGGTCTTCAAAAGCCACAACGCGCGATTTCTTGATAGCTTTCGCCACCAGGTACGCCGCGCCGCCCACTGCCATTAAATACACGGCCTTGTGATTTTTAATTGACTCAATCGCCACAGGGCCACGCTCTGCTTTACCTATCATGCCAATCAGACCGGTTTCAGCCAGCATCATGTCGGTGAATTTATCCATGCGCGTCGACGTTGTCGGACCGGCAGGCCCCACGGCTTCGTCGCCCACTGCATCCACAGGGCCGACGTAATAAATGAAGCGGTTGTTGAAATCCACACCGTCTGGCAGGCCCTGTCCGCTGTTCAGCATTTCCTGAATACGCTTATGGGCAGCATCACGGCCAGTCAGGATTTTACCGGACAGCAGCACGGTTTCGCCGGACTTCCATTGCTGAATTTCCTCTTTGGTGATGTTGTCGACATTAACACGACGCACATTCTGGCCCACTTCCCAGGTCACTTCAGGCCAGTCTTCCAGCTTAGGCGGCGTCAGCTCTGCCGGACCGCTGCCGTCCAGGGTGAAATGCACATGGCGGGTGGCCGCACAGTTCGGGATCATGCAAACCGGCTTTGAAGCCGCATGCGTTGGTGCTGTCTTGATTTTGATATCCAGCACGGTCGTCATGCCGCCAAGGCCCTGGGCACCGATACCCAGCTTGTTGACGCGATCATAGATATCCAGACGCAGCTTCTCTTCGGCATTTTGCGGGCCGCGCTCTATCAGCTCATGAATATCAACCGCTTCCATCAGCGACTCTTTCGCCAGTACCGCGGCTTTTTCAGCCGTGCCGCCGATACCTATGCCCAGCATACCTGGCGGACACCAACCCGCGCCCATCAATGGCACCGTTTTTTCCACCCACTCGGCAATATCATCCGACGGGTTGAGCATCACCATTTTGGTTTTGTTCTCTGAGCCGCCGCCCTTGGCCGCCAGCTGAATTTCCACTTGGTTACCCGGTACCATGTCAATATGGACAACCGCAGGGGCATTGTCTTTGGTATTGATACGCGCTCCGGCAGGATCCGCAACAACCGATGCCCGCAAAGGGTTGATCGGGTTGTTGTACGCCTGACGCACACCTTCGTCGATCATTTCCTGAACGGTCAGATCGCTGTCCCACTGCACGTTCATACCAATTTTCACGAAACAGGTCACAATACCTGTGTCCTGGCAAATCGGACGATGGCCTTCGGCGGACATACGAGAGTTAATCAGAATCTGTGCCATGGCATCTTTCGCGGCCTGGCTCTGCTCTTTGTGGTAAGCTTTTTCAAGCGCCTGCACAAAATCCAGCGGATGATAGTAGGAAATGTATTGCAGCGCGTCTGCCACACTGCTGATAACATCTTCTTTACGGATGACGGTCATAGTTGCCCTCGTTGCTTATTGACGTATACGCGCCTGCAAATTGACGGGCCTGACCCGGACCTTATGCATGGTAGGGTGTCAGAGGCAGACCGAAATCTTGAGCTGAATCATCAATGCACAGGATAAAGCCGCGATGCAGACGTCGTATTTGTTTCTATGATACTCTTGCCCGCAATCTCGCGCTATGCGCCAATCGAACACCTGTCACAAAAAAGAAAATGAAATATTCTGCTGCCTCTCAACTTCAGATCATGCATCTGGACTATAGCCAGGATGCTGTTCTGGACTGGTTCGAACCTCTTTCTGCCTCCCCTTGGGCTATGCTGCTGCGTTCAGCGGCACAAGGCCACCCTGACAATCGTTATGACATTCTGGTTGCCGGCCCGCTGGCGACCATAGAAACCCGCGACGGTGTCAGTGTGATCACCCATGCAAGCGGCCAGCAACACAGCTCAGATCAAGATCCGTTTTCATTATTACACGCGCTGCAGTCGGAATTATTACCGGCCTGTCCGGCCATCGGCGATCTGCCTTTTACCGGCGGCGCTGTGGGGTATTTTGCTTACGATCTGGGCCGGCAGGTGGAAAAGATACCGGCCCTGGCCATTCAGGATATCAAGGCGCCGGATATGGCGGTGGGCTTATATGACTGGGCGTTAATTGCTGACCACCATACCCAGCAGCTCTCGCTGGTGGCGCCGGATACCTCAGCGCGGCTGCAGTGGCTGAAAGCACAGCAGTCAGCTGAGTCTGACCAGAGAGATGCCTTTCGGCTGACCTCCGACTGGCAGGCCAATATGACGCTCGACAGCTATATCGGGAAATTTAATCAGGTACAGGATTATTTGAACGCGGGTGACTGCTATCAGATTAACCTGGCACAGCGTTTCAGCGCGGGTTATCAGGGCGATGAATGGCAGGCTTACCGGAAACTGGAAGGCCATAATGGCGCGCCCTTTTCGGCCTTTATTCGACTTGAGCAGGCCGCGGTGTTGTCTGTGTCACCGGAGCGTTTTCTGAAGCTCAAAGATAACAAAATTGAAACCAAGCCGATTAAAGGCACCCGCCCGCGCTCTGCCGATCCTGTCACCGATCAGGCCAATGCCGATGATCTGAAACACGCCAGCAAAGACAGGGCGGAAAATTTGATGATAGTCGATTTGCTGCGCAATGATATCGGCCGGGTGGCATCACCGGGCACGGTGCGTGTCCCCAGCCTGTTTGCCATTGAAAGCTTCCCGGCCGTGCATCACTTGGTCAGCACGGTCACGGCCGACATGGATCCTGCTCACTATTGTGCAACGGATCTGCTGAAAGCTTGTTTTCCTGGCGGTTCTATCACGGGGGCACCGAAAGTCCGCGCCATGGAAATTATCGAAGAACTGGAGCCGCACAGACGCAGCGTGTACTGCGGCAGTATAGGTTACATCAGCCGCTGCGGTCAGATGGATACCAGCATCACGATCCGAACCCTGATTGCGGTCAACAAGCAGATTTATGCCTGGGCCGGCGGCGGTGTGGTGGCCGACAGCGACGCTCAGAGCGAATACCAGGAAACGCTGGACAAGCTGAGCAAAATTCTGCCAATCTTATAACAGACCCTCAACAAACTGCCGGGAGGGGGCGCTACCGGGAATACCATATGATAGTCCAGCATCACATGCTCAGCCGCTTCCTGCTTGCGCAGCCGGGCCAGTATGATCGCAGTCATCAGAGACGTATCAAACAATTGCTGCCCAACAGCAGCCGCTTCAAACCCGCGGCAGTAATGATCCCTCTGGTAGCAAGGCCTGATGGCTACCATGTGATACTGACCCGGCGGGCAAACCATCTGAAACACCATCCTGGCCAAGTGGCCTTTCCGGGCGGCCGCTTTGAAAGCGAAGACGGCGAACTCATCAATACTGCCATCCGGGAAACCCAGGAAGAGATCGGCATTCTGTGTGATAAAAAAGACATTCTGGGCAAATTGCCCGCCCTCCCGACACTCAGCGGTTATATGGTCACACCGTTTTTAGCGACTGTTGCCGCCAGCTACCGGCCCGTGCTCGATCCCAACGAAGTCGACAGCATTTTCGAAGTCCCCGTTACCTTCTTGCTCAACCCCCGCAATATGCGCACCCAGCGTTTTACCTTCAAAGGTAAGGAACACACCATTTATGCCATCCCGTATCAGGAATATTCCATTTGGGGCGCAACGGCTCAGATAGTCAAAGCCCTGTCACATCAAATCTGGGTCGACAATCGCTGAAGCTTTCACCACCTGTGACACAAATGACCATTCCTTTGGTGATCAAACTCTCATTTCCTTGCAACAAATGTTAAATAGTGAGCGAGTTTTTTCACAGATCATTTTTTCATGCCTTAAATAAGCGAAAATACCCCGGTTCCTGTTCCCTATTAAATATTGGACTAACTTATGCAAACGAAAACTGCATCTGTATCTGCTGCATCCGCTGCTGCCAAAAGCCGCTGGACAGCACAAGATACGACCTGGGTGCTTTCCCTTTTTGGTACGGCCGTTGGTGCCGGAATTCTGTTCCTGCCAATTAATGCGGGTATGAGCGGTTTCTGGCCACTGCTGGCGATGACACTGCTGATTGGCCCGATGACGTACTTCGCACACCGCGGTCTGGCGCGTTTTGTCCTGTCTTCCGCGAAACCCGGCAGTGACATTACTGAAGTGGTGGAAGAACATTTTGGCGCCAGTGCCGGTAAATTAATCACCCTGCTCTACTTCTTTGCTATTTACCCGATTGTGCTGATTTATGGTGTCGGTATCACCAATACTGTCGATTCTTTCCTGGTCAACCAGCTTGGCATGGCATCCATGCCACGCGCTTTACTGTCCATCATTTTGATCCTGGGTATGATGTCCGTGATGATTGCCGGTGAAAAACTGATGCTGAAAGTTACTCAGTTTCTGGTTTACCCGCTGGTGGGTATTTTGCTGTTTATGTCGGTATATCTGATCCCCGAGTGGAATCTGTCTTCCGTCAGCCTGAGCACTATGCCTTCACTGGGTGATTTTGCGATCACCTTGTGGATTACCATCCCTGTCCTGGTATTTTCGTTTAACCACAGCCCTATTATCTCGGCTTTTTCGCAGGCACAAGCGCGCGAACACGGCGAACAGGCTGAAGAGAAAGCATCCCGTATTCTGGCGCGATCTGCCGTTATGCTGCTGGGCTTTGTGATGTTCTTCGTGTTCTCGTGCGTACTGAGCCTGAGCCCGCAGGATCTGGCACAGGCGAAAGCGGAAAACCTGGCTATTCTGTCTTACCTGGCCAACAAACACGACAGTCCATTTATTTCATATCTGGGCCCGGTTGTAGCATTTGTGGCTATCGTTTCCTCTTTCTTCGGCCATTATCTGGGCGCGCGGGAAGGTCTGAATGGTCTAGTTTCTAAACAATTAAAGTCGGCTGGTAAGCAAGTTAACGAAAAGAATATTGACAAATTTACCGTTGTCTTCATGATTGCTACTATCTGGTTGGTCGCGACAGTTAATCCTAGTATTCTTGGGATGATTGAAACATTAGGCGGCCCGATTATTGCGACAATCTTGTTCCTGATGCCTATGTATGCCGTACATAAAGTACCGGCAATGCAGAAGTACAAGGGCGCGGTAAGCAACGTATTTGTCACACTCATGGGTCTGATTGCGATTTCAGCCATTATGTACGGGCTATTTTTCTAACGTTTCGCCTGTACAGCATTACTGACAAAATACGTAAAAGAACCGATACTTAAGAGCAGGGGAGCTTTCAGCACCTGCTCTTTTGTTTTGACTATACTCGCCAAGGAAGGGGCGGGAGTTCATAAAAAGATAACAGTCCCGGGCCGAAGCAAGATCGCTTCCCCGACTGAGGTACTACGCATGATCAGTATTTTTGATATCTTCAAAATTGGTGTGGGTCCTTCCAGTTCGCACACTGTAGGTCCGATGAAAGCAGGTAAAGAGTTTGTCGATAACCTGCGTGAAATGGGCAAAATCAATGATGTGACAAAAGTCACCGTTGATGTGTATGGCTCTCTGTCTCTGACAGGTAAAGGCCACCACACAGACATTGCCATTATCATGGGCCTGGCTGGCAACAGCCCTGAAACTGTTGATATCGACAGCATCCCCGGGTTTATCGCCAGCGTTGGTGAAACCGAGCGTCTTCCAATTGCAGGTAATAGTCACACCGTTGATTTCCCACGTGATGGCGGAATGAATTTCCATAACACCAATCTTTCCCTGCATGAGAATGGCATGAGTATTCATGCATGGGCTGGCGAAGACAAAATTTACAGCAAGACCTATTACTCTATCGGTGGCGGCTTCATTGTTGATGAAGAAAACTTCGGTAAAGAAGAAGAGTCTGAAATCAAAGTCCCGTACCCGTTTACCTCGGCACAAGAGCTGGTTCAGCACTGTAAAGAAAGCGGTCGCTCCATGAGCTCTATCGTCATGGCAAACCAACGTGCCATGAACACTGAAGACGAAATTAAAGATTACTTCGCCAAAATCTGGAAAACCATGCAAGACTGTATGGACCGTGGCATGAACGAAGAAGGCATTCTCCCTGGTCCACTGCGTGTGCCTCGCCGTGCTGCCGCCCTTCGCCAGCAGCTCATTACTTCAGAGCGTACCAACACCGACCCGATGACAGTGGTTGACTGGGTGAACATGTACGCTTTTGCAGTGAATGAAGAAAACGCAGCAGGCGGCCGGGTAGTCACTGCGCCGACTAACGGTGCTTGCGGTATTATCCCTGCAGTACTGGCTTACTATGATAAATTCATTCAGCCGGTCAGCGAAAAAGAATATATCCGTTACTTTGCCGCGTCTGGCGCAATCGGCGGTCTGTATAAGCGTAATGCTTCTATCTCTGGTGCTGAAGTAGGCTGTCAGGGTGAAGTGGGTGTTGCCTGCTCAATGGCGGCTGCCGGTCTGGCAGAGCTGATGGGCGCAAGCCCTGAGCAGGTGTGTATGGCCGCGGAAATCGCCATGGAGCATAACCTGGGTCTGACATGCGACCCGGTTGCCGGCCAGGTGCAGGTACCTTGTATCGAACGAAACGGTATCGCAGCGGTTAAATCCATCAATGCTTCACGTATGGCGTTACGTCGTGCTTCCGAGCCTCGGGTATCGCTGGATAAAGTGATCGAGACCATGCTGGAAACCGGTAAAGACATGAATGCCAAGTATCGCGAAACCTCTCAGGGCGGATTAGCGATCAAAGTGATCTGCTGATCCAAAGAGCAATCTGATTGATACGTTAAAGGAGGCTTAAGCCTCCTTTTTTTATTCCCTGTATTCTCGGTCTCAGCCAGCCCGCTACCCTGCCTTTTTTGCTTACAACGTGCTAAACCCGCCATTATTTCGCCTGCAGCCGGGCTCTAACAGCGTCCAGCTTTCTTCACCGCCATACCGAACCTGCCAGCAACCGGCATAAAAAAACCCCGTACCGACGGCACGGGGTAAGCAGTAAATACAGAATTGAAAAAGTTATGCTGCAGCTTTCAGAGGCTCCACAGCAGCCACTTTACGCTCACCGATGGGCAGAACAGTACGGCCGAACTCATTGTTCAGTACCTGGGCCATCGCAAAGTAAATCGCACTCGCACCACAGATGATGCCTTCAAAGCCCGCAATGGTGCCAATCAGGGCGCTGCCAGTGAAATCACGTGCTGCCAGCAGGAAGAACAACACGGTTAAAGACGCAAAGACAAATTGTTTGGCGCGTGGGTAATTGAGTGAACCAACAAACATAAAGGCAGTAAAGACGCCCCACAGCAGCAGATACCATGCCATAAACTCTGCAGGTGCTGCAGGCAGCCCCATGTACGGCATCACAATCAGGCCAACCAGTGTCAGCCAGAACAGACCGTAAGAGGTGAAAGAGGTGGTACCGAATGTATCACCACGCTTAAAACACATCATGCCGACAAGGATTTGAGCCAGACCGCCATAAAAAATCCCCATAGCCAGAATCATAGAGTTCAATGGGAAAAAGCCTGCATTGTGGATGTTCAGCAAAATGGTGGTCATACCAAAGCCCATCAATCCCAAAGGTGCTGGATTTGCAAAATTCGTAGACATTTTATTCCCCTACAGGAAAATTTAAATAAAAGTGGCATTAATTAAAATAATTGCGCAATCTAGCGCGGCGCGAATTCTAATCTATGTCCTGAGGGAAAACAATGTCTCAGCCGTACAAAAACCAACCATCAGACAAAAAAGCATAATTAACCAGAAAAAAGTAAACACAAAAAATATATCAAAATCCATGAAAGATGTAACAAAATGCATCACAAGCCATCAAACCCCTGTAATTACGGCAACAAAAACAGCAAATTCATTATAAATTACACACTAATGAGGCAGCATAAATCCCTGCTTTTATGGCTTGCTACAGATAGCCAGGAAAAGAGACTCAGGGTGATATCAAACAATCAACGGGGAAATTGTGTACAAAAAACCGCTGCCAGGGCAGCGGTTTTTCTCACTGAATCAGCACACAACGTTTGGCTAACGGACGACGGCCGGCCCGGATTCAGCGCTATCATTCTGTGGCTCAATGAATGTGGCACTGGTGTCTGGTGCTTCCCCACCCGACTCCGGCACAGACATTGAAGACGGTGCTTCAGCATCCGCAGACAGCTTAGACTGCAGCAAGCTTATCTGACGCTGCTGGCTCATAACCAATGCATTGAGATCGCGGATGTACTTGTCTTTATCTTTCAGCACCTCGTCTTCCGGTTGGTTACGGGCTATTGCCCCTTTGGAATTGACACCTGCAATAATTAATCTGGCCTGCTCCTGAATGGGCTGATCACGCAAATCGTCTTCTTTTAACGCCTTGGAAATTCTCAGTAGTTTATTTTCAAAATCCAGAATATAAGACTCATATTCATCTTTACTTAAATCGCGTAAGCGCTGCACTTCCAGCGAAATATGCTGAGCATGCGCAAGCTCAAACTGCACTGCACTTGCCGCTTGCTGTATGGCATCAAAATCGCGGGGGGTACGATCTATTAGCGCCTTACCGGCTTCTATACTCAGTTCAATCTGCGCGTAGCTGTTTGGCGCATAATCCCTGACATCCTGACGGCGCAGCTCAATCATCATAGCTTCCAGCGGCGCAATGTAGATTTTTTTGATCGTCTTGACTTCCAGGCTGTGGCTGCGCGAAAGAAACTCATCCTGCTCCTCTCTCGCGTCACTCAACTCATCATCTTCTACCAAAGCAAACAAGCTGGCATACAGGCGATGCAAGCGTGTGTACTCACTTCGGTAGTACTGCCTGGCATCCAGAGAATCCAGATATTGCATCTGAGTGATTGCCGGTGACAGAACATTATCGGCGACCTTCTGCAACTGCTTCAATTGATTAAAAGAAGCCTCAACCTGACCCAGTTCTAACTGTATCTGCTGCAAATACGTGGTAGAGGAAAACAAGGAGTAGCTTTTATAAGCCGTCGACGGCGTGGCGGTGATCTCTTGATAAATGTTTTCTGCATTTTCCCAGCTGGCTACCATGCGCTGATAAGTATCCGGAGAATAAATGGCCAGTGCGCTGGTTTGTTGCATCGACTGCTGCCAGTGCCGGTAAGCAGACAATACCCGCTGAAATTCTCCCTGTTCAGAGATAGCAGTATCCGACTCACTCATTTCAGGTGTGCTTGAGCAAGCACCCAATAACACGGCAAAAAATACCATCAGGGCTGAAAGGCCCGTTCTTTTCATAAAAAATTCCGTAATAATTTGATTTTACAGTCAATCCACTCACAAATATGGAAAGCTATGTCTGTAAAGCGGCAGAAGTCCTACCAGTATGAAATAACAACCCCCTTTCTGCATCAGCATGATAATTGGCCACTTTCTTCGTCAATTACAAGCAGAAAGTGACCATTTATACAAATCGGCAAGACAAAAATGAGTGAATACTCAAATAGTTTAACTGATGCCTACCGGGTACTAAAGCCTTTGCTGGTAAGGAAATCCTTCATGAATGGCCGGGCTTCTTTAGTTAAGGTCGCGGTAATCTGTTCAGACCAACTCATATCTTTATTTCCGCCAGTGCGCGACTGGTAATACTGGCGCACTTTTTCGTCGTATTCTTCCAGCTGATGGCGATCCAACTCCTGCTGATAACTGTTTTGGTGAATCACCAAGGACTGCGGCAGGCGCGGCTTAGATTCAGGATTTTGATCCGGATAGCCCAGGCACAGGCCAAAAACGGGCATGACATGCTTAGGCATATCAAGCAATGCAGCCACCTCTGCCGGATTATTTCTGATCCCGCCAATATAGACCCCACCCAACCCCAAAGATTCAGCCGCTAACAAACAATTTTGTGCCATGAGCGCAGCATCGACGGCACCAATCAGCGTCTGCTCAGTAAAACCAAGCTGTGCTTCAGGATGAATTTGCAAATGGCGGTGGAAATCCACACAGAACACTAAAAACTCTGCCGCTGAAGCCACATAAGGTTGATCACCAGCCAGATGGGCCAACTGAGTGCGTTTGTCTGTATCAACCACCCGTATCACGCTCACGCATTGGATAAAGCTGGAAGACGAGGCTGCAATTGCACAGTCAAGCAGGGTCGAGAGTACATCCGCCTGAATAGGCTCAGAGGTAAAGCGTCGTATAGAACGGTGTGCCAGTATCGTATCAATTGTCTGATTCATTATTCTCTTCATCCTGCTGTTCAGCTTGAAAACACCATTATTCGCTTGCCAATAACAAAGATTATCCGGGGCAATTTATGCACTCTATCATAAACAACCAGATGATCCAGATTGCACACTATGACTGGCCGGCAAGCGTGAAAAAGGAGTAATTCATTGATAAATAATGTTTCGTTTTCATCAAAGTGACTTTTGAACAACATTTTTTTGTCATATTCACCTTCTATCCTGCAGCCCATCAAAACAGCAATGAAGCACTTGATACCTACTTAGGGGAAAAAGAAATGAAAAAAACTGTTTTAGCATCGGCACTGATTACTGCTTTTGTTTCTGGCTCAGCTGCTGCTGCAAACGTTTATGACAAGGATGGGGCAACCGTTGACTTATATGGCCGCGCAGTCGGTATGTACTACAGCTCGGATGATAACAGCGAAAAAGGCGATCAAAGCTACTTCCGCTTTGGTGCCAAAGCGAAGTCTGAGATAAACAGCAACCTGTACGGTGTCGGCGTATACGAAACCGAAGTGAACGCCTCTTCTAAAGACGAAGGTCTTGAAACACGTAAAGCTTATGCCGGTCTGGGCGGTAACTTCGGTGAAGCCACCTACGGTCGTCAGGAAGGGTCATTTACCCTGATTTCTGATTACACAGATACCCTGGAAGAGTTCGGTGCCGATGCCAGTGGTACAGGTACCGACCGTTTCGGTACAGGTAAAACCAGTTCAGTGCTGAAATATGCCGGTGAGTTCAGCGGCCTGACTGTTGAAGCAAGCTACCAGTTGGACAACAACGCCGTCGAGCAAGTTGATGGCGACACATCAACCTCTTACGGTATTGCCGCTTCTTATGCACTGCCTGTGGGCGTGAACTTTGGTGCCGGTTATAACTCAGGTGAAGGCCTGGATGGCACTGATGATGCAGAAGTGACTGCACTGTCTGTTGCCTACGATGCCAACAACATCTATGCCGCTTTGCTGTACAGCATGGGTGAAAACTGGAAAGACAAATCGGGCGCAGAAACCGGCACTGACTACGACGGCTACGAAGCTGTTGTGGGCTACAATTTTGGTAATGGCTTCTCTGCCCAGGCTGTCTACAACTATCTGGAAGCCGATACAGGCACCACATCAGATGTTGAAGACTATTTTGTGCTTGGCGCCTACTACAAGTTCAATAAAAACCTGCGTACCTACGCTGAGTACAAAGCCGATCAAATCGACGGCAACGAAGACGTTCTGGCGATGGCTATCCGCTACGACTTCTAAATTCTTGCTCCACTGCCATCCAAAGCCAGGCCTGTCCAGCCTGGCTTTTTCATTGCATCCGCCTCAGACATAACAGGTTTGCCGCTGATGTAAATAGCGCTAACCATCGAAATTTTCTATTGATGCTACTGATAATTCCGACTTTCACCGCCGACAGACTCACGTTATAGTAGCCCCACAAGACAAAGGAGAAGCTCTATGTTCGTAGTAATTTTTGGTCGCCCTGGCTGCCCTTTCTGTGTTCGTGCAAAAGACTTGGCTGACAAGCTGAAAGAAGAACGTGATGATTTCAACTATCGTTACGTGGATATTCACGCAGAAGGCATTTCCAAGGCTGATCTGGAAAAAACCGTGGGCAAGCCCGTTGAAACGGTCCCACAAATCTTCGTTGATCAACAGCATATCGGTGGCTGCACAGACTTCGAAGCCTACGCAAAAGACAACCTTGGACTGTTTCAATAATCACAGTTCAATTGCGCAAATGTGACTCGTTGACAAAAAGGCTGTTTAATCAGCCTTTTTTTGTGTCGCGCACCTCGAATATCGGTATCGCACAGCAGTAGATTAAGATAAAATTCCGCCTCATACCTTTAGTATATTGCGCTGACTTCGGAAAAATTTGTTGTGAACATCGACGTTGCTGACCTGCTTCGCCAGAATGATATTCTGCTCCTCTTTGTAGTTCTCGCTGTGGGTCTTACGGTCGGAAAACTTCGTATCGCCAAGTTGCAGATTGGTAATTCCATTGGCGTACTCCTGACTGCTCTTATCTTCGGTAACGCCGGTTTTACCTTTGATGCGGAAGCCCTCAATATTGGCTTCATGCTATTCATCTTCTGTGTGGGCATTCAGGCCGGGCCAAACTTCTTCGGAATTTTTTTCCGGGACGGTAAGCATTATTTACTGCTGGCTTTAGTAGTGCTGCTATCGGCCATCACTATCACACTGACCATGTCGCACTACCTCAATCTGGATCTGGGTCTGGCGACCGGCCTCATGGCTGGTTCGCTTACCGCTACCCCGGTTCTGGTCGGTGCCAAAGATGCATTGAGTGGCGGCTTATCCAACCTCTCAGATCCCCTGATTGTTCAGGACCTGATTGACAGCCTGAGTGTCGGATATGCCATGTCTTACCTGATTGGCCTGATCAGCCTGATACTGCTGGCCAAGCTGATGCCCAAGCTGCAAAAGCAAGATCTTGCTGAATCCTCGCAGCAGATTGCAAAAGAGCGTGGAATAGGCAGCGTTTCACAACGCAAAGTCTACTTACCTATCATACGTGCCTACCGTGTCGGACCAGAGCTGATTGACTGGATCGATGGCCGCAACCTGCGTGAACTGGGCATCTATCGCCAGACGGGCTGCTACATTGAGCGTATCCGGCGCCATGGTATTCTTGCCAGCCCGGATGGTGATGCCATCCTGCAGGAAGGCGACGAGATTGCCTTAGTGGGTTACCCGGACAGCCACGCGCGTCTTGATCCCAGCTTCCGCAACGGAAAAGAAGTGTTTGACCGTGATTTACTCGACCTGCGCATTGTAGAAGAAGAGATCGTGGTCAAGAACGACAACATTGCCGGTAAGCGCTTATCCGAGCTGAACCTGGCGGAATACGGCTGCTTCCTCAACCGTGTAGTCCGTGCGCAGATTGAAATGCCGATGGACCACAGTACCCTGCTCAATAAAGGTGACATCCTCCAGGTCAGCGGTGAGAAAAGCCGGGTACTGGGGCTGGCCGAGCGCATTGGCTTTATCTCTATCCACAGTCAGATTGCTGATCTTCTGGCCTTTTGCTGCTTCTTTATTATGGGGCTGCTGTTCGGCTCCATTACCATGACCTTCGGCCAGATCACCTTTGGTCTGGGTAATGCCGCGGGTCTGTTGCTCGCCGGGATTTCCCTGGGTTTCCTGCGGGCCAATCACCCGACGTTCGGCTATGTTCCTCAGGGCGCACTCAATATGGCCAAGGATCTCGGTTTGATGGTGTTTATGGTCGGTATTGGCCTGAGTGCCGGTTCTAACCTGTTTGAATCGATTACGCAAATTGGTCCGAGCGTCTTTTTAGTCAGCATGATGGTGAGCGTGATTCCCGTGATGCTCGCCTACCTTTTCGGCGCTTACGTACTGGATATGAACCGCGCACTGCTGTTTGGTGCCATTATCGGCGCTCGTACCTGCGCCCCGGCGATGGACATGATCAATGAGCATGCCCGCAGTACTATTCCGGCTCTGGGCTATGCGGGCACCTACGCCATCGCTAACGTTCTGCTCACAATAGCAGGTACGCTGATTATTATTCTCAGCTAGCACCTCCCCACACGGCTGACACTGGCATTTGGCAGAGTCAGCCGTTATTCAGATGATAGGTGGTATAATCTCTCACAATTAACCGGTGAAAATTGTACCCGCCAGCCCCCTTTGCTATAAAGCGTGCTTTCTGGTATTCGCAACTCTATTCCACAGTTTCAGGTAACTTTATTATGATGCGCATCCTGATAGTCGAAGACGATCCGATCCTGTGCCACCATCTGAAAACTCAGCTCAGTGAGCTGGGTAATCAAGTTCAGTGTGCCAATACGGCCGAAGAAGGCCTGTTTTATGCTGATAACTACCCCAATGATGTCGCTATCGTCGATATAGGTCTGCCCGACCGTGACGGTATCAGTCTGATTCGTGAAATCCGTGATAAAGGCTTACGACTGCCGATCCTGATCCTGACAGCACGCTCTAACTGGCAGGATAAAGTCACGGGACTGGAAGCCGGTGCCGATGATTATCTGGTGAAACCTTTCCAGAGAGAAGAGCTGGTTGCCCGGCTGAGTGCGCTGGTCCGGCGCAGTGCAGGATTCATCAAACCCGAGATGACCGCCGGAGAAATCCGTGTCGACCTGCTGGCGAAACAGGTTTTTGTCAGCGAAAGCCTGCTTGACCTCACCGCTTTTGAGTACGAACTGCTGGAATACCTGATGCGCCACAGCCGCCAGGTGGTTTCCAAGCAGCGACTGCTGGACGTGTTGTATGAAGATCAGGAAGGCGATCCTAATACCATCGAAGTCATGATCAGCCGTCTGCGCAAAAAAATCAGCCAGACCGGACAGGACAACCCCATTTCGACCATTCGCGGTCAGGGATACATCTTCGAGCTTACCGCGCAATGAATCTGGCTATTCTCCCGCGGTTGCGCCATCGGGTAATGATCACATCCATTGCGATCATTGCCCTGATTACATCGGCCCTGGCCTGGGTGATCAATGAGCTCTACAGCCAGAGTTACATGGCTGCCTATTCAACCGATCTTGTTGCACAAATGCCTTTGGTCGTTGCCCAGCTTAACCGGGCAGGATTGATCAAAGACGTTGATAAGTGGATTGACTCTTTGGATCCATCCGCGACGGATTACATGTCGGTACTTTGTGATCGCAATGATAATACAATGTGGTTGTCAGATGAGGCCAAAGCCGCGGGACTGATCAGTATTTGCAGCAGCCTGCCGGATGCGATGCAAACCCCCACCCTGGTCAAGGCTGATAACACAAAGAGTTATATCGCTTACGATATCAGCCGTGACCGCGAGAATGGCAATGCTTACCAGCTGGTTGTCCTGCGCTCAGGCACAGCCTATGAACAGTCTCTGAGCCGGCTTCACAACCGGACCGCCCTCTATCTCGGCTTGTTTGTATTGATCGCCGTTGCCTTTCTCATCGCCGCATTTCACTGGAGCTTTCAGCCGTTGCGAAAACTGGCGACTCAGCTCAATCAGGTCACGGACGCCAAACGCGAGCAACTGGACAGTGATTTTCCTACCGAGTTGCAAGACGTGACACAGTCACTTAATCGTCTCATCCGGATCAGTAATGACAAGACCGCCCGCTACCGCCACGCGATGGACGATCTGGCGCATAGCCTGAAAACCCGCCTGGCTGCCGCCAATGCCTTGCTGGATGATCATTCCCTGCCCCGCTGCGATCTCAATCAGCGTATGCTGGAACAAATCAGTCAGATGGACGATCTGGTTCAGTATCAGTTAAAGCGCGCTTTGATGGGACAACAAGGTCTGCAGAAAGATAAAACCCTGCTCAACCCTGTCGTGGAAAGCTTTGAGCGGATGCTGAAGAAGATTTACAACACCAAACAGGTCACACTGAAACGCCAGTACAGTACGGGCTTGTGCCTCCCACTTAACCGTACCGATTTGATGGAACTGCTGGGAAACCTGCTGGAAAACGCATTCAGATTCTGCATCAGTGAAATTCGGTTCAGTGCCGCGCAACAACAGGAAAAATTGATTATCCGCATCGAGGATGACGGACCCGGTGTCAGCGATGACATGCGGGAGGCTATCTTCCAGCGGGGGATCCGGGCTGATCAGCGCAATCCGGGACAAGGGATTGGCCTGTCAGTCTGCCACGATATCGTCACCTGTTACGGCGGCCGTATTTACGTGGAAAAAGCCAGCATTGAAGGGGCAGCCTTTGTGATTGAACTGCCGGATGACAAAAACAGTTAACGTACTTTAATCCAGGTGCCGTTTATTCACTGTTTACACTGCACTAAAATATCAGCCATAAAAAACCGCCAACTTGGGCGGTTTTTTTATATCACAGTAAAAGGATCAGACATCCTGGACGTCGAACTCAACTACAGGATTGACGTCGGCATCATAGTCCACGCCATTCAGACCAAAGCCAAACAGTTTCATGAACTCGTCTTTGTACATCTGATAATCTGTCACTTCGAACAGATTGTCATTTGTCACCTGTGGCCACAGCTTTGTGCAGTGCTCCTGGATATCATCACGCAGTTCCCAGTCATCCAGACGCAGGCGGTTGTCGCTGTCCAGCTCAGTGGCTGAGCCATCGGCTTTATACAGGCGCTGAGAGAACATGCGGAAGATTTGCTCCATACAACCCTCGTGAACACCTTCTTCGCGCATTTTCTTGAAGACCATTGCAATATACAGCGGCATCACAGGAATCGCCGCGCTGGCCTGAGTCACAACACTCTTAAGCACAGCAACGTTTGCCGTGCCCTTGATAGCGGCCAGTTTATTGCTCAGCTCGCTGGCAGCACGATCCAGGTCCATTTTGGCTTTACCCAGTGCACCATGCCAGTAGATCGGCCAGGTAATTTCAGTACCAATGTAGCTGTATGCAACCGTCTTACAGCCTTCAGCCAGCACGCCGGCATCTGCCAGCGCATTGATCCACAGTTCCCAGTCCTGGCCACCCATGACTTTCACTGTATCTTCAATTTCCTGCTCGCTGGCAGGTTCAATGCTCGCTTCAATCAGGACATCTTTATTGGTATCAACCGCTGTCGCTGTATAAGTCTCGCCCATCGGCTTGAGGCTGGAGCGGATCAGCTCACCTGAATCCGGCATTTTACGCACTGGGGAAGCCAGTGAATAAACCACCATATCAATCTGACCCAGATCTTCTTTGATCAGCTCAATCACTTTCTGCTTCATTTCATGCGAGAAAGCATCGCCGTTAAGGCTCTTGGAGTACAGACCTTCTGCTTTGGCGAATTTGTCAAACGCCGCAGAGTTATACCAGCCCGCTGAGCCCGGCTTTTTCTCTGTACCTTGCTTTTCCAGGAACACGCCGATAGTCGCAGCGCCGGAGCCAAATGCTGCCGCGATACGTGAAGCCAGACCGTAGCCAGTGGAAGAGCCAACCACCAATACACGCTTAGGGCCATTTTCCAGCTTAGGCTGAGACTTGGTGTATTCGATTTGCTCTTTGACGTTTGCTTCACAACCCACTGGGTGAGTCGTTGTACAAATGAATCCACGAATTTTTGGTTTGATGATCATTTCGTTTTCTTCCTTTGTTCTGTTGCCCGTAGGATAAAAGGTTAGCCACTAATTCGCATCAGTTTTATGTTCGAAACCGCTAAAATCGACCAGTGGTTGGAGGTGTTAAGGCAGATTCTTTGATATTGAGCCATGAGTTGCTGAAGAAAACAGCACCCGCAGACAATCAGGATACGTCTTAAAAGCCCGGGCTTCTTCAGGATAGCTGAGCCGGTGAAAAAAATGCCGCGCAAATGCGCGGCATATTTGACCACCAGGTTTATTCTTCATTAAGCAATATCATTGCTTATCAGGCGGCTTTCCCTGGCTGTAAGGCGCCCTTTTTAAACGCTTCGGGTGCGAAGCTGTCCACTTGTATCGCACGCGATCTCAACTGGTCAGCATTATGCACTTTCTCAACCTCAGCTTCTGTGATTACTCCCGCATCCAGGGCAATCTTCAGTTTTTCAGCCAACGGTGCCTTGCGAGGCACAGTGCCGGCTTTCACCGCTTTCGCCAGTTTACGCTCAATATCGCGCACACCGTACATGGCAACGAAAGCACGCTCCATGATAGCCACAGGATCGTTGTCTTTCTCACCGATATAGCAGTTGGTGGTCAGTCGGTCACGCGCAACCCCTGGTGTCATCAGCAGTTTGGAAATCGCCAGTTTCAGCTCATCCTTTGGTGCTTCATAGTGAATTCCCAGCGGGAAGGTCAGTGTACGCAGAACCCGGCCAACCCCTTTGCGCGGGAAGTTATTAAAGACTTCATCAAAGGCAACACCGCACTTGTTCAGGCAGTGCTGTAACGCGTAATGAACCAGAGGCAGGTCTTCTTGCTGACGGCCTTCCATTTCATAACGCTTCAGCACGGCCGATGCCAGATACAGGTGGCTTAACACATCACCCAGACGCGCAGACACCATTTCTCGGCGTTTCAGTTCCCCGCCCAGTGACAACATAGAGAAATCTGCCGCCACAGCCAGAGCACGGCTCATGCGCGACAAATGACGATAGTAATATACGGTTTCACCCGATACCGGTGCCCGGTTGAGTTTGGAGCCGGTAAAGGCATTGAGCAAGGCTTTGCTGACATTCCCCACCGCAAAACCAATGTGTTTGAACAACAGCTGATCGAAGTCTTTCGCTGCCTGATCAGCATCCGGATTCGCTGCGGCTTCCATTTCTTTCAGTACATAAGGGTGACAACGGGTCGCCCCCTGGCCAAAGATCATCAGGTTACGGGTCAGAATGTTTGCCCCTTCCACCGTGATCGCCACAGGCATACCAATATACTGATTGGCCAGATAATTCATTGGTCCGGCCTGAATACCCCGTCCGGCGTGAATATCCATCGCGTCGTTCAGGATAGTACGGGCAATTTCCGTCATGTGGTACTTGGCAATTGCCGTCACTATGCCCGGTTTTTCTTTCATATCCAGCGAAGTGGTCGTCAGCGTACGGGCCGCTTCCAGCATATAGGTCATGCCGCCAATACGCCCCAGGGCTTCGGCAACACCTTCAAAATGGCCAATCGACATACCGAACTGCTTACGCACATAGGAATAAGCCCCGGTGCTGCGTGATGTCAGGTGGCCAATGGCCGTCCCCAGCGCCGGCAGTGAGATACCACGGCCTGCCGACAGACATTCCACCAGCATACGCCAGCCACGCCCGACATAGTCTTGGCCACCGATCACCCAGTCCATCGGAATAAACACATCCTGACCACGGGTAGGACCGTTCATGAACGCGCCGCCCAGCGGGTCATGACGTTCACCAATTTCCACGCCATCATGACTGGTTGGAATCAGGGCACAGGTAATGCCGATATCTTTCTGATCACCAATCAGGCCTTGCGGGTCACGCAGTTTAAAGGCCAGACCCAGCACAGTGGCAACAGGTGCCAGGGTAATGTATCGCTTGTTCCAGCTGACCCGGATACCCAGAACTTCCTTACCTTCATGCTCGCCATAACAGACTTCACCCATATCCGGGATACCGCCGGCATCAGAGCCCGCCTCCGGGCCGGTCAGTGCAAAACACGGGATATCGGTACCGTCAGCCAGACGCGGCAGCCAGTAATTCTTCTGCTCTTCTGTCCCGTAGTGGCTCAGCAGCTCACCCGGGCCCAACGAGTTGGGTACCATGACAGACACGGCGGCACTTTGGCTTCGGGTGGCAATACGCGTCACTATGGTCGAGTTGGCATGCGCAGAGAACTCGCGACCGCCGTACTCTTTGCCAATGATCAACGAGAAGAATTTTTCTTTTCGCAGGTACTCCCACACCTCAGAAGGTAAATCACGATCTTCACGAACAATCTGGTTGTCATCCAGCATTTTCAGCAGAGTTTCAAGCTCATTATCAATAAAAGACTGTTCGTCGTTACTCAGCTTAGGCCTGGGATAATTCAGCAGGGTATTCCAGTCTGGCTTACCGGCGAAAAGCTGACCGTCCCACCAGACACTGCCTGCTTCCATGGCTTCCCGTTCGGTATCAGACAGTGGCGGTAACACTTTCTTAAATACCTTAAAAGCAGGATCACTGATGTAACGTTGTCTCAGACTTTTATTACTCATGGGTCACGTCCTTTTGTCTTTCTGCCACGTCTTGGCGAGAGTTAACTGTTATCGTTTTTTTTTGCAGGGTTCAGTAAGCGTTCTCTGTCGCTGCTGATACTGGCGCAGGCATCTCTATCGGCGCGGCAACACCCGCAGCAAGATACGGCACCATGCGATCAATCAGATCAGCGGTCGACACAGTACATTTGAAGTCATTTTCAGCAATTTCGCGCAGTGCGGTACTGGATGCCATCGTAAAAACGGACGCCCCTAAGGTAAAATGCAAGCGCCAGAACAGGGTTTCCGGATCCAATGACGGATTGGCGCGGCAAACTGCTTTGGTGAACAGGTTTAGCACCGGGTTATAACGCGTTACGATAAACCAGCGTAAGTGGCCCTGAACATCGGTATAACCGCGACCAATCAGGGACATGAAAATAGTGGCGCCACCAGAACGGAAATTGCCGAGTTTCAGCAAAGGCTGCTTGGTACAACGGAAGACATCTTCCATGCTGAAATCATCGCGGGTCAACAGCACTTCCAGCTCCTGCTTGAGCGCTGGCATGAATTCTTCCAGGTAGCGGCTCAGCACTGCCCGGATAAGCGTTTTCTTATCACCGTAGTGATAGTTCACAGAGGCCAGGTTGACTCCCGCTTTGCTGGTGATTGTTCGCAGCGACGTTTCTTTGAAGCCATGCTCTGCAAACAAGAGTTCAGCGGCGTCCAGAATGCGGCTTTTTGTATCAGCTTTGACTACCATGTTAAGTCACCCGTATTAAACACATGTTTAAACTCTACACCTTGCTAACAGATTTAACAAGCGATGAACAGTATTGAAACGGAGAAGAAAAGAAAAAATTTTAAATAATGCGAAGTGCGATGGGAACCAAGGCTAAATACCGCAGTCATACATAGTGCCACTGCTTTTTCTTAGAAGATTTTCTTCAAAGCCCGTTTCCGTCTGGAAACGGGTTTTCTTTCATTATCATCCTGCAAGTGGCAACATTTTCTTTACTACTCCGACAGTGCATCTTTGTTTAAAAGAAACAGTGAATTTTGCCTTTTAGATATCAATTGGTTAGAAAAATTTTAAAAAAAAGCACTGCGGAATCGGAACTAAGCGATAAGCGCTCGGTCATAACTAGTGACATTAAGATTAACGAAGTGATTGACAACCGGCCGCCAATGAATGGTTCACTGAACAGCTTTAATCGACAATGCCACTGCTGCTAAACTCCTAATTGTGTTAAGGATAAATTCCTCCCGCTGACTTTTCAGCGGGATTTTTTTTATCTGTATCCCGCAACACTGAGCACACATGGCGAAGCAATTTGGCTCTCCCTCAGAGCTCAGGAGCCAGAGTCATTAGATCCTCATAACGCCAGTTCAGACCCAGAGCCTCAACGGTTGCGGACGCATTGACCCATTTCCCCTGCTCACCACCAGGCTGAAACTCAGGCAGGGCTAATCCTGCCAAACGGGCCATTTCCCGATAATACACTGCCCTGCTGGGGTGCTGTGGCGACGATAAATGCAAAGTTGTCATTACCGGCCAACGTTCCAGGATAGCCGTGATAGCTGATATCACATCATCCAGATGCACCAGGTTGACTGGCGCCCCGCCATTGGCAATACCTTGTCGCCCAGCGAGAAATTTCACCGGATGCCGCTGAGGGCCAATCAGGCCCGCTAAGCGCAGCACTACAAGATCATCACCCCATAACTGACGGAGTTGCTGTTCCAGATCAACATGTGCCCTGCCAGATTCTGTCGCAGGAGCAGGCACAGTTGACTCAGTAATTTCCCCTTCGGCATCCCCGTATACCGAGGTAGTACTGATAAAAATCAACTTGTGGCAGCCGGCCGCTTTCGCTGCCTCTGATAAAGAGATAATTTTCGCACTGTACTCTTCCGCTGAAGCAGTTCCTCTCCCTGGCGGTACATTCAGCACCATAACATCTGCCGCTAAAAATGCGTTCAGCGTCGGCGAATGCACCTCGTGTGGTAGCGGCAGACGAACCACAACCCCTTTAATACCCTGGTGCTCCAATACTTCAGCCCCCTCTTGGGTCTGCTTTGAACCGAATGTTTCATAACCGGATTGTTTCAGGCTCTTTGCCAAAGGCAAACCTAACCAGCCACATCCGCAGACACTGACACGCTTTAATTTTTTCATCATCATTTCCTTTGAAACTTATTCGTTGTCTTTTTGTTGTACATTTAATTCAAACTGTAAATTAATTCCGGGCACTGAAAATAAACAACATAAAGCAGCTTAATACTCGGCAATTCCTTGGTTTTTCCCCGTTAAAATCATTTCAAAACTGAAAGGGAAAGTAGATCGTGATCAAACTATAATAAAAAGGAAAAGTGATTTTCAGAGATTTGCTAGGAGGCCAGAAAAGAAAAGTAGTATAGTTTCATCATATTTGGCAGCGTCCCAACGAACTCGCCTATTTTGAAATTCAGCAACGAATCGCGGTTATCGTATGAATACCCTTGAAAAAATCCAAAATAATCTAGAACACTTTAGTAAGTCTGAGCGTAAGGTTGCTGAAGTTATCATTGCTTCCCCGCAAACCGCTATTCACTCGAGTATTGCGACTCTGGCTAAAATGGCCGATGTCAGTGAGCCGACAGTCAACCGTTTCTGCCGTCGCCTTGACACCAAAGGTTTCCCGGATTTTAAACTCCATCTTGCTCAAAGCCTGGCGAACGGTACTCCCTATGTAAACCGTAACGTTGAAGAAGACGACAGCGCAGAAGCTTACACAGCCAAAATCTTCGAGTCCACCATGGCTTGTCTGGATGTCGCGAAAAGCAGCCTTGACCCGATGCAGGTTAACCGGGCCGTAGATCTGCTGACTCAGGCTAAACGCATTTCCTTTTTTGGCCTGGGGGCATCCGCTTCAGTTGCCCATGATGCCATGAATAAATTCTTCCGCTTCAATATCCCCATTGTCTGCTTTGATGATGTCGTGATGCAACGTATGAGTGTCATTAACTGCACTGACAACGATGTTGTGGTGCTGATCTCTCACACCGGCCGTACCAAGAATTTAGTAGAAATTGCAGAGATGGCACGTGAAAACGGTGCGACTGTCATTGGTATTACCGCCAAAGACTCGCCGCTGGATCGCGAATGCTCACTGTCTATTTGTCTGGATGTCCCCGAAGATACCGACATCTACATGCCGATGGCCAGCCGCGTAGTGCAGATGACGGTCATTGATGTGCTCGCCACCGGTTTTACCCTGCGTCGCGGCCCGGGTTTCAGAGAAAACCTGAAACGCGTAAAAGAGACCATCAAAGATTCACGCATTGCAAAAGAAGGGCTATTTTAAAGCCAGCACCGCGCCCATGATTCCCGGGATAGAACATCAAAGCATGGTGATACAGCCATGCTTTTTTATATCCTCAGTATTCCCTCTGCGTTTAAAACGGACAATAATACCCGCTGGACTGAGAATGAAAACGACCAGCACGGACGACAAAGTCGTCAATTCATTGTCCTATGTCGCCTTTTTACTACAAGCACCTGTAATATAATTACAGATAATGCTAACACTATATACCCAAGTTATAACCCATCTCATCGTATCCTTTCGACTATATGGAGAGCTTCATGTCTCAAAGGTTAAGACGTACCAAAATCGTAACGACACTCGGCCCTGCTACCGATCGCGACAACAACCTCGAAGCCATTATTGCGGCCGGCGCCAACGTGGTACGCATGAACTTTTCGCACGGCAGCCCTGACGATCACATTCAACGCACTAAACAAGTCCGTGAAATCGCTGCTAAGCTTGGCCGCCATGTCGCTATACTTGGCGATCTGCAAGGCCCGAAAATCCGAATTTCGACCTTTAAAGACAGCAAAATCAAGCTGGCTATCGGTGACACTTTTACCCTCGACAGCGACTTGCCTAAAGGCGAAGGCAATCAGCAAGCTGTTGGTCTGGATTATAAAGAGCTGCCGAAAGATGTCAGTCCTGGCGACTTACTGCTGCTGGATGATGGCCGTGTGCAGCTTGAAGTGACGCATGTTGAAGGTAACAAAGTCCACACAAAAGTGACGGTTGGCGGCCCGCTATCCAATAACAAAGGCATCAACAAGAAAGGGGGTGGCCTGTCCGCCGAAGCCCTGACTGAAAAAGACAAAGCCGATATCATCACGGCAGCTGCCATGAATGTGGATTATCTGGCGGTTTCCTTTCCCCGCAATGGCGAAGACATGCACTATGCGCGCCGTCTGGCCACCGATGCTGGCCTGAATGCCCGTCTGGTCGCTAAAGTAGAGCGTGCTGAAGCGGTTGCCAGCGAAGAAGCCATGGACGATATTATCATGGCCTCAGACGCTGTGATGGTTGCCCGTGGTGACCTGGGTGTGGAAATCGGTGACCCGGAACTGATCGGCGTGCAAAAGAAACTGATCCGCCGCGCCCGCAGTCTGAACCGTACTGTCATCACTGCCACCCAGATGATGGAATCCATGATCACCAGCCCGATGCCAACCCGTGCTGAGGTAATGGACGTAGCTAACGCCGTGCTTGACGGTACGGATGCGGTCATGTTATCGGCTGAAACCGCTGCAGGGGATTATCCGGTTGAGACAGTCAAAGCCATGGCCAGCGTGTGTCTGGGTGCCGAAAAAGAACACAGTGTGAACGTGTCTTCTCACCGCATGGACCGCACTTTTGATACCCCGGAAGAAACCATTGCGATGTCAACCATGTATGCCGCCAACCACATGGTGGGTGTCACAGCCATGATCACCCTGACCGAATCCGGTCGCACGCCGCTGATGATGTCGCGTATTTCATCCGGCCTGCCAATCTTTGCGTTGTCGCGCAATGAGCAGACACTCAACCGCGCCGCACTGTACCGTGGTGTCACACCCGTCTTTTTCGACCGTGCCGGTGACGCAGGTCTGGATGTTGCCAAACATGCGATTAACGATCTGAAAGAGCTGAATCTGCTGAAAACAGGCGATCTGGTGATTATCACTCAAGGTGACATCATGGACACTGTCGGCAGTACCAACAACATGCGTATCCTGACTGTCGACTGATAAGTCAGAGCAACACGCTGAAACGAAAAAAGCTTGCGGTACTGAGCATACAGTAAACGCAAGCTTTTTTATTTCTGCTTCACCGGCCCACCCGTAACCCAAAACAGGGTTAAAGGCTACACGCCGTTACTGCGAAGGTTGCGACCAGTCCGGGTTAATACGGGCCGTCAGTATATGATCTTCCCAGCGCCCATTGATCAACAAGTATTCCCGGGCAACCCCTTCCTGCTCGAAACCCGCCGATTTCAGTACTGCCGCACTGCGCTTATTGCGCGGTATATAAGCCGCCATCACCCGATGAAATTGCTGCACGTCAAACATCCAGCGGATGGCAGCATTCAACGCCCGCCGCATGATGCCCTTGCCCTGACATTTTTCATCCAGTGAATAACCAACATGGCAGGCGTAAAAAGGGTGGCGCACCAGGTTACTGAAATTAATCACGCCGCAAACTTCTTCTGATCCTTCCATGAAGATAACAAAATAATACGCCAGCCGGTGTTTATGAAGTTCTGCCAATTGGGTCAGACGGCGTTCCCAACCCTCCACTGTAAAGAAAGCCGGGTCCCGAAGCGGTTCCCAGGGCTGGAGAAACTGTTTGTTACGCTGATAATAGGACGCTATCTGACGCGCATCTTTATTCGTCACCAGACGCACTGTCAGTCCATCAACTTTTAAGGTTGATGAACGCTGCATGATTGAATGAAACAAGCTGACCTCTGCATACTATACTTTCACTTTAACGCTACCGGCATTTGAGGCGTTCCTCTGTGCCTGGCTGAAGGTAGCCGTTAAGACTCTCTGACCGGTGAAGGCAACTATGTACTACGACCTGATCAACACTGAGCTTGGTCTGATTTATCTGCAGGCCGACGACCAGGGGCTGAAGCTGATCACCATTGCCAGTGACGGCTATCAGCCTCCCCCCTGCTGGATTCATCACCCTGAAAAATTACAAGAGTACACCCTTCAGCTCAAGCAATACCTGTCAGGCCAGCGTCAGCAATTTTCACTGCGCTTAGCGCCCGATGGCACCGCCTTTCAGCATCAGGTCTGGCAGGCTATCCAGGCCATCCCCTATGGCGAAACACGCACCAGTCAGCAACTGGCTGCCCAACTCGGCAATAAGCAAGCCCATCAGGCGGTGGCACTGGCAAAGAATGTCAATCCCATCCCTATACTCATACCCTGTCACCGCGTGATCTGCCAGAACCCGAGGATCAGCTGCCGTTTCGGGCTGGATTTGATCAACCTGTTACGGGCCCTTGAAAAAGGCCACATCCCGCCCAAACTCAGGCCACTTTAGCAGACAGCCTGCCGGGTGATATGCGGCACAGCAAGCAGGTTACGGCTTACTGATACCATACTCGCGTAATTTATTCGCCACTGCGGTATGAGACACCCCTAACCGTTTTGCCAGTTTTCGCGTAGAAGGGTAACTACGATACAGGTTTGTCAGGATGCCGGTTTCGTAGCGCTTCATGATGTCATCCAGCGAACCATCGAGTGTCTCTTCGTTGATCACACTGGCTGACTCATTCTCTGGCAGCTGAATATCATCAACCGTCATTTCAGCGCTTTCGAGCTGCGTCATGGCCCGGAACAGGACATTGCGTAATTGGCGAATATTGCCGGGCCACGCATATTGGCTCAGCATCTGGGCCAGCTTATCTGACATCACAGGCTTCGCCTGCTGCAGCTCCTGGGCAAACTGAGACACAAAAAGCTCAGCCAGCGGTACTATATCTGCCGAACGTTCCCGTAACGGCGGAACCACCAGAGATAACACATTCAGGCGGTAGTACAAATCTTCACGGAATTGCCCTGCAGCAACCAGATCCGGCAATCGCTTCTGTGTGGAGCAAATAACCCGGACATCAACCCGCACTTCTTTCTCTTCACCGACCCGGCGGAAGGTGCCATCCTGCAGGAAACGTAACAGTTTCACCTGCAAATGAGAGGACATCTCGCCAATCTCATACAGGAATACCGTACCGCCGCTGGCCTGTTCGAAAATGCCTTTCTTACCGGGCTCACCACCGGTACCGGCCACCCCGAACAGCTCGGTTTCAGCGGCGTTATCCGGCATAGACACGCAATTAACCAGCAGGAATGGCTTTTCCCTGCGCAGTGAGCGCTGGTGACAGGCTCTGGCCAGCATTTCTTTACCTGTTCCGGTTTCCCCCTGAATCAGCAAAGGCGCATCGAGCAGGGCCAGTTTTTTCGCCTGTGCAATCAAATGCCGGAAACGGGAAGACTGCCCGACCAGATGTTCAAAACCATTGTCACCGCTGATCTTGCGCATCGCCAGCGGCATTTTGGCCTCAGACAGAGATTTCAGCAGAATCACCGCACTGGCCAGCACTTCATTATCGGACTCATCGGCCACGTAGACCGGCATGACTTCCATCAGATAATCCAGGCCGGACAACACCACCATTTCGCTGTAATGCCTGGCGCTGTCTTTCTCCAGCCAGCGATGGAAGTTGAAGCCCAGCACACTGTGGACGGTTTCTCCCAGCACAGCTTCGCGGGTTTTGCCTAATAACTGCTCTGCCGGCTGATTGGCCAGATCGATTTTGCCCTGCAGATTAACAGAGAAAAAAGGATCCGGCAGCGCTTCCAGCAAGGCTTTCAATTCTTTGTGTTCACGCTCGCTCGGCATGAACTGTATCTTACGCACATCCGTCACTCCGTCTAACTGACGGATTTGAAACATTAACTGACGAAACTCTTCAAATTCGATTTCCGGACAATTGAGATAAATAATACCGCTGCGGTCGATTTCGATTCCCCGCAGATCCAGTGCCCGGCTCGCCAGAATATCCAGCAGTTCACGGGTCATCCCAAGCCGATCGACACAAAAGACTTGTAGTCTCATAGTGGTTGCCTTTTCGCTCCAGACAAAACTGTCAACAATTCGTGACACGAAAAGAAGTGTGCGCGGAAGTCGGTGTGCCGTCAAGACGGCAATGCCCGAAGGTGAGAGCTATATCGTGATGAAATGGCAGCAGAAAATACTTTTTGTTTCTGAGCGCCGTTAATCGGATAAAAAACGACCAGCGCTTTATGGCTGGCCGTTGTATTTCCGCGTATCAGTCTGCGGACTTTTCTGCTTTATCCCCGCCCAGCCGGCTGAGCAAATCACGACGAATATCACTCAGCGCCGGGGCCTGTTCCGGCTGCCAGGGTAACGGGCGCATCAAATTCATGGCTTTGAGGCCAAGACGGCCCGTTAGCAGGCCCACCCCAAGCCCTTGCGCGGCCCTGGCAGAGAGCCGACCGGCAAGATGTACAGACAAAATATCCATGCTGCTGTCGGTGATCAGCTCGCTGGCACCGGCTATGGCCATATTTTTCAATACCAGCTTGAACAACTGAATACGCGACCAGTAGCCCAGCTCAATACCATAGACTGCCGCTATCTGATCAATCAGACGAAAATTCCGCCAGGCGACCAGTAATACATCAGCAATCGCAAGCGGGCTGACCGCGACCATCAGGGCGGCTTCCCGCGCATATTTCACCACCAGCTTTTTGGCCTGTTTGTCCTGCTGGCTGAGCACCAGCTGGTCATACATGGCCAGCACTTCCGCATCATTATGCGTGGCCGCCAAAGACGCCTGCCAGCGGCTGTAACCCGGGTTCTCAGCCGAAATTGCACCTTGCTTGGCCAGGCGGATACAAAACGCTTTCCCCTGCCCGATGCCCTCGGCGGCCAGTAACATTTCAGCCTGCTCGCGTTCTGTCTGGCGATCTTTGAGGCGGCGCAGCCTGAGCCATTCACGGCCAAGCACACCGATACCCGTTGCAGCCACCGAGGCCACCAGCACGCTCCAGCCCAGCGACAACCAGTCACCGCTCTGATAGGCAGAGGCAACATAGTCAACGCTCTGCCACACCGTCAGTCCGATGCCGCCCAGCAGCAAGGTTTTCAGCCAGCGCCCCCGGGAAGACGATTTGCCCAGCGTGTTCTCCAATTGCGCTTCGGCCTGCGAGTCCGATTCCTCTTCGGCTGCGGCGGGCAAAAAGCTTTCTTGCCCGGCAAATTCCAGCCGGCTTTTCAGATCCGGGCCTGACGGCTCGGTTTCCTGCTCATCAAACACTATTTTGCTTTGATACGGCTTCGTCATCGCAGTTTATCTCCCAGCAAAAACGCTAATGTTTTATCCATCCGAATGTGCGGCAAGGGTTCATCGCTTTGTTGCGGCAGCGGACGGAAGCTGACAAAGTCGAACCCCTGCGCCTGCCAGAAGGCATCATCCGGCAGCCTGCGCGGGACTTCGCCAGGAAACACTGTCTGTGCCTGTCCTGACAAGGTATGCCCCCGCAGTGCCGGCACCTGCTTACCCTGATGATCCACAAAGCCCGGCTCCGTGGCCTGAATGGCGGCCAGACTGGTACAGCTCATGTTAATGCCCTCAAAGGAAGCCGTTTGCCAGGCTTCATTGACCATTTGCTGTAACAGACTGACCAGATTCGGATGTTGCTCCGGGGTAATGTGATCGGCCTTGGTCGCCGCAAACAGCACTTTATCAATACGAGGTGAGAACAAACGGCGCAGCAAGGAGCTTCTGCCGTAATGAAAACTCTGCATCAGCTGATTGAGTGCATGGCGCATATCATTAAACGATTCGCGGCCGGCATTGAGCGGTTGCAGGCAGTCGACCAGAATGATTTGTCGGTCAAAACGGGAAAAGTGATCCCGGTAAAAGCCTTTCACCACGTGCTGCTGATAATACTTGTAGCGGCGTTTCAGCACGCCGATATTGGTATCGTCACCCGCTTCATTTAACTGGGCTTCGGTGTATTTTTCCAGCCACATAAACGGGAAAAACTGCAACACCGGTGCCCCGGCCAGTTCACCGGGTAACACAAAACGTCCCGGTTGAACCCAGTGCAACCCGGCTTCCGCTTTACACTTGAACAGATAATCGGTGAAGGTCGCCGCCAGGCGCGCCAATGCTTGTTCGTCAGCCGGCGCGAAGGGATCCAGTGTCTCGCCCGCGGCAAGCCAGTCGCTTGCCAGCTGTTGACGGCGGCCAGTCATCAACCGAGCCTGCTGTTTCGACCAGGCCAGGTAATCCATTTCCAGCAAAGGCAAATCCAGCAGCCACTCACCGGGATAGTCAATGATATCCAGATACAGGGTGGCAGTATCCTGCAGCAGTTTTAACGGGCCTTTCTGCGGTTTAAAGCGCAGCGCCATACGTATCTGACTGACATCCCGGGTCGGTTCCGGCCAGTGCGGGGGCGATTGCAGCAAAGCCTGCATGCCTTCTTCGTAACCAAAAGCCGGTACGTGCATATCAACCTGCGGCACACGACGGGCGCCCAGCAGATGACCATCACTGACGGCCGGAAACAGTGGCAGCCGCGGGTTGGTGCTGACATGCTGCAGCTGATTCACCAGCGAAGTAATAAAGGCCGTTTTACCGGCTCGGGACAATCCTGTCACCGCCAGACGCACATGCCTGTCCAGGCCACGGTTTACCAGTTTGTTGAGCTCTTGCCCCAAATGAATCATATCCTGCCCTTTTCGTTGTTATTGGCTGATACGCAACAGAAAAGCAGGCCACTGCCTGCTTTTCGTAACACTTGACCGATAAATTAAAGCTGTTTGAACGCTTTTTCTACATTGAATGCCGATGAGGTGACATAGGCTTCCATGTCGCGGAGCTTGCCTTCCATCTCATCAAACTCATGTTCAATATTATCCAATAGCTGCGACGGCGACTGTCCCGACTGCCAGGGTTTCTGTTTCACTGTGTGCTCTTTATAAGCGTGCTGCTGAATCTGACGCTCTTCCGGCATCTTGTCGAGAAACAGACAAGCTGCGATATACGCCAGCGTCACAAAGAACCCGATACCCAGCAGAAAGGCAGACACGGTCAGAATACGGACGACCCAGGCCTCCACCCCGAAGTATTCGGCAATCCCGGCGCAAACCCCGCCCAGTTTGCCGTTCTTCGGATCACGGTATAAGGTTTTCGTCATGGCTTCTGTCTCCAGTGTGGCGCTTCTGCATCAAGTATTTTTTCCAGTGTCACGATACGCTGCTGCATTTGCTCAGCACGGACCACCAGCCCTTGTAATTTGTCAGTATCTTCACCTGACAGCCCCTGTGCCGTCTGACGCTTACTGCGGTAGTGCAAAATCAGCCACAGTGGCGCAACAAACACCAGAAAGACAATCAACGGCCCTACAATAAATCCCATGGACATGCACACTCTCCTTCTGAGGCGTTATTCTTTGTCTTTCATACCCGCTTTCAGGCGTTCCAGCTCTTTTTCAATGTCATCCTGCGCCTGCAGATCAGCAAATTCCTGCTCCAGGCTTTTGCCCCGGCCTATATTATAGCTGTCGGCTTCTGCTTCCATTTCATCGATACGGCGTTCGTACTGCTCGAATTTAGACAAAGCTTCTTCCACTTTACCGGTATCGAGCTGACGGCGGACTTCACGACGATTATCGGCAGCCTGATGACGCACCACCAGACTTTGCTGACGGGCGCGGGTTTCCTGCAGCTTACGCTCCAGTTCAGCCACTTCCGATGCCAGCTTTTCGATGGTCTCTTCCACCAGCTTATATTCTTCCTGCAGCGTCAGCACCACATCGCTGATTTTTTGTTTTTCAATCAGCGCAGCGCGTGCCAGATCTTCACGGCTCTTCTGCAGCGCCAGTGTGGCTTTGTTCTGCCAGTCTTCAGACTGTGACTGCAAACTGTTAATACGGCGATACAGCTCTTTTTTGTCTGCCATCGCTTTGGCCGAAGAAGTACGGACTTCCACCAGCGTGTCTTCCATTTCCTGAATGATCAGGCGGATCATTTTTTGCGGATCTTCAGCTTTGTCCAACAGCGAATTTACGTTGGCGTTTACAATGTCCGCAAAGCGAGAAAAAATACCCATTATGTCTCTCCTTTCATCGCTGCAACCACACATGTCGGGTTGCAAGCATTGTGATATGTCATTTCACCAGATAGCAATCTGCCTGCATTTCTTATTACAAGAGCCGTGCCAACTTTTAAAAAGCCATAATTTCAGATATTTAGCTTTGCGGGTAACGATTTCCGCTGCTATCTTATGAATGATTACACCAAGAGTTAGTAAAATTAACCACACCAGTGTTGTGCCTCCCGGCAACCTCGTCCCAGTTGGGCATATATGCATTTTCTATACAGAAACGGATAACACGATGCAAAAAACAGACAATCTGATCGGTGAATCTGAACCCTTCCTTGCTGCCCTGGATCATGCCTCCCGTCTGGCACCGCTTGAGCGTCCTTTACTGATTCTCGGTGAACGCGGGACAGGTAAAGAGCTGATTGCCCAGCGTATCCACTATTTATCAAAGCGCTGGGATCAGCCCCTGGTGTCGTTAAACTGTGCCGCACTGAGTGACGGCATCATAGACTCTGAGTTATTCGGCCATGAAGCCGGCTCCTTTACCGGCGCCAAAAGCCGCCATCAGGGCAGGTTCGAGCGGGCAGAAGGGGGCACGCTGTTTCTCGATGAGCTGGCCACCTCCCCGATGGGCATTCAGGAAAAACTGCTGCGTGTCATTGAATACGGGGAATACGAACGGGTGGGAGGAAGCAAAACCTGCCAGGCCAATGTCCGTTTGATTTGTGCCACCAATGCCGATTTGCCGGCGATGGCCGAAGCCGGCAAGTTCAGAGCGGATCTGTTAGACAGACTCGCCTTCGATATCATACATCTGCCGCCGCTTCGTGAACGCCAGGAAGACATTATGCCACTGGCTGAATACTATGCGGTGCGCATGTGCCGGGAAATGGGCTTCGGCTACTTTGCCGGATTCAGCCCGCAGGCCCAGCGCACGTTACTGGCTTACCAATGGCCCGGCAACGTCAGAGAGCTGAAAAATACCGTAGAGCGTTCCGTGTTCCGCCAGTCAAATGAAGATCTGCCGATACAGGATATTGTGCTGGACCCGTTTCAGTCACCCTGGTCAGCTAATGGCTCTGATCAAGCAAACAGCGACTCTGAAAACAGTGCTCTGCCAGTTAATGACCAGCCTGTATTACCGCTCGATTTACGCCAGTATCAGACCGAACAGGAAGTGGCTTTGATCAATCACGCCCTGGCACAAGCTAAGTACAACCAGCGAAAAGCCGCACAACTGTTGGGATTAAGCTACCATCAACTCAGAGGCTTACTGCGCAAACACAATATGGTGGGCAGTAATCAGGAAGAGTAGAAAAAGGACATTCGGATAAAAACACACTGGATATTGAAGGAGATACCTTGGTGCTTGGCGCGGAAAGTGGTAAATTTAGCCACTTGTTTTTTCTCAACACCATTTAGATAAGAGCGTTGTTATGAACGCCTGTTTCCGATTGCTGCTCACCTGTGCCGGATTGCTGGGTTTGACGGCCTGTTCACAGCCACAACACGATAGCACCATACGTCAGTGGGGGTTTATTTATTGTGGTCAGGACACCCCCTGGACCTTTAACCCGCAGCTCACTGATGGCGGACATACTGCAGACAGTCTGGCCGCTCAGGTTTTTGACCGTTTACTCCAGCTTGATCCTATCAGCCACTTGCCACAACCTGCGCTTGCCCGCAGTTGGAGTGTCAGTGAGGACGGGCTTGAATACACGTTCAGCCTCAGAAAAGATGTGCGTTTTCAGCAGACCGCAAATTTCACACCCACAAGGCACTTTAATGCCGAAGACGTGGTATTCAGTTTTAAGCGGATAATCGATCCCAGGCACCCTTATCATTCTGTCTCTGGCGGCCATTATCCCTGGTTTGAAAGCCAATCGTTCGGCCAGCTGATTGCTAGCATTGATAGTGTTGACTCCAGTACGGTGACGTTTACCCTGACCCGGCCTGACAATGCCTTTTTGTCGACCCTGTCGAGTTCGTATGCAGCCATTCATTCGGCAGAATATGCTGATCAGCTGCTGCGTGAAGGCCATCCCGATTACATTGATACCAAACCGGTCGGCACCGGTCCTTTCTATCTTGATGAATATCATCCCCATGATTTAATCCGGCTGAAGCGCCATTCTTTTTACTGGCGTGGCGCACCTTTTATGAACCAGGTGGTGTTTGATATTTCTTCCCGCGGTACCGGATCCCTGGCCAAGCTGCTCAATCATGAGTGTGATGTGCTCTCCTCGCCGGTTGCCAGTCAGTTACCTGTGATTAAAAATAACCCGGACTTCGAACTGATTGCCCAGACAGCCATGAACGTTGCTTTTCTGGCCATCAATAATAATATTCCCGCTTTGCAGGATGTTCGGGTACGTCAGGCGCTCAATCTGGCCATTAACCGTGAAAACCTGCTCGATTCTGTCTATTACGGCACGGGCACCAAGGCCAAAACATTGCTGCCGCCCATGTCCTGGGCACATGATGACCATCTGGCAGACCTCAATTATGACCCGGACGCCGCCATAGCACTGCTGAAAGAGGCAGGCTACAGCAATAATCTGCACCTGATCCTTGCCGTTCCCATGGAACCCAGGCCTTACAACCCCAGCCCGCGCAAAACGGCCGAGTTAATCCAGGCTGACTTACGGGCTGTGGGGGTTGATGTCACCTTACTGTTACAGGACAGACCGCTCCGGCCAGGTTCGGTGGCCCAGAAAGGCATAGATCTGACGCTGACCGGCTGGGTGGCGGATAATGGCGATCCGGATAACTTCCTGCGCCCGCTGCTGTCGTGCAGCGCCAAACAGGCTGGCCTGAATGTCGCTAACTGGTGCAACCTGCAGTTTGATAACCTGCTGGAACTGGCGTCACGCACCACTAAGCTGGATCAGCGCATGGACTACTACCAATACGCTCAGGAAATATTGCGCGATGAAGTACCGGTTATTCCGCTGGCACACGGTATCCATTATCAGATCCACCATAAATCTCTGCACGGGCTGCATCTGAGTCCGTTCGGTACTCGCTCATTCTCTAATGTGTACCGGAGCGAATAACTGATGTTTATCTATACCATTCGCCGATTGAATCTGTTTCTGATCACCCTGTTCATACTCACCCTGATCGGCTACAGCATTTTACGTATTGAGCCGTCCAGCTACTGGAATCTTCACGAATTTTGGCCCGGCTGGCTGCTGTATCTTGATAACCTGATGGTGGGTAACCTCGGGCTGAATCAGGAGGGGCAACCTATTCTGTCAGAAATTCTCCAGGTGTTCCCTGCCACCCTGGAGCTGTGTTTTTTCGCCTTTATTCTGTCACTGATTGTTGGCATCCCGCTTGGCACCCTGGCTGGGGTCAAACGTGGCCGCTGGGTAGATACCTGCATTTCATCCCTGACACTGGTGGGTTATTCCCTGCCGCTATTCTGGCTGGCCATGCTGTTTATTATGCTGTTTTCACTCAAGCTGGGCTGGCTGCCTGTTGCCGGGCGCTATAACTTGCTCTACCAGATTGACTCAGTGACAGGTTTTGCCCTGATCGATGTGCTTTTGTCTGACATGAGCTACCGTTCAGCCGCCCTGATCGATGTCATCCGGCATCTGGTATTGCCGACATTAGTGCTGGCCATAGCGCCAACAACCGAAGTGATACGTCTGACCCGTGCTTCTGTTGCCGACGTCATGCAGCAAAACTTCATTAAAGTTGCGCAAACCAAAGGGCTGTCGATGTGGGAGATCATCATCCGGCATGCCCTGAAAAATGCCATTCCGCCCATTATCCCCAAACTGGGGATGCAGTTTTCGACCATGATGACCTTTGCTATGTTAACTGAGTCTATTTTCAACTGGCCCGGCATAGGTCGCTGGTTACTGGACGCCATTGCCACACAAAGCTATGTGGCCATTCAGGCCGGTGTGATTACTGTTGGTGGATTCATTCTGTTTGCGAACATTCTTTCTGACCTGGCGGGTGCCATGGTGAACCCACTGACCCGTAAGGAATGGTATGCCATCAAATAATATTTATCAGGAACATAAGATTCCGACGCAATGGGAACGGGCCTGGCAAAATTATCAGGCCAATTCACTGGCAGTGTTTGGATTGTGGTGCCTTGGTTTTCTGCTGCTGATAACGATCTTTGCCCCGCTAATGGTTGCCTACGGCCCGGGTGAGCAAGTGGGCGAGTTTCTGATGCCCCCCTCCTGGGACGCCAGCGGCCATGTGGAATTTTTCTTCGGCACCGATGATCTGGGCCGCGATCTCTTCACCCGAATTCTGCTGGGAAGCCAGCTGACCTTTGGCTACGCGCTGCTCGTGGCACTGGCTTCGGCGATCCTGGGCATAGTCATCGGCGTACTGGCAGGTATGACCCGCGGGCTCAAATCCAGTATCCTTAACCACGTACTTGATACTGTGTTGTCGATACCGTCGCTGCTGCTGGCCATTATCATCATTGCCTACATGGGTACCGGCATGACCAGCATTCTGCTGGCGATCTGGCTGGCGCTGATCCCGCGTTTTATCCGCGCAATTTACTCTGCTGTCCACGACGAGATGGAAAAAGAGTACATCATTGCAGCGCGGTTAGACGGTGCGAACAGTTTCTATCTGCTGTACTACTCTATTTTGCCGAATATTCAGCCCGTTATTATCAGTGAACTGACCCGGGCGATCTCTATCGCCATGATAGATATCGCGGCGCTGGGCTTTCTGGGGCTGGGCGCGCAGTCCCCATCACCGGAATGGGGTGCCATGCTGGGTGATTCCATCGAATTAATCTATTTAGCGCCCTGGACAGTGACCCTGCCCGGTCTGGCCATCACCTTCAGCATCTTAGTGGTAAACTTAGTAGGAGAAGGTCTCCGTCAGGCAATTAATGCAGGAGTCGACTGATGCCACTGCTCGATATACGAAACCTCACCATTGAAATTGAAACGCCTCAGGGCATGGTCAAAGCCGTTGAGCGCATGAGCCTGACGCTGAACGAAGGTGAGATACGCGGACTGGTTGGCGAGTCGGGGTCAGGTAAGAGCCTGGTCGCGAAGGCCATCGCCGGTGTCACTAAAGACAACTGGCGGGTCAGTGCCGACCGCTTACGCCTTGGCGATATTGATCTCCAGGCACTGTCGCCGCGCGAACGCCGCAAAGTGGTGGGCCGCGAAATTGCGATGATCTTTCAGGAACCTTCTTCCTGTCTTGACCCCTCTGAGCATGTGGGTCAGCAATTGGAAGAAGCCATTCCGCGCAGCTCTTTCAATGGCACCTTCTGGCAGCGCTTCCACTGGCGCCAGAAACAGGCAATAGCCCTGCTGCACAAAGTCGGCATAAAAGATCATAAACGTGTCATGCACAGTTATCCCTATCAGCTGACTGACGGTGAATGTCAGAAGATCATGATAGCGATGGCCATTGCCAACCGGCCACGGTTATTGATTGCCGATGAACCCACCAACGATCTGGACCCCATTACACAGGCGCAGATTTTCCGCTTGCTGAGCCGGATGAACCAGCTCAATAACACGACCATACTGCTGGTCAGCCACGATCTGACCACTGTCACCCAGTGGGCCGACCGCATCACAGTGATGTACTGCGGTCAGGCGGTTGAATCCGGCAGCCGTAAACAGTTACTGACCACGCCACACCACCCTTATACAGTTGCCCTGCTGCAGGCCATGCCGGATTTCAGCCAGGATATTCCGCATAAGAGCAAACTCACCACGCTGCCCGGCTCTATCCCGCCGTTGCAGCATTTGCCTATCGGCTGCCGGCTGGGGCCGCGCTGTCCCTATGCACAACGTAAGTGTGTGGAAATCCCTAAACGTAAGAAAGTCAAAAACCATAAATACAGCTGCCATTTCCCGCTGAATATGCCGGAGCCAAAATCATGAGTGCCCTGTTGGAAGTGACCGACCTGAGAAAAGAATACCACCACCGCTCCGGCTTTTTTCGCCGCCGCAGCACTGAAGCCGTCAAACCGGTATCTTTTAACCTCGAGGTAGGTGAAACCCTGGCGCTGATCGGAGAGAACGGCTCAGGTAAATCGACGCTGGCTAAGATGCTGGCTGGTGTTGTCGATCCCTCGGGCGGTGAAATCAGGGTTAACGACGAACCATTGGCTTTTGAGGATTACAAAACCCGCTGCAAGCTGATTCGCATGATATTTCAGGATCCGAATACCTCGCTGAATCCAAGGATTCAGATTGGTCAGATTCTGGAAGGGCCGCTGAAACGTAATACCAGCATGACGCCGCAGGAGCGTGAGAACCGGATCAAGGCCACTTTGCTGCGCGTCGGTTTGCTGCCGGAACATGCCTATTTCTACCCGCAAATGCTGGCAACAGGCCAGAAACAGCGGGTATCACTGGCTCGCGCGCTGATTCTGCAGCCTTGTATTATCGTGGCCGATGAAGCGCTTAATGGACTGGACATGTCGGTACGCTCTCAGATCATCAACCTGCTACTCGATCTCCAGCAGGAAATGGGGCTGTCGTACATCTATGTTTCTCAGCATATGGGCGTGATCAAGCATTTCAGCGATAAGCTGATGGTGATGCAAAAAGGAGAAGTGGTGGAACAAGGCGCAACTCAAGATGTGTTCAGTGCGCCACAGCATCCTTTGACTCAGAAACTGCTGGACAGTCACTTTACGGCGCCGTCGCACGACCGCAGCACCCGGACCAGCAGCCGCTCGGCGAAAATTCACGTTTAACTGAGAACCAGCCAGGCCCATACCGCCACCGCACACAGTGATACCGCCACAGGCAGCACCACGTTGCGGGCCAACGTCCGGCTGCCGGCGAAACAGGCCATCAGCATCTTCACCAGGCTGTTTACACTAGCGGCAAGGACAATAGCGAACCCCGCGGTCTGGATGCTGAGCTGGCTTTGACTTTGGCGGCCAAGGGCCAGCGTGATGGCATCAACATCCGTTATCCCTGATACTGCCGACAGCACATACGTACCCGTATCACCAAACCACTCCTGCAGCGCCTGGGCCAGAACAACAATCACCAGCAACACGGCACCAAAAGCTAAGGCGGAAGGTAAGGCAAGAGGACTACGTTTGACCTGAGGTGCCCGATACCCTTCCATCGGGTTTCTCAACCAGAGCCAAATGGCCGGAAGATAAAAACACGCCATCATGACCAGCATAGGAACGGCAACAATCGTCACCAGTCTGGCGTTAATCACTGAACAGAGAAAAATGATACGCGGAAACATGGTACCGCAACTGATGAGGATCCCGCTTGCCAGCAGGGGGGACAGCGCCGTTTCCTGCTTAGATAAATTCGAGAACTGCAGCGTCAGGGCGGTTGAGGAACTCAGTCCGGCAAATAAACTGGTAAATAAAATCCCTTTCCGCGGGCCGCCGATTCTGATGGCAAAATAGCCTACGAATGAAATGGCCGCAATCAACACTACCAGCCACCATATTTCAAACGGATTAATGGCTTTCCAGGGACCAAAGCCTTCATTTGGCAACAGCGGCAGCAAGACAACCGATATCAGCAACAACCTGAGGGCGGCATCCAGTTCATACTCCTGCACCTTGGCAATCGCGGCGTGGAGCTCTTCTTTCATATCCAGAATAATCGCCGTGACGACAGCAGCCGAGACTGCGACAACAGGCTGACCACTTACCGCCAGACAACCCAGCAGAAAAGTCAGCAAAATACCAATTAAGCCAGTAATGCTCAGATTGACAGCTAAACGCTGACTGGACAGATAAGCGATGGTGATCACCGCGCTTAAGGCCACCAGGGCAAACCCCAGAATAACTGCCGAATAAATATCCGCCAGCAGGCCAATCAGCCCTCCCAGCAAGCCGACCAGTGAGTAGGTCCGAATGCCGGCAACACGCTGCCCATCTTGTTGATTACGGGTTACCCAGCCACGCTGCAAGCCAACGATTGCCCCTAACAATACGGCAATCCCTAACCGCCAGAGTGGAGATTGCCAATCCAGCACATGCTCCATACGGCTTTATCATCTTGTTGTTCTTACAAGTAAAAGTGTAAGAAACATCTTGGCAAAGTGCTGAAAAAAATCACCCCGCCGCAGCGGGGATGACACAAAAAACAGAACTCCCCCCGCCAAGTGAAGGCAGAGGCAGCATATGAAGAGGAAATTACGCCAGAAGAGAGCGGTTGATCTCGGCCAGCACTGCTGCCGGATCGTCAGCCTGAGTGATAGGACGACCAATAACCAGATAATCTGACCCTGCTTTCACCGCTTCTGCAGGGGTCATCACACGGCGCTGATCACCCGCGGCACTGCCGGCAGGGCGAATTCCCGGCGTCACCAGCTTAAATTCAGCACCCAGATTGGCCTTCAGCAGGCTGGCTTCCTGCGCTGAACATACCACGCCATCCAGCCCACTGTTCTTGGTCAGAGTCGCAAGATTCAGTACGTGTTGTTCTGGTGAGCAGGAGATCCCCACCCCGGCCAAATCCTGCGCTTCCATGCTGGTCAGCACAGTGACGGCAATCAACAGCGGTCTGTCTTTACCATAAGGTTCCAGGATCTCACGAGAAGCGCTCATCATGCGCTCACCACCACTGGCGTGTACATTCACCATCCATACCCCCAGTTCGGCCGCCGCTTTCACCGCGCGGGAGCAGGTATTTGGGATATCGTGAAACTTAAGATCCAAAAAGACGGAATGGCCTTTGTCGTGTAGCTTACGCACAAAGTCCGGCCCAAACAGAGTAAACATTTCTTTGCCTACTTTCAGTCGGCAACTGCCTGGCTCAATGCGATCAACAAACGCCAGTGCCGCATCCTGAGTGGGATAATCCAGTGCCACAATCACTTTTGGGTCTAACATTCTCTCTCCTAGACTTCTGTTCTGTATTGCTATATTCAAAAGAAAGGGCCAGCACACACGGTGATCAGCCCTTTCAAATTTACATTCTCTTTGTCGCCATTACTCCCCATCCAGTCCTCGAATGGGTTTCACTGCCCCCCACCCTTTGCAGGACGGGCATTGCCAGTAAAGTGAATGACTTTCAAAACCGCACTTACCGCAACGATAGTGTGGTTTCATTTTCAACTGTTCGCCGACCAGGCTACGCAATGTGGTCAAACTGTCCTTGGCGCGGCCTTCTTCTGCTTCATCAAGATGATAATCCATCAGCTGATAAAAGCCTTTCATCGTCGGGTTCTGCAGCAGCTGCCGAGTCATGAAAGTCTGCGCCATGATAGCGCCCTCATGACGGGCGATTTCGTCGGCAAGCATCAATTCAGCGGTCGCTCCGGCATGGTTGTCTACACAGTGGTGAAGATACTTTATCCAGCCTTCCTCATTGTGAGTGGCTTCATAGCATTCCAACAGCATAGGCAGGGTTTCACTGATGTAGTCCACATCCTGCTCGGCGACTTTTTCCAGGTGCTGCGCTGCGGATTTATAATTTTTTTCAGCGATAAGAATCCGGGCGGTACTGATGGAGGCCCGTACACAGTGTTTGTCGGCAGACAGGGCTTTCTTCAGCAGCTGCTTGGCTTTTTCTGCATTATGCGCGCTCAGCTCCAGCATGGCCAGCTCACACCAGAAATGTGCGATATCATGCCTGAGCTTATTTTTACCCATCTTGACCAGCTGGCTGGCCATTTCGATCGCGTTATCCCATTCCCGGGTTTGCTGATAAATTGTCAGTAACTGTTGCAACGCCCCTTCTCTGTGATCAGGCTCGTCCAGCAACTGCTCAAAGATTTTTTCTGCGCGATCGAAGAACCCGGCGGCCATATAGTCTTTGGCCAATTGTTGCAATGCCAGGTTGCGTTGGTCAATAGTCAGGTTCGGGCGGGCAATCAGGTTCTGGTGAATACGGATGGCACGATCAACTTCACCCCGGCTACGGAACAGGTTCCCCAGGGCAAGGTGAGTATCTATCGTTTCACTGTCAACCTGTAATAGTTCAATAAACAGATCGACAGCTTTATCAGACTGATCAGAGAGCAGCAGGTTCAGGCCTGTCACATATTGGCGTGACAGGTGATGAGACTTTTCCTGCCGCTTATTACTCGCGCTTCTGTTACCCATGTACCAGCCATATGCTGCGGCAATAGGAAGTAACAGAAACAACAGCTCTAGCATGAAGTGATTATTCCTTGGCGGTCTCTGCAGAACGCAACTGCTCTAGTTCTTTTTCTTGTTTGGCGACTTTTTTCGTTAAACGATTTTTCGTGAAGCGGGCTTTCAGATACATAGAGCCACAAATCAACCAACCAATTGCAAATCCGATACCGAAGGTCGCACCTAAAAGCGTAGATAGCTGAAATTGTCCTTTGGCTATCAGAAAATCGAAGTCAACCATCACCTGATTCTGCGCACCCAGCGCCAGCGTTAATAAAAAACACGCTATCAAGATAATAATGCCTACTATTTTCATCGTGAATCCTCTCACTAGATCAAAAACTTGATGATTAGATTATGCAGTAAAACGACTCATCAGACCATGATCAACAGACATAAAAAAACGGCATACTTACAGCATGCCGTTTTTTCGTGCTAAATACGATTATCCTGCATTCGGTGCATTCACGCGGTCACGTAACTCTTTACCAGGTTTAAAGTGAGGCACGTACTTGCCGTCCAATTCCACTTTATCACCGGTTTTCGGGTTACGCCCTACGCGCGGTGCACGGTAATGCAAAGAGAAACTACCAAAGCCTCGGATTTCAATGCGGTCCCCTTCAGCAAGGGTTGTTGCCATATGCTCAAGGATTTCCTTGATCGCATCTTCTACCTGTTTGGCAGAAAGATGAGTTTGTTGGCTGCACAGCCTTTCGATCAATTCAGACTTTGTCATAATCACCCCGTTTTTAGTATGTTTCTCAATAGTATAACCGTTAAGGGGGAAAATGCTTCCCCCCTTGGGGCAAATTATTCGCCTTTAGCCGCTTTAAACGCGTCAGCCATAGCATTACCGAATGCAGATTCGTCCTGCTGGTTCAGGCTAGCCATTGCTTCTTGCTCTTCGTCTTCGTCTTTCGCACGTACAGACAGGTTGATAACGCGGTTCTTACGGTCAACACCGGTGAACTTCGCTTCAACTGAATCGCCTTCAGACAGAACCAGAGTGGCGTCTTCTACGCGGTCACGAGAAGCTTCAGATGCACGCAGGTAACCTTCTACGCCTTCAGCCAGCTCAATGGTTGCGCCTTTAGCATCAACGGCAAGCACTTTACCGTTAACCAGAGTACCTTTCTTGTTCAGAGCTACGAAGCTGTTGAACGGGTCTTCTTCGATTTGCTTAACGCCCAGAGAGATGCGCTCACGCTCAGCATCAACAGCCAGAACAACTGCTGAAATCTCGTCGCCTTTCTTGAAGTCACGAACAGCGTCTTCGCCTGCAACATTCCAAGAAATGTCAGACAGGTGAACCAGACCGTCAATGCCACCGTCCAGACCGATGAAGATACCGAAGTCAGTGATAGACTTGATCTTACCAGTTACACGGTCGCCTTTAGCTTGTGCTTCAGCGAACTGCTGCCAAGGGTTAGCTTTACATTGCTTCAGACCCAGGCTGATACGACGACGTTCTTCGTCGATGTCCAGAACCATAACTTCAACTTCGTCACCCACGTTAACCACTTTAGATGGGTGGATGTTCTTGTTGGTCCAGTCCATTTCAGACACGTGTACCAGGCCTTCAACGCCTTCTTCGATTTCAACGAAGCAGCCGTAGTCAGTCAGGTTAGTTACGCGACCAGACAGCTTAGTGCCTTCTGGGTAACGCTTAGCGATAGCAACCCATGGATCTTCACCCAGTTGCTTCAGACCCAGAGATACGCGAGTACGCTCACGGTCGAACTTCAGAACTTTAACGTTGATTTCGTCACCAACATTAACGATTTCTGATGGATGCTTAACGCGTTTCCAAGCCATGTCAGTGATGTGCAGCAGGCCGTCAACACCGCCCAGATCTACGAATGCACCGTAGTCAGTCAGGTTCTTAACGATACCTTTAACTTCCATGCCTTCTTGCAGAGAAGCCAGCAGCTCATCACGCTCAACGCTGTTTTCAGATTCGATAACAGCACGACGAGAAACAACAACGTTGTTGCGCTTCTGGTCCAGCTTGATAACTTTGAACTCTAGCTCTTTGCCTTCCAGGTGAGCAGTGTCACGTACTGGACGAACGTCAACCAGAGAACCAGGCAGGAACGCACGAATGCCGTTCAGCTCAACAGTGAAGCCACCTTTAACTTTACCGTTGATGATACCAATAACGGTTTCAGCATCTTCGTAAGCTTTCTCAAGCTGGATCCAAGCTTCGTGACGCTTCGCTTTCTCACGAGAAAGTTGAGTTTCACCGAAACCGTCTTCAATCGCGTCCAGAGCTACGTCAACTTCAACGCCAACTTCGATTTCCAGCTCACCAGCAGCATTTTTGAACTGCTCAGCAGGAATAGCTGACTCAGATTTCAGGCCAGCGTCAACCAGAACGAAACCGTTCTCAATGGCAACTACAGTACCTTTAACGATCGCGCCAGGGCGTGTTTCGATTTCTTTTAGAGACTCTTCAAAGAGTTGAGCAAAAGATTCAGTCATTTAAATAATCTTCAGTATATGAACAACCATGGGTATCCTACCGCATGGGGTTGAAAACAAAGTCAGTTATCATTCCTTGACACCGACATACCATCAGGCTGATTTCTCAGCCGACAATTTTTCTTCAATGTGAGCCAGCGCCTGTTCGGTCACTTGCTCAATCGACAGATGCGTAGAGTCTAGCACTAAAGCATCTGCTGCGGGACGTAATGGCGCAACGGCTCGATTGCGGTCGCGATCATCACGTTCCTGAATTTCGCTTAAAAGACTGTCAAAGTTAACACTTAAGCCTTTTTGTTGCAACTGGTTCATGCGGCGCTTGGCGCGCTCTTCGGCGCTGGCATCCAGGAAAATTTTCACTTCAGCGTTAGGAAAAACCACTGTTCCCATGTCACGGCCATCCGCAACCAGGCCAGGCTCTCCGCTAAATGCACGCTGACGACGTAACAATGCTTCACGCACCCGAGGTAACGCCGCGACTTTTGATGCCGCATTGCCGACGTCTTCAGTGCGTAATGTGGAAGAGACATCTTCCCCTTCCAGAATCACTTTCACCAGTTCGCCTTCTGCAATGAACTGCACATCCAGATGCGCAGCCAGCGGAACCAATGCAGCTTCAGAATCCAGTTCTACACCATGATGAATTGCTGCCAGTGCCAGTACTCGGTAAATAGCACCGGAATCCAGTAAATTCCAGCCCAGCTTATCTGCCAACAGCATGCAAAGTGTTCCTTTACCGGCTCCACTTGGCCCATCAACAGTGATCACTGGTGCGTTTGTAGACATAGAATTCTCCGAATTTGTTAAACCTTCAGCAAACTTGCTGTTTCAACGCGGGCCGTATTATACGGTAAATTTGTCCTGGAGGCACTTCCAGTCGGGAAAAAAATCACCCAGCCTTAAGCTGGGTGACAGGGACAAATCTGAGGAAATGATCAATGACTTAATGCAGCCAGCTTGTCAAAGTAATCCGGGAAGGTTTTCGAGGTACACTTGGGATCATTAATCGTCACCGGCGTGTCTTCGCTCAGTGCAACTAAGGAAAAACACATCGCCATGCGGTGATCGTCATAGGTGTCGATAGCAGCATGCTGCAACTGCGCCGGCGGTGTGATGATAATGTAATCTTCACCTTCCTCGACTGTCGCGCCCACTTTACGCAGCTCAGTTGCCATGGCTGATAAACGATCCGTTTCTTTCACCCGCCAGTTATACACGTTACGGATAGCGGTGGTCCCTTCGGCAAACAATGCCGTTGTGGCAATCGTCATGGCGGCATCCGGGATATGGTTAAAATCCATATCCACACCGTGAAGTGTGCCGCGACGGGCGATGACATAGTTATCCCCCCACTCTATCTCAGCGCCCATAGCCGCCAGTGCATCAGCAAACCGGGTATCGCCCTGGATACTGGATTTACCAATCCCGGTGACTTTCACAGCACCGCCTTTAATGGCTGCAGCAGCGAGAAAATACGACGCGGAAGAGGCGTCACCTTCTACCATAAAGTCACCCGGCGCCTGATATTGCTGGCCGCCTTTTACGATAAAACGCTGGTAATTGTCGTTCTCTACCTGTACCCCGAATTGCGCCATGATGTGCAGGGTAATATCAATGTAGGGCTTTGAAACCAGTTCGCCTTTGATGCGGATCACTGTCTCTTCTGACGCCAGAGGAGCAGTCATCAGAAAGGCGGTCAGAAACTGGCTGGAAATTGAGCCATCAATCTCTACTTCACCGCCTTTGAGGCCGGTTCCCTTAATTTTCAGCGGCGGGAAACCCTCATTTTCGAGGTAAGTAATATCCGCACCGGCACTGCGCAGCGCATCGACTAAATGGCCAATCGGACGCTCTTTCATCCGCGGCTCTCCGGTCAGCACATACTCACCCGAGCCTAAGCTCAAGGCTGCAGCTAACGGACGCATAGCCGTACCTGCGTTGCCCAGAAACAGCTCAAGCGGCTGTTCGGCATGAAATGCCTGACCCAGCCCCTGTACTTCACAGACGGTTTTATCCTCGGAAAGCTGATACGAAACGCCCAGTTTGGTGAGAGCATTGAGCATGTGACGGATATCGTCACTGTCGAGCAGATTCGTCAGACGCGTCGTACCGTTCGCCAGTGCTGCCAGTAACAGTGCCCGGTTAGACACACTTTTGGAACCTGGCAGGTTCACTTCCCCGTCAATACGCTGAATTGGCTGTAAAGTTAAACTCTCCATTGGGTGATTTTTCTATCCTGTTGTATTTGCGTTTCCGCAGAGTAACCAATATTTCGAAGTGATGCTAGTCATCCCAGGGGTCAAAACGCGCCATCCCCCGCCAGGCTGAGCCTGACAGGGGATAAACCCTGCTTGCGAAACCTTGTGACAGGGTCATTTACACTGCCTGAAACCTCCTAGTCATCCAGACGGCACTGGCTGACGGCCGAGCCGTCAAAATAACATGCCAGATCGACCCATTGCCCCTCAAAACCACCCAGTGAAGCATCCGAGGCGGCGTAACCCCAGATCGCATTTCCGGACACCGGACCTTGCAGACTGATCTCCGCTTCCTGCTGTTCAGGTTCGATTTCGCGCACCAGATACTGGCCATCAACTAAGCTGCCTTCAAGCTCGACCCACTGCCCGTCCAGTGTGGCTTTCGTCAGGCCGTCCTCCAGACGAACCGTTGCGCTCATTAGCAATTCAATGCCATTCACAGACAGGGTGTCATTCACATACTGCGCTGTCCCTTCAAGGCTGAAGCGATCCGTTGTGATCTGAGAAGAAGACGGTTCAAAGTCCACTTCCACGGCGGCCAGCTGACCGGTCTGGTGCAGCAGTTCCACCTCTACTACGCGGCCGGTGACCAGATCAGACTGGCTGCCATCTTCGTAGCGGGTATTTGCTGTCAGCGTCACGACAGTTCGGCTATTGAGTTCAATGGCTGTTTTGTCACGGTTAACAAAAGTGATCACACCTTCAAGCTCTTTACCATCCAGTTCCGCCGCCTCTTCAGCGTCAACCTCGGCAGCCCGGAAGATACCGTCAGCGAACATCCCCGTCACTTCAACCCACTGGCCATTCTGTAACGGGTCATCATCCAGAGCCGCACCGGCAAAATTCACCACTGTGCCATTGACCGAGAATGTCTGCGCTGACATATCCAGTTGGCTGACACGGCCTTCCACTTCACTGATTGCTGTCGCATCGATCGCCTGCACTGCTGTCAGGGTCCGGCTGCCATCCGCCTGTGGCTGAGCGAAAAGCAGCACAAAATCCCCCACCTGCGCGCTCACCGCCACCTGTTCCAGCAGCACAGTCTGGCCATTGACTGTGATGGACTGCCCGTCGACGGCGGTTACTTCACCGCTCATGAAAGGCTCAAGCTCAATCTCACTCACCCGGCCATCATCACTGTCGATTTCAACCTGCATACCTGAAACCACATCCGTCAGTAAAAGAGGCTGATCCTGATAAGAAACACCGGCCGATGCGACATCCAGGCTGCGACCATTCACCATCAGTCTCGCCTGTTCGGCCTGCACACTGTCTACTGTGCCAAGTAAAGTCCCTGAGTAAGCTTGTTGCTGCGCATCTGAGTCACTGCCGCCACACGCGCTCAGCAAACCACCCAACACGGCAACTGAAAGAATTTTTTTCATGATTTCTAACCCTTATGTTCGCTTTCATTCTCAATACGGCATATGGTATGCAGTGAAACGTGAAGCATTCGTGAAGACGGATTAGAGGGGGCTGCATGCGGGTTCTGGTTGTGGAAGATAACCATAAAATATCGGAAACCATTGCCGATTATCTGGAACTGGAAGGCATGGAAACCGACTTTGCCTTTCACGGTGAAGCTGCGCTGGCTCTGGTCGCAGAAAGCCATTATGACGTCATTATTATGGACATCATGATGCCAAGGGCGGACGGTATTACCACGGTGCAGAAGCTGCGCCGGGAGTTGTTCTGCAACACACCTATTCTGTTTCTCACAGCCAAAGACGGTCTGGACAGCAAAGTGGCGGCGTTTAATGCCGGCGGTGATGATTACCTGCTCAAACCCTTTGCGATGGAAGAGCTGACTCTGCGCCTGAGAGCCCTTGCCAGCCGGGGGCCCCGGCAAGATATAGGGACACTTTCCTATGCGGATATCATGATGAACCCGCAGACAGAAGAAGTCACCCGCAATGGCCAGCCAATAAAACTCAGCCGCATTCAGTTCAAAATTCTCTGGCTGTTGTTACGACAGGCGCCGGCCATTGTCAGCCGGCAGGAAGTGATTGATGCCGTATGGGGGGAAGATGCACCGCCCAGCGATGCGTTGCGCAGCCATGTTTACAGCTTGCGAAATGCCCTCGACAAAGGATTTGAGACCAGCAGATTAGAGACAATTCATGGCAAAGGTTACCGACTCAGAAGCTGAGCGCGTCTATCCCAGCATTTTTCATCGCCTGAGGATCAGTTTTTTACTGCTTACCCTGGCGATGTTCGGATTATTTGGTTCGGTCATTTTCATCGCTGAAGAACAACTTGAAATCATCAGCCTGCACCACTGGCTGGATACTGAGGCCAATCAGTACGCCCGGGAATACCTGACCACAGGGGATGACACTCCGCTGCCAAACCCTGAGGAGTTTGCCAGTTACTGGAGCGAAGAGGGCCTGCCGCACTGGCTGGTTCCCTATAACAAGCCCGGTTTTTACGAACACTTGCTCGGCACCGAAGATAAACACTTTACCGTGATTGAGCACCCCTCCGGCAGAGGACTTTTCTATCTGGTCTTTCAGGACGATGCCGATGACTATCTTGATGAGTATGAAAATAACCTTCATAGCATCACGCTGCTCCTTGGGATGGCCGTGACTCTGGCCATCGCGGCTTATGGCGTCTACCTGTCACGGACCCTGTCTCAACCGCTGATCGCTATCCAGAAGAAAATTGCCCGGATGCCGCCTGGCGAGCCTGTCTTTGATCTGGATACCGCCTTTAGCGAAACCCGAGCCATTGAACAAAGCCTGCGCGACAGTAAGCTCAACATCGCAAAATTTTTTCAGCGAGAGCAGGAATTCAGCCGGTTTGCTTCCCATGAGCTCAGAACACCTATCATGGTGATTAAGGGGTCGGCAGATATACTCGAAAGGATCCCGGCGCAACCCCGCATTGCGCAAAAGGCCATAAACCGCTTACAGCAAGCCAGCCAGGAGATGACATTATTGACAGAAACTTTCCTGCTCCTTGGCCGCGAACAGATTGATGATAGCTTCTTTTCGCCCTGTCATATCGCCGCTATTTTGCAGCAGCAACTGGATGATCTTTCCCCCCTGTTTGCCCGCCAGAATACCTGCTACGCGCTTTCACTCAATAACACGGCGACTGTGCAGGCACCGCAAAGTTTTGTCTCGATTATTATCAGCAACCTGATCAAAAATGCCTTCAGCTACAGCATAGGTAACATTGATATCGCCCTTAACGGCATGCAGCTAAGCATAGCCAACAGGCATGGCGGGCACGATACAGAAAACGCCGGTTATGGCTGCGGGCTGGTGATCGTCAGCCGGATATGCGAAAGAATGGGATGGGATTACCAGGCAGAAGATGATGGCGAAGTGTTTACAACCCACCTGACGTTCAACGACCGTCGCCAGGCACAGGCATAAATAAACAAGCCGCCTGAACAGGCGGCTTGACTGCAGATGTACTTTACTCAGGCATTGTCGCGTTCAAAGGCCGCCATGAAGTCGACCAGCGCCTGAACGCCTTCAATCGGCATCGCGTTATAAATAGAGGCCCGCATACCGCCAACCACACGGTGACCCGCCAGGGCTTTCAAACCCGCGGCATCCGCCTGTTGCAAGAAGGCTTTATCCAGTGCCGCATTTTTCAGCTGGAAAGGGACATTCATTAATGAACGGTTCGCCTGATGCACTTCATTGCGATAAAAATCAGACTGATCAATAAAGTCATACAACAATTTCGCTTTTGCTTCATTGCGCGCCTGCATCACCTCTACGCCACCGATGGCTTTCAGCCACTTGAACACTTCACCAGCCAGATACCAGGCAAAAGTGGGCGGTGTATTAAACATCGATTCTTTCTCTGCCAGCACTTTGTAATCCAGTATGCTTGGCAGGATGTCTTTGGCCAGACCCAGTAAATCATCACGGACAATCACGATCGTCAGACCGGCAGGGCCGATATTTTTCTGTGCCCCGGCGTAGATCACCCCGTACTGTGATACATCGATTTTGCGCGACAAAATGGTAGAAGACATATCGGCGACAATCGGCTTGTCCGTCTGTGGCAAGTCACGGATCTCAATACCGTCGATCGTCTCATTCGGGCAGAAGTGCACATAGGCCGCCTGTTCAGTCAGCGCCCAGTCACTCGCCGGCAGAACGGCTTTTTTACCATCACGCTCGCACGTGATATCGATAACATTCGGCTGGCAGTATTTCTGGGCTTCATCAATAGCACTGTGTGCCCAGTAGCCGCCGTCAATGTAATCCGCCGTGGTGGCATCGCCCAGCAGGTTCATCGGCACGGCAGCAAACTGTGCCCGTGCGCCACCGTGGCAGAAAAGAACATGATAGTTGTCAGGAATAGCCAGCAGGTCACGTAAATCACGCTCGGACTGTTCTGCTACAGCGATAAAGTCTTTACTTCGATGGCTGATCTCCATGACCGAGGTACCCAGACCATTCCAGTTCACCAATTCCTGTTGGGCTTTGACCAACACTTCTGCTGGCATCATTGCTGGACCTGCACAAAAGTTATAAACCTTATCCATGATGAGAAACATGCTCCTGCTTTGCGAAAATGTGGTGACCCTGTTATCAACATCATGAATAACTGGATCTGTGTTTTATTTTTTTACACCTTTCATTCGTTGCTGAAAACCTTTTTTGTTGAGTAAACAATAAAAAATACCGATAAGCGTCAGCGAAACAAACAAAAGAGGCATTTTGCTAAAAAAATGTTATAAAAAAACGCAGCTCCTGAGCTGCGTTTTTATGGTGAAGCTAACAATCAGTCTTCGCTGCTGTCTTTGGCTTCATCGCCTTCTTCAGGCAATACCGCATCGGTATCTGTTGTCACTTCCGCCACAACCTCTTCGCCGTCAACTTGCAGTAACTCGTCATCCTCAGGTTCCTCAATACGCTGAAGACCAACAACTTGTTCATCTTCTGCAGTACGGATAAGGGTAACCCCCTGAGTATTTCGACCTACGCGGCTGACTTCTGCGACACGGGTGCGCACCAGAGTACCGGCATTGGTGATCATCATGAACTCATCACCTTCCTGTACCTGAACCGCACCGACCACAGAGCCATTACGCTCGGAGACCTTGATGGAAACAACACCCTGGGTCGCACGGCTCTTCGCTGGGTACTCTTCCAGGCTGGTACGCTTACCGTAACCGTTTTCAGTCACCGTCAGCACGTCGCCTTCATTACCAGGGACGATGAGCGATACCACTTTGTCGTCATTGGCCAGCTTGATACCGCGGACACCTGCCGCTGTACGGCCCATGCCACGCACTTGCTCTTCAGAGAAGCGTACCACTTTACCGGCGGCAGAGAACAACATGATGTCATTGCTGCTGTCAGTGATATTCACACCAATCAGTGAATCACCTTCACGCAGGTTCACGGCAATAATACCGGCGCTGCGAGGACGGCTGAAATCCGTCAGCGGTGTTTTCTTAACCGTACCGTCAGCGGTAGCCATGAAGATGAACTTATCTTCTTCATATTCTTTCACCGGCAGAATCGCGGTAATACGCTCATTCTCTTCCAGCGGCAGAATATTCACAATTGGCTTACCACGTGCCGTCCGGCTGGCCTGCGGCAACTGGTAAACCTTCAGCCAGTACATACGGCCGCGGCTTGAGAAGCACAGGATGGTATCGTGGGTATTGGCAACCAGCAGGCGTTCGATGAAGTCTTCATCCTTCATCCGCGTTGCGGCACGGCCTTTACCACCGCGACGCTGTGCTTCGTAATCAGCCAGCAGCTGATATTTCACATAGCCATGGTGAGACAAAGTCACCACCACGTCTTCCTGAGTGATCAAATCTTCCAGATCGATATCATGGCTGGCCGCTGTGATTTCGGTACGGCGAACATCATTGAACTGCTCCCGGGCAAGCTCAAGTTCACCGCGGATCACTTCCATCAGGCGCTCAGCACTACTCAGGATCAACATCAGCTCTTCGATCTGGGTCAACAGACCTTTGTACTCGTCGAGAATCTTTTCGTGTTCCAGACCGGTCAGCTTGTGCAGACGCAGATCCAGAATGGCCTGTGCCTGTTGCTCCGTCAGGTAGTACATACCATCACGAACACCCAGCTCAGCAGCCAGCCACTCAGGACGAGCCGCATCAACACCGGCACGTTCCAGCATGGCCGCCACGTCACCCAACTGCCATGGACGGGCCAGCAGGCCTTCACGGGCAATTTGCGGCGTCGCCGCCTGACGGATCAGATCGATGATTTCATCGATATTGACCAGTGCAATCGCCAGACCTTCCAGAATATGCGCACGCTCACGCGCTTTACGCAGTTCAAAGATGGTGCGACGTGTCACGACTTCACGGCGGTGGTTAACAAAGCTTTCCAGCATCTCTTTCAGATTGAAAAGCTTAGGCTGGCCATTTTTATCCAGCGCCACCATGTTGATACCGAACGTGGTCTGCAGCTGAGTCTGTGCATACAGATTGTTCAGTACCACCTCGGCCACAGCGTCACGACGACACTCAATAACAATCCGCATGCCGTCTTTATCAGACTCATCACGCAGTGCACTGATGCCTTCGACTTTTTTCTCTTTGACCAGTTCAGCGATTTTTTCAATCAGACGTGCTTTGTTGACCTGATAGGGAATCTCGGTGACAACAATGGTTTCTTTGCCATTTTTGTCTGATTCAATATCGGCTTTAGAGCGCATGTACACTTTACCGCGCCCCGTTTTATAAGCGTCAACAATACCTTTACGTCCACTGATCATCGCCGCTGTCGGGAAATCAGGGCCAGGTATATATTCCATCAGCTGGTCGATGGTAATTTGATCGTTGTCCATAAAGGCCAGACAGCCGTCAATCACCTCACCCAGATTATGCGGTGGAATATTGGTCGCCATACCTACGGCAATACCGGATGCACCGTTAACCAGCAGGTTAGGAATTTTGGTTGGCAACACAGCAGGAATGCGCTCTGTGCCATCGTAGTTGTCAACAAAGTCGACAGTTTCTTTATCCAGGTCGGCCAGCAGTTCGTGAGCAATTTTGCTCATCCGCACTTCGGTATAACGCATTGCCGCGGCAGAGTCGCCATCAATGGAACCGAAGTTACCCTGGCCGTCGACCAGCATATAACGAAGGGAGAAAGGTTGCGCCATACGAACAATAGTGTCGTATACCGCGCTATCACCATGAGGGTGATATTTACCGATCACGTCGCCCACAACACGGGCAGATTTTTTGTATGGTTTATTCCAGTCATTACCGAGTACGTTCATCGCGAATAGTACGCGGCGATGTACCGGCTTCAGGCCATCACGCACATCAGGAAGAGCACGACCCACGATGACTGACATCGCGTAGTCGAGGTATGAGCCTTTCAGCTCCTCTTCAATGTTTACCGGCGTGATCTCTTTTGCAAGATCGCTCATGGAGCCACTATCCCTCAGGTAGATTCTGTCGTATTTTTATACGTGCAAGGTGCGGGAATATAGCATATTTCCCACTTAATAGGCACACCTTTCAGTGCCTTTCTTGTGAGTAATTTTACGAATTGAAAATAAACTCTTGTCCTTCTGTGCAATCCATGGGGGTTCTCCCCGCCATCAAGTGAAGGTTTTTAATACAGAAAAACAGCGACTGGCGAAAGATGCACCAGCATCATTGTATTTTCTTGCGACAGACCTAGGTTAGGCAAACAAGCATTTCATGTCAGCCGTCTTTCGCTATAATGCCCGCTCTGACATCAATGGAAATGGCGAGCAATAATGACCAAGCAGTTAAATGTCGATCCGGCAGAAATCAGTAAATTTGAAGAAATGGCATCACGCTGGTGGGATCTGGAAGGCGAATTCAAGCCTCTGCATCAGATCAACCCACTGCGCTTGAACTATGTGATCGACCATGCCGGCGGACTGTTTGGCAAAAAAATCCTCGATGTGGGCTGCGGCGGCGGCATCCTGGCCGAAAGCATGGCCCGAGAAGGCGCGGAAGTCACGGGGTTGGACATGGGTAAAGAGCCATTAACGGTAGCTCGTCTGCATGCGCTGGAAACCGGCACTAAGCTGGACTACATCCAGCAGACGGTTGAAGAACATGCTGAACAGTACGACGTCGTCACTTGTATGGAAATGCTGGAACATGTGCCGGATCCTGCCTCTGTGATTGCATCCTGTGCCCGACTGGTGAAGCCTGGCGGCCATGTGTTCTTTTCAACCCTGAACCGGAACATGAAATCCTACTTGTTTGCGATTGTCGGTGCCGAGCAGGTCATGAAACTGGTACCTAAAGGTACGCACGATCACAAAAAGTTTATTCGTCCGTCAGAGCTGATGGCGATGGTTGATCTGACTGCGCTCGAAGACCGCCACATTACCGGTTTGCACTACAACCCACTGACCGACACCTACAAGCTGGGCCGTAACGTGGACGTGAATTATATCCTGCACACAGTAAAACCTGAATAAACAGCCTGTCTCACTACAGCCAGGCTACTTGCTCAAGCCTGGCTGACCCCTCCTTTCTTCCGCGTTTGATCCAATGCCCGGATTATGCCCATAATCATACGGCTTCGCCGTTTTACTGATATGCTTTAAGCACATTCATTGCACACGCTTTATCAGCCTTTGAGATAAGGACACAGCCTATGTTGGGGTATCGGATTGACGCTGTACTTTTTGATCTGGACGGCACCTTGCTTGATACCGCTCCGGATATGGCAAGAGCGGCTAACAGAGTGCTTGCAGATTACGATGTTCAGCCACTGACTGCAGCGCAAATCCAGGCGAATACCAGCTACGGTGCCAATGGCTTGATAAAAGCGGGATTTGGTACAATACCCGCGCATCTGAACCCTTTGCATCTCAGGCAACAATTCCTTGATTACTATCATGATGAAATTTGTTTAAAAACATCAATGTATGATGGCATTGATACACTTTTAAACTATTTGAACAAAAATAGAGTCCCGTGGGGAATAATGACAAACAAACCTGAGTTTCTCACTCAGCGCCTGCTTCCCTACTTCCCTGTTTTGTCTGAAGCAGAAGTCGTCGTTTGTGGCGACACATTAGACAAAGCCAAGCCGCACCCCGATCCGCTCTGGCATGCCTGCCAGCTGCTTAACATCCCACCTGAAAGTTGCCTGTATGTCGGTGACATTGAAAAGGACATGATTGCCGCGCGAGCCGCACGCATGCCAGGTGCTGTCGCTGGATGGGGATACATAGGTGATGAGCATCATCCCGACCTGTGGCAAGCGCAGGCGATCCTGCCTGAACCCGCCGCACTCATCCCCATACTGGAACAACATAATCGTAACGAAAGCGCCTTTTTTAACCAATCATGCTGCACGCAAAAATAGAGCGGAAAATCAGGAAAAATCAAGGGAAAAAAAATTTTTCCGGCGGAAAAAACAGGTGCTTTTTGTTTGCATTTTCCTATGACACTGGCAAGTCTGATGAAATAGGTGAGTACGCACTAACTATCCATTTTACATCCCCATGTTATCCACAAGCGGTCAAAAAATACCAGCTTGCAAATTCGTATCCTCACCACTATCTTGTTTGCCACATGGCTTAACACCCCAACATATAGTGTTTTGGTCTATCATTTTAAGTGTAACGAAGATCACAATCTTCTTTTACTTTTTTAATAAAATTGCAAAAAAGCACTATAGATCAGGGAAAACTGGGAAAACGATTAAAAATGAATCAACAGCTAACTGTAACCAAGCGTGATGGACGCAAAGAACGCATCGATCTGGACAAGATCCACCGTGTCATTACCTGGGCCGCTGAAGGTCTGGAAAATGTGTCAGTGTCGCAGGTTGAGCTGAAATCTCATATCCAGTTCTACGATGGTATCAAAACAGAAGATATTCATGAGACCATCATTAAAGCAGCTGCTGACTTGATTTCGGAAGAGTCGCCAGATTACCAGTATCTGGCTGCCCGCCTTGCTATCTTCCATCTGCGTAAAAAAGCGTATGGTCAGTTCGAGCCACCGACACTGCTCGACCATGTAAGAAAAATGGTCGACAAGGGTAAGTACGACAAGCACCTGCTTGAAGATTACTCTGCCGAAGAAATGGCCGCGATGGATGACTATATCGATCACTGGCGCGACATGAACTTCTCGTATGCTGCAGTAAAGCAGTTAGAAGGTAAGTACCTTGTCCAGAACCGTGTCAGCGGTGAAATCTACGAAAGTGCCCAGTTCCTGTACATTATGATTGCGGCGTGCCTGTTCAGTAAGTATCCGAAAGATACGCGTCTGGACTACATTAAGCGCTTTTATGATGCTGTGTCTCTGTTTAAGGTTTCCCTGCCTACACCTATTATGTCTGGTGTGCGCACGCCAACCCGCCAGTTCAGCTCATGTGTACTGATTGAATGTGATGACAGCCTGGATTCTATCAATGCAACCGCCAGCGCGATTGTTCGCTACGTTTCCCAGCGTGCGGGCATCGGTATCAACGCAGGCCGTATTCGTGCCCTGGGTTCTGAAATCCGTGGCGGCGAAGCCTTCCATACCGGTTGTATTCCGTTCTACAAGTATTTCCAGACCGCGGTAAAATGCTGTTCTCAGGGCGGCGTTCGTGGTGGCGCTGCCACACTGTTCTACCCAATCTGGCACCGCGAAGTTGAATCTCTGCTGGTACTGAAAAACAACCGTGGTGTTGAAGAAAACCGTGTCCGTCACATGGATTACGGTGTCCAGATCAACAAACTGATGTATACCCGTCTGATCAAAGGCGAGACCATTTCTCTGTTCTCACCGTCGGATGTACCTGGGCTATATGATGCTTTCTTTGCCGATCAGGAAGAGTTTGAACGCCTGTATGTGAAGTATGAGCAGGACGACAGCATCAAAAAGCAAACAGTGAAAGCCATCGATCTGTTCTCTCTGCTGATGCAAGAGCGTGCGTCTACTGGCCGTATTTATATCCAGAATGTTGACCACTGTAATACTCACAGCCCGTTCGACCCGGCGGTTGCGCCAATTCGCCAGTCTAATCTGTGCCTGGAAATCGCGCTGCCAACCAAACCGCTGACCAACGTTGAAGATGAAAACGGTGAAATCGCGCTGTGTACTCTGTCTGCGTTCAACCTGGGTGCTATCGAAAACCTGGATGAGCTGGAAGAAATGGCGGAGCTGACCGTCCGCGCTTTGGATGCCCTGCTGGACTACCAGGATTATCCGCTGCCTGCAGCTCGTCGTGCGACCATGAACCGCCGTACTCTGGGTGTGGGTGTGATCAATTTTGCTTACTATCTGGCAAAACACGGTGTGCGTTATTCAGACGGCAGTGCGAACAACCTGACTCACCAGGCGTTTGAGGCCATTCAGTACTACCTGCTGAAAGCGTCTGTCGGCCTGGCTAAAGAGCGCGGCGCTTGCCCGGCGTTCAATGAAACCACCTATTCGAAAGGTATCCTGCCCATTGATACCTATAAGAAAGATTTGGATAAAATCTGTGGTCAGGAACTGCGTTATGACTGGGATGCGCTGCGTCAGGAAATCATGACTCACGGCCTGCGTAACTCAACGCTGTCTGCTCTTATGCCGTCTGAGACATCGTCTCAGATTTCTAACGCAACAAATGGTATTGAGCCACCTCGTGGTTTCGTCTCCATCAAAGCGTCTAAAGACGGCATCCTGAAGCAGGTGGTTCCTGAATACAATAAATACAAAGACAACTATGAGTTGCTTTGGAACATTGGCAGCAATGATGGCTACCTGCAACTGGTCGGTATCATGCAGAAGTTCGTCGATCAGGCGATTTCCGCTAATACCAACTACGACCCGAGCATTCAGCCAGGTGGCAAAGTGCCAATGAAACTCTTGCTCAAGGACCTGCTGACAGCGTATAAACTCGGCGTTAAAACTCTGTATTATCACAACACCCGCGATGGTGCTTCTGATGCGCAGGGCGATGTCGCTGCAGACGACTGCACCAGCTGCAAGATTTAATAACTAACAAAAACAAATGGGAGCTTCGGCTCCCCTTTGATGCTGAGGACACAATGGCATACAGTACTTTCTGTAAAACTAACAACAACCCGCTGCATGAACCTATGTTCTTTGGTCAGCCGGTTAACGTTGCACGTTACGACCAGCAAAAGTTCGAGATTTTCGAAAAACTGATTGAAAAACAATTGTCTTTCTTCTGGCGTCCGGAAGAAGTTGATGTATCCAGTGATCGTATTAACTTCAACAATCTGCCTGAGCACGAACGCCACATTTTCATCAGTAACCTGAAATACCAAACCCTGCTGGATTCCATTCAGGGACGCAGCCCAAACGTTGCCCTGCTGCCACTGGTCTCGATTCCTGAACTGGAAACCTGGATTGAAACCTGGTCATTCTCAGAGACTATCCATTCGCGCTCCTACACGCATATTATCCGCAATATCGTTAACGACCCTGCTGTGGTATTTAACGATATCGTTGAAAATGAGCACATTATTAAACGCGCGGCGGATATTTCCCGTTACTACGACGAACTGATCCAGGACACCAGCGATTATCACCGTATGGGTGAAGGCGAGCATGTGGTCAACGGGGAAACCGTTGTGGTCAGTCTGCACGAGTTAAAGAAAAAACTGTACCTGTGCATGATGTCGGTCAATGCGCTGGAAGCGATCCGTTTCTACGTCAGCTTTGCCTGCTCTTTCGCCTTCGCTGAACGTGAGTTGATGGAAGGTAATGCCAAAATCATCAAGCTGATCGCTCGTGATGAAGCCCTGCACCTGACAGGCACTCAGCATATCCTTAACCTGATGCGTACCGGTCAGGATGATCCTGAGATGGCTGACATTGCCCGTGAGTGTGAACAGCAGAGCTTCGACATCTTTAAAGATGCTGCTGAGCAGGAAAAAGAATGGGCGGAATACCTGTTTAAAGACGGGTCGATGATCGGCCTGAACAAAGACATTCTTTGCCAGTACGTGGAATACATCACCAACCTGCGTATGACAGCCGTTGGCCTGAAACCCGCTTACCCGGGTGCCACTCAAAACCCGATTCCGTGGATTAACGCCTGGCTGTCTTCTGACAACGTGCAGGTTGCGCCACAGGAAGCGGAAATCAGTTCTTACCTGGTTGGTCAGATTGATAACGACGTCAGTGCTGACGATCTGGGTGACTTCGAACTATGAGCCGATTGACCATTACGGTTAACGGACAACAGGTTTCTGGCAATAATGATGAGCCTTTATTAGTCCAACTGGAACGTGCAGGTTTACAGCCTGAGTACCAGTGCCGCAATGGAATGTGTGGGGCCTGCCGGTGCAAACTGATAGCAGGCCAGGTGGATCAGCGCGAGGCAATGGCCTTTGTCGCACCGGGAGAAATCCTTGCCTGCCGGTCGATACCAACCTCAGATCTGAGTCTGGAATTTGATTACCAGGTCCAACTCTCTCACTCTGCGGTTAACGAGTAACCCACCTCAGCGCTGAACACAGCTCAACTCTGTGTCAAAAAAAGCCAGTCTGGAGTACCAGACTGGCTTTTTTGTTTCTTGTGCTGATTGAGATCAATTCGGCTCGGCCGGTAAAAACAACTCACTCAGCCTCTCGAACGATTCATACTGGCCAATCACGGTCTGACCCGTTTGCCACCGGCGCAGCATATCCAGCATCAAAGTCGCGACCATTTTACGATGAGGCTTATTGGCATACTCCCGTCGGGTACGCACGTGCTGCGCCCAATCGCCGTTTGGCGTAGACAGGGCAATCGCAATACTGTTGTCATACAGCGGGCCACAAACCAGTGCCAGATCAGAACCCGTCTGCTGCCGGGCGGCGGCGGCCATTGCTAAAGAGGCCCCCATAGGCTCTGCGTCGCTCAAAGAGGGATCGACCTGGGTCGTCAACAACCATCCCTGACTTAATGCAGTCTGGGTCGCCGGATTATCCTGCAGCCAGTTAAGTACATCACCGCCGGTAAACTGCTCTGCCACCGTTAATGTGAGAGGGGCTTTGGAGAAATGCGTGCCTATGGTATCGAGCAAGGTTTCACCGGCACCGACAATATTCTCACCCAGGCGCGCCTGAATTTGCGCTAACACGGCAGCGGCCTGGGCATCATTTTTAGGTGCAAACAACTTCACTTCGATAAAAGGCAAGTAAGAGCGGTAACCCAGCTGGAATAACGGCGGTAAGGACAGCGAAGCCAGAGTATCGTTGATGCCTGACTCTGATAATCCGAAGCTGTACAGCCGGTGACACTCAAGGCTTGCGACATCCGGGTGCAGCGATTTAAGCCTGGGCAGGATCTCGTCTTCTACCATGACCTTAAATTCACTGGGCACACCCGGGGTGAAGAACAAATGTGCACGGTTCAGCTTCATCATGAAGCCGCATGCGGTACCAACCGGGTTATCCAGTACGTCGGCTCCCTCTGGCAACATGGCCTGCTTCAGGTTTGCCTGCGGCATTTCCCGACCCAGAGTCCGGTACTTCTCGATCATTTGCTCAACCCAGAACTCCGACTGCTCTAAGCCGGCTCCTGCTGCAATGGCTGCCGCCTGGGCTGTCAAATCATCGGTGGTCGGCCCCAGACCACCATTTACAATGACGATATCAGCCGTAAGGCTGCACTGCTCTATTTCCGATGCCAGACTTTCAAGCTGATCACCGACTGTAGTGCGTCGCGACAGCGCGAAGCCGTTCTGAAAAAACAAACGGGACAGCCATGCTGCATTGGTATCAACGATATCTCCATGCAGGACTTCTTCACCGGTACTTATCATGACAACTTGCAACATGTTGTTCCTCTTATTTATTCAGTTGGCACTTCACTGTAACACTTAGTCAACCACGAGAGAATCTTAAGCACTGATAATTGAAAACACCCTCTGGTGCAATGCATTACACTCACTACATAACAATCAGAACCGTAAACTTTAATTTACATAAAAATAAACAAAATTTGACAGGTCATTTTTCTGCATTTAAAGTGTTCACCGTAAATTACGCCTGCTAATCAGTACAATTTGCAGACAAAAACACCAATTGTTGTACAAATGTTATGAGTAAGTTCGCCATGAAAGTCTATTATCGTCGGCCACAGTGGTCGAGCGTGTTGTAAAGAAATCTGAACATATCAATTCCTTCCAACCCAGTGCACCATTGTGGCTATATTTTTTCTTCGGAGAGAATCAGCCTTACCGCCCCCTCTCCCATTAATTAAACCAATAAAAATACAGGGAGTTTTTACTCGATGAGCATGAACAAAACCTTCGGCAGTACTTTAATTATTGCCGGAACAACCATTGGCGCAGGGATGCTGGCCTTGCCGCTGGCATCAGCCGGACTGGGTTTTACAACCGCCACACTGACCATGATCGGTATCTGGGCACTGATGGTATACACAGCGCTGCTGATGCTGGAAGTTCATCAACATGCTGATCCTTCAGCCACGCTCCACTCGCTGGCGAAAGAGTTGCTGGGTACAAAAGGACAAGTTGTCGCCAACATTGCAATGATGTTTCTGTTTTACGCATTGTGCGCGGCCTATATTGCCGGTGGCGGTGCCCAGTTAAATGACAAGTTGTCCGGCTGGTTTGGGCTTGATGTCATGCCGCAGGCTGGCACAGTGTTGTTCACTTTGCTGATTGCGACTGTGGTATCGGTCGGGACACACTCGGTTGATTTGGTCAACCGTATCCTGTTTACGCTGAAAATTATTGCACTGGCTGTCATGCTCAGCCTGTTACTGCCGCATATTCAGGGACAACATCTGGTGGATATGCCGGTCGAAAAAGGCCTGCTCATCTCGGCTCTGCCTGTGGTGTTTACCTCCTTTGGCTTCCACGGCAGCATTCCTTCTATCGTCCGCTATGTGGGCATAGACATGAAAGCGCTGCGCAAGGTGATGATAGTGGGTGCCTCTGTGCCGTTAGTCATTTACCTGCTGTGGCAAGTCGCCAGCCAGGGCATTCTCAGCCAGTCTGATCTGATCGCCAATTCCAGCCTGGGCAGCTTTATTGCCGCATTGAGTACACTGCTCAAAAGCCCTATGGTCAGTAATTCCGTCTCTATCTTTGCAGACCTTGCGCTGGCGACCTCTTTCCTCGGGGTAAGCCTGGGCTTGTTTGACTTCCTGTCTGATACCTTAAATCAGAACAATTCGAAGTCCGGCAGAGTACAAACGGCTCTCTTTACCTTCGTACCACCGCTGTGCTTTGCCCTGTTCTATCCGCAAGGCTTTATTATGGCGCTGGGTTATGCGGCGATTGCGCTCGTCATTCTGGCTATCTTCCTGCCAGTGGCCATGGTGCATGTTCAGCGAGGACAACGCCAGGCTATCGGTGAGTACCAGGTCAGCGGCGGCAAACCGGCTCTCATCATGGCAACCGGCGCAGGTGTGCTGATCATCACAGCACAGTTCCTCCAGATGGCAGGACTTATTCCTGCCGTCGGGTAAAACACCATAAAAATGCACACTGAGTTTCATAATGTGAAGTAAGTGTGTGTTTACCTGTAAAGCAAGAGCAATTCTGGGCTTAGCTGTTTAGCTAAGCCCATTCTCAGACGTTAGCTCATCACTTGCACAGTGCACTTCCGAGCCAATAGATCCGCTGACAGCTCACTATTTGTGCTTATTTATCATTAATTTACATTTACGCAACACGCACTTCCTGAATCAAGATCACGCTTTACACCCTCTCGCATGTATGCCTCAGACAATTTAGGCTATCGTTGAGGCATTGCCCCTTTAAAGTCATTCCTTTATCTGGTATGAGCCAATTCTTTACGACCTTTGAATATCTGCAATCCCCGGTATGGGTTTTCGACATCGAAAACAAAGCCATTATCTGGGCCAATTCTGCTGCACTTCCCCTTTGGGAGGCAGAGAGCCTGAGTGAGCTTACCTCACGGGATCTGGGACAGGATATGTCCGACGCGGTAGAAGCAACCCTGAATGACTATTTGCAGATGTTCAAACGCGGTGAATCGCTAAAACTTTGGTGGAGCTACAGCCCCAAGAGCAAAGTGAAAAATGCATTGTGTCATTTCTCTGGTATTCCGAGCGAAGATGGCAGAATCGCTATGCTGGTTCATGTTATTTCTGAGGAAGCCAGCCTGAGACGTGAACTGGCATTTTCTGATGGCTCAAATCTTGCCCTGCTTTTTTCTTCTGAAGGTCAGTTGCTGAGTGCCAATCGCGCCTTCATTCACGCTTTTGGTGAACAGCTGGACAGCCTCGCCACTTTTGTCGGCGATATCAAATTGGCAGAAAAATGGTTGCATGATGCCAGTGAAGGACAAGTGGTCAACCACAGAAAGCTGTGCTGGACAGGCCGAAACTACGACTGGTTCAGCATTGATGGCAAGTGGCTGGCTGACAAACAACAGCTCTTACTCAGCCTGGTGAATATCAGCCAGGAAAAAGAGCAGTTAAAACAGGCGAAATACCAGTCAGAACACGACTACCTGACCGGCCTGCTGAACCGCAGGGGCATGATTAATGCTATCCACGCCTCTCAGCATTCATCACAGCCTTATACCTTGCTGTTTCTGGATGTAGACGGGTTTAAGCTCATCAATGACACCTATGGGCATGCCATTGGCGATAAGATGTTGCGGGCTATCGCTATCCGGCTCAGCGAAATTGTCAAATTCAACGGCTTGCTGGCCCGGTTTGGCGGAGATGAATTCATCATCCAGATTGACCACCGCCAGGTTGAAGATCCGGCCCAGTTTGCGCGAAAGCTCATTACCAATCTCAATAAGCCTTTTCACCTGAAAGAAGTGGGTGAGTTATCCATTGGCTGCAGTATCGGGATGGCCAGCTTCCCCAATGACGCAAAGAAAATTGAAACCCTCATCACTCAGGCTGACATGGCAATGCACCGTGCCAAACTGAGGGGCCGTAATCGCTGCCATCATTTCTCTCCTGAGATGGCAGAAGATTTATACCGTAAAATGACACTGCGCCATCACCTGACGCTGGCCATGGATGCTGAAGCCTTTGAACTCTATTACCAGCCCATCGTCGATCTGAAAAACAATCGGTTAGGTGGATTTGAAGCCTTAATTCGCTGGTACGATGAAGATCTCGGCCAGGTGGCACCGTCTGAATTTATTCCGCTTGCTGAAGAAACCGGCCAGATTGTACCGCTAGGAAAGTGGACGCTGAAACAAACTTGTATGCAGCTTTCACACTGGAATAAAGCCTATGGTAAGCGTTTTACCGTCAGTGTGAATCTGTCCCGGGCCCAGCTCCATGCCAGTCTCGCAACTTATATCGGGACATTACTCGAACACTACGACATTAACGCCAGCCAACTGGCGTTGGAGCTCACTGAATCTGCCATGTTGCAGGAGTATGATGACGCCAAACAGTGTCTCATCGATTTAGCGGAACTGGGCATTGAGCTTCATCTTGACGATTTTGGTACCGGTTATTCGTCACTCTCTCAGTTGCAGAACCTGCCCATCACTATGGTGAAATTGGATCAAAGCTTCGTGCAGGCCAATAATCAAAGCAGCCGGGCAATTGTGGAAGCGACCTGTGCTATCTGTGACAAGCTGAACCTGAAACTGGTCGCCGAAGGTGTTGAAACGCTTGAACAGCTGGAATATATCCAGCAGTGCGAGTTTGACTATTGTCAGGGATACTATCTGGGCAAACCCATGCCAGCCCATGAACTGGAACAGCGACAATTTAATCTGTTCAACATCATCCCCAAAGCCAGCTGACCCCATCTACCCCATCCAACGTCAGAGGCCGCTGTGATCAGCGGCCTCTGCATTGCAATTTTACGTCCACATCGGGCTGAGTCCCTGCCACATGGCCGCCATGCCGGCAAAAGTACAAAGCACCAGCAAGGCATACCTGACCCATTCAGTTTTAATTAAATGCTGAACTTTATACGCAAACAAGGTGGTCAGTATCGGCGCGGGCAGCACGATCAGTGCATATTTCAGGTGCCACAGACTAAAATGGTCCGTTGCCGAAAGGGCAATCAGCGATAAAACACAGCTGAAGACAAAATACACGGCCAGATTCGCCCTTAATTTTCCGGCTTCCGCGTGCTGCAACACCAAAGCCATAGGCGGGCCACCAATACTGGTTGTCGTCCCCATCAGGCCCGAAGTAAAACCAGCCACAAACAAGGCTTTAGGGGTGGGCTTGAAGCGAACCTTAGATAAACTGATCAGAACCGCCAGTAACACACCCACACCCAGCACCAGGGCCAGATGCTCAGCACTGATGTATACCAAAATCCAGCCGGCAACTATGGTGCCAGGCACGCGCCCGACAAACGCCGCGCTCATTCCGGTAAAGGAAATCATTCGCCGGTACTGCCACATATTAATCAGTGCCAGTACCAGGCCAACAAATGTCACCACACCCGGCACAAAACGTGGTTCATAAAAATACACAATCGGCGCCGCCACAATGGCCATGCCAAAGCCAACGGTACTTTGCACAAAACAGCCAGCCGATAAGGCCAGCGCACAGAAGATCAGCGTGCTTGTCTCCATTATTTCTCCAATTGGGCGTGAATAAGTATATTTCTTGGTGTGGTGGGTTTATCACAGAATGTGCCAACTAACACCTGATATCCGGCCTCTTCCATAAACAGCGCCCGGTCAAAAACCAGCCACATTTCAAGCGGTCGGCGAAAAGCCTGGCGAACCAGCTCCATACGCTCTACCTTTCGAAAGCGGACTTCTCCCAATCGCTGCCAGTACGAATAATCCATCTCTTGCGGCAGTTGTAATCCTTTTTGCTCTGCAGCCCACCGGCAAAAATCAGCAAACCCATGCTTTAAGAGGGCTTTTTGCACATTGGGGACAGGCAAATAAGCGTCATTGTTGGTCAGATGTTTCTGCAAGGCATCAAAGCCCAGACGGTAACTGACTTCGACAAATCGCTGCTGTTTCACTCTTTGTCCGGCTGTGACGGTTTCCTGCAACGGCATTCTCAGATCATGCTTAGATAAGCTCAGCTCACTCTTTGTTGCCGGCGCCGACAATGGCTGATACGCATCATGACGGATCAGGTGGTAGCAGCAAGGTGACACACTGACTGCCGCGGTGCGCTTTGCAACCACCCGCTCCAGCAGACTGACGTGCAGATCGCCGCAGGCATGTAAAGCCACCGCATGCTGATCCGGCCGGATCACACTGGCGCTTTCCGGTGCAAAGGCATCCGCCTGAACGAAAGTCATTGGCAAGCCTAACTGATTCGCAGCTAGCTGGCCGTCTTGTGTCAAACTTTGTTGCCATTCAAGGCTGGTGACCCGGGTGTTGTGGCATGCTGCAAGCACTCGCCCTAAATAACCTTTGCCGGCACACCATTCCAGCCAGGGAAGCTTATGCGAAGGCAGTACCGCATTGAATGCCAGTACCTGCTGCCATTTCCGGCCCGGAATACCAACATCCAACCCACGGGGCAGATGCGGCGAAACCTCTGAGACTAAAGGGAGTGCAAGAATATCAGCCAACTGATGCATTTCAGGCAGAGCAGGGAGAAAAACGGCTAGTTCATCAATGAGCGCAGCAGTGTCTTCCAGTAAGCTGGCCACATCCAGATCGGACAGAGAGTCCAGCCAGTCAGACAGCCCTGGCATACTGTGCTGCCAGGGATATTCGTGGCAGGCGAAAGGCATAAACTGCCAGTATGCTCGTTCCTGAGTGAGCAAGGCATCCAACTGACAAAATGTGTCTGAATAAGCAGACATTGACGACCCTGATACGCTAATTAACTAAAGGGCCGCATTTTATCTCAGATCAGGTCGCAAAAGCAGTGAATAGTGAAGAGAGTACAAAAAAGCCGCAGAATGCGGCTTTTTTGTTGCTGCAGGGCTTTAAAAACTCAGCGCACCGGCAGTTTAATACTGGCGAACATGGCTTCTATTTCATCATTACTCTTGAGTGCTAATGCCTGATCAACCACGTTCCGGGTCAGATGCGGGGCGAAGCGCTCCATGAAATCGTACATATAAGTACGCAGGAAGGTGCCTTTTTTAAAGCCAATGGTCGTCGTACTGGCTTCGAAAATGTGGCTGGCATCAATAGCAACCAGATCATGATCCGTCTCAGGATCAATCGCCATGCTCGCCATCACACCAACGCCAATTCCCAGACGCACATAGGTCTTGATCACATCGGCATCTGTCGCCGTAAACACAATACGCGGTGTTAACCCGGAGCGGTTAAACGCATTATCCAGTTCAGAACGCCCGGTAAAACCAAATACGTAAGTCACCAAGGGATAAGCCGCCAGATCGTGAATCGTAATGTCTTTCTTCTGGGCCAAGGGATGATCCGAGCGCACCACAATTGAGCGATTCCAGTGATAGCACGGCAACATAATCATGTCCTGATATAAATGCAGTGCTTCAGTTGCAATGGCAAACACAGTGGTGCCCTTGGAAACCGCATCGGCTATCTGGGAAGGTGTTCCCTGATGCATGTGTAAAGAGACTTTCGGGTAGCGTTCAATAAAACCCTGAATCACTTTGGGTAGCGCATAACGCGCCTGGGTGTGTGTCGTCGCGATATGCAGTGTGCCCATTTCCGGATGCGTATACTCGCCGGCAACCGATTTAATGCTTTCTACTCGCGAAAGAATGTCACGAGCAATACGGACAATATTCTCACCCGCCGGCGTCACTTTGGTCAGGTGCTTACCGCTACGCTCGAAAATTTGAATGCCGAGCTCATCCTCAAGTAAACGTACCTGCTTGCTGATGCCCGGTTGAGAGGTATACAGATTTTCAGCCGTTGAGGACACATTGAGATTATGGTTTACCACCTCAACGATATAGCGTAATTGTTGTAGTTTCATTTTCCCGCCCCAAATATAGTCCGTTACATTCTAACAATGCGACTATCTATTTCACTATGTTATATACAGTATCATAGTGTCTAAAATGCACATGTACAGCAACACAAGGGTTCTGACCATCATAATTTGACAACAGGTGGAAATCTATACGGGCCCGGCGTTAGCGACAGGGCACCAGCGACCTCCCCCAATGTAAAAATGTGCGCACTGCGAATGTGAGGCTATGAGCAAAATTCTACCCTATGCTATGACCTCATGATCAGATGGTGTATCTTATGGCTTCATTTGTCTGTGGATTATCTGATCGAGTTTTATGAGTATACCTTTAGTGGTCGGTCTTATCGGCCTGTTGTTAGTCCTGGTTGTGGGTTATAACGTTATCATTCAGTACCGGCAGCAGCTGGAAAGCCAGAAGCAGCAGGAATTGGCTAAGCACATTGCCATCATCGACTCCAGTGAAGATCTGATAGGTCATGCTCATCATTTGCCTTACAGCAAAGAATTACTGGTCTGTCTGAATCAACGCATCCTGTCAGCCCTGGAAAGCATGTTCGAGGTGGATCAAAAAGATCGCTCTATGCCCCAGCGTATTAACAACGTCCGGGAGCAGATTCATCAGCTGCAGCAAAATTACACCCCTAACGAAATGTCTGGCTTTAAAGTACCCACCACAGACCGTCAGGCTATTGCTATGCTGCAGCTGGTCAAACGCCTGAAACAGGTAGTTAAAAGCGAGCACAGCAAAGGCCGCCTGGGCACCCAGGCATTCGTTGCTGAGAATGCGCGTCTGGAAGGATTACAGCTGCGCATTAACATTGAAAACGTTGTTAAACGTGCCAACGATGCCCGCATGAAACGCCAGATTGGTACTGCCAAACAGCTGTTAAGAAAAGGCCTGGATGCGCTGGCGACCAAAAATCACAATTATGCCAATCAGGCCCGCGAAAAGTTGCAGGCCATGCTGGATGAAATTGACAGCTCGCAGAATCAGAGCAATGCCAAACAGCGTCAGGAAATGCTCGAAAAAGAGCAGGACGAACTGGATATCCTGTTCCAGCCGAAAAAGAAATGGTAATGACAGCACATTGCTAATCCAATCAGGCCGCTTAAAAGCGGCCTGATTCGTTTGGGCTGTACCTATCACTTAGTTAGCCGATATTGTGATTACGACGTGGTGATTACGATGTGGGGTTTACAACATGGTGTTCACTGAGCACTTTGGCCAGTGTAGAACGAGAAAGACGGCCGCACACTTCTCCCTTCTCTCCCAGCACAGGCAAAGCGACGTCCGCCTCCAGAGTGACAGGCAGCACCTGCTCAAGCAGCTGATGACGCGAAATCGCAGGCACCGGCAGCAAAGCCGATTCATCTAACCGCCCGTCCTCAGCGTCAGTCATGGCCTTTTCAATACTGTGACGGGTCAGCACGCCCAGATACCGCTGCTGCTCATCCAGTACATAAACTTCGTTCAGGCTATGCTGCTCCATGTAGCGGTTCGCCTCAGATACCGAACATAATCCAACACAGTGCGCGCCCGGCGACATGACAGCCTCGACTTTCAGCACTCTGGACCGATTCACATCTTTAACAAAGGCTTCGACATAATCGTCAATGGGGTGCAGCAAAATATCCACAGGTCGGCCCTGCTGAATCAGCTCACCGTCGCGCAATATCGCGATCCTGTCACCCAGCCGCAATGCTTCGTCCAGATCATGAGTGATAAAAATAATGGTCTTGCCGAGTTTGGACTGCAGGGCCATCAACTGTTCTTGCATCTCGCTGCGAATCAGCGGATCCAGCGCCGAAAAGGCCTCATCCATCAGCAGAATATCAGCATCGGTACAAAGCGCCCTCGCCAGTCCAACCCGCTGCTGCTGCCCGCCAGACAGGCTCGATGGATAGTGTTCGCCATAGCCTGTCAGCCCCACAGTCTCCAGCCAGTAGCCGGCTTTTTCCCGCCACTCACTGTTATCAGCACCTTGTATCTGCAGACCATAGCCAATGTTCTGCAGCACAGTCCGGTGAGGCAATAGGGCAAAACGCTGAAAGACCATTGCCATCCGCTGTCGCCGGAATGACTGCAGCGCAGAAGCACTCAAAGCGGTGACATCCACCCCGTCAATTTCCACCTGACCGGCAGACGGCTCGATAAGACGATTAAAATGCCGGATCAAGGTCGACTTGCCTGAGCCGGACAAGCCCATCACGACAAATATCTCGCCCTGACATATCGACAGGTTAATCTTGTTCAGGCCAACCGTATGCCCGGTTTCTGCCAGGATGGCAGATTTCGATTTTCCGGCATGCACCTGTTTCAGTACCCGCTCGGATTGAGGGCCGAACACCTTATACAAATCGCGCACACGAATGAGCGGCGTGCCTGTGTCTGACGTGTGGATTGAATCAGTCATGTTTTTGCCCCGCAAGATGTTGCTGGGTGCGCCGGGCATAGCTTTGGGAGATACGATCAAAAATGATAGCCAGCGCCACTATGGCCAGCCCGTTGAGCAGACCCAGCGTAAAATACTGGTTGGTAATCGATTTAAGGACAGGCTGCCCCAAACCTTTTACGCCAATCATGGACGCGATCACCACCATGGCCAGCGCCATCATAATGGTCTGATTAATCCCCGCCATGATAGTCGGCATCGCCAGCGGCAACTGCACCCCGGTCAGCCGCTGCCAACTGCTCGCGCCATATGCCTCCGCCGCTTCGAGCACTTCTTTGTCCACCAGCCGAATACCCAGATTCGTCAGGCGGATCACTGGGGGGATCGCATAAATCACCACGGCAATCAGGCCCGGAATTTTACCTATGCCCAACAGCATCACGACCGGGATCAGATACACAAACGCCGGCATGGTTTGCATCACATCCAGCAGCGGGGTGATCACATTTTGCGCCCTGTCTGAACGGGCCATCAGAATCCCTACCGGTAAACCCAGCACGATCGCCAGCAGCGTGGATGCGATAATAATGCTCATGGTGCGCATAGTATCTTCCCACATACCGAAAAGACCAATGAACACAAAAGCAACGACTACGCCAACTACCAGCTTCCAGGAACGACTGGCATAAAAAGCCAGTCCGGCCAGTAGGGCAATCATCAGCCACCACGGCGTATTCAGCAGCAGCTTTTCAAAGCCAATCAGCAAAGAGAGCAGCGGGTCAAAAAAGGATTCAATACTGTCACCGTACTCACGTGAAAACGCACGATAGGCGCCATCGAGGGTTTTACGAATCGCGAGCAGTTGATGACGATCGAATTGGGGGAAATCGGTAATCCAGGAGAGTTCAGCCATATCGGGGTGCCGTAGATCGGTAAAATGAACAGACCCGGCAGCTACCGGGTCTGACTGGATCAGCGAGCCGCCAGGGCTTGCTTAATACGCTGTAACGCTGCCGGTGTTACCCACTGGCTCCACAGTGACTCATTATCCGCGAGAAAGTGCTCTGCCGCGATTTCACCGTCGGCCTGATTTTCTTCCATCCAGGCCAGCATGCGGTTCATTTGCGGATTGGTAAAGGCGCGCTTTGATAAATAGGCCAGCGCGTCAGGCGCTCGCGCCGCAAAACGCTCTGTCACCACAGTATCAACCGGCGACGGCGGATACATGGTCGGTTTAGGGTCCAGACAGTCCGCCTGGGTAATACAAGCCTTATAATGCTCGGCATCTACCCCTGTGCCGAAGTCCACTTTCACCATCTCGTATTTACCCAGAACCGCGGTGGGCGCCCAGTAGTAACCGAACCAGGGCTCCTGCCGCTCATAGGCTTTTGCAATGGATGCCGCCAGACCGGCGCCTGAACCGGGATCCACCAGCTCAAAACCTGAATCGCCCAATTTGAGCGCGTCAAACAAATGCTCAGAGGTGATCTGGCAGGTCCAGCCAGCAGGGCAGCCCATCATGGCGGATTTATCCGGATCTTCAGGATGTTTAAACAGGCTGGCATTGGCTTTCACCCCGGCCAGGGTTTTCAGGCTTGGCTCTTTGTCCACCATGTAGGCCGGCACCCAGAAGCCTTCTTCACCCCCGTCAGATAAGGTCACACCGGCATAGCGCAACCGACCTTCCTTAACACCTTTATCCAGTGCTTCGCGCATGGTATTGCTCCACATTTCAGGGGCAATATCCGGCTCACTTTTTTCAATCATGGATGTCGTGGTGGGAATGCTGTCGCCGGGGACAAGCTCGGCATCACAGCCGTATCCTTGCTGTAAAATGAACTGATCCAGATGGGCGATAAAGGTCGCGGAATTCCAGTTCATGTCGGCAATGGTGACATGGCCGCACGCTTGTTCAGCCTGCGCATTCACACTCAAAGGTAAAGTCACAGCGGCCAGTAACCAGGGGGCAATCCGGGGTAAGTGCATATAAAGTCCTTTTCTGATGTGTCTGGATGCCAATAACCGGCAGACCTCCTTCACCAGCCATCGACACATACTTTTTCAGTATAAGCACACCAAAATGGAATAACGATGATACAGCCCTCTTTTTTAAAGCTAAGTGGTTCATTTTTTCTTAGTTTCTTAAGATGAACCAATCTCTGTCATTCTCTGGTCGCTCAGAAAGAGCTTTGTTATAATCCGCCGGTTTTCTTTCTCCTGTTCAACTCAGCAATAAGACCCATCCATGACAGACACTCAGAGCATGATCAACGAGCTACTTCTTCCCGTCCGCCGGTTTCTGCATTGCGAAACCCCAGAGAGCTGGCTTGAGGAAGCACGCAAACCGGAAAACCTCAATGCCTTGCTGGTTGATCACTGTAACTGCGAGCTGAAAGCCAGCCAGACCGCTATTTTCCTGATCCGCAAATACGCCGTGGATGAGAAAAGCGGCCAGGCACTGCTAGACTGGGCCAAACCGTACGAAGATTTCGTCTATGGCAGGTCACGTCAAAAAGACGCCTTCCACGGCAAAAAGAATGGCCTGAGTGCTGAACTGACAGCCAGGGCAGATTGCCCTTACGGCCAGGATCTGATTGATAAGATGGTTCGCCTGATCAAAGAAGAATTCCACCACTTTGAACAGGTACTTGAGATCATGGACAAGCGCGGTATCGCTTACTCAAACCTGAGTGCCGGCAACTATGCCCGCGGGCTGATGAAAGCCGTGCGTACTCATGAACCCGCCACCTTAATCGATAAACTGATTGTTGGCGCTTACATTGAAGCTCGCTCCTGCGAGCGTTTCGCCAGACTGGCACCGTTTCTTGATGATGAACTCAAGAAGTTTTACATCTCGTTGCTGCGCTCTGAAGCCCGTCATTATCAGGATTACCTGAAACTGGCCGAGCAAATTGCCGGCAAGGATATCAGTGACCGAATTCTGCACATTGGCCAGCGGGAAGCCGGACTCATCAACACCCCGGATCAAGATTTCCGCTTTCACAGCGGCATTCCGGCCACCGCTATGGTGAACTGAACACCACACGGCTGAAATCAATCCAGCCATTCGCCAGCAGTGATACCCCATTGAGATGACTTCGGACATTGAGCTGCTGGCGGTTTTGCCACAAGGGACGATAGATGCCGATATCCACCAGCCATTGTTCGATCTCCTGAAATTTGTCCAGCCGCTCAGCCAGATTGTCAGACAGAAAGACGGTTTCCAGTTCTCGCAGCAACCGTGTCTGCTGCTGAGGTTGCAGGCATACGGCCAGCGCAGTGCTCGCCTTGAGCCATTCCATCCAGCTCAGTTCCGCGTCCTCGCCAAATACTTCACCGGAAATAATGATATCCGCCTGGGCCAGCCGCTCTGCCTGGTTGAAGTCCGGAAATGTTTCCACACAGCAAGTCGCCGGAATACCGGCGGCATTGAGTGCCGCTGCCAGTTGCTCGGCCAGGGCAATATGATCCCGCAACTGATAAGTCAGCACAGAGAGCGGAGCGTCAGGCGCTGGCAGATCTGAGAAATCCACAGCCACCCCGGTGTGGTGACAGGACAGTTCAGATTGCAACATGCCTTTCGCAACACGGTAATCTGCCGGTACCATAACGGCAGGCAGCGGCAGCTGACGAATAAAAGCGGATAATCGCAGCCTGTGTGCCGGTACCGCCATCCAGCCAGCACGATTTTCATTCAGCAACGCATACTCACACCCTTTTTCCCAGCTTTCGAGCTGCGAAAACGGCGTTGTCTGTCCCGGCACCAGCCAGGGATGAACCACATCACTGCTGACCTCAAAATCCATGGCCTGATCGCCAATGTTCCAGATCTCCACGGCATCGAGCCAGGGTCGATAGCCATGGTATTGCTCAAATGCACTCAGCCGGGTCAGCCACTCAGTGTGCTCATCAAGACGAAAAGCACCGGCGCCGAGAATGCTCCCATCGCGGGACACTTTCGAGATACCTGCCGCCTTTTGTGTTAACAGGGTCGGTATAAAGCCAGCGGTGGCATTCGTGGTCAGCTTCAGGCGCAGCGGCGCAAGCACCTCAACCGCTTTAATGCACTCGAACAGCCTGCGGTTACTGCTGTCAGACGCTTGCAAACGGGCAAAATGGGCTTGTACCGCTAAAGCATCCAGGGGCGAACCGTCATGAAACGTCAGTCCTTTTCTGAGTGTGATATGCCAGTCATTGCCAATACGCTCCCAGTGTGCGGCCAGATCGCCGTGAATCCGCCCTGAATCAGGATCCCGTTGCAGCAACCCGGCATAAAGGTAACTGCCGAGATGCACTTCGGTCCGCCGGGAGAGCTGCACGGCATCCAGATCATGAATCCCCCGATAAAACGGGATACGCAGCACATCGCTTTGTTCCTGCTGCGGTATCGCACGGTTATCCGAACGGTTACCCGAACGGTTATCCGAACGACGGCAACCTGCCAGGTACTCTGCCAGCAACCCCTGCCTTTGTGGCTCGGACACTAAGGCTGTGGCACGCTCCACCTGATGCTGAGCCAGCAGCGACAATGCTTCCTGCTTAAGAACCGAATCAACCGGTTTTTTCAGACAAATTGTCGGTAAATTACCGCGACCGACACCCGGCTGCCAGCTTATCCAGCCTTCCTCAACCAGCTTCTTAATCACAATCTGAGCATTGCGCCGGGTACAGGCGAGTCTCTGCGCCAAAGTGTCTAGTGAGATCGACCGGGCCTGTCCGACCGTCAGTTCTTCTCTGAAGTACATTAATGCTCGCCAATAGCGCATAAAAGGTGAAATCCCTTGTTATTGTTTACACTTTTTCTTCCACTTTTATCACGGATAATCGTAAATCTCTATGATGTGAAAAGGAATTTATGATGACAACCGTCACCCAGTCCCAAACGGGCATTTGGCAAGAGCCGAAGTTTCTCATTCTGCTCTCCAGTGCCTTTTTTGCTGCCTTCGGCGCCAAAATTTACAGTCTGGCGCTGCCACTGCTCGTGTATGAACTGACAGCATCGTCCGAATGGATGGGCTGGATGCGCGCTGTAGAGTATTTGCCGAATCTGTTGCTGGCACTGTTCATCGGGGTTTGGGTCGACCGTGTGAACCGCAAGCACTGGTCACAGGCCATGCTGATTGGCCAGTGTCTTTGCCTGCTCATTGCTTATACGGCCGTTGAATGGCTGGCAGAGCCGCTCTGGGCGCTCTTTCCGGCCGCTTTCATGATGATGGCTTTCGATTACGGCTACCACAATGCGCGGCTTGGCATGATGAAAACAGCGCTGCCGCAGGCATTGCAAAATACGGCAACCGCACGTTTCAGCACCATGTACAGCTTTCTTGAGACCGTCGGGCCGGTACTGTCCGGTATGCTGCTACTGATGGCGGCGATCCATCAGGTGTTCCTGTTGCTCATTATTTTCTACCTGATTGCATTTGTGCAACTGCACCGAATGCCATTTACACCAGCGGCCCCTGTGGCTCATCCGCCTGTCCTCATCGCACTCAGAGAAGGCTGGCAGGCGCTGAGTGCCGACAAGACCATGTGCCTGATCACTGCCGCCGTTGTGGTCATTAATACCACAGGCGCTGTGTTTCATGTCCAGGCGATATACTTTGCCAAAGCCACGCTCATGATGACCAACCTGGAAGTCAGTTATCTGATTGCCGCATCGGGGATCGGCGGCATTCTGGGCGGATTCGTCGCCGATAAGATCAGAAAACGTATGGGTCTGGGCTTGCTGCTGATTCTTTCCATCGCCTTTGAATCCGTGGGATTTGCCCTGCCAGCCCTGCTGCCCAGTGCACCGATGTTAGCCTTATCCTTCTTTTTGATCAGCAGTATAGGTTTGATGAGTTCTATCTGTATCTGGAGTTACCGCCAGGAAGCCTTCAGTGACACACTGCTCGGACGCGTAGCTGGTATCACCGGCTCACTGTTTAAACTCGGCATGCCTTTCGGTCTGGCGGCATCCGGTTATCTGGTGGTGACACTGGGGACAGAAAGACTGTTCTTGCTGTGCAGTATCATTCAGTTCATCACTGCGCTGCTGCTTTGCCTGACCCGTGTCCGTCACACCCCCTGATAGTCAATGAATACTCAAATACTGGCTGGCTCCGGGGCAAACCCGGAGCGACCATAGTGCTTTTTGACCACTGGACCACCACAGATTATCAGCCGTGAATATTAACAGCTGGCATATTCATCTGATCTTTTCCGCTCCCTTGTGTGGCGATGAAAACTTCGGTAGCTTAAAAACTCACCGATACTAAGGTACCCATCATGAATGTCACTTTACTGCAGCGCTGGCTTCTCACCCGGATACCCCTCAGTCGGTAGCATCTCCCCTGCCCGGCTGTGAGTCATGCAGTCGGTCTCCATCTCTCACAGCCTGTTCTTAAACACAAAAGGAAGTGAGCAATGGAAAAAGAACTGACACCCACTCCGGCCCTGTCGATCGACACACAAGGCATTGTTTATGCGCTGATCGGAACGGTATTTTTCTCTTTAAAACCTGTGCTGATCAAAATTGCCTATCAGCTTGGCGGGGATGCTGTCACCATCATGAGCCTCAGAGCAGCCAGCTCTCTTCCTTTCTACCTGCTGATACTTGGCTGGCTGCTCCGCGATGCCGGGCAGCGACACAAGACCCTGCGTTATGGCTGGCAGGCCATGCTGATTGGGATTTTAGGCTATTACTTTGCTTCACTGTTCGATATTCTGGCGCTGGAAAGCATTTCCGCTCAGCTTGAGCGGTTACTGTTATTTATGTTTCCGTCTTTTGTGGTTCTGATCAGCGTGCTGATTTTAAAAGAAACGCCGAAAGCGGGGACTTTTCTTTCCATCCTGCTGGGGTATCTGGGTATTGCGCTGATAGTCGCGCATGACATTCAGCATCTGGGTGATGATATCTGGCTCGGCAGCCTGTACGCCCTTGTGTCAGCCATGATTTTTGCCACTTATCTGGTGCTGAGCAAACAGGTGATCAGTCAGCTCGGCAGCCAGTTATTTACCAGCCTCGGCATGACCAGCGCCGGGATTGTCATTCTGCTGCATTTTCAGTGGTCAGGGGCGCAGCTGAGCACTATCTCACTGGATTTGGCCTTGCTGGGCATTGCACTGGGATTTTTCTGCACTGTCTTGCCGTCCTATCTGATTGCAGCCGCGATGGCACGCCTGACCCCATCCGCCGTCAGTCTGACCAGCAATATCGGCCCGGCCATGACGGCAGTCTTTGCGATCACCCTACTGGATGAGTCATTTACCGTGTATCACCTCATCGGGATAACGCTGGTGGTGTTTGCTGTGATTCAGGTCAACCGCAAACCCAGGGCTGCTCGAACACAGCTGACATCACCGGCCGAAGAGACTTCGACCGGACAGAAAAAAGCCACCTCACCTGCCGGCCCCAAAACGGAAGCATAAAAAAACCGCCTTGCGGCGGTTTTTCATTATTTCTCTTTTTTGGCGTTTTTGCGCTTATCGGTAATGAGCCATTTCCCGGCATCATAGAGTGCAGTATAACCGGTTGGTTTACCGTCTACTTCTGAACGGACATAGTTCTCTTTGGTCTTGCGGCTAAAGCGAACCACTGTCTTCAGGCCATCCGGATCTTCGGTCGGCGCCTCAGTCAGATAATGGAACTTGGGTGACAACCTGTCTTTAAAGCGAACCAGCTCTTCCACCAGAGGAGCACGGGTCTCACGGGATTTAGGGAAGGTGCTGGCCGCCAGGAACAGACCTGATGCACCATCACGCAACACAAAATACGCATCCGGATCCTGAGTACAAGGCAGCTCAGGCAGATGAACCGGATCTTCTTTCGGCGGCGCTACCTCACCGTTTTTCAGGATTTTCCGTGTGTTCTTACAAGTTTCATTGGTACAGCCCATGTACTTACCGAAACGGCCATTTTTCAGTTCCATGTCTGAGCCGCATTTATCACACTCAACCACAGGGCCTTCATAGCCTTTCAGTTTGAACTCACCTTTTTCAACCACGAAGCCATCACATTCGGGGTTGTTACCGCACACATGCAGCTTACGGCTCTGGTCGATGAGGTAGGCATCCATCGCTGTACCGCACTTAGGACAACGTTTCTTCGCCCGTAGAGCGGCAGTTTCCACATCCTCTTCAAGGACGTTCACCACACCTTCTTCATCACCCAGGTTAATGGTGGTCTTACAGCGCTCCTTCGGAGGCAGGGCATACCCAGAGCAACCTAGGAACACCCCGGTAGAGGCGGTACGGATACCCATAGGGCGAGAGCAGGTCGGACACTCAATATCGGTCAGAACGATTTTGTTCGGCTTCATTCCGCCTTCATCTTCATCCTGCTCAGCCTTGACTAATTCATCGGTGAAATCACTGAAGAATTTGTCGAGTACCGATTTCCAGTTTGCCTGCCCTTCTGCAATCTTGTCCAGATTACCTTCCATGCGGGCGGTGAAATCGTAGTCCATCAGATCTGAAAAGCTGTCTTCCAGACGGTCAGAGACGATTTCACCCATTTTTTCCGCATAGAATCGACGCTGATCCACTTTGACATAGCCGCGATCCTGAATAGTAGAAATGATCGAAGCATAAGTCGAAGGACGGCCAATACCGCGTTTTTCCAACTCTTTAACCAGTGCCGCTTCTGTGAAACGCGCAGGCGGTTTAGTAAAGTGCTGCTTGGGTTCCAAACTGTCCAGCGTCAGTACATCACCCACCTGAACGGTCGGCAGGGTGGTATCTTCATTCTTGCCTGACGGACGCTGCACTTTGGTCCAACCGGCAAAACGTAATGTCCGGCCTTTGGCTTTCAGCGTAAAGTTATCGGCCTGCACGGTAATGGTGCTGGAGTCATACTGCGCCGCTGTCATCTGACAAGCCACAAACTGGCGCCAGATCAGGTCATACAGTTTGACGGCATCCTGATCCATGCCTTCCAGATCTGCGGGCTGAGTATCAACACTTGACGGACGAATCGCTTCGTGCGCTTCTTGCGCATTGCCCTTGCTGCCGTATACCACAGGATTGGCAGGCAGGTAATTTTCACCATATTCAGACGCAATATAGCCACGCACGGCCTCGACTGCTTCTTTGGACAAGTTGGTCGAGTCAGTACGCATATAGGTGATATAACCTGCTTCGTACAGACGCTGAGCCAGGCCCATAGTGCGTTTTACGCCGTAACCCAGACGGGTACTGGCCGCTTGTTGCAGCGTTGATGTGATGTAAGGCGCTGAAGGTTTACTGCTGGTCGGTTTATCTTCCCGTTCAACGACTTGATAAGCCGCTTTTTCCAGTAAAGAAACCGCTGCATCTGTGTCCGCTTTGTTGACCGGACGAAATGCCTTGCCCGCCTGCTGGGCCACCATAAGACGCAATGCGTCTTTGCCGCCGGTTACCGTATTGGCGTGAATATCCCAGAACTCTTCCGGCACAAAGGCTTTGATTTCACGCTCACGCTCAACGATCAGCTTTACCGCTACCGACTGAACACGACCGGCAGACAAGCCCCGGGCAACTTTTTTCCACAGCAGAGGGGAAACCATGAAGCCAACAACACGATCAAGGAAACGGCGTGCCTGCTGCGCATTCACACCATCAATATTCAGTTCACCCGGATGTTCGAAAGCCTGCTGAATCGCATTTTTGGTAATTTCATTAAAAACAACACGTTTATAGCGTTCTTCATCACCACCGATGAGCTCACGAAGATGCCACGCAATAGCTTCTCCCTCGCGATCCAAATCGGTTGCCAGATAAACATAATCGGCGTTCTCAGCCAGTTTTTGCAATTCCTGGACGACTTTCTCTTTGCCGGGCAGCACAGCATAATGCGCTTCCCAATCTTTATATGGGTTCACACCCATTTTATTGATCAGCGCTGTAAGCTCTTTTTCTTTTTTGATCTGTGCTTTCTCTTCAGCGCTCAGACCTTTCGTGGACGATGCAGTCGCTTTTTTACCTGTACTGCTACCACCAGTAGACAGGTCTCGAACATGACCAACGCTGGACTTTACGATGAAATCCTTACCAAGGTACTTATTAATCGTTTTTGCCTTGGCCGGGGACTCCACAATAACAAGAGATTTACCCATATGACTCTATTACGTCCTCGTGCTCGCGAAATTTTCAAATAAAAACATATAGTTGCACGCTAAAAGTGACAGTGTATGCACGGCAACGCTATTACAATATTGGGCTACTATACAAGAAGGTCAACCTGTTTTTAAGAAATTCAGGCTAATTGCTCGACCCTTCTGCATATGTAAACACTGTGTTAAGTGCCGCTGTATTATCCAATCAGCGCCCACTTTTCATCTCTCTGAGTCAGTATTCTGACAGGGCGCAGATCATTACCACCTCGACGGAACTTTGACTATTTTCAGCCCTGTTTATTTGTGTCAGCTCACAGAAATATTCGTTTTCTTACTACAAAACGGCTCAGTGTGATTATTTTACAACCAACAAAACGATTTAAAGGCGTAATATTCACTCACATTATTTAATACGGCGGACAGCATGCCAAAAATATAAAAACTTTCATCCGTCGTTATTACTTCAGTCAGAAAGAGATAACCCGCCTGCTGGCGGGTTATCTCTTTGCTATTTACATAATCGGCCGCTGTCCCCGGCTGATCCATTTCAGCAGCAAAGTGTCGGCAGCTTCACTGCCCGCCCCGGCCAGACGCTCTGCCAGTTTCTTGCGCTGAACATAATGCACCTGCAAGACTTCACGGTCTTTACACGCCTTCATAATAAAGTCGTCACTGGTCCCGATACTGTCGACCAGACCAAGGGTAATCGCTTGCTTACCGAACCAGTGCTCTCCGGTAGCAACGGTTTCCAGATCCAGAGACGGACGATGTTCTGCAATAAAATCCTTAAACAAACCATGGGTCGCTTCAATTTCACTTTGAAACTTCTCACGAGCCTTATCCGTGTTTTCACCAAACATCGTCAGGGTACGTTTAAACTCACCGGCTGTGATTTGTTCGAACTCAATATCATTCTTTTTCAATACCTTGCTAAAGTTCGGCAACTGAGCAATGACACCAATTGATCCCACTACAGCAAACGGCGCAGAGATAATCTGATCAGCCACACAGGCCATCATATAGCCGCCACTGGCAGCGACTTTATCGACCGCGATGGTCAGCTTAATACCTGCCTGTTTCAGGCGATCAAGCTGCGAAGATGCCAGGCCATAGCCATGCACCATACCACCGCCGGTTTCCAGGCGCAGGAGAACTTCATCACCGTCAGCAGCCACGGCCAGAATAGCTGAAATTTCTTCGCGTAATCCGGCCACTTCTCTGGCATCAATACTGCCGTGAAAGTCCAGCACAAACAGTCGTGGTTCACGGGCCGCTGACAACTCGCCCGATTTCGCCGCGGCTTTAATTTCACTTTGGCGGGCTTTGCCTTTTTCTTTCTCGGCTTTCTTTTCCGCCTTCTCCCTGGCTTTGAGTAAAGGCTTATCGAACAGGTGAGACTCTAAATGATGAACGGTTTCTTTGTAGCGTTCAGACAAATCGGTAATTTCCAACGACCCTTTTCGCGCCCCCTGGCGACCACCTACGCTTTTCACAATGACCAAGATACTGACGACAGCAACCACGACAGTGATTATCTTGGCCAGAAAAAGTCCGTAATCAAACAAAAAATCCAAGAGTAATTCCTCATGTTCTGGTTTTACCTGATTGTAATACCAATCCAATCAAGCCTCTAGGCTTGTTAACGATTCAGGTTTAATTTTGTTCTTTCCAGTGTGAAATATCGCCTTGCGGGCAGTTAGTACTTGAAAAAAACACGCCATACTGGCAGTTAAGCGCCTTAGCAGCCTGCTGTTTTTCATTACCGACAGGTTTTGCCGGCTTGTCACCCTGAGCGTGAAACGCCTACAATAGCGGCACAAAGACATCCTTACCAAGAAGGAAAGCAAGTGAATTATCAAACTGCCGCTGACTCACTCAAAGACCGTGTCATTCTGGTGACAGGTGCCGGTGACGGTATCGGCCGCCAGGCCGCTATCAGCTACGCAGCTCACGGGGCGACCGTCATTCTGCTGGGCCGTACGGTTGCCAAGCTGGAAGCCGTATACGATGAAATCGAGGCGTTGGGTTATCCGCAGCCGGCAATCATCCCGCTGGACATGAAAGGGGCTTCGAAACAGAACTATCTGGATATGACAGACACCATTAATGATCAGTTTGGTCGCCTTGACGGTGTGCTGCATAACGCAAGCCTGCTTGGTGTGCTCAGTCCTTTTGACCAGCTGGGTGAAGACACATTTGACGAAGTGATGCAGGTCAATGTCAAAGCACAATTCCTGCTCACTCAGGCGATTATGCCTTTGATTAAGAAATCCGAAGACGGCCGTATCATTTTCACCTCCTCCACCGTCGGCCATGATGGCCGGGCTTTTTGGGGTGCGTATGCGATTTCGAAATTTGCGACCGAAGGCATGATGCAGGTGGTGGCTGACGAGCTGAGTGGCACCAGTGTTCGGGTGAATGCGATTAACCCGGGCGGCACACGCACAGGCATGCGGGCTAAGGCCTATCCGGGCGAAAATCCGAAAACGCTGAAAACACCGGCAGACATCATGCCGCTGTACCTTTACCTGATGGGGCCGGAAAGCAAGGATGTCAATGGGCAATGCATTGATGCCCAGCCTAAATAAGCGCCGGAGCGTCTCTGCCCTGAAATGACAGGCACAAAAAAGCCGACCACCATTTACGGGTCGGCTTTTTTACTGTACGTCACAGCATTCTTGCGAGAACAACGCTTACTTGCGAGTACGCGGTTTCGCAGGTTTGTTCTTCAGCGGGTTTCTGCGATTCGCTGCGTTACCGGCAGGCTTACGCTTGTTGCCGGCAGAACGCGCCGTCTCTTCACCTGGCTGGTTCTGAGGTGCCGGGCGACGATTGTCGCGACGACGACCGCGTGAGTCATCACTAACACGTTCTTCATGACGACGAACGGCACGACGGATCTTACGCACCCCTTTCTTACGCTTCAGACCTTCGACGGTCAGATGCGAACGCGTTTCTTCAGGCAGCTCAACAATTTCACGCAGATAGTTCACTTCCTGCAGCTCAAGCTCCAGCCAGCCACCTCGCGGTAAATCTTTGGTCAGGAAGATGTCGCCATAGCGGACACGCTTGAGTCGGCTCACCGTCACACCCTGCGAATCCCACAGGCGGCGAACTTCACGGTTACGGCCTTCGGTAATCACCACATAAAAAGTGTGGTTCATCCCTTCGCCACCGGCATACACGACATCTTCAAAACGGGCCATGCCGTCTTCCAGCTGAACACCGTGAACCAGATTTTTCACCATCTGTTCAGTCACTTCACCGAAGACACGCACCATGTACTCACGTTCTACGCTACGGCTGGGATGCATCAGGCGATTAGCCAGCTCACCATCGGTAGTGAACAGCAGCAAGCCGGATGTATTGGCATCCAAACGACCGACAGATACCCAACGGCCTTCGCTCAGTCGTGGCAGGCGGTCAAATACCGTTCTGCGTCCTTCCGGATCGTGTCGGGTACACAACTCACCTTCAGGTTTGTTATAAGCAAGCACACGGCACACTTCTTCAGAAGGCTTGACCAGGTCTACTTTGTGACCATCAATACGCACAAGTACGTCCAGGTTATCCAGACGATCACCCAAGTGGGCAACTTTGCCATCAATACTGACACGCCCTTCCTGGATCATCAGCTCCACTTCACGTCGTGAACCCTGACCGGAACGCGCAAGTACCTTCTGTAATTTTTCACTCATCAGACAAACCTTTGTCGCCTTCACAGGCGTCGAAACATTCTAAAAATCATCGTTCTGTTACTGACGTTTGGTACACCAGCAACACAAGATACCCGCCGTTTGCAGTCTTAAGCTGAAACGGCGTCCACCCTATTCAAAGCAGCCGTGAATTATGCCAAATACTGCCGCCTGATACCATATAAAAAGAAGGGAAAAGACGATTCTTTCATCGCCTGAATCCCTTCCCTGTCTGACTCAGCCGCGTTTATTCAAACGGCGTGGTATCACCGGCACCGTGACGCACAATCTCGATGCTGTCGTTACTGAAATCCACCACTGTCGTTGGCTCTTCCCCGATGACCCCGCCATGGATGATCAAGTCGACGGCGTGGTCGAGCGCATTGTGAATGTCCTCAGGATCCGATTCAGCCGTGTCTTTGCCAGGCAGAATCAAGCTGGTGGACATCATAGGTTCCCCCAGCGCATCCAGCAATGCCAGCGCAATCTCGTTATTCGGCACCCGGATCCCAATCGTTTTACGCTTCGGATTCATCAGGCGGCGGGGCACTTCTTTTGTCCCTTTGAAAATGAAGGTATAGGCACCCGGCGTGTTGTTACGCAACAATCTGAACGCGTCATTTTCCACGCGGGCATACAGCGACAACTCAGACAAATCACGGCACAACAGGGTGAAATTATGCTTTTCGTCAAGCTTACGGATCCGACAGATACGTTCCAGCGCCTGCTTATTGGCCAGCTGACAGCCCAGCGCATAGCCCGAGTCGGTTGGATAAACGATAACGCCACCGTTGCGAACAATAGCCACGGCCTGACTGATCAGCCTTGCCTGCGGATTTTCCGGGTGAACATAAAAAATTTGACTCATCACTCCTCCAGACCTGCGCTTACTCAGGGCACAGGTTTACAACATTTTATTCCATACCCCAGTCCTGCCACACAGGTACTGAAGCTTTGGGTAACCAAAGATTGCGTCCCAACTCCGTCCAGGGTGACGGGTAGTGAAAATCCGATCCCTGAGATGACAAAAGACCAAATTGTTCAGCGTACTCCGCCAGGGTACGGCGCTCATTCTGGGCCTGCTGCGGCTGAGCCACTTCGATGGCATCTCCGGTGGCAGCCACAAAATCACTGAGCAAACGTTTCAGCCATTTCGCCGTCATGTCATACCGGCCCGGGTGGGCCAGCACCGCCTGTCCGCCAGCGGCATGAATAGCCTGGACAGCCTCAGCGATACTGCACCAGTTAGGCGGAACGTAGCCTGTGTTTCCCCGGGTCAGAAATTTCTTGAACACTGCCTGCATTGTTTTGGCATGCCCCTGTTCGACCAGCCAGCGGGCAAAATGAGCCCGGGTTAAGGTGGCATCCCCGGCAAGGGCTCTCGCACCTTCATAAGCGCCGGCTATCTGGCTTTTGGCCAGACGCTCCCCCATTAACACAGCCCGGGCAGTTCGTCGCTCTGCCTGCTGGGCGATTAGAGACACTAAGTCAGCATGCGCCGGGTCAATGTTCAGGCCAACAATGTGAATATCAAAATTATTCCAAACTGTCGATATTTCAATGCCTTTGACCAGCTTTAAAGCCAGGTTTTGTGCATCTATCGCCTGCTGGGCTAATTCGAGGCCCGCGACAGTATCGTGATCTGTGATCGCGAGAACATCCACACGGAAATCGGTCGCCCGTTTCACCAGCTCTGCAGGTGTAAGCCGACCGTCCGAGGCCGTGGTATGACTGTGAAGATCAAACAACATAAAAATAAAGTCTTGACATAATATTCATGAACTAGTTTACTAGTACGAAGTTACTCAATGAACATTTAATTACTCAGGTTCTGTTTATGTTACAGCAAAAACATCATTCGCTTCGCGCTTTCTTCACTTGGTGGCTGCACAACCTATAGCGGGTCGTGAGATTTGCTGTGCCGACTGCACAGAATCCAGAACCCGCCCTGTGCGGGTTTTTTTATAGCTGAACAATCTAAAACCAATTCCAGATCTGGCTAGCAAGGACAACAACATGATTATCGTACTGAAACCAACAGCCACCGAGCGCCAAGCAAAAGACATCCTGAAACGTATTGAAGATGCCGGCCTCAAACCTCTGTATATGCCAGGTGTGGAGCGCATTGTGCTGGGTGCATTGGGTGACGAGCGGGTGCTGCAGAAACTGAATCTGGATGCCAATCCTTGCGTGGAAAACATCAAACCGATCCTGACCAAATACAAAATGGTCAGCCGTGAGGTGCAGGCACACGATACTGTGGTTCGCTTCGGCAATGCGTCGGTCGGCGGCAATCAATTTGCCGTGATTGCCGGCCCTTGCTCGGTGGAATCCGAGCAGCAGCTGCTGTCGGTGGCAGAAGTGGTCAAACAGCATGGCGCGGTTGCACTGCGGGGCGGCGCTTACAAACCGCGTACCAGCCCTTATGACTTTCAGGGCATGGGTGTTGAAGGGCTGAAGCTGCTCAAACAAGCCAGCGAGATGCTGAACATGCCCACTGTGTCTGAAGTGATGGAAGTGAGCCAGATGGAGACCATGTGTGAATACATCGACTGTCTGCAAATCGGCGCCCGTAACATGCAAAACTATGCTTTGCTTAAAGCAGTGGGTGAAAGCAAAAAGCCAGTTCTGCTGAAGCGCGGCCTGTCTGCCACTATCGAAGAATTGCTGCTGGCGGCGGAATATATCTATGATGCCGGCAACCCGAACATCATTCTGTGCGAACGTGGTATCCGCACATTCGAAACCGCTACCCGCAATACACTGGATCTCAATGCCGTTGCCTTCCTGAAGCAGAAAACCCATCTGCCCGTTGTTGTTGACCCGAGCCATGGTACGGGTGTCCGTGAGCTGGTGATTCCTTTATCCCGCGCGGCGGCCGCAGTCGGTGCCGACGGTATCATCGTTGAATCTCACCTCAACCCGGGCGAAGCACTGTCTGACGGCCATCAGGCGCTGACCGGCCCCATGTTCCAGCAACTGATGCAGGAACTGAAACCCTTTGTAGAAGCTGCAGGTAAAACACTATGAAAACAATACCTTTAGCTGTCGGAGAACTGGACGTTCTGAATCTGGACGTTCCTTATGTCTCAGAGCCCACCGAACTGTATTATTCGATCTGCGGCGACCGCCCCCACAATCTGTTACTGGAATCGGCAGAAATCGACTCCAAAGAAGATCTGAAAAGCCTGATGCTGATTGATGCCGCCGTGCGCATTGTCTGCCGCGGCCGCGAAGTACGCCTGGAAGCCTTAACCAGCAATGGTCAGAACGTCCTGCAGGCCGTGAAAAATCAGATCCCGGCCGATGTTGACCTGGCCGTGGACAACAACACCCTGATACTGACATTTAAGGAAAGTGGCCGTGCGCTGGATGAAGACAGCCGGCTGCGCCAGTCATCACCTTTTGATGCACTGCGCCTGATCCAGCACATTTTCCACCAGCCCGCACAGTCTCGCGAAGCGCTGTTTCTAGGCGGCCTGTTTGCCTACGATCTGGTCGCCAGCTTCGAGCCGCTGCCTGACGCAGAGCAGGGCAACCGCTGTCCGGATTACCTGTTTTATGTGGCAGAAACCCTGCTGGTTATCGACCACCAGCGCCGAAAAGGCAAGCTGCAGGCGACCTTGTTCGGCGGCGACAACTACACGGCGAGCTATTTCGAACTGAGCCGCCGGCTGCAGCAAATCAAAGAAATCTGCCTCAAACCGGTTGCCCTGCCACCGGCCGAGATATTGGAGCAGTGCGAACCCAGCGTCAGCATCAGCGATGCCGACTTCTGTGCCACCGTCGAGCAGTTAAAGCAATTTGTGGTACGGGGTGATGTTTTTCAGGTGGTGCCGTCCCGTCAGTTCACGCTGCCCTGCCCGTCACCGCTGAACGCCTATAAAGCCCTGAAGATTGGCAACCCAAGCCCTTACATGTTCTACCTGAAAGATGCCGATTTCACTTTGTTTGGTGCTTCTCCGGAGAGCGCACTGAAATATTGCACCGACAGCAATCAGGTCGAAATCTATCCCATTGCCGGGACCCGTCCACGCGGTAAAAAAGCCGATGGCAGTATCGATCTGGATCTGGATGGCCGTATCGAACTGGAACTGCGCTGCGATAAAAAAGAAAACGCCGAGCACATGATGCTGGTCGATCTGGCCCGAAATGATGTGGCCCGAATCAGCCAGCCAGGTACGCGTTATGTGGCCGATCTGCTGCAGGTTGACCGTTACAGCCATGTGATGCACCTGGTTTCCCGTGTGGTTGGCCAGTTGCGCGACGATCTTGATGCCCTGCACGCCTACCAGGCCTGCATGAACATGGGCACCCTGACCGGGGCACCGAAAATCCGCGCCATGCAGCTCATCCGCGATGTCGAACAACAACGTCGCGGCAGCTATGGTGGCGCCGTCGGCTACCTGACCGGGCAGGGTGATATGGATACCTGCATCGTCATTCGTTCGGCGTATGTTGAAGACGGCGTCGCAACCGTACAGGCCGGTGCCGGTGTGGTGTATGACTCCGTACCTCAGGCCGAAGCGGACGAAACCCGCAGCAAAGCACAGGCCGTGATCACCGCCATTCGTCACGCACACAGTGTGCAGTAAGGAGCCGACCATGAACAAACACATCGACATCGTTCTGCTGGATAACTTCGACTCCTTTACCTACAACCTGGTCGACCAGTTTCGCGCCATGGGTTATCCGGTCACCATTTTTCGCAACAGCCTGAGCGCAGAGCAGGTGGAGCAGGCTCTGGCAGAGAAACAAAATCCGGTGCTGGTTTTGTCACCGGGTCCGGGGGCGCCTGCCGAGGCTGGCTGTATGCCGGCACTGATCAAGCGGGTAGCCGGCAAGATCCCCATGATAGGTATCTGTCTTGGTCATCAGGCCATTGTTGAAGCCTATGGCGGCAAAGTAGAAGGGGCGGGTGACATAGTCCATGGTAAGGCCGCGCAGATGACCCATAACCGGCACGCCGTCTTTGGTCAGTTATCCAGCCCGCTGACCATAGCCCGCTACCACTCGCTGGTGGCCACTCAGGTGCCGGACGCGCTCAGGGTAGTGGCTGAAGTCGATGGCCTGGTGATGGCGGTCACCCACGAGAAAGATAAAGTCTGCGGATTTCAGTTCCATCCTGAGTCCATTCTGACTGCGCAAGGCGCGCAACTGCTGGCAAACACCCTCGACTGGGTCTCGGGCCAATCCGCCACTGTGACTGAATTTTAAAGCTAAGGGAGAGCCCAGATGAACAGCGCTATTTATCCGATTACCGACAAATTATACGATCAGCAAACGCTGACCAAAGACGAAAGCCGCACATTATTCGATGCCATTATCAAAGGCGACGTGGAACCCGCTCTGCTGGCTGCCATTCTGACCGCGCTGAAAATCAAAGGCGAAACACCTGATGAGATCGCCGGCGCCGCCACGGCCTTGCTGGAAAATGCCGCGCCCTTCCCGCGTCCGGACTACGACTTTGCCGATATTGTCGGCACAGGCGGTGACGGTGCCGACACCATCAATATTTCCACCACCTCGGCCTTTGTCGCCGCCGCCTGCGGTGTAAAAATCGCCAAGCACGGTAACCGTGGCGTCTCCAGCAAGTCGGGCTCTTCAGACCTGCTGGACAAATTTGGCATTAATCTGGCGATGTCAGCGCAAGACGCCCGCGCCGCGCTTGATGAGCAAGGGGTCTGTTTCCTGTTTGCACCTCAGTATCACAGCGGTGTGCGGCATGCGATGCCTGCCCGGCAGGCCATGAAAACCCGGACTATCTTTAACCTGCTCGGTCCGCTGATCAACCCTGCCCGTCCGAGCATTGAACTGATGGGTGTGTACGATGCCGCTCTGGTTCGCCCGATTGCAGAAACCATGATTGCGCTGGGGATGAAACGCGCCGCCGTGGTCCACGGCAGCGGCCTGGACGAAGTGGCCATTCACGGCCCGACTCTGGTTGCTGAAATCATCAATGGCGATATTCGCGAATATACAGTGACACCGGAAGATTTTGGCTTGCAAACCCATGCATTAGATGCGATTAAAGGGGGCGAACCGGAAGAAAACCGTGCCATTATCACCAACATACTGACGGGCAAAGGCACGGAAGCACAGCAAAGCGCTGTGGCCGTCAATGTCGCTCTGCTGCTTCGTCTGTTTGGTCAGGAAGATTTAAAAGCCAATGCTCAGCAAGCGATGGAAGTCATGCAATCCGGCAAAGCCTACCAGCTGGTAGAGCAACTGGCCGCACGAGGTTAATCATGGAAACTGTACTCGCCAAAATCGTCGCTGATAAGAAAATCTGGGTTGAAGCCCGTAAGGCACTCCAACCGCTGGACAGCTTCATTGCCGATGTCACCCCCAGCGACCGGGACTTTTATCAGGCTCTGCAAAGCGAAAACGCGGTATTCATTCTTGAATGCAAAAAGGCGTCGCCGTCTAAAGGGCTGATCAGGGAAGATTTCGATCTGGATCATATTGCTCAGGTCTACAGCCGTTACGCCAATGCGATTTCCGTACTGACAGATGAAAAGTATTTCCAGGGAAATTTTGATTTTCTGCCGCAAGTCCGCCAGCACGTGACCCAGCCCGTCTTGTGCAAAGATTTTATGATAGACCCGTATCAGGTCTATCTGGCCCGCTATTATCAGGCCGATGCCATTTTACTGATGCTGTCTGTCCTGAACGACGAGCAATACCGTGAACTGGCGGCCCTGGCCGACACGCTGAATCTGGGCGTGCTGACCGAAGTCAGTAACGAAGAAGAGCTGGAACGTGCCATTGCCCTGCAGGCCAGAGTGGTCGGGATCAACAACCGTAACCTGCGCGATCTCAGTATTGACCTGAACCGGACCAAAGTGCTGGCTCCGCGCCTGCCGGCAGGTACGCTGGTGATTTCAGAATCCGGCATTTACACCAACCAGCAAATTCGGGATTTATCAGACTACGCCAATGGCTTTCTGATCGGCAGTTCACTGATGAGTGAAGATAATCTGGAAATGGCCGTACGCACTGTGCTGCTGGGCGAACATAAAGTCTGCGGACTGACGCACCCTGATGATGCCTGTGCGGCTTACCAGAGCGGTGCGGTTTATGGCGGGCTGATTTTCGTCGAAGGATCACCAAGAGCCGTCGACGCTGAGCTTGCCCGCCTGGTAATGAGTGGTGCGCCGCTGAAATACGTCGGCGTATTTCGCAATGCCGATGTCAATGCGGTAGCCAAACACGCTAAAGCTCTGAAACTGGCGGCCGTTCAGTTGCACGGCAGCGAGTCCTCTGATTATATTTCAGCGCTGAAAGCGCTATTACCCGCAGACTGTGAAGTCTGGAAAGCCCATGGTGTCAGTGATGCCCTGCCCGACCTCACGGCCTGGCCGGCTGACCGGCACCTGCTGGATACCCAGGTCGGTAATCAGAGCGGCGGGACAGGTCAGTCATTTGACTGGTCGCTGCTGGATAACTGCGAAGAGAAAAGCCGCATTATGCTGGCTGGCGGGTTGAACCCGGACAATGCTAAAGACGCCGCCAGTAAAGGCTGCCGTGGCCTTGATTTTAACTCAGGCGTGGAAAGCGAGCCCGGCAAGAAAGACAGACAGAAATTACTCTCGGTATTCAAGGCAGTGAAGCCTTAATCAGGTTAGCGAACCGCTCGCGGGCTTCCGCACCGACACAGATTACAGAATAGGACAGCAGACACATGAGTAAACTTGACCCGTATTTTGGTGAATTTGGCGGCCAGTTTGTGCCCCAGATTTTGGTTCCGGCCCTGGACCAGCTGGAAGACGCATTTATTGATGCGCAAAAAGATCCGGCTTTTGAAAAAGAATTTATCGGCTTACTGAAAGACTATGCCGGTCGTCCCACGGCACTGACCCTGTGTCAGAATTTAACCAAAGGCACCAACACCAAACTGTACCTCAAACGCGAAGACCTGCTCCATGGCGGCGCGCACAAAACCAATCAGGTTCTGGGCCAGGCCCTGCTGGCCAAACGCATGGGTAAAAGTGAGATCATCGCCGAAACCGGTGCCGGCCAGCATGGTGTGGCGACTGCCCTGGCCTGTGCCCTGCTGGGCCTGAAATGCCGCATTTACATGGGTGCCAAAGACGTTGAGCGCCAGAGTCCCAACGTTTTTCGCATGAAACTGATGGGCGCAGAAGTCATTCCGGTTCATTCCGGCTCAGCCACTCTGAAAGATGCCTGTAACGAAGCCATGCGTGACTGGTCCGCCACTTACGACAAGGCGCATTATCTGCTGGGAACAGCAGCAGGGCCGCACCCTTTCCCAACCATAGTCCGTGAATTCCAGCGCATTATCGGCGAGGAAACCAAGGCGCAGATTCTTGACAAAGAAGGCCGCCTGCCGGATGCGGTAATTGCTTGTGTCGGCGGCGGTTCCAACGCTATCGGCATGTTTGCCGATTTTATCGAAGACACCAGTGTGAAACTGATTGGTGTGGAGCCTGCCGGTCTGGGCCTGGATACCCACATGCACGGCGCGCCGCTGAAACATGGCAAGCTGGGGATTTTCTTCGGTATGAAAGCCCCGTTAATGCAGGATGAACATGGTCAGGTGGAGGAGTCTTACTCTATCTCGGCCGGTTTGGACTTCCCGTCTGTGGGCCCTCAGCATGCCCATCTCAATGCCACCGGCCGCGCGGAATACGGCTCAGTAACCGACGATGAAGCACTGGATGCTTTTCAGGCACTGGCCCGTAATGAAGGCATTATTCCGGCGCTGGAATCGGCACATGCCCTGGCGTATGCACTCAAGCTGATTAAAGATGAACCAGAAAAGGAACAACTCCTGGTGGTTAACCTATCTGGCCGTGGCGACAAAGATATCTTTACCGTACATAAGATTCTGGATGAAAAGGGAGCCCTGTAATGGACCGTTATCAAGCTTTATTCAGCCGTTTAGCGGCCAAACAGGAAGGCGCGTTTGTTCCTTTTGTCACCCTGGGCGATCCAAGCCCGGCACTCTCGTTACAGATCATTGATACCTTAGTTGAATCCGGGGCCGATGCCCTTGAGCTGGGTATACCGTTTTCAGACCCGCTCGCCGACGGTCCGACCATTCAGGGGGCGACTATCCGTGCGCTGGATGCCGGCACCACCCCTGACACCTGTTTTGAGCTGTTAACACAGGTGCGGGAAAAGTACCCCGAGTTGCCCATTGGCCTGCTGATGTACGCCAACCTGGTGTTTGCAGGCGGTATTGAGCATTTTTACCGTCGTTGCCAGGAAGCGGGCGTTGACTCGGTGCTGGTCGCAGATGTACCTGTTAATGAATCCGCAGAGTTTCGGCAGGCGGCGGAAAAATACGGGATTCACCCGATTTTCATCGCCCCGCCCAATGCCACGGCAAATACGCTGAAAACCGTGGCCGAGTTCGGCGGTGGTTATACTTACCTGCTGTCACGCGCGGGTGTAACCGGGGCGGAAACCAAAGCAGGTATGCCTATTGACCATCTGCTGGCCTCTCTGGCCGAATATAAAGCGCCCCCCGCACTGCTGGGCTTTGGGATCTCAGAGCCGGCACAGGTGTCTGACGCGATCAAAGCCGGTGCTGCCGGGGCGATATCCGGCTCTGCGGTAGTGAAAATCATTGAGCAGCACAAAGATAATCCGGACGCTTTGCTCCATGCATTAGGTCAATTCATCCACAGCATGAAGCAAGCCACCAGAGGCTGATGCATTTCCTTCGCCCTGAACAGAGCCCTGGCTTGATTACAAGTCGGGGCCTCTTCATTAACAATACCGTTACATCTCGCCTTCCCTTGCATAAAAAACGTAATGCATAAGCCCGCCAGCCTATTAAAATAAATCGCCCCTAAATCGTAACCCAAGTAGAAAGTAACGCATTACAACATTGATTATCGCATTATTCTGCTGTAAAACCTTAACCCGCAAAATATTGACTCAAATTAATCAACATTTGCGAAACATAAGTCTTTCATCAATTAACAAATTCCACAATAAAGGTGTTCAAGGTGCTAAAACAACAAGGACTACTTGGCAACATTGGAGTACAGGTTGTCATTGCCATGTGCTTGGGTGCATTGGCCGGTGCAATGATGGGGCACTCGGCGAGCATGTTTGCTCCGCTGGGCAGTATTTTCATCCACCTGATTAAAATGCTGGTGATCCCTCTGGTTGCTGTGGCTATCATCTCTGGCGCAGCCGGTCTGGGCAGCAGCCAGTCAGCCGGTAAAATCGGCCTGATTACGCTGGGTTTCTTTGGCCTGACATCAGCCGTTGCCGTTGCACTGGCGCTGTTTATGGGTGAAGTGTTCCAGCCAGGTATGGGTGTCGACCTGACCGGCGTACAGGGCATGTTCGCAAATACCTATGCTGACAAAGGTGACCTGCCTTCGTTCTGGGCAACTATTCTGGGTATGATCCCAACCAACATTTTCCAATCCCTGAATGAAGCAAACATCCTGCAAATTCTGGTGTTCTGTCTGTTCTTCGGTCTCGCCGTTTCTAAACTGGAAAAAGAACGCCGTGACCCGCTGATCAACGGTGTTAATTCCATCGTTGACGCTATGGTCTGGATGATCAACGTAGTCATGAAGATCGCGCCTATCGGCGTGTTCGGCCTGATGGCTGATGCCGTAGGTACCTTTGGCTTTGACGCCCTGATGGTGGTGTTCAAACTGTTCGTTGTCTACATTGCTGCCATCCTGGTGTACGGCTTCGTGTTCTACCCGCTGATGATCAAATGCTTCAGCAAGACATCGCCAATCAAGTTCCTGGCTGCAATGAAGAAGCCTCAGGCAGTTGCACTGTCTACCGCCTCTTCCATGGCAACGCTGCCTGTCACCATGGAAACCTGCGAAGAAGAGCTGAAAGTGAGAAACAGCACGGCGGCTTTCGTACTGCCGCTTGGCGCGACCATCAATATGAGCGGCAACGCTATCTATTATGGTCTGGTTGCTATCTTCTTTGCCCAGCTGTTCAATATCGACCTGTCTATGAGCGCGTATATCGCCATCATAGTGACTTCGACACTGGGTGCCGTGGGTCAGGCCGGTGTACCTGGACCTTCATTCCTGGTCGTGGCTGTACTGCTGTCGGCAGGTATTCCTATTGAAGGTCTGCCACTGCTGTTCGCGCTGGACCGTATCTTTGACATGATCCGTACCGCACTCAACATCACAGGTGATGCTGCCTGTGCTGTGATTGTGGACAGCCTGATCACTGACGAGCAGAAAGAAGACGTACGCATGGCAACACAGAACGAAGCCTAAACGGCTACTTCTGCCATTGCCAAAAGGCTGTCAACCGACAGCCTTTTTTGTTTTCTGCCGCTATGGATCCGATTTTCGTTCAAAGTTCCATCAGGCCTGGGTCAGACCAGGCGCTTTGTGCTTGCAAGCCAGCGCAATATTGATGACCATATGAATACATCTTCCCAACACATGATTTATGATGAATTCAGAAAATAATGTCCCACGAGGCCAGTTATTACTTCGCACTTTAGCCATGCCTGCTGACACCAATGCAAATGGCGATATTTTTGGTGGCTGGATAATGTCACAGCTCGACCTGGCCGGCGCGATTCTGGCTAAAGAAATATCTCGCGGTAAAGTGGTTACCGTTTCTGTCGACAACATAGTGTTTAAAGCCCCCGTCGGTGTGGGCGATGTGGTGTGCTGTTATGGCGAATGTAACCGTATTGGTAATACGTCGCTCTCTGTCGCCATGGAAGTGTGGGTGAAGCCCGTTGGCAATGAGGGGATCGGTGAGCGTTACAAAGTCAGTGAAGCGACCTTCAATTATGTGGCCATTGATGCCGATGGCCGCCCTCGTCCGATTAAGAAAGCCTGATTTATCTGCCCTGACCGCTGGTTGGGGCTTTTTCATTCCGCTATGATAACGGCTGCATTCCACCACAAGTACAGGGAGACAGAACGCATGTGGTACGTCATTTTTTCTCAAGATGTTGAAAACAGTCTGGAGCGCCGTCTGAGCGTTCGCGAAAATCACCTGGCCCGCCTCAAAGCCCTGCAGGATGAAGGCCGTCTGCTGGTGGCCGGACCTATGCCCGCCATTGACAGCGACAACCCGGGTGAAGCCGGTTTTACCGGCTCTACCGTCATCGCTGAGTTCGGCTCTCTTGAAGAAGCAAAAGCCTGGGCCGATGCGGATCCTTACATTGATGCCGGTGTCTATGACAAGGTCATTGTGAAGCCATTCAAAAAAGTACTGCCGGCCTGATGGTTATGAATCGAGCATCGGTAAAGGCCCTGTTTGCCGCCGTCATAGCAGCGGTTATTCTCACTGGTTGCGCTAAATCACAAGAGGACCTGACCAACGAGCTTGCGGAGCGCCGGGCTGCCGTCATTAATTCCAAAGCACCTTATCCCAAGATTGATCAGTACCAGATCATGAAAGCGAAGGCGCAACAGAATATCGTTGAAATTACCATTCTCTACGGCGGTGGCGGTAAAGTGGCCCCCACCCAAGCCGCGCAGGCAGCGGCAGCGAACTTCTGCAGTAATCCTGAACTGACACCTATGGTCAGCGAAGGTCTGGGCTATCTGATTCAGATCCTGGATATGCGGGGAAGACCCGTGGTGCAGCAGCCGATCAATGCACAATTCTGTGCCCAGATTGTGGCTCCCGGCTCCTGATCTATTGCCAGACAGAAAACCAGGCAGGCAGGAAGCTAACCCGCAATAAAAATGCCGGAGATATCCTCCGGCATTTTTATTTATCGGGCAAAAATCATGGCCTTCAGCGCACTGTCGTGCTCCAGATCCGCAAACTCAGGCGGATTCTCAAGGCGCTCGATAAACCTCAGCTCAGGTGCTTCCTCAGCCATACCATCAATCAGAAACTGTGGTGACACAGCAGGCGAATTCACACAGGCCAGCACCTTGCCTTCGGCTGTCAGCATATCCGGCAAACGGCGCAGAATTTTGGCGTAATCTTTCGTGAGTGCGAAACTGCCTTTCTGGAAGGACGGCGGGTCAATGATGATCAGATCATAAGGGCCGTACTTTTTCAGTTTGCCCCAGGATTTAAAGATATCGTGCCCCAAAAAACTCACTTTGTTCAGATCGTGTCCGTTCAGCCGGTGATTATCCCGGCCGCGCCCCAGAGCCGCTTTGGCCATATCCAGATTAACCACATGCTCAGCACCGCCAGCAATGGCGGCAACAGAAAATCCGCACGTATAGGCAAACAAGTTGAGCACTTTGCTGTCTTTCGCCGCATCCCTGACCCACTGACGGCCATAACGCATGTCCAGAAACAGACCGTTATTTTGCTTCTGGCCCAAGTCGAGCTGAAACTTAAGGCCATTTTCCGTCACTTGCTGCCAGGTTTGCAGCTCCCCCCAGATCACTTCCACCGGCGATCCCGCCCGGTCACGATGCTGCACCAAAAGCGACACCGCCCCCGAGCGCTGCCAGGTGTCCGTTTGTACCAGTTCATGAAGCAAAGCTGTCAACGCCGCCAGAAAGTCAGCATCCTGCTCTTTAAACAGCGATATCAGTACCTGGCCGTCAAGCCAGTCGGCCGTCAGTTGTTCCAGTCCGGCCCAGCGCCGGCCGCGACCATGGAATAACCGGCGCACCTCATGAGGAGGAGAAGCCAGTTGCGACAGCAAATGTTGACAGAACAGAGGTAAAGCAGAAGCGTCCATGGATCACCAGTATGGAATGAATAATAAATAAATCTAAACGGATAGCCGCTCTGGCGGCAAAAGCGTTAGTCAACGCGCGGTTTAACCAGCCCTGAAGGTAACGAAGGCCAGGATATGTCCCAGGGTGTGGCCCACCCGGACAGGGCTGCCTGCACTTGCGCCACTTGCCAGAGCGAGCCTTGTTCTGGCAAACAGACAAAGCGCCAGACTTGTCCCTGAAAGGTAAACTGCAGGGCAAATGCGTGTAAATATCCACGATCTGCCTCTTCCTGGCCATAAATGTCGTCACCTGTAATACCGGCCCCCACACTTTTCAACGCCACCCGGATCTGATGGGTTTTCCCTGTGCAGGGTTTGCACAGGAACAACCGGCGGCCCTCACCGGCAGCCGTTGAAATAAACTGGGTTATGGCCGGATTCTCTCGCGTTGCATCCAGTTTCCAGCTGCGACGACGTGAACGGCTCATGTCGCCAATCACTGTGCCCTGCTTCTTTTTGGGTTTCTTGCTGCTGATCGCGAGATAAAACTTCTGCACGTCACGGCGGGCAAAACCGCCCGACAACTCGGCGGCGGCTTTGGCGTGACGGCCCAGCAGCAAAATACCCGATGTCATCTTATCCAGGCGGTGGATCAGATACAGCTGTTTATCACCGGTGGCCGCAGCAACTTCCGCCAGCAATGGCTGATCATTGTCATCTTTATGCACACTCACGCCAGCATGCTTGCAAATAACGAGGAAATCCGGGGTTTGATGCAGAAGTGTAAACATGGTTCGCAGTTCGATTGACTCAGGAGAACGGCAGTATACCCGCTCTGCCGCATGACGCCAGCCTTGTGATGCCATCTGTTACTGAAGGAAAAAGACCAGCAGCATGAGAACCGGACAGACAATCCGCACATACCAGGGCCAGATCCGCCAGAACAGGCCCGACTCGACGGCCGGATAGCCTTTGCGGATCTCTTGCAAGACTTTGTCTCTGCGCCAGATCCATCCCACCAGCAGCGCGAAAATCATGCCGATAACCGGCTGCGCATAGGCTGTGGTCATGGTCACTACCCGGCCGAACAAGGCGTCAAAATTAAGCACAATGACCGCCGAGGTGACACAGATTAACCCGCCTATCCACCAGACGGCGGCATGGCGGCTCTGGTTCAGCTCTTCAATGGCGCAAGAGACGGGCACCTCCAGCATAGATATGGAAGAGGTAAGCGCCGCAATGATCATCAGCACAAAAAACAGGATGCCGACTATTATGCCTACCGGCCCCATGGTATCGAACATGGTCGGCAGCACGCTGAATACCAGCGTATCTGACGCCAGTAATGCCCCGCTCTCGTCGTAAATCACCACGCCGTTATGCTGGGCCACAAACATAGCAGGCAGGATCAGCAGCCCGGCGATAAAGGCTACAGCGGTATCGAGCAGGGCAACCTGCGCGGCAGTTTTCGGTAAATTCGCGGACTTGCTCAGGTACGAGCCGTACACCATCATAGTGCACACCCCAAGAGAAAGAGAAAAAAACGCCTGCCCCATCGCGCTGACAATCAGCTTGGGCGACAAATGGCTTAAATCCGGGACCAGGTACAGCTTCAGGCCGTCCCAGGCACCGTCCTGAGTCAGGATATACATCACCATAACCACGAACAGCAGCAGCAGTACAGGCATCAGACGGGTGGACCATTTTTCGATCCCATCGGCAACCCCGCTCCTGACGACCATGACGGTCAGCCACATAAAGATCAGCATGAGTACCAGATTGCGGCCGCTGCCAAACGCTTCCAGCCAGTGAGCCAGTGAAACCAGCCCCACCGCCTCACACATCGGGGCCAGCAAATACCCCAGCAGCCAACCGGCAACAATCGCGTAGAAACTCAGTATCAGCGATACAGCTATCATGCCCGCCAGCCCGACCAGCCCCATCAGGGCTTTCTGCTGCGGCCAGACTTTACGCAACGAGGTGATGGGATCGGCACTGCCGTAGCGGCCAATGGTCAGCTCGGCCACCAGCAAGGGATAAGCCAGGGCAAACACCATCAGTAAATAGACCATCAGAAATACCGCGCCGCCATTGCTGGCCGCCTGAGTCGGAAAGCCCCAGATATTACCCAGCCCGACCGCGGAGCCGGCCGCCGCCAGAATAAAACCAATGCGGGAGCTGAATTGCGCTCTGTTCGCCATACACGATACTCAAATAACAAGGGGCTCTTACAAGATAAGACATTTCTCAGCGTAAAACGCCTTCACTATTGATACATGCGGCAATATAAAGTGTGTCAAGTTTTCGCTTAACCCTATGTTTTACAGAGATTCGGGTGCAAAATAGAGCGCAGGTATGCATATAGAAAGAGACAAGCCGCTTTTATGGATCACGTTTATCAAGTCTTAGCCTGGCTCAGCCTGTTTATCTATTGGGTGGCCATTGCGGCTGTCACTATGCGGGTGGTATTCAAACGTCGTGTGGTGGGTGTGTCGCTGGCATGGCTGATGATTATCTACATCATTCCTATTGGCGGCATCATTGCCTATCTCTTGTTTGGTGAGCTCAATCTTGGCAAAAAACGGGCATTACGTGCCGAAGAAATGTTTGAACCCTTCGCCAGCTGGTTTAAGCAACTGTATAACTGCCCGGGGCATCAGCCGCAGCTGATGAACCTGCATACCAAACCGATTCACGACCTGTGTCAGAACCGCCTCGGTATTCCGGCGTTAGTGGGTAACAGCATGACATTGCAGGACACTCCGCAAACCATTCTGCGCTCGCTGATTTCAGACATACAGCAGGCCCATCGCGCGATTCATTTGGAATTTTACATCTGGCATCCGGGCGGCCTGGCCGACGAAGTGGCGACGGCATTAATTCTTGCCGCCAAACGCGGTGTTAAAGTCAGATTACTGCTGGATTCCGCCGGCAGTATGCGTTTCTTCCGTTCCCACTGGCCTCGTTTGATGAAGCACGCCGGTATCGAATTAACAGAAGCGCTGGCTGTCAGCCCGTTACGTATGTTCCTGCGAAGGCTGGATATCCGGCAGCACCGTAAAATTGTTGTCATTGATGCGCAGATTGCCTATACCGGTTCCATGAATCTGGTCGATCCGGCTTTTTTCAAAACAGATGCCGGTGTCGGGCAATGGATTGATGTGATGGTGCGTGTCACCGGTCCGGCCGTCTCGGTGCTCAATTGCATTCAGGCCTGGGACTGGGAAGTCGAAACCGGGCAACGCTATTTACCCCCCGTTCCTGAATGCGACGCCACTCCTGCTGATGGCAGCATCGATATGATCCAGGTAATTCCGTCCGGACCGGGGATGCCGGATGAAATCATCCATCAGGTTCTGTTAATCAGTATTTATCAGGCCAGGGAACGCGTCGTTATTACTACGCCCTATTTTGTACCCAGCGAGCACCTATTACATGCACTGATCAGCGCCGCTGAACGAGGAACAGAGGTTCACATCGTCATCCCCGCCAAGAACGACTCTGTCATGGTGGAATGGGCCAGCCGCTCGTTTTTTGCCGAGCTTTTGAATGCCGGTGTGTTCATTCACCGGTTTAACGGTGGTTTGCTCCATACAAAATCGGTTGTCGTTGATGATACCCACTGCCTGATTGGCACAGTCAACCTGGACATGCGAAGTCTGTGGCTGAATTTTGAAGTGACGCTTGCGGTCGATAATCCGGTTTTTACAGCGCAATTAGCACAATTGCAGCAACAATACATAAGGCAATCCAGCCGGATTGATCCGGCAAAATGGCGTGAACGTTCTTTAGGGCATAAATTTCTTGAACAGTGCTTTTATATGTTCAGCCCGCTACTTTAATTCGAAGGTTTTCCCAGCGAAAGAAATAGCGCCAAACACATAAGTAGCAACATGAAAAAATCACTGTTTGGTTACATCATCAGGCGTATGAAAATACAGACAACTTAGTCTGACTTTCCGGGATAGAGGTAAACTAAAGTGGGAACTTCTTATATGCAACCGCTTACAAATACTGTCGTTTGAACAAGGATCACACCGGAAAGGCATGAATAAATACTAAAAAAACCGTAACTGCATAATAAAAAATCCAGGAAATCTTAAATTTCAGCAGGGAAAACCACAAACCATTCAGAAATGGAATAATCACCTCATCTTCAATCATGTGAGAAAAGTATTGCTTTGCGCTTTTATATAGCTATCTTTGTATTTACGTACTAATCACCTACAAAGATGAGGGATATGTGATTCTCAGGAAGTATATTTCACCGCTTTCCAATGCCCTCACGCCAGGCCTGCTGTTTGCAGGTTTTATTGTTGTGTTTCCTGTTTTTGCTCTTACACCGCCTCCTTTAACACTCAAGGGGCAGTCGGCAGAAAATGCCCCTATAGAAGTACGCCTGACGCGGGATGATATTGCCAGCTTTCCCCAGGAATCCGTCACGACATCCATGCCCTGGGTTAATGACAAGGCAACATTTTCCGGTGTTAACCTGCAAGCCTTGTTAAACCACTATCATCTGAAACCCGGCACCATACATTTGACGGCCCTGAATAAATTTACCGCCGAGTTACACTGGCAAGATATGAAAAAATATCAGCCTGTACTGGCGATACGCCGCAATGATGAGTGGATGAGAGTACGTGATTACGGCCCCTTCTGGCTTATTTTTGCGCTAGACACGCACCCGGACCTCATTGATAAGGGCTTCCTAGAAAAAATGGTCTGGCAAATAAACGAAATTAATGTGGTGCCGTGACGTGTTTTTGAAATCATTAAAAGTTTTCCACTTAGCCGGGATGCCGTTGATGAAAAAGCTGCTTTTTTTTGCAGCCCCCCTGCTTATTGTGTTCACTTTCGTGTCTGTCAGCTCTCTGGAATCCAATGCTGAATCTGTCAGTAAAGACCAGAATCTGGCCAGCTGGTTCATGATGCAACTGAGTGATGAATACAGTGAATTGATTTACCAGCTTCAGAGTTATGAAGCCGGACGTGCTGAAACTGACGATGTGTTACTCCAGTATGAGATACTGTTAAGCCGTTTTAATTCCATACAAGTCAACAGCCAGGTGAACCGCCTCCACAGCACCTTTGGCTCATTGCAGTCGTTCAATCATCACTATCAGATCGTCAAGGGCTACGAATCATCGCTGCAACGGCTCACCAGACAAAACGTGGCTGAACTGACCTTAACAGTCAAAGATAACTACGATCAATTGATGAGCTATGCGTTGAAAACATTTCTATTCACAAACAATGTATTACGCTCGAAACTGGACAGGTTTATTTCTCTGCGCTGGTTAATTCATGCTTCCCTGTTTTCAACCTTGTTAATCGGCATCATGATGATTTACTTACTGATGAAGGAGTCTAGAACACACCATCAACTGGCGATGTATGACTCATTAACAGGTATCCATAACCGGCTGTGGCTCAACAGAAAATTAAAAGATCTGGAGAAATGCGGTAAAGATTTTGCTTTTTTCCTGATTGATCTGAACGGGTTCAAAGAAGTGAATGATACGCTGGGACATGGGGCCGGGGATCAGCTGTTAAAAACGATCGCACGACGACTTGATAACCTGACACACGACGGTATGTATGTTGCCCGGATGGGAGGGGATGAGTTTGCCGTGATCCAGGTTTTCCCTCAGTCGGTCAATCAGGAGTATGTATCGAACTTTCTGATGAACACACTGGACCACGTACTTAAAATCCCTATTCAGCTCCTCCATCGTGAGTTATCGCTATCAGCCAGTATCGGCCTGAGCGTGTACACACCGGGCAGCAAAAGCCTGTCAGAACTACTGCAGGAAGCGGATTTTGCTATGTATGAAATGAAACAACAATTTAAAGCAGAGCATCCGCACCCAATCACCAATCTGGAGCACCCTGCATCTGATGCTGCACCAGGCTTTACCAAACGCCAGTAACTGTTACTAATTGGCCGACCAAATATCGCTGGCCATGACATGACCTGTTTCCAGCAAGGTTTTTAAATTGCTGATCACTGCAGGCCAGCCATCACAGACATCCTGATAGCTCAGAGAGCCCGACTGTAAATCACTGTGGATAACTGTTATCCGGGTGTCTTCACCCAGGTTTTCCAGCGCAATGCTCACCTGAGAGGAATGCATGACACCGTGGTGCCCATCGGTTTCCTGCCAGCTCAGCACTAAATGATGAGGGGGATGAATCAGCAGCACTTTGCCCGTCACATCTTCAATTTCGGAGCCGTCGGCCCGGATATGTGCCCACCGGCTGCCCACCTTCCAGTCAGATTCATTCACATGCCCCCAGTATTGCTGCGTCATTTTCGGATCCAGCAAGGCATTCCAGACGTCGGTATCCTTTGCCGCGATATAGCTGACATATTTGAATTGTTGCAAGCTCATGGACATACCTCATCACAGGGACGGCGAATCTGGCCGGATAAACAACGTACCGACCAGGATACGTTAGCACCACAACCGAAAAAGAGTTATTCAGTCATTCTTTATTGAGAGTAGCACTGAGTGTCTCTGCAAGCCGAACCGGATAGTTACAATAACTTCTTCATTTGCAGTAACGTCCAGGGTTCACCGTTAAAAACGCGGGTCGCCCGGTCAGCCTGATAGATTTCAAAGCCCATCCCGCGATAACAATTGACCGCACGAAAATTGTGCTCAAACACCGACAGTGATACCACCTCAGCACCGAACTCAGATTCTGCTTTCTCCACTGCCATATCCAGCAGCATCCGACCATATCCCTTACCGCGATCCGATTCATTTGCCACTAATACGCGACAAAGCCTGCAGTGTTTGGGCGATGATTGGTATAACTCTATATAACCTTTTGTCTGGCCTGCGGCCTGAAATAAATAAGGATGGACTTCAGGACGAGAAACATGTCTTTCAATCTGTTGTAAAGTCAGAGGAAACTGATAGACAGGCCCTCCCCAAAGTAAATTAAACTCCTCATCCGTTACCCAATCCATGAGTAATGAATAGTCCTGCGCGGTAAACGGTTTAAGTTGATGCCGGGAGTCTGGCCGTTTGGTGAGCATGATCTTCCTTTATAACAGACAAATTTATACGATGTTTATACAGGTGCAACGGTACGCAAGAATGGATTGGTAACACGACAAACCATGACGAAAAGCTGAAAGATCGCATCTTTTCTCAGTCGCAGGCTGATCACAACATCACCAAAATGAACCAAGTTGCACACCACTCTGTAGCATTACTGCAATTGGGAGCCAGATCAATGCTCTAAAGCTGATTGATTGCACTAACTCTCACTTTTTTTCAGTGAAAAGCGCAGAAGATACACTTATTCGCACCCTGTTGGATATTGTTTATGCGCATCACAAACCGCTAACCAAACGAGCTTATATCGGTATAAATATGTTTTTGCTTCTTGGGAAGAAAGGAAGTATCCGGCTTGTTCTGGATCATTACATCGAAGCGAAAAGGTCACAGCCCCGCATTGACAGGGGGCCATGATGATGATTCGACATCAGAACGGCTAACCGTCCAGTGAATTCAAGTCGAGCTCCATAAAAATACTGAGCGGGTGTGCTTGATACTGACCATAAGGCTCACAAACCCGATATCCTATGGTTTGATATAAACCAATGGATTCAGGCTGATTCACGCCGGTTTCCAGGCGGGCAAGGCGGATACCGTTATGCTTAAGGTACTGGTGCAAAGCATCCATAATTTGCCGGGATATACCCAGACCGCGGTAATTATCCAGTACAAACATACGCTTGATTTCGCCGTACTGCCCGTCATCATCCATCATTTTCACTGCGCCAATACCGGCTAACGCACCGCGTACAAAGGCTCCGACCAGATGAACATTGTCCTTCATGAGGGATTCCTCACTTTCCAGGTTGTTCGTCTCGGGCGGGTACAAACTATACATATAATCATCGGATGCGCTGAGGATCACTCGGACGTCATCACGATTGGGCATAACTTTTTGAATATACATAGTATTAACCAAGCATTAATGTTGTTACTGCTACACAGTCAAAAAATAGTGATAATAATTTTCATCGCGCTGAAAACCCAACGACTCATAAAGAGCCTGAGCAGTCAGGTTTCTGTGCGATGCCTCTAACGCGATCCCTCTGGCGCCGGTACGACGGGCAAACAGGATAGCTTTTTGCATTAGCTGGCGGCCAATGCCTCCGACTTCTAACCCTCATCAGCCAATCAAACCGACCTGCGCCCAGGCGCTATAATCGGAATCAGCCTCACATAATAGCAATTTTGAAATCGGAATGAGAGCTTAAAGCGTAAAGTGGTAACATTCTGTGCACTCTCGCACATAGCCAACCACCAAAGCAAACTCAGCCGCTGTGCATCCTGATGCTTTAGGCCAAACGGTTCTGAATTTACATCAGTCTATCCTTCTGGGAGGCGCACAGTACTACAAGGCAACCTAAGATGCCATGAGTGTTGAGACACCTCAGGAACGAGGTGTCTGGGTGGTAATTTGGCAGTCGTCGGTGACTGTCAGGACAGACATGTCGCCAGCGGCATCAACCGTGATGCTGACAGGGAATTGAGATTTACTTAATGACATTCTGGATTTGCTGGAGCCGCTTACTGCTGAGCGCATTTTATTACCACTACGTGAGGTCAGTGAATACGCGACTCGCTCACCGCTTTCCGAGATCATTAATATCGCCACTGAATCCCCGGCCAGAGTGCAGCTGATATCAAACGGTTTTTCCGTCTGGCTTATCGCCAGCAATGGATAAAAACAGAAAGCGGCGATAATCGCCGCTTTATTGGTCATAAGTTTACACATAGTTAGTCATTCAATTTAATTTCTACAATGTTATCAGAACTGCTGGATATCAACTTCGTTATAAGACGAGTTGCTGATATAAAAGGTTGCGGTATCAGCGCGAGTCTGCTCGATGTCCACTTCATTGTAGCTAGAGTTACCCAGGATTTTACCGTAGACACGAGCATCATCTGAGTTCTGGTCGATATAGACATCGTTGTGATCAGCGCCATAACCTTTGATGTCAACATACACTTTGTTGTCATCGCCATACTGGTCAACATCAACATGGTTGTCATCACCACCTTCGATATCTACATCAGCGGTATTGTCATCACCATTTTGGTTCAGCACCACATAGTTGTCATCTGCATGGTCATCCAGGCTGATTCGACCTTTATTATCGTCACCATCTTGCAGCACTTCCAGCTCGTTATCTTCTGAGTCGTCAGCTACTTCAACTTTAGCGAAGTTATCCGAACCGTCTTGTTCAATATCGATTTCGTTGTCATCGGAACCACCGCTGATATCGACCACTGCTTCGTTACCCCAGCTTCCTGGAGAATCCTGATAAATCCACACATCATTGTAATCACTGTACCCTGTGATACTGACATCAGCTTCGTTATCTACCGCCAGCGCACCACCAGAGACCAACAGCGCAGAAATTACCAGAGCTAACTTTTTCATGTGATATTCCTTACATTGTGTTAATGGACTGTTATTTGTTTATTCATTCCGTTGACTATTAGTATTTGCTCATTACCTGATTGATTGATATTAAAACCAGAGTAATTCACATTTGGCTTGTCAATGACGTAAGCCACATTACCATCACCATCCTGGTTGATGGTTTCGCTAAGCCCTATTCCCGTTTGGGAAAGTACCGCACGATTCTGATTGCCATTTTGTATAATTGCGCCTTCGTTATTCCACCCGGCCTGATAAATGGCAGCATAATTATCATTACCATTTTGTTCGATATAAGAGAGGTTCCCCCCTCCAATCTGGTCAACATTGGCGTTATTGTTATAACCTGACTGTCGGACTAATGCTTTGTTACCTGAACCAAATAAATGCGTTTGGTTAATTCTCGCTGAACTATCATACGCATTTCTTAATTCAACTCTTGCCGCATTATTAAAGTCATCAGACAACTCAGAGACCCTGCTTAATTCATTCCTTGCCAAATCACTTGCAAGAACAGGAAAACTTAACATAACACCTATTAAGGCCACCGCATTCGAATTATTTGAAAATTGATACTTCATTGCTGCAACCCTCGAAATCACCTTGCCTTGTTTGTAATTTCATTATGGTATTTATTTATCTATTTCCTATGAACTTTATGATGATTGTATCTATTTTTTTGCTAGCACTTTATTACTATATAACTCACCAATAAAATTAAAACATAAGAAAGAAATCAGATACATACATAAGGACTAAGTTGAAAGACGCAGCAGAGCCATACCTGAATCATCAGTTGGACAATAATAATCACTGTCAGAATAATTTAAATAGTTAATAAAAAAAGACAATCATCTTGTACAGATGATTGCCATAACATAAACAGCAACAAAAGGCCTGGAGAGAAAGAAATGTATTGATTTTAGATTTTAAATGATTGGCTGAGTAGTTCCCGCATATTTTTGAATAACAGGATTGGACATATCTGAAGGATTTCTAAGTTTCCAGAGATTTGTCTTTATCCCATCCACAACCATTTGTATTACGGCAGAATCTATCGCCGACATTACAGCAACATTGACAGGCTCATTGGTTGTAATCCCTAACTCAGCTTCTAAGAGATCTTTATAATCTATAAATTTAAAAATACCGGTTTGCAGTTCCTGAGACAGAATGGTCTTGCTGGTTGTGACACTCAACAAAATGCGACCACTGCGGATATCCACCGCCCTGACATTCACCGTCACCTGATCTGTGCGGTACTGAGAAGATAGCCCTATCCCCAAATACCTCGCACCTGCTCCGCCAGTCTGGATATTGGTATCGTAAGCGATGATTCCACCTTCAACCATAATATTGGCCGCCATCAAAGAAGGAAGGTGATTACCGTGATTTTTCGGTGTCTCATGTTTACTCTGAGCGGCGCGAATAATCTTTCGCTCAGTGAGCAAATTCTGAAGCCCTTCCCGCTCTAAGGGGATAAACCACTTAGAATTGAGCAGCGCTGTTGTTAACATTGCCGCTCCCCCTTGCGGAACCGCAGTAGAGAAGTTGCTGTTAGGCTGGGGCTTGTACTGGCCGGTTTGGTCCCGGAAATCATAAACCGACACGTAAACCGGACCTCGGGGTAAGGGCAAAGAGGTTAAATCTAAATAGGTCGCCCCTCTTGGCATCAGTGTTGGCTCATCTTTAGGTGCCGGAATACTCATAGACTGAGAGCAACCCCCTAAGATTAATGTAGAACACAATAAGGCAATAAGTCTCATGATCGTCTCCTTACATATCAGGCACTAAGCCACTAACTTGTATAGTAGATGTTTCGCCTGTTGCCTTATCAGTGACTTGAATCATCAAAGCACCATTATTGTCGACTATATTCAACAGAAAATCATCCGTACTGAGTTGTCCTGTATTTCCGTTACCTACATCGGAAAGTAGCTGACCGATTAACCGGGACTCCAGATTTGCCGCCAGCCTTTGTATACTGCTTTCGTCTTCACCCAGTAAACGATCTTCTTGTGGCGGTTTATAATCATTAATGGCATTAGCTCCAGCTAATAAATAACTACCATTTAATGGGCTACCGCCAAAATTAGGGTTCACCGGTGTATAAATCAGTTCGGTTGCTGAGACATCAATTGTCCAGAAACTCATAAACAATAAACAACATACCTTCCCTTTCATGTGCTGACCTCTTAAATTTCGTCGTAGTCAATATCAAAAGTATCTTTTAAATACCTTTCTATCCGCCATCTCAATACATAATTCTTAACCGCTGAAACAGCCTGATCCGTTTTCTCTTCAATATTTTTTCTGCCTGGAGACAAAGCCGTTCGGTAGATAATATTCTGCCGATGGAAAACAGTGATAATACTGCCTGATAACGCTGTCGGCCTTTCCTTCACAGAAATATTCTCTTTTAGCTCGTCCAGTTGGTCTTCTAATTTTTGTGCAAAGAGAGAATAAAACTCTTCACCTAATCGAGTCATTGTTCTGTCGATCACTACACCATCAATTTCTCGTAAACTATCTAACGATTCCAATCGGTCCTGGAGTTCGAGCGGCTCATCATTTTCCAATGACGGTCCATTCTCAATCGGCTTTGATGACTCTATCGAATCACCCTTGTCCGCACTCACCGCAGGAAACACAATGACTAGGTATACAAGCATAAAATATGGTAGTTTCATGATAATAAGCTATTAAATGTATGATTCTTAGCCCACATAAACGCCTGCAGGCGGTTCTTGACTTTGATTTTTTTAAACACATTATGAAGATGTGTTTTGACTGTATTTTCACTTACGAACAAGGACTCAGCAATTTGCAAATTTGAGGCGCCTGAGACCAAAAGTTGCATAATTTCTTTTTCTCTTGTCGTTAACTCCACACTCAATTTTGGGATATTAGCTTGAGTACTCCGGTATTCAGAAATCAGTTCCTGGCATAACTTACGACTAAACCACAGCTCACCACTTTGTATCTTCAGCAGCCCCTCAGATAACAGCTCCAGTGAATCACTGGTATAAAAGACCCCCACCAGGTTCGGCCATCGCTTAAGCTCATCGACCTTAATATCAGTGCATACATTGATCAGAATTTCAGAAGGTATTACCTCTTTATCAGCCATGATACTCAGGTACTTTTCACTCGACTTTGGCGTGATACTGGCAGAATCTAAAATGAACAATGTCTCTTCTATATGTTTAGCTGATAACTTGCTGATTTCATCCAGCTTTATACAGTTTATGGAAAATGTAAGCTTCTTTACCAGGTACTCTTTCAGAATAGAAGACTGAATACTCTCGTCCGACACTAATGCCAATCTAGTGTATGATTTTCTAGACATCCCTACTCGTCCTTTCATTATTATATTAGCGTTTTAATAAAGTTAACTTTAGTTCACGTCAAAAAAATAACAAACAATAAAGTCATCGTGAAAGTTGCTTAAAGTTAACCTTTTAAAAACATGAAGTTACAATTGGTCTTACATTTTAATCCTGATACTTAATTGCCTTTCAAATATCAATAAAGTTATATAAAAATTCACCTTCTTATTTTTAGCACTGGAAGTTTAGTTTGGTAGTAAACTTAAGTATTAATTTTCAATTGTTCAGTTAAATTAGATAGTTGATAAAGTATTTTTATAAATAAACATTTTTATCAGAAAACCATGTGTCAATATTTTTTACGTTTGTCTTTTTAGGCAGGTTTAATCTGAGATAAATCGGCTCAATATTCATCAGGGAGTATATGGCAACAGAGTTAACCGGATTGATGATTACATTGAATAAGAAAGATGATGGATGTAAAAGTAATCCAGAAGGGCTGTCGCTGTATTTTAGTCTATTGGGCTGCTTGTCTTGCATCAGGCAGGCAAGGGATTTATCGCTCGCAAGCTCGCGCCCTTCGGGCGTTGCCTGAAGGCAACGTGGTCTCGCTTCGCTCGGCTGAAGACTCGCCGTCCGCCCCCGTCCAGGCTTCTTCACCCTATCTCATCTTGCCAAGGTTCAGGCGAAAAAAAACCGCTGACAGTTCAGCGGTTTCTTCGAATGTGACGGAGCCAGAACAAGGTATAGAGGGATTTTCAAATCCCGGGAAACATCATCTGAAACCCAATAAAAAAAGCCCCGTCGATGACGAGGCTTTCGAATGTGGCGGAGAGATAGGGATTTGAACCCTAGATACGCTATTAACGTATGCCGGTTTTCAAGACCGGTGCTTTCAACCACTCAGCCATCTCTCCTGAATGTGGCGGTGAGGGAGGGATTCGAACCCTCGATACGTTGCCGTATACACACTTTCCAGGCGTGCTCCTTCAGCCACTCGGACACCTCACCAAATTGTTGCCAACGCCTGTCGCGTCGACGGCGGCTAATTTACTGACTTGTGCTAATTGGGTCAAGGTTTTTTCCCAATTTGTTGTACTTTCTTATCGCAAGCGATGATCAAAAGATCAAATCGGTTTTTTCTTAGGCCTAACACACGCTTATTTCTACACTTGTAAGATAATTCTTATTTGAGTCTTACCACTTCACTATGCGCAATCTCACCGTATTCGTACTCTCGTTAGTCTTATTGATCACCGTCTTTCCCTGCTACGCCAGTGAAGAGTCAGATTCCGCCGCCACCACACAGCAAACGTCCGATTACAGTGAAGCACTGGACAAACAGATTGCGCTGGCCAAGGAGCTGGGGACAACGCCTGAGAATGAGAAATTACTGGAGAAACTGCTTCAGGCGCAGGATCAATTGCAAAAAACGGAAACCTATAAAACGCAAATCGAAAAGAATCAGCAGCTACTTGATAACTTCAATGAACAAACAGAAACCATAAAAACGCAAATCAGTGACTTTAATGCCTCAACCTTTCCTGACTTCAGCCAGTGGGGCCAGGATCAGCTGACACTTGAAATAGCGGAGCAGGACAACAAGTTAGAGCAGCTTGAATTACAACGACACAACTATCGCAACGAGATTGAAGACATAGAGCGCAGTATTGAAGCGTTTCCTAAACGGGTCGAGCAACTGCGCCAACAAATAGATAGTGCTGATAAAGCCCGCAAACAGGCAGAAAGAGATCGCGATAACCCGCTCTTGCTGGTTCATAACATTGAGTATGCGTTTTATGACACCCAGTTGTCAGCCCTCGAAGCCGAACAACTGACCGGCGATAATCGTCGCACACTCAGTAAACAAAAACTCCAGCTGGTCAATATAGAAATAGAAGCCAGACAGGCTTACCGTAACAATCTGCAATTAATGCTGAACCGGCTACTCCGAACCGATGCCGAACAATCTGCCGTCGATACCGATGAACTGGTACAAGAGCTGGTCGATCTTCCCCCTGAACTGAAACAGCTCAGTGAAGAAAACCGTCGCTATGCCCGTGTGTTGTCCTCGCTGTCAGATCAGCTGGATCAGGTTCAGCTGCAACAGGAAAAAGCCGACCAGCAATCAGAACAAGTGGTAAAAACGGCTGAGGATCTGAATAACATGGCCGAGTGGCTCTCCCTCAGCCCTGCTTTCAGTGAAAACATGCGTACGCGGCTCAAGAGACTGCCAGATCCGCCGGATATGTCAGAACTCGACAATAACATCGCTCAAAATCAGATCCGTAAATATGAATACCAGCAACGGTTTGAAGATCTCACAGAAAGCGCAAAGTCAGCGCCGGAAAGAACCCTGTCTGAAGATCAGCAAACCCAGCAATCAGAGCTTATTCAGAACAATCTGTCTTTGCTAGAAAAGCTGATAGACAGCAGTGACATCCTGATTTATCAGCAAGCGACCTTAAAAGTCGCTTATGACAAGCTGGACTCATCACTGAATAACCTGAAAAACAGAGCGGCACGCTTGCTGTTCCTGGCCCCGGACACTAATGCATTCAGTCTGAAATTAGCCACCGACACACTGGAGAAATTACAGTGGTTTTTTTCACCGACGCACTGGCTGGGTTTACTCAAAGTCCCTTTGGTTGCCGATCCTGTGCTACTGGCTTTCTGTCTGATCATTGTCGCACTGCTGATCATCGCCCTCAGCTGGAGCCGTGCACGCTGGAAGAAATATTTACAAGAAACCAGTCAGTATATAGGCAAAGTCACCAAAGACAGGTTCAGCTTCAGTACCATCAATGTCATCTTCTCCGGTCTGTTTGCCTGGCCGGCACCACTGGTTGTCGCCGTCATTGGCGCTCTGCTAAGTGCGCTTTGGCAATTACCTTTTATCCATCACTTAGGTCAGGCCCTTGCGCTGCCATTGCCGCTGGTCATGTACTGTTTCATGAGAGAGCTGGTGCGGCCGGACGGTCTGCTCATCAAACATTTTGACTGGCAACCCAACCTGGTCATGCGCTGCTTCGGCCATTATCGTCGATTGATCTGGATATACCTCCCTATGATGGTGATCCAGAACTTTGCCTTCTATTACAACGATATTGATGTGAACGCCACCCTGGGACGGCTTGCTTTTATCATCAGTAACTTAGCCATCAGTTACTTTCTGTGGAAAATGGCCAATGAGCGTATTCCTATGACATACCGGGATTTACCCCAAGGCCATTTACACCTTGGCCATCATTTATTCTGGTGGCTGCTGATTTTATTACCGCAAGCGCTTAACTATTTTGCTCTGCTGGGTTATCTGGGCTCAGCACAACAGCTGATGTCCAAACTCGAATATGCTGCAGTGCTGGGCGTGTTTACCCTCTTGGTGTATTACCTGATCAAGCGCCTTATGCTGATTCAGCGACGCAGACTGGCTTTCGAGCGGGCAAAAGCAAAACGTCAGGAAATATTAGCGCAACGCAGAGCGGAATTGCTCGAGGGCAAAGAGGAGTCAACCAGCAGTGAGCTGCAAATTGAAATTGAAGAGCCAGAAGTCGATCTGGATGTCATCAGTGCGCAATCGCTGCGGCTTTTGCGCTCGCTGTTGCTGCTGATATACCTGTTTATTCTCGCTCTCTTGTCATCAGATTTATACCAGGCCACCAGCTTCCTGGAAGACATTACACTCTGGGATGTCAATGCCAATATCGACGGGATAGAACAACTTAGCCATATCACGCTGAAAAGTGTGCTGCTCGCCATTCTGGCACTCTGGCTGACTGCGATTCTGGCCCGTGATTTACCCGGTGCAATGGAGCTGCTGGTACTGCAACACATCAGCCTGAGCCCGGGAACCGGCTATGCGATTACATCCCTCACCCGCTATCTGGCCATTTTCTTTGGCATCATTATTGGCTCGGCATTGATAGGTTTTGAATGGTCGAAAATGCAATGGTTGATTGCGGCGCTGGGTGTCGGTCTGGGTTTTGGTTTGCAGGAGATTTTCGCCAATTTTATCTCAGGCTTGATCGTACTGTTTGAGAAGCCCATCCGGATAGGTGATACGGTCACTATCCGTGATCTTACCGGGATTGTGGCAAAAATTAATACGCGGGCAACCACCATTGTCGACTGGGACAGAAAAGAAGTCATCGTGCCGAACAAAGCCTTTGTGACAGAGCAATTTGTCAACTGGTCGTTATCGGATTCTATTACCCGGGTAACCATAGCTATCAGTGTGAAATATCTGGCTGATACTGAATTGGTGACCCGGCTGTTATTTGAAGCGGCAGATGAATGTGAACTGGTGCTGGACAATCCTGAACCCGAAGTGTTTTTCCTGAGTATTACCGCAGATGCGCAAAATTTTGAAGTGCGGGCTTATGCCGCAGAAACCGGCCACCGGCTCAGCCTCACTCATGATCTCCACAGCCGGATCAAACGTAAGTTCCTGGCACACGATATCAGTATTGCGCACCCTCAACTTGAAATTGCCATCAAGAAGCAGCAGCGCCACCCTTTGAGCCGCTAGCGACAGCAACGAAAAAGGCAGTCCATTGGACTGCCTCTCAGTAAAGACGCTATAACTGGCGGTGTTAAGCCTGCTGGTAGTAACCTGGTACCCTGAACATACGACGGCAAACTTCAAGAAACTGGCCATAGACGCCACCCAGCACACCGCTTACCAGCGCATTAGTTGCTACCGCTGTCATAATTTGCTCGGGCTCTGCCCCCACAAACCAAAGGATAGCGGCATAAACAGGCGACTGGAATAGCACGTAAGCCAGCATATCTGAGACGAATTTCATCCGGCCCGACGGGCTCAGTTTTGCGCCCTGACGGATCATCCAGTCGCGAAAGACGCCGTAAGGCCAGGCAATGGCGATGTTAACCGGAATTGACAATGTTCGGGAAGCCAGCGACTGCTGGAAGGTCATCCCTGAGATAAACACTTCGATCATCATGCCTGTGATAAAGCAGAACACCACCATTGCAAAAGTGTCTGCTGCCGCATTGCGCACATTAAATTGTTCTTTCACTGCCGCTCCGAACCATTAACCAGAGATAAAAGCCAACATAGGCGATTCAAAAAGACCATATGACCAGAATCACCACATACAACCAGTCATTCGTCATATTAAACCAACTTTCAGGTAAAATATCTCACTGTATTAATATTAATGTTGTCTATTTACAACCAATAATCGTGATCAAAGCCGCATCTTTAGCTACATGCGCACTACTGACGTGCTACTCAGGTATTTCTCGCCTTCTGTTGTCCGGCTTTTCTGCATGTTTTCTGGCACAAAAGTGGCCGGTAAGCTCAGTTTGTCAGTTGATAAACACAGCTTATCGCTAAGATTCGGTTTATTTATATAAAAACCCACCCCAATCATCACATCACTTTTCATACGCTATTTTTATAATATTTTCATTCACTTATAGGTTAACAAACTTGCCAGTTACATCTAACAGGCAATTAACACTGTCAAGTTTGCCAAAAATCGTACGCATAAGGTGCACTTTACTGGGTCATGACTGAAGATTATGCCAAAGGAAGATAAAGCTGCAGGTTTTTATCGCGAAGACACAGGGACACAAAAGAGATATATCTACAAAAATGAAATTTAATTACATTTCATGACCAAGTTCGCAGCAAAGAAAAAGGGAGCACAAGGCTCCCTTCCGGTTGGTCGCGTTGAACGCGGCTTAATAGTTCAGGCTCAGTGTCACGCCTGAGAAGTTGCTGTAGCCACGCAGCATCACGTAGTAAGTCTGGCCAGAAGAAACGGCGACATTACAGGTTTCATTATTCCCGCCGACATATGGACGACAATCCCATGAAGTCGTGGTGGGTTTGCTGCCGGCTTTCACATACAAGTCGGCATCGCCTGAACCACCAGTAATGCTTACAGAAGCACTTGATACTGATGCTGGCACAGTGAATGTGTAGTGAAGTTCACTGCTTCTGTTACCGGAAAGACCACTGATAGGCTTACCTTTCTCTAAGATATCACCCGTTGGTGGTGTTACCCCGCAAGCAGCATTAACACCGACAGTATTGAAAGCATCGACAACATCGGCAGTGTTATAGCCCAGATCCTGCGTTGCTTTAACAACACCACAACCCCCCTGGTCAAAGTCAGAGTTGGCAGTCCAGTACAGCTGGTTAGCTACTGCAAAAACTTCGAAACCTTTACGGGCATCCCAACCGGATTTATTCGCCAGCAAGTAGTACGCACGGTTGAATACACCGCTTGAATAATGCACATTCAGGCCCGATGTGTATTGCGATGCATGATCGATTGAGCGACCGTCTTTGGATGGCTGATCAAAATAACGTAAACCACCGGACTGTTTGAAAATATCGCTTCCTACTACCCAGTCCACGCTGCCGCGCATATAGAATTCAGCCGCTTCACCGGCAATATCAGAGAAGGCTTCATTAATACCACCAGACATGTTGCGGTATTCCAGACCTGAGTTCTGCTCAGTAAAGCCATGGCTGACTTCATGGGCGCTGACATTGATATCGACCAAAGGATAGAAGGTTGAATAACCGTCACCAAAGGTCATGGCGCTGCCGTCCCAGAAGGCGTTTTCATATTGGGAGCCGTAATGCACACGCATTGTCAGCTGGAAGGTTAACGGTGCCGTATCCAGCCAGTCTTTATACATATCAAAGACAACCTGACCGAAGTAGTGAGCATCATTGAGCGGTGAATAGGCGCCATTGATCTGTTTGTGGCTATTGGCATTGCTGTCTGTCGGACAGTTATAGCTGAAGGCGTTATAACCTGACGTCGCCCCATTCAGATCGACGGTTTTTACTGCACTGGTATTCATGGTACAGGTGGTACCGTTTTTCTCCACCATGAAATTCGGGAAATCCACACCAAACTGGTATTGCCCGGTCTTAGTGTTACCACCAGGGCCAGAGCCTGGTGCCTGAATATGGGCGATGCTGTCCCAGGTATCCAGCACATCACCTGTGTTGGCATCAATGAAGAAGTAAGGCCGGGATGGCTCATCCGAAGCAACAAAGAAACTCACCTGGTAAACCAGCTCGGCCAGATTGTTTTCATCCAGACGAACCATCAGCGTCACTTGTTCATTTTCAAGTGGCAGTTCACCGGTTAATTGCGGAGAATGTAAAGAAGCATGGTGTGATTTAGCAATATTCAGTGCTTGTTTTTCATCAATGCCTGCCTGAATTAATGGCAGGTCTTGCTCTACATTTTGCGCCATCCGGCCATGAACCTGAGTCAGGCCTTTATTACTTGTTGTTGCCACTACAGCAGTATTATAAACGGGCAATCCTTTATATAGCTGCTGATAGCGGACCTTTTGTTTGCCATTTGGTAAAGTGACCGATTTAACCGCTTTAAAACTGTTATTTAATGGTGTCAGTGAACGTGCCATTAACCCTTGTTCCAGAACAGCCGAATCGGTGACGTCAACCATTTCTGCAGCCATAGCCGGCAAGGTGAAAAGTGAACCTAGTGTCAATACAGCCAATGCTTGTTGTTTGTTTGTTTTCATTACTCATTCCTAGAGATTTTAGTGAGCTGTCCTGCGCATCTCAACCAACAAACCATTCATACTACAAATGTTTTATCGCCTAACTTCTGAGAACCTCTTGTTTCAGCTCTGTTACACACATGTATGCTTTTCAAGAAAGCGATTCAACTTTGGCTCAGCATTTCAATACTTTGCAAACAAAACCAATAAAAAACCAATAATAGAATGTACAAAAAAGTTAACATTCAAATAACAAAAATGACAGTAAGTAAGAGTTATTACTCTAATATCAAATAAAATCAATATGTTGAAATGTTATAGGTTGTATATGAAAATTTACAAATTAGATCTTGCTAATTTACAAATATAATGCAGATGTAATATTGAATGTAACGGATAAATATAAAATGAATAGTGACTCGCAAATATTTATCACTCATAAAATTGCTTAACTGCCAAATTAGAAATGAGTATTTCGTGAATAAATCAGTTCGCTGCCATTTAGAATTAACGGCGCTATTTTAAATTTTCAATACAAAAGGAATAACGATTCATGAATAAAGACTGAGTCAGGAATGAAATAATGAAGGCAATTCTTAATATTTCTGGTTTATAAGTAATGCAGATATTCAGATCAGTAAAATACAAAAAGACCCGCTGATTGCTCAACGGGTCTTTTCTGAATGTGGCGGTGAGGGAGGGATTCGAACCCTCGATACGTTGCCGTATACACACTTTCCAGGCGTGCTCCTTCAGCCACTCGGACACCTCACCTAATTTTGGTTACTGCGCTTGCTCAGCAACGGGGCGTAACTATAGTGTTGCCCCTGGCCGAGGTCAACCCAAATCATCACATTATCAATCAAGTGGATACTTTTGCAGCATTGTCAGGCTCACACCTCCCTTTTTTCATGTTTCCCCGTCACAAGGCTATGTCTTCTGGCTCTGCCTGCTACAATACCGTTATTCTGCTCACAGGCGCCGGAACAGCGTGCCTGCCCATTTGAAAGAGAAACTGATAATGTCTGCGCAACTTTCGGCAATTTTGCAAGACCCTGAACTCAGTCAGCATTTACTGTCTGAGTATCAAACCCGCGGCTTTGTAACGGCAATGGCGGCGGCTCCTCATTTACTGGATCCGGCTGAATGGCTGGCGTACCTGTGGGGTGGTGATGAAACCTCGCCATTTACCAGTCATCAAGAGTTGGAAAATTATGCCAACGCCATCGTTCAGATATGGAACGAAGCGCGTCAGGCCTTGTTGTCCAATAGCTGGGAATGGCCGGAAGGCTGCGAGTTGGATGACAAAGAATTGATCACACCAGCCACCCGTGAATTTGCCGAAGGCGTATTACAGGGCTGGCAATTGGCGCGGGATGACTGGGAAACCATTATGCCGGAAAACAGCCAGGACAATGCCCTGCTGGGCGGCGTGCTGCTTTCTGTCAGCCTGCTGTATGATCCGGAAAGTGCAATGGCCGCCTTATCTGAGCAAGGCGCCGAAGGGCTGGCACAATTTGAAGAAATATTCAAAGCCATCCCTCCCATGCTGTGCGGCCTCACTCAGCGCGCACAACAGCTTACCGAAAACCAATGATACCAACCGCCGGGCAGCCACTTCTGCCCGGCTGATTACACTGACTGGCAACCAGCGTCAGTGGGTCACTTCCGCCTTCTGCCGGCTTACCTTAGTGTTGACCACGACTATCCCGATGACAGCCACTAACGCGGCTAACCTGGCCGAGTCATCCATGAACAGAATAATCAGTGCCAATGCCAGCAATACCACTCTGAACGGCTTATTGAGCGGATTAATCAACCGCCCCTCAATCCCCCCCGCAAAAGCGATAATCAGCCCTGCCGTCGTTGCAATGCCAATCACAAAATGCAGTGTGTCTCCATTGCCCAGGATCAGCCCGGAAAATGCCATCATCGCAGGGATCAGGAAAAAGCCCTGAGCCAGTTTAAACGCCTGCACCGCGGATCGCATCGGCGATGCATTCGCAATACCGGCACCGGCAAAGGCCGCCAGAGCGATAGGTGGCGTGACATTAGAAGTCTGTGACAGCCAGAAAACAATCATGTGGGCCGTCAGAATTGGCAAACCGAAATCATTGAGTGCCGGCACCGCCATTACGGACAACACTATGTACGCGGCTGTAACCGGCAAGCCCATACCCAGAACCACCGCCGCCAGTGCAATCAGCAGAAGTGCCGACCATAAGTGACCGCCGGACAGCGCCAGCAGAAACTGGGTGAACTGCAGGCCAATACCGGTTTGCCCGACAACACCAACGACAATACCGGCCGTTGCGCAGGCCACTGAAATCGGCAGTGCCATCAATGCCCCCTCTTTCATGCCTTCCAGCACCTGGCGCAGGCTGACACGGCTGGATTTGCGGCACAAGGCGGAAACCAGGACAGCGACGCACCCGGCAATGCCGACCAGTTCCGGCGAGTAACTCATCATCAGCAGTGCAGTGACCAGAATCAATGGCGCAAGGAAGTGCCAGCCGTTGGTCAGTACTTCACGCACACCTGCTTTGACATCCATCCCTTCCAGCCCCAGCTTGCAGGCCATCAGGTGAACATACAGCAGCGTGCAGGCAAAATACAAAACCGCAGGTGCAATCGACACCAGCAATATTTCGCTATAAGGGATCCCGGTAAACTGCGCCATGACAAAGGCGCCCGCCCCCATCACAGGCGGCATGATCTGCCCCCCAGTGGATGCAGCGGCTTCAATACCGGCAGCTTGCTCAGGTTTGTAGCCCAGCTTTTTCATCATCGGAATCGTTAACGAGCCGGTGGTCACCGTGTTGGCAATCGCAGAGCCGGAAATAGAGCCTAACGCCGCCGACGCGATCACACTGGCTTTTGCCGGGCCCCCGCGGTATTTACCGGCAACAGCAAAAGCAATATCGATGAAAAATTGCCCGGCGCCGGTCACCTGCAGAAAAGCACCGAACAGCACGAAAATAAACACTACCCCGGCCGCAATCGCTAAAGGCGCGCCGTATACCCCGTTGGTGGAAAAAATATGGAATCGGATCAGCTCTTCCAGTGCAAACCCTTTGCTGGCGATACCTGAAGGTAAGGCATCACCAAACAGCGCATAAGTGATAAAGACCGCCGCTATCACCACCATCACCATGCCGACAGATCGCCGGGTCGCTTCCAGTAAGGCAACGATAGTGATCAGCCCGGCCAGTTGGTCTGACCCTTTCAGCCCATCCAGTAAAAAACTGATATCGTCATAATCAAACTGAACAATGTGCCAGGTTGCCCAGATGGTGGCAGCCGACAACACAAAATCGACACTACGTGCCGCCAGATATAAAGCCAAAGAATGGCTCTGTTTGATTAATGGCTGAGTGAGAAACACTAACACCAGAATCCAGCTTAAGTGTACCGGACGAAAAACAGGCGCCGCTAATTCTGCAGTCACCCCTTGCCAAATCTGAAAGGCAGACAAAACGATAGCCGCTATAGCGGCTATTTTCATCAGCATATCGGCAAGCTTTTGCCCCTGCCGGGCCGTGGCTGTCGTTGACATAAATACTCCCATTCAGCACAAGGGCCGAGAGACAGACCCGGGTCTGCACTTCCCTGCCCCTGAAAACAACCCATGTTTACTGAGACTGCTCATCCAGATATTGCTGGGCGCCAGGATGCAATGGCACACCATCAAGTTTTTTCATATTTTCAAGCGTCGTATATTGAGTCACGCTGATCGTTTTACGAATCTTGTCCATATTCTCGAAAGCGGTTTTGGTCATTTCATACGCCAGTTTGTTATCCAGATCTTTATTGACCACTAACACATTCCAGATTGCCGGCGCTTTAAAGCTTGCGACATTCTTATAGGTATCAGCGGGTGCTTCGATCAATTGATAAGAGGGATTGGCCGCTGTGATTTTCGCCATATCCGCTTCGGTAAACGACAAAATACGGATATTCCGGGTCAATGCCAGCTCAGTGATCGCGCCGACACCTAAGCTGCCCACAATGGCTCCGGCATCAATCTGACCATTGGCAATCGCACTGGTGGTCGCGGTGTAATTGAGTGATTGGGCCTGAATATCTTTTTCTTCAACCCCCAGGGCATTTAAAATATTAACCGCGCTGACTCGCGTACCCGAACCCGGCGCGCCAAGCGAAACCTTTTTACCTTTAAGATCAGCAATACTGTGGATATCTGAATCCGCAGGCACCATAAACTGGACAACATTGGGATAGAGAGCAAACAAAACTACCGCATCCATTTTTCTCGGGAAGGGTTTAGTGCCTTCATAGGCCTGCTCAACCACATTGCCCATCGCGATCCCCGCCAGCTGCTTATGGGTGGACACTTTGATCACGTTTTCAACCGAAGCGGCAGTCACCTCAGCCCGCATGTCAAAGTTATCAATATTCTCACTCCAGATCTTGGCCAGCATCCCGCCTAACGGGTAATAAGTACCACTCTGACTGCCTGTTCCTATGGTGTAATTTTCCGCACTCGCCTGAACCGAAAAGGTAAGCAGTGCTGTTGTTGTGAAGGCCAGCCAGCTTTTTCTGAATTGTGTCAGCATAGTTATGATCCTAGTTTTCAGATATTTAACAGGGTTATTGCATTTTATTCATCCTACAAATGTTATTGCCTTGTTGGCATATATGATCAACAAAAAAATACTGACAATGAGATCTCAGGTACCACTAAATGTTACAAGCTTGATTTATTTTGTTATAAACCGGTCAGTAAAAGCCGCTGCTCCGGTACCGGTACCAGAATCGGTAAAGACTGACACCCGCACAATTTCTGTGCTATCACAATCTGATTTCATGGTCCTTGTTAAATCTCACCACACCTCAGGATGTAAAGTCTTCCGATACAAAAAAAAGCGACCATAAGGTCGCTTTTCGTCTCGGTGAATCTTGTTTTGTCAGGATCAGGCGTTGCCTTTCACTTGCAATTGCAGTGATGCGGCAAAATCCAGCATACGGTTCAACGGGATAAGAGACTTCACACGAATGGCTTCATCAACAAAGATCTCGTGCTTCTCGCCGCCTTCGCGCAAAGCCGCTTCAATGGCTTTCAAGCCGTTCATTGCCATCCAGGGACAATGCGCACAGCTTCGGCAAGTCGCACCAGCGCCTGCCGTCGGCGCCTCAATCAGTTCTTTTTCGGGCACCATCTGCTGCATTTTGAAGAAAATGCCTTTATCGGTCGCAACAATCAGTTTTTGTTGCGGCAGGCTCTTCGCCGCTTTAATCAACTGGCTGGTAGAACCTACAGCATCCGCTAAGGCAACCACACTCGCCGGTGATTCAGGGTGAACCAGGATAGCCGCATCCGGATGCAGGTGCTTCATGTCTTTCAGCGCTTTGGCGGAAAACTCATCATGAACAACACACTCGCCTTGCCACAACAGCATCTCAGCGCCTGTTTTCTTTTGGATATAGCTGCCTAAATGGCGGTCTGGCCCCCAGATGATCGGCTTACCTTCGGCATCCAGATGTTCGACAATCTCCAGCGCTATACTGGATGTCACCACCCAGTCAGCGCGTGCTTTGACCGCCGCAGACGTATTCGCGTACACCACCACAGTGTGATCAGGGTGCGTATCGCAGAATTCGCTGAATTCTTTTTCCGGGCAACCCAAATCCAGAGAGCATTCAGCTTCCAGCGTCGGCATCAGCACCTGTTTTTCTGGGGTAAGAATCTTGGCCGATTCCCCCATGAAACGCACACCGCAAATAATCAGGGTTTTCGCAGGATGTTGATTACCAAATCGTGCCATTTCCAGCGAATCGCCCACAAAACCACCGGTTTCTTCGGCCAGCGCCTGAATTTCAGGATCGGTGTAGTAATGCGCGATCAATACCGCTTCTTTTTCTTCAAGCAGTACTTTGATTTTCGCTTTGTAATCCACTTGCTCGCTTTGAGTCAGTGGAATCGGTTTGGGCGGAAATGGATACACCATTTCTGAAGGGTCAAATGTCAGGCTCATTACGTCTTGCTCTATCAGCTCGTCCTTACAATCCGCGCATTATACACTGCAATTACGCTGTAATACTAATCGGGATAAGGCACAGAAGGGACAAACAGACACCGCTAACCCAATTTTGAGAGGTTAGCGGTGAAGAGGTAACAAAGCCGGATATCCGGTTATTTAAGATTTTTGAGGCTTTTTTCGGCTTGCTGGGATGTTGCCGTATTGGGATACTCTGCAATCACCTGCTCATAGAGTTTTTTTGCATCATCAGGTTTGTTGCCGCGCTCGGCTAACACACCCATCTTCAACAGCGCATCGGCGCGCTTGTTGGAGTCTTTGAAACTGGCAACGGCTTCAAAGTGCGTTTGAGCATCCGCCATCTTGTTCTGGGTAAAATAAAGCTGCCCAAGCCAGTAATGGGCATTGGCCGCATACACAGAATCAGGATAAGCGGACAAAAATCCGTTGAACGCTGTTACTGCGCCATCATAATCCTTTTCTTTCAGGATTAAATTCACGGCACTTTCATAAGCGGTATTTTCATCAGCGCTGGCGGCATAGGTTTCACCGCCGGATACATCCTTTTTCTCAGCTTGGGCAGCAGCAGGTTGCTCACGACTTAATTTGTCAATTTCACGATAGAGCTCACGCTGGCGTTCCAGCATCTGCTTCATATCATAACTATTGCGTTCAACCATACCGCGTAGTTCGCCAACTTCACGGGACAATTCATCAAGTTGACGCTGCATATCCAGTTGCATCTGGCTACGCGCCTCAAACATACGTTCTAAACGTTGCAGACTGCTTTCGCTGCTTGATGAGCTGCCTTTGAGCTCAGAAACAGGAGCAGGTGCGGCGACCACAGGGGTCGCCGCACCAATCAGCAACGTTAATGCGACATAACGCATCATGTTACTGTTCATTTTCATAACCTTAATCAGTAAACCAGAACCGAACGACGGTTCTTAGCGTAATCGGCGTCAGTGTGGCCCAGTACCAGCGGCTTCTCTTCACCGTAGCTTACGATAGAGATCTGGCTTGAAGACACACCCAGTGCCTGCAGGTATTTAGCAACAGCATTGGCACGACGCTCGCCCAGTGCAATGTTGTACTCTGGCGTACCGCGCTCATCAGCGTGGCCTTCGACAACAATTTTCACATCACTGTTGTTACGCAGGTATTCAGCATGTGCTTCAAGCATCGCCTGGTAGCTGGCCTGAATTTCAGCATTGTCAAACTGGAAGTAAACCGTTTGTTCCTGACGCAGTTGCTGGTTACGGATTTCTTGCTCTGACATCGCCGCTGAACCAGAATCTACAGGTGTTACAACTGTGGTTTCTGAGCCAGTTGTACCAGCGCCAGTGTTAGTTTGAGCAGCAGAACTGTCTGTGCTGTCGGTAGAACTACAAGCAGCCAGAGTAAACATTGGCAGCGCAATTGCCAAACCCTTTAAAACTTTATTCAGTTGCATTTTTTTTCCTTATTTATCGCTATATTGCAGTGAACCCTATAAGAACGGTCCCCAAGATGGCGCTCTTACTCGCCCACTGGTAGCTGGTAAACGAGCCTTAAAACGACCATCGATAGATACCAGAGACAACTCGTTGGATTTGTTATTTACCGAGCTGTAGATAACCATGCCACCGTTCGGGGCAATGCTTGGAGATTCATCCAAAAATGTTTTCGTCAAAATCTGTACAGCACCTGTTTTCAAATCCTGTTTGGCAATGTTGTAACCCGAGTCCGATCGGTTCACCATTACCAAGTAACGGCCATCTGGAGTCAGCTGACCACCGAGATTTTGCGATCCTTGCCATGTCAGGCGCTCAGTCGAACCGTCAGCTAAATTTACTCGATATATCTGAGGTTTACCACCTCTGTCTGACGTGAAAATCATAGATTGACCGCTTGGATCCCAAAACGCTTCAGTGTTGTTTGCACGCCCGTCCGTCACCTGTTTCATTGCTTTGGTCTGTAAATCCATTACGTAGACTTGCAAACTCCCACTTTTCGACAAAACCATGGCCAGTTTCTTCCCGTCAGGGGAAAAACGCGGTGAACCATTGTGTCTAGGGAATGAGGCGACCATTTCGCGGGTGCCATTCGTAATGTCCATAATAAAAATCTGGGACTGCTGGTTTTCAAAGCTGACATAAGCCAGTTTGTTGCCGTCAGGAGACCAGGAGGGTGACATCAGCGGCTGTTTGGATTTCAGCACCAGTTGCTCGTTATAGCCGTCATAATCCGCAATGCGGAGCTGGTACGGATAATCCGAATTATCGTCGATGACCACATAAGAGATCCGCGTCAGGAATGCCCCTTTTTCACCGGTCAGCTTTTCATAAACCACATCCGAAATGCGATGGGCATACTGGCGCAGACGGTTGGTTCTGACTGTCGCCCGATTGTTCAGCAAAACGTGATCACTGGTCTGAACCAGCTTACCGTCTTCCAGACCACGGCTCTCGCCATTGGTGAGCTGACCGCGCACCACGTCAATCAGCTGGTAATTGATGACATAATTACCATCAGCATTCTTGCTGACAGTGCCTGTTACCAGCGCATCCACACCCAATGCTGTCCAGGCGGCATAATTAATGTCTGCTTCGCTGGTCGGCGTTTGCGGCATTGCATTAGGGGCGACAGGGCTAAATTTGCCACTGCGACGTAAATCCGAGGCAATCACCGACGCCATATCAACAGGCGCCGCACCTCCCCCCTCCCACTGAAAGGGAATAATACCGATTGGGCGTGCCGAATCGACTCCTTCAGTAATGACCAGTTCCAGTTCAGCGTGCGCCAGTTGGCTCATGGTGAGCAGGGCGGCACACAAGCCCAAAATCCAACGTTTCATTTAGCTTTCCCTCTTAACTTACTGGCTTCACGGTTAAGCGAATTGAACGCAGTTTTTCCACCACTGCCGGATCGTCTGGCATGGGAAACTGGCTGACTTTTACAACGGCCGCTTTTGCCGCACGGCACAAACTTGTATCGCCCCCCACATCCGACACATCCAGCAGCAGGCCGCTCACTGACAGTCGCATCTGCAGGTTGCATTCTTTACCCGAGAAATTTTGATCAAACAGCAAATTTTGCTGGATCATCTGCTTATAAATTTCGCCATAACGGGCAGTTTCATCCGCGATGAACTGCCCTTTCGCACTACCACGTTGCTCAGTTTCCGCTTCCAGGCCGGCAAACATATCATTCAGGGCCGCTTCCTGCTGCCGCTGCAGTGCTTTTGCTTCTTCCGCTTTACGTTCGGCTTCTTTACGGGCGGCTTCGGCTTTACGTGCTTCTTCTTCCGCTTTCTTCTTCGCCGCTACCTTAGCTTTACGATCCGCTTCTGCCTGGCGAGCCGCTTCTTCCGCACGCTTTTGCTCTTCAATTTTCTGCTGACGCGCAATTTCAGCTTTACGCGTTGCTTCTTCAGCTTCCTGCTTGGCTTTTAACTTAGCCTGGCGATCCGCTTCGGCTTTCTTGGCTTCTTCGCGAGCCAGCTTCGCACGTTCGTCCGCCTGACGTTTTTCTTCGGCTGCTTTTTCTTTTTCCCGGGAAATCCGAGCCCTTTCCGCATCCGCTTCGCGCGCCGCTTTCTCAGCCTGAAGCTTGTCCGCTCTCAGCTTACGAATGCGCTCCTCTTCAGCCTGACGCTGCTGTTCCAGTGCCACCGCCTGACGTTCAAGACGCTCAAGGCGTTCTTGCTCGGCTTTTTTCGCCGCATTTCGCTGCTCACGAATTTGCCGCGCCTGCTGATTGACCAAAGCGGGATCGACAACAACAGCCTGGATGGTCGACCCCTGTGGCTTGGGCTTCGACATGGTAAAATCCGTTCCCCAAATCAGAGCAGCAAACAGTACAGCATGGAAAAATAACGAAATGATGATGGCAACTGTATAGTTGTTGTTTTTCATTTACTTCCCTACTGCTCCAGCGGTTCAGTCATCAGACCCACAGAGCCGACACCTGCCTGATTCAAGGCATCCAGCGTTTCGATAATTGCTGAATAAGGGACTCTGGCGTCTCCGCCCACCATAACGGGCGTTTTCGGATTAAGCTGTAATTCGGCTTTAACGCGCGTCAGCAACTCAGTCATTTGCAGGCCACGTATCATGTCATCGTTATTGACGCTCAGACCCAGCTGGCCATCTTTGTCCACCTCGACAATGATAGGCGCCCCGCTATCGTTTTCGCCGGCCAGCTCTGCTGCCGTTTTTGCCGTATGCGTTGCCGGTAACTCGACATCCACGCCCTGAGTGACAAAGGGCGCGGTCACCATAAAGATAATCAGAAGCACCAGCATCACATCAATGTACGGAACCACATTGATTTCCGCCGTCATCTTGCGCTTTTTCGGTTGATAAACCGCCATGATGTTACTCCTGGTTAGCAGCAAACGCCTGACGGTGCAGGATGCTGGAGAACTCTTCCATAAAGGTGGCGTAGTTATGCTCCAGTTTGGCAACCTTGTTGGTCAGGCGGTTATAAAACATCACGGCCGGGATTGCAGCAAACAGGCCCATCGCCGTGGCAACCAATGCTTCGGCAATACCCGGAGCGACCATCGCCAGCGTGGCCTGCTTCACAGCGCCCAGCGCAATAAAGGCATGCATAATGCCCCATACTGTACCGAACAGGCCGATGTAAGGACTGATTGAACCCACAGTGGCCAGAAACGGCAGATTGGTTTCCATTTCTTCCACTTCCCGTGACAGCGATACACGCATCGCACGGCCAGCCCCTTCCATGACAGATTCAGGTGCTTTGCCATTATTACGGTGCAAACGGGCAAACTCTTTGAAGCCCGCATAGAAAATCTGTTCCGTTCCGCTCAGATCGTCTTTGCGGCTCTGCACTTCCTGAAACAAATGAGATAAATCAATGCCAGACCAGAAACGGTCTTCAAAACGCTCGGCTTTTGAGGCTGCCTGAGACAATATCTGTGAACGTTTCACAATCATCGCCCAGGAGATGACCGACATTCCCAGCAGGATCAGCATGACAATTTTGACCAGCAGGCTCGCCTGCAAAAACAAATCCAGAATAGAAAGTTCAGCACTCACTTAGGCTATCTCCGACAATATATGTTCTGGTATCACAATGGGTTTCATTGAATGAGGGTCGACACAGGCTACCTGAACAGTAGCTTTACACAAGCATTGCCCCTCATTGTTTACTAAAATCTGACAAAATGCGATGGAGGCTTTACGCACCTTTAACGGCCAGGTACGAACTTTGAGCTGATCGTCTAATCGGGCACCTTTCAGGTAATCAATTTCAAGATGACGCACTACGAAACTGAAGCCTTGCTCTAACATGTCCTGTAAGCTGACTCCAAAGCTCCTGAATAGTTCCGTTCTGCCACGCTCAAAAAACTTGAGATAATTGGCATGATAAACAATGCCGCCAGTGTCTGTGTCTTCAATATAAATAGTGATTGGCCATTCAAAGGCGTTTTCTTCCGTCATCCCAATACCACTAATGATGATGCATAACCAACGTCAAAAAAATGACATCAGAAGGTAATCCAGCAATAACTATACCGGAGTTAATTTAGAGAATGAAACCCCTGACTTTCAGCATGTATTATTTCCTTTCAATTTTTGACCTTGTCGGTATTTCCGGGAAAGACTGCCACATAAAACACAGCCCGCTGAGAATAGCGGGCTGTGTCGTAATATGCATACTGTCAGCTCAGACGGAGCCACAAAATACCCGCCAATATGGGTAAGGCGACAAAAGGCGTGAAAAACAGCTGCCAGTACCACCGCCGAGGCACGAAACCGACCCCGAAGATAATCGCGGTACAGCAAGACCAGATAAGTGCCGGAGACACAACAGGTCCAAAGCCTCCTATCTCCTCGGCGAACAAGACTGGATCCCAGATCACCAGAGCGCCGGTTGCCAGTCCCATAATCAGGGCCAGCACACGTAACACACTGTGCGCCAGCCAGGCATGGCTTGTTCTGACCCAGAGATCGATGCGATTACTCACTGTCTGATTGACTGCTGTCATCCATATCCTCTGTTGTTTCTAACCACAGTGCGTTAATGATACCGAAAGAGCAGGCTAACAGGACCCCCAGAATCCAGGCGAAATACCACATAGTCAGTCTCCTTAGTACAGTGAATTTTTATTGTCTTCGATATATTGCTTATCGAGACGACCAAACATTTTGTAATAACACCAGCAGGTGTAAGCCAGGATGATGGGCACCATAACAAAAGCAACCACTGTCATAATGTTCAACGTCAGCTCACTGGACGTTGCATCCCAGAGTGTCAGGCTGTGGTTCGGAATCTCGCTGGACGGCATGATGAACGGGAACATTGCAAAGCCGAAAGTAAGAATAATGCCCGCCATGGCCAGACTGGAGAACAGAAAAGCAAACCCGGCCCGTTCAATGCGGCATGCCAGAATCGTCAGCAGCGGCATCACAATGCCCAGTGCCGGAGCAATCCACAGCAGCGGCTGAGCATTGAAATTGATCATCAGCGCGCCAGTCTGGCGGATCACTTCTTTATTGAGCGGGTTTGACGCCGCATCTTTTGCAAGCTCTGACGCGATCACATACCCTTCCAGGTTTTTCGCCCAGAATCCGGCCAGCACAAAAGCGACCAGGGTAATTAACGCTGTGATCGGCGCAATGTTGCGTGCGCGTTCATGCAGCTCGTCGGTGGTTTTCATCTGCAGGTATACCGCCCCCTGTGTCACTATCATCGCCAGGCTGACAACGCCACAGAGCAATGCAAAGGGATTCAGCAGACCAAAAAACGAGCCCTTGTAAGTCGGAATCAGCAGCTCACTCAGGACAAAAGGCACGCCTTGCAGCAGGTTACCGAAAGCCACACCAAAGATCACAGGCGGAACGAAGCTGCCAATGAAAATCGCACGGTCCCACAGGTTACGCCATTTTGGATCTTCAATTTTCGAGCGGTAATCAAAGCCCAGAGGGCGGAGCCAGAGGGCCGCTACTGTCAGCACCATGGCCAGATAAAATCCGGAAAACGCCGTCGCATAAACCAGCGGCCAGGCCGCAAATAAGGCGCCACCGGCTGTGATCAACCAAACCTGGTTACCGTCCCAGTGCGGTGCGATAGCGTTAATCATGATGCGGCGTTCGGTGTCTGTTTTACCAATAATGTTGGTGAGCACACCGACACCCATATCGAATCCATCTGTCACTGCAAAACCGATGCACAAGACACCAATCAGCAGCCACCAGATAAGACGTAACACTTCGTAATCAAACATTTTTAATTCTCCTGTCCGTCTCGGATCACTTCATGACCGGGTTGTCAGTTAAGTCATGCGGTGCCACATTCTGTTCGAAATGATAGCGCCCGGTTTTCAGACTGCTTGGACCCAGACGCGCAAACTTCAGCATCAGGTAAACTTCCGCAATCAGGAAACAGGTATACAGAGCAATAATGACCGCCATCGACGTCAGCACATCCGACACGGCCACATTGGACGCCGCCATCGCTGTAGGCAAAATCTCACCCACCGCCCAGGGCTGACGACCGTACTCAGCGACAAACCAGCCGGCTTCAATGGCGATCCAAGGTAGCGGGATAGCGTACAGCGCCGCGCGGAGCACCCATTTCTTCTCAGTGATTTTATGACGACAGGTTTGGATAAATGCCGCAGCAAACACGCCCAGCATGATAAATCCGCAGCCCACCATGATGCGGAAGGCCCAGAATAATGGCCAGACAGTAGGCAATGAATCGGCCGCCGCTTGTGCGATATCCTCTTCGGTGGCATCCACAACCCTGTCAGTATAAGGCTTCAGCAACAGACCATAACCCAGGTCATTTTTCACGGCATCGAACGCGGCGATATTGTCAGGCGTTTTATCACCTGCACGCAGTTTCTCAAGCAAGCCGTAGGCTTCCATACCGTTACGGATACGCACTTCGTGCTCATCTTTAAGATCACGTAATCCTTTGACTTCAGTATCAAATGAGCGCGTAGCTATAATACCCATCACATAGGGGATCTTAATGGCGTAATCGGTGTGCATGGTTTCCTGGTTCGGAATGCCGAATAAGGTGAAAGCCGCCGGGGCTTCTTCAGTGTGCCACTCGGCTTCAATCGCCGCCAGTTTTGCTTTTTGGACATCACCCAGCTCGTAACCGGATTCATCACCCAGCACGATCACAGACAGGATAGAGGCCATGCCGAAAGAAGCCGCAATGGCGAATGAACGACGGGCAAACGGCAGATCACGACCTTTGAGAATGTAGTAAGAACTGACACCCAGGATGAACATAGCGCCTGTCACATAGCCTGATGCCACAGTGTGGACAAATTTCACCTGTGCAACCGGATTGAGTATCACTTCAGCAAAGCTCACCATCTCCATGCGCATGGTTTCGAAATTGAACTCAGCACCAACCGGATTTTGCATCCAGGCATTGGCAATCAGAATCCATAATGCAGAAAAGTTTGAGCCCAGAGCCACCAGCCAGGTCACCGTTAAGTGCTGACGCTTACTGAGTCGATCCCAACCAAAAAAGAATAAGCCAACAAAAGTGGATTCAAGGAAAAAGGCTATCAGCGCTTCAATGGCGAGCGGGGCGCCAAAGATGTCGCCGACGTAGTGGGAATAGTAAGCCCAGTTCGTGCCGAACTGGAATTCCATGGTCAGTCCAGTGGCAACACCCAGTGCAAAGTTAATGGCGAAAAGCTTACCCCAGAACTTGGTCATGTCCTTGTAGATTTGCTTTCCGGTCATCACATACACAGACTCCATGATGGCGAGCAGAAACGCCATGCCCAAAGTCAGCGGGACGAACAAAAAGTGGTACATCGCAGTCATAGCGAACTGTAACCGCGATAGTTCGACGATATCAAACATGATAACTCCTTTAGTTGCCAGTCTCCCGGCAACGTACGACATAGTTGATCGAGCACGCCCAGCAAGTATTTTTCAAGACTACCGCTAATCGGTTAAATTTTCAGCAATCATTGATTGATAACCCTACAACGCGTTATTCATCGTTAGGCTACGCAAAACGTCAGCGAACACGCCTGTCGGTTTTACAACATCGATTTCCTGGCCGGCGATTTACCCGTCAACCAGGATGTTGCAGACTTGTTTCGAATTATAGATTTTAATGTAAAACCACAACCGGTTAAGCTGAAACTAATACTACTGACTTCGCCACACAGGTTCAAAGGTATTTATAAAAAAACGCGCTGACTCACTAAGCAGATTGCGATTTAAATCGTATAGATAAGTTATTTCCATGCGCGAGATCAAACTTCTCTTAATTGCATAGTTTTGTAGCTAACACTTTAAATAAATGTGATTTTTCACTTATAAAGTTACGAAAAATGCAAATTTAATCACGTTGAAAAACGATAAATCCACAACAAAAAACGGGTAAATTTTCTCAGTAAAGCTGCGGGGTAAAAATGGATTGAACACAGCAGGCAACACCAATAAACCAGCGTAAAAACAGTGCAATTAAAATAAAACCTATCAGACATTTGGATTACTTATTCTAACCCAAAAGACAAAAAGGACGACGACTTCACAATGCAGGTATCACCACACAGGCAGACACAACAACTGTGACGCTTAAGCGAAGAGGAAGATATTCCTATTAACATTTCCCGGTGTGGTTGCTGAATCAATGTCCAAGTTTTAAACAATCGCTTCCCAGCCCAGGCCTGAGAGAAAAATCCGCCACGTCTGACCAGCTTCAATTATTTCGGCTTTTTGCCAGCATTCAGGCTTTGACGTCGTTGGGATTTAACCCGTATGGCCCACAAACTCAGCAGGGAAATGTTAAGGATATTAGAATACTCAGCCGGGTTTAGCCGAAATCACCATGCGTAAAAAACAAACAAAAACGGAGCCTTGGGCTCCGTTTTTAACATTTGGTTATCTGTCATCTCAGCTGTTCGGGATATCCAAACCAAAGTGCAGATAGGCGCGATGCGTCGCGATCCGCCCTCTGGGTGTGCGCTGCAAAAAGCCCTGTTGGATCAAATAGGGTTCAAGCACATCCTCTATCGTATCCTTTTCTTCTCCGATAGCGGCCGCCAGATTGTCCAGTCCGACCGGACCACCCATGAATTTATCAATAATCGCCATCAGCAGTTTTCGATCCATATAATCAAAGCCACTGCTGTCCACATCCAGCATATCCAGCGCCTGACTCGCCACTTCTTCACTGATGTGGCCATCACTTTTCACTTCCGCAAAATCCCGTACGCGCCGTAACAGCCGGTTCGCAATACGCGGCGTGCCACGGGCACGGCGTGCAATCTCCAGCGCCCCTTCCGGCACCATAGACAGCCCGAGGCACCGGGCGCTGCGCTGAACAATATCCTGCAGATCAGCAACTTTGTAATATTCGAGCCGCTGGGTAATCCCGAAACGGTCACGCAGCGGTGAAGTCAGCGAGCCGGCACGCGTTGTCGCACCCACCAGAGTAAAAGGGGGCAGATCTATCTTGATAGACCGTGCCGCCGGCCCTTCACCAATCATGATATCGAGCTGATAATCTTCCATCGCCGGATAGAGCACCTCTTCCACCTGAGGGCTGAGACGATGGATCTCATCGATAAAGAGCACGTCATTTTCTTCAAGGTTGGTCAATAATGCCGCCAGATCACCGGCCTTTTCCAGCACTGGGCCTGACGTGGTACGGATACTGACGCCCATTTCGTTTGCCACAATGTTAGCCAGTGTCGTTTTACCCAATCCGGGCGGGCCAAAAATCAGCAGATGATCGAGCGCTTCAGCACGCAGTTTCGCGGCCTGAATAAAAATTTCCATCTGGCCCCGGACATGGTCCTGGCCCTGATAATCCTGCAGTAATTTCGGGCGGATGGCACGGTCAATGACCTCTTCTTCGCGGTTAACCGGATAACTTCCCGACACCAGGCGATCAGCTTCTATCATACAATCTCACTTACACCATGGAGCGCAGGGCTTCACGGATAATGGCTTCACTTGGCATACCATCCTGAGCAACCTGAGCCACCACTTTAGAAGCCTGCTGAGGTTTATAGCCCAGCGCTATCAGGGCGCTCACCGCTTCATCTTCCGCCCGGTTCTTATCGGAAGCGGCAGACTGTGCCTGGCTGGCTGCGGTATCCAGTGCAGGTGTAAAGAGATCGCCCTCGCCCCAGCCTTTCAGGCGGTCTTTCATTTCAACCAGCAGGCGTTCTGCCGTTTTCTTACCTACGCCGGGGATCTTCACTAAGGTAGAAATATCTTCATTTTCCACACAAAGCACAAACTGGCTGGCCGTCAACGCAGACAGGATAGCCAAACCCAGTTTAGGCCCGACACCGTTGGCTTTGATGACTTCGCGAAACAAATCCCGCTCACTTTTCTTATTGAAACCATACAGCAGCTGGGCGTCTTCTCTCACCACAAAATGGGTGGCTATGGTGACTTCCTGCCCCGTTTGCGGCAATTCGTAAAAACAGCTCATCGGCATCTGAACTTCATATCCGATTCCGGCGGCTTCAATTACCACTTCCGGTGGCTGTTTTTCTACTATGATTCCTCGTAATCGGCCAATCACTGCCTTGCCTCTATCTCGCAAATTAAATTGGCTCTAGCATAATAAAGCGCTGGATGGATATCCAGCGCTTTATCAGGATGTCACAACAAATGACAGACAAGATCAAACCTGATGCCGTGACACCAGCGCATTGAGGCTGTCGGCGAGTCCTTTTAATGTTTCGACCCGGTTGGCCAGCTCGGCACCCTGCTGGGCCACCTGATCCGAGACCTGGTTGGTCTGCACCACGCTGTGCGCCACTTCGGTACTGGCCTGATTGAGCTCTTTCAGTGACTGGACCTGAATGCCCAGGGTATCGGCCAGTCGGTTAACATCCTCAGACAAACCTGTGATCTCGGCAATAATGCCGCCCAGCTCGGACGCCGTGGCATGAATGACTTTTTGTCCCTGCTGCACTTCATTTTTACTTTTTTCCAGCAAGCTGCGGATCTCTGTGGCGGAGGCATTACTTTTTGCAGACAGTTTACGGACTTCATCGGCGACCACGGCAAACCCTCGTCCCGACTCCCCGGCTCGCGCGGCTTCAATCGCCGCATTCAGTGCCAGCAGATTGGTCTGTTCGGCAACGGCGGTGATCAGCTCTGCGGCCGACATGACTTCATTATTACTGTGCAGGATGCGGGCGATAGCTTCGGTCGAGGCATTCAGTGATGCCGAGCTGTGCTGGGCCTGCGTTTCTATCGTCCGGCTGCGCTGGCGCAATTCGGTTACGGAACGGTCGGATTCATCCAGCCCTTCTGTCATCTGCCCGAGTTGCTGACTCATCTGCTCTGCCGCACTGGCCTGCGACAGGCAGTTTTGATTGAGATCTTTTACCTGATGATGCAGTGCATCAGACTGCTGTTCCAAATCATCGGCTAACTGTGCCAGCTGGCTGGCGTTAGCACTGGCACGCTCCATAATGCCGCTCAGCACCTGCTCCCCCTTTTTGGCTTGCTCTGCCAATGTATAACTGGCCCGTTCCGCCTCTGACGACTTCACCAGCGCGGCTTCTCGCTGACGCACGGTAAAGGCCTGAGCGAGACCTATCACTATCAAAGGCAGTAATAAGCCAGACCAGGTTTCCAGCCGTTCTGCTGCCGGTGTCAGTACCAGGTGAGGAAAATCGTGACCGGCCAGCGATTCCTTTATCATCCAGCCAGAGATCACCACCACCAGTGCACTCCAGATCATGGCTGTGACCGGTTTGGCCGCCAGAAAAAAAGCCACAATCAGCAGCGGCATCCAGAATGCCTGAGTGGAGACGACAATACCGCCACTCTGATACACGATATTCACAGCATGGACGACCATGCCCAGAAACCCCAGATTGACCGCGAGCTCAATCTGTTTCAGCCAGCGTACAGTCAAACCGGCCAGTATTTCGCATCCGATGAGCGTAATAGAAGTAATAATCAAACTGGTATGGGCGTGACTCGACCACTTTATCCAGCTGTACAGGCCGACGAAAAACGATATAAGGGTGAAAAATAGCAGGGTATCAACCAGGCGGACTTGCTCTTCCTGCCACTGATGTGAAGAGGGTAAAAACAGGCCGCGCCAAAAAGCGACTGGGGACATTTTGTTATCCTTGTCATTGTTATATATGAACTATCCAACAGCTCCGACCACTATATTCAGTTAACAATGAATTAACAAAGAAAAAAGCAGCACAAGGCTGCTTTTTTTGATCCGTCCAACAGAACGCATGCCTGACAGGGATATTGGCAGTGCGACTTAACAGCGCGTGACTATCTGTATCGTCCCCGTTTAGAGCCAGAAGCCTGACCCGCCATCGCCACCAGGGTTTTGTGGGTATGGGCATGACAGATAGCCACCGCCAAAGCATCGGCCGCATCTGCCTGAGGCTTACCCGGTAATTTCAGCATATGGCAGACCATATGTTGAACCTGTACCTTATCGGCACTGCCTTTGCCAACCACCGCCTGTTTAATCAATCTGGCCGCATATTCGCTGACAGGGATATGGGCGTTGACGGCTGCGACAATCGCACTGCCGCGAGCCTGCCCGAGTTTCAGTGCAGAATTGGCATTTTTACCCATGAAGACTTCTTCGATGGCAAAGTCATCGGGACGAAACTGAGTGATCACCTCGGTGACCCCGGCATAAATCTGATGCAGCCGGCCCGGAATATCATCACAGCTGGTGCGGATACACCCACTGCCCAGATATTCAAGTTGCCTGCCCACCTGACGGATAACACCGTATCCCGTGATTCTGGAGCCTGGGTCTATCCCTAAAATAATGGCCATTAATATTACAACTGTTCCGCCACTTCGTCAGAGATATCCCCGTTATGGTATACCTCCTGCACATCATCAAGATCATCCAGCGCATCAATCAGACGCAGCAGTTTTGGTGCAGTGTCCGCGTCCAGCTCGGCCTTGGTTGATGGCACCAGAGTCACTTCCGCGTTCTGGGCTTCGAACCCGGCACTGTCCAGCGCGTCTCTCACCGGGCCAAAATCCGCCGGTGTGGTGTAGACATCGATAGAACCGTCATCATTGGTTTCAACATCATCGGCCCCCCCTTCCAGTGCCGCCTCCATGACGGCGTCTTCATCCAGCCCAGGCGCGTAGGAAATCACCCCTTTTTTCTCGAACAGGTAATTAACGCTACCGTCTGTGCCCAGATTACCGCCTGCTTTGCTGAACGCATGGCGCACACCGGATACCGTGCGATTGCGGTTGTCTGTCATGCATTCAACCATCACAGCGGTACCGCCAGGGCCGTATCCTTCGTAAATCACGGTTTCCATGTTGTCGTCACCTTCACCGCCGGCACCACGGCTGATGGCACGGTTGATGGTGTCACGCGTCATGTTGTTGGACAGCGCTTTATCAACAGCAGCCCGCAGACGCGGGTTGCTTTCCGTTTCAGGGCCGCCTTCTTTGGTCGACACCACGATTTCTCGGATTAGCTTGGTGAAAATTTTGCCACGCTTGGCGTCTTGCGCCGCTTTACGGTGTTTGATGTTGGCCCACTTACTATGACCTGCCATAACAATGCTCCGGATTTATAGAGGGTGTTGTCCCAGCTCTGCGTCACTGGGAGGCGCTGATCACTGTTCAGAACACGGCGAGAGATCGTACATCAGATGGTATGAAGCATACTGCAATGTCTTGAAGAGTGATCGGGCTGGCAGAGCTGCCAGCCCGGATAAACCTGATTAATCAGGCTTCGGTATTTTGTTCGTCTTTTGCAGCCAGTTTCACCGCAATTGCCAGCTCCTCAAGAGCGGCAGGATTAGCCAGGCTTGGCGCATCTGTCATCAGACATGCTGCCGCCGTGGTTTTCGGGAAGGCAATCACGTCACGGATATTCTCAGTGCCGCACAGCAGCATTACCAGACGATCCAGACCAAACGCCAGACCCGCATGCGGCGGCGTACCGAATTTCAGTGCGTCCAGCAGGAAGCCGAATTTCAGTTGCTGCTCTTGCGCGTCAATACCCAGAATGTTGAACACAGCCGCCTGCATGTCTGCGTTGTGAATACGCACAGAACCCCCGCCCACTTCGTAGCCATTCAGTACCATATCGTAGGCATTGGAGACTGCTGTTGCAGGATTGGCCGCCAGCTCTTCCGCGGTCATATTCAGCGGCGAGGTGAACGGGTGGTGCATCGCATGCAGATTACCTTCTTCGTCTTCTTCGAACATCGGGAAGTCAACCACCCACAGAGGTGCCCATGCCGAATCGTCAGTCAGTTTCAGGTCTTTACCCAGCTTCAGACGCAGAGCGCCCATCGCTTCGTCGACCACATTCTTGCGATCAGCACCAAAGAGCAGAATATCGCCGGATTCAGCCTGAGTGCGCTCCAGCAGCTGGGCCACTATGTCTTGGTTCAGGAATTTCGCCACAGGTGACTGCACGCCGTCAAAACCGGCTGCGCGGTCATTGACCTTCATCCATGCCAGGCCTTTTGCACCGTAAATACCGACAAAGCTGGTGTATTCGTCAATTTGCTTACGAGACAGCTCAGCACCGCCCGGTACACGCAGAACAGCCACACGGCCTTTAGGATCATTGGCAGGGCCGGCAAAGACTTTGAAGTCGACATCTTTCAGGATATCACCAGCGTCTACCAGCTCCAGCGGGTTACGCAGATCAGGCTTGTCCGATCCGTAACGGCGCATCGCTTCTTCGTACTTCATGACAGGGAAAGTACCCAGATCCACGTTCAGCAGCTCTTTCCACATCTCGGTGACCATGCGCTCAGTCACGGCACGCACCTGATCGGCGGTCATGAACGAGGTTTCAATATCGATCTGGGTAAATTCAGGCTGACGGTCAGCACGCAGATCTTCGTCGCGGAAACATTTGACGATTTGATAGTAACGGTCAAAACCAGACATCATCAGCAGCTGCTTAAAGAGCTGTGGTGACTGAGGCAATGCGTAGAAACTGCCTTTGTGCACTCGGCTCGGCACCAGATAGTCACGGGCACCTTCCGGTGTTGCTTTGGTCAGGACAGGTGTTTCAATATCCAGGAAGCCGTTTTCATCCAGGAAACGGCGCACGAAGCTGGATGCTTTCGCACGCAGTTTGATACGGTCGCTCATTTCCGGACGACGCAGGTCCAGATAGCGGAATTTCAGGCGCTGCTCTTCGGTGTTCTTCTGGTTGAAGTCCAGCGGCAGCACATCGGAGCGGTTGATGATTTCCAGGCCTTTGGCAATCACTTCCACTTCACCGGTCGCCATGTCTTTGTTGACCTGGCTGTCCGGACGCTGACGCACTTCACCGGTCAGACGGATACAGAATTCATTGCGCAGTTGGTTCGCTACCTCGAAAATATCTTTCATATCCGGGTCAACCACTACCTGAACGATACCTTCACGATCTCGCATATCAATGAAAATAAGACCGCCTAAATCACGACGGCGGTTTACCCAGCCGCAAAGCTCAACGGTTTGTCCCGCATGGGACTTGTTCAGGTGACCACAATATTGGGTGCGCATAAGAATTTCCCGATCTGTTTACTTACAATCCTGTGTGTCCGCCCAAAATGGTATGACAGACACCAACTGTGCCAGTTTCGGCCATCTTCAGTGTCCGGCTGCAGCCCGACTGACGTCCGAAATAAAAATAACGCGGTATTATAAATGAAAAACACCACTGTAGGAAAAACCTCTGGCGTAAATCAAGCAAAATAGCCTGATTCCAGTCGCGAATGTTGACCAGATGGCGGGATATTCTCCACAATGTCAGCTAAGCCCCTTATCCAGACGGATAAAAAGTATTCACTAAGGTTTTTCAATGCCCTTTTCTTCCCCCCTTAAGATTGGCATGGCAATGTGGTCACATGCGCCCTGGCAACGTAGCCTCTACGGCCGCGGCTGTCCTACCACAGAAAGGTTGAGCCGGTACGCAGAAACCTTCTCCACTGTCGAAGGTAATACCACCTTCTATGCCACACCCAGGCCGGCCACAGTACAGAACTGGGCTGATGCCACACCGGACGATTTTTTATTCACCTTCAAGCTGCCAAAAACCATTACCCATCAATATAAGCTGATGCACTGCCAGGGCCAGTTGGGTGAATTTTTCCATGTCATGGCCCCTGTGGCGGAAAAAACCGGCATCTGGAAAATTCAACTGCCCGCCAGCTTCGGACCGGCAGAGCTGCCTGCGCTCTCCGCTTTTCTTAAACAGCTGCCGTCAGATCTGACGGTTGGGGTTGAGGTCCGTCATCCGGCCTTTTTCAGCAAAGGCGCAGAAGAAAAAGCGCTAAACCGGTTGCTTATCGAGCACCAGGCCAACCGTATTATCATGGACACTCGCCCGGTTTTTTCGGCCCCCGCCACCAGCGAGGCGGTTATTGATGCCCACCAGAAAAAACCCAGAGTGCCGGTTCACGCCATTGCAACCGCCATGCACCCTGTGGTGCGTTTCATTGGTCATCCGGATCTTGATGCCAACGATCCCTTTTTTGCCAACTGGTTACAACGTCTACCCTTATGGCTGAGTGAAGGCCGCCAGCCTTATCTGTTCATTCATACGCCCGACAACGACTTTGCCCCGGAACTGGCCGTCCGGCTTCATCACCAGCTGGCACAACAACTGGCTGACACTGCGTGGCACCTGCCCGAGCTGAAATTGCCGCAAGGTGGCGACCAGGTGTCACTGCTCTGAACCCTGCCTGACCTGCCCTGTAAATCCACAAGACAACTGGCGTTATTTTATCTACAATACGCGCCTTTTCAGCGGGAGAAGGACTCCCCATAGCCATAAATCGCCGTGCGGCGAGGTATGCCGGAAGGAACCGTGCGAGATTCAGATATCAGGTGTGAGGAAGAGATAATGGCTGGCCACGACAATTTGTTCGCCGCCCCGATCGATAAGTTGGGTGATTTTACCTTTGACGAACGCGTCGCCGAAGTATTTCCGGATATGATCCAACGCTCTGTACCGGGATACAGCAATATCATCTCCGCCATCGGCATGCTGGCCGAGCGCTTTGCGATGCCGGATTCCACGATTTATGATCTGGGCTGTTCGCTTGGTGCTGCCACGCTGTCCATGCGTCGTCATATCAAACAGCCCGGTTGCAAGATCATCGGTGTCGACAACTCACGCGCCATGGTGGAACGCTGCCGTCTGCATATTGACGCTTACCGTTCCGATACCCCTGCCGAGATTATTGAAGCGGATATCCGCGATGTGGATATTCACAATGCCTCGGTGGTGGTGCTGAATTTCACCCTGCAGTTTCTGGCACCGGAAGATCGCCGCCAGTTACTGGAAAAGATCTATGCCGGCCTGCGTCCGGGCGGCATTCTGATCCTGTCTGAAAAATATGTCTTTGAGAATGGCCAGGCACACGAATTGCTGATCGATCTGCATCACGATTTCAAACGCGCCAACGGCTACAGCGAGCTGGAAATCAGCCAGAAACGCAGCGCCATTGAGCATGTCATGCGCCCGGACAGCATTCCGGCCCACCGTGAGCGTTTGTCCGATATTGGCTTTCGCAGCGTAGAAGTCTGGTTCCAGTGCTTCAACTTCGGCTCTATGTTTGCCATCAAGTAATTAACGAATTTAAGGTAACTTTGACGCTCCATGTTTAGCTTTTCAGAATTCTATCGCTTATTAGCCAATGACGAGCAACTGCGTCCCTGGCTTAACATTTTGCCGCAGCAATTATCCGACTGGGAAACGGCCCAGCACGGCGACATGGCCCGCTGGGTTCGGGCGCTGAAAAAGTTTCCTGCCGATAAGCCGGACTTTATCGACCTGAAAACCCAAGTCAGTGTCATGAATGAAGTACCGGTTGCCGATGGCGAGCAAAAACGCCTGGAAAGCTTACTGCGTCTGCTGCATCCCTGGCGCAAAGGCCCGTACCATATCCACGGTATTCACATCGACACCGAATGGCGTTCCGACTGGAAATGGGATCGCGTTCTGCCGCACATCTCTCCGCTCAGGCACCGGAAAGTGCTGGATGTCGGATGCGGCAACGGCTATCACATGTGGCGTATGCTGGGTGAAGGGGCCGCACTGACGGTCGGGATCGATCCTTCGAACCTGTTCCTGATCCAGTTCGAGGCAATCCGTCGCCTGATGGGCCAGGATGAGCGTGCCTACCTGCTACCGCTGGGCATCGAACAACTGCCGGAACTGAAAGCGTTTGATACCGTCTTCAGTATGGGTGTGCTCTATCACCGCCGCTCGCCGCTTGATCACTTATTGCAACTGAAAAACCAGCTGCGCAAAGGCGGTGAACTGGTGTTAGAAACCTTAGTGATTGAAGGCGATGAAAATGCGGTGCTGGTGCCGGGTCACCGTTATGCTCAGATGCATAACGTCTACTTTTTCCCCTCCGCCAAAGCCCTGAAAGTCTGGCTGGAGAAAAGCGGCTTTGTCGATGTACGGATTGTTGATGAAAGTGTCACCACCACCGATGAGCAACGTTCTACCGACTGGATGACAAATAATTCACTGCCGGAATATCTCGATCCGCAAGACCCGTCAAAGACGATAGAAGGCTACCCGGCCCCCCGGCGCGCTGTGCTGGTCGCCGTAAATCCTGACTAAGTGTTAACAAAAGGGTGCTACCCGCATCCTTTTTTGTACGCTAAACTACGGCCCCCTAAAGAAAAACTAAGAATTACACTATATCCACTTTTGGGAGTGAGCATGCTTGGCCGCAGCGTAACCTTTATTGCATTGACATTTATTTCCGGCTGCTCAATGCTGAAAACCGAACCCAGCCCGCAGCGGGAAACGAATACACTGACTGCGATTGAAATGATGGAAACCAATGTTCATTTTCGTCTTAATCGTATGTCGCAACAAATAAACGAACAAAATGAAAACATTGCTAAGTTAGAAAAAGAGCTATCATCAATGTCAGAAGAACTGAATAAAGTTGCTTCTGTTTCATCGCCTAAACCTGAAGTCATTGTTGAGAAAAAAATAGTGCCGGTACCACAAAAAACTATTGATATCGATCCTAAAACTGCCCATGGCAAAGTTATCCTGGGTGAAGAAGAATGGATATGGCTGGACTCAGTGCAATCCTTTTTTAAAGCACGGGTTGACACGGGTGCGACAACGTCTTCGATCAACGCACTGGATGTCCAGATCTTTGAACGGGATGGCAAACAGTGGGCCAAATTCAATCTCAGCCACAGCGGAGAAGAGAATCAGCCAGCCGACCAGATCGTGGAAGCCCCGATTGTCCGCTGGGTGAAAATCCGCCAGTCTTCCGCCGATGATACCGAACGACGCCCGGTGGTTGAGATGTGGCTTAAACTTGGCAAACTGCATGAGAAAGCACAGTTTACCCTGGCAGACCGAACGCAAATGACATACCCGGTGTTGCTTGGGCGGGAGTTCTTTAAAGACGTCGCACTGGTTGATGTCGGTAAACAATTTATCCAAGGGCGATAACCGTTTTCAGCTTGGGGCATGACTGCTTGTCATTGCCCCATTTTCGTTTTCATCGTTTCGTTTGCTTCAACCAATAAAGGAAAAATTAGAGGTTGTCATGACGTCAAGAATTCCGTTTTATTTTCTCATCACCTTGCTCGTCATTGCCGGGACAGCGCTCAGTCTCTATCGCCATGATATTTACGGTGTGCCTTGGACACCAGGCGAAGAGCGCGCCTTGTGGGAACTGGAAGCCAGAGTGGAGTTTGATGCCATCGGCAAACCGGTTAAAGTATCAATGGCCGCACCGGAATCACAGCAGGGCTTCACCCAAATCGACGAAAGTACCTCATCACCTGGCTATGGAGTCGCCCTGATTGATACCGATCAGGGACGCCGGGCGGAATGGTCAATTCGTCAGGCATCCGGCAAACAGGTGCTGTATTACAAAACCCAGATGCTTGTCGATCCACTGGCCAGCTTTTCGACGGATAAACCCAGAGGTAAGCCTGAAGCCCCCAGCCTGGATAGCCCTCAGGAAACGGCAGCCAAAGCCATGCTGGCTCAGGCCAGAACCCTGTCGGCGGACAATCTGACGCTGACCCGGGAAATTCTGAAACAGCTCAATGACAGAAATAACCAAAATGCCTCCTTGCTGCTCAATGCGTTTCCGCGGGAAAATGTGGTGGTTTTTCTACTCTCGATGGAAGGAATAAATTCCCGCATCGTTGGTGGCTTGCAGCTCGAAGATGGCCGCCGCCGCCAAAGCATCAGCCCTATGGTGGAAGTCTGGGGCGGCGAGAAATGGCACTTATTTGACCCGCAGACGGGACAGGAAGGTAAACCTAACGATGTGCTGGTCTGGAATCAGCAAGGTCACTCCCTGCTGGATGTCATAGGTGGCCGTAACTCCAATATCAGCTTCTCAATTATTTCGCAGGATATTACTCCGCAGCAGGCAACCCGTGAAAAAGTCCAGGCTGAAGATCTGCTGAACTTCTCAATACACAGTCTGCCTATTGAAGAGCAGGCGATGTTCAAAACGATCATGCTGGTACCGATAGGCGCGTTGATCGTGGTCTTCCTCAGGGTCATTGTAGGCCTGAAAACTTCAGGGACTTTCATGCCGGTACTGATTGCAGTGGCTTTTGTGCAGACTCAGCTGATCACCGGTGTGCTGGGTTTTCTGCTGATCGTTGGTACAGGTTTAATCATACGCAGTTACTTATCACGGCTGAACTTGCTGCTTGTGGCCCGAATATCCGCCGTTATAGTGACGGTGATACTCATTATTTCGATCTTCACTGTGGTGGCCTTCAAGATTGGCCTGGTGGAAGGCCTGACTATCACCTTCTTCCCGATGATCATCCTGTCCTGGACGATTGAGCGTATGTCGATCCTGTGGGAAGAAGAAGGGGCAAAAGAAGTCTTTATTCAGGGTGGCGGCTCGCTGTTAACGGCCATTATAGTGTATCTGGTCATGACCAATGATCTGGTTCGTCACTTAACCTTTAACTTCATCGGACTGCAACTGATTATCATGGCAATGATCCTGATGCTGGGTAACTACACAGGCTACCGCCTGAGTGAGCTAAAACGCTTTAAGCCGTTAGCGGAGGATTAAGCCATGTTTTTATCGCGTTATACCACGCCATGGCGTCTGCGCGAACGCGGCATTATGGGCATGAATAAGCGCAATCACAGCTATATCGGCCGCTACAACGACCGCAGTCTGTATCCGCTTGTCGATGATAAGCTGAAAACCAAGATCATCGCCCAGCGTGCGGGAGCCACCGTACCTGAGCTGATCGGCGTGATAAGAAGCCAGGTGCATGTCAAAGAGATTCACGACATGGTGCGAGACTGGCCGGGCTTTGTTATCAAACCGGCCCAGGGCTCTGGCGGGAAAGGCATTCTTGTCATTATCAAGCATGAAAACGGTTTATACACTAAACCGTCAGGGGCTGTGATTAATAAACAAGATGTTGAAAGACACATCACCAATACCCTGGCCGGACTGTTTTCGCTCGGCGGCAAAAATGATGTTGCCATGGTTGAAAACCTGATCCAGTTTGATAATGTCTTCGACGGGTTCAGCTTTGAAGGTGTACCGGATATACGCGTCATCGTGTTTAAAGGTTACCCTGTCATGGCCATGATGCGTTGTTCTACCGCTGCCTCTGACGGCAAAGCGAACCTTCACCAGGGAGCCGTCGGAGTCGGTATTGATATCGCTTCAGGCAAAGCCGTTCGTGCAGTGCAGTTTAACCTGCCGGTCGAACGCCACCCGGACACGGAACGCTTACTCAGCGAGCTGTCCGTTCCCAACTGGCCTAAACTGCTGGAACTGGCAGCCAGTGCCTGGGAAATGACCGGACTGGGCTATCTGGGTACTGACATGGTGCTGGATAAAATCAAAGGCCCTATGGTACTGGAGCTGAATGCCCGTCCGGGTCTTGCCATTCAGACCGCCAATGGCTGCGGATTGCTGCCGCGCCTTCATCACATCGAAAGTCTGGGCACACCATCCAAGATGCCAACTCCGGCTGAACGCGTCGCGTATGCCGCCGAGCAGTTTGGTGCTAAACCACAGTTCTGATCATCACAGGCACCCCGGCTTCAGGCCGGGGCTTTCTTCTTCAGGCCAATTAGGCGCATAATAGCTCAGTCATCATATTCATTGATTTCAACTGGTTATTGGAGAGCCTATGTCAGAGATCCTGCGTTTATTTGACCAGCCGGTGGATCGCACCAAGAGCAACAGTACAAAATGGCTGAAGTATCAGGGACAGGATGTCCTGCCAATGTGGGTGGCAGACAGTGACTTCAGAGTACCGGATGCGATTACACACGCCCTCCACCAGCATGTCGATCACGGCGTCTTTGGTTATGGTTCTGTGCCTGCATCGCTCAGCGAATTGCTCGTTGAGCGCATGGCGACCCTCTATAACTGGCAGATCAAACCGGAATGGATTGTTTATCTACCCGGTCTGGTCTGTGGTCTCAATCTGGCGGTTCGCGCCTGTACCGAGCAACATCAGGCGGTCGTCAGTCCAAAGCCGGTATACCCGAAATTTTTCAGCGCGGCAAAATACGCTTCACGACCTCTGGCCTACTCCCCCGTGACATTGCAGCAAGGGCGCTGGCTGCTGGATTTAGCGGCGACAGAGATCCCGGCCGACAGCAAGCTGTTACTGTTCTGTAACCCTTTAAATCCCGGCGGTACCGTCTACACACGTCAGGAGCTGGAGGCGCTGCACAGCTTTGCCAAAAAGCATGACCTGTATGTCTGTTCCGATGAAATCCACTGCGATTTGATCCTCAATGAGAACGCCCGCCATATTCCCTATGCCAGTCTGGATGACGATGCCGCACAGCGCTCCATCACCCTGATAGCACCGAGCAAGACCTTTAACATTGCCGGCCTTGGCGCATCAATGGCCATCATTCCGAGTTTCGAGTTACGACGCCGTTTCAACCGTACACGGGCCGGTATAGTACCTGAGGTCAATGTGCTGGCCTATACGGCCGCCGAGGCCGCGTACCGTGATTGCCAGCCGTGGCTCGACAGTCAGCTCCACTATCTGCGTCAGCACAGAGACAGACTGATGACAGCCGTTAACAGCATGCCGGGGCTCACACTGCATCCGATTGAAGCAACCTATCTGGCCTGGATTGATGCCTCCGGCCTGCCTGTAGCAAACCCGCATGCCTTCTTCGAAGCTGCCGGTGTTGGCTTCTCGCCTGGTGCTGATTTTGGCGATGCCGGATTTGTCAGGATGAATTTTGGCTGTACCCGCCAGACTTTAGAGCTGGCGCTATCGCGCATGAAGAACGCCATTGAATCAATCGGTTAATAATTAGCCATCTGATAGCCAATCCCGCTAAAGATTTTCACTGACTGTCCGATAGAGATAACACTGGTTTTAATTTCTGTCGGACTCCATGCAAATCCATACCATAGACAAAGCACAGCTTATCAATGAAGTGCAGCTTGGTAACCAGCTCAACCGCGCGGTTGAGCAGGGACGCCGATCTGACTTCGCACTGATGCTGGCTATGTTATCGCCGGATTATCTGGAAACCACACCGACCGAAAAACCCCTGCCGCCTGCGACCACGGAAGAGCAACTGCGCTCCTATTTCGAGTTGCAAGACCCGCCGCCGCTGTCGACATCCGAGTTCTGCTATCCTCGCGGGGCGGAGCAGTCACGAGCATTCCATTATGGCGGGCTTTCCGCGACCCGCTTACTCAGCTCGCTGCAACCCATCGCGATGACGTTTCCTCCTCAGGACACTAAAGGTTTGCCTGAAGAGCTGTACCATAACTTGTCTGGGCATGAGCGCCGCCGCCTGCCGCCCACCCAGCCGGAGCCCATTAAAGGGTCCCCGCAGGATCTCTACCTGAATCTTATCCGGGCCAAACGTTCCGCTGAAATGTATGGCGCCGTTGCTAAGGTCTGCTGATCACCATCACCTTTTCTTTTCGTTATTTTTCAGTCAATTAAGAAATTTTTTCGCGACATCTCACAAAGTACTAAATTTCGTGACAAGTGTCATATGCCAAACAATTCAATGCCGCTTTACCTGCGGACTTAACTAAGATTTAACACTAATGGAGTGTTATTCGTTTATTGAATAGTTAGGGTGAAGTTGGTTAAAACCGTCATTGCTGTTACGACTTCTAGGTATCCACATATAGGAAGATTGCGCTATGAATATTGCAGACTCAGTTATTCTTATTACTGCTGCAGGCTGCCCATTAGGAAAAGCTGCATCGTTCCATTTCTCCTCATTAGGCGCACGGATTGCCCTGGTAGATACAGACAGTGAACGATTACACATTAACCATCAGGAATGCTTAGCCAAAGGCAGTGAGTGCTATGCCCTTTGTCTTTCCGATAATAAAGAAGCCACTATCGCCAGTGCCATTAATGCGGTTCACGAGCAATACGGAAAAATCGATGTACTGATTAACTGCTGGCTGGGTATTGATATCCCCATGCTCTTAACCCAGACTTCGGTTGAAGAATTCTGCCAGCTCATGACAGAAGGCACATCGGCATTTCTTTCCTTTGGCAAACAAACCGCAAGCTACATGCGCGAACATCATCAGTCCGGTGTGATTATCAATTTAGCCGCTTGCCGGCCGGATAACCCCGTACCTTTGAGCAGTAGCTCCAAAGCCATGCTGGCGGGCTTTACTCAAAGCTGGTCCAAAGAGCTGGCGCAATACAAGATTCGTGTCGGTGGCGTGTTCCCGCTGATTTTTGATGAGCGGCATGATCTGCCACCCAGTACCCTGCTCAGCCTGCCAATGCAGTATGAAATTGCCCGTAGCGCTGAGTACATAGTCTCGAATGACTATTTCAACGGCAGAATGATTGAAGCGGAAGTGGTCTGATCCCCCTGTCGCATCAGCGAGTCCGGTCAGTGCCCTCGCAATCACTCACGCCGCAGGCAGTGATGTATCAGACGGCATAAAAAAACCCGCCAGATGGCGGGTTTTTGTTTCACTCAATTGATTGGTTATCAAGCCTTAGCAGCAACCTTTTTGCTTTTTGCCGCCGGTACTACCCGAATGACCTCTGCAGGTTTTTGATCTGCATTTTTCTTAATGACAGTCGTGCCTTCAAAGGTGTCACCTTCGACATACGCCTTTCCGTAATAAGAAGCCAGCAGTACCTCTTTCAGCTCTGCAATCAGCGGATAACGCGGGTTCGCGCCGGTACACTGATCATCAAAGGCTTCAACAGCCAGTTCATCCAGTTTCGCCAGGAAGTCAGATTCTGACACCCCTGCTGCCTGAATGGACTTAGGAATATCCAAATCGTCTTTCAGTTCATCCAGCCAGCTCAGCAGGCGCTCAATTTTCTGTGCGGTACGGTCGCCGGGCTGAGAAAGGCCCAGGTGATCGGCCACTTCGGCATAGCGACGACGAGCTTGCGGGCGGTCGTACTGAGAGAAAGCCGTCTGCTTGGTTGGATTGTCGTTCGCGTTATAACGCACCACATTCGCGATCAACAAGGCATTTGCCAGACCATGCGGAATATGGAACTCGGCACCAATCTTGTGCGCCATGGAGTGACACACCCCCAGAAACGCATTGGCAAATGCAATACCGGCGATGGTTGCCGCGTTATGGACTTTCTCGCGGGCAACCGGGTCTTTCGCCCCGTTGGCATAGCTGGAAGGCAGGTATTGCTTGAGCAGTTGCAGTGCCTGCAATGCCTGACCATCAGAATACTCGTTTGCCAGCACAGAGACATAGGCTTCCAACGCATGGGTCACTGCGTCATAACCACCAAACGCAGTCAGTGATTTTGGCATGTTCATCACCAGATTGGCATCGACAATTGCCATCTGAGGTGTCAGCTCATAATCAGCCAGCGGGTATTTTGCGCCTGTCTCATCATCGGTGACAACCGCAAACGGCGTCACTTCAGAACCCGTCCCTGAAGTGGTTGTAATACAGACCAACTCTGCTTTTTTGCCCATTTTCGGGAATTTGTAGATACGTTTACGGATATCCATAAAGCGCATCGCCAGCTCTTCGAAGTGGGTTTCCGGATGCTCATACATCACCCACATGATTTTCGCGGCGTCCATCGGTGAACCGCCGCCCAGTGCGATAATCACATCAGGCTGGAAGCTCTTCATGGCTTCTGCACCTTTCTTGACGACGCTCAGCGTTGGGTCGGCTTCCACATCGTAGAAAGCATGGACATCGATGCCCTGTGCTTTGAGTAACGTCATCACTTCATCGGCATAGCCGTTGTTGAACAGGAAACGGTCGGTCACCAGAAAGGCACGTTTCTTATCTTCCAGATCCGTCAGCGCCACAGGCAGGCTGCCACGGCGGAAATAGATCGACTTAGGCAGTTTGTGCCACAGCATATTTTCAGCTCGCTTCGCCACTGTTTTTTTGTTAATCAAATGCTTAGGCCCGACGTTTTCAGAGATAGAGTTCCCCCCCCATGAACCGCAGCCCAAGGTCAATGATGGCGCTATGTTGAAGTTGTACAGATCACCGATACCGCCATGAGTAGTCGGGATATTGACCAGAATTCGCGCGGTTTTCAGCTTATCGCCAAAATATTTAATGCGATCTTCATTGATATCCTGGTTGGTGTACAAGCCCGAGGTATGACCAATACCGCCAAGATCAACCATCTTGCAGGCCATATCTACCGCATCTTCGAAGGTTTTGGCACGGAACATCCCCAGGGTTGGCGACAGTTTCTCGTGGGCAAACTCTTCATCGATCGTGATGGCCTCACCTTCACCAATCAGCACCTTAGTATCCGAGGGCACTGACACCCCTGCCATTTCAGCAATTTTTGTCGCTGGCTGGCCGACGATGTCGGCATTCAGGCTGCCTTCAATCAAAATCACTTTGCGGACTTTATCGGCCTCTTCTTTGCTCAGTACATACCCTTTATGGCTGGCAAAACGCGCTTTCACCTCGTCATAAATTTCATCCATTACGATCACGGCCTGCTCTGAGGCACACACCACGCCGTTATCAAATGTCTTAGACATCAGCACAGATGCCACCGCGCGTTTTACATCGGCCGTTTCATCAATCACCACAGGCACATTACCTGCGCCGACGCCAATGGCCGGTTTGCCTGATGAGTATGCGGCTTTCACCATGCCCGGACCACCAGTGGCCAGGATCAGATTAAGATCCGGGTGCTTCATCAGGGCATTGGACAATTCCACCGAAGGCTGATCGATCCAGCCAATGATATCTTTCGGTGCACCAGCCGCGACGGCGGCATCCAACACCAGTTTTGCCGCAGCGTTGGTCGATTCTTTCGCCCGTGGGTGCGGAGAGAAAATAATACCGTTACGGGTTTTGAGTGAAATCAGGGATTTGAAGATAGCGGTTGAGGTTGGGTTTGTCGTCGGCACAATGCCGCAGATAATACCGACAGGCTCTGCAATAGTGATGGTGCCGAACTCGTCATTCTCTTCCAGAATGCCGCAAGTCTTTTCGTCTTTGTATTTGTTGTAAATAAATTCAGAGGCAAAGTGGTTTTTGATCACCTTGTCTTCAACGATCCCCATACCGGACTCTTGTACGGCTTGCTGGGCCAGAGGAATACGGGCATTGTTTGCCGCCAGAGAGGCGGCACGGAAAATCTTGTCTACTTGCTCCTGCGAGTAGGTGGCAAAAATCTTCTGTGCGGCTTTTACACGGGCAACCATTGCATCGAGTTCTGCCAAATTCGTTACAGGCATAGTCAAACTCCTAACTTTAAGATTGAAAACTTTTTAGTAAGGATACGTCTCTGATTCCTTGCCATGAGAGCGCTTATCACCGATTGAGCACACTTAGTAAATTGCTTTCAAAACTGATTTTATGACTTCATTGTCAGGTGAGGCTTGATCTGGATCATGCTAAGCGCACACGACACCAGGATACAACCATCAACAAAAAAGAAATTAAATCAATTATTTAAAAGGCAATTCAATTAAAACCATTCACAAAACAAATAGTTAAACATCAGACAACATGAATATAAATTTCATATTAGTAATTTTATTTCATGATGAGGCAACAGATTGACTTCCCAAACGGCTACTGGCAAATACCCCGTTATGGGTAGAATTCACGCAACATAAAGCCTAATCCAGTAAGGTTCAGAACGACAATGTCATTGTATGACTTTTTTACCACCAATAAGCAACAAAGCGCATTTATTTGGTGGGAAAAATCATAATAACAAAGAGAAACAGTGAGATAGGAGCAATCAACCTGACCCTGCCCTGCTGCTGCAAGCCAGATCAACTCTTACCGGCAGCAAGTGCACACAGCGCGGAAATGGCTCTGGCAAAGGTTGCGACTCTTAAGTATGCTTTATTTTTCAATCACTCAGATGTTATTTATGTCCCACTCAACACTAAAAGAAAGACTTTATATCATTATTTTTGGCACCCACACCCCGGCGGGCAAAGCATTTGATATTGCATTAATTCTGACCATACTGGCATCGATCATTGTGCTGATGCTCGGGTCTGTCAGCCCGATAAGCCAGGAGTGGGGACAGGTGTTCTACCTGATGGAATGGGGATTTACACTGATCTTTACGCTTGAATATCTGCTCAGGCTGTACTGCTCTCCCAAGCCAACTGCGTATGCCCGAAGTTTTTACGGCCTGGTCGATTTTCTGGCTATTTTACCCACCTATCTGGTGTTTTTTTTCCCGGCCGCGCACTACCTGATGGTCATCCGGCTACTGAGGGTAATGCGCATATTTCGGGTATTAAAGCTGGTGCGCTATCTGCAGGATTCTAATTTGCTGCTGAGGTCATTATTACAATCCAGCCGCAAGATTTTTATCTTTTTCACCACAGTCGCGATACTGGTCACTGTGTTTGGCTCGCTTATGTTTGTGATTGAAGGACCAGAACATGGTTTTACCAGCATTCCTTACAGTATTTACTGGGCCATAGTGACCTTAACAACTGTAGGTTATGGTGACCTGGTGCCTCAGACGGATCTCGGCAAAACACTCGCCTCTTTCACTATGCTGCTGGGTTACTCCATCATTGCCATCCCCACCGGCATTATCACCGCTGAAATTGGCCATCAGAGTCAGTTGCACCGAACCCTGGTGAAATGCATGAACTGCTCCCGTTCGGGTCATGAGCCCGATGCCATCTTCTGTAAACACTGCGGCAGCGAACTCGCACACCCCGATGACAGGGTAGTCACAGCGCCTGCCACCCAATGATCTCAGAATAACGAATACGATCAGCACGCACAAAAAAGCCCTCGCAAGAGGGCTTTTTCACTCAGCTGTCCAATGATCCGATAAACGGTTATTTACGACGCCAGGTCGTGCCTTGCGGGCCATCCTCAAGAATAATCCCCATGGCGGTCAGCGTATCGCGGGCGGCATCTGCTGCTGCCCAGTCCTTCGCCGCACGGGCATCCAGACGTTGCTGGATCAGTGATTCAATCTCAGCCACATCGTCTGCCTTTGCACTGCTTTGCAGGAAGGTTTCAGGATCCTGCGCCAGCAGTCCCAGCACTTCAGCCAGTGCGCGCAGTTGAGCACCGAGCGCTGACGCCGCCTTCAGATCTTCACCTTTCAGGCGGTTAATCTCACGCGCCATATCAAACATCACAGAGTAAGCTTCAGGCGTATTGAAGTCATCATCCATCGCCGTGGTAAAGCGCTCAATGAAGGCTTCACCACCCTGTACGGCAACATCCGTATCCAGACCACGCAGTGCCGTATACAGACGCTCCAGCGCGGAACGTGCTTGCTTCAGGTTCTCTTCGCTGTAATTGAGCTGGCTGCGATAATGGCCAGACATCAGGAAATAACGAACCGTTTCAGCATCGTAATGCCCCAGCACGTCACGGATGGTGAAGAAGTTACCCAGTGATTTGGACATCTTCTCACGATCAACCATCACCATACCGCTGTGCATCCAGGTATTCACATACTGGGTATCATGGGCGCAGCAGGATTGCGCAATTTCATTTTCGTGATGCGGGAACTGAAGATCAGAGCCGCCGCCGTGAATGTCAAAATGATCACCCAGAATGGCAGAGTTCATCGCAGAACATTCAATGTGCCAACCCGGACGGCCAGGTCCCCATGGCGATTCCCAGGTCGGTTCGCCCGGCTTGGACATTTTCCACAGCACGAAATCCAGCGGGCTGCGTTTTGCCGTTTCAATGTCAACACGCGCACCGGCCTGCAACTGTTCCAGATCCTGGCCAGACAGCTTGCCGTATTCGTCAAACTTACTGACTTCAAACATCACGTCGCCATTGTCTGCCACGTACGCGAAACCGCGTTCAATCAGGCGTTCACACAGCGCAATAATTTCCGGAATGAATTTGGTTGCACGAGGCTCAATATCCGGACGCGCCATACCCAGGGCATCAAAATCGGCGTACATTTCGCCAATCAGACGCTCGGTCAGAGAATCACAGCTTTCACCGTTTTCTGCTGCGCGTTTAATAATTTTATCGTCAATATCTGTGATATTACGGACAAATGTCAGATCATAGCCGCTGTAACGTAAGTAGCGTGATACCACATCGAATGCAACAAAAGTGCGGCCGTGGCCGATGTGACATAAATCGTAAATAGTAACCCCGCAGACGTACATGCCTATTTTGCCAGGCACTATGGGTTTAAATTCCTCTTTTTGTCTAGTCAGTGAGTTATAGATCTTTAACATGTCTGATAATTACTCATTTCGGGGGTTACGATTCAAAGGGCTGATTATACCCAAGTCGCCTCAAGATGCTAGGTTCAGCGCGATTGGTATGGTTGACTGGCACAGTATCGGTTTTCCCAATCCCAACCCTCTTCTATAGTTATAGAATTAACCTGGTTCACCTGTATAAACTGTATTGACGCTTTGCCTTAGTTCGTTAGAATTCAGGGTTTAAAGCAATACACTCCAGTTAAGGATAAGCTCATGGTAACGCTTCACACCACTTTTGGTGATATTAAAATCCAGCTCAACACAGAAAAAGCCCCGGAAACCAGTGCGAACTTCCTGCAGTACTGCCGTGACGGTTTCTACAATGGTACGCTGTTTCACCGTGTGATTGACGGCTTCATGGTTCAGGGCGGCGGTATGGCGTCCGGCATGGTTGAAAAAGAAACCCGTGCGCCAATCAAGAATGAAGCTAACAATGGTCTGAGCAACAAAACTGGCAGCATTGCGATGGCCCGTACCATGGAGCCGCATTCCGCAAGCTCTCAATTCTTCATCAACGTGAATGATAACAACTTCCTGGATTTCAAATCTGAAACACCGGATGGTTGGGGATACTGCGTATTTGGTGAAGTGGTTGAAGGTATGGATATCGTCAACAAGATCAAAGCGGTTGCGACAGGTAACTGGGGCTATGTCCATCAGGACGTGCCGGTTGACGAAGTTGTCATCAATTCTGTTACCATCGAAGAATAATTTCCTGCCAAGGTGGCCGTTCATACCGGCCACCTGTCTCAATACTTATGACCATATGTTTTATAGCTGATTTGCACCTGAGTGCGAATCGCCCTGATATTACCGATTGTTTTCTGCACTTTATGTCATCAGAGGCAACCCAATGCGACGCACTCTATGTGTTGGGCGATCTGTTTGAAATGTGGATTGGTGATGATGACGACAATACTTTTCACCGCCAGATCAAAAGTGCATTCAAAGCATTAACGGATTCCGGTGTGCCCTGCTTTTTCATCCACGGCAACCGTGATTTCCTGATCGGCAAGCAATTCAGCCGTGAAACGGGCGTCATGTTATTACCAGAGCACACTGTGATTGACCTGTTCGGTACACCTACACTGATTTTGCATGGCGACACTTTGTGTACTCTGGATGAAAGCTATCAGCGTTACCGGAAAAAAGTCCATAACCCATTTATTCAATGGCTATTTTTGCGCTTACCACTGGCATGGCGCCAGGCTGTTGGCCGCAAAATGCGCTCTGGCAGCAGCAGCAGTAATCAGATGAAGTCCTATGACATCATGGATGTGACGCCACAAGCTGTGATTGACTTGATGTCCGAACACCGGGTGAACCATATGATTCACGGCCATACCCATCGTCCGGACGTTCACGATTTAACCATTGATGGTCAGCATGCCACCCGGACCGTGCTGGGTGACTGGTATGATCAAGGTTCCGTTCTGCTCTGCACACCAGCAGGCTGCCAACTTCAAACACGCAGCTTCAGGGCTGCTGAGCAAAATCAGCCACTACAAACTCAACCTCACACATATCCCGGTGATTCATAACCAGAAGCATAATTCGGGTCAGCACCGGGCATTACTTTTACTTATCAACCTTATCTTTTGGGCTGAACATCACAAGCCGCGCAATTTCTCAGCGAAAGGTCACAACCAGTGGAAAATTCTACTGCTAATGTTACGCAACGGTGATAATTATTAGTAATATACTGGTTCACTCCTGTCATGCGGACTATTCACCAAAGAGAATCACTGGCAATGCAAGCCCTCGCCAACACAACGATAACCATAAACAGTGCTGATATCATGTATTCTTATCTTGCCCGGCAGCCCGTTTTAGATCGCGAAAAAACGACTATTGGCTACGAATTGCTCTTTCGCGACGGGCCCAAAAATTGTTTCCCGGATGTGCCGCCCGAAGAGGCAACAAATCGTTTGTTACTGAACAATTTCTTCTCCAACGGTTCAAACGATGTATGCAGTGGCAAGCTCGCCTTTGTCAATTTTCCTGAAAAAAGCCTGCTGAAAGGTACACCTCTTCTTTTTCCGTCTCATACTTTTGTTATTGAAGTGCTGGAAGACTGCACCCCCTCAGACACACTGCTGGAAACCGTCAGAGACCTTTATCAGCGTGGCTACCAGATAGCACTGGACGATTTTAACCCGAGCGTAGAATGGAACCGGTTTCTGCCTTTCGTCCACATCATTAAATTTGATTTACAGCTGACGCCTATTGATAAAGCGCGGTTCTTTATTCGCCGCCACAAAGACAAGCCCATTCAGTTTCTGGCTGAAAAAGTGGAAACCTACGCCGAGTTCCAAGAAGCCAAAGCGGCAGGTTTCCATCTGTTTCAGGGGTATTTCTTCAGCAAACCCGAAATGATGCAGCAAAAAACCCTCAGCCCTTCGGCGCTGACGACGCTGCGGCTCTACCAGCAGATCTGCCAGGATGTAGTGAACTTTGATGAAGCGGAAGAAATCATTGCGACCGATTTGTCCTTGTCGTACAAGTTATTACGCCATGTGAATGCCATCACCTCAAACCGCGCTGTGCCCATTTCTTCCTTCAAGCAGGCGCTTATCTATCTGGGGGAAGAAAGGCTTCGTCGTTTTATCAGTTTTGTGGCGACTTCACACGTTACCCGTGACAAACCGGCATCACTTTACTGCCTGTCTTTGCAGCGGGCTCATCTGTGCGAGCTGCTGGCTGCCGATATTTCCCCGAAATTAAATGGTAATCGTGCTTTTCTGACGGGACTTTTCTCGATGCTGGATTCACTGCTTGATCAGCCGCTCGATGTGTTGATCCCTATGTTGCCGCTCGATATCACCATTCAGGACGCCTTGATTCACCGTAAAGGTAAACTGGGATATCTGCTGTCACTGGTGTGCGCCTATGATCATGCCGACTGGGATCAGGTAGATACCATGTGCTCTAAACTGGGCCTGGAGAGTGAACATGTTGCGAACCGCTACCTGGAATCTTTAGAATGGGTGACCAGCATAGAAGAACTGCAATAGATGATGACGGACACACAATTATGTCCTTGCGGCAGCCAGCAACCTTTATCCGGCTGCTGCCAGCTTGTCCACCAGAATCCATCAATGGCCCGGCACCCTGAGCAGCTTATGCGCGCCCGATACAGCGCGCATGTTCTGGGACTGGTCGATTTTGTCGTAGCCACCTACCACCCCAGTTGCCAGGCAGAGCAATACCGGGATGCCATCGCAGATTCGATTGAGAGCGAATGGCTTGGGCTTGAGATCATCAGTAGTCAGATCGCCAGTGATACCGAAGGCTATGTCGAATTCAAAGCCTTTTACCGTGACGATAACCAGGAGTGTTGCCTGCACGAAAAATCACGATTTTTACGTGAAATAGTCGGAAACAGCCCGCAATGGTTCTATATCGACGGCGCGTATCCGGAAGCAACCGAACCGTTGAAAGCGGGCCGGAATGACCCCTGTCCGTGCGGTAGCGGCAAAAAGTTTAAAAAGTGCTGTCTGTGAACCAATCTCGGTGCGGCATGCAGCACGAAGAAATTTCCAAAATGTACTAATTAACTATTGCAAATCCGCTGTAGCTTGGTTAGTGTGAATAGCAAGTCCACAGTCAATAATGATTTAGACAGAGTACATAATTATGCGTATCCAAATGGTAAACCTACACCACCATCATCATCCTGATTAGTCTTTCAGGAGGATACGCCTCGCTCTGGAAGACGACAAATCGCCTCTTCCAGCGGTCGCTACATATAAGCAGCATTCAGACCCCCGGAAGAGAAATCTTCCGGGGGTTTTTCGTTTTAGCACTGAATTTAAAAGATAAATCAAGCATATAGGGAATGTCATCATGCAAACACAACGACTACGCATTGCTATCCAGAAGAAAGGACGACTGAGCACTGAATGTAAAGATCTCCTGAAGCGCTGCGGTGTAAAATTCAATCTGATCGGTGAGCGCCTGGTGGTTCACTGCGAAAATATGCCCATCGACCTGCTGCTGGTTCGTGATGATGACATTCCCGGTCTGATCATGGATGGTGTCGTTGATTTGGGTTTCATTGGTGAAAATGAACTGGAAGAAGTCGGGCTTGAGCGTGCCGCGCGGGGTGAACCGAGCCACTATGAGATGCTGCGCCGCCTGGATTTCGGTGGCTGCCGTCTGTCTATTGCGATTGATAAAGACGAGGAATACCAAGGCCCGCAAGATCTGCAAGGTAAACGCATTGCCACTACCTATCCACAACTGGTAAAGCGCTACATGACAGAGCAGGGTGTGACATTCAGCACCTGCATGCTCAATGGCTCTGTCGAAGTTGCACCGCGTGCCGGTCTGGCCGATGCCATCTGTGACCTGGTTTCCACCGGTGCGACTCTCGAAGCCAACGGCCTGAAAGAAGTTGAAGTGATCCTGCAGTCTAAAGCGGTACTGATCCAGCGCTCTGGTGATTTCAGCGCCGACAAACAAGCGCTGATCGAGCGCCTGTTAACCCGTATGCAAGGTGTGATTCAGGCCAAAGAGTCAAAATACATCATGCTGCACGCACCGACTGAATGCCTGGAACAAGTGACAGCCTTACTGCCTGGCGCGGAAGACCCTACCGTGCTGCCGCTGTCTCACGACAAAAGCCGGGTGGCCGTTCACCTTGTCAGCTCAGAAAATCTGTTCTGGGAAACCATGGAACAACTCAAAGCGCTGGGCGCCAGCTCAATCCTGGTTCTGCCAATTGAGAAAATGATGGAGTAAGCACCATGAAGACGGTTGTATGGCAATCTCTGAGTGAACAGCAGCGTGAATCGTTACTGCAACGTCCGGCCATCACGGCAGGCGAGAATGTGACGGCAATTGTCAAAGACATCATTACCGGTGTTCGCGAACGCGGTGATGAGGCCTTGCTGGATCTGGCAGAAAAATTCGATAAAGTCCGCCCGGAATCGCTCAAAGTCAGCCAGGAAGAGATTCAGGCTGCCGCTGACAGACTGTCAGAGGACATGAAGCAGGCACTGCAACAGGCCTATGCCAACATCGCCAAGTTCCATAAAGCGCAAAAAGCCAAGCCGCTGCAGGTTGAAACACAACCCGGTGTTATCTGTGAGCAGGTTACCCGGCCCATTAATGCCGTGGGGCTGTACATTCCGGGCGGCAGCGCTCCCTTGCCGTCGACTGTGTTGATGCTGGGCGTACCGGCACAAATTGCCGGATGCCGGCGCGTGGTGCTTTGCTCGCCTCCGCCTATCGCCGATGAGATTCTGTATGTCGCCCAACTGTGCGGTATTACCGATGTCTACAATGCCGGCGGTGCGCAGGCTGTCGCCGCCATGGCATACGGCACCGAATCCGTGTCCAGAGTCGACAAAATTTTCGGCCCCGGTAATGCGTTTGTTACCGAAGCCAAACGTCAGGTAAGCAATGATTTTAATGGCGCCGCCATTGACATGCCTGCCGGCCCGTCTGAAGTCATGGTCATTGCCGACAGTGGCGCTGATCCGGATTTTATCGCGGCTGATTTACTCAGTCAGGCAGAGCACGGACCAGACTCGCAGGTTGTGCTGGTCACGCCTGAGCCAAGTATTGCCGACCGCGTTGCTGACGCCATCGCAAAACAGCTCAGCAGTCTGTCCCGCGCCGATATTGCCCGCCAGGCACTCGGTTCGAGCCTGATGATCATTGCCGACAGCATCACGCAGTGCGTATCTATCTCTAATCACTACGGACCTGAACACCTGATTGTCCAGACCCGCAACCCACGCGATTTAGTGCCCCTGCTTGATAACGCCGGCTCGATTTTCCTCGGGCACTGGTCGCCGGAATCCGTGGGCGATTACGCTTCCGGCACCAACCACGTATTGCCGACTTATGGTTATACCAAAACTTACTCCAGCCTGGGTCTGGCCGATTTTACCAAGCGAATGACAGTACAGGAACTCAGTGCCGATGGCCTGCTGGAACTGGCACCGACGGTGGAAACCATGGCAACCGCAGAAGGTCTGGACGCACACCGCCGTGCCGTCAGCATCCGGGTAGAAAAAATCAAACAATCACGCTCATCGACGTTGAAAGAGGCTTAAGATGAACCCTGAATTACTGGCTCGTAAAACCGTTCGCGAACTCACGCCATACCAGTCTGCCCGCCGCCTTGGTGGCAGTGGTGACATCTGGCTGAATGCCAACGAGTCGCCGTTCGTCAATGAATACAAGATTCAGTGTGATCGCCTGAACCGCTACAGCTCCTGCCAGCCAGAAGCGCTGATTCAGGCCTATGCCGATTATGCGCGTGTCGATAAATCCCAGGTACTGACTTCCCGCGGAGCTGATGAAGGCATTGAGTTGCTGGTCCGCACTTTCTGTGAGCCCAAGCAAGACAGCATTCTTTACTGCCCGCCGACTTACGGCATGTACAGCATCAGCGCCGAAACCTTTGATGTGGGCGTCAAGCAGGTACCGCTGACCACTGACTGGCAGCTGGATTTACCTGCGATTGCCGATAACCTGGACGGCGTCAAACTGGTGTTTGTCTGCAGCCCTAACAACCCGACCGGCAACCTCATTCGCCGTGATGACATTATTGCGCTGCTGAACATGACGCAAGACAAAGCCCTGGTGGTGATGGACGAAGCCTATATCGATTTCTGTCCGGAAGCTTCCACGGTTGATTTGCTGGCGCAGTTCCCGAATCTGGTGATCCTGCGTACCCTGTCCAAAGCCTTCGCCCTGGCTGGCCTGCGCTGCGGTTTCACACTGGCTAACTCAGTGGTGATTGATTTGCTGCTGAAAGTCATTGCACCTTACCCGGTACCTGTCCCTGTGGCGGATATTGCGGTTCAGGCACTGTCGCCTGCCGGTCTGGCCAGAACCAAATTTCAGGTGCTCGACCTGAGCGCCAACCGGGCTTACCTGCAGGCTGGGCTGGGTATGTTACCCGGTGTGACGGTATACGACGGCTATGGTAACTATCTGCTGGTACGTTTTCCGGACGGTGATGCCTTGTTCAAAGCCTTGTGGGATAACGGCATTATTCTGCGCCGCTCTCCGATCGAGAACTGCATCCGTATCAGTATTGGCAGCCGGGATGAGTGCGAGAAGACTCTGGCCTTCATCCGCACTCAGCTGGAAAAGATTTCGTAATTTGGAAGGATTCTATTGTGAGCAAGGAAAAAATTCTCTTTATTGATCGCGACGGCACTCTGATTGCCGAGCCGCCGGTAGACTTCCAGGTCGATCGGCTGGACAAACTTGAGCTGGAGCCCTTCGTCATCCCTGCCCTGCTGAAACTGCAGGATGCTGGCTATAAACTGGTCATGGTGACCAATCAGGACGGACTGGGCACAGACAGCTACCCGCAGGCTGACTTTGATGCCCCGCACAATATGATGATGGCCATTTTCGAGTCTCAGGGGGTTCGCTTTGATGAGGTGCTGATCTGCCCGCACTTTGAACACGACAACTGCAGTTGCCGCAAGCCCAAGCTCGGCCTGGTCAAAGATTACCTGCAGCAGGGCCGTGTCGATTTTGCCACCTCGGCGGTTATCGGCGATCGTCAGACCGATCTGCAGCTGGCCAGCAACATGGCTATCCGGGGTATCCAGTACCAGCGCGAAAACCTGGACTGGCAGCAGATTGTGGCCGATCTCACCACCCGTCCCCGCATTGCCGAAGTGGTCCGCAAGACCAAAGAAACCGACATCAGAGTGAAGGTCAATCTGGATCAGTCCGGCGGCAACGTGATTCAGACCGGTCTGGGCTTTTTCGATCACATGCTGGATCAGATTGCGACGCACGGCGGCTTCCAGCTCACCCTGACCGTCGATGGCGACCTGCACATTGATGATCACCACAGTGTGGAAGACACCGCACTGGCTCTGGGCCAGGCGCTGAAAGAAGCGCTGGGCGACAAACGCGGCATCGGCCGCTTTGGTTTCAGCCTGCCAATGGACGAATGCCTGGCTCAGTGTGCGCTGGACTTGTCCGGCCGCCCCTATCTGAAATTCGATGCCAAGTTCAGCCGTGAAAATGTCGGTGATCTGTCAACGGAAATGGTCCCGCACTTCTTCCGCTCCCTGACCGATACGCTGGCTTGCACCCTGCACCTTTCTTCCGATGGCAACAACGATCACCACATCGTTGAAAGCCTGTTTAAAGCCTTTGGCCGTACCTTGCGCCAGGCCATTAAAGTGGAAGGCAACGAGCTGCCGAGCAGTAAAGGGGTGCTGTAATGACCGATTCAACACAGAAAGTCGTCATCATTGATACAGGGTGCGCCAACGTTTCATCCGTGCGATTTGCCATTGAACGTTTGGGTTATCAGGTGACTGTCAGCCGGGATCCTGAGATTGTGCTGGCGGCAGATAAACTCTTCCTGCCCGGCGTAGGAACAGCCAGCGAAGCCATGAAAAACCTGGCCGAGCGCGACCTAATCACTCTGGTCAGCCAGGTCGACAAACCCTTACTGGGTATCTGTCTGGGCATGCAGCTGCTGGGCGACTACTCAGAAGAGCAAGGCCAGAATGGCACAGAACGCGTGCCTTGCCTGAAGCTCTGTCCGGCACCGGTGCAGAAAATGCGCACCGGTGAGCTGCCCTTACCGCACATGGGATGGAATACCATTACTCCGGAACAGGGCCACCCCTTGTTTAACGGCATCCCTGCTGGCAGCTATTTCTATTTCGTCCACAGCTACGCCATGCCAGCGTTTAACACCGGGCAAGGCAGAACGATAGCCAGCTGTGAATACGGCCAGCCCTTTACTGCCGCAGTACAAAGCGGCAATTACTACGGTGTGCAGTTCCACCCTGAGCGCTCCGGCAAAGCCGGCGCGCAACTGATTCAAAACTTTCTCGATATGTAGGACGACAAGGACTGGTTATGATTATTCCCGCACTCGATTTAATAGACGGTCAGGTCGTCCGCCTGTTTCAGGGCGATTACGGTCAGGTGACCGAGTATAAAGTAAACCCTGCAGAGCAGTTTGCGCTGTATCATCAGGCAGGGGCTGACTGGCTGCACCTGGTTGATCTGACCGGCGCGAAAGACACCTCTGCACGCCAGCTCGATTTAATCCGTACCCTGCTGGCCAGCACGCCTGCCAATATCCAGATTGGCGGCGGCGTTCGCAGCGAGCAGGATGTGGCTGATTTACTGGATGCCGGCGCGCAGCGTGTTGTGATTGGTTCAACCGCGGTTAAACAACCGGAAATCGTTAAGGCCTGGATGGAAAAGTACGGCCCGGAGCGCATCGTACTGGCGCTGGACGTCAACATTGATGACAACGGCCAGCGCAAAGTGGCCGTCTCCGGCTGGCAGGAAGATTCAGGCGTCACCATTGAAGCCCTGATTGAAGACTTCCTCACCGTGGGCCTTAAGCATGTCCTGTGCACGGATATCTCCCGCGACGGCACGCTGGCTGGCTCTAATGTCGATCTGTACCGCGACTTATGTGCGCAATACCCGGACGTTCAGTTCCAGTCATCCGGTGGTATCGGATCACTGGACGACATTGCTGCGCTGAAAGGCACAGGGGTTGCCGGCGTGATTGTCGGCCGTGCCCTGCTGGACGGTAAATTTACCGCTGAGCAGGCATTTGCCTGCTGGAACGAGTGACAAGGAGCCTGACATGTTAGCAAAACGCATTATTCCCTGCCTGGATGTCCGTGACGGCCAGGTCGTTAAGGGCGTCCAGTTCCGAAATCACGAAATCATCGGTGACATCGTTCCGCTGGCAAAACGCTATGCGGAAGAAGGGGCCGATGAGTTAGTTTTCTACGATATCACAGCGTCCAGCGACGGCCGTGTCGTTGACAAAAGCTGGGTCGAACGTGTCGCTGAAGTCATCGATATTCCGTTCTGTGTTGCGGGCGGGATTAAATCAGCCGACGATGCCCAGCAAATACTACAATTTGGCGCGGATAAAATTTCTATCAATTCGCCGGCATTAGCCAACCCTGCGCTGATCACTGAGCTGGCCGATAAATTCGGTGTGCAGTGTATTGTGGTGGGGATCGATTCTTACTTTGATGCCAAAACCGGTCAGTATCAGGTGTACCAGTTCACCGGTGATGAAAGCCGTACCCAGGTTACCCAGTGGCAAACCGCTGACTGGATTGAGGAAGTGCAGCGCCGCGGGGCGGGTGAAATCGTGCTGAACATGATGAACCAGGATGGTGTTCGCCAGGGTTATGATCTGACTCAGCTGAATCTGGTGCGCGACCTTTGCAAAGTGCCGCTTATTGCCTCCGGCGGTGCCGGTGAAATGGCGCATTTTGCCGATGCCTTTACTATCGCCAAAGTTGACGGCGCCCTCGCCGCTTCGGTTTTCCACAAGCAAATCATTAACATTGGCGAACTCAAGCAATACCTCAAACAACAACAGGTGGAGATCCGACTATGAGCCTGAGCAGTGAAATTAATTGGGACAAGGTCGACGGTCTGGTTCCCGCCGTGGTACAGGACAGCCGCAGTGGCCAGGTACTGATGCTGGGCTACATGAATGATGAAGCCCTCAGCAAAACGCTGGATACCCGGCAGGTGACCTTCTGGTCACGCAGCAAACAACGTCTTTGGACCAAAGGCGAGACATCCGGCAATGTGCTGCAACTCAAACAGATTCAGCTCGACTGTGATCAAGACACCCTGCTGGTCAGCGCCGAACCTGTTGGTCCCACCTGCCATCTCGGCACGACCACCTGCTTCGACAAGGGCAGCACAGACAGCGGAGACACAGCCACCGCCCCCGACCTGGTGTTTCTTCACCGACTGGAGCAAGTGCTGGCAGCCCGCAAAGGCGCCGATCCTGAGTCCTCTTACACCGCCAGCCTTTACGCTCGTGGCACCAAGCGGATTTCGCAGAAGGTGGGCGAAGAAGGCGTTGAAGTCGCGCTTGCGGCAACGGCGGGTGACAAAGAGGAGGTGATTTCCGAATCGGCCGATCTGATGTATCACCTGATAGTGTTGCTTCAGGATCAGGGTCTGAGCCTGTCTGATGTGATTGCCAAACTGCAGGAAAGGCACAAAGGCTAAAGACCTCGACAAGCCTCATTAAAAAAGGAAGCTTCAGCAGCTTCCTTTTTTATTTTGTTTTCATTAATTATTACGTTGGCTTTATCAGGCGCTTTTCGCCGCCTGACGAGCTTGATCCATCGCTTCTTTATAATGCTTCCGGCAAACCGATACGTATCTGTCGTTACCACCGATTTCGACCTGATCGCCATCCGCAATGGCTTTACCTGAGGCATCATGGCGAATCACCATGTTCGCTTTTCGGCCACAATGACAAACAGTTTTCAGCTCGACTAGTTTATCGGCCCAGGCCAGCAGATACTGACTACCTTCAAACAGATCACCACGAAAATCGGTACGCAGACCATAGCAAAGCACAGGAATATCCAGTTTATCGACCACTTCAGTCAACTGGTGAACCTGAGCTTTCGTCAGGAACTGGCATTCATCCATTAACACGCAATCCACCCGTGACAGGCTGTTCATCTGAGACAGCTTTTCCCACAGATTATCTTCCGGGCTATAGAGTTCGGCCTCTTCAGACAGGCCAATTCTGGAACTGACCTTGCCCTGACCAAACCGGTTATCAATGGCTGCGGTAAAAATTACCGGCGACATACCGCGTTCACGATAGTTGAAAGACGACTGCAGCAGCGTCGTCGACTTCCCGGCATTCATCGCCGAGTAATAAAAATACATTTGCGCCATCAGGCTTTCCGCATCACTCTGAATGTCGCAAGATGCTACCGAAGAAGCATGCGAATTGGAAGTCTGGCTCTCCGCTTCATGCGCTGAGTCAGCTTTAACGTCACATCGTATACGCAGGGATAAAAAACCGGCTCAGTGCATACTAAGCCGGTCATTTTTACTGCAAGGGTATTGTTAAAGCTGCGATTACGCGCCTTTGAACGGGCGTTTAGCAATCCAGCCAAGGCAGACACAAACCAGTAAGAAAGCGACCGTCGCTGCCACGAAAGACACCGCCAGAGAACTTGTCATCCCTAGTACGCTAAAGCCGACCGCAGAAACGAGTGCAACGGACAGTGCATAAGGCAACTGAGTCGACACATGGTCGATGTGATTACAACGCGCTCCCGTTGAAGACAATATGGTGGTGTCTGAAATAGGCGAACAATGATCGCCAAAGACAGAACCAGCCAGTACCGCACTGAGCATAGGCAGGATCAGGCTGATGTCAGTTGCTGCCGCCAGATCACCGGCAATCGGCAGCATAATACCAAACGTCCCCCAGGACGTACCGGTCGAAAACGCCATAATACCGGCCAGCAAAAACAGAATCACAGGCAACCAGACAGGGTTAATATTACCCTGAACCAAAGTCGACAGGAATTTACCTGTTGCCATATCGCTGATGATACTGCCGATTGTCCAGGCGAAAAACAGAATAAGAATGGCACCGAACATGGATTTCGCACCAATCCATAAAGCATGCACAATGTGCTTTACCGGAATGGCCTGGCGTCCGACAGCAACCAGTGCCGATAATAATCCCAGCAGGCCGCCGTAACACAAAGAGGCCCCGACATCGGTAGACTCAAAGGCGCCGAGAATTGAAAACGGTTTTCCGTCAGCCTGCAAACTCTGATTACCGGTGAAAATCATGAAGAATAATGTGGCTGCCACCAGCACCAGAATAGGAATAATGAGATCGCCCACTTTTCCATTTTCACTTTCTTCTATTTCAAGTTCGTCATTCAAATCTTTGGCTTCGGCGTGAATTTCATCCTTGTCAAACCCGCGAGCGTGGCTGGCCTGAACTTCATGCTTCTTCATCAGACCAACATCTAATTGGAACCAGGCAACAACAAATACCATCAGCAGCGCGAACACAGCGTAAAAATTCATGGGTGCCAATTGCATAAAGGCACTTAACGCAGAATATTCAGTCACACCATGTGAAACCAGAATACCACCCACCACTGTAATGATATATGCCCCCCAACTGGATGCCGGCATCAGTACACACATAGGTGCGGCAGTGGAGTCCAGAATATAAGCCAGTTTTGAGCGGGAGACATAAAAGCGGTCGGTAACAGGCCGGGAAATCGAACCAACCGCCAGGCTGTTGAAATAATCATCGACAAAAATAAACACACCAAGAAAAGCCGCTAACAGTTTTGCACCGCGTTTACTTTTAATCTTAGTTTGCGCCCATTGTGCAAAGGCGCGCGTACCGCCAGAGAGCGTCAGTAATGCTGTGGTCATGCCTAATAAAAGCAAGAAAGCAACAATACTCATATTCCAGGTATTGATGCTATCGCCATCTATAAACAGCCCTTCAATTTTGTTTCTTAAATAAGAAACAGTATTGAACATGCTGAAATCAGTCAGCAAAAACGCACCGATCAAAATGCCAATACCCAGCGAGAGAAGCACTCGTCGAGTGAGAATAGCAAGGCTTAACGCCACAAGTGGCGGTAAAACGGAAATGGAAGATTGGGAAAAATCTACTAGGTTCATGATCTCTACTACAACCGATCGTGGTTGGAGATCTACTGTTAAACACGGTACCGATATCAACCGTGATGGGAAGCGATATAGGAAAGAGACTGTTGCCCCTCCCGACCCCACAGTAGCGCTCCATAGTTAATTGTAAGTTACTATGGCAGTGTTGTCCCTTTCGGTGACAACCCCAGCAAGGTGATTTGACGGACCAGCCTTACTTCGGCATTAGCTCCTTTCACTGACGTTCCTCGGGGTCACCTCCCGCCAGTTACTGATAGATAATGCACCTCTACCCTTAGTCAAGGAATCGCGTATTCTACTTTTTGTTATCTGATTTGCAACTACAGAAAGCCAATATCTGCTACTTTGAGTTAATACTACTGCACAAATCTTCTGTATTTACTTACATTTACGTTCAAAATACACTGCAAATTAATATGAAATTATTAGCATTACCACAAGTTAAAATATTCGTACTTTCCCATTTTATTAACAAGCAGAAAAACGAAGGGAGCCTCCATTCATTGATTCAAGATAAAGTTCAAGTATAAAAAACCACCTGATTAATAATGTAAATTAACAATTTTATTTGGCAGTTGGGTTTAAAAAGTATTACTATTGCAGATATAAAGTGATTCACTAATAATTAGTATAACGCCAACAGGAAATTTGAAATGTCTGATGCAATGAAAGCGCTATTAAACCTTCGTAGTCTTCGTGCACTTGCTCGCGAATATTCACTGGAGCAACTGAAAGAAGCCCTGGAAAAACTTCAGACCGTGGTTGATGAACGTGAAGAATCAGAAGCGGAAGAAATCGCGAAAGAAAAAGAGCGCGAAGAGAAACTGAAGCAATACCGAGATATGCTACTGGCTGATGGTATTGATCCTGAAGAACTGATGGCAAACATTGGTAAAGCAAAAACCAAGCGTGCAGCTCGCCCGCCTAAATACAAGTTCATCGATGAAAACGGTGAAGAGAAAACCTGGACCGGCCAGGGCCGTACGCCAAGCGCTCTTAAAAAAGCACTGGATGAAGGTAAATCTCTGGACGACTTCAAACTGTGATCAAACAAGATTGAGCACAGCATGATCAAAAAGCCCGGCAGCAATGCCGGGCTTTTTATTATTCGCAATCAATAGTGCATGTCGTTTTTTTGTTCAGCTAAAACCGTAGCTACCGAATACTGTCGGCCAGCGTACTGACGGCTAACGCAAAATAATGCGATCGGTTCCATTTTAATAATGTCTGATAATTACCGTACACTAAGTAAGCTCTGCCATGATTATCGTCTGGTTGCACCAGCCATGCATTGACATTCACTTTGGGTAGCGCGGTGCCATTCAAACGACGCACACCCAGTTGCTCCCACTCAGACAGCGTTTTCATCTTTTGGGATTCCACACCTTTCAGGCTGTCACTCAACCCCTCAGGAATACGCACCTGGCGTCCCCATGTGTATTTGTCATCCCAACCTGATTTACTCAGGTAATTGGCCGCAGAAGCAAACACATCAGCTTCCGTTTTCCAGATATCGGCTTTACCGTCGTCATTTCCGTCAACAGCAAAGGTCAGGTATGAGGTCGGCATAAACTGAGGCTGCCCCATGGCACCGGCCCAGGAACCTTTCATATCTGCTGCGGTGATATGGCCTTGCTGTAAAATAGTTAACGCCGCCATAACCTGCTCACGGAAGAAGGCTTCACGGCGACCTTCATAGGCGAGCGTCGTCAACGCCTCAATGACATTATACGAGCCGGTTAAGCGACCAAAATTACTTTCCACTCCCCACAGCGCCACGATGAACCTGGGCTGAACACCATACTGACGCCCGATTCGCTCCAGTGCCGGTTTATGCTGTTGATAATACTTGTTCGCCTGGTCAATTTTCCACTGGGGAACGGCTTTGGGTAAATATTCATCCAGTGTTAATTTCTTTTCCGGCTGATTTTTATCAGCCTTAACTGCACGTTCAATGAATGTCACATCAGCGAAGGCGGATTCAAGAATCGAATCATCTATCCCCTTCTCACGTGCTTCTTGTTTTAGCCCGGAGACATAATTATCAAAACTTTCATCAGCCGATACTATCGGTGATGCAAGGCCTAGTCCTAAGGACACAAAGACAGCTACCCATTGCTTACGCATATCCACCCTTTCATCGTCATGTATTATTTTCTGACTTTTTTGCTTTGTATTCGTCTAGAAGGTTAGTCACAGGTGGCGGGATTTGCAGGTAATACCCCTGGGTAGAGAGCAACTCCCGTACCTTATTGATATCCGCCAATGCTAACTTCCTCTCATTACTCAGTTTTAGCACCATTACAAACTGAGGTGTACCAAAAGTGCTCAATAAGGCTTCAGGTACATCTGAAAAATCATCTTTGGTCTTGATATATAAATAGGTGTTTTCTTTTCTAGAGCTTTTATAAATTGCACAAAACATGAGCTGACCTGCAGGTTACCAATCACCATTATCTGACCACAAAAAGCAGAAAACATTCCAACCCGAATCAGGATCAGGGCTCCTCTGCGTTCTGCGTTCACTATTGTGGCTATCATTTAAACTTTATACCGAACTCTGACAAGGAGAACTTGCTGAGACCTGCCTGGGAATATAACATGCTATAACCTATGTGATAACGTACCTGAGCGCGAAATTGTCCGCGTAAGATGAATAAGCCATGACAAAAACGGCAGAATTAAAAGGGGGCAGTTACACGCTCTCATCTTTACACTTGGCTGACGGCGGCTTAGAACAGGCAATCAGTTTCCTGAAGGACAAAGTGGAGCAAGCTCCGGCATTCTTTGCCCATGCACCTCTGGTGATTGATGTCAGCCAGGCTGGCAGAGCTCTTGATTTCCAACAACTTCGACAAGGCATTCAGGATGCGGGTATGATCCCCGTCGGGATCAGTGGCTGCAAGCCCTCTCACCTGCAAGCGCAGGCGAAATCGGCCGGTTTTGCCATCATGAATGCGGCCAAGCAGGCCCGGGCCACCAGCCCGGTAATGGAGCCGGCAAAAGTGATTCGCACCCCGGTGAGATCGGGGCAACAGATTTATGCAAAAAATTGCGATCTCGTCGTATTGAATCATGTCAGCGCAGGTGCTGAAATTATTGCTGATGGATGTATCCATATTTACGGGTGTTTGCGTGGCCGGGCAATTGCCGGCGCCAGCGGCCAAACTCATGCTCAGATTTTCTGCCATAATTTACAGTCAGAGTTGATATCTATTGCTGGTAATTATTGGCTAAGTGACAAAATTCAAGACGCTTTTTGGGGAAAAAGTGTCGCTATCTCTCTGACTGACAACAATTTAAATATAGAGCATCTGGCTGTATAACTTTGAAAAGGAATAATACAGATGGCACGAATTATCGTGGTGACCTCAGGTAAAGGTGGGGTAGGTAAAACGACCTCCAGTGCGGCCATTGCGTCCGGCCTGGCCTTAAAAGGTAAAAAAACGGCCGTCATTGATTTTGATATCGGCCTGCGGAATCTGGACCTGATTATGGGCTGTGAACGCCGCGTTGTTTATGATTTCGTCAATGTTATCAATGGCGAGGCAAAACTTAATCAGGCGCTGATTAAAGACAAGCGTGTAGAGAACCTGTTCGTGTTACCGGCTTCACAAACCCGCGATAAAGATGCCCTGAGTAAAGAAGGGGTCGAAAAAGTCTTGTCTGAATTAGATGCACTGGGTTTCGACTTTATCATCTGCGACTCACCGGCAGGCATAGAAACAGGCGCGCTGATGGCGCTATACTTTGCCGATGAAGCGATAGTCACCACCAACCCTGAAGTAGCCTCTGTGCGTGATTCAGACCGTATCCTTGGTATTCTCGACTCTAAATCCCGTCGAGCCGAGAACAGCGAAACACCGGTTAAGCAACACTTATTGCTCACCCGCTATAACCCTTCCCGTGTGGTTCATGGCGATATGCTCAGCGTTGCGGATGTTGAAGAAATTCTGCACATTCCACTGTTAGGTGTAATACCTGAGAGCCAGTCTGTTCTCAATGCATCTAACAAAGGTGAACCTGTTATCCTGGATGCCGATTCAGATGCAGGTCAGGCCTATCAGGACACAGTTGCACGCTTACTGGGTGAAGACCGCCCGTTCCGATTCTTAGAGGAAGAGAAAAAAGGCTTCCTGAAACGCATATTTGGAGGCTAACCACACTATGGCTTTGCTAGAGTTCTTCCGCCCCAAAAAACAGTCGACCGCGAGTGTGGCGAAAGAAAGGCTGCAGATCATTGTTGCTGAACGTCGCTCCGCGAGTATGGGTAATCCGAGTTACCTGCCCCAACTCAAGCAGGATATTCTGGAGGTCATTCGCCGTTACGTTGATGTATCGCCGGAACATGTCACGGTACACCTCGATCAGAAAGAAGAAGACCTGTCGGTACTGGAACTCAATGTTACCCTGCCCGATGAAAAATAAAAAATCCCCGGTCAGCCGGGGATTTTTCATATGTTAACTTTGTCGTTGCGTACAAACTTTAAGCCTGCACCAGAGGCAAGACCCGATGAGCAAACAGCGCTCTTCGCCAGCCAGACAACATTTCAGGCAGCTGATCTTCAGGACAACCCTTTTTCCATGCCCAGCTCAGCAACTGATTAATTTGCTTCTTCGAGGCAAGAAACTCAGTCGCCAGTCCTGTTTCTTTTGCCACAGCATTCACTTCATCTTTGATACGTTTGACCATTTGTTTATAACCCGGCATTTCCATCAGACGAAATAATGGCTGCGGATAATCTAACTGGCTCATATTTTCAACGTCTTTGACCATGGAAATCAAACGGTTACCATGCCTTTGAATCTCACGTTCATCAAAGCCTTCCTGAGCCATAACCGCTTTTGAAGTGATCTCATAACGGGCGATTTTCCAAAGATGCAGCTCTTTTAGCACAAAGTTAAGTGCCAGATCGCGCTTTCTCGCTTCCTGAAGACGCCAGGAAGCCAGCTTCTGTAAGATAGCCAATTGCTTAGGGGATAGCTGCCAGGCATTCTTTATGTCGGTGTAAACTTGCTCCGGGTCAGGAATACGGCTGCGTTTCACCAGCATGGTTTCGCATTCCTGACGCAGGGCATCCATCCACCCTTTCGCTTCCACTTTTGCCAGTAACTGCTGATACAGAGGCAACAGATAAAAGACATCTGCGGCAGCATAATCAAGTTGCTTGTCACTCAGAGGACGAGCAAGCCAGTTCGTTCTGGCTTCGCCTTTTTCCAGCTCAATCCCCAGATACTCCTGCACTAAGGCGCCAAAGCCCGTCGACAGGCCATGACCTGTGAAGGCCGCCATGATCTGAGTATCCAGCATAGGCGCTGGCATGCAGCCGGCAACAGACTGGAACACTTCCAGATCTTCACCACAGGCATGCAGCACTTTCACAACATCAGGATCTTTCATTAATGCCCATAACGGTGTCATGTCTGTCAGCTTAAGGGGGTCAATCAAAGACAGAAGTGTGCCGTCATAAAGCTGGATCAGCCCCAACTGAGCAAACAGAGTTCGGGTACGGACAAATTCGGTATCCAACATTACCGCCTGTTGTTGGCTTGCCTGCTGGCAAACCTCAGCCAGTCTGTCATTCGTGGTTATAATCTCAAATTTCAAAACTCACCTTTTTCAACATAACAAGCAGATACCAGCCTGTTTTTCTTTGTGTCTTAACGCCATGCTCTGATGAATACTGACAACTGGCACAAAACAAAGTGCCGGCTATGTAAGCCGGCACTGAACTTGAAACAAGTTTATCCTAAATTTCAGGATTATGCTTGCGCTGTCTCTTTTGGTGTTGCCTTATCTGATTCTTCACGCAATGCCCGGCGCAGAATTTTGCCGACATTGGTTTTCGGCAGTTCATCCCTGAACTCCACCACTTTAGGCACTTTATAACCGGTCAGGTATTGACGGCAATGCGACAGCAATTCTTCGCGGGTCAGGCTGGGGTCGCGTTTCACAACACAAACCTTCACCACCTCACCCGAGGCTTCATCCGGCTGACCGATTGCCGCCACTTCCAGCACCTTGTTGTGCAGAGCAACGACATCTTCAACTTCATTGGGATACACATTGAAACCGGAGACCAGGATCATGTCTTTCTTGCGGTCAACGATATGTAAGAAACCGTCTTCATCAAAGCGCACAACATCGCCTGTCGATAACCAGCCATCTTCGGTCAGTACCTCACGCGTTGCTTCAGGGCGCTGCCAGTAACCTTTCATCACCTGGGGACCATTGACCTGCAGCTCGCCGGTTTGATCCATAGCCAGAACCTTACCTTCTTCATCCACAATACGAATATCTGTCGAAGACACCGGCAGGCCGATTGAGCCATTGTACTCAGTCAGATTATGCGGATAAGCGGCCACCAGCGGCGAACATTCTGTCAGGCCATAACCTTCCAGCAAATAGCTCTTGGTGGTCGCTAACCATTTCTCCGCAACGGCACGCTGTACGGCCATACCGCCACCCACAGACAGGTGCAGACGACTGAAGTCCAGTTCCAGAAAATCTTCATTATTGAGCAGTGCATTGAACAGTGTGTTGACGCCAGTCAGCGCAGTGAACGGGTAACGCTTCAGCTCTTTGACAAAAGCAGGAATATCCCTGGGGTTGGTAATCAGCAGGTTCTGGCCACCCATTTCAATGAACAGCAGACAGTTCACGGTAAGGGCAAAAACGTGATACAGCGGGAGCGCTGTGACCACCAGCTCACGGCCATCATGCAAAATGGGCCCGTAGGCTGCTTTAGCCTGCAGCACATTGGCAATCATATTTCTGTGCGTCAGCACTGCGCCTTTCGCTACGCCGGTTGTCCCTCCGGTGTATTGCAGAAATGCGATATCCTCTCCTGAAATGAAAGGTTTCACGTATTGCATTCTGCGCCCGCGCTTCAACGCATGATTCAGTGACGTGGCATGTGGCAGGTGGTATTTAGGAACCATCTTTTTAATGTACTTCACCACAAAATTAACCAGAGTGCCTTTTGGCCGGGAAAGCTGATCACCCAGACTGGTTAAAATGACATGCTCAACACTGGTTTTGTCGACGATTTTCTCCAGCGTATGGGCGAAATTCGACACAATCACAATGGCTTTTGCACCAGAGTCATTCAGTTGATGCTCCAGTTCGCGAGGTGTGTAGAGCGGGTTAACATTCACCACCACACAACCCGCGCGGAGAATACCAAACAGCGCGATAGGATACTGAAGCAGGTTTGGCATCATGACAGCCACCCGATCACCCTTTTCGAGCTTCAGGTCATTTTGCAGATAGGCCGCAAATGCACGACTGCGTTCTTCCAGTTTTCTGAAAGTCATCACCTGGCCCATATTGATATAGGCCGTTTGATCGGAATATTTCTGGACGGACTGTTCAAACAGTTCAACCAATGACGTGTAAGTATCAGGGTTGATTTCAGCCGGTACATCATCCGGATAGCGGTTAAGCCAAACCTTATCCACCATGCACTCTCCTTATATTTATTAGGGCTTCAAGCGCCAAAAATGGCTGTAGCGGGACATTCAAACACTTGTTCTATACAAGCATTACAGCACAATTAACATTGAATTAACACAACTGATTAGACCAGCTTATTGATTTTTGAACTGAGCAGCAAAATCTGGTCACAAATAAGCTGAGGGCTCTCAAGATGACAGTGATGACCACCGGGTATCACTATTTGTCCGGCCTGTTTCAGCCATGACAAACCAGCGTCCGGTTCTCTGAGATAGGAAAAACCTTTATCACCGATCACTGACAATACCGGGCACTCAATATGCTGCATCAGCGCCTTAGCCTGTTCTTTTGTCATCCTGAACAGTGAGTCGCAGCGCAACTTATCGTCATGACGCCAGTACCAGTGTTTACCATCGGTATAGGTTGCGCGCTGTACCAATGGCCTGAGCTGTTCGGGTGTTAACCCGTTTACCCGGCAACGCACAGATAATGCGGCCTGAAACGAATCCAGTTTAAATTCTGCACCCTGACGCTGCCTGCGCCGCATCCGGCTTTCAATCCCCTGACGCAACCTTTCAGGCGCCAGCTCAGCGCTTTCATGGAGTGGCGCAAGCCCTTCGATCAGCACCAGTCCGGTGACCGATTCAGGAAAGGCCCCAGCAAAAGCAGCCGCCACCAGGGCCCCCAAAGAATGGCCAACCAGCATAAGGTTCTGAGAGGACAGGGACTGTACGATCTGAGCCAGATCATCGACATAGTCCATGAAATAGTAATAATTATCCGTCTGGCGATGCGCAGACAGACCATGTCCGGGCCAGTCCACTGCAACCAGATTGAAGCTTGCGGCCAGCGGCTCAAACAACACAGCAAAGCTGGCTGCATTATCGTGCCAGCCGTGCAGAAACAAAAGCGTCGGACGACGCCTTTCGGCATCGCTTATCGGGATGAGCTTGCCTTGCTGCATGCTTTCCCGGCAAGGAGAAAAAGACGTGATCACCGCCAGCTCAGTGTCGGCAAGCGGTAAGCGGCTTTCATACATCATAGTAAGTTTCGCTGTTCAATCAGGTAGGCAGTCTTAACTAAGGGGTAACGCGGTAGTGGACATCCAGATTATCCGGCCGCAAACCATAGTGGATATACTGGCAGCGGATACCAAGACAACGGTAGTAGGCACTCACATCATCAACACGGATCTGCTCTTTGATTTGCCAGATCTGCTGGCCTTTCGCAAACACCACAGGATAGGTGTAGTCAAAATCTCCAATCTTACCCGCCTCGCTGCCACGCAGCTGACCGGCAACGGTCACCAGTTTACCCTGAGCGTATTCGATAGGATCGGCAAAACCATCAATATAAGCAATAAACCGCCCCTGAGGCGACGCATTCCGTTCAGGCTTGCCTGATTGGTCTATCGGCAGGCTGGCTATTTCCAGCCGCGTACGTGACGCCTCGTTGGTCACTGAAGCAATCACGCCGCCCAGACGTACCTCTTTACCCTGTACGCCCTGAGGGTCTTCAATCACCAGGGTTAAGTCGGTTACGGGTGTCTCGGTCGATGTCTGCAGACTGTCTGGCAACTGGCTGCAACCACTTAATGTCATCAAGGCAAGTGCCAATATAGATTTTTTCACCACAGGATCCTTGTCAAAAAGAGAAATTCGCGTCTGATGCTCTGCCGGCATCGAAGCTCAAACGTAGAAATCCACGCCTAACAGATGAGAGTATTCTTCCCGCCTGGCCTGATGCAGCACATCGAGATAAGCCGACAATGCCTGCTTATTTTTCCCCTGCGGGCTGTCGTACTGCACCCTGGCCTGAACTTCTTCGATAAAAGCCGGATCCTTGATCGTTTCCGCCACCGCTTTCGCCACCACAGTCGGCTGAGAAACAGGCGCAGCTGTCTGCTCAGCCTTGCGCTGTTTATCGGTTCGCTTCGGCCGTTGCGGCGCCTGCGTTGCTGTCGGTAAACGGGGTATGTTGACCATATTGACCTGTGTGTCTTGTTAGCTGTGAATACCCATTATTCACGGCCGGGCAATTTTTTCCATGTCACTTCATCACGCAGATAGACAGGGCTGGCATGTTCAGCATCGACGACTTCACCACGCTGCAGAGCAAATTGAGCCAGCCATGCCATATCCTGGGCTTCAGGGTAAAGCACTGTGCCGGCTTGCTTTTCGACAGCCAAAGCCTGTAATTGTTCCTGATAGGTTTGCCAGCCGGTTCCAGCGGTAAACCAGCGGGTATCCGGTACACAAATCAAGCGCTCTGAGACTTGTTCAGGGTGCAGTACGGCTTCTTCACCCAGCACTTGCCAGTCGCCATCTTGCTGGCGCTGATATTGTCCCCAGTAAATTTCGCCCATTCGTGCATCAATGGCCGCCAGGGTATGGCTGGCCTGATGCAAACGGTAGCTTCCCTGAGCCATCGCGGCCAGTGTCGACACACCCACCATAGGTAAACCGGCACCAAATGCCAGTCCCTGAGCGATGCCTATGCCAATCCGCACACCGGTGAAGCTTCCCGGGCCACGACCGAACGCCAGCGCATCTAACTGAGTTAAACGCAAATCCGCTTCGGCGAGGACTTCATCAACCATAGGCAAAATTTTGGTGGTATGTTCCCGCGGCGCAAATTCGCAACGCGCAATCACTTCACTGCCCACTAAAAGCGCAACAGAACAATTTTCAGTCGCGGTATCAACCGCTAAAATCTTACTGCTCATTCAAGCCTCTGAATGCTGACTGTCGGCTGCTTGCTGCTCGGCGTGCAGTCCAGACAGAAATTGTCCGACACCGTCAACATCCCGCGTACGGGGGATCGGCGGCAGACTTCTTAAAAATACAGCGCCGTAGGGGCGCGTGACCAAACGATTATCGCAGATAACCAGCACACCTTTATCCTGCTGGTCACGAATTAACCGGCCTACCCCCTGCTTGAGGGTAATCACCGCATCCGGTATCTGCACCTGCGCGAAGGGATCCCCGCCACGCAGACGACAATCTTCTATCCGCGCCTTCAATAATGGGTCATCCGGCGCGGTAAAGGGAAGTTTGTCGATAATAACACAGCTCAGCGCCTGCCCTCTAACATCAATACCTTCCCAGAACGCACCTGTTGCAATAAGCAGCGCATTTCCCAATTCCAGATATTCTGAAAGCAGTTTTTGCTTACTGGTTTCTCCCTGAACCAGCACAGGCAAATCCAGACAGGCGCGAAAACCTTCGGCAAGATCCCGTACCATCTGGTGCGAGGTACAAAGGAAAAAACACCGCCCCTGGTTGGCCTCAATCACAGGTGCCATCAGAGTCACCAGTTTGGCCGCCAGTCCGTGACTGTTGGGTTCAGGTAAAAAACGGGGAACACACAGCAACGCCTGCTGCTGATAATCAAACGGGCTGGTCAGCGACATCTGCTCCGCAGGCTGCAGCCCTAAACGATGGCTGAAATGACTGAAATCTTCATCAACGGCCAGTGTCGCTGAGGTAAAGATCCAGGCGCCTTTTTGCTTTTCTATCTGCTCATGAAACTTCTCTGCGACCGACAGCGGCGTAATATGCAAAGTAAAATGGCGGGGGGTGCATTCATACCAGTAGGAATAGCCGGTGATCGAGGTATCACACAAGCGTGTCAGTCTGGCTTTCAGCAAGGTGGTTCGTTCAAATGCGGCATCCAGCAGTTCACTGCGGCCAAGTGCCAGTTTGAGCACGTCATGTGCCAGATCCAGCGCATCATTAAGCCTCGTCAGCTCCCGTTGAATGGCAGGGCTGTTCACCGCCTCACGCCAGTTACCGCGATAACCGGGTTCGCCCATCACCAGTCGCATATCAGCAGCGGCCTGACTCAGCCGGTCTGCGGTTTTTTCCAGCTGACGCATATCACGTGCTTCAGTGCGATAACCGATAGTAATATCTTTCGCCAGATCCTGCAGTTGCCGGCTCGACAGGCTTTGACCGAAATACTGACTGGCGATATCGGGGATCTGATGGGCTTCATCAAAAATAAACACATCGGCTTCCGGGATCAGCTCGCCAAAGCCTGTTTCTTTAATGGCCAGATCCGCCATGAACAAATGGTGGTTAACCACCACCACATCCGCCTCCATGGCTTTTCGCCGGGCTTTCACGACAAAGCAGTCTTCAAAAGACGGGCACTCGCGCCCCAGGCAATTGTCGTTGGTTGAGGTAATCGTCGGGATCACCGGGCTGTCTTCGGCAATCGAATCACATTCGCTGATATCACCGGTTTTAGTCGCTGAAGACCAGCTGCGGATCGTCACCAGCTGGCTCAGCATGCCCGGATCGACAAATCCGCCATGGCTTTCGGTGATCTGACGGCTGAGCCTGTCGAGACAGAGATAATTTGAGCGCCCTTTCAGCAGCGCCACTTTCCCTGTATAGCCCAGCGCCTGGGTCATCAAAGGTAAATCCCGGTAGAAAAGCTGTTCCTGCAGGTTTTTCGAGCCTGTGCTGATAATGGTTTTATGGCCCTTGATCAACGCCGGCACCAGATACGCAAAGGTTTTGCCTGTGCCTGTACCCGCTTCTACCACCAGTTGCTGCTGGTGTTTAATTGCCCGCCCGACCGCTTCTGCCATATCAATCTGAGGCTGACGTGCCTGAAAACCAGGTATCGCCTTTTCCAATGCACCGCCGGGTTGAAAGAATTTTGCAATCATGAACGCCAATCTATTGGTTATTTATCCAGTATCTTTCGCGATTATGCCAAGATTGCCCCGCAACAGCCAGCGGCAGTTGCCAGGAAAAATTATTGAGTCAGATCACAAAATCTTTTGACGTCGAAATCAAAGCCATGTAAATAATTAATGACACAACTAATACATATATGCACGCAACATAAGGACACCATGGAAAAGAAAACCCTGCTCACCGATTGCCCGGATGCCATGGGATTGATTTCTAAGATCACCAACATCTGCTACAAACACCAGCTCAACATTATCCACAACAAAGAATTTGTCGATCACCGCCATCGGCAGTTCTTTATGCGTACTGAGCTGGAAGGGGTGTTCAACGATGAAACCTTTCTGTTCGATCTGGATCGCGCTCTGCCAGAAGGCAGCCACCGCCGTCTGGTGAGCTCTGCCCGCAAGAAAGTCGTGATTATGGTGACCAAAGAAGCCCACTGCCTGGGCGATATCCTGGTCAAAGCCTATGACGGTACACTGGATATTGAGATTGCGGCTGTCGTTGGCAACTACGACAAACTGGCCGGCCTGGTGGAAAAGTTTGATATTCCCTTTCACCATGTCTGTCATGAAGGTTTAAGCCGTGAAGAGCATGAAGCCAAGTTACTGGACTGTGTAAACCAGTATTCTCCCGATTATGTGGTGCTGGCAAAGTACATGCGTATTCTGACCCCTGGTTTTGTCGCTCAGTTTCCGCACCGGATTATCAATATTCATCACAGTTTCCTGCCGGCCTTTATTGGCGCGAAGCCTTACTTGCAAGCCTATGAGCGCGGGGTAAAAATCATTGGTGCCACCGCCCACTTCGTCACCAATGATTTGGATGAAGGCCCTATCATTACCCAGAACGTCATTCCGGTTGATCATAACTACAGTGCAGAAGACATGGCCCGATCAGGGCGTGATGTCGAAAAATCTGTCCTGAGCAAGGCACTCAGCCTGGTAGTCGAAGACAAGGTGTTCGTTTACGGCAATCGCACCGTGGTGCTGTAACCCTGTGGCGGAAAAGTGTTCATCACTTCTCCGCCCTGGCTTTATGGCTCAGATCAGCCTTCACTCTCAATCACAGCTTTCAGCGAACACGGATGCAGCTTAATGCACACCCCGTCTTTCTTAAACGCAAAGGTCGGGTTAGCCAGCCGTTCTTTCTCTCCTGCCGGTGAACTTGCTTTCACCGCGATGCCCGCTTTGTCCGCCTTATCCCAGTTCAATGCGGGAAAACGCGCCTCCAGAGCCGCTTGTAATTCCGCTGTGGTTGACGCCTGACAAGGCACCACAAACTCAACATGCTCCCACCCCTGAACCGGGTATATTTTGTCGCCCGGGTAAGGCAGCTCCAGTGCTTCAATCTGCCATTGACCCGCCTGCAAGGGCTGATGAAAGCCAATCACCACAATAGGACGCCCATTGATCACATTGGTTGACCATTCTTCACCGTATGCCAGCCACGCCTGATGCAGTGCCGTCGCTAACGCCCTACTGTTCACGCGCAGGGCAATGTGGTCTGCCTGGCAGGCTGAAAGATCCAACCCTAACTCTTCAGCAAGTCTCTCAATTTTCCCCATAAATTCAGGTAATTGTGCCAGCATCTGCTCCGGTTGCAGATTTGCCTGCTGTAAATCTTGCATGTGATTTCTCCTCACTGATCTCAGGTCGCCCATTATCCACAGAATCTTTGCCAGCAAAAGCCTTGAACAACACGCCTTCAGCCAGTCATAGCCATGAGAAAAATTTCAGCTTCTATCGCCTTTTCACCTTGCCAACTGCCCTGTGTTTATGGGTATTATTACGGCTAACTATTTTTAGTATCCATGCAGCCGCCTTTGCAGCCAGCAAGCTCCCGTCAGCACTACCCGGATGACCTTTTTAAAACCATCAGACAGGGTTGTTTTCACCTTTTCTGGTGTATTGCTGACCACGCTTCTGACCGGTTCAGGTGTAAGATATAACTGCATAGCTTATTGAATACCCAAGACTTTTGCCTGCCTGTCAGGCTACAGACCGATTTAAAGGATAGACGTGTGAACATTCAAGCACTCATTAACGATAAAGTTTCCCAGGCGCTCGAAGCGGCCGGTGCCCCGGCAGGCAGTCCGGCAGCGGTTCGTCAGTCAGCCAAAGCACAGTTCGGTGATTATCAGGCCAACGGTGTGATGGGTGTTGCGAAAAAACTGGGAGCTAACCCGCGCGAGTTTGCACAAAAAGTCATCGATCAACTCGATCTGGGCGATATCGCAGAGAAAGTCGAGATCGCCGGTCCTGGTTTCATTAACATCTTTTTGAACAAAACCTGGCTGGCCGAGCGTGCAGAAGCGGCACTGACGGATGCCCGCCTGGGTGTGGCCACGCAGGAAAAACAAAATATCGTTGTCGACTATTCGGCACCCAATGTTGCCAAGGAAATGCACGTTGGCCACCTGCGCTCCACCATCATTGGTGATGCTGTAGTTCGTACACTGGAATTTCTGGGTCACAACGTTATTCGTGCCAACCACATCGGCGACTGGGGCACTCAGTTCGGCATGTTGATTGCCAACCTGGAACGTGTTCAGCAAGAGTCGGGTGAGATATCTATGGAGCTGGCCGATCTGGAAGCTTTTTATCGTGAGTCGAAAAAACTGTACGACGAAGATGAAGCCTTTGCAGAACGCGCCCGTAACTATGTAGTGAAACTGCAAAGTGGCGATCAGTACTGTGCCGATATGTGGAAAAAACTGGTCGACGTGACCATGGAGCAAAACCAGCACAACTACGATCGTCTGAATGTGTCCCTGACCCGTGACAACGTGATGGGCGAGTCCATGTACAACGACATGCTGGCCGGTATCGTGGCCGATCTGAAAGCGAAGGGGCTGGCCGTAGAAGACGATGGCGCTCAGGTTGTTTTCCTGGATGAATTCAAGAACAAAGATGGTGAACCTATGGGGGTTATCATCCAGAAACGTGACGGCGGTTTCCTGTACACAACCACGGATATTGCCTGTGCAAAATACCGCTACGAGCATTTCAACGCCAACCGGGTACTTTACTTTATCGATTCACGCCAGCACCAACACCTGATGCAGGCATGGACGATTGTCCGCAAAGCAGGTTACATCCCTGACGATGTGTCGCTGGAGCACCACGCTTTCGGCATGATGCTGGGCAAAGACGGCCGTCCGTTCAAAACGCGCTCTGGCGGTACTGTTCGTCTGGCTGATCTGCTGGATGAAGCGGAAGCACGCGCTAAGGTACTGATCGAAGAGAAGAACCCTGAGCTGGATACGGCAGAGAAAACCAAGATTGCATCGACCGTCGCCATGGCCGCGGTTAAGTATGCTGATCTGTCCAAACACCGTACCACAGATTACGTGTTCGACTGGGACAACATGCTGGCCTTCGAAGGCAATACAGCGCCTTACATGCAATACGCCTACACCCGTGTCATTTCTGTGTTTAAACGCGCCGGTCTGAACGAAAGCGAACTGACACACCCAGTTGTGATCAATGACGAGAAAGAGCAAGTACTGCTTTCAAAACTGCTGCAATTTGAAGAAGCCGTGGAAACGGTGGCCCGTGAAGGTCATCCGCACGTTATGTGCAGCTACCTGTTTGAGCTGGCGGGTAATTTCTCCAGCTTCTATGAAGCCTGCCCGATTCTCAATGCTGATGAGCCAGTCAAGCACAGCCGCCTGAAACTGGCGCTGCTGACAGCGAAAACCATCAAACAAGGTCTGGATCTGCTGGGTATTGACACACTGGAACGTATGTAATCTGGCAGAACATCACATTTATCTAATTAAGCAAAGCTAAACATACACAGCCTTCTGGGGTATCCTTAGAAGGCTTTTTTGACACAAATTTTTGGGTACTGGCCTTTCTCTGTTACATGGAATGTTGCAATGAGCCTCAATGACTCACACGAAACCGACGGTATGGCTGACGAATTTCTCACGTCAACTCAGACCTTGCGTAAAGCCATTCCACTGATGATCAAGCATAAAGTCCCCACGACACCAGTCAATTACGCACTGTGGTACAGCTATACCTCGAATCAGAACCCTATTCTCACTCAGGCCATAGACCAGAGTTTAGCGCAATACGGGCATTGCCCGCCCAGCCTGAGCGATTCGCTTTACCGAACCCACCTGGCCCAGCACCCTGCCAGTGAACAAGGACAGATAAGCCATAACCTGCAGGCCATCATGGATGAGCTTTGCCACACCATGAGCGGCTCTCAGAAAGAAACGCAGACCTTTCATCAGGCGCTATCCCGGACCTGCCAGCGGCTGAGTCAGAAGGCCGATCAGGGTGTTAACGTGCACGAAGCCAATGATTTGGTACAAGAATTACTGGATGAATCCAGACATATGCATCAATCCAGCACGCTTTTGAATCAGCAACTGGAAAACGCCAATAAAGAAATCGCGAACCTGAGAAAAGCCCTGAAAGACAGCCTCAAATGTGCCAATGAAGATCCCTTGACCGGACTGCTCAACCGACGCGCCTTTCAGCAAGATCTCAGCAGTTGTATCCAGCACCGCACGCCTTTCAGTCTGGTCTTGCTGGATATTGATAATTTTAAAACCTTTAATGATGACTTTGGCCATTTAATGGGTGATAAAGTGCTCTGCTCTGTTGCCCGCCACCTTCAAGTCTGGTGTGAGCAAGGTATGCAGGCCTATCGCTACGGTGGTGAAGAGTTTGTCATTATCTTACCCGGCACTAACCTGCAGCAGAGCCGGGACAAAGCAGAAAAGTTACGTAAAACCCTCTCCGGCATTGCTGTGCAGGACAAACAGTCAGGCAATACTGTCAGCTCTATTACTGCATCATTTGGCATTGCAGAACAAACAGGAAAAGAAAACGGTCTGGCAGTGCTGGCCAGAGCCGATAAGTACCTGCTTCAGGCAAAAAGCCTTGGCCGGAACCGGGTACTGCCTGTCTTATAACCCTTACTGCCCGTATCTCGGGGCATGATGCAGATAACTGATCTCATCCTGTGTCGACAATCGGCCGCAAACGGCATTGCGGTGCGGAAAGCGGCCGAAATCTTTGATGACCCGGAAATGGCTGACAGCGTACTGATAGAAGTCGTCAAACTCCGATTTATGCTCTTTCGTGACCTCCTGGCGCAGTTGGTCAAAACGAAACACGCTCTCTTCCTGATCTTCCAGTGCTTCTGAGTGCTCTAACGGCAGATAAAAGAACACTCTCTCAATAGGGGCTAACGCGCGATCAAAATTCTTCGCCAAGCCACGTTTACATATGGCCTGCGCCAATGAATCATAGCGAAAAGCAGCAGCCAACCCCCGGTAGATGTTACGACTGAACTGATCCAGCAAAATAATCAGCGCCAGCGTACCCTTAGGCGTTTCTGTCCACGCATTCAGCTCACCCTGGCCAGCACGACTGACCAGATCCCGAAAACGTTCCGTGATTTCACGGTCTACCGCATCCCCGCCTTTAAACCACAGTACCTGTTTATCCTGTTCGGTGACTTCCCCTTTGAGGTTTCCGAACCAATAGGTAAGCACTTCCTCACACTCTGCCATGGTTTCCCCCTGCCTGTGTCATAACTATGACTCTGAGATAGTTAAGCCGCTTTCGTGCTTATACGTTCTAGTTTATCCTAGGGCGAGCTTGCACGGTGCGATGGCTTTTTGTTGTAGCCTGATAGCTGACTTGTGAAGCACTTAATAGAAAGAAGGAATATTTCCATGAGTTTCACCCTTCATCCGAGACTAAGCGCGGATACTCAGTGGGTTGGCGATTTACCGCTTTGCCGTGTGCTGCTGTCAAAAGAAGCCATTGGCCCCTGGTTGATTCTGGTCCCCAGATATGATGCATTGCGTGAGATTCACCATATGTCTGCCGCGGATCAACAGCAGTTGATGGTGGAATCCAGTTCAACCGCCCAACTGCTTGAGACTTATTTCAGCCCCGATAAAATCAATATCGGCGCCTTAGGCAATTTAGTACCGCAGCTTCATGTCCATCATATCGCCCGGTTTACGACAGATATTGCCTGGCCAGGACCTGTCTGGGGAAATACCGACGGCAGCCAGCGCAGCGAAGATGAGCGACAACAACTGGTTGAACGATTGCAATTACTGTTCAGTCAGGTAAACGGCTTTACATCAGCATAGATAGCTCAGCAGACAGCGGCGAGACGTGAATAAATCCGGCGCTACACGCTCGGGGCTAAGCCCCATCGCTGTAACATAGAGACTATAAAGCAAAAAAACGCATCGTTTGATGCGTTTTTTTATTGTTACCCCGGCATAACCGCCAGCAGGTTCTGCCGTTCCCGGTTCGCCAGTTTACGATAATCGGTCCGGATTTTATTGGGCACAGGTTCAGCCTGAGGCAGCGGTACCTTCATCGCGTTGACTGCGCGTCCGTATTTCAGCAGTTCATAATGCAGATGCGGACCAGTGGAACGTCCGGTATTACCACTCAATGCGATTTTGTCACCCATACGGACTTTCTGCCCGACTTTTACCAGTATCTTACTCAGATGAAGATAACGGGTTGAGTATTCCCGGCCATGTTTGATCATGATGAAATTACCCGCCAAAGCATGTTTTTGCGCTTTAACTACCACGCCATCACCTGTCGCTAACACGGGTGTGCCGACAGGCGTTGCGAAATCAGTACCGTTATGTGGCGAGACTCTGTGTGTGATGGGATGCTTGCGATGGGGATCAAACGATGAACTGATCCGAAAACGTTTCTGGGTCGGATAGCGGTTCAGTGCCCGGTTCAGGCTTCGGCCGTCTTCGTCATAGAACTCACCATCGTCATGACGCATGGCAAACAGTTCCTGATTACGGTTCATATAGTACAGGGCCTTCACTTCCCCCTGACCCACCGCTTTTCCATCAATAAACTCACGTTCAAGCGTAATAGCAAAACGATCGCCCTTGCGTGCTTCTTTACCTAAATCAAACCGCCACTGCAGCGCTTGGACCAGGGTCTGAATTTGCGTTGGTGACAGACCGGCAGAACGGGCCGACTGATAGAAACTGCCGGAAACACGCCCGGTTAAACGCACGGGTTTAAATTCGCCGGTACGCTCCACCTCTTTATGCTCATAACCCTTTGAGGTCAGTGTATAAGTATCTGTCAGTTTGGCACTGCGCTCGATAGACAGTTCGCCGATCCGGCCTTCTTCGTCCAGTGACCAGCCAATGCTTTGTCCGACACGTAAAAACTGGATAGATTTATCTGCCTCGATCAGTTTGTACATATCCGAAATAGGCAGCGCATACTGAGTAAAGATTTCACCTAAGGTTTCACCGGAAGACACTTTGTGGGCATGCGCAACATCAGTGGCCTGATCCAGCTGTTGTTCCAGCTCATCTTTGGGAACCTGGAAGTCCGGGTCTTCGGGATCAAGCACGATACCAAGCGGTTCACTATTTTGTTCAGACAGTGACAAGATCTCCTCTGACAGCAGCGGGACTTCGCGCCGCTGTTCGGATTCGCTGCGCGAACCGTAAGAAGGAGAGTGGACGACAGAAGGCTGCCACATAAGGGCAGCCGCAACGATAAGTGATGTAGAAGCAAGCGCAATTCGGTGTTGACGGGGGAGCTGATAAAACCGTCGGGCTGCAACCGTAAATATTTTCATTGTTATTTATTTAAGACATTCGGTAAAACTTCGTCCGAGTTCTTGCAGGAATCGAACATAACCTCCCTGGCCAGAGGCAATATCCGTTGCCATGGGATCCAGGGTTCCAATTTTGATGTCACTGCCATTTATGACACTGTTAATGACCGCGGGTGAGAACTGCGGTTCCCTGAAAATACACTTAACCTGTGATTTTTTTAGCGTATTGCGGATAGCGATCAAGGTTTTTGCGCCTGGGCGGCGATCCGGCGAAACCGTAAAGTGTCCCAGATTATGTAAACCAAACGTGTCTTCAAAATAGCCATAGGCATCGTGAAAAACGTAATACCCTTTATCACGCACAGGCTGGAGCTGCTCTTTCAGGTTCTGTACAGTTTCATTAACACTGACAATGAACCGAGACAGGTTAGCCTCATATTGCGCACGATTCAACGGATCCAGTTCAATCAATGCAGCACTGATCACTTTTGCAGCCTGAATTGCCTGATCCGGGCCCAGCCAGAGGTGCGGATCGATGCCATCATGATGATGTTCGTGCCCTTCGTGGTCGCCATGGCTATCATGACCTTCATGACCTTCATGACCTTCAAAATCCCGGAAAGTAATTGTCTCTTGCGAAGTCAGTGAAAGCGTATTTTCCTGGCTACTGAGTATTTTGGTCAGAAAAGATTCCAGTTCCGGGCCGACCCAAACCACCAAATCCGCGGCTTTCAGCTTTTCCACATCAGATGGACGTAAAGCATAGTCATGAGGAGAGCTGCCAGCAGGTAGCAGGGTTTCGCTCTGGCCTGCTCCCTCAACCAGTTCCTGCACTATCAGATTCACCGGATGTACAGTGGTCACAACATGCACATTGTTTGCTGAAACCGCAAAGGGTGCCAATACCATTGCCGCAAAATACCAGGCTCGAAAACGCAACATCTACCTACCCTAAAAATATTCAATGAAAAGAAGTTTGATAATGTTATAATATAACACCAACCGATAGCAACGAGATTCACACCCATTTATGGCCAGTACAATGTCCACCAATCCTTTGGTCGAACTTCAGAATGTGACTGTAAACGCTTCAGGCCGCCACATCCTTGATCAGGTTTCACTCCAGCTTGAACGAGGCCAGATCACGACGCTGATAGGTCCGAACGGGGCCGGCAAGTCCACGCTGGTGAAAGTCATTACCGGTTTGCGTAAGCCCACATCTGGCCGAGTCATTCGCGCATCAGGGCTACGCATTGGCTACGTACCGCAAAAGCTGCAACTCAATGACACGCTGCCGCTTACCGTTGATCGTTTTATGGCACTTGGCGGGCGCTACAGCGCCCAGCAACGTCTGGATGCGCTGGCACTGGCAAGCAGTGCGCACCTGATACACAGTAATATGCACAGCCTGTCGGGAGGGGAAACGCAAAGAGTGCTGCTGTCTCGCGCCCTTTTGCAAAATCCGGACTTGCTGGTGCTTGATGAGCCCGTGCAAGGCGTCGATGTCAACGGTCAGCTCGAGCTCTACAGCTTAATTCAGTCGCTCAGAGACAAGCTGAACTGCGCGATAATGATGGTTTCTCATGATCTTCATCTGGTTATGGCTAAAACCGACCATGTTATCTGCCTGCAGCACCACGTCTGCTGTTCGGGTGAACCGGAGTCGATTACCTGTCACCCTTCTTATGTTGCGCTGTTTGGCACACAGCAAAGTGAGCAACTTGCGCTGTATCACCATCACCATAATCACGAACACGATCTGGGCGGTAGCCTGGTAGGTCCATGCCAGCACGGAAAAAACAATGCTTGAATTTATGCTACCCGCCTTTGCCGCCGGCATTGGCATCGCTATGTTAGCCGGGCCTTTAGGCTCTTTTGTTGTCTGGCGTAAAATGGCCTATTTCGGCGATACGCTGTCCCATGCCTCATTACTGGGCATAGCACTGGGCTTCTTGTTTAATATCAACCTCAACCTTGCTTTGGTGATCTGCTGTCTGACCCTGGCGGTCATTCTGGTCAGTTTGCAAAAACAACGCTATATCGCCACGGACACCTTACTGGGCATTCTCGCTCACAGTGCGCTCTCGCTTGGCTTAGTCGCTATCAGTTTTATGGATCATGTCCGCATTGATTTGATGGCTTACCTTTTTGGTGACTTGCTGGCGGTGACAAGCAATGATCTGATCTGGATTTACGGTGGCGGCGCGCTGGTCATGGCAGCGTTGATTGCATTATGGCGGCCGCTGCTGTCGATGACAGTCAACGAAGATCTGGCTCAGGTAGAAGGAGTTAATGTCGATCTGATGCGGCTATTACTGATGTTGATGGTCGGTATGGTGATTGCCGTAGCCATGAAATTTGTCGGTGCCCTGATTATCACCTCTTTGCTTATCATACCGGCAGCTACAGCGCGCCGCTTTGCACAAAGCCCTGAAAGTATGGCAGTGATTGCCGCCATTCTGGGCTGCATTGCTGTGCTGCTCGGTCTGTTACTGTCATGGCATTATGACACCCCGGCGGGCCCGTCTGTGGTCGTCTCTGCCGCTTTGCTGTTTTTGCTCAGTCAGTCAAAACGCTCAGAGGCCTGATCAGCGTAAGAAGGAGCGGTATTTGTCCTGACAGGCCTGTTTGATACTCAATGTGGCTTCAAGCCTGCTCGACTTCGGCATGAATTCGAGCAGGCACTGGTAATATTGTTTGTCTTTGTCTGTCAGCAAAATATTATCCAGATAAAGCTCACGGCAGGCATTGGTTAACCAGGTAATTGCCGCCGCGTCCTCGGCGGCAGAAACATGCTCCAGTATGCACTCATTGTATTGTTCGCGCTGTTCAGTAAAACCCACAGCCCATACAGAACTGCAACTGAGCCAGCAGGCCATGTATCCAACACTGATCAGATCATTCATTTCTCACATCTTCGCGGCAGTATCTGGTTAACCAACTCTTCTCTACTAAAGATAGATGACGCTGACAAGAATAAAGGCCCCGTCCTGCACCATTACTGTGCTGAAAATAATAAATCCGGGTGGTTTGCACACACCCGGATTTAATTTCTGCGAAAGACGTTACCGCTAGCCTAATGATTTAAGGCCAGAACAAGTACTTTCCTATCATTATCAATCAGATAAGGTCACATGGCTGTTGTTCAACACCTCGCGGGGGCTTGTAGTGTTGTTGTTTCTGCTCAAGCTGCTGCAATAACACATTCTTATGTGATTCATTCAGCAGTGTCCAGTGGCAACCTTCGATTGCCCCTGCAAACATCCACAACAATTTCTGATCAACATTTTTTCCCTGAGCCTGTTTTACCTGCAGATACGCATCCACCGCCCCCATCTGATGAAAAGCCTCAACATCGTCGATACCGGATTTCTTCATCATCCTTTCGAGGGTCAAACGCAGGTTCGGCAGATCCCGCAACCGCTTGTTACGGGATGCTCCCCTGACGGTTTTCTCCTGCAATGCTATCGCGATTGAACTTTCAATCAGCTCATTACAAAGCGATAACCGGGATGAATACAGTGGTGAAATATCATAGTAGTTCACGACTGCCACCGTACTGCGCTTCACATGTTTGAACTTGTGACAGCCCAATTCGAGCAGTTGCTGATCCAGCATCTCTCCGCCACGAATATAAAGCTTTTCATTCGACAGCAGAGCGTACATGGCTCCCTGAACGAAGATACCTGTCCCGCCAAACATAGAACGCTGTTCATTCGGTACAAAGGTATCCAGGTAATTTATGAATGTTTCTTTTGTAATCGACATACCATAATTCCTAAATTTATTCTTCTTTGTCGATCTAAAACCAACGCCAACTATCATATGCAACGATGTCACACTGAAATTGCAAATTCCACATATGAAACAAAGTACAGATAAAAGTGAGATTCAGAGCAAATTATTAAGAAAATATGAATGCAATTTCAGGCGATTGCGGGACCCTATCAATAAGAAAGAAGGGCGAATGCGATATCATTTTCACTGCGGCAGATCGTTTTACGCTCTGATAGCGACTAAGGTTAAGGGAGTAAAGGGAGAAAGGAATAAAGAAATATGCCTGAAATTGCCCTGTTTCCTTCTGCCAGTCATGTGTTACCTGAAGGCAAACTGGAAATTACCATTGCTGAACATCGTTACCAGCGAATGCTGAAAGAGTCGATTGAAGGACAACGGGATTTTGCATTATGCATGCGCAGTGAAGAAGAGGACAACGACGAAACCATCACCCGCATTCCCGCTATCGCAACCAAAGTCCGGGTGGTGGACTTTAACGCGTTAACGAATGGCTTGCTCAGTATTATTGTTGAAGGGAAAACGAAAATACGGATTTTATCGGTAAGACACGAGAGTGACCGCCTGCTGATCGCTGACTATCTGCCATTCAGAGCATGGCCGCCCACACCGTTAACAGACAAACACCAGTGCTTGGTGGACAAACTGAAACTCTTTTTCGCCACTATGCCGGAAATCGGCGCCTTATATCCAATCAGTGAGTTCGACGACTTAAGCTGGGTGTGTCAGCGCTGGATTGAATCACTACCGCTCGAAGTTCACTATAAACAGCTATTAATTGCTCAGGATTCCCCTGCCCTCACTGCTCGTTTTTTACTCAAGCTACTCGATAATAACCAGTTATTTGATGACGATATCAACTAACCCTTACATTGTTCTCAAAAATCACCTGGTCTGGTGTACTCCACTCATCTGACCAAGATAAAATAAGCAAAATCTCATAGGTTAACGTTCCCTCATGCCGCATGTATCTTTTTTCTGGTTAAAACCTGAAAACGACAAAATTTTGACAGGCCTGCAATCAGAGTTTCACGCGTTAGTGAAGGACGCGATCAAAGAAAATCGTCTGAAGCTACCGCCTATTCCCGACGTCCTGACTGAACTGCAGACCTTGTGTAACAGAGACGACTCCACCGTTCGTGATGCAGCCACCATACTGCTGAATGACCCGGGTATGGCCGCAACTGTGATAAAAACCTCCAATACCATGATGTTTAATCGCCGTAATATTGTCTGTCACGATATTCAAACCGCTGTCAGCCGGCTCGGTATTATCCGTGTCAGAGATATCATTACAGCCAAAACAGTCTTGGACATTAAACTGCACAGCAGCTTTGATATTGAATGTAAATCTCTGTTATTAAACAGCGCCACCCGCTCCAGACAGCTTGCAGGTTCAATGGCATTAATTACCCAGAACCTGCTGCAATACCGTCCCGAGCTGAAAATTGAGCCGGAGAAAGCCCTGCTGGCCGGGTTATTTGCGGACATTGGTTTATTCAGCCTGATACATGAATACCAAAGCTACCTTGATAGCGGGAATTTTCTGGATATCAATTTTGCCAAATACGTCTTTGAACACTGCTGTAATAAATCCAGCCTGGATATCCTGAAACACTGGGGCTTCGATGAAGATTATCTGGAAGTCGCCTGTAATAAGTGCTTTTTTCCTGATCACAAAAAAGAAGATGACATCAGCTATCTGGATGTCGCCCGCATGGCTAACCATTTGTTACTGTTTAAAAACGATGATGACGCCATCGACGAACATGAGGTTGAACTGGATCTGGCCGGCGCAGAAGTTATGTTTACCCTGACCAATCTGCCCGATGACGAATTTAACAGCCAGATCAACCACGTGTTGCTCAGCAGTGGTTTTTAATCTGTCAGTAACCCCATTCCAGCCTGATCTCCTCCACTTAAGCGCTGTAGACACACAGCGCTCTATTGACCCTGTCTTCAGCAGCCTGATAAGCTTCTGATTTCATTAACAGCCCATTGACAAAAATAGTTCATTGTCAGAACTGCGCCAACCATGCAGGATCAGGGTGTTTTTCTTCGCCAGAACAGGCAACGTATTGTAAGGATACTCATGTTTTCAGGAATGCTTTTTATTTTCCTGCCACTTATCGTTGGCTACCTCATACCGGTCAGGAAAGACGCAGTACTTCAGTTTATTCACGCGCAGACATCACGCCTGGTGCTGGTGATTCTGTCACTGATGGGGCTGAGCCTGGCCGGTCTGGACAATCTGGGCGAGAATCTCAGTCAGATCCTGTTATACACAGTCACCTTCTTTCTCTGTATCAGCGCAGGTAATCTGCTGGTACTGCCGTTGCTTGATAAACGCTATCCACTGAAAACAGAGCATAGCCACCAGCAGCTTCCCAAGGCCAAGATGTTGCTGGAATCAGCCAAGCTGATATTAGTCGTCGCCGCCGGGCTCATTGTGGGTCTGTTGCTGAACATGGATTTGAGCTGGGTTGACCGGGCCAGTGAAATCATTCTGTTACTGCTGCTGTTTTTAATCGGCATCCAGCTACGTAACAGTGGCATGACGCTGCGACAGATCCTGCTCAACAAGCAAGGTATGCTGATCGCTTTAGTGATTATTGTAACCTCTTTACCTGGCGGGTTGCTCGCCGCCTGGCTGTTGGGCATTCCCCTGAACCACGGACTGGCGATGGCTTCCGGATTCGGCTGGTATTCACTGGCAGGCATTTTGATGGGAGATGGTCTTGGACCTGTATACGGTGGCGCATCATTCTTGAATGAGCTGCTGCGGGAGCTGGTTGCTTTAACCATGATACCCGCGGTAATTTCACGCTTTCCCAACACAGCCATCGGCTATGCCGGCGCAACAGCAATGGACTTCACTTTACCGATTATCCAGAACTGCGGCGGTATTCGCTGCGTCCCGATTGCGATCGTCAGCGGATTCATTCTCAGCCTGTTGGTACCGGTACTGATGCTGTTCTTTCTGTCGCTTTAAACCATAGTAAAAATCCGCCGCCATCGGCGGTGGAAGAAGTGACAACAAAAAGCCTGGCAACTGCCAGGCTTTGTTTATGGTTAAAGGAAAACCGTCACCGCAAATTAAGCGTGATTGCGAATCCACTCATCCATTTCTGTACGCAAGTTATCAGACTTAGTACCGAAGATAGCCTGCACACCGCCAGAAACCACAACCACACCGGCTGCACCAAGGCGTTTCAGTTTGTCCTGATCAACGATCTCGGTATCAGCCACGCTGACACGCAGACGTGTGATACAGGCATCCAGGTTCGTGATGTTCGCTTTGCCACCGAAGGCTTCAACCAGTTCACCCGCCAGCTCAGAGCCGGTTGATGTTTCAACATCCGCCGTTTCGTCTTCACGGCCCGGTGTTTTCAGGTTCAGGGCGCGGATAACAAACGTGAATACCACGTAGTACAGTACGGCATAACACAGACCCAGAATCACCAGTGTCCATACGTTCTCTGCACGAGGCATCTGAACGATGAAGTCGATGAAACCGTTTGAGAAGGTATGGCCGTGTACAACGCCCAGAGCATTGGTCAGTACATATGCCAGACCAGCCAGCAAAGCGTGAATCCCGTACAGGACTGGCGCGATGAACAGGAATGAGAACTCAATAGGTTCAGTAATACCGGTCAGGAAAGAGGTCAGGGCCGCAGATGCCATGATACCCATTACCTTGGCGCGGTTTTCAGGTTTGGCACAGTGAGCGATAGCAAACGCTGCCGCAGGCAAACCGAACATCTTAAACAGGTAACCACCCGCAAGCTGACCAAAACCGTTACCTGCAGCACGGGAAGCATCATCCGCTGTCAGGAAACAAGTCATGATACCCCGTGCCGCTTCACCGGCATTAGTCACACAAGAGCCCGCTTCATAAAAGAATGGAACGTTCCAGATGTGGTGCAGGCCAAATGGGATCAGTGAACGCTCAACAACACCGTAGATACCGAACGCCAGCACCGGGTTCTGGTTGGCAGCCCAGTCAGAGAATGTAGCAATCGCTGAACCGATTGGCGGCCAGATGAATGACAGTACAACACCCAACGCAATAGACAGAAAACCTGTGATGATAGGTACGGCACGTTTACCGGCAAAAAAGCCCAGGTATTCAGGCAGCTGGATCTTAAAGAAGCGGTTGAACGCCCAGGCAGCCACACCACCGGCCAGGATACCACCCAGCACACCGGTCTCAATCTTAGCAACACCCATGACATTGGCCATCACCTGCAGGGTGGCCACCATGATGCCGTAACCGACGATCGCAGACAGACCGGCAACACCGTCGTTTTTCGTAAAGCCCAGTGCCACACCAACGGCAAACAGCAGTGCCATCTGACCGAATACCGAGCCACCGGCCTGTTCCATCAAGTGAGATACCACTTCAGGCAACCAGCTGAAGTTAGCAGCCCCCACACCTAACAGAATACCCGCTACCGGCAGAACCGATACAGGCAGCATCAGCGCCTTACCGACTTTCTGCAGGTTAGCAAAAAAGTTCTTAAACATATTGTGCTCCTGAGTGAGATGTTTGTTTTGTTTCAGCGGTTTCCAGCGACCTACCCCCGTAGTCATAATGCTAGCACCGCTCATTTTTATTGTTCGGCATAAGTATAAAATGCGGCGCTAAATATAACGTGACATCAATCAATATTGCCAACCGAAGATGAAAGTAAGTTTCAGTTTGACACATAGATCACAATTAACAACTGACTCAAAAAACACAAGAAAAACAATAAATTTACATAAAATACAATAACTTGCACATAAAATTCAGCGCAATACTTATATGTAATTATATTTCAATATTGTATCCCATGTTTCTTTATGTAACGAAGAAAGATTTCATGAAATAACTGAGAAATATGGAGAAAAAGATAGACAAATAGAGTGGCATTAAAATAAATGGATAAAACATGTCAGATTAGTATAAAAAAAGGAGCCTGAGCTCCTTTTTTACCTGTTTTAGCGTTTTGCCTGCGAAAAAAGTCGGAAAAAGTTTTCACTCGACACTCGGGCAACCTCAGCGCCAGAAACCCCTTTCAGCAGGCCTATATACTCTGCAACTTCTTTGACATAAGCAGGCTGATTTTCTTTACCGCGATAAGGTACAGGCGCCAGGTAAGGTGAATCGGTTTCCACCAACAGCCGCTCCAGAGGCAGACGGCTCACCACATCTTTCAGCTCAGCGGCTTTGTTAAAGGTCACAATCCCAGAGATAGAGATGTAGAAGCCCAGCTCAATTGCCGCTTCGGCCATTTCCAGGCTTTCAGTGAAACAATGCAATACACCGCCGCAGCGCTCAGCGCCTTCTTCGCGCAAAATACGAATGGTATCTTCACGCGCCATGCGGGTGTGAATGATCAACGGCTTGTTCAGCTCAACCGCCAAACGGATATGCTGACGGAAAATATCCTGTTGCTGTTCGGCCAATTCAGGTTGGTAGTGGTAATCCAACCCGGTTTCACCAATAGCGACCACTTTATCATCACTGGCATATTGCCTCAGTTGGTCGTAATCAAAGCCAGCTTCAATATCCAGCGGATGCACCCCACAAGATGCAAACACATTATCGAAAGGGGCGATCATTTCCATCATGGCAGGGAAACTGTTCAGGGTGACACCGACAGACAGAAAATACTCTACCCCCCGAGCCTGTGCTTTTGCCAGTACGTCTGCGACATCAGTATGCAGTTCGTTGTAATTCAATTTATCAAGGTGGCAATGGGAATCTACTAGCACCTGAATATCCTCTCGCGTTTCGGTGTATTTATGTTGCACTGATAAAGCCTGACAACCAGTCAGAGATCAACAACTCATCATTCAGACCGGGATGGGTTTCCAGTTCCCGAATCAGGGCATTGAGCCCTTTTATCTGCGCCAGCAATGTAGCCGTGGTCAGTTGCCCCGCGACCTGCCTGACCAAAGGGGCTGATTCACAATGAATCAAGTGCTGCTCGGCACCTTGCTGCACTTTCAGACAGTCAACCAGAAAATAACTCAGCCATTTCAGGCTTGAGTGACCATCTTTCATGCAGCTGTCCGCCACACTGAACAGGCCACTATAAGGCGGAGACAAAAATTGATGAAAGCCGGTCAGCAAATGCTGATGGCGGATATCCTGTCCCTGCTCAATAAACGCTAAGGCTGCCAGGGGCGCATTGCCGTTAAGCCGTACCGCCTCCAGTTTGATTGACTGCATCAGTTTATTTTCAACCCAGCGCTTCACATCCTGCTCAGGCGGCAGAGGCAGACGCCACTTGTTACAGCGGCTGTTAATCGTTGGCAGTAAGCGATCCAGCTCAGTGGCAGTTAAGATGAACTGGCAGTTTGCCGGCGGTTCTTCCAGTGTTTTCAGTAAAGCATTCGCCGCTGCCTCGCCCATATGCTCTGACTGCTCAATCAGTACCACACGCTTACCGCCGAGCTGGGAGGTTTCCCACGCCCAGTGATGACACTGACGAACCATATCAACGCCGATGGCTTTGCCATCCTGCGGACTGATACTGTGGCAATCCGGGTGGGTACCGGCTTCAAACAGCTGGCAGCTGTGGCAGATCCCGCAGGGCTCTTTGACACCGTTCCGGCAGAGCACGGTTTTTGCCAGCTGCCGTATCAGCACGTCCCCGGCGCACCCGGCAGGTGAAATCAACAGCATGGCGTGATGCAGACGATCCTGACTCAAAAGCTGCTGCCATTGCTGCCAGACCGTTGTCAGCCAGGGATAACTCATGCTGACTCCTGCTGAGCCAGCCAGGCACTCAACTGCTGGCGGATATCCGACGTCACGGCTTCCAGCGATTGGGACGCATCAATAATCACCACTTTGGGATTATTGCGTGACAGCGCTAAAAACCGCTCCCGGGTTCGCTCGAAGAAAGACAAGTCCATTTTTTCGATGCGATCCAAAGCCCCGCGCCCCCGAGCCCGCGACAGGCCCAGCTCAGGATCAATGTCCATATAAATGGTCAGATCCGGTTCGAAATCGCCAAGCACCATGGTTTTAATCCCAGACATCAGCTCAGAGTCGAATCCCCTGCCGCCGCCCTGGTAAGCCTGCGACGACATATCATGGCGATCACCCACCACCCAATGACCAGCACGCAGGGCAGGTTTAATGACATTTTCAACCAGCTGGCTGCGCGCCGCATACAGTAACAGCAACTCAGCCATATCCGTCAATGGCTCTTCCGGGTGCCCTTCTTTCACCAGCGCCCGCATTTGTTCTGCCAGAGGAGTTCCGCCTGGTTCTCGGGTAGACTGAATGTCGGTGATCCCCCGTGCCGCGAGCGTGTCCAGCACTGTTGTTATCGCGGTACTTTTACCCGCCCCTTCCAGGCCTTCGATGACGATAAATTTTCCGTTCATTTATTGTTTTAATATCTTTAGATAATGGCGAACAGCACGATTATGCTCGCTTAATGTTGTTGAGAAAGTATGGCCACCTTTTCCGTCGGCCACAAAATAGTAGTAGCCGGTCCGGGCCGGTTTCACGGTGGCAATCACTGAGGCCGCACTCGGCATGGCGATGGGTGTGGGTGGTAAACCGTCTATGGTATAGGTGTTATAGGGGGTCGGGGTCCGCAAATCTTTTCTGCGAATATTGCCGTCAAATTTTTCCCCTAAGCCATAAATCACCGTCGGATCCGTCTGAAGACGCATCCCTTTGTGCAGACGGTTCATAAAGACAGATGACACCTTAGCCCGCTCTTCATCAACCGCCGTTTCTTTCTCGATAATGGAAGCCATAATCAGGACTTCGTAAGGATTATTGAGCGGGATCGAGTCGTCCCTGTCTTTCCAGGCATTATCAAGCAGCTCTGTCATATGCTTATAGGCGCGTTTAAGCAAAGCCAGATCAGAAGTACCTGCTGTATAGTGATAGGTTTCCGGTAACAAATACCCTTCCAGCTTATCAACATCGGCGCCGATAGCTTTGGCGATATCCCTTTCTGTCATCTGGGTCGTGTCGTTCTTCAGCATCGGAGCTTTTTCCAGCTCAGCCAGCCAATCTGAAAAACGGCCTCCCTCCAGTAAGGTGATCGAAAACTGGTGCTCTTTGCCCGAAGCGACGGTTCGCAGGATATCGCGCAGAGTACGCGCCTGCTCAATGGAATACGTGCCCGCTTTGATTTGAGCCAGTTGCGGTTCGATCCGTCCGATCCAGCGCGTCCAGGGAGAGTCGGCAATCAGCCCCATCTGAGTCAGCTGGTAAAGCAACCCTCGGAAGGTGGAGCCCTGTCTGACCGTCAGATATGGCTCAGTATTTTTTAACAACGGCTGATCAATACTTGCTTTTACCTGCACATACGTCCAACCTGCACCGCCTGCCAGAATGGCCCCCAGCAATACAAACACCAATGCCAGTTTCTTTAGCACGTGTACAACCTCTTCGTTATCGCTTTTAACGCACTGTGTTCAGTGTACGTTTTCATTTGGATTTTCGTGACCGGCACCAGGGCCATCAACGCATTAGTAATAAAGACTTCATCAGCGCAAAGCAAGGTGTCGAGCGGGCTTTTGACAAACTCAAGACAATAGCCCAAAGCGCTTGCCTGCTGACAAACATGCGCCCGCATTAAGCCATGCACCCCTGCCTGATCTAAAACCGGCGTGTACAACCTATTGCCACAACGCCAGAAAATGTTGGAGGCACTGGTTTCTGCCACATGGCCATTCGCATCTAGCACCACAGCATCAAGCCAGCCATTGCGTTCGATTTCCTGCTTCAGCAGCACCTGCTCCAAGCGGTTCAGGTGCTTTAAGCCAGCTAACATGGGTGACAGCCCGAGCCGCTGCTGACAGACGCCTAACTCAATACCTTCCTGTTGCCATTTTCCGTAAAAGGACGGCCAGGCAAAGTCGGAAATAATGACCCGAGTCTGATGACAGCCTGCAGGGCTGTAGCCTCTGCCTCCGGCCCCCCGGCTAATGAGTATTTTTACAACACCTTTGTCAGGATATCCCTTGGCAAGAGACATCACCTTATCTGTGAGAGGCGACCAGTGTGGTGGGTCAATGTCCAGTCTTTTCAAGGTCGTTTGCAGACGTTCAAGGTGCAGATGCCAAAGCCTGGGTTCACTGTGTTCAATTAACACAGTCGTAAAACACCCGTCGCCGTACTGCAAAGCACGATCAGTCACGTCAATTCTGTCTTGTTCGACATAGCCCTTTTCAACATCGTTGATCCACACCATTGCGACCCCCATAAAAAAACGGCCCGGTTAGATGACCGGGCCGTCTAGCATAACAGAATCGACTTAGATTTTCTTGAACAGCAAAGAGCCATTCGTACCGCCAAATCCGAAGGAGTTACACAATGCGTACTCCATCGAAACCTGACGGGCTTCACCCGGAACATAATCCAGGTCGCAACCTTCGTCTGGATTCTCCAGGTTGATGGTTGGCGGTACCGCCTGATCAACCAGAGACATAACAGTAATAATGGATTCCACAGAACCTGCTGCGCCCAGCAAGTGACCTGTCATTGATTTAGTGGACGACACAAGCACCTTGTCTGCCGTTGCACCCAAGGCACGTTTAATGCCCAGCGTTTCAGCAACGTCACCAGCCGGTGTAGAGGTACCGTGTGCATTCACATAACCAATCTGATCTTGTGAAATCGCGGCATCACGGATAGCCGCTTCCATGGCCAGGGCACCGCCAGAACCATCAGCACTTGGCGAGGTCATGTGATAAGCATCACCACTCATGCCAAAGCCAACCAGCTCAGCATAAATCTTGGCACCGCGCGCTTTCGCGTGCTCATACTCTTCCAACACCATCATGCCGGCACCGTCACCCAGGACGAAACCGTCACGATCTTTGTCCCAAGGACGAGACGCGCCCTGAGGATCATCGTTACGGGTAGACAAAGCTTTCGCCGCAGCAAAGCCTCCCATACCCAGCGGTGTTGATGCTTTTTCTGCACCACCAGCCAGCATCATGTCCGCATCACCGTATACAATCATACGGGCGGCGTGACCAATGTTATGCAGGCCAGTCGTACAGGCAGTAGAAATTGCAATGTTTGGACCGCGCAGGCCATACATGATAGACAAATGACCGGCAATCATGTTGACAATTGTGGATGGTACAAAGAATGGGCTGATTTTACGCGGACCCTTCTCAAGCATTGCCTGATGGTTGGCTTCAATCAGACCGATACCACCAATACCTGAACCGATAGCAACACCAAAGCGGCTGGCGTTGTCTTCGCTGACTTCAATACCAGAGTCTTTCAGCGCCTGAATACCAGCAGCCACGCCATACTGGATGAACAAGTCCATTTTGCGGGCATCTTTCTTTGACATGTAATCTTCGCAATTGAAGTCTTTGACCATGCCAGCAAAACGGGTTGCAAAATCACTCGTATCGAAGTGCTCAATATTGCTGATACCACTCTGGCCTGCCAATAAGGCTTTCCATGAAGATTCGACAGTATTGCCAACCGGCGACAGCATACCCATGCCAGTTACAACTACGCGACGCTTAGACACGATTTATTCTCCGGGAACTGAAGTATTAAATAAGGATTTACAAATGAAAATCAGGCGGTCATGGAGACCGCCTGGAAGTGTTCTTGAGATTACTCAGCAGAAGCGCTTACAACGTAGTCGATAGCTGCCTGAACTGTAGTAATTTTCTCAGCTTCTTCATCTGGAATTTCTGTGTCGAATTCTTCTTCCAGAGCCATTACCAGCTCAACAGTATCCAGAGAGTCAGCACCCAGATCGTCAACAAAAGAAGCTTCGTTCTTTACTTCAGACTCATCTACGCCCAGCTGCTCAACGATGATTTTTTTTACGCGTTCTTCGATGTTGCTCATACTAATCTATTTCCTTAACAAGAGTTCGCTATTGCGATTTGCTGTAGTTTATTCATTACTGTAAAAGTTGCAACACTCAGGGTGCTGGTCAAACCACGATTCTGCGTCAAATCTACGTGAGTTTGACCTGCATCCAAAAAGATTTCAACTTTTTTGCTTAAATCATGTACATGCCGCCGTTAACGTGCAGGGTTTCGCCTGTAACGTAACCAGCATCGTCAGAAGCCAGAAATGCAACAGCTGCTGCAATTTCACGCGGCTCGCCTAAACGTCCCGCAGGCACGGCAGACAAAGTAGAAGCACGTTGCTCATCATTCAGGGCTTTGGTCATATCCGTTTCAATGAAGCCAGGCGCCACAGCGTTCACTGTGATACCGCGTGAAGCCACTTCGCGTGCCATGGATTTCGTGAAACCGATCACACCGGCTTTTGCCGCTGAATAGTTCGCCTGACCCGCATTACCCATAGTACCGACCACAGAGCCAATGCTGATAATACGTCCATAACGCTTTTTCATCATTGAACGTAGCACAGCTTTAGACAGACGGAAAATCGAGGTCAGGTTGGTGTTGATGATATCCTGCCATTCGTCATCTTTCATTCGCATCAGCAGGTTATCGCGCGTAATACCGGCGTTGTTCACCAGAATATCAACATCACCAAACTCTTCTTTGATCTGCTTCAGTACTGCGTCGATAGACTCTTGCGAGGTGACATTCAGTGCCAGGCCTTTGCCTTTATCACCCAGGTAGGCGCTAATCGCTTCCGCACCACTTTCAGAAGTGGCCGTGCCGACTACGGTAGCACCACGTTCAACCAGGATTTCTGCGATCGCACGGCCGATACCACGGCTTGCGCCGGTGACCAGAGCAACTTTACCTTCCAGGCTCATGTTTTTTCCTCTTTATATAGCCTGTCATTATTTACAGGCTGATTATTCGGTTTGCCGCGTACTGTCCAGCAGCTAGCGCGACAACGTCAGATTATTTAGCCGCTGCCAGGCTGGCTGGATCATTCACAGCAGCCCCATTGAGCGACTTATCAATGCGCTTAGTCAGACCTGTCAGCACTTTGCCCGGCCCCACTTCCAGCAGCAGTTCGACACCTTCAGCAGCCATGCGTTCCACAGACTCTGTCCAGCGTACCGGGCCATAAAGCTGTTTGACCAGCGCCAGCTTGATCGCTGCCGGATCGGTTTCAGTCGCGACGTCCGCATTGTTAATCACTGGAATAACCGGTGCATTGAAAGTGACTGACTCAAGTGCGACGGCCAGTTTATCGGCAGCGGGTTTCATCAATGCGCAATGAGACGGCACCGACACGGGCAGCGGCAGTGCGCGTTTCGCACCGGCGGCTTTACACAGCTCATTAGCACGTTCCACTGCCGCTTTATGCCCGGCAATAACAACCTGGCCCGGTGAATTAAAGTTAACCGGAGCAACCACTTCGCCCTGAGCCGCTTCCTCGCACGCTTTAGCGATAGCGTCATTGTCCAGGCCAATGATAGCTGACATGGCGCCCACGCCGGCCGGTACCGCTTCTTGCATCAGTTGACCGCGCAGCTCAACCAGCTTAATCGCATCGCTAAAATCCAGTACACCGGCACAAACCAGTGCAGAATATTCGCCCAGACTATGGCCGGCCAGAACAGCAGGCTGTGCGCCACCCTCTTGCTGCCAGACACGCCAGATAGCCACCGAGGCCGCCAGAAGAGCAGGCTGAGTACGGTGAGTCTGATTCAGATCTTCGGCCGGGCCATTCTGAACCAGCGCCCACAGGTCATACCCCAGGGCATCAGATGCTTGTGCAAAAGTTTGCTGTACGCTTTCATACTGCTCAGCCAGTTCAGCCAGCATGCCAACAGCCTGAGACCCCTGACCTGGGAAAACAATCGCGAACTTAGACATTCGAGAATCCTTATACAAAGAGAAATGGCATCCAGGATGCCATCATTGATGCGGTAATCAGGCGATGATTGATTAATTTCGCCTGTGCCTCATAGTAAAAAACGTGCGGTGCTATCAGAATTTCACCAGTGCCGAGCCCCAGGTGAATCCACCCCCAAAGGCTTCCAGCAACAGTGTCTGTCCCCGCTGGATGCGGCCGTCTCGTACAGCTTCATCCAGTGCCGCCGGCACCGTTGCCGCTGACGTGTTCCCTTGCTTATCCAGAGTCACGACAACCTGATCCATCGACATTGACAGCTTTTTCGCCGTCGCCGTTATAATACGTAGATTGGCCTGATGCGGCACCAGCCAGTCCAAATCGGATTTTTCCATATTGTTGGCTGCCAGTGTATCCGTCACCAGATTCGACAACTGTGTAACAGCCACTTTGAAGACTTCGTTGCCTGCCATGTAGAGCCATTTATTACAATCAAATGTCTCGCCGTGTTCAGGCACAGCCAAACTGAGCAAACCGCCAAAATGGCCATCTGCATGTAAATGGGTAGAAATGATACCGGCTTCTTCACTGGCGCCCAGCACGACAGCCCCTGCACCATCACCAAACAAAATGATGGTGGAGCGGTCTTGCGGGTCGCACTTATGGGACAGCGCATCCGCACCGATAACCAGAACCTTGTTCGCCATGCCGGTTTTGATGTGTTGATCCGCCACACTCAAGGCATAGACAAAACCGGAACAGGCCGCGGCAAGATCAAATGCCGGGCACCCTTTAACGCCAAGCATCCCCTGTACCTGACAGGCTGCAGACGGAAAAGCATGGCTGGCGGAGGTTGTCGCAACGATAATTAAATCAATCTCGTCAGCCGCCACACCGGCCATTTCCATCGCACGGCTTGCAGCGTGATACCCCATGACGGCAACGGTTTCATCTTCTGCCGCAATGCGACGCTCACGGATACCGGTGCGAGCGACAATCCACTCATCACTGGTATCCACCATTTTCTCCAGATCCGCATTGGTACGAACCTGCTCTGGCAGATAGCTGCCAGTGCCTAATATTCTGCTATACATGAAGACTAAAAATGCCTCTCAAGTAGTACGTGTTCCAAACGGTCACTGATTTTTGCCGGTATCTTCCGTTTGATTTCATGTACCGCTTCACCAATTGCATTGGTATAAGCAGCAATGTCAGCACTTCCATGGCTTTTAACGACAATACCGCGCAATCCTAACAGACTTGCACCATTGTACTGGTCGGGGTTCAGGCTTTGTATCTGACGGAACAGGTCACTAAACAGCCACTTAGCGACCAATCGCTTGACAGGATGCTGGCTGACAGCCTGTTTAAAGCTCTCTATAAAGAGATTAGCAACCCCTTCGCTGGTTTTCAGACTGACATTGCCGACAAAGCCATCACAGACAACCACGTCGGCTTTACCGTCATACAGTTCATTGCCTTCAACATAGCCTATGTAATGCACATCCGGTGAACGGCTCAGCATAGATGCGCAGCGTTTAACGAGATCGTTGCCTTTTATTTCTTCAGAGCCGATATTGAGCAGGGCCACTCTGGGCGGCCTGCCCGTCATTTCCTGCTCGGCCAGCACCGATCCCATCACAGCAAACTGAAACAAAGTATCAGCATCGCAAGAGACATTGGCACCCAAATCCAGCAACCAGGTTTTGCCACCGCGGCGGCTGGGGATCGCGGACACCAAAGCAGGACGCTCCACACCGGGTAATTGCTTCAACGTATAACGAGCCAATGCCATAAGCGCGCCGGTATTCCCTGCACTGACACAGGCATCCGCGTCACCTTCTGCCACCGCATCCAATGCCCGGCGCATAGACGAGCCCTGGCTTTGGCGTAATGCCTGAGACGGACGAGTGTGATCAGCGATGGCACGATCGCAGTGGACAACAGTCAGACGGGGATGATGGGTAGAATTGAGCGATGAGAGCTGAGCGGTGATTGCACTTTGATCACCGAAGAGAAGCAGATTTAGCGACGGGTATTGTAACAGTGCCTGCACGGCGGCAGGCACTGTTACCTGGGGACCGAAATCCCCACCCATTGCATCAAGTGCAACGGTTAGACCAGTCAAGGTTCAACCTTATTTGTTGATAACCTTGCGGCCACGGTAAAAACCGTCAGCAGTCACGTGGTGACGCAGATGGGTTTCACCGCTGTTCTGATCGACAGATACAGCAGCGCTAGTCAGTGCATCGTGTGAACGACGCATACCACGTGCTGAACGTGATTTTTTGCTCTTTTGTACGGCCATTAACCCTACTCCTTATTACTTTTACTCAAGTTTTTTAATACTGCAAACGGATTCGGACGCTCATCAGCAACAGGGATCTCACCGAAGCTCATACCTGATGCAGTGACTGAACAGTCAGCTTCATCGTGCATTGGCACTTGCGGTAACTCCAGAATCAGCTCATCTTCGATGAGTTGAAGCAGATTGATCTCACCATTTTCGTCGACTTCAGCCGGCTCATAAGCTTCCGGAAACTCATCTGCTTCCTCGGGTCTGAGGAGCGGACTATAACAGAAATCCACACTGTAATGGTGTTGGAATTCTTCCTGACATCGCTGGCAGGTTAACATCACATCGACATCAGCATGCCCACGCATGAATGCGATATGACGCTGGTCAAAGTCAAATGATAAGATGACGTTTGCATCACTTAAAACGCTGGAAGCCGATTCAGCCAGACGCTCTAAAAGCTCGGCTTTGATGATGCCATCATAGTCGAGCTTTTTTTGAGCAGCGCGGACCGGATCTACCGTCAGCGGCAATTTTACCTTTTGCATAGGGCGCGAATATTAGCCTTCTAATTGGTTTGAGTCAAAGGAAATGTGTCCGAAATCCCAGCTTTTGACCATTTCCCCCCAGGGGGTTTTCATTGCCGGTCCAAGTCCATGGTACGGCAGGTATAATAAGGTTGGTTCTGAGTTAAAACTAGCGTAGATTTCAGCTTATTGCTCACCCAGTCGCCGGGGGCAAAACGCACTGAACACACCTACACAGATTGAGTCAAACCATGAAACAACCGCTACTTCTGGCTTCCACTTCTCCCTTCCGCCGCAGTCTGCTGGAGAAGTTCGGTTTACCGTTCGACTGCGCATCACCCAATATCGATGAAACACCGCTTCCTGATGAATCGGCTGAAGCACTGGTAACACGGCTGGCTGCAGCCAAAGCCCGTGCATGCCGGGCAGAACATCCGTCCCATCTGATCATCGGCTCGGATCAGGTCTGCGTCATTAACGGCAAGATAGTGGGTAAACCTCATACCGCAGAGCAGGCCTGCGCCCAGCTCGCTGCCGCCAGCGGTCAGACAGTCACTTTTTATACTGGTCTGTGCGTCTATAACGCTCAGACTGACAACAGCGACGTCATCTGTGAACCCTTTCACGTGCATTTTCGCACTCTGACGCTGGCTGAGATCCAACGTTATATTGAACGTGAACAACCTTTACAGTGCGCCGGCAGCTTCAAAAGCGAAGGCTTGGGTATCGCTTTGTTTGACCGCCTTGAAGGCCGGGATCCCAATACCCTGATCGGTTTGCCTCTCATCAGTTTACGGGAGATGCTGTCCCGACAGGGTATTGAGGTCCTTTGAATGCATTAACTGAGTGCATTAACGCTGGCGCAGCGCCTCCAGCGTTCTGTTGAGCATGGCATCCATGGGTGCATTGAATTCCACTTTCTCACCCGAGTGCGGGTGTTCAAACTGGATATTCGCTGCATGTAAAAAGAGACGGTTCAGCCCGGCCGTCTTGGTATACGCATCAAAACGCGGGTCACCGTATCTGTCATCCCAGGCAATGGGGTGACCTGTGTACTGACAGTGCACACGGATCTGATGCGTACGGCCTGTGACCGGACTGGCCTGCACCAGCGTCGCCTCTTTAAAACTTTCCAGTACTTTAAAACGTGTATCAGACGCTTTGCCGTTCGGATTGACCCGAACAATACTGTTGACTTCGTTTTTCAGCAGCGGAGCGGTGACTTTACGGCACTCTTTCGGCCACTGCCCCATGACTAACGCAAAATAATATTTCTGAACCGTTTTCTGCCTGAACTGTTCCTGAAGTTTACGCAGGGCTGAACGTTTCTTTGCTACCAGCAAAATGCCTGAAGTATCTCTGTCTATCCTGTGTACTAACTCCAGAAAACGGGCGTCCGGGCGCAACGCCCGCAGCGCTTCGATGGCACCAAATTTCAGACCGCTGCCACCGTGCACAGCGGTACCTGACGGTTTATTGAGGATAAGCATGTGCTCATCTTCGTAAATGATGCAATTTTCCAGCTCAGCGACTTTGTCCAGTTTGGTACTGACAGGCGCCGCTGCTTCTTTCTCTGGCAAGGTCACAGGCGGTACTCTCACCAGATCCCCTTCCTGAAGTTTGTACTCCGGTTTTATCCGTTTTTTGTTTACTCGCACCTCACCCTTACGCAAAATCCGGTAAATCATACTTTTGGGCACGTTTTTCAGTCGGGCACGGAGAAAATTATCAATCCTTTGCCCGGCAAAATCATCAGCAATAGCGATGAATTGCACTTTTGGTTTGTCATCTTTCATAGCCCAAGATTCTATCACGGCTATAAAGCAGATTGCCGCAAAAAAGTCACCCTGCTATGATTGCAGTCTGGAACAGGGGAATTTCCCACTTTCCGTGCCATGACGGTCATATTTTCGTCATGATGAATGTTTTTTATCCTGCTCTGCTTGGCGTCGCTGCAATAGGCGTAAGACGATAAGTCATGCAGAGTCATTATTAGTGTTCCGATTGCAGATTTTTTATCGGTGTTAGAGATACAACCGCGATGACGCGGTGTTACCGGCTGAGTACCGTAGGGTCTTAAAGCCACTTTTAATGGTCTTATACCATCTTTAAGTACAGCTGGCAGATACGTGTAGCCATAGAGCACTCCTGAAACATCCAACCGTGAGGTTGCAACCGTAAATCAGACTTGGGGTCAGGCAGCATCGGTAGAAAATCCAATATTGGCTCACTAAAACAACGACAATAAATGAGTACACAGAATGAAAAGAATGTTGATCAACGCAACTCAGAAGGAAGAGTTGCGCGTCGCATTAGTGGACGGTCAAAAGCTATTCGATCTTGATATCGAAAGCCCAGGACACGAATCTAAGAAAGCAAATATCTACAAAGGCCGCATTACCCGTATCGAACCTAGTCTTGAAGCAGCTTTCGTCGACTATGGTGCCGAGCGTCACGGTTTCCTCCCTCTGAAAGAAATTGCACGCGACTACTTCCCAGCCAACTACACCTATCAGGGTCGTCCTAATATCAAGGAAGTGCTGAAAGAAGGTCAGGAAGTTATCGTTCAAGTGGATAAAGAAGAACGCGGCAACAAAGGGGCTGCGCTGACAACCTTTATCTCTCTGGCGGGAAGTTACCTGGTACTGATGCCAAACAACCCTCGTGCCGGCGGTATCTCGCGCCGAATCGAAGGGGAAGAACGCACCCAACTGAAAGCCGCACTGAGCACCCTGCAGCTACCTGATGGCATGGGCCTGATTGTACGCACTGCTGGCGTGGGCAAATCCGCTGAAGAGCTGGAGTGGGATTTAAACGTACTGCTCAATCACTGGAGCGCAGTGAAAGAAGCCGCCGATGCCCACCCTGCCCCTTTCCTGATCCATCAGGAAAGTAATGTGATTGCCCGTGCTATTCGTGACTATCTGCGCCGTGATATTGGCGAGATTTTGATCGACAGCCCGAAAATCTTCGACCGCGCCCGTGATCACATCAAGCTGATCCGTCCTGATTTTCTGCCTAAAGTAAAACGTTACGAAGGCGAAGTGCCGCTGTTCAGCCACTATCAGATTGAAAGCCAGATTGAATCGGCTTTCCAGCGTGAAGTGCGTCTGCCTTCCGGCGGTTCTGTGGTTATCGACCCGACAGAAGCCCTGACTTCTATCGATATCAACTCAGCCCGCGCCACGAAAGGCGGTGATATCGAAGAAACCGCGCTGCAGACCAACCTGGAAGCGGCCGACGAGATCGCCCGTCAACTGCGTTTGCGCGACTTAGGCGGCCTGGTGGTTATCGACTTCATCGATATGACCCCGGTTCGTCACCAGCGTGAAGTGGAAAACCGCTTGCGCGAAGCCGTGCGAATGGACCGTGCCCGCGTGCAAATCGGCCGTATCTCCCGCTTCGGCCTGCTGGAAATGTCGCGTCAGCGTTTGAGTCCTTCTCTGGCTGAAGCCAGCCACCATGTCTGCCCACGCTGTACAGGTACAGGTGTGGTACGTGATAACGAGTCGCTGTCTCTGTCTATTCTTCGCTTAATTGAAGAAGAAGCACTCAAAGACAACAGCTCTCAGGTACAAGCTATCGTACCGGTTGCTGTCGCGTCCTACCTGCTGAACGAAAAACGTCGCTCTGTACAACACATCGAAAAATATCACGATGTAAGAGTAGTGATCGTTCCTAACGCTGATATTGAAACACCGCATTTTGAAGTGCTGCGTGTGCGTACCGGCGAAGAAAAAGACACCTTGTCTTACCACATTCCGCAAGTGCTGGAAGCCACACGTGAGACAGAAGCTGCGGAAGCGGCACCAGAGCGCGCAACCAAAAAGCGTGAAGAGCCCGTTCTGCAAGGATTCACTGCACCAAAAGCACCCGCACCGGTTGTTAAGCCTGCCCCTGCCGCAGTCTCTGAGCCGACGGTCAAAGCAGAAAGCAAGCCTGGTCTGTTCCAGCGTCTGTTCAGCGCTCTTGCCAGCCTCTTTAGCAGCACGTCTGAAGAGAAGCCGGCAGAGAAGCAAGAGACAACACCTGCCGTACGCCAGGATAACCGACGTGACAACCGTCGTGATAACCGCCGTGGCAAAGACGGCAGCCGTCAGGGCCAGAGCCGTAACCGTCAGGATGATGATCGCGATTCACGCGATGCAAAAGCTGGCGAAAAAGGTCAGCGTCCGCAACGTCGTCGCAATGAGCGTCCTAAGCAAGACCGTAACGCTCAGGCTGAAAAGCCAGCGAAAGCGGCGGCACCGCGCACTATAGCTGATGAAGAAATCAAAGAGCAAAAACGCCAACGCCGCGATGAAGTGCAAAAGCAACGCCGTAAGGAAAAACAGCAACAAGCTGAAACGGCAGAGGTCATTGACACAACAGCGGAAGCGATCACCGACAACGTTGAGCAACCAAAGACCGAGAAGGTAAAACAACGCCGTCAACGTCGCCAGTTGCATAAGAAGATCCGCCTGGAATCTGCAGAACTGCAGCCAGCCGGTGACACAGAGCAAGCACCTGCTGCGGTCAGCGATAACACGCCAAGCCGTGTTAAGAACGTCGGTATCGAAATGGCCAAAGAAGCCAACTCTGCCGCTGAGCTTGAATCTGCCGATGTACAGTCGGAAACAGATGCACAGGAAGGTCAGGAAGGTCAACGCCGTAACCGCCGCTCACCACGACACCTGCGTGCCAGCGGTCAGCGTCGTCGCCGCATCCGCGATACGCGTCCTCAACAGGATGAAGACCAGGTCGATCAGGCTGTCTCTGATGCCATTACCCATGCGGTAGAAGAAGTGTCTGACAGCCTGGGCGAAATGGAAAACGTGGTCTCCATTGTTGAGCGTCCTAAGCGTCGTCCAACTACAGGTGTGGCGTCTCCTGAAATGGCAATGGGTAAAGTCTGGCCTCGTCACGACAAGCCTGCTGTCCATGCAGAAGATACCGCCGCAGAAGATAGCGCTGAAGCAACTGAAACCCTTGCAGCAGCGGTACAGGCTGAGCAATCCGCCGAGGCACAGGCTGCATCACTGAGCGGTGTGGCCATGCCGGAACTGGCAATGGCTAAAGTCATGCCACTTCGTCAGCCTGCAGCGCAAAGCGAGCCAGCACAAACCCGCGTTGAGCAAGCTGAAACCGCACCTGCAACTGTGGCTGAAGCACCGGAAACCACCCAGGTTTCTGAAAGCCCGGCTATCGACGCTGACGTTTCCGAGCCTCTGGTAGCAGAAACTGTCACTGAAGCTGTCGCCGAAACGGTTACGGAAAAGCAGGCAGAAGAAGCCAGTCCGCAAGAGGCGATTGAGTCGCCAGTTGTGGCCCAAGTGGCAGCAGCCGTTAAGCAGCAAGTGACGGCAAGCGCACCTCGCGGGATTCACAGCGTGTCTCCGATGACTAAGGCCCCTGCTCCGCAGCAAGTGCTGGATACGACACCGGTAGCGATTGCACCGTTACGTGCCAGTCTGATTCAAGCCCGTCAGGCAGGCAGTCAGACAGCAACGAGCGTTGCTTCGGCGCCAATGACCAAAGCGGCCTCAGAGACACAAGAGTAATTCTGATACCGCAATAAAGACAAAAAGCCATGCGTTTGCATGGCTTTTTTACTTTCTGTGTTTCGGATTAACGTGCCTCTCCAGCCTGGCCACTTAACTTAGAGCCACGCACAGCTCGCGCCAAATCACCTTTGTTTCAGACCGGCAACTACCCTATCCGCAGCAGCTTCGATCAAATCCAGCACATACTCGAAACCCTCCTCGCCGCCATAATAGGGGTCCGGTACTTCATCTTCCTCAGCATCCGCAAAGGCCAGCAACAAAGACAGCTTAGACAGATGCTCTGCCGGACAGATGGCTGTCAGATCTGATAAATTTTGCCTGTCAGCAACCAGAATTAAATCAAACTTATCGAAATCACCGACAGCTATCTGACGGGCACGAATCCCCTCAAAGCTGTATCCTCTGGCTTCCCCGGCAGCACGCGAACGACTGTCCGGCCGTTTTCCTTCGTGATACCCAATCGTACCTGCAGAATCGATCTCAACCTCGACGCCCGCTTTCACAGCCTTAGCACGTAACACCGCTTCTGCGGTTGGCGAGCGGCAAATATTGCCCATGCAGACTAACAGAACTGATGGTATTTCTTTATTTTTCATGATGCTAACCTCAGTAACCACATAAACGATGTTTTTCTCAAGCTAGAAGCTGCTCACAATATCGGTTGCTTTTTGTTCTAACGATGTGAGAAAAAGAGAAAACAATGAAATTTATCACACAATACAGTAAATTATGTGTGATAATTGGTTCACAAACACCAGACATCAGTGAATTATGAAGTACTATACAGAAATTTCCCATATTGTTCGTGGTGCTATGAACAGTGATAAAAAAGTAGTTTCGGCTTACACCAATCAGCTCGTGGAAAAGCTAGCTGCTGATGGCGAAGTATTAGCAGCAAAAGGGCTAGGCGAACAATTGGTAACTACTCAACATGGCTCTTTATCTGGTGCTTCAGCCTCATTTAGTATGTCTAGGCCTGTCCCTGTAGAAAAGGACAACCGTCTCGCGCTTGCAGATAAAACTCATCCCAGCTTGGAAGAGTCAATTGTATTCTTATCTGAGGACAATGAAGCCACTGTAAGCTCATTTTTGTCCTACCTATTCAAAAAGGAACAGCTCCAAAAATTTGGTATACCTGTTAACCCTACCCTTCTGTTACATGGCAAACCAGGCACAGGTAAAAGTAAGTTAGCTAATTATCTTGCTGCAAAGCTTGAACTACCTTTAATAACAGCAAGAGCTGATGCTCTAATATCATCATATTTGGGCTCTACATCAAAAAACATACGATCCCTTTTGGAGTATGCTCAGAATGAGCCATGTGTATTATTCCTCGATGAGTTTGATGCAATAGCTAAAGCTAGAGATGACAAAAATGAGATAGGTGAGCTTAAGCGAGTAGTCGTTAGTTTACTGCAGAACATTGATAACCTTGGAGATACTATCCTCATCGCTGCAACGAATCACGTACATTTGTTGGATCCTGCTATTGGGAGAAGATTCCATTACAAGTTAGAGTTACTAACTCCAAAAGAAAGAGAGCGCAGAAATCTACTTACCGCTCTCCTAGCAAAATTTGATTTCGACAACGATGGTATGGATATCTGTGTCGCTGCATCTAAAGGCATGACTGGCGCTGAAATTGAAATGGCTACTTACGAATACCTTCGGTTTGCAATTATCAATGATACGGCTCCAAACCATATCGGTCTTCTAAGAGAATTGTTACTTGTGATGCACCCTTGGCTTTCTTTCGAAGGCGATGACTCAAGGTATGAAGGAATATACAAGCTTAAAGAGCTAAATACCGACCTTTTTACAGGTAAGCTTTTATCACAATTATGGGAAATATCACCTAGTTACGTTAGTAGACTATTGAAGGATCATAAATAATGACTAAAAAGTCCAATCCAATAAAGCATGTCGAGTTTTCACCTACTGACTACTATCAGCCCCAAGTCAACCGAGGTGGTAAAAGCACTCCTCTAAAAGAAGTCACGGAAGAGTTTAGATCAAATTTAATCTCATCACTTGATGAAGTAAATCAACTGCTCCACGTTGGTAAAAAAACGATAGGTTTGGACGTTTGTACTGCGATCGTTGAGCTAGAAAGTAACGCGACAGCCAAATCACATAGACCAACTGATGTTTTTAATGATTTTACTTGTCCTTTTTTCGGTGATGTTGGCTACGGACGACTACTCATTCAAGTTAGCAGCCAAGGGATTATAGAACTAAAGAAAAAGATACAAAACACTTATACAAAGTCGGGCATAAAAGCTTTGTCTGCCGTGAAGAGAATTACACAATATGAAGCTCCTGTAACAAAGTCACAAGACAGGAATTCAGCTCTCATTGTGAGATTATTCCGCTTTTCCGATCCTGCTTTGAACGAAGCTATAGATACCAATTTCGAACTAATTTTGAGAGAGCTGGGCTGTGATTGGCAAAAACATCGCTCACGGTAGTGTTCAAAGTTTTGTGTCTTTTCCTACACTTCCTAAAAACGGGAGAGACACATCATGGCTGATAAATACGAAATTGATATCCAGGCATTCGCCAAAGCGCTGCAGTCCGGGCAAAACCTCAATGGCAAGGATGGCCTGCTCACGCCACTGATCAAGCAGATCACCGAAGCCGCATTGGGAGCAGAGCTGGACGAGCACCTGACGAATGAAACTTCTGCCAACCGCAAGAATGGCACCTCCAGAAAGACGGTCAAAACATCGTCAGGTGAATTTGAACTGGAAACGCCG
>NZ_KE384322.1:0-29010 GCF_000425165.1 Photobacterium halotolerans DSM 18316
CAGGCATTACTCACCCGTCCGCCGCTCGCCGCCCAACAAATCACCCGAAGGGTCAATGTTGTCGCTGCCGCTCGACTTGCATGTGTTAGGCCTGCCGCCAGCGTTCAATCTGAGCCATGATCAAACTCTTCAATTAAAGTTTTTTGCCTTTCCGAAGAAAAGCGGCTCAGTGATTACTGCTGTTCCAACCGAAGTTGAAACGAATTGACTGTGCCGGTAACGCTTTCGAGAAAGCGCTACCAATTGGTCACTCAGTTCACTGATAAATCTTTTATGACTGTATCATTGTCGAGTGCCCACACAGATTGCATGGTCAAATTGTTAAAGAGCTTTCTGACATGGTCTTGGCTGTAAGCGCCGTTCTCCGTGTCAGTGAGGCGGCATTATAGAGAGTTCGCGCATCTTGGCAAGCGTAAAATCACAAATAAACTTCAATAGGTTTCTTTTTAAACAAACGGTGGATTTACGGCTAAAAAATACACAAAACAGAAACAGGAGAGACAAAAAAGCCTGCAATCGAGCAGGCTTTTCTTACTTTAGTCTCACGATTTTATTGGCTGGCAGAGATATGCTCATCCTTGGCTGCCAGCACAATTGGCTTATCAACCGTTAATTTCCCGGAAAGGATATCCTGCGCCAATGGGTTTTCAATGTATTGCTGGATCGCTCGTTTCAGCGGGCGAGCACCATATACAGGATCGAAACCTGCGCTTGCAATCAAATCCAACGCAGAATCTTCTACTTTCAGTTCAAAGCCTTTTTCTTCCAGTCGATCACTCAGGCGACCAATCTGAATTCGGGCGATATCTTTGATGTGCTTATCACCCAGAGGATGGAACACAACGGTTTCATCGACACGGTTAATGAACTCAGGGCGGAAGTGATGGCCCACGACGTCCATAACCAGATGTTTGATACCAGCATAATCAAGCTCACCAAAATGCTCCTGAATACGATCAGAACCCAGATTCGATGTCATGATGATGACGCTGTTACGGAAGTCGACCGTTCTGCCCTGCCCATCAGTAAGGCGGCCATCATCCAGCACTTGCAACAAAATGTTGAACACGTCCGGATGCGCCTTTTCTACTTCATCCAGTAAAATGACGGAATAAGGACGCCGGCGAACCGCTTCGGTCAGGTATCCGCCCTCTTCATAGCCAACATAACCCGGAGGTGCACCAACAAGCCGGGCGACGGAGTGTTTCTCCATGAACTCTGACATATCAATACGCACCATGGCGTCATCACTGTCAAACATGAAGTTGGCCAGCGCCTTGCACAACTCTGTTTTACCGACCCCTGTCGGGCCCAGGAACAGGAATGAACCGATAGGCCGGTTGGGATCAGATAAACCTGCCCGGCTGCGACGGATAGCATTCGCCACTGAATTCACAGCTTCATTCTGGCCGATGACCCGCTGATGCAGCGCTTCTTCCATCCGCAGCAGCTTATCGCGTTCGCCTTCCAGCATCCGGGATACCGGAATGCCGGTCTGACGTGACAGCACCTCGGCAATCTCAGCATCGGTGACACGGTTTTTCAGCAGACTCATTTCCTGCATTTCTGCCTGGGCAGCCAGATCGAGTTGTTTCTCCAGTTCGGGAATTTTGCCGTATTGCAGCTCAGACATGCGGTTCAGATCCCCCGCACGGCGGGCAATCTCCATGTCGGTTCTCGCCTGTTCCAGCTCCGCTTTAATATGCTGAGTGCCAGACAGCGCTGCTTTTTCTGCTTTCCAGACTTCTTCCAGTTCAGCGTACTCGCTCTCTTTGCCTTCCAGCTCTTCACTGAGCACGGCCAGACGTTTCTGGCTGGCGTCGTCACTTTCTTTCGACAGCGCCTGTTGCTCGATTTTCAGCTGAATGATTCGGCGCTCAAGGCGATCCAGAGATTCCGGTTTGGAATCAATTTGCATACGGATACTGGAAGCCGCCTCATCGATAAGGTCAATCGCCTTGTCAGGCAACTGGCGATCAGAAATATACCGGTGCGACAGGCTGGCCGCCGCGACAATCGCCGGATCGGTAATTTCGACATGATGATGCAGCGCATAACGCTCTTTCAGGCCCCGTAAAATCGCGATGGTATCTTCAACGTTCGGCTCTTCCACCAGCACTTTCTGGAAACGGCGCTCCAGCGCGGCATCCTTTTCTATAAACTGGCGGTATTCGTCCAGTGTTGTTGCCCCGACGCAATGCAGTTCGCCACGGGCCAGCGCAGGTTTAAGCATGTTACCGGCATCCATGGCGCCCTCACCTTTACCGGCACCAACCATGGTATGCAGCTCATCAATAAAGAGGATGACACTGCCCTCTTCCTGCGCCAGTTCGTTCAATACGGATTTGAGGCGCTCTTCAAACTCGCCACGGTATTTAGCACCTGCAATCAATGCGCCCATATCCAAGGACAGTACGCGCTTATTGCGCAGTCCTTCAGGTACTTCGCCATTGACAATACGCTGGGCCAGACCTTCAACAATCGCCGTTTTACCCACCCCCGGCTCACCGATAAGGACAGGGTTGTTCTTTGTGCGACGCTGCAAGACCTGGATAGTACGGCGGATTTCTTCATCACGGCCGATCACGGGATCCAGCTTGCCTTGCTCGGCGCGCTCGGTCAGATCTATAGTGAACTTTTCCAGCGCCTGACGGTTTTCTTCGGCATTGGGATCATCAACTTTCTGGCCACCGCGGATTTTCTCAATCGCCTGTTCAACTTTTTCTGCACTCAAGCCAAACTTACGCAATAGCTCGCCCAGCGGACCTTTGTCGTCCACTGCCGCCAGAATAAACAGCTCGGAAGAGATGTATTTGTCTTTGCGTTTCTGAGCCAGCTTATCGCACATGTTAAACAGCACGCCCATACCATGGGATAACTGCACATCGCCGCCGATACCGCTTACTTTGGGTAAACGATCGAGCTGTTCGGACAGACTGGAACGCAATTGGGTAATATCTACATTCAGCAGAGTCAGCAGCGGCCGCGTGGTACTGCTGTCCTGATTCATCAGTGCCATCATCAAATGCACAGGTTCGATATACTGATGGTCTCGTCCTAAAGCCAGCGACTGCGCATCAGAAATCGCTAATTGAAATTTGCTTGTAAACCGGTCAAGACGCATAAGTCCTCCACTCTAGATATGACCTTGTCATTATCTTTGTATATGGTTGCGCGCCTTGTGCTTTTCAAGCATAAAATGTGGGGATATCAGAAAGCGACTCAAGGCCGCTGTTTTGGAGGCGGTAATGGCAGAGGTTTATTTTTCCAGCCAGATTAAACTGGCCTGACGTCCGGTGACGCCATCCCGGCGATAAGAAAAGAAACGGGAAGCGTCGCTGACGGTACACTCACTGCCACCGAAAACCTGGGTCACGCCCAGACGGTGTAATCGTAATCGGGCCAGCTGATAGATATCCGCCAGCCATTTTTCACCTTGTGGCTGGAATGCAGATTCCGCCGCCGGATCATCGGCCAGAAATTGCTCTCTGACTTCCCCACCGACCTCAAAGGCTTGCGGCCCAATGGCAGGTCCCAGCCAGGCCAGTAATTGATCCGGTGCTTGACCAAAACACGCCACCGTTTGTTCAATAATACCGTCAGCCAAACCTCGCCATCCGGCATGCACGGCTCCCACCTGCGTGCCCTGACGATCGCACAGCAATACAGGTAAGCAATCGGCTGTCATCACAGTACAGGCTAATCCCGGCTGCCGGGTAATACTGGCATCCGCATGGGGAATCTCCGTCAGCGGCTCATGCAGTTCCTGTACTATCGTGCTGTGGGTCTGCGACAACCAGGCAGGCGCATGCGCCAAACCCAGTTGTTGCTGCAGCCATTGACGATTATGTGACACCGCCGCGGGTGTGTCGCCCACATGATCCCCCAGATTGAGACCTTCATATGGCCCCTGGCTGATCCCCCCGAAACGGGTGGTACTGACGGCTTTGACATTCGCAGGCGCTGGCCAGTCTGGGGTAATCCACATATCAGTAATCGTCCTCTGGATGGTCAAGTTTGTCCTGACGCAGAGTCTCGACTAAAGCCACCATGTCTTTCGGTGTCTCAGCATGCCATTCCATCAACTCCCCGGTAATTGGGTGGTCAAGCCGCAGCATACGAGCATGCAGAGCCTGGCGATCAAAAGCACGAAGCGCGAGAATCACTTCCTGAAAGGCATTGCGTGGCGGACGTGGACGACCGCCGTACAGGGTATCCCCCACCAGCGGGTGCGAAAGATACGCCATGTGAACACGGATCTGGTGGGTACGCCCTGTCTCCAGACGCAGCACCAGGCTGGTGTGTTCACGAAAGTGCTCAGCGACACGATAATGGGTGATAGCCGGTTTGCCCAACTCATGTACCGCCATTGAAGTGCGCTTGGTGGAGTGACGGCCAATCGGCTTTTCAACCACGCCACCCCCGGTCATTTTGCCCATGGCAACCGCTTCATATTCACGGGTAATTTTACGTTTTTGCAGCGCACGAACCAGTCGGGTCTGCGCCTGAATCGTTTTCGCCACCACCATCAGGCCCGTCGTGTCTTTATCAAGACGGTGCACAATACCGGCTCGCGGCACTTCGGCAAGAGACGGGCAGTGATGCAACAGTGCATTGAGCACAGTACCGTCCGGCGTGCCTGCCCCCGGGTGAACCACAAAATCACGTGGCTTGTTAATCACCAGCAGATGCTCATCTTCATAAACAATGTTGAGCGGAATGTCTTGCGCAATCCAGCGCTCTTCATCTTCAATCTCAGCCACAACAGTGAGTTTTTCACCGCCCATCATTTTAAGGCGGGGTTTAGTCACCACTGCGCCATTGACGCAGACGCTGCCATTGAGAATCCAGTCTTTGATCCGCGAACGGGAATAATCGGAAAACAGTTCAGCCAGAGCCTGATCAAGACGTTGACCAAGCTGGCTATCGTTTACTATGTTGCTTAACTCTATTTGCTGTGCCATAAAGAACTTTTTCAAAAAGCGTGAGACTAAAGCCTAAACGCTGCGTAAAATGACAGATATTAGTTGTCATTGTATCTGTTAACGGCGCTGACCGTAATGGATCACAGAAATAAATTATGACCAAGGAAACTGACGCCGCAATGAAACGCCTGATAATCACGACATTTCTTGCCGCCGCTATTGTGTCTGGTTGCTCCAGTACAGAGGAAGTGGTCCCGGATATTCCGCCTTCTGAGCTGTACGGCAGTGCTCAGCAAGCCTTACAAAGTGGTAGCTGGGTAACAGCCATTGAACGATTAGAAGCACTGGATTCACGTTATCCGTTCGGCGCTTATTCGGAGCAGGTGCAGCTTGATCTGATTTACGCTTATTACAAGAACGATGATTTGGCCCTTGGCGAAGCAACCATAGATCGCTTTACCCGATTGAACCCGACCCATGAAAAAGCAGACTGGGTACTCTATATGCGTGGCCTGACGCACATGGCCCAGGATCGTTCTTTCATGCACGATGTGTTCGATATTGATCGCCACGACAGGGATCCGGAACCGGCTCGCCAGGCCTTTCGTGACTTTAAGCGCCTGCTGGATCGCTACCCGGCCAGCCAGTATGCCGCAGATGCCAAAGCAAGACTGGTTTACCTGAAAAACCGTCTGGCCAACTATGAGTTAGCCGCTGCCGACTTTTATATCCGCCGTGAAGCCTGGGTGGCCGCCGTGAACCGCTGCCAGCAAATTCAGCGTCTGTATCCGGATACTGAAGCGGCACGTCAATCGCTGCCGCTGATGCAAACCGCGTATGAAAAGCTTGGCCTGGAAACGCCGGCCGAACATGCTCAGCGACTGATTGATCTCAATCCGGTCTGATCCCGAGACAGATAAAACGACAAACGGCAGCCAGATGGCTGCCGTTTTTTATTCTCGCGGATCACCGCACCAGATTCTGATTGTTTATAGCGAAACACTCTGCTTCAGGCCGAAAAACACCCCTGAGCAGCACTGGCCGCCAGTCATCAACTCACTCCATACTGCCGCATTCATCATGTCCCCGACAAGGGGTTTTTATTCATTTTCTTGTCACAAAGCAGAACAAGTCACAGAAATAAATTGGTGAATTATTTTACTTATCAAAGTTGATCCAGATCACTTTATTCACGCTTGAGAAGAGTAATCTGAAGTTAACCCACCAAGGGGTAGCAAAACAGGAGAGAGACTATGCAAGTAGAAGTCACAGGCAAAAACATTGATGTCACCCCTGCTATCCGTGAGCGCATTGAAGAAAAATTCAGTAAGTTAGAGCGCTTTCAAGTCCCGCTGATCGGCAAACATGCAGTCATCAGCCAAGAACCTAACCGGCACTTCAAGGTGGAAGCAACAGCCGGCATTCCAGGGGGGAACATTGTGGCATCCTCTGAACAGGAAAACATGTACGCCGCCATTAAAGACATGTATCAGAAACTGGAGCGACAGCTGAGCAAGCAATCACACAAATCGGAAGCCCGTCGAGCCAGTCACAGCCAGAAGCCTGTATTGACTGAAGCCGAAATCGCAGAAGAAGACTTCGAAGCCTGACCCTTCCTATCAAGCCCTGCCGCATGGCGGGGCTTTTTATTCTTGACAAGATCACCGACTCGCCATAGGGTGATTCCTAGACAATATTTTAGCCAGCATATGCACGAGACTGACCGACACATGATTCAAGACCCACTGTTTTTCTTTCACTTCTTTTTTCGCTCACCTTAAGTGGGGGCTATCGTTACGCAAGAAAGCAGCGAAAGACGAACAGCAAGCCTCCCAATCGGGGGGCTTTTTTGTAAGCATAACTATAAAATACGCACAGACAGGGAACCAGAATGACCAAAAGCTATCACTCACTGGACGAGATCCGAACCCATGTCACTCGGATAGACAATGAAATTCTGGCACTACTGGCAGAACGGCGTCAGCTGAGCCTGGAAGTCGCCAAAAGCAAAATCAAAACCACCAAACCTGTCCGGGATCAGGAAAGAGAGCAGGCACTGTTACTGAGACTGATTGATCAAGGCAAGCAACACCAGTTAGATGCCAGCTATGTCACTCAGATCTTTCATACCATTATTGAAGACTCAGTGCTTTTCCAGCAGGCTTATCTGCAAAAGCTGGCCAACCCCGACAGCCTTCAGCCTGTGGTTCGCGTGTCTTTTCTGGGCGCCAAAGGATCATATTCAAACCTGGCCAGCCGTCAGTACTTCAGCCGGAAGCAAACCAAACTGGTTGAGATGAGCTGTTCCAATTTCCGTGATGTGGTCAATGTGGTAGAAACCGGTCAGGCTGACTACGGCGTCCTGCCGATTGAAAACACCAGCTCAGGTTCGATTAACGAAGTGTACGATTTGCTGCAGCATACCAGCCTGTCGATTGTGGGCGAAATTACCCAGCCGATTGAACACTGCCTGCTGACAGCCGTTCCGACCTCGCTGGATCAGATTGATACCCTGTATTCCCATCCGCAACCCCACCAGCAATGCAGTGAGTACCTTCGCACTATGGGTGACATCAGGCAGGAATATACTTCCAGCACTGCCGATGCCATGCAGCAGGTCGCTGAACTTAAACAGCCGAATGTCGCCGCCATTGGCAATGCGTCCAGCGGTGAGCTGTATGGCTTAACCCCGCTGAAAACCGGTATTGCCAACCAGCAGGAAAACTTTACCCGCTTTATTGTCGTTGCCCGGAAAGCTGTCGATGTCACACCGCTGATCCCGGCCAAGACCACACTCATCATGTCGACCGGCCAGAAACCCGGTTCACTGGTTGAATGCCTGCTGGTGCTGCGCAATCTCAACATCAATATGGCGAAACTGGAGTCACGGCCTGTGATCGGCAATCCATGGGAAGAAATGTTCTATGTCGATGTTGAAACGAACTTGAAGTCCGAGGCCATGCAGAAGGCACTGGAAGAACTGACCCGGCTGACGCGATTTATCAAAGTGTTAGGCTGTTACCCCAGCGAAAACGTCAAACCGACCGAAGTCGATTATCTGGAAGAATAAACACAGCAAGGCCAGCAAAAGCTGGCCTTCTTTTTATATCAACAGCAACGAATATGTGGACAGAAACGAAGCGAATTAACCTCTGTGGGTCGCATCGTTCGCCTGCCGTAACAACGACTGGCTTTCTTTCAAAAAGCGTCCGGCGTAATCACCAAACCAGCTTTCCACCTGATCAAATGCCTGCTTGAACGCGGCTTTATCTTTATTTTCCAGAATGGCGATAGCATCACCAAAGCGCTGGTGAAAACGCTTAATCATGGCCAGGTTTTGCGGCGAAGACATGATGATATCCGCATAGAGCTGCCCGTCCTGTGCAAACAGCCGTCCGACCATCGCCAGTTCCAGGCGGTAAATCGGCGAGCTGAGCGACAACAGCTGATCTAAGCGCGGATCTTCTTCGGCCAGGTGAACACCATACACAAACGACGTGAAATGCCGCAGTGCCTGAATCAGGGTCATCCCCTGATCATGCTCGATGGCACTGATCCGGTTAAGGCTCGCACCCCAGATCTGGATCTGCTCCAGCAGCCACTGGTAGCTTTCCGGGTTACGACCGTCACAGTAAACCACCACTTGTTTAGCCAGGCTGCTGATATCCGGTCCGAACATGGGGTGCAGCCCCACCACAGGTCCCTGATGCGCTTCCAGCATGGCCTGCACTGGTCCGCTCTTAATCGAAGTCAGATCCGCCAGAATGCAATCATCCGGCAGCTTAGGCAGGCGGCGGATCACTTGTTCGGTCAGATGAATCGGTACGGTCACCACAACCATGCCGGCATCTTTGAGCAATTCATCCGCTTTGTCCCAATCCTGACTACCCAGAGTACGTACCTGATAACCCGACAGCTCAAACAGACGACAGAACAGACGGCCCAACTGACCATGACCACCAACGACAACGATCGGGCGCAATTCAGGCTTCAGGCATTTAAAACCTGAATCATTTTCACTGGCATAAGATTCACGCATGGTGCGGCGCAGAATATCTTCAATCAGATCCGGCGGTACGCCCTGATCAGCGGCTTCCTGTCGCCGTGAGACCAGCATGGCAGCTTCACGATCCGGGGCATAAATCGGCAGACCGTGCTGACTTTTTACATGGCCGACTTCTTCGACCAAAGCCAGACGGCGCGCCAATAGCGCGACCATCTGCTTATCGACTTCATCAATTTGATCTCGTAGTGTGCTCAGTTCCGCAACCATTCGTCTCTTATTCCATTATTTAATACGTTGTTGTAGGAAAGGGGTTAATTCCTGACGAGCGCGACGCAGCAGGCTTTCGGTATCTTCCCAGTTAATACAGGCATCTGTGATAGAGACGCCGTACGCCATTTCGCTGCGATCCAGATCAGCACTCTGATTGCCGCCGTTGAGATGGCTTTCCAGCATCAGGCCAATGACGGAATGATTCCCTTCCCGGATCTGATGAATCACATCTTCGGCAACCAGTGGCTGACGGCGGTAATCCTTGCGAGAGTTGGCATGGGAACAGTCTACCATTAAGGCCGGAATGAGACCCGCCGACTTCATCTCAGTTTCGCATTCGGAAACCGACACTGAATCGTAGTTGGTCTGCTTGCCGCCACGAAGAATGACATGGCCATCCGGGTTGCCCTGCGTGTTCAGCAAAGCCACCTGGCCTTCACGGTTAATCCCCATGAAACGGTGGCCGGAAGCGGCCGCCTGCATGGCATTGATGGCCGTCCCCAGGCTGCCATCGGTGCCATTTTTGAACCCAACCGGCATAGAAAGACCACTGGCCATTTCACGGTGGGTCTGCGACTCAGTGGTGCGCGCACCGATGGCTGCCCAGCTGAACAAATCGCCAATGTATTGCGGGCTGATAGGATCCAGCGCTTCTGTTGCCAGAGGAATACCCATTTCCACCAGATCGATCAGCAGTTGGCGTGCTATATGTAGCCCTTCTTCAATCTTGAAAGTGCCATCCAGATGCGGGTCGTTAATCAAGCCCTTCCAACCGACAGTCGTCCGCGGTTTTTCAAAGTACACACGCATAACAAGGTACAGCTGATCGTCAACTTCAGCAGCCAGCTCTTTAAATCGGCGGGCATAATCTTTTGCCGCTTCGACGTCATGAATAGAACAAGGGCCGCAGACCACCAGTAAACGGTGATCGCGCTTGTGGATAATGTCAGCAACGGTTTTACGCGATTGTTCGATGAAAGACAGCGCTGATTCACTGACAGGCAATTTATCTTTTAACTGTTGCGGCGTAATAAGGACTTGTTCATCCTGAATATGGACATTATTCAACACATCTTTCTGCATAGGGCCATCCTGATTTTGCTATACCTGGGTGTAAAGTTTAAGTTACAACAGGATTTCCCCTGTCAATGAAGAGACAATAACAACTGGTATTTCATGGAGCAATAGCCTGTAAAGAAAAAATACCGTTCGTAAATATATATTTACACAGTGCGTATATTATTGCCTTTCATACAAAGACAGCTACCATAAACATCCATTTAGCTTATTCCGATACCGCCATGGAACTCATCCTGTCTCTGCTGCAACAGCTCAGTGTTTACCTGGTTTTGGCTTACCTGCTAAGCAAGACACCGCTGTTTATGCCTATTACTACGGTATCTGGCCGTTTATCACAACGTTTTGCCTGCTATGTGCTGTTTTCTCTTTTCTGTATTTTAGGCACTTATTTTGGTCTGCACATAGAAGATGCCATTGCCAATACCCGGGCAATCGGCGCTGTCATGGGAGGATTGCTGGGCGGCCCGGTGGTGGGCTTTGCCGTGGGTCTGACCGGCGGTATGCACCGCTACAGCATGGGCGGATTTACTGACGTCGCCTGTGCCATCTCCACCACGGTTGAAGGGCTGATCGGCGGCATCATGCACAGCTATTTTGTCCGCCGCAGTAACTTTGATGCGATTTTCCGGCCACTGACAGTGTTCGCCATTACCCTGGTAGCGGAGATCCTGCAGATGCTGATCATCCTGGTGGTGGCCGAGCCTTTTGATAAAGCCTACAGCCTGGTCAGCGCCATTGCCTTGCCTATGGTCATCGCCAACTCAGTGGGCGCTGCTCTGTTCATGAGTATTATCCGCGATAAAAAAACCATCTATGAGAAATACTCCGCCGCGTTTTCCAGCCGGGCACTGAAAATAGCCCAGCGATCTGTGGGCATACTCAGCCAGGGATTTAATCAGGAAAACTCCAAACAGATCGCCCGTATCGTTTACGAAGAAACCGGGGTCGGTGCGGTTTCTATTACAGACAGAGACAAGATCCTAGCCTTCATCGGTATCGGTGATGATCACCATTTGCCGGGCACCCCGATTTCATCCAAGCATACCAAGCAGGCCATAGATAACTGCGAGCTGGTCTATGCCGACGGTTATGAAGTGCCCTACTGCTGCTCGCTCTACGACAAGTGCAAATTAGGCTCTGCGCTGGTGATCCCCCTGATTGGCGGCAACCATGAGGTGATAGGCACCATTAAACTCTATGAGCCCAAGCATAAGCTGTTTTCCACCATCAATCTGACGCTGGGAGAAGGGATCGCCAAACTCTTGTCGAACCAGATCCTGACCGGCCGCTATAACCGCCAGCAAACCCTGCTGACTCAGGCAGAGCTGCGCCTGTTGCAGGCACAGGTGAATCCGCACTTTCTGTTCAATGCATTGAACACTATCAATGCAGTGATCCGCCGTGATCCAGACAAAGCCAGACAGCTGATTCAGCATTTGTCACAGTTTTTCCGTCGAAATCTGAAGCAGAATATAGAAACTGTCACCCTGGAAGAAGAACTGCAGCACGTACATGCCTATCTGGAAATTGAACGTGCCCGGTTTGCCGACCGGCTGCAGGTTGAAGTCAATATTGATGATGCATTATTGAATATCACGATTCCGACCTTTACCCTGCAGCCATTGGTGGAAAATGCCATCAAGCATGGTACGTCTAATTTGCTGGCAAGCGGTAAACTGACGATCAACGCGTGTCAGAATGATCAGCGTATTGTGTTGGAAGTCCGCGATAATGCAGGCTTGTATCAGCCCGTGGGCGAAGAAAGCGGTCTGGGCATGAAAATTGTCGATAAACGACTGAAAAACCGCTATGGCAAAGAATACGGCCTGCAAATGAGCTGGGAAGCCAATCAATGGACACTGGCCACCATTACGCTGCCAAAGGAGAACGGACAATCATGATCAAGGCGCTTGTCATAGACGATGAACCCTATGCCCGCGAGGAGCTGATTGAGTTGCTGCACGACAGCGGCGACATTGAAATCATTGGCAGCGGTGCCAACGCCATAGAAGGTTTGAAGATGATTAATCTGCTCAAGCCCGAAGTGGTGTTTCTGGATATCCAGATGCCGCAAATCACAGGGATCGAACTGCTGAGCATGCTGGATCCGGACACCATGCCCAAAATTGTGTTTGTGACGGCGTATGACGACTACGCCATCAAAGCGTTTGAAGATAATGCCTTTGATTACCTGTTAAAACCGGTTGAACCCGCAAGGCTCGACAAAACCCTGGCCAAGCTGAAGCGCGAGCTGCGCCAGCCTGATTACACCCCTTTGATCAGCGAAATGCTCGAGCTTATTCCGTGCAGTGGCCATAACCGCATCTTGCTGCTCAGCCCGGCCGATATCGAACTGGCGTATTCTGATTTATCGGGGGTGCACATAGTCACCAAAGACACTAAGGCAACCACACAACTGACCCTCAAAGTGCTGGAAGAAAAAACCCCGCTCATCCGCTGCCATCGCCAGTATCTGGTTCACCCGCAGGCGATTCGTGAGATCAAACTGCTGGATAACGGACTGGCAGAAATCACGACCCAGCATGGCCAGCAGGTCCCGGTCAGCCGGCGCTACCTGAAAGAGATCAAAGATCGCTACGGGCTGAGCTGACCACTAATCAGGGGCAGGCTTCGCGCTGCCTGTTCCTTGCTTGATCCGCCCAGCGGCGCCCACTTTAGCCGCCTGACCACTCAGGGGCAGAGACAACCGCTCAGTCCCAGTTGCCGCCGCTCAATCTCTTTATCGACCGCTCAATAACCTCATACCGCCACTCAGTCTTTTAGGCCGTGCGTCTTTGCCGCAACCGGTTAAGATGCAAGCCTTGATAAAAGATTAAATAACCCTACTACCTACCTACACTGAGAGAGGCACAGATATGGCCTGGTTTCTGATTTGCGTGGCTGCTTTGATTGGCGGTTACTTTATTTACGGTACCTTTATTGAAAAACTTTTCGGCATTAACGAAAAGCGCCAGACACCCGCCTACACTATGCAGGACGGCGTTGACTATGTGCCGATGTCCAAGAAAAAAGTGTACCTGGTACAGCTGCTGAACATTGCCGGTGTTGGTCCTATTTTTGGTCCAATCATGGGCGCACTTTACGGTCCGGCGGCCATGTTGTGGATTGTCCTGGGCTGTATCTTTGCCGGTGCCGTGCACGACTATTTCTCAGGCATGCTGTCGGTGCGCAATGGCGGCGCGTCAGTACCGACGCTGTCCGGTCGTTACCTGGGCAATGGCGCCAAACATTTTATGAATATCTTTGCCATTGTGCTGCTGCTGCTGGTCGGCGTGGTCTTCGTTTCTGCCCCGGCAGGCATGATCACCAACCTGGTCAACGAGCAAACCGATATGACGGTCTCTATGGGATCCATGGTCGCTATCATCTTTGCTTACTACATCATCGCCACCATAGTACCGGTTGATAAGATCATCGGCCGCTTCTACCCGCTGTTCGGCTTCCTGCTGATCTTCATGTCGGTCGGCCTGATCACTGCTATTGCCGTTTCCAGCGAATACACCCTGCTGGGCGACTATGAAGTCAGCCAGATGTTCACCAACATGAACCCGAATGACCTGCCACTGTGGCCTGCCCTGTTTATCACCATTGCCTGTGGTGCTATCTCAGGCTTCCACGCGACTCAGTCGCCACTGATGGCGCGTTGCATGGAAAATGAGAAAAACGGCCGCTTCGTTTTCTACGGTGCCATGATAGGTGAAGGCGTGATTGCCCTGATCTGGTGTGCGCTGGCACTGTCTTTCTTCGGCTCGGTGGAAAACCTGTCAGATGCCGTGGCCAACGGTGGCCCGGGCAACGTGGTTTACAGCGCATCCTTTGGCTTGCTGGGCGTTGTCGGCGGCGTGGTAGCCTTCCTGGGTGTCGTGATTCTGCCAATTACCTCCGGTGATACCGCGTTCCGCTCAAGCCGCCTGATTCTGGCTGAATACTTCAACATGGAGCAAAAGAGTCTGCGTAACCGCCTGCTGATGGCCGTTCCTCTGTTTGTTATCGGTGGCATTCTGACTCAGGTCGACTTCGGGATTATCTGGCGTTACTTCGGATTTGCTAACCAGACCACAGCTGTCATGATGCTGTGGACGGCTTCCGCTTACCTGCTGCGCCACAACAAGCTGCATTGGGTAACCACAGTACCGGCTATTTTCATGACCACAGTCGTGATCACCTTTATTCTGAACAACAGCACACTGGGCTTCGGTCTGCCTATGATGATCTCGACTGTGATCGGCCTGATTGCGACACTTGGCATCACTGTGTACGTCATAGTGAAGTCAAAAGGTAAGGGCGAAATCGATCTGGATGAAGAAGAGAATGAAAGCAAAGGCAAGCTGGAAACGGCTTAACCTTGTGCTTCGGTGAAAACCAGCCTCCGGGCTGGTTTTTTTTATCCCCCTCTCCCGTTCACGCTTTTTTCTTCAGTTCCCTTCCTCTGCCTGTATATACTCGACACACAACCCGGTTCAGGAGTCATACAGTGAGTATCCTCAAAACCCGTCCTACCCAAGCCAGTGTCACTGCCTTTATAGAAGGGCTCAGTGACAGCCAGCAACAGGAAGACAGCCGTCAGCTACTGACACTCTTGAGCGGGCTGAGCGGTAAGGACGCGGTGCTGTGGGGAGACAGCCTGGTTGGCTTTGGTGCCTACTTTTACAGCAACACCGCCGGCAAGCACTTCAGCTGGCCGATGATCGCCTTCTCACCCCGTAAAGGTAAACTAACGCTGTATTTCATGCTGGGCTTTGCCGCTCATCAGGATCAGCTCAGGCAACTAGGGCAACATAAGCTGGGAAAATCCTGCCTGTATATCAAACGCCTGGACGATATCGACCTGACAGTGCTGAGAGCGATGCTGAGCCAGCATATTGAGATGATGAAGCAGAAGTACCAGTGTGAGTAAGACGGCATGTCGGTATGCAGCCGCCTGGCGGTGGCAGGTTTGCGCGTAATAAAAAAAGGCCCGCCAAATTGGCGGGCCTCTCAATACGCGTCTTTCGTGTCGCGTTCTTATTTTCTGGTCAGCTTCTCTTTGATACGAGCCGCTTTACCTGAACGCTCACGCAGGTAGTACAACTTGGCACGACGTACTGCACCGCGACGCTTAACAGTAATGCTGTCTACGATTGGAGAGTGAGCCTGGAATGCACGCTCAACACCTTCACCGTTAGAAATCTTACGAACGGTGAAAGCTGAGTGCAGACCACGGTTACGCTTGGCGATAACAACACCTTCGAACGCCTGCAGACGCTCACGGTCACCCTCTTTTACCTTAACCTGAACAACAACAGTGTCACCTGGTGCGAAGTCAGGCAGGTCATTTTTCATTTGCTCTTGCTCAAGAGCTTTGATGATATTACTCATTGGTATATACCCTAGAATAAACTGATACTAAATTAACTCATGGCTTGCCGGTGTTCGCGAATAAACTCCGCTAGCAAGCTCTCCTGATCGTCAGTCAGAGCTAGGTTTTCCAGGAGCTCTGGTCTTCTTAGCCAGGTACGGCCCAGCGATTGTTTCAATCGCCAGCGGCTAATGTCCTTGTGGTTACCAGACAAGAGTACCGGAGGTACGGCTTGTCCATCTAACACTTCAGGACGCGTGTAATGCGGGCAATCCAGCAAGCCATTGGCAAAAGAATCTTCTTCTGCCGACGCAAAGTCGCCCAGAACGCCCGGTACAAACCGCACGACTGCATCGACTAAGGTCATGGCTGGCAGTTCACCACCCGTCAGCACAAAATCCCCGATAGACCATTCTTCGTCTACCTCTTGTTGGATAATGCGCTCATCTACCCCTTCATACCGGCCACAGATCAGAATCAGATTCTCGTTCTGCGCCAGTTCCTCAACACCCGTCTGATCGAGCTTACGGCCCTGAGGAGAGAGGTAAATCACTTTCGCCTGGCCTTGGGCAGACGTTTTGGCAGCATGAATGGCATCGCGCAAAGGCTGCACCATCATCAGCATACCTGGTCCGCCACCATAAGGTCGGTCATCGACCGTACGGTGCTTATCGTGAGTAAAGTCGCGGGGATTCCACGTCTCTACCGTCACTAGGCCTTTTTTTACCGCCTGACCTGTTACCCCAAACTCAGTAATAGCCCGGAACATTTCAGGGAATAGGCTAATTATTCCTACCCGCATGGTTCTTTACGCTCTTACTGATGGGTTAAAATCCAGGATCCCAGTCAACTTCGATCCGTTGAGCAGTGCGATCAATCGACTTGATGACCTGCTCATCGAGGAACGGAATTAAGCGTTCCTTCTGTCCAAAAGCATCTTTAAGGTTGGCTTTAACCACTAAGACGTCATTAGAACCGGTTTCCAGGATGTCCGTTACTTTACCCAGGTCGTAACCTTGGGTTGTCACAACAGCCATGCCCATCAGTTCGCGCCAGTAGAATTCTTCATCTGACAGCGCCGGTAATTGTTCAGCAGGTACGTTGATCTCCGCGTTAGTCATGACCTGAGCATCCTCTCGGATATCCAGACCCTGCAACTTGGCAACTAACCCCTGACCATGACGTTTCCATGCTTCCACATGGAAGGTCTGCCATTCACCTTTCATCTTAATCAGCCATGGCTGATAAGCGAAAATGCTCTCGGCTTGTTCTGTGTAGGAAAAAACTTTGAGCCACCCTTTGATACCGTAAGTGGCACCGATTTTACCGACAACAACTTGGTCTTGGTTGTGTGAACTCATTGCTTCTCTGCTACCCATTAACCAATCTTAAGCAGCTGCTTTAGCAGCGTCTTTGATCAGTTTAGCTGCGCGGTCAGATACAGTTGCACCTTGACCAACCCAGTGATTTACACGGTCCAGGTCCAGACGCAGACGCTCTTCCTGACCAGTAGCTAGTGGGTTAAAGAAACCTACACGCTCGATGTTACGACCGTCGCGCGCAGCGCGGCTGTCAGCAACAACGATGTGATAAAATGGACGCTTTTTCGCGCCGTGACGTGCCAAACGAATGGTTACCATATCGTCCTCTTTGCATTACTGTAAATAAAAGTGGCCCCGCCATAAAAACGGGGCCCGTGCCAAATAAAGCCTCGGAATTTTACTCTTTCAACCCGCGAATGCAACTGCTTTAGCTACTTTTTCACCAGTAAAATCACCAGCTGAGACCAAAAAACAAGCAATTGAAGCAATTAGCGCCCAGGGAACATGCCGCCGCCCGGCATCATGCCTTTCATATTGCGCATCATGTTCTTCATGCCGCCCTTCTGCATTTTCTTCATCATCTTCTGCATTTGGGTAAATTGCTTGAGCAAACGGTTGACATCCTGTACCTGAGTACCGGAACCGGCAGCAATACGTTTCTTGCGCGAACCTTTAATCAACTCCGGGCGCTCACGCTCTTTCGAGGTCATGGAGTTAATGATAGCTTCCATCTGGACAAAGATTTTATCATCGACCTGGTCTTTGATATTGCCGGGCAACTGGGACATACCGGGCAGCTTATCCATCATGCCCATCATACCGCCCATGTTCTTCATCTGCTGAAGCTGTCCACGGAAGTCTTCTAAATCAAAGCCTTTCTTCTCTTTGAATTTCTTCGCGAGCTGCTCGGCTTTTTCCTTATCAACGTTGCGTTCCAGATCTTCAATCAGCGACAGGACATCGCCCATCCCCAGAATACGGGACGCCACACGATCAGGGTGGAAAGGCTCCAGCGCATCTGTCTTCTCACCGACACCCAGGAACTTGATGGGCTTACCGGTAATATGACGCACCGACAGCGCAGCACCACCACGGGCATCACCGTCGACCTTGGTCAGAATCACACCGGTCAGCGGTAACGCCTCGTTAAAGGCTTTGGCGGTATTGGCCGCATCCTGGCCCGTCATGGCATCGACCACAAACAGGGTTTCTACCGGATTCGCAATTTTATGAACGGCCTTGATTTCGTCCATCATGGCTTCATCGACGTGCAGACGGCCTGCAGTATCGACAATTACCACATCATAAAATTTGCGCTTACCGTGCTCGATAGCCGCCTGGGCAATTGCCACCGGTTTTTGATCCGGGCTGGACGGAAAGAAATCAATACCGATATCAGACGCCAGGGTCTCCAGCTGCTTGATAGCGGCAGGACGGTATACGTCGGCGGAAACAACCAGTACCTTCTTTTTATTACGCTCTTTGAGCAGTTTACCCAGCTTACCCACACTGGTGGTTTTACCGGCACCCTGCAAACCCGCCATCAAGATGACCGCAGGTGGCTGGCTGGCTAAATCCAGCGCTTCGTTGGTGTCGCCCATGACGGCTTCTAATTCCGCCTGAACGATTTTGATAAATTCCTGGCCTGGCGTCAGGCTCTTAGAGACTTCAGTTCCGACAGCGCGTTCTTTCACCCGCTTGACGAAATCACGGACAACCGGCAGCGCGACATCCGCCTCAAGCAATGCCATGCGCACTTCACGCAGGGTATCTTTAATATTGTCTTCTGTCAGACGGCCACGGCCGCTGATATTTTTCAGCGTTGACGACAAACGCTCGGTTAAATTGTCAAACATGTGTGACTCGCTCGTTACGCACTCATTTCGTGCCAGTATACCGCAATCAGTGACCCGGTTTCATGCCATACGTGCAGCCTGTGACAGAATTCTTGTCATTTCTGCCGCGCAACACCAACAGAGATTCCTGCTGAAATCGCTGAAACAGACCGCAAAGTGCGCTCTGTCCCACACGATTGTGCCCTTTGTATCATTGTCGTGCTATCCGTTCACAAGGTATACTCACCAGTTCGAGTTCACGATCTTTACAGGTGTTATGGACATATTGATTGCCTTCACTGCTGCTGGTTTCTATCTGCTTGCACTGGCATTTATCGTGCCTGGGCTCAGCCATAATAATGGCATAAAAGCCCGGCCAGTGCTGATCAGTGCCACAGTGGCGATCATCTTGCATGTGGTGTTTCTGAAAGATCTGATTCTGGGGGGCGTCGGCCAGAACCTGAGTATTTTAAATGTTGCCTCGCTCATCAGTCTGATTATCGCCGTCATCACTACTCTGGCCATGGTCAAAATGCGGATATGGTTTCTGCTGCCTGTCATTTACAGCTTCGCCGCAATTAACCTTGCCGCGGCGGCTGTGTTACCCGGTGGCTTTATTACGCACCTGGAGGCGCATCCTCAAATCCTGTTACACATTTCTCTGGCGCTATTTGCCTACTCGACCCTGATGATCGCTACACTGTACGCGATTCAGCTGGCGTGGCTGGACTATAAGCTCAAACACAAAAAGCTGGCATTTAACCCTAATCTGCCGCCCTTAATGCTGGTTGAGCGGCAGTTGTTTAAAATCATTCTGGTCGGTCACATACTGCTGACGGTCACGCTGATCACTGGCTTTATTTTTCTGCAGGATATGTTTGCCCAGGGCAAAACACACAAAGCGGTACTCTCCATTCTGGCCTGGGGGGTCTACAGCGTTCTGCTCTGGGGCCATTACCGGATGGGCTGGCGGGGTAAAAAAGTCGTCTGGTTCAGCCTGATTGGCGCGTTTCTGCTGACTCTGGCCTACTTCGGCAGCCGTTTTGTCAAAGAAATCATCATTGGCAGCTAATGACAATTTAATAAACACTATCCATGCTTAAGCATGATTAATCCTGACCGGGCCGTCAGCGTCTTAACGACCCGGCCTTGACACCTTTACTCATATTCAGTACAGAGTACACATCCACAGCGATACAAGGAACTGACTTTTTGGACGATATATCCACGGGAGCTTTATTCTCCCTTCTGGTATTACTACTCCTGATCTCCGGATACTTCTCCGGCTCTGAAACCGGCATGATGTCGATAAACCGCTACAAACTGCGCCACCTGGCAAGCCAGGGCCACCGTGGGGCTAAGCGGGTTGAAAAACTGCTCGACCGACCTGATCGCCTGATCGGCCTGATTCTGATCGGTAACAACCTGGTGAACATTCTTGCCTCTGCCATCGCGACGATTTTAGGTATGCGCCTGTACGGCGATCTGGGTGTGGCTATCGCCACCGGCGCGCTGACCATGGCCGTACTGGTGTTTGCTGAAGTCACGCCGAAAACCCTGGCTGCGCTGTACCCTGAAAAAGTGGCTTATTCCAGCAGTATCCTGTTACGGATACTGATGAAACTGCTGTATCCGCTGGTCTGGTTTGTTAACGGCATCACCAACAGTTTCCTGCGGCTGCTCGGCATGCGTGTCGATAATATGAACGATGCCACCCTGAGTTCGGAAGAATTGCGCACTGTGGTCAATGAAGCGGGCAGCCTGATCCCCCGCCGCCACCAGGACATGCTGTTGTCGATTCTGGATCTGGAAAACGTCACAGTGGAAGATTTGATGGTGCCGCGTAATGAAATTGTCGGCATCAATATCAATGACGACTGGAAATCCATTGTCCGCCAGCTCAGCCATGCCGCTCACGGCCGTATCGTCCTGTATCGGGACAACATAGATGAAGTCGTTGGTATGCTGCGCGTCAGAGAAGCTTACCGCCTGATGATGGATAAGAACGATTTCAGCAAAGAAAATCTGCTGCGAGCTGCAGACAAAGTGTATTTCATTCCGGAAGGCACGCCGCTCAATATTCAGCTGTTGAAGTTCCAGCGCCGCAAAGAACGCATCGGCCTGATTGTTGATGAGTACGGCGATATTCAGGGTCTGATCACCCTGGAAGACATTCTGGAAGAGATAGTGGGAGAATTCACCACCTCCATCTCTCCGACCTTAGCCGAAGAGATCACCCCGCAAAGTGACGGCAGTTTACTGATTGAAGGCACCGCCAATATCCGTGAACTGAACAAGAGCCTGAACTGGGATTTGCCGACAGACGGCCCCAGAACCCTGAACGGCCTGATTCTGGAGCATCTGGAAGATATCCCGGACAGCATCCTCAGCGTGTCAGTGGCCGGTTATCAGATGGAGATAGTGGAAATCTCCGATAACATGATCAAACTGGTCAAAATCCTGCCGGCCCAGCTGCAAAAAACCGGTTAACCCTGGGTCCTAAATCAGCGCCGCCACAGGCGGTGGTTTGGAGATGACAATAAAAAAAACCACCGCTACAAGCGGTGGTTTTTTTTATATCGATGCAAAGTCAGTCAAGACTTACTTTACTTTCAATTCCTGCAACATACTGTCTGGCAGAGCTAACTCGTCGTTTTTATTCACATCAATGCCGCGATCCAGAATATCCTGCGCGATCTGTTTGGCTTCGTCCAGTGAGTGCATGCTGTAAGTACCACACTGGTATTCATTCAGTTCAGGAATTTGCGCCTGAGAAGCCACTTTCAGCACATCTGCCATCGCGGCACGCCAGCTGTCTGCCACTTGCTGTTCGTCAGGCTCACCGATCAAGCTCATGTAAAAACCGGTACGGCACCCCATTGGCGACAGGTCGATGATTTCCACTGTCCCTGAGTTCAGATGGGCCCGCATGAAGCCGGCAAACAAATGCTCCAGGGTGTGAATACCGCGCTCGGAGAGGATTTCCTGATTGGGGCGACAAAAACGCAGATCGAACACAGTAATCGTATCGCCCTTGGGTGTCTGCATTGTTTTGGCAACACGCACAGCCGGTGCATGCATCTTGGTGTGGTCGACGGTAAAACTATCTAATAATGGCATGGTGTCCTTCTCCTTTGCCTGTCGTGTCGTAGCCTGGCAGTCCCTTCCGCTCAGAACGGCCACCAGCTGCGGTTATCTTCCAATTCCTGCCGGCATTGTTTCAATTGCCAGCCATAAGATTTCGCCTGCTGATCCACTTTACGGGACACTTGCAGCAGAGTTGGCTTATGGCGATAAGTCCCGCGGCTATAGCCACCTCGCCCTTCATGATAGGCCAAATACTGGTTATAAGCATCCCACTTGGATATCCCCAGTTGTCGCTGTGTTTCATCGGTATACCAGCCGATAAACATCAGCGCATCATCAAAACTGGTACGCGAACTCCAGCTGCCGGTCGCCCGCTGGTAATCTTCCCAGGCAGGATCTTGTGCCTGTGCATAGCCATAGGCGCTGCTGCTGCGGAACCAGGGTATCACGCCCCACACATAGGGACGGGGAGGACGGGCATCATGGCGGAAAGCACTTTCCTGGCGCACAAAGGCCATAGCAACCTGAATGGGTGTCCCCCAGCGCTTTTCCATGTCGACCGCGTCCTGATACCAGTCGGGGTTCTCACGGAAAATGTCACATACGTTTGATTGATTTTGGGGCGGAGGTGTTGCGCAACCGGTTGTTATTAAAACCAACAATATCAGCGCCGACCCTTTTGCTGTTGCCAGAAGCATTTTTCACTCCCTGAATTGGAACCAAAGTGAAAACGGCAGGTCTGATATTATGACTGGCAGTGCAAACTGTCGTCATCCCTGCGAAATTGTAATTTTATTGGGCAGCAAGGTCGCTGCCCGTTTTTTTATCTCTGCTGTTACGCTTTCTTAAACGGATTTTGCTGCAGATCCGCAAAATAATCAGCCAGAAACGCTTCAAAAGAAACCTCATCAGCCTGCTCGATTTGCTGCTGTTTCATCACAGAGGCTGCCGCTTCCGACTCAAAATCAGACTGAGAATACCGACTGTAACTCTGCTTATCCAGCCACTCGGCATGCTTTGCGGCTAATTCCAGGCCAAACTTACCAATGCCTTCATTGGCTTCAATGTGACGCAAGACTTGTGCGGACAAAGTCAGCTCAGGATCATTGACCCACCCGGTCAGGGTTGCCAGCGTTTGCTGGTAGCTGTTGCCACCGTTGGCCTGATCCATGGCCACTGCGACCTGCTCCAGCTCAGAGAAGACGCGCAAGGCCCAGTCGCGCAGCGGCAGGCGCTCACCACGGCAACCGATTTGCAGTTGCAGCTCAGGATCCCGCCCCTGCAGCACCACTTTTTTCCAGTTGTCACGCCAGCAAGCCAGTTCGGCATCATCCATATCATCAGACGGTGACAAGACCGCCCAGGTCAGGAAGAGGTCCAAAAAGCGGACCTGCTCAGAGGTAATGCCTATCGGGCTGAACGGGTTAACATCCAGTGAGCGCACTTCAATGTATTCCACACCACCCCGCTCCAGGGCTTCAGACGGCTTCTCGCCGCTGTTGGTCACTCGCTTGGGACGGATAGGCGCGTAAAGCTCATTTTCAATCTGCAGTACATTGGTATTCAGCTGACGTAATTCTCCGCCGACCTTAACCCCGATATCGGCAAATTCTTCAGACGGCGTATGGATCGCTTTCTGTAAGCCGTCCAGATACTGAGCCAGATGATTAAAACCAATCTTCAAGGCACTCTGGGCATGATTGGTATACCCCAGATCGCTCAGACGCAGTGCGGTAGACTTCGGCAGGAAATAGGTGCCTTTGCCTGTCTTTTGAAAACCGAGCTTAGCGCCGTCTTTTTTCAGGAATGAGCCACACAGCGCCGGAGAAGCACCGAACAGATAAGGGATCAGCCAGCCAAACCGGTAGTAGTTTCGGATCAAGGCAAAATACGACTCAGACACGGAAGCCTGACGCTCATCTTCGCTCTGATCACCAAACAACTGTTGCCAGAAACTGTCCGGAAAAGAAAAGTTGAAATGCACACCTGAGATGATCTGCATGATGCTGCCGTAGCGGCGCTTCAACCCTTCACGATAGAGGGTTTTCATCCGGCCAATGTTGGAGCTGCCATATTGCGCCAGTTCGATATCAGACTCATCACCGACATAGCAAGGCATAGACATAGGCCAGAGCATTTCGCTGCCCAGCTGGCTGTAGCTGAATTTATGGATATCGGACAATTGAGATAACAGCTCATCGACATCTCGCGACACCGGGGTAATAAACTCCAGCAGAGACTCAGCAAAGTCCGTGGTTACCCACTTATTGGTCAGGGCCGAACCCAGGCCGACAGGGTGCGGTTGAGTGGATAACTTCCCTTGCGGGGTGATTCGTAACGCTTCCCTTTCCAGGCCACGACCGAATTGTGTCAGCGCTTGCGGATTGGCCGACACCCTCTCTAACCTTTGTGAAAAATCCATCAGGCTGTTCTCAATCATCACTATCACAGGGGAGCTAGGGTAATCATAATTCTTGCTGATTACCATGATTATTGTTGATTTAGCAAAGGGTTTCCTGCCTGTGGTAACGGCAACCATAAAAAAAGCCGATACACAGGGTACCGGCTGAGATCTTAAGCTGAATACCGGCTTAATAAGCCGGTGATTATGCTGATTTTATTGCACGGGTTTTAAAGGATGAACCGGCATATTCAGTGTTTTTAATTGCGGCAATAACGACTGCGCATCCCCTACCACAATAATTTGGTAATCCCTGGGATCAAACCATTTTGCCGCCAGCTCATTGAGCCTGTTTTTACTGATAGATGCCGTGATCGCATTGCGCTGCGACACAAAGTCATCCTCAAGCTGATAGGTCATGATCTGCCGCAGCAAATCCGCTTTATCACTCGGGGTTTCATAGCTCAGTGCCTCTTGCTGACCTACCGCCAGACGCATAAAGGCCAGCTCATCATCCGTCAGGCCGCGGCTGCTGTAGTTCGCCAGCTCTTTCATCATTTCCTTGATCGCCGGTAAGGTCACATCGGCACGTACTTCGGCATAGAATACCGACAGCCCGGCTTCTTTGTTGCCGCTCTGATAACCACCGGCACCATAAGTGTAGGCCTTGTCTTCGCGCAGATTGAGATTGATCCGGCTGTTGAAATTGCCGGCCAGATTAAAGTTCGCCAGCTGGAGCTCGAACTGTTCACCCGTGGCATCATACGGCAGACCATTTCGCACTAAGCGTACCGTGCTTTGCGGTGCCCCCGGCTTATCAACCAGCCAGATGGCCGGCTCTGACTGAGCAGGCAGCACAGGGGTGACATAAGTGGGTGCCGGCGCACCCTGCCAGCTTGCCAGAAATGACAGTTGTGATGTCAGCTCAGCGGGCTGCACATCGCCAACGACAGCCAATTGCGCCCCATTAGGGGTGTAGAAGCGCTGATAAAACGCTTTGACATCGGCCAGTGTCATTGACTGAACAGACGCCAGCGTACCGTCCGAAGGACGGCCAAACACAGTATTGCCGTACAGCACCTCGCGGGTGGCCTGACTGACCAGCCAGCTCGGACGCTGATGATCATACACCAGGCCTTCCAGCGCCTGCTGTTTGACCCGGTTAAAATCCTCTTCATTGAAGGCAGGTTCGAACAAACGCTCCTGCATGATAGCCAGCGTTTCGTTGAGGTGCTTCTTCAGGGTCGTGACAGAAACAACAGTCCCGTACATACCTGATGAGAAGGTCACAGTACTGCCCAGCGTATCAAGGCGGGACACCAGATCTTCCGATGAATGGCGCTGGCTGTCTTCTGCCAGCATCGCCGCGGTGAGTTCGGCCAGCCCTTCTTTGCCCACAAGTTCATAGCGGCGCCCCGCCGGTAACACCAATTGCAATTCCACGGTCGGGGTTTCATCGTACTGGGTACCCAGCACTTCAATACCGTTAGCCAGCTTGAAGCGGTATAACTCAGGCACCTGAGCCGTAACCGGCTCTGAAGGCTGTGGCATGACTGAGCGGTCAAACCCTTCATCCTGTGGCTCGCGCAGGTTCAGCTCATGGTCCTGAACGGATTTGTGCTCGGGAATAAGGCGATCGGCCGGACGGTAGTTGGCTTTGGCGGCGGCCATCTCTGTGCGCCCGTTGGGCACAGTACTGAGCACCACTTTGGGCTGGCTCTCCACATAGCGCCGGTATACTGCCTCGACATCAGCGGGTTTCACGCTGCGCAGGTTGGCCAGCTCGGTGCCCAGCCGGTTGGGATCCTTATAAAAAGTCTGGTAAGCCGCCAGTTGCGCCACTTTGCCATGCACACTTTGCAGGCCAAAAATCGCAGAGGCTTCGGCCATCCCTTTCATTTCATCAAGCTCTTGCTGGTTGACACCGCGCTGAGCCAGACTGCTCAGCACAGTGCTGACGTCGTCATAAATGCGGTCCAGCCGTCCCTGCTCACCACTCTGGCCGATGGCATAGACATACAGAGTACAGGCCAGCTCACCACAATCGTGGTAAGCACCGGCATCCACCACTTTTCCGGTTTTCACCAGCGCCTGGTACAGGATACTGTTCTTACCGCCCCCTATGACTTTCGCCAGCATATCCAGTGATGCATCATCCGGCGCCCCATTGTACGAGGTCGGCCAGGCCATCATCAGCATAGGCTGCTGAATGTTGTCTTCCAGGGTCAGGTACCGGTCGGCATCCAGCTTGACGGGCGCTTTCGGCGGATTGTCAACTTTCGGTCCACGCGGAATACCACCAAAATACTTCTGCACCCATGCCAGTGTTTCCGCTTTATCGATATCACCACCAATGGTCAGTGTGGCGTTATTCGGCCCGTACCAGCGCAAAAAGAAGGCTTTCAAATCGTTAACATCAACCCGATCCAGATCGTCAACATAACCGATAGGCTGCCACGAGTACGGGTGTGTTCGCGGGAAAAGTGCCTCGCCAATCCGCTCACTCACCATGCCGTAAGGACGGTTCTCATAGCGTTGTGCACGCTCGTTCTTCACTGTGGCGCGCTGTATTTCAAATTTGTGCTGGGATACGGCACTCAGCAAGAAGCCCATGCGGTCTGATTCCAGCCAGAGCACTTTTTCCAGCTGATTGGACGGCACAGTTTCAAAGTAATTGGTACGGTCACGGTTGGTTGTGCCATTCATCGTACCGCCGGCTTCGGTGATCAGGCGGAAGTGCTCCTGATCGCCGACATGCTTGGAGCCCTGGAACATCATGTGTTCAAAGAAATGAGCAAAACCCGACTTGCCCAATTGCTCGCGGGCTGATCCCACATGGTAAGTCACATCCACATGCACGATAGGATCTGAATTATCCTCATGCAGGATCACCGTCAGGCCATTATCCAGCACATATTTGCTGTAAGGGATCACGACTTCAGCGCTGGTGTCCGATACACTTTCGACAAAATGCACACCATCAGGCAATGACTGCGCCTGTTCGGGGGGCGTCTGACTGCTGCATCCGCTAAGGACCAGCAACACAAGGCTCAGAATCCGCTTTTGCACGTTCGCCTTCCTTCTATTCATTTCAGAGTGAAAAATCAAAACAGCAGCACCAGTATGACGTACCGCACGGCTTTGCCGATGAGAATAAACAAGGCACAGAGTCCTGCCCGCATCCGCAGCCAGCCTGCCGCTAAGCAAAGCGGATCACCCACAACAGGTACCCAACTGAATAGCAGGCTCCAGTAACCGTATTTTTTTATCCAGGCCACTGCTTTAGTATGACTCTGATTTTCTTCAGAAGTTTTATCGGGTATGCAACGTCCCAGATAAAAACTCACCATACCTCCGACAGTATTGCCCGCCGTGACAACAGTAACCAGCAGCCATACCGGCTGTGACTGAGCACTGAGAGCGGCCAGAAGGCCGGCTTCCGAGCCTCCCGGCAGCAAGGTCGCGCTGAGTAAGCCAGTGAAAAACAGCCCCCACAGCAGGGCTTCGCCAGACCAGCTCCAATCCATTCGTCAGTCTTTCATGACCAGAACTATTTTACCGCGGGTGCGGCCAGTTTCTATCTGACGGTGTGCCTGTGTGCCCTGCACAAGCGGGAATTGCTCTGTGATCCACACTGTCAGATCACCGCCTGCCATCATAGCCAGCATCTGATCGTTCTGCGCCACCGAAGGGGACACCAGCATGCCCAGTGCATGCAAGCCGGTGACTTTTGCCGCCGCGGTCACACTCTCTGCCGTGATGGTCGGCACAGTCACCACACGACCGCCCGGTTTGACACAAGACAAAGCCGCTACGCCTATTTCGCCCCCGACCAGATCGATCAGCACATCCACCGCCTGCAGCTGAGTTGCCAGCTCCCCTTTTTGGTAATCGACCGCCTGGGCGCCCAGAGAAGAGACGAATGCCTGATTGGCCGCCGAACAACTGGCCACAACCTCAGCACCTTTGTGACATGCCAGCTGTATCGCCAGATGGCCCACCCCGCCAGCACCGGCTAAGATCAATACCCGCTCACCGGCCTGCACTGATGCTTTTTCCAGTGCCTGCCAGGCCGTTTGCCCCGCCAAAGGTAACGCCGCCGCTTCTGCTAAGGAGACGCCATCCGGCACCCGACTCAGACTGTCCGCTTCGGCCAGTACCTGCTCACTGTATCCACCGCCTTGCAAAGGAAATCCGATAAAGCCGCACACTCTCTGCCCGACGCTCCATTCAGTGACCTCCTCGCCAACGGCGGCGATGACTCCGGCAACATCATAGCCCGGCACCCAAGGCAGCTTGTCCCGGTTTTGCTGCGCAGCCCAACCTAAGCCTGCCCGGGTTTTGGCATCAATAGGGTTAACCCCTGAATAAGCCACATCGATCAGCACCTGCCGCCCTTCCGGCGCGGCGATCTCGGCCGATTGCAGCTGAAGACAATGGACATCGCCAAAGGCAGTAATAGCAAGCTGTTGAGTTGTCATGGGTATTTTCCTTCTCAATCCGGTGGAATCCTTAGCCTTATCATTGCAAGGCAAGCCAAAACTACCCCTTTCCACACAGAAATACCAGTGGTTGCAGGCAGGTTCAGAAGAGAAACAAAGAAACGGGAAATGCAGACAATAAAAAACCCAGCCGGGGCTGGGTTTATAAGGATGGCGCGTCCGGGAGGATTCGAACCTCCGACCGCCTGGTTCGTAGCCAGGTACTCTATCCAGCTGAGCTACG
>NZ_KE384322.1:30010-283286 GCF_000425165.1 Photobacterium halotolerans DSM 18316
GAATGGCGGTGAAGGAGGGATTCGAACCCTCGATACGGGATAAACCGTATACTCCCTTAGCAGGGGAGCGCCTTCAGCCTCTCGGCCACCTCACCGTCTTGCGGTCGCTCATATTACTGTCAGGCAAAAATAAGTCAAACACTTTATTGAGAAAAAGCGCCTTTCCATCGCTGGCTGAACACTTAATCACCAAAGCGCTAGCAAATGCTTCCCGAGTGGTGACTTCATCATAATTTTCACTGACCTGGCGCGTTGTCAGCGAACAAAAACAAAAAAGGCCAGCTAATTAGCCGACCTCTTTATAAAACAGGAATTAGTAGTTACCCGAACCTTGTGTTCCGGTATCTTTTTCTGCCTGTATACGCATGTAGATCTCTTCACGGTGAACAGACACTTCTTTCGGCGCATTAACACCGATGCGAACCTGATTTCCCTTTACGCCAAGTACGGTCACGGTTACTTCGTCACCGATCATCAGCGTCTCACCTACGCGACGAGTCAAAATTAGCATTCGATTGCTCCTTGAGTAATCTTACTTGTAATTAGTGTTTATAAAGCTTTTTTACACAAAAAAGCCCATAGAGTTCATGGTCACTGCTCAAGAAACAGCGAGAAGTGGGCGATTATCCAGACTTTAACAATCAACCACAAACATTTTCTGCTTCTGGCCTACCACTCAGATCAGACCCAAAAACTGTACTCGGCCACTCGCCATTGCATCCTCTGTCAGGTTCAACGACTCAATTGTCTGTAATTGTAGCACTTTTTTAAGTATTGATGTCGACTGTACCACAGTCAACATCAACCCTTAAGTCGCCGTTCTGCAATCAGAGATCTTTGTTAAAGGCGTTCGGTCAGCCAGGGCGACACACTTTCCAGCGCGGCGGGTAACGCGCCGGCATCTGTACCGCCTGCCTGAGCCATGTCAGGACGACCGCCGCCTTTGCCGCCAACCTGCTGAGCCACCATATTCACCAGATCGCCAGCTTTGACTTTCGCGATCACATCTTTGGTGACGCCTGCGATCAGGCCAACCTTGCCGTCACTCACATTCCCCAAGACAACAACGCCGCTGCCCAGTTTGTTTTTCAGCTCGTCTACCATACCACGCAGTGCTTTGTTATCTGCACCGTCCAGCTTAGCAATCAAGACTTTAGTACCATTAATTTCTTGCACCTGATTAATCAGATCGGCACTTTCCTGGGCGGCCAGTTTGTCTTTCAGTTGCTGAATTTCTTTCTCCAGCTGCTTACTGTGAGCGACTAAGGCATTCACTTTGATGGCCACAGACGCTGAATCCGATTTCACCAGACTGGCCGTTTCGGCCAGCAGGCTGTCCTGCTCATGCAGCAGCGCAATGGCACCTTCACCCGTCACCGCTTCGATACGGCGGATACCCGCGGCGATACCGCCTTCCGACACAATCTTGAACAGGCCGATATCACCGGTCTGGCGGGCATGAATCCCCCCGCACAGCTCAGTCGAGAAATCCCCCATGCTGAGTACCCGCACCTGGTCATCGTATTTCTCGCCAAACAGCGCCATCGCGCCTTTGGATTTTGCGGATTCAATGTCCATGACATTGGTTTCAATCACATGGTTCAGGCGGATTTGTTCGTTGACAATGCGTTCAATCTTACGCAATTGCTCAGGTTTGACTGATTCCAGGTGCGAGAAGTCAAAACGCAGGCCATCAGGTTTCACCAGTGAGCCTTTTTGAGTCACGTGCTCGCCCAGCTCCTGGCGCAGTGCCGCATGCAGCAGGTGCGTGGCTGAGTGGTTCAGACTGATAGCCGCACGGCGCTTAGCATCAACCTGGGCATTCACACGATCTCCCACAGACAACGCGCCTTCGCTCAGGGTGCCCTGATGGCCAATCGCGTCGCCAAACTTCTGCGTGTCTTCCACGGTGAAAACCACACCCGTGGCGGAAAGCAGTCCTGTGTCGCCACACTGACCACCGGATTCAGCATAAAACGGTGTGTGATCCAGAATGATCAGCGCTTTGTCGCCGGCAGCCACAGTGTCCACCGCTTCACCGTCACGGAAAAGCGCGACAATCTGACCTTCGCCCTGGGTGCCGTCATAGCCGCAAAATTCGGTTTCCGCATCCACTTTCACGCTGTCGTTATAATCAACGCCGAACTGACCGGCTTCACGGGCACGCTGGCGCTGTGCTTCCATGGCATTGTTGAAACCTTCTTCATCAATGCTGAAACCACGCTCACGCGCAACATCGTTGGTCAGATCCGCAGGGAAACCATAGGTATCGTACAGCTTAAAGACAGTTTCACCGTCCAGCACTTTGCCATCCAATGCGTCAATGGCTTCATTGAGGATCGACATACCGCGATCCAGCGTACGACCAAAGTTTTCTTCTTCGATCTTCAACACTTTCTCAACCATGGCCTGCTGCTGTTTCAGTGTCTCACCAGCGCTGCCCATGACCTCCGCCAGAGGACCTACAAGCTTATGGAAGAAAGCACCGCTCGCACCCAGCTTGTTACCGTGGCGTACCGCACGACGAATGATACGGCGCAGAACATAACCGCGGCCTTCGTTAGACGGCATCACACCATCCACAATCAGGAAAGCACAGGAACGGATATGGTCAGCCACAACCCGCAGAGACTGGTTAGTCAAATCGTCATAGCCAATCACAGAGGCCGCTTCTTTGATCAGCGCCTGGAAGATATCTATTTCATAGTTTGAGTGAACGTTTTGCATGATGGCCGCCAAACGCTCGATCCCCATGCCTGTGTCGACAGAAGGCTTAGGCAGCGCATCCATCTGGCCGTCAGACTGGCGATTAAACTGCATGAAAACGATGTTCCAGATCTCAATGAAGCGGTCACCGTCTTCTTCCGGCGAACCCGGAGGACCACCCCAGATATGATCACCGTGATCGTAGAAAATTTCAGTGCAAGGTCCGCACGGGCCGGTGTCGCCCATCTGCCAGAAGTTATCAGACTCATACGCCTTACCGCCTGTCTTGTCGCCAATGCGGATAATGCGATCTTCCGGTAAGCCAATCACCTTGTGCCAGATATCAAAGGCCTCATCATCGGTCTGATACACAGTGACCAGCAAACGCTCTTTCGGCAGTTTCAGCACACCGGTCAGAAACTCCCAGCCATATTGAATCGCCTCTTCTTTGAAGTAGTCACCAAAGCTGAAATTACCCAGCATTTCAAAGAAGGTATGGTGACGGGCAGTAAAGCCGACATTCTCCAGGTCATTGTGTTTACCACCAGCACGTACACAGCGCTGCGCTGTGGTCGCTCGGGAGTAATTACGCTTTTCCAGACCCAGAAAAGTATCTTTAAACTGGTTCATACCTGCATTTGTAAACAGCAGGGTCGGGTCGTTGGCGGGAACCAGCGACGAACTATCGACTATCTGGTGGCCTTTGCTTTCAAAAAACGTAAGAAACGCACGGCGAATCTCATCAGTGCTCATGTACATTTGACAATCCTGAATAATGCTGTGTTAATCCCCCTGCCTGCAACTGCGCCCCAGTTGCCTGCTGCCGAACAGCAAAGTTCAGCGAGCATGCAGGTTTAATCAATCTAAGATAAAAGGTTTACCGGCTATTGTAAAACAACGCGGGTTTGACGGGAAATGTTCTGTTAACACAATGGCAGAATCAGCCTCAGTATTCATCTTCAACCGCTAAGGCATAGCGAATCTGGTCGAAATCAAAACCTCTTGATTGCATAAAACGTAACCGGCGGGCTTTTTCTTTCGGTGTGTCCATCTGAGTGTCACCAAACTTGCGTTGCGCCACCGCTCTGGCCTGTTCGAACCAATCCACTTCGGCATCTTCCAGTGCTTGCTTGATACACAGGTCGTGCACCCCTTTCATCTTCATTTCCTGCCTGATGCGCAGCATGCCCCAGCCTTTTGATACCCCGTTTCGCACCGCCATGGCTGCGTAGCGGGCATCATCCAGCCAGTTGTAATCCTGGCAGTAGGCAACAGCGTCGCTGATCTCCTGCTCGCTGTAACCGCGCTGCCTGAGTTTCTGCTGCAACTCACGCTGGGCATGGTCACGCCGTGACAGATACCCCACTGCGGCTTCTTTGGCCGAGATTTTGGGCGCTTGCCTTCTCACCTTAACACCTCCCTCCGATTTGCGTTTACCAAGCAAGTGCGTTTACCAAGCAAGATAGATTGCGGATTAATGCCAGGCTCTCTGAATACCGAGCTCCCTGAATACTTCGCGATCGACCATCAATACAAAACGGGCACTGGCATGGGTGGTTTCTCACCTCTGCACAGCGCCCGTTAAAGAATGACTGCTTCGGCTATCCAGCCGTGGCATCATGCGTCGTGATTAAAAAGCTTCATCCTGAGCATCGACTTTATCTGTCTCTGCACTGGCCAGCTCAGCATCGGCTTCTGACACATTGCCAGGGTTCAGCAATTGTTCGCGTAATTGCTGGTCAATGATCTGCGCGATTTCAGGGTTTTCAGTCAGGTATTTACACGCATTGGCTTTACCCTGACCAATCTTGTCACCCTGATAGCTATACCAGGCACCGGCTTTTTCGATCAGCTTCTGCTTCACGCCCAGGTCAATCAGCTCACCATTACGGTTGAAGCCTTGTCCGTACAGGATTTGAGTATCAGCTTGCTTAAACGGCGCCGCAATCTTGTTCTTGACCACTTTAATGCGGGTTTCGTTACCCACCACTTCATCGCCTTCTTTGATAGCGCCGGTTCGGCGAATATCCAGACGAACAGAGGCATAAAATTTCAGTGCGTTACCGCCTGTGGTGGTTTCCGGGTTACCGAACATCACACCGATCTTCATACGGATCTGGTTGATGAAGATACACATACAGTTAGACTGTTTCAGGTTACCCGTCAGCTTACGCATGGCCTGAGACAGCATACGCGCCTGCAAGCCCATGTGCGAATCACCCATTTCGCCTTCGATTTCGGCTTTCGGTGTCAGGGCGGCAACTGAGTCGACCACAATCATATCTACGGCACCGGAACGGGCCAGCGCATCACAGATTTCCAGCGCCTGTTCGCCGGTATCCGGCTGTGACACCAGCAACTGATCAATATCCACACCCAGCTTCTTGGCATAAATAGGATCCAGTGCGTGCTCAGCATCGATAAAGGCACAGGTTTTACCCTTGCGCTGTGCGGCGGCAATGGTTTCCAGCGTCAGAGTCGTTTTACCTGACGATTCCGGACCATAAATTTCAACGATACGACCCATTGGCAGGCCGCCGGCACCCAGTGCAATATCCAGAGACAGTGAACCGGTTGAGATGGTCTCAATGTCCATCGTACGGTTGTCACCCAGCTTCATAATGGAGCCTTTACCGAACTGCTTTTCGATCTGACCCAGGGCAGCGGCAAGAGCCTTCTGTTTGTTGTCGTCCATTCGACTCTCCAACGGATGCTAATTCAATATTCAAATTACTGGTTAGTATACTGTCTATTCATACAGTGTCTAGCACTGTATGGCATTTTTTTCCTGACCGGCGGCCAGGCCGGGCAAGAGTGTGATCTTCACTGCAGAGTGTTCAGACGCTCAAGTAAGCCTTGCAATGCGCGCTCGACAGCCTGCGCACGCACCGCCTGCCGATCTCCGCGAAAATGACAGGTTTCGGCAACCAGCCAGCCTGTGGTGTCCGCCCAGGCAAAACACACAGTGCCGACCGGTTTATCCGGCGTGCCGCCATCAGGCCCGGCAATACCACTGATAGCCACGCTGATAGTGGCCAGAGAATGCGCCAGCGCGCCTTTCGCCATCTCCTGTACCACAGGTTCACTCACCGCGCCGTGCTGAACCAGGGTTTCAGGCTTAACGCCCAGCATCTCCTGCTTGGCGGCATTGCTATAGGTAATAAATGCCCGGTCAAACCAGGCAGAACTGCCCGCAATATCCGTGATAGCCGCAGAGACACCGCCACCGGTACAGGATTCTGCGGTAGTGGCGAGCCATTGCTGGATTTTCAGTGCCTGACCAAGCTGCGCTGACAAAGATGTCGTCACCATCGGCTTTCCTCCGTACACAGTCAATGCCGACACCTTACTAGGATGGTATGGGCGCTTCAAGCATTAGTCGCGACATGAAATTGCGCTTCCCCCCTTTGCCGCTATTACGCTTTCACGTATCCTAGACGGCCTGATTTTTCTCGGTTTGATGCGGGCAACAGCGTGACAATAAAAGGTTTAGAAACACACACACCCATGATGCAGCAATATTTGAGGCTAAAAGCTGAAAACCCTGATGTGCTGATGTTTTACCGCATGGGGGATTTCTATGAACTCTTCTTTGATGATGCCAAGCAAGCTTCTCAACTGCTGGATATTTCGCTCACCAAGCGAGGCTCAAGCAACGGTCAGCCCATTCCTATGGCTGGCGTACCTTACCATGCCGTTGAAGGTTATCTCGCCAAGCTGGTTCAGTTAGGTGTTTCGGTCGCGATATGCGAGCAGATTGGCGATCCTGCCACCAGCAAAGGACCGGTTGAGCGCCAGGTTGTGCGTATTGTCACACCCGGGACTGTCAGCGATGAGGCGCTGCTTCAGGAAAGACGCGATAACCTGATTGCGGCAATTTTCTGTCAGAATGGCCGCTTCGGCTATGCCACGCTGGACATCACCTCCGGCCGTTTCATGCTGATTGAGCCCGAGAGCGAAGAAGCCATGCAGGCCGAGCTGCAGCGTACCAGTCCGGTCGAGCTGCTGTATCCGGAAGATTTTCCTCTGCCTGGCCTTTTCAGCCACATAAAAGGGGCACGCCGACGCCCGGTGTGGGAGTTTGATCTGGACACCGCTCGCCAGCAGCTGACCCTGCAGTTCGGCACCCGCGATCTGGTGGGTTTTGGCGTTGAAAACGATGAGTTCGGCCTGTGTGCGGCCGGCTGCCTGCTGCAATACGTGAAAGATACTCAGCGCACCGCACTGCCCCACATTCGTGCCATCACCCGGGATACCCAGGAACAATCGGTGATTCTGGACGCCGCTACCCGGCGTAATCTGGAACTGACCCAGAACCTGGCCGGCGGGACGGAGAATACGCTGGCTTCCGTGCTGGACCATACTGCCACCCCCATGGGCAGCCGCCTGCTCAAACGCTGGCTGCATCAGCCCGTCAGAAACCGTCAGCAGCTGAATCTGCGCCTGGATGCCATCGGCAGCCTGAAAGACAGCGGTATGTTCGCCGAGCTGGCCGGCGTGCTGCGTCACATGGGCGATCTGGAAAGGATCCTGGCACGGCTGGCATTGCGTTCGGCCCGGCCGCGGGATCTTGCCCGCATGCGTACGGCCCTGCAGCACCTGCCCGCTCTGGCTGAGCTGCTGGCCGAGTTAAACAGCGAATCACTGCGCCAGCTGGCAGAACAAAGCCAGCCGATGGATGAGATTTGCAGCCTGCTGGAGCACGCCATCATTGAAAACCCGCCTGTCATTATCCGTGACGGCGGCGTGCTGGCACCTGGCTACAATGCCGAGCTGGACGAATGGCGCGATCTGGCCGATGGTGCCACCAAATTCCTGGCTGAGCTGGAAGCGCGTGAGCGTGAGCGCCATGACATCGACAGCCTGAAAGTCGGCTTTAATCAGGTGCATGGCTTTTATATTCAGATCAGCCGCGGTCAGAGCCACAAAGTACCGAGCCATTATGTTCGCCGTCAGACGCTGAAAAATGCGGAACGTTACATTATCCCTGAGCTGAAAGAGCACGAAGATAAAGTCCTTAACTCCAAGTCCAAAGCACTGGCGCTGGAAAAACAGCTCTGGGAAGCCCTGTTTGACAGCCTGCTGCCGCATCTGGCTCAGTTGCAGCAGACCGCGGCCGCGCTGTCGGAGCTGGATGTGCTGGCCAACCTGGCTGAACGTGCCGATACGCTGAATTACTGCCGCCCGACACTGAGCGATAAACCCGGCCTTGAGATCAATGCCGGCCGGCACCCGGTGGTCGAGCAGGTGCTGGATGCGCCTTTCATTGCTAACCCGATCTCGTTACACCAGGATCGCCGCATGCTGATCATCACAGGTCCGAACATGGGCGGTAAATCCACCTATATGCGTCAGACCGCGCTGATCGCGCTGATGGCACATGTCGGCTCTTATGTACCGGCAGATTCCGCCACTATCGGGCCTCTGGATCGCATTTTCACCCGGATCGGTGCTTCGGACGATCTGGCCTCAGGCCGCTCCACCTTCATGGTAGAAATGACGGAAACCGCCAATATTCTTCATAACGCCACGGAAAACAGCCTGGTGCTGATGGATGAAATCGGCCGTGGTACCAGTACCTATGACGGACTCTCTCTTGCCTGGGCCAGTGCCGAATGGCTGGCAGAAAAAATTGCGGCCATGACGCTGTTTGCCACTCACTATTTCGAGCTGACCGAGTTGCCGTCAATGATAACCGGGCTGGCCAATGTCCACCTGGATGCCATTGAGCACGGTGATGAAATTGCCTTTATGCACGCGGTGCAGGAAGGAGCGGCCAGCAAGTCTTTCGGTCTGGCGGTTGCCAGCCTGGCGGGTGTGCCGAAATCGGTGATCAAGCGCGCCAAGCAGAAGCTGCAGCAACTGGAGACCACGGGTCACCAGCACGCCATGGACCAGCCGCAGACGCAAGGCGCAGACAATCAGCAACTCTCGCTGATCCCTGAGCCCAGCGAAGTCGAAGAAGCGCTGGCGCGTCTGAATCCGGATGAGCTGACACCAAGGCAAGCCCTGGATGAGCTTTACCGTTTAAAAGCGTTGTTGTAACGGCCCCCAGGTAACGGATCCGGCACGATCAAGAAAGGACGCCGCAGCGTCCTTTCTTTTACCTTGTTTCTTATTTGTTGTTGGGTACTTATTTCTATTTTCGTTGTGTCAGCATGCACTAAAAAGTGCGTTTACCTTAGATTTCCTGATTGAACAGGGATTCAATATTCAAACCCTGATGTGTCAGCATGTCACGCAGGCGGCGCAGGCCTTCGACCTGGATCTGGCGCACACGCTCTCGGGTCAGGCCAATCTCGCGACCGACATCTTCAAGGGTGGAGGCTTCATAGCCCAGCAGACCGAAACGTCGGGCCAGCACTTCACGCTGTTTGGGATTCAGTTCCTGCAGCCAGGTGACAATAGAGGTTTTCATATCGTCATCTTGCGTGGAGGTTTCCGGGCCGCCGCAACGTTCATCCGGGATAATATCCAGCAGGGCTTTTTCGGTATCACCGCCAATCGGGTTATCGACCGAGCCGACACGTTCATTGAGACGCAGCATGCGGTTAACATCATCCACCGACTTATCCAGCTGCAGAGCAATATCTTCCGCTGTGGGTTCATGATCCAGCTTCTGAGCCAGCTCACGAGCCGTACGCAGGTAGACATTCAGCTCTTTCACCACATGAATCGGTAAGCGGATGGTCCGGGTCTGATTCATGATAGCCCGTTCAATGGTCTGACGGATCCACCAGGTTGCATAGGTAGAAAAACGGAAACCGCGCTCAGGATCGAATTTTTCTACCGCGCGGATCAGGCCCAGGTTCCCCTCTTCGACGAGATCCAGCAGAGCAAGACCACGGTTACTGTAACGACGGGAGATCTTCACCACTAAACGCAGGTTACTTTCGATCATGCGTTTGCGGGCGACCTCATCCCCCCGCAGCGCGCGGCGGGCGTAGAGAACCTCTTCTTCGGCAGTTAAAAGTGGGGAAAAGCCGATTTCACCGAGATAAAGCTGAGTGGCATCCAGTGCTTTCTGAGTGACACTGTATGACGAGATATCCAAATCTTCGTCGGCGTCATCAACCTCTGAGTCTGATTTTGCTGAAACATCGGCTTCCTGTTCTTCAACATCGAGCTCCATCTCATCTTCAAACTCTTCATAGTTTTCGATATCAGTAGCTGCATTACTTCTGCTCATAGCGCCTCCCAGATAGCGTATTGCAAATCCGGTTCACCACGCCCGAGCAGTCTGTCAGTTTGGCAGGTACTTGAGCGGATTCACTGACTTGCCTTTATAACGGATCTCAAAGTGCAGCCGGACATTGTTCGTTCCCGAGCTGCCCATCAAAGCAATTTTTTGCCCTGCGGTTACCGTATCTTGCTCCCTGACGAGTACTCTGTCGTTATGTGCATAAGCACTTAAGTAATCGTCATTGTGCTTTATAATGACAAGGTTTCCATAGCCCCGTAATGCATTGCCGGCATACACCACTTTCCCTGCAGCTGTTGCGTTGACGTCCTGGCCTCGCTGGCCTGCAATATCAATGCCTTTGTTGCCATTATCACTGCTGGAAAAACGGGAAATGACTCTTCCCTTCGCCGGCCATACCCAGGTATCAACCTTGTCAGCGACAGGTGCTGGCGTCTTGCCTGCCTTGTCACTTGTGCCAACCTTGTTTGTAACAACTTTGTTAACTTTTGAGTCTTGAGAGTACTCTTTTGTGGGAGCGCGATCAACATCTTTATTGACGCTTTTTTGCACGGTTTTTGCAGGTGTTGTAACCGGATTCGCTTTGGTCGGAGGCGCTGTTTTAGCCGGTTTACCCGGGGGGGTTGATTTTACTGGTGGTTTAGCAACCACCACAGCCGTTGAAGCAGCTGCGGTACCTGAAGCGACAGCAGCTGTCGTAACTGGACCGACCACTACTGCAGGCTGATAAGGCACAGCTTCCCGTTTGGGTGGCGCTGGCGGTTTTTTATTGATGGCTGGCGCAGGCTGAGCAGCCACCTTGTGGCCAAACTGAGGGGCTACGTATTTAGACTTCCACAGAAACAATTTCTGGCCGGGATATATCGTGTAAGGAGGCGTCAGCTGATTAAGTGCAATCAAGTCGTTGACATCACGACCTGAAAGGTAAGAGATAAAATAAAGGGTGTCACCTTTTTGCACTTCATAGTAACTGCCCCGGTAGCTGCCGGGCCGGGTGTTGTCATAGTTGGCACCATCAGGCGGATAAGTGGCACAGGCCGACAGCAACAAACAGGCTGCCAGTACCATCGGGACTTTGTGCTTTTTTCCGCTAAAACCTTTCATGCGCTACGCCAGCTCCCCTGCCACCAGAGGCACAAAACGGACCGGCGCAATTTCATCTGTCACATAGTGACCGTCCAGTAAGCGGATGCGTTTCAGCATCTGGTGCTGCTCACCGACAGGGATCACCAGACGCCCTCCTTCGGACAACTGCTCCAGCAATGCCGGTGGGACGACCTCCGCAGCGGCGGTCACTATGATGGCATCGAATGGCCCTTTGCTTGCCCACCCCTGCCAGCCGTCACCATGCTTGGTCGAGATATTATGCAAGTCCAGCTGTTTGAAACGACGCTTGGCCTGCCACTGCAAGGCCTTGATGCGTTCAACCGAGTAAACATGCTCCACCATACGGGACAGAATCGCGGTCTGATAGCCAGAGCCGGTACCAATCTCCAGCACTCGGGTGCCGGGTTGCAAGGCAAGCAACTCTGTCATTCTGGCCACAATATAAGGCTGTGAGATGGTCTGCCCACGCCCGATGGGCAGGGCATTATTCTCGTAAGCCTTGTGCGACAAGGCTTCATCAATAAAATGCTCACGGGGAACCGTATCCATTACCCGCAATACCCTACGGTCTGCTATCCCCTGCTGAGACAAATATTCCATCAGGCTATGGCGTTGTTCCGCATAGCGCATTATCAGTTGCTCTCCACTTGTTTCATCCACTGTGTCAAGTCGTCCAGCGCATCGTGTGCTGTCAGATCAACCTGAAGCGGTGTAATTGATACCTGCTTGTGTTCTATCGCATAAAAGTCTGTACCCGGCCCGGCATCCTGGCAACTCCCGGGAGGACCAAGCCAGTATATCGTTTTGCCGCGGGGATCGACGTCCCTGACCATTTTTTCCGCGCGGTGACGGGCACCCAGGCGCGTTACCTGCCATTCGCCCAATTCCGACAAAGGTACATCCGGCACATTGATATTGAGAATTTTATTTCTCGGCAGAGGCTGAGCCATCAAACGCCCCACCACTTCTTTGACGACCTGAGCAGCCGTCGCAAAATGTTCACGGCCGACTAAAGACACGGCAATGGCCGGTACGCCGAGAAAATGCCCTTCCGTCGCCGCAGCCACTGTACCTGAATACAGCACATCATCACCCAGGTTGGCGCCGTGATTAATCCCGGCCACCACGATATCCGGCTTATCGGTCAGCCACTCGTTCAGCGCGAAGTGTACACAATCCGTTGGCGTCCCTTCCACCGACATACGCCTGATACCTTCTTCGCGGACACGTAAAGGGGTTTCCAGTGTCAGTGAATTGGAGGCACCGCTGCGATTACGATCCGGTGCCACCACATACACCTCACCCAGCTCTTTGAGGGTATCGGCCAGTGTGTTGATTCCTTCAGCAAAGATGCCATCATCATTACTGATCAAAATTCGCATATCTGCCATCCTTCTGCTCAGGCTCATCAATCAGCTCCCTCAATACTGCCGTGGCGAAACACCCCGCAGGCAAAAAGAACTGCACCTCCAGCTGATCAGCATGCAGTTGCCAGCGCATGTCCGCCGGACGCAGCATCAGCGGACGACGTTCGTGTCGCATCCTGTTATCGCGGATCAGCTTCAGCAGCAATGGCTCCTGCTCAATCACCGCCATTTCAAAAGCCGCCACCTCCCCCTGGCTGGGCAGCGCATTGTCACCGGTCACAGGCGCTGTGATCAGCCATTCGCCCGCCGCCACCTGTGCCTGCCATTCAGGCGTAACTTGCTCAACCAGCTGCCAGTCTTCTCTGCCCTGTTGCTGAACACAGTCACCCGCCAACAAGGTATCTGCCTTGCCATCGGCAATACGCTGGGACAACACCAGATTAAACAACCAGGAGCGGGCGGCTGACAGGTAGAAGCTGCGCTTACTCTTGTCGCGGACACGAAATTCGTCGTTGCCCCAGGCTCTGGCTTTGACCACGTTATTGCCGTCATGGCCGAAACGCTGCGCACCGAAGTAGTTCGGCACGCCCAGCTGTTGAATCTTCTTCAGCCGCGCGTCGAGATCCTGAGGGTTATCCAGCTCACTCAGACGCAGCTCAAAATGGTTGCCGGTCAGATCGCCGGGGCGCAGTTTTTTGTCGTGACGATCGGTGGCCAGCACCTCGATCCCCGGATGCTCGGCGACAAATGGTGTCAAATCCGGGTCTGGTTTACCCGGCAGATGCACACTCAGCCACTGTTCAGTCACCGCGTGCCGATCTTTCAGACCCGCCCAACTGACATCGCGGGATTTCACCCCGCACGCTTTCGCCAGCTCGTTGACAACATATTTGGTGTTCTCGCCGGTTTTACGGATCTTCACCATGAAATGCTCACCACTGCCGGTGAAGTCAAAACCCAGTTGCTCTTTGACGATAAAATCTTCCGGGCGAACTTTGCTTCGTCCCTGGCAGATAGGCTTACCATTCAGCCAGCTCAGGCTGTCCATATCAATTGTCATATTCTTTCCGTTATACAGGAAGGGGCGGCGTCAGAGCGAGCGCAGCAAAACAACCGCTTCGCAGGCTATGCCTTCTTTGCGGCCGGTAAAACCCAAACGTTCAGTCGTTGTGGCCTTTACATTAATATTATCGACCGTGGTGTCGAGATCGTCGGCAATGGTTTGGCACATTTGTTCAATATAAGGCGCCATTTTCGGTGCCTGCGCAATAATTGTGACATCCAGATTGCCCAGGCGGTAGCCTTTCGCTTTCACCTTGGCGTACACGTCACGCAGCAGCATGCGACTGTCTGCCCCCGCCCACTCCGCATCGGTATCAGGGAAATGACGGCCGATATCACCCGCACCTATCGCGCCCAGCAGCGCATCACACACAGCATGCAGAGCGACATCACCATCGGAGTGAGCAATCAGGCCCTGTTCATAAGGCACGGCTACCCCGCCGATGATCACCGGACCATCACCGCCAAATTTGTGTACGTCAAAACCGTGTCCAATTCGCATTATGCCTGCTCCTTTTGTCGTTGCTGCAGGTAAAATTCAGCCAGTGCCAGATCTTCAGGCTGAGTGACTTTCAGGTTATCAGCCCGGCCGGGCACCAGCAGCGGCGAAAAACCGCAATATTCCAGCGCCGATGCTTCGTCTGTAAGCACAACCCCTTCCGCCAGCGATTTGACCATGGCATCTCTGAGCTGGCTGACCCGAAACATCTGGGGGGTCAGTGCATGCCAGAGATCGGTGCGATCCACTGTGGCCGCAATAGATTGCCGGCCGTTACCGCGTTTCATGGTATCGCGCACCGGCGCGGCCAGAATGGCACCAAAGGCATGCTGTTGTGCCTGTTCAATCAGACGGGATAAATCATCCTGATGCAGGCAGGGACGGGCAGCATCGTGCACCAGCACCCAGTCATCATCCGCCAGTGTGGCCAGGCCGGAAAACACCGAATCCGCCCGTTCGCGACCGCCAGGCACCACGACGACATCCGGACGACGGGCCAGAGGCAGATGGTTAAAATAAGGGTCGCCGTCACTGATCGCAATCACTACCCGGCCAATAGCGGGGTGTTGTAACAAGCTGTCCACCGTATGTTCCAGTATCGTTTTGCCTGCGATAACCAGATACTGCTTCGGCCTGTCGGCCTGCATACGACTGCCGACGCCCGCAGCCGGCACTACTGCCGTTAAGGTTTGAGTCATGATGGGTTTACTGCCAAATTAACGCTGGGTGACTCCCTTAAAGAGAACGATCACCAACTATGCGGAAAAAAGTTTCTCCGGGCTTGATCATACCCAGCTCATGCCGGGCCCGCTCTTCTACCGCTTCCAGACCCTGATGCAAATCATTGATTTCTGCATACATCTGCTGGTTACGCTGCACCAGTTCGGCATTCGCTTTTTGCTGTAGCGCCACATTGTTTTTAAGCGCCACATAGTCAGACATGCCATTCTTGCCGAACCAGAATTCGTACTGCAGCCAGGAGAATACCAGCAGTAACACTGCACTGAATACACGCATGCAAGCCTCATTCTCGGATGATTAACACAAGTCGACCGGCCATCTCATCAGCCTCTAAGGCGGTAATAATCCCATAAAGCGCCGTATGTGACCAGTTCCGGACCCGCCATTCGGACAGAAAAAAGCCGCTCTGTTGAGCGGCTTATCATCCGGGGTCACTCAGAGTGACAAAAGTGAAGCTTCAGACTTATGCCTGACCTTTCACTTCTTTCAGACCGTTATACGGTGCTTTCTCGCCCAGCGCTTCCTCGATACGGATCAGCTGGTTGTACTTAGCAACACGGTCAGAACGGCTCATAGAACCTGTCTTGATTTGACCTGCCGCGGTACCCACTGCCAGATCGGCAATCGTTGCATCTTCAGTTTCACCGGAACGGTGAGAGATAACAGCGGTGTAACCGGCATCTTTCGCCATCTTGATAGCAGCCAGCGTTTCAGTCAGAGAACCGATCTGGTTGAACTTGATCAGGATAGAGTTCGCGATACCTTTGTCGATACCTTCTTTCAGGATCTTGGTGTTAGTTACGAACAGATCGTCACCCACCAGTTGCAGTTTATCGCCCAGCAGTTCTGTCTGGTGCTTGAAGCCATCCCAGTCAGACTCGTCCAGACCGTCTTCGATAGACACGATTGGGTACTGGTTCGCCAGATCCTGCAGGTAGAAGTTAAACTCTTCAGATGTGAAGATTTTGCCTTCGCCTTTCATGTTGTAGTTGCCCGCTTCTTTGTCGTAGAACTCAGAAGCCGCACAGTCCATCGCCAGCGTGACGTCTTTACCCAGTACATAACCTGCCGCTTCAACCGCTTCTTTGATAGCAGCCAGTGCCGCAGCGTTAGATTCCAGGTTTGGTGCGAAACCGCCTTCATCACCAACGGCTGTGCTCAGACCTTTGGCTTTCAGTACTTTGGCCAGGTTGTGGAACACTTCAGCACCGATACGCAGACCTTCTTTCAGTGTTTTAGCACCGACTGGCTGGATCATGAATTCCTGGATGTCTACGTTGTTATCAGCGTGCTCACCACCGTTGATGATGTTCATCATTGGCAGAGGCATAGAGAACTGGCCCGGGGTGCCGTTCAGTTCTGCAATGTGCTCGTACAGAGGCATGCCTTTTGCAGCCGCGGCGGCTTTTGCGTTCGCCAGAGAGACAGCCAGGATAGCGTTAGCACCAAACTTAGATTTGTTTTCCGTGCCGTCCAGGTCGATCATGATTTGATCGATATCCGCTTGGCTTTTCGCGTCTTTACCAACCAGCGCCTGAGCAATAGGACCGTTAACCGCTTCAACGGCTTTCAGTACACCTTTGCCAAGGAAACGAGATTTGTCGCCGTCACGCAGCTCCAGAGCTTCGCGGGAACCCGTTGATGCACCAGAAGGTGCCGCAGCCATACCAACAAAACCACCTTCCAGGTGGACTTCAGCTTCCACTGTCGGGTTACCGCGTGAGTCGATGATTTCACGACCCAAAACTTTAACGATCTTAGACATAGTGTTTCCTCTTGCTTTATTTTGATTTAAAAAAGCGAAAAAAAAGCTGCCGCACTCCATGTGCAACAGCTGTTTGTAACTTATTTCTCTTCGAACTCACCGCGCTGGTGCTGACCAGCCGCTTTGACGAATCCTTCAAACAAAGGATGGCCATCGCGAGGTGTTGAGGTGAACTCAGGGTGGAACTGAGCCGCCACAAACCAAGGGTGATTCGGCACTTCGATAATCTCTACCAGCTTCTTGTCAGCAGACAGGCCGGAGATTTTCAGGCCCGCTTCTTTCAGCTGAGGCAGCAGGTTGTTGTTCACTTCGTAACGGTGACGGTGGCGCTCGTGAATCGTTGCACTGCCGTACATTTCACGGGCTTTGCTGCCCTCTTCCAGATGGCACAGCTGAGAACCCAGACGCATAGTACCGCCCAGATCCGACTCTTCGGTGCGCTCTTCCACGTTACCTTCGCTGTCGACCCATTCAGTGATCAGGCCCACCACAGGATACGGTGATTTAGCGTCAAATTCCGTCGAGTGAGCACCGCTCATACCCGCCACATTACGGGCAAACTCGATCAGCGCCACCTGCATACCCAGGCAGATGCCCAGATAAGGGATGTTGTTTTCACGCGCATATTGCGCTGTCATGATCTTGCCTTCAACACCACGACCACCAAAACCGCCCGGTACCAGAATCGCATCCAGACCTGCCAGCATTTCTACGCCTTTTGATTCAACATCCTGTGAATCAACGTATTTGATGGTCACAGACAAGCGGTTTTTCAGACCCGCATGCTTCAGTGCTTCGTTGACTGACTTATACGCATCCGGCAGTTCGGTGTATTTGCCCACCATACCGATAGTCACTTCACCGGTCGGATTGGCATCTTCATAGATAACGCGCTCCCACTCGCTCAGATCGGCTTCCGGGGCGGTAATACCAAAGCGCTGACACACCAGTTCATCCAGACCCTGCGACTTGATCAGCTGAGGGATCTTGTAGATGGAGTCAACGTCTTTCATTGAGATAACGGCTTTTTCCGGCACGTTACAGAACAAGGCAATCTTGGCTCGCTCATTGGCCGGGATCATGCGGTCAGAACGGCAGATCAGCACATCCGGCTGAATACCGATAGACAGCAGTTCTTTGACTGAGTGCTGAGTAGGCTTGGTTTTCACTTCACCGGCCGCGGCCAGGTAAGGCACCAGAGTCAGGTGCATAAACATCGCACGCTCGCGGCCCAGCTGCACGCCCAGTTGGCGAATCGCTTCCATAAATGGCAGGGACTCGATATCACCGACCGTACCGCCCACTTCGACGATAGCGACGTCGTGGCCTTCTGCACCGGCAATCACACGCTCTTTGATAGCGTTAGTAATATGAGGGATGACCTGAATGGTCGCACCCAGATAGTCACCGCGACGCTCTTTACGCAGCACGTCTTCATAGACACGGCCAGCAGTAAAGTTGTTGCGCTTGGTCATCTTGGTACGGATAAAACGCTCATAGTGACCAAGGTCAAGGTCGGTCTCTGCACCGTCTTCCGTAACGAATACTTCACCGTGTTGAATCGGGCTCATGGTGCCTGGATCAACGTTAATGTAAGGGTCTAGCTTCATCATGGTCACTTTCAGACCACGGGCCTCTAAGATGGCCGCCAGTGAGGCTGCAGCAATACCTTTACCTAGGGAGGATACAACACCGCCCGTCACAAAAATGTAATTCGTTGTCATGTTTAACCTGGAAGATTGGTGTAGAGGATAAAAAGTATCTGGACGGGAAATTAGTATACCAGACACATTTTATTGCCACAACGTGAAAACTATCACAGTAAACCCGGACGCTTTTTGTTCCAAATCAAGCCCGGTATCCTTGATGGAAAGTCCGCTTGCGGGTTAGTGCTCACTTTGATGCTGAAACAGCCTTTTCCTTGCGCTTAACGTTTTCCCACTCGGCATCCAGCTCATCCAGTGAACAAGCGTCAATCGGCTTGCCCTGTTCCAGAACGCAGCGCTCCACTTCGCGAAACCGGCGTTCGAACTTACGGTTGGCTTTGTGTAAGGCCATTTCCGGTTTCACTTTCAGGTGCCGGCTCAGGTTAACAACAGCAAACAGCAGATCCCCGATCTCCTCTTCGATGCGTTCCTGACTGGGTACCGCCTGATGAGCTTCTTCCATCACCTCGTCGATTTCTTCCTGCACTTTGTCAACCACCGGCCCCAGTGTTGGCCAGTCAAAACCCAACCGGGCGCAACGTTTCTGGATTTTATCGGCCCGGTTCAGCGCAGGCATTGCCTTAGGGATATTAGCCAGAATACTGTCATCCTGCCCTTTTTCTGCACGCTCTTTGGCCTTTTCCGCTTCCCAGTTCGCATGTATCGCAGCTTCATCGGCGAAATCTTTATCTGCAAAAACATGAGGATGGCGACGAATCAGTTTGTGATTGATCGCGCTGACCACATCATCAAAATCAAACAGCCTTTTTTCTTTCGCCAACTGACTGTAGAAGATCACCTGAAATAACAGATCGCCCAACTCCTCCTTCACATCATCCCAGCTCTCTTCGGCAATGGCATCTGCCACTTCATAGGCTTCCTCCAGCGTGTGGGGCACGATAGAGGCAAAATCCTGTTTGAGATCCCAGGGGCAGCCCCGCAGCGGGTCGCGCAGTTGTGCCATGATGGAAAGTAAGGTGCTGATGGGCTTATCGCTCATGATGGTTTTCCTGTGCTCTGTGTAGGGTTGTCATTGGGCAGAAAACGGGCCGGAGCCCGTTGTGTCGATAGGATGAGATCAGTGCAGTCGTCTGGCTTCAAAGACATCTTTCACCTGCTCCAGGCGGAGGATCAGTCTGCCCAGACTGTCGAGATCGGTCAGTTCAATATCGAAATCCATGATCGCCATCTGCTTTTTGAAATCGATCCGGCTTTTCACCCCGGCCACTTTGACCTTTTCATTGTGCATGGTGTTGGTCAGATCTTTAATCAGGCCGTTACGCTCAGAAGCGGTTACCCTGACGGTCAGGGTGTAGCGGCCGGCAAAGCTGCCGCCCCAGACAGTATGAATGATCCGCTGCGGCGCCACATGACGCAGCTCTTCCAGCTGTTCACAATCGCTGCGGTGCACCGAGATCCCCCGCCCCTGCGTCACAAAGCCGACTATGTCATCACCGGGAATGGGCTGACAGCAACGCGCCAGGTGGGTCATCAGGTTATCCACCCCTTCCACCACTACGGCATCGCGCTGCGGTTTTTTCTGGCTGGCCTTGCTGCCTGCCTCGGTTAAACGCTCCAGCAGCTGCTGATCTTCTTCTTCAGCCGTGGGCTTGTTCACCAGCGCATTGATATGGTTAATGACCTGATTGATACGCAGATCACCGCTACCGATACCGGCGAACAGCTCATCCGTCGAATTCACGTTAAAGCGCTTCAGGGCGTAGGACTCGGCATCTTTCATGGTGGCGCCGATTTTATGCAGCTCCTGCTCCAGAATTTCCCGCCCGGCCGTGATGTTTTTATCTCTGTCTTGCTTGCGGAACCAGGCATGTACCTTGGCTCGCGCCCGGCTGGAATTGACAAAGCCCAGGTTCGGATTCAGCCAGTCACGCGACGGATTCGGCTCTTTCTGGGTGATAATTTCGACCTGATCGCCCATTTGCAGGTGATAAGTGAAAGGCACAATTCGCCCTTCCACTTTGGCCCCGATACAACGGTGGCCGACCTCAGAGTGAATGTGGTAGGCGAAATCGAGCGGGGTGGCATTCAAGGGCAGATCGACCACATCCCCTTTCGGGGTGAAGGCATAGACCCTGTCGTCGAAGACTTGACTGCGCAGCTCTTCGAGCATTTCGCCGGAGTCGGACATTTCTTCCTGCCAGGCCAGCAGCTTACGCAGCCAGTTGATTTTCTCATCATAGGCAGAATGGGCGCCGGCAGAGGTGCCGGATTCTTTGTATTTCCAGTGCGCGGCCACCCCCAGCTCGGACTCTTCGTGCATCTGCTTGGTGCGAATCTGGATCTCGATGGTTTTGCCTTCCGGGCCGATCACCACAGTGTGGATCGACTGATAACCGTTGGGTTTGGGGTTGGCCACATAGTCATCGAATTCTTTGGGCAGATGGCGGTATTTGGTATGTACCACACCCAATGCCGCATAGCAGTCCTGCAGCTGGTCCGCGATAATACGCACCGCACGCACATCGAACAGCTCATCAAAAGCGAGATTCTTTTTCTGCATTTTGCGCCAGATGCTATAGATATGCTTGGGACGTCCATGCACCTCAGCCTTGATATTCGAGGCTTTCATCGACTCATCCAGATCCTTCACGAAATGGTCGATGTAGTGTTCCCGGTCGATACGACGCTCAGACAGCTGTTTGGCGATCTGCTTATAAGTCTCCGGGTGTTTGTAGCGAAACGCGTAGTCTTCGATTTCCCATTTAAGCTGACCGATACCTAAACGGTTTGCCAGCGGAGCGTAGATATTAGAACACTCCCGCGCGGCGGCACGGCGAACGTTATCCGGCTCGTCCTTCACCTCGCGCAGATTACAGATGCGCTCGGCCAGTTTGATCACCACGCAGCGGAAGTCGTCCACCATAGAAAGCAGCATGCGGCGAATGTTATCGACCTGTGCCGATTGAGCCGCGCCTTCTTTGATGGCGTTCAGCTGGCTTATCGCCGCCATCTGTTTGACACCCTTGACCATCTGCAGAATGGTCTGGCCATATTCCTCTTTGATGTCATCACTCTTGTAGAAGCCGCCTTCAACAAGCGGGAACAGCAGGGCTGCCACCAGGGTGTCAGTATCCATACTGAGCATCACCAGGATTTCAACCATTTCCCGGCCACGCCACAATAACTGACCGGCTGCTTCCTTATTGTCCAGATGCGCTTCACAGCGCTGATAGGTTTGGATCAGACGGTCCGAGGTTTTAGCATCCTGCAGCAGACTCTCTACCCAGGGTACCAACTCAAATTTAGCGTTTTCCTTCAAATGCGCACCGCGAACTGCGACCATGATTCTGTCCTGTATAGCGTTATTACGGATGGCTTTTCTGTTACTCCCGGCAGCCTTCGCAGGCTCAGCCTGGCATCAGGTTCGGATAAACAGTGCCATAGATTCTAAGTGCCCCGTATGGGGAAACATATCCAGCATTCCCAGCCGTTGCAACTGGTAGCCCTGCTGCAGCAGTACCTGACTGTCCCGCGCCAGCGTGGACGGATTGCAGGAAACATATAAAATCCGGCTGGGTGATAGCGCTGCCACTTCTTTCATTACCCCTGCAGCACCCGCGCGTGCCGGATCCAGCAATACTTTGTCGAAACCTTTGCTGGCCCAGCTGAACGACTCAATACCCTGTTCAAGATTGCCCTGATAAAAAGCCGTATTCGCCAGTTGATTCAGCGCCGCATTGGTGCTGGCCCGCTGCACCATCTCATCCACCCCTTCGACACCGACGACTTGCTGCGCTTTCTGAGCCAGCGGTAAGCTGAAATTACCCAGACCGCAGAAAAGATCCAGCACTCTGTCCTGCGGCTGAATATCCAGCCAGTCCAGTGCCTGCTCTATCATCCGGGTATTCACCGTCCGGTTGACCTGAATGAAATCTTTGGGCGAGAACTGCAGCGTCAGGCCATTTACTGTATAGCAAGGCGTGTCACCGGCCAGCTGAGTCACTTCATCAGGCCCCGGTGCCAGGAAAAGCATAACATGATGATTGTCAGCAAATTGCTGAATGCTCGTCATATCCGGGTCAGAAAAAGGCTTGAGATGTCGGATCAGGACCACAGGGCCATTATCGGCTTCGACCAGCTCGACATGTCCCAGGTTCCGGCGGCCCTGCAATTGCGTCAGTAATTCACGCAAAGGCGGCAGCAGAGCATTCAGCGCAGCCGCCAGTACCGGACAATGCTCGACATCAACAATCTCTTTGCTCTGCTCCTGGCGAAAACCGAAACACAGCCCTTTACCGGATTCAAAACGAAGGCTGAAACGTGCGCTCCGTCTGTACTGCCAGGTCTCACCGGTCACAGGTTCGTCCTGCACTAATGCCGTCGCTGTTTCATTTTCTCCCCCCAAGGCAAACTTCGCCATCAACTCCCCCAGAGACTGGCGCTTGGCCGATACCTGGGCAGAATGAGAGAGATGTTGCAAGTTACACCCACCACACTGGTCATAGACAGGACACTGAGGTGTAATGCGCTCAGGGCTGTCAGTCAGCCGTTTGATGACTTTAGCCCGGGCATACTGTTTTTTATTGTCGGTGAGCTGCACCAGCGCACGTTCGCCGGGTAGCAATCCCGGAATAAAAACCGGTTTACGATCGAGATGGGCGATACCTGAACCCAGATGGTCCAGACGTGAAACCGTCACTTCTTTGTGTTTGGTGTCGCTGACAATTCGTTTAGTCGGCTTAAAAAAGCGTGCCATAATGTTGTAACTCACGGTGTTCTGTCGCCTTTTCAGGGCAACGCCGGATCGACTTCAATTGTCGCTACGGTAAAGATTCATTAAGCTAAGGGCTGGAACATGCTTGCGTGACCAGCATAGACAGCAATTCTCCCACAGAATCGAATTCTTGTAACCATGACCAAATACGGACTTCGCGCCCGGGTTTTCACCCTGACATTAGCACCAACCCTGATCATTGGCCTGCTACTGAGCGCATTTTTCACATTGAGCCGCTACCGTGATCTGGAGCATCAGCTGATTGAAACCGGCACCAGCATCATAGAGCCGCTGGCGATTGCCACCGAATACGGCATGGCAGATCATAACCGTGAAGCGGTCAGACGCATCATCAGTTATGCCCATCGCAAGCATTCCGATATTGTACGCAGTATCGCGGTCTTTGACGGCAATAATGAGCTGTTTGTGACCTCAAATTTCCATCGGAATTTTGAGGCGCTGATGTTCCCCGATGATCAGCCGATCCCCTTCCTGCCTGACATCATCATCAATGACAGCACTATGATCATGCGGGCCCCTATACTGACAGAAGCGCAGCAAAGTAACCTGTCCGCCCCCGGGTTTCAGGCCAGGGCGCTGGGTTACATCGCCATTGAAATGGACATGAGCCCGCTGCGGCTGCAGCAGTATCAGGAAGTCTTTACTGCGCTGATGGTCTTGCTGCTGGGCCTTATCCTGTCGGGATTGTTTGCCTATCGGCTGATGCGGGATGTCACCCGTCCGATTTCGCACATGATCAGTGTCGTAGACAGAATTCGCCGCGGGCATCTCGATATCCGGATTGAAGGTGAATTGCTGGGTGAGTTGGATAACCTGAAAAACGGTATCAATGCCATGGCCATTTCGCTGTCTGACTACCATATCGAAATGCAGCAAAGCATCGATCAGGCCACGTCTGATCTGCGTGAAACCCTTGAGCAGCTGGAAATACAGAACGTTGAGCTGGATATTGCCAAGAAACGCGCTCAGGAAGCTGCCCGGGTCAAATCCGAATTTCTGGCCAATATGTCTCACGAACTGCGCACACCGCTCAACGGCGTCATCGGCTTTACCCGCCAGATGCTCAAAACCCGGCTCAGTGCCAGCCAGCACGACTACCTGCTGACGATAGAAAAATCCGCTAACAACCTGCTGACCATCATCAATGACATCCTGGACTTTTCCAAACTGGAAGCCGGTAAGCTGCTGCTGGAAAACATTCCGTTCGACTTCACCGACTCACTGGATGAAGTCATGCGCCTGCTGGCACCCAGCGCCCATGAGAAAGGCCTGGAACTGACTCTGCGGGTTGATCAGCGCATCCCAACCGGCCTGATTGGTGACCCGCTGCGTATTCAGCAAGTGCTGACTAATCTGATCGGTAACTCAGTGAAATTTACCGAGCGCGGCAATATCGACATTGCCGTCGAGCTCAAAGCCGACCGCGATGAGAGCCTCGAATTGCAATTTATGGTCCGTGATACCGGGATTGGAATTTCAGAGCGCCAGCAAGCGCAATTATTCCAGGCCTTCAGCCAGGCTGATGCCAGCATTTCACGCCGCTATGGCGGAACCGGGCTGGGCCTGGTGATCACCCAGAAACTGGTCACTCAGATGGGCGGCGAGATCAGCCTGACCAGCCGCCTGCACCAGGGCTCGACATTCTGGTTCACCCTCAAACTGACCAAAACCGACCTGCCGGTATCGCAGCCTATCGATACCAGCGAGCTGAAAAACCGCCACCTGCTGCTGATCGAACCCAACCTGCAGGCGGCCAACGTGCTGCAGCAACGCCTGCTGCAAGCCGGGCTGGATGTGACCTACCGGGCCGACATGCCGGAGGACGATGTCGAACATCACGACTTTGCCCTGCTCTGCCTGTCACCGGGCGAACAGCCGCCGCTGGCAACGATTCTGGATAAAGTCTTTAAAGCCGAGCAACTGGCCGACAAAGTTTTAGTGTGCCTGCCCACCACAGAGCTGGCGTTGTCGGAACGCTTGCTCAGTGCCGGTGTGACGGCTTGTCTGGGTAAACCGCTGGCCCGGCGTAAACTGTTTGACGCCTTGATTGGCCAGACAGATCAGCAGGAAGAGCCTGAACCACTGCCACTGGCTGCCGCGAACGATGCCCTGCTGCCGCTCACCGTGATGGCGGTCGATGACAACCCGGCCAACCTGAAACTGATCGCCGCCCTGCTCAGTGAACGGGTAGAAACCGTGATTACCGCCACCGGCGGCCGTAAAGCCGTGGAATACGCCCAGCAGAAAGCCTTTGATTTAGTCTTCATGGATATTCAGATGCCTGAGATGGACGGTGTCAGAGCCTGTGAGGCGATTCATGAAACCACGCTGAACAGCCATACGCCCGTCATCGCGGTCACTGCCCATGCCATGGCTGGTGAACGTGAGCGTTTACTTCGTGCCGGGATGGACGATTACCTGACCAAGCCCATCGAAGAACAGATTTTGCAGCAGATGCTGGCCAAATGGATTCCGCAGCCCCATAACAACAGTTCAACGCCTGCCGTCGCTGCCACAGCGCCATCCGTTAAGCCAGATGCAGTAAACAATAACGTCAGCTGGGACTGGGATCTGGCACTGAAACAGGCCGCAGGCAAAGAGGGTCTGGCCCGGGACATGCTGCAGATGCTGCTCGATTTTATGCCCGAAGTGGAAATGCTGGTCAATGAAGTGCTGGACGGCAAAGACATTGACCTGTGGCCGTCCATCCACAAACTGCATGGCAGTTGCGCCTACAGCGGCGTGCCAAGGCTGAAAAACCTCTGCTACACCCTGGAAACCCAACTCAAAGCCGGAACTTCAGCGACCGAGCTGGAACCGGAACTGTTCGAATTAATCGACGAAATGAACAATGTGGTCAGAGCATCGCAGGCTTACCGGCAGTAAACCCCATCAAGCAGAAAGGATGCTCCTTTCTGCTTGATGGGGTTTACTGCCGGTAGGTGAGTGACATGCCAATACCAGCCCCCAGCTTTGAGGCTCTTACGTCAAATCTTGTTCAGTCCTCCAGTTTTTTCGTCAAAAAAAGGGAAACAACGTTTCCCTTCTTGTATCTCTGGCGGACTGATTGCGCGGTCAGCCTGACTCCAGGATCACGGTCGCGACGGCATAGTGCTTTTCATCGGCAATGGTCAGGTGAATATGGCGGACCGCCATCTGCGCGGCCAGTTCAGCCGCTTTGCCGGCCAGTGCCAATTCCGGCTTGCCGCGTTCGTTATTGGTGACGGTAAAATCCTGAAACGAAACACCGCAGGCTATGCCTGTTCCCAGCGCTTTGGCGGCCGCTTCTTTGACCGCAAAACGCTTGGCCAGGTAGCGGCCGGCCTGCTTATGCTGGCTGAAAATGGTGAACTCTTCAGGTGTCAGTACCCGCCGGGCAAACGTCTCACCGGCACGTTCGAGCACATGCTCGACACGGGTAATTTCAGCAATGTCTGTCCCCAATCCGACGATGGCCATGTTACCAGCGCGCTTCCAGCATCACGGCTTTCATGTCAGCCACGGCTTTATGCAGGCCGTCAAACACGGCGCGGCCGATGATGGCATGACCAATATTGAGCTCGTAAATCTCCGGCAGGGCGGCAATCGGTTTGACATTGTGATAAGTCAGACCGTGGCCGGCATTGACTTTGATACCCTGATCATGGGCATAACTGGCGGCGGCGGCAATTTTCTTCAGCTCGGCCTGTTGCTCAGTTTCCGATGCCGCATCAGCGTAATGGCCGGTATGCAGCTCAATATAAGGCGCACCACAGGCCACCGCGGCATCAATCTGCGCGCGATCTGCATCAATAAACAGGGAAACCAGGATACCTGCAGCAGAGAGTTTCTCAGTCGCCGCTTTCACTTTGTCCAGCTGACCCACCACATCCAGGCCGCCTTCGGTGGTCAGCTCTTCACGTTTTTCCGGCACCAGGCAGACGAATTCAGGTTGAGTGTCCAGCGCTATCTGCACCATCTCATCGGTCACTGCCATTTCCAGATTCATACGCGTCTGAATGGTGTCGCGCAGAATACGGACATCGCGGTCAGTAATATGACGACGGTCTTCGCGTAAATGAATGGTAATACCATCAGCGCCTGCGCGTTCTGCCACTTCTGCCGCATGCACCGGATCCGGATACCGGGTGCCGCGGGCATTACGTAAAGTCGCAACGTGGTCGATATTGACGCCGAGCAGTATATTCTTCATGTAGCGGTACTCCTTCCTCTAGGGACAAACAATTCCCTGCTTTTTAATGGTTTGCTGCCAAGATACGGTTTCAGGGCCATGCGTGTAAAGCGCTTTGCTGCCCTGAGCTGATCCTGGGATTCAAAATGCCGGGCGGCAATGGCTTTCAGTTGCCGTCCGGTAAACGTCAGCTGGCCGGCAACCATAGAAGCAATAAAACCTCTTTGCTCCCGGTAGTTATACGTCATTTCATCGTCAACCGGCAGCCCGCTGCCGGCACAATGAAGAAAGTCCACACCGTAACCCAAGTGATCCAGCAGCGCCAGTTCAAAGCGACGTAGTGCGGGTTCGGGATTGTCCGCCTGAGCAAGCTCTCTCAGCACATTGAGATAATCAAGAAACAAGGCAGGATAAGGTGTCTGAACTTCCAGTACCCGAGCCAGAATCTCGTTCACATACAAAGCGGAATACAGAATATAGCTGCGCATGGGCAGCCCGATACTGATAGGTTCGGCGTGGGTCAGAACCGGCATACTGCCCCGGCCAGTCCATTTAATGAATAAGGGGGTAAATGGCTGAAGCGCTCCTTTGAGATTGGAGCGCTTGCGGCGGGCACCTTTAGCCATCAGGGTGATCCGACCGGACTCTTCACTGAAGACGTCCAGGATCAGGCTCGTCTCACTGTAGTGACGAGAGTGCAGAACAAAACAGCGCTGCAACCCTTCCATCGCTGTCCTTAAAGATCGTCGATATAGCCAAGACTACGCAGGGCGCGTTCGTCATCTGCCCAACCGGATTTCACTTTCACCCACAGCTCAAGGTACACCTTGCGCTCGAACAGATCTTCCATGTCGAGACGGGCTTCACGGCCAATGGTTTTGATTTTCTCGCCACCTTTGCCTATCACCATCTTCTTCTGGCCTTTACGCTCAACCAGAATCAAACCGTTGATATCAAAGCCATCGGTTTCCGGGTTATAGTCAAAACGCTCTATGTCAACGGTCACAGAATACGGCAGCTCTTCGCCGGTAAAACGCATCAGTTTTTCACGGATGATTTCCGAAGCCATAAAACGCTGTGAGCGATCTGTCACGTACTCTTCCGGGAAGTAATATTCCCCTTCCGGCAAGCAACCGCGGACTATCTTTTCAACATCATCAATACCGGTACCGTGCTTGGCAGCGATTGGCACGATAGCTTTGAAGTCCATTTTTTTCGCCAGCTCCTGCATATGCGGGAACAGATCGTACTTCATTTTGACGTTATCGACTTTATTGACCAGCAGCACCACAGGCAGGCCGCTTTTCGCCAGCTTGTTGAGCACCATTTCATCGTCCGGCGTCCACATGGTGCCGTCCACCAGAAACAGCACCAGCTCAACATCGGTCAGCGAGCTGCTGGCCGCACGGTTCATCAGGCGGTTAATGGTGCGCTTTTCCTCGATATGCAGCCCGGGGGTATCCACATACACCGCCTGGTAACCGTCTCGGGTATCCACGCCCATGATACGGTGGCGGGTAGTCTGCGGTTTACGCGAGGTGATCGACAACTTCTGCCCGACCAGACGGTTCAGCAGTGTTGATTTACCGACATTCGGACGGCCAACGATGGCAATAAAGCCACAATGTGTTTTATCTGTCATGATTCTAACTGCTTCAATGCCAGTTCTGCCGCAGCCTGCTCAGCCTTGCGCCGACTACCGCCTTTACCAACCACAGGGTTATCCAGCCCCGAGACGTCGCACTGTACAGTGAATTCCTGATTATGTGCTTCACCCTGTACCTTAGTTACAGTATATGCCGGAAGCGGCAATCGACGCCCCTGAAGGCATTCCTGCAGACGGGTTTTCGGGTCTTTCTGGTTTATACCGGGTTGTATGGTGTCCAGACGACTCTGGTACCAGCTCAAAACGATATGACGGACACATTCGATATCACTATCAAGGTAAATTGCCCCAATAATGGCTTCGACACAGTCAGCCAGAATAGAATCGCGGCGATAACCGCCGCTTTTCAGTTCGCCCGGCCCCAGCAGCAGATGGTCACCCAGCTCGAATTCGCGGCCTAACTCAGCCAGCGTTTTACCCCGAACCAGAGTGGCGCGCATCCGGCTCATATCGCCTTCGTCAACTTTAGGGAAGCGATGATATAACTCATCGGCAATCACAAAGCTCAGGATAGAGTCACCCAGGAACTCCAGACGCTCGTTGTGCGTCCCGTTGGCGCTTCTGTGTGTCAGCGCCAGGGTCAGTAATTCGCTGTTCTTAAATTCGTGTCCCAGCTTACGCTGGAGTCTTTGTACAGGAGATGTCATTTTTTCCCGATCAGTCTATGCCTCCGATGCGGCTGAAGCGCACACCGGTAGGAATCCAAGAGGGAAGTACACTATCGGCACTTCGTTCAAATTCAAAGCTGATCCAGATCCCGACCGCCTTGCCAACCAGATTTGCTTCCGGCACGAATCCCCAGTAGCGGCTGTCCGCACTGTTATCACGATTGTCACCCATCACAAAGTAGTGACCTTCAGGCACCACCCATTCAGCCAGCCCGGGACGCGGTTGATAATCAAACGTCTGATTCGGCCTTAACGGATGGATCAGAATGTCGTGTTTCGCCTCACCAAGCTGTTCAGTAAACTGGATCAACCGGGTTCTGTTCTGAACAAAATCACTGTCGTGCATCTGGCTCATCATGACAGGTTTACATTCTGTGGTGCCTTTGGGTGCAATACAGATCTGCTTATTGTCACTATAACGAACCAAATCGCCCGGCAATCCCACAACGCGCTTAATGTAATCAACATTAGGGTTTACCGGGTATTTAAAGACAGCAATGTCTCCACGTTCAGGTTCGCCGGTTTCCACCAGTTTATGACGAAATACAGGATCGCGCAGACCATAAGCAAATTTTTCAACCAGGATGAAATCGCCAACCAGCAATGTCGGCATCATCGATCCGGATGGGATCTGGAACGGCTCATATATAAACGAGCGAAACACCATGATAAGCGCTATCACAGGGAACATAGAGCTGGTTGATTCAACCCAGCCAGGCTGTGGCGCAACGGCTTCTAAGGTTTTAGCATCCACCTGGCCACCGGCATTGGCCGCCGCAGCGTCGATTTTCAACTGACGCTTAGGTGCCCAGAGGAACCGATCCAGCGCCCAGATAATCCCGGTCACTATGGTTGCCAGCACTAAAATTAACGAAAACAGATTTGCCATTGCTGTTCCTAATGTCCCTATGATGAATTTTTCATGGTCTCTCAGGGTCTGACGACCCTAACCATTCCGCCGCATAATGCGGCGGAAGGCGGACTCGAATTATTTGTCTTTACCTACATGCAGTATGGCAAGGAAGGCTTCCTGCGGCAGTTCGACATTGCCGATCTGCTTCATGCGCTTTTTACCTTCTTTCTGCTTCTGCAGCAGTTTTTTCTTACGGCTCACGTCACCGCCATAACACTTGGCAATAACGTTTTTGCGTAACTGTTTCACGGTCGAGCGAGCGATAATGTGGTTACCGATCGCTGCCTGAATCGCGATATCAAACATCTGGCGGGGAATGAACTCCCTCATTTTCTCGACCACATCACGACCACGGGATTGCGCATGGTCTTTATGGGTAATAATAGCCAATGCATCAACACGATCGCCGTTTAACAGGATATCGACCCGAACCATGTCGGATTCCTGGTAACGCTGGAAGCCATAATCCAGAGACGCATAGCCGCGCGATGTCGACTTCAGACGGTCGAAGAAATCCAGTACCACTTCTGACATCGGAATGTCATACGTCAGCGCAACCTGGTTACCGTGGTAAACCATGTCGACCTGAGAGCCGCGTTTTTCCACACACAGTGTGATCACGTTACCCAGGTATTCACTTGGCACCAGAATGTTACAGCGGGCAATCGGCTCACCAATGACTTCAATATCATTGATAGGCGGCAGTTTGGCCGGGCTGTCAACATACAGCATGTCGCCGTTACTCTTCTTCACCTCATACACAACAGTCGGTGCTGTGGTGATCAGATCCAGATCGTATTCACGCTCCAGACGCTCCTGAATAATTTCCATGTGCAGCATGCCCAGGAAACCACAGCGGAAGCCAAAGCCCAGAGCGGCAGAGCTTTCCGGCTCGTAGAACAGCGAGGCATCATTCAGGCTCAGCTTGCCCAGTGCATCACGGAAGTTCTCATAATCGTCAGACGATACCGGGAACAGGCCTGCATACACCTGAGGTTTCACTTTCTTAAAGCCTGGCAGTGCCTTTTCACAGCCGTTCTTCGCCAGTGTCAGGGTATCGCCCACCGGCGCGCCGAGGATATCTTTAATACCGCAGACCACCCAGCCCACTTCGCCCGTTCTCAGTATGTCTTTATCCACCTGTTTCGGGGTAAAGATACCGATACGGTCAACGTTCCAGGTCTGCCCTGTGCTCATGACCTTGATCTTATCGTTCTTCTTCAGGGCACCGTTTTTAATGCGGACCAGAGAAACAACACCCAGGTAGTTATCGAACCAGGAATCGATGATCAGCGCCTGTGGCGGCGCGTCCGGGTCGCCTTCCGGCGCAGGAATCGAACGCACGATATTTTCCAGCACCTCATCAACGCCCAGGCCGGTTTTGGCTGAGCAACGAGTAGCTTCTATCGCGTCGATACCGACGATCTCTTCAATTTCTTCCGCGACACGCTCAGGATCAGCCGCTGGCAGATCGATTTTGTTCAGGATCGGCACAACTTCCAGATCCATTTCAATCGCGGTATAACAGTTAGCCAGTGTCTGGGCTTCCACACCCTGACCGGCGTCGACCACCAGCAGCGCCCCTTCACAGGCCGCCAGCGAGCGGGAGACTTCATAGGAAAAGTCTACGTGCCCCGGGGTGTCGATAAAGTTGAGTTGATAGGTTTCACCATCTTTTGCCGTATAATTGAGCGTCACGCTCTGGGCCTTGATGGTGATGCCACGTTCACGTTCAAGATCCATTGAGTCAAGGACTTGCGCAGCCATTTCACGATCGGAAAGGCCACCGCAGACTTGAATCAAGCGGTCAGATAACGTCGACTTACCGTGGTCGATATGTGCAATAATCGAAAAGTTACGAATGTGCTTCATGAATTGGCGTGACTAACTCGTGATTAAAAAATGAATGGGATCTTACGATCAAGTTGGCAGATTCTACCGAATTTCAACGGCTGCTGCTATCTTTCGATAGTGCATTTGTTTCCAGCCCTTGCGCAACAGGCTTTCCGAGCACCCGAATCAGACTGGGTTGATAGTCCCCCAGGGCCGATAATCTTCTGGCGCGATATCGCGCAATCAGCAGTCCCACCGCGCCACCGGCAAGGGCACAGGCAATCACGCCCCCTTCGCCCCCGCCAGCCAGTTCGACAAACCACCATTGACCGAGCAAGGTCCCCAACAACAGACACACCAGCGGCAGCACGTAAACCAGCAGCGCAGATTGCAGCACGCTGCGTTCAGATAAGCCGATTTCAACCAGCTGACCGATGTGAATAGGATCATTAATATGGGTTGCCGATAACGTCAGCTGATGCTGGCGGCCAGGCAGGACTTTGCTGACCACGCCTGTACCACAGCTGTTTTGCGAGGCACAGGACCCGCAGCTGGTTTGCTGCCGGCAACTGACGGTGATCTGCTTTTTATCAACGGCCACCACTGTGGCCAGTGAATGCATCATGGCTGGCTGGCTCCCTGAAAAGAGACCGACTCCGCCACCCGGCGTGCCGTTGCCGGCGGTATGTCACCGACAACAGTGATCTCTTTGTCTTTCAGTAACTGGCTGTGCAGCGTACGGCGTCCCTGGCGAACCAGTTGTTCCCGCACACTGAAGCCATCTGCAGCCGAGACATAAATAGAGAAACTGAACAGACCGTCCGTGTACATCTGGCTTTCAACCGGACGCTCGGTAAGCATCAGGCGGTGCCGGTTATGTGAAATACTTTCAAAGCCCAGCGGCAGCCAGTCGACCTGCCAGGATAACTCCACCTGTGGCTGTGGCGGTAACTGCACCACTTCCGGCAGTTTCACTGATTTCAGGCTTTCCAGAATATCGGCCACTTTGTCATTCACTACAAAAGACACGGCGCGGTACTGCTCTAAAGGCTCACCATCCCGATCCAGCAAATCTGCCCGCAAGACTAAATGAGAACGGGTGTCCATCCACAACAGGTAGGAATAGCGGGCACCGTCTTTGGGCGCGATACGTACCACATCACAGGCGGTGCCCGCTTCACGGGATCGCCCCATGGGGATGAAGTCATAAAACTGGGCCAGCTCTGCGACATTGGTACGCATAATCGGCGGCAAAGGGGCCACCATGCGATTGCTGTCGATGGTAAACGGGTCCAGTCCGGGCTCAAAGTAACTCACTTCTTTGCCACGCTGAATAACCTCACGCGGCGGACCGCTGAGATACACCAGGTGTGCAAATGTCTCGCCATCCTCTACTGCATGGCGATAACGTAAGGGTTCAATACTGTTTTTCTTAATGAGGATATAAGACACCTCATAGCTCAACTGCCTGGTTGCCTGATCCATTTGATGCAACAAAGCCTCTGCAGAAGTCATAGCGTCTTCTTCCGCAGAGGCTTGCCAAGGCATAGCCAAGCTGACCAGTGTCAGAGCACCGACCAGAATTTTCTTCATATCACCGCCACGAATCAGTGTGATTCCAACAGGGTTCTATCCAGACTGCCGTCTTCCGCATTCAGGCGCAGTTGCAACTCATAGTCCTGCAACATCGCATTAATGCGTCGTCTTTGTTCCATCAGTTGTGCTTCGCTTGGCGATTCAGTCCGGGTACGGACAGAATCCCGCGTCAGGCTGACTGGTTCAGCAGTTCCGGCAAAAGGAATGGTCTGTAAAACAGGCACCTGAGTATTAGCATCACTCGCTAACCCAGCCTCTTCACCACCGTTATATTGTTGTACGCCGACAATCACTGCCAAAGAAACACAGGCAGCTAATGCCACCTGACCAAATTGTGTCAGCCAGGCCGGCATGGTACGACGTGCCTGATGAGGCGTTGGTTGCTCCACATGCGGCAGAGACACCACATTCGCCGACGCCGCAACACTGTCTGCGTCTGCGCCAGCAAAGCTGTGCGCGGGCTCATTGTCGAGCGCCATCGCCACATTGCCGGCGATATCCCACTTGGGGTGCCCCGGCGCTTCACCGTGCATCACATCGCTCATCAACTGATAAGCTTGCCAGCTTTGCTTTGCATTATCATCCACCAGAAGCTGGTTTATGATACTTTGATCAACGTCTTCGCCATCAAGCAAAGCCGAAATCTTTTCTTTATCAGCCATCTTTGTCACCGTTTGGCCCAAATATTAGCGCTGCATTAGGGGGGCAATACGCTTTTCTACCGCCTCCCGAGCCCGGAAAATACGGGAACGTACCGTACCCACCGGACAGCCCATGACTTCCGCAATTTCCTCGTAACTCAATCCTTCAAGTTCGCGAAGCGTAATTGCGGTTTTCAAATCATCCGGGAGGCTTTCTATGGTACTGAATACCACCCGCTTCAATTCATCTGACAACATTTGGTTCTCAGGGTTCGAAATTTCTTTTAGTGCACTGCCATTTTCATAGTACTCGGCATCTTCCGCATCCACGTCTGTTGCCGGCGGACGGCGCCCCTGAGCCACCAAGTAATTTTTTGCCGTGTTCACGGCTATACGATACAGCCAAGTATAAAATGCACTTTCCCCACGAAAAGACGGTAGCGCACGGTAAGCTTTGATAAAGGCTTCCTGCGCCACATCCGGCACATCACCGGAATTGCCAACATAACGGGCAATAAGGTTGCAAACCTTGTTCTGGTACTTTACGACCAGTAAATTAAAGGCTTGCTTGTCCCCTCGCTGTACTCGCTCAATCAGTGCCTGGTCAGTTAACTGCTCGCTCATTCGAGCGTGTACTCCTCTGTCTGTGACAAGGTCATCTCTGCTCTGAACCGTACCGGATGCAGCCAATTTACCCATCCTGCGTTCAGAACTATTTATATTCTATGGACATAGAAGCCTAAAGAATTACTGACCCTAAAAAAAGCGCAAAGTTCCCGCACACCTTACTGGCACATTCGCCCGGGTGCAACTGCCATTCATTCTGGCAGATGTACGCCGCCAGAGGCAATTTGCCTTACCTAGCTTTACAGATCAAAAAAGCCCCACATAAAGGGTTTTTTGGTAATATGGCGAGCTTACCACAGGGATATGAGATCAATATGAACGAGAACCGAGAACACAGTTGTGACGTCCTGGTCATCGGTAGCGGCGCCGCAGGCCTCTCTCTGGCCTTGCGTCTGGCTCCGATGTGTAAAGTGCTCGTCCTGAGTAAAGGCCCGCGAAGTGAAGGGGCGACTTACTATGCTCAGGGCGGTATCGCTGCTGTTTTTGATGAAACAGACAGCGTGGACTCTCATGTTGAAGATACTCAGATTGCCGGTGCCCATCTGTGTGATGAAGAAGTGGTTCGCTTCATTGCTGAAAATGCCCGCGATTGCGTGCAATGGCTGATAGACGCCGGGGTGCCCTTTGATCAGGAAGACAACAGTACCGACGATCATCCTCGCTACCACCTGACACGCGAAGGCGGCCACAGTCACCGCCGGATTCTGCATGCTGCGGATGCAACTGGCATGGCCATGCAAATGTCGCTGCAGGACAATGTTCACAACCACCCGAATATTGAAGTGCTGGAGCGCCATAATGCGCTGGATCTGATCACCAGCCATAAAATAGGTGAGACCGATGCCCCCAACCGGGTGCTCGGCGCTTACATCTGGAACCGCCAGCGTGAGTCTGTCGAAACCGTGCGGGCCAAATTCGTGGTGCTGGCCACCGGCGGTGCTTCTAAGGTCTATCAGTACACCTCTAACCCGGATGTCTCATCCGGTGATGGCATTGCCATGGCCTGGCGCGCGGGCTGCCGGGTCGCCAATCTGGAATTCAATCAGTTTCATCCTACCTGCCTTTTCCATCCGGAAGCGCGTAATTTCCTGCTGACCGAAGCCCTGCGCGGCGAAGGGGCGTATCTGCGCCGCCCGGACGGCTCCCGCTTTATGCAGGAATTTGACGAGCGTGCTGAGCTGGCCCCGCGGGACGTTGTTGCCCGTGCGATCGACTATGAGATGAAGCGACTGGGTGCAGACTGCATGTATCTGGATATCAGCCATAAACCCGCAGATTTTGTGACCAAGCATTTTCCGACCATCTACGAAAAACTGCTCGGCTACGGTATCGACATTACCAAAGATGCCATTCCCGTCGTTCCGGCCGCCCACTATACCTGCGGCGGAGTCATGGTCGACCGGCAAGGGCAAACAGACCTGAGCGGTTTATATGCGATCGGCGAAGTCAGTTATACCGGCCTGCATGGTGCCAACCGCATGGCGTCCAACTCATTGCTGGAGTGCGTGGTATATGCCTGGTCTGCCGCTGAGCACATCAGTCAGCACCTCAATGAGGTGAACTTGCCGTCATCCATCCCGCAGTGGGATGAAAGTAAAGTCTCCAATTCAGATGAGGAAGTTGTCATTCAGCACAACTGGCACGAATTGCGCCTGTTCATGTGGGACTATGTCGGCATAGTGCGCACCACCAAACGTCTGGAGCGGGCCATGCGCCGGATCCAGCTGCTGAAACAGGAAATTGATGAGTATTACAGTAACTTCAGGGTGTCCAACAATCTGCTGGAGCTGCGGAACCTGCTGCAGGTCGCCGAACTGATGGTGCGCTGTGCGCTGGAGCGAAAAGAAAGCCGGGGGCTGCATTACACCCTGGATTATCCGGATATGCTGGAGACGCTGTCACCCACCATACTGGATCCGCGTAATCCACAATAAAAACAATCAAAACAATAGCAACGGGAGCCACACAGGCTCCCGTCAGCCATCTCTTTCCTGCTGGCGTTCAACTCATACTTTGTAGGCTTTGATTGCCTGCGACAAGGTGTGGGCCTGCACGGAAACAGAGTGGGCCGCCTGCACATTTTCCTGCACCACCACCACATTGCTGTTGGTGACATCGCGAATCGACACTACCCGCGCACCAATATCCTCAGATACCTGGCTCTGCTGCTCCACCGCCGCGGCGATTTGAGTGCTGGAATCCAGTATCCGCTGCATATCAGCAATCACGGTTCGGATCTTCGCCTCCGCACTTTGCGCCTGAGCCACACTGTCATCCCCCTGTGCCCGACAGTGCTCAATATGACTGACCACTTGTTCCGTCTGCTGCTGCAGTGAGCTGATAATACTGGTGATTTCCTGCGTTGACTGTTGGGTGCGCATGGCCAGAGAGCGAACCTCATCGGCCACTACCGCAAATCCACGCCCCTGCTCTCCGGCCCGGGCGGCCTCAATGGCCGCATTCAGCGCCAGCAGATTGGTTTGCTCTGCAATGTTTTTAATCACTACAACCACAGAGCCGATACTGTCTGACAAGCCAGAAAGACTGGACACTTCCTGGCTGCTCTGAGCCAGCCCTGCGGATAGCTGGTCAATCCGTGAACGCGTTTCGACAACTTCCGATAGCCCCTGTGTGGCCTCATCATGGCTGCGGCCCGTCTGTGAAGCGGCTTCATGGGTAATATGAGCCACTTCACTGATGGTCGCTTGCATTTCTGTACTGGCTGCCGCCACAGAATCGCTGTCCAGCAGTTGGGCTGCCAGTGCCTGTTCTGCGTCCTGGCTGCGACGCTGCAACTGGGAAGACGCCGCACCGAGCTCCGATACTGCAGACTGCACATCCCCCACCAGCTTGCGTAAACTGCTCAGCAGATAATTAAAGTGCGTCCCCATTGCGGCAAGCTCATCTTTACCTGAGGTATCGGCATGCAGGGTGAGATCATGACTGGTTGCGATACGGTTCATTAAATGGCTCAAACGCTCAACCGGGGCCAGAATAGAGGCGCTGATTTTCCACGACAGCGCGATCAGCCCTGCAATGATAACAGCGACCAAAAGCCAGGTCAGGCGGCTGACCGAAACCTTTACCTGCTCCGCTTCTTTATCTATCTGCTGCTGCATTTGGGCAAACTCAGCTTCAACCTGATGAGACAAGGCGCGGATCTGCCCTCTCAGCCCATCTTTATGGCTCAGGCCAATTCGGGTTTTCTGCACCACCAGCTGGTTGAATATCTGGTTAAATTCGCGGTAATTCCGGCCGAACTGCGTATCCAGCTGATCGCCGTATTGCGCGACAAACGCCTGATAGTCCGCCAGCAACGCTTTGTCATCGGTTGCTGAAAATAACTTTGCCGTCAGTATCAAGCGATCAACATCCAATGTCTGGGTGCTTTCAGAAGTCATTGCCATCAACTGATCACCGCTTTGGTACAGTGACTGATATATCCCTTGTGAGGGTGTCAGTCCCAGCGTCTGGTACCCTGAGACCATTGCCTGCATACCGGCATGGTAATCGTGTATCTCGCTTTGCAGGACTGCCACTTGCGGCAGATCAATCGACAACGCAGCCACATCCTGCTGCAGCCGTGCCAATTGCGCCTGAAATTTATCGTAATTGTCATTGAAAGTCTGCAGATACTTAACATCCATACGTGCCAGAAAATCTTTCTCATTACGCCTGAGGTTAAGCAATGTCACTTCCAGTTGATCAAGCTGGCTACCGGCCACTTCTATATTCACAAGCTTTTGATTGGTATAGCTATTTATGCCAAACAATAAAAATATCGCTGTGACACTTAATCCTGCCAGCCCTAGCAGCTTATGCCTGACTTTCATTACACAAAATTCCTTCAAAGTATAAAATGTTAGTGTTTTATATACTTAATAACTAAGAAGACATTATAAGTTTCCAGGCAATCAATTACATCAACTATGATTCAGAACTTTACTCTGTTCTGCTTTATGATCGCAATATTGTGATAACGGGCAGGACAAGAATGACTCTGCTCCCAGAAGCCGGCGATAAAGGCAGCAGACTCAACCCTTGCCATCAGCAGGTACGGCAGAAAAGGCTCAGCAGACGGAAATCTTTGTCAGAACAGGCATCACGGCTGACGGCAAGCCAGTAATGCCGGTGGGCGTGTTTCAATTCAATAACCAGTAACCGGGAGGTCAGCACACGGGTATGAAACAATTGCCAGCGGCAGTGCTGCCATTCAATTTGCCGGTCATCAAATAAGATCAGCGCGCCATGAAGGGAGGCGAGCTGGATTCTGGCACAAAGATACTCGCCCCATAGCCATTCACAAAACAACCACCATAGAGGCGCGGGCAGAACATCAGCAAACATCAGGAAAGACAACAGGCTTGCCACCGCCAGATATACTCCGGTTAAAGCGGCAAGCAAGATAGAAGAAGGGTACAGCGTGAGGTTAGCGAAGCTTGCTCTTGTTGTGGGCAACAATCTTGTCCACCATTGCCGCATGGGCAGGGTTAGTGCTGCGTCCGTGCTCCATCAGCCAGTTGAACAGGTCCGGATCATCGCATGTCAGTAAAGACACAAAATCCTGGCGATCCTGCGGGCTTAAATCATCAAAGCACTCTTCAAAGAACGGCATGATAATAACATCCAGCTCCAGCATGCCACGACGGCAGGCCCATCTAATTCGTGCTTTATCGTCTGCACCTATCATTTCCAACCTCAACTCCTGGTGGTGTTCATTCTGCGGCAATACTACCAGCCAGTTTTCCTGCCGACTATCTGCAGTCACATATGGCACAACAAAATGAGAGCTGGTCGTGATAATACCTGACACAAAAACTCAGGTACTTTTGCATGCAGGCTGACAAAGCTCAGCCAGAGCGATAACATAGCGCTTATTCGAAGCTTTTCTGAAAGCTGAAACCGACTTTCCTTATCAACGACGGATTCGACTATGAGCACCTGGTCAGATACTTTGCAATTCGACACACTTTCACTTTCCGCTGACGCTCCTCTGCCATCACTTGCCCTGGTAAATCTCACCCAGTGGGGACTGGTGACTCTGGTTGGTCAGGACAGCATTTCCTATTTACAGGGACAAGTCACCTGCGATGTCGTGTCTCTGGATACCAGACAGTCCACGCTTGGCGCGCACTGTGACGCCAAAGGTAAGATGCGCACCATCTTCCGCCTCTTTCATCACAGGGACGGTCTGGGCTGGCTGCAACGTCAAAGCGTCATGGACGCCCAATTGCCAGAGCTGAAGAAGTACGCCATCTTTTCCAAAACCACCATAGAAGCCAGTACAGACGTCTTACTGGGCCTGACCGGTGAGCAGGCACAAGCCACTATAGACAGTATGCTGGGTGGTGAAGGAGAGGTACGGGCATTTGACAAAGGTACCGCGGTGAAAATTGATCCGCAGCGCTGGCTGCTGGCCGTTGATAGCGCCGCCGCCGGCGAGATCGCCGAAAAAATTGCCGCCAAGGCCGTGTTGTCCGACGGCTCGCTCTGGGATCTGTATGATATTCGCCAGGCCCTGCCCCGCGTTGATACCGAAACCGAGCTGGAATTCATTCCGCAATCCATGAACTTGCAGGCGCTTAACGGCATCAGCTTCAAAAAAGGCTGCTATACCGGTCAGGAAACCGTCGCCAGGGCCAAATGGCGCGGCATCAACAAACGGGCGATGTACATTGTCTCTGGCCAGGCCGAACATTGTCCGAAAGCCGGTGACGTGCTGGAGCGCAGTGTCGGGGACAACTGGCGCAAAGGCGGCACAATCATTGCCGGCTATCAGTTCAGCGATCAACAGTCCCTGGCCTTGGTGGTACTGCCCAATGATCTGGAGGAAAATACGGCTTTTCGTCTGGCTGCCGAGCCTGAAAACCAGTGGCAACAGCTGCCACTGCCGTATTCGCTGGATGAAGAGGCGTAATGCTGGATACTCCCATCACGCGTTATCTGCAGCAGGAAGGGGTTAACTTCCTGCTGCTCCCTCATAGCAAGCCTGCCCGCACCATACAAGAAGCCGCTGAAGCGCGGGGCGTAAAGCCCCATCAGATGGTCAAATCGATTTTGCTGCGGGATATGGGCGGGTTACACGTTCTGGCGTGTGTACCCGGTACCAGACAGGTTGATCCTAAAAAAGTCCGCACCTTATTTGGCTGCCGCCGGATGACATGCGCTGACGCCCGGGACGTTGAAGAGGTCACCGGCCTGACTATCGGCACGGTTGCCCCTGTCGGGCTCAGGCAGCCGCTGCCTGTGGTTTTTGACCAGTCACTCTCTCACTATCAGACAGTCAATATCAGCAGCGGTGATCGCATGGCGGGGATTGAGCTGGCGATGAACGATCTTGTTCAGCTGTGTCACCCCCTGTATGGCGATATCTGTCGCTAGCCAAAAACGGGCCTCGCTTCCATTTTTTGCGTAACCATTCATCCTTTTCGCAATTTAACGCACAGATCAGAGCAGTTGCACGGGTTAGCAGAAAATACTTTTTTGCTGTCTTCCCCTCATGATTACGTACAAAAAAACATCAACACATTCCTGCTGCAAATACTGTAACTGTTATCCCGCCAAGGTGGGCAAGATCACAATAAGGCACTGATAAAAAACAATAAAAATCAGTATCCCCTGAGTTGTACGTGCAAAAAAACCGTCCGGCTGTAATTGAGTACTCACACAGCAATTCAGAATAATACTCTGCACAATGACAAATATGTAAAAATTAATTACACCAAGCCATCATTTTACATAAACATTATGCTGAGAGTATCACAAATATTTCATAGTCAATTCTCTATAATGGCCGCGAAATAAACACAACAACAATAGAAATAAGGCAAGGTTGCTCATCACTATGCGCATGTTTAAACAGTATTTACCAAAACTGGTAGCCAAACACGTCAGCAGGCTATTCAGTGGCCGCTTGTACATTGACGGCCGTGGCGGGTATGAATTTGACAACGGGCTGCTCAAACTGCCCGTGAAAGCAGAACAACGTCATTTCAAAACCGTGAAAGAAGTGAATATGGAAATCCGCCGGCTCAAAGAAGCGGCTTGATAGCCATATGTCAGGCCGGTCAGTCACCGGCCTGATTATTAGCCTGGCTGATATCAATCATCTTCAGTAGTAAGCTCCTGATACCCTTCGGCATCCAGCAATTCATCCAGCTCACCTTCATCATCGGCTTTTATCTGAATCAGCCAGCCATCTCCGTACGGATCGTTATTCACCAGCTCAGGAGACATTTCAAGGTCTTCATTGATAGCCACCACAACCCCGGATATGGGCGCATACACATCCGACGCCGCTTTAACCGATTCGGCCACCGCAAACTCTTCGCCGGCCTCTGTTACTCTTTCCACTTCCGGTAAATCAACAAACACCATATCCCCCAGCATTTGCTGCGCATGATCTGTGATGCCGACAGTGTACACACCGTCCCCTTCGGGACGTACCCATTCATGAGTAGTAGTGAATTTCAATTCAGAAGGAATATGAGCCATAAGTAGATCCTTACCAAAACGGCGACGCCGATATGTTCACAAAAAGAGGTCTAACCTTCCCTTAAAAAGGCTTCGTCTTGCCTAACTGTTATTACTTTAGGAGAAAAAAAACAGATTGAAAGCAATTGGACTCACAAAAAAAAGCCGCCTCATAGCGAGACGGCTTTTCAGAATTAGCATTCAGTTAAAAGAACCTTACTCAACCCTGGCTAACGCAGGCAGTTCTCCACTCAGTCCCAGGGCCCGGCGCATAAACTGATCTTTGACCCCCGGTGCATGGTTGACCAGCAACAGCCCCACATCACGGATCAGCTTTTTCGCCGGATGACTACCTTCAAACAGTTCCCGGAACGCTTGCATAGCCGCAATCATTTTCGCCGCTTCCGCTTTTCGCCAGCGTTCAAAATAACGCAGATGCTGGCGAGCCCCTATGTCTTTGTCCTGACGCCACAGCAGGCTCAGGGTCTCCGCCAGGCTGGCAGCATCCAGCAAGCCCAGATTCACCCCTTGCCCTGCCAGCGGATGAATCGTGTGCGCGGCATCGCCAATCAACGCCACACGCTCACGGACAAAATCACGGGCATAACGCATTTTCAGGGGCACAGTCTGACGCTCGCCTTCCAGACGGCACAATCCCAGCCGGCAATCAAACGCCGCGGATAACTGGTTGCTGAAGCTGTCGGCATCCAGAGCCATCAAGTCTTCCGCCTTCTGCGGCGACACAGACCAGACAATCGAGCACAGATCCGGTTCTGACAAAGGCAGAAATGCCAGTGGGCCATCAGGGGTAAAAATTTGTCTGGCGGTGCGCGCGTGGGGCTCTGCACAGCGAATGTTGGCAACAATGGCGTGATGGCCATAATCCCAGTGAGTCAGCGGGATATCCATCTGCCTGCGCACCCATGAATTGGCGCCATCCGCCCCCACCACCAGCTTGGCCGTCAGGCTCTGACCGTTGTCCAGCGTCAGCCAGGCTTCGCGCTCACCAAAAGCCAGCTGCTGACAGCGCACCGGGGCAATCATGGTCACATTGGGCTGTGCATTCACTTTGTCCAGCAGCGCCAGCTGAATCACGCGATTTTCGACGATATGGCCAAGATCAGGCTGGGCCAGAGAGGCAGCATCAAAGCTGATATGGGCAAAGCTGTCCTGCTCCCAGACATCCATCTGCTGATAAGGGCTGATTCGGCGCTCCGCCATGCCTTGCCAGGCTCCGACCCGCTGCAAAATCCGCTCACTGGCACGGCTCAATGCAGAGACACGGACATCCGGTAACCGGGCCAGTTCGGGATCAGGCAACTGGCCTTCAATAACGGCAATACGAAGATCAGTATCGGCCAAAGCTGCTGCCAGAGTTAACCCCACCATACCGCCACCGATAATGGCTATATCCACACTTTGCATCATGATTATCTGTCTACCTGTCCCATCGCCCGCTTCATCAGCGGTGCTTTAATTGTATCCATTACACTCATCGCCATCAGGCCGGCATTGCGCCCGGCGATCAAAGGCCAGTGCTCATTTGCAAACAGTTTCACCAGGCATGTTGTCATCGCTACCGTTGCGGCCTGATCTGGCTCGCGACGTTGCCGAAAGCGGCTCAGTATCGCCGTCGAACCCGGGTCTTCACCGGCCTGACAGCCGGCCACCACTTCCTCAGCCAGGGTCACGACATCACGCAAGCCCAGATTGAACCCCTGCCCGGCTATCGGATGCAATGTCTGAGCGGCATTGCCGACCACAGCAAACCGGTGTGAAACCCGGCGCTCAGCCTGACGCAGACTCAGCGGATACACAAATCGCTGGCCGGTTTTTACCAGCTTGCCCATACGCCAGCCAAAGCTGGCCTGTAATTGTGCCAGAAACGTTTCGTCGTCCCATCCCATCACTTCTTGCTGCTGTTGCGGTGATATGCACCATACCAGCGAGCTTCGCCCCTGGCTCATCGGCAGCAACGCCAGAGGACCGTAAGGGGTGAACCGTTCAAAGGCTTCGCCCTGATGAGATAAAGCGGTAGAGACGTTGGCAATCACTGCGACCTGTTCAAAGTCCAGGCTCTGATGACCGATACCCAGTTGCGCGCAGCAGCCCGACACCCCGCCATCGGCCGCCACCAGCAAGCTGGCCTGCAGGGATTCGCCGGTAGAAAGCTGCAGGCTGACCACATCCTGTTCGCGATGCAGCGTATGAATTCTGGCCGGGCAAAACAAATCAATCGCCGCCCTTTGCGACAGCTGTTCGAGGAATACCGAGCCTGCCTGAGCCAGCTCAATCACATAGCCAAGCGCGCCGATCCCATACTCGCTGGCTGACATGCGGGCTAACCCGGAATGGCCGCGATCAGACACATGAATACGGGAGATGGCCGTGGCGTTACCCGCCAGAGATGACCAGAGACCGAGTTGCTCCATCAAACGGACAGAACCTAAAGACATAGCAATACTGCGGGCATCATAACCGGGATGGCTTGTCTGTTCAGGAGAAACCGCTTCAATAACGGCAATGCGCAAATTACCCCGGCTCAGGGTATCCAATGCAAGGGCCAGGCTGGCACCCGTCATGGCTCCCCCGGCAATAACAACATCATACTGCTTCACGTCTGTCCTACCTCAAACCTGCCCTGTCAGTGAAGCGTAGGCGCATCGCCCTGACCCGACTGGTGTCGTGACACCAGCTCGAAATAACAGGTCAGCGTGCACATCCGGACATGCTCTATGACCTGCTCAAACAACGTCGCCTGCTCTTCCAGATCATCCTCATCGTCGATCCCCAGCTGCGCGATATCCTGCAGATCGCCCAATGCTTCCTGCACTGAAGCTGGCAGCTTTTCCTGATTCAGCCCCATCAGACCCAATCCGGACAAGAAACAGTTAACCCATTCACTCAACGCTTCAGCCCGCACCATCAGATCCACATCATCATCTGGCAGCAGCAAAGAAACCTCAAAACCCGTACCCGCTAATTCCGCCGAAGTCATGTCCACCAGGGTTTGCGTCAGCGTTCTGGCATCACCGTCCAGAGATTCGCCATTGTTGGCGTAATCCGAGATCGGACCAATCCAATGCTCGCCAACAGCGGGTAAACCGCCGCACAGCATACCCGTCAGTAATCCGTGTAATTCTGAGGGCGTAACCGCCAGAGACTGACTTTTCAGCGCGGCTTCAACCGCTTCATAAGCCGGCAATTTTACTTCGCTCATGGGCTTTTTCACCTTAATAAGATTGGTGTCAGATGGGTTTGTGATATGCTACCACTAAGGCCGGATTCAGGCTAACCTAAAGCAAAAGGCGATTGATTGAGTCGATATTTTTACTGTCATTCATCGGCTCAACGGCAAAAATAACACCGAACTGATGAAGATTTATCATCTCGCTTGCGGGTCGTTCATGCCGACAGGTCGCATGCTTGCAAGTTAAATGGGCTTTTTCTATATTAGCGGCCGATCTTCGCTTCACGAATTCACAGTGACTGACACGGATACAAAACAGCTATGAGCTCGCAGGCAGTTGAAATTGAAATTTTAGGCCGTACCATTAAGGTAAATTGCCCCGTTGGCCAGGAAACAGCGTTACGTGCAGCCGCGGCGGATTTTGACAATCGCCTGAATGAACTGTCGCAGCGAACCAAAATCTCCAACCCGGAGCAGTTACTGATGTTTACCGGGCTGAACATATGCAGTGAACTGCACAATGAACGAAAAGAATTTAACAGCAATGCCGATTCTTTGTCCGAGCGCATCGGCCAAATAACAGAAACTCTGACTGAGGCATTGCAAAATCAACCGCAACGTTGATAATGGATTGACCCTGGGGTGTGCGTCAGCGAATCGACGTCCCCGAGCCGATAAGCAAAAAACCAGGATTTGCTTTTATTAGCTATTGAGCATGCTCAGCACGACTGAGAAGCCTACGGTTAATGTTGCCGATCCACCTTGAACGTCTGGTTCAAGGGCTACAATTCGCAACGGCACCTTGGGGCACCCCCCTCTTTTTCTATTCTGCTCACAGCCAGCAGTTCTCTCTTTGAGCAGGCGACGACAGGCATAGAATGTTATGGATGCATCTCACAGGCAAAGCCAGACCGGCCAAACAACCCAAACCACACGCCAGCAGCTTCGCCAGCAGGTACGGCTTAAACGTCAGGCACTGACCCCACATCAGCAGGAACAGGCAAGCAAAGCCGTGCTGAGCCGCTTTTGTCAGCTCAGTGAGGTTCGCCAGTCGCAGCATGTGGCGTTATACCTCAACAATGACGGTGAGTTAGATACCGAACCGTTAATCGAATGGCTGTGGCACCAGAACAAGAACGTCTATCTGCCCGTGTTACACCCCTTCAGCAAAGGTCATTTGTTATTTTTGCATTACCGGCCTGAGACGAAAATGCATTGTAACCGCTATGGTATTGCCGAGCCTGTGCTGGATGTCCGTCTTGTTAAACCCGTTCACGAATTGGATCTGATCTGTACTCCTCTTGTCGCTTTTGATGAGCAGGGGCAACGGTTAGGCATGGGTGGCGGATACTATGACCGCACTTTAAGCCAGTGGCACCATAACGGTGCTGGCCCTCGCCCCCTCGGACTGGCCCACGACTGCCAGCAGGTCCGGCATCTGCCGGCAGAAGCCTGGGATGTGCCACTGCCAGCCATTATCACCCCTTCGGCGCATCATCACTGGTAAACATCCAGCTGCCAGTTGCCTAAACAGGGATCTTCATCATGATTTTAACCTGCCAGAGTATCAATGCTCGGCTATAATCAGCGCTCCGCAATCCATAGGCCATCACGAGGAAAAAGCATGACACAGGATGAAATGAAAAAAGCGGCTGGCTGGGCAGCCCTGGACTACGTGACCAAAGACAGCATTGTAGGTGTTGGTACCGGCTCTACCGTCAATCACTTCATCGATGCGCTGGCAACCCGCAAAGAAGAAATCAAAGGTGCTGTGTCCAGCTCTGTGGCATCAACACAGCGACTGGAAGAGATCGGTATTCCGGTATTTGATGCCAATGAAGTGTCTGCGCTGGATATCTACGTGGATGGTGCAGACGAAATCAACCCTGGCTTTGACATGATCAAAGGTGGTGGTGCGGCACTGACACGCGAGAAGATTGTTGCAGCGATTGCCAAAAAATTCATCTGTATTGTCGACAACACCAAAGAAGTCGATGTGCTGGGTGCCTTCCCGCTGCCGGTTGAAGTGATTCCGATGGCGCGCTCCTACATAGGCCGTGAGTTAGTGAAACTGGGCGGCGATCCTGTATACCGTGAGGGTGTCATCACTGATAACGGCAATATCATCTTAGATGTGCACAATCTGAAGATCACCGATGCAAAAGATCTGGAAAATAAGATTAATGCACTGCCAGGTGTGGTCACTGTCGGCCTTTTTGCCCGGCGCGGTGCGGATGTCCTGCTGGTAGGTACTCCTGATGGCGTGAAAACTGTCACTAAATAACAGTTTCAGCGCTATTCATAAGGCTTGATGACTAAACGGCATAATATATGCCGTTTTTTATTATCCATTTCGTAATATTCTCGCCACTTCATCGAAATTTTTGATACTTTAATGTGAACGCAATCGTTTAAGCTCACCAGACGGCAACACAGGATGTACGCCTGTCACCGTGTGACATCACAATGTGCTGTTGCATGAACACGTTATCCTGCCCGCTGTATGGAATACCTGTTGTTTTTAAGGAAAAGGACCATGGCAAAAGTTTCGCTGGATAAAGACAAGATAAAAATTCTGCTGCTGGAAGGCGTTCACCCCTCAGCACTTGAAGTGCTCAAACAAGCCGGCTATGAGAATATCGAGTATCACAAAGGCTCGCTGGCGGGTGATGAACTGCTCGACGCAATCAAAGATGCCCATTTTGTTGGCATTCGCTCCCGCACCCAGCTGACTGCAGAAGTCTTTGATGCAGCCAAAAAGCTGATTGCTGTCGGCTGTTTCTGCATCGGTACCAATCAGGTTGATCTGACTGAAGCCAACCGTCGTGGTATTCCTGTATTTAACGCCCCTTTCTCAAATACCCGCAGTGTGGCTGAACTGGTACTGGGTGAAATCCTGTTGCTGCTGCGCGGCATCCCGGAAAAAAATGCCAAAGCCCACCGGGGTGAATGGCAAAAAACGGCGGATTCCTCTTATGAAGCCCGTGGTAAGAAACTGGGTATCATTGGCTATGGCCACATAGGAACTCAGCTCAGTATTCTGGCCGAAAACCTGGGTATGGATGTGTATTTCTATGACATCGAAAACAAACTGACCTTAGGTAACGCAACCCAGGTTGATTCCCTGAGTGAACTGCTCAATAAATCCGATGTTATCAGTCTGCATGTTCCCGAAACGCTGGACACCCAGAACCTGATGGGTGCTGAAGAGTTCGCGCGCATGAAACCGGGTTCTATCTTCATCAATGCCGCGCGCGGTACCGTCGTCGACATAGATGCACTGTGCAGTGCACTGGAAAGCAAACATCTGGCAGGTGCGGCTATTGACGTCTTCCCGGTCGAGCCAAAAACCAACAAAGATCTGTTCGAGTCACCCCTGACGCGCTTTGATAACGTTATCCTGACGCCGCACATCGGTGGTTCAACTCAGGAAGCCCAGCAAAACATTGGTATCGAAGTAGCGGGCAAAATAGTGAAATACTCAGACAACGGTTCAACCGTGTCAGCCGTTGGCTTCCCTGAAGTCTCATTGCCTGAGCACCGTGGCTGTTCGCGCCTGCTGCACATTCACGAAAACCGCCCGGGTATCCTGAACCAGATCACCACAATTTTCGCCTCTGAAGGCATCAACATTGCCGCTCAGTATCTGCAAACCAGTCCTGAGCTGGGTTATGTGGTGATTGACGTTGAGACCGAGCGTTCTGAAGAAGCACTGAATAAGCTGAAAGCCATCGACGGCACAGTCCGTGCCCGTATTCTGCATTAATTCCGGTACGCCCCTGAAACCAAGAAGCTCACCCTGGGGTGAGCTTCTTTTTGTCTGACGCATGGCGTTATTTTTCCAGACGGAAAACCACTTCCACCCTGTCGCGGAAAGTAATTTCGGCATCCTGATAGGTGGCCTGAGTTTCCATCGCCGCATCCATTTTCATCCGCCCCATCACCGGACGCGGCATAGGATCGAAATAGCGGATATTCCACACGCCTTCGATATCGGTATCAAAACCTTGTGCCAGTGACTTGGCCTTACTCTGCGCATCTTTGATGGCGGCCTGGCGAGCTTGTTCCATGTACTTATCGGCATCGCTGACTTTCAGTTCGATGTTCTGAATCCGGTTGATGCCGTCCCCCAGCGCACTGTCCAGATAAGTATTGAGCTGTTCTAAATCGCGGACAGTCACAGTTACCTGTCGTGAAGCCTGATAACCCACCAGCTCTGGTGGCGCATCATTGCTGCTGTGATACTGCGGATGCAGATAAATATTGGCGCTTTCAATATCCGCCCGTTTCACGCCGCTTTTTTGCAAGCGGTCCATAAAGGCCGTGACAGCTTTATCAGCTGCCTGTTTCGCTTCCTGAGCGGTTTTACGATTCTCTTCGACCGCCACGGTAAACACAGCCATGTCCGGCTGAGCGGTTATTTCACCCACACCTATGGTTTCCAGACGGGGAAAGCTGTCTTCTGCCATTGCCAACGGGCTGACCAGAGTCGCTCCACTTAAACAAACAGCAAGTAAGGTTTTCTTCATAACACCATCCAAATCATAACGTTAGGTTTCAGCCCATTGGCCTTATGCTGATTTTGACACCGGGCAGAGAAAAATTATCCCTGGATCGCAAAAATTTTTGCACATCATTTTATTAATATGCATTGCATCAACAGCGGTATTTACTTATTCCCCTCACTGAGGCAGACGGTGTCTGGCATGGTCAAGCAACTGAGCTGTCACTTCGCTAAAGACACCACTTTCCAGCGCCCAGTGATGCCAGTAAATTCTGCGGGTCAGCATGATACCCGGGGTCAGGTTGACCAACTCGCCGCTTGCCAGTTCTGACTCTATCTGAATTTTAGGGATCAGGCAGTATGCCACTCCCTGAAGCGCCAGTTTGACGAAGGCTTCTGAGGAGCGCACCCTGTGGGTCAGCACGCTGCCACGCGGCAGGTTAAAATGCTGCTGAATGAAGACTTCATGCAAATCGTCATACTGGTCAAATGCCACAGCAGGGGTGCGCATCAGCGCCTCGCGGTTGACACCACCGGCAAAATACCTCGCCTGAAAGTCCGGGCTGGCAACACACAGATAATCCATCCGGCCAAGGTAATCAGACACACAACCAGGCATTGCGGTGGCCTCCATGCTGATGGCCCCGACCACTTCCCCGCTGCGCAGCCTGTCGAGGGTTCGGCTTTCATCTTCCAGCATCAGGTTAATTTCGATGCGGCGCTGTTTGAGCAGCGGACTGAGCGCCGGCAGCAACCAGGTGGCCAGACTGTCGGCATTCGTGGCGATCGACATTTGTAATGGCTGACTTTGCTCGCCAGGGCGGATATCCGGCAGCAACTCCTGCTCCAGCAGGCGAACACGGCGGTACAGGCCCAGCAATTTTTGTCCTGCCGGTGTGGGCCTTGGTGGCTGCTCCCGCACCAGCAGTGGCTGAGCCATGTGCTTCTCCAGCTGTTTTATCCGCTGCGAGACCGCAGACTGAGTAATGCACAGCATTTCTGCCGCCCGTTCAAACCCTCGCTGTGACACCACCGCGTCCAACGCCTGTACCCAGCGATAATCCAGTCCTTCCATGCCCACCCTCATTATTAGGAAGTCTAATAAATCATAAAAATTATTAGATTTACTAAATCATAGCGAGCGATTTAAGCTTTAGCCAGATGTAACCTGTCTAGCCCGTCATTTTCACCACAGAATAAGGACAATATCACCTATGAGCCTATGGCCGTTACTGCAAGGCTTTGGCCTTGGCGCCAGCATGATCATTCCGATTGGCGCTCAAAATGCGTATGTACTCAATCAAGGCATTAAACGTAATCACCATTTAACCACAGCCACTGTATGCAGCCTGCTTGATGTGTTGTTCATCAGTCTGGGCGTATTTGGCGGCGGCGCGCTGCTTTCCAGCAACGAAAACCTGTTGCTGGCCGTGACATTGGGCGGGATCGCTTTTCTGCTGTTTTACGGCAGCCTGTCGCTGAAAAGTGCCTTTAGCCAGACCTCTGAAGAAGAGGCACAAAGGCAAATACTGGCTCGCGGCAGACGGGCCGTGGTTGCCGGCGCGCTGGCTGTTACTGTGCTCAACCCGCACCTGTACCTGGATACCGTTGTTATTCTGGGCTCGATTGGCGGCCAGTTTGAAGGCCAGGACCGTATTGCTTTTGCCATAGGTACAATACTGGCATCGTTCGTTTGGTTCTTTACCTTGTCGATTGCCGCCGCGAAGATGGCACCCACCTTGTCCAAGCCCAAAGTCAAACGCGGCATCGATATTGCCGTTGCCGCCATGATGTTCATTATTGCTGCCCATCTGGCTCATGGCCTGCTGGCACAGTATGTTTTCTAGCTGTCGCGTGATACCGGCCAAAAACAACAATGGAGCCAAACGGCTCCATTGTCATTTCAATTTAGCTGAACATTACTGTTCAACTTTGTTGAGATGCACATCCATTTGCGGAAACGGAATCTCAATCCCTTCTTTATCCAGCTCTTCTTTGATTGCCTGAAGCAAATCAAAGTAAACAGCCCAGTAATCGGCCGTTTTTACCCAGGGACGCACCACAAAATTCACCGAAGAGTCAGCCAGTGCCACCACACCAATGGTTGGCGCAGGCGTTTTCAGCAAACGCGGCTCGGCATCCACAACGCGCTTGAGCACTTCTTTGGTTTTCTTCAGATCCGATTTGTACGAAACCCCGATGACATAATCAATACGACGGGTTTCATGCTTGGAGTAGTTGGTGATAGCTCCGCCGATCACAGCGGCGTTAGGGACAACCACCATTTTATTGTCCGGGGTATTGAGTACAGTCTGAAAGACCTGAATAGATTCGACCGAACCGGCCACACCGGCCACTTCAACATAATCGCCGGATTTAAAAGGACGGAAGGCAACAATCAGCACACCGGCCGCGAAGTTGGACAGCGAGCCCTGCAAGGCCAGGCCGATAGCCAGGCCGGCGGCACCGATAATCGCTACTACAGAAGCCGTTTGTACGCCCACTCGGCTTAACGCTGCAATCAGCACGATCACAAACAGCAGATAACGAACCAGTGACTGCAGGAATTTGACAACTGCTTCATCCATTTGTTTACGACGCAGCATTTTGCCGAATCCGCTCGCCACCCCTTTCGATACCAGGTTACCAATAAACAGGATTAACAAGGCTGAAATCAGGTTAACGCCATACTGGATTAACAGTTCCTGATTATCAATAATCCAGTTACCCGCTTGTTTCACACCATCAGCCAGCTCATTATTGGCAATGGTATCAACCACTTTATCCGTTACACTCTCAGTCATAGCGCTCTCTCTACATTGGGGATGATGCGGTAATGCTCAAGTCCCGTGATACATAACAAACAGAACGAAATTACCCTAACATTAATCACATATCTGAACTCAGATAATTATGATACGACATGCGCAATATTGCCGTCATAACGGTCACAAGCAAGACATTTTTATGCGGCTTAAGGTAACTTTATTCAGCTCTGGCTATTAAACCAAATAAAAAAGCCCGCACTGCGGGCTTTTTACTATCTCATCTGCTCAGAGTGACGAATTACAGCACGTCTACTGCATTCAGATCAGAGAAAGCTTGTTCCAGGCGCTTCACCATAGAATCCTGACCTTTACGCAGCCATACGCGTGGATCATAGTATTTCTTGTTAGGCGCGTCTTCACCGGTTGGGTTACCGATCTGGCCCTGCAGGTAAGCTTCGTTTTCCAGGTAGTATTCACGGATACCGTTCCAGGTTGCCCACTGAGTATCGGTATCGATGTTCATTTTGATCACACCGTAGCCGATAGATTCGCGGATTTCTTCCAGAGAAGAACCTGAACCACCGTGGAATACGAAGTTCAGCGCATTGGACTCAATACCGAATTTCTCAGAGCAATACGCTTGAGAGTCACGCAGGATAGTTGGCGTCAGAACCACGTTACCTGGCTTGTAAACACCGTGTACGTTGCCGAATGACGCTGCGATAGTGAAACGCGGGCTGATAGCATTCAGTTTCTCATAAGCGTACGCCACATCTTCTGGCTGAGTGTACAGAGAAGATTGGTCCAGGTGAGAGTTATCCACACCGTCTTCTTCACCACCGGTACAGCCCAGTTCAATTTCCAGTGTCATGTTCATCTTGCTCATGCGCTCAAGGTACTTGGCACAGATTTCGATGTTTTCTTCCAGCGACTCTTCAGACAGGTCAATCATGTGCGAAGAGAACAGAGGCTTGCCTGTTTCCGCAAAGTGCTTTTCACCGGCATCCAGCAGACCATCGATCCATGGCAGCAGTTTTTTCGCCGCATGGTCAGTGTGCAGGATCACTGGCACACCGTAAGTTTCAGCCACGGCGTGAACATATTTTGCACCGGCAATCGCACCCAGGATCGGGCCGTTCTGACCTTCCAGCTTCAGGCCTTTACCGGCAAAGAAACCTGCACCGCCGTTTGAGAACTGAACAACAACAGGGGCTTTCACTTTCGCGGCAGCTTCAAGCACTGCGTTGATAGAGTCCGTGTTAACCACGTTAACCGCTGGCAGAGCAAATTGGTTTTCTTTTGCTACTGCAAATACTTTCTGTACGTCGTCGCCAGAAATCACACCAGGTTTTACGAAGTCGAAGATCTTAGACATAACAATAGTCCTATTAGCTTTTAGCTTTGTTGTCTGGGTTTAAAGATAAACTCATTGCTAACGTGTGCGGCCAAACGGTTAAAGTTCACGCCACACACAGCGTATTCCAGGCGCAGAGCAAGCCCAGCGCCGCTGTTATCAGGCTTTCGCTCGCTCTTCCAGCATAGCAACTGCCGGCAGTTTTTTGCCTTCCACAAACTCCAGGAACGCACCGCCACCGGTTGAGATGTAAGACACTTTATCTTTAATGCCGTACTTATCAATGGCTGCCAGCGTATCGCCGCCACCGGCAATAGAGAAACCTTCAGAGTCGGCAATTGCTTGCGCGACCACTTCAGTACCTTTACCGAATTGCTCAATCTCGAACACGCCGACCGGGCCGTTCCACAAGATAGTTTTGGCATCTTTGATAATGCGAGCCAGCTCAGCAGCAGAATCCGGACCGATATCCAGCACCATATCGTCTTCTGCAATATCAGAAGCAGACTTAATGGTGGCTTCAGCGGTGTCAGAGAATTCTTTGGCGCAGACCACATCAGTCGCAACCGGCACATTGGTTTGCGCCATCAGTGCTTTGGCTGTATCAACCAAATCGGCTTCGTACAAAGATTTACCGACACCGTGACCTTCAGCTGCAATAAAGGTGTTTGCGATACCGCCACCCACCACAACCTGATCGGCAATCTTAGCCAGCGACTCCAGCACTGTCAGTTTGGTCGACACTTTAGAGCCGCCAACAATCGCCACCATAGGACGAGCCGGATTACCCAGCGCCTTACCCAGAGCGTCCAGTTCCGCAGCCAGCAAAGGACCGGCACAAGCTACAGGGGCAAACATGCCCACACCGTGAGTAGATGCCTGGGCACGGTGAGCCGTACCGAATGCGTCCATCACGAAGACGTCACACAGTGCCGCGTATTGCTTGGACAGCGCTTCGTCATTCTTCTTTTCGCCCACGTTAAAGCGGACGTTTTCCAGCACTACCAGCTCGCCGGCATTCAGCTCCAGACCATTCAGGTAATCTTTCGCCAGCGTTACATCACAATCGAGCGCGTCTTGCAGGTAGTTCACGACAGGCTGCAGAGAGAACTCGTCAGCATATTCACCTTCGGTCGGGCGACCCAGGTGAGAGGTAACCATTACCTTTGCGCCTGCTGCCAGGCATTGCTTGATCGTTGGCAGAGATGCCAGGATACGTGCATCAGAAGTTACTTTACCTGCTTTGACTGGCACGTTCAGATCGGCACGGATCAGCACGCGTTTACCGGCCAGATCCAGATCAGTCATCTTGATTACAGACATGGTTTGTCCTCTCAATAGTCTTACTGTGTAAATGATAAATACGTTCAGCCCTGCGATTTAGCCTGGCTGGGAAATTCAGAAACCTCTTTCAGCTGACCACTGACCTGATGCATCACCAGTGCTGTATCCAGCATACGGTTTGCAAATCCCCATTCGTTGTCGCACCAAATCAGCAATTTCAGCAGATGCTGATTACTGACACGCGTCTGGGTGCCATCAACAATGGCGCTGTGGGGATCATGATTGAAGTCAACAGAAACAAGTGGCGCTGTGGTGTAATCGACAATATCCGTCAATGTACACCTGGCAGCCTCGGCCAGGGCTTGATTTACATCATTAACCGAGACATTAGTCTTCACCGTGACGCTCAGATCCATCGCGGTGACGTTAATTGTAGGAACCCTGACTGAAATCGCCTCAAATTTATCCGCAAATTTAGGAAAAATACGGCCTATACCTAAGTGTAATTTTGTGTCTACCGGAATAATCGACTGACTCGCAGCGCGTGTCCGGCGCAGGTCAGTATGGTAGGCATCGATCACCTGCTGATCATTCATGGCTGAATGAATCGTTGTGATCGTGCCGGATTCAATGCCGAAAGCATCATCAAGCACTTTAATCACAGGAACAATGCAGTTGGTGGTACAGGAACCGTTGGAAACAATGCGGTCTTGAGGTGACAGGCTGTCTTGGTTAACACCGAAGATGATGGTGTTATCTATGTCGTTAGCAGCAGGATGGGAAAACAGGACTTTCTTGGCACCGGCCTGAATATGGGCTTCACCGTCGGCTCGTGAGCCGTACACCCCGGTACAGTCCAGAACAATATCCACTTCCAGATCCCGCCACGGGAGCAATTGGATATCATTGAGATGAAGAATACGAATCGCGTCTTCACTCTGACCATTGGCAATAAACAGATGTTCCTGATCATGGCTGACCTTACGGCCAAAGCGACCATGACTGGAATCATACTGAAGCAGATGGGCCATAGCTTCAGGCTGCGCCAGTTCGTTCACTGCCACGACTTTTATCTGGTGATGTTTGCCGCTTTCATACAAGGCCCGCAGTACACTGCGGCCGATACGGCCAAATCCATTAATTGCGACTCGTAATGTCATATCCGTGCTACGTAAGTGAAAAGCCGCTCTAGTGTATACCAAGCGTTAACGAGATTCATCCTAATTGTGACCCGCCTCACTCCCCAGGATGATTGTCTGTGAGCGTAGCGCAATGCCAGTAAATACGCCCACTGTAACTACATCCTTCCTTATAACAGATATATAAATAGTGCTTTATCGGAATAAACAAAGCTCCCGTCTGGCGTATTTTTTTCATTGTCCGAAATAATTTTTCTGCAACCTATCAATAACAATTGGTCCGAACAGCAAATCGCCGCGGCTCAATCAGGCAATCGCGGCTTAGAAAGCAATACGCGCCGAGACATCAAGAGGCCGGGATGCCTTTCGCAAAGAGAAGAAGGGGCTGTCAACTCACAAAGAAGGTAAATGGTCTGATTTTTTAATATAAACCAGTATTATTCACCAACAAGATTACAAACCACATGATGAAGATAATCGTTTGGCTGACAATTATCTTATTTCCACACATATCTAGTTGTTGATTTTGATCCCATACAAGTTATTATAGCCGTCTAGACGGAGGTAGCTCTATACATACAGACTGATGATTTATCACTCAGACTGCTGAAAATCACACCTCCAATCACCTTTAAAGTTTTTCTAATAGTGAGAATACTCATGGCGAAACACCTGTTTACTTCTGAGTCGGTATCGGAAGGCCATCCAGATAAAATTGCAGACCAGATCTCAGATGCAGTCCTGGATGCGATCTTAGAACAAGACCCGAAAGCACGTGTTGCGTGTGAGACTTACGTAAAAACCGGCATGGTCATGGTCGGTGGTGAAATCACTACCACAGCCTGGGTGGATATCGAAGAGCTGACCCGTCAGACGGTGCGTGAAATTGGTTACGTCCATTCCGACATGGGTTTTGATGCCAACTCTTGTGCCGTACTGAGCGCAATTGGTAAGCAGTCTCCTGATATTAACCAGGGTGTTGACCGCAGCGACCCGAAAGATCTGGGTGCAGGCGATCAGGGCATTATGTTCGGTTACGCCACCAACGAAACTGAAGTACTGATGCCGGCTCCTGTCACTTATGCGCACCGTCTGGTTGAGCGTCAGGCTAAAGTCCGTAAAAACGGCACCCTGCCTTGGCTGCGCCCGGACGCAAAAAGCCAGGTCACCTTTGCCTACGATCAGGGCAAAATCGTGGGTATCGATGCCGTAGTTCTGTCCACTCAGCACTGTGACAGCATTGAGCTTCCTGTGCTGCAAGAAGCTGTGATGGAAGAGATCATCAAGCCGGTTCTGCCGGCAGAGTGGCTCAACAAAGACACCAAATACTTCATCAACCCAACCGGCCGCTTTGTGATCGGTGGTCCAATGGGCGACTGTGGTCTGACTGGCCGTAAAATTATCGTCGATACCTACGGCGGTGCAGCGCGTCACGGCGGTGGTGCCTTCTCGGGTAAAGATCCATCGAAAGTGGATCGCAGTGCGGCCTACGCCGCCCGTTATGTGGCGAAGAACATAGTTGCAGCCGGTCTGGCTGACCGTTGTGAAATCCAGCTGTCGTACGCTATCGGTATTGCCGATCCAACATCCATCATGGTGGAAACTTTTGGTACAGAGAAGGTCTCTCATGATCTGATCGTGGACGCCGTGCGTCACCACTTCGACCTGCGCCCATACGGCCTGATCGAAATGCTGGATCTGCTGCAGCCTATCTACAAGAAAACAGCGGCATACGGTCACTTTGGTCGCGAAGAATTCCCTTGGGAAAAAACCGACAAAGCCGAGCTGTTGCGCGATTACGCCAACATCAAGTAATCGAATCAGCAAAGCTGTGATTCTTACTCATGAAAAAGGAAGCTCAGGCTTCCTTTTTCATGGCTTTTCTTTCTTACTTCCCTCCCCTGTACAGCTCTTTCAGTTTCAGACCACCTATGATCTAAAAGCAGGTCAAGCTGATCACTCTGTTTTAAGAAAAGATAAAAAACTGAAAATAAACATATTTTTTGTTTTTTACTTCCCATATTCCAATCGCTCGGAAAGCTGATCATCTGTGCCTGTACAGCTCCCGGAGGTTTTGACCACCCATGTACTAAAAACTGTCACTGCTGTACAAGACGCATTTCAGGCCCATCGCAGGTAGAAAATCCGCGCCAGACCTTACATACTGAACCCCTTGTTTGTTCACCTTTCAGCATTATGGACTCACTACAGCAAGCCATTATTGATCGTACCCTCGCCTGCCTTCGCCGGGCTGAAAACAAGCTTGGCAAACAGTTTCCTGATCCGGCCATCCGCTTTACCCAGCGCGGTAAAATTGCAGGCAGTGCCCGGATGCAAAGCTGGGAGATCCGCTATAACCCGGTATTACTGGCAGAAAACCCGCACGCTTTCCTGGCCGAAGTGGTTCCCCATGAACTCGCCCATCTGCTCACTTTTGCCATTCACGGCAAAGTGCGCCCACATGGCCCTGAATGGCAAAAAATGATGACTGAGGTGTTCAATGTACCGGCGCGCACCACCCACAGCTTCGATATCTCTTCTGTGAGCGGGCGTACTTTCCCCTACCGCTGCCAGTGCCGGGAGCATCAGCTCACTGTCAGGCGGCATAATAAAATTCTGCGTCAGCAGGCCATCTATCACTGCATGCAATGCCGCCAGCCCTTAACGCCCGTTGCTGGAAATGCGCCGCAGTAATATTGAAAATTTGATTTTTTACACACAGATAACGTGAAACACTTCTAAAAAATTCCGGTACTGATAACATCATCACCCTGTATTCAGTCACCGGAAATCCCATGTTAATCAAGCTGAAAAGGCTCATGACTGTCGCGCTGCTAAGCGTCAGTGCCCTGTCCAATCCCGTATTGGCAGACCCACCGCAAAACTTCTCCAAAGCAAAAAAACTGCTGGTCAACATTTATCAGGATCACAACGAGAGCTTTTACTGCGGCTGCCGGATTGAATGGCAAGGGAAAAAGGGCGTCCCGGACTTAAACAGCTGTGGCTATCAGGTACGCAAGCAGGAGAGGCGTGCCAGCCGGATTGAATGGGAGCACGTGGTGCCGGCCTGGCAGTTTGGCCATCAGCTGCAATGCTGGCAGGATGGCGGGCGTAAAAACTGCCGTAAAGACCCGGTCTTCAGCAAGATGGAAGCCGACATGCATAACCTGACCCCGGCCATTGGCGAAGTGAACGGCGATCGTTCCAACTACAGGTTTACCCCCTGGCGTGAAAATGACGGCGCCTATTACGGTCAGTGTGATATCAAAGTGGATTTCAAAAACCGCCGGGTGGATCCGCCACCCCGTGCCCGAGGAGCCATTGCCCGCACTTATCTTTATATGGAGCAGGAATACCGCTTTCAACTCGCCAAGAGTCAGCGCCAGCTGATGCAGGCCTGGCATAAGAGCTATCCGGTCAGCCCCTGGGAATGCGAAAGGGATCGACGTATTGCCAACATCCAGCACAAGCATAACGGCTTTGTGCTGGAAGCCTGTCGGCAAGCAGGACTTTGATCTAACCACGGCTGAGATCAGGGGCTCTCAGCCGTTTGCCTATGCTTAATGCTTAGTGACGCAGCATCTCGTCCAGGTAACGCTGGCTGTGGTCGGCAACCGGCACCTGTGCCTCACGGCTGAAACGCTCAAATCGGGCCGACATCACAGCAGTCCGCGCCTGGCACCAGCCGTAGCCGTACGGCAGATCCACCGGTATTGAGCTGGCTATCGCTGCAAATTCAGCGCTCAGATCCTGCTGCAACAGACTTTCCGATACCAGCCTGGCGCGCGGTACAACCTCTTTCTGTGCCAGCCGGTTGCGCTGGCCCCAGCCAATGATCAGATCGTCGCAGCTGTAGTTTGCAAAAGCCGGTGAAGACACAAAGGCAACATCAGAGACCGCCCCATATTCCCGCCACATCATGTAAGCTTCAAACAGCATGGCAACATCTTCAGCGCCGGTGTAATAGCCGTAAAAATCGGCGGCACCATCAGCCTCGAACGCCGATCCTGCCTGCTCAGGCGACATGCTGGTTGACGCCGAGGCGCCGCCAAAATAACTCTCTGCCATCAATTGTAAACTGCCTGCTGAAAGCGCATGGGCTTGTCGCAATGATGTCTGAATCCAGTTGCCTGTAATCAGCTTGATGTTTCTGCCTATGCTGGTTGACGCATCCAGCGCACTGAGTTGATCCGGCGGCAGGAAATCATTGGCATGCGCCAGCTCATGGACCAACAGGTTAAACAGTCCCGGCGCGATTTCTGATTTGGTCCGCCAGTAATTGTCATTCACATCAAAGCTATTGCTGTAAGTGACATAACCCCCATTGCTGTACACGTAACGCTGCATAGCCAGAAACGGCAGGGGATCTGCAAACCCGGAGCGGTAATCTTGCTGCTGATAAATATCATTCCATTCCGCCTGATTGCGCCACAGATAACGCGGATCGATATAAATGCCTGCAGTATCTGTGTGATAGAAGGACGGGCGAATATCAAAACTGAGAACAATGACATTAAGCGGTCTGAACAGGTTCAGCACATTCTGGGGTAAATCACGCACCACATCCATAAAACTGTCCCCCATCCAGTGGTGGGACACCAGCAATCGCTGGGCGATGTCATCCGGGGTCAGATCGCCCTGAATGTCATAGCCGAGCGGCGCGATATCCTGCAACTGACAGGACTGCCCCTGCTTATAGATGACAGCACAATCTTCGGCGGCCAGTCCATACGGACTGGTGCTCAGGTACGGTTGCAGGCTGGCCAGCAAAGGATCGCCATCCACATTCAGACCGCGCTCGCCTGACTTACCGTCACCGCCACAGCCCGCCGCCAGCAAGGTTGACATAAGGATCGCCAGCCGGCGGATTCCTTGTGTGATTGTCATTCTTGTTCTGTCCCCTGTTCAATAGCGTCGCTACAAAGCCGGCATTTTAGGGGATACAGAGGTCAACCCCACTGACTTTTTACCGGAGTTATGAGCCGCATCAATGTCGGCTCGTGCAGCTTTTGCGCGAGATAACATTTCAGCGCGGTTCTGCTGTGTTTCAGCGCGCAGTATTCAGCACTGTGCAATGTTCGGTACATTGCCGCCAAGCTTGATATACTGACGCCAGGAATAACCATCAAAGCCAACGAATTTAATACTATGAGAGTGCCACGTATTTTCCATCCTGAGATCCTGCCTGCAAGCGGTAGAGTGCCATTAAGTGACGACGCCGCCAACCATGTCGGCCGCGTGATGCGCATGCAGCCAGGCCAGGAAATTCTGTTGTTCGACGGCAGCAATGCTGAATTCCCGGCTGTCATTACAGAAGCCGGTAAAAAACATGTCGAAGTAGAAATTTCAGCCCGTGTTGAGCACAGTGTGGAGTCCCCTTTGGATCTGCACTTGGGCCAGGTAATTTCCCGCGGCGATAAGATGGAATTCACGATTCAGAAATCCGTCGAGCTGGGCGTTAACAGCATTACGCCGCTGATCTCAGAGCGCTGCGGTGTCAAACTGACTCAGGACAGGTTCGACAAGAAACTGTCACAATGGCAAAAAATCGCCATCAGCGCCTGCGAACAATGCGGCCGCAATGTGGTGCCGGAAATCCGTCCTGTGATGAAACTGGAAGACTGGTGCGCGGAAGAATTTGACGGCCTGAAGTTGAATTTGCACCCAAGAGCCCAATATTCCATAAATACCCTGCCCGCACCGGTGACCCGGGTCCGTCTGCTGATCGGGCCGGAAGGCGGTCTGTCGGAGCAGGAAATCAGTATGACAGAAACGTTCCGGTTCAGCGAAGTGCTGCTGGGTCCCCGGGTTCTCAGAACTGAAACTGCCGCTATGACGGCTATTACTGCGCTACAGGTCCGCTTTGGCGATCTTGGCTAACCAAGGAGAAAAGACATGATCAAATTGGGTATTGTGATGGATCCCATCCAGTCCATTACCATCAAAAAGGATTCCAGCTTTGCGATGATGCTTGAAGCACAGCGTCGCGGCTGGGAAATCCATTATATGGAAATGGCTGATCTGTCTCTGGAGCAAGGCAAAGCGATCGCCCGGACCCGGATCGTCAAACTGCAGGAAGATCCGACCGACTGGTTCAGCTTCCACGGTGAGCAGGAAATCGAACTGAGCGAGCTCGATGCCGTGCTAATGCGTAAAGATCCGCCGTTCGATACCGAGTACATCTACGCCACCTATATTCTGGAACGCGCAGAAGAACAGGGCACCCTGATCGTCAATAAACCCCAGAGCCTGCGTGACTGTAATGAAAAACTCTACACCGCCTGGTTCCCTGAGCTGACACCCACCACCATAGTGACCCGCCGGTCAGATAAGATCCGCGCTTTCCAGCAGGAACACGGCGATATCATTCTCAAACCGCTGGACGGTATGGGCGGCTCGTCGATCTTCCGCGTCAAAGCCGGGGATCCTAACCTGTCGGTGATTATTGAAACCCTGACCAATCACGGTGAATACTACTGTATGGCGCAAACGTTCGTGCCGGACATCAGTAACGGCGACAAGCGCATTCTGGTGGTGGACGGCGAGCCGATGCCTTACTGTCTGGCCCGTATTCCGGCCGAAGGGGAAACCCGCGGCAATCTGGCCGCCGGTGGCCGCGGCGAACCCCGCCCGCTGAGCGAAACTGATCGCAAAATTGCTGAAGCTGTCGCACCGGCACTGAAAGAAAAAGGGCTGATTTTTGTTGGCCTGGATGTGATTGGCGACAAGCTGACTGAAATCAATGTCACCAGCCCGACCTGTATTCGCGAAATTGAAGCGGCGTATGATATTTCGATTACAGGCAAACTGATGGATGCCATAGAACGCCGCCTGAAAACCGCTTGATCCTGATATCCCCCGGACGTGTTGTCTGCTGAAGTTGACAACACGTCATGTTTTCATTTTTAACGGCATCTCTCTCAGACTTACCATTTAGGCCAATTAGTCCTCATACTGTAGTTATGAAAGCCTGTCTGAGGGTGTGTAAGGACTGAACGATGAATCTCACCAATCACTTTCTGGTGGCCATGCCCAGTCTGCAAGATCCGCACTTCAAACGCAGTGTGGTGTATGTGTGCGAGCATAATGACGAAGGCGCGATGGGCATTGTCATTAACTTGCCAATTGATGTGTCTGTCGGCAGCATGCTGGAGCAGATCAAGGTGGAGCGCGACTTGCCACTTGCCCACCCTGCCAGCCTGGAAAAACCTGTCATGATAGGCGGCCCGGTGGCCGGTGACCGGGGATTTATCCTGCACAACAGCAAAGAAGAATACAGCTCCAGCCTTGATCTGACCGAAGAGATCAAGATGACCACATCAACCGATATCCTGCCTTTGCTGGGTACCAAGGATGAGCCGAGTCAATTTCTGGTTGCCCTTGGCTATGCCGGCTGGACCGCCGGTCAGCTGGAGCAGGAACTGGCCGACAATAGCTGGCTGACCATGGAAGCGGATCCCAAGGTCGTGTTTGAAACTCCCATCAATGAACGCTGGGACAAAGCCGTCGCCAAACTGGGTATCCATTCCGCTAACTTATCCACTGAAATAGGACATTCATGAGCACCTCTCGTACAGTACTTGCCTTCGACTTTGGCACCAAAAGCATTGGCGCCGCCATCGGTCAGGAACTGACGGGGACAGCCAATCCCCTTTCGGCCCTCAAAGCCAACGACGGTATTCCCAGCTGGGAAGCGATTGAAAAATTACTGAAAGAATGGCAACCCGACCTGATAGTGGTCGGCCTGCCGCTGGATGTTTACGGCCAGGAGCTGGAAAGTATCACCCCACGCGCCCGCAAATTTGCCAACCGCCTGCACGGCCGGTTCGGATGTCAGGTCGAATTGCATGATGAACGTTTGAGTACGGTCGAAGCGCGCTCAGATCTCTTTGCTCGTGGTGGCTACCGCTCACTCAGCAAAGGTAATGTCGACTCTCAGTCTGCCGTGGTTATTCTCGAAAGCTGGTTCGAACAGCAATACGGTTGATCGCTCGGTACAGCGTTTTTAGTTTTGAGATCATGGCTGACCCAAAGCCCTGAACGATCAACGCTGCCGACAAAAAAAGCCCTGAAAGCAAACGCTTCAGGGCTTTTTGTCACTCAACGTTATCAATCCACTGTGATGGCAAACTTACATCTGCCCGGCCACAAACATCGCAAACGGAATCGCCAGCAGCAAGCTCAGCGCGGTACGGATAAACCAGATCACCACCAGCCGCCCGACACTGAGCGGAATAGAAGTCGACAGAATGCAGGGAATGGAGGCAGAAAAGAACAGCACGCTGGACACACAAATCACGCCCGCCGCCATACGCACCACAAACTCCGCCTCGCGCAGCAGCAAGGCAGGCAGGAACATTTCCGCCAGACCCGATGCCGAGGCCTGCGCCAGTTCTTTCGCGCCATCAATGCCCCACACCGCGGTAAACGGGTAGAACAGATAGCCCAGCCACTCAAACACTGGGGTGTATTTCGCCACCAGCAAACCAATCAGGCCCACAGACATGATGGATGGCAGGATGGAAATGGTCATCACCAGGCCGTCTTTGATGGTAGATAAGACATTGCTGCCCACAGCCGGTGCCTGACGGGCCACATTCATGCCGGTCTGGTAAGCTGTCTGCAGTCGCCCTTCGCTGCCGGCATCAGGTTCAGGATCCGCCACGGATTCATCCATCTGACGTAACGGCGGCAGACGGACAGTAATCGCGGTGACGATGAAAGTGATCACCAGAGTGCCCCAGAAATACAGGTTCCAGACCGACATCAGATCCAGGGTTTTCGCCACTATGATCATAAAAGTGGCCGATACGGTCGAGAAGCCGGTGGCGATGATCGCCGCCTCTTTGGCTGAGTATTGCCCTGATTTGTATACTCTATTGGTGATCAGCAACCCCAGAGAATAACTGCCGACGAATGAGGCAACCGCATCAATCGCAGAGCGCCCCGGTGTACGCCAGATCGGCCGCATCACAGGCTGCACCAGGATGCCAATCAGTTCCAGCAGACCATAACTGACCAGAAACGACAGGAAAACAGCCCCGACAGGAACGATAAGCCCGACCGAGATCACCAGCTTCTCGAACAGAAACGGCAGCATGTCTTTGCTGTGCAGAAACTCTGGCCCAGCCCCTGTTACCGCCATCAGTGCTGCGCCGGCGCCCATGACTTTGAGTACAGAAAAGACTTTATCTGTCAGGCTCTTTGACCATTGGCCGGTAACAAAAGGATAGACAGCACCTATCACTATCATGGCAAAGGCATACCAGGCAACACCGCTCCCCAGCCAGACTTTGATTTGACTAACCAAATGATCCAGCGGGATAGTCGATTTTCCATTCACAGAAATTGGAACGAAAAAGAAAAATATCCCGACAGCACTGAGAAACAGTAAGCGGAAACGTGCCAGTGCATCCGATGCACTGACACGAGACTGAGATTGTTCCATGTTATTCACTCCCTCTACACGTTATTTGTATATACATATAGAGAGAGGGTAAACAGAGCGCAAGGTGGTTATTTTGAAACCACTAAGGGGATCACAAAGATTTAACGCAAGAGTAACAATATCACAAGCTGTACAGCTTGATCCGCTCTGGGATCATGGGTGGGCAAAAGCTCCCCGGCTGTATCTGGTATCAGTCAAACCGGATCGTAACCCCGTCCAGCCCGCCACCTGAGCTCTGGCCTGACTGGCCGGTTTTGATCATCAGGCGCAAGTCATTAGCCGAATCGGCATAACTGAGGGCATCGTTCTCACGGATTTTGCCTTGCCTGAACAGTGCATACAGCGACTGATCAAAAGTGATCATGCCATGCTCACGGCCTTTGCCCATGGTGGCTTTCAGTTCATGCAATTCTCCGCGCCGAATAAGATCCGACACTCTGGGCGTGTTGATCAGTAACTCAAACACCGCATGACGTCCCTCACCGGAGGGATCGGGGATCAGCTGTTGCGCCAGTATCCCTTTCAGGTTCAGCGACAAATCAAACAAAAACGACTCCCGCCGCTCTTTCGGCACTAAATGCAGTATCCGTTCCAGCGCCTGATTGGCATTATTGGCATGCAGGGTCGCCATGCACAGATGGCCGGTTTCGGCAAAATTGAGCGCATGCTCCATGGTTTCCTGATTGCGTATTTCACCAATCAGAATCATATCCGGTGCCTGGCGCAAAGAATTTTTCAGCGCCACTTCATAGCTTGCGGTATCTAGACCGACCTCGCGCTGGGTCACTATGCATTGCTGGTGGTGATGAATAAATTCTATCGGGTCTTCAACCGTCAGAATATGACCGCTGCTGTGGCGGTTTCTGTGCCCTGTCAGCGCGGCCATGGAAGTTGACTTACCTGAACCGGTCGCCCCGACCACCAGAATCAAGCCCCGTTTCGCCAGCGCCATGGCTTTCATGGGTTCAGGCAGGCTGAGAGAATCCATGTCGGGAATAACGGTTTCAATACGGCGAATCACCATGCCCGGCTGCTCACGCTGCCAGAAGGCACTGATACGAAAACGGCACTCACCGCGCACCAGCGCAAAGTTTGCTTCTTTGAGCCCGACAAAGCTCTGCCACTGCTCGGCAGACATTGCCTGCTGGCACAAAGCAGTCAGCTGTTCTGCCGACAGACATTCACCGAGTGAACACAGCCGCCCGTTAATCTTCAGCTGGCAGGGCGCCGCCACAGTGAGATACACGTCGGACGCTTGCTTGTCGGCCATCTGGCTGAGAATAAAATCCAAATTCATGGCTAGTTGTCCTGCCTCATAATCCCTGATTTCGCTCAACCACCCGGGCGGCTTCCTCAGGCTCAATCAACCCTTGGGCCATTAAGCGGTTAACGGCCTGCTCCATCGTCTGCATTCCCATCCCGGCTCCGGTCTGGATCATGGAATACATCTGCGCCACTTTATCTTCCCGGATCAGGTTTCGGATCGCCGGGGTTGCCAGCATGATTTCATGGGCCGCCATCCTGCCGCCGCCGGGGCATTTCAGCAGGGTCTGCGCAATCACCGCCCGCAGTGATTCCGACAGCATGGAGCGCACCATGGCTTTATCATTGCCGGGAAAGACATCAATAATCCGGTCGATGGCCTTGGCCGCCGAGCTGGTGTGCAGGGTGCCCAGCACCAGATGGCCGGTTTCGGCCGCCGTCAGCGCTAAGCGTATGGTTTCCTGATCGCGCAGTTCCCCCACCATGATCACATCGGGATCTTCGCGCAACGCCGAGCGCAGTGCATTCTGAAAGCTGTGGGTATCCCGGTGCACTTCGCGCTGATTGATCAGACAGCGTTTGCTTTGATGTACAAACTCCACCGGATCTTCAATGGTCAGAATATGGCGGTGAGTGTGGGTGTTAATATGATCCACCATAGCGGCAATGGTGGTGGATTTCCCTGACCCCGTCGCCCCGGTTACCAGCACCAGACCACGCTGGCTCTGGGCAATCTGGTAAAACACCTCAGGCACCTGCAAGGTTTCCAGTGAAGGCACAGACTGAGGAATGGTACGGAACACCGCGGCACAGCCGCGGGACTGCTGGAACGCATTGACCCGAAACCGGCCGACATCGGGCAAGACAAAAGAAAAATCCACTTCCAGCCTTTCTTCATATTCACGCCGCTGGCCGTCATTCATAATGTCAGTGATCAGCCGGTTCGCCTCTTCATGGCTCAGAGGCGGGATGCTGAGCGGCCTGACATCACCGTCTACCCGAATCATTGGCGATACCCCAGCGGAAAGGTGCAGATCGGAGGCGTTATGCTTTACACTAAAGTCCAGTAGTTCGGTGATATCCATACATTTTCCCTAAAGAATCAATTATGAGTAGTATCAAACAAAATATTACACAGGTCACCCGCGAGATCCGGCAGGCCTGCGAAAAATGCGGCCGCGATACAGATTCAGTGCAACTGCTGGCGGTCAGTAAAACCAAACCGGTCAGCGCCATTGCTGAAGCCATTGCGGCGGGACAACACGCCTTTGGCGAAAACTATGTTCAGGAAGGCGTTGAGAAAATTCAGTATTTTTCTCAGTCTGACCAAACGTTAGTCTGGCATTTTATCGGCCCTGTCCAGTCCAACAAAACACGCCCGATAGCCGAACATTTCGACTGGGTGCATTCGGTCGACAGGCTCAAAATCGCCCGCCGGCTCAGCGAGCAGCGCCCGGCAACACTGCCGCCGCTGAAAATACTGCTTCAGGTCAACACCAGTGGCGAGGCGTCCAAATCGGGGGTCGACTTTGATGAGCTGGCAGAGCTGGCGGCTGAAGTGGCCGCCTTACCCAATCTAGAGCTGCGCGGGCTGATGTCGATTCCGGAGAAAGCCGACGACTATACCAGCCAGCTCAGCGCCTTTTCCGCGCTGGCAAAGGCCAGAGATGCTTTGCAGCAACGCCTGCCGCAAGCCAGATTGGATACCCTGTCGATGGGCATGAGCGGCGACATGGAAGCGGCCGTGGCCGCCGGCAGCACTATGGTGCGCATCGGGACCGCTATCTTTGGCGCCAGGGATTACAGTTAAATTCGCTTGAAGCATCAGGCGCTCATTACGTTCAGAAGGATTTCTCATGGAACAACGTACAATCGCTTTTATCGGCGCCGGTAACATGGCCCGCTCCATCATTGCCGGCCTGGTTGCCAGCGGTTATCCTGCCGATAAAATCACCGCCACCGCGCCAAGTGCCGAGCGCCGTGAACCACTGGCTCGTGAATACGGTATTCATACCGACAGCGACAATCTGCGCGCCGCCCAGCAAGCCGAGGTCATCGTACTGGCGGTCAAACCTCAGTTAATGGCCAGTGTCTGTGAGCCGCTGCAAGCCATCGATTTTGACGGCAAACTGGTGATCTCCATCGCTGCGGGGATCTCAGTTGCTCGCCTGCAGGAGATGCTGGCAGCAACAGTCAGCCTGGTGCGGGTGATGCCCAATACCCCTTCGCTGATTGGCAAAGGCATGAGCGGTATGTATGCCGATGCCAGTGTCAGCACTCAGGATCGTAATTTCTCTGACAGCCTGATGGCAGCGGTAGGTAAAACCTGCTGGGTATCAGAAGAGTCAGGGATCAATGGCGTGATTGCCGCTGCCGGCAGTGCACCTGCTTACTTTTTCCTGTTCATGGAAGCCATGCAGAACGAAGCGATCCGTCAGGGGTTTGACAAAGAGACCGCGCGTGAACTGGTTCAGCAGGCCGCACTGGGCGCAGCCGGCATGGTGATCGCCAGCCCGGACACAGAGCTGTCAACCCTGCGTGAACAGGTGACCTCAAAAGGCGGCACCACAGCAGAGGCGATCCGCACATTTAATGAAGCGCAACTTAGTGATATCGTAGCCAAAGCCATGCAGGCCGCTGTCAGCCGCGCACAGGAAATGGAAAAATTATTTTAAGGTAACAATATGAATGCTATTGCTTTTTTAGTCAGCACCCTCTTTGATCTCTATATCATGGTGGTGCTGCTGCGACTGTGGCTGCAATGGGCCAAGGCGGATTTCTATAATCCCTTTTCCCAGTTTGTGGTGAAAGTCACCCAGCCTGTCCTCGGCCCACTGCGTCGTGTTATCCCTTCAATCGGCTCGCTCGATCTGGCCACTGTGCTGTTTGCTTACCTGCTCACGGTAGGAAAGTTTATCGCGTTGCAAGTGGTGCTGACCAATGGCGGAGTGGCATTCAGCCCGGATCTGTTCTGGATCGCCGGATTATCCTTGCTCAAAGCGGCCGGTGGACTGCTGTTCTGGGTGCTGCTGATCCGTGCCATCCTGAGCTGGGTCAGCCAGGGACGCAGCCCGATCGAGTACGTGATGCATCAGCTGACCGAACCGATGACAGCGCCAATCCGCCGCATCATTCCGGCCATTGGCGGCCTGGATCTGAGCGTACTGGTGCTTTTTGTTGGCCTGCACTTCGCCAATATCCTGATGGGCGATCTGATTGGCCCTATCTGGTTCCAGCTGTGAGCCTGACACCTGTCTGTATCGATAAAGCGGATCTGATGATCCGCTTTTATGTACAACCCAAGGCCAGCCGGGATCAGTTTGTCGGCCTTCATGGCGACGAAATCAAAGTTGCCATCACGGCTCCGCCGGTTGACGGCAAAGCGAACGGCCACCTGGTCAAATTTCTGGCCAAGCAGTTCAGGGTAGCCAAAGGACAAATCATCATAGAAAAGGGAGAAACGGGCCGGCACAAACTCGTACGGATACAAGCACCGCAAGCCATACCCCCGCTCGTCAGCGCCTTGCTGTAATTCTGATTCCCGCAAAGACGCCGTCCGCGGACCACTCTATACTTTAAACAATTAACGCTTTATCCCTTTAGAATGTAAGGTCTTACTCCATCTGGCATACTTCAACAGGATAGAAGGACAACACCATGAAACAGTTACTGATTGCTATTATTGCAACCATAGCTTTTGCCCTGCCAGCACAGGCAGAACAACTCAAAAACATCGGCGAGCTGGAAGTTCATTATTCCACCTTTCCGTCTACCTTCCTGACGGCGGATATCGCAAAGAACTACCGCATTCAGCGCAGCCGCTATTCGGCCCTGATCAATGTCACTGTGCTCGATACCAGCGCCGAAGGTAAACCTGCCGTGGCGGCACAGGTGAGTGGAACGGCGCGCAATCTGGTCGGCAATGAGAAAAACCTTACTTTCCGTGAAGTACGCGAAGGCGATGCTATCTACTACATTGCCGAACTGAGCCATGCCAATGAGGAGCGCTTCCGTTTTAATATTGATGTCTCCCGCCAGTCCACCAGCGGTAATATTCAGTTCGAGCAGACCTATTTCGCCGAATAAGCCGCGCCAGCAGAAAAGCGGAGGAGCACGCTTCTTTTCTGTCTTTGGCATTTGCTCTGGCTGTGGGTATCATAGCGCCCCAGCCTTACAGACCAGGAGTCTTCATGAGCAAATTAGTACTTGCGACCGGCAACCAGGGGAAAGTCAGTGAAATGGCCAACCTGCTTGCCGATTTCGGTTTCGAGGTCATCGCCCAGACGGATCTTAACGTCTCTGATGTCGCCGAAACCGGCACGACATTCATTGAAAATGCCATTATCAAAGCGCGTCACGCCGCCAGAGAAACCGGTCTGCCCGCGATTGCTGATGATTCCGGTCTGGAAGTGGATGCCCTCAAAGGAGCACCCGGTATTTACTCTGCCCGTTATGCCGGAGCAGGCGCCAGCGATCAGGCGAATCTGGAAAAGCTGCTCGATGCCATGAAAGATGTGCCGGATGCTGAACGCACCGCCCGCTTCCACTGTGTACTGGTCATGATGCGCCATGCCGATGACCCGACACCGCTGGTTTGCCACGGTAAATGGGAAGGACGTATTCTTAAGCAGGCCAGAGGTGAGAATGGCTTTGGCTATGATCCTGTTTTCTGGGTACCGGAAGCCGACTGCGCCTCAGCCGAGCTGTCCCCTGAACGTAAAAAGCAATTGTCACACCGCGGCAAAGCCTTGCAACACCTCTTTGCTGCCCTGAAGGACGCCTGATGTTAGTACCGCCACCACTGAGCCTGTATGTACACATTCCCTGGTGTGTCCAGAAATGTCCCTACTGCGACTTCAACTCTCATGCGCTGAAGCACGACATTCCCGAGCTGGATTACATCGACGCTCTGCTTGAGGATCTGGCTATCGATCTTGATCGCTATCTGCTGGCTGATGGCAGCCGGGCTCTGCACTCCATTTTTATCGGTGGCGGCACCCCGAGCCTGATTTCCGCACCGGAGATCGGACGGCTGCTGGCAGGCATTGAGGCCAGAATCCCGTTCAGCGACCAGATTGAAATCACCATGGAAGCCAATCCCGGCACAGTGGAAGCCGGCCGGTTTCAGGCTTACCGCGAGGTGGGCGTCAACCGGATTTCCATCGGGGTGCAGAGTTTTCAGGATGACAAGCTCAAACGCCTGGGCCGGATTCACGGCAAAGGCGAAGCTGTGCGCGCTGCCGCACTGGCCGAAGAGGCCGGGCTGAACAGCTTCAATCTGGATCTGATGCATGGCCTGCCGGATCAATCCGTCGAAGATGCCATGTCAGATCTCAGGCAAGCAATCGCCTTGAATCCGCCGCATCTGTCCTGGTATCAGCTGACTATCGAGCCCAATACGCTGTTCTATTCCAAACCGCCGACCCTGCCGGATGACGATGATCTGTGGGATATTTTCGAACAGGGCCATGTGCTGCTGGCCGAGGCGGGTTATCAGCAGTATGAAATTTCCGGTTACAGCAAACCCGGCATGCAGTGCCAGCACAACCTCAATTACTGGCGCTTTGGCGATTACCTTGGCATTGGCTGCGGCGCCCACGGCAAGGTGAGCTTTGCTGACGGCCGCATCACCCGTACCGTGAAAGTGAAGCACCCGCGCGGTTATCTCAATCCGCAAAAGGCATATTTGGATCAGGAAACCCAGGTCGGTGATGAAGAGCGGCCGTTTGAGTTTTTCATGAACCGCTTCCGGTTGCTGGAAGCCTGCCCGAAGCAGGACTATGTCGAGCGGACTGGCCTGTCGCTGGACAGTATTCGCCAGCCGATCAGCTGGGCGCTGGACAAGCAATATCTGCTGGATCAAGGCGACAGCTGGCAAATCACCGAACAGGGAAAGCTCTTTTTGAATGATTTACTGGCCGCTTTTGTCGAGGAAGACCAGTAACAAGGCAATTATTCGCTGGCAGCCTGCTGCCAGCGATGGCCACTTGCAGACACAAAAGATCGGGTACGATCAGAAAATAGAGCGGCCAATCCGCTCTGCCAGCAGCTCCAGTGCGGCGGTGCCGGCCACTGAATTGCCCGAGGCATCCAGCTCGGGCGACCAGACCGCAATCGACATTTCCCCAGGCACAATAGCGACAATACCGCCGCCAACCCCGGATTTACCCGGCATGCCGACACGATAGGCAAACTCACCGGCACCATCATACAGACCACAGGTTGCCAGCAGTGCATTGATTTGTTTGCTTTGCGTGGGCGAAATCAGCGGGGTATCTGTGCCCAGTGGCATGCCTTTGTTGGCCAGGTAACTGAAAGTGCGGGCCAGATCAACACAGCTCATTTTAAGCGCACAGTAGCCGAAATAATTACCCAGCACAGGCACAACATCGTTTTTGAAATTGCCGAACGCCCGCATCAGATAGGCGATGGCCGCATTGCGATCACTGTGTTGCATTTCCGATGCTGCCACGTCCTTGTCGTAAGCGACATCCGGGTTACACGCCAGACTGCGCACCAGCTCCAGCATCCGGTACTGCGGCGCTGAGAGGCGGCTGTGCAGCAGATCCGACACCACCAGCGCACCGGCATTAATGAAAGGGTTACGCGGGATTCCCTGCTCCAGCTCCAGCTGGATCATTGAATTGAACGCATGCCCTGACGGCTCTTTACCGACCCGGGACCAGATTTCATCCGCCTCATACAGTGTCATGGCCAGAGTCAGGCTCAGCACTTTGGAGATCGACTGAATTGAGAAGCCTTCTTCGCTGTCGCCGGCCTGAATAATTTCACCGTCGTTATAGCAGACTGCGATGCCAAGCCTGTTGGCGGGAACCTGTGCCAGCGCAGGGATGTAATCCGCGACTTTGCCCTGGCCGATTAAGGGTCTGACTTCATCCAGAATGTCATTCAGCAACTGCTTATTTGGCTTCATTCACTGTCTCCAGAGGACAAAAAAGCCAACTCAGAGGCTGGCTTTTCAGGCTAATAATGTTTTCGGGTCAACATCTTACTCTATGTTGCTCCTGAATGGCTTTGAACCATAGCACATTATTCTGTTCGCGCGAACTTCATATCCCACACACCGTGACCCAGTCGATGCCCGCGGGCTTCAAACTTGGTCAGCGGACGCTCTTCAGGCCGGGGGATATAATCGCCATCCTGTGCGGTATTCTCATAACCAGGCGCCGCTTTCATCACATCCACCATGTGTTCTGCGTAATTTTCCCAGTCTGTTGCCATGTGGAAAATACCGCCGATTTTCAGCTTTTTACGTACCATTTCCACAAAAGCAGGCTGTACAATGCGGCGCTTATGGTGACGGGCTTTGTGCCACGGATCAGGGAAGAACAACTGCACTGTATCCAGGCTGCCATCCGGGATCATATGCTCAAACACTTCAACGGCGTCATGGCACATCACACGCAGATTTGTCAGGCCTTCCGCTTCGGCGGCCATCAGACAGGCGCCGACGCCAGGGCTGTGCACTTCAATACCGATGAAGTTTTTCTCCGGCGCATTCTTTGCCATCTCAACCAGAGAGGCGCCCATACCAAAGCCAATTTCCAGCACCACATGGCCTTCACGGCCATAAACCTCAGTCCAGTTCAGTGCTTGCTTGTCAAAATCGATCCCCATGTTCGCCCAGTTATTTTCCAGCGCCAGTTGCTGGCCCTTGGTTAAACGACCTTCACGACGCACAAAGCTGCGGATCTTGCGTACCAGCTTACCGTCTTCTGTGTATTCAGTCAGAGTGACGTCAGCGTTTGTTCTGGATTCTTGGCTCATGGGTCCTTACCTAAAATGTGGAGTGTTTGGCACTAATGGATCCGGCATTATCCAAAGTTCACGGCCGAGTGCAAGTGCCCTGACAGATTGAAGCCGGCAGCGCTTTGTGTTGCAATCAGCACCGCAGACGCAAACTTGCCTGCACCAATTCGATAATAAAGTGAGCAATCCCCTGTGAGTACTCGTTTTTCTGACGCCATTCTGGTCTGGTACGACAAATATGGCCGCAAAACCCTGCCCTGGCAGCACAACAAAACGCCCTATAAAGTCTGGTTGTCTGAAATCATGCTGCAACAGACCCAGGTCGCCACTGTCATTCCCTACTTTGAACGTTTCATGGCGCGCTTCCCTACTGTCAGCGATCTGGCCGAAGCCGATCAGGACGAGGTTCTGCATCTGTGGACGGGTCTGGGTTATTATGCCCGGGCCCGAAACCTGCACAAAGCCGCAAAGCAGATAGTGTCTGAACACAATGGTAAGTTCCCGGAAACGATTGAGCAGGTTATGGCCTTGCCAGGCGTGGGTCGTTCCACAGCAGGAGCCGTGCTTTCGTTATCTCTCAAACAACATCATCCGATTTTAGACGGCAACGTAAAACGGACGCTGGCCCGTTGCTATGCCATAGAAGGCTGGCCGGGGAAAAAGCCGGTCGAAAACGCCCTGTGGGAAATTGCCGGGAAGAACACCCCGGCGGAGGGCGTGGAGCGCTACAACCAGGCCATGATGGATATGGGGGCGATGATATGTACCCGCAGCAAGCCAAAGTGCGAACTCTGCCCGGTGGCCGATCTCTGCCAGGCGAAAGCACAAAGCCGTCAGGCCGATTTTCCGGGTAAGAAGCCCAGGAAAACCCTGCCGGAAAAGCAGACCTGGTTTGCCATCTTTCAGCATGGCAGTGAAGTCTGGCTGGAACAGCGGCCTCCTGTCGGTATCTGGGGCGGATTATGGTGCTTTCCGCAACACGACAGCGAAAATATCCAGCCACTGCTCACCCAGCGCCTTGGCGCGTCGGTATCTGACGCACTGAAGGCTGAGCACCTCAACGCTTTTCGTCATACTTTCAGTCACTATCATCTCGACATAGTGCCGCTGCGATACCAGCTCACCCAATTGCCATCCATGATCAACGACAGTCACCACGGGCAATGGTATAACCTGCTCAACCCACCACAGGTAGGATTAGCCGCCCCCGTGGTACAAATTCTGGAAAGCCTGCGTTACGAGCTTGAATCGTGACGGGATAACCGAGAAACTAGTGGAAAGAAACCAGTGACCAGTCTTTGATGACTGGCAAATAAGCTAACTGAGGATCCCATGAGCCGTACTGTATTTTGTGCCCGACTGAAGAAAGACGCTGAAGGTCTGGATTTCCAACTGTATCCAGGTGAACTGGGTAAACGTATTTTCGATAACATCTCTAAAGAAGCCTGGGCTGAATGGCAAAGCAAACAGACCATGCTGATCAACGAAAAGAAACTCAATATGATGGATCCGGAGCACCGCAAGCTGCTGGAAGCAGAAATGGTGAAGTTCCTGTTCGAAGGTCAGGATGTTGTCATCGACGGTTATACGCCACCGAGCGAGTAACACTCAGCGCAGGTTTCATGTGCACGAATGTCACGTTCTCAGGCGCCAATGCCTGAAAAACGTACCGTGAACAATAATAAAATGACATTATTTGCCAAAAGCAAGTGATGTCATTTTTTATATGAATAACATGAAAAAAACACTCCTTCTTGCCGTACTGGCACTGAGCCTGAGTGGCTGCAGCCGTGAATTGATTGAAAATATCTACGGTGTGAATTACGCACCGACCAATCGGTTTGCCAAAAATCTGGCGCCATTGCCCGGACAATTTACCAAAGATACCGCGGCTCTTGATCGTCTGATCCATAGTTTCAGCGGCCAGGTTAAGCAGCGCTGGGGGGATGATAACGTCCTGATTGCCAGTAAGCGCCATTACGTCAAATATACCGATGGCTACCAGAGCCGGGCCCATGTCGACTTCGACAAAGGGGTTGTGACCATTGAAACGGTCGCGACCACCAATCCCAAACAGCATCTGATCAATGCGATCGCAACCACACTGCTCACTCCCGCCGATCCCGCTGAGGTGGATCTGTATTCTGCCCAGGATTTCGCCCTGAGTGGCAGCCCGTTCTTACTTGGTCAGGTGCTGGATCAGGATGGAAAGTCCATTGAATGGTCCTGGCGGGCTAAACGCTATGCTGAATATCTGGTCAACAATCAGCTCAAGAAGAAGCAGGTTCGCTTTCAGCAGGCCTATTACGTCGATATTCCCATGGTGGCAGACCACGTCAGTAAGCGAAGCTACAAATACGCCGACATAGTGCGGGATGCCTCTCGCCGTTATGGCATTAAAGAAGACCTCATTTACGCCATCATTAAAACTGAAAGCAGCTTCAACCCTTATGCCGTCAGCCCGGCCAATGCCTATGGCCTGATGCAGGTTGTGCCGAAAACCGCCGGGGCGGATGTCTTTAAGCTGGTGAAAAAGCAAGCCGGGCAGCCTTCCCCGCAGTATCTGTTTGATCCGGCGAAAAATATCGATACAGGCACCGCCTATTTTTACCTGTTGCAAAACCGCTATCTGAAAGAGGTCCGCAACCCGCTGTCGCTGCATTACAGCATGATCTCAGCCTACAATGGCGGAACCGGTGGGGTGTTGAGCGCGTTCAACCGTAACCGCAAACGGGCGATGCAGGATTTAAACCAGCTGCAGCCGAATCAGGTTTATTGGGCGTTAACAAACAAGCATCCCAAAGCAGAAGCTCGTCGTTATTTAGAGAAAGTGACCCGCTATCAGAAAGAGTTTCATAACGGAAAAATCTGATACAGAGTAATAACTTTGCGCTCAATGGCCGGAATAACGCCGACTCCTGAACCTCAGCGAACAAAAAGCGAGCAAGCAATCGACATTCGCACTTTTTTATGGAAAAAGGTATTGACGATGAAGGCCAAAACCCGTTTAATAGCGCTCCGTTGCCTCGATAGCTCAGTCGGTAGAGCAGAGGATTGAAAATCCTCGTGTCGGTGGTTCGATTCCGCCTCGAGGCACCATATTTCCTTATGGTGTTCTGGTAACGTCATAATGCAGGACAATTCCCCCTTAGTTCAGTCGGTAGAACGGCGGACTGTTAATCCGTATGTCGCTGGTTCAAGTCCAGCAGGGGGAGCCAATTAAATGCATTGCTTAACTGCAGTGTATGTCCTCCAAACTGGTAAGCACTATGTGCTCAATGTCGCTGGCCTGGCCGGCCGCGTTAAGTCCAGCAGGGGGAGCCAAATTCGTGTGCCGACTTAGCTCAGTAGGTAGAGCAACTGACTTGTAATCAGTAGGTCACCAGTTCGATTCCGGTAGTCGGCACCATTTATTTAGAGTGAAGCAGTTAATGCTTTGCCCTGCCTCGATAGCTCAGTCGGTAGAGCAGAGGATTGAAAATCCTCGTGTCGGTGGTTCGATTCCGCCTCGAGGCACCATATTTAAAAACTTATGGTGCTACAAAGCAGCAACGATATCTGTTTGTCGCGATGCGACAACGTGTCGGTCCCTGGCCGGGCGCGGTAGATTCCGCCTCGAGGCACCATATTATTTTATGGTGTTTTGTTGACACTATAAAGCAAGACAATTCCCCCTTAGTTCAGTCGGTAGAACGGCGGACTGTTAATCCGTATGTCGCTGGTTCAAGTCCAGCAGGGGGAGCCAATTAAATGCATTGCTTAATTGCAGTGTATATCCTCCAAACTGGTAAGCACTATGTGCTCAATGTCGCTGGCCTGGCCGGCCGCACCTAGTCGGCCACGTTAAGTCCAGCAGGGGAGCCAAACAGCAAAACGAAGATGTTAATCTTTGTTCTGCCTCGATAGCTCAGTCGGTAGAGCAGAGGATTGAAAATCCTCGTGTCGGTGGTTCGATTCCGCCTCGAGGCACCATACAATTCCCCCTTAGTTCAGTCGGTAGAACGGCGGACTGTTAATCCGTATGTCGCTGGTTCAAGTCCAGCAGGGGGAGCCACTTCAGAAGCCCTGGTCGAAAGACCGGGGTTTTTCTTTATGCGTCCCTTTAAACGTCTCTACCCAGCGTTATTATCCCCTCGCCAACAATCCATCACCCGACATCCCGACATATTGAATGCTACGCATTCATTGTCGCTGGCCTGGCCGGCCACGTTAACTCCAGCAGGAGAGCCACTTCAGAAGCCCTGGTCGAAAGACCGGGGTTTTTCTTTATCTGCCTCCCTGACATCTGCCTGCCCGTAAAGGTGCATCTCTATCTGGCAGGTTGCCCAAACATGTTGTATCGCCTCCTGCTCGCTTTTTATCACCCCCGATGAGTGGTTCATGTGTTTTTTATCAATTAACTACAGCTGCAGTGGCTAATCAAAACCGGCTTTTACTCCCAAGTATTTAATACGCGATGCAAATTATGATGCAAGATTTTGAGTCACTTCCCTTCTTTACATTCTTTGATTTGCCTGTTGAACACTCCTCGTCCAAACCCTTAAATGCAATCACGCACTATTAAACTTGTTTTAAGGAGAGAAAATGTTGGTTCAATACGCCTCATGGAGGAAAGGGCTGCTGTGTCTTGGCATCACCTCAGTGCTCAGCTCACTGTCAGCCACGGCCCACGCCCATGGATATATGGACTATCCGCCGGCCAGACAGGAAATCTGCGATCGTGACGGGGGTTACTGGGATTCAACAGACGGCTCTACCATTCCAAACGCCGCCTGCCGCGCCGCCTTTTTGCAATCGGGCTGGTACCCTTTTATCCAGAAGCCTGAATTTTCCCGGCTGGTCTCAGATTACAATAATCAGACGGCGGTCGAGCAAGCCCTTCCTGATGGCTCGCTTTGTTCAGGTGCCGATAATAAAAAATCCGGCATCGATCTCCCCTCCCCTTACTGGCAGAAAACTCTGGTGGAGCTCACTGACAATGGTCAGCTGACACTGCTCTACCGGGCTGAAACACCACATAGCCCCAGCTTCTGGAAGTTTTATCTGAGCAAACCTGGCTTTGACAGCGCGGCACAAGCGCTTGCCTGGGCTGATCTGGATCTGGTGGCAGAGTTTGGTAATGTGCCCACTACCACAATTAATGGCCTCAAGTATTACCAGATGACCATCACCCTGCCGACGGATCGTACCGGTGATGCCGTGCTGTTTACACGCTGGCAGCGCGCAGACCCGGCAGGGGAAGGTTTCTATAACTGTAGTGATATCCGCTTTGCAGGTACAGACAGCGGACAACCGGATAGCTGGACCAGCGCGGGCGCTTATGTCAAAGCAACAGATCTGGCCCAGCCCGGTGAGTCAGCCTGGTTCCGTATTTTTGACCACAATGGCCAGGAAACCGTCTCAGAGCAGTTAGCCATTACCACCGCCAATCAGTCTCAGGCTGTCTGGGCCGAAACGCTGGCTGCCACAGTCAATCAGGCTTATCCGCAAATGGTGCAGGTCGGCAAGCAAGACACTAACGGCGCCATTGCTTTTGATACTCAGGATCTCTTTGGCAATCAGGTTTACCTGAAAAATCAGGGATACACCTACCAGCTGGATATCAAAGTGGTTCCGGCGGCCCCTGAGTGGCTCGCGAGTCAGGTGTATGTGGCCGGCGACAAAGTCATCTATCAGGGCCAGCTCTACACGGCGAAATGGTGGACGAAAGGCGATCAGCCCGGTCAGGCCGATGTCTGGCAGTTAAACTAACCGGATTCTGGGTGGTATGGGCTGTAAAATACCACCCTTTGTTCGCTCTGCAGCACCTGCCCTTACCAGCCCGGAACACTATTGTTATATCAATCAGTAACCATAGTTCACTCAAAAGGTAAATAGCTAAAACTTATCCTCTTAAGCCAGATCATGTTTTGTCACTTTCCTTCTCTGAACGTTTCGCAACCTGAATTACTATTTTTTTACGATGAAAAATAACTCCTCCTTACCGCATGTCAGGAGGCCTCTTATGCATTACCAAGAGAGCAGGGAATGAAACTCAGGACACAAACATATTGGCTATCCGGCATCATATTGTTCGCTTTATTATTTATTATGATGACTGGCCTGTGGACGCTGCGAATGGCCAGCAATCAGGACAATGAATCCAGAGTCACGCAGTTATTTAGCAGCACCTACAATATCCTGACTGAAATCGAGAAGATGTCTGCGGAAGGCATTCTCGATGAGCCTCAGGCCAAAGCACTGGCGACCCGCCTGCTGCAAAAAAATATCTATAAAGACAACGAATATGTCTACGTGGCCGACAGCAAGCTGATGTTTATTGCTGCGCCGCTGGATCCTCAGCTGCACGGCACCAGCTTCCATGACTTCAAAGACGGCCAAGGTAACAGTGTCGGTAACATTCTCAAGCAGGCTGTGGCAACCAGCGGGGGCAAGCTTGCTCATTATACCTGGACCCAGCAACAGCCCGACGGCAGCATTGAAGAAAAATTTTCCATCGCCCGCCAGACGCCTTACTGGGGCTGGTATGTAGGGACAGGGATTGGCTATAACGAAGTCAACCAGCGTTTCTGGTCAACCGCCAGCTGGAAGCTGGTTCTGTGCCTGTTCATCACAGTGGCCATTCTCAGCGTCCTGATTTTTGCCAGTAAGCGCATTATTAACCTGCTGGGCGGCGAACCCGACGATGTGCAGGCCGCGGTTCAGGCTGTGGCCGATGGCAAGATCACCACGCATTTTGCCCACCGGGCGGCGCCGGGCAGCATTTACTATGCCGTCCAGACCATGAGCCTGTCGCTGGCAGAACTGATCAATAATCTCAAGCAATCCATGTCGGCGCTGCGCAGCGAAATTGATCAGGTATCGTCGCGTTCCGGCATGATTACCGGCCTGACCGACAGCCAGCAGCAGTCCACCGTCATGATTGCCACTGCGATGACGGAAATGGCCTCTTCAGCGAATAATGTCGCCGAATCGGCCAGTGAAACGGCCAGCAATACTGAGCGTGCCGATCAGCAAAGCCAGGTCACTCAGAACCTGATCCTCTCCACCGTTAACAATATCCAGGGACTGGCTGATCAGTTAGGCATCGCCAGTCAGGCTGTATCTCATCTGGATACCGAAGTGAACAGTATCGCCAGAGTGCTGGAGGTTATCGGTGATATCGCTGAGCAGACTAACCTGCTGGCCTTGAATGCCGCGATTGAAGCAGCCCGTGCCGGCGAGCAGGGACGCGGTTTTGCGGTCGTGGCCGATGAAGTCCGTAATCTGGCGGGTCGCACGCAAAACAGCACCAAGGAAATTCAGCAAATGATCAGCCGCCTGCAAAGCGGATCGCGCAATGCCATTCAAACCATGGAAACCTGTGCCGAGACCAGCCAGTCCACGGTGCAGCAATCTCAGGAAGCTTCAGATGCACTGAACCAGATAGTCTCAGCGCTGGAGAGCATTACCGAAATGAGTCACCAGATTGCCACCGCGGCCGCCGAGCAGACACAGGTCAGCGACGATATCTCAGCACGTATCAATATGATTGAAGAAAACGGTAACCAGCTGTCTGACGTGGTCAGTCAAAGCCATAGCAGTACCCGCTCGCTAACCCGTCTGTATCATGAACTGGAGCAGTGGACACAGAAGTTTACGCTGAAATCCTGACCTGCCAGCCAGCCCTGAACACACCAAACCCCACGCACTGTGGGGTTTGGATGTTGAGCGGCACCACAGCCTGAATTACTGCGCGTTATCACTCACCAGCAAGACCCCGAAATCAAAATCCTGGTAACCGTAATGCACCACAGTGCCATCGCTGATACCAAAGGTCAGTATGGTCTGGCTTTGCGCATGGGGTGTCGAGGACCAGACAGTAGACGTCATGGCCCACTGCTCCTCTTCAGTACGGATCAGTCCCGGAAACGCCTTCAGGTTCACCGCCGGTGCCAGACAGGCCACTTCGCGCAGACTGACCAGCTCTTTGATGTTGGGCATCCGCCAGCCTGACACACCGTCAATCACAGCGCTTTTCTCGTTGAGATCAATCTGGAACAGCGCTTTCTTCCAGCTGTAAGCTTCCGGTGTCCCCTCACAGGTTTGCGTTTGCTGATCCCAGCGGGTTCCCAGCAGGCAGCGGCGCCAGACCAGATTGGTCTGCAAATCCGTTACTGTACCGTTGTCATTCTCTTTAAAGCGGATATCCGGTGCGCTGCCCGGGATGTCCTGATAGCAGGACTGAAATGCCGCCATTGCATTGGCTGAAAACAACACACACAACAGCGTCCCAACAATCTTTTTCAACATGATTTAATTCCTTATTCCGCAACCATACGAACGGCCATCACATTCGGTGACAGGCACTCTTCACCCGGCACACAGAGTGCCTGATATGCCGTTAACTCACCCAGCCCGGTGCCGCCATCCGCACCGCTCATCTGGGTCAGATAAGTAATGGCTTTCCCGGCGGTGTAACCCGGATCGGTGCGCAGCAGAGTTGAAGACCAGTAGAAGCCATAGGGTAAATCGTCGCTGCCGATAGTCTGATCGTTGAAGAACTGCACCTTCAGACCATAGGTGTTGCCTGCCGCATCCGTCGCCGTTTCGCCGAAATCCAGCAAATCATACTGCTCATTCATGGTCGGCAGCCGCCAGCTGGTTTGGCCGCAGTAGCCGGAGGCATTCAGTTTCTCGCTGTACGCCTGCGTGGTACAGGCTGCCAGATGATCTGTGTTGCACGAAGCCAGTGCGATTTCCTCGGCATGGGGAGTGACAGTCTCGGTTTCCAGCGCAAACACACGATGCTTGTCGCGGTACGAGCTCTTGTCATCGGCTTTGACTTCCCAGATCAGCCCGGTTCGCTCATCCTTGACACACTGCCAGCTGACACTGTCTTGCGGCAGCGGCTGCCCCTTCTCGTCCAGCTTGGTAAATTTAAAACCGCCGTCAGTCACATCCAGCCCGAAGCTGGCATCCTGACCCGGTGTGCCGCTGTCAGGCTGATCAGACATCAGCCCGCTCGACAGGTTGAGGTGCTGCACCATGCCGGTATCATTGAGCGCGTTGCCGGACATCCGGCCCAGCGCCACTATTTCCTGGATCTGGCTGGCACTCAGCGTACCGGCCAGCAGATCCGGGCCGTAAGCCACCAGGCCTTTGGCTGCACCGGCAACCGCAGCCGCATAATCGTCGCTGCTGGCATCCAGTTGCCCGAACAGCGCCACCAGCTGAGTATCCAGCTCTGCCAGAGCCACATCATCACTGCCAGCCAGCAGATCCGACGGCGGGGTTATCCCCAGAGCTTTAAGCTTGTTGCTGACCGCTGCAACGGCGGCATCCAGACTGGCACCAGCCAGCATTTCACCCATAACCAGCGTAGTCACCCCGTTGATCAGGGTGAAGGCGTTCTCGCGGGCAGCCGGGGCCGCCAGACTCAAAGATGACGATGCCGAGGAGCGGGCCGAGACCGCCGGGCTGGCCTGAACCAGCAAGGGCGAGGTTTTCACCCGGATATCAGTGCTGCTGAGGGTGAAGTTATACTGATTGGAGCTGACCGCAGGTTCATCGGTTCCGCACACCCAGTCGCGGTTGATATCGGCACACACCGTCATCGGCAGGCCAAGGTTGGCCGACGATACGCGCCCGCTGACATCATAAGTCGGCAACCCCTGATCATCTGCCTTGCTGCTGCCAGAACCTGAGCCATTACATCCGCTCAGGGCCATGGTCAGCGCAACCGGCAATGCTGCTAGTTGTAAAGATTTCATCTGACTCTCACTTATTATTAACATTCAATAGGCGGCGTCTCAGCAACGCCATCACAGCAAAAAACAGCAGACTGAACAGCCCAAGCGAACCACCGCCGGACGCGCTTTGGTTGTCAGGCTGCGCTGTATTGTCTGCGGTTGGTTTATCCTCAGGTTTCGCTGCGGTGTCGGTTTCACCGCAGTCAAACCCAGTCACTGCTCCTATCCCCCAGGATCTGAGCTGGCCGCTCTGTCCCGTGGCCCTGTCAGTCACTTCCAGCACCCAGTTGCCCGCCATAGGCTCGCCCTGCAACTGCGCCAGTGCCGGCGTATTGCTGAGAGTGAAGGTGTAGCTTTTGTCCGTCAGCGGATAGGCCTGGTAGTCCAGCAGAGGAAAACTCCGGCCTGAAGGCGTACGGATCACCACCTTCAGATCGGAAAAACGGGCATGAGAAACAGACAGCTGAATACCGAAATCATGAGAAACATCGGCGGTGCCTTCAGGCACTTTCAGCGCGAACAGTGCTTCTCCCAGCAGGATCTTGCCGCCTTCATTGATCTGGCGGGCATCCGGCAGCGCCTGATTCAGTAGCTGCAGAGGTTGCGACAAGACAGGCACGCCATAGCTGAAACTCAGCTGTTGCTGGCTGCTTTGGGTTTGCTGTGCCGGATCGGCGGTGACGCTGATGTCCGCCGTCAGCGCAATGCTTTCCCCGCACTGCAGCGCCTGCGGGATACGGATCGGCTCATTAACCCGGCTGATCGCACCGGCAGCCAGGTGATCAGCAGCAACTACCTGATGCCAGTTCAGTGCAGGTATCGCCAGTTCGGCACGCAACGCCGCCAGAGTCTGCTCGCTGGCATTAACCAGAGCGACCGACAACTGAGTCTGATTATTGTCCGTCACCGCCAGCGCCGACGCGGTCTGATCCAGCACCACGGCATCGCGCAGAATGCCATGATGCCTGAATCTGTCGGCCAGCCAGCTGGCATAGCTTTTCTGCGGATAGAGACGCTGCGCGGCATCGACAGTAGAACGGGCCAGATCGCTCATTTTCATGCCAAAACCCATCCCGGCCATCCCTTCGAACACCACACGGTTAAATTCATCAAACGCCGCTTCGCCATAGACGGCTTCGGCCTGCTTCAGTGTCTGAAACAAAGGCGTCGACCACAGCTGATCACCCAGGGTACCGAACACAGAAACATGCGCCCGGTACTCCATCTCCGGGTAATAGCGTGCTTCCTGATCATTGAGCGAGCGCCGCGCTTTCAGCGCACCGACCGCGCCGTCCCAGTTGGCAAACACATCCAGCTCAAAGCGTTCGCTGCGATCCCGCTGAACCCAGAAGCTGTAAGCCCCGGCCCAGTAATCGCCGAAACCTTCACCTATGGCTTCGCTGTCTCCGCCTTTCCAGTCCGGAACCAGCTGATGGTTGATGGCATGCCCGAATTCATGCAGCACCACGTCGGCATCCTCACTGTCCGGAACACCCCCGACTCCCATCGCCAGGATCCCGGCATCTGTCAGGTAAGTGGAGTTATTGCTACTCTGGCCCTACGCATCGATTTTCAGCGGGGCGCGAAACACTGCCAACTCACCGCGAAAACCCAGACTTTCGAGGTACTGCAGCGAATGATCCAGGTGGTAAAACGCATTGACGTCCCGAAACGCCGCGTCCTGGCGAGTAAAAGCAAAACCTTCGCTATCGGCCACTGACACCAGTCCCTGCTGCGGCCCGAGCGCCAGATCTGTGATGGTTGTAATATCGACCGCCATCACCCTGTCGTTGGCCAGATACAGCTGGCCGTCCTTGCGGGTCACCTCAACACCTGTGACGCTTTGATAGGCTTCTGCCGGAATCACAATCTCATCGACATTGGCATGGCCGGCTTCAATCGCCCGCCCCGTTGCGGTGCGCGGATCCGGATCAAACACTGTCATGGCCGTCTGAACCCGCTCGCCCTCCGGCGGCGTCAGCAAGGTGTGCGGCCGTGGCGGCAGCGGCTGGTTCAGAGCACAGTTTGCCGTTTCATCGAGCAGGGTGTTGAAAACACGGTACAGCTGGCCATGCTGATCTGTGGTCACCACCATCGCCCCTTCACAGGGCCGGCCCAGAGCATCTTGCTGAACAAAATTGTAATGGCTGCCCAGCAGGCTCTGGCGGGTGTAACGCAGCACCAGCGACTCTGTGTGCGGATAGCGGGACTGCACATACGCCAGCGCCGCATCACTGTCGTGAATCGCAGCACTATCAAGCGGATAGAGCAGATGCTGAGCCTGAGCCTGGCTGCAGAGCAGCGCGGCCGCCGTCAGAAAAAATCGTCTCATTGCGGCTTTCCTTAAAAGCGGTACTTGGCGTTGACGCTGAAATAGCGGCCCGGCTCAGTTGAAAAGGTGGTTTGAGCTTCGCTCACACCCGCCACATCCTGATACCGGGTGTACTGGCGATCGAACAGGTTATGCACCGAGGCATTGATGCGAAAATCCGGGCTCAGGTTAAATCCCGCGCCGGCATCAAGCGTCATCCAGCCTGACGTGGCGGCACAGCGCTGGCTTATCCCCAGCTCATCCTGGCAGCTAGGCACTTTGTCCATCGCACCGGCATAATTGACCCGCACGAAACCCTGCCAGCTGTCCTGCTGATACAGCAGCATGCTGTTACCTTCCAGCGGCGTCAGAGTGCGGATCGGCTCGCCGTGCTCATCCTCGCCGTCAACAATGCCCAGCTTGCTGACAAGGTTCAGGCGCTCGCTGAACCAGTAGCTGACGCTCATCTCGGCACCGTAGGTTTTCACCCCGTCCAGATTCTGATACTGCACTTCGGCGTACTTAGCCGCTTCGTTCCAGCCGATGGTTTTCTCACTGATGAAATTGTCGAATACCGAATAGAACACCGCGCCGTACACAGCGAACTGGCCGTCATCGTATTTGGCTCCCAGTTCCAGGTTGTCACTGGTTTCCGCCTCCAGATCGGCATTCGGCCGGATCACAAAATTGCCCAGATCGCTCGACAGATGCGGGACAAAACCGTAGGCCTTGGCATAGGAAGGCGCGAGAAAACCATGGCTGTAACTCAGGTAGGCATTCAGATCCGCTGTCCACTGGTAGGCCAGCGACAGACTGGGTGACAGCTCACTGCTGCTCAGCTCGTGCAGTGGATAGCCGCCAATGCTGTCGTTCACTTCAGACGACATCTGCTGATAGTCGAAGCGCAGGCCCGGCACCAGGTTCCATTTGCCCCAGTGAATATCATCATGCAGATACACTCCCAGGCTATGGGTTCGGGCCGAGGCAAAAGGCACAGAGTCTTGCTGCGTATCCCCGCTCCAGTCGGCAACACGCTTGCTGACCGGACGCTCATGGAGCATGGATTCCAGCTCCATCCCCCAGGCGATGGCGTGCTCAACCTCGCCATGCGCAGCCCGCTGCTGCAAATCGGCTGACAAGCCGATCAGATGATCATTAAATGCACGGCGTTCAGACTGACGGCGTTTGAACACCAGCCCTTCCTGCGTCCGCTGCATCGCAATATCTTTATCGCTCAGGGTGTCTGTCTGGCGGTAGTACAGATTGATATCCGCCTGCTCGGCCAGCAGGGCTTCCCCTTCCCATTCTGCCCCTGCGCGGACAGACAAGGTGCTCGTCTCCCCTTCTTCCAGAAATGAGCTGGCCTGCCAGCCGCCGCCGTCCGGCTGAGTCGGGGGTATTCCCTGCTCCCGTCTCATCTGCTGCTGGTAATACTCTGCCTTGCCTTTGAGCATCCAGCTGTCATTCAAAAACCATTCACTGCTCAGGGCCGCATTGAAGCCGTCAATATCCCTGAGATAGAGTGACTGATCATGGTTTTTGCTCTCACTGCCCTGCCAGTAGCTGAGGCGCACCAGATGCGCCGTGTCGCCCAGCCGTGCTGCCGTGGTCAGGGTCGAGGTGTACTTATCACTGATCCCCGAGTAACCGGCTTCCAGACCGGCATAGCGCTCCTCACTGCCCAGATAATCACTCGCAGTTTTCGAGGTCAGCACCACTACGCCGCCAATGGCACCGGAGCCGTACAGCGACGAGTCCGCCCCTTTGACCACTTCAATCTGCTTGACATCGCCCAGATCGAAGCTGTTATGGCCGGCCACATCGTTCAGATCGCTGGCTCCATAGCCGTCCGCGACTTTGACGCCGTCTTTGATCACCGCAATCCGGTTGCCGCTCATGCCGCGGATCGTGATAGTTTGCGGACGTCCGGCGCCACCGCTGGCGCTGACACCGGGTTCATGAGACAGCACGTCATACAGCTCGGTCGATCCCTCACGTGCAATATCCTCACTGGTGATCACCGCCACTGAGCCATTGGTTTCAGACAGCGGCTGCTCGATGCGGGTCGCCGTGACCACCACAGTCGTCATTTTTTCGGCTTCCGCTTGCTGGGCGGCCAGGCTGTGAAAACTCATCAGGCCTGCGGTACTGGACAGGGCACACAAAGCCAGGGGGACAGGCTTCAACTGCATGTTGCACACTCCGGTTGTTAGGAAAAATTGTTAGGGAAATTTGTTATTAAAATTAATTGGTTAAGGTTTTATCAGGTCAAAGCAGCCCCTCCGGCTTCCCGCGAAACCAGACAGGCTGTAATGGCAAAACGGTTTAAGGTGACTGTGTCGCTGTGGGTGCCAGGCGCAGCAGGAAGGCATACTCTCTGGCCTGCTGCCGCATCGCCTGCCGGGCATCCTGCCGGTGGCCGCCGGACAAATCGGTCTGCAGCAGATAAGGGCCCTGGCTGCGGCTGTGGTCGCGAATTGCCATCACCCAGCGGGTAGGTTCCCAGTAAGGCACCTGAGTGTCGTACAGTCCGGCGGTCACCAGCATGGGCGGGTAAGCCTGCGGCGAAATATTGTCATTCGGGCTGTATGTTTTCATCACCGCCAGCTGCGCCGGATCGCGGGGATCGCCCCATTCGGCATATTCCTGCCGGGTCAGCGGCAGGCTTGGATCCGACAGGGTGGCTATCACATCAACAAAAGGCACCTGCAGTACGGCGCCGGCAAACAATGCCGGCTGCCGGTTCAGCGCCCCGGCGATCAGGGTACCGCCGGCACTGCCGCCCAGAGCCAGAATGGGCCTGTCGCGCCCCTGGCGGTAGGCTTTGATCCCTTGCGCCACGGCCAGATAATCGTCGAAACTGTTGGGTTTATTGTGTCCCTTGCCCTGCGCATACCATTGCGGGCCGAGATACCCGCCGCCTCTGACATGGGCGATCGCATAAATCACCCCGCGATCCAGCAGGCTGATGATTTGTGGCATGAAGTAAGGACGCACCGGTGTGCCATACGCCCCGTAGCCGTAGAGGAGGACGGGCGATTTTTCATTGAGCCGGTCAGTACGGTAAGCCAGTGTCACAGGAACGGAAACGCCGCCGTGACGTACCTCAATCTGTTCAGTCTGATACGCGGCCGGATCTATGCCGGGATAACGATCTTCGGTCAGGGTCGCAATGCGCATTCGGGTAAGATCCAGCGCCTGCCACTGCGGTGGCTGGGTCAGCGACATGCTGCGGATCATCACAGAGCGGCCATAGCGGTTGCTGTTGCCAGACAGCCAGGCCACACCGCCTGCCGGGGTGATGATGGTGTCAAACAAGCTCCGGCCCTGATAATCAAGGACGATCACCCGACTGGTACTCTTCTCGGTCACTTCCAGCACTATGTGCTCGGGAAACAGCAGCCAGTTCTTGATGTGCTGATTGGGTTCCGGCTGCCAGAGTGGCTGCCAGTTCGCGGCATCACCCTCGTTCAATGCCGCGCGAAAAAGACGAAAGTCACCGTCACGGTTGCTGACCAGGAACAGGGAGGCATGGCGCACATCGGCATAATATTCCACACCAGATTCGCGTGGCCGCAGTGTAGCCAGGCGCTTGCCGCTGTTACTGTCCACCAGCTGCTGCTCACTGCTGTCATGGTTATTCGACTGAATGATCACATACTGATCAGCTGTCGCGGCATAGACAGACACCAGCCAGGCCGGATTGTGCTCGCGAAACAGCATCGCTTTGCGTGCCTGCGGCAGCGACCAGCGCACCACTTGATACGGACGGTAAGTCCCGCCTTCATTTTCGACGAAATACAGGCTCTGGCTGTCAGCACTCCATACAAGATCCGTCGCGGCGTGCTCTGAAAGCGTTGCTACAGCCCGTCCGCTGGACAGTTCAATCACCGTCAGACGGTAATTGCGATCGCCCCGGCGATCTTCGGTGACGGCCACATAGCGGTGATCCGGACTCACCTGCCAGTTGCCGAGCTGATAGTAGTCCGCCTGCTGGCTGCGTTGTGTCAGATCAACGGCTGTGTTGACTTCTCCCGTCCGGGCATCCTGCCGCAACAGCAGCCGGGACTGAGCCGTTGAACTGAGCCGATAATTGTACGACCCGGCAAGCTGCCATGGCCGGTCGGCCACACTGGCCTGACGGGCCTGCCACTCAGCCAGCAATGACTGTTCCAGCGAGGTCTGCTGCTGTAATGCCTGCTCAGTCTGCTGATTTTCATCTTTCAGAAAAGCCAGTACTTTTGCCGACTGACGGGAATCATCCCGCAACCAGCCGTAAGCCGGGGCCGGTTCAGAGACCGCCACATCAAGGGCGAATACCGGCAGAGCCGAAAGCAGGCTCGCCATACCGCACAACATGATACCCACCAAGCAACTTTTCATCTCGACATCACAACCTAATTACAACTTCACCAGGGAAAGCAACTTTCTGCCCATTAAACAGGGCGCACATCATGCACATAAATATAAATGAGATCAATTATCAGTTTCATTTGTGTTTACAAAAAGCAGGAGATAAGTGATTCAGATCACACTAAACCATCTAAGCAACAAGATGCTGACCAAAAAACAGACCGGATAAAGAAGAATCAACAGAAGAAAGCGCGGGATAATAATAATTGAGCCATAGTAATCGCCGACCAGGACCCAGTATGGCGATGTATAAATCTGGCGATTTTCATTATTCAGCGGGCAGGGAAGATTAAAATCCACACAATCCGTACAAAAAAAGGAATCTTGTTCGTTTTTTTTAAAAAAACCATTGACGGAAAAACGCAAAACCTTTTTAATGCGCCCCGTTGCCTCGATAGCTCAGTCGGTAGAGCAGAGGATTGAAAATCCTCGTGTCGGTGGTTCGATTCCGCCTCGAGGCACCATTATTCAATATTATGGTGTTCTGGTAACGTCATAATGCAAGACAATTCCCCCTTAGTTCAGTCGGTAGAACGGCGGACTGTTAATCCGTATGTCGCTGGTTCAAGTCCAGCAGGGGGAGCCAATTTTGTTATTTGAGAATAACTTAACAATAATAAAGCCGACTTAGCTCAGTAGGTAGAGCAACTGACTTGTAATCAGTAGGTCACCAGTTCGATTCCGGTAGTCGGCACCATCTTTTAAACCTCGCAATTGCGAGGTTTTTTTTATCTATTCCTTTTGCACATTTTTCACGACATTAAGCCCATTTTTTATTAACGGTCTTCTTAATAATCGATTTCAGAACGCTATTGTGATACACATTTCACACAGCACGGAATAACCTCCCTCTTACTCAACTGTCAAAGCGTGACAGCCACAGGACACGCCGTGCATTGCCTGCCTGAAATAGTAAATGCATAGAAAAAGGTAATGACAAGCATAGAACTCCCTACCGAGTGTTTAACTCCTGGTCTGTATATCAAGCTGCCGTTACAGTGGACGGAGCATCCGTTCATGCTTAATCACTTCAAGATTAAGGATAACCAGCAGATCCGTCTGATAAAAAACCTCGGGCTTAAATTTGTCATTCTCTATCCGGATAAAAGCGACACCCACCCTCTTCCGGAAAATACGCTCAATACCGAACAGGATGCCATCTCAGAGCAAGAAGCCCGCTTTATCAATAAACAGGCCGATAAGTTGTGGAAAGAAAAGCAACGGCGAATTGAGCATCTGAAGAATTACAAACGCAACCTCAATCGTTGTGAGAAAAGCTTCCAGCGTTCTTTATCCAAATTACGCGCTATTTCGCAAAAAATAAAAAACCGTCCGGTGACGGCATTTGCCGATGCCGAAGAGCTGGTCAACGACATGGTGGAAGCCTTACTGGACAACGATAATCTGGTCCTGCACCTGATGAGCGATGCGAAAGAATCGGAAGATATTTACTACCATTCGCTCAATGTGGCCGTATTGTCCATGTTGCTGGCCAAATCCAACGGCATGCCAGCCAGCGATATCAAAACCATCGCGCTTGGTGCCCTGTTTCATGACATAGGGAAACAAAAAATACCGACGCACATTCTGCGCAAAATAACCCCTCTGACAGAACCAGAAGCCAATTTCCTCAAACTGCACCCTAAGTACAGCCTTGAACTGGCAGAGCTGAGTGCGGACTTCCCGGATGCTGCCAAACCTATCCTCAGTCAGCACCATGAACTGATGGACGGCAGCGGTTATCCGCTGGGGCTGCAGGGTCACCAGATAAATCGCTTTGCACAACTGGTCGCTGTTGTTAACGCTTACGACAACTTGTGCCACCCGATGGATCCCGGCAAAGCCAAGATCCCCTACAGTGCGCTTTCCTATCTGTTTAAACACAAAAAGGGACAGTACAGTGAGGAATTCATCGCGTTAATGGTGCGTATGATGGGTGTCTATCCGCCGGGCAGTGTCGTACAACTTTCCAATCAGCAGGTCGGCATGGTCATCTCCGTCAATGCCAAACGACTGCTGTACCCCAACATTTTGATTTACGATCCGAGCGTGCCGTCCAATGAAGCGCCAGTGCTTGATCTGGAACAAAGTGATATGACGATAGAAAGAGCGCTGCATCCGCAGAAACTGCCCGAACCAATACGCCAGTACCTCAATCCCAGAGCCCGTATTTCTTACTACTTCGAACCGGAAAACGGATAAGGGCTGTCTGAACAGCCCTTGCGCGCTTTACCAGCTGAACATCTCTTTGATCCAGCCTTCAGGCTTACCCTCCCGGCAATGCGCGGACAGCGAGCCGGTCGGATCCCAGGCCGGCAGAGACTGCTCGCCCTGGCAATCCAGACCCAGGGTGCCGTTCTGCAACCTGTGATACTTGAGCGTACTGAGTTTCTGTGGCCAGCTAAGCTGCAGCCGCTCAGGCTGACGGCGCTCCAGATAGCCGCTGTAGAGGCGTAATGCGCCGCTGGCTCCGGTCAGTTTGACCGGTTTATTGTCATCCCGGCCAATCCACACTGTGACCACTTCCCTGCCGTCCGCCCCGACAAACCAGCTGTCGCGGGTATCATCTGTAGTACCGGTTTTGCCAGCCAGTGCAGCCCAGCCAAATCTGGGTTGCAGATAACGCCCGGTCCCCTGGCTGACAACCCGCTTCATCGCATACGTCGTCAGCCAGGCCGCCTGCTCAGGCACCACCTGACGGCCGGAAGGAAGATGACGGTAAAGCACCTTGCCCTGACGGTCGACCACAGCGCGCAAAGCCGTCTGGTCGGCACGGCGTCCCCCGCTGGTCAGGCTCTGGTACATCTGACTGACGTCAAACGGTGACAGGGTAAAGGCGCCCAGCAAGATAGAAGGCAGGCGAGGCACGGCTTCTTTGGCGACGCCAAGTTCAGCCAGAGTGGCTATCACATTATCCAGCCCGACCTGCAGGCCCAGATTCACCGTAGGGACATTCAGCGAACGCGATAAGGCGTCATACAAAGGCACCTGGCCGCGATATTGACGATCATAGTTTTGCGGCCGCCACTCACTGCCCTGATTGCCTTTGAGCAAAATCGGCTTGTCGTCCAGTGTCGTGGCCAGACTGAACTTATCAGGCTGGCGCAGGGCGCTCAGGTAAACGGCAGGTTTCACCAGCGAACCAATCTGCCGGCGACTGTCGAGTGCCCGGTTGAATCCGGCATAGCCCGGACGGCTGCCGCCTATCATGGCCCGGATCTCACCGCTGTGCCGATCCACCGCCACCATAGCCGTTTCAATCGGACTCCCGGCTTTTTGCTCCAGTACCGGGATCCACTGAGCAACCGCGTTTTCTGCTTCTTGCTGCGACACAGGATCCAGAGTGCTGAAGATCCGCAAACCGACCCCGGGGGTGAAACGGTTACCGACTTTCTCTTTCAGTTCCCGTTGCAGCAGCTGGAAGTAGGCAGGCTGGCGGCTGGCGATCACCGGCTGCTTTTGCACATCCAGTTTTCTTGACGCAGCCTGCTCATATTCAGCGCCGGTCAGGATATTTTGATCCAGCATCAGTCTGAGCACCAGATCCCGCCTGTCTCTGGCGCGCTCGGTATGCCGCCACGGGTTGTAGTACGACGGGCCTTTGACCATGCCCACCAGCATCGCCAGCTGATCAATGCGCAGTTCCTGCAAAGGCCGGCCAAAGTACAGGCGGGCGCCGAGGCCAAAACCATGAATTTCCCGGCTGCCACTCTGGCCGAGATACACCTCATTCAGGTACGCTTCCAGGATACGATCTTTGCTGTAGCGATAATCGATAATGATCGCAATATAGGCTTCCTGGATCTTGCGCCACAGTGAGCGTTCACGGGTCAGGAAGATATTTTTCGCCAGCTGCTGAGTTAAGGTACTGCCGCCCTGCACGGTACGTCCGGCTTTAAGGTTCACCAGCGCCGCACGCAGGATAGCCAGAGGCGACACCCCGCCGTGGTGGTAGAAATCCCGATCTTCGGTCGCCAGCAGAGCATCAATCAGCACCTCAGGAAACTCTTCCCGTGGCGTGAAGATCCGCTGCTCCCCTTCTTTGGTACCCAGCATCCCCAGCATTTTGGGTTCGACGCGCAGATACCCCAGCGCCTTTTCCCGCCCGAGATCGTCTATCCGGCTCAGCCCGCTGTCACCGAATGTCAGCATCACGTGGCGCTGACTTTCATAGCCGTCATCAAACTCAAACGGACGGCGCACCAGCTCAATGCGGGTCGACGAGGCTGAATACTCCCCGGCACGCTGCGGGGTACGGACTTTGTGATACTGCAAGGCGTCCAGCTCACGTTTCACTTCACTCAGGGTGATGGCCTGACCGGGCTGCAGATCCAGTACCCGGCCGTACACAACGGCAGGTAAGTCCCAGAGCTGGCCTTCAAATTTGTCCCGCACCAGGGTGTCCAGATAGATCCCCATCACCACCACCACGGCCAGAACCGCCAACCCCAGCTTAAGGCCGAAAAACAGTACCCAGCGCCCCAGACGGGCGAGGCGGCTTGTCGGCGGGGTGCGCTTAGGCGGTGTCTGAGCCGCTTTTTTGCGCGGCTGGGTTTTGGCTTTTTTGCTGGCCGGAGCGGCTTTCCTGGTGGCTCTTGGTTGTTTTTCCGTTGGCTTTTTAGGCGCGGCCAGGCGGTGCTTGGACTCTTGGATCATCATGATGTCTTAGCTATCAGGCTGTCAGTTTCAGCGCAGCACATGCTGGCCGACTACATGTATTTCTTGGTTTTTCGTGTCGGGGCATGACTGGCGGGATCATCAGGCCAAACATGCTTAGGGTAACGGCCCTTCATTTCTTTTTGTACCTCTTTGTAGGCACCTTGCCAGAATGCGGCCAGATCTGAGGTGATCTGTAACGGCCGCTGGGCCGGCGAGAGCAGCTCAAGGACCAGCGCAACCTTTCCCTGGGCAATCTTTGGTGAGCTTTGCTCACCGAACATTTCCTGCATACGCACCGCCAGCACGGGAGCCTGACCAGGCTGATACCGTATCGGGTAGCGTGACCCGGTCGGCACCTGATAATGGGTCGGCAGTGCCGCATCCAGGGCTTTGGCCTGCTCCCAGCCCAGATACGCTTCCAGCGCGGCGGTCAGATCCAGTTTCACCAGCGCTTTCATGCTGCCAATCCCGGTCATGAAAGGCAGCAGCCAGTCTTCCAGAGCCAGCAGCAAACTTTCTTCATCCATGGCCGGCAGTGCCATCTCCGGCAGCCACCTGGCCGCACAACGGGCACGAGCCAGCAGGCCTTCGCTGCGCGCGTTCCAGGGCAGTACATCCAGCCCCTGACGGCGAATGGCATTCAGCAAGGCTTCCCCGGCACGGGCCGGATCCGGCTCTGCCAGCGCGGTACGTTTAATGATCAGCCTGCCACAACAATGTTGCTTTTCAGCGACCAGACGTCCTTTTTTGTCATCCCAGTCGAGCCATTCCTTCTCATGAAACAGTTGCGGCATCGCCTGCTGCAGTTGCCCGATATCGGCCGCCACAGCGGAAAACACCCGGCTGTCACCCTGCCGGGTTTTCACCACATCAGCCACCACCAGAGCAGACTCCCCCGCCAGCGGATGATCCTCATCGATGACCACGCCCTGACCGTTAGCCAGCTGAAAACGGCCGTCCTGCCCCCGGGACACGGCAACGCGATCGGGAAAGCCCGCCGCCATCAATACCGGCAGCCAGCGGCTGTCGGTCCGCCATCTGAGCGTCTTATCCTGCTCAGTCGTCCCGAGTTTTGAAAAATGCTGTCTGGCCCGCTGCCGGTAGTAGGCACTGCGGGGGAGCTGATCCGACTCCAGCAGGTGCAGCTGAAACGCCAGATCCGGATTGTTCATTCCTCTGACCGGCTCTTCTAACAGCGCCACCAGCATAGCGGCGGTCACGCGCGCGCTCACCTCGAGCGAGCTGGCATGCGTCAGAATCGCCGCCAGCCGGGGCTCGGCACCCAGTTGCTGGATCGCCTGCCCTTTGCCGGTGAGCTGATGGCGGGTGTCCATCGCCCCCAGCGCGACCAGTAATGCCTGCGCCTGCTGCAGCGCGCTCTCAGGCGGTACATCCAGCCAGCGCAGCTCAGCGGCGGAGGTGCATCCCCACTGGGCCAGTTCCATCGCCAGATGGCTCAGATCGGTACGCAGAATTTCCGGCTCAGGCACGGCAGGCTGACGGGCCAGCAACGCTTCGCTGTACAGCCGCAGACAGATCCCGGGCTCAAGCCGCCCGGCACGGCCGGCTCGCTGTTCCGCCGAGGAACGGGCAATACGCACCAATTCGAGTCGGCTGATACCGGTTTTGGCGTCCCAGCGGGCTATCCGCTCTAAACCGCAATCCACCACCAGGCGGATACCTTCAATGGTCAGACTGGTTTCCGCGATATTGGTGGCCAGCACAATTTTCCGTTTGCCCCCGAGGGCCGGCTGTATCGCCTGCTGCTGGGCTTTGCTGTCCATTTGGCCGTACAGGGGCGCAATTATCACATCCGGGCTGACGGCTTCTTGCAGCCACCCGGCGAGCCGGCGAATCTCTCCGGCGCCGGGCAGAAAGACCAGCACGGAGCCCGGCTCGGTCGCCATCAGCCGGAGGATTTCACGCCCGGTCCATTCAATTGATACGCCATTGCCCTGCCGGGCGCTGGCTCCCTGAGTCTGGTATCTGTAGTCCACCGGGTAGCTGCGACCGGCAGATTCCAGATATTCGGCATCGGGCAGTAAAGACTGCAACGCCTGCTGATCCAGGGTGGCCGACATTACCAGTAATTTCAGATCGTCACGTAAGGCTTCCTGTACTTCCAGCGCCAGTGCTAACGCCGTATCGGCATGCAGGCTTCGTTCATGAAACTCGTCGAAAATCAGCAGATCGATACCGGACAGTTCAGGATCTTGCTGCAACATCCGGGTCATGACCCCTTCAGTCACTATCTCCAGCCGGGTCCTGTCACTGACCCGTGTCTCACCCCGCACCCTGAGGCCTACGGTCTGCCCGACCTCCTCGCCCAGTTGAGCCGCCAGGTAGGAGGCAATATTACGGGCCGCCAGCCGGCGCGGCTCCAGCATAACAATTTTGCCGGCCACACAGCCCGCCGCCAGCAGTGACAGCGGCAGCCGGGTGGATTTACCCGCACCTGGCGGCGCCTTGAGGATGATCTGTTCACTGCGCTCAAGCGCCCGGTGCACATCAGGCAGCACCGCATCAATGGGGAGTTGTGACAATATCTTTACCTTGTGTCATCTTCTATGAAGGCGCCTGTGTTGCAGACAAACAGAACGCTCAGAAAAAATCGGACTTATTGTACTCAAACAGGGATAACGGTGCTATCCAACCGGCAGGAGATCACTATGACACACCACTCCGGGCAACCTGGTTTTCCGCAACAGCCAAACAGCCAGCGGATGTTTTTCGCCCTGCCGCTGACAGAGCCGCCTGCGGCGAATCTGGCGCCGTACCAAAGCCTGTGTCAGCTGAAAGATGCCTTACCCGGCAAAGGGCGTACCATTCCCGATGCCAATCTGCATCTGACCCTGGCCTTCCTCGGACAGGTCACCGATGAGCAAAACCGCCAGCTCGTCGCCGCTGTCAGCCAGCTCGCTATTCCGGCTTTCTCGATGCATTTCAACCTGCTGCGTTACTGGAAACGCAGTCGTGTGCTCTGGCTGGGCGGCGATACCTGCCCCGAGCCTTTAGGCCGGCTCGCAGAGCAGCTGAGCCAGCTGGCCCTTGATCTTGGGCTGATACAGGATGCCAGACGCTATACCCCGCACATCACACTCAGGAAAAATCTGCGCCAGCGCCCTGTCCTGCCTGACGAGCCGCCTGATTTTCTTTTTCACTTTCAGCGCTTTGGTCTGTATATTTCTGAACCCGACGGGCCAGGCGTCCGCTACCGGCTCGCGAACCAGTGGCCCCTTATTCAACCGGAGATCGCCGAACAGGACAGCGAATGAATTACACACCTTCCCTGCAGCCAGCCACACTCATTAAACGCTATAAACGCTTTCTGGCCGATATCGCCTTGCCCGATGGCACTATCACCACCATTCACTGTGCCAACACGGGTGCCATGACAGGATGCGCCGAACCCGGTTCCAGCATCTGGTACTCCACCTCGGACAACCCCAAGCGGAAATACGCTCACAGCTGGGAATTAACGCAAACACAGGACGGACACTGGATTTGCATCAATACCGCCAGAGCGAATCAAATTGTGGCCGAAGCACTCAAAAATAACCACATTCCGGAATTATCCGGCTATGCTTCATTGCGCACAGAAGTGAAGTATGGTACTGAAAACAGCCGGGTAGATATTGTTCTGGACGATCCCTTGCTGCCGTCCTGTTTCATTGAAGTAAAAAGTGTCACTTTGCTGGAAGATAATGGCCGCGGGTATTTCCCGGATGCTGTTACCACCAGAGGACAGAAGCATTTAAGGGAGCTGGCAGACGTTGCAGCCTCAGGTCAGCGCGCTGTGTTATTTTTCGCAGTCCTGCACTCTGGGATTGAAAATGTCGCTGCGGCGCGCCATATAGACCCGGTCTATGATGAGTTACTGGAACAGGCAGAAAAAGCAGGGGTGGAAGTCCTCTGCTACCGTGCAGAAATCAGCCCGACGGCTCTGACTTTGAGCCAGCGGATAGAATTTGCTCAGTAACGCGGAAAAATGATGCTTTCTTCACAATGGTATAAAATTGAAGATATGCAGTAATTGCCACGTTATATCCTTTCTGCTATAGATACCCGCCAAAATTAACCAGTGACGGTTATTCGGTATATGTTAGGAGATGCTATATGCCAGAGAGCAAGGTTAAAAAATCGTTAGGCATCCTGGCTATTGCTGGGGTTGACCCGTATCAGGAAAAAGCCGGCGAAGAATATATGGGTGAAGCGCAGCTAGAGCACTTCCGCAAAATTCTCGGAGCCTGGCGCAACCAATTGCGCGAAGAAGTTGACCGTACCGTTAACCATATGCAGGATGAAGCGGCTAACTTTCCGGACCCGGTTGACCGTGCAGCACAGGAAGAAGAATTCAGTCTGGAACTGCGTAACCGAGATCGTGAGCGTAAACTGATCAAGAAAATCGAAAAAACGCTGCAACGTATCGAAGATGACGATTTTGGTTTCTGTGATTCATGTGGCGTGGAAATTGGTATTCGCCGCCTGGAAGCCCGTCCGACAGCCGACCTGTGCATCGACTGTAAGACACTGGCAGAGATCAAAGAAAAACAAATGGCTGGCTAAACTGCCCTTTGTAACCGTAATCTGACAAAAGGGAGCCAAGGCTCCCTTTTTTATTGTGATTGACCGTCTGCTATCCAACACCATGACAAGATTATCTCCGTATACTGGACGATTCGCCCCCTCACCTTCCGGTCCGCTGCACTTTGGCTCACTGGTAGCGGCACTGGGCAGCTATTTGCAGGCGCGCTCCCGGCAAGGCCAATGGCTGGTCAGAATAGAAGACCTGGATCCCCCGCGCGAAATGCCCGGTGCCGCAGACGATATATTGCGCACTCTGGACGCCTTTGGCATGACCTGGGATGGCAGCGTCATTTACCAGAGTCAGCGTCACGCCCTTTATCAGGCACAGACAGAACACTGGCTGGCTCAGGGCGACGCCTATTATTGCCGTTGCAGCCGCAAAGCGATCAAAGAAGCCGGCGGCTTTTATCCCGGTACCTGCCGCAATGCCGGTCTGGATGCCTCTCACAGCGCGGTAAGATTGAAAGTCGACCAGGCCATCACCGGCTTTCATGACCAGCTGCACGGCTGGATCGCGATACCCGAAGCGCTGGCCAGCGAAGATTTCATCATCCGCCGCCGCGACGGCCTGTATGCCTACAACCTGGCGGTCGTGCTGGATGATATAGCGCAAGGCGTCACTGAGGTCGTCAGGGGAGCCGATCTGATTGAACCGACAGGACGCCAGATAGGTCTCTATCACCGGCTTGGCCAACCCGAGGTGAGCTATTTACATCTGCCGCTTGCCGTGACGGAAAATGGCAATAAACTGTCCAAACAAAATCACGCGCCGGCTATCGACACGCGTCGGCCAGGGCCGCAACTGTGGCAAGCGATGAAGTTTCTGGGGATGTGCCCGCCGGCAGAATTGCAGTACGCTGATCGCGACGACATTCTCCGTTGGGGGATCGCGCATTGGGATGTCGCGAACCTGCCGCCAACAACAGCGATCACGCTGAACCTAGCATCTTGAGGTGACTTGGGTATATGATATGCGGCTGTTCAGTCCGGCCTTATCACAATTACGAGGTGTGTTATCTTTAGTCGAGTCGCCAGCTTTTGCCGTAAAGTATTGACCCGAGAGCAAAAAGCTCTGGGTAACAAGGAGCCAAGCTTGCAAGTTTATCAACGCCAGGAGCACGGTATCTCCCGCAAAGACATCAGCGAAAATGCGCTGAAGGTACTCTACCGCCTCAATAAAGCCGGTTTTGACGCCTATTTGGTCGGCGGCGGTGTTCGGGATTTGCTGCTGGACAAAGAACCCAAAGATTTTGATATTGCGACCAATGCAACGCCGGAAGAAATTAAGGCGCTGTTCCGCAATTGCCGCCTGATCGGCCGCCGCTTCCGTCTCGCCCATATACTCTTTGGCCGTGACGTGATTGAAGTGGCCACTTTCCGCGGCCACCATGATGCAGGCGCCGTTAAGCTGCCAGCCGGCAAGCAAGCCATTGCCTCACGCAACCATGAAGGTATGCTGCTGCGTGACAATGTCTACGGTACCATTGATGAAGACGCAGAACGCCGTGACTTCTCGATTAACGCTCTGTATTACAGCATCAAAGATTTCACTGTCAGTGATTACGCAAACGGGGTTGTCGATCTGCAAAACCGCCTGGTCCGCCTGATCGGCGATCCTGAAACCCGCTACCGCGAAGATCCGGTGCGGATGCTGCGCGCCGTACGTTTCGCCGTCAAGCTGGATATGCAGATTGAAGCAAGCACTGCAGCCCCGATCCTGGAACTGTCGACCCTGCTCAAAGACATTCCAGCCGCACGTCTGTTTGAAGAGAGCCTCAAGCTGCTGCAGGCCGGCCAAGGGCTGGAAACTTACAAAATGCTGCGCGAATACAACCTGTTCCAGCAGCTGTTCCCGATTCTGGCCGAGCATTTTACCGAAGATCACAGCAGCCAGACCGAGCAGATGCTTGAGCACATTCTGGCCGCCACTGACGTCAGAATCGCAGAAGGTAAGCGCGTCAATCCGGCCTTTATGTTTGCGGCCATGCTCTGGTATCCGATGAATGTCCGGGCGGAAGAAATTGCCAGCACCAGTGGTCTGAGCGACTACGATGCTTTCATGATAGCGGCCAATGACATTTTGGATGAGCAGGTGAAGAACATTGCCATCCCTCGCCGTCTGACCACCACTGTGCGTGATATCTGGCAGCAGCAGCACCGCTTCAGCCGCCGTTTCGGTAAACGCGCCTTTGTCATGCTGGAACACCCTAAATTCCGCGCTGCCTACGATTTTCTCGAAATGCGTGGCCAGTTTGAAGGACAGGACGTGGCTGAGCTGGCGACCTGGTGGCACAAATTCCAGTTTGCTGAGCGTGATGAACGCAATAAGATGGTGCAGGAGCTGGGGGGCGGTAATCAGCGTCGCCGCCGTCGTCCGCAACGCCGGAAGAAACCACAGGCGAAATCGGCCTCATGATTCGTGCCTATATTGCCATCGGCAGCAATTTGAATGATCCGGTGAACCAGGCTTACCAGGCAATGACGGCGTTACGTCAGGCCAGTGACGTGAGCGTGGTCGCCGAGTCCTCGCTGTACTGCAGTACCCCTATGGGGCCGCAGGACCAGCCCGATTACATCAATGCTGTGGTTGCCGTTGATACTGAACTGACACCACTGGCGCTGCTCGATCTGACACAGAAGATTGAACAGCAGCATGGAAGAGTCCGCAAAGCAGAACGCTGGGGGCCGCGCACTCTGGATTTGGATATCCTGCTTTATGGCGATTTGCAGCACCACTGTGAACGTTTAACTATTCCGCACTATGGCATGAAAGCCCGTGAGTTTGTGCTTTATCCACTGGCTGAAATTGCCCCTGAACTCGTCCTGCCTGACGGTACAGCGCTGACTGACCTGCTACCCGAGGTGGACCGTAACGGCCTGCGTGTGTGGTCATCCTGACACACCCGGGAGAAGGGAGATAACAATGAAGAAAATCACGATTAACGACCTGATGAAGTGGAAGCAGGAAGGTCGTAAGTTTGCCTCACTCACCTCTTATGATGCGAGTTTTGCCCAGTTGTTTGAGCAACAGGAAGTGCCTGTCCTTCTGGTCGGTGATTCCCTGGGTATGGTACTGCAAGGCCAGACCGATACCCTGCCTGTGACTATTGATGAAATGGCTTACCACACCCGTTGTGTGCGTGCCGGCAGCCCCAATGCCCTGCTTCTGGCAGACTTGCCGTTCATGACCTACGGCACCCCGGAGCAGGCCTGTGACAATGCCGCCAAGCTAATGCGCGCCGGTGCCAATATGGTAAAACTGGAAGGGGGTAGTTGGCTGACAGACACAGTCAGAACCTTGACCGAACGTGCCATACCTGTGTGTGCGCATCTGGGCCTGACCCCGCAATCGGTCAATATCTTTGGTGGCTACAAAGTTCAGGGACGCGATAAAGAGCGCGCAGATCAAATGCTGGCCGACGCCATTGCGCTGCAAAAGGCAGGTGCGCAAATTGTCGTGCTGGAGTGTGTCCCTGCCTCACTGGCCAAACGTATCACCGAAGCCTTAGACATTCCTGTTATCGGCATCGGAGCCGGTAACGTGACTGACGGCCAGATTTTAGTCATGCACGACATGTTAGGCATTTCAGCCAATTATATGCCGCGTTTTTCTAAAAACTATCTTGCTCAGGCTGGCGATATCCGCAAGGCGGTTTCACAGTATCTGAAAGAAGTGGAAGCGGGAACATTCCCGGGTCCAGAGCATACCTTTGAGTAAGGAAAACCCACCATGCAGACTTTTGCTGATATTTCCCCTGTTCGTGAACAGGTTCGGGCCTGGCGCCGTGAAGGCCGCCGTATCGCCTTTGTTCCGACCATGGGAAATCTGCATCAGGGGCACCTGACTCTGGTTCGCAAAGCGCGCGAACAAGCCGATATCATTATTGTCAGTATCTTCGTTAACCCAATGCAGTTCGATAAAGCTGACGACCTGAACAACTATCCTCGTACACTGGAAGAGGATCTGGCCAAATTGAATGGTGAAGGTGTCGAACTGGTGTTCACTCCGACCCCGGATATCATTTATCCCAATGGCATGGACCGGCAAACCTTTGTCGAAGTGCCGGGCCTGTCTCACATGCTGGAAGGGGCATTGCGGCCCAGTCATTTTCGTGGCGTTGCCACCATAGTGACCAAGCTGTTTAATATTGTGCAGCCAGATGTGGCCTGCTTTGGTGAAAAAGACTACCAGCAACTGGCGTTGATCCGTCAAATGGTCAACGATCTCGCGATGCCGATTGAGATCATCGGTGTACCGACAGTGCGTGAAATGGATGGCCTGGCAATGAGCTCACGTAATGGATACCTCACCGTAGATGAGCGTCAGCGCGCACCGGTACTGGCGAAAACCATGCGCTGGATCAGCAGCCAGATCCGTGGCGGACGCCGTGACTTTGATGAAGTGGTACTGGATGCCAATGATCAGCTGCGTGCTGCCGGTCTGGAGCCGGATGAAATTTACATCCGTGATGCCCGTACGCTGCAGGTGGTCGGTGAAGAGACCACACAGGCGGTGATCCTGATGTCTGCTTTCCTGGGTAAAGCACGCCTGATTGATAATCAGGTCATTGAGCTGGCCTCTGTCTCGGCAGATACCACTCACTAACAGCGCCTGACAGACATCTGCGATACACATCTGACGAAAACGCCCAGTTACTTGCCGGTAACCGGGCGTTTTTTATTGTACATTACAAACCCGCTGTATCGACTCAGGAGCGTAAACCTATCCCTTTTGATATCAGATAATGGGCCAGGCCGTACAAAGCAACCACAAAGGCCAGCAGCACGCTAAAGGCTGTGCCGATACCAACATCGGATACCCCGAGGAAACCATAACGAAACGCATTGACCATATAGACGATAGGATTGAGCTTGGACACCCACTGCCAGAATTCAGGCAACAGATTGAGGGAATAAAACACCCCGCCTAAATAGGTCAAAGGCGTCAGCACGAAAGTGGGAATAATACTGATGTCATCAAAGGTTTTGGCAAACACCGCATTAATCAGTCCTCCCAAAGAGAAAACGATGGAGGTCATGATAACAGTGGCAATAATCACCCCCAGGTGCGCTATCTGCAAATCGACAAACAGCAGCGATACCGCCGTCACTATCACCCCGACACCCAACCCGCGCAGCACACCACCGCCAATATAGCCGGCGATAATGACAAAGTTAGGCACAGGCGCAACAAGCAATTCTTCAATATTGTGCTGAAACTTGGCACTAAAGAAAGATGACGCCACATTCGAGTATGAGTTAGTAATCACTGACATCATGATCAAACCGGGCACTATATATTCCATATAGGTAAAACCGCCCATTTCACCGATCCGGCTGCCGATCAGGCTGCCGAAAATGATGAAATATAACGTCATGGTGATGGCTGGCGGCACCAGCGTCTGCACCCAGATGCGGGCAAAACGGTTCACTTCCTTACTGATTAAACTTTGAAAAGCAATCCAATACTGGTATCTCATGCCGACTGCTCTCCTTGACTCTGGGCAACTAGCGTCACAAACAACTCCTCAAGACGGTTGGCTTTATTACGCATAGACAGTACTTCTATCCCCTGGGCACTCAGCTGGCTGAATACCGCGTTCAGACCTGTCCCCTTGTGAATGTCGATCTCCAGCGTGTGGTTATCGGGCATTTTCCATGCCACACCATTGAGTTCAGGTTTACAGCCATTGAGGACAACATCAAGAATGAAGGTTTCCACCTCCAGCTTGGCCAGCAGAGATTTCATGCTGGTGTGCTCAATCAGCTCACCATGATTAATGATGCCGATATTACGGCACAGCATTTCAGCCTCTTCCAAATAATGCGTCGTCAGAATGATAGTGACGCCCTGGCGGTTAATCTCTCGCAGAAAAGTCCACATCGAGCGACGCAGCTCAATATCCACCCCTGCGGTTGGCTCGTCGAGAATTAACAGCCTGGGTTCGTGCATCAGGGCACGGGCTATCATCAGGCGCCGTTTCATACCGCCAGACAAACTACGGGCACGCTCATTGCGCTTATTCCACAAATCCAGCTGTGTCAGGTATTTCTTTGCCCGCTCTTTGGCCAGCGCCTTGGGGACGCCATAAAACCCGGCCTGATTGATCACTATCTGCTCGACAGTCTCGAACTGGTTGAAGTTAAACTCCTGCGGCACCAGACCGAGCTGATTTTTCGCTTCAACCAGTTGCTTGTCGATATCATAGCCAAACACTTTCACCTGACCGGAGGTTTTATTGACCAGAGAACTGATCACACCAATCGTGGTCGATTTACCGGCACCATTAGGCCCCAGCAGAGCAAAGAAGTCTCCTTCTTCGACGGTCAGGCTCATATCCTTGAGGGCCTGTACCCCTGGATAGACCTTGTTTAAATCAGTAATTTCTAATGCATTCATACAATACGCTTCTTTATTTGGTATAAAGAGTAAAAAAAATCAACAAATCGGATTTGCAAGCCGCCTCGCAAGTGTATAGTAGTGACCTGTTTATCTTTGGCTTTGCAAGCGCATCATACCAGTCATAGCCTGACCAAAGATAAACAACCCAATGTAGCAAACTAAGGTGTTGTCATGGCAGAAATTAAACAGCTATTTGCAAATAACTTTTCCTGGTCGGAAAAGATTAAAGCAGAAAACCCGGAATTCTTTTCACATCTCGCGAAAGCACAGCACCCGGAATATCTCTGGATCGGCTGCTCAGACAGCCGGGTTCCGGCAGAACGCCTGACTGGCCTCGACTCTGGCGAGCTTTTCGTACACCGAAATGTGGCGAATCAGGTCATTCATACTGATCTGAACTGCCTGTCAGTGGTCCAGTATGCTGTCGATGTGCTTAAGGTCAAACACATCATTATCTGCGGCCACTATGGTTGCGGCGGTGTGGCTGCCTCGATTGATAATCCGCCCCTGGGGCTCATCAATAACTGGCTGCTTCATATTCGCGATCTGTACCTTAAGCACCGCAGCGAGCTGGGGACCCTGCCCCGTGAGGCCTGGGCTGATAAGCTATGTGAAATCAACGTGGCTTCGCAAGTCTACAACCTGGGTAACTCGACCATCATGCAACAAGCCTGGGAACGCGGCCAGAAAGTGAAAATTCATGGCTGGGTGTACGGTATTGGTGACGGCAAACTGACGGATTTGGGCGTTACCGCCACCAGCCGGGAGTCTCTGGAAGTTTCCTACCAAAGCGCGATGGCAACGATTCTACCCCAAGAATAATCCGTAAAATAAAAGCGACCATCCGGTCGCTTTTATTTGTATCACGCAGCTCAACACCGAAAGCTATCAGTCTTCCAGCGGAATCACTTTTCCGATAAACCGCAGATGGCGGTATTTCTGCGCATAATCTATGCCGACACCTACTACAAACTCATCGGGAATTTCAAAACCAATCCACTCGGCATCCACGGCAACTTCACGGCGCTCGGGCTTGTCCAGCAAAGTACAGATACGGATTGAGTTCGGATTACGCAGGGCCAGTATTTCCCGGACTTTATTCAGCGTGTTGCCGGTATCAATAATATCTTCAACCAGCAGCACGTCTTTGCCTTCGATTTCATCATCCAGATCTTTCAGAATACGGACATCGCGGCTGCTTTCCATCGCGTTTCCGTAACTGGAAGCCGTCATAAAATCCACTTCGTGCGGCAGTTCAATCGCACGGGCCAGGTCAGCCATAAAGACAAAGGAACCTCGCAGCAATCCCACCATGACAAGGTTTTCTGAGCCCTGATAATAGGCGGTGATCTGCTCTCCGAGCTCTTTAATCCTTGCCTGAACATCCTGCTCAGAAATCATGACTTCAATGGTATGCTTCATTTATCTCTCCATATGCGCATTTGGCATGCACATGGGTCTCTGTGATTACTAAAAAGCTATTCTACCATCCTTAAACAAGAAAAGTTATTGCTTCAATTATTCGAGTCATATGACACAACGGGTATAAATCAGATTGAACCAAATCCATTGCTGAGGTAGAGTTATTAAGCAAAGTGCATATAAATCGATTGGCTAGGGAATTTGTAGCATGGACACCATAGTTAAAAAAACGAGGACGCGTCTCTCACCTGAGAAACGAAAACAACAACTTCTCAAGTGTGCGCTGGAAGTGTTTGCCCGCCGAGGTATCGGACGAGCAGGACATGCCGACATTGCTGATATGGCCAATGTCTCAGTGGCAACGGTTTTCAATTATTTTCCTACCCGTGAAGCACTTGTTGAGCAAGTTCTGTCACAGGTGGAAAGAAATTTTAATCAGCTGCTGAATCTGTGCCTGGGAGAAGAACACGATACCCTTCATAGTCACCTGAGCTGCATTACCGGCTATATGATTGATGCGGTTATCGAACAGCAGGACTGGTTAAAGGTATGGTTTGAGTGGAGTACTTCTGTCAGGACTGAAACCTGGCCGCAGTTTCTTGATGCAAACCGTCCGAACCTGAAACAACTGACCAATATCTTTGAGCAAGGTAAACAGAATGGTCAGCTCAATACGGAAATCACATCTTATGATCTGACCTGGCTGCTTCATGGCCTATGTTACGTGCTGTATCTGCGCGCCAACATTGAGCCAGACAAAAACAGCATGCAAACACAGGCCGACGCTTACATCAGCCTAATGTTCCCGCAGGCATAACTGCTACCGTCAACTGGCAGCAGCAAGTATCCTGGGCTGGTACAAATCCAGCTCAACGGATACACGTTGACCTGTTTGCAGGATCATGGGGGTATTCACTATCAAGTGGTGCCCCTCATAGTCTACCGTGTAGCGACAACTGTCGCCCATAAACTGCTGTTCCAGAATAATCCCTTCACCGTCTTCCGCCGGTGTCAGCTTTAGGTTCTGTGGCCTGACAAGCCACTCAACATGCCTGCCTTCGCCAAATGTCACGGCTTTTGCCAGATCAACACGACCTAAGGGTGTCAGTAATCCATCCTGGCCGATGGTGGCCGGTAAATAAGAACCCGCCCCCAGGAAATCGGCAACAAAACGGCTGCAAGGTTGATAGTAAAGCTCCGCTGCGGTACCAAACTGCTCTATCACGCCATTGTGCATCACTGCCAGCTTGTCCGCAAAAGCAAAGGCTTCCTCCCGGCTGTGAGTCACAAAGATAGCCGTTACCCCCTGCGCCTTGAAGATTCGCCGTATTTCCCGAATCAGGCCATGGCGAACCTGAGTGTCGATATTCGAAAACGGTTCATCCAGCAATATCAGATCAGGCTCGCAAGCCAGAGCCCGCGCAATCGCCACACGCTGTTGCTGACCACCAGATAACTGGTGCGGGTAACGCTGACCAAGGTTTTCCAGCCTGACCAGCGACAGCATTTCTTCCACTTTGGTCTGCGCACTGTTTTTTTCCCAGTCTCGCAGGCCAAAGGCTATATTTTCCGCCACGGTCAGATGAGGGAACAGCGCATAATCCTGGAAAATCATCCCTATATTGCGATTCTCCGGCGGCACCCAGTTCACTTTATCCACCACGGTACGACCGTTTATCTGCAACTCGCCCTGCTCTTGCGGTAATAAGCCGGCAATAGCCTTAAGCAGGGTCGTTTTACCGCAGCCACTGGCCCCTAACAGACAGATGATTTCATTGTCTTCCACCACCAGAGACAGATTTTCCAGTACGGCATGACCGTTATAACGACAGGTCAGATTATGGACAGCTAACGCGTGACTCATCAGTGTGATTGCTCCAATGAACGGTTTACAACAACCAAAGGCACCAAGCCGACAAGCACCAGCAAAATGGCTGGCATAGCGGCCAGCTCCAGCTGCTCATCAGAGGCATAGTTGAAGACATAGGTTGCCAGAGTTTCAAAGTTAAATGGCCGCAGTAACAGCGCGGCGTTCAGCTCCTTCATAGACTCAATGAAGACCAGCAGACCCGCTATCAGGCAGCCCCGCCGGATGAGCGGCAAATGCACACGCCTCAGCATCGACATGGGCGCGCACCCCATGGTCTTGGCTGCCATATCCAGTGACGGCGGTATTTTTGCCAGGCTGCTCTCAATACTGCCCACAGCTACCGCACCAAAACGCACCACAAAGGCAAAGATCATGGCAAACACAGTGCCGGAGAAAAACAGCCCGGGACGTCCCCACCCCATGAACTGAGTGACGTCATTCAGCCAATGATCGGCAGTGGTCAGTGGGATCATCACCCCGATTGCCAGCACGGTTCCCGGCACGGCATAGCCCATCACACTTAACCGCATCGGTGCGATGCTGGACCGGCGGCCATCCAGACGATGATAAAAATTGACCAGCAGGGCGACAGCAACGGCCAGCAAAGCCGCACTCACTGCAACTATCAGGCTGTTGATACTGAACTGTCTGAACTCTGAGTTCCAGCTCTGGGCAAAATACTGCCAGGCATAATAGAGCAGCTGCAGCAGCGGCAGGATAAAAGCAAAGCCAATCAGCGCCCAGCACCAGCCCAGTGCCAGCACTTTTTTCCAGCCGGATAAACGGTAACGGACATCTTCATTCGGTTCACTGTGCTGCTGAAACAGCTTTTGCCGGCGACGGCTGAATCGCTCTGCGCTGATCAGCAAAAAAATGGCCAGCAGCATCATGGCGGAAATTTTTGCCGCCGCGTTGAGATTGGAATAGCCCAGCCAGGTATCGTACACCGCCGTCGTCAGGGAATGGACGGCAAAGTAACTGACAGTACCGAAATCACCTAAGGTTTCCATGGCAATCAAAGACAGGCCGACGGCAATCGAAGGCCGAGCCAGAGGCAAAGAGATACGCCGGAAGCTTTCCAGCGGCGAACAGCGCAGCAAACGCGCAGATTGCAGTAAACTGGCGCTCTGCTCCATAAAAGCCGTGCGGGCCAGCAGGTAGATATAGGGATAAAGCACCAGAGCCAGCACCAGACACGCACCGCCTAAGGTGCGGATATCGGGAAACCAGTAATCCTGGTAACTCTGCCAGCCAAACCAGTCGCGCAGCAGAATTTGCACCGGTCCGGCATAGTCGAACCAGTCGGTGTAGATATAACCTATGATGTAGCCCGGCATCGCCAGCGGCAGTACTAAGGCCCATTGCAGCCACTTTTCACCGGGCAGTCGGCACATGGCCATAAACCAGGCAGCGGGTAAGCCAAACAAAGCCGCCAATAACGCAGTCCCGGCGACCAGCACCAGTGTATTGAGGGTATAGGTGCCCATCACTGTGCTCATCAGATGAGCAAACACCTGATCTGATTCCCCCAGCGCCGTATAGAAAATGGCTAAAATGGGCAAAACCAGTAAAACACCAAACGTCCAGCCGCTGGTTTTCCAAATAGGGTATCTGTCTTTCATTGCCTACAACTTAGTATCCTTGAGCTGACACGAGAGAAGCCTTGCCCAACCAAAGGGGCAACACATGCGTCCAAGCAGTTCGCGAAAAAAACGCCCCCAAAGATACCAGACAATAGATAAAAAGGGGCCTAGCGACCCCTGTTTTTCTTCTGCTTACAGATCAAACTGCACTTCATCCAGCAATTTGGTTGCTGCATTGTGGTACTCAGCGATCTTCTCCAGTGGCAGGGTATCAGCACTGAAGTCTCCCCAGGACGCCACCAACTCAGAGCGTTCGACGCCCGCTTTAACCGGGTATTCAAAGTTCACGTCAGCGTACATGTGCTGGGCTTTGTCTGATGTCAGGAACTCCATCAGCTTCTGAGCATTGGCTTTATTAGGCGCGTGCTTAGCCATCGCCATACCGCTGATATTGACATGCGTGCCATTGACCTGCTGGCCAGGGAAGTTAATGTAAACCGCTTCTGCCCAGGATTTCTGGTTTTCATCGCTCAGCATTTTACCCAGGTAGTAGCTGTTACCAATGGCCAGATCACACAGACCTTCTTTAACCGCTTTCACCTGGCCACGGTCGTTACCCTGAGGTTTGCGGGCCAGGTTCGCTTTTACCCCTTCCAGCCAGGTTTTGGTTTCCGCTTCCCCGTAATGCGCAATCATCGAAGAAACCAGAGAAATATTGTAAGGGTGCTTGCCTGAACGGGTGCAGATTTTGCCTTTCCACTCAGGTTTCGCCAGATCCAGATAATCAAAACTGGCTGGCAGACGGCCGACACGCTCCCTGGATGAATACACACTGCGGGTACGTAACGTCAGAGCAAACCACTCATCGTCAGAATCACGATACTGAGCCGGAACATTTTTCTCAATCACTTCACTGTCAACCGCCTGTACCAGGCCTTTATCGCTCAATTCTGCCAGACGACTGATGTCAACGGTCAGAATCACATCGGCCGGGCTGTACTCACCTTCCTGAGCCAGTTTTTCAGCAATGCCGTCTTTGGCAAACTTCACGTTGACCTTGATGCCGGTTTCATCGGTAAACTCTTTCAGCATCGGCTCAATCAAAAACGGCTGGCGCAGAGAGTAAACATTGACTTCCTCTGCCGCCAGAACCGTTTGAGGTGCCGACAGGCCCAGTAACACAGCAGAAGCTAACAGTTTTTTCATTGAGCATTCCCTTAATACAAAAATGAATGATAATTTTTATCAGTTTTGATTATATATACTTTAGCAGTCTCTTCCGGGCAATGTGCTGAAACAAATACACACAAAAAAACGCTGCCATTGGCAGCGTTTTTGATAGTTTTGTGAAATAGTTCAAATTTAAAGCAGTTACTTCACACTGACAAATTCAGGGTAGGCATCAACACCACAGTCGTGCAAATCCATACCTGCCATTTCTTCCTCTTCACTGACACGAATGCCCATGGTGGCTTTCAGGATAGCCCACACCGCCAGGCTCGCACCAAATACCCAGGCGAAGATGACGACCGCACCCAACAGCTGGGCACCAAAGCTGGCATCAGTGTTGCTGAACGGTACCACCATCAGTCCGAAGAAACCGCACACACCGTGTACTGAGATGGCACCGACAGGATCATCGATTTTCAGCTTGTCCAGGCCGATGATGCTGAAGACAACCAGCGAACCGGCAATCACACCGATAATGACCGAAGACATAGGTGACGGAGACAGCGGATCTGCAGTGATAGCCACCAGGCCTGCCAGTGCACCATTGAGAATCATGGTCAGATCCGCTTTACCCCAGGTGGTTTTACACACTGCCAGTGCAGCGATAGCACCTGCTGCTGCTGCCGCATTGGTGTTAAGGAAGATTTTACCCACTGCCGTCGCATTCTCGAAATCGGAAATCATCAGCTGCGAACCGCCGTTGAAACCGAACCAGCCAAACCACAGGATAAAAGTACCCAAGGTCGCCAGCGGCAGGTTTGAACCGGGAATCGGCAGGATTTCACCATTTTTACCGTATTTGCCTTTACGGGCTCCCAGCAGCAGCACACCAGCCAGTGCCGCCGACGCACCCGCCATATGCACAATCCCTGAGCCGGCAAAGTCACTGAAGCCCGCCGCCGACAGGAAGCCACCGCCCCAGGTCCAGTACCCTTCAATCGGATAGATAACAGCCGTCAGAACAACGGAGAATACCAGAAATGCCCACAGCTTCATGCGTTCGGCAACAGCCCCTGAGACCACAGACATGGCTGTCGCGACAAAGACCACCTGGAAGAAGAAGTCAGATTCCAGCGAGTGGTCAGCCCCTTCAGCCTGAGTACCGAATAAGGTACCAAATGACGGCAGCCAGCCACCTTCGCCGTTATCCACATACATGATGTTATAACCCACAATCAGGTACATGGTGCAGGCAATGGCGTACAGACAAAAGTTTTTGGTTAAAATTTCTGTGGTATTTTTTGAGCGCACCAGACCGGCTTCCAGCATGGCAAAACCAGCTGCCATCCACATGACCAGGGCTCCTGAGATCAGGAAAAAGAATGTGTCGAGCGCGTAGCGCAGCTCTGTCACCGTTGTTGATAATTCCATGGTTGTCGTCCTCTTATCACATCTCGTTGTTATAATGCTTCTGCGTCTGTCTCACCGGTACGGATACGTACCGCATGGTCCAGGTCGTAAACAAAAATCTTGCCGTCACCGATTTTGCCGGTGTGCGCCGCCTTGGTGATGGCCTCAAGAATGATGTCCAGGTTCTCCGCCTGAGTGGCGATTTCCAGCTTGACCTTAGGCAGGAAATCCACCTGATATTCCGCACCGCGGTACAGTTCAGTGTGCCCTTTCTGACGACCAAATCCCTTGACCTCAGAAACGGTCATCCCCTCAACCCCTACGTCCGCCAGCGCTTCACGCACATCATCCAACTTAAAAGGTTTGATTATTGCATTGATGAGTTTCATTAACCTTGCTCCTTAAACCTGTGCATCCCTAACATACACAGATTAATAAACAAGCTTCGTGCCAACTTTAAAAACCCTTAGCAAACATAAACTTAATAAAAAATCATAAAAATTGTATAAAAAAACCGCACCATGGTGGTGCGGTTGATTCCCCGAAAAGAAGCAAAGCAGGAATTTACACTGAATCTGACGCCTATCGTCCGCGAATGAATGCACGCCAAGCATGCAAGACTTGCTCAAAATCCTCGAATCCACACAGAGAAACCGCTTCATCGTCATAATGGCTCATGTCTTCATCCAACTGATCTTCATCTTGAAAAAACAAATAATTAGCCTGAACAATGGCTTCGTTATCCTCCAGGACCAGTGTCATTTCTTCCCCGCTTAACCGCCACTCGCTCGTGGTGCCCTTCAATGCACCAAGTTGATTCAGGATCAAGGCTATCTTTGCTTCATCAGCCTGCACTTCTTCCACCAGCCAGCGGCCGAGCGCTTCATGTCCCATAGAAAAAACCACATGATAGCTGCCGTCCAGCATGTTTTTCTTAAATTCGTAGTCCATACCTGCCCTTTATTATTGTGATGAGTTTTTTAGTGATAGGTGTCTTGCCGTCAGGCGGCGTCTTAGTTAACTATCGTCCGCATACTGCTTGCAGTGAAGGGAGCCGGAATAATTCCGCCGCGCACCTTGTCAGGAACCCGGTAAAATTGCAACCTGAAGCCGGTATGAGCTGTATCTGCGACGAAAGTGGAGAGTTAGCGGACAAAAAGAAAGGGAGCCATTGGCTCCCTTTCTTATCAGGTACTTATCAGGTACAACTTATCCTGCCGGGTATTACACCGCAGCCTGGATAATCACCTCATCCGCACGCTTGGTGTACTGACCCATGCGGTGGAAGTTCAGATAACGGTAAGTATCTGCGGCCGTGGCATTAATCTGCTTGGCGTACTCCATGTACTCTTCCACAGTCGGGATACGGCCCAGGATAGCACCCACCGCGGCCAGCTCAGCTGAAGACAGATACACATTGGCACCTGTCCCCAGGCGGTTCGGGAAGTTACGGGTAGAGGTCGACATCACTGTCGCTTTGTCTGCCACACGCGCCTGGTTACCCATGCACAGCGAACATCCCGGGGTTTCGATACGGACACCGGCACGGCCGAAGATGCCGTAGTAACCTTCCTCGGTCAGTTGGTCACGGTCCATCTTAGTCGGTGGTGCCACCCACAAACGCGTGTTCAGCTGACCACCAAATTTATCCAGCAGCTTACCGGCGGCACGGAAATGACCGATGTTAGTCATACAGGAACCGATAAAGACCTCGTCGATTTCCGTACCCTGAACATCAGACAGCAGGCGGGCATCATCCGGATCGTTAGGCGCACACAGAATGGGCTCTTTGATCTCTGCCAGATCGATTTCGATCACGTGAGCATATTCAGCGTCTTTGTCCGCTTCCATCAGTGACGGATTATCCAGCCATTCCTGCATCGCAGTAATACGGCGCTCAATGGTACGACGATCGCCATAACCTTCCGCGATCATCCACTTCAGCATCACAATGTTGGATTCCAGGTACTCAGCCACAGATTCCTGCGACAGTTTCACTGTACAACCTGCAGCACTGCGCTCTGCTGAGGCATCAGACAGCTCGAATGCCTGCTCAACTGTCAGGTGCTCAACACCTTCAATTTCCAGCACACGGCCGGAGAATTCGTTGATCTTGCCGGCTTTCTCTACGGTCAGCAGACCTTGCTTGATACCGTAGTAAGGGATGGCATGCACCAGATCACGCAGCGTGATCCCTTCTTGCATTTCGCCCTTGAAGCGCACCAGGATAGATTCAGGCATATCCAGCGGCATCACGCCGGTTGCCGCGGCGAACGCCACCAGACCAGAGCCGGCCGGGAACGAGATCCCCAGAGGGAAACGGGTGTGCGAGTCACCGCCGGTACCGACAGTATCAGGCAGCAGCATACGGTTCAGCCAGGAGTGGATCACACCGTCGCCCGGACGCAGCGAAACACCGCCACGGTTCATGATGAAATCAGGCAGCGTATGGTGGGTGTTGACATCAACTGGCTTAGGATACGCCGAGGTGTGACAGAATGACTGCATGGTCAGCTCGGCAGAGAAGCCCAGACAGGCCAGATCTTTGAGCTCATCACGGGTCATAGGACCTGTGGTGTCCTGAGAGCCCACTGTGGTCATCTTAGGCTCACAGTAAGTGCCCGGACGGATACCTTCAACACCGCAGGCTTTACCGACCATTTTCTGAGCCAGGGTAAAGCCTTTGCCTGAATCGGCCACTGGCTGCGGACGACGGAATACCGTCGACGCTTCCAGGCCCAGACACTCACGGGCACGGTCAGTCAGACCACGGCCGATGATCAGTGGAATACGGCCACCGGCACGTACTTCATCAATCAGCACATCAGTTTTCAGCGAGAAGGTCGAGACCACTTCATCTGTGTCGTGGCGGCGCACTTCGCCTTTGAATGGGTAAACATCGATCACATCACCCATGTTCAGCGCCGTCACATCCACTTCAATCGGCAGTGCACCGGCATCTTCCATAGTATTAAAGAAGATAGGCGCAATCTTACCGCCCAGCACATAACCGCCAGCACGCTTATTGGGCACATTCGGAATGTCATCGCCCATGAACCAGAGTACAGAGTTGGTTGCCGATTTACGCGACGATCCCGTACCGACCACATCACCCACGTAAACCAGCTGATGCCCTTTTGCTTTCAGGGCTTCGATTTGTTTCACCGGGCCGATGGAACCGGCTTGGTCCGGTTCAATACCGTCACGTTCATTTTTCAGCATCGCCAGCGCGTGCAGAGGAATATCCGGACGGGACCAGGCGTCAGGCGCCGGTGACAGGTCATCGGTATTGGTTTCACCGGTGACTTTAAAGACGGTCAGGGTAATCTTTTCAGCCAGTTCAGGCTTAGACAGGAACCACTCGGCATCTGCCCAGGATTGCAGCACTTGCTTGGCGAATTCGTTGCCGGCTTTTGCTTTTTCTTCGACATCATAGAATGCATCGAACATCAGCAGCGTATGAGACAGGGCTTTCACCGCAATCGGTGCCAGTTCGGCATTGTCTAACAGGCTGATCAGTGGCTCAATGTTATAACCACCCTGCATGGTACCCAGCAGTTCAGCCGCTTTCTCTTTGCTGACAATGGGAGAAGTCGCTTCACCTGTGGTAATCGCGGCCAGGAAGCCCGCTTTCACGTAGGCGGCTTCATCAACACCTGGCGGGATGCGGTTTTCCAGCAGGTCGATCAGGAAGGCTTCTTCGCCTGCAGGTGGATTTTTCAGAAGTTCAACCAGAGCAGCAGTTTGCTCGGCATCCAGAGGCTTAGGGACAATCCCTTCAGCAGCACGCTCTTCGACGTGTTTACGGTAGGCTTCAAGCACGACATATTCCTCATTTTTCGGTTTAGCCAACCGGCTAAACATCCTTGGAAGTGATTGCCCTCTCCGGTTATCTCGCACGCATTATGCTTGACTAGATTCAGACCTTTTTGGCGTGCAGGAGAGACCAAAACCGGTTACGGAGCATACCATTTTTAACTAAACATTAAAATCAGGCGGACTTTTACAACATTCACAAAACAGGAAAAATCCCGCTATTACAAGGCTCCTCCAAAAAACAAATAGAATGAGCTTAAATCTTCTTCTGTCCTGCCATAAGCCAGAATGAATGGCCCAAATAGCGTAGTAATACCAGTGAATATGCTACCAGCATAATAACCCGGTATCTCGGAAACAGAAAGATTGGGATTATTGAACACGCCGCCCCATTCGACAGAGCCCCCCAGATACACCGCTGAGTTAAACAGTCCGAAGTCGTTATCCAGCAAATGGTAACGGTATACCAGGGCAGAAAACACTTTATTGTTCCCCGACAGGCTGTTTTTCGGTATGCCGGATAAATTCAGAAATCCCCCCAGTTCTTTGGGATCCAGCCGTAAATCCTCGTCGGAATGCACATTGCCGTATTCCGCTTTGCCCATTACAGTATGGCGGCCAAAAGTGTAAGCCCCTTTCCAGCCCAAATCGAAATGCAAAGAGGTATCAGCCCTATCCTCACCCTGAAAACGCACACTGTCATCCGAAGAAGCAATTTCGGCCAGAAAGAAGTGACCGTTGTTCGGCAGGGTGAAATCGTCGAGGGTATCAAGGTTGTACCTCAGATAAAGACGCCGGCTGTTGCGATCCTGATCACCCAGATTCAGAATACCGGGGAACTGTATGTCACCATCACCAAACAAATAACCCAGTCTGAATTCCTGCCACAGGGCAGGCTGCCATCCCAGCGAGCTGTCTATGTATACATCGCTGAAACGTGCAGCAATAAAATTATCAATGTTCTTCAGGTTCGGTTCTTCCCCCGAGACAGCGACATGGGTATTGGTCACATCGTAATCGATACCCATCACAGCGAACCATTCCTGATCGTTGGTAAAAGGCACATACAATTCGGTGGCAACACGCTTATCGGAGCCATACTCAAGCTCGTTGCGCCATTCTGCCCCTTTCTCTGACAGTCCGGTCGCCGTTAACGCCAGCCCGATGGAGAAATCGGTATTATTGGCAAAGTCATCTTCCAGGGCGAAGCGCATGTCGATAAAGTTAGGGCCCCAGCTTTTGGCCTTCACTTCAAAGATCAAGATATGGCGGTTGCCCAAGCGCTCAAATCGGTAATCGACCCGTTCAAACCTGTCCAGCGCATACAGGTCGCGCACACTTTGCTCCAGCTGCTCGGTATTCACTTTCATGCCGGGTTTCAGTTGCAGACGGTCTAGCAGGACTTCATCGGCATAAGGGCTGTTATTGAGCAATTCAATTTCGTCAATCCGGCCTTCTTCCAAAAATTCCAGCTCGCGCCGGGCTTCCTGTTTGTTATCAATATAGGCCTGATAAATGCTGGCGTTGCCGAGCTCTGACAGCTGGAAGCGCACAGTCTGAACACTGTGATAACCGCTATCAAAGGCTTCCGGCATGCGGTGAAAGTCTGTGGTGCTGATGCCCCGGACATCCGGACGCAACAGTAAATCGCTATCGGACAACAGCGCTTCCTGGCGGGCAGAATTATCCCGCACCATAAAGTCGGTCAACTGATCCATCACCACCAGGTAGTCGGTCAGCTCATCGGCGGTTTTGAAATCGTTACTGATATCAACCGCGATCACCAGATCGGCGCCCATCTCTTTCACCACAGAAATAGGCAGGTTATTGGTAATACCACCATCCACCAGCAATTTACCGTCCAGCATCACAGGCGGCAGCAAACCGGGAACAGACATACTCGCCTGCATCGCCTCGGCCAGATCGCCACCGGACAACACCACAGGTTTAAGATTTTCAATATCAGTGGCGACCGCACGGTATGGCACCGGCAGGGCATCAAAGCTGGCCATCCAGGGCAAATTGCCGGATGTGGTACGCAGAATCTCGCCCATGGTCTGTCCCTGCACAAACCCTTTCGGCACTTTGATTTCCCAGAACTTAAACCCCAGATCCGTGACTATCTGGAACCTGTCCTCTTGCTGCTTTTCACGGACCCGCCGCTCACTGCGCTGCACCCTGTCCTCATAACCCGACTCCCAGTCTACGGTATTGAGAATGGCTTCGACCTCATCGGCGCTCATGCCCGATGCATACAGGCCTCCGACATAAGCGCCCATGCTGGTTCCCACAATGTAATCCACCGGGATCTGCAGCTCTTCCAGCGCCTTCAGCACCCCGACATGGGCCGCCCCTTTGGCGCCGCCACCACCAAGCACAAGTCCGACCTTCAGGCGTTCAGCACTTTTTTGCTCCGCCTTCGCTAAAGCTGAAGCAAATACGGCCGATATCACAATAAATAATGCAATAAAACGCAACATCCCTTTGAAAACACCATTTTGATCACTGAGCCGATGTCGCTAACACCGGCTAAAAAACACAATTAATTCGCACACTTATACCGCAGAAATCCCGGTAGCAACAGAGAATTGATGAATGAACCTCAAGCAGCTTTCCATCAGGCAAAAACTTACACTGGCAATGAGCATAGCCGTCATTGCCTCCAGCGCATTAGTCAGTTACCTCAGTCTCAGCACCTCGCAGGACATTATTCAGTCGCGTCTGCTCAGCAGTGAACTCCCTACCCGGCTGGCCCGGTTCAGCGGACAAGTAGAATCCGAAGTCAGGCTGCTGCAAAACGCCACGGAACAGCTGGCGAACAATACGGCCATGCTCAGCCTGCTGAAGCAGCCGGTCAGTACCGCCGATGAACAGCAACTGATTGACCAGCTCAGCAGCCTCAAAAGCCAGTATGGTCTGAACGATGCCTCTATTGCCAACCGGGAAACCGGGGATTACTGGAACCAGAACGGATTCCTGCGTCGCCTGAATCGCACTCAGGATAGCTGGTTTTACAACTTCCGTGACAGCAACAAGTCAAGAATGAACCAGGTGTTCAGGGAAGCGAACGGCGAGCTGAAACTGTTCGTTAATTACCAGCAGCTGAACGGCACAGGAATGTCCGGCTTTTCCCGCTCATTCAATGATATGGCTAATCTGCTCTCGCAGTTCAAACTGGAGCAAACCGGCTTTGTGGTACTGACGGATGCACGCGGCGTGGTGCAGCTTGATCCGAACAACCGCAACCCGGCAAAAACGCCTTTTACCGATCGCTTTGGTTCCGACAGCCGGGTGTTACTGGAAAAGACCCCTTTCAATCTGTTTACTGCCGATTATCAGGGCCAGAAGCTGCTGCTGGCTTCCAGCTATATTCCGGCAATGGACTGGTTCGTGATTGCCCAGGTACCTGAACAAGAAGTGTTTGCCCAGTTAAATGAGACCCGCAACCATGTGATGCTTCTGGCTGTCCTGACTACTCTGGCCTTTATTGGTCTGGCAGTATACCTGAGCCAGACCATCACCCGGCCGATCCGCCAGGCCGCTGATACCTTCCGCGAGCTGGGCGAAGGTGATGGTGATCTGAGCCGGCACATTCCGGTGTCGGGTAAAGACGAAATTGCCGAACTGGCCAATGGCTTCAATGCCTTTGCCGGCAAGATCCATGCACTGGTGGTCGACGTCGCCGCCACGGGCACAGAACTCAGAGTGGCCGCCGAGCAAGTCTCTGCCCAGGCGCAGGCCACACTGGATCACAGCCAGAATCAGCGCGATCGCACCCTGCAGGTGGTCACAGCCATTAATCAGATGGGCGCCACTGTCAACGAAATCGCCGGTAATGCGGCTTACGCGGCGGAATCCGCCTCGCAGGCCACCTCGGCCACCAGCAATGGACAGCAGGTGGTCCAGAGCGCCCAGGACAGCATTGAACAGCTGGCCGGTGATATGCACAACATGGCGAAAGTGGTCGCAACCCTGGCAGACAATACCGTCGCCATTGGCGGTATTCTGGAAGTGATTCGCGGCGTCTCCGAGCAGACCAACCTGCTGGCACTCAATGCCGCCATTGAAGCAGCACGAGCAGGTGAGCAAGGACGGGGCTTTGCCGTGGTCGCTGACGAGGTCCGTAACCTGGCCAGCCGCACCGCGGCCTCAACCGATGAAATCCAGACCATGATTAACCGTCTGCAGCAGGAAGCGCAACATGCCGTTCAGGCCATGCACAACAGCCAGCAATTAACCGAAGCCGGTACCCAGGCCGCTGATGATGCCACCAAGGCACTGCAGCTCATCAACGAGCAGATCCTGCAGATTTCCGATCTGAACACTCAGGTCGCCACGGCCACCGAGGAGCAGTCCACCGTTGTGTCTGATATCAACATCAATATCGAAGATATCAACGAGAATACCCAGCGTACCTCAGACACCGCCAATGAAATGGTCACCTCCAGTCAGAATCTGCACGCTTTGTCGCTCCGTCTGGAGCGTATGGTCAGCAGCTTTAAGCAGTAATCAGACTCTGCACCGCCTTCAAGCCTAGTGCCCGGAACATCCCCTGCTAACCTCCCCCTCCACGAGGGGGAGGAACAAAAACGGCGAACCTGTCCTTGAAGCCAGAATGCCTTTACTCTGGTTCAAAACGTAAAAAAGCGCCGCAAGGGCGCTTTTTTCATGCAGTCCGAAAAGGTAAAAACTTACTTTTTCTTCTTCGCTTTGGCGTTTGGCAGATCAGTGATCGAACCTTCGAACACTTCCGCAGCCAGACCCACAGACTCGTGCAGAGTCGGGTGAGCGTGGATGGTCAGTGCGATATCTTCGGCATCACAACCCATCTCGATAGCCAGACCGATTTCACCCAGCAGTTCACCACCGTTAGTACCTACGATAGCACCACCGATCACACGGTTAGTGTCTTTGTCGAAGATCATCTTGGTCATGCCGTCAGCACAGTCAGAGGCGATCGCACGGCCGGAAGCGGCCCAAGGGAAAGTCGCAACCTCATAGTTGATACCTTCTGCTTTTGCTTCTTTCTCAGTCTTACCCACCCAGGCAACTTCTGGCTCAGTATAAGCAATTGAAGGAATGACTTTCGGGTCGAAGTAATGCTTCTTACCGGCAATCACTTCTGCCGCTACGTGACCTTCGTGCACACCTTTGTGCGCCAGCATTGGCTGACCCACCACATCGCCGATGGCGAAGATGTGAGGCACGTTAGTGCGCATTTGCTTGTCGGTGTTGATAAAGCCACGCTCATCAACCGCCACGCCCGCTTTGTCAGCGTCGATCAGCTTACCGTTTGGTGTACGGCCGATCGCCACCAGAACCGCGTCATAACGAACAGGCTCAGCCGGTGCTTTCTTGCCTTCCATTGACACGTAAATGCCGTCTTCCTTCGCTTCAACCGCAGTGACTTTGGTTTCCAGCATCAGGTTGAACTTCTTGCTGATACGCTTGGTGAAGACTTTGATGATGTCTTTGTCTGCCGCAGGGATCACCTGGTCAAACATTTCAACCACGTCGATCTGTGAGCCCAGTGCGTCATACACAGTACCCATTTCCAGACCAATGATACCGCCGCCCATCACCAGCAGTTTTTCCGGTACTTCTTTCAGTTCCAGCGCGTCAGTTGAGTCCCAGATGCGCGGATCTTCATGCGGGATGAAAGGCAGCTCAATCGGACGGGAACCGGCAGCGATGATAGCGTTGTCGAATTTCACCGTAGTGGCTTCTTCGCCTTCGACAAGGATAGTGTTCGGATCGGTAAATTTACCGTAGCCGTTCACGACAGTCACTTTACGCATTTTCGCCATACCACCCAGACCACCGGTCAGCTGGTTGATGACTTTATCTTTCCAGATGCGGATCTTGTTGATATCGGTTTGTGGCTCACCAAATACCACGCCGTGATCGGCCATGGCTTTAGCTTCTTCGATGACTTTCGCCACGTGCAGCAGTGCTTTCGATGGGATACAACCCACGTTCAGACACACGCCACCCAGCGTGCTGTATTTTTCAATCAGAACCGTTTCCAGACCTAAGTCTGCGCAACGGAAAGCGGCAGAGTAACCGGCAGGACCTGAGCCTAGAACTACGACCTGGGCTTTAATTTCTTTACTCATTATTGACCTCGTTGTAAGTCATCTATCCCTAACTGGCTGTAAGGCAGAATGCGTTATTTTTTTATTTTCAGACCGCGCAACAGTTTACAGACCTGTTATCACCCTGAAAAGGAAAATGGCATTCCCTGTGAGCCAGGCAACAATTCCTTGCCCGTTCATACGGGCAAGGAATCTCGGGTCACACCTTTTACAGCACCAGACGACGAATGTCGGACAGCATGCCGTTCAGGTAAGTAATGAAGCGTGCGCCTTCAGCACCGTCGATCACACGGTGATCGTAAGACAGTGACAACGGCAGCATCAGGCGAGGTTCGAAGTCCTTGCCGTTCCATACTGGTTTCATCTCAGACTTAGACACACCCAGGATACCCACTTCAGGGGCATTCACGATTGGGGTGAACGCCGTACCACCCAGGCCACCCAGGCTTGAGATAGTGAAGCAGCCGCCCTGCATGTCAGCCGCCGTCAGTTTACCGGCACGGGCTTTCTTAGAGACCACCATCAGCTCTTCAGACAGCTCGTAGATGCCTTTCTTGTTCACGTCTTTGAACACAGGCACAACCAGACCGTTTGGCGTATCGACCGCGATACCGATGTTGACGTACTTCTTCAGGATCAGGCTCTCACCGTCATCAGACAGAGAAGAGTTGAACGCCGGGAAGGCTTCCAGAGACTTGGCAACCGCTTTCATGATGAACACCAGCGGGGTGATCTTCATGCCTGTGTCTTTCTTCGCTTCAATCGCATTCTGCTCTTTACGGAAAGCTTCCAGCGCTGTGATGTCTGCGTCATCCCACTGAGTAACATGCGGGATCATCACCCAGTTACGGTGCAGGTTGGCGCCAGAGATCTTCTTGATGCGAGACAGCGGCTTCACTTCCGTTTCGCCGAACTTGCTGAAGTCCACTTTCGGCCAAGGCAGCAGACCCAGAGCCGCGCCGTCACCTTTACCCGATGCAGACGCAGCGGCACCAGACTCAAGGCGTTTCAGCGCGTCTTTCACATAGCTCTGAACGTCTTCTTTCAGAACGCGGTTCTTACGGCCGGTACCTTTGACTTTCGCCAGGTTAACGCCAAACTCGCGCGCCAGACGACGCACAACCGGAGAGGCATGTGCGTATTCGTTGTTTTCAACGAAATCACCGCCCGCTGCTGGTGCTTCTGCTTTCGCAGCCGGTGCTGCGGCAGGTGCTGCTGCAGGCGCTGGTGCTGCTGCCTGAGGCGCGGCAGCCGGGGCTGCACCAGCCACTTCGAATACCATGATCAGAGAGCCGGTCGAGACTTTGTCGCCGCTCGCGATCTTGATTTCTTTCACTTTACCCGCGAATGGTGCAGGCACTTCCATTGAAGCCTTGTCGCCTTCCACTGTGATCAGCGATTGCTCTTCTTCCACCATGTCGCCAACGGCAACCATGATTTCAGTGACTTCAACTTCGTCGCCACCGATATCCGGTACGTTCACTTCTTTGTCAGCCGCCGCGGCTGGTGCTGCGGCAGGCGCAGGAGCCGCTTCAGCCGCTGGCGCCGGTGCTGCTGCACCAGAACCTGCCACTTCGAAGACCATGATCAGAGAACCGGTCGACACTTTGTCACCGGATGCGATCTTGATTTCTTTGACCGTACCCGCGAATGGCGCCGGTACTTCCATCGAAGCCTTGTCGCCTTCCACCGTGATCAGAGACTGCTCTTCGTCGACGCTGTCGCCAACCGCAACCATGATTTCAGTCACTTCAACTTCGTCGCCACCGATATCCGGCACGTGAACTTCTTTCAGTTCAGCGGCGGCTGGAGCAGCAGGTGCTGCGGCCGGCGCGGCTTCTGCAGCTGGAGCAGGTGCCGCTTGCGCCGCACCTTCTGCTTCGAAGATCATGATCAAAGAGCCGGTAGACACTTTGTCGCCTTCCGCTACTTTGATTTCTTTTACGATACCCGCCTGAGAAGCCGGTACTTCCATGGAAGCCTTGTCGCCTTCAACAGTGATCAGAGATTGCTCTTCTTCCACCTTGTCGCCAACGCTGACCAGGATTTCAGTAACCTCAACCTCATCAGCACCGATGTCAGGTACATTAATTTCGATTGCCATTATTTATTGCCTCTTACGCGAATAGCGGGTTGATCTTGTCGGCATCGATGTTGAATTTCTTGATTGCTTCCGCAACGGCAGATTTCTCAACATCACCACGCTTGGCCAGCTCGTTCAGAGCTGCAACAACCACGTAGCCAGCGTTCACTTCGAAGTGACGACGCAGGTTCTCACGGCTGTCAGAACGGCCAAAGCCATCAGTACCCAGCACTTTATAAGACTCAGCCGGGATGAAGGCACGCACCTGATCCGCATAGTTCTTCATGTAGTCAGTTGCTGCAATGGCAGGTTCTGTACCCATCACTTCCGCGATGTAAGATACTTTCTGCTCAGCTTCCGGGTGCAGCATGTTGTAACGCTCTGCGTCCTGACCGTCGCGGGCCAGTTCGTTGAATGAAGTGACCGAGAAGACGTCAGACGCAATGCCGTAATCGTCGCTCAGGATTTGAGCAGCTTTACGCACTTCGTTCATGATGGTGCCTGAGCTCATCAGCTGCACTTTCGCTTTATCGCCCGCGTAAGTTTCCAGCTTGTAGATACCCTTACGGATACCTTCTTCAGCGCCTTCCGGCATCGCTGGCATCGCGTAGTTTTCGTTCATCAGCGTCAGGTAGTAGAACACGTTTTCCTGATCGCCATACATGCGACGGATACCGTCTTGCATGATCACGGCCACTTCGTACGCGAACGTCGGGTCGTAAGAGATACAGTTCGGAATGGTGTTAGCCAGAATGTGGCTGTGACCATCTTCGTGCTGCAGACCTTCACCGTTCAGAGTGGTACGACCGGCTGTTGCACCCAGCAGGAAGCCGCGTGCTTGCTGGTCACCCGCCATCCAAGCCATGTCGCCAACACGCTGGAAGCCGAACATAGAGTAGTAGATGTAGAACGGAATCATTGGCAGATCGTTAGTGCTGTACGAGGTCGCCGCAGCTACCCACGAAGACATAGCACCCAGCTCGTTAATACCTTCCTGCAGTACCTGACCTGCGGTGTCTTCTTTGTAGTAAGACACAACGCCACGGTCTTCAGGAGTATAAGTCTGACCGCTTGGGTTGTAGATACCGATTTGACGGAACAGGCCTTCCATACCGAAAGTACGTGCTTCGTCAGCAATAATAGGAACGATGTTCTTGCCGATGTTCTTGTTCTTCAGCAGCACGTTCAGTGCGCGCACAAAGCCCATAGTGGTTGAGATATCACGCTTCTGCTCTTCCAGCAGCGGTTTGAACTCTTCCAGCTCTGGCACAATGAACTCTTGCGTGAAGTTCGGCAGACGCTTAGGCGTGTAACCGTGCAGTGCTTTACGGCGAGCGTGCAGGTATTCGTGCTCTTTCGAACCTTCTTCCAGTTTCAGGTAAGGCAGGTTCTTGACGTCATCTTCAGACACCAGATCTTGCAGACCCAGGCGATCACGCAGGTGCAGAACATGGGTCATGTCCATTTTCTTCACCTGGTGCGCAATGTTCTTACCTTCGGCCGCTTCACCCATGCCGTAACCTTTAACGGTTTTGGCCAGGATAACCGTTGGCTTGCCTTTGGTGTCTTGCGCGTTTTTGAATGCCGCGTACAGTTTTGATGACTCGTGACCGCCACGCTTCAGCGCGAAGATTTCGTCGTCAGTCATGTCAGCAACCAGGGCTGCTGTCTCTGGATATTTGCCGAAGAAGTGCTCACGCACGTAAGCGCCGTCTTTGGATTTGAACGTCTGGTAGTCACCGTCGATGGTTTCGTTCATCAGCTGCAGCAGTTTACCTGTGGTATCTTTAGCCAGCAGAGAATCCCAGTTGTTACCCCAGATAACTTTAACCACGTTCCAGCCTGCACCTTTGAACAGACCTTCCAGTTCCTGGATGATGCTGCCGTTACCCATAACCGGGCCGTCCAGACGTTGCAGGTTACAGTTAACCAGGAAGCACAGGTTGTCCAGTTTCTCACGCGCAGCGAAAGAAATCGCACCACGTGATTCTGGCTCATCCATCTCGCCATCACCCAGGAAGGCATAGACGCGCTGGGCAGAGGTATCTTTCATACCACGGCCGTGCAGGTACTTCAGGAAACGCGCCTGATAAATCGAGGCGATTGGACCCAGACCCATAGACACGGTCGGGAACTGCCAGAATTCAGGCATCAGTTTAGGGTGCGGGTAAGAAGACAGACCTTTACCGTCCACTTCCTGACGGAAGTTATCCAGCTGCTCTTCAGTCAGACGACCTTCAACGAAGGCACGAGCGTAGATACCCGGAGAGATGTGGCCCTGGTAGTACACCAGGTCGCCGCCGTCTGTTTCGTTAGCTGCGCGGAAGAAGTGGTTAAAGCACACTTCGTAGAAAGCCGCAGAAGATTGGAACGAAGCCATGTGGCCACCCAGCTCCAGATCTTTCTTAGAGGCACGCAGTACGATCATTACGGCGTTCCAGCGGATAATGGCACGGATACGACGTTCCAGAGTGGTATCACCAGGATACGCAGGCTCTTGTGCGGCTGGAATGGTATTGATGTAGTTAGTGGTAATGCCCGTTGGCATGTCTACTCCACCCAGACGCGCTTTTTCCAGTACTTGCTCCAGCAGGTACTGTGCACGTTCTACACCTTCTTCACGAACGACGGACTCCAGGGCTGCTAGCCACTCTTGAGTCTCCAGTGCGTCCACGTCATGCTTCATGACTTCAGACATGCGATCTATCCTTTCGTTGATATTCTACAAAACCAGGGTTTTATCGCCCCTAACAATGTCGCGACTGTTTGATACCGACCTCGGCTTATATGAGGGAAGTATTAATCCAGCCCGTCCTTGCGTTGTTGAATCCTGCGAAGAGAGCGTTCACGTCTGCTATCTTCAAGCGTTAAATCCAACAATGTTTCCTCGATATAAGCCAAATGTGCATGCGATGCTTCACGCGCCATTTCCGGCTGCCCGGAAACGATCGCATGCACAATATCGGCTCGGTGTTTGCTCACCTTCTCCACCACCTCAGGGCGGCGGTTCAGGAGTTCAAAGTTTTGTAATACGTTTTGTTCCAGCAAGGGGGCGAGACTGCGGATGATATGCAGCAGTACCAGATTATGCGCGGATTCGGTCACCGCAATCAGATACTGCATCACAGCGGCAGCTTCAGATTTGAGATCACCCTGTTGCTGGGCTTCCTGTATCCGGCTGTGACAGGCGCGGATACGGTCGAAATCGTCTTCATTGCCGCGAAGGGCGGCATAGTAAGCGGCCAGCCCTTCAAGGGCATGGCGGGATTCGAGTAAATCGAGCTGTGTTTCAGGGTGGGCTGCCAGTAAGTCCAGCAGGGGATCAGAAAAGCTTTGCCATAACTGATCCGACACGAAAGTGCCCCCGCCCTGACGACGGGTCAGCAGATGTTTGGCTTCTAAGCGTTGGATCGCTTCGCGTACTGAGGGTCGCGAAACGTCAAACTGCCGCGCTAACTCTCGTTCAGGCGGCAGTTGGTCTCCGGGGGACCATATCCCCTCCAGGATCAATCGCTCAAGTTCTTGCTCTATGACGTCTGAGAGCTTGGCTTGGCGGATACGCTTATAAGTCATTTATTAGTATCTGCTTCTTGTATTTTTTATCTTACAGTTCGACCCTACGACCGGTTAATTGGTCATACCAATTTAACTATATACAGAAATTTTACAGAAATAATTGAGGATGTCTACCGACAACTTGATTCATGTCATGGTAGTTCGAGCAAAAAATCCCCGTAATTCGGGCCATGAAAGCCAAAAATTATCGCAACTTTAGACCATAATCCCGCATGTTGCGAACAAGATTCAGACAAAAAGTTAATGGTCAGACCAATTTATTAACATTTTTGTCACATACAGAAATGTCACTTTTTGTAAAACAGCTCAAATTTTTTTTAATCACTTAACCCGGTTTTATAATGCCGCCAGTCAAAGGCCAGTCCAGGATCGGTCTTGCGGCCGGGAGCAATAAATTCATGGCCGGTGATGCGGGTGCGGGACAGTTGCGGATAACGGGCTAACAGAGTGCGGGTCAGTCGGCGCAGAGCATCATACTGCGCCGGGGTGTATGGCAGGGTATCTGTGCCTTCCAGTTCGATACCGATAGAAAAATCATTGCATTTCTCTCTGCCGGCAAACTCAGACACACCGGCATGCCAGGCTCGGGCATTGAAAGGCACAAACTGAATCACTTCGCCATCGCGGCGGATCAGGCAATGAGCCGATACCCGCAACTGATAGATTTCGCGAAAATACGGGTGCCCGGCCGGATCCAGCTGTCCGGTAAAGAGCTGCTCTATATAGGGGCCGCCAAACTGCCCCGGCGGCAGGCTGATATTGTGGATCACCAGCAGTGAGATATCCGCTTCATCCTGCCGGCTGTCACTGAACGGAGAAGGCACCCGTTTTACTTTGTCCAGCCAGTGTTGCTCGTTAATTCTGAAGTTCATGCCTGCTGCCTGTTTGCTTGATTCGCCTGACGCTAAGGATAAAACCTCTAGCCGCTCTCACTCAACCCGAGAATGCCTTCCCCTTGCCAGCATCTCACAGTATGATCGGCTTCATTTCGACAGCCTCAGCCAACACGGTATATAAGTTATGAGCCCTACGGAACAAAAACATGATACCCAGTCTCGCCTGGCCTACCTGCGTCAGCAGCTTCCCGAAGATATCCGCCGCAATGTGGCCGATGCGCTGCGCGAAGATTTGGGCGGCGAGATTGATGCAGCCCGCGACATTACTGCCAGCCTGATCCCGGCGGACAGCCAGGGAACGGCCACCATTATCACCCGTGAATCCGGGGTGTTCTGCGGCCAGCTCTGGGCCGACGAAGTGTTCCGTCAGCTGGGTGATCAGGTGACCATAGACTGGCAGGTCAGCGACGGCGATCCGGTTGAGCCCAATCAGGTGCTGTGCGTGCTGCAGGGCCCGTCGCGTATTCTGCTGACCGGCGAGCGCAATGCGATGAACTTCATCCAGACCTTATCCGGCTGCGCCACCCGGGTGGCACATTACGCCGGGCTGCTGGAAGGCACCCCAACCCGTCTGCTCGATACCCGCAAGACCATACCCGGCCTGCGCAACGCACTGAAATACGCTGTTGCGTGCGGCGGCGGCTTTAACCACCGTATCGGGGTGTTTGATGCGTATCTGATCAAAGAAAACCACATCATTGCCTGTGGCGGGATCAAGCAGGCCGTTGAGACTGCCAGGCAGCTCAATCCGGGCAAGCCGGTGGAAGTGGAAACCGAGAGTCTGGATGAACTGAAACAGGCCATTGATGCCGGTGCTGATATCGTGATGCTGGACAACTTCACCACCGACATGATGCGCGCAGCAGTTGCGTTAAATCAGGGACAGGTCGCGCTGGAAGTGTCGGGCAATGTCACTGATGAAACGCTGCGTGACTTTGCCGAAACCGGTGTCGATTATATCTCGGTCGGCGCACTGACCAAGCATGTGCGTGCCATGGACTTGTCGATGCGCTTTAAGTAAATACCCACATGACTCAGAACAGAAAGGGAGCGCCAGAGCGCTCCCTTTTTTTATTGAAGATGAGTTCCCGTTAGCCGCGGTTCAGGAAAGATACCGCTTTGTCCGGAAAGTCAGTGAATATGCCATCCACTTTCACTTTGTTATAAAACACGTCCAGCATGTCATCAAAGTTATCCGCATATGGGGCAATACGGCCTTCATCGGCGCGGAAGGTATAGGGATGAACTACCAGGCCGGCAGATTTGGCTTCTTTCATCAGTGGCAGGATGATCAGCTTATCTTTGGTTGACTTGTCATCCACCAGCATAGGTTTCCAGGGCCCGATACCATCGGCATACTGAGCCACTTTTGCCATGCCGTCTTTTTCAAACATCCAGTCATAGTTGTACGGCGTTGCATCCTTGCCTTGATACACCATGGTCTCGTTCCAGTCGGTGTAGGCCATCAGCTGTACCAGATTAAGATCCATCTTCATGGCCGGCATCAGTTCATCATTGATGCGTTTGAGCTCAATCGGATCAAAACACTGCACAAAAGCTTTGTCGTCTTTACTGTCGTAGCCGTAGGCTTTCAGCACTTCCAGTAAGGCTTTGGAGATATCTTTGCCTTCGTGGCGGTGGAACCAGGGCGCTTTGATCTCAGGGTAGATACCTATGTTGTAGCCCAGCGTACTGTTCAGTCCCTGGATCAGCTCAATTTCTTCTGCCAGTGTCGGCACAGTAAACGACGATTTCCATAGCGGGAAACGGTCAGGAAAACCCGCCACCTTGTTGCCGTCTTTATCTATATTAAAGCCTTCGGTCAGGCGCAGGCCCTGGATTTCAGCCAGGGTAAAATCGATCGCGTAGTAACGGCCATCGGCACGGGCACGATCCGGATAACGCTCCGCCACGTCTGTGACACGATCAAGATAATGGTCATGTAACACAACCAGCTGGTCATCTTTGGTCATCACTACATCTTGTTCGATATAGTCCGGTTTCATGGCATAGGCCATGGCTTTGGCTTCCAGCGTATGCTCAGGCAGGTAGCCCGATGCGCCGCGGTGGGCGATCACCAGCGGATCCGCCAGAGAGCAGGAGGAGTAAGTCAGTGCAGCCAGAGTTAAGCCAATAACGTTCAGTTTCATTTTATTACCCATATGTTGGTACATAGACACCCGAAAAGAGTCAGGCCGTCACAGTTATGAAACGGCCTGAATAATATAAAGATTAAAGCATGAATTTACGCAAGTGCCTGTTCGCGTGCTTTTTGTTTATGGTGTGCCCGCTCGCCGACAAAGGCATACATCAGACAGACGATCGACGCGATACAAGAGCCCACCAGCACGATGAAACCGCCATCCCAGCCAAAGTGATCCACTGTGTAACCCAGCACCGCATTCGCCGCGACGGCGCCACCCAGATAACCAAACAGGCCGGTCAGACCCGCCGCCGTGCCCGCCGCTTTTTTCGGTGCCAGTTCAAGCGCATACAGGCCAATCAGCATCACAGGGCCATAAATCAGGAAACCGATCGCAATCAGTGCCAGCATATCAATGGTTGGATTGCCTGCCGGGTTGAACCAGTACACCAGCACCGCCATTGTCACCAGTACCATGAACAGAATACCGGCCGGCGCACGGCGCCCTTTGAACAGTTTGTCAGAAATCCAGCCGCACAGCAGCGTGCCCGGAATACCGGCCCACTCATACAGGAAATACGCCCAGGATGATTTATCCACGGTAAATTCCTTGGCTTCTTTCAAATACACAGGTGCCCAGTCGAGAACGCCGTAGCGGATCAGGTATACAAAAGCGTTGGCAATCGCGATAGACCACAACAGTTTGTTGGAGAATACGTACTTGAAGAAAATCTCTTTGGCCGACATTTCCTTTTCATGAGACTTGTCGTAATCGTCCGGGTAATCGTTCTTATATTCTTCAATCGCCGGCAGGCCGCAAGACTGCGGCGTATCACGTACCGTCAGCCAGATGAAAACAGCCACCAGGGCAGCAAAAAAGGCAGGCACATAAAAAGCCGCGCGCCAGTCATCCTGGAACGCCCACAGACCGAGCAGAAACAGCGGGCCAATCAAGCCGCCGCCCACGTTATGAGCCACATTCCAGACCGAGACAATTTCGCCCCGCTCTTTACGGGACCACCAGTGGACCATAGTCCGGCCGCACGCCGGCCAGCCCATGCCCTGGAACCAGCCGTTCAGGAACAGCAGGATAAACATGGCGGTAATGCTGCTCGTCGCCCAGGGCATAAACCCGAAGCAGAACATCACCAGCGATGACATCAGCAGGCCGGCACTTAAGAAATAGCGCGGATCAGAGCGGTCAGACACGCTGCCCATCAGAAACTTCGACAGGCCATAGGAAATAGAGACAGCCGCCAGCGCGACACCCAGATCACCACGGCTAAAGCCCTGCTCAATCAGGTATGGCATCGCCAGACTGAAATTCTTACGTACCAGGTAATAACCTGCATACCCGAAAAAAATTCCAATAAAAAGCTGCCACCGCAGCCGTTTGTAGGTGCTGTCAACCTTGTCTGCCGGCAGCAGGGGTTGATGCGCTTTGGGGGTAAAAATTCCAAACATTCAGAGGGAACCTCGTTGTTATGATTATTGCGATGGTTTTTATGAGCGAGTGAGTGTATTCATCAAATTGATGAAAGTAAATGTTTTCGTTTATGCTCATTTATTATCTGTGATCTGAGTATTGTCTTGATAAATACCCAACAAAAATAGTGGTTTTTAAGTAGTTTACTGCAATTGCACGGCATTCATGACGGTATTTATGCTCATTCAGCATCGTGAGCACATTCGAGCAAATCAGCCTGAGTAATGTCAATCCATCCCTTGTTGCCGCCGGCCCGACGCCGTTTCTTCGAGCAGCCTCCAGCCATCGACTGTAAACACAGGTTGTTACAGCCAGGGGATTGAATAACACCGAGAAACCAAAGCTCACTGCTATCCATATGAATAACATTGATTATTTTCATTCACACAGGTTCTTCAGGTGGATAGCATAATGACCAGGCACAGTGGATTTACATTGATTGAATTGATGATAGTGGTGGCGATCATCAGCATACTGGCGGCTTTTGCGATGCCGGCTTATCAGGGATACACCCAGCGTACCCATGCGACTGAAATGCTGCATGCTTCCTCGGCGATGAAAACCGCGGTCAGTTTGTGCCTGATGACAGGGCAAACATCAGGTACCGCCCAGCAGATCGACTGCCAAAGCGGCAGCAACGGTGTGCCCGCCAAACAGCTATTCAGCAAAAGCAATGGTGACAGTTTTGAAATTTACTCAACGGTGACGGCAAGCCTGTCAGGGACCGCGCCAACCATTACTGACGGCGCAGCCATAGTGGCACGTATTCCGGAAGGGCAGCGCAAAGGCAGCCTGCCGGCGAATGCGCAAATCCGGCTGCAGCCTCAGAGCAACGCCCACGGCATTGTCTGGCGCACACTCTGCAGCGGTGACAACCAGTCGCAATTTTGTCCGGGGCAATAAGATGAGCAGCGCCCTGGTCAACACTTTACTGCACGCCAGCCTCATTAATCCGGCTGAAGCCGATCGGATCCTGGCCGAAATGCGCCATCATCACCTGAGCGATATCGCGGCAATAATCAGCTCTGGGGTGTTCAGCGACTGGGATCTGGCCAAACAGCTGGCCCATCTTGCTGCACTGCCTATGGACGATGTCCACCATTACGATTACCAGTCGGTCTGTAAAAGCCTGAGCCTCAGACCTCTGATAGAAAGACACAGCGTGCTTCCCCTCGCACTGGACAAGGATGTGCTCACCTTAGGGATCGCCAACCCCTTTGACACCCGCAGTCAGGACGAATGCCGCTTTGCCTCCGGCTATCAGATTTCACCGGTAATTTTACCGCTCAGGCAGCTGGAAAACGCCATCAGGCGGATTTACGGTGACCCGATCACCAGTACGCTGCACACAGCCAGCCTCAACGACACTGAGATAGCGCAGCTCTCCGCCGCCCAGGCTCCGCCGAGCGAACAAGCAGCCGACAACGACGACGCACCGGTCAGCCGTTATCTCAACCAGCTGCTGCTGGATGCGGTGCGGCGCCAGGCGTCTGATATCCATATCGAGCCGTTAGAGAAACAGTGCCGGATCCGGTTTCGCTGTGATGGCCTGCTCCTGATTCATGCCACTCCCCCTTCAGATTTGGCTGCCCGGCTGGCCGCCAGGCTCAAAATACTGGCCAGACTCAACATCGCAGAACGCCGCCTGCCTCAGGACGGCCGCTTCAGGCTGCCGCTCAACCAAGATCTGACCGTAGATATGCGGGTCTCGACACTGCCTGCGCAGTGGGGAGAAAAAGTCGTCTTGCGCTTACTCGACAGCAACCATATTCCGCTGGCGCTGCACAGGCTGGGGTATACCGACGGCCAGCGTAATGTCTTTGAGCAGGCACTGACTAGACCGCAGGGTCTGATCCTGGTGACCGGCCCGACCGGCAGCGGAAAAACACTGTCGCTGTATGCCGCCCTGAGCCTGCTGAACAAAGAACACCGCAACATTTGTACCGCGGAAGATCCGGTCGAAATTCAATTGCCGGGCATTAACCAGCTTCACATTCACCCTGCCATCGGGCTGGATTTTGCCACGGCGCTGCGCACTTTTTTGCGCCAGGATCCCGATGTGATCATGATAGGCGAGATCCGGGATCAGGAAACCGCGACCATGGCGGTACGCGCCGCGCAAACAGGACACCTGGTGCTCTCCACCCTGCACACCAACTCCGCGGCCGATACCCTGAACCGCTTACAGCATCTGGGGATCGCGCCTTATGAGCTCAGCGCCTCACTCAGTCTGATCATCGCCCAGCGGCTGGTGCGCTGCCTGTGCCCGCACTGTAAGCAACTAACTGACTTAACAGCCAGTCAGCGGCAAAGACTGACCATAGATACCTCAACGCCTGTGTTCGCCGCCAATCCCCTGGGGTGTGAGCACTGTAATCAGGGTTACCTGGGCAGGACCGGGCTTTTTGAACTGGTATCTTGCAAAACCAGTCAGACAAGCCCGTTAAGTGAAGCCGCGCTCTGCGAGGCCATGACTGAGCGGGCTGATAACCTGTCTCTGGAGCAGGCCGGGATCCGCTTGCTCTGCCAGGGGATCACCAGCCTGAGCGAGCTGCAGCGGGTGCTGGCCTGTGACAGGCTGCAGCCGGATGCCGGGAGTGCCTGATAGTGCCGGCTGAACGATTAGGCTACTTTCGGTGGCGAGGACGCCACAACAATGGCCGCAGCGCCAGCGGCGTGCATGTCGCTTTCCAGCCCGGCGAGGTCGAGGACTCCCTTCGCATTCAATCGATTACACCTCAGTCCATCCGCCGCATCAGGCCCGGCTGGCTAACCTGTCGCCGTCATCGTTTCCGCCAGCAGGATCTGACCGACATGTTCCGGCAACTGGCCAGCTTGCTGAATGCCGCTCTGCCGCTGAGCGCAGCGCTGGCCATTCTGACCAAAGAGCAGAGCCGGATGGAAGCCGCCGCCATACTGAACCGTATCCAGCAGCAGGTCACATCCGGCACCCCGCTCTCTGAAGCCGTTGCCCGCCACACGCCCTGTTGCGATGCCATCGTCACCAGCCTGCTCAAAGCCGGTGAGTTCGCCGGGCAACTGCCGCACATTCTGGAACAGATTGCCTCGTACCGCGAACAGTATCACCAGCTGCAGCGTACCCTGTTCCATACCCTGCTCTACCCTGCTGCGGTTTGTGTGGTGGCCATGGCGGTGACTGCGCTGATGCTGGTGTGGATCATTCCGCAATTTGCCGGACTGTTTGCCACCATGGGCCACCAGCTCCCCTGGCTGACCCAGACTGTGCTGACTCTGTCGGACTGCGCCGGCCGCTATGGCCTGCTTCTCATAGTCTGTGTGGCCTTGATAACCGGGCTCTGCCGCTGGCAGTATCGTCGCAGCCTGCACTGGCAATACCGTTTTCACCGCGCGGCGCTGCTGTTGCCGCTCGCAGGCACCTGTTTGCAACTGGCAGCGCAAGCGCGCTTCACCCGCACTCTGGGCACCACTTTTCAGGCCGGCGTCCCTTTGCTGGACGGGCTGAATCTTGCCGCGAGTACCTGCGGTAACAGAGTGCTGGAACACACCTACCGTCAGGCTGCCAAGCTGGTCGCCGGCGGACAGCCGCTCCACTCCGCGATCCGGCAAGGAATGGGCACGCAGCGCACCCTCATTCCGGAGCGCCTGATACAGCTCATCATGGTCGGTGAAGAAACCGGGAACATTGACGCTCTGCTGTTCGAGCTGGCGGCTTATTATGACCACGCACTGTCGCAGCAGCTGAAAATGCTGACAACCCTGCTCGAGCCTGTGCTGATACTTGTCATAGGGATCATTATCGGCATCTTGCTGCTGGCCATGTACTTGCCCGTGTTTGATCTGATGAAAGCCGTCGGTTGAGTTATTTGCCTGCGGCTCGCTACTGACGGCAAAATCAGGCTAAAATAACGGTTCTTCGGATATCTTGATGGAAAATGAGTAATCTCATGGCGTTACTGACCTACTATCCCTGGCTCTACCCTCTGGCGGCCGCTGTTTTCGGCCTGATCGCCGGCAGCTTTCTGAATGTGGTCATCCTGCGCCTGCCTGTCATGATGGAAAGACAATGGCGCGCAGACTGCGCCGAGTGCTTTTCGGAACATGCAGAAACTGGCCCCCAGCCCGTCTTTAATCTCAGTGTTCCGGCTTCCAGCTGTCCGCACTGTCAGCATAAAATCCGCGCCTGGGAAAACATTCCTGTTATTAGCTGGATCTTGCTCCGGGGCCGGTGCAGCCACTGCAAAGCAAGAATCAGTGCCCGGTATCCGGCCATCGAGCTTCTGACAGCACTCACGGCGCTGGCCGTCGCACTGGTGTTGCCATTCTCGGCCTGGAGCCTGGCGGTGATTGGCGCCGGTTGTGCCCTGATAGCTCTGACTTTCATTGATATCGATAAAATGCTGCTGCCGGATCAGCTCACTCTGCCCCTGATGTGGGCAGGCTTGCTGCTGGCCCTGCTGGATATCAGCCCTGTCAGTCTGGAAGCTGCCGTGATCGGTGCCATGGTCGGTTATCTGTCGCTCTGGAGCCTGTACTGGGTATTCAAGCTGCTCACCGGCAAGGAAGGCATGGGTTACGGCGATTTCAAACTCCTGGCCGCACTGGGAGCCTGGGCCGGATGGCAGTTGCTACCTTTTATTGTCCTGCTCTCTTCCTTGCTCGGCGCTATCTGTGGCATCATTTTGCTTCGTATGCAACACAGTGACAGTCAAGCGGGTATGCAAACGCCGTTTTCATTCGGCCCTTATCTTGCTCTGGCCGGGTGGATCGCCCTGCTTTGGGGGGGCCCCGTGCTTAACTGGTATGTAGGAACATATATAGGATACCCATTATGACTTTGGTAGTCGGCCTGACGGGCGGCATTGGCAGCGGTAAAACCACAGTGGCTAATCTGTTTGCCAACTATGGCATTGATATTATTGATGCCGATCTGATTGCAAGAGACGTCGTGGCACCAGGCTCAGCAGGCCTGAAAGCCATTGCTGAACGCCTCGGGAATGACATCCTGCTGACAGATGGCCAGCTCAATCGCAGTAAACTCAGAGAGACTATCTTTAATGAGCCAGCGTTAAAAGCCTGGCTGGATAACCTGCTGCATCCCATAATTCGCCAGCAAATGAAACAGGATATCAGTAAAGCCAACTCGCCTTATTGCCTGTTAGTTGTACCCTTAATGGTGGAGAATCAGCTGCAAGCCATGACCGACAGATTGCTGGTGATTGATGTTCGGGAAGACATACAGATAGCCCGTACCACGGTCCGAGATAAGGTCAATGACGATCAGGTCCGTAAAATTCTGGCGGCCCAGGCCACCCGGGAGCAACGGCTTGCGGCAGCTGACGATGTGATTGATAACAATGGTGACAGTCACCAGTTACGCGGTGAAGTTGCCCGGCTGCATCAGCAATATCTGCTCCTGAGTGAGCAGGCTGATCGCAATTGATACAGCGCTGATCAAGAGATGAATAACAGGCCCGCACTATGCAGACTAACCGGCAGACAACCCGTTTTGAACACCCGTTAAACGAAAAAGTCCGTATTTACCTGCGACTGGAGTATTTATTGCTCCAAATGAATCACACCAGTGAATCGGAAGATCCCTGGCACTATCAGCTCTTTTTCCGTGCTTTGTTTGATGTGCTGGATATTCTTGATCAGATCCAGGTGAAAAGTGAGCTGGCCAAAGATCTGGATAAACAGCAATCCCAGCTCAAGCTCTGGCTGGATGTCGACGGTGTGGATCAAAGCGCCGTGCTGTCACTGCTGGATCAAATGGCGTCCATCCATCACCACCTGATCACAGCTCCGCGTCTGGGCCAGATCTTACGTGAGGATCGCTTCCTGGCCGGGATCAAACAACGCTTCTCGCTGCCCGGCGGCAGTTGCTGTTTCGATCTGCCCAGCCTGCATCACTGGCTGCACCTGTCGCAGGACGGCAAACAGGCCGATATGGCGTACTGGTTAGATCAGCTCAAACCAATGGCACAGGCGATTCACCTGTGGCTGAGAGTCACCAGGGAATCCGGCCACTTTAAACCCCAGATAGCCCGCAACGGCTTTTTCCAGCATGATGCGGAAAATGCCAGCCTGTTACGATTGCAAATTTGCCCCAGCTATGGGGTTTACCCTATGATATCCGGTCACCGTAGCCGGTTTGCCATCCGATTCATGCCCTTTGATGAGGGACAGAGCACGACGAATAATCCGGTTAGCGAAAGAATTGAATTCACACTAGCGATTTGCTGAGGTTCCCGTGTCGCAACAAAGAACACCCACGATAGTCCAATGCCCTACCTGTCAGGCCGACGTTGTATGGGGAGACGTCAGTCCGTACCGGCCTTTTTGCTCCAAACGTTGTCAGCTCATCGATTTAGGAGAATGGGCGGCAGAAGAAAAAGCCATACCCGGTGCCCCTGACATGTCAGACTCAGACGGCTGGTCAGAAGATAACGCGTAACATAGCGGGTCAGCAACCCGCTACCAAGCCTGCTGGTTTATCGAGCCAGCAGCTTATCAATGACCGGATAATTGGCTTCGGGGAAAGTGAATTCCCGCAGCGCCTCCAGTGTCACCCATTGGCCGGGTTGTCCCTCACGGCCGTACGCTTCGCCATCGAAGGCTTTGATCAGGAAAAAATCGAACTTTAAGGCTTTTTCCGGATAGTCATGCTCTAACTCAATAAAGTGCTCCAGCTCGGTGGCGGTGATCCCCACTTCTTCGTTCAGCTCCCGAATAACCGCTTGCTCTGCCGTTTCTCCCTGCTCTACCTTACCGCCGGCAAATTCCCAGAAGCCGCCTTTATGGGCCGTTTCGGCACGACGGGTAATGAATACTTTATCCTGCTGGCGGTTCAGGATAATGCCCGCCGATATCCAGACTCGTTTTTTATTCACGCTGCTTACCTGTTCCAATACTATTTCGCTCTGTCAGCAGAGCACCTGACTGATTTTAACCTTTGACGGAAAAAAACAAAGGCCGCATTCGCGGCCTTTGTTTAATTACCTTACCCAATCAGCTAATTCGGCCATGGCATTGTTTGTATTTCTTGCCAGAACCGCAAGGGCACGGCTCGTTACGGCCAACCTTACGCTCACCGGTCGAGAAATCGTCCCCGCCCTGGCTGGTTTCGGCCACAGCACTGGCTGCTTCCTGATGGTTGAATTGCTGGCGACGGGCCATTTCTTCGGCCATACGCTGGCGTTCAGCCTCGACACGTTCCACCTCATCCTGCTGCTGCACCCGTACCTTGCTCAGAATAGCCACAACGTCGGCTTTCAGGTTTTCAAGCATGCCCTCGAACAGTTCGAAAGACTCACGCTTATATTCCTGTTTCGGGTTCTTCTGGGCATAGCCGCGCAGGTGAATCCCCTGGCGCAGATGATCCATCGCCGCCAGGTGCTCTTTCCAGAGTGTATCCAGGTTCTGCAGCATCACGGTTTTCTCGAAATTGCGCAGTACCGGGGCGCCAACAGCTTCTTCTTTGCTGTTGTACACGCTGACCGCTTCGGCAACGATGCGCTCGCGCAGAGCTTCCTCATACAACTTATCATCGCTGTCCAGCCACTGCTGAATCGGCAAATCCAGGTCAAAGTCTGCTTTCAGGCGCTCTTGCAGGCCAGGGATATCCCACATTTCATCCAGTGACTGCGGCGGAATGTAGGTATCAATCACGCTGTTCAGCACATCTTCGCGATTATGCGAAATCATTTCACTGATATCATCGGCGTGCATCAGTTCATCGCGCAGCTCGTACACCACTTTACGCTGGTCGTTCGCCACATCATCAAATTCCAGCAACTGCTTGCGGATATCAAAGTTACGGCCCTCAACCTTGCGCTGCGCATTTTCAATGGCTTTGGTCACCCAGGGGTGTTCAATCGCTTCACCTTCTTCCATGCCCAGCTTTTTCATCATCGCGGACACCCGGTCTGAGGCGAAAATACGCATCAGGCCATCTTCCATCGACAGGTAGAAACGTGAAGAACCGGCATCCCCCTGACGACCCGCACGGCCACGCAGCTGGTTGTCGATCCGGCGCGATTCATGGCGTTCCGTGCCTATGATATGCAGACCACCCGAGTTAAGCACCGCGGCATGACGTTCTTTCCATGCGGCTTTAACCGCAGCAATTTGCTCCTCAGTCGGCTCTTTCAGGGCTTCGACTTCGCTCTGCCAGCTGCCACCCAGTACGATATCTGTACCACGGCCAGCCATATTGGTCGCGATAGTCACCGAGCCAGGTTTACCGGCCTGAGCCACGATATCCGCTTCTTTTTCGTGGAACTTGGCATTCAGCACCTGGTGCGCAATGCCGGCTTTTTTCAACTGGCTGGAAAGCAGCTCAGACTTCTCAATTGAGACCGTACCCACCAGCACTGGCTGACCATTGGCAACACGGGCATGAATATCTTCGGTGATAGCGGCGAATTTTTCTCTTTCGGTCATGTAAACCAAATCACCCATATCATCACGGATCATCGGTTTATTGGTTGGTACTACCACAGTTTCCAGGCCGTAAATGCTCTGGAATTCGAAGGCTTCGGTATCCGCCGTGCCCGTCATACCAGACAGTTTTTCATACAGACGGAAATAGTTCTGGAAGGTGATAGAGGCCAGTGTCTGGTTTTCATTCTGAATTTTAACGCCTTCTTTGGCTTCAACCGCCTGATGCAAACCTTCAGACCAGCGACGGCCCGGCATGGTACGGCCCGTGTGTTCGTCCACAATGATGACTTCGTTATCTTTGACGATATAGTCAACATCACGCTCAAACAGCACGTGCGCACGCAGTGCGGCATTCACATGGTGCAGCAGAGAAATATTGGCGGGTGAGTATAAGGTGTCGTCTTCCTGCATCAACTCGCGTTGCTTGAGCAATTCTTCGACAAATTCCTGACCATTTTCTGTCAGGTGAACCTGCTTTGATTTCTCGTCAACCGTATAGTGGCCTTCACCACGATACTCTTCGCTGTCTTCCTTATCCTCTTTGACAAGTTCAGGGATCAGCGTATTGATCTGGGTATAGAGCTCAGAGCTGTCTTCAGCAGGACCGGAAATAATCAGAGGAGTACGGGCTTCATCGATGAGGATGGAGTCCACTTCATCCACAACCGCAAAAAAGCGTTCCCGCTGTACTCGGTCTTCCGGTCGGAAAGCCATGTTGTCACGCAGGTAATCGAAGCCAAACTCGTTGTTGGTGCCGTACAGGATATCGCACGCATAGGCTTCTTTTTTCATCGGCGGCGGCATCTGAGACAGGTTCACACCCACTGTCATTCCCAGGAATTCAAACAGTGCCCGGTTGGTTTCTGCGTCACGACTGGCCAGGTAATCATTCACTGTCACTATGTGAACGCCTTTGCCCGTCAGTGCGTTAAGATAGGCCGGCAGGGTGGCTGTCAGTGTTTTACCTTCACCGGTGCGCATTTCGGCAATTTGGCAGTCGTTGAGCACCATGCCGCCGATTAGCTGCACGTCAAAATGACGCATGCCGAACACACGCTTAGAAGCTTCGCGTACGGTTGCGAACGCTTCAGGCAGCAGCTGGTCCAGCGATTCGCCCTGCTCCAGACGCTGACGGAACTCTGCCGTCTTGGCCTTCAGCTCTTCGTCCTGCAGGCTTTCAAATTGTGGTTCTAGTTTGTTGATCTCATCAACAATTTTACGCAAACGTCGAATGGTACGGTCGTTGCGGCTGCCGATAACTTTAGTCAGTAGTTTTGATAACATGGCTATGCCGTTTTACTCTTTGTGATGTCAGATCCCAGCACAAGCGCAGGCTGAGTACTCAATAAATTGCAATCAAAACGAAGCCCTTCCATGCTCCGCCCTTCCCAATACTATTCGCTAACTTCAAGCTGGGTTGAAAACAAATGTCTGTGATGGAGATATTGTGTTTCCCTTGCTAAATTTCAAGGGCAATCAAGGCACAATATCACGCTTTACGAATTGGAACCATGCACCTCAACGCCAGAAAAAGCGCAGGCTGCTTCCTTAATTTGTTATGATAAAAAATATTCTCTGGTCCGCCTATCATTAAGGCGATAACTTAGAGACCAGATAGTAAAACTTAGATCTCACTCCGTCCGGTGTGTTCTTACATTCATTAAATTCAATTTTACGGCGTCAAAATGAGAGATCACCGCCCACAAACAACGGCCAGCCTGCTGGATGACGAAACGGCATTGGGCAATATCCAGCAAAGAGCGATGGCACTGCACAAGCTCAATGTGCAGGTACAGCAGCATCTCAATTGTGCGCAACTCTGCCGTGTCAGCAACTACCGGCAAGGAGTGTTGGTGATTGAAGTCGCATCGGCAGCCTGGTCAATGCGGCTGAATTACGAACGGAACCAGCTGATGCAACGGCTTCGTGAACATATGCTGCCTCAGCTTCAGGATATCAGGGTCAGTGTCAATCCGGCCCTGGCGGCCACTAAAGTCAAAGCCAACAGTACCTCTGTGCTGAAACGTAAGCCTATCTCACAGAAAGCCGCGCAGTCTTTGCTGGAAACCGCTCAGGATGCCCCAGCCAAAATTAAAGCCCGTCTGGAGCGACTGGCCGCTCTCGCCAAACACAACAACCAGTAACCGGCACACAGGCGAAAAAAAACGCCAGACAGTGTCTGACGTTTTTCTTTAACAGCTCAGCTTTACGCCAGTACCATGCCTGGCTGGGCAAAGGTTACCGGTACTTCGGCTTCGTCCTGGAATGTCGACCATTCAAAGGCTTCCTGATCCGCCAGCACTGCGCGCAGCAGCTTGTTGTTCAGGGCATGACCGGATTTATAAGCCACCATTTCACCAATAATGTTGTGGCCACACATATACAGGTCGCCGATAGCGTCCAGTACTTTGTGCGTCACCAGCTCATTGTCGAAACGCAGACCTTCATCGTTCAGAATGCGATAATCATCAAGCACAATCGCATTATCGAAGCTGCCACCCAGACACAGGTTCTGAGATTGCAGATATTCAATATCACGCATAAAACCGAAAGTCCGGGCACGGCTGATATCTTTCACAAACGACTGGCTGGAGAAGTCCAGTACCAGACGCTGCTGATCGGAATCAATCGCCGGATGATTAAATTCAATTGCGAAATCCAGACGGAAACCGTTATACGGCCGCAGCTCCGCCCATTTATCGCCATCTTCAACGCGAACAGTTTTTTTCAAACGCAGAAAACGCTTAGGCGCATTCAGCGTTTCAATGCCGGCTGATTGCAACAGATAAATAAAGGGACTGGCGCTACCGTCCATAATAGGAATTTCCGGTGCGTCCACTTCCACAATAACGTTATCAATACCCATACCAGCAAGGGCAGCATTCAGGTGCTCGACAGTTGAGATGCGTACGCCCTGATCATTCACCAGTGCGGTGCACAACATAGTATCTCGCACAGAATCTGCATTAGCCGGGAAATCCACCGGCGGATTTAGATCCGTACGACGATAGATTACACCAGTATTTGCGGCAGCAGGCCGCAGAATAAGCGTCACTTTACGTCCGGAATGCAAACCCACTCCAATCGTTTTAACGATGCTTTTTAGTGTACGTTGTCTGATCATCTGCTTACTCGTCTCAACTGACTGATGACTATTTATCGGCCACCAATCTGCAAACTTGAGGGCGGCCAGGCGCTCATATTACCACCAAATGTGACCTAACCCAAATTTTTTAAACTTAGTCTGGCTGTAAACTTAGTCTGCCTGCTTGCGCAAAAATGCTGGGATATCCAGATAATCATGATCAGCTTGCTGCTTAGGCTTGGCGGCCGTAGCGGCAGATCCTGACTGAACACTTTTCTCAGCGACAGCGGGTTGTGCCGGCGTTTTAGCTGCGATTGGCTCTTCCTTCTCCTGAATCACAGGCTTTTCCTGTGCTGCAGGTTTGGCCGAGCTGGTAACCAGAGTAATATCCGGACGAGACTCTTTACCAATACCGGTTGCCACCACGGTTACACGCAGCTCATCGGTCATATCCGGATCCAGAGACGTACCGATCACCACAGTTGCGTTATCAGAAGCAAAAGCTTTCACTGTATTACCGACAGTTTCAAACTCGTCCAGACGCATATCCAGACCAGCGGTAATGTTCACCAGAACACCACGAGCACCCGCCAGGTCGATGTCTTCCAGCAACGGGCTGGAAATCGCCATTTCTGCTGCTTCTTCCGCACGGTCTTCACCCGTCGCCACACCGCTGCCCATCATGGCATGACCCATTTCGGACATCACAGTACGTACGTCTGCAAAGTCGACGTTGATCATACCCGGACGGGTAATCAGCTCAGCAATACCCTGAACGGCATTTTTCAGCACGTCGTTCGCTTTTGCAAAAGCGTCTAACAGCGTGATGCCACGCCCCAGCACTTTCAGCAGCTTCTCGTTTGGAATCGTAATCAACGAATCAACGTGTTTGGACAGTTCTTCAATACCCTGTTCCGCAAACGCCAACCGTTTTTTACCTTCGAAGCTGAATGGCTTAGTGACAACAGCAACCGTTAGAATGCCCAGTTCTTTCGCTACTTCAGCAATGATAGGTGCCGCACCAGTACCTGTGCCGCCCCCCATGCCTGCAGCGATGAAGACCATATCAGAACCTTCTAATGCTTCCCTGATCGCTTCACGATCTTCCAGGGCTGAATCACGACCAACCTGAGGGTTAGCGCCTGCGCCCAAACCTTTAGTGATATCACCACCAATCTGGATCACTGTGCCGACGTTACTCTTGCGCAAAGCCTGCGCATCAGTGTTGACACTGATAAAGTGTACGCCTTCGATCGATTCACGAACCATGTGATCGACAGCGTTACCACCACCACCGCCAACGCCAATGACCTTAATTACCGCTTCATCAGACAATTCCATCATCGGTTCAAACATGTGTTCTCTCCGTTCTTCCTGTTCGCATCAGGTTTAAAATTCTTTTCTTAGCCAACCACTAATTTTAGTGAACAGACCTGCAACGGACCGTTTTGGTTCAAGTTCACCATCTTCAAATGTCTGACTGTCCTTTCCGTAATGCAGTAAGCCTACTGCTGTCGCGTAATGCGGGGCCTGGACATAGTCCGTTAGACCACTCAATGCCAGCGGTCGGCCCAAACGTACCTGGTTACGGAATACCCGCTCGGCACATTCGACCAGCCCTTCCATCTGTGAGGCTCCACCGGTTAACACTATCCCAGCGGCCAGCTGGTGTTTAACGCCCGTATTACGCAATTGTTCTTGTATTTCCACCAACTTTTGATTAACCAGACCCAGCAACTCGCTGTATCTCGGTTCAATGACTTCGGCCAATGTCTGGCTTTGCAGGCTGCGCGATGGCCGACCTCCCACACTCGGTACGTCGACTTTGGCATCTTTACTGACCAGCTCGCTCAGTGCACAACCGTACTTCACTTTGATCTCCTCAGCATCACCTGGTGGTGTGCCGAAGGCATAAGCGATATCGCTGGTGACCACATTGCCGGCATAAGGGATCACTTCCGCATGCCGCAATGCACCACCTGTCCAGACCGCCATGTCCATGGTGCCGCCACCTATGTCTATCACGCACACACCCAGTTCACGCTCATCGGCCGTCAGTACAGCATAACTGGCAGCCAGCCCGGAGAAGATCAGTTGATCCACTTTCAGGCCGCAACGCTCTACGGCTTTCACTATGTTACGTGCCATATCATTGTGGCAAGTGATCATATGAACGCTGGCCTCCATCCGGACACCAGACAAACCCACAGGGTTCTTGATACCTTCCTGGTAGTCAATGGCGAACTCTTGCGGTATCACATGCAGAGTGCGGTGCTCATCGCTGATTTTCACCGATTTGGCCGTATGAATGACGTTATCCACGTCATCCTGAGTCACTTCTTTATCAGAAATCGGCACCATGCCTTTTTCGGTCTGGCAACGAATATGTTTACCAGACAGCGACAGATAAACAGAGGCAATTTGGCAGTCGGCCATTAATTCTGCCTGGTCAACCGCCCTTTGCACAGATTTGACGACAGATTCCAGATCATTGACGCCGCCTTTGTCCATGCCTTTAGACGGGCTGCTGCCCACACCAATGACATTCACCTGGCCGTCCGGTAATGCTTCGCCGACCAAAGCGCATACTTTGGAAGTACCGATATCAAGGCCAACGATGAGTTTTTTATCTGTAGCCTTCGTCATTAGCGCACGCTCTTTTCCTGAAACCACTTATTCATTATTCTGTTGCCATCCGACAGCAACACCTGTGTCGTAGCGGAGGTCAACATAATCAACAGCTTTACCCTGCTGTTCCAGCTCCGGGTATAACCATAAAAACCGTTTGATACGCTCAATTCTGGCTTCCCGACCCAGCTCCAGCCGGATTCCATTACTGAGCCAGATTCGCCATGACCGCCGCTCATTCAACGACAGCCTAACAATTTCTAAACCGCCGCGCTGCAACTCGGGTTGCATTTCACGCCACGTTCTGAGCATTTCTTCACTGCTGCCATCCGGCCCTTCCAGCGTTACCATCGGCTCGCCCGACACATCGGAAGACGGAGCCTGAAACACCTGCCCCTGCAGGTTAACCAGATACTTGTCATTCCAGATAGCAGCCGGCTGATGTTCTACCAGATACACTTTTACGGTATCCGGCCATTGTTTTCGCACCGATGCCTGGGCAACCCAGGGCAAAGACTCCAGGGCATGCTGAAGTTCATCCACATCCTGCAGCATAAAACTGCCCAGTGAGCCCATTTCAAGAATGCCCTGCCTGACCTGATCTGTGGTCAGATGATGCAGCTCACCCTGAATAATCAATTGGGATAACGGCAATCGGTTTGCATCTGTCATCCAGTGCACTACCGCAACAAACAACCAGGCCATGGCGGTGATGACCAGCACCAGAAAGCTCAATCCCCGCCACTGGGACAAAGTACCGCCAATCAAGTTACTCTGTTTCAAGGCTGTTTCTGTCATGGTTTAACACTTTATTTCCTGAATCATGTCAGTCTGCCGTTATTTTATGGACCAGACAAGCCAAGTGATCACTTACCAGCCACAAAATTTCACCAGAATCAGGATATGACAACAAAGCTGGCCGATTATACCGACCAACTCGGTGCTCTCCAACCATTGTTCGCAATTTCCTGTGCTTAGACACCAAAGTGCATGCCAAAGCAGAATTATTCCGGCTTTCTCTTCAAGTTTAGTGAAGAAGTGCAAGAAAGTGACACAAAATAATCCAGATTTTAGCCTTTACCCGTTATGCCAGCACACTATTTCTTCATTTCATTCACGTTGAGTGCCATCGCGGCCAGCTGACGGGCAATTTTACCAACGTCACCAGCGCCTTGCGTCAGAACAAGGTCATTCTCTTGAATAACATTGGCCAAAGCACCCGGTAATGCCGCTGTGTTGGGCACAAAAATCGGATCGAGTTTACCCCGTCCGCGGATGGTACGGCACAGTGAACGGCCGTCAGCCCCGGGGATCGCGACTTCACCTGCGCTGTATACATCCAGCATCAGCAGGACATCCACCTGTTCCAGCACATTGGCAAAATCATCGTACAAATCGCGGGTACGGGTATAACGGTGGGGCTGAAATACCATCACCAGACGTTTACCCGGCCAGCCTGCACGAGCGGCTTTAATGGTAACATCCACTTCACTCGGGTGATGACCATAGTCATCGACCAGCATCACATTACCGTTGCCGCTGTCAAATTCACCCAGGTGATCAAAACGGCGGCCGGTTCCTTCAAATTCAACCAGTGCGCGCAGAATAGCTTCGTCCTCAACGCCTTCTTCCGTCGCCACAGCAACGGCCGCGGCGGCATTAAGGGCATTATGCTGACCCGGAATATTGAGGGTGACCGTCAGTTCAGGCTTCCCTTTGCGCAGGATCGAGAAGTGCCCTTGCTGGCCCTGCTGACGATAATTCACCAGCCGGACATCGGCATCCTCGGCAAACCCGTAGGTAATGACCTGACGCCCCACACGCGGCAGCAACTCCCGTACCACAGGATCATCAATACACATCACGGCCAGCCCGTAAAACGGCAGGTTATGCAGGAAATCAATAAAGGTCTGCTTCAGGTTTTCAAAGTTACCGCCATAAGTTTCCATATGGTCAGCTTCGATGTTAGTCACCACACACACCATAGGCTGCAGGTGAATAAAAGAGGCATCACTCTCATCGGCTTCGGCAATCAGATAGCGGCTGGAGCCCAGACGGGCATTGGTACCGGCGCTCTTGACCAGGCCGCCATTGACAAAGGTCGGATCCAGTCCGGCTTCAGAGTAGATCTGCGTAGTCAGTGCTGTCGTGGTTGTTTTGCCGTGGGTGCCGGCAATCGCAATGCCATGGCGATAGCGCATCAGCTCGGCCAGCATTTCCGCACGGCGGACCACGGGAATACGCAGCTCACGGGCTGCTTTCAGCTCAGGGTTTTCCGCCGATATCGCGGTCGAGGCCACCACCACGCTGGCCCCTTCGACATTGGTGCTTGCGTGACCAAAAAACAGTTCCGCACCACGCTCGCCAAGGCGCTCAGTCACTGAGTTCGGGGTAATGTCCGAGCCACTGATACGGTAGCCTTCATTCAGTAATACTTCGGCGATGCCACTCATCCCGGCCCCGCCGATACCAACAAAGTGAATACGCTCAACGCGGCGCATCTCTGGCACCATGGTTCTGATTTTGGCTATTTGCTGGTTATCCAGTTTACTCATCACTCTGTTCTCTTCTTTACTTGGCCTGCGCCTTAATCACATCAGCCACTCGGGCATCCGCATCAAGGATCGCAGCCTGTCTCGCCGCCTCGGCCATGGTCAGCAAAGCCGGGCGATCTAAGGTTGTAATTAGCTGTGCCAGACGATCGGCTGTCAGATCCGGCTGCTCTATCATGTATGCGGCGCCGCATTCCACCAGATGATCCGCATTCAGGGCCTGCTGGCGGTCTTTATGCATGAAAGGCACGAATATCGCGCCGACACCAGCTGCCGACAGCTCAGAGACGGTCAGCGCCCCGGAGCGGCACACCACCAGATCAGCCCAGTCATAAGCTGCCGCAACATCATCAATAAATTCCGTGACTTTATAGCTCTGCACGCCACACTGGCTGTATGTCTGCTCAGTGCTGGCCTGATTTCCCTTACCAGCCTGATGCCAGATGTCGACATCCCCGCCCAGCTGCGCGGCGGCAGCCGGTACTGTCTGGTTCAGTATCCGTGCCCCCTGACTGCCACCCATCACCAGGATCCGCACCGGCCCCTCTCGCTCAGCCAGTCGTTGCGCTGGCGCTGCCAGCTCAGTCACATCGCGGCGGACCGGATTGCCCACCACAGCTTTGCCCGGAAATGCGCCGGGGAAAGCCTGTAACACGCTGGCCGCAATACGCGATAGCCAGCGGTTTGTCAGGCCCGCGACCGCGTTCTGCTCGTGAAGGATCACAGGAATACCGCTGATCCAGGCAGCCACGCCACCCGGACCGCTGACATAACCGCCCATGCCGAGCACCGCATCCGGTTGCCAGGCCCGGATATAGCGGCGGGCCTGCAATATCGCGCCCACAATCTGAAAAGGCGCCGCCAGCAGTTTTTTGATCCCCTGGCCGCGTAATCCTTTCACTTTAATAAAATCGATGTCGATCCCATGTCTGGGCACCAGATCAGCTTCCATACGATCTGCCGTACCCAGCCAGCGAATTTCCCAGCCTTGCTGCTGCAGCTGACGGGCCACGGCTAACGCAGGAAATACATGGCCGCCCGTGCCGCCGGCCATCACCAGCAAACGCTTATTTTTCTTCATTGTCATTTTCATCACTTGATTGCGCGGATCCGAAACGGGCCTGATGCCGTTGCTCATGATCGATGCGCAGCAAAATGGCCACGGCCGTCGACATAATGAACAAGCTCGAGCCGCCGTAACTGATCAAAGGCAGAGTTAACCCTTTGGTCGGTACTATACCGGCCGCCGCACCGACATTGACCAAGGTCTGGAAAGCAAACCAGAACCCGATGCCGAATGCCAGAAAACCGCCGAACAGCTGGCCGGACTCCAGGCTTTTCTTGCCGATGAACAGCGCCTTGAACACCAAAGCAAAGATCAGCAAAAGCACCAGAGTCACCCCCAGCAGTCCCAGCTCTTCGGCCAACACAGCGAACACGAAATCGGTATGGGCTTCGGGTAAATACTCCAGCTTCTGGATGGAATTGCCCAGGCCTTGCCCCATCCAGTCACCCCGACCGAATGCCATCAAAGATTGTGTCAGCTGGTAACCACTGCCAAAGGGATCCTCCCAGGGATCCATAAAGGCGGTGATCCGGCGCATGCGGTAAGGCTCGAACACAATCAGCATTACTATGCCCAGTAATGCCATCGAGAGCATGGCCAGGAACTGCCACAACTTGGCCCCGGCTATAAACAGCATGCCGACCGTAGTGACAAACATCACCACAAAAGAGCCCAGATCCGGCTGTTGCAGTAGTAAAATAGCCATCAGCGCCAGCACGGCCAGCGGCTTGATAAAACCGTAAAAACTTTGTCTGACCTGGTGATACTGGCGCACCAGATACCCGGACAGAAACACAAAGAGCGAAAGTTTAGCCACTTCCGCCGGCTGCAGGTTAAAGATCCCCAGCGGGATCCAACGCACCGCCCCGTTAACCGAACGACCGACAACCAGCACGATCACCAGCAAGGCCAGCGATACCAGCAGCATAGGCACACTCAGCTGACGCCAGCGCTCCAGCGGTACCTGGACCATGAAAGCGGCAATAATCAGGGCACAGAACAGAAAAAAGGCATGGCGCAGCGCAAAATAAAACGGCATGTCTGTCAGGCGTGTGGCCACGGGCACAGAGGCCGAGCTGACCACAACCAGCCCGGTCACCATCAGGGACAGACTGATCCACACCAGTTGCCTGTCATACTGGCAAGGCGGGGCCGGCCGGCTAAACCACTGGCTGATTTCAAACAGGGTATCTTTCACCCCTTTCAGCATGCCTGCCCTCCCTGCACCTGATCTTTCAGGCTGTGGGCCAGTTCAGCAAAGGCGTCACCGCGTGCCATAAAGTTAGGATACTGATCCAGGCTGGCACAGGCCGGCGACAGTAATATCATGTCGCCGGATGTCGCGTCCGACGCTGCCAGCGCCATCGCCTGATCTAAGGTTTCCACCACGACCGGGGCGTTTGATAAACCGAGGAACCGGTGACCGTCACGGCCAAAGCAGTACAACTGCACATTGAGGGTCTCCAGCACAGGCTTGAGTGGCGCAAAGTCCGCCCCCTTGCTGTCGCCGCCCACCAGCAAATGCAGTTTGCCCGGAATGGAAAGGCCACTCAGCGCAGCTAAGGTGCTGGCCAGGTTGGTGGCTTTCGAGTCATTGACCCAGTCAACACCGTGCGCCTGTACCACACGCTGACAGCGATGCGGCAAACCGCTATAACGGCGCAGTGTCCGGCAGGCGGCGTCACGGTCAATGCCCGCCGCGTCGGCCAGCGCCAGCGCTGCCAGGCTGTTAGCCACATTATGGCGGCCAACCAGGGCAATGTCGCGGCTTGGCATCACAGGTACGCCATGCACCGCCAGGTATTCCTCGCCCTGATGCTGAATCAGTCCGTAGTCTTGCTCATCAAAGCCAAAACTGGTTTGCTTGCCAGTCCAGGTTACATCCGGCAGCGTTGCCGCATCGTCCCGATTGCTAATGGCCAGCCGGGCATGACGGTAAATACGCTGCTTGGCCTGACCATAGTCAGCAAGGCTGTTATACCTGTCCATATGATCTTCAGACAGATTCAGGTAGGCCGCCGCCGCCAGCTCAAGTGAAGCTGTGGTTTCCAGCTGAAAACTCGACAGTTCCAGCACATACAGCTCATTGCCCTGCTCCAGCATATCCAGGGCAGCCAGACCGATGTTGCCGCCGACTCCCGCTTTGATGCCCGCTTCAGCGGCCATTTCGCCGACCAGACTGGTGACGGTGCTTTTGCCGTTCGAGCCGGTGATCGCCAGCACGGGTTTATCGGCCGCCCGGGCAAATAATTCAATATCACCAATCACAGGAATACCGGCCGCAATGGCGGTTTGCAGCTCAGGCGTACTCAGGGCGACACCCGGATTAGCGACGATCAGATCCGCTGCCAGCAGCCAGTCCATTTGCCACTGACCGGCACTCAGGCTGACACCGTCTGGCAGTTGATCCTTACCCGGAGGATGGGCCCGGGTATCAATCACCTGAATGGCCGGCGGCGAGCTTTGTCTTAACAGATAGTTCACCACCGACAGTCCGGTTACCCCCAGACCCACAACGACAACCTTATCTGCCTGTGCCAAGTGATTCATTTAGCGCACCTTCAGTGTTGCCAGCGCAAACAGCACCAGCATCAGAGTGATGATCCAAAAGCGCACTATCACGCGTGGCTCTGGCCAGCCTTTCAGCTCATAGTGGTGATGAATCGGCGCCATGCGGAAGATCCGCTGACCTCGCAGCTTGTACGAGCCTACCTGCAGGATCACCGACACGGTTTCCATGACAAAAACGCCGCCCATGATCACCAGCAGCAATTCCTGACGCACCAGGACCGCAATCGTCCCCAGAGCGCCGCCCAGCGCCAGCGAGCCGACATCGCCCATGAAGACCTGTGCCGGGTAGGTGTTAAACCACAAAAAGCCCAGCCCGGCACCGACTATGGCCGCGCACACCACCACCAGTTCACTGGCATTACTGATATAGGGAATATTGAGGTAGCTGGCAAAGTTCACATTACCGGTCGCCCAGGCAATAAAGGCCATCCCGGCCGCCACCATCACGGTTGGCATAATGGCCAGACCGTCAAGACCGTCCGTCAGGTTCACTGCATTACTGGTGCCGACAATGACAAAATAAGTAAGCACTATGTACAGCGCGCCAAGCTGAGGCATGACATCTTTAAAGAAAGGTACCACCAGCTGGGTCGCCGCCGTGTCTTTGCCGTAGGCATACAGGGCAAAGGCAACCACCAGGGCAATTACCGACTGCCAGAAATATTTCCAGCGGGCGATCAAACCATCGGTATTCTTGCGGACCACTTTGCGGTAATCATCAATAAAGCCGACGATACCGTAGCCCAGCATGACCGTCAGTACCGCCCAGACATAAGGGTTGCTGATATCAGACCACAGCAGCACCGTGATGGTGATCGCTGCCAGAATCATCACCCCGCCCATAGTCGGCGTGCCGCGTTTGCTGAAATGCGATTCCGGGCCGTCATGACGCACCACCTGGCCTATCTGCATCATCTGCAAACGGGCGATCAGACGAGGCCCCATCCACAATGAAATAAACAAAGCTGTCAACACGCTTATGATGGCGCGAAACGTCAGGTATTCAAACAGACGGAAAAAAGGAAAAGTCGACTCGAGTAAGTCCGCTAACCAAAAAATCATTCTTATAAGTCCTGCAGAGCGGCAATAATGTCTTCCATACGGGCGCTGCGTGCCCCTTTTGCCAACACTGTTATTTCTTGTTGTTGTTGAGAATCCAGTCCGGATTCATGATGAAATTGCTGCACCTGAGCGATCAACGCGGCGATCAATGCCGGGTTATCCCTGAAATGCTGTCCCTGGTTCACTTCACTCACGATAGCGCTGGCTTTGCCCACGGTCAGAATACGATCCAGCTGTTTTTGCCGGGCGTAATCGGCAATCTCGCGATGCATCCGCTCACTTTCCTGCCCCATTTCAGCCATATCGCCAAATACCAGCCAACGTTGTCCGTCAAAATCTGCCAGCAAATCGATAGCCGCTTTCACTGAGGCCACACTGGCATTGTAGGTATCGTCGATCAGACGCAGCCCCTGTCTGGGTTCAAGCACCAATGCGCGTCCTTTGACGGCGGCCATCTGCGCCAACCCCGACGCCACTTGCGCCAGCGTGGCTCCCATCGCCATTGTCAGTGCCGCCGCGGCCAGCGCATTGGCCACATTATGACGGCCAGCCAGAGGCAAAGTGAGTGAAATATCACCAGCAGGCGTGTGCATTGTAAAACAAGGGCAGCCGTGGCTGTTAACGCTAATCTCGCTGGCTGAGAACCCTGCGACAGAATTACTGTCATAATCATCAGCAGCTAACGGCACTGGGTCCGCCGCAGTAAAACCCACCAGCTGCTTGTCAGTCAGCACAGGTTGCCAGCGTTCCAGAGCATGCGAGTCGAGATTGATCACAGCCGTGCCACCGGGAACCAGCCCTTCGAAAATTTCGCCTTTGGCTCTTGCAACACCCTCCAGCGAGCCGAAACCTTCTAAATGCGCCGCCGCCAGATTATTGACCAGTGCCGCATCGGGTTTCACCAGCGCTGAAGTGTAGGCGATTTCTTTTTCGTGATTGGCCCCGAGCTCAATCACCGCAAACTCATGTGCCGGTGTCAGCCGCAACAGCGTCAGGGGAACACCGATATCATTGTTAAAATTGCCGGCGGTGGCCAGCACACGGCCGCACAGGGAGAGAATCGCGGCCACCATCTCCTTGACCGTGGTTTTGCCACAGCTTCCGGTCAGTGCCACCGTCTTAAGGCCATGTTCACGCGTCATCTTAGCTTTCAGCCAGCTGCCCAGCTGACCCAGCGCCTGACGGGTATCGCTAACCAGCAGTTGTGGTAAAGCCACATCCAGCTCACGGCTCACCAGCACGGCGGATGCCCCCTTGGCCTTTGCATCCGCGGCAAAGTCATGGGCATCAAAGCGCTCACCTTTCAGCGCAATAAATAAGGTACCCGGCACTATTGTCCGGGTATCCGTTGAAACTGCATCGATACTGACATCCTGGCCAATCAAGCGGGCGTTAAGCGCCGCTGCCAGTTCGCTCAGTGTCACCTGAATCATTTAGTGTGTCTCCAACAAGGCCTGTACGGTTTCACGATCTGAGTAGTGAATGGTTTTTCCCGCCAGTACCTGATAATCCTCATGGCCTTTACCGGCCACCAGTACAATATCCTGTGCCTGCGCCTGACTGAATGCCCGCTGGCAGGCTTCGGCCCGGTCATGAATAACCTGAGCACGTTCCGGCTGCGCCAGTCCGGCCAGCATATCATTCACTATCTCCTGAGGTGATTCACTGCGCGGATTATCGTCCGTCAGGATCACATAATCGGCTAACTGCTCGGCCACAGCAGCCATCATAGGCCGCTTACCGCGATCACGCTCACCACCACAGCCAACCAGACACCAGAGCTTGCCTTCACAGTGCAGACGTAACGCTGCCAGTGCTTTCTCCAGCGCATCAGGGGTGTGAGCATAATCAACCACCATCATAGGTTTGTCAGCGGCCTGAAAAACTTCCATCCGACCTATCACCGCCTGCAGGCGGGGAGCCGTAGCCAGCAAGGCACTCAGGGGGTAACCCAGCGCCAGTAACGTTGCCAGCGACAACAGCAGATTCGAGACATTGAAAGCCCCAACCAGCGGAGCGGTAAACTCGCCTTGCCCCCAGCTGGAATCAAAAGACACCGTCACCCCCTGGGTGGAATAACTGACAGCCGTCAGCCACAATGTCTTGCCACTGTGCCCGGACAGATGTGACGGTTCGCTCGCGACCGCAACCGCGTCAGGCAGCTCGTTGAGCCAGCGTCGGCCAACAGCATCATCGGCATTAATGACAGCGACACCTTTACTATGCTCTGTGAACAAACTTTGCTTGGCTGCCGCATAGCTTGCCATATCACCGTGGTAATCAAGATGATCCCGGCTAAGATTGGTGAAAATACTGGCCGCAAAATGCAGGGCTTTTACCCGCCCTTGTACCAGACCGTGCGAGGACACTTCCATCGCCGCAAAATCTGCACCCTGACTGACCAGTTCAGCCAGGGTTTTCTGAATATCAATGGCACTGCCTGTGGTGTTCACGGCCGGCGTCAGCCTGGACAACAGGCCATTGCCCGTGGTGCCCATCACCCCGGCGGTACGGCCGAGCAACCCTGCCCACTGCGCCAGTAACTGACTGACCGTGGTTTTGCCGTTGGTGCCTGTGACCGCCACCAGCTGCAGCTGCTGATCGGGCTGACCGTAAGCCACTCCGGCCAGGGCTGACAGCCTGCTCGGTAAATCGCGCACCCTAATCACAGGAATACCGCTGCGATAATGTATCTCGCCATCTGGCTGATTATCTTCGGCCTGCGCCAGCACAGCCGACGCACCGGCCTGGATCGCCGTATCAATATACTGGCGACCATCGACCGCATGGCCCTTAATGGCGACAAAGGTACTGCCCGGTACCACTGCGCGGCTGTCGAGGGTCAGATCTCTGACCGGCACTGCAGAGACTGAAGCAGCTAAGACCTCAGGCGCAAACCAGGAGGCTAACAGCTCCCCTAAAGAAATTGAAACATCAGGTTCCGGCATCAGATTTGCCTCTGTTATGGACGATATTCAACTGATCGCCTTTTCCGGCATCAGGTTTGACATTGAGAATTTGCAGGGCACTGCCCATCACTTCTGCAAAAATCGGTGCGGCGACCTGACCGCCGTAATAAGCGTCGCCCTGGGGCTCATTGATCACCACCACCATAGCGATTCGGGGATCACTGATAGGTGCCAGTCCTGCGGTCATGGCGACATATTCATCACTGTAACCACCGGCTGCCGCTTTCTTGGCGGTACCGGTTTTGGCTCCCACCCGGTAACCGGGTACGGCCGCGTGCTTGGCACTGCCGTCAGCATGGGTGACACCTTCGAGCATATTGAGCACTTTGCGGGTATTTTCTGCCGACACCACCTGGCGCCCCGGCACCACAGCTTCGGTTTTCAGAATCGACAGCGGCCGGTTTATCCCCAGCCCGCCCAAGGTGGCGTAAGCACGCACTAACTGAATGGGGGTAACGGAAATACCGTAACCAAAGGCCAGGGTGGCCCGCTCAAAATCCGACCAGCGGCGGCGATCCGGGAACAATCCCTGCGCCTCACCAATCAGGTTAATGCCCGAGGGTTCACCCAAACCCACCCCGCTGTACATGCCCAGCACCGCATCAACAGGCATAGACAAAGACAACTTACTGACACCTATATTACTGGACTTTTTCAGGATTCTCGCCAAATCAGCCTTGCCGACCTGTGACACATCCCGCACCCGGCTGCCGCCCACCTGCATGATGCCGTTACCGGTATCGATGACTGTGTTTTCATCGGCAACGCCGTTTTCCAGCGCAGCCAGTACTACAAAAGGTTTGATGGTGGAGCCCGGCTCCATCGCATCTGTGATGGCGCGGTTACGCATGCGGAAACTTTGCAGCTGATCGCGGTTATTGGGGTTATAGGAAGGCGCGTTAACCATGGCCAGTATCTCGCCGGTCCGCACATCGACCATCACAATAGTCGCCGAAGTGGCGTTGTAATCAACCACCGCCTGCTTCACGGCCCGGTAAGCCACGGCCTGCAACCGCTGATCAATACTCAGCGCCAGCGGCTTGCCCGGCTCGCGCTGCTTGAGCGAAATGTTTTCCACCACCCGGCCGTACCTGTCTTTACGTACTGTGCGTCTGCCCGGCTCGCCGGTCAGCCAGCCGTCATAGGTCCGTTCGACACCTTCCAGTCCGCGGCCATCAATGCCCGTGACCCCAATCAGGTGAGCGCTCACTTCACCCGCCGGGTAAAAGCGACGCGATTCATCTTTCAGGCCAATACCGGGTAGTTTCAGCTTACCGACATAGGCCGCCATGGCCGGACTGACCTGACGCTGCAGGTAGATGAATCGGCGGGATTTATTCTCCTCCAGCCGGGCAAGCATGTCCTGACGGTCCAGCCCCAGCACATCCGCCAGCGCATGCCAGCGCGCCGGCTCTGAAAGGCCGCCATGCTTATAAATATCCACAGGATCAGCCCAGACCGCCTGAACAGGCACACTGACGGCCAGTTGCTCGTCATTGCGATCGGAAATAATACCCCGCGCTGACGGCATGGCTTTCACACGCAGCGAACGCAGATCCCCTTCCTGGATCAGCTTGCCGGGTTCCAATACCTGAATATAAGCGGCTCTGGCTATCAGGCCCACTAATGCCAGACCAACAAAGCTACAGATCAGGGCGAAACGCCAGGGAATAAACGCAGATGTGGAGGCCGAAGGGCGCGGCGTCTGCGGTTCAGGGGAGGAGGTGGCTTTTTTCATTACTGGACAACAATTTCATTCGCTGCACTAGGACGCTTCATATCAAGCTCCTTCTCAGCCTGGGTTTCAATTTGGCTATGCTCAGCCAGCGAGTTTTCTTCCAGCAGCTGATTACGCCATTCGATATCCAGATCGTCCCGCTCAATGAGCAGTTGCTCCTGTTGCGCGACCAGTTGGCGCGATTGGTGGGTGATATACACCACCCCCAAGGCAGAAATAAGAACCAGCACCAGCAGCACCAAAGGCACACGGCCGACGGATAGCAGATCACGGCCGATCTGACGGATCAGGCTGTCTGCGGCTGCTGGCTGGGTACTCATAGGCGTTCAGCCAGACGCAACACCGAACTGCGCGCTCTCGGGTTATGCTGAGTCTCCGCGGCCGTCGGCTTAATGGCTTTACCCACGGCTTTCAGATCGGCACTGCCCAGCGCTTTGATCTGATCTTCGGTCAGCGGCAAGCCGGCAGGGACGTCAGGTCCTTTGCTCTGCTTACGAATAAAACGCTTCACCATACGATCTTCAAGCGAGTGAAAACTGATCACAGACAGACGGCCACCGGGGGCCAGCACTTCCAGCGCGCCGTGTAAGGCGGTGTCTATCTCTTCAAGCTCACTGTTGATATAGATGCGTATCGCCTGAAAGCTGCGGGTGGCCGGATGTTTATGCTTGTCTCTGAACGGTGAAACGTCAGCAATCAGCTTAGCCAGCTGGGTGGTTCGCTCCAGCGGCACATTGTCCGGGTTGCTGCGGTATTCCACTATGCCGCGGGCAATACGCTTGGCAAAACGCTCTTCGCCAAACTCTTTCAGAACCCAGGCAATATCGTCCGCCTCGGCGCTGGCCAGCCACTCAGAAGCAGACATACCGGATGTCGGGTCCATGCGCATATCCAGCGGGCCGTCACGCATAAAGCTGAAGCCACGCTCGGCATCATCCAGCTGAGGAGAAGAGACCCCCAGATCCAGCAGCACACCGTCGATCTTGCCGGTCAGGCCCAGCTCAGCCATGTACCCGGCCATGCCGGAAAACGGACCATGAATAATAGAGAAACGCGGGTCGTTGATCTTAGCGGCTTCTGCAATCGCCTGAGGATCACGGTCAATACCGTACAAACGACCATGTTCGCCAAGGTGGGAAAGGATCAGACGGCTGTGGCCACCACGGCCAAAGGTACCGTCGATGTAAATACCGTCTGGCTTGATGGCTAAGCCATCGACAGACTCATGGAGCAGCACGGAAACGTGAGCAAATTGTTCGGACATAATAATTGATTCAGCTGAATAATAAGCGAACTGAAGACACCGGCCGGATGCCTCCACCAGAGATTACTGGGTCGTTGGTTTTCCGCTGCTCTGCCTGTTGCGCTACAGACAGCAGTGGCAACATACCGAAATCGTCGGATTTCGATGCATGTGCACCTCTTTCATTTATACCTGCCCTTACCGGGCAAGCAACAGGGAAATTGCAATTTTTGCCACAAAATCGTCATTTTTTCCCACAAAAAACCAACACGAAGTGTACGAAGGCAGCAAAAAAGTTGTCAAGACAGATACTGCGATTCTGACAAACAATTGATGCAGCCGTATTTTCTGATTCCCAGGCCCTGAAACGATAAAAGGTGATGCCCGCATATATTGCGAACACCACCTTTCCAAAATAAGTGAGTTAACCGATAAGCCGGGTTCTGTCCCGCTTGCGCGGTGGTAACCATTCCTCTAGGCCTGAAATCGCTCGCAGGCTCAAGCAACCTACCCGTCCCCAGCGCGGACCACGCCATTAGGGACCTATTTGGTCTTGCTCCGGGTGGAGTTTACCGTGCCACGAACTGTTGCCAGTCGCGCGGTGCGCTCTTACCGCACCCTTTCACCCTTACCTGTTCTCGCAAGCGAGTCATCGGCGGTTTGCTCTCTGCTGCACTGGTCGTAGGCTCACGCCCCCCAGACGTTATCTGGCACCCTGTCCTGTGGAGCCCGGACTTTCCTCCCCCTCGTCAGTCTCCCAAAGGACATCAACGAAGCAGCGGTTACCTGGTCAACTCAGGCGGCGGATTGTATAAAACTCCCGCCCGAGTTACCAGAGAAAGTTAGACTTCTTCCCTTCAGTGGTGAGAAAACGGCCAGCCCTGACCGGCTCTGCGCTTATTCCAGATTCTCCAGGCCCCATTTATAGAGCGCATTTTTCTTCACACCGTGAATCTCTGCCGCCATGGCCGCGGCCTTTTTGAGCGGCAATTCAGCAACCAGAATCTTTACCGTTCGCAGCGCTTCAGCCGGCAAGGCGTCTTTATCAGCCCTGTGCCCTGCCACCAAGAGCACCATTTCCCCCCGGATACGGTTGCTGTCCTCCCCCAGCCAGGAGATCAGCTCACCTAACGGCGCGCCATGAATGGTTTCAAAGGTTTTGGTCAGTTCACGCGCCAGCACCACGTGGCGATCCGGACCCAGCACGGCCTGCATGTCCGCCAGCGAGTCGAGAATACGGTGCGGGGATTCATAAAATATCAGGGTGCGCGGATCTTCAATCAGCAAACGGAAGGTGTCCTGACGCCCTTTGCTTTTGGCGGGCAGAAAGCCTTCAAAACTGAAACGGTCCGACGGCAGGCCCGATGCACTCAGCGCGGTGATCACCGCACATGCCCCCGGCAGAGGGACAACTTTAACACCCGCCTGACGACAGCGAGTCACCAGATGGTATCCTGGATCGCTGATGAGAGGTGTACCGGCATCAGAGACCAGTGCGATACTGCTGCCCTGACGCAATTTTTCAATCAGCACATCCGCTTTCTGCTGTTCATTATGATCATGCAGGGCAAAGGTGCGGGTAGAGATGGCAAAGTGGGACAGCAGGCGTGAGGTATGGCGTGTGTCCTCAGCAGCAATTAAATCCACCTTGGCCAGAACATCCAGCGCGCGGTGGGTAATGTCTGCTAAATTGCCGATCGGGGTCGGAACGATGTACAAAGTTGCGACATCCACCGAGCACGAATTGGTCTCACTCATTTGTCTATGATCTCATCTGCAATTAATATAGAGAGTAATTTGTCACAGTTGAATGAATTCAATGCTTAATTTTACCCATAAGCGCAAAAGTGTAACACGTATTCTGGCCCCTGTAGCCCTTGCCGTGATTCTGGCAGGCTGTTCGGCACCAGGCTCTCAGCCAGCGTCTTACTCTGCGGATATCACGGCGCCTGCCTCTGACTCCGCTGCCAGCTACCTGCTCAAAGCAGAGTCGTCTGAAGGTACTGCTGGCATTGACTGGCATATCCTGGCTCTTAAAGCACTGATCAAAGAGGGCCGCTGGCCGCAGGCCGATCAGCAAGCCAATAAGCTGGCCGGCATGAACCTGTCTCCGGTGCAAATGGCTGAATGGCAGTTAGCGCGTGCAACCCTGCGCTATCAGCAAGGCCAGCCCCAAACCGCGCTGGAGACGCTGAACTTCCTGCCCTGGTGGACCCTGGCCGACAGTCAGTACCGTCGCTATCACCTGCTGCGTGCCGAGCTGTTGACCCAGACAGAGCAGCACTTTGCTGCCGCCAGAGAACGCACAGCACTGTCACAGTACCTCAACAGCAGTGAAAAAGAAGTCAACTGGCAGAACCTGTGGCAGGACCTGTCTCAGTATAATAACCACCAGCTTAAAGCCGCCAGCATCAGTGTGGATGAAACCGTCCTACAGGGCTGGGTGGCACTCAGCATGATCAAAAATGCCTCTGCTCAGCGCCCGGTCAGGCTGAAATCCGAGGTCGAACAATGGCTGCAAAACCATCCTGAGCACCCGGCCAACAGTTACCTGCCGAAAGAACTGCAGGCCATCATGAGCCTGGAAGTGGTAGAGCTGGAGAAAGTTGCACTCCTGCTGCCTTTGTCTGGCAAATTCGAAAGCCAGGGCAAAGCCGTTCGCGATGGCTTCCTCAATGCCATGCTGGAAGATACCGAGCGTAACCCGAATACCGAGCTGTCGATTTACGATACAGAATCCGAACCTATGTTCAGTATTGTTAACAAGCTTCAGCAAGACGGCATTCAGCTGGTGATAGGCCCGCTTCAGAAAGAAAAAATCACCGAATTTCAGTCTACCGAAGGCGGCAATATCACAGAGCTGGCGCTCAATGAGCCGCAGAATCTGGATCTGAGCCAGCCCAACACCTGCTATTTCTCCTTATCTCCCGAGCAGGAAGCCGAGCAAGCCGCCCAGCATTTATATGCCAAAGGTCACCGCAGCCCCATGGTCATGGCCCCGGCCAATGACTTTGGCCGACGGGTCAGCCAGGCGTTCATGACGAAATGGGAAACACTGACCGGCACCCAAGCAGAACGCCAGACCTTCGGTTCCAGCCGTGAAATTCAGAACCAGATGGCGGCCGTATTTGGCTTGACCGACAGCCGGACCCGCAGTAGGCAAATGGAGCAGGTACTGGGCATACCGCTGGAAACCCAGGCGCGCAGCCGTCGCGACACCGATGCCGTGTACCTGATTGCCAACCGGAATGAAGTCACCCTGCTCAAACCCTTTATCGAAGTGGCGATCAATCCGGATGTCACTCCGCCAAAACTGTATGCCAGCTCACGGACCAATCCGGACAACAACGCCAATGTCAGTGAACTGTCCGGGATTGAATTTAGCGACATTCCTCTGCTCGCGTCCCCGGATCAGCCCTTTATGGAGCAGTTTGAGCAGTTGTGGCCAGGACAGAAGAACAGTGCCATCCGGCTCCATGCTTTTGGGATGGATGCCTACCGGATGATCACTGAACTGCCTCAGATGAAAGTGGTTGAGCATTACAGCACCCAAGGTAAAACCGGCCAGCTGAGCATAGACGATCACTGTGTTGTTCAGCGTCAGTTAGACTGGGCGGTATTCACACCCAATGGCATTGCACCTGTTCAATAAGCGCCGTCAGGGGTACCATTACGAGTCACTGGCCGAGCAGTATCTGCAACGCCAGGGACTTTCTGCCATTGCCCGCAACGTTCACTGCCGGGGTGGTGAGCTTGATCTCATCATGAAAGACGGTGATTGCTGGGTATTTGTCGAGGTAAAGTACCGTACCCATAACCGTTTCGGTTCCGCGGCCGAGGCTGTCAATTGGCGCAAGCTGCAACGCATGAAGCGTGCTGCACTGTACTGGCTGCATTCAAAAGGCATGGCTGCCGAACACTGCCAGCTGCGTTTCGATGTTGTCACCATAGAAGGGACTGACCACGCAATCTCGTGGCTGACCAACACTTTAGTTGAAGAGTAAAACATGCTAGAGAGCATTAAAGAAAACTTTACCGAAAGCATTCAGACACAAATTGCAGCGGCTGAGGCATTGCCTGACGCCATTTCCCGCTCTGCCCAGGTGATGGTGCAAAGCTTGCTGAACGGCAACAAGATCCTGTGCTGCGGTAACGGGGGCTCCGCCTCTAATGCCCAGCATTTCGCATCCTGCCTGATTAACCGCTTTGAAACCGAACGCCCCAGTCTGCCGGCACTCGCGCTCACCGCAGACACCACCACACTGACAGCGGTGGCGAACGACTATCATCAGGACGAAATTTTCTCCAAGCAGATTCGCGCCCTGGGTCAGCCGGGTGACATACTGCTGGTGTTCTCTACCAGTGGAAACAGCAAAAACATCATCAAAGCCATGGAAGCTGCACTGACCCGCGACATGAACATCATAGCGATGACGGGTAAAGACGGCGGTGTTATGGCCGGACTGCTGGGTGTGCAGGATGTCGAGATCAGAATTCCGTCGCAGCGTACCGCCCGCATCCAGGAAGGCCACCTGCTGACGGTGCACTGTCTGTGCGATCTGATTGACCAGATTCTTTTTCCGCAACACGAAGGGTGATCATGCAACGCTTGCTGCTCATTTTGATTTTGCCTTTGCTGCTCCAGGGGTGCGGTACCCTGCTGCAAACCGATCCCCGCAGCGGGCAACAGCAATGGCAAGATCAGCACATTGCTATGCAAATTGGTGGCTTAGTCAATAAGCCGCCGTATCAGGGCAAAGTCAGGGTCAATGCGATATCGACTGAAGGCCGGGTGTTGCTGGTTGGCCAGGCGGTGGATCAAGCCACTGCCGGGCAATTAGCTGACGCAGTACAAGAGCTGGCTAGCGTGAAAGAGGTCTATAACCAGCTTCAGATCGGCCCGCTCCCTACCCTGTCTGATGTCGGTCTGGACAGCTGGCTAACCACCAAAGTGAAAGCACAGCTGATAGCCAGTAAAAAGTTGCGGGATTCAGCGGTACAGGTGGCAACGGAAAACCAGCGGGTTTACCTGCTCGGCTTTGTGACCAGAGAGCAAGGCAATATTGCGGCGGATGTCACACGCAATGTGGAAGGGGTTAAACACGTGATCAAAGCGTTTGAATACACAGACTGACCCGCTTCATCAGTATTCAGAAAGCAGCAGATAAAGAAAAACGCAGTGCTTCGAAAGAAACACTGCGTTTTTTATGTCCGTCAAAGTGGATTACTTAACCACTGTGAGGCTTGGGCGACCGCGTGGACGAGGTGGTTCTTCCTCTGAGGCAAGCTCTTCGACAGCATCAGTCAGACTGACCGGTGACAAATGCTCTTCATCACCGACAGCATCTGCTGCGTCAAACACGCCCTCTTGCTCGCTGTTTGCCATTTCATAGCCGGGTTCGGGTTCAAACATAGTGCCTGCTCCATTTTCCCGTGCATAAAGCGCCAATACAGCCGCAAGAGGCACTGCTACAGCATGCGGACGGCCACCAAAACGGGCATTGAAGCGCACAGCATCATTGCCCAGTTCAAGGTTACCGACAGCACGCGGCGCAAGGTTCAGCACAATTTGTCCGTTACTGACAAATTCCTGCGGAACCTGCACATCAGGCAGTGTTGCATCAACGACCAGATGCGGAGTCAGATCATTATCCACAAGCCAGTCATAGAAAGCCCGCACCAGATAAGGTCGGCGCGGGGTCATCTCGGCCATCTCCATCACTGACCAGCCAGACGCATTTCGCGCTCAGCTTCTGTCAGCGACGCAAGGAATGAATCACGTTCGAAAACGCGCGTCATGTATGCCTTCACTTCTTTTGAACCCGCACCGTTAAGCTCAATACCCATAGAAGGTAAACGCCACAGTAACGGTGCCAGGTAGCAGTCGACCAGGCTGAACTCTTCACTCATGAAGTAAGGAAACTCAGCGAATACCGGTGACAGCGCCAGCAGCTCTTCACGCAGTTGTTTACGCGCTTTATCCGCTTCATCAGCTGTGCCTTTCTGCACTTTTTCCGCTAATGAATACCAGTTACGCTCAATGCGATACATCATCAGGCGGCTGTTACCACGAGCAACCGGATACACAGGCATCAGAGGCGGGTGAGGAAAACGCTCATCCAGGTATTCCATAATAATGCCGGCCTGATACAGAGCCAGTTCACGATCCACCAGAGTTGGAACAGAATTGTATGGATTCAGGTCAAGCAGATCCTCAGGTAGGTTGTCTGGTTCAACCAGCTCAATCTCAACACTTACACCTTTTTCTGCAAGTACAATACGCACCTGATGGCTATACATATCCGAAGCATCAGAATACAGCGTCATCACAGAGCGTTTATTGGCAGCTACAGCCATCAACCCCTCCAGTATACTCATATACACAAAAAGCAACGGGGGCTCTTGCCCCCATTGCGAGTTTCTTAACGCACTAGATTACCCGATCAATGGACATCGCGCCAATATTCTTTCTTCAGCAGCAAGGCCAGCACAAAGAAGATAACGATAAAGCCCATCACCCACAGACCCAGTCGCTGACGTTCCAGCTTCATAGGTTCTGCCGAGTATTCAAGGAAGTTAACCAAATCACGAACCACAGCGTCGTATTCGCCAGGACTCAGCTCACCGTTGCCGTCTGATTCCAGGCCAACAAACTCCTGCACTTCTTCACCGTCAATAGTGCGTGTCTCAAACACTTTACGTGGCGTGCCCTGCAGCTCTTCCAGCACGTGTGGCATACCCACACTTGGGAACACGACGTTGTTCACACCAAACGGGCGGCTTGGATCTGCATAAAAAGAGCGCAGATAGGTATACAACCAGTCAGTCCCACGCACACGGGCCACCAGAGTCAGATCCGGTGCCGGAGCACCAAATGACGCCGCGGCGTAATCTTCCGATATCGCATTGGTCATCAGATCGCCGATCTTGGCATTTTTATCAAAGATCAGGTTTTCCATCATCAGGTCAGCCGGGATACCCAAATCTTCCGCTACACGCTGGTAACGCTGATACTGAGTGGCATGGCAACCCAAACAATAGTTAACAAAAGTACGTGCACCGCGCTGCAGTGAAGCTTCGTCCGACAAATCATTGTTTGCCGCATCAAGGTGAACATTACCACCCGCAGCCATTGCCAGAGACGGCAACAGAGCCAGCAGCATAACCATCAGCTTTTTCATTTGAATGTGACCCTCTCTGGTAGCGGTTTCGTCGCCTCATTCTTACTGTAGAAATACAGCAGTACGAAGAACATGAAGTAACCGAGACTGAAGATCTGCGCCATCAGGGTGTATACCGCAGTGGCAGGAAGCGCACCCAGAATACCCAATGCAATGAAGCAGACAGTGAACTGAGCGATGTTTGCCAGGTGCAGCTTGCTGCGGTAACGGTAAGAACGCACTTTGCAGCGATCCAGCCAAGGCAGCAAAAACAGCATCACAATTGACAGACCCATCGCAATGACACCCAGCAGTTTGTCAGGAACTGCACGCAAAATCGCATAGAAAGGCGTGAAGTACCATACAGGTGCAATGTGTTCCGGTGTCTTCAGCGGGTTAGCCGCTTCAAAGTTAGGTGGCTCAAGGAAATAGCCGCCCATCTCGGGGTTAAAGAAAATCACATAACTGAACAAGAAAGCAAAGATAGCCACACCGACGAGATCTTTCACTGTACCGTAAGGGTGGAACGGCACTGAATCAATGATGTCGTACTTATTGGTGTAGTACTCGTGGAACTTGAATCGGGACTGGTAGTTGTCACCTTTCGCGCCTTTTGGCAGTTTGGTTTCAATACCATCCGGGTTGTTCGAACCCACTTCGTGCAGCGCCAGAATGTGCAGCACAATCAGCAGCAACAGCACAATTGGCAATGCAATAACGTGCAGTGCAAAGAAGCGGTTCAGTGTGGCACCGGAGATCACGTAGTCACCGCGAATCCACAGGGTCAGGTCATCACCGATGACAGGAATAGCACCAAACAGAGAAATGATAACCTGGGCACCCCAGTAAGACATCTGACCCCAAGGCAGCAGATAGCCCATAAAGGCTTCAGCCATCAGTACCAGGAAAATCAGCATGCCGAACAGCCACAGTAATTCACGCGGCTTTTTATAGGAACCGTAAATCAGGCCGCGGAACATATGCAGGTATACCACAACAAAGAACGCCGAAGCGCCCGTGGAGTGCATATAACGCAGCAGCCAGCCGTAATCCACATCACGCATGATGTATTCCACAGAGGCAAAGGCACCATCACCTGATGGAACATAGTTCATGGTCAGCCAGATCCCGGTCAGGATTTGGTTTACCAGAACAAGCATGGCCAGTGAGCCAAACAGATACCAGAAGTTAAAGTTCTTCGGCATCGGGTATTCAGACATATGCTTTTTATAAGCATTCATCACTGGCAGACGTTTTTCAATCCAACCCAGCAAGCCTTCCATTATGCCGTCTCCTCATCTTGACCCACTAAAATCGTGTTGTCGTTCAGGAACATATGAGGCGGTACCACCAGGTTAAGCGGTGCTGGCACCCCTTGGAAAACCCGACCAGCCATATCAAACTTAGAGCCGTGGCAAGGACAGAAAAAGCCTGCTGGCACGCCACTGACCTGCTCATTGAAACTGTCTGGCAGGTAAGTTGGGGAACAGCCAAGGTGGGTACAGATCCCGACGGCAAGAAAGATTTCAGGTTTAACTGAACGGTATTGGTTTTGTGCGTAAGCCGGCTGCTGAGGTTCAGCGGCCTGCGGATCACGCAGTCGATCATCGTGTGTCGGCAGTTCATCCAAAATAGCCTGGCTACGGCGTACAGCCCATACAGGTTTGCCTCGCCATTCTACGCGGATCATCTGGCCTTCTTCTAATTTACTGATATCAACTTCAACTGGCGCGCCCGCAGCCTTGGCTTTGGCGCTAGGATTCCAGGATTTGATAAAGGGTACGGCGACAGCGACTGCACCTAAGCCTCCAACAACCGAGGTCGTCGCAGTCAGGAAGCGGCGTCGGCCGTTACTTACTGGCGCTTTGCTCATCCAACATTCTCCCATGTGCTCCCGCTCAGGATTATTCTTTCCATCTGCGTCCCTGGAGCTTACGGCTAACTTTCTACGGAAAGACTCAACAGCTTATTGATTAAGAATTTTCATGCTGCTATTTATCGCGGCAAATGATAAAGAAAACCCCACTTTAAGACAAGGTAAACACCGCAAATGTGAGAGATTTGTGGGGTTAATTTCCTTGGTCGTCAAGATGAAAAAATGCAAACTATGGTGTCAATTATTCAATTTTTTTTGACAAGATCCCTGAATGTCGTCGACAAAACAGCATTAAGCGCCTTAACACGGGTTCCCGTTCAGGATAAATCACGCCTTAGCGAAGCGAATACCCATCGCCCTACTGCACACTGACAGGGCGCCGGCTGCCGGTATGCTGCAATTTGTCTTAGCGCGTAAACGCAAAAAGCCCAGCACAATGGCTGGGCTTTGATGTACACAGTAACCAGAGAAATCTCTGGTGCGTTGAATTAACGCTTAGAGAACTGTGGACGACGACGTGCTTTACGCAGACCAACTTTCTTACGTTCAACGCGACGTGCGTCACGAGTAACGTAGCCAGCGGCACGCAGAGCAGGACGTAAAGTCTCATCGTACTCCATAAGAGCACGAGTGATACCGTGACGGATCGCACCAGACTGACCAGTGATACCACCACCTTTAACAGTGATGTACAGATCCAGTTTCTCAGTCATATCAACCAGCTCAAGAGGTTGACGAACAACCATGCGAGCTGTTTCGCGGCCGAAGTATTCTTCGATGCTGCGCTTGTTGATTACGATGTTGCCAGTACCCGGTTTAACGAAAACGCGAGCAGCTGAGCTTTTGCGGCGGCCAGTGCCGTAGTATTGATTCTCTGCCATTGTCATGTTCCCCAATTAGATGTCTAGAACTTGTGGCTGCTGTGCAGCGTGGTTGTGCTCGCTACCTGCGTAAACTTTCAGTTTACGGTACATAGCACGGCCTAGAGGACCTTTAGGAAGCATGCCTTTAACAGCAATTTCGATGATCGCTTCTGGCTTTTTCTCCAGCAGCTTGTCGAAGCTGATAGTTTTCAGACCGCCGATGTAGCCAGTGTGACGGTGATACATCTTATCAGTACGCTTAGCGCCAGTCACTGCTACTTTCTCAGCGTTGATAACAACGATGTAGTCACCGGTGTCAACGTGAGGAGTGTACTCAGGTTTGTGCTTACCACGCAGACGAGATGCGATTTCAGTTGCCAGACGACCCAGTGTTTTACCTTCAGCGTCAACAACATACCAGTCACGTTTTACAGTTTCTGGTTTAGCAACGAAAGTTTTCATGCTAATTCTTACCCAATTTTAAATAGTTTCACTTTCCAAGAACGCAAAGCGTTCTCTCTGTATATAGAGCCCAGTCATCACCCCTTCGAGTGGTTGGCACTCCCGGCATAACGCCGTCACAGGTACGGTGGGTCGCGAGAGTATACGGAAGCATGGGGAAAAAATCACCTTTTTTTCCAAAAAAGTTCAGCGATTTTTCCAGGAATAATCGCGCTTCCGTTAAGCCAGATGCGGCCTGGCAAGATATTCATGGCTCTGCATTTCAATCAGACGCGAGCAACAGCGCTTAAACTCAAAGCTCAGGCGCCCGGATTGATACAGCTTATCCATCTCAGCTTCCGCCGAAATGATCAGCTTGACATGACGCTCGTAAAACTCATCGACCATGGCAATAAAGCGGCGGGCGGCATCATCATCTTTTTCGGTCAGCACAGGGACATCAGACAAAAGAACACTGTGGTACATATGCGCAATACTCATATAGTCTGACTGACTGCGCGCCCCGCGGCACAGCGCATCAAAGGTAAAATGCACCACTCCTTCCGCTTCATGGCGGGTGGCAATCGGCCTGTCATTGATCAGTATGTCCTGACCCTCATGCCGGGGAGCGGCAGACAACTGCATGAAATAGCGGTGCATATTTTCTTGTGCGCTGGCATCGAGCGGCCAGTGGTAAATTTCAGCCTGCTCCAGTGTCCGCAGCCGGTAGTCGACCCCCGAGTCGACATTCACCACCGCGCAGTGTTCCTGAATTAACGCAATCGCAGGCAGGAAGCGCGCGCGTTGCAGACCATTTCGGTACAGTTGATCCGGCGGAATATTCGAGGTGGCCACCAGGGTAATACCACGGCGGAACAAGGCCTCGAACAAGGTGCCCAGTATCATGGCATCGGTAATATCTGAGACAAAAAACTCATCAAAACAGATGATGTCCGTTTCCTGCTTAAACCTGTCCGCCACTCTTTCCAGCGGATCGCTCTGGCTGCCAAGCGACTGCATCTCTTTATGGACACGGTGCATGAAACGGTGAAAATGCATCCGCATTTTTCGTTCAGTCGGCAGGCAATCGAAAAAGGTGTCGACCAGATAGGTTTTGCCACGTCCGACGCCCCCCCAGAAGTACAGGCCTTTGACCGGTTTGACCGGTTCAGTGGTCTGGCGCTTGAACAACCGGCTCACCAGAGACGGTTTTAATGGCTCAGGTCGCGGGGCCTGCATACGATGATAAAGATCATTGAGGTGAGAAACCGCCATTGCCTGGGCAGCATCAGGCAAAAAGCCAGGTTTTTTCAGATCTTCTTGATAGCGTTGTTCGGGAGTCATCCTCATCCTGCTCAGTCACCGGTAGTCGTGCGCCCGGTGACAAATTTGCCGGACTCACAACTTCTAATATGTCCATCTTTGGTCGTAGATAGTACCACGACACTGGATGTGCATGTATAGTAACTAGATAACCACCCAATAAGCACATAACGCTTTTGAGATAACAAAACAGGTCAACCTGTTGTACTCACAGTCACAAGGAGTTTTTCATGGCTTGGATCTACGCGATTTTGATTTTCGCAGCCGGCGCGCTGGTCGGTGCCTTTGCCGCCCGTTTGGGGAACAAAAACCTGAAACAACAGAAAGAATTGCAAAAAGAGCTCGATAAAACCAAATACCAGCTGGAGCAGTACCGTCAGGAACTGGTTGATCATTTCGCCCGCAGTTCTGACCTGCTGGACAACCTGGCAAAAGATTACAGTAAATTGTACGAGCACATGGCAAAAACCTCCGCCGAGCTGATGCCAAATTTGCCGGAACAGGATAACCCTTTCTCTCAGCGCATCAGTACACTCACTCCTATCGCTGATGAGCCAGAAACTGAAACAGAAGAGCTGGGCACCCATCAGCCCAGAGATTACGCCAACGGCGCGTCCGGTCTGTTGCGTGCTGAGCAGAAGCAGGCAGAAGCAGCAAAAGCCAGTTAAGAATTGTTACAAATTTGACATTTATTGGAACTTTACTCCGGTTTACAAGTCACAATTAGCACTTGTAAAACCGGAGTTGAGTAATGATGAAAAAACCTTTACTTGTAATGACTGCGCTGGCGTTAAGTATTAGCGCAGTGATGTCCCCTATCACTGCCTCCGCTGCGCTTCCTTTGGCTGTTAACGATCAGCAACTTCCCAGCCTTGCCCCCATGCTGGAACAAGTAACTCCTGCTGTGGTCAGTATCGCAGTAGAAGGCAAACATGTCGCCAAACAGCGGATACCGGATGCTTTCCGCTATTTCTTCGGCCCTGACTTCCCCAGCGAGCAGGTTCAGGAGCGCCCCTTCCGTGGCTTAGGCTCCGGGGTCATTATTGATGCAGCTAAAGGTTATGTAGTTACCAACCACCATGTCATTGACGGCGCCGATAAAATACTGGTTCAGCTGCATGACGGCCGTGAAGTCAAAGCCGAGCTGATAGGCAGTGACAGCATGTCGGATATTGCCCTGTTGCGCCTGGACAACACAAAAAACCTGACCGCCATCAAAGTGGCCGACTCGGATCAATTACGCGTCGGTGATTTCACTGTAGCCATTGGCAACCCGTTCGGACTGGGCCAGACCGTCACCTCAGGTATTGTCTCGGCGCTGGGGCGCAGCGGGCTGAATATCGAGAATTTCGAAAACTTTATCCAGACTGATGCCGCCATCAACAGCGGTAACTCGGGTGGCGCGTTAGTCAACCTCAATGGCGAACTGATTGGTATTAACACCGCCATTCTGGGCCCCAACGGCGGTAACGTCGGTATTGGTTTTGCCATTCCGGCCAATATGGTGAAAAACCTGACCAGCCAGATTCTGGAATTTGGCAAAGTGAAACGTGGCGTGCTGGGCGTTCAGGGCGGTGAGCTGACATCTGAACTGGCTGAAGCCTTTGGTTACGAAACCAATCACGGCGCCTTCGTCAATCAGGTCATGCCCGGTTCCGCGGCTGAGAAAGCCGGCCTGAAAGCCGGTGACATCATAGTGTCAGTCAACGACAAAGAAATTCGTACCTTCAGCGAGTTACGCGCCAAAATTGCCACACTCGGTGCAGGCAAAGACGTTGATTTAGGCGTACTGCGTGACGGAAAAGAGAAAAACTTCAGCGTCACCTTACAAGAAGCCGAGATGAGCAACCTCAAGGCCGATCACCTGCATGAAAGCCTGGCCGGTGCCGAATTCAGTAACACCACGGCGGACGACAACACCAAAGGGGTGAAAGTCACCAAGATAGATCCGCAGTCACTGGCCGCCCGCTATGGACTGAAAGAAGGCGACATCATTATTGGTCTCAACCGCCAGCCAATCGGCAATCTGGGGCAGCTGCGCAAAGCCCTTGATAACAAGCCTTCCGTGCTGGCGCTGGAAATCAGACGAGGCAATAACGAACTTTACCTTATTATCCGCTGACACAATCCGGTCCGGGCAACTGCCCGGACTGTTTTTCCTGCGGCATTTCTGTCATCTCCTTCCCGCTTCGACTTGTTGATAACTGGATGTAAATGCTATTCTCAATCGGTTTTTTAACCTTTTGCTTTAATGGTAAAGCTTGAGTCAATCAGGGGAGCATCAATGCTGGCATTTTTAGGTCGATCCGCCTTCATGGGCGTGCTGACGGCTGGAGTCTTGCTACTTGCTTTCCCCAGCCTGCGCAGCCAGATGTTTTCTCCGGATGCCGCGCTCAATGGTCAGCCCGATGTGCCGCAGCAGATTTCCTTCAGCTACGCTGTCCGCCGAGCCTCCCCTGCTGTCGTTAATATCTATAACCGTCGCTACAATGCTGAAGACCGCCTGCAACTGAGCACTCAGGGCCTGGGCTCTGGCGTTATTATGAGTGATAAAGGCTATATAGTGACCAACTACCACGTGGTTGCCGAAGCGGATCAGGTGATCGTGGCGCTGCAGGATAGCCGTATTTTTACCGCCCAGCTGATAGGGAAAGACAGACGCACCGATATCGCGGTGCTGAAAATCCAGGCCGAGAACCTGCCTGTCATTCCGCTGAACCCGGATTATCCCCCTGCGGTGGGTGACGTGGTTCTCGCCATTGGTAACCCCTACAACCTGGGACAGACCACCACTTACGGAATCATCTCTGCCACCGGGCGCTCCGGCATGAGTTTCTATGGCCGCCAGGATTTTCTCCAGACCGATGCGGCGATCAACGAAGGTAACTCAGGTGGCGCGCTGGTCAACACCCGTGGTGAGCTGGTCGGTATCAACACCGCTTCTTTTCAGCAGGCAACCGACATTGAAACCTACGGCATTTCCTTTGCCATTCCCTATCAGCTCACACAAAAGATCATGAATAAACTCATCGCTGATGGTCGGGTGATCCGCGGCTATATCGGTATTGATGGCCGTGAAATCAATCCGGTTATGGCTCGACTGTATGATGCGGAGCAGGTAAGAGGGATCATAGTGATGGGCATGGATCCCGATGGTCCGGCGTCCAAAGCTGGCTTCAAGGTTCAGGATATTCTGGTCGAGATTGACGGCAAGCCGGTGACAGATATGCGGAATGTGCTGGATATAGTCACTGAGCTGCGCCCTGGCACCTATGTCGATATGACGGTGCTGCGCAACGGTAAACCTAAGAAGTTAACTGTACTGATTGGCGATGAGCCTGACAGGTAAAAAGTAGGACATTGGGAATAGAAAAAGCAATGTCCAGACACTGAAAGCAGTGACTGGACATTCAGGTTACTTTGCCAGCTTACTCGCTGAAGCGCTCAATCTTCATGCCCAGACCACGCAGCTTCTCTTCGATATGCTCGTAGCCACGGTCAATGTGATAAATACGATCAACTATCGTCTCACCTTTAGCAATGTTGCCGGCGATCACCAGGCTGGCTGAGGCACGCAGATCGGTTGCCATTACCTGAGCACCGCTCAAGCCGTCAGTATCACCGCAAATCACAGTGTTACCTTCGATTTCAGCATGTGCGCCCATACGGATGAGCTCAGGAATGTGCATGAAACGGTTCTCGAAAATCGTTTCGGTAATAATACCGGTACCTTTGGCGACCAGATTCAGCAAAGAAAACTGGGCCTGCATATCGGTCGGGAAACCAGGATGTGGCGCAGTGCGGATATTGACTGCGCTCAGCTCGCGCCCCGTCATGTCCAGACTGATCCAATCGTCGCCGGTCTCAATCAAAGCACCGGATTCTTCCAGTTTCGCCAGGGCGGCTTCGAGTAGCGACGGACGGGTGTTACGACACACCACTTTTCCGCCAGAAATCGCCGCAGCGACCAGGAAAGTACCGGTTTCAATGCGATCCGGCAGCACCTCATGATACCCACCGCCCAGACGCTCAACACCTTCGATAACGATAGTATCTGTGCCGGCACCCGTGATTTTCGCCCCCAGGGTATTGAGGAAATCGGCAGTATCGACAATTTCCGGCTCACGGGCGGCATTCTCAATCACGGTTTTGCCTTGTGCCAGCGTTGCCGCCGACATGATAGTCACAGTCGCGCCAACGCTGACTTTATCCATCACTATGTGAGCGCCTTGCAGACGGCCCGCCACTTCGGCTTTCACATAGCCTTCTTCCAGGGTAATAGTCGCCCCCAGTTGTTCCAGGCCATGAATGTGCAAATCAACCGGACGGGCACCGATCGCGCAGCCACCCGGCAGCGACACCTGGCCCTTGCCGAAGCGGGCAACCAGAGGCCCGAGCGCCCAAATTGAGGCGCGCATGGTTTTCACCAAATCGTAAGGGGCGCAATATTCACTGATATTGCTGGCATCGACATACACAGAGCCATTACGCTCCACTTTTGCACCCAAACGGCTCAGTAGCTCCATGGTGGTGTCAATATCACGCAACTTAGGCACATTACCGACTTCAACCGGCTCTTCTGCCAGCAGTGAAGCAAACAAAATTGGCAGGGCAGCATTTTTTGCGCCCGAAATCGCGACTTCACCGCGGAGTGGGCCATTGCCCTGAATTCGAAACTTCTGCATTGGTTATCTCTTACAAAGACATCAGCTTCTTGTCACGCGCCCACTCTTCAGGAGTGTAGGCTTTAATTGACAAGGCATGGATGGCATTACTGGCAATATGCGACATCAAAGGTGCATAGACTGCCTGCTGTTTTTTCACACGGCTCATGCCGTCAAACATTGCACCGACAGCAATCACCTGATAGTGGCTGCCTTCGCCATTCACTATGACTTCATCCAGCTCCAACGCATTTTCAAGAATTTGTTTAATTTCAGATATTTCCACAAGCTATCCTCTACTTGAGCTGTTGATCATTCCATACAGGCAGCCAGCACAGTGTCGACATGACTGAGGCGAAGCAGGGTTAACAATTGTTGCGGCACGCCTTGCAACACCAGATGACGTCCTGCCTGAGTGAGTTCCCGGTGCAAGTGCAGCAGCATAACCATACCCGCAGAGTCTACCCGAGACAGCTCAGACAGTTCGATCGTGACCTTAGCATCTTGTGGCATCCATTCACGTCTTTGCTGCCAAAAGGCTGGCACTGTGTCACGTTCCAGCACTCCTGACAAGCGGTAATGGCCATTTTCCTGCACCTGCCAATGGACGGCGGGATTCCCCATGGTCATTTTTCCTCAGGTTTGATTGGCTTAGCCGCCAGAGCACGCAAATCCTGCGTGACCTTGTCGACACCCTGCGTGCGCAGCTGCCCGCTCCATTCACTTTGTTTGGTTGAAATCATGCTTACCCCTTCGGCCACCATATCGTATCCTTGCCACTCATTGGTCTGCTTATTCTTACGCAGTTTGAAATCCAGACGAATGGGCGGGCGCTGCGTATCTAAGATATCAACACGAATAGACACGATAGAGCTGCTGGCCGGTACTGACTTAGCCGGTTCCATCCGGATCTCCTGATCTTTGTACTGAGTCAGCACCTGGGCATAAGAGGCGACCAGATAATCGGTAAATGCATTCACAAAGTTATTGCGTTGCTCTTTGGTTGTCTGCTTCAACTGCGGCCCAAGCACTTTATAAGCGGCATAACGGGTGTTGATATAAGGCAGCAGTTCCTGACGGACCACAGTGCGTAAATAGTCAGGATTACGCTGAATCTGGGTCTGCTCGGACTTAAGACGGGCAAATGTCTGCTGCGACACCACCTGCATCATTTTATAGGGGTCGGTTTTATCTACGGTAGCGGCGCCGGCAAAGAGCGGTAAACACGCTATCGTAAGGCATAAAATCTTCAAAAATTTCATTGTTCTCTTCCTTATTTTTCGCCGTCGTTGCCTATGCTGTACAGCACCTGGCCAATCATATCTTCCAGCACCAGCGCCGATTTGGTGTCTTCGATGAAGTCACCGTCATCCAGCATCAGGATACCTTCGTCGACAAAGCCCGGCGACAACCCGAGATACTGCTCGCCCAGTAAGCCTGAAGTAAGGATGGCAGCGGAACTGGTTTCTGGAAAGTAACCGTATTTCTTCTCAATGGCGAGTGTCACTACGGGGACATAAGACTCTGTATCCAGGGTGATATTGCTTACCGTGCCAATGGTCACTCCCCCCACTTTGACCGGTGAACGGACTTTCAGCCCGCCAATATTATCAAACCGCGCCTTCAGGTCGTAAGATTCAGAATTACCGAAGCTTTTCACATCCGCCACTTGGAATACCAGCACCAGCAGCGCCACAATACCTGCTAACACGAAGCTGCCGACCCAAAGTTCTAATTGCCTGTTCTGTTGCATGATTAATTCCCAAACATGAGTGCTGTCAGCACAAAATCTAAACCTAATACCGCCAATGAAGAATTCACCACTGTCCGGGTGGTTGCCCGGCTGATGCCTTCTGATGTTGGTACGGCATCAAAGCCATTAAAAACGGCAATCCAGGTGACAGTGACGGCAAAGCACAGCGACTTAATCAGGCTGTTGCCTATGTCATAGCCCAGCTCTACCGATGACTGCATCACTGACCAGAAACTGCCGTAATCAATGCCTTTCCAGTTCACCCCCACCAGCTGGCCGCCCCAGATGCCAACCGCAATAAAAAGCATTGTCAGCAGCGGCATCGAAATAACGCCCGCCCAGAAACGGGGCGCGACCACACGGCGAAGCGGATCGACCGCCATCATTTCCATGCTGGAAATCTGCTCAGTGGCTTTCATCAAGCCGATTTCAGCGGTTAAGGCCGAGCCGGCCCGACCGGCAAACAGCAGGGCGGTGACCACAGGCCCCAGTTCCCGTAACAGCGACAGTGCCACCATCTGGCCCAGACTGGTTTCTGCACCGAAATCCACCAGCACAATAAACCCCTGCAGACTCAGTACCATACCGATAAATAAGCCTGACACCATTATGATAGCTACCGAGAGCACCCCAACGGAATACAACTGCTTTAACAGCAATGGAAACATTTTGGCAGGTTGCGGTTTACTCACCAGTGCGCCGGATAACAGCAAGGTTGCCCGCCCCATGGTGCGGCAGCTGGACAGCGTACTGTGTCCCAGCTGCACGATAAAATCCGTTAACATAATATGGAATTACCTTTCTTATTCGCGATAACTCACTGACTCAGCGCGAGTGAGCAGTTACGACGAGAACCGACTGAAAAGATCCTGCTCCAGTGCCGGTGCAGGGAATTTGAACGGCACGGGACCGTCAGCGTTTCCATCGAGAAACTGACGAACCCTTTCATCGGGATTGGCGTTCAGTTCATCCGGAGTACCGCTGCCAATGATTTTGCCACCTGACAGCAAATACACTTGATCGGCAATACTCATCACTTCGGGCACATCGTGCGACACGATAACCGAGGTAATACTCAGGGCCTGATTCAGGCTGTGGATCAGCTTGACCAGTACTCCCATGGTAATGGGATCCTGCCCGACAAAAGGCTCGTCATACATGATGAGGTCGGGATCCAGTGCTATCGCTCTTGCCAGCGCTGCGCGACGTGCCATACCACCGGACAGTTCATTGGGCATTAAATTCGCCGCCCCCCGTAACCCGACGGCTTCCAGTTTGAGCAGCACTAAGGTATGCAGCAAATCCTCAGGCAGAGCGGTGTGCTCGCGCAAAGGAAACGCCACATTGTCAAAAACTGTCATGTCGGTAAAGAGCGCGCCGGACTGAAAGAGCATACTCATCCGCTTACGCGCCCGGTACAAGTCACTGCGCGATAAGGCCGGGATATTTTTATCGTCAAACCAAATTTCCCCCTGATCCGGCATAATCTGCCCGCCAATCAGACGAAGCAGGGTCGTTTTACCAATGCCGGACGGCCCCATGATGGCAGTGATCTTGCCCTTCGGCACCTCCAGTGACACATCATCGAAGATTTTGCGTTTGCCCCGGGAAAACGTCAGGTTGTTAATTCGAATTAGCGCTTCGGTTGCTGTCATAACCTTCCTAAATACCCTTGCATCCGTGATTCATCCGGAATGCACCCTGATACAAGCATAATTGAATGTAATTAATTAGTTATATTGCATGTGGTTGATCATAGGTAGATTCCCTGACCAACTCAAGGTAATACCTGTCAGCTCGCTGTGATTTTTCGTTCTTTGCCGTCACCCGGATAGCACAGACCCGGCTCAGGTTATGAACCTTGTTTTTTATAACATAAAAGTCCTGAATGAAACCAATCCCACTGTGTATTGAGTGCCACAAACACGCTCACTTTACACCAGTGGTCTGTTTCCCATATAAAGATCACAGCACCGAAAACAAATACTCTCGGCTTTTCCTTCCATTTTCGTCAGTGAAACGTCAAAATTACCCCCTTAAAAACCAGCTCACTGAAAAATCTATAAGGGTTAATAATGCTTGAAGCCATCTTGTTACTCGGTATCGGACTTGCGTTACTGGTATGGAGTGCGGATCGACTTGTTTTTGGAGCAGCTGCTTTAGCAAGGAATTTAGGGGTGGCCCCGCTCATTATCGGTATGACCATATTGGCAATGGGCTCCTCCGCCCCGGAAATGATGGTCTCTGCCACTGCCGCGCTGGCAGGAAAAACCGATACCGCCGTTGGTAACGTGCTGGGTTCAAACATTGCAAATATTGCGTTAATCCTGGGTTTAACCGCCCTTATCAAGCCATTATCCATCAGTTCCGGCATCATTCGCCGTGAACTCCCGCTGATGATGGTGGTCACACTGATTGCCGGTATATTGCTGTGGGACAGTTATTTAGGCTTTTTTGAAGGCGTCTTACTGGTTGTTCTGTTTGTTATTTTTATTCTGGCGATGCTGAAAATCAGCCGCAGCGGGAATAATGGTGCTCAGGACATACTGCTGGAAGAGCAGGAATCTGAAATTCCCCAGGGCGTCAGCAATATGGCGGCGTCCGTATGGATTGTGATTGGATTGCTATTGCTGCCTTATGCGGCCAACATGCTGGTTGATTCTGCCGTGACGATTGCCAAATACTTCGGCATGAGCGATCTGGTTATCGGCCTGACGATTATTGCCGTCGGTACCAGCCTGCCGGAACTGGCCGCCTCGATTGCCAGCATCCACAAAGGCGAAGACGACATGGCTGTGGGTAACATCATAGGTTCCAATGTCTTCAATATCCTGGCTGTGATGGGACTGCCTGGCCTGCTCAACCCTTCGGTGATCAGTCCGCTGGCGATGGGTCGTGACTTTTACGTCATGCTGGGCATCTCTGTCCTGCTGGTGCTGATGGCGCTGGGTAAACGCCGTCGTATCAACCGCCTGGAAGGCCTGATTCTGATTTTATGCTTTGTCGCCTATCAGAGCTATCTGCTTTATAATATGGCGGCTTAACCGAGAGCGAAACTATGCCTGATTCCTTTGACTACGGCCGGATTGGCCGGCGTGTGATTGACATTGAAGCGGAAGCCCTCAGAGGCCTGTCCCAATACATCAATGGCAGTTTCAGTGAAGCCTGTCAGCTCATCAGCCGCTGTCAGGGAAAAGTGATCGTCATGGGGATGGGCAAATCCGGCCATATCGGCTGTAAGATTGCCGCCACCCTTGCCAGCACCGGCACGCCGGCATTTTTTGTCCATCCCGGAGAAGCCAGTCACGGCGATCTGGGCATGCTGGATAAGCGTGATATCGTGCTGGCCATTTCCAATTCCGGTGAAGCCGGTGAAATCCTGACACTCTTGCCCGTGATTAAACGCCAGGGTATTGCTTTAATCAGCATGACGGGCAAGCCCGAATCCACCATGGCGCGGCTGGCCCAGGTGCATTTGCAAATCACAGTCAACCAGGAAGCCTGCCCGCTCAACCTGGCCCCCACCTCCAGTACCACGGCCACTCTGGCCATGGGGGATGCGCTGGCCATTGCCCTGATGGAAGCGCGCGGTTTTACTGCTGACGATTTTGCCCTCTCCCATCCCGGCGGCGCGCTGGGTCGTAAGTTGCTGCTGCGTATTGCCGATGTGATGCACAGCGGCGAGCGTCTGCCCGTGATCCATCAGGATGCCAGCATAAAAGATGCCCTGCTCGAAGTCTCCCGCCAGGGGCTGGGGATGACGGCCATTGTTGACGATAATCAAAAGCTAAGTGGCATTTTCACCGATGGTGACCTTCGCCGCTTGCTCGATAAACGCATTGATATCCATCAGACACGGATTGGTGAAGTCATGTCTGCGAATCCGGCGACCATTTCCTCGCAGGTACTGGCCGCCGAAGGACTTAAACTGATGGAAGAACGAAAAATTAACGGCCTGCTGGTTGTCGATGACCAACAGCTGGTAGGCGCTCTGAATATGCATGATCTGCTCAGAGCCGGAGTAATGTAATGACAACACAAATGCAATCCACCCTGTACGGCCCGGTCCCGCAGCACCTTTTTCAGCTGGCGAAAGACATACGCCTGCTGATCTGCGATGTTGATGGCGTATTTTCCGACGGCCGTATTTACATGGGTAACAACGGCGAAGAGCTGAAAACCTTTCATACCCGCGACGGCTATGGCATTAAGTCCCTGATGGCCGGCGGGGTCGAAGTGGCCATTATCACAGGCCGCCGCTCGCAGATTGTTGAAAACCGTATGTCAGCGCTGGGTATCAGACATATCTATCAGGGTCAGGACAACAAACTGGCCGCTTATCAGGATATTGTCGATAAACTGGGTATTGCCGCTGAGTATACGGCCTATATCGGCGATGATCTCATTGACTGGCCTGTGATGGCCGAAGTGGGACTGTCCGTTTGCGTCGCCGACGGCCACCCGCTGCTGTCACAGCGTGCCAGCCTGACCACCCGCACCAAAGGCGGCTATGGCGCGGTACGCGAAGTCTGCGATCTGATCCTTGAGGCGCGCGGCGAACTGGATCAGCATAAGGGTCTGAGTATATGACGTTAAACCGGTTACTCTGTGCGCTGCTGGTCATACTGTGTGCATGGACCGGTTACTACCTGCTGCAAAAGCACTGGCAGCAGGACACGCTGACCGCGCCGGATAACGAAAAGCCGATCTTTACCGGTACCGGGGTAAAAAACACCTCGTACAACGAGGCGGGCATTCGCAGCTACCGCATCGAATCAGACACGCTGGAGTATTTCAACCTCAGTGGTAATACCGAATTCAAGCAGCCTGTGATCTGGGTCTACAAAGAGGGTAAAGAAAGTGAATGGCGCATCAGTGCAAATCACGCCACACTAGATAAAGAACACATTCTGCAGATGTCTGGTAATGTGCGGATCTTCAATCTGTTACCTGACTCCGCCATTGATGCGATAAAAACAGATACACTGCGATTAGATTTAATCAGCAAAGATTTCGACACCCCCGATCCGGTCACTATTACCGGCAGTGCCTTTCAGAACGAAGGCATTGGGATGAAAGGGAACATGGAACGCAGTGTGGCGACCCTGATGAATAATGTAAAAGGTAGATATGAAGCTTTGCAAAATTAGCGCCCTGCTGTGCCTGGTAGTCAGCACCTCTGGCTGGGCATTAAGCAACGATACCGAGCAGCCGATATATATCAACTCGGACAGCCAGGAACTGGACATCCAGAAAAATGTGGTGACCTTTACCGGCAACGTCTCGCTGCGTCAGGGCAGTATTGATATCCGTGCCGACAAAATCATTGTCACTCGCCAGACTCAGAATGGCGATCAGCAGACGATCGATGCCTATGGATCACCGGCCACGTTTTATCAGAAGATGGATGACGGCAAGCCAATCAACGGCTCTGCCATGCAGATGCGCTATGAAACGGCAAGCGAATTCCTCAAGATGACAGACAAAGCCGTACTGGTTCAGGAAGGCAGCGAAATTAAAGGCAAAACCATCAGTTACAAGATTGATGAGCAGAAACTGGTTGCGACCAGTGGTGATCAGCAGCGCGTGACCACCATACTGCAGCCGAATCAGATCAAACAAAAACAATAAATAAGAGAACGAATGTCAAAGTTAACCGCAACCCATCTGGCGAAAAGCTACAACGGCCGCAAAGTTGTTTCCGATGTCAGCCTGGAAGTGGAGTCCGGCAAGATTGTCGGTCTGCTTGGCCCGAACGGTGCCGGCAAAACCACGTCGTTTTATATGATTGTTGGTCTGGTTGCCCGTGATGAAGGCCAGATCACCATTGACGGCCATGACATCAGCCTGCAACCCATGCATAACCGCGCCCGGATGGGAATTGGTTATCTGCCGCAGGAAGCCTCTATCTTCCGCAAGCTGAGTGTGCATGACAACCTGATGGCGGTGCTGCAAACCCGCTCAGATCTGAGCAAAGCCGAACGCCAGGACAAGCTTGAGGAACTGCTGGATGAGTTCCATATCCAGCATATCCGCAACAGTCAGGGTATGGCATTGTCAGGCGGTGAGCGGCGCCGGGTTGAGATCGCCCGCGCACTGGCGGCAAATCCTAAGTTTATTCTGCTGGATGAACCGTTTGCCGGGGTTGACCCTATCTCAGTGATCGATATCAAGAAGATCATCGAACACCTCAGAGATCGCGGCCTGGGCGTGTTAATCACAGATCACAACGTACGGGAAACGCTGGACGTCTGTGAGCACGCTTACATCGTCAGCCAGGGACAGCTGATTGCTCACGGCACACCGTCTGATGTCCTCAATGACGAGCATGTGAAACGCGTCTATCTGGGAGACCAGTTCCGTCTATAGTTATAGATAAAAGGACACAACCGAGGTAAGCTGCCAAGGCTGGTCGAAGGTTTTGATTCGACTGGCCTAAAGACCCCAAAACAAGCGATTCATACAATAATCACAAGGTGTCTGTACACGCATGAAAACTTCGCTCCAGCTCAAGCTTGGCCAACAATTGGCAATGACGCCGCAACTGCAACAGGCCATTCGTCTGCTGCAACTTTCTACCCTGGATCTGCAACAGGAAATCCAGGAGGCCTTAGATGCCAACCCCCTGCTGGAGCTTGACGAAAGCCACCCGGATGGCGACACCCCGTCGTCTGATGCTGATGACATCCACGCCGACGGCAAAAACGATGCCGCTGAACAATACGAGGACATCAGCAACGATTCCTTTGATACTTCCGATGTTATAGAACAGCGGGAAATGCCGGCCGAACTGCCCGTTGATACCACCTGGGACGATGTCTACAGTGCCGGTACCGGCAGTGCCGGGATTGCGCCGGATGACGACATGCCTGTCTATCAGGGTGAGACCACAGAAACCCTGCAGGATTACCTGATGTGGCAGCTGGAGCTGACGCCGTTCAGCGACACCGACCGCGCCATTGCTTTTGCCATCATTGATGCCGTGGATGAAAAAGGCTATCTCACCAGCACCTGCGACGATATTCTGGAAAGCATGGGCGATGAAAACGTCGAACTTGATGAAGTCGAAGCCGTCCTCAAACGCGTCCAGCAATTTGATCCGCTGGGCGTGGCATCGCGCGATCTGCGCGAGTGCCTGCTGCTGCAACTGGCCACCTATCCGGAAGACACGCCCTGGCTGAACGAAGCGAAAATGGTGCTGATTGAGCACCTGGATTTGCTGGGCAACCGTGACTATCGCCAGCTGATGCGCGACACTAAGCTCAAAGAAGATGAGCTGAAAAATGTCATGGCGCTGATCCACACGCTGGAGCCCCGCCCGGGCAACCGCGTGGTGGCCTCGGAAACCGAGTATGTCATTCCTGACGTTTCAGTGTTCAAAGACAAAGGCAAATGGGTGGTGACTATCAACCCGGACAGCGTGCCGCGCCTTCGCGTCAACGAACAGTACGCGGCGATGAGCAAACAAACGCGCAACAGTGCCGACAGCCAGTTTATCCGTAGCCATCTTCAGGATGCCAAATGGCTGATCAAAAGCCTGGAGAGCCGCAACGATACCCTGCTGAAAGTGGCGCGCTGTATTGTGGAACATCAGCAAGATTTTTTTGAATACGGTGAGGAAGCCATGAAACCTATGGTCCTCAACGATATTGCCCTGGCCGTTGAAATGCACGAGTCAACGATCTCCCGGGTGACCACCCAGAAATTTATGCATACCCCACGCGGTATTTTTGAGTTGAAGTACTTCTTCTCAAGCCATGTCAGTACGGATAACGGCGGAGAATGCTCCTCCACCGCTATTCGCGCGCTGGTGAAGAAATTGGTTGCGGCCGAAAATCAGGCCAAACCCTTGAGTGATAGCAAAATTGCGACATTACTGGCGGATCAAGGCATCATGGTGGCTAGACGTACCATAGCCAAATACCGTGAATCGCTGGGTATCCCGCCATCAAGCCAAAGAAAGCGCCTGCTCTGATTGCCGGCGATTAAGGAGGAAGATGTCTATGCAAATTAATCTCACTGGTCACCACATTGAAATTACCCCTGCTCTGCGTGAGTATGTGACAACAAAGTTCGATAAGCTGGAGCGCTTTTTCGACAAAATTAATAACGTCCATGTTGTACTGAATGTAGAAAAAATGCAGCAGATTGCCGAGGCGACACTGCACATTAACGCCGGAGAAATCCACGCGAAAGCAGATTCTGAAAATATGTATGCGGCAATTGATCAATTAACTGATAAACTGGTCCGTCAACTGAACAAACATAAAGACAAACTCAATAGTCATTAGCATGCAACTGAGTCGAGTATTAAGCCTGGACTGCACCAAGAGTGCAGTCCACTGCTCCAGTAAAAAACGTGCGCTGGAAATCATCAGCGAAATTGCTGGCCAACATTTAAACCAGAACCCTCAGCCACTGTTTGAGTGTATGCTCAACCGTGAAAAGATGGGGAGTACCGGTATTGGTAATGGTATTGCCATTCCCCATGGTCGTGTCACCGACAGCGAACAAGCGATTGCGGTGCTGATCCAATGTCAGCAGCCCATCCAGTTCGATGCGATTGACAATCAACCCGTCGATCTGCTTTTTGCGCTTCTGGTGCCGGATGCCCAGTGCAAAGAACACCTGAAGACGCTGTCCAGCATGGCAGAAAAGCTCAGTGATAAAGCGGTTCTCAAACAGCTCAGGGCAGCGAAAAGCGATGAAGAGCTGTACCAGATCATGACCTCAGCGCCGTCATAACAGTCATCAGGAAGGGTTTGTCATGAAATTGATGATAGTCAGCGGCCGCTCAGGCTCAGGTAAATCAGTGGCTCTCAGGGTACTGGAAGATCTTGGCTATTACTGTGTCGATAATCTGCCGGTACATCTGCTTTCTGATCTTATCCAAACCCTGGATCCTCATACCCAGAATGTTGCGGTCAGCGTTGATGTCCGCAATATGCCGGCTGATCATGATATCACCCGCTCAGCACTGGAAGCCGTCCGCCAGCAGGCTGACGTCAACCTGCTGTTTCTTGATGCCGATGACAACACCCTGGTCAAACGCTACAGCGAAACCCGGCGATTGCATCCGCTCTCACGGCAGAACATGAGCCTGGAAGAAGCGATTCAGGCCGAAAGCGCCTGGCTGGCAAACCTGAAGGAAGCCGCCGATCTGGTGCTGGACACCACTCAGCTGTCTATCCATGATCTGAGCGAAACCGTGCGTGCCCGAGTGCTGGGTCGTCAGGCCCGCGAGCTGGTGATGGTGTTCGAGTCCTTTGGCTTTAAGCATGGCTTACCGACGGATGCCGATTATGTGTTTGATGTCCGCTTTTTGCCCAATCCCCACTGGGTACCTGAACTCAAGCCGCAAACCGGCCTTGATACTGAGGTGCAGGACTATCTGGCCAGTCACCATGAAGTCAGTCAGCTGATTTACCAGATCCGGCACTTTCTGGAAAGCTGGCTGCCTCTGCTTGAGAAAAACAACCGCAGTTACGTCACTGTCGCCATCGGCTGTACCGGCGGTCAGCACCGCTCTGTGTACGTCGCCCAGCAACTGGCGGACTATTTCCGCCTGCGGGGGCAACAGGTTCAGGTTCGTCATCGTACTCTGGAAAAACAAGGCCATCTGAAGCATTGAGCATGAATACTGTCAGTCGGGAACTCTTCATTAAAAACCGCCTTGGCCTGCATGCCAGGGCAGCGATCAAACTGGTCGAGCTGGCACAGAGTTTTGACGCCATTATCACTGTCACCAACCAAGACAAATCTGCAACCGCCGACAGTGTGATGGGATTATTAATGCTGGAGTCGGCACAGGGCCAGAAGATCATCGTCAGCGCCGAAGGGGGTGACGCCAGCGTTGCGCTGGAAGCGGTCGCCTCGCTGATCGAAAACGGTTTTGATGAAGACAGCTGATACCCGTCAGGGCGCTCAATCACCTGCTACCTGAAGGGAACTGAGCCTATCTTGCCTGTATCCGTCCCGAACAACGACCAAATACCCGGAAACCGGCGATAAATCACCGTTTTTCAACCTCATCCTCCCTTTCTTACAGCCAAGTGAAATCTTAGCAAGATCTCAGATCCAGTGAGACAAAGACTGCGCTATTACGTTAATATTCAGCTTATTGCGCCATTTCCCGGCTGCCACTGTCGCAACAAGGCCGGGTGTATTCACAAAGCAAGGTAGTTCTCTCTATGGCGGACCTTTTCGAGCAAGATCAAACCCACCAGACACTGCAGCAGGTAAACCAGGCCCTGGATCGAGGGATGTTCGTTCACGTCCGGCGAATGTTGCAGGATATGGAACCTGAGGATATCGCCCACCTGCTTGAAGCCTGTCCGCCGAAAGAGCGCCAGGTCCTGTGGCAACTGACCGATCCTGAAGAGCAGGGTGAGATCCTTGACGAACTGTCCGAAGACGTAAAAGACGGTATCGTAGCCATGATGGCGCCGGAAAAACTGGCGGCCGTCACTGAAGGCATGGAAAGCGATGACGTGGCTTACGTGCTGCGCAGCCTGCCTGACAGCCGTTTCCGTGAAGTACTGGCGCAGATGGATGCCGCAGATCGCCATCGCGTCGAGCTGGCACTGGCTTATCCGGAAGAAAGCGCAGGCGGTATCATGAGTACCGACTTCGTGACCATCCGCGGTGATGTCACCGCCGATGTGGTCCTGCGCTATCTGCGCATGCGGGGCGAACTCCCCGAAGCCACAGATACGCTCTATGTGGTTGACGAACACAATGTGCTGATTGGCCACCTCTCGCTGGCCACGCTGATCACCACTCAGCCTGACGTACAAATCCTTGAAGTGATGGACGATCCGGATGAAGCCATCAATGTCGAGATGGACGACAGTGAAGTGGCCACTTTGTTTGAGCGCCGTAACTGGCTTTCTGCGCCTGTGGTCGATGCCGGCAACCAGCTGGTCGGCCGGATCACCATTGATGATGTGGTCGATATTATCCGGGAAGATGCCGAGCACTCTATGATGAGCATGGCCGGTATGGACGACGATGAAGATACCTTCGCGCCCGTGATGAAATCGGCCCGCCGGCGCAGCATCTGGCTGGGCGTGAATGTCCTGGCCGCGCTGGCCGCCGCCTCTGTCTCCAACATGTTTGAAGACACGCTCGATAAAATGGCCGCCATTGCCGTTCTGATGACAATCGTGCCTTCCATGGGTGGCGTTGCCGGTAACCAGACTGTGGCCCTGGTGATCCGCGGTCTGGCCGTCGGCCATATCGGCGACTCCAACACCCGCTGGCTGCTCAGTAAAGAAGCCCGGGTAGGTTTGATCAACGGTCTCTTGTGGGCCGGGATCATAGGCGGCGTAGTGGTTCTGTGGAAAGGTAACCTGATGCTCGGCGCCATTATCGCCGGTGCTATGCTGACCAACCTGCTGATCGCCGGTATCGCGGGGGTCGGGGTACCCATTATTCTCAAGAAACTCAATATCGACCCGGCACTCGCAGGCGGTATGGCGTTAACGACCATTACCGATATTATCGGCCTGTCGGTGTTTCTCGGCTTAGCAACCGTCTTTCTCACCTGATGATACAAAGACAAAAAAGGTCTGGCACCGAGCCAGACCTTGTTTGCCACTCATACTCTGTGAGTGTCATTACTCACCGGCAATTTTCATCGATTCCAGCAGCATAGAGCCGGTCTGGATCTGGCTGCGGGTTTCAGTGTCTGTCCCGATAGCCACTATGTTTGCCATCATGTCTTTCAGATTTCCGGCAATGGTTACTTCACTGACCGGGTATTGGATCACACCATTTTCAACCCAGAAACCGGCAGCGCCGCGGGAGTAATCACCGGTCACGATATTCACGCCCTGCCCCATCAGCTCTGTCACCAGAAACCCGGTATCCAGCTTGCGCAGCATGGCATTGAAATCCTCACCGGTACTGGATACCTGCCAGTTGTGGATACCGCCGGCATGGCCGGTCGGCTGACGCCCCAGCTTGCGGGCGGCATAGCTGGTCATCAGATAGGTTTTCAGTACCCCGTCCTGAATGATTTCCCTGTCATGGGTTGCCAGGCCTTCGCTGTCAAATGGTGTACTGGCCAGGCCGCGCAGCAGGTGCGGGCGCTCGCTGATGTTGAGCCAGGACGGGAAGATCTGCTCATCAAGCATATCCAGCAGGAAAGTCGACTTACGGTATAAATTCGACCCGCTGATCCCCATCACCAGATGACCGAACAAGCCGGTCGCAACATCGGAGGCAAACATCACAGGAGCCTGACGGGTAGACAGCTTCTGCGGATCAATCCGGCTGACGGTACGTTCTGCCGCCAGCTGGCCGACTTTCTCCGGTGTCCACAAATCGCTGGTACGCCGGGCCAGGGTATAGCTGTAGTCGCGCTCCATGTCGCCATTCTTGCCCTCGGCAATCACGCAACAGCTGATACTGTGGCGACTGCTCGGGTAGCTGGCCAGCATACCGTGCGTATTGCCGTACACCCGGATACCGTAGTGGCTGTCGTAGCTGGCACCGTCACTCTGCTTGATGCGGCTGTCAGCATCCAGCGCAGCCTGCTCGGCGGCAATCGCGATAGAAGCGGCATGATCCGGTTCAGGTTCATCCGGGTAGAACAGATCCAGATCCGGGATGTTTTTGGCCATCAGCTCAGCCGGGCCCGGACCACCGTAGGGATCTTCCGAGGTGTGGCGTGCAATTTCCAGCGCCGCTGCCACGGTTTGTGCAATCGCCGCTTCACTCAAATCAGAGGTTGACGCACTGCCTTTACGCTGGCCGCGGTAGACGGTAATCCCCATCGCACCATCGCTGTTAAATTCGACATTCTCAACCTCACACAAGTGGGTAGAGACACTGATCCCTGTGGATTTGTTAATCGCCACTTCGGCAGCATCAGCCTGCTGACCGGCAAGCTCAAGCGCACGGGCGACCGCCTGTTCCAGCTCGCTACGCTGCTGGGCGACTTGTTGTTTCACATCCATAGTCATACTTTATTTACACGGTTTCCCTAAGGATAACACTCAAGGCAATTAAAATGCGCCCAAATTCAACTTGAAACTGATAAAATAGAGACATTGAAGTCTGTCATGAGCCTGATATGAGCCGTAAAAATAAAAAAGCCCCATGGGAAGAGGAAGAAGAAATCATCTGGGTGAGTAAATCCGAGATGAAACGTGACATGGAAGCCCTGCAGAAGCTGGGCGAAGAGCTGGTTAAGCTCAAGCCCGGAGCATTAGCAAAAATCCCGCTGAGCGACGAGCTTCGCATGGCAATCAAAGACGCCCAGCGATTTAAGCAGGAAGCCTATCGCCGCCAGCTGCAGTTTATCGGTAAGCAGATGCGTAACATTGACATCGAGCCGATTCAGGCAGCGCTGGACAAACTGAATAATAAACATGCCCAGGTAACGGCTCAGCTGCACAAGCTGGAGTCTTTGCGTGACCGTATGATTGATGACGGCGATAGCGTGATCAATGAAGTGATGGAAGCCCATCCGGATGCTGACCGCCAGCAACTGCGTCAGCTGGTGCGCATGGCCGTCAAAGAAAAAGCCGCCAACAAACCGGCCAAAGCTTACCGCGAAATCTTTCAGGTACTGAAAGCGCTCTACATCAAAGACTGATCAGCGCTTATTAATCAAAAATGCCAGCAAACGCTGGCGTTTTTATTGGTATCAGTCAGCACAGGACGCTTACTGAGTACCGCCGACTGTCATTGAAGACAGCTTCAGGGTTGGCTGCCCGACACCGACAGGGACGCTTTGTCCAGCTTTGCCGCAGACGCCCACCCCACGATCAAGTTCCAGATCATTCCCCACCATAGAGACTTTCTGCATCGCTTCAATGCCGCTGCCGATTAAAGTCGCACCTTTAATCGGACGGGTGATCTTACCCTTTTCAATCAGGTAGGCTTCAGACGCTGAGAACACAAATTTACCGGAAGTAATATCAACCTGACCGCCGCCAAAATTCGGCGCGTAAATCCCGTTCTCGACACTGGCGATGATCTCTTCCGGCGTATGTTCGCCCGGCAGCATGTAGGTATTGGTCATACGGGGCATCGGCAGGTGCGCATAAGACTCACGACGGCCATTACCGGTTGGAGCTACCCCCATCAGGCGGGCATTAAGCTTATCTTGCATATAGCCTTTGAGCTTGCCGCCTTCCACCAGCACATTGTACTGGCCCCGGGTGCCTTCATCATCAATGCTCAGCGAGCCGCGCCGATCGGCCAGCGTGCCGTCATCCACTATGGTACACAGGCTTGAGGTCACCTGCTGCCCCATCTGACCCGAGAACATGGACGAGCCCTTGCGGTTGAAATCACCTTCCAGGCCATGCCCGACAGCTTCATGCAGCAAGACGCCCGGCCAGCCCGCCCCGAGCACTACCGGCATAGTACCGGCAGGAGCCGGATCGGCATCGATGTTGACCAGCGCCTGTCGCAACGCTTCGTCGGCATATTGCAAAGCGACCGACTTGCCGTCGTTTTCAGTCATAAAGTACTGATAACCGAACCGGCCACCGCCGCCCGCACTGCCGCTTTCACGTTTGCCGCTCTTCTCGATCAGCACGCTGACAGAAAAACGCACCAAGGGACGAATATCAGCCGCATAGGTGCCGTCTATCGCGGCGACCAGCACCTGCTCATAGACACCGTTAATGCTGACCGAAACTTCTTTCACCAAGGGCTCTTTGGCACGGATATAGGCATCCACTTCCTGCAGCAGGGCAATTTTTTCCTGACGCTCCAGGCTCTCCAGCGGATTGACCCCGGCATAGACAGGCTTTACCGGCGATGAGGCAAAGGCCTGTACCTTGCCAGAGCCGCCGCTGCGGGCAATACCGCGTGCCGCTTTGGCGCTCTGAGTCAGTGCCAGCTTACTGATCTGATCTGAGTAGGCAAAACCGGTTTTTTCACCGGATACCGCACGAACACCCACACCACGGTCGATATTAAAGGAGCCGTCTTTGATGATACTGTCTTCCAGCACCAATGATTCGTGCCAGCTGGACTGAAAATATATATCGCCATAATCTACGTCCCGGGCGGCCATCAGCCCCAGAATCTGGCTGAGATCGTCACGCTCAAGCCCGGATTGGGCCAGCATGGTCTGTTCTACGGTTTCCAGCATCATTGCCTTACTCTTCTGTGTTGCACTGCTGCACCTGAAAACGGCTATGTTGCAGCAATGGCATATTCATTCGTATCTGTGCGCTCAGACCCAGATCGATATCTGCGGTGATCACACCTGTGCCCTGCTCCTGGCAGGCGACGACTTGTCCCCAGGGATCAATAATCATCGAGTGGCCCCAGGTTTCCCGCCCCTGGTTATGCTCGCCCCACTGTGCGGCAGCGACAATCCAGCACTGGGTTTCAATGGCGCGTGCACGCAGCAGGATATCCCAGTGTGCTTTGCCGGTAACTTTGGTGAACGCTGCCGGCACCACTATGATATCGGCCCCCTGTGCCCGCAATGCGCTGTACAGCTGCGGGAAGCGGACATCATAACAGATCGACAGTCCAATGTTGCCGAAAGGTGTTTCCACCACCTTCACCGCCTCTCCCGGCCGGAAGGTGTCTGACTCGCGATAGCTGTGGTGGCGATCGGCAACCTCCACATCAAACATGTGCAATTTATCGTAATGGGCCTGCAGCTGGCCCTGATCGTCGAACAGCAAGGCCGTGGTCGACATACTGCCGTCATCACGCCGGATAGGCATAGATCCTATCAGCAGCCAGATGCCCAGCTGACGGGACAGTGCAGCGAGCTGGTGTTGCAGCACGCCCTCTCCCAGAGGTTCGGCATGCTGTTCGTAGTCAGCCCGGGTACCGAAAATCAGGCAATTTTCGGGAGTGACGACCAGTTTCGCCCCCTGCAGCTGCAACCCCTTCAACTTCTTTTTCAGCTGTTGCAGATTCAGTTCAGGATCAGGCCCGGAATTCATCTGTACCACACCCACTCTAGCCATCATGCACTCCATTACAAATTGATTTTCTTGTTATTATTACCTCAGCTTCGCCACTCAGGCAAAGCCGGAAACACCTTCATTATTATTGCTCTGCCTGCTGCTTCAGGGCGGCAGGCACCTTAAACTCACCGGTAAAGCGCGATTGCTCTGTGACTGAGGGTGACTCTATCGGGCCGCTGACGACATAGTTGATCTGGGTAAAGACATCCACCACAGGCGACAAGGCGGTTGAAATGGCAAACACCACAATGGCCGTCTGCGGGGCAACAGCAAACGCTGTCAGCACCGGGATACCGGATGTCAGATCAGGAATAAATTTCACTCTGGCATTCACTGTCTCATTAACCAGATTAGCACTTCCCTGAATGTACATGTCGCCCGCCAGTGCTTTCATTTCCACATCGTCCGTTTCAAAGCGGCCATTTTCAATCCGCCCGGACCCTTTGATGTAGTCAAACGCCAGCCCGTCATCAAACACCCCGGTAAAATCGAGCTGCATCTTGCGCATGATAGAATCCAGACTGAATAACCCCAGGATCCGGCCTGCACCGCCCACATCACGGATCACCCCTTTGCCGGTTTCGGTCTTGAGTTCACCGGTCAGGGTTTCACGGTGCATCGACCATGGCGCCCCCTGCCACTGAATGGAGGCGTAGCTGGTAAAGCTGGCATCCTGGATCCCGCCTGAGATCCCCAGCCGCCCCATCAGCTCCGAGCTGTCCTCACCGGCGATATCGAAGGCGACCTGCGTTTCATTCTGGTACTGATTCATGGTCCAGTGACCATCCAGACTCAGCGACGTAGTGCCGGAGTCCAACTGCAATTCTTCCAGGATCAGCGTCTGGGCATCGCGCCGCAGACGGCCGCTTAATGCACCCAGCCGGTATCCCTGTAACCACAAGTCTTTGACCCTGACATCCATCTGCGGCAGGTAAGCCATCATGTTACGATCGAAATCCGTGACCGGCGGAATGGCTCGCTGAGGCACGTACTTATGTTCAGCCGACAGGGTTTCCAGCGGTTTTTTATCTTCCGGTAAATTGAGGTGAAGCTGCTCCAGATTCACCGTCAGGGGCTTATAGTCAGGCCAGATCAGCTCGCCGCTGACTTCGCGGCTGCCGAGCACCGCATGCCACTGCGATGGCTGCTTGCGTACGGCCAAGTCCAGATTATGCCAGTTAAGTCCCGCCAGCTTAAGCTGCTGAATGCTGGCATTGATCCGTGTGGGTAAAGGCAGATCAATACCGGTTTGGGCTGCCGGTCTGCTCTGCTGTTTATCAATGATCTGTTGTGCCAGGCTGTCCCATGCATCGGCATCAATGCTGTTGGCCTGAATACGAATCCCGTGACCTTTTGCCGGCAGCTTGCGTCGTTCGGCCAGGCCGACTGTCAGCTCGCTGCGTACAATCCGCGGTTGTGACTGCAAGGCTATCTCAGCCCGGTACTGGGCATCCGGCACGGTGAGGCTGGCTTCCAGCCGGGAAGTGTTGCCGGAAGCCGTCAGCACCACACTGGTGGGACTGTGTGGTGTAAAGGCCAGCGGATAAGGCAGCTCACTGCGGACAGCGGCTAACGGCGCCTGGATAAAGACCTGATATTTCAGTCCGGTATCATTCAGCACCACCCCGACATTACCGTGCCACCTGGCACTGCCGTGCAGTCTGGCCAGCAGCGGATCCTGCAAACGCTGCTGCAGCGAGGCAAGCTGCCAGAACCCGGCCAGATCCACATTGACCTGGTAACCGGCTTCGGCGTTCTTGCCGTCGAAGCTGACGGTCAGGGGCTGGCCGAGCCAGTAGCCGGTTACGCCGTCCGCCGTTATCTGGTCATTATCAAAATGAATGCTGCCTTTTACCTGGGTAAGAGGCAGCGACAGACTTTCTATGGTCACCCGGTTACTGTCAAGACGGGCCTCTCCCTGCGCTTTCACCTCACCGCCACTGAAAGGAATATCCAACTGCAGCTTGGCAGCCACAGGCCCGTCAACATTCACCGCCGACAGCGCCGCCCCGACTGAGTCCACCAGTGGCGTTGCCATCATATAGTCGCGAACCTGCTCGCCTTCTGCGCTGACATCAATGGCCAGTTTCAGGTGGCCATCCGGGTGCAGCCAGGCATCGCCGACGACCCGGTCAGCCACCGCTTCTTTGGTTTTGGCATGGCTGGCATTGATCAGCATGCGATCATTGCGAAAACCCAAGTGCAAATCGATGTCGGTCAGCTCAGGCCAGGCGGTATCAAAACTGAATCGTCCGTGTTTAAGCGGTACGCTGATTTCAAAATTACCGTCATGGCTGGCATAAGGGAAAGCTGGCAGATCGCCAAACCACAGTAGCTGAGCATGGTCAGACTGCCCGCCGCGAATGGCGGCGGAAAGATAATCCGTCAGCTCCTGCCCCAGTGCCGGACGGGGTAAATAACGCCAGGCCGCACCGGCATCTTTGACTTTGGTTTCGCCGTAAAAAGACAGCCAGGAAGGGGCCGCTTTCGGGAAATCAAGCCGGAACTGACCGTTGGCACTCAGGTGCGGTGTGGTTAGTGACAGCTCATCGCTCCACAAACGCCATCCCTGCCCATCCATTTGCCAGTAAGCCCGGACATCGGCCTGCTCAATCTCCATCGGTGCCTGGAAGACTTTGTCGTAGTCCAGGGTTTGCTTGCCGACATTGAGGGTGATCTCGCCCTGCTGCCCGTCACCGGCAATATTGGCATGCAAAGATGCAAAGGCTGGCAGGTACATCCACTGCCTGTTCGAGACCCCATCCAGTGCAAAAGAAAAACGGGGGGGTGACAGTCCCTGTCCGGCCAGACGGAGATCGCGTACCAGACCGGCAGGCTGCAGTGACTCAATAGCTTTCCGGCCTGCGTTGTCTTCCGGCAGCAAACTGGCTAACGGCGCCAGTCTGGCCAGATCAACGCTGCTGACAGCCAGCTGCCAATGCCCCTGGGACACAGTGTCTTGCGGTGATACCGGCTCAGCCGCCGCCTGAGCGTTTTGCTGCGGAGCCAGCCAGTTGGCGGAAAAATCAAGACGCGGCCAGGCTTTCTGATCTGTCGCCAGTACCAGTTTATGGCTGTCCAGCCGCCAGCCGCTGCCGGCCTCTCGCTGCTCAGGGTTCAGAGTCAGCATGCCACGCAGCAGTGCCAGCTCGTGTTTGCGCCCGTTTTCCTGCCAGCGCACATAGGAGTCCAGAAAACGGACTTTACTGTTACTGAGCTGACCATTGTCGAGAGTCAGCCAAGCTTCCGCATTCAGCTGGCTGTCGGTGATTTTTTCCCCGCCCAACACAGACTGATTGAGCCAGGGGGTCATTGACAGGTTTTTCGCCCGCGCATAAATGGTGCCGGACAAATGCGGTAATCCGTGAGTCGCTGACAGATTCGCCATCACATTGAGCTGATTGAGATCCGTACCGGGGATACTGACAATGCCTTCCGCCAGGTGCATGTCGCCCTGACGATCCCATTTCAGCTCTTTCACCGCCACCGGCTGACGGTGACCTGCAGGTGAGCTCACCACAAGGGTCGCATCATGAAGGGAGAATGTCCCCAACTGAACAAACAATAACTGCTCCAGCCGGTTGACATCTAAAGGCTTATCCGCCTCAGCAGGACGATCGCTGGCCGGAAACTGGGTAAGATCCAGCGTGAGTCCGGTCAGTTTGATATCACGGAAAACCGGCTTGAGGTTCAGCACAGAGCGCCACAGATCGACGTCAAAGTCGACCTCGCCGACCTGCACCATATCCTTGCTGCTCTGGCCGATACTGACGCCGTGCAGCGCCATGACCGGGCCAAGATTATGCCAGCGGCCTTCAACCTGCCCGACGTTGATCTGCATATTGGCCTGCGCCGAAAGCCACTGTGTAATCGAAGCGCGGTAATCGTTCAATTGCGGCAGCAACAAGCGCAGCGAGGTAATTAACACTGCGCCGATGACCAGCAGAGTGAGCAACGTCCATTTCAGAACGCGGGTCAGATTTATCAGCACAGATAACACGCCATTGCCTCAGGGTTTACATCATTACGACGTCAAACTGTTCTTGGTTGTACAAAGGTTCGATTTTGACCTCAACCTGCTTACCGATGAAGACTTCCAGTTCAGCCAGCGCGTGATATTCCTCGCCGGCCAGTGTCTCTGCCACCGCAGGGGAGACATAAGCGACAAAGCGATCAGCATCATAGGCCCGGTTGACACGGGTGATCTCACGCAGAATTTCATAGCAGACGCTGTCGACCGTTTTCACCGTCCCGCGCCCTTCACAGGTTGGACAAGTCCCGCACAGCACATGTTCAATACTTTCACGGGTCCGCTTACGGGTCATTTCCACCAGCCCAAGCTGGGTAAAGCCGTTGATATTGGTTTTCACCCTGTCGTAAGACAGCGCCTGTTCCAGTGCCGTCAGCACCCGGCGCCTGTGCTCTTCCGAGGCCATATCGATAAAATCAATAATGATAATCCCGCCAAGGTTGCGCAGGCGTAACTGCCGGGCAATCGCTTTGGTGGCTTCAATATTGGTATTGAAGATGGTCTCTTCCAGATTACGGCGGCCGACAAAAGCACCGGTATTGATATCGACCGTTGTCATGGCTTCGGTCTGATCAATAATCAGATAACCGCCGGATTTCAGCTCCACTTTGCGATCCAGCGCACGCTGAATTTCATTTTCCGTATCGTACAGATCGAAAATCGGCTGATCGCCTGTGTAGCGAACCAGCTTATTGCTCAGTTCTGGCACGAACTCGTCGGTAAATTCTTTTAAATTCTCGAAAGCCAGGCGGGAGTCGACGTAAATAGAATCCAGTTCAGTGCCGACAAAATCGCGCAGGATTCGCTGCGCCAGTCCAAGCTCTCCGTACAGCATCGATTTACTTTTGTATTTTCCACGACGTTCCAGCACTTTTCGCCACAGATGCTTAAGAAATGCGGCATCCTGCGCCACTTCGGCCGATGACGCCCCTTCCGCAGCGGTGCGGATAATAAAGCCGCCCAGCTCATCACAGTGTTTGGTCACCAGGTTTTTCAGGCGCTCACGCTCGCGCTCACTTTCAATCCGCTGCGATACGCCGACATGGCTGGCGCCGGGCATGAAAACCAAATAGCGGGATGGCAGGGTGACATCCGTCGTCAGGCGGGCGCCTTTGGTGCCCAGCGGATCTTTCACCACCTGCACCACCAGATCCTGCCCCTGGCGCACCAGTTCAGAAATATCCCTTACCTGAAACTGCTGTTTCTCATTTTCAGCCACACATTCGGTATGGGGAACAATATCAGAGGCATGAAGAAAGGCTGCTTTATCCAGCCCGATATCAACAAAAGCTGCCTGCATGCCAGGCAGTACACGGCTCACTTTCCCTTTATAAATATTGCCAACAATGCCACGCTTGGATTCACGCTCAATATGGATTTCCTGGAGGTTGCCCCCTTCAATCATCGCCACACGGGTTTCACTGGGTGTCACATTGATAAGCAGCTCGGTACTCATGGATGCCTCTGTTAATTTAATTGGCTATAAATTCTCGGATCAGCGCATCGGTTTCCAGCAGCGGCAAGCCGACAACTGCATGGTAACTCCCTTCGATACGGGCAATGAATTTCCCGCCAATCCCCTGAATGGCATAACTGCCGGCTTTGTCTTTGGGTTCACCGCTTTGCCAGTAGTCCTGAATATCCTGGCTGGTCAGAGACCGGAACCAGACATCCGTTACAACCAGCTCTGTACGCTGACGATCTTGCGTGGCGACAGTGACAGCCGTCATCACCTGATGGCTTCGTCCGGATAATAACATGAGCATCTCACGGCTGTGCGCGAAATCCCTCGGCTTTTCAAGAATCTGTCCGTCTACTACCACTATAGTGTCTGAACCGAGTACCGGTGTCTGACCGTCAGTCACTCTCACCCCGGCCATAGCTTTGTCCAGCGACAGCCGCTGAACATAGGCCTCCGGCGTTTCTCCAGCCTGATGCTGTTCTTCGACGTCGAGCGACAGGATATCGAAAGTGTAACCGAGTTGAGAGAGCAGTTCTTTGCGACGGGGTGAACCGGATGCCAGATACAGTGTTGTCATCTTGATCTTACCTAGAAAGACAATAGCACCGGGGCTTGTCATGCGAGCCGTATCACACAGTGCTATCCGAAGGGGACTGACGTCCCCTATCGTATTGAGAACTTACGGCGAATGCGCCGCAAGAACAGGAACAGCCACGGCCAGAGGAGGAAGTTGAGTAACACAGCCCACAACCGGGTGGGATCAAATTCAATTTCGACCACCAGGTATTCTGCCCAGAACTCCACCAGCTTGCCCGCCAGCGACAGCAAGGCGACTATCATGGCCTGCTGCCATAAGGATAAATTGCGCATCACCTGAAAGTTCAGGGCCACTATGTAGCACAGTACCGACATGGTCAGGCCGCGAATACCCAGAGTGGAACCCAGCAGCAGATCCCAGATCAGCCCCAGCACCAATGCCGTACCGACATTGACCCGGTGTGGCAACGCCAGCACCCAGTAAAATGCTACCAACATGACCCAGGACGGGCGGAAGGCTTCCAGCTGTCCGGGCCAGGGAGCAGCCTGCAGGATCAGCGCGACCACAAACGACAACCAGATCAGCACAATGCCATTGGCTCGACTATCAACCATTGACCGGATCTCCTGTGGTAACGGTATGCCTTTCTCTGTCTGTCGGCCAGACCAGCAGTAAATAGCGCAAGCGGTCAAACTGCACCGTTGGCAAGGCTTTGATTTGCGCAAACGGGCGCTTATTATCGAACGAAAACTCTGTCACCCTGCCGACCGGGTATCCTTCCGGATAGCGGCCACCCAGACCGGAGGTCACCAGTAAATCGCCAACCTTGATATCGGTACTGCTGGGTACGTGTTCAAGCTGGATCTGATCCTGCTCGCCACTGCCTGAGGCTATCACCCGGATATCGTTGCGCACCACCTGCACCGGAATCGCATGGGTGGGATCAATCAGCAGCAGTACCCGGCTGTTATGTGCGCCGACATAGGAGATCTGACCGACGATACCTTTGTCATTGATCACCGGCTGACCTTCATACACACCATCGACACGGCCTTTATCTATCATGACCTGATGGCTGTAAGGGTCGGAGTCGACAGCCATCACCTCTGCCACCATTTTACGTTCGTCACGGACAAAAGGTGAGCCCAGCAGTTCACGAAGACGCTGGTTTTCCTGCTGCAATTGGTCAAGCAACAGCACGTCACTTTGCAGTACCAGAAGGTCGCGCTTAAGCGCTTTGTTTTCTGCCAGTAATCGCTGATGAGAACTCAGCTGACTGAAAAGGCCATCCAGAATTTCGCGCGGAAGGTTCGCCGCGTATTGCAAAGGGGCAACCGCAGAGTTAAGGACATACCGGACCTGGGCGAAAGCATCAAGACGGCTGTCGGCCAGCATAAGGCCGGCCGACAGTAACATGGCAAGAAACAGGCGCAATTGCAGAGAAGGGCCTCTGCCAAAGATAGGTTTCATGTAACACTATGACCTGTTTGGATGTTTGCCGGGGTAAACATTACTCTTCGCTGAATAAATCGCCACCGTGCATGTCGATCATTTCCAGCGCTTTACCGCCACCGCGCGCCACACAGGTCAGCGGATCTTCAGCAACCACCACAGGGATACCGGTTTCTTCGGTCAGTAAACGGTCCAGATCACGCAGCAGTGCACCACCGCCTGTCAGCACCATACCGCGCTCTGAGATATCCGAAGCCAGTTCCGGCGGGCACTGTTCCAGTGCCACCATTACCGCAGACACAATACCGGTCAGCGGCTCTTGCAGGGCTTCCAGAATCTCATTGGAATTCAGGGTAAAGCTGCGTGGCACACCTTCAGCCAGGTTACGGCCGCGCACTTCGATTTCACGCACTTCATCACCCGGATACGCAGAGCCTATCTCGTGTTTGATGCGCTCAGCGGTTGCTTCACCAATCAGGCTGCCGTAGTTACGACGGACATAATTGATAATCGCTTCATCGAAACGGTCACCACCGATACGTACGGAAGAGGAATACACCACGCCATTCAGAGAGATAACGGCAACTTCAGTTGTACCACCACCGATATCGATCACCATGGAGCCTGTCGCTTCGGACACCGGCAAACCGGCACCAATGGCCGCCGCCATAGGTTCATCAATCAGGTACACTTCACGGGCACCGGCACCTTGTGCCGATTCACGGATAGCACGACGCTCAACCTGAGTAGAACCACAAGGCACAGCCACCAGCACACGCGGGCTTGGGCGCAGAACACTGTTGTCGTGAACTTGCTTGATAAAATGCTGCAGCATTTTCTCTGTAACATAAAAATCTGCAATCACACCGTCTTTCATCGGGCGGATAGCAGCGATATTACCAGGCGTACGCCCCAGCATTTGTTTTGCTTCGTGGCCAACGGCCGCGACACTTTTAGTGGCACCCGCACGATCCTGGCGAATGGCGACCACTGAAGGTTCATCAAGTACGATACCCTGCCCTTTGACATAAATCAGGGTATTGGCAGTACCCAGGTCAATGGACAGGTCATTGGAAAACATGCCACGAAGTTTTTTAAACATAGTTTTCGGCTAATCCTGCAAGCTCAAATTTCGTAAAAATTGCGCCTAAATGTATCAAGTGGCAGGTAGCGAGACAAGATAAGCTTTGTCAAACCTGCCACAGATCCTCATTTTTAGGGATTGTTACGCTTTCGTGTGTGCTTTTGCTTCGAATTGTGCTCTGCCCGCTCATTACCATGCCCCTGAAACATACCAGACAAATATAAAGCAAGTGGAATATAAAAGCGTGTTTCATCCGTTCAGACTGACTTTGCCGTCACCGTTCCGGTTCAGCATATCAATACCAGCTTTCGACGAACCGGTATCGGCTAACGGGTACCGGCTAATTGATATGGATGGACGGGTTCATATGTCTTTCACCGCGGTAAATCACCCTGTCATTGCCACGGTACACCCCAAAAGTCACCAGCGCTGAGGGATTTTCGTCACCCTGACCCCGCCAGTTGTACAGCAACCAGGGCTGGGATTCACTACCGGCATGGGTGCCGGATCCTGAGTCAGTGACAGGATTTTCACCTGTGATGGCAGCAGGCATGTCGGCCACCAGTTTTTGCCAGAAGCGTACCTGTTCACTGGAGATGCCCTCAGTGGCATAAAGATCGCCCGACGTCGAGCGGCCATCCTGCACCTTGATATCACCAACAGATGCGGTGATCGCATTCGTAGTCGGATTCGTGATGCCCTGTTTGAAATACAGCTGACCATTGAATACAGAGTCGTTATCGTCGTCATTGGTGACGAACTGGCCTGCATTCCAGTACTCCAACAGCACAGGAATATTGATTTTTTCACCTTGCCGGCCCACCGCATCTTCCAGCCGCATCCGGCCGTAACGGGCGTGAATATCACCAACCAGCGCGGCGGCGGTTTCCGGTGTGGCGCCGTCCGGCTCATAAACGCTCAGCGGTTTAGCTGAAAAGTCGCTGCAACCGCGGGTCGCGCAATCATGTCGAGATTTGACAACCAGACCAAAATCCACCGGGTACGGGCCGTCGGGTTCGGTCACGTTGGCGTTGGCGCTGCTCACCACCCGTAGCAATGCCAGCGTGTCGGTGCTGATGGTTTGAATAGCTTTGTCCCAGTTTTGATAACTCAGGCGCTCGGATAACCGGCTGGTCAGGTTGTTCGCATCGCCCCCTGCCGCACCCGCATTCACGGCGCGTAACTGCAGCGATTCTTTATAATCGTCGGCAAAATAGCCGTAGTTTTGGGTTGGCTGGTTCTGCGTATTTTGTGCCTCAACCCTGGCTGACATGGAGAACGGCTGCCCCATATAGGTAAAGTTGCCGTAAGCATCACTGACCGCACTTTCTTTGATCGAAAAATAGGCCGGATAGAAGCGTCCCAGTTGTCCGACACCCTGATCCACTGTCATGCCGAGATAATCGGCATCGGCCTGCAGCCACAGACTGCCGACTTCGCTCCAGCTCAGGTATCTAAACCTCAATCCATCTTGTGCGTCCGAAGACTCACTGAATTCTTTTTCTTGTACACCACTCAACACACCACCTACAGCCCCTGTATCCGATGGCGTTGCGGGTTTATCGGGGATAGAAAGTTGAACGGTTGCAGTCACCCCTAAATCAGAATAATAATTTGGCGTCACAGGTTGACGACACCAGAATGAAGTGGTGGTCTGGATATCATTTTCACCATCACCGCTTTGATCCTGCATCACGGCATCCTGACTCCAGATGACAGGTTTGACCCTAACCGAAAATGACTCACCCGCAGCCACAAAGCCCGGTCCGTCGCTGGCAGTGCCGGAGAAGTCTGTCTGTCCTTTACTTGAGGTGATATTGCAGAGCGCAAAAGTATAAGGCCGGGACCAGACGGTTTGCGTTCCTTCTAATCGGGTCCAGTCGCCTAAATCCATACCGTCCAGCGACGAGCCATTACCACTGATACTGCATCCACCGGCTTTAGTACAATTTGGATCGACAAGACTAAGTTGCGTCTGACCCGCATCCAAATAACGCAACTCTGAGTCAGCACTGCCCTCCTGAAAGTTCAATGCAACGCTGGAGGATTGCCAGTTACCATTTTTATCGCGCAACTCGACAGAACTGCCACCTGAATCTGGCAAGGTATAGCGAGTACTCAGTTGCAGTGTCCGGGTGCCGCTGTAGTCTTGTGCTACTGCCGGTGTTGCAGCACTGGTATCGCAACTCATGGCAGAGACATTAATTTGTTCAGGTTTTCCGGCTACAACTTTCAAAGCCTGCTCCTGAATCTGCAATTTAAACGGGACAAAACTGTACTGGCCTTCTGCGCTCGGGTTACCGTCTGAAACTAGCTGTCCGCGGACAACTATCGTCTCTATCACATTACTTTTCAGCCACAATTGCGTTTTCCCGTTAATGACAGAAAAACGCTGTCTTTGATTGGCATCTGTACCTGTTCCACCGTCCGACTGCCTATACCAGAACGCCTGTCCACTGCCCGTCAGATTCGTCGTGACATCTATGTCGCCATTAAATTGGGACGCCAGCGCACCACTGCTATCCAGCACTTGGAACTCTACCGCTTGACGTTCACACAGCAGGCCCAAGGCCCTTCTCGGGCTGACAACAAGCTGGTAGTTATTATCCGGGGGATTGAAACATTGGCTGTTACCGACTATTTGAGAAGACTCACTCATTTCCAGTTGACAAGCAGTTACAGCACCACGAAGTGCTACTGTTCCTGACAAAGCGACCGACCCCATTGAATAAATTCTTCCATTAAAAACTCCCGTTGAATTTATATTTACAACAAAATCTCTATTAACGGCTGGGGGACCACTTGGATAATAGGCTGGTTGAGGACATCCCAAATTTTGATTATATGCATAAACGGTTAGATTATCTGAATCGCTGGTTGTATTTACTCTGCCTTGATTACTAACACTGATAGAGTTCCAAACATGCAAGATTACCTCTCCACTAATAGTTAAAGCTCCCGATACATTCGCACTATCAATCCAATATTCTCCTTCTGGTAAAAACAGTTCTCCCCCACTATCAACCGCTAGTCCAAATCTCGTGGATCCCGTCCGATAATACGTACCAGGCGTAGCTTCTTTGTAATCTCGAACCTCTTCATTGAATACTGTCACAGTGCTTCCAGATGTATTCCATTTAAGATCGATCCCTTTTGCCATCGATCCATTCAGAGCACATGTGATGCCATCGCATAACGCTTTCACATTATCCCCAGGGGAATAGGGTTCCGGATAATCGGTATCAATAATAGCATTACTAAAACCAACGTTATGATTTTCAGTCTTAGAAATTTTCGTCCCAAGCTCGGAAGTAAACAGGTTATTCTGGTTTCCAACCCAAGTCTGAACCGGACCAGGGAACAGCTCGCAGACATCCGGATTGACTGGCGGTGGTTGCCCGCTATAGCATTCAGGAGAAACATCAACACCTTGAACTGTAAAACTGGCTGAATTAATGTCATTTAAACTCAAAAACTTATCTTGCTTCAAAACCCATTTAGCAGAACTAGTCTCCCAAAGATAATAGTAAAGCTGACCACTTTTCTTGCCTCCTTGACCATTGTTTTTATTTGCTTCATACACCAGACGGACAAGGTAATGTTCTTCCGCTCGCATTTCACTTTCAATGATCGTGGCATCACTATTTGACTTATTATTCGTCCAAATCATCTTGGATAACTTATTCCCACCCTTTCCTGATGATTGCACAGCCAAAACAGATTCATTCAATGTTGCTGAATCAATCTCAAACTCAATATATAAATCCTGATTGCTATTCATTTTACATTCGGCAGCAGCAACCCCACTGACAATAAAGAAACATTGTAAAAACCAAAAGCACCAGCAAAGCAGTAATCGTTTACTCATTATCCAAATCCTTTGCCCAAAGCTCCTGAATCCGGGTAACAACATGAGGGCCGCTGCCGCACTGTGAAGCGCTGATTAAAAAGTAAGTGTTTACTGACCCGGTATGTGAAGATTGGCAGGTGGTGGTTGCGCGGCAGCCGTTGATCCCGGCAGGTGCGAAGGTATAAGCCGTGCCGGTGTCAGGATGGTGACGCTGACAGATATCGACCGCGGGATCACTGGCTGTGCCAGCCAGCGGAAAAAGCTGCCTCATCATGTCTTCATTGGCGGAATGGGCGGTAAACCAGGCGCGGGTCGACAGCACTTCGCGGGTAGTGATGTCCTGAGCGGAGCCTGCGACCCGCAACATGGCGGCTGCCATGGCGGCCATGACAACGATAACGAAAATGGCGACGATCAGCGCACTGCCCTGCTGCTGTTGCTTTGAATGCCGTCGGCTATAAGACATTGATCACCTGCACGCTCTGGCTGTAGTCCGACGACTCTTGGCTGACAGGATCGCGAAAGGTCAGCGCAAGATGAATCAGACCATTGCTGTTCAGGCCAGCCCCTGACACAGCGACATTGAAATGGCTGAGCGTATTGGTCAGCGTATAGCCGGTACCATTATTTACCCGCCGCACCAGACTGTCGCCAACCTGACAAAAAGCCACCTGGTCGGAAAACAGGTACAGGCGCTGTCCCGGTGAGCGATCGCCCAGCCATCGGGACAATTGCAGACTGGCCGTGGGATCTGCCGTTGTCGGGGCTTTCGTCAGCGCTCCAACGACTATGCTTGCGTCTTCATCGGCCTGATAATCACTGGCACTGACAAATCCGACAGCCGCGCGGTAGCCGTTAATACCACTGTTCCATAAGCTAATTTGCTGTGAGTCAGGCGGCACCAGCACCTCAAGCACGGGCGCTGTGGGATCCGGCTCGTTCAGATAAGCGGCGGTTAACAGCACAGGATAAAACGACAGACACCCGCTGCTAAAACTGACGCTGTTTGGCGCCGCATGGCGAATTTCCCGGGTAAGACGCTCAATCACAAAGCGCGCCTCAGATTGTAAACGTTCTCTATCTATAGTGTCGGAATAGCCCCGGGCACCCAGTTGCAGGTAGGCACCGATGCCCAGCGAAATAAACGCCAGAATCACCAGTGCCATGATCATTTCTATCAGGGTGAATCCTTTGGACGGCCGCATCAGTAGTTACTCCTGAACGCAGTGAACGGGTAGTCACCGTAGCGGCTGGTTCGGACCAGCACATCAATCCGTTTCTGGTTGCTGACAGCCGTTGCGGCACCATTGAAAGCGTTGTTTTCATAGCGCACACTGATCTCAAGATAAATATTGCGGTAATCGCTCTGCTCAGCAGCAGAAATTGTAACGAGATCCTGCAATGCCCCGCGGCGAGGCAGGCTGCTGCCGTTGCACTGTGTCACACTGCCCCAGCAGCCGATAAAGTCATCCACGTCATCGGCAGCGCCGACATTCAGTAAGCCGCTGTTAACTTCACCAGCATCCGCGCCCAGATTGTCCGGCGCGCTGCACACATACACCTCTTCTCCGCAACGGATCACGCTGTCGTTAAAGGGATCCGAAGCTTCATCAAATTTGCGCGATAACACCTCATTCAGCACGCCCTGGCCGATGGCCGCGGCTCTGGCCTGATAATGCGGTACGGCGGACTGTTCGGCCTGAGGAAATAAAAAGCTGGTCAGCGTCACCATAGCAATCGCCATAATGACAATGGCGATAATGCCTTCAATCAGGGTAAAACCCTGTTGTTGGCGATAGGTTTTCTGATAGCAAATTTTCGAACGGCAGGGCTTACGGGCAGGCATGGATATAACCCTCCCGGTTGATACAGATTGAGGCGCTCTGGGCATTACGCGAGACAAAGGTTATCTGACATTCCGTGGTACAAAGCGGTGTCTTGCTCCCGCTGCCATCCTGCTGATAGGGGCGTCCCAGTAAATCAAACCGCACCTCACCCAACAAATCGCCAGTCACAGTGATATCGTCGTCTGATGCCGTGATTGCACGGCCAGAGAAAGTGGTGTCGGCGCAGGCGGGCGGGCCAAAATGATCCGGTGCCACCTGTAAAGACAGGCAGGGATTCAGATCGCCCTGATCATTGATATTGCTCATCGCTCGCAGTTGAATCTGACGAGCCAGGCTGATGGCCTGATCGCGGGCCAGGTAAGCATCAAAACTGCTGCGGCCAATCAAACGTGACGCGGCCGTCACACTGAGGATCCCCAGCAGTATGATCACCAAAATCAGTTCAATTAACGTAAAGCCACGTTGTCGGCCAGCGCTCAAATGGCGAGCCATGCATTCACCCAAAACGCCCTGTCAAAGAAAGAAAAGGGGCAGGAGTCCGCCCCTCTGAAAGCCTAAATGCATCTAAACTTCAGATTTCATCTTTTAGTTAACGTCACAGCCAGCGCCTGAAATCACTTCGATTTTTGCCGGTGTGTCCTTATCTGTCGCTTGGGTATATTTAACGTAACAACCTTCTGTAGAGCGATCTTTAAATGTGTAAGCAATCTCTGTTTTGCTCAAACCTTTAGCAACTTTCTTTGATGCAATTTCCCAATCTTCATTGGTAAAAGCTTTTCCGATCCCTTTTTCTTTCGCGGTCGGGTAACCAAAAAGGGTTTCAACCCCATCCACATCAACTTTTTTACTGCTCGTTTCCTGACCGGCAATCGCTGCTTTGCCGTATACAATGCCTGCAGCACCATCCATTGCACCTTTCAGCCCCTGCAGCGCAGAGTTACGTGCATCATCCTGCAGGTTCAAAAAACGCGGCGCAGCGGTTACGGCCAGAATGCCGAGAATCACGATCACCACTACCAATTCAATCAGGGTAAAACCACCTTGACGTTTCATAGCTAACTCCTAAATATTGCGATCAATGTTAATATCAACCCGACCCAAAGCCGGTATGTAAGTAAAATAATGGCCGGCTGTTATTGCTTTCTTACCGGTCCAAAAATCACTGGCCGAAGCCAGCTGATAATAACGACAAAACCGGTTACCACTGGTTGCACCGACTTCGACGAAATACTGATATTGCCCAGAGCCCGCCTCACTCGCATCAGTGGTTGACGGCGGTGGGTTTTGTAACAGGTTGTCCATTAACGCCAGGCAGTCCTGCTCTGATAATTGTTCCAGTTGCGAACTTCCCTGCCCCTGCAGCGCGAAAGGATATCCCTCTCTGCCGCCTGCCCCGGTTCCTGTGCCGGTCAGGTTAAACAGGATGCCGTTGTAATTGACCCAATGTCGGCGCTGGGTGCCTGGCTTGCCATCGGCTTCCCATTGCGTCCGGACGGAAAATACCGCGGTCGAAAAACTTCCCGCCATGCCCTGCAGGGCGGCCGCTTTGGCCTCTTCGGCAATATCGATAAAACGGGGGACCGCCACCAGAGCCAGAATACAGACCACCACCACTACAATGACCAGTTCGATCAGCGATAAACCGGCTTGCCTGTTCGGATACTGAGTCATAACCTGCCAAAAACATGACGAACGGGCGTCAAAATGATGTAAGTGGTCATTCTCGCATTATCATAAAAAAATACCAGTGGAAATAATCGGGTTATTGCACATTTTCCTAATATTTACGGTGGTTTAGACTCAGCATATAAAGCATTTAAATGACAAAAATATCACTAAAAAACGTTATTCTCGTACTGAGTGCTAACTCATCAGCCCGCCTTAAGCCCCGCGCGCGACATCGAGTAAATTCCACATCGGCAGGAATATTCCCAGCGCCAGAATCAGCACCATGCCGGCGACAACCGCCAATAAAAACGGCTCGATTCTGGCGGTCAGTGTTTTCAGATCGTAATCCACTTCGCGGTCATAAAAATCCGAGACTTCGTGTAACAGTTCATCGACCTGACCGGTTTCTTCACCGACCGCAATCATCTGCAACACCAGTGGGGTAAAAATGCCGCTTTGGCTGGCTGTTTGCGTAATACTGCTGCCGCCTTCAATGCCGTTTTTCATTTCGACCAGACGATTTTCCAGAAAGCGGTTTTCAAGCGCTTCCGCCGATAACTGGATCGCCTGATTCAGGGGCACACCGGCACGAATCATCAGCGCAAAGGTCCGGGCAAAGCGTGACAGCTGGGCCCGGTTAATGATATCGCCCACAACCGGCACTTTCAGGCGCCAGTAGTCCCATTTTTCCTGGCCTTCCGGGGTGCGCTGCCAGGCTTTCAGGCCGATCCAGCTCACCACACAGCCGCCAAGCAGCAAAGGCCAGTAGCTCAGCATAAAATCTGAGGTGCCGATTAAAATGCGCGTTGGCAGAGGCAGTTCGACGCCAAACCGGCTGAACATGGCGGCAAATTGCGGGATCACTTTGGTATTGAGCACTATCATTGCCAGCAAAATCGCACTGAGCACAAAAGACGGGTAACGCATGGCCGATTTTATCCGGCGCCGGGTTTCCAGTTCCTGCTCGTAATACTGCGCCAGTTGCAGCAGGGCATCTTCCAGGCGGCCGGTATTCTCCCCCACATGGATCATCGACACGAACAGCTCGGAAAACACCCTGGGATGCATTTTCATCGCCTGCGACAATGCACGGCCGTTGGTCAGCTCCACCGTCACCGCATCAATGGTCGATTGCAGCAACGGGTGGCTGGTACTCTGCTCCAGCCCTTTCATAGCCCGCAGCAGCGGCACACCGGCTTTGGTCAGGCTGTACAGCTGGCGACACAGGATCACCATAGCTTCCAGCGGCACATTGCGCTGCAACAGGCCGCTGAGGGTCAACGAACTGTCGCTCCGGCCACGGCGGATATCCACAGGAATAATTCCCTGGCGCATCAGCTGATCGGCGGCGGCCTCCGCGGTTGGCGCGTCAAGCTTGCCTTTCTTCAGTTGCCCCTGGCTGCCCCGTCCCCGGTAATCAAACGTCGGCATCAGCGGGGCTCCGTGGACGCCGGTACGGTGTCAAATTCCGGCACCAGATAATCCCCTTCGCTCAGTTGCAGCACTTCTTCCAGGCTGGTGCGCCCTGCCAGCGCCAGCGCCATAGCGGATTCAATCAGCGGCTGGTAGCCCTCGGAAGCGCGTGCCAGCTGCGCAAACCCCATCGCATCATTGGCGCGCAGGGCATCCATCATTGCCGGGGTCATCTCCAGTAATTCAAACACACCGATACGGCCTTTATAACCGGTCAGATTGCAACTCTGACAACCTCTGCCCTGCCTGAATGTCTGGTCGGCCGAGGACGGAAAACAGGCTTTGAGCCACTGCAACTCGGCAGCATCCGGCGTCACCTCATAGCTGCAGTCCTGGCAGATCCGGCGCACCAGGCGCTGAGCCAGCACCGCCCGCACCGCACTGGCCACCAGATAGCCGGGCGCGGCCATGTCTATCATCCTCAGGGCGCTGTCTACTGCATCATTGGTATGCAGTGTCGACAGCACCAGGTGGCCGGTGAGCGCAGAGCGCAGACCAATTTCCACGGTTTCCTGATCCCGCATTTCCCCGACCAGAATAATATCCGGATCCTGACGCAGGAAGGTCCGCAGTATGCCGGAGAAGGTCAGGCCAATTTTGGTATTCACCTGCACCTGATTCACCCGCGGCAGCCGGTATTCCACCGGATCTTCGGCAGTGATCAGCTTCTTGCCGGGTTTGTTCAGTTCGCTCAGTGCGCCATAAAGGGTGGTCGTTTTACCCGAGCCGGTCGGCCCGGTGACCAAAATCATGCCGTGAGGGCGTTTTAGCTGACGGCGGAAACGGGCAAGAATATCGGCCGGCATGCCAATCTCATCCAGGCTTAAAATACCGGCCGACTGATCCAGCAGACGCATGACGACAGATTCACCGTACTGCACCGGCATGGTAGAGACACGCACATCCACAGAGTGACCGCGCACCGTCACATTAAAACGGCCATCCTGCGGCAAGCGTTTTTCAGAAATGTCCAGTCCGCTCATCAGTTTAAGGCGGAGCACCAAAGCAGAGGCGATGGCCGATTCGTTCAGCAGGGTTTCATGGAGCACACCATCAATACGCTGACGAATACGCAGTACGCTGGCATCCGGTTCGATATGGATATCCGAGGCGCCCACCTGAATGGCATCTTCGAACAGGGAGTTGATCAGCTTGACAACTGTCACTTCTTCGCGGTCATCATCATCAACACTGAAACTGAAATCGCTGTTCGCCTGATGCTCGGCATGCAACTGCTCGGCAAAAGAGGCAATTTCCTTGGTACGGCGATAATAGCGGTCAAACGAGGCAATCAGCTGGTGTTCCGGGGCAATCACCAGCTCCACCCTGAACTGATGCAACTGGTTCAGCACCGCTTCCTGGGCCGCCAGATCGGCCGGATCACTCATGGCCACCCGCACCGTGTCACCCCGGTGGCTGATCACCAGCGCCCTCAGGCGACGGGCATGGACTTCCGGCAACAGGCCAACGGCTTCGCTGTCGACCGCCACCCGGTTCAGATCGATCAGCGGGATATCCAGCTGACGGGACAGGAAGGCCAGCAGTTGCTGCTCGCCCAAAAACCCCATGCTGATAAGAGTATCACCCAGTTTACGGCCGGTACTGCGTTGATGATCCAGTGCCAGATCGAGCTGCTCCTGGCGGACTATACCTTCCTCAACCAGCAGATCACCCAGACGTTTGCGTAACCTCAGCTGCATCTGTTCAGCCCTCCTGTGTCTTTAATGCGGCAAGACGCTGGCGAATGAACTGCTGTGACTGGCCGGACACCTGTCCCAGCTTCAGCGCCTGCGTGTAGGCTGCGACGGCTTTGGCCTTGTCCTGGCTGCGCTCAAGGGCGATCCCCAGCCCCAGCCACCAGCGTCCGTCGAACGGCTCGGCATCCACCAGCTGTTGATAACTGCTCAGCGCCAGCGGCTGATTGTTGAGCTGCTGGGCCAGCGCACCGCGCAAGGCCAGAAACTCACTGCCAGGCTGCGGCGGCAATTCGCTGAGCACATCCAGCGCCACTTCCGGCTGCGATTCCTGGGTCAGCAGCTTGGCCATCGTCAGGCGCAAGTCCTGCTGATCGGGCTGTTTGGCCAGTCCCCGCTGCAGTGTCAGCATCGCACGTCTGACATCTCCGCGGCCGTAGTACAGCGCTGACAAACGCTGGCGGGCATCAATCCAGGCGGGCTGGTATTCCAGCGCCGATTTCAGGTAATTCGTGGCCTTGAGCGTGTCCCCTTCAGCTAAGGCTTTCATGGCCTTATCGTAATCTGTCCGGGCAAGCTGCTCTGGCGACAGGGCAATGCTTTCGATAGATAAGCCGGATTCCCCCTCTGCAACGAGTTCGGCCATTGCCGTGGCTGTGCCGGTGGTTTGGCTCTCTGTGTCGTCAGTGACCGCCTTAGCCGCCGGTGCCGTTTGCGCAGCGCGCACAGGGGCGGCAGCGCGGGAAACAGCTGGCACCGCAGCCGGTTTAACCACAGGTGTGGCATCTGGCTGATTGGCGATCGGCGCAACGGGTGCTTTTTTCACGACTGGCAGCACGGCAGCCTTGGTTTGACTGGCCTTTACCGATTGGCTGTCTGGCTGCTGGATAACAGGTGCTGTCTCGGCAGCGGGTTTGGCCTTGGCGTGCAGAAAATCCCCGACCGGATCCGGCTCCGGTTTCAAAGCCGCCGAGGAAGATAACTGTTCTGCTTTTACCCGCGTAATCTCAGCCGCTGAGCGGCTCTCGGCGCGACTGTGCCCGAACCACCAGCCTGTGGCGCCTGCCGCTACTGTGATCAGCAATCCGGCAAGCAGCCAGCGCGGCCACAAGGTCTCAGGCAGAGGTTTGACCCGGACAGGCTTCAGCTCAGGTGTCTCCTGCGGTGCCTGGCTCTGGCTCAAACTATTGAGCATTTTATTGACTTCACTCATGCTCAGCTCCATCCCCAAAGCACAGGGTAGTGCCAGCGCGGCTGGCGCGCGGTTTGTGTATCTGTGATCGCTGCCTGCACCGCTTTGCGGCTGACAGTGTCATCCCCCGCGCTACAGGCAACGATCAAGGCTTTATGGCACAACTGGTTCACCAGTCTGGGGATACCGCCACTGGCGTGCCAGATTTCTTTCTGCCGGGCCAACGGCATCAGCCCTGGCTCGCCGCCCGCTTTGCTCAGCCGATGCTCGATATAGGACGCGGTTTCTGCCATATCCAGCGGCCGCAGCACGGCACGAAAGGTAATGCGCTGGCGGAACTGGCGCAGTTGCGGGGAAGCCAGTCGCTCATCCAGCTCAGGCTGACCAAGCAGTACAATATGCAAGAGTTTTTCCTGTTCCGTTTCCAGATTGCCCAGCAGCCGTAAGGCTTCCAGCGCCTCATCAGGCAGCGCCTGGGCTTCATCTAACAACACCACAACAGTGCGTCCGCCGCGCTTGCGTTCGATCAGTGACTGGTGCAGCGATTCAGTCAGTGTCAGGCTGTCACCGTCCGGCTGCAATCCCAACTCCTTGGCCAGCGCCGCCCGTAATTCCCGCCCGCTCATGGCCGGTGTCGGCAGATAAGCCAGGTCATACCGGGCAGGCAGCTGCCGGACCAGCATCCGGCAGACCAGGGTTTTCCCTGTCCCGACTTCCCCCGAGATCTGGATAAATCCTTCCCCCATCGCCAGGGCAGACAGGGTCATTCTGATCGCTTCCAAATGCGGCGGCAGTGCATGAAACAGCCCGGTATCCGGCGTTAACCGGAAAGGGAACTGTTTAAATCCGAAGTGCGACAGATACATGGGTTTATCCTTGGTCCGGGAACCATTTCTCAACCAGCGCCCGTGAGCGTTCAATTTCCTGCTGCCAAGTCTGATCGCCCACCACTGTGGGTTTAAGCAAAATCACCAGCTCGGTTTTGGTCTGGACTTTATTGATGTTGCGGAACAAATAGCCAAGGCCGGGAATATCGCCAAGCAAAGGGACTTTGGTCTGCTGATCTTTCAGCGACGATTTCATCAGACCGCCAATCACCACCACATCACCGCTACTGGCGTGAATCACAGAATCAGACTCACGTACTGAGCTTCGGGCCAGCGGCAGGCTGTAGGTGCCAAAGGTGTCACCCAGGGCAATTTCCTTCACTTCCTCCGTGACTTCGACCACAGTGGGATGAACATGGAGCAGGACGCCGCCGTCATCATCAATCTGAGGTGTCACATCAAGTGAAATACCCGAGAAGAAAGGCGTCAGCACCACTTCCGGCGAGGCCACACCGCCATCTGTCACCGCTTCCCCGCCAGCCACTTCGGTAACGAAATACTGATCGCCGCCGACTTTGATAACGGCTTTCTGGTTATTGGCGGCAGTGACCCGCGGGCTGGACAGCACATTCAGATCGCCCTGCGTCTGCAGAAAACTCAGTACCGCCGAGAAATTACCATCTGAGATGGTGATATTGGTTTGTCCGCCCAGCAAATTGGCAATCTCGCTGCCACCGGGCAAATTATCTGGCCCGGTGCGGCCAAAAATAATACCGGTCCCGCCTATGGTTTTGGTAATGTTGCTCCAGTTAATGCCCTGCTGATAACTGTCGTTAAGGGTCACTTCCATGATCTTGGCCTCCAGCACCACCTGACGCTGAAGACGCTTTTTCGAGACGCCGAGAAACTCACGCACTTCGCGCAGTTCATTCGGAAACGCTTTCACTGTCAGCAGGCTGGCCTGCGGCGACACCACAATACTGCGCCCTTGCCCCGTTCCTATCATGGCCTGAACCGCCTTTTGCAGCTGGCCCCAGAAATCACTGTCGGACCGCGTTTCAATCCGGGTGCCGCCCGTGGAATACGATGAGCGGTCACCGTTATTACTGCCGCGGTTACGGTTGTCGTCATAGTCGTCGTTGCTGGTATTGCGGCGATTGTCAGACTGATTGTCGGTACTGTTATCCGGGCTGCTGATTGAGCCTGTGGTCAGGGATGTCAGAGAGAGGCCACGCCGCTGCAACTGCAGGTAATCCACCGGGATCACTTCCGTGCGCAATGTGGCTGGGAAGACCTGAATAATATTGCCCTTGCGCTGGATATCATAACCGTAGATATCCGACGCCACGTTCAGTACTTCATCTAAGGTCACATCCTGCAGGCTGAGCGTGACCCGGCCGCTGACCTCAGGGTGGATCACCATATTAAAGGCCGTACCCCGAACCAGGCTGGAGAAAAAGGCGCGGGCGTCCACAGCGCGGGCATTGACACGAAACCGCCGCTCGTAGGCCCTGCTGCTGCCATAGCCGGAACGGCTCAGGCTGGGCATCAGATCAGCACTGACTGCCGATGGCAAGTCAGTCAGCGGCCGCCTCTGAGCCTCATTCTTAGCCTGATTCAAGGCTTGCTGCACCTCAACCGGTTTATTGTGCCCCATGTTTGCAGAGCAGGCCGCCAGCAAGGTTGTTGCCATCCCAATTAACAATAAGCGCATATCAGAATTCACTTTTATTATTCATTGATTGTTATGTCTTCGCTATACAGAGCCAGACGCCATTGCCGGCTGCCGCGCTGGAGAATGACGGTCTCTCCGTCGACGGCTTTCAGGGTATAACCGCTGATCGTCTCACCCGGTAACACCACCTGGCTATTTAAAATAACGCTGCACTGATCCTGTTCCGGACAAACGATCCCTTCCAGTGAAGGCAGGCGCTGTGTCACTGTTTTCTTTACCGATGGCGCCTGCCATCCCAGCGGGGCGGTCGGATCGCTTTCGGCCAGGGTTGCTGTGCTGAACAAGGCAAGCAGCAGCAGAGGGAATAATTGTCTAACCACCGATAAAGTCCTTACTTTCACCCAGCGTGTATACATCCAGCTGTATATCGGAGAGCGGGTATTTATCTACCTGATAATCCAGGCTTCGCCAATAATATTTCACCGGCAGCGCTTCCAGCTGTTGCAAATAATTCACCAAATCAAAGTAACGGCCACGCAAGGTCAGCCGGATAGGATGAATGTAATAACCGGCATCCTCACCGTTTATCAGCTGCGCTGGCGGCAGAGATTCCAGCGACACCAGCGTCAGACGCTGGGAGTGCTGCAGTACCTGATCCATCAAAGCAGCCATCTGAACCGGGGTCACCAGGCTGGCAACACGCTCTTTGAGTTCTGTATCCAGCCGGGCGTTACTGTCTTGCAACTGGCGGATTTGTTCATCCAGCACCTGATCGGGATCAGCGTTCAGCTGCTGCTGAATCCGGATCAGCTCACCGTCGTTTTTGATCATGCTGGCCTGTACCGATTGCTGCTGCCTTGTCACCGATGTCAGGGATTGCTGGATGGGCTCCAGTAAAAACTGATAACCGGCCAGTATCAGCATCAGCCAGCCCGTTACCGCCACCAGCCACTGTTCGCGCCGGTTAAGCAGCTCAAACCGGGTAACGAGAGATACCCAGATGTTCATGGCTTTGCCTCTGTTTTGCGTTGTGCTTGCAACATAAAGGTCACTCTGTTCTCTTCATTTCTGCCGAGGGACATGACTTCAAAACGGCGATCGGCCAGCTGAGGATAACGGGAAAAACTCTGCAGCCAGCCGGGTACCGCATTGGGATGCCTGGCTACGCCTTCCAGATCCAGTTGCTGACCCTGTACGTGGATGCGGCTCACTGAAATATCCTGACTGGCAGCCTGCGCCAGTTGCTGCAACATCTTGGCATAGCCGGCTTGCAGGCTGTTATCGTGCATGGCAATTGCCCTGAGCGTGGCCTGTTTGGCCGCGAGGTGCTGTTCCAGCTCGCCGCTCAGTCTGACTTTTAATTCACTCGGCAGATGACGGGCCAGCGCGGCTTTGGCGTTATCCAGTTCAGTCTGTTTTTGCGTCAGCCGGGCTTGCTGCTGTGCCAGCAATTGCGTGGCCCTGTATTCCTGCCAGCTTTGCCAACCCGCCAGCGATCCGATCACCACAGCCCCCGCCGCCCAGCCAGCCACTAAATTAGGCAGAGTGAGCCAGTTGGATTGCGGTTTCAGGCTGTCACTGTACAGGTTGACTAATGGCTGCTGCAGCTGAGCGGCCCAGGCGACGCGGGCATCAAAATCCGTCAGTTCGGCGGGCGCGCCGCTGACTGTCGCGACGGGCACATTGAGCCGCTGCCGCAATGCGTCAGCCAGTTGCTCATTATCATCGCTGTCACAGCTGACCAGCACCTGGGTTATCGGGGCATCACGCAGTTGAGCACTCAGGAAATCGAGGGAGCGCTGCAGTTCAAGCGCCAGTCCGTCTATCTGCAGATCAGCCTGCTCCAGGCCAGTCAGAGGCTGAGAAAAACCACGCAGCTGGCGCTGGAAACACATCACCTGCTGTTTGAAGGCGGTCAGGTGCAGACCGGAATGCTGACGGGAATGAAGGATCAGCTGGCTCTGTTTTTCAGCCGTCACCTGGCCCAGCACCACTTCATCCACAGTGATCAGTTCAGGTTCACAACCATTAGCCAGGCAAGCCAGCACCAGTTGCTGTACCAGAGCACGCTGCGCCGTCAGCACTTGCAGTTTATTTTTGATTGGCTCTTCAAACCCGTCAGCGATCAGGTTAGCGGGAGGTTCAGTCACCAGATCTTTGACCAGAAACGGTAAGGCACTGGCCAGTTCATGACGGGGTAAAGCCGGCTTATCAATGACCAGGCTTTGATATAAGCCATGGCCGAGTACCAAACGAATTCTGCAGCCGTTTAACTGGTGTGTGTTGATCAATTGCGCGATGGCAGACGTCCAGCTTTCACGTGACGCGGCTTCCGCGCTGTCACTGATCCAGCCATTACCGTCTTCTGCCGGACAGACGAGTGTCAGTTTCCCTTCGAAAACAGCAAAACTGGCCACTTTACTGACAGTTTTCCGGCTTAGGAGCTTTTTCATCAGCATGGTAATAACCCGTTTTACTTTTTTATTCGTTTTAACCCGCTTGTACTTTTACATTTTCAAAGACATGCAATTGACCATTATTGTCAATAATTTGACCCATGATACTGACAGGAATTTATGGTGTATAGAGAAAATCCTGTAAAAAATGTAAGGATTCCACTTAGATAACATTATCTGCGCTTTTTGCTACTCATTTGACTCACGCTCATCTCCGGGGCAAAAAAGCGCCCCTGCCCGCCATTAATCCCCAGTTGCTGCAGCACCTGCCATTCCCTGTCGTTTTCAACCCCGACAGCAATTACCTCTACACCGGAATTAGCGCAGGCGCCGAGCATACTCCGGACAAATAACTGATTTTCCTGTCGCTGATCTATCTCACGGATCAGGCTTCGGTGCAGCTTGATATACTGGACGTTGACATCCTTGATATAGTGCGTGCTGACTATGGTTCTTCCGGCCTGATCCACCCCCAGCCGGCAGCCAAGGCCCGTCACCATTTTGAGAAAGGTGCGCACGGCATCAATATGGCGTGACAGGTTCCGCTCCGGCACTTCAATACTCAGCCGTTTCAGTACCGGTCTGGGGGTTTGCAGCAATTCATCCCGGAACCAGCGGATAAACCCTTTATCCAGCAGAGATTCGATGCTGACATTAATCGCAAAGTTATCCAGCGTCGGGCCATTTTTGAGCAGATCCAACGCCTGGCTGATGACCTGTTTATCCATACGCACATTAAAACCCACCTGCTCAACCGCAGGCAGGAAACGGGAAGCTTTGATCATCACACCGTTTTCGTCATTGATCCTCGCCAATAATTCACGATGCAGCGGTATTTTTTCCCCGGACAGATAAGCGGGCTGCTGGTACAGGGCCGGGCCGCCCTGACTAAAGACCGCATCCAGCAGCGTCCGCCAGCGCACGCTGCCCCGGGTATCTTCTCCCAGCACATCCTTCTGGAAGGCGTACCAGCTGTTGGTGCCCTGCAATTGCGCACTGCGCAGCGCCATGTCAGCCTCATCCATGATGCGGCCACGCCGCTCGCCACTGGCAAAATAGGTCATACCGATATGGCACCAGTTTTCACGCTGCAATGGCGCGGACGGTGTCAGCCGCTCCAGCCCTTTCAGCAGCTGATTCACAAACTGATTGACCTCCTTACTGGGCTGTTGCAGCAGCATGATGGCAAATTCGGCGTCAAAATAGCGGGACAGCACGCTGTCCGGATAGCGCTGGACCATATTCGACAGCACCATGCCGACATCCTGAATCAGTTCATCGGCCACAATCTTGCCCTTTGCCAGCAGCAATTCTTCCCAGTCGGCGATACGGATTAAAATAACTGCGCCATGGTTATCCTGATCCTGAACCACAGATTGCAGGCGGCTGTCGAACAGTACCCGGTTGGCCGAGCCCGTCAGTTGATCCAGAAAGGTGTGGGTACGAATGAAAGTATCAAAGCGGCTGCGCTCCTGCCTGGCATCTTTCAGCTCAGAGATCAGCTTGTCCAGTGCCAGACTTGCCGTATCCGGCCACTCCAGATCGGCGCCTTTGGCGAAATCATCCAGCTTACCGGCCAGCAGCATTCTTCCGCGTTCTTCGAGAAGCTCTGAGCCCTGTAGCTGCCGCTTGAGCCAGTTTACGCCCCATATCAAACCGGCAATAATGATCATGATCGCCAGGCTGATGGAAGACATCGCCCCCAGCGAATAGGTTAATTCGGTATAAGGCGGCACCGACTCGATACTGACAGAGTAACCGGGGTTCAGGGTCAGCGGATATTCAGAATGATAAAGAATGTTGGGATCATCGATTTTCTGTAATCCCTGAAACTGGTAGACAGAGCCGGCATCGTTGCTGACATCCAGCGACACCACATTACTGGCTTTGAGTAATTTCGGCAGCCAGCGGGCCAGGGATTGCGATCCTTGCGGATCGGCCATTTCCTGGTCGATAACGTCAACCACGCCGCCCAGATAATGATGCAGATAATCCTGTCCGAGCTGACGAAAACTGACAGCACCGCCAATGAAAATGACAAACATGGCGCAAATGACAATAAGGGTCACGAAAGCAACCAGTCTATTGGTCAGCTTCATCCCTGAGGCTTTTCTCATGCAAGGTCCAACTTTATCTGAAAAACAATTCCAAACCGCCTGGCTCTGTGGTCAACTCTGATACAGACAACAATAAAAACCAAAACGCCTGTTTATACTGGAAAATACCATCGGCTCTCAAACACTGCAGTGCTCAGACCGACACTTTCCTTACTTGGCTCACCGCCCAGGCAGCATGCAACCCCCAAAGCGGAGAGATATGGACTGGATTACCTGTACCAAAAGTTTTGTCGCCGTGGTTGAGCAGGGCTCACTGGCCCAGGCCGCAAGCGCCCTCAACACCTCAAGTTCAGCCTTGTCCAAACGGCTTTCATGGCTAGAAAAACAGCTGGGCGTTCAGCTTCTTAAACGCACGACACGTAATCTGACCGTCACAGACGCCGGCAAGGTGTTTTATCGGCGCAGTGTCCATTTACTTGATGACTGGCATCAGATACTGGCAGAAACCACCTCCACCTACGGTGAAGTTCAGGGTGTGCTGCGCATTGGCGCCCCACTGGCGACAGGTAGCCGGGTGCTGGTCTATTACCTGGCCGAGTTCTTAAAGACCTACCCCAATATCCAGGTAGAGCTGCACACAGTGACCCCGGGCCAGTTACCGGATCTCAATCTTGATGTTTTTATCAGCCGCGAGCTGACTGATTTCAACTCCACCAGCTATATTGCCACTAAACTCTTTAGTTTTCAGGCGGGCTTCTATGCCTCCCCCGGTTATCTGGAAGACAGGCCCGCCATCGAAACTCCGGAGCAACTGGCGCTGCATAACTGCCTGCTCTTCGGCAGTCATGGCCATGAGCAGGAACATGTCTTTGAAAATAACCGCCGCCTGCGTTTGCGGGGCAATTTTACCACCCAGAACCCGGAAGCCCTGGTCGCCGCTGCAGTGGCTGGAATGGGATTAATTCTGGTGGGTGAGAACACAGTCAAACGCGAACTCAGCAATGGCCTGCTGATCCCCGTGTTACCTGAGCTGAAACAACCGTTAAATGCCGCCTACGCCTATTATCCTAAGCTCAACTACAACCACACCAAAACCAAGCTGTTTATTGATTTTATTAAGCAGAAGGCCTCGCCCGGCCATACGCTTCAGTCAGCCAGCCCCCAGTCTCAGTAATCTGCATCGTGCCGTTACTGGCTATCAGGCAACAAAAAAGCAGCGTTGAACGCTGCTTTTTTAAGAAACCGTAAACCATGGATCAGAACGGAATGTCGTCGTCGAAATCCATCGGCGGCTCATTGTACTGAGGCTGCGATTGTTTAGGCGCAGACTGCTGCTGAGGCGCATAGTTTTGCTGTTGTGACTGCTGAGCCGGTTGCTGAGGTTGTCCCCAACCGCCCTGCTGCTGCTGGCCACCCATAGGGGCCCCCTGACCCTGACCACCGGCACGGCCGCCCAGCATTTGCATCACACCGTTGAAGCCTTGCACAACCACTTCGGTCGTGAAGCGGTCCTGACCGCTTTGATCCTGCCACTTACGGGTTTGCAACTGACCTTCAATGTAGACCTGAGAGCCTTTACGCAAGTACTCACCAGCCACTTCAGCCAGCTTGCCGAACAAGGCAACACGGTGCCATTCTGTTTTTTCTCGCTGCTCGCCGGTGGCTTTATCACGCCAGCTTTCAGAAGTCGCGATGGTGATATTTGCGACTGCACCGCCGCTTGGCATATAACGGATTTCAGGATCTTGTCCTAAGTTACCTACCAGGATAACTTTATTTACGCCACGACTGGCCATAGTTCACTCCAGGTTTTCGCTGTTGAGGCTGCCAATCATGACACCCTTCACTCATTCAAAGTTTATACTTAATCGCCGAGTTTAACATGGGCTGCCCTCTGAGTCATAGGGCTACGTCATGCTTCCCGTGTCTAGACCGGACGCATAAAAGACGATCAAAGCACTGTGTTTTTGTACAGTCAAGTCTTTTAAGCCCCTCAGGGCTATGCAATAATGTCAATCCTATTTATTCAAGCGCTGATGACTGCAACTATGGATAAGATCGAAGTCAGGGGTGCACGCACCCACAACCTTAAAAACATTAACCTGACTATCCCCCGGGATAAGCTGATTGTTATCACAGGTTTATCAGGTTCCGGTAAGTCTTCTCTGGCATTCGACACCCTGTATGCCGAAGGTCAGCGCCGTTACGTCGAATCACTGTCGGCCTATGCCCGCCAGTTTCTGTCGCTGATGGAAAAGCCGGACGTCGACCATATTGAAGGTCTGTCGCCTGCCATCTCAATTGAACAGAAATCGACCTCACACAACCCGCGTTCGACGGTCGGTACCATTACCGAAATCTATGACTACCTGCGCTTGCTGTATGCCCGTGTCGGCGAACCACGCTGCCCGACTCACGATGTGCCCCTTGCCGCGCAAACCGTCAGCCAGATGGTCGACAAAGTGCTGACACTGCCGGCAGGCAGCAAGCTGATGCTGCTGGCCCCTATCGTCAAGGAGCGTAAGGGCGAGCACCTGAAAACCTTAGCCAACCTGTCGGCGCAAGGCTATATCCGGGCCAGGATCGACGGCGAAGTCTGCGATCTGTCCGATCCGCCGACGCTGGAATTACACAAAAAGCACACCATAGAAGTGGTGGTGGATCGCTTTAAAGTGCGAGATGACCTCCAGCAGCGGCTGGCTGAATCGTTTGAAACCGCGCTCGAGCTGTCAGGCGGCACCGTTGTCGTCAGCGCCATGGACGACGATGACATGGCCGAGCTGATTTTCTCGGCCAACTTCGCCTGCCCGCATTGCGGTTACAGCATGCGTGAGCTGGAACCGCGCCTGTTTTCCTTCAATAATCCGGCCGGTGCCTGCGGTACGTGCGACGGACTGGGGGTGCAACAGTATTTCGACCCCTCCCGGGTGATCCAAAACGAGGATCTGAGTCTGGCTGGCGGTGCCATCCGGGGCTGGGACAAGCGCAATTACTACTACTTTCAGATGCTGACGTCGCTGGCTGAACATTACGATTTTGATGTTGAGTCACCGTTCAGCAGCCTGCCAAAAAAAGTACAGAACGTATTGCTGCAGGGGTCCGGCACCACAAATATTGAATTTAAATACATTAATGATCGCGGCGATGTGACGGTTCGCCGTCACCCGTTTGAAGGCATTCTGAATAATATGGAGCGCCGCTACCGGGAAACCGAGTCCAACGCGGTACGCGAGGAGCTGGTAAAGTACATTTCCACCAAGCCTTGCGCCAGCTGTCACGGTTCGCGGCTGCGCCAAGAAGCACGTCATGTCTTCATCGACAGCACTAACCTGCCGGCGATCAGTGAAATGAGCATCAGCCAGGCGCTGACCTTCTTTACCGAGCTGACACTGGAAGGACAGCGTGCGCAGATTGCCGATAAAATCCTCAAAGAAATCAATGACAGGCTGACCTTCCTGGTCAATGTGGGCCTCAACTATCTCAACCTGTCGCGCAGTGCGGAAACACTGTCCGGCGGTGAAGCTCAGCGCATCCGCCTGGCCAGCCAGATTGGCGCCGGCCTGGTCGGCGTGATGTATGTGCTCGATGAGCCTTCCATCGGCCTCCACCAGCGGGACAACGAACGCCTGCTGAGCACCCTGACCCGGCTGCGCGATCTGGGTAACACTGTACTGGTGGTCGAACACGACGAAGACGCGATCCGCAGTGCGGATTACATCATCGATATCGGCCCGGGTGCCGGTGTTCACGGCGGGCAGATCATCGCCGAAGGCACCATGGAAGATATTCTGAACTCGGAAGATTCCCTGACCGGTCAATACCTGAGCGGCAAAAAACAGATTGCAGTGCCCGTTGAACGTGTGCCTGTTGATCCGGCAAAAACGGTGCTGCTCACGGGCGCCACGGGCAATAACCTGAAAAAAGTCGATGTGTCGATTCCGGTTGGCTTGCTGACCTGTGTGACCGGAGTATCCGGCTCAGGCAAGTCCACGCTGATCAACGACACTTTCTTCAAAATTGCTCACCATAAACTCAATGGAGCCACCACAGGCGAACCGTCACCCTATGAGGATATTCAGGGGCTGGAGCACTTCGATAAAGTCATCGACATCGATCAGAGCCCGATAGGCCGAACGCCGCGTTCTAACCCGGCAACTTACACCGGCATTTTCACCCCCATCCGGGAGCTGTTCTCGGGGACCCAGGAGTCCCGCTCACGGGGCTATAAACCGGGCCGCTTCAGCTTCAACGTCAAAGGCGGCCGTTGTGAGGCCTGTCAGGGCGACGGGGTGATCAAAGTGGAAATGCACTTCCTGCCCGATGTTTACGTGCCCTGTGATAGCTGTAAAGGTAAACGCTACAATCGTGAGACCCTGGAAGTGAAATACAAGGGCCAGTCTATTGATGAAGTGCTGGAAATGACGGTGGAAGATGCGCGGGTATTTTTTGATCCTGTGCCAGCCATTGCCCGAAAACTGCAAACCCTGATGGATGTCGGACTATCCTATATCCGCCTGGGGCAAGCGGCGACCACGCTGTCCGGCGGCGAAGCGCAGCGGGTAAAACTGGCGCGCGAGCTGTCCAAACGCGATACAGGCAAAACCCTGTATATTCTCGATGAACCGACAACGGGCTTGCACTTCCATGATATCCAGCAGTTGCTGAGTGTCCTGCACCGACTGCGTGATCACGGTAATACCATAGTGGTGATTGAGCATAACCTGGACGTCATTAAAACCGCAGACTGGATCATTGATCTGGGACCGGAAGGTGGCAGCGGTGGCGGCGAGATCATTGCGACAGGTACCCCGGAACAGGTTGCCGGGGTCGCCGGTTCGCATACGGCCCGCTTCCTCAAACCCCTGCTGCCCGCATTAACAGCAAAGCAGCAGGCATAATTACACACATGCACTCTGTCAGGCTGAGTGTTCAGCCTGACTTTTTGTCTATTTGCCGAGGGACCGGACACCGTGACCGTCATTCAACTAAGGGGCACCAGACTGGCCGCTGCCACCATCAGTAAACCACTGACGCGGCCTTTTATTCTGGCGCTGACTTTTCTGTTTCTGCTGTCGATGCATTATTTTCAGCATAATCAGGGAGGAGCCGGGCTGGAGTTACCCTTTAATGTCAGTAGCTGGATCCCTTTCAGCTTTGCCATTGCAATTGGCCTGCTGGAGATCAGCCGGCAGAAAATATTGCGTTATTCCCGCCTGACGCTGGTGCTCTTGTGCTGCTGCATTATACTGTCTGTCCCCATGCTCTTCCCGGAAGCGCGACCGGAAGCCGCCATCAACCGCATCATTACCCTCTGGGCTGGCTGGTTGTTTTTCGTGGCGCTGCAGCAGTTTGCTTTCAGCCAGGCACAGCGTCAGCAAATACTCTGGCTGATCTTAAAAGCGGTCTGGCTGCAAGCCGCGCTGGCCTGGTACCAGTTTCTGTGGATCTCTCCGGAAAACAGCATCGGCTATAACACGGATATCAACCGACCCTACGGTATTTTTCAGCAGCCCAACGTGATGGCCAGCTTCCTGGCTACCGGGCTGATCCTCTCGGCCTACCTGCTGGCACGGCAGCCGATGGTTCAGGGCCGCTGGACACTCTCCCATCTCGGCCTCCAATTAACACCAGTGGCTGTGATCCCCATGCTGTTTGTGCTCAGCTCGCGGACCGGCTGGATTGCCAGTGTGGTGGGAATATTACTTATCCTGCCTTACCTGATGCAGTTTGCGGCCAGGGTACAGTGGCGAATGTGGCTAATGATGGTGGTCATGGGATTAAGCGTGACCTGGAACCTGACCAGCAGCCTGAACTGGAGTCCGCAGCCAGGCAGGGTGTCGCTGGAAAGTGCCCGCGCAGTCATCTACCCGCAAGCGCTGGACATGTTCCTGCATGCTCCGGTCACGGGCGTCGGCTATGGCAACTTTGAACCCGCTTATCTGATGCAGACAGCACAAGCGCATCAGGCTGATCCTGACACGCCCCATGGTTTACCCGGACTGGATCACCCTCATAACGAACTGCTGTTCTGGGCCAGTGAAGGGGGCATTTTACCTATCCTGGCACTGCTGATTACGGCAGCGGCGGTGCTGGCCAAAATTCGTCGCGCGCCAGCCAACACCCAGCTGGCTCTGGTCGCGCTCCTGTTTCCAATTACGCTGCATACCCAGCTCGAATACCCCTTTTACCACTCACTGATCCACTGGATTATTTTTGTGTTCCTGATCTATTGGGTTGATGCCTTGAGTGCGAAATATTTCAAACAGACACTGCGATTTTATAAACCCTTCAGAATCAGCGCCATGCTTTTGCCTGTCGTCGTCAGTCTCTTTATGGCCACCACCTTATATTCAGGTGCCATGCTGACCCGCTTTGAATCATCGACGCCGCCCGATTTAACTGCCCTGGATAAGGTCAATAACACCTGGGCCTGGCGTAACCGGTTTGAATGGGATCTTTATCAGACCCAGTTGAAAATGGGCATTCAGCACAATAATCCCGAGTTGCTGACAGGCTTCATCCACTGGGCCAACCACAAAGCCAAAGAACTGCCCAGGCCGATTCTGTATCAGTTTCTGATCACCGCCCATCAGGCATTAGCAAACACCTATCAAGCTGAGCAGGTTCGCCAGGAAGCCCGGTATCTTTTCCCGGGGGTCGATTTCAGCGATGACGCCTTACCTCAGCTATACAAACCAAAAACCGTGACGGCCTCGCCGCAGATAGCACAAGCAGACAACGGCTGAGCCTTTGTCCTAAAAAAGAAGCGGCTGCCCCAGAGGCAACCGCTTTTTCCTGCGCTGATACTTATTTCAGCACCTCTTCCAGTGCTTTCAGGCACAGCGCAATATTCTCTTTACGCGCACCGTATCCCATCAACCCAATGCGCCAGGCTTTGCCGGCCAGAGCCCCCAGGCCGGCACCGATTTCCAGGTTATAGTCTTCCAGCAGGGTCTGACGCACTTTCGCATCATCAGCGCCGTCAGGAATATAAACCGCATTGAGTTGCGGCAAACGGCTTGCCTCATCCACCACAAAGCGGATCCCCATAGCTTCCAGGCCCGCGCGCAATAACTGGTGCATCTCGGCATGGCGCTGCCAGGCCTTTTCCAGCCCTTCATGTTGCAAGCGAACCAGCGCTTCGTGCAAGGCATACAAGCTGTTGACCGGGGCAGTATGGTGATAGCTGCGCTTACCTTCACCGCTCCAGTAGGCCAGTACCAGGCTCTGATCAAGGAACCAGCTTTGTACCGGCGTCTTACGCTGCTGAATTTTCTCAACAGCCCGCGGCGAAAAAGTCAGCGGCGACAAGCCCGGTACGCAGGACAAGCACTTCTGGCTACCGGAATACACGGCATCCAGTTGCCATTCGTCGACTTTCAGCGGCACCCCGCCCAGCGAAGTGACAGCATCAACAATCGTCAGGCAGTCATAGTCGCGGGCCAAGCGGGATAAGGTTTCCGCATCGCTCAGTGCACCGGTTGAGGTTTCCGCGTGCACAAACGCCAGTATTTTCGCATCCGGATGAGCTTTGAGCGCGGCTTCAACGGCTTGCGGATCAATCGGCTCTCCCCATTCATTATCCACCAGCACAGCTTCACCGCCGCAGCGCACAACATTTTCCCGCATCCGCTCGCCGAAAACCCCGTTACGGCAGACGATCACCTTCTCGCCCGGCTCAACCAGATTGACGAAACAGGCTTCCATTCCCGCACTGCCCGGCGCAGAGACCGCTATAGTAAATGGGTTGGTGGTCTGAAATGCATACTGAAGCAGTTGCTTAAGCTCATCCATCATTCCGATAAACAGCGGATCAAGATGGCCGACAGTCGGGCGACTGAGTGCCTGCAGAACCTGCGGATAGATGTCCGACGGACCGGGTCCCATCAGTATGCGTTGAGGCGGGTAAAAACTTTGAATTGTCATAAGGCTTCTCCATCTGCACAGACACATAAGTTACTTATAATTCAGTGCATTAATTATTGTTGGCAACAGTAGCTTTCGCAGGGCATTCCCAGCGAGCATAACAGAACCACCCGTACCTGAAACCAGGCAGGCAAATTTATGCAAAGTCAGTAACAATCTTGACACAGAAAAATGCATTCAAGCATTGACAAAGCCCCCCCTCTCATATTCAATAAGGGCAATTTTTGTTCACCCTGAGAAAGCTCATTTTTCAGGTGAAAACGGAAGAGGCGCGTTATCCAGGTATCTATGCGGCGGGGCCCCACCCCAAAGCACCATAGAGAGGGGGAGCAACGCCGAGATACGGTAAGACAGGGGGCTTGCCGTATCGGCTTTGAAGGTTGAATCCTTCTGGCTGTCACCTGCATCATCCAGTGCAGGTGGAGAGCTTCTGGTAGCAGCAGTCTTAGTACGTCTCGCCTAATGGCTCTTCTGACACTCAAGTCGGAAAGATTCCCCAAATTTTGCCCCATGTTTACGCTTTGTTAAGTGGGAGATCACATTGAGCCCTGTAATTTCTTCTTCAGCGTTGAACGCTGAAATCACAGTCGCAAAATTTGGCGGCACTAGTGTGGCTGATTTCGTTGCAATGAGCCGCAGTGCTAAGATAGTTATCAATAATCCGACAACCAAACTGGTGTTGATCAGTGCGTGTTCCGGTGTGACTAATATTTTAGTCGAACTGGCCAACGGCGTAGCCGATGCCGAGCACCGACATAGCCTGATGGAGCGTCTTCGCGCCATTCACCACAGCGTGCTGGCGGATTTACAGCAGCCTGAAGCGGTGGCCGGTCACATTGATGAACTGCTCGTTCAGGTCGGCGAACTGGCTATAAAAGCCGCAGAACACAAGTCGGCAGAGCTGACAGATCAGCTGGTTGCCAACGGTGAGTTGCTGTCTACCCACCTGTTTACGCAAATCATGCGTGAAATGGGCGCCGACGCGTTGCGTTACGATATCCGTGACGTGCTGCGTACTGACAGCCGCTTTGGTAAAGCCAGCCCTGAGCAGGAAATGATACGTCAGCTGACAGAGGAAAAGCTGTTACCTCTGCTGCAGGATAAGATTGTTGTTTCTCAGGGTTTCATCGGGAGTGATGAGCAAGGCCGCACCACCACGCTTGGCCGCGGTGGCAGTGATTACAGTGCCGCCCTCATGGCTGAAGCGGTGGATGCCGGCACACTGGAAATCTGGACTGACGTCCCTGGTATGTACACCACCGATCCGCGTATTGCGCCGAAAGCCACGCCAATCAAAGAAATCAGCTTCAGCGAAGCCTCTGAGATGGCGAACTTTGGTGCCAAGATCTTGCATCCATCGACACTGATCCCGGCCGTTCGCCGTCAGATACCGGTGTTTGTTGGATCGTCCAGAGCACCAGAACAAGGCGGCACCTGGATCCGCAAGTCTGTTACCGAAGCACCGCTGTTCCGTGCGCTGGCACTGCGTTCGAACCAGACGCTGATCACCCTGACCAGCCTCAACATGTTCCATGCTTATGGCTTCCTGGCCGAAGTCTTCCGGATTCTGGCTGAACATAAAGTCTCTGTTGATCTGATTTCGACTTCTGAAGTCAGCGTCTCTCTGACCATGGATCAGACCGATACTGGCGGTGGCGCACCCACGCTGCCTCCGGGAGCACATGCCGCGCTCAGCGAACTGTGCCGCGTTGAGATTGAACAGGACCTGTGCCTGATCTCTCTGATTGGTAACCGCATGAGCCAGACTGCCGGTTCAGTCAGTACCGTATTCAATACGCTGGACGAGTACAAGCTGCGCATGATTTGCTACGGCGCCAGCCCGCACAATCTGTGCTTCCTGGTCAAAACCGAGCATGCCATGCCGATTGCTCAGAGTCTGCACCGTAAGATTTTTGAGTAATTTCACCTCCAATTCCTGCAAAAAAGGCGCTCATTGAGGGCCTTTTTTTATGGTTTAAGAAAGGTAATGAAATTGTATGGTGTTGATTTTGAATGGTTTTTATATGGTTTATGGGTCATATTAGTCTAAGAAAGGTAGTTAAAGTGGACACAATGTGGACGCTCTATCTGCCATTTTACTCAGCGGATTGAACCTTACTGCGTCTACCAGGTGATCAGGTGCGAGATGGGCGTATGCCATCGTTTGAGCAATGCTTGAATGACCAAGTATGTCTCGCAGTGTGAGGATGTTTCCCCCTGCCATGATAAAGTGACTAGCAAAAGTATGCCTCAATACATGCACCTTTTGCCCTTTAGGTAAACCAAAATCAAGTTTCTCCAAGATTTCATATAGTTCCAATTGTGGATCGTATGAAAATACGTTGCTTCCTGTTTGAGGGTAAATACGGTGATACAGCTCCTCACTGATTGGAACTGTTCTTGGTTTCCCTGTTTTTGTGTTGGTAAACCGGATCCGGTATGGCGAGAGGTTGCTTGCTTTTAATGTGATTGTTTCTCTCCATCTTGAGCCTGTTGCTAAGCATATTTCAACGGCCATCATCAGTTCTTTATCATGCTTCACTGCATCCAATAACTGACTGATTTGGTTTTCTGTTAAAAATGTCATTTCTCTTCGGGTAATTTTGGGTAGCTTAAATCCTTTTATCGGATGAGTACCTGTGAAATCCCCTGTAGAGGCAAGCACTGTAAAAACATTACTTACAGTGCTTATCAAGCGGCTAATCGTTGCTGGCTTCTGTCCCTTCTCTTGTCTGTAGTGCACCCATTCAGAAAGCAATTTGTTATCAATCTTATTGACAGGCGGATCACCTAGCTCAGTACAGATCAATTCAACTTTTTTCAGATAGTTACTCGCCGTCCTTTTAAATTGCCCTGACTTTTTCCACCATATTTCAATCAGTTCAGATAGTTTCCTATTATCTACTGGAGGGCCTAACCACTCTTTGTTATGTGCCCTTGCAAGAATGTATTTTTCGTAAGCCAATGCTTCAGCTTTCTTGTCAAATTTCCGCCTGAAGCGTTTGCCATCCCTCCCAGCTGGTCTGATATCGACCAGCCATTTATCGCCATCTTTTTTAATGCTCATAGTGATCTCATCACCATTGCAGCACGACCGATGATTTGAAGACGCTTGAGATCTTCCCCTGCCATTTCGAAATCGTCATAACTGGGATTATCAGAAACCACTTTGTAGCTTTGATTTAAAATATTCCATTTCAATCGCTTAACATAAACCATTTCGTCAATACGAATGACATAGATCCCATCTTTTACAGGTTCAGTTAGTTCTCTGGTGTCAACAAGAATGCGATCACCATCGTCCATGGTCGGCAGCATGCTTTCACCCGAGCAAAATACAATTGCTGAGTATTCAGGGAGAAGCCCGAGGCTTCGAACTAATGCAGTTGATACTGTAAACACGCTTGTTTGATATTCCGTATTACTAAGACAGCCAGCCCCGGCGGCGGCTTGAACGTTAAACTCTGGAATGTCTATGGTATCCACTTCATTCACAGGTAGTGCTTCAAAAATCGCAGATGCGTTTGGCTCTGGTTTTTGTGATTTCAAAGGTTTCGTATATTCCAGCTCCCTATATTTCTCTCCGGTTTCCTTTAATTCCCTCATGGTCTCCAGACTGTTCTTTTTTTCAACATCTGTTCCATATTTTTCGATTAGTGCTTTTTGTGTTTCTTCGTGTAAATTCGAAATGTGGTACTCAATAGCACTTCCTTTCCCTTGAGCCTTTCTTTTTAACCAATTGTTTCTAATGGCTTTTGCGGCCACCGCTTGTCTACTGTTCGGCATGCTGTCAAGCAAACATAGTTCAGTCGTTAGATACCATTCCTTCATAACCAATCATTTCCATTATTGACAGATGTGGGGTTGTCGTGCGTTAATGCTGAAAGGTTATCAAAGGTAACTAATCAGGTTTCAGCAAGAAACGCACACGAAAGGTAATGATAGGTTAAAAAATGAAAACAGAAAACAACATCCGTCAACATAATGCTCCGTTTGTAACCCCTCAGATGTATGCAGAGATAACAGGACAGACTCTTGATGCTGTTCGAGGCCAGATAAAACGGGGCATGTTGCCTGTACTGAAACGTGAGCGAAACGAGCGAGGCCTGAATTTCATCAATATGAGGGCGCTTGAGCAACTGGCTATAGAACAGGCAGAACAGTATCAAGATTGGAAATCAGCGATTTAAGGGGGATGCATGGATCCGATTCACGCCCCTTGCCCGGACATGGCTGGCATGGTCAGCCCTGATCCCGAGAAACGCCAGCGCGCTGTGTTCCTGCTGGGTAAGTTGCGGGACAAGCACGGGATAAGAAAACGCACCTACACACCCCGCCCGATGAATTACAAATGCACGCCAACAGGCTGCTATGAGGTTAATGAGTAATGCAACACGGTACGGTTTTTACTCGTCATTTCTTGAAGCGTCTCCCGCAAGTTGTCCGTCAGGATATCCGCACCAAGATAGCCAGCCGCCAGCAGCGCGGCGGGGCTACACGTGACAACCTTGACCGCTTCAGTGATGAGGCGGTGAAGTTCGGTTTGAAAGTCGCCCCCTTCATTGAAAACAAGTTTTCCTTTGTCGACAGCCGCAACAAGGTCAATGCCGAGCGCTTAAACCATAACATTCTGATGCGAGACGAGGCCGTGCGTAAGCTGGCCCGTCTGGTTGCTGATGAGAATATGCAGGCAATGAAAGACATTGACCCGCAGGTTTTTGACAGCTTTCTGGAGGCCATGAAGCACATCTATTCTGTGCTGGCTGAGAATATCCGCGCCATTTCCATTAACCCGCCTGTATTGCCCGGTGGCAAGGTGGAGATTGAGCGCGCCGAGCAAGTGCTCACCGCTTCAGTGCTGAAAATGCAGTCTGAAGAATGGATTGAGCGCCGCCTGTTACACCTTCGGGCGCAGTACATTGAGTACGCACAGATTGCCCTTGAGCGCGTCGGCGACAAGGGGCACCAGACTAAATACATTTCCTATCCGTCTTTCCAGAACTGGAAGAACAAGCAGCGTGAAGCCGAACGATTCATTCAGAACACCGCGGTGTACAACGAGGCCACCGGGGAGCACTTCGACCTTGCAGAAGTGATCAAGCGCACCACGGCTAACCCGGAAAACCGCCGTATTGAAATGATGGTGCGTTCCCGTGGCTTTGAAGAGCTGGCGCAGGACTTGGGTTATACCGCGCTGTTTATCACGTGGACACTGCCGAGTAAGTACCACCGTAATTCCAGCAAGTGGAACGGGGCCACGGTCAAAGAAGGCCATAGCAATCTGATGCAGCAGTGGGCGCAGGCCCGCGCCCTGATTGCCAAGGAAGATATTCATTACTTCGGTTTTCGCGTGGCGGAGCCGCACAAGGACGGCACCAGCCATGGCCACTATTTTCTGTTCTGCGATCCGAAAGACAAAGACACCCTGGTTCACATCATATCCAGTGTGGCGACCAGTGAAGACAGAGCCGAGCTGGGAGACGACATTTCCCCGCGCTTTGACGTCAAGGAAGCCGACCCGGCCAAGGGCGGCGCTACGGCGTATATCGCGAAATACGTTTCGAAAAACATCAACGGCAAGCACATGCCAGACACCGAAGCCGAAGAAAGCGCGTTTCGCGTTCGTGCCTGGGCCTCGGTTCACCGTATCCGCCAGTTTCAGCAGTTCGGTGGTGAGCCTGTTTCCCTGTGGCGCCATTTGCGCCGGGCCACGGAAGCGCAAACCCGTATTGACCCCAAACTTGAAGCGCTGCGACAGGCGGCGGATTCCTCTAAGTGGGCGCTGTTTTGCCAGCTCGCCGCTGATGCGCAGTTGGCCTATGAAGAAAAACAGAACCAGTACGGTGAGAGCGTGAAAAAAGCCATTGGCTTTCACTGGATCTCTGAAGGGGTGAGTACCTTCATTTCGACATGCAACGAGACCTACCGATTAGTGAAAAAGTCTGAGTTGGGGGCGCTGTTAGAGTCGCGGAGCGGCTCCCCTTGGAGCACTGAAAATAACTGTAACCCCATGCTCGGAGAGCACTTAAAACAGGTGACCGGATGGAGCCATGCCGGGGTGCAGTGCCTGATTAAACCCATATTGGCCGGGGCCAAAGTGCCAATAGACAAAGATTGCCAGCTCAAACTGGCAAATAACCGCTTAATTGTGACCCGAGGATAATTTGATGATTGAAACCATGACCGCCCAGCAGCTACGCCACGCCGAGAAAGCCATTGATACGGCGGAAGCCTTATCCGTGGAGGTGAAGGGCGAGATTGAAAAGCTCAAAGCGCTGGATATGAAAGTGTTGGTGAAAAAGGTCTCTGCCGTGATGTTCAGCGGCGGCTCCCTGAGTCTGGAGGCTATCGGCCTGCCGGGTGACTTTTTTGACAAGCTGGAAATGCTCGACGGGATCAGCGCGAAAGCCCGCGCCGGTTATCGGGCTGAAGTACAAGCCCGCTTGGCAAAGCTGGAAGGGGGCGAGGATGAGTAAGAACCCGACCCGCGGCTATATCCGCTGTACCGTGCCCGAGTGTGGTGAGGTCTGCACAGTACACATGACCGGGGAGCACCGCCTGATGGAGTCCGGCGAGCCGCCGAAGAACCCGCGCAATATTGGCAAGCTCTATTACCGCTGCCCGCGTTGCGGGAACAGTACCAACAGCACGTCAATGCACGAGCACATTGAAAAGCACAAGGTAGATACGGTTCAGGCGCTGGGTGACGCGCCTGTTCAAACCGTTAGCGAACCCGTTCAGGAAACGGTTCCGGATTCGGTTCAAAGCGTTAGCCTGAGCGTTTCCCAAACCAGTGAGGACGGGTTACCCGCGTTAACAGAGCCTGAGAAAAGCGCCCCGAAAATCCACTGGCAAACCCTGTATCCGTGGTTAGTCGGGTTATTTGTACTGGTAATGATTTTAATTGGTCTGTGTAAAGGAAAAAAAGATGACAGCAACAGCGGAAAACTTGCAGCAAATTGAGGCGTTTGATCTCGTCGAAGAACAACCCCAGGCGGATGACTGGGCGGACTGGGGCGCAGCGATTCAGCAACTTGAATCTCAGGAAGTGCCTGAGCCGGATGACGTGGCGCAGGACGCCGCCAACGATGAAGACGCGGCAGAAGCCGCGGTTGATTTACTCGACTTGGGGTTTGTCCTGTCAGAGCAGGCGATCACCTTCGCGATTGGTCTGGATTTTGAATACGACGAGAAAGCCAAGGCCAAGGTATTAAAGGCCGCTGGCCCACTGATGCAAAAGCACGGGGCGACGTGGTTGAACTGGCTCGGCCAATACAAGGAAGAGATCTTGTTCTTGGTGGCCGTCATTGGTTTGGGTGGCGTCACGGCCCGTCAGGTGAAAGGGCTACGGGCTGAGAAGCGCGCCCAACTGGCAGAAGAGAAAGCACAGCAGGAGGTGGACAATGGCGAAAAAGCCAACCCTGAACCTGCCGCGGCCTAAGAATTCCAATACCCACTTAGACCCGTTGCACCGGGTGATTATCGGCGGCACCGGCAGCGGTAAAACTTCACTGGTCAAGCATGCAAAATTCATCACCGCCAAGGCACAGGCGGTGTTCTTTGACCCTTACGAAAACTACGCCGGGAAACCCTTTCAGGGCCAGCAGGTCAGAGGCTTCCATTCGAAGGCGGATTTCCTCAAAGCGCTGGTCAAAGCCCGTCAGGGAAACAGCGCCTTTAAAATTGCCTATATCCCGTCTGACTTGGTGTTTGAGGAGCTGGAATTCTTCTCGGCCGCGGCGTGGTCGGTGCTCGATGGCCGCAAAGCCCCGCTGGAAATCTGCATTGAAGAGCTGGCGTCCTGCTCGCCCACGTCCGGTACCCTGAAAGGGAAAACCGGGGAGCTGCTGCGCGGTGCCCGCCAGTACGGCGGCATTGTGACTACGGTATTCCAGCGCGGGCAGGAAGTGCCGAAAACCATCACCACCCAGTCACCGACATGGTATTTGTGCGCGGTTAATTCAATGAATGATGCCAAGTACCTGTCTGATGCGAAATCCGTTCCCGTGGCCGACATTGCCGCCTTGCGCTCGGCCAAAATGAACAAGCTGGAAATCAACAAGCCGATCGCGGATTTCATCCACGTCGAGGACGGCGTGGGCAACTACCAGAAAGGGGCGTTGAACTGCCAGACGGGCCGCAAAGTGGCCCTGAGCTACCGGAAAAACAGCAAAAAACTAGCGTGATGCCTGTCACGTTTAAACCTATAGGTTACCCGCCTAACCTATAGGTTTCTCCTCATTCCCAACCTGCCTAAAAGTCGTTTTCATAGCGGCACCGAAACGGTTCAACTAACAACACAAAGGAACGCTATGAAGAAAGAGCACAAAGTCATGCTGATCACTGTGGTGGTCACTTTGCTGATCATTGCGGTGATTAACAACGTGTCTTCGCTGAAGACGCTGAAAGAAACAATTTACGGCAACGGGTGGTTTTAATCATGAGTGTTATAGCAGTAACGCCAGAAGCGCAGGCGCAAGCCATTGCCAATTACAAATACCAAGGGGTTAAGAAACTGAAGCTGTCGAGCTTCAGCGGTGTGACCTATAACGGCCGCTCAACGCTGACGGTGCCGACAGGCCAGACGTTTGATGCGTTCATGTTTAACACTAACCTGCCGTTAGAGCGGCTGGAAATCACGTTTCGCCTGAACAGTAACGCCTTTATCAGCGGCATTCCGGCGACCTTCTTTCAGACGCTGGAGCAGTACAAGCAAATGGATGTGCCCGCGGCGCTCGCCCCGCAGGGTGAGCAGGTCTTTATCGTGTCCTTTGCCGATTTGTCATTGAAGCTCAAAGACGGCCAGCAGCTGACCTCACTGGTCACCATGCTGGGCGAGTCACTGCAGATTCAGGTGGATATCGGCGCTAAGAAGGATGGTGACCCGGAAACGCCGACCCTTGAAGTGATCGCCGAAGTGAACACCCCGCAGGCGGTGCGTATGTATCTGCCACGTATCGAGCGTTTGCAGATTGATATGCCCGCGCAGGGCACCAACACCTTCAACACCCTGCCGAACGACATGAAGCGCAGCATTCGCCGTATGCACTTCATGACTGACGCGATTGAAGAGCTGGAAATCAAGCGTGATGACAACGTGGCCTATGAAACCACCGCCTGGCGTGAGCGTTACATGGCGAACCGTAACGATCTGATGTGGCAGGACGGCATGTTCCATCTGGATTTTCTGATGCGCGGCTTTATCCGCAATGAGATGTTCCCGACGGCCCGTGCCAAAGAGTTGCTGTTTACCTTTAAGACCCATAAGCCCGCGGGCAGCGTCACCGTGATTACTGAATATCTGGACGTTGAGCGCACGGCGGCACAGGTCACAGGTTAAGGGGGCAACATGCTGGATTGGCTCAACGATGCAGTGGACAAGGGCAGTGACATGCTAACCGGGGCGTGGGAAGACACGACGGAGTTTGCAGGCGGTTGGTGGAATGATTACCTCGACAGCAAGCCGACCCCGAACAGCACCCAAGACCCGAGCGCCAACGAGACGGGCAACACGGCGACAGTCACCCAGCAGCGCCCCCAGTCTTTCCACTATGGCTGGATCATCGGCGGGGCGGTTGTCCTGCTGTTGGTCATCGTTTTGATAATGCGGAGGTAATCAATGCCTTTAGTACCTCTCTTAATCGGCGGTGGTGTGTTGTGGGGCAGCGGCGCCCTTGTGGGCGGCTCCCTCGGCTATACCGCTGCAGATGGCACTAAGTACCTGAGTGCGGGTGTGATAGCCGTGGGCGTCATCGTGCTGGTGCTGGCCTTTCTCTATTTTCGTAAAAAGGGGGCGCTGTGAGCGGATCATCTTCTGGCGGTTTAGCCAGTCTGGCCGGAACTGCCGCCGGGGCCAGTATGGGCTTTCCCGGCATGGATATGTCCGGGGCACTTGGTGCACTGGAGTCGGTGAACGACAGCGGGCCGATGACCACCACCAACGGCCCGGTCGAAATGAACTTCGAGGCGGGGGGCGTGACCTTCGGGGCTAAGTCTACCAACTACACGCTAATCGTGGTCGCGATTGCCGCCATGGTGCTGCTGTTTTTCTACATGAAGGGGCGCTGATATGGGTCTGCTCAGTTCGAAAAAGAGTACCAACCAGAACATTAACCAGAGCACCAACACCTCCAACAGCATGGGCGTGAGCGGTGATAACAGCGGGTTAATGTTAAGTGGCATCAGCGGCACCGTGACCATGACAGATCACGGGGCCATGGAAGCCGCGGGGGAAATGGCCAGTGATGCCATGACCCTTGGCTCTAACGCGTTAGCCTCGAACAGCAGCGCATTGAACGATGCCTTGACGTTCGGGCTGGAAACCTTCAACGGGGCGCTGAATTCCCTTGGTGGCATGGCCTCAAACCAGAGTCATCTGGCCTCGCAGTCCATGCAACTGGCGAACAGCGTCAACGCCAGCGCCAACACGGGCGGCGCCAGTGATGTCGGGCAGCAGAATACCCGCGTCATGATGGCCTTTGCGGCGGTCATCGGCTTGGTGTTGCTGGTTGTGGTTCTTAAGAGGTAGCGGGATGTATCAGACACAGAAAATCATCGAAGTACCGCTACAGGCGGGTGAGAAAATTATCACCGCGGTTAGCCAGTACCTGTTAATCCGTGACTGCTCCCATACCGTCACCTTGCTGGCAAAAACCCAGAACCGGGAGCTTGGTACAGAGCTGAAGAAAAATGACGTGGTGCCGCTGGGCGGCTTCGAGACCATCGAGCTGTACAACCATCACAGCACGACGGTCACGCTCAAATACCAGTTAACCGATATCCCGGTAAACACCCAATCTGACGCGGTGGCTATCAGTGGCGCGGTGGAGGTGCACAGCATCCGCGAACCCGTGACCATTGATGCCATTCAGCAGACCGTGCCCGTGTCGTTTGATGCGCCTGTGTCTATTGCGAACTGGCCCGCGGTGCAGCCTGTGAGCGGAAAGATCACCGTAGGCAATTTGCCTGAGGTGCAGGCGGTGCGCGGGGAAGTGGCGATCACCAACCTGCCCGAAGTGCAGAGCGTGAACGGTCAGGTCACTGTCGGTAATCTGCCGCAGGTGCAGCAAGTCAGTGGTCTGGTTGCGGTGGCGCGCAGTGATGCGCTCGCCAGTGCGGTGATCCCATTAGAGCAGGCAACGACAACGCAACTGCTCGCAGCAGATAACACGCGCCAGTCTGTACTGGTGCAGACAGATAAAGCCCTGTTTATCGGGGGAGAAGGCGTGGATCACCAGACGGGCATTTATATCGCGGCGGGGGAATCCATGACGCTGGATACTGCAGCGGCGGTGTATGGCTATGCGCTGGAAGGGGCCACGGTGCGGACACTGGCAGAGGTGCGCCATGGCTAGATTACACGGTAGCGGCGGCGGGAGCTGGAAAAGCGGCGATATCAAGATCCACAACGGCCCCCTTGAATCTATCCCGCTGGGCTGGGTGCTGTGTGACGGTCAGAACGGCACGCCGGACTTGTGCGACCGGGCAATCGTCGGCGCGGGCCGGGCATACAGTCCGAATCAGACCTTCGGGACGGACAGCCGGGCGACAGGCAATCACACCCTGTCATCTAATCAGCTTCCCAGCTCGTCCATGACCTATCAGCGCACCAGTAACTTTCAGATCTCCAGCATTAGTAATGCGGGGGTGGCGAATCGCTCAGTGCCTAATAACGGCTGGAGTGCGTACGCCGAAACGGGGCGATCTTCACCGCGGACACTGGGCTTACGGCTGCATAACGCCAGCACCTATGTCAGCACGCCGGGCAGCGGGCAATCACACAACCACGGTCACGTCGATGTGCGTCAAAAGTCAGTGGCCGTCATTTGGATTATGAAGCTATGAGAATTACAGCAGTCACGCAGGATCAGCTCATCGTCATTGATGGTGTGCCGGCCTTTTTGGGACACATCGGCGGCTATGCCATGCGGCAAGGTGAATGGGCGGTTGATTTCAACACCCTGACTGGGCTGGGCCATATCGAATATACCGATAACCGCCCGAATCAGGTTATCGACAGCACAGTGTTTAACGCCGCCTATGGGTGGCTGATTGACGAACACAAACGCTATGTCACAGCCATGGCCGAACAACACGCAGCAGAGGAAGCGGCACGCAATGAGCAGCAACAAGATCTTATTGATACTGAGTCTGATGGTGATGGGGTTAGCAGCAATGACGATGTATAAGCCGCGAGGCATCCGAAACAACAATCCGGGCAATATTGAGGACAACGGCACCGCATGGCGTGGCCGTGTCGGTAACGATGGCCGCTTTGTCATCTTCGACAGACCGGAAAACGGCATCCGTGCACTGGCCCGGACGCTGAAAACCTATCGCAACCTGCACGGCCTGACCACGGTGCGCGGCATCATCAATCGCTGGGCGCCGCCAGTGGAAAATGACACCAGCGCTTATGTGGCTCACGTCGCCGGGGCGCTGGGCGTCTCCCCGGACACCTCGCTATCAGAAGCGGAAACTATGGACATCGTGCCCCTGATTATCCGCCATGAGAACGGCATGCAGCCCTACAGCGCCAAGATGCTCAATGCGGGCATTCAGGCAGCATAAGGGGGAATGATGCTCGGTGCATTATTGAATCTGATCACGGGCGGGGTGACGGCTTGGCAACAGCACAGCCGCAACAAGGCCGAAGCCCTGAAACGCAAAGACGAGCTGGAGCAGGCCAAACACGCCGCCAGGTTAAAACGGCTGGAATACGGCGACGAGAAAGCGGCCAATCTGGACGAGCTGAGTATCAAGGGCCGGGGCTGGAAAGATGAATTTATCTTACTGGTTGTGTTCACGCCCTTGGTGCTGTGCTTCTGGCCTGATTACGCGGTGTATGTGGATGCAGGTTTTCAGGCGCTCAGCAGCATCCCAGAGCCTTACTGGTACGTGGTCGGGGCTATCGTCGTCGACGTATTGGGAATGCGCTCTATGGTGCGCTACCTGCTGGAATTCTTCTCACACAAATTCAGAGGGAAACCGACTTGATAGAAATACTGCAACAACTGACCGCGATGGGCTTACCGCCCACCATGATCGCGCTGCTCATCGTGCTGTACAAGCAGGACAAGCGGCTAACAATACTGGAAACTAACGTACAGCTGGGGAAAAAGCATGGCTAAGACTGGACTGAAAAGTAACGGCACACTGAAGAAAGGCTACCGATTCGCCAAAGGGGGCCGTGTGGTGAAAGCGAAGAATGCGACGGTGAAGCGGAAGCGTGTGAGAAAATAAACTATGGCCCACCTAACAGGTGGGCATTTAAGTTATGGGTGTTAAGTATTGGTCAAATTGCTTCTACTAAGTAACTTTGACCAGCAACATTAACTAGCATTGGTGATTTTTTTTGTTTTAACTCTTGTAAGAATTGTTTTAGTTTTTTCTTCTTCCGTATGCTGATTTGCTTTCCTTTTGAGCGATAGCGGCATTGATCCAGCATCTCTTTTGAAGCGGTAAATCTGGCTTTTACTATTAAATTTTGCAGATTTAGCAACTGTGTCTTCTCTGAGGAGATTATACGTATAAGCTCTTCAATTTTATCAATTTTATTTGAGAGGAACTTAAGGGCTTCTTCCTCTGTTGTAACTGAGATACCTTTCCACAGTGGTTCATGATGAGAAAGACGGTTTCTAAACTGCCTTAATTCTGAAACAATTGGATATATGTGTTTGTGAAAATCTGATGAACTTTGGGTTGGCCAATTTTTAAAAGCTTTTTTACTTAACTTAGGCCAAAGAAAATTAGAGTTATTGACTCTATAGTGGCAAGTATGAAGTGCAAACTCCCATGTGCTAAAGTCTGTTGCAGCAACAACAAGATTAAAATCTGGCTGATGAGTTGAGGGCAATGCTGTAAGATTAGCTTTCTTTCTTGATTCGTTGAGCTTTTTTACAACATTTTTCCTAGCTAATTCGAATTTGTTTATAAGGTTAGTATGGTTGTAGTCTTGCGTGTTACGACGTTTATTACGCAAATTGTGCTCTATGGCCTCATACCAATAGCTTCCAAATTCTTTTTCCGCAGGTGCGTTGATTGCATTTCTTAATGCGACTTCAGTTGCTTGGAGCAAAGGATAAATAGAGCCGCATAACACCTTGTTCCAAAGATAGACGCCATAAATCTCTTCAACCGAATGTTCTTGGAAAAAGTTTTCATAAGTACCAATTCTTGGCCCAGAAACATACGGTTTGACTTTTTCGTAACGTATTGACTCTTTCATTTTTCTTCGCTTGTTCTCATTTAAAGCTAGCTTAGCATATTCACCGGTTAGCATTAGCTTTCGTGATTTGACTTGTGACATAGGGTATCGTATTATTGACATAGCTGGTGCAGACCCCTCCGAAGTTAAACCCTTCGAAATGTCTAGCGCAATGGCACAAAGAGTTTTTAGCTAGTGTAGAACCCTTTCCCTGAAATACGGTGATATTTCTAACACAATGGCACAAGAGAACAAAGCCCTCCAATGTGAGGGCTTTGTTTTATCAAAATTTTGAACGTAGTTGATGTAGATACAATCGCGTATACATCTGCCAAAGAAAACTCAGGTTTCAGTATCCTCTCACTTGCACTAGATTAATCTCAAACAGTCTGCACCTTCACCTACAAAACCGGATTGTTAAGCTAGGCTTTACTTTGTATCTAGCACCCTCTTTACCAAAGTATCTATTACTGCATGTGATTTCAGATCTATACCCTGCCCATTAAAAATTTATGTCGTGGGCATTATGTGGCCACAAATAAACAAAAAACATAATTAAAACAGCACCTTACAGTAATAAAAAAGGCCCTCAATGAGCGCCTTTTTGTCTTCAGTGAACAAGCATCAAAGATTTGGCCCCAGCCATTTCTCCGCTTCAAGCTCATCCCAGCCTTTACGCTCGGCGTAGCTTTCCATCTGATCGCGCTGGATCTGGGCGACGGCAAAATAGCGCGATTCCGGGTGTGAGAAGTACCAGCCCGATACGGCTGCGCCCGGCCACATGGCGTAGCTTTCCGTCAGGATCATGCCGGTATTGGCTTCAGCATCCAACAGCTTCCAAATCTCGCCTTTCTCTGTGTGTTCAGGGCAAGCGGGATAGCCTGGCGCAGGCCGGATACCCTGGTATTTTTCACGGATCAGATCTTCGTTGCTCAGGTTCTCGTCCGGCGCATAGCCCCAGATCTCCTTGCGGACAGTCTCGTGCATGAATTCGGCAAAGGCTTCGGCAAGACGATCAGCCACCGCCTGAATCATGATCGCGTTGTAGTCGTCGCCTTTGGCTTTGAACTGATCGGCAATCTCATATTCACCGATACCGCCGGTTACCGCAAAGGCTCCGATCCAGTCAGCTTTACCGCTTTCTTTCGGGGCAATGTAATCCGACAGACAGTAATTCGGCCCTTTGGGTTTTTCTGTCTGCTGGCGCAGTCCGCGCAAGGTTGTCAGCACCTGGGTTCGGCTCTCATCGGTGTAGACTTCGATATCATCACCAATATTATTGGCCGGGAACAAACCACAGACGCCATTGGCCTTGATCATGCCGCTGGCTTCGATCTCATCCAGCAGTTGGTTGGCATCGTCAAATAAGCGCTGGGCTTCCTGACCCACGACTTCATGACGCAGAATAGTGGGATATTTGCCGCTCAGCGACCAGGTCATAAAGAAGGGCGTCCAGTCGATATAACGCCGCAGGGTCGCAATATCAAAATCCTTGAACACGTGGATCCCCGGTTTTTGCGGCGCGGGAGGGGTGTAGCTATTCCAGTCGATCGCCACTTTATTGGCACGGGCAGCTTCCAGGCTGACAGGGGCACTTCGTGGACGCTTGCGGGCGTGTTGTTCACGCACCACCTCGTATTCCTGGTCAAGACGCTCAACAAACGCCGGTCGCTGGACATCCGACAAGAGTGCCGAACATACCCCGACAGCACGCGAGGCGTTTGAGACATAAACGACCGGGGCATGGTAGTTCTGCTCAATTTTGACCGCCGTGTGGGCCTTGGAGGTGGTTGCCCCGCCAATCAGCAGAGGCAGATCAAAGCCCTGACGCTCCATTTCTTTGGCGACATGCACCATTTCATCGAGTGAAGGAGTGATCAGCCCGGAGAGACCGATAATATCGACCTTCTCTTCTTTGGCCACTTTCAGGATCTTGTCGCAAGACACCATGACACCCAGGTCGATGATCTCGTAGTTATTACACTGCAGCACCACACCGACAATGTTTTTGCCGATATCGTGCACATCGCCTTTCACCGTGGCGAGCAGTATTTTGCCGTTAGTGCGCCCGGCCTGCTTCTCGGCATTGATGTAAGGTTCGAGATAGGCGACCGCCTGTTTCATCACCCGGGCTGATTTCACCACCTGAGGCAGGAACATTTTCCCTTCACCGAACAGATCACCGACTATGTTCATCCCTGCCATCAAAGGCCCTTCTATGACCTCTAACGGTTTTTCTGCGTTCTGACGGGCTTCTTCGGTATCTTCAACAATAAACTCAGTGATCCCTTTGACCAGCGCATGGGACAGACGCTTATCGACCGGCCAGCCGCGCCATTCGGCGGCCGTTTTATCTTCTACCGCTTCGCCGCTGCCCCGGTATTTGTCCGCAAGATCCAGCAGGCGCTCAGTAGAATCATCCCGGCGGTTCAACACAACATCTTCCACCGCTTCGCGCAGCTCGTCTGCCAGATCATCGTAAATGGCCAGCTGACCGGCATTCACTATGCCCATATCCATGCCGTTTTTGAAACAGTGATACAGGAACACGGCATGAATCGCTTCCCGCACAGGTTCATTACCACGGAACGAGAAAGACACATTCGATACGCCGCCCGACACCATTGCATGCGGCAGAGTGCGCTTGATGTCTCCTACGGCTTCAATGAAATCCACCGCGTAGTTATTGTGCTCATCAATCCCGGTGGCTACCGCGAAAATGTTCGGGTCAAAAATGATATCTTCCGGCGGGTAACCCACCTCATCCACCAGAATGCGGTAGGCATTGGTACAGATCTCTATCTTACGCTCACGGGTATCGGCCTGACCGACCTCGTCGAACGCCATCACAATCACAGCTGCACCATAGCGGCGGATCAGTTTCGCCTGCTCAACAAACTTCTCTTTGCCTTCTTTGAGAGAAATTGAGTTAACAATGGGTTTTCCCTGTACGCACTTCAGGCCGGCTTCCAGTATTTCCCACTTGGAGGAGTCAATCATAATAGGGACGCGGGAGATTTCAGGCTCAGAAGCGCACAGATTCAGAAAGCGCACCATGGCAGCTTCGGCATCCAGCATGCCTTCGTCCATATTGATATCGATGATCTGAGCGCCGGCTTCCACCTGCTGACGCGCCACTTCCAGCGCTTCGTCATACAGCTCTTCTTTGATCAGGCGACGAAAACGGGCCGAACCGGTCACATTGGTGCGCTCACCGACATTGACAAATAAAGTGTCTTTTTCAATGGTCAGCGGCTCGAGACCTGACAAGCGGCAGGCCACAGGGATCTCAGGCAATTGACGGGGCGCGACATTCGCCGTCACCCGGGCCATTTCACGAATATGCTCTGGCGTGGTGCCACAACAACCGCCCACCAGGTTCAGGAAGCCGGACTCTGCCCACTCTTTGATATGCTCGGCCATTTCAGCCGCTTCCAGATCATATTCACCAAACGCATTGGGCAGACCGGCATTCGGGTGCGCTGAGACCGCACACTCCGAAATACGTGATAATTCTTCCACATACTGGCGCAGCTCATCCGGCCCCAATGCACAGTTAAGGCCAAACGAAACAGGTTTAACGTGTCGCAGAGAATTGTAAAAGGCTTCAGTAGTTTGTCCTGATAAGGTACGGCCGGAAGCATCGGTGATTGTGCCTGAAATCATGACAGGTAAAGTCACACCCAGCTCTTCAAAGACCGTATCCACGGCAAACGCACAGGCTTTGGCATTCAGGGTATCAAAAATCGTTTCAATCAGAATGATATCGGCCCCGCCGGCTATCAGGGCGCGGGTTGATTCGGAATACGCTTCTACCAGCAGATCAAACGACACGTTCCTGAAACCCGGATCGTTGACATCCGGCGATATTGAACAGGTACGGTTGGTCGGACCGAGTACACCGGCCACAAAGCGCGGTTTGTCCGGGGTTTTCGCCGTCCATTCATCAGCCGCCTGGCGGGCCAGCTTAGCCGCTTCGAAATTAATCTCAGCGCTCAGGCTCTCCATGTCATAGTCAGCCATGGCGATGGTCGTTGCGTTGAAGGTGTTGGTCTCAAGAATATCGGCGCCGGCCTCAAGGTAAGCGGAGTGAATATCCTTGATCAGTTGTGGCTGGGTGAGTACCAGCAGATCGTTATTGCCTTTAAGATCCGAATGCCAATCAGAAAAACGTTCACCACGGTAATCCTCTTCATCCAGCTTGTAGCTCTGGATCATGGTGCCCATGCCCCCATCTATAATGAGGATCTGTTCCTTAAGTCGCTTTTGTAATAAATCCGTACCCTTCGACACTGCTTACTTCCTTACACTTAAACCTATCAGCTGCTAACATCCTATCACAGCCTGATTGGAAATCTAGACGTCCATACATCGTTTACGAAAACTTATTATCCAAGCATAAGCCTAAAGTTTTTATGGCTATCAGAGGCCCGAACATTTATATTTTGTCACAATTTTTGCTTAACACTTTAACAACAGATGAGGATCAAGGATGTCGGTATACAGTACCCTCTGTTTTCTCGCCGCCGCCGCGATGGTTATTGCCTTTATTAACCACAAAATAGGCAAGATGCAAACCACTATCGCCATCACAGCCGGTGCTATTATTTTATCGCTCGGGATTGTGGTCGCAGGTCACAACGGCTGGTTTCACCTGGAAGAAATCGCAGCGGAACAGCTGGGTCAGATCGACTTCGAAAGCTTTCTGCTAAAAGGCATACTGGGCTTCCTGCTCTTTGCCGGCGGGTTAGGCATCAAGTTGCCACATCTCGAAGATCAAAAATGGGAAATCACCATTCTGGCTCTGGGGGCCACACTGTTCTCCACTTTCTTCATCGGTGGCAGTCTGTGGTGGATATGCCAGATGCTGGGAATCCAGTTTGACCTGATTTACTGCCTGCTGTTCGGCGCATTAATTTCACCGACTGACCCGATAGCCGTGCTGGCGATAGTGAAAAAACTGCACGCACCGCGCCGCATCTCCACCCAGATTGAGGGTGAGTCGCTGTTTAACGATGGTTTTGGTCTGGTCATCTTCGTGACTTTGTTTACCATCGCCTTTGGTGATGAAGCCCCTACTGTGCTGGGCGTTGGCCATCTTTTCCTGCAGGAAGCCATTGGCGGCATAACCTATGGTTTTGTTCTCGGCCTGCTGTTCCATTACCTGATCAGTTCGACCGATGATCACTCCATGGAGCTGCTGCTGACCCTGGGGATCCCAACGGCAGGGTATGCTTTTGCCGATGTGATTCATGTGTCCGGGCCGCTCGCTATGGTGGTCTCCGGTATCATGATAGGCAACTGGACCCGTTATATCGGCTTTTCTAAAGAGAGTGAGGATCATCTGGATCACTTCTGGGAACTGGTTGATGAGTTCCTGAACGGTGTACTCTTCCTGCTGATTGGTATGAGCATGCTGTCATTCAGCTTCCATGAGGAAGACTGGACACTGATGGTGATTGCGGTACCGCTGGTACTGCTGGCGCGCTATCTGAGTGTGAAGCTGTCGTACCTCGGCTTTAAGCGCTATCGCCAATACAATCCCGAATCGGTGAAAATCCTCACCTGGGGTGGCTTGCGTGGTGGCCTGGCGCTGGCAATGGCGATGGCGATCCCTGCCGGTGTTATCGTCATTCCGGAAAAAAACATTGATGTGAAAGAGATTATTCTGGTGATGACCTACTCGGTTGTGGTGTTCTCTATCCTGATCCAGGGCTCTACCATCACACCTATGATCGAAAAAGCCAAAGTCTGGGAAGCGAACAAAGCGAAAGACAACAAACCCACCGCCCATCCCCACCAACAGCCGGAAACCGATCCAAAATCCTGAATACCTGAACCCTGACCATGAAAAAGACCTGCTTTGGCAGGTCTTTTTCATGGTCAGGGCAACGTCAGTCAGTCGTCCTTGGTGAATTTGTCTTCCGAGAAATGCTCCAGATCATAAGGCGTTTGCTGGTAAACACAATAGTTCAGCCAATTAGCAAACAGCAGATGACCATGGCTGCGCCAACTCGCCACAGGCGGTTTATCCGGATCATTATCCTGATAATAATTCACCGGGATCTTGGGCTCCATCCCCTCCCCCAAATCACGCATATATTCATTATGTAATGTATGAGCATCGTATTCAGGATGCCCGGTCACGAAAACATTGCGCTTATCTTTGGTAGTGGCCAGATACACACCTGCCTGATCAGAGGTGGCCAGAATGTCCAGATCAGTGTGCTCGGATAAGAACTCAGGTGAGAAGTCGGCATAGCGCGAGTGGGGAGCCCAAAAGGTATCGTCAAACCCTCTCAAAAGGGGGTGATGTGGATTGTGAACCCTATGGGTGTAGATACCTGACAATTTCTCTTTGCGGGTACGCTTAGGCAAATCGTACATCAGCTTAAGTCCAGCCTGAGCGGCCCAGCACACATACATGGTCGAAGTGACATGTCCTTTCGCCCAGTTCAGAATGGCCTGGATTTCTTCCCAGTACAGCACATCTTCAAACTGCACCAGGCCCAGCGGAGCACCTGTCACAATCAAGCCGTCGAAATTTCTGTGCTTTACCATTTCGAACTGCCGGTAGAAGGTGTCCAGATGCTCCGTTGGCGTATTTTTGGTCGGGCGGTTATCAATTCGCAGTAACTCAACATCCACCTGCAGGGGACTGTTGGATAACAGACGGAGAAACTGAGTTTCAGTTTCAATTTTTTTCGGCATCAGATTAAGCAACAATACCTTCAGCGGGCGAATTTCCTGACTGGCAGCGCGTTTTGCAGACATGACAAAGATATTCTCACTGCGGAGAATATCCGTTGCCGGTAACTGATCAGGAATTTTAATGGGCATATGTTGCTCTCCCTAAGATGTACAGACGTCCAGATACCCAAAAATTATAGAATTTCTATTCACACTGCAAGCATTACCGCATTAAAAGAATTATAGATAGTTAAGGAGATAATGAATAATTCTAATGAAAGCAATGAAGTAGCGGAAGAGACGCTGAAAATAGCAGATAGCAGAAATGAAAAAACCCAGCCAAAGGCTGGGTTTTGAAGGGGGAGCTTAGCAATGTCCTACTCTCACATGGGGAGACCCCACACTACCATCGGCGCTGCTGCGTTTCACGTCTGAGTTCGGCAAGGGATCAGGTGGTTCCACAGCGCTATTGTCGCTAAGCAAATTCTGGTGCTAGTACCCAGATTTGAACTGGGGGCCTCACCCTTACCAAGGGTGCGCTCTACCAACTGAGCTATACCAGCAAAATTTTATCTAAACAAAGTCTTACGCTTACTGCTTTGTTTCGGTCATCTTGCGTGATGCGATGCAGATTTTGAACTGAGAAGCGCAGTGTGCATTAGCACATGAGCATCGCAAGTATCAAAAGATGCGAGCTATCACCCAAGATGGGCAATGAAAGCCTGGCGATGTCCTACTCTCACATGGGGAGACCCCACACTACCATCGGCGCTGCTGCGTTTCACGTCTGAGTTCGGCATGGGATCAGGTGGGTCCGCAACGCTATGGTCGCCAAGCAAATGCTTTATCTACCGCCCGCAGGCGATAAATCACAATCTGGGAAAGGTAACTAGTGTTCTCAGCACA
>NZ_KE384323.1:0-48183 GCF_000425165.1 Photobacterium halotolerans DSM 18316
CGCATTGCCCGGTAGCTAAGTTCGGCATCGATAACCGCTGAAAGCATCTAAGCGGGAAGCGAGCCCTGAGATGAGTCATCCCTGAGGCCTTGAGCCTCCTGAAGGGCTGTTCGAGACTAGAACGTTGATAGGCAGGGTGTGTAAGCGTTGTGAGGCGCTCAGCTAACCTGTACTAATTGCCCGTGAGGCTTAACCATACAACACCCAAGGGGTTTTACGGACTCCATAAGCACTTGAATGTTGTGCTGAGAACACTAGTTAGTTTCCAGAATTGTGAAAATATCCCACCTGCTCAGGTAGCGCCGGGATAAAGTTCGATAGCAAGGCAAGTTGTGAGTCGAGAGAGGGAGTTTAGTACGCTAAATGACCGAACGAGAGAGCCACTTAACGCCGATAGCGGGCTTTATAACCAGCGGGATATTTTCAACCAGAATTTGCTTGGCGACCATAGCGTTGCGGACCCACCTGATCCCATGCCGAACTCAGACGTGAAACGCAGCAGCGCCGATGGTAGTGTGGGGTCTCCCCATGTGAGAGTAGGACATCGCCAGGCTTCCTATTTAGAAATCAGATTTACTCTGGTTTCGGCCGTGTGGAGCGGTAGTTCAGTTGGTTAGAATACCGGCCTGTCACGCCGGGGGTCGCGGGTTCGAGTCCCGTCCGCTCCGCCACTTATTAGCTAGCAATAGCTTGCAGGGGATTAGTTCAGCCCGGTAGAACGTCGGTCTCCAAAACCGAATGTCGGCGGTTCGAATCCGTCATCCCCTGCCACCTATAGAAAGCCTCGTCTTAGGACGGGGCTTTTTTGTCTGTGGTTCAGCGCGTCTCAATTCTTCCAGTCACCTTCTGTTTCCTGCTCAGTTATCCATCTGTGTTACTGGCTTTGAGGATTTTGCAACAGGTTCACTTAGGGTATGTCTGAAGCCAGCCGACTGATAATATAACAACTTGCTTACCAATATGATCAATCGAGCTGAAGGGTGTACTGATGCTGAAAAAATTGAGTTACTTGGCTTTGTTTCTGATGGCGGTGGTCGTGACTGGTGCATATCTGGCCTTTAATGTACCAGAACAGCCTGAAGTTGCGTCTGGCGCTCAGGTTAGCCAGTACAGTATTCGCTGTGTTGAAAATGCATCAGCAGCGTCGATAGATAAAAATGGTGAGTTAAGTATTACGGTCTGGAATATTTACAAGCAGCAGCGAGATAGCTGGCATCAGGCTCTCGTCGGGTTTAGTGCAGACAGTGATTTAGTCCTGTTACAGGAGGCGAAATTAACTCAGGAGCTAGGCCAGTACCTGCAAGAAAGTCGCTGGCAGGTGACAATGGCAAATGCTTTTACCTTCTTAGATACCCCTGCGGGGGTAATGAACTTGTCACGGGAAAAGGCAGAAAAGACCTGTGCTTATCTGGCGGTAGAGCCCTGGCTTCGTTTACCTAAATCTGCATTGTTGTCGAGATACCCATTATCAGATGGCTCAACCCTCACTGTAGTGAATTTGCATGGAATTAATTTTGCCTGGGGGGTGGATGAGTATCGGGCGCAGTTTGCAGCATTAGCCAATCAGATTGGTAAGGCAGAAGGCCCTGTGATCGTGGCCGGAGATTTCAACACCTGGCGCGAGGAGCGGATGGCGGTGGTTCAAGAGTTCGCTGAACAGTTAGCACTTCATGAGGCGACAATGGAAAAAGATCTGCGAATCAGAATCCTCGGCTGGCCGCTTGATCACCTGTTCTACCGTGGTCTGAAGCTGGAACAGGCAGAGGCACCAGTAACTGATGCCTCAGATCACCATCCAATCATTGCCCGTTTCAGGCTGCTAGAATCAAAAGGGGCCAAACAGTAACGACCAGCAGCCAAGGTAATGCGGCAATAACAATGGCTTTGGCGCGCTCAATACCACACCACAGGCTGACAGCTATATAGCTAAGCGCAATATACCATGGTGCAAGCAAAGGAATGCTGGAGGCAAAAGCGGCCCAGGGATGATGCATCGGCAGTTTGATGAAAGCGTTCAGGCTGTTCAAGTCAGCGGCGTTTGGCAGTACTTGCGCTGGATTGAACAATACATTCAGATAGCTGGCCAGATCACCGATCAGAGTTGGCAGCATAATAAAGCAGCTCGCAGCCAGCCACTTGCCGAAACTTTGTGGCGCTTTGCTGTTCTTGGTCGCCAGATTCAACCAAAGCGCCAAAAGCAGGAGGTTGGCAGTGCGACCAAAAATATCACTGAACACTTCTCCGGCAAGCAGCACTTCGCGTGACAGCCAATCAAGCTGATTTTCTTCTGTCAGTTGGGGTAACTGGTTGCGAAGTGTGTCCTGCAGCCAGGCCAGATCGACCTGATTAAAGTAACTGCCCCACAAACCAAAGGGGGTGAGTATCAATAGCAGATAAGGTAACAGCGCCCATTTAGGGCGCTGGTGCAATGCGGTAAAGCAATCTGCCGGGGAGCGAAACAAGTCCAGTAAAGCGATAAATGGATTGCTGGACGGCATCATACGCTCACCTTAGTGACATCGACAAACAGCTTCAGCTTCTGGCCCGGCTTGAGGTACTTCTGGCTTCCCAGCTGGTTCCATTTAATCACATCTGCCAATTTTACATTGAAACGATCAGCGATAGCACTGAGGTTGTCGCCGGTACGGACTTCATAGAAAACCGTTCTGATCACACCGCCGCTTTGACTGGTTTTCCAGATGTTCAGCTTTTGTCCGACGCGAAGCGTTGATTGCTTGCTTAAGCCATTCCACTTCATCAGCTCTTTAATACTGACTTTCTGTTTTTTCGCAATGGTCCACAAACTGTCACCGGACTCCACTTTGTAAATCGTGCGGTATCCGCTGCCGTGGCTGACCTGGGAGCGAACTTCGGTCAAGCTTGGAAGTGCATTTTCACCATTCATAGCAACAGGGATAAGGATATGCTTACCTGCTCTGATGCCTGAACCTGCCATTTTGTTAGCCCGTTGAATGAGATCAACCGAAGTATGGTGCTTCTTGGCCAGCACGCTCAGGCTGTCTCCGGCTTTGACCTGATAGCGCACGACTTTCATGCCCTGTCGGCCATTCTTTTCAAAGGACTGATTGAAAGTCGCGACATTAGCTACTGGCAGCAGGAGATGCGTCTGGCCTTCAGGTGCTGTTGCCCACTGATTATAAGCAGGGTTGAGCGATTTCAGCTCTGAAAGAGAAAGTCCTGCATATTTGGCGGCCATAGCCAAATCCATCTGAGTTTTTGGATCGACGGTTTCAACCGCAGGTTCATTGGCAATGAAAGGAATATCGACGCCGTATTTGCTTTGATTACGGACGATGTCAGCGACAGCCAGCAGCTTTGGCACGTATCCGCTGGTCTCTTCCGGCAGATTCAGTGACCAGAAGTCTGTAGGCTTACCGGCTTTCTTATTCTCGCGAATCGCCCGGAATACTCTGCCTTCTCCTGAGTTATAAGCGGCAAGAGCATGCAGCCAGTTACCATCGAAACGGCGGTTGAGGTACTCAAGCAGGTCAAGGGCTGCTTCGGTTGACTGGACGACATCGCGGCGACCGTCATACCACCAGTTTTGCTTCAGGCCAAACTGGCGGCCTGTACCTGGGATGATTTGCCACAAACCGGCCGCGCGGCCATGCGAATAGGCAAACTGATCAAATGAGCTTTCTACGATAGGCAGCAGGACCAATTCCAGCGGCATGCCACGTTTTTCGACAGCGTCAGTAATGTAATAGAGGAAAGGTTCTGCACGTGAAGCGACGATAGTGAGATGTCCGGGGTGGCGAAGATACCAGTTACGGTAATAATTGACACGTTTGTTATCCGGGACATCGAATTTGAGCTGCATGGCGATACGCTGCCATGCATCATCCTGTTCCTGTGGTGTCACCACGGGGGCTGGCGGAGCAACAGCAGCCATTGCTGTATCCAATGCGGTCACTGACTTGTCTGCTGTGCCTGTATCTGTATTGTTATTATCTTGCGCTGCAGCTGAACTTTCCTGATTAGTTGCCACAGGCTCTTGTTGAGAATTTCCTGTTATTTGGCAACCAGCCAGAAGCAGCGCACTCGCTAAAAAAAATCGGGATTTCATGTAACCTGCCTTTAGCCAAAATCGCAGGTGATAATACTTGGCGAAAGGTGCTGGTTACAAGTGACCGTCCTTCAAAAATTGTCCTTCCAGCGTCTGAGGGCTGCGAAGGTTTCCAGGTCACTATCGTTAAACGCTTTATCTGAAACAGCTTTTTTGATACTTGGCTGATCACAGCGTAAAAACGGATTGACGCGTTTTTCCAGTCCTAAAGTCGTTGGGATCGTACTTATTCCACGGGCACGTCGCTGACTGACCTCTTCACGGTAACGCTGCAGGTGGGGATTATCCTGCTCTGCAACTAGCGCAAAGGCCAGATTACTACTGGTATATTCATGCGCACAGAAAACTTCTGTTTCGTCTGGCAATGCGGCTAATTTTTGTAACGAATTGTACATCTGGGCTGCCGTGCCTTCAAACAGACGGCCACAGCCAGCTGAGAATAATGTGTCGCCGCAGAAAAGTTTGCCATCGCCAACATAGGCAATATGTCCCGAGGTATGACCGGGTAAGCCCAGCACCATGAAACGTTCGCCGAAAATATCTACCTGATCGCCATCTTCGACCGACTGTGTCAATCCGGGAATGGCTTCTGCGCCTGGGCCGACTATCTTACATGAGGGGAAAGCCCGCTTCAGTTCACTGATTCCGCCAACATGGTCATGATGGTGATGGGTAATCAGGATTGCTTCAAGTGTCAGAGTGTTAGCTTGTAAGCAATCCAGAACAGGAGTGGCGTCGCCCGGGTCAACAACAACACAGCGGTTATCCGGCCCTTGAATTAGCCAGATGTAATTGTCGTTAAATGCAGGTATGCTCTTAATAGTTAGCATGAAATTGTCTCCAGTCCTTGATGTGTGAGTCATCATTTATGAAGCCAGCCCGCACGATAAAAGAAATCGACACACCCTATTCCTGGTCTCAGCTGGTTCAGGGAGAATGGGCGGCACAAATGCTTCAGGCTCAGCTGGATGAATGGTGGCCGAGACTCTTTGGCTACCACATGCTGAAGTTGGGCGGCCTGAGCTGCGAATTAGTCAGTGGTCATTGTAACATCCGCCATCAGGTTTGTATTGATCGCGATAATCCGCTTCGCAATCTTGAAGCGGATCCTATGGCCTTACCTTTTCTGGAAAAATCCTTTGATGCCTGTGTGTTAGCGCATCAGCTGGATTTCTGTGGTGATCCCCATACCTTGCTTCGGGAAGTGGACAGGGTGCTGGTCGATGACGGCTATTTGCTGATCACGGGTTATAATCCTCTCAGCTTGCACGGTATGCGGGGGCTGTTGCCCTGGAACCGGAAACGTGCGCCTTGGTCGGGACGCATGTTCATGCCTATCCGGGTCAAAGACTGGCTGGGGGTCTTGAATTACGAAGTGGTATTTCATGAAAATCTGGCGATTTTACCTCCGACCCGGTATCCGGCGTTTTCTGCCTGGGCAGAAAGCATGCTATCGGGATCCTTCTCCGGAATCGGCGGGATTTATCTGATTGTAGCCAGAAAGCGCACTTTTCCACTCAAGCCGATTAAACCAAGCTGGAAGCTGCGGCGGCAACTCACGCCTATCAGAGTGAACTGCCGCTCTCAGGCTAACAAGAAACAGTCGGGATAACTCCGGCTGCGAGCCGTCAGCTTTCCCGGTAACCGGTATCGTCTTTCGAGGGGGATTCGGCTGCCTGGCGGGCCAGTTCGTCACAGCGTTCATTTTCGGGATGACCGGCATGGCCTTTTACCCAGTGCCAGCGCACTTGATGGCGTTGCGTTTCCTGATCCAACTGCTGCCACAGATCGGCGTTTTTGACCGGCTTTTTATCTGCTGTTTTCCAGCCGCGCTTTTTCCAGTTGTGGATCCACTGTGTGATCCCCTGACGTACATATTGGCTATCTGTGGTTAAATCTACCTCGCACGATTCTTTGAGGCTGGCCAGTCCGACTATGGCCGCTAGCAGTTCCATGCGGTTATTGGTGGTCATGAAAAAGCCATCATTGAGCTCTTTGACATGACCTTTATAACGTAAAATTGTGCCATAGCCACCTGGGCCTGGGTTGCCGAGGCAAGAACCGTCGGTGAAAATCTCTACCTGCTTGGTCATCTTTGGTAGTATTCATCTTTATTAAAACTCTAGTCTGACATAACCGATACTATGAAAGCCACCAATGAACGCATAATTGTATTTGATACCGAAACCACAGGTATGAATATGACCGGCCCTCACTATGAAGGGCACCGCATCGTTGAAATCGGTGCTGTGGAAATCATCAACCGAAAATTCACCGGACGGACCTTCCACGTCTACATCAAACCGGATCGTCCGATTGATCCAGAAGCTGTTGCTGTTCATGGTATTACGGACGAGTTTCTGCGTGATAAGCCGACCTATGCTGACATCCATCACGAGTTTATGGATTTTATCCGCGGTGCTGAGCTGGTCGCACATAACGCCCCCTTCGATATCGGTTTCATGGATTATGAATTCAGGAAGCTGGATCCTTCGATCGGAAAAACCACCGACTTTTGCTCGGTGACCGATACCCTGGACATGGCGAAGAAAATCTTCCCGGGTAAACGCAATAATCTGGACATACTTTGTTCGCGCTACGGTATTGATAACTCTCACCGTACACTGCACGGCGCTTTGCTCGATGCGGAGATCCTGGCCGACGTTTATCTGATGATGACGGGCGGGCAGACCTCGCTGGCATTAAATGCCGCCGGTGAAGAAAGTGACAGTGGTGCAGAAAGCGGGATACGCCGTCTTGCCCCGGGAAGGAAAACATTAAAGATTATCCGTGCTTCTGCCGATGAACTAGAAGCGCATGAAGCGCGTCTGGATATCATTGAGAAAAAAGGCGACGTCACACTCTGGCGTCGATAGGAGAAGCATGCGAAGGCTAGCGTTACTGTCTACATTGATCCCGGTGCTGCTTGGTACGCAAAGCGTGCAGGCAGCGTCCTGGCTGGACAACCGATTTCGGGTTGATCCTACCATCAAGCAAGTGGCCTTCGTGGTAGAAAGAGAGACCGAGAACCAGAATGTGGTCCTGGTCAGGCCGGACGGGGAGAAATACTATCCGTGGCGGCATCCGGATAATGTCGCCTGGCACGAAGAGCCGGGCAGGGACATTATCACGATTGAAAACCCGATGCCGGGCCCCTGGCAGGCGGTTGGCCGGGTGAGTGATAAGAATCAGGTCAAGGTGCTTTCCAACCTGAAGCTGGATGCGGCACCGTTGCCGGAACGACTGTATCAGAGTGAATCTTACAAATTCACCGCTCGTCTGACCCAGGATGGTGAGCTGCTCACTGACAGGGATTTTCTTGACAGCGTCAAGATGTCGGTGAATTTCTATGAATATGTGGACGAGCCTGAAACGCAGTCTGAAGATGCTTTACCCACCCCTCTGTCATTGGGTGAGTTTGCCGATGATGGGCTGAAGCTTGATGAAGCCCCCGGCGACGGTGTGTTTACCGTCGCCCTGCCGGTACACATCCAGCCGGGTCGATACCGAGTGAAGATCACCTCAGGTAATGGCATTTTTCTTCGTACCCATGAGCAGCAGGTCATGGTTTATCCGCCGCCGGTCTTATCCACTTTCATTCAGGCAAGAGCGCAGGAAGATGCCCATCAGTTGGTAGTGACCTCTGAAGAAGGCATGATTGAGCCAGGTTCTGTGTCAGTACATGTCGAGCAGGAAGCTCCTGATGGCAGCGTGACCGTCAGTCAGGAGCAGTCTCAGCCAGAGACAACTAACCTGAACGTTGCCGTTCCTAATTTGCACCAGCCCGGCAGTTATGCCTGGTCCGGCTGGCTTTACGCGACGGACACCTATAAAAAGCGGCCTTTGGTTTTTCCGTTAGAGAAAAGCCATTTTGCCATTACGTCGGTACTGCAATTGGATAAGAACCTGGCAGAGTACCGTGCCCGGCAAGAGGAAAAAGCCCGGCTTGAAGCTGAAAAACAGCGGCTCGAAGAACAGCTGGCCGCCCGCAGGCAGGCATGGAAAATGATTCTGGCGGGGAACGGTGTGATGGTATTGATGGCGCTGGTCTTTGTGATGCTGAGAAAAAGACGAACAAAATCGGTTGCAGCCGAACCGGAAGCACCGAAATTGGAAATACCACCGGATATGAAGGTCTAGCCGTCTAAGGCGCACTGATCCCTGAATTGGGTGCCATGTTAATCAGGCCGGACAATCAGATGAAAAGAAAAAGGGAAGCGCTATGCTTCCCTTTTGGTTTGTGCTTTAAACAAGCAGATGTGTTTACGCAAGCAGGCTGTTACGTAAGTAAATAGTTACGCAGCATTTTCAATGTCTTTCTGCGTATCAGCCACGCCTGCGACTAAACGCTGGGGGTCGAAGTCATCCACATTGATGGTGCGCAGTCGGCCAGCTTCAGCGCGTCGCAGCAGCTCAGCTTCATCTTCGTTGATTGCCTTCAGCGCCAGGCCGGTGTCAGCCACTTGATCCAGCTGCATGAACGGCAGTTTTTTACCGGCAGCCTGACAGACTCTATCGTATAGAGGTTCCGCAGCCAGAATGTCTTTCAGCGCTTCTTCCATCATACCTGCCGGGTTAGTCTCAATGGCTTCAAGGAACTGACCGCGGCCTAACCGATCACGGGTTTCACACGGTGTTTGCAGCATAACGGCCAGCTTGTGATCCAGTTTGTCGCTGGGTTGAACACGAGACAGACCACGCGGCAGGATCAGCACGCGTAGCAGTCCGGCAACGGCACGGTTAGGGAAGTTGCGCAGGAACTGGTCGATGGCTTGCTCGGTCTGATACAGCGCATCCTGCAGGCCCCAGTGAACCAGCGGCAGATCTTCTTGCTTACTGCCGTCATCGGCATAACGTTTCAGGGTCGCAGAGGCCAGATACAGCTGACTCAGGATATCGCCCAGACGCGCCGACAGGCGTTCTTTACGCTTCAGTGAGCCACCCAGAACAGCCATTGACATATCAGACAGCAAAGCCATGTTGGCACTGTAGCGGTTCAACTGCTGGTAATAGCGTTTAGTGGCGTCTTTACGCGGTGAGGAAGAGCCACGACCGTCGGTCAGACCCAGCCAGAATGAGCGCATCAAATTACTGATCACAAAGCCAATATGCCCAAACAGCGCATCGTCAAAGTCGATCAGTGCCTGACGCTGGTCTTCGTTGTAGGCAGCATTCATTTCTGTCAGCACATAGGGATGGCAGCGAATGGCACCCTGACCGTAGATAATCATGGAGCGGGTCAGGATATTGGCGCCTTCCACGGTGATCGCGATAGGCGCACCCTGATAGCCACGCGCCAGGAAGTTACTTGGACCCAGGCAGATACCCTTACCGCCGATGATGTCCATCGCGTCGATGATGCCGCGCTGGCTGCGGTGAGTACAATGGTATTTCACGATGGCAGAAATAACCGACGGCTTTTCACCGAGATCAATACCGGAGACCGTCAGGCTGCTGGCAGCGTCCAGCACATAAGCATTACCGGCAATACGTGCCAGCGGCTCTTCAATACCTTCCATCTTACCGATAGGCAGCTTGAACTGACGACGGATACGTGAGTAGGCACCGGTTGCCAGGGCTGTCGTTTTCAGGCCGCCAGTGGTGTTTGATGGCAGTGTGATACCGCGGCCGACCGACAGGCATTCCACCAGCATGCGCCAGCCTTGTCCCGCCATTTCCTGACCACCAATGATGTAGCTCAGCGGAACGAAGATTTTATCGCCCTGAGTCGGACCATTCTGGAACGGTACGTTGAGCGGGAAGTGGCGGCGACCGATCTTCACGCCGTCTAAGTGAGTCGGGATCAGGGCACAGGTGATACCCAGTTCTTCTTCATCGCCTATCAAATGCTCAGGATCGTAGAGTTTGAAAGCCAGGCCCAGAACCGTGGCCACGGGAGCCAGCGTGATATAACGCTTGTTCCAGGTCAGCTCCATACCCAGGATTTCTTCACCCTGCCACTGGCCTTTTTTGACAATACCGAAATCTGGAATCGCGCCGGCATCAGAGCCTGCCTCCGGACTGGTCAGAGCAAAACAGGGAATTTCTTTACCTGCTGCGAGGCGGGGAAGGTAGTGGTTTTTCTGCTTTTCTGTACCGTAGTGTTGCAGCAGCTCACCCGGACCTAATGAGTTAGGTACGCCAACGGTTGATGACATTACCATAGACACACTGGACAGCTTTTGCAGTACCAGTGATTGCGCATAAGCCGAAAACTCCAGACCACCGAACTCTTTTTTGATGATCATGGCAAAGAATTTCTTGTCTTTCAGGAACTGCCAGACTTCCGGAGGGAGATCGGCCATGTCATGCGTGACTTCAAAGTCATTGACCATACGGCAGACTTCATTGACCGGGCCTTCCAGGAAGGCTTTCTCTTCTGCACTCAGGCGTGGTGCAGGAATATCATGCAGCTTGTTCCAGTCCGGCGCACCGCGAAACAGATCCGCTTCCCACCAGACAGTGCCGGCGTCGATCGCTTCTTTTTCTGTCCGCGACATTTCCGGCATCACGCCTTTGAAGGCTTTCAGGGCAGGTTTGCTGAGTAATTTCTGACGGATTGCCTGCAGATTCAGCGGTAATGCAATGATCAGGAAAGCCAGCCAGCTGTATTCGCCGGTGATATCCAGCACAGTACCAACAGCAAGCGCTACGGCGAAAACAAGGGTGAAGGTTCTGAGGCTGGCTCTGTGATAAGCGAGCACTCCGGTTATCCCCAACAACCCCAGCAGGTACACGAGTGTAGCCATTCTTTCTTCTCCTTATTAGAGATATTCCCTTAGGGTATTTTTAATGAATTTTGTATTCGGGTAAGAGGTCATACCACTTGATTTGATTGTAAGGTAATCTTTAGCGAAATGTAAAAATCTTTTTTTGGTTTTGCTGAGCAGGTTCTCATCGTCATTGGAGGATAGGGGCGACCAAAAGGCGGTAAAAGTGGCAGGAGACCGGGCTCCTTGTCCGTCGGGACGCTGATATGAGGGGAAAATCACTGCAATTGCAGCCCGGTCAGTCGACACTTCCTAGTGTTTGTGGGTAAACTGCCTGTCAGGGCATATCCGGCAGGGAATACCTTGCTTTACACAACAATTCACAGAGAAAAGCCTATGTACCAAGATCTCATTCGTGCCGAACTGACTGAAGCGGCGGACGTTCTGAACCGATTCATCAGCGATGAAAAAAATCTGGCGGATATTCAGGCTGCCGCAAAGCTGCTGGCAGACTCTTTCAAACAAGGCGGTAAGGTTCTGTCCTGTGGCAACGGCGGCTCGCACTGTGATGCGATGCACTTTGCCGAAGAGCTGACTGGCCGTTACCGGGATAACCGTCCGGGCTATCCGGGCATAGCGATCTCTGATCCCAGCCATCTGTCCTGTGTCAGTAACGACTTTGGCTATGAATATGTGTTCTCCCGTTACCTGGAAGCGGTTGGTGCGAAAGGCGATGTACTGTTTGGTCTGTCAACGTCAGGTAATTCAGCGAATATTTTGAAGGCCATAGAAGCGGCAAAAGCGAAAGGCATGAAAGTGATTGCGCTGACAGGCAAAGACGGCGGCAAGATGGCCGGTATTGCGGATGTGGAAATTCGTGTGCCGCATTTTGGTTATGCTGATCGCATTCAGGAAATCCACATTAAGATCATCCATATTCTTATCATGCTGGTTGAAAAGGAAATGGAAGAGGCCGAGTAATTCGGCAGCCTGACTGAGGGATAAGGAAACATGTGTGAATTGCTTGGCATGAGTGCCAACGTGCCTACTGATATTTGTTTCAGTTTCACCGGTCTGATGCAGCGCGGTGGGCGAACCGGCCCGCACGCAGACGGCTGGGGCATTACCTTCTATGAGGGTAAAGGGTTTCGTACATTCAAAGATCCCAAACCCAGTTGCCATTCTAAAATTGCTGAGCTGGTACAACAGTACCCGATCAAGAGCTGCGCGGTGATCAGCCATATCAGGCAGGCGAACCGGGGTGGGGTGTGTCTGGAAAATACCCATCCCTTTACCCGTGAGCTATGGGGACGCTACTGGACTTTCGCACATAATGGCCAGCTGACAGGGTATGAAGAACTGGAAGTCGGGCGCTTTCAGTCAGTCGGAGATACAGACAGCGAAATTGCCTTCTGTTGGTTGATGAATCAGATTGACAGCAAGTTTCCCCAGCCACCGGATGACTGGAGCCAGATCTTTGAGGTGGTGGCTGAATGTTGCGATGAGCTGAGGAAGTTCGGCGTATACAACATGCTGCTCAGTGATGGTGAGTTTGTACTGGCTTACTGTACGAATAACCTGCACTGGATCACCCGGCGGGCACCCTTTGGCAAAGCCTCGCTGATTGATGAAGATGTCACCATTGATTTTCAGAAAGAGACCACACCGAATGATGTGGTGACTGTGATTGCCACTCAGCCGCTGACCAATGATGAGCGCTGGCACAAAATGGCAACGGGTGAATTTGCGGTATTCCATTATGGCGAACTGATCAATAAGCGCGTGCTGGCCGTACCGGAAGATCCCCCGCCGTCACCGAGTTAATCTTGTTCCCTGGATATAAAAAATGCGGCTGTATAGCCGCATTTTTGTATTTGGCACCGAAAGATCACTCTTCCGAGGCGTAACCCTGTTGTGGCAGACGCTCGCCGTCCAGCAAGGCGGCATCATCTTGCATGATCACCCGTCCTTGCAGGAACCACTGACACACCAATGGGTAAATTCTGTGCTCTTGCTGCTGAACCCGTGCCATCACATCTTCAGCTGTATCATCAGAAAAAATCGGCACTTTGGCTTGCAGAATGACCGGACCACCGTCTAACTCTTCCGTGACAAAGTGCACACTGGTGCCGTGTTCCTGATCGCCGGCCTCCAGCGCACGCTGGTGGGTGTGCAGGCCGGTATACTTAGGCAGCAGGGAGGGGTGGATGTTCAGCATACGACCATGGTAGTGACGGACAAAGTCGCCACTCAGGATACGCATGTAGCCTGCCAGCACCACTAAGTCCGGTTGATAGCCATCGATGAGATCAGCCAGTGCGCGATCAAAGCTGTCGCGGTCGGCATAATCTTTTGCAGCGAGGTGGGCCGTTGCAATACCGGCCAGTCGCGCCCGCTCCAGGCCATAGGCGTCCGATTTATTGGAAATAACGGCTGCAATGCGGCCGTTATCTATCACGCCGTTTTCACAGGCATCTATGATGGCCTGTAAATTAGAGCCGCTGCCTGATATGAGGACAACAATGTTTTTCATTGCTTAGCGAATCTCCACCTGGGCTTCACCCTCGGCAGCATCCGCAATGGTTCCCAGCAGCCAGGCGCTCTCGCCTTCAGCATTCAGCAGGGCAACAGCTTGCTCCGCCTGTGCCTGAGGCAGGGCAATGACCAAGCCAACGCCACAGTTAAAGGTACGGTACATTTCATGCGTTTCCACATTGCCCGCGGTTTGCAGCCAGTTGAACACGGCTGGCCATTGCCAGCTCTTGCCATCAATAACCGCTTTTGTACCTTGTGGCAGTACGCGTGGGATGTTTTCCCAGAAACCGCCACCGGTAATGTGAGAGATGGCGTGCAGTTCGCAGCTTTCCATCAGCTTCAGTACGGATTTCACGTAAATGCGGGTGGGTTCCAGCAGGTGGTCAGCCAATGGCTTACCTTCCAGATCCTGAGTCAGATCAGCCTGCGACACTTCAAGGATTTTACGGATCAGAGAATAGCCGTTTGAGTGAGGGCCGCTGGATGCGACGGCAATCAGTGCATCGCCTGCTTTCACTTTGGTGCCATCGATGATTTCAGATTTTTCCACGACACCGACACAAAATCCGGCCACGTCGTAATCTTCACCATGGTACATGCCCGGCATTTCCGCCGTTTCACCACCGATCAAGGCACAGCCAGACTGCACACAACCTTCACCGATACCGCTCACTACGCTTGCTGCCGTGTCCACGTCCAGCTTGCCCGTGGCATAGTAGTCGAGGAAAAACAGCGGTTCTGCACCCTGTACGATCAGATCGTTGACACACATGGCGACCAGGTCGATACCAATGGTGTCGTGCTTTTTCAGATCCATCGCCAGACGCAGCTTGGTTCCTACACCGTCTGTACCGGAAACAAGTACAGGTTCTTTGTACTTGGTCGGCAGTGAGCACAGGGCGCCAAATCCACCCAGACCACCCATGACTTCAGGACGAGTCGTGCGTTTGACTACACCTTTGATTCGATCAACCAAGGCATTCCCTGCATCAATATCGACACCTGCATCTTTGTAACTAAGAGAAGAATGATTACCGCTCACAACAGATCCTCACCGGTTAAATCGCAAAATCCGCAGTATGATAACAGCAGTCAGGGTGGAAAGGAAAACGTTTGCGTCAAATATTCCAGCTGGGGAAATGCTAAGCAGATAAGCGGCTATTCCCTACCTGTAAGACTATGGACTAGTGTATAATAGATCGATTTTTTTGAAATTTTGTTGTGTAGGAGTCCAAGATGAAAGTCGTTGAGGTAAAACACCCGCTGGTGAAGCATAAAATTGGCCTGATGCGTGAAGCCGACATCAGCACCAAGCGGTTCCGCGAGCTGGCGACTGAGGTGGGAAGCCTGCTGACTTATGAAGCGACGTCTGATTTCGAAACAGAGAAAATTACCATTGAAGGTTGGAATGGCCCGGTTGAGGTTGATCAAATCAAAGGTAAGAAAGTGACAGTGGTGCCGATTCTGCGTGCCGGTCTGGGTATGATGGACGGTGTGCTGGAACACATGCCTAGTGCCCGTATCAGCACGGTCGGTATTTATCGTGATGAGGAAACGCTGGAACCTGTGCCTTATTTCCATAAGCTGGCATCAAACATTGATGAGCGTATGGCGCTGGTGGTGGACCCTATGCTGGCGACCGGTGGTTCTATGATTGCCACGATTGATTTGCTGAAAGAGCACGGCTGTAATGCCATTAAAGTGTTGGTGCTGGTGGCAGCGCCTGAGGGCATCGCAGCTCTTGAGAAAGCGCACCCGGATGTAGAGCTGTATACAGCGGCTATCGATCAGAAGCTGAACGACAAAGGCTATATCGTCCCAGGCCTGGGTGATGCCGGTGACAAAATCTTTGGCACCAAGTAACAGCAGATAACGCGCATAAAAAACCGGCAGTCCGCCGGTTTTTTTGACTCTGTTTATTGGCTCAGAACCATGGCATCAGGCGTCGTTAGAACCCATTTGCGCATTATCCACCACTTTGCTCTCACCCAGGTCTTTCGGCAGCACCAGGTTCAGGACAATGGCCACGATACCGCACAGGCTGATGCCCTGCAGGCTGAATTCGCCAATGCCAAATGCCATCCCGCCAATGCCGAACACCAGAGTCACAGCCACAATCACCAGGTTGCGTGATTTGTGCAGATCAACCTGATGCTTAATCAGAGTATTCAGCCCTACAGTCGCAATCGAGCCGAACAGCAAAATCATAATCCCCCCCATCACAGGCACGGGAATGGTTTGCAGTGTGGCGCCCAGCTTACCGACAAAAGCCAGAATGATGGCAGTGACTGCGCTCCAGGTCATGATGGCCGGGTTGAATGCTTTGGTCAGCATCACGGCACCTGTGACTTCTGAATAAGTGGTATTGGGCGGCGCGCCAAACATGGACGCGGCAATAGTCGCCACGCCGTCACCGGCCATGGTGCGGTGCAGACCCGGTTTTTTGAGATAGTCTTTGCCCGTCACATTGGAAATGGCCAGCATGTCTCCCACGTGTTCAACCGCCGGGGCAATAGCGACGGGAATCATGAACAGAATGGCATTGATATTGAATTCCGGCATGGTGAAATTCGGCATGGCCAGCCAGCTCGCTTGCTGTACCGGGGTGAAATCGACCACACCGAATGCCAGACTGGTGGCATAACCGGCCAGAATACCTGAAATGATAGGCACCAGCTTGAAGATGCCTTTGGCAAATACGCTGACCAGAATAGTCACCAGCAGCGAGATACTGGCAATCCACAGAGCCACATCGCCGTTGACGATCTGAATGGCGCCATCACCGCTTTTTCCCAGTGCCATATTGACCGCCGCAGGTGCCAGCCCTAACCCGATCACCATGATGACGGGGCCAACCACTACAGGCGGAAGCAGTTTATGAATAATGCCGACCCCGCGCACTTTAATCACACTGGCCATGATCAGGTAGATCACCCCGGCCATCATCAGGCCACCGAGTGTTGCTGGGATCCCCCAGGTTTGGACGCCGTAAAGAATGGGAGCAATGAAAGCAAAAGAGGAAGCAAGGAAGATGGGGACACTGCGTTTGGTGATGACCTGGAAAAGTAAGGTGCCGATACCGGCGCCGAACAGCGCAACGTTGGGATCCAGTCCGGTTAAAAGCGGTACCAGAACCAGTGCACCAAATGCTACAAAAAGCATCTGCACACCTTGTAATATCTGCATCATTGTCACGAATCTCCCTTGATATAAAAAAAATCGCGCAATGCTAGCACAAGCGCAAACGTTTCCCCAATGTTCCTGAGTATTAATTTTATAATCCTGTTATTAGTGTGGCGTGAAAGGCTGAAGCGTGCGGACTGGCTATGATTTCATCTTGCGATGGGTATGCCATCAGTTTGCTTCGAGTGCCAGCACCCGGTTGCAAGCTCAACCTGTATGAAGAAAGAAAGCTAACTTGTCCCCGTTTTTGGTATTTTTTTATGGTAAATAACGTCATTTGTCGCTGGCTAAGGTATAGTGAGTCCTGTCAATTTGCTGACGTCAGGTTATGCTCACTGCAGTCATAACTCTTACAACAGGGTGGCTCTCATCCTTTATTTACAATGATATTCGACGAGTGATTTATGTGGCGTGTTGCTTTTTTCCTTGTAGCGCTCATGGCTTTGCCGCTGCAGGCGGCTACAGTGAATACTTTATATCAGGCGCAGGTGCCTCTGCCTGATTCCGACCGGCAAACTGAGCAGACCGCGCGGGTTGCCGCCTTACAACAAGTGCTGGTGAAAGTGTCCGGGCAGCGAGACATCGCCAGCAACGAAGTTATCCAGAAAGCGCTGGAAAACAGCGGCTCTTATGTCAGCCAGCTGGGCTACGGTAATGAGCAGGGACAGCCTGTGCTGGAAATCAGTTTTGACAGCGAGAAAATCCGTACGCTGCTGACTCAGGCCAATGCCACCTTTTGGTCTGAGCAGCGTCCTACTGTGCTTGTCTGGCTGGTGGAAGAGGCTAATCGTGATCGCGCGATAGTGTGGGATCAGTCCGGCAATAGCCTGCAAGCGAATCTGAATCTGGCGGCGGCACATCGCGGCGTGCCGGTGCTGCTGCCTATCGGTGATTTTCAGGACGTGACGGCGATCAGTGTGCCGGATTTGTGGGGCGGATTTTCGCAGCCCATTGCGAATGCCAGCACTCGCTATCAGCCCGATGCAGTACTGATTGCGCGTGTTCAGCGTCGCAGCGACAGCATGCAGCTGGCCTGGCAACTGTTTCCGAGTTCCCCGGCAGCCATGCTGGATGGCCATTCAGCGTCACTTGAGGGACGTAACAGCGGAGACAGTACGGCGGCCATTACGGCGATGATGGATCAGGTTGCTGACAATCTGGCAGCACGCTATGCCGTCCAGCTGGGTGGTGCCACCGAAGGCGGCTTTGCCATTGACGTGGCGAATGTACGCCGGGTTGAAGACTTTTTTCAGCTCGAAAAACTGCTGAAAGATCTCAGCTCAGTGGCCTCTGTGAATGCCAGTCACTTGCAGGGTGATAAGGTCCGCTTTGCGATTCAGCTGTTGAGCAACGAGCAGGTGTTTGCCCGCGAGTTGAGCATGGAGCCCAGAATTCAGGCCCAGCCGGTGTCGTCGCTGGTGCGTGATGTTACTTTTGATAATCAATCGCCAGGAGATGAAAGCCGGGAAAATCTGAACGGTATTATTGTGCCGACCTCCAGAGAAGGCTCGGCGTCTGAGCCATTGCCTCAACTGGATGTGTCCGGTACTCAGCCTGCAGCATCTAGCGTTGGTCTGTATTACTGGAATCCAAACGCCTGATTGTCATTACAGAAAAAAGAACCCCGGTTGAGTGTCGGGGTTCTTTTTTCTCGTGCTGGTATTATTTATCGCCGTGGGCTTCGCGCTCTTCCCGCTCAACCTGAGACAGCTTTTTAAGCTTGTTGCCCATTTCCCGGCCTCGTGTCCGTGCAAACAGAATGTTGGCGAAAAAAGCCGCGGTGGTCAGCCCGAGTTCAATCAATGCCAGCCAGCGTTCCCCGCCGTCTACCCAAAGCAGCGTCAGGGCGTGCAGAAAATAGAACATCAGAATGAAGTTTGCCCATGCGTGGGTATAAGGCTTACCTTCCAGCATCCCTTTCAGGGGGAGTAGCAAAGGGAGTATCCACATTCCGGCGACTACATAGTTGTTCAGGTGCGGGTGGGGTGAAATCACGCTCTGCCACAGAAAAACCCACAGCAGCAGAGACAGGTTGGCTGTCAGTGCGAAGTAGCGTAATTTCCGGGTTGAAGGGCTCATCGGTTTCATATCGGTATCCGTATCCATAAACTGCGCAGATGCGACAGGATAATACTTATTGATGCAACTGCCTGGCCGTTTGTGCCAGCCTTTTGCCTAACGCTTGCGCCAGCGATGCTTCGTCTGGTGTCAGCCCGTCGTGCTGATTGAGGTGTGAGGCGCCGTAGGGGGTTCCGCCAGACTGGGTGGTATGCAGCAGTGGCTCGGAGTAAGGCAGTCCCAATACCAGCATGCCGTGATGCAGAAGCGGTAACAGCATGGACTGCAGAGTCGTTTCCTGCCCGCCATGCATCGAAGACGATGCGGTAAACACGCAGGCGGGTTTGCCAATCAGGCTGCCCGAGAGCCATTGCGCACTGGTACTGTCGATAAAGTGTTTCAGGGGCGCGGCCATATTGCCGAAGCGGACAGGGCTGCCCAGCGCCAGCCCCTGACACTGCTCCAGATCAGTCACTGAAACATAGGGATCGCCGTTGTCCTGCGCGTTTTCCAGCTCGCCGTTTGCACGTATTTCAGGGACGGTACGCAGCACCGCCTCACACCCTTCAATCTGGCCAATGCCGCGGGCGATTTGTCTGGCGAGCTGGCGGGTGCTGCCATGGTGGCTATAGTAGAGCACCAGAATGGGTAGCATCAGAGAACATCCAGTACTTGCTCAGGCGGACGGCCAAGCGCCGCTTTATCGCCTTTGACTACGATAGGGCGCTCAATCAGTTTGGGATGGGCAACCATAGCTTCGCGTAACGTCTGCTCAGAGACAGAGTCGTCGCCCAGGTTCAGCGCTTTGTAGATGTCTTCTTTGGTGCGCATCATCTGGCGGGCAGAGTCAAACCCCAGTTTACGTTGCAACTCTGCTAATTGTTCTGCGGAAGGCGTCTCTTCCAGATACTTAATAATGTCTGGCTGGATGCCTTTGCTTTCAAGCAGGCTTAAGGTTTCCCGGCTTTTTGAACAGCGTGGATTGTGATAAATGGTGACAGACATAGTATCTCCCGGATTGTCGGTATCTTATTGTTAAGACAAAGCCCGCCACAATAAGCAGGCTAAATAACAGATATTAAGGTGAAGTATTGCTTTGATCAAAGGTCGGCAAACCTGGCCCGGGCCAGGCGCAGCTGATCGATGCGTGCGTCATATCTGGCCTGATCCAGCGAGCCGACATCGACCATCTGGCTGGCCTGAATATAATTCTGGATCGCTTTTTCCCAGTCGCCGCGCAATGCCATCACTTCAGCACGCGCTGCCAGCTCACCGTCTCTGCGTCCGATGCCGGCATAAGCCTCGGCCAGCATCCCCCAGCCGTTGATATCGGCTGGGTTATCATAGGTAAAACGGCTTAACAGCGACAGGCTGTCTTTTGCCCGTCCGGCTTCAAGATAGGCATGGGCCAGATTGAGCCTGAGCACGGCATTTTCCGGGTTGGATTTGAGCGCTTGCTGCAACCGGTTAATGGCGCTGTCATAGCGCTGCTGGAACACATCCAAATCGGTTGCGGAATCAATAAAGAAGCGGTTACCCGGCTCTGCCTGCAACAGCGGCATCAGCAGTTCCCGCGCCTGGTCATATTTTCCGCTGTCCATATACACCAGGGCTTTACCGTAATTCACTGCCATCTGGCTGGCGCCGCGAGCCTCTTTTCCTTTGCGGTTGAACCAGTCCAGCGCATTACGGCTGTCCAGGTTGGCATACCGGGCGATAATTCTGGCCTGAGCCAGCAGATAGTTTTCCGACACCGGTACACGGTGAGGCGGATACTGAGCGGCACGGCTGCGGGTATCGGCGATGCGTGATTCCGGTAAGGGGTGAGTCAGCAACATAGCAGGAGGCGTACTGGCGTATCGGTACTGATCGGCTAAACGGGCAAAAAAGCCGGGCATAGCCTGAACATCAAACCCGGCTTTGGCTAAGGTCGCGATGCCGATACGATCTGCTTCCATCTCATTGCTGCGGGTATAGTTTATCTGACCCTGCACTGAGGCGGCGGTGGTTGCCTGAATGGCAGCAATACCTGCTTCCGGCGCCGCGATCGCCAGCATCAGAGAGCCAATCAGGGCAGCCATGGTGGCCGGTGATTTCTTGGCCTGATCTTCCATGCTTCTGGCCAGATGGCGCTGCGTGATATGGGCAATTTCGTGCGCCATCACAGAGGCCAGCTCACTTTCACTTTGGGCATGCAGGAACAGCCCGCTGTGCAGGGCAACGTGGCCGCCAAAAAAGGCAAAGGCGTTGACTTCCCGGTTCTGAATCAGAAAAAATTCAAACGGAGTACGCACATCCTGCGCATTGGCCACTAATCTGTGTCCCAGATCTTTGACATATTCGGCGAGCAAAGGATCATTAATGATAGGTTTACTGGCCCGCAGCAAGCGCATGTAGGCATCGCCGTATTCCAGCTCTTTTTCGATTGTCAGTGTCGCGGCGGCCGTTGTCCCGATCTCGGGCAGATCTTCCAAAGAAGCATCGGCCCAGGTCGCTGGCGCTGTGCTGAGCAGAGCGCACAGCAGCAAACAAACTGGCCTTTTGACAAATCGAAGCTTAGAAAAGGTGATCATCTTCATTCGTGTGTTGATATTCCGGTTGCTGCGGGATTTGCAGTAAATCAATCTGCGCGCTTACAGATATGACAACAAAAGCTCCAGGGTGTTTCTTTCTTGTCGTCATAATGTTATTTACAATAACTTGTTGGATAATAACCGCCTGTGCCTGAGAATGGAAATACCTAAGCTGGATTTAACTGATACCCGTTGCCCGCTGGCCTTACTGATGGCAAAGCGAGCCTGCTGTCCGCTCAAAGCAGGGCAGCCGTTGGAGATACATATCTGTGATACCGGCTCGAGAAAAGATATACCACGCTATTTGTTGAATCATGGGTTTCAGGTTCATATTCAATCAGATAACCCACAGTTACTTGTAATTACCGTTACTAGAAGGTTGTGACGCTCATATGCTCGAAATGATTAGTCGCTGGTATCAGCGCAGATTTTCTGACCCCCATGCGGTCAGTTTGGTGGCGATCCTCTTGGTGGGCTTCATCACCATCTATTTTTTCGGCAACCTCATCGCACCTTTGCTTGCCGCAATAGTGCTTGCTTACTTATTGGAATGGCCGGTGATGTATCTGACCCGGATGAAAGTGCCACGAACGCTGGCCGTCACACTGGTCATACTGCTGTTCGCCGGGTTAATGGTGATGGCCGTTTTCGTGTTGATTCCTGTTATTTGGCATCAGATCAGTAATTTACTTTCTGATGTGCCAAGTATGTTTAACGATCTGCAGCATTACGTGTCCAGCCTGCCAGAGCGGTACCCTGAACTGGTTCAGCCGGAGCAGATAACGACTGTCATGACCAGCCTTCGCGCTAAAGTGCTGGGGATGGGCGAGAGTGCACTGAAAGGCTCTGTGGCATCACTACTGAGCCTGGCAACACTGGCGGTCTATCTGATTCTGGTGCCATTACTGGTCTTTTTCTTGTTGAAAGACAAGGATGAGATGCTCAGTGCGTTCGGCCGTATACTGCCCCGCAACCGTCGCCTGGCCAGTAAAGTCGGTGCTGAGATGAACCAGCAGATTTCGAATTATATCCGGGGCAAGGTCACTGAAATTTTTATTGTTGGCACTGTCAGTTACATCACTTTTGCACTGCTTGATTTACGTTATGCCTTGTTACTGGCTGTGCTGGTGGGTTTCTCGGTATTGATTCCATATATAGGTGCCGCAGCGGTGACTTTGCCTGTCGCTATGGTCGGGCTGTTCCAGTGGGGACTGACGCCAGACTTCTGGTGGCTTCTGGTGGCCTACGGCATTATTCAGGCACTTGATGGTAATGTGCTGGTTCCCGTACTCTTTTCTGAAGCGGTGAATCTTCACCCGGTTGCTATCATTATTTCAGTGCTGGTCTTTGGCGGGTTATGGGGCTTCTGGGGCATTTTCTTTGCGATTCCGCTAGCCACACTGGTGAAGGCCGTCTGGAATGCCTTACCGGCCACAGATCATGGCGAAGAGGCCGATTAACCATCACTTAGCTAGTCAGCGCACAGGGAGGTTGGGTGATGATATCAGTGAAGATAGTCCTGCTGACCGCCCTGGCGATGCTGGCGTTTGCTGCCAATTCACTGCTCAACCGGGTGGCCTTGTCGGACACGGCAATCGATCCCGCCAGTTTTACTCTGATTCGCTTACTGGCGGGAGCCCTGTTGTTATGGCTGATTCACGCTTACAGCCATTCAGGTAAGAAACACAAAGCGAGTGTGGGCGGCAACTGGCTGTCTGCGCTGGCACTCTTCATCTATGCTGCCGGCTTTTCTTTTGCTTATCTCAGTCTGTCGGCGGCGACTGGTGCATTGCTGCTGTTTGCGGCGGTGCAAATCACCATGATGGCCGTTGCGCTGAGCAGAGGTGAAAGGCTGACTTTCTTGCAAATGAGCGGTTTTACGCTTGCCCTGACAGGGCTGGGGGTACTGTTGTTACCCGGCGTGTCAGCACCTTCCTGGCAGGGAGCCGTTCTGATGCTGATGGCCGGAGTGGCCTGGGGAGCTTATACCCTGCGAGGCAAAGGTGCCGCAGATCCGCTCCAGACGACGGCAGGGAACTTTTTACGTGCTGTGCCATTTGGTCTGGCATGCTGGTTTATATGGGGGAAAACTGAGCTGGATGCGCTCGGGGTGTGGTATGCCGTGCTTTCTGGTGGGCTAGCCTCAGGTGTCGGTTATGCGGTTTGGTATACGGTTTTACCCTCGCTGAGCGCAATGATAGCGGCTATCGTTCAGCTCAGTGTGCCTGTTCTGGCGGCTGTCGGTGGTGTGCTGATGTTAGCGGAGCCCGTGACATTACGGTTGTGGGTCGCTTCGACGGCGATTCTGGGAGGGATAGCCATGGTTATCGGGGCCCGAAAAGTGACCGGTTGAGGCGATGACACTGGAAGCACAAAGGCCGAATTGACGGCCTTTGCCGAGTGTCTGCAGGACTAGCTGTTGCCGTTCAGGTAAGCCAGCACGACCTCGTGGTGATCTTTAGTTTTGAACTTATTGAAGACATGTTCAATGACGCCGTCTTCGTTGATCAGAAAGCTGATACGGTGCAGGCCATCGTATACTTTGCCCATAAACTTCTTCTCGCCCCATACGCCAAACTGTTCAGCAACCGCATGATCCTCATCAGAGAGCAGGGTGAAGTTGAGGTTGTCGCGTTCAATGAATTTAGGCAGGCGTTTGACCGGATCAATACTGATACCCAGAACAACGACGTTCAGCGCATCGAGCTCCGATTTGCTGTCGCGTAATCCACAGGCTTGCACTGTGCAGCCCGGGGTCATGGCTTTAGGATAAAAATAAGCGAGTACTTTTTTACCTTTGAAATCGTTCAGGCTGACAGGCGCACCATTCTGATCTGGCAGAGTGAAGTCAGGTGCAGGAGTCCCCGCAGTCAAGGTTTGCATGTGTCGTTCCTTATTATTCGAGGTTACTTGGGTAAATGACCGGTAAAGGTCACTGTGCCTGTTACTTGCACTGTCTGGCACAGTGCTTCAAATTCTTCCTGCAAAGACATCAGATTGCAACCTTCGGGCAGGTTAGTGCTGAGCTGTAAGGTGAGCTGGTCTTCCTCACCTTTACCTTCTTCTTCCTGAGAATGGGCACTGAGTGCGGAAATGTCTATCTGGCGGCTGGCACAGAAATGGGTGAACTTTTCTATCAGGCCCGGGGCATCATTGCCTTCAATATGGAAGTCGGCGGTATAGGGATAAAAGCGGTGTTCGTGCTTGGTGGTTCTTTTCATCACGGTCAGCAGGTCAAACTGCTGGGCCTGAAGCGGCAGGGTCGCTTCAACTTTGGCAATCGATGCTGCGGTTCCTGACAGTAAAAGTATGAAGGTAAATTCACTGCCAAAAATAGCCAGTCGGCTGTCTTCAATATTGCAGCCGCTGAGTGAGATATGTCGGGTAATTTCATCAGTAATACCCGGGCGATCTGAGCCGATTGCGGTGATGACGAGGTAGTGTTCCATACAGTTTCACATTGATGACCTTTATGTTTGCATGGTAGCACAGCCAACTTATCTCCTGCCATGAAGTTACCTGTGCAAATGATGATATTGTTATGATTGATATATTTTGTTGTTAAATTCGCTGGCTATGGTGCAAGTCACTGGTTTAATCCACTTTTGACAGGGGATCACAGGACAGAATTAACGAACAGGATATGGCCAGCTATGACAGCTATTTTACATTCTACTTGCTTGTGTTTACTGCCACTGAAAAGTACCATGAGAAATCAATAAAAAAGGGAGATCGACATGTTTACTGGTAGCATGGTAGCGCTAGTTACGCCCTTGGATGAAGTCGGCGAAGTGGATTACGCCAGCCTGAAATCCTTGGTTGAATATCATATTGCAGCGGGTACAGACGCGATTGTCGCTGTCGGTACCACAGGTGAGTCAGCGACTCTGACTGTTGAAGAGCACGTCAAAGTCGTGCTGAAGACAGTCGATTTTGCTCAGGGACGTATCCCTGTTATTGCCGGTACAGGCGCCAATGCCACCCATGAAGCCATCACTTTTAGCAAACTATTCTCGGGCACGGGCGTAGCAGCTTGCCTGACCGTCACACCGTATTACAACAAACCGACTCAGGAAGGTTTGTATCAGCATTTTAAAGCGATTTCAGAAGCCACCGATCTGCCTCAGATTCTGTATAACGTACCAGGTCGTACATCGGTGGACATGTTGCCTGAAACGGTTGCCCGCCTGTCTAAGCTGGATAACATTATCGGCGTCAAAGATGCGACAGGTGATTTAGCCCGGGTGGAAAAAACACGGGAACTTTGTGGCAAAGATTTCCTCCAATTCAGCGGTGATGATGCAACAGGGCTGGAATTTGTGGCACGCGGCGGTCACGGTGTGATTTCTGTGACGGCGAATATTGCAGCACCGGATATGGCAACTATGTTCCAGCTGGCCTTAAAAGGGGAACTGGACGAGGCGAAAGCCATCGATGCCAAACTGATGCCGCTGCACAAGCACCTGTTTGTTGAGTCCAATCCCATTCCGGTGAAATGGGCAGCACAAAAGCTAGGACTGATTCAGCACGGCACACTGCGTTTGCCATTAACGCCACTGAGCAAAGAGGCCGAACCTGTGGTGTTGCAAGCGTTGAAAGATGCGAAACTGCTGCCTTCACTGGCTACCGCATAGGAACGTAAGAACTCTACATGAATGTGAATTACAGGCTGGCAGTTACGGCTGTCATGGTGGCTGCTCTGGCTGGCTGTTCGGGCAGCGCAGAGCGACGCCGACAGGCTAATCAGGATTTTAATTATCTCGAAACAGCGCCGTTAAGCAGCTGGAACAGCCCTAGTGGCTCGGCGGCGACGCTGTCGAACGAGTATGCGATACCGTCGAAAGAATACCCGGGCGCGATTGGCAGAGCCGTTGATATTCGCCCTCCTCAGCAAGTTCTGGCTCTGATCCCTGGTGCCAGAACCGTGCACAACAGTGATGGTACCGTGAGTCTGCAGTTAGTGAATTCGGCTGAACTGGACGAGTTGTGGACACTGACCAAACGTATGGCCACTGAGCGTAATATTGCTTTTGATGTCAATACGGCCCAGACGCTTGAAACCGGATGGGTGAAGTGGAACAACGAAGATGAAGATACAGAGATAAGCAGTCGCTATCGGATTTCTCGTTCCAGCGCCAACAACCAGAACCTGTATACCATCAAACTGCTCGACTGGCGTGAAGGCGGTGTAGAGAAGCCTGTCAGTATTGTTAACCAGGAGCGTTACAGTATTCTGATGACCAACCTGGTGATGGCAAAGTACGATGCTTATGAGCGAGAGAAAGCACGGTTACGCGCCGAGGAGCTGGTGAAACAGATCCCAATCACTATGGGGCAGGATCGTAGCGGCTTGCCTGTGATTATTGCCCGCGCGCCTTATAACGTGTTCTGGGAACGTCTGCCAAGTCTGTTGCAGACCCTGGGCTTTACTGTCGACGGGCGCAACCGCTCGCAAGGTACGATCGATGTGAGCTTCCGTAATCCGGATGACAGTTTCTGGGTCGATTTAGGCATTCAGCCTCTGCAGCTGGAAAACCGCGATTATAAGTTGCAGCTGGGGGATTTGGGTAACCGGACTTCTATCACAGTGACAGATGAAGACGGTAAACCGATCACAGACGAGGCGTTAGAAAGTATTGCTCCGGTATTGGCGGCTGTGATTGACAAAGATAATCAGAAGTAATCTTGTGATTATTATCGCGACAAAAATTACCTGACAAAACGAGAACGAAAAAAAACGCTTCGGCATCTGAAAGGATTGCCGAAGCGTTTTTTTAGGTACGGATAACAGAGAAGGATGCCCTGTTATCGCGCGTCTTATTTGACTTCTTCGCCTTTTGCCTGCAGATCGGCATGGTAGGAAGAGCGTACAAACGGGCCGCAGGCTGCATGGGTAAAGCCGAGCTCCAGCGCGATTTCTTTCAGCTCATCAAACTCTGACGGCGGCACATAACGTTCAACCGGCAGGTGATGTCGGCTTGGTGCCAGGTACTGACCCAGTGTCAGCATGGTGACGCCATGTGCGCGAAGATCTTTCAGCACTTCCACAATTTCTTCTTTGGTTTCACCCAGTCCCATCATCAGACCTGATTTGGTCGGCACTTCAGGATGCATTTCACCAAACTTTTTCAGCAGATCCAGTGACCACTGGTAGTTGGCTCCCGGGCGTGCCTTGCGGTACAGACGCGGGGCGGTTTCCAGGTTGTGGTTGAAAACATCCGGCGGGTTATCGCGCAGGATTTCCAGTGCATGATCCATGCGGCCACGGAAATCAGGTACCAGAGTTTCGATTTTGATGTCAGGGTTTTTCACCCGAATTTCACGGATACAGTCAGCAAAGTGTTGAGCGCCACCATCACGGAGATCATCACGGTCAACCGAGGTGACGACCACATAGCGCAGTTTCATGTCGGCAATGGTCTGAGAAAGCTGCACCGGCTCTTCAGCATTCGGTGGCAGAGGACGGCCGTGGGCCACGTCGCAGAATGGGCAACGGCGTGTACAGATAGCACCCAGAATCATGAAGGTCGCAGTACCGTGACTGAAACACTCTGCCAGGTTAGGGCAAGAGGCTTCCTCACACACAGAGTGGAGGTTGTTCTTGCGCATCGCCGCTTTGATATCCTGAATACGCTGAGTGTCGGCCGGAAGCTTGATCTTCATCCATTCTGGCTTACGCAGCATTTCGCGAGGCTTTTCCTCTGCTTCCATGTTACGTACAGGAATCAGGGCCATTTTATCGGCGTCACGGTATTTGACACCAGGTTCAATTACGATCGGTTTGCTCATGATTAATTGCTTTCCGTTGTCCACTCTATGCTCTGGTAATCGAGCAGTTTCACTAACTCATCGACAAGTACAGGTTGCACGTCAGCCAGTTCTGTTGGGCCATTTAGCCCGGCCAGCTGAGTCATTTCCATACCCGCATAGCCGCAGGGATTAATACGCAGAAAAGGTGTTAAATCCATGTCGACATTCAGCGCCAGACCATGAAAAGAACAGCCGCGACGGATACGTAGGCCGAGTGAGCAGATTTTTTTACCGTCGACATACACGCCAGGTGCATCAGGACGGGCGTTGGATGCTACACCGAAGCGGGATAGCGTGTTGATTACGGTGTTCTCAATGTGCGTGACCAGTTCGCGGACGCCAAGTTTATGGCGACGCAGGTCAATCAACAGATACATCATTTGCTGTCCGGGACCATGATAGGTCACCTGTCCGCCACGGTCACTCTGAAAAATCGGGATGTCGCCGGGATTGAGCACGTGTTCAGCTTTGCCAGCCTGACCCTGTGTAAAGACGGGAAGGTGCTCAACCAGCCAGATTTCGTCGACAGTGTCGTCATCACGGTTGGCGGTAAAGTGATGCATGGCCTCATAAGTAACAGAATAGTCTGTCAGGCCCAGATTGCGGACAATGAGATTTCGTTGCACATTTCACCCATGTTGTCTGTCGGTCTCAGTTGAGAGCCATTCGAGACCAATAATGGTGCATTATAAATCGTGGCGGCTAAAATTTCAGCCGCCAATTGCTCGGTACGACCAGGTATCAGAGCACAACGCGAACAATGTCGATTTCACCCAGCTCTTTATACAGGGTTTCAACCTGCTCAATATGGGTTGCTGTGATAGTGATAGACACGGCACTGTAGGTTCCTTTTCCGCTTGGTTTAACGGTTGGGGTATAATCGCCAGGTGCATGACGCTGGACAACGCCCACCACCAAATCAGGCAGCTCAGGCTTGTTAAAGCCCATTACCTTGAAAGAAAACTGACAAGGGAACTCGAGTAAATCTTTAAGTTTTGGCTGTTCTTGCTGTTGCATGCTGAACTCCCGGAAAGGTATGCGGTATATCACAATTTAGGGCAGCATATTAATGGCTCGCAGTCCATAACACAAGTCAAGCATAGGGACAGGGTAGCAGGCCGCAGCGGCAAAAAGAAAAAGGACAGCGAGGCTGTCCTTTTTCAAAAGCGGTGGCTTAGCTTAGCCAGCCTTTAAAGAGCAAGACTATGTAGTCAATCAAACGGCTGAAAATGCTGCCTTCGTTAACTTCGTTCAGTGCCAGAAGCGGATATTCGGCCACGTCTTCGTCGCCCAGACGGTAGTAAAGTTTACCCACCACGTCGCCTTTATGGATCGGCGCTTTTAACTCTTTTTCCAGCACAAAGTTAGCTTTCAGATCTTTGGCTGAACCGCGAGGCAAGGTCACGAAAGTATCCTGATCGACACCCAGCGAGACTTCATCGTTGTCGCCCATCCAGACTTTTTCAGTGACGAAGGTTTCGTTCGCTTTATGCGGCGACACGGTTTCGAAGAAGCGGAAACCGTAGTTCAGTAACTTCTTACTTTCGGCCTTACGGGCATTGGCACTTTTGGTGCCCATGACGACAGCAATCAGACGCATCTGACCGTCGGTGGCGGTAGTAACCAGGCTGTAGCCCGCGTTGTCTGTGTGGCCGGTTTTCAGGCCGTCAACATTCAGGCTTTTGTCCCACAGCAGGCTGTTACGGTTAAATTGCTCAATGCCGTTGTAACGGAAAGATTTTTCCTTATAGATGGCAAACTCATCCGGCACATCACGAATCAGCCCCTGTGCCAGCAAGGCCATGTCATAAGGTGTGGTGTACAGACTGTCGTTGTCCAGGCCGTGTACATTGGCGAAGTGCGTAGAATCCATGCCCAGAGATTTGGCCCAGCCATTCATCAGGTCAACGAACGAGTCTTCAGAGCCGGCGACATGTTCAGCCATGGCCACGCAGGCATCATTGCCGGACTGAATAATAATGCCGCGATTAAGGTCTGCAACTTTTACTTCGCTGCCTACTTCAATGAACATTTTTGATGAGCCGGGGAAATTTTTTGCCCAAGCGTTTTTGCTGATCACCACAGTATCATCCATCGAGATGTTACCGCGTTTGATTTCCTGACCAATCACGTAACTGGTCATCATTTTTGTCAGGCTTGCGGGTGGAAGCTTATCGTATTCTTGTTGCCCGGCAAGAATTTTGCCTGAGTGGTAATCCATCAGGACATAACCTTTAGCGGCTATCTGCGGGGCTTCTGGAACAACGGCAGGTGCCGCAGCCGCTGAAAAACTAGTGAGTAAAGCGGCTGAAACAGCGACAGAGCGAAAAAATGCAGCAGATGTATTCATGATATAGGTTACTTGGGTTACGGATATCAAAAAATTGGAATCACTATATCAGATTGAGCTTGTTTAAACAGTTCTCAACCGGAGGAATCGTGGTTCATTGAGGATTCTTGTGAAATTTTTACATTCTTTTGTCAGACTTTACCCTGACAAATTAGTTCAATTCACGTTGTTCAGACACGACGAATGCTTCCGGAAATTGGCTCGCCCTGGCTTTCTTTCGCTGTATCTCGGCTTCGCCTGAGTCCAGGTACGGACCCAGGCGAAGCCGGTAGATGGCGGCAGACTCGGCTTTTTTTACATCCACCTGGGTATTGAACTCTGATTTGAGTTTCTGGGCGGCGAGCTGGGCTTTATTGAGATCGCTGAAGGCCGCCAGTTGCACAAAGAACCATTTGGGATTCGCGCTTTGCCACTCTGCGGCAGAGTCTGGCTTGGGCATCTGCAACAGCTCAATTTTGACCGGGGCCGTGCCGTGACCCACCACATCCAGCTTGGTGGCTGCCGCCATGCTGAGATCTATGATACGCCCTTCATGGAACGGACCGCGGTCATTGACCCGGACAATGGCACTTTTGCCATTGTTTTTATTGGTGACTCTGACATAGCTGGGTAACGGCAAGGTTTTATGCGCTGCTGTCATTGAATACATGTCATAAATTTCGCCGTTCGAGGTTTTGTGGCCATGAAATTTTTTGCCGTACCAGGATGCCAGCCCTTCTTCGCTAAAAGGCTGTTCGGCCGGTACAATGGCGTAGGCCTGGCCTCTCAGTGTGTAGTCTGAGTTACCGGCCAGGCTTTTGGGTTCGTACCTTGGCTGTGCATCTTCAATATGATCCAGGGTAGGGGAACGCTCTGGTGCGCGGTCATCTGTTATCTGATAACGATCTGATTGTGTAGTGCTGCACCCTGCCATGAGCAGGGTGACACTGAGTGAAAAAGCGAGTGATTTGGACACTGTGTGCATCAGTTAGCCTTGGACAACATTTTTCTGTGGGTGTGGATAGACATCAGGATACCGAAACCTGCCATCAGGGTGACCATAGAGGTACCGCCGTAGCTGACCAGGGGCAGCGGAACACCGACCACAGGTAATAAGCCACTGACCATACCAATATTGACGAATACGTAGACAAAAAAGCTCAATACGATACTGCCTGCCATCATACGGCCAAAGGCGGTTTGTGCCCGGCTGGCCAGCAACAGCCCGCGGCCGATCACGAACAGATACAGGGCCAGCAGGCCGATGACCCCGGACAATCCCCATTCCTCGGCGATGACGGCAAAAATGAAGTCGGTGTGGCGTTCCGGCAAAAACTCCAGTTGTGACTGGGTGCCGTGGAGCCAGCCTTTGCCGGTAATACCGCCCGAACCTATGGCAATTTTTGACTGAATGATGTGATAACCCGCGCCGAGTGGATCGGATTCCGGGTTAAACAGTGTCAGCACCCGGGTGCGCTGATAATCGTGCATCAGGAAGAACCAAAGCACCGGGATGAAGGCACCGATCAGCATGCCGGCAAAGATAATAATCCGCCAGCTGATGCCGGACAGAAAAAGCACAAACACCCCGGAGGCGGCGATCAGGATCGATGTGCCCAGATCGGGTTGTTTGGCAATAAGAATAGTTGGCACGAAAATCATCAGGGTGGCGATGATGATATTTTTCAGGCTGGGGGGCAGCGGCTGGTTCCCGATAAAACGGGCCACCATCAAGGGGACAGCCAGCTTGATCAATTCCGATGGCTGGAAACGGACCACACCCAGATCCAGCCAGCGTTGTGCCCCTTTGGAAATTTCACCCACCAGCAGTACACCCACCAGCAGCAGCAAGCCGACCCCGAACAGATAGGGCGCCCAGGCTTCATAGTGGCGAGGGGCAATCTGGGCAAGGATGAACATCACCGCCAGAGACAACAGCATACGGACCGCCTGGCGCTCCATCATGTCAAGGTTCTGGCCGCTGGCACTGTACATGACGACCAGAGCGAACCCCATCAGCGTCAGGATCCCCAGTAATAAAGGAACGTCGATATGCAGGCGATCACTCAAGGTGGCTTTGCTGCCTGCCGCTGCCATGATACTCATTGCGAAACCTCAGCCAATGTCGATTTATCTTTGTCATCGTGTTTGAGCAGCATATGATCGAAAATCTGCCTGGCGACCGGGCCACCATTACTGGAACCGCCGCCGGCATTTTCAAGCACCATGGCCACTACGTATTCAGGGGCCTCGAAGGGGGCAAAAGCGGTAAACAGCGCGTGGTCTCGCAGATGCTCTTCAAGCTCTTCGGCATTATATTCTTCATCTTCAGCCAGTCCGAAGACCTGAGCTGAACCGGATTTACCGCCAGCTTTGTATTCTGCGCCATAGAAAGCGCGTCTTGCCGTGCCGCGGCTGCCATGCAGTACCCGGTACATACCATCTTTGGCGACCTGCCAGTATTTAGGATCGACGCCCGTTATAGGCGGGAAAACTTCATATTTGGCGGGGGTTTCACCGTCGGCATCCATAATGCTTTTCAGCAAATGTGGTGCCCGGACGACACCGTCATTGACCAGTACTGTGGTTGCTTTGGCTATCTGCAGTGGCGTTGATGTCCAGTAACCTTGTCCTATTCCGACAGGAATGGTGTCACCCTGATACCAGGGCTGACGGAAACGTGCCTGTTTCCATTCACGGGTCGGCATGTTGGCTTTGCTTTCTTCTGCAATATCAATCCCGGTATATTCACCGTAGCCAAACTTGCTCATCCACGAAGACAACCTGTCGATCCCCATGTCATAGGCGATCTGATAGAAAAAGGTATCGACTGACTCTTCAATGGCTTTGTGGATGCTTACTTTACCGTGACCCCAGCGCAGCCAGTCACGGAATGGCCGGCTGTTGGTGTTTGGGATTTTCCAGTAGCCGGGATCGTTGCGTGTCGTCCGTGTTGTAATGACGCCTTCGGCCAGGGCCGCGACAGCAATCGCGGGTTTGACGGTGGAAGCCGGCGGATAAATCCCCAGAGTCACCCGGTTCACCAGCGGCCTGTCTTTGTCATTGAGTAATTCGTTGTACTGTTTCGAGGAAATACCATGCACGAAGAGGTTAGGGTCGTAACTCGGGCTGGAAACCATGGCGAGCACCGAGGAGTCTTTAGGATCCATGACGACCACGGAACCCCGCTTCAGTTTGACGTATTCTTCACCGGTCTCCGGGTCGATTTTCTTTTCAGTCAGCAGCTCTTTAACATACAGCTGCAGATCAATATCCAGATTCAGACGCAGATCTTTACCCGGTACAGGCGGTACATATTTCAGGGTGCGGATAATACGGCCGCGGCTGTTGACTTCGACTTCCTGATAACCGGAGGTACCGTGCAGCAAGTCTTCGTAGTATTTTTCAATGCCCAGCTTGCCGATATCCTGGGTGGCTTTGTAGTTGTTAAGGCGATCTTCCCTGTCCAGCATCTCTAAATCCCTGTCATTGATTTTGGCGACATAACCAAGGACATGGGTGAGTGCATCACCATAAGGGTAGTAACGTTTCAGGTAGGCTTTGACCTCAACACCCGGGAAGCGGTGCTGATTAACGGAGAAAAGGGCGACTTCTTTTTCGGTAAGCTGGTTGCGCAGCGGCACAGAGTTGAAACGCCGGGTACGGCGACGCTCTTTGTCAAAGCGTTCGATTTCTTCCTCTGTGATCCCCAGCAGCGATTTGAGACGGTTAAAGGTATCATCCAGATCAGCGACTTTCTCTGTGACCACTTCCAGCGAATACACCGGCCTGTTTTCGGCCAGTAATACCCCGTTACGGTCGTAAATCATGCCGCGGTTAGGTGAGACAGGGACAATTTTGATGCGGTTGTCATTAGAGCGGGTCTGGTAATCCTCAAATTCACTGACCTGAATATGATAGAGATTAGCAATCAGCACGCCAATCAACGCAAAGATGCCGACAAAGGAGAAGACCGCCCGTCTGAAAAACAGGGACGATTCTGCCTGGTGATCCCGGATCTGAAGTCGCTTTCTGCGCATGCCGTCTATTCCCTGTGATATGGGTGGTTGGCTGTGATACTCCAGGCCCGGTAAAGGCTTTCGGCCATCACAATACGCACCAGCGGATGTGGCAGTGTTAACGGAGACAGGGACCAGCTTTGCTCTGCTGCGGCTTTACAGGCCGGCGCCAGACCTTCGGGGCCGCCAATCAGTATCGACACATCCCGGCCGTCCAGTTTCCAGCTTTCCATCTGATCGGCCAGCTGTTCTGTGTTCCAGGGTTTGCCCGGAATATCTAAGGTGACGATGCGGTTACCTTTGGCAACGGCTGCCAGCATGGCCTCGCCTTCTTTTTGCAGAATACGGGTAATATCAGCATTTTTACCCCGCTTGCCCGCTGTAATTTCAATCAGCTCCAGCGGCATATCTTTAGGAAAACGGCGGCGGTATTCCTCAAAGCCGGTTTCTACCCATTTAGGCATTTTTGTGCCGACCGCGATCAGTTGCAACTTCATCCGTCAGTTAGCCCCAAAGCTTCTCCAGTTGGTAAAGCTGACGCGCATCTTCTTGCATGATGTGCAGCATGACGCTTCCCAAATCAACCACTACCCACTCAGCGTCTTCTTCGCCACTGATACCAAAAGGCGGGAAGTCGATCAGTTTGGAGGCTGTGTTGACATTGTCTGCTATTGAAGCGACGTGGCGGTTTGAAGTACCGGTACAAACGACCATGAGATCGGTAATGCTGGATTTGCCGCGAACATCCAGGGTGACTATGTCCAGGGCTTTCATGTCATCAATTTTGTCAATGATGAAGTCGTGTAGTTCTTGTAGCTGCAAAGGGGTCTCCCTCAATTCAGTCTTCTCTTGTTATTAGAGTCAGGTGAGCCGATCGGGTTCACATTTTAACGTTGGAGTATACCATGCTCAATTCTGGCTGACGCTTGCGTGGTGCCGTGATGTACAGATTTTTTGAGCATCAGCCAGTTTTAACAATAATTTGCCAGCGGCGTCAGTGTGACTGCAAAGGTAAGCCCTTACTTAGCCCGCACATCATGGCGCACAATGTGCTTAAACCGGGCCAGACACTGGTGTCATAGTCAGTTTTTGCCTGACGTTCAAGCTGGCTGAGTTGTTGGATAGCCTTTAACAGGGCAGGCAAGGGCAATCGGTGCAAGGCGCCCACATAGAGTTCGCGCCGATTTTGCCAGATCCGGAAATTTTCGAGGATCCGGCTCAGGGGGATGCCCTGTTTACCCATTTCCTGCATACGGTACAGCTGGGTCAGTTCACGCTGTAAGGTACGCAGAACAATAATGGCTTCTACCCCTTCGGCTTCGAGCTGGCGCACAATGCGCTGACTGCGTTTTGCCTGACCGGCCAGTAAGGCATCCAGCAACTGAAAAGGGGTGTAGTGATTATGGCGGCTGAGCGCCTCCTGAATCCGGGGCAGGGTCAGGGTGCCGTCAGGATAAATCAGGGTGAGCTTGTGCAGGCTCTGTGCCAGTGCCAGCAGGTTACCTTCATGCCACTGCGCCAGTATCTGTATGGTTTCTGCATCGGCATTCAGCCCCAGTTGCTGACAACGTTGCTGGATGAAGCGGGGCAACTGACGGGCGTCAGGCGTATTGCAGGGCACATACACCCCCTGAGCGGTGAGCGCTTTAAACCAGGCGCTACTTTCTTGTTTTTTATTGAGACGCGGGCCCTGCACCAGCAGCAGGATATCCGGGTGCAAGGCATCAATCACCGTTTGCAGTGATTTGGCCTGAGCCGCAGTGATACCGCTGTCTGGCATGGTCAGTTCGATGATCTGGCGTGAAGAGAACAAGCTCAGCGCCTGGCAATTATCCAGCACTTCATTCCAGTCCAGCTGATTATCTATGCTGTAGCTGTGGCGCTCGAGAAAACCGGCGTCTCTGGCCTGTTGCCGCACCCGGTCAGCCGTTTCCTGTAACAGTAAAGGTTCGTTACCAGCAAGCAGGTAAGCCGGGGCTAATCCCTGTTTTAACCGCTCAGCCAATTGTTCCGGGTAGATCCTCATTGCGCCGTGCTGTCCCTGGTGTCGAACATCTGATCTGCGGCCTGTTTATCGGCATCGGTTTCTGTTTCAATGGTGGTGACACTGCCGTGGGTATCGCTGGCAGGAAGGTCTGCATCGTCAGAGTCTGACTGGTTCAGGTCGGCGGTCAGACGGGCAAGCTGGCGCATAATCTGGCGCGAGGCCTGCTGGCGCATTTCATTGAGCAACATATCGCGTTCCACCGACTTTGCCAGTGCGGTTAACGGGTTATCCAGAAAGCTGCGGTTAACTTTCGTGGTAAAGCGCTTGGCCCCTTTTTCAGGCACCACCACCTGATAGCTGACGGTATAAGTCAGTTCGTACTCGGCGGCACGGCTGTTCTGGTACAGCGACAAGGTGCGTGAGCCCTGAGATTCACTGATCAGATGCAGATTGGGCACCTGTGACGATGGCGGAACGGCTTCAATACCGTGCAGTTTAAACTGAGATTGCACCATACGGGTCAGGGGGCCGTATTTATCAAAGCTGGTCAGAGACAGGCGGGCAATATCGTCGGGCAGCATGTAGTTACCACGCAAATGGAAGCCGCATGATGCCGTGGCCAGTGCCAGTACGACGACAAAGATCAGACGGAAACGGGACAGTAGGGATGACGCTGCGCTCACCGTGTCTACTCCTTAGTAACAAATTCAAGAGTGAAAGAGAAAACGCCTTCCCACTGGGAAGGCGTTGTTGGTATGCCTGTTAGTTGGCAACAATGTTCAGCAGCTTGCCCGGTACGTAAATCACCTTACGAATGGTTTTATCGTCGGTGAATTTGGTGACGTTCTCGTCTGACAGTGCCAGCGCTTCTACCTGATCTTTGCCGGCATCTGCCGCGACAGTCAGCTTGGCGCGCAGCTTGCCGTTAACCTGAACTATGATGAGTTTTTCATCTTCCACCATAGCTTGCTCATCGGCAACCGGCCAGTCAGCATGATCCACCTTAGACTCACCCAGCGCATGCCACAGCTCAAAGCAGATATGCGGGGTGATTGGGTACAGCATACGGACCACCGCTTTCAGCGCTTCGTCCAGCAGGGCGCGATCCTGGGCGTTGTCTTGCGGCGCTTTACCCAGCTTGTTCATCAGTTCCATGATAGCTGCGATAGCGGTGTTGAACGTCTGACGACGGCCAATATCATCGCTGACTTTGGCGATGGTTTTGTGCACATCACGGCGCAGCGCTTTCTGATCGGCGTTCAGTGCTGAAACATCCAGTGCTTCGACCGCACCTTTTGCGGTATGTTCAAAGACCAGTTTCCAGACACGTTTCAGGAAGCGGTTGGCGCCTTCCACGCCAGACTCCTGCCACTCCAGTGTCATATCGGCCGGTGAGGCGAACATCATGAACAGACGAACGGTATCCGCGCCGTACTTGTCGACCATTTCCTGCGGGTCGATGCCGTTGTTTTTCGACTTCGACATCTTGGTCATGCCGGAGTGCACCAGCTCGTTACCTTGCTCGTCAGTGGCTTTGGTAATGCGGCCTTTTTCATCGCGCTCCAGCGTCACCTCTGTTGGTGATACCCAGACTTTGGCGCCTTTGTCACTGGTGTAGTAGAAGGCATCTGCCAGCACCATGCCCTGACATAACAGCTGTTTGAACGGCTCGTCGCTGGTCACCATACCGCTGTCGCGCAGCAGTTTGTGGAAGAAGCGAGAGTACAGCAGGTGCATACAGGCGTGTTCAATCCCGCCGATGTACTGATCAACCGGCAGCCAGTAGTTGGCGGCATCAGAGTCCAGCATTTCGTCCGCCTGAGGTGAGCAGTAACGCGCGTAATACCAGGACGATTCCATAAAAGTGTCGAAGGTATCGGTTTCACGCAATGCCGGTTCACCGTTAAAGGTGGTTTCTGCCCAGCGCTTGTCGGCTTTGATCGGGCTGGTCACACCGTCCATCACCACATCTTCCGGCAGGATCACCGGCAGTTGATCGGCAGGGACAGGATGGACTTCGCCGTCTTGGGTGGTGACCATAGGAATCGGTGCCCCCCAGTAACGCTGGCGGGAAACGCCCCAGTCACGCAGGCGGAAGTTGACGGTTTTTTTGCCTTTACCTTCGGCTTCCAGCTTGGCGGCAATCGCATCAAACGCCGCCTGGAAATCCAGACCGTCGAACTCGCCAGAGTCGAACAAGACGCCTTTTTCTGTGTAAGCGGCATCGCTGATATCCAGTTCGCTGCCGTCGGCCGGCTTGATAACCGGGACGATATCCAGCCCGTATTTGGTGGCGAATTCAAAGTCACGCTGATCGTGGGCAGGTACGGCCATTACGGCGCCTGTGCCGTAGTCCATCAGTACGAAGTTGGCGACATAGACAGGCACACGGCGGCCATTGAGAGGATGAACGGCATACAGGCCTGTGGCCATGCCTTTCTTCTCCATGGTAGCCAGTTCGGCCTCTGCCACTTTGGTGTTCTTACACTCTTCAATGAAGGCAGCCAGCGCAGGATTGTTCTTGGCGGCCAGATCAGCCAGAGGATGACCGGCGGCGATGCCGACGTAAGTCACCCCCATCAGGGTGTCCGGACGTGTGGTATAGACTTCCAGTGGTGTATCCTGGCCTTCAACGGCGAAGGACAGCTCAACGCCTTCTGAGCGGCCAATCCAGTTGCGCTGCATGGTTTTGACCATCTCAGGCCAGCCTTCCAGGTTGTCCAGATCGTCCAGCAGCTCCTGGGCGTAGGCCGTGATCTTAATAAACCACTGCGGAATTTCTTTTTGCTCTACCGGGGTATCACAACGCCAGCAGCAGCCGTCTTCAACCTGCTCGTTGGCCAGTACTGTCTGGTCATTCGGGCACCAGTTCACGGAAGAGGTTTTCTTATAGACCAGGCCTTTGTTATACAGCTTGGTAAAGAATTCCTGCTCCCAGCGGTAGTATTCCGGGGTACAGGTAGCAAACTCACGGTTCCAGTCGTAACCAAAGCCCAGTAATTTGAGCTGGTTCTTCATGTAGTCGATGTTTTCGTAAGTCCACGGCGCCGGGGCGGTGTTGTTCTTCACTGCCGCATTTTCTGCTGGCAGGCCGAATGCATCCCAGCCGATTGGCTGCATCACATTCTTGCCCTGCAGGCGCTGATAACGGGAAATCACATCACCGATGGTGTAGTTACGCACGTGGCCCATGTGCAGACGTCCACTTGGGTACGGGAACATGGAGAGACAGTAGAATTTTTCTTTATTAGGGTCTTCACTTACAACAAAGGTTTGGTTGTTGTCCCAATGTGCTTGAACTTTAGGTTCAATGTCCTGTGGACGGTATTGTTCTTGCATCGATGACTTCCGGAATCGTTGTGAGTTAATACAAACACAGTCAAAATAATCGACATAGAATAACTAAAGGTAAAGGTAGCAACAATAGCTGAGGCCGAATAGGCCGGTTATTATCATCATTCAGCCACGGATTGCCCGTGCCGGACAGGTTACTGACCCGGCACTATGTGTCAGGGTGCCTATGTCCGGCGGATTAAGCCTAGGAGAAACTCACATGGCGAAAGAAAAAGATGCGTATGAATCCATGTTGGAAGAGATCACGGAAGCCCTTAAGCATAGCCCTGATGAACTGAAACATTGGATTGATACCAGTGAAAAATATCGCACCGCAGCCAGTGACATGACCAAAGATGAACTGGCGCTGATCCGTGCGTATTTCAAACGGGATCTGAAAGAATTCGGGCAAAATGTACAGGAAAGCCCGACCCCTTTCTCTGAAAGTCCGTTTTACAAACTGGTGACCGAGACGATTTGGGAGGGGCTGGCTGAGGTGACCGATAAGACACAGCTGGAATGGTTAGAGGTCATGGACGATATCAAGCATCAGGGCATCTATAAAGCCGGTGAAGTGGTCGGCCTGGGTAACCTGGTCTGCGAGCAGTGCGGACACCATGAACAGTACACGCACGTGCGGACGATTGAGCCTTGTACTAAGTGCGGGCACACCCAGTTCACCCGTCAGCCTTTAGCTCCGTAAATCCCCGGCTAAAAAAACAGGGAGCTGTGGCTCCCTGTCTGACACATTTGGTGTTGGCTTTAGTGGACACCTTCCTGTGGGGTGGTGTCTCTGAAATCGCCCCGGCGGCGCTTGATCAGCAGCCAGGAAACGGCAACGGACCAGAGCAGGTACAGGTAAAGCGGCCAGCTGCCCAGCGTGCTGTAGGGCGTCAGACCCTTGGTCGGGGTCACAGTGGCACGCAGGACACCGGTTTCAAACTGCGGTAGCTCGGCAATGATTTTACCCTGATGATCAACCACCGCTGTCACGCCTGTGTTAGTGGCCCGCAGTAAAGGTTTTCCTGTCTCCAGTGCCCGCATCTGGGCAATTTCCATGTGCTGGTGCGGACCGATGGAGCGGCCGAACCAGGCATCATTGGACAGGGTCAGCAGCATGTCGGTGCCCATGCCCACATTCTGGCGAACCTGCTCGCTGAAGGCGATTTCGTAGCACAAGGCCGGAGCCAGCGCATAACCTTTGGCTTCCAGATTGGTCTGGACAAAACTGCCGCGGCTGAATGATGACATCGGCAGATTGAAAAACGGGGCAATCGGGCGCAGTAAATCACCGAAAGGCACAAACTCACCAAACGGCAGCAAGTGGTGCTTGCTGTACCGGCTGGCGGTATCGTAGTGGTATTGACCGTCACGGTTGACACCCAGCGTCAGTATATTGTTGAAGAACTCACCCTGTTCGGTTTTATCAAGCACGCCTGTAATCACCGCACTTTGATTTAAACGGGCGGCTTCATCGAGATGACTGAGGAAGGTTTCCACCTGTTTTTCCAGAGCGGGGATCGCCGCTTCCGGCCAGATAATGATATCGGCATCCCAGTTTTCACGGGTGAGATCTAAGTATTTCATCAGGGTTGGCCAGCGCTGCTCAGGCTGCCACTTCAGAGCCTGCGGGACATTGCCTTGCACCAGCGCGACCTTGACCGGTTTGTACGGTTCAGGCTGAACCCATTCAATGCCTTTCGCCTGATACGCCAGCAGCAAGACCAGTACCGGTACGGTCAGGGGGCGCCAGTTGCGGTAATAGCCGGCGGCGACCAGCGCACCACAACTCAGCACCAGTGCAAGTGTCAGGCCTTCAACCCCCAGTATTGGCGCGAAACTGGCCAGCGGGCCGTGAATTTGCCCGTAACCCATCCACAACCAGGGAAATCCGGTAAACAACCAGCCTCTGACCCAGTCCAGCAGCAGCCAGAAAACCGGCCCCAGCAGCATCAGCTGGTGGAAAGGTCTGCCCTGACCGAACCGGGCAAACAAGGCGCCAAACAAGGCAGGGTAGAGCGCCAGATAACCGACCAGCAGCACCATAAGGAACAGACCGGCAATGACGGGCATGCCGCCAAAGTCGGCAATACTGACATGTACCCACCAAACGCCACTGCCGAATAATCCTAACCCCCATGACAAACCTGTCCAGAAGGCGGTTTTAGGGCGTTGATTCTGCAGCAGAGTAAAGAAAATAATCAGGGAGAGCGGGGCGAGATACCAGAGCTTATAAGGGGCGAAAGACAGGGTTGCCAGTGCGCCGGAAGGGACGGCCAGTAGCAGCCGTCCTGTCAGGTTTAGATTGTCGATTCGTCTCATCAGGGCGTCATCGTTGGTTGGTGTGCCTCCTGTGGCACTGTCACTTGTAATTGGATGACCCGGCGGCTGTCTGCGGCGGTGACTTTGAACGCATAGCCTTCCAGTTCGACCACTTCACCACGGGCAGGCAGGTGACCAAAGCTGGTCATGACCAGTCCGCCAATGGTGTCGATATCGTTAGCACTGAAGTTGGTCTGGAACAGTTTGTTGAAGTCATCGATAGTGGTCAATGCTTTCACATTCCAGGTGTGCTTACTGAGCTGACGGATGTCCTGTTCTTCTTCATCGTCGAATTCATCTTCGATTTCACCAACGATTTGCTCCAGAATATCCTCAATGGTGATCAAGCCGGATACGCCACCAAACTCATCGACCACTATGGCCATGTGGTAGCGTTCTTCCCGAAATTCTTTCAGCAGGCGATCCACCCGCTTGCTTTCCGGCACAACAACTGCCGGGCGCAGAATGGCGCTGAGGTCAAATGGCTCGCTGTCCGGGCGCAGGTAGCGCAGCAGATCTTTAGCCAGAAGAATACCTTCAACGTGGTCTTTATCATCACTGATGACCGGGTAGCGCGAGTGCTGGGCATCAACAATGATATCAATGAGGTCTTCAACCTTCTGTGAACGCTCTATGGTGGTCATTTGGGAGCGGGGAATCATGATATCCCGAACCCGCATCTCAGAAATCTGAATCACACCTTCGAGCATGTCGCGTGTGTGATGATCAATCAGATCATTTTCTTCGGAATCACGGATCACATCGACCAGTTCTTCCTTATTCTGAGGTTCGCCCTGAAAGAGCTGGCCAATACGTTCAAAGAAGGTCTTTCGACTCGGACCGTCAGAATTTTGGGGGTTATCGTCGTTCATTGCTTTCTATTCAAATATGTGGACAGAGCCACGGAAGGTCGGCGTCGCCACGGCGCAGCCGACAGTATCTTAGCCAAAGACAGCCACAAGCTGATGTTAGTATTGGTCAGCTTCGTAAGGATTGGCAAACCCTAAACCTTGCATTATCTCGGTTTCCAGGGCTTCCATTTCTTCGGCTTCTTCGTCATCTATATGGTCATAACCTAGCAGATGAAGTGAGCCGTGTACAACCATATGTGCCCAGTGGGCAAACAAGGGTTTACTTTGCTCCAGCGCCTCACTTTCAACCACCTGACGGCAGATAATCAGATCGCCCAACAGCTCCAGCTCCACACCCGGAGGCGCTTCAAACGGAAAAGACAGCACATTGGTTGGCTTGTCCTTGCCCCGGTATTCACTGTTGAGTGCCTGGCTTTCGGCTTCGTCAACCAGTCGCACAGTCACTTCGGCTTCGGTTTGAAACGGGGTCACCGCCGCGTCCAGCCAGCGCTGAAAATCAGCCTCAGCCGGCATGCCACTCTCATCAGCGGTGGCAAGCTGTAAATCCAGATAAATAGCCATCTGTAAGATTATTCCGTTTCAGGACTGGCCTGACGCGCTTCCTGCTGGTCGCGACGGCGTTGTTCAGCCAGTTTTCGTTGCTTCTGATCTTCGCTCTCCCAGGCTTCATACGCCTGGACGATACGAGCCACAACAGGGTGGCGAACCACGTCAGTGGCCTGGAAAAAGTTAAAGCTGATTTCATCCACATCGGCCAGCACTTCAATGGCATGGCGCAGCCCGGATCGCGCCCCGCGCGGCAAGTCGATCTGGGTCACATCCCCGGTGATCACGGCACGCGAGTTAAAGCCGATACGGGTCAGGAACATTTTCATCTGCTCTACAGTCGTATTCTGGCTTTCATCAAGAATAATGAAGGCATCGTTCAGTGTCCGGCCGCGCATGTACGCCAGCGGTGCCACTTCAATGACATTACGCTCAATCAGTTTTTCTACCCGCTCAAAACCCAGCATTTCGAACAAGGCATCGTAAAGCGGGCGCAGATACGGATCGACCTTCTGGCTCAGATCCCCCGGCAGGAAGCCCAGTTTTTCACCGGCTTCCACGGCAGGGCGGGTCAGCAGAATACGGCGGATTTCCTGGCGCTCCAGTGCATCAACCGCAGCGGCAACCGCCAGGTAGGTTTTCCCCGTACCGGCAGGACCAATACCGAAGGTGATGTCGTGACCGACCATATTGGCAATGTACTGTGCCTGGTTCGGTGTCCGCGGTTTGATCACGCCTTTTTTGGTCTTGATGTGAATTTCTTTACCGTAAGGGATGCTTGAACTCACATCTTGCTCCAGCACACCCGATTCTTTAATGGCCAGATGAATGTGCTCAGGCTCAATATCCGGGATCACGTTGCGCACCGGTGCGGTGTCAACATACAGATTCTTAAGGATATTGGCCGTGGCTTCGGCAGTGTGCGGCTGACCCACTATGCTGAAATTGTGGCTGCGGTGGTTAATTTCAACGCCCAGACGGCGTTCCAGCTGCTTGATATTGTCGTCGAAAGGACCGCAAAGGCTGGCCAGGCGGTGGTTATCGGCGGGTTCGAGATTCAGTTCAACAGTAATAATTTTGCTCAAGATTTGCCTCTCTGTGGGCCACCCACTGTGACGGGTGGCCGGAATAGTTGGGCACAGGCAGAAATTTCTGTCCTCTTATTAAGGAGTATAAACGCCTACACCTAATTGATCTTCTTTACGGGTTTTCTCCATGATCTCGCTGGGGGACATGGCAATGCGCAGGTTCATGTCTGCTTCAGTACGGACAAGCTCACCACGCAGGGAATTGTTGAAGACATCTGTGATTCTGACATCAACAAATTGGCCGATCAAATCCACTGAACCTTCAAAGTTCACCACACGGTTGTTCTCAGTACGGCCGCGCAGCTCCATGATGTTCTTTTTCGATGGCCCTTCCACCAGAATACGCTGTTCAGTGCCCAGCATCTGGCGGGAGTAGCGCATTGCCTGCGCATTGATCTGCTGCTGCAGTTCATACAAACGCGCTTTCTTCACTTCTTCAGACAGATCACAAGGGTAATCGGCCGCTGGTGTCCCCGGACGGGCTGAATAAATGAAGCTGAAGCTCATGTCAAAGTCGACATCGCGGATCAGCTTCATGGTGTCCTGGAAGTCCTGATCAGACTCACCCGGGAAAGCGACGATAAAGTCGGAGCTGATGGTGATGTCCGGACGAGCCTTACGCAGCTTGCGGATCTTGGACTTATATTCGATGGCGGTATGAGGTCGCTTCATCATCGCCAGGATACGGTCGGAACCGCTCTGAACCGGCAGGTGCAGGAAGCTGACGACTTCCGGCGTGTCTTCATAAACGGCAATGATGTCGTCGGTGAACTCAATCGGATGGCTGGTGGTATAACGAATGCGATCGATACCGTCAATTGCTGCCACCAGGCGCAATAGCTCAGCGAATGTAGCGATCTCGCCATCGTGTGTCTCACCGCGGAAGGCGTTCACATTCTGGCCCAGCAGGTTAACTTCACGCACGCCTTGCTCTGCCAGCTGAGCAATTTCAAACAATACGTCATCGAGCGGACGGCTGACTTCTTCACCACGGGTGTATGGCACTACACAGAAAGTACAGTACTTGGAGCAACCTTCCATGATAGAGACGAACGCGGTAGGGCCTTCGGCCCGTGGTTCAGGAAGACGGTCGAATTTCTCGATTTCCGGGAAAGAGATGTCCATGACCGGCGCATCGGAAGACTGCGATTTGCTGATCATTTCAGGCAGACGGTGCAGCGTCTGCGGGCCAAAGATCACATCGACATAGGGCGCGCGGTCGCGGATGGAATCCCCTTCCTGAGTAGCGACACAGCCGCCTACACCAATCACCAGGCCGGGCTTTTTGTCTTTCAGCGTTTTCCAGCGGCCCAACTGGTGGAAGACTTTTTCCTGTGCCTTTTCGCGAATAGAGCAGGTGTTAAGTAGCAGTACATCGGCTTCTGCTGGTTCTTCTGTTAATTCATAACCGCCATTGGCGTTGAGAAGATCGGCCATCTTGGATGAATCGTATTCATTCATCTGACAACCCCAGGTTTTGATAAGCAGTTTCTTCGCCATGTCTAACTCTTCACTCGTAGTGTTAATTCAGTGCATTTACGTTGCGTTTGCAGCGTCAGAGGTCGCCTCTGGGGCCGCCTTAAATTGCAAGCCGCGTATTGTACTGCTTTCGACCCGGCGTGACCAGATCATCCATGCTGATTATAAAATCAGCAGCAGGCGTGTTTCTGACCTGTGGCAATTGGCACAGATCAAGCTTCAGTGCCAAAGATGGCAGAAAAGCGAGCGCAGAAAGTGTTGAGTGTAGTAAACCCGCGTAAAGCCGTTAGAATGTCGGCAGAGTAATGAGATGAGATACCTGCATGGAACAGTTTGATATTGTGATTGCTGGCGGCGGCATGGTGGGTGCAGCGGCAGCATTGGGAATGGCCCGGCAGGGACGCAGAGTGGCGGTGATTGAAGGTCAGCCTCCGGTGCCTTTTGATTCCGCCCAGGAGATGGATCTGCGTGTGTCTGCCATTTCTGCTCAGTCGGTCACTCTGCTGAACCGCCTGGGGGCATGGCCACATATCCAGGCCATGAGGATGTGCCCTTTCCGGCGTCTGGAAACCTGGGAGCACCCGGAATGCCGCACCCGTTTTCATGCCAGTGATCTCGGCTTAGCTGAGCTGGGCTTTATGGTGGAGAACCGTTTAATTCAGCTGGGTCTGTGGCAGGCGTTTGAGGCTTATTCCAATCTGTCACTGATCTGTCCTGCCCGTTTAGCGCATTTTCAGCGTGTTGATGAAGGGTACCAGGTCACACTGGATAACGGCCAGGTGCTGCAGACCCGATGGCTGGTGGGCGCTGATGGTGCCAACTCCCGCGTACGCCAGCAGGCCAATATCGGCATCACAGCCTGGGATTATCGTCAGCATTGCCTGCTGATCAATGTTGAAACCGCCTTGCCCCAGCAGGATATTACCTGGCAGCAGTTTACGCCGCACGGCCCTCGCTCTTTCCTGCCGATGCCGGGCCACAACGGATCGCTGGTCTGGTATGACAGTCCTCAGCGGATCAAACAGCTATCGGCCATGTCGGCGGAGCAACTGGAAAAAGCGGTGCGGAGTGAATTTCCTGCTGAACTCGGCGCCGTTCGTGTGCTGAACAAAGGCAGTTTTCCGCTGACACGCCGCCACGCCCAGTCTTACTATAAAGACGGGATCGTTTTGCTGGGCGATGCCGCGCATACCATTAATCCGCTGGCGGGGCAGGGAGTCAATCTCGGCTTTAAGGACGTTGATGTGCTGCTTGATGAAATGGCGCACGGCGGAGAGTTCTGGTTCGAAGAGCCGGTTCTCCAGCGCTACCAGAGGCGGCGCAGACCCGATAACCTGATGATGCAGACCGGGATGGATGTGTTTTACTGTGCCTTCAGCAATGATTTGAAACCCGTTGCCTTACTGCGAAACCTAGGCCTTAAACTGGCCGAGCATACCGGACCGCTGAAACATCAAGTACTGAAGTATGCGCTAGGATTGTAAGATTTTGTTTTTATTCGATTTTATAAGCCACCACAGTGTGGCTTTTTTACTGCGTGTGGAATAGAGACGTGAACAAAGAGAGGCGTTGGAGCGGGCTGTGTTTTTCAGGTATAAAAAAACCAGCCAAAGCGCTGGTTTTTTTATAGATATTACTGCTAGTAATACCCAGATGTTTTACAACCCCTGCCTGAACAGGAAGTTGGTGCGGAGGGAGAGACTTGAACTCTCACGTCCTTGCGGACACTAGCACCTGAAGCTAGCGCGTCTACCAATTCCGCCACCACCGCAACATGGTGAAAGAGACTCAGTCTCTAACTTTTTTGACACTTTGGCTCAGCATCAAGATGGCAGGGCTACCTGGATTCGAACCAGGGAATGGCGGCATCAAAAGCCGCTGCCTTACCGCTTGGCGATAGCCCTAAAGTCTCAGAACAATATCAAAAGTCAATTGGTGCGGAGGGAGAGACTTGAACTCTCACGCCCTTGCGGGCACTAGCACCTGAAGCTAGCGCGTCTACCAATTCCGCCACCACCGCGTGTATTGACTCTGTTCCATTTTCAACCTTGGTAGGGGATGAAAATGGTGGCTACGACGGGATTCGAACCTGTGACCCCATCATTATGAGTGATGTGCTCTAACCAACTGAGCTACGTAGCCATTTTCAAAACGCTATTTAAACAGCGTGTTGTTAATGGCAGGGCTACCTGGATTCGAACCAGGGAATGGCGGCATCAAAAGCCGCTGCCTTACCGCTTGGCGATAGCCCT
>NZ_KE384323.1:49448-71603 GCF_000425165.1 Photobacterium halotolerans DSM 18316
CCTTGCGGCGCCAGAACCTAAATCTGGTGCGTCTACCAATTTCGCCACTTCCGCATCTTACTGTTTTTTATCACCATTTCAAGTGGTGATATGGTGGCTACGACGGGATTTGAACCTGTGACCCCATCATTATGAGTGATGTGCTCTAACCAACTGAGCTACGTAGCCAACGTGTCCGAAACAGCCAGCGCAGGCGCTGTCCAATACAGGGTCGCTGTCTCGGGAACGGGGCGCATTATGCGTATACCAGCTTTGAGCGTCAATAGTTTTTTTAATTATCCCCGTAAAATCTGCCTGTTCGATGGTTATTTGGACGAAATGGCCGAATGCCATGCTAGATGTGTGATTTCAAGGGTAAAAAAGCAGCAAGCGGGACAGTGAAAATAAAAAAGCCGGCAGAAGCCGGCCCTTTATCAGATGTTTTGCAGAGGTTTTGACTTCAGGTTATACATTGAAGCGGAAGTGGACGACGTCGCCATCTTTAACGATGTAATCTTTACCTTCCAGACGCCACTTACCGGCTTCTTTCGCGCCGTTTTCACCGTTAAACTCGATGAAGTGCTCATAACCGACCACTTCGGCACGGATAAAGCCTTTTTCAAAGTCGGTGTGGATCTTACCGGCAGCCTGAGGAGCGGTGGCACCAATCGGGATGGTCCAGGCGCGAACTTCTTTGACACCGGCCGTGAAATAAGTCTGCAGATTCAGCAGTTCGTAGCCCGAGCGGATAACACGGTTCAGGCCGGGCTCTTCAATGCCCAGATCGGCCAGGAACTCTTCACGATCCGCGTCATCCAGTTCAGCAATTTCAGACTCGATAGCCGCACAGACAGGCACCACAACAGCGTTTTCTTTACTGGCGTGCTCAATCACCATGTCCAGGAACGGATTGCCTTCAAAACCGTCTTCGCTGACGTTCGCGATATACATGGTCGGTTTCAGAGTCAGGAAGTTCAGGTAATCAATCGCGGCTTTTTCTTCTTTGGTCAGTTCGACTGCACGCGCCATACCGCCTTCAGTCAGTGTCGGCAGCATTTTTTCCAGCACTGTGATTTCGAATTTCGCTTCTTTATCACCGCCTTTGGCTCGTTTGGCCTGGCGCTGAATGGCTCGCTCACAGGTATCCAGATCCGCCAGAGCCAGTTCCAGATTGATGATTTCGATGTCTGCTAATGGGTTGATCTTGCCGGCAACGTGCACGATGTTGTCGTTTTCGAAGCAGCGAACAACGTGGCCAATCGCATCGGTTTCACGGATGTTGGCCAGGAATTTGTTACCCAGACCTTCACCTTTGGACGCACCGGCAACCAGACCGGCGATGTCCACGAATTCCATAGTGGTAGGCAGGATACGTTCCGGGTTGACGATGGCAGCCAGCTTATCCAGACGCAGATCCGGTACAGGCACCACACCCGTGTTTGGTTCAATAGTACAGAACGGGAAGTTAGCGGCTTCGATACCCGCTTTTGTCAACGCATTGAAAAGTGTGGATTTACCTACGTTCGGCAGGCCCACGATACCACATTTAAAACCCATGGCTTGAAACCCTTTAGTGATGTTTCCGGCATCCGGCATTATGCGGGATGATGAAAAAGTCTGTAATAGCTTATTCGGCTTTGAATGAATGTAGCCGGTTTTGTGCCTTGGTCAGGCCGTCTTTCAGCCAGATATCAAGGCAGCGAACGGATTCGTCTACCGCAGCGTCAATCTGAGATTGTTCGCTGGCGGGGGCTTTACCCAATACGAAGCCGGTCACTTTATTTTTGTCACCGGGATGACCAATACCTACCCGAAGACGGTAAAAGTTTTTGTTGTTACTCAGTTTGCTGATGATATCCCGTAACCCGTTATGGCCACCGTGGCCGCCGCCTTGTTTGAACTTGGCAACACCAGGGGGCAGATCCAGTTCATCATGGGCGACCAGAATTTCTTCCGGTGCTATCTGGAAAAAATTCGCCAGTGCCGAAACGGATTTACCGGACAGATTCATAAAGGTGGTGGGGATCAGCAAACGCAGATCGTCACCATTGAGCTGGATCCTGCCGGTTAAACCAAAATACTTGGGATCGTTTTTGAGGCTGATATTGTGGATCCGTGCCAATTCTTCCACGACCCAGGCTCCCGCATTGTGGCGTGTTTTGGCATATTCCGGACCCGGGTTTGCCAGGCCAACCAGTAAACGGATTTTTTGACTCACGCTGGTCTCTCTATGTCATCGGGATCAAATCGCGCGCTATGTTAACACTGCTGCAGAGATAAATAAAAACAAACACGCCCCGCACAGGGCGGGGCGTGTTGACTGTCATGGTATTTACTGAGCTATCAGTGCTCAAACATCGCAGAGATAGACTCTTCGTTGCTGATGCGGCGAATGGCTTCAGCCAGCATGCCAGACAGAGTAAGTACAGAGACTTTGCCTGTATCCAGCATTGCCTGAGACAGTGGGATAGAGTCAGTGACGATCACTTCATCAATCACAGAGTTTTTGATGTTCTCCGGCGCGTTGCCTGAGAATACCGGGTGGGTTGCGTAAGCGAATACACGTTTAGCCCCACGCTCTTTCAGTGCTTCAGCAGCTTTACACAGGGTACCGCCGGTGTCGATCATGTCATCAACAATGATGCAGTCACGGCCTTCAACATCGCCAATCAGGTGCATGACCTGAGACACATTGGCACGTGGGCGACGCTTGTCGATGATCGCAATGTCTGTGTCATCCATCAGCTTGGCCGTTGCACGGGCACGTACCACACCACCGATGTCTGGAGAAACGACGACTGGATCCTGCAGTTCTTTTGCCAGCATGTCTTCCAGCAGAACTGGCGAACCAAAGATGTTGTCTACCGGCACATCAAAGAAGCCCTGGATTTGCTCGGCATGCAGATCGACAGTCAGCACACGGTCAACACCGACATTGGACAGGAAATCAGCAACAACTTTCGCTGTAATAGGAACACGAGCAGAACGGACGCGACGGTCTTGGCGGGCATAGCCGAAGTAAGGGATAACGGCTGTGATACGGCCGGCAGAAGCACGACGCAGGGCGTCGATCATTACAACCAGTTCAATCAGGTTATCGTTGGTTGGGGCGCAAGTCGATTGAATGATAAAGACGTCGCTGCCGCGGACGTTTTCATTAATCTGAACACAGACTTCACCATCGGAGAAACGGTTCACTGTCGCGTCTCCAAGTGAAATGTAAAGACGGTCAGCGATGCGTTGGGCTAGCTCTGGTGTAGCGTTACCAGCAAACAGCTTCATATCAGGCACGGGGTAAACCTCAATTGCGTCCAAGTTGTATTTACTGACTTTCCGCAGCATGTCCGCTCAGGGCGGTCATCAAAGGTGAATGATTCACCCCTTTGGCGACAAAACCTTGGAGCCAGTCGGGTAATTTTTTCAGGGTTGCAGTAGCCGCTTGCTGAGAGCTAAATTCAGCAAAAACACAAGCGCCAGTGCCGGTCAATCTCGACGGCGCGTATTCTAACAGCCACGAAAGTGCCTTATCAACCTCAGGGTAAATTCTTCTGACGATTTTTTCGCAATCGTTTTCGTAATTGCCGGCTAATAACACAGATAAAGGCCTTACGGGCGTGTTTCGGGTTAAGTCAGTTGCCGTAAAAATCTCTGCGGTTGCAATGGCAACATCAGGCTTGGCGACCAGATACCATTTTTCTTCTGGTTGTGCGGGCTGGAGCTTTTCGCCGATCCCTTCGGCAAAAGCACTAAAACCACGGACAAACACAGGCACATCCGCTCCCAGCGTCAAACCGATCTCGGCCAGCTCGTCAGTGCTTAATCCGGTTTGCCACAAATAGTTCAGGGCGACCAGCGTTGTCGCTGCATTCGATGAACCGCCACCCAGGCCACCACCCATAGGTAAAATCTTTTGGATGTGAATATCTGCTCCAGCCTGCAGACCTGTTTTTTTGCGCAGGGCATCCGCGGCGCGATAAATCAGATTTTGCACTAATGGCACACCCTCGATAGCCGGAGTCAGGGTTATCTGCCCGTCGGCTCGCGCCGTGATGGACAAGGTATCGCCGTAATCTAAAAACTGAAACAGGGTTTGCAGTTCATGATAACCGTCCGGACGTTGCCCTGTGATGTAGAGAAACAGATTAAGTTTAGCGGGTGCTGGCCAGCTTGTAGTGTGTGTGATCATTTTTTGAATGCGCGTCAATTTATTGTTGGGTTTGCCAACGATTGATTATCAGGGTAATTCGCTGTTTGCCTTGCGACAGGACTAACCGGGAAGGCAGAGCGGGTGACGTTGTTTCATCATAGGCGTTATAGTCCAGCTGCCAGCGCTGATCACCCACTTGCTTGACTAAGTAAGCCACGCGGTTTTGTGCATTTAACTGGTAGCTATCCGCGCCTGTTGGCAGGCCGAGCAGCCAGTCTCGCATCTGGTTAACGGGCAGGGCAATATTGGTCAGCGATAAGACCAGCTGAGCCGCATCCCTGCCCTGGTGGCGTTGCCCTTCATTATCAATCAGTACGGCACGCCCGGGCTGGGCGTCCAGTTTCAGCAGCGTTGTGCCGAGAAAGTTAGTCAGCAGCAGATGATCAGTACCGGGATCGGTTTTCCAGTTCAGATTGGCACTGAAACGTTGCGCCGGGCTGATATAACCCAGTTTGCCTGTTGCCTGGTAGGCGGTGACCGCGGACAATGCCTGTCTGTGGCTGTTCCAGTCGGTGACTTTGCCGGTTGGCGGGGTCGTGGTACAACCGGTAATCAACAGAGCCAATACCGCCAGAAGTCGTGTTTTATGCGGCTTCTTTTTTCGCGCAAAGAGCGGCGGTAACTGAAACGAGAGCAAAGAAAGAGGCGCAAACGCCATTCGCATAGCATGTCCCTTATACGACAGGTAACTGAATAATGTGGAAGTAAAAGAATCATAGCATGACTTGCCTGATGAAATCTCTTTCCTGGCCGAACCGGGTAACCAGAGCAGGCTGAGAAGTGTTTCATGACATTTTTAGTATTTGTCTGTAAAGTCAGGATTTGTTTTAGCGTCAGAACAACAAAATGGTGCGCTGACAGACAGAATCGAGTCATATCCTTTTATTACGCAGGGTCATCAAGTAAAATGACCTGCTGGATCTTTATCATCGGGTAGTAGGTAACACCATCTCCATGACCTTGCTTGCATTAGGAATCAATCACAAAACAGCGTCTGTAGACCTGCGCGAGCGTGTTGCCTTTTCGCCGGAAAAACTGACCGAAGCCCTGCAGACTCTGGCTCAGCATCCGGAAGTCAACAGTGGTGTGATCGTTTCTACCTGCAACCGCACGGAGATCTACTGTGATGTCAGTCACAGCGGGCCCGGTGTGATGATCGACTGGTTCAGCCGCTTTCATAACCTGTCAGCGGAAGAGTTGATGTCCAGCCTGTATTTTCACGAAGAGCAGGCCGCGGTACGTCATTTGATGCGGGTGGCATGTGGTCTGGATTCGCTGGTACTGGGTGAGCCGCAGATTCTGGGGCAGGTCAAGCAGTCTTATTCCGATTCCCGCGACCATGACAACATGCATGGCATGCTGGAAAAGCTGTTCCAGAAAGCCTTTTCGGTGGCAAAGCGTGTCAGAACGGAAACGGATATCGGTGGCAATGCGGTGTCGGTTGCCTTCGCGGCCTGTACCCTGGCCAAACAGATTTTTGAGTCGATGAGCGAGGCAAGAGTGCTGCTTATCGGCGCCGGTGAGACCACAGAGCTGGTAGCCCGGCACATGGTGGAACACGGTTGCCGCAGCCTGATGATTGCCAATCGCACCCCGGAGCGTGCTCAGGTGCTGGCAGATGAATTTGGCGCAGCAGTGATTAGTTTGCCGGAGATTCCGGACCATATTCACAATGCAGATATCATTATCAGCGCAACGGCGAGCCCACTGCCGATTGTGGGCAAAGGCATGGTGGAGAAAGCACTGAAAAAGCGCCGTCATCAACCTATGTTGCTGGTCGATATTGCTGTACCCAGGGATATCGAAGCCGAAGTCGGCGAGCTGGATGATGCCTATTTATATTCAGTAGACGATTTGGAAAGTATTGTTGAGCGAAATCGTGAGCAGCGTAAAGTGGCGGCGATCCAGGCTGAAGCGATAGTCAGTGAAGAAAGCGCGGCTTTTATGCGCTGGTTACGCTCACTGGAGGCGGTAGACAGTATCCGCCAGTACCGTTGTTACGCCGATGACATTAAAAATGATTTACTGAGCCGCAGTCTGCAAGCGCTGGCGAACGGCAGTGCACCGGAAAAAGTGCTGGCAGAGCTCAGCAACCGTTTGACGAATAAGCTCATTCATGCGCCGACCAAGGCCATGCAGCAAGCCGCCCATGATGGCGAACCTGAAAAACTGGCCCTTATTCGTGAAACGCTTGGCTTAGGTGCATTGAAAGACCAGTCGGCTGACTGACTCAGCGTTTTTCACATGCATTAATTTTTATGATCGCGCCTTGCCGAACCGGTTTAAGGCGGATCCTTGTTAGGATCTGATGTTGTACACATGATGAAACCGTCCATTTTAGCGAAATTAGAATCCCTGGTTGAACGCCACGAGGAAGTGCAGCATTTGCTGGGCGATGCCACTATCATTGCCAATCAGGATAAATTCCGGGCCTTGTCTCGTGAATATTCGCAGCTAGAGGAAGTGAGTCAGTGTTTTCGTGCTTACCAGCAGGTGCTGACTGATCTGGAAACCGCGGAAGAAATGGCCGGGGAAGAGGATCCTGAATTGCGCGAAATGGCGCAGGAAGAAATCAAGCAGGCGAAAGAGGCAATTGAGCGTCTGGAAGACGAGTTGCAGGTTTTGCTGCTGCCCAAAGATCCCAATGATGAGCGCAACTGCTTCATCGAAATCCGCGCCGGTGCCGGTGGTGATGAAGCCGGTATCTTTGCCGGTGACTTGTTCCGCATGTACAGCAAATTTGCTGAAAGCCGCCGCTGGCGGGTGGAAGTGATGAGCTCGAATCAGGCTGAACACGGTGGCTATAAGGAAATGATCGCCAAGATCAGCGGGGAAGGGGCCTACGGTATTCTGAAATTCGAGTCAGGCGGACACAGGGTACAACGTGTGCCGGCGACGGAATCTCAGGGCCGTGTTCATACTTCTGCCTGTACTGTGGCCATTCTGCCGGAAATCCCGGAAGCGGAAATCCCGGAAATTAATGCCGGTGATTTGAAAATTGATACCTTCCGCGCCTCCGGTGCCGGTGGTCAGCACGTTAACACCACGGATTCTGCCATTCGTATTACCCACCTGCCAACCGGCATTGTGGTCGAGTGTCAGGATGAGCGTTCGCAGCACAAAAACAAAGCAAAAGCCATGTCTGTGCTGGCGGCCCGTATTATCAAGGCCGAGGAAGAGAAGCGCCATGCAGAGGAAGCCAGTACACGGCGTAACCTGCTGGGCTCTGGCGATCGCTCCGATCGCATTCGTACCTATAACTATCCGCAAGGCCGGGTATCTGACCATAGGATCAACCTGACCCTCTATCGTTTGAATGAAGTGATGGAAGGCGAACTGGAAAGCCTGATTGATCCTGTTGTGCAGGAACACCAGGCGGATTTGCTGGCTGCCATGGCTGATCAGCACTGATGAATCCCGCCATCGACGTTGCGCTTAAGCAAGCGGCAACCCAACTGATGAACGCCGGCTCTGACAGTCCGCAGCTTGATGCTGCGGTCTTGTTGTGTCATGTGCTGGATAAGCCTCGCAGCTACCTGCTGACCTGGCCTGAAAAAGTGCTGACTGACGAGCAGTCTGCTGCATTTTCAGCACTGCTGGCGCGTCGTGAATCGGGCGAACCGGTCGCCTATATCACAGGTGAACGCGAGTTCTGGTCACTGCCGCTGAAAGTGGCGCCCCATACCCTGATCCCGCGGCCGGACACCGAACGGCTGGTGGAAGCGGCGCTGGAGAAAATTCCCGCTGGAGCCTCGGTACTCGATTTAGGTACCGGAACCGGGGCGATTGCTCTGTCTCTGGCCTCTGAGCGCCCGGATTGTCAGTTCACTGGTATCGACTTGCGTCCGGAAGCGGCGGCACTGGCGGAAGAAAATCGGCGCGCGTTGCAATTGCAGAATGTGCGTATCTTATGCGGCAGTTGGTTTAATCCATTGCCGGACAATGCACGTTTTGATGTTATTGTCAGCAATCCCCCTTATATTGATGCCAACGATCCGCATCTCGCAAGAGGGGATGTGCGATTCGAACCCCGCACCGCACTGGTCGCAGAAGATGCAGGCCTGGCGGACATTCGCCATATTTGTGCACAAAGCCGGACATTTTTAACGCCTGGTGGCTGGTTACTGCTGGAGCATGGCTATCAGCAGGGCGAGGCCGTACGGGGCATTTTTTACCATTTAGGTTATCAACAAGTGATAACCGTTCAGGATTATGCAGGACAAGACAGGGTAAGCTTAGGCTGCTGGTCTGTCTGAGGCCGTCTGGCCATTCATGATTCGAAGGAAACGATAAAGAGAAAAACCAGATGTACATAGCATTAAAACATTTTCACCTGACCATTATCGCCATGAGCGTGCTGTTATTTGTGGTGCGATTTGGCCTGATGATGGCAGATTCAGCGCTGATGCAGAAAAAAGCCCTGAAAATAACCCCACATGTTGTTGATACCTTCTTGTTGCTTAGTGGCGTCGCTCTGGTGATGTACACCGGCTTTACTCCTTTCACGGCAGGCGCGGGCTGGCTGAATGAAAAGCTGACCTGTGTGCTGGCTTATATCGCGCTTGGCTTTTTCGCGCTGAAATACGGCAAGAACAAAGTGTTTAAAACCTTTGCTTTTCTCGGGGCGTTAGGTTGGCTGGCAATGGCCGGCAAACTGGCGGTCACGAAAATGCCGTTGCTGGGGTAAAGACATGTATTTCTCCGATGAAGACAGAGATTTCGAAGCGTCTGCGCTGGTTGAGGGTGCCATTGAGATCATGGTGGATCTGGAACCGGATTTTCCGGTTGCCTGGGTACGCCATCAATTACAAAAAATGGCAAAAGATGTCGAGGCGGCACTGATGTCAGAAACCAATCCCCACCTGCGGTTAGAGGGGCTGCTGCGCCTGTTTTACCGCGAGTGGGGTTTCTGTGGTGATCGTCATCAGTACTATGCGGCTGACAATGCCTATCTGGACAAGGTCATTGAGCGTCGTAAAGGCATTCCGGTCAGTCTGGGAGCCATTATGATTTATCTGGCTCAGCATCTGGAGTTACCTGTCACCGGTGTGGCTTTCCCCACTCAGTATATTCTGCGCGTCGACTGGCCAGACAGTGAGCCTCAGTTTATTAACCCGTTTGACGGTGAATTTGTCAGTCGCCAGACACTCAGTGCCTGGCTGCGAGGGCACAAAGGTCCGCTGGCACCCTGGCGCGAAAGCTATCTCACCACCACCAGTCATACGGATGTGCTGGCACGATGGCTGACGGTCTTAAAAAGTGCTTTGCTGCGAGAAGAGCAATACGCTGATGCATTACGCTGCAGCGATCTGGCCTTGTCGCTGCGCCCGGGCGATCCCCATGAAATTCGCGATCGCGGCTATATTTATCAGCAATTAGAGTGCAGTCATGCCGCCGCTATGGACTATGCCTACTTTATTGAGCAGTGTCCGGAAGATCCGGCTGCAGAGTTGCTGAAACTGCAAGTTAAAGTTTTGAATGCAAACCCGCAGGTCCTTCACTGAAAGCCTGCGGAACAGACCAAATAACAGAGAAGAAGAGTAGCATCATGGAACAGAAAGTGGTTCGTATTGGCGACATTGATGTCGCTAACGACAAAGCCTTTGTGCTGTTTGGTGGCATGAATGTGCTGGAGTCGCGTGATCTTGCGATGCAGATCTGTGAGCACTATGTCAAAGTAACGGAAAAACTGGGCATTCCTTATGTGTTTAAGGCTTCCTTTGATAAGGCGAACCGTTCTTCGGTCCATTCTTATCGCGGTCCCGGCATGGAAGAAGGCCTGAAAATCTTTCAGGAGCTGAAAGATACCTTTGGCGTGAAAATCATCACTGATGTGCATGAACAGTATCAGTGCCAGCCTGTTGCCGAGGTGGTGGATGTGATTCAGCTGCCGGCATTTCTTGCTCGTCAGACCGATCTGGTTGAAGCGATGGCCAAAACCGGTGCCGTTATCAACGTGAAGAAGCCTCAGTTCATGAGTCCGGGTCAGGTGGGGAATATCGTTGAGAAATTTGCGGAATGTAACAACGACCAGATTATTCTCTGCGAGCGTGGTGCGCTGCATGGTTACGATAATCTGGTTGTCGACATGCTGGGCTTTGATGTCATGAAGAAAGCGTCGAAGGGCAGTCCGATCATTTTTGACGTCACCCACGCACTGCAGTGCCGCGATCCGCTGGGTGCTGCCTCCGGTGGTCGCCGTGAGCAAACTGTTACGCTGGCGCGTGCCGGTATGGCGGCGGGAATCGCCGGTCTGTTCATGGAAGCGCATCCCAACCCGGATGCCGCGCGCTGTGATGGCCCTTCTGCCTTCCCGTTGGATAAGCTGGAGCCATTCCTTCACCAGATCAAACAGCTCGATGATCTGGTGAAGAGTTTCGAAGCCATCGACATTGCATAAGGCTGTTACTGGCAGAACCTGAGCAGGGTGACTGCCGGAGACGACCTGAGACAAACGATCAGAGAAAAACAAAAGGGGGTGTCATGACTGACACCCCCTTTTTCTGTCCGCTGAATGCTATTTATAGCTTAAAGCGGCTGATTTCCTGCTGCAGCTCGTGAGACAGCTCTGACAGCTGAGAAGCCTGCTGCGCCGCTTCGCTTGCTTCCTGAGCCAGCTCGTTAGAGACGTCACGGATCCCTTCAGTGTTACGTGTGATCTCAGAGGTCACAGAAGACTGCTCTTCTGCGGCAGAAGCTATCTGAGTCGCCATGTCGCTGATATTGGTAATGGCCGAGATGATTTGCGCCAGGCTGGCTGAAGCGGCATTGGCATCATCCACACTGGTTTCAGCCAAACGGCGACTGTCGCCCATAATGCCGACAGCACGTCCTGTCGTTTGTTGCAGGGTTTCAATCATTTGCTGAATTTCCTGCGTAGAAGCATGGGTGCGCTGGCTCAATACCCGCACTTCATCAGCCACGACGGCAAAGCCGCGACCTTGCTCACCCGCACGGGCGGCTTCAATGGCAGCGTTGAGTGCCAGCAGGTTGGTTTGTTCAGCAATATTCTGAATGGTCGACAGAATGGTGGTAATGCTCTGTGCATGGGTATTGAGCTCACCAATGACGTCTGTGGCTGTTTCCACTTCGCCGGCCAGATTGGTAATCGAATGCTGGCTTTGATCAACCTGCTCGGCACCGTGCTCTGCCGCCTGAACCGTTTCGGTTGAGGTGCGGGCTGTGTTATCGGCATTGCCGGCAATTTCCTGTGTGGCAGCGGCCATTTCATTGATGGCGGTTGCCACCATGTTGATTTCATCCTGCTGATGGCGGATACGTGTGCTGCGCTCTTCCGCTTGTGAGGCCGTTTGATGGGCCTGCAACGTCAGTGAGTGAGAGACATCGCGCAGACGGGTTACCATGCCATGCATGTTACCGACAAAACGGTTGAAGTTATGTGCCAGCTGGCCGACTTCGTCGTCGCTGCGTGGTTCAAGGCGCTGGGTCAGATCCCCTTCACCCGTTGCAATCTCGGCCAGTGCATCCGACACGCGGCTCAGGTCGCGGAACAGGAATCCGACCAGCCAGGCGACAGCAGCCAGAACGAGCAGAGTTATAAGGATGGAGGTGATGATCAGGCGGCTCAGCAGTTGGCTCTGGCTGGCTTCTTCGGTGGCCTTGTCCATCTCCAGCCCAAGAATCCACGGCGTGCCGGGAACTTGCGCAAAATACAACAGTTTATCTACACCCTGAATCGTCTGGTTCAATACCGTTTGATTGCTCACCGAACGCTGAATCTGGCTGATGCTCAACTCTTCAGTGTAACCATTGATAGGTTTCAGCAGCAAAGACTGGTTAGGGTGGGCCAGGAACGTATTATCCTGGGAGTTGATGAGCATGGCGTAGGCATTTTCACCGGCATCCAGGCTGATCACATCGGAAATCAGCTGATCAATTAATACATCGGAACCAATAACGGCCGTTAGCTGGCCATTTTTTTTGATAGGCTCAGCCAGAGTCACCAGTAAAGCGTTGGTAATGGCATCACGATAGGCCGTTGTAATGATCGGCTTGTTAGCCGATTTGGCGTCTATATACCAGGGGCGCTGGCGGGGATCATAACCTGCCCGGTTTCGCTCAGGGTAGGAGCGGAACATCTCTCCGGCAGAGGTGCCAAAATACATTTCATCAAAGCCACCGGCAATGCGAGCCTGCTGCAGGTATGGCACCGGGTCAGAGGTTTCCAGATAAGGCTTGATGGCACTGGTGATACTGCGACGGATCTCAATCCAGTCACTGATCCCTTTAGTCGCGGTTTTGCTCAAGCTGTCGGCACGGCTAAAAATGCTGTTTTGTGTTTGTTGATAGAGTTGATTTGCGGCCAGCCATGTCAGCGCGGTTGCCATAACCACGACGGCAGATAAGCTGGCTCCTATGAGTTTTTGCTTTAGGGTCAGTTTCATGATGAGTCTCAATGGATGGAACAGGAGCTGATATCAATGTTTTTACTTTCCGTTGCACAAAATTTGTGACAAATGAGGAAAAACAATACGGAGAATTCTATATAGCTATACGACGGTTGTATATGGAAATTTAACTTTTTAGCATGTCTGATTATTGACGCTTTTTTGGTTAAAAATTTGTCACTTTAGAGTGTCTGTAGCGAGTGCCAAGACAAAAAAGGTAATAAAAAGGAGAATGTTTTGCTGAGCTGGGGATGGCAGTTGTAATAGCTAATATGTCTTAAAAAACACGTCAAAGTAAAATATTATATTATCGCGTGCAGCTATGGTGATATAAATCACATTAATTTAAGCGCGGATTAACTCGTTGATTTTCATAGTCATACCTATGCTTTTATTTAAACGGCTATTAAGGAAGTTAATAACTTCATAATTATCAATAAGTGCATTACGTTGATTATATCTATTGTTGAATATAGCATCCGTCGTTTTGGTCATATAACAAGGATGTAACAATGAATATAAAGACAAATTATCAAGACGGGAAAAGCCCGCAACTCGTTATGTTCACCGGTGGAAGAGACAGCACTCTTGCCGCCAGTTATTTAATGCTAAACGGTATTCCGGTTCACTTGTTTACTGCCAATAGTGGTTGTGGGCTACACAGAAAACTCTTGCCTTTACGTGTAGAAGAATTAAAAAACAGATTTGGTGATCTGGTTGTAACACATGAAGTTGTTGATATTAGTGGCAGTTTCAGAAGCATTGCGATAGAGAATATTGAACGAGACTTTGCCAGGTACAAGAAAAACCTGATATTACTGGGTGAAAAAATTGCGATTCATGCCCACGTTATTGATTATTGCACAAGGAATGGTATCGCAGTGATCAACGACGGCATCGTTGAATACCAAAAAGAATTTCCAGAGCAACGGTTAGTGGCTAAAGACTATTTCGTTGATTATATGAAACGATTCGGCATTACGTATAACAGCCCTATTTATCATATGGCCCAGTCACAAGATGAAGTGAAGTACCGTTTACTTCAATTAGGACTGTCGACAAAATCACTGGAAGGGGTTTCGATTTTTGGTGACTCATCGACGGTGGCTTCTGATGAAACTATCCTGGAATACTTGGCAGATAAAGAATCTCTGTGTGATGACATTATTGATTTCTTATCAGGAAAACTCAAAAACTACCAAGCGCTAAGAAAGGCATCCTGAATACACAGGTACGCCTGTATCAGATGTGTTTACGATGTATTACCTGTGTAAGAGTGCTTTCATCCGGCACTCTTGTTGAACTGCGATAGCAGAAGTGATTCTGACAATGAAAACGATAAAAAAATATGCTGCGGTTATATGCCGGGCAGGACAAATATTGCTGGTAAGAAAAAAAGGGACAGCGATGTTTATCTCTCCGGGTGGAAAACCCGAAGCCGGTGAAACAAAAGAGGAGTGCCTTGAACGGGAGTTAAATGAAGAGCTTGATGTAAGTCTGGTGAGTGCTGAATATTTTGGTACTTTTACGCGAAAGAGTGCTTTTGAAGAGACTTTGGTGGAGATTGATGTTGATATTGTGAAAATATTTGGTCAACCTAAGCCATGTTCTGAAATTGAAGAAATAGCCTGGATTGATGGGGAGCACCTGGCTAATGGCATGGCTGTAGGCAGTATTTTTGCCATTGATGTGATTCCTTCCCTGATCAGAGGTGGAGTAGTCAGACAATCGGCAAAGAAAATCAATAAGGCACTGCCCAATATGCTGGTGTTTGATATTGATGGCACTATTGCCGACGGCGGAGTCGTCAGTGATCCAATGAAAACTGCACTCCATAAAATCAAACATGATCCGTTCGCCCGTCTGGCATTTGCGACATCCCGCGCACCCCGGGGAGCCAGAAAAGCATTGGGTGATCTGAGCCATGAAGTTCCTGTCATTTGCTGCAATGGCTCAATCATTTCAGATGAAACGCATCAGCAGACGCTGGTATCCGGTTTGTCACCACAAGACGTGAATACCATTGTTCAGTTTCTGGAAGAAAATGATGTGAGCTATTTTCTGGAGTACGGGGATAAGTTTGCGATGCATGGTGATGAGTCATTGTTCCCTGAAATGCTTGACTATGAAGATAAACTGACGCTGGATAAAGAGTGCTCGTGGTGGGATCAGGGCGTGATAAAAATATCTTGCCGTTCAGAGAATATTCAACGGAAACTCATGCCATTGTATAAAGATATCAGTGATGGGGTTGCCTTTAATTTTCATGGTGATGATACCGCAGAGCTGAATTGCTACTTCACAGATAAATACCAGGCACTGAGTGTAATCAGCGGTATCGAAAATTATAATCTTATCTGTTTTGGTAATGATGACAATGATTTTACGCTGTTATCAAATTCGTCTGACGGTTATGTAATAGGTGATGAGCTGGTCGGATTAGAAAGCAGCATGAATGTGTCACGTTTGAAACGCAGCGATGATCTAATCATTAATGTTATCAGTCAGCGCTTATCTGGGTATAAATAAAGTGACTGATAGAATAATATTGTCAGACTCCTCGTCTATACACCCGGATCTCGTCAAGGCGTTTGGAACGGGTCTGGCGGGTAAAGCGTACTATAAGTCGTATTACCGGCTGAAATTGAATGTGCAGCAAAAGCTGAACAACATATACTGCCCCGAACATGACTTATTCATGTTTACCAATACAACGGATTGTCTGGTCAACTTTTTATTTGCTTGTCAGTTAAATAAGCTTGGGGTCAAAATTGATACCGGGGATGAGCAGCACTATCCGCAATACCGTCATCTATTTCAGCTGTTCTCTGAAGTGAGTGTAAGTGGTGACTGCCCTGATATACAGCTGGTCACGCATCTGTCGCCAGTGACAGGCCATCTTCTGGATTTAAGTCCGCTGAGTGGTCATTCAATGCTGGCAGTAGATGGTGCGCAGTCATTTGCTACCGTGCACCATAGCGATCTTATTAAACACTCTGATGTCTTCTTCGCGCCGCTTCATAAGCATGCAGGACTGCATATTGGCATTGCTGTGTTGGGTATCAAACGTTCCCATCCGTTAAATCAGGTTCTTAGCAGCACGTTGGAAACAGTCAGCTCAGGGGCTCGTTCATTGCAGGATTTAATGGCGCTGGAAAAGCGGCTGTCTTCTGCTCAGCCGCAATGTTTCAACAGCGCTTTTATCCATATTTCACCCAGAATCCAGGCACTGCTGAATCAAAACGGTGTAACAGTGATATCTTCCGATAACAGCCATATGGTGGTGGTTGAGTGCCGGTCGGCAGTGTTAAGACAAAAGCTGGCTTCATTTTTTTCCTGCAAGCCGATAAAAAACACCGATCGCCTTCGTATTTCAGTCAACCACATGACGGATAACAGACACTACAATGTCGACTTTTCCGAGTCGTTTTATCAGTCACTGCGGTTACTATTTGATGAGGATAACCATGATAAGTAAAGGGCGTGATCTGGGGCAGGTCTGATGCAGCCTGTACCTTTACCATAGGGTGTTATTGGTTATCTCCGTTGAGACCATAACCGAATCCGTTTGTACATTTGGTTCATGACTGATTGCTGTCAGTGGCTTAATGGGTGTAAGGCATACGGCGAGAAAGGTAGCTTAACGGGCAAAACACCGGTGACAGGTATCAGGAGAAATATCCTGACTATTAATTGCATATAGATGTTTAGACGTCTGGATGTTGACACGTTTGGATGTAAGTTTTAGGCTATGCGACCAATTCGAAACAATGCCCTGTAGAGATAATGTCGCACGCCACTCCACACACACTTTCAGACTCGCCGTCTCCTTCTGCTCTGGCACTGCTGCCTTTGGCCGTTTTTCTGTCTCTCTTTATCGGTGTGGGCAGCTATCTGACCTGGCAGGGTGTCGATTTTGCCTTTTATCAATTACCGGCCCCTGTTGCGGCTTTGCCTGCAATACTGGTGGCTATCGTGCTGAGCAAAGAGGCGCTCAATAAAACCATCGAAGATTTCATGCGTGGGGTGGGCCACAGCGATATCATAGCCATGTGTATGATTTATCTGCTGGCCGGAGCCTTTGCGGCAGTGGCGAAAGCAACGGGTGGGGTTGATGCCACCGTTAATCTTGGTCTGTCTTTATTACCACCCAGCCTGATTTTGCCTGGAATTTTTGTCATTGCGGCCTTTATTGCCACGGCAATGGGAACCTCAATGGGCACGATTGCTGCGGTGGCGCCTGTGGCGCTGGGCATTGCCGATACCGCCGATCTGGATATCGCTCTGACCGCCGGTGTGGTGTTGAGTGGTGCCATGTTTGGCGATAATTTGTCGATTATCTCTGATACCACTATCGCCGCAACCCGCTCTCAGGGTTGTGCGATGCGCGATAAATTCCGCGAGAACATCGCCATTGCGCTGCCGGCGGCGCTGGCGGCGATCTTGCTGTTCCTTTTCCACTCCACACCATCTGAAGCACCGACTGTCACCAGCATCGAATGGCTCAAGGTCTTGCCCTATATCACGATTCTGGTACTTGCTGTGTCCGGCGTTAATGTTTTTGTTGTGCTGAGTCTGGGCATTATTCTGGCTGGCGGCGTGGGATTATTGTCAGTGTCTGATTACAGTCTGGCTAGCTGGAGCCAAGATATCTATACCGGATTTGGCAACATGCAGGAAATCTTCCTGTTATCCCTGCTGATTGGCGGCATGAGCGAACTGATGCGTCGTCAGGGAGGCCTGGCATTTCTGACGCTGTTAGTCAGTAAACTGATCGGTGGTTTCAGTAACAAATCAGGCGGCGAGCAATCGCAAAAAGCGAGCGAAATGGGCATTGCGGGGCTGGTCAGCCTGACCAATGTCTGCACGGCTAACAACACTGTGGCCATTATCGTCGCAGGCGGTGTTGCCCGTGAACTGGCTGCGCAAAATGCAGTGACGCCACGTCGCTCTGCCAGCTTGCTGGATATATTCTCATGCGTTATTCAGGGCGTGCTGCCTTATGGTGCGCAGGCACTGTTGCTGGGCTCGGTCTTTGGACTGTCGCCATTAGCGGTTGTCAGCCATTCTTATTATTGTTTCTTTCTGGCTGCCAGTGCGCTGATTGCGATTTGGCTCAAGCATCAGCAGCGCCTGACCGTAACAGCTTAAACGCTGCCGTAGTACCAAGAAAAAAACACCCCCGGCTCGGGGTGTTTTTTTATAACCCTTTCAAAAATAAAAATGATATCGATTGCATAGTGATCCAATTAACACTATGGTGAAATCGCCTGCCACCTGGCATTTGATTACTTTACACTGAGCACTGTTTTTGGCCACAACCACCGCCAAGGAAAGGAGGTGAGCCATGAGAGTTGACTGTGTAAGGTGATGAAATGAAAAATAAAATGTTTACCCGCACTGCTTTGTCAGCGGGATTGCTAATGGTATTGGCGGGCTGTGCGAGCCAAGAGCAAGCCGACACCTGGCAATCAGACCAGACCTATAAGCTGACTATTCTTCATACCAATGATCATCATGGCCGTTTCTGGCACAACCGGGACGGTGAATACGGTATGGCTGCCCGCAAGACCTTACTGGATGACCTGAGAGAAGCAGTGACAGAAGAAGGCGGCACCAGCCTGCTGCTGTCTGGCGGCGATATCAACACAGGCGTGCCTGAGTCGGATCTGCAGGATGCGGAGCCCGATTTTAAAGGCATGAACCTGCTTGGCTACGATGCGATGGCTGTGGGTAACCATGAATTCGATAACCCGCTCGATGTGCTGCGCAAGCAGGAAGGATGGGCTAACTTCCCTATGCTGTCAGCCAATATTTATGACAAGGCGACGGGCAAGCGTTTGTTCCAGCCGTACCAGATTTTCGAGCAGCAGGGGATCAAAATTGCCGTTATCGGTCTGACGACAGAAGATACCGCGAAAATTGGTAACCCGGAATACATTGGCGGCATTGAATTTCGCGATCCGAAAGCCGAAGCCAAGGCTGTCATCGCTGAACTGAAAGCAACGGAAAAGCCGGATCTTATCATTGCTGCTACGCACATGGGCCACTATGTCAATGGTAAACATGGTGTCAATGCGCCGGGTGATGTTGCTCTGGCGCGATATCTTGAGCCGGGCGATCTGGACTTGATCGTCGGCGGTCACTCTCAGGAGCCCGTTTGTATGGAAGGGCCGAATGTAGCGAATCTATCTTTCAAACCGAGTGACGATTGCAAACCGGATCAGCAGAATGGCACCTGGATTGTACAGGCCCACGAGTGGGGCAAGTACGTGGGCCGGGCGGACTTTGAATTCCGAAATGGTGAGCTGAATATGGTCAGCTATGATCTGATCCCGGTTAACCTGAAGAAGAAGATCAAGCTGGCTGACGGCCAGTCAGAGAAAGTGTTTATTGAGCAGGAGATCCCTCAGGATCCCACGGTGAAAGCCTTCTTAACGCCATATCAGGAGAGCGGACAAGCAAAACTCAATATCAAGATTGCCCAGTCAAACGGCAAACTGGAAGGCGACCGGAGCGTGGTGCGTTTTCAGCAAACCAACCTGGGACGTTTAATTGCCGCCTCTCACATGCAGCGTGCCAAAGCTGATTTTGCGGTCATGAACTCAGGCGGCGTCCGTGACTCTATTCCAGCCGGTGATATTACTTATAAAGATGTGCTGAAAGTACAGCCATTCGGCAATATGGTGACTTATACCGATATGACGGGGGCCGAAGTGCTGGACTACCTGGGTTCTGTTGCGACTAAACCTGTCGATTCAGGGGCATATGCGCAGTTCTATGGTGTGACTATGGATATCCGGGACGGTAAAGTCAGCAATGTTAAGATTGGTGGCAAAGCGCTGGTGCCAGGCAAAACCTACCGGTTTACTGTGCCGAGCTTTAATGCTGCCGGTGGCGATGGTTACCCTAAGCTGGTGGATCATGCCGGTTACGTGAACACCGGATTTGTTGATGCAGAAGTGCTGAAAGATTATCTGGAAGCCAGCAGCCCGATTGATGTCCATGCGTTCGATCCTAACGGCGAGATTGTGTACCGTTAACCGTTACTGAGGTTCGGTACTGAAGACTAAAGCTCACTTGCTCTGGCCGGTGAGCTTTTTTTGTTGCTGTCTGTGCCGATACTGGCTTGGCGGAAAGATACCGGTTAGCTATAGTGGGTAACGATAATTATGCCGGAGGACAGGATGACACCCGCTATAAATCTCGCGAAAAAGCATAAAATTGCCCATAAAGTCCATCAGTATCGGCATGATCCGAACAATACCAATTTCGGCCTGGAAGCGGCAGAGGTGCTGGGGCAGGATCCGGCTAGGGTGTTTAAAACCCTGCTGTTCTCCTGTAATGGCGATCCCAGGCAACTGGCGGTGGCTATAGTCCCGGTGGCGGGTATGCTGGATCTGAAATCGGCGGCAAAAGCCGCTGGGGCCAAAAAAGCCGAAATGGCCGATCCGGCCATCGCTGAAAAAACAACTGGCTATATTGTGGGCGGCATCAGCCCCCTGGGACAGAAAAAGCGCTTGCCCACTTTTCTTGATGACTCGGCCAGGGACTATGACACTATCTGTGTCAGTGCGGGCCGGCGCGGATTGGAAATAGAATTGGCGCCCAAGGATCTGTTGCAACTGACCTGTGGTCAGCTGGCGGCGTTAGCCCGTTAATTATTCCAGCCACTTATTCCAACCACTTATTTAATTTACGACAGGCTGACTATTGGCCGCAGGAGACAAGGATGACGTTCAGTATCTGGCTTTCATTACTGATGATTTGTATGTTAGGGGCAATGTCGCCCGGGCCGAGTTTAGCGGTGGTGGCAAAGCACAGTCTGGCGGGCGGGCGCTTACATGGCATTGTGACCTCCTGGGCCCATGCGTTTGGCGTTGGCGTGTATGCATTACTGACGCTGCTTGGACTGGCTGTTGTCCTCAAACAGTCGCCGACACTCTTCCAGATCATTACCTATTCAGGCGCCGCTTATCTGGCGTACCTGGGGATCAATGCCCTGCGTTCGAAAGGGGGAGTGGCGGCAAAACTGGCGGCAGGCGAACCTGCAAGTATGGCCGCTGCAGCCCGGGACGGGCTGATGATCTCTGTGCTCAATCCCAAACTCGCGCTGTTTTTTCTCGCCCTGTTCAGTCAGTTTGTGGCCGTCGGGAGTGGGATCAGCGACAGAGTGATTATTGTTGCCACCCCCTTATTGGTAGATGGCCTCTGGTACACGCTGATCGCGTTGGTGTTGTCCCGGCCAGCGGTGCTGGAAACGCTGAAAACGCGCGCCCAGCTGATCGATCGTTTGTCCGGCGTGGTGCTGATTATGCTGGCCCTCAGGGTGGTGTGGCAGGGTTAAGCACACTGCCACCAGTTGACGGCTTCAGCTCTGGCGTTTCTGATGCCGCTCCCGGTTTTCCAGTTTACGTTCAGGGCTTTTTTTGAGCATGACATACAGGGCACCGTTGCCGCCATGCTGTCGTAACGCTGAGTGATAGCCCATCACATCACTGATTTGAGTCAGCCAGGTCGCGACATAGCTCTTCATCAATGCCGGAGGCGTGGAACGTTCACCTTTACCGTGCACAATAAGCACGGTACGAATGTCCATGCGCTGACACTGCCTGAGAAAGTGCAATACTTCATCTCTGGCTTCCCTGAGCGTTTTACGGTGCAGGTCAAGCCTGGCCTGAATATCGTACTTGCCCAGTCTTAACTTGCGGATGACACCGTCCTGAACTCCGTCACGCTTGTAATCCAGCATGTCATCCGGCTTGACCATAGTGGCATAATCGAGTGATAAATATTCAGGATCACTGTCAGCCAGGCTCTGCGCTGCGGCTTGTCGGGCGAGCTGGGCATCAGTGATCTGGTGCTTCTTTTCCGGGGTTACTTTATCCTGCTCCAGCGGGGCCACATCGGCCATCATTTCTCGGAACAGGTCCAGTTCATCTTGATCGGACATGGTGTGTTTTTCTACTGCGGACGGTAGGGAAGATTATACGTGGCTTGGCAAGAAAAAAAAGAATCCCGGGCCTGTCAGAGTCCTCAGGATTCAAAGAAGATTGGAGATAACGGAACGGCTAATCTTGTGGCTTGGCATTCATCGCTTTATAGACAAAATAACCACCATAGAAGAGCATTAGCCCCAATGCACCGAAAATCACTATCATTGATGATAGGCCAACCGGATTACCAAAGAGTAAATCTAGCCAAAAATCCATGTGATGCCCTCTGCCTGGGAAACTGAATTCAAGCTTAATGGACCTTGGCGAACGGGCTGATGATCTGGATCAATCCATACTCAAATCATCACTGTTGGTGTGTTCTTTTTCGGGTCTCAGTAAAATTATGTGTTAACTGGTGCATTCCTAAGCAAGTAACAGCGAGGAAAGGAAATTTTCTGTTCCCCCTCTTGCGTTCAGTAAATTAGCCAGTATTATAGGCCACCTCGAAGCGCATCAGCGTTTCGTTTTTTGTCGGTGAATAGCGCAGTTTGGTAGCGCATCTCCGGCTTTTGAGAATAGCGGACCAGAGGGACCCTCTGGAGCAAAACTCAAAGCAACAGCAAAA
>NZ_KE384323.1:71983-264367 GCF_000425165.1 Photobacterium halotolerans DSM 18316
GCAACAGCAAAACATATCGGTGAATAGCGCAGTTTGGTAGCGCATCTGGTTTGGGACCAGAGGGTCGGGGGTTCGAATCCCTCTTCACCGACCACATTACAGAAGCCCGCTCATCGAGCAGGTTTTTTTATGCCTATTAGCTTTTAATCGCTATAGAGCGACAGGTTGGTCCCGTCGGGTCGGGTGCGGAAGCCCGCCGCGTTGAATCCCTCTTCACCGACCACATTACAGAAGCCCGCTCATCGAGCGGGTTTTTTTGTATGTGCATAATTTGGCTCTTGTGCCCAGTAACCCCCTCCTGGCCTCCCCCTTGAAAAGGGGGAGGGATAGGGGTTCGTGAAGCGTGCGCAGATTTAGAAATAGTGCCCAGTAACCTCCATCTAACCTCCTCCCTGAAAAGGACAGATCAGGCGATTCAGGGCCGATTGTCAGAAGTGGTTTTTGTGATACCGGATTGGCAGGAGGCAGGCCGTGCGCTGTTGATTTGCTGCACTGTGAATCCCTGCTTTTGCAGCAATGCCGGTAGCCCTTCCTCGCCCATCATGTGGTAAGCACCAACCACCACCAGGAAAGTCCCTTTCTGGTACTGAGGAGAGGTGGTGAGCTGTTTAGCCCAGTTGTAATTGCGCTGTATCAGCAACTGCTGTTCGGTTTCTTCAGACAGGGCGACTTGTTGGCTGAGCTCTGTCAGTACGGCATTATTGCCCTGCTGCCAGGCGGTGAGCAGGCAGGTCATTTCTTCTTCCAGCAGTGGCCATTCGTTGAGCGTCGTTTGCAGCAGGTTTAACCCGTGATCAGGCAGTGAAGACAGCAGGCGGAACTGAGCTTCTATTCCTTCCAGCTCGAAAATGGGCAGGCTCTCTTTTTGCGCCCGGTTAAACACCACCTGATCTATGCCTTTGTCCGGAGTGAGGCCAAACTTTAGTGACTGCGCCATCTGCAGATGCATGGCGGTGAGCCAGGGCGGGCTTTCGAGCAGGCTGAAAGCAGACAGTTTGAGCTGAGCGGCAAGATCTCTGAGTGTCCGGATATCAGAAGGCGGCAGCAGTTTACGGGTAAAGTGAGCCTCGTCGATGGCCGGCATACTGAATTGCTTGTGGATATTGGCTTCTAAAATCAGGCCATCCGCTTGGGGCCAGTAACGGTTAAAGGCGTCAGGCAGCGGGTAGAGTGCATCGCTGCCGACATGGATAGATCCCATCAGCACAAACTGTCGCTGGTTGTCTTTGGCGAGCCAGACCTGAGGTTCTGCGGAGGCACCTGAACTGAAGATTGTCAGCAGGATACCGGCTTTGGTGAGCAAGGATTTGAACATGCTTTTTCCATTGGCGGTAGGATGCCTACAGCCTATGGAATATGGTGTGGGCTGGCAAGAAAAAGCGGCTGCAGAAAGCAGCCGCTCAGAGGTGATTATTTGTTGGGATGGAGCCAGAACCACCAGACAATAAAGCCAATGGCCAGTGCAGCAAGTAAAGCCATCATCTCAGGCCTCCTTCTTCAATTGAGCGTTGTCCTGACTGCCAGGGCGGAAAAGTCTCAGTCTGTTGGCATTGCTGACCACAGTGATGGACGACAGCGCCATTGCCGCTCCGGCAATTACCGGGCTGAGCAGGCTGCCGGTGAAAGGGAACAGGATACCGGCGGCCAGCGGAATTCCCAATGTGTTATACACAAAGGCGCCGAACAGGTTTTGCTTCATGTTACGTAATGTCGCTGATGAGAGTTCCAGTGCATCGGCGACGCCGTGCAGAGAATGGCGCACCAGGGTTAATTGCGCGCTTTCAATGGCGACATCGCTGCCGCTGCCCATGGCAATACTGATTTCTGCCTTAGCCAGTGCAGGGGCGTCATTAATACCGTCGCCGACCATGGCCACGTGTTTTCCTGATTGTTGCAGTTTTGCCACCTGATCGGATTTTCCGTCGGGCAGGACCCCGGCAATGACGCGGTCAATCCCCGCCTGGCGGGCGATTGCTTTGGCTGTTCGTTCGGTGTCGCCGGTCAGCATGATCACCTCGATCCCTTTCGCCTGCAGTCTCTCTACCGCCGCTTTGGAATCTGATCGCAGCGGATCACTGATGCCTAACAGTGCGGCCAGTGCTCCGTCTACGGCAATGAAAATAGCCGTTGCACCGGCATCGGCCAGCGAGTGGGCATCGTTTTGATGGTCAGAAATGTCGATATTTTCTTTTTCCATCAGCGCACGGTTGCCCAGCAGAACACGCTGTCCGTTAACCTCGCCGCTGACGCCATAGCCGGCCTGAGCATTAAAGTCTCGGGCTGATTGCAGCGATAATCCTTTCTCTTCTGCTGCTGAGACGATAGCTTTTGCCAGCGGGTGCTCAGCGCCGCGTTCGAGGCTGGCCGCCAGGGTCAGCACTGCGTGTTCCGTGTGATCACCATAATAATGGCTGTGTGTGAGCACTGGCTTGCCTTCTGTCAGCGTACCGGTTTTGTCCAGCACCACTGTATCTATGTTGGCGGCCAGTTGCATCGCATCGGCATGACGGATCAGGATACCGTATTCCGCGGCACGACCAAGACCGACGGTGACAGACATGGGGGTCGCCAGTCCTAATGCACAGGGGCAGGCAATGATGAGTACCGTTGTTGCGGTGATCAGCATGTAAATCGAGACGGGATCCGGGCCGAAGTAATACCAGAGGGTGGCGGTAACAATGGCGATGATCATTACGGCCGGAACGAATATGGCCGAAATGGTATCCGCCATCTTCGCCAGCTCCGGCTTGCTGCTCTGTGCCTGACGAACCAGACCTATGATCCGGGCCAGCAGGGTTTGATTGCCGACCTGCACCGCTTTAAACAGCAGGCTGCCGCTTTGGTTGATGGTACCGGCATGGAGTTTGTCTCCCGGCTTCTTATGGGCCGGGACGGGTTCACCGGTCAGCATGGATTCGTCAAGATAGCTCTCACCTTGCTCAATCACACCATCAACCGGCACTTTGGCACCCGGACGCAAACGCAGCACCATACCTGGCTGAACTTCAGCCAGCGGGACTTCACGCTCGCCTTGCTGGTCGACCCGAATGGCGGTCTGCGGCTGCAGGTCGATCAGTTTTTCCAGCGCCCGCGAAGTGCGTCCGCGCGCTTTGGCTTCAAGTGCATGGCCCAGGGTGATCAGCCCCAGAATCATGGCTGACGCTTCAAAATAGACATGCCTGGCTTGCGCCGGGAACCAGTCTGGTTTGAGCACCACAAACATGGAATAAAACCAGGCAGCACCTGTCCCCAGTGCGACCAGGGTATCCATACTGGCTCTGTGATGTAAAAAGGCTTTCCAGGCATCGCGGAAAAAGTGGCCGCCACAGTAAATGAGCAGCGCCAGTGTCAGCACACCTATGATGCCCCAGGCCCACTGGCTGGTGGCCGACTCTATCATCATACTGCCACCGAATACGCCCCAGGCCATGAGGGGGACACCCAGGGCTAATGCCAGTCCGGCATTGAACAGATGTTGTTTGTAGGTCGCTGTGTTCTGGGCTTGCTGGCGCTCGCGCCTTGTCACTTCATCTTCACTGAGCTCTGCGCCATACCCGGCATCAGACACCGCTTGGATTACCGACTCCGGATTGATATCCCCCTGAACCAGCGCTGTCCGTTCGGCCAGGTTGACACTGACAGCCGTGACTGCCGCCACGCCCTGAATGGCTTTTTCAACTGAGGACACACAACTGGCGCAGGTCATGCCTGAAAGCAAAAAGTAGTGGCTGTTATCGGATGAAGGTGGTGCGTCAGAGCCTGCCTGTGGTGAAAGCTCGGACTGTCCTTTGTTTGCCTGAACTTGATCTGCCTGCTCTTGAGCTGTCGGCTCTTGATCTGTCTGCTCGGGCGCGGCTGCGTCGGGTAAAACCGTATCAGCCGCATTCGTTTCAACCGCACTCGCTTCAGCCGGTACCTGATAGCCTGCAGATTCAATCAGGGCTACCAGCGCGGTTTCAGTCAGTGAGCCCGTGACCTTAGCCCGGGTTTTGCTGACTTCAAACTGACTGATTTCCGGCTCGGCTGTGAACACGGCCTCCAGCTTGCTGACACACTTGCCACACGACAGTCCCGACAGCGGCAAGTCATGATGGTAACCCGCTTGGTAGCCAAGGCTTTCGATGGTAGTGATTACGTCACTCAGATCGATATGCCCTGTGATGTGGGCTTGCCGGGTAGTAATGTCCAGAGATTCGATGCCATCGAGCTTGCTCAGCGCCTGTTTAATTTTTCCGACGCACTTCATGCAGCGAACCTTGCTGAGTGGCAGCCTGATATCCATGTTGGCAGCGGAATGGCTGGCTGGGGCGTGATTTGAATGATCCATGGGCTTCCTCTACACCACAGTTATGAGATATGCTCACTTTAAAGCTTCCAGTTAATGGAAGGTCAAGCGGTATTTCAGCGAGGCAATAATGAATATCAGCGAAGTGGCAAAACAGACGGGCCTGACCAACAAAACCATACGATTTTATGAAAGCAAGGGCATGATCAGCGAGCCGCAACGGGGCGAGAATGGCTATCGCCGTTACAGCCAGAAGCAGGTGAACGAGCTGTTGATGATCAAACGATCGCGTCTGGTCGGATTCAGTCTGGATGAAAGTCGTGAGCTGCTGGCCTTGTCGCGGGATCCGGACAGAAAAAGTGCTGACGTAAAAGAAAAAGCCGAGCACAAACTGGCTGAGATTGATCATCAGATCCAGGAATTACTGGCTATGAAACAAAGTCTTCAGAGCCTGATCAGCCAGTGTCCGGGGAACAACCAGCCGGGTTGCCCGATCATTGATGCCCTGACCAAGGGGGAAGCTGAGGCAGGATAACCGCCTGACCGCAGGCAAAGTGGGATTGCCTGCGGCGCCGGTGAGATCAGTACAGCAGAGAATAAAGCTGACGACGATACTGGCTGGCAAGGGCATTGCCCTGACCGAGTGAGGCCAGAATATCCATCATGGTTTTCTTGGCATTACCGTCGGCAAAGTTCAGATCGTTACGCAGCAGATTCAGCAGGATATCCAGAGATTCCTGATGACGGTTGACCTGACTGTACTGCACCGCAAGATCGTAAGCGAGCAGTCCGTTGTCCGGATCGGTGGCCAGTTTTTCTTCTAACTGACGGATCTCCGGAGAATCGCTGGCCTGGCGGTGGAGCTCCAGCTTGGCCACCAGCCCTTTGTAATAACCGTCCTGATCCTGCATCGGAATCTGTCCCAGCAGGGTTTCCGCTTCGTCAAACTGCGCGGTTTCCAGCAGGCATTCGGCGGTGGCAAGCAACACCTGGCTGTTACCCGGCAGGCTGGCTGCCAGTTCGCGCAAAATGGGCAGTGCTTCGTTGAAGGCTTGCTGGCTGACTAACTGAATGGCCTGTTCCAGCTGCATTTCTTCCTGGCTGGGTAAATGCTTACTCAGCATCTGACGCAGGCTGTCTTCGGTTTGCGGACCTGCCGCACCGTCAACCGGCTGACCATTGCTGAAAATGGCGACGGTCGGAAGACTGCGCACACCAAACTGGGCTGCCACCATCTGCTGTTCTTCGCAATTGAGCGTTGCCACCACAAACTGGCCAGCGTACCGGGCCGCCAGACGCTCAAGCAGGGTGTTGACTTCTGCTGTTTCTGGCATCGATGGAGCCCAGAAGCTGATCACGACCAGCTGTTGCATTGACTGCTCTATCACCTGATGCAGATTGGTTTCATTCAGTTCAATTGCTAATTTGTCATTCATACCGGGCGTTTCCGTGATCGTTTAAGAGTGATGTTCAAGATGTTGGGCTGATTGGCTGGAAAATCAAGGGAAAAGACAGAAAAACGCGGCTGGTAACAGGTCTCAGAGAAAAAAACGGAGAGCAGGGCTCTCCGTTACAGATGGAAGGTCAGAAGCAGAGCAATAGCGACACAAAGACAGAGCGCATTTATCTGGCGTAATGTCATGCCGATCTCTCCGAAAAATGTAGCACGTTTGTTTAGGGGGATCGCTGGTTTACCCCTTCACAGGTAAGGACCAACTTACCCTGAAGCCTAGAATGCGCAGATGACACAATCATGACAGCTGGCTAAAAAAAGCGCATTTTTTCGCTGAGTTTCTGACTCTCGGATCAAGATCAAAGTTTGTTCGTTGTGAGTGCCGGTTAATCGCTTTTTCCCAGCAGATGATCGAGCCAGCGAACGGGCAGCACTCTGCGCAGAAAGCCAAAGATATAGGTCGGCTGGGTGACATAGTACCGGGCTGATGGCCGATCGCTGCTGATGATGTGCATCAGCGGCTTGAGTACAGCTTCCGGCGTCAGTGTGAATTTATTGGACGGGGAGGGCTTGCCCAGCCGGTCCAGAGTGTTCTGATAACTGTCTTTGTGCCGCGATGCCGTCATATCAATATGGGCTTCAAACTGACGCTTGGCATTGGCCCGGAACTGACTTTCAATCGGCCCTGGCTCTATCAGGCTGACTTTAATCGGGGTGTTCGCCAGCTCCAGCCTTAGTGTGTCGGTATAGCCTTCCAGCGCAAATTTACTGGCGTTATAGGCGCCGCGGTATTTCATGGCCACAAGACCGAGCACAGAGCTGTTTTGCACGATTTTGCCGCCTCCCTGAGCCAGCATCACAGGAATCACGGCTTTCGTGAGCGAGTGCCAGCCAAACAGGTTGGTTTCGAACTGCTCGCGAAGGGCATCGGTGGGGAGATCTTCAAGGGCGCCGGGCTGGCCGTAGGCGCCGTTGTTAAACAGCACATCGAGTTTGCCTTGAGTGATACTCAGCGCTTCTGCCAGTCCTTGTTCAATCGACTGGCTGTCGGCGAGATCGAGCCTTACGCAGTGAAGGCCTTCGTCGCGCAGGCGTGCGACATCGTCATCGTGCCGGCAACTGGCCACCACCTGATAGCCTGCCTGATGAAGAGATTTGGCACAGTGGTAACCGATACCGCTGCTGCAGCCGGTAATAAGAATGGCAGTGCTCATTGAAAGTCCTTAAATCCGGGCATTATCGCGCCCTGTAAAATCTGGTTACAAAAAAGGTGTGATAGTGTCCGACATGAATTCAGCGATCCAGGGCTGGGCATTGGCTCTGGGGTGCAGGCCATCATCCATCATCCAGCCGTCACGCAGAATGACCTGCTCCAAAAAGAAGGGCAGCAGAGGCAAAGCGTAGTCTTTGCTGAGTTTGGGATAGATAGCTTCAAACTGGCTGGTATAGCGCTTGCCGTAGTTGGGCGGGATGCGGATTTGCATCAACATCGGTTCACCGCCGCTATCCTTAATAAGGTCAATAATGGCTTTGAGGTTATTCTCTATGGTTACCGGTGGAAATCCGCGCAGACCATCATTCGCACCCAGCTCAATTATGACGTAATCTGGAGCATGCTGTTTCAGTAGCTTAGGCAGACGGGCCAGAGCGTTTCCAGTGGTGTCGCCAGAGATACTGGCATTAATGACGTCAATTTTCAGCCCGTTGCCGTTAAGCATGGGTTCCATCAGACGGGGCCAGCTTTGTTCGGCACGCATCTGATAGCCTGCACTCAGGCTGTCGCCAAGCACCATCAGGGTGGCGGCAACACTACTGAGTGGGGTCATAACAAGTAATAACAGTGCAAGGATCCGCATCATGTCTACATCCGTGATAAAAGCGCAATCAGTATCAAAACAGGTGACAACGGCCACCACGACTCTCACCATTCTGCAGGATGTTTCGCTTGAGGTCGAGCAGGGTGAAAGCATTGCTTTAGTTGGGGTTTCCGGAGCGGGTAAATCTACATTGATGACCTTGCTGGCCGGACTGGACGTACCCAGCAGCGGCGAAATTGAGTTACTGGGGCAGGTCTTGTCCCACATGGACGATGAGTCCCGTGCCGCGTTGCGCAGCCAGGCCGTCGGGTTTGTATTCCAGAGTTTTTTGCTGATCCCGTCGCTGACGGCGCTGGAGAATGTGACCTTACCGGCCATTATCAAAGGGGAAACCGGTGATAGCGAGCGGGCAGCAGAGTTGTTGCGTCAGGTCGGGCTGCAGGGGCGTGAAGCGCATCTTCCCTCTCAGTTATCGGGCGGTGAGCAGCAGCGTGTGGCACTGGCCAGGGCATTCATGACGGCCCCGCAGGTGCTGTTTGCAGATGAACCGACCGGCAATCTGGATCAGCAGACCGCCGCCACCATCATAGATTTACTGTTTGCGCTCAACCGGGATCACGGCACGACTCTGGTACTGGTAACGCATGACCCGCAACTGGCTGAACGTTGTGATCGGGTGGTACGTATTCATGGCGGACGGGTGGAGGCGGCATGACAGAGATGAGTGAAAGCCAGAGTCCGGTCAGGCCAAAAGGCCATTCCCTGCTGCTGAAATGGAGCTGGCGTGAACTGTGGCAAGGGCAGTTGTGGCCTGTTGCGGTGGCACTGACCTTGATCATTGCCTGTGTGTTTGCGCTGGCCTCGCTGGTGGTGCGGGTTGAGAAGATCATGGTTAACCAGGGGCGCAGCATGATAGCGGCTGATCTGGTATTGAGATCGGCCAATCCTGTGCCTGACAACCTTGTCAGGGAAGCGGAGCGTCTGGGGCTGACAGTCACAGCGCAAACGCGGTTCGGCACCATGGCGTTCAGCGATAATGCCATGCAGCTGGTGAGCGTGAAATCTGTCTCCAGCGATTTTCCATTACGGGGTGAGCTGGTGCTGCAGGGCACCAGCCGGACCCAGCAACAGGTCAATCCGGGCGAGTTATGGCTGTCTGAACGGTTATTCTCTCTGCTGAATGTGAAAAATGGCGATCAGGTGGCCATAGGGAATGCCGAGCTGACAGTGGCCGGCACCATAGTGCAGGAACCGGAACTGTCGTTTAACCCTTTCAGTCAGATGCCGGCCGTGCTGATGCATGAAGCCGATCTGGCCGCCACCGAGGCGATCCAGCCCGGCAGCCGGGTGCGCTACCGGGCTTATTTTAATGGCACTGAGACCCAGTTAAAGCAGCTCCGGGATCAAACGCAACTGACACCGGATCAGCGCTGGATCAGTGAAACCACTCAAGGCCGGACCGGCGAGATGATCGAGCGGGTGCAGCAGTACCTGTCGCTGACCCTGATCCTGGTGATCATGATGGCCACGGCCACTCTGGTGCTGACCTGTATGCACTACACCGCCAGCCGGACGGAAACCGTGGCCATGATGAAAAGTCTCGGTGCCGGTAAAGCCTTTCTGTGGCGATGGCTGGCGAGACAACTGGGTCTGTTGTTCGCCATTGCCGCCTCGGCGGGCCTGGCGCTGGGACTTTTCCTGGAGTGGCTGTTACGTCTGCCGCTCACCGATGTACTGCCGCAGCCGCTGCCCGAGATGGGGGCCATGCCCTGGCTGGTCAGTCTGCTGGTGGCGATCCTGGTGTCGGTACCGGGTATAGGTATTGCGCTGTGGCGCTTGCTGGATGCACCGGCTCTGGCAGTGATGCAGCGCCAGAGCTCGGACACCAGTTCTAAGAAACGTTACCTGCTGATTCTGTTCCCTGTCGTCGCGCTGTTACTCTGGGTCGGTGATAACCCCATGATGTGGCTGACGCTGGCAGGCTTGTTTGTGCTGCTGGTACTGCTGGCAGGGCTGGGCTTATTGCTGGTGGCCGGGCTGCGTCGTCGTCAGTGGGGACCGGCGATGACACTGGCACTGAGCCGTATCGGCCGCAGTCCGCTGGCAAGCGGTGCCCAGTTGGCTGCCCTGACCAGCTCGCTGATGCTGCTGGCGGTAATTTGGCTGCTGCGTACCGATTTGCTGGCGGACTGGCAGCAGACATTGCCGCCGGATGCCCCCAATGTGTTTGCGCTTAATATCAGCCCGGTTCAGCATCCGGCCTATCTCAATGTGCTGGATGAGAGCGGTTTAATGCGCTCCGACAGTTATCCTATAGTGCGCGGCCGGCTGGTCACCATAAACGGTAAGAATCCAAGGGCAGAAGAGGCTGAAAACGGCAGTGAGAATGATGATCGGCAGGAAGGGGATGAATCCCTGCGCCGTGAACTGAATTTTACCTGGCGAGATTCCATGCCAGTGCACAACACCTTAGTGGCAGGCGAATGGAGCAATACACCCGGCGGCGTGTCGGTGGAAACCGGGGTGGCAGAACGGCTGGGGATCAAACTGGGCGATACCCTGGGCTTTAACGTCAACAGCCAGATGTTCAGTGCCACAGTGACCAGTCTGCGGGAGGTGGAATGGCGCAATATGCGGCCTAATTTCTACTTCATTTTCACACCGGATGTCATGGCTGATCTGCCCGCCACCTGGCTGGTCAGTTTCAGAGTGGCCGCCGATCAGAGTGAGCTGGTGAACCGGCTCGGCAGAGACTATCCGACAGTCACCTTGCTGGACTTGAGAACCATGGCAACCCGGATTCAGGCCATCTTACAGCAGGTGTCACTGTCATTGTCTGTGCTGGCTTTTCTCGGGGTGTGCAGCGGCTTGTTACTGGTGCTGACTTTGTTACGCCTGAGCCTGTCACAGCGGCAGCAGGAAATTAAGCTCTACCGCACCCTAGGCGCCAGCCGAAGCCGGATCCGCGCCACCATCTGGAGTGAATATGGCCTGATGGCGGTACTGGCGGGAGTGATCGCCGTACTCGGGGCCGAAGCACTGGTGGCTGCTTTGATCAAATGGGGGTTTGAGCTGCCTGTCAGTTGGCATCCGGGGCTGTGGCTGGTACTGCCGCTGCTCTCAATCGTGCTGATCCTGCTGATAATCAGTACCATGATGAAGCAACTGCTGCGTCCTTTGGGCCGATAGCGCTGTTGTGCCGGGTTACTCTACACGGGTCACCCGGCTTTCCTGATCGCTCAGGGCACTTTTCAGCGCGCCTTCCAGTTCCGGGTAGCAGAAATGGAAGCCATGGGCTTCCAGCTTGGCCGGCAGGGCACGCTGGCTGTCGAGCAGCATCTGGGCCGATTCTCCCATACCTAGGCGCAGCAACCATTCCGGTGTGCTCATCACATGCGGCCGATGCAGCACTCTAGCCAGTGTCTGGCTGAACTCTTTATTGGTAACAGGTTTGGGGGCCGTGAGGTTATAGGGACCCTGGGCATCCGTCTGCTTGATCAGAAACAGTATGCCTTTCACCATATCCTGCAGGTGAATCCACGGGAAATACTGCTGTCCATTGCCAATCGGGCCACCCAGGCCCATTTTGTACAGCGGGACCAGTTTTGCCAGCGCCCCGCCGCCTTTGCCCAGGACTATACCGGTGCGCAGTATGCAGACGCGGGTTTTGTCTGACTGCGCCGCCAGTGCCCGCTCTTCCCAGGTACGGCAAACCGTATGAGCAAAATCGTCGCGCTTAACATCGAGCGACTCGTCAAAGCCGTTGTGCTGTTGATCGCCGTAGTAGCCCACAGCAGAGCCGCTGATGAAGGTATGGGGCGGATTATCACCGGCCTGTAATCTGCCCACCAGATCCTGGGTGAGCTGCCAGCGACTGCGGCAGATCTCTTCTTTCTGTTTCTCTGTCCAGCGCTTATCAGCAATCGGCTCGCCAGCCAGATTGATCACTACATCAAATTCATTCAGGTTATCCAGTGAATCCAGACTGGTGATGACTTTAATATGATGACCCAGACGCTGATAAGCGCGGTTGGGGTTACGGCTGAGAACAGTCACCTGATCATGATTCAGATGAGGAAGCAGCGCTTTGCCAATAAACCCGGTTCCACCGGTGATCAAAATATCCATGTTTCGTCCGCCTGTCTGACTGATAAGTTATCCTTGTTTTGTCTAAATTATAACCAACCGGCGGGCTGTACACTGTTTTTCCAGCGCTTTCGGTTTTGACGCCAGTCAAAAAACGAGGATCAGCGATCGACATGCCCCAGATCGCGAACGGGATCCAGAATATCCCTGACCCTTTGTTTAAGCTGTTTGGCATCAGGAAAACCGCCATCGGTTTTGCGTTCCCAGATGCGGACATTGTTACAGAAGACTTCAAACCGGCCGCCGGTGTCCGGGTGCAGGCTGACGGCGGCCAGATCTTCGCTGAAGGTATGCAACAGTTCCTGACACATCCAACTGGCCCGGAGCATCCAGTTACACTGGCGGCAGTAGTAAATATCAACCACGGCTTTGCCGGCCGTTTGCGGTGCATTGTCAGACATAATAATCCTCACATTCCGAATAACAGTTTGGCCCCGATCAGAAACGTCAGGGCTTCGAAACAACGTTTGATCAGCTTGTTGCTTTGTCTGATAGCCAGGTGCGCCCCGAGGTAGCCCCCCAGCAATGAACCGGCAATCAGAATCGGCAGCCAGGGCCAGAATATTTCCGCGCCTGCCGCGTACATGGCGACCGCGCCTGTACCGTTCCAGAACAAACCGACACTGATCATGGTTAACGCGACGGCTTGTTTATAGTCATAACCGAACCAGCGGATCAGAAATAAGGTCACAAACAGGCCGCTGCCTGCGGTCAGCGAGCCATTAATCACCCCGATCCCTGCCAGGCCCAGGCTGCCAGCGATCAGTCCTCTGGTATCCCGTCGGCGGGCACTTTCACTCTGGCCCAGGCTGGGTTGATACAGGGAGTATACGCCAAGACCAATGATGAGCATGCCAAGGGCAGCCTCGGCCAGTCGGCCCGGTACAAAGAGAATGGCATTGGCGCCCAGAATGACACCTAAGGTACCGGATGCAATGACATAGCCCGTCATTGACCAGTTCAGCTTACCGGAACGGATATGTTTGACGGCCGCGCCCAGCCCGAGTGCGACGCTGGCGATTTTATGGGTAGCCAGCGCGACGGAAAAGGGCAGGCCCAGAAAAATCAGCAGGGGAAACTGGATCAGCCCGGCACCGCCGCCGGACAGAGAAGCCAGTGTGTTGGCAAACAGGGAGCCAATAAAAAGTCCGAGCGAATTCAACCAATCCATGTATCTTGCTGCAATCCTTAATTATTCAGACTTCACAGCATACGGGTTATGAATAATCTGGCAATGAGAATAGGGGGCGAATAAAAAAATACCCCGGCGATGCCGGGGTATTTTTTCGTTCGGTTAAGTGAAGACTTAAGCGTTTTGCTCTTCAGCCTGCTTGGCCTGAATCGCGGTCAGTGCGATGGTGTAGACGATGTCGTCGACCAGCGCGCCACGAGACAGGTCGTTCACCGGCTTGCGCATGCCCTGAAGCATTGGACCGATGGACACCAGCTCGGCAGAACGTTGTACCGCTTTATAGGTGGTGTTACCTGTGTTCAGATCCGGGAACACGAACACGGTGGCTTTACCGGCAACCGGTGAATCCGGTGCCTTCGACTTCGCCACGTTTTCCATGATGGCGGCGTCGTACTGCAGCGGACCGTCGATGATCAGATCAGGACGTTTTTTCTGCGCGATACGGGTCGCTTCACGGACTTTATCAACGTCGGCACCCTGACCGGAATTACCGGTAGAGTAAGAGATCATCGCCACGCGCGGTTCAATACCGAAGGCTTTGGCAGAGTCCGCCGATTGAATGGCGATTTCAGCCAGTTGCTCAGCGTTCGGGTCCGGGTTGATGGCACAGTCACCATACACCAGCACCTGATCAGGCAGCAGCATGAAGAAGACAGAAGAGACCAGTGACGCACTTGGCGCTGTTTTGATCAGCTGCAGCGGCGGGCGAATGGTGTTGGCTGTGGTATGTACCGCACCCGAGACCAGACCGTCCACTTCGTCTTGTTCCAGCATCATGGTACCCAGTACAACGGTATCTTCCAGCTGTTCACGGGCAACCACTTCGGTCATGCCTTTGTTCTTACGCAGCTCAACCAGGCGGGCCACATACTGCTCGCGCACAGAGGCCGGATCGATAATGTCAACACCGGCACCCAGTACCACACCTTGCTGTTCAGCAACGCGTTTGATTTCCGCCGGGTTACCCAGCAGCACACATTCCGCAATACCGCGTTCTGCACAGATAGCAGCCGCTTTCACTGTACGTGGCTCGTCACCTTCAGGCAGCACGATACGCTTCGCCGCACGGCGGGCATATTCTGTCAGCTGGTAACGGAAAGCCGGCGGGCTCAGGCGGCGTTCACGGGCAGAACCTTCGCTCAGAGATTCGATCCACTGGCCGTCAATGTGGCTGGCCATGTATTCGTTGACCATCTCGACCCGCTCTTTATCGTCAGCCGGTACTTCCAGGCTGAAGCTCTGCAGGTTCAGAGAGGTCTGCCAGGTGTTACCTTTGGCAATCATCACAGGCAGGCCGGTTTCGAACGCACGCTTGCACAGTTTTTCAACGGTCGCAGGCAGTTCATAACCGCCGGTCAGTAGCAGCGCGCCGATTTCCACACCGTTCATAGCCGCCAGACAGGCAGCCACAACCACATCAGGACGGTCTGCTGAGGTGACCAGCAGTGAACCCGGACGGAAGTGCTCAACCATGTTAGGGATAGAGCGGGCACAGAAAGTGATGCTTTTAATGCGACGGCTGTCGATTTCACCCGGGTTGATAATGTCAGCATTGAGGTGCTTGGCGATGTCTGTTGCACGGGTCGCGATCAGCTCGGCATTGAAGGGCACACAGCCCAGCACACGAATCGGGCTGGAGTTGAACACTTGCATCACTTCAACGTGAGTCGGCATTACAGAGTCAGAACCGTCGAAAATCTCAGACAGATCCGGACGGGTACGACCTTCCGCATCCACAGGGGCATTGAGTTTGTTTACAATCACACCTGAGATGTGTTTGTTCTTAATGCCGCCAAAGTTAGAGCAGGCAATTTCAATGCGCTCTTTCAGTTGGGCCGGGTTATCTGTACCCGGTGCCACCACGAACACGATTTCCGCATCCAGTGTCTTGGCAATTTCGTAGTTGATCTGGTTCGCAAACGGGTGCTTGCGGGTGGGGACCAGACCTTCAATCAGGGCCACTTCAGCGCCTTCAGTAGCTTCTTTAAAGCGTGCAACGATATCTTCCAGCAGCACGTCGCTCTGGTCGCTGCGGATCAGCTCATCGGCTTCAGCCATGGACACCGGCTGGGCAATTTGCATGTCGCTGTTGGCACGGATAATAGACGTTGTCAGATCCGGCTGATCGCCGCCGTGACGAGGCTGGGCGATAGGTTTGAAAAAGGAAACACGGACGCCTTTGCGCTCCATAGCGCGAAGCACACCCAGGCTGACGCTGGTCAGGCCGACTCCGGCACCGACCGGAATGAGCATTATGGTACGTGACACAGTCAATTCCTCAAACTGTTAGCAAACGGTAGAAAGGGAGATCAGGCTGTCGGACAGCGGCTCCCGATTATTAGCATTCTTGATAGAAAAAGGCCGACTAGGTCGGCCAATAGGTGTTGCTTAGATGTTGGTCAGGCGTGCTGTATCTTCAGCAATCACCAGCTCTTCATTGGTAGAGATAACCATAGCCGGTACGCGGCTGTTGTCTGTGGTGATCACACCTTCGCCACCGAAACGGGCTTTCAGGTTCTTCTCGCTGTCGACTTCGATACCGAAGAACTTCAGGCGGTTCAGCACCATTTCACGGATTGGAGCAGAGTTCTCGCCAATGCCGCCGGTGAAAGTGATCGCATCCAGCTGACCGTCCAGCGTCGCTGTGTAGCTGGCCACGTATTTCGCCAGGCGGTGGCAGAATACGTCCATCGCACGGGTCGCTTCTTCTTTCTGACCATAGTTGTCTTCAACGAAACGGCAGTCAGAAGTGACTTCTGTCAGACCGGCCAGACCGGATTCTTTGGTCAGCATGGTGTTGATTTCGTCAACAGAGTAGCCCAGAGAGTCGTGCAGGTGAAAGATGATCGCAGGATCCAGATCGCCGCTACGGGTACCCATTACCAGACCTTCCAGCGGAGTCAGACCCATAGAAGTATCCACAGACTGGCCATTCTTGATAGCACATACAGAGGCACCGTTACCCAGATGGCAGTTGATGATGTTCAGCTCGCTTTCTGGTTTACCCATGCGGTTAGCCGCTTCACGGGTAATGAACAGGTGAGAAGTACCGTGGAAACCGTAACGACGGATGCCGTGGTCTTTGTACAGCTTGTATGGCAGCGCGTACAGGTAAGCTTCTTCTGGCATAGTCTGGTGGAATGCGGTATCGAATACGGCCACATTTTTCAGTGCCGGGAAGGCTTTCTGGGCGGCTTTGATACCTATGATGTTCGCTGGGTTGTGCAGCGGCGCCATAGTGGCACATTCTTCGATGGCGTTGATAATGTCATCATTGATCAGCGCTGACTGCGTAAATTTCTCGCCGCCGTGAACCACACGGTGGCCGATAGCTTTCAGATTGTCAGCCAATTCAGGTTTAGAGGCAAGGATAGTCTCTACCATGAAAGCCAGTGCTTCTTCGTGCGCAGCACCGTTACCCAGTTGTGCTTCATGTTTGGCACCATCAAGTTTCCACTTGATTCGCGCTTCAGGAAGGTGCAGACATTCTGCTAAACCTGACAGGTGCTCATCACCTGAAACAGTGTCGATAATGGCAAACTTGAAGGAAGAACTGCCGCAGTTAAGTACTAGAACCAGCTTAGACATGTGAGTGACTACCTATATAATCTTGTCTGAAAGTTGATATTCAATTGAATAAGCGTTAACCATAGAATAGTCGACCCAATGTAGGGTGAGACTAAACCAGGTAATTTTGCTTCTGTCCGTAGAAGTGAAATGCAAACCTGAGGAGTTAACTTATCCTTAATTTATTGCGATAACAGGGTTATCGGGCAACAATTACCTAAGGCGTGCATAGGATAGCCCTTGTTGGTCGATATAACAAAAAAATTTTTAAAAATTAATTCACGGTAGATTGATTGTTGTTTGTTTTGAAAATTTACAATATTTGTTGAGGCTGGTGCGATATGAATCAGACAAAAATCTGGAAGCAGGTCCAACACGGCCAGCATTACATGTCGGTATGGCCAATGCGCCAAGAGCTGGCTGCATTGTTTCCTGAACAACGCTATATCAAGGCCACCCGATTTGCGGTGCGGGTGATGCCCGCTGTGGCCGTGATGAGCGTTCTGAGCCAGATGGCTTTTCATAATTTCTCTGGTTTGCCACTGGCGATGGCAGTGGCCCTGTTTGCGCTCAGTATGCCGTTGCAGGGGTTGTTGTGGCTGGGCAAACGCAGCCGGACAGCCTTGCCGCCCTCACTGGCGAGCTGGTGCCGGGAAATACACGGCAAAATTTTAAGTGAAGGCTATTCCATGCAGCCGCTGAAAGAGCGGCCCCGCTATCTGGAGCTGGCACAGGTACTGGACAGAGCTTTTAAGCAGTTGGACAAGGCCTCGCTCGAACGCTGGTTTTAACGGGCATCTTGTCGACCTGAAGGGAAGGCGTTTTCAGACTAACCTGAGCTGGCTGACAGAGAAAAACAAAAAAACGGACAGGGTGCGATCTTGTCCGTTTTTTTATTTGTCATCACTTCTGAAGATTATCGGGCCAGATAGCGGCGTATCTGCGCTTCTATTCCCGGGCCATCGATTTCCAGCTCCGCATGCAGTTCCGCCTGGGTGCCCTGATGGATGAATTTATCCGGCAGGCCGATTTGCAACACAGGCTTGATGCGTTTGTCTTTCATCAAAAACTCGATCACACCGGAACCGGCGCCGCCGGCGATGGCATTTTCTTCTACCGTCACCAGCAGATCATGGTCGTCGGCCAGCTGGCGAATCAAGGCTTCATCCAGTGGTTTGACAAAGCGCATGTCAGCAACCGAGGCATTCAGGGCTTCTGCGGCTTCCAGGGCATAGCTCAGCGTGGTGCCGAAGTTCAGGATCGCCACTTTTTCACCCTGGCGGCGGAGTATCCCTTTGCCCAGTTCCAGCGCCGTCATAGTGGCCTCTGGGGTCACGCCGGTGCCGCTGCCTCGCGGGTAGCGCACTGCGCTGGGTCCCTGATGCTGATGACCGGTATAGAGCATCTGGCGGCACTCGTTTTCATCACTCGGTGTCATGATCACCATGTTGGGAATACAGCGCAGGAAGCTCAGATCGAAAGCCCCCTGGTGGGTCTGACCGTCAGCCCCGACCAGTCCGCCACGATCGATGGCGAACATCACAGGTAAATCCATAATGGCGACATCGTGGATCAGTTGATCATAACCGCGCTGCAGGAAAGTCGAGTAGATAGCGACAACCGGGTGATAACCGCCAATGGCCATACCGGTCGCCAGTGTCACTGCATGCTGCTCAGCGATGGCGACATCAAAATACTGATCCGGGTATTCTTTGGAGAACCGCACCAGGCCGGAACCTTCACGCATTGCCGGTGTGATGGCCATCAGCTTGCGGTCTTTTTCGGCCATATCACACAGCCAGTCGCCGAAGATTTTCGAGAAAGTCGGCTTGCTGTCTTTGGCTTTCGGCAGCGGGTTCTGGCTCAGATCAAATTTAGGCACGGCGTGATAATTGATCGGATCGGCTTCCGCCGGCGCATAGCCTTTCCCCTTTTTCGTCATGATATGAAGAAATTGCGGGCCTTTGAGGTTGCGCATATTTTTAATCGTACGCACCAGCTCCTGCACATCATGACCATCAATCGGGCCGATGTAATTGAAGCCCAGCTCCTCAAACATAGTGCCAGGCACCACCATGCCTTTGAGGTGCTCCTCGGCCCGGCGGACCAGCTCTTTAATCGGTGGTGCGCCTGAGAGCACCTTCTTGCCGCCTTCGCGGATGCTGGCATAGAAATTACCGGACAGCAGACGGGCCAGATGATTATTCAGTGCGCCCACGTTCTCGGAGATCGACATTTCATTGTCGTTGAGGATCACCAGCATGTCGCTGTGGACATCACCGGCATGGTTCATGGCTTCGAACGCCATGCCCGCGGTAATGGCCCCGTCACCGATCACGCTGACAACTTTGCGGCCCGCGCCTTCACGCTCGGCGGCAATCGCCATGCCCAGGCCGGCACTGATAGAGGTAGAGGAGTGGCCGACAGACAAGACGTCATATTCACTTTCTTCCCGCCAGGGGAAGGGATGCAAGCCGTCTTTCTGGCGTATGGTGTTTAAACGATCGCGACGTCCGGTCAGGATTTTATGCGGGTAGGCCTGATGACCGACATCCCAGATCAGATGATCAAAAGGTGTGTTGTACACATAATGCAGGGCAACCGTCAGTTCTACGGCGCCCAGACCAGAAGCAAAATGCCCGCTGGACTGACTCACAGAGTTGAGCAGATACGTCCGCAGCTCATCGCAGAGCGCAGGTAAACTGTCCACCGGCAGTAAACGGAGTTCGTCCGGTGTGTTGGCTAAGGCCAGATGTGGGTATTTAGAAATATCCAATGTCATAACAAGTCGGCGCTTATACTGTTTTAGTTGTTGCGCTCGATAACGTATCGGGCGAAAACTTCTAATGAATCTGTATTGTAGGGTATAGCTTCCAGGGCGTGTAGGGCTTCCTGGTATAGCTGGCGAGCTTTATCCTGGGCGCCTGCTAATCCTAGCAGGGCAGGGTAGGTGCTTTTTTCCAGAGCGGCATCTGATCCCTGGGGTTTCCCCAGTGTCTGAGTATCGCTGATCACATCCAGAATGTCGTCCTGAACCTGAAAGGCCAGGCCAATCGCCTCAGCGTACCTGTCCAGCTGCGGCAGGATAGCGACCCCTTTTTCACCGGCCGCCAGCGCGCCAAGACGCACCGCACAACGGATCAGTGCCCCGGTTTTGTGCCTGTGGATGGTTTCCAGCTGCGCCAGACCGACACGTTTGTGCTCTGCGGCTAAATCCAGCGCCTGTCCGGCACACATGCCGGACGCACCGGCAGCCTGAGCCAATTCGCGCACCATGGCGATGCGCTGGCTGTTGCCCTCGGCGCTCAGCCGGCCAGAAGCCAGTATTTCAAACGCGAGCGTCTGCAAGGCATCACCGGCCAGAATGGCGGTGGCTTCATCAAAGGCTATGTGGCAGGTCGGTTTACCGCGCCGCAACTCGTCGTCATCCATGGCAGGCAGATCGTCATGGATCAGCGAATAGGCATGAATACATTCGACGGCCGCCGCCGGGGTATCCAGAGCATGGATATCCGCTCCCAGCATGCTTCCTGTGACATAAGTCAGGAAAGGACGGGCACGCTTTCCGCCCAGCAAGGTGCCGTGCCTCATCGCCTGAACCAGAGGCTGATCGGTAAAGGGCAACTGAGTCAGCCAGTGTTCCAGCTGATCATTATTACGGGCCGCGTACTTGGCCAGTTGTTGAGAAAGGCTGTTAGTCATCGCTCGGTTCAAAGTCCGTCAGTGGCGCATTGTCGTCAGCTTGCAGCAAAATCTCAACCCGTTGCTCGGCCTGAGTCAGTTTTTGCTGGCTGTTGCGGGCCAGGGCAATGCCACGCTCAAATTTTTTCAGCGCGTCTTCTAAAGGGATATCACCGGATTCCAGCTCGTTGACTATCACATCGAGTTCATTCATGGCCTCTTCGAAGGCCATCTTTTCTGGTTTTTTAGTCGCCATATCCGGTCCATTGATGGGTTGTGAGCGCGTTTGGAGGTGCGCCCGAAAATGAAGGGAAAATAGCGCACAGGCTATGCCGGGTCAAATTATGGCACAGGGAAGTGTGCGCATTACAGTGTTATTTTTATGGTTTTTATACCCTGTGCTGCTTTGTATCGCCCATTGCAAGAGGAATGCAATCACAGATGACAGGCGGAAGTTCGGTTTTTCCCAGCAGAGCACAAAACCAAGGGTTAATCAGTGCTAAACCAAAATCCAAAGGTGCCGATACAGGGTGAGTAAGTTAGAATAGCGCCAGTTTGAGCTGGCCAGAGCAACCCGGACATCCTGATGTCACTTGGGTTGATAAGAAAAAATTACAGAGGAGTGATCCGTGGATTTGGCAACCCTCATAGGCTTAGTTGGTGCCTTTGCTTTTGTCATTATGGCGATGCTGCTGGGTGGCAGCCTTGATATATTTTTTAATGTGCCTTCTATTTTGATTGTATTGGGCGGGACATTATTTGTTGTATTAATGAAGTACAGCCTGTCGCAGTTTTTTGGCGCCGCCAAAATTGCGACCAAAGCCTTCATGTTTAAAACAGACGACCCGGAAGATTTGATCGCCAAGATTGTCGAAATGGCGGATGCGGCACGTAAAGGCGGCTTTCTGGCGCTGGAAGAAATGGAAGTCAATAACAGCTTCCTGCGTAAAGGGATTGACTTACTCGTCGACGGTCATGATGCCGATGTGGTGCGGTCGACATTGCAAAAAGATATCGGGCTGACCAACGAGCGCCATGAACGGGGTATCAGTATTTTCAGCTCACTGGGTGAAGTGTCACCTGCGATGGGGATGATAGGTACTCTGGTGGGGCTGGTCGCCATGCTGACCAATATGGACGATCCCAAGTCTATCGGCCCGGCCATGGCCGTGGCGCTGTTAACCACTTTATATGGTTCGATCCTGGCCAACATGGTGGCGATTCCTATTGCTGATAAGCTGTCATTGCGTAAAAACGAAGAACGGCTTAACCGCCGCCTGATCCTTGACGGGGTGCTGGCTATTCAGGATGGCCAGAACCCGCGTGTGATTGATGGTTTTCTGAAAAATTACCTCCATGAAAAACAACGCCGTACCGACGTTGATGAATAAGGAGGCTGGTGATGGACGAGACCGAATGCAATTGTAAGAAAGGGGCGCCTGCCTGGATGGCAACGTTCGCCGATCTGGCGACCCTGCTGATGTGTTTCTTCGTGCTGCTGCTGTCATTTTCTGAAATGGACGTGTTGAAGTTCAAGCAAATTGCAGGCTCTCTGAAATTTGCCTTTGGTGTGCAGAACATGGTGGAAGTGAAGGACATTCCTAAAGGTACCAGTGTGATTGCACAGGAATTTCGTCCGGGGCGGCCTGAACCCACCCCGATCGAAGTTATCATGCAGCAAACCATCGATATGACGCAGCGAACGCTGGACTTTCATGAAGGTGAATCAGAAAAAGCCGGCGGCACAAAACGCGAAGCCGGTAAACTGACCGGGGGGCGCTCCGAACATACCGCCACCCAGATGAACCAGAATACGCAGTCGGAAATGACCCAGGCCCAGCAGCAGCTGGCCGATGTCTTGCAAACGGCCCTTGAGCGTGAAATACAGGAAAAACTGATCGAGGTCGAAAACCTGGGTCAGCAGGTGGTGATCCGTATTCGTGAAAAAGGGGCATTTCCGGAAGGCTCAGCCTTTCTGCAACCCAAATTTCGTCCGCTGGTGCGTCAGGTGGCCGATCTGGTCAAAGATGTGCCGGGTGTGATTACCGTTTCTGGTCATACTGATAATCAGCGTCTGGATTCAGAGCTGTACCGTTCCAACTGGGACTTGTCGGCACAGCGTGCTGTGTCCGTTGCTCAGGAAATGGAAAAAGTGCAGGGTTTTGATCATAACAGGATGCGCGTGCTGGGACTGGCAGACACCTCGCCGCTGGACAGCAATGACACCCTGGACGGACGTAAGCGTAACCGTCGGGTAGAAATTGCCATCATGCAGGGTAAACCGCATTTTACCAATGAACTGACCAGCGACCCGGCAGGGGAATCTGCCGTCCCGTCAAATTAAGCCTACAATCTGAATAAGGACATGATGGGTGTTCGCCTGACAGGGCGAGCACCCATCAGGCGGCGAGGACAGGAGCCATGACAGACCGCGGGTTTGTGAAACTCTGCGCTCGCCGTTTTTTCTGATAATCCTTTGTATTTCAGCGACCGCTTGCTTGCTGTATAATCCGCGCCTTTAGTTAGGCCCTGTGAAGCGAAGCATGTTATGAAATTTATTGTAAAGCCCCATCCAGAGATTTTTGTAAAGAGTGAATCAGTGCGGAAGCGCTTTACCAAAATCCTGGAGTGCAATATCCGCATTATCCTTCAGCGCCTGTCTGATCAAGTGGCTGTGTACAACCGACGCAGCTACATTGATGTCACAGTGAAGGACGACAGCCTCCGTGATCAGGTTCTGACCGTACTGACCCAGACACCTGGGATTCACCATGTGCTGGAAGTCAAACAAACTGATTTTACCGACATGCACGATATCTTCGAGCAAACCCTGGCCCATGTCGGCAACCAGCTTGACGGCAAAACCTTCTGTGTGCGCGCCAAGCGGGTCGGTAAACACGACTTTACCTCAATAGAGCTGGAACGTTATGTCGGCGGTGGTCTGAATCAGGCCTTTGACAGTGCGAAAGTGCAACTGAAAAATCCGCAGGTGACGGTCAATATTGAAGTGGACGGCGAGAAACTCAATCAGGTGCTTGCCCGCCATAAAGGGCTGGGTGGCTTCCCGCTGGGTACCCAGGAAGACGTACTGAGCCTGATCTCAGGCGGTTTCGATTCCGGTGTGTCCAGCTATCTGCACATCAAGCGCGGCAGTAAAGTGCATTACTGTTTCTTCAATCTTGGCGGTCCGGCACACGAAATTGGTGTGAAGCAGGTCTCTCACTATCTGTGGAAGAAATTCGGCTCTTCGGCCAAAGTGAAGTTCATTGCCATTGATTTTGAACCTGTTGTGGCAGAAATCCTGGAAAATGTTGATGACGGCCAGATGGGCGTGGTGCTCAAGCGTATGTTTATGCGCGCGGCAGGCCAGGTTGCTGAACGTTTTGGCATTCAGGCGCTGGTGACCGGCGAAGCGCTGGGTCAGGTTTCCAGCCAGACGCTGACCAATCTGCGTCATATCGACAACGTGACTGATACCCTGATCCTTCGCCCGCTGATCAACTGGGACAAAGAAGATATTATCAATCTTGCCCGTGATATCGGCACCGAAGATTTTGCCAAGACCATGCCTGAATTCTGTGGCGTGATCTCGAAAAGCCCGACCGTGAAGGCGGTGAAAGAAAAGCTGGAAACCGAAGAAGCCAAGTTTGATTTTGCGGTGCTGGATCGGGTGGTGAGTGAAGCCCGTATTCTCGATATCCGCGACATCGAAAAAGAAAGTCAGGAGCAGGCACCTGAGATTGAACTGGTGGATCAGATTGACGGCAACAGCACAGTGCTGGATATCCGCAGCCCGGACGAAGAAGATGAAAGCCCGCTGCACATCGAAGGGGTTGAAATCAAGCATCTGCCATTCTACAAACTGGCAACCCAGTTTGGCGATTTACCTCAGGATAAAACCTACCTGTTGTACTGTGCTCGCGGTGTGATGAGTCGTCTGCAGGCGCTGTATCTGAAAGAAAATGGTTTCGATAACGTGAAGGTTTATCGCCCGTAATCTTCCATTGCTTTTCGTTCCCCTCCCCTTGAAAAGGGGGAGGGATCGTACAGCGATGACTGAAACCACGAATATTCCCTCCCCTTGGCAAGGGGAGGGCTAGGGTGGGGTTCGTGAGGTGAGCTCGACTTTTGCGTCAGTGCCTTTTAACCCCCTCCTGACCTCCCCCTTGAAAAGGGGGAGGGATCGTACAGCGATGACTGAAAATACGAATATTCCCTCCCCGTACGAATTACGAAGGGGAGGAAATATCAGTTTTTCCCCACCACGTCGAAGCTCATACTCGGCCACATCACCATAGGTTCTGCCACTTTGGCGGTTGTGGCTTTGCCCAGCAGCAGGGTGATGATTTCCAGTGCAAATTCTTGCGAGGTGCCCGGTGCCTGGCTGGTCAACAGATTGTTATTCACATCAAACATCACGCGGCGACCTTCACGGCGGCGGTGCTCGGGAATACGGTCAACAAAGGCCGGGTGAGCCGTCATCAGTGCGTCCGGATACAGCTGGTGGTGTTCCAGCACTACAGCAGGCGCGGCACAGATCGCCGCCACAAGCTTACCGTCATACTTATGCTGCTTGACGAATTCCACCGTCAGCGTGCTGTCTCTGAGATATTCTGCGCCAGGCAGCCCGCCGGGCAGGACCACACAGTCGAACGGTTCATCGGCAATTTCAACCAGCGGGCAGTCTGCGGTCAGTGTGATACCCCGCGAACCTTTCACCGCCAGTGCGCCATCCTCAGCCACGCTGGCAATGGTGACTTGCATGCCGGCCCTGATCAGAATATCAACCGTGTTGATGACCTCCATTTCCTCGCTGCCGGGGGCGATACAGACAGCCACTTTTAGTGGCAGGACTGAGGATTTCGATGGGTTAGCCATAATTTTGCTCCAAGTGTTTTATCTGTTGCCATACGGCGGTATTCGCCGGGGCGGCAAGCTGAAAATGGTGTGCCTGCTCAATCAGAAAGCCGGTAATGGCGTCGATTTCTGTTGGTCGCTGATTGGCAACATCCTGCTGCATGGATGAAAAGTTGGCCGCCGTAGCCCTGATAACCGTCAGAGTACGTTGCCAGAGATCGTCTGCACTGGTGGGGTAGCCGACGGCTGTCATGACAGCCGCGACTTCGCGACAGATATCCGTCAGTTCGGCGGTAAAATCCGGCGCAGCCAGATCGCCATTGCGGCATTGGTGGATGGCCGTCAGCGGATTGATGGCGCAATTGACTGCCAGTTTCTGCCATTGCGGATAGTGAATATCATCATGCCACTGACAGGGAGCCAGAGCCGTGTTCAGCACTTCGGCCAGTGCCTGCCACTGATGGCCGGCTGTATTCACGGCGCCCAGCCAGGTCGGGCCAGATCCTGTATGGCGTACGCTGTGGCTGTCGATACGTAACGCCGCTTGCGAGGTGGTTGCATATAATAGCGGATTATCAGGCAGCAGTTGCAGCACCTCGTTTTCAGTGCCCATGCCGTTGTGCATCACAATCACAGGCGTTGAGGCGTCCAGCCAGGGGGCTATGCTCTTTATTGCCTCAGAGACCTGAAAGGCTTTTACTGTGATCAGAATGATATCGCTGCGGCTGAGCTGGTCGGGCTGATTGCAGCGAAAGGTGAAAGTGTCTGCATCCGGCGCATCCAGACCCTGCCAGTTCAGCGTACAGGCGCTGTCAGGCTGGCGGCGCCAAAGGTGGATGGTGTGGCCTTGTCTGGCCAGAGCACCTGCCCAGAGGCTGCCTATGGCGCCAGCGCCGACTAAGGTAATCTTCACGGTATTGCCTGTTGGGAAAGGAATCACTGAAGCCTATTGTAGCGGCTGTGAAATCAAGGGGTAAAGTAAAAGTCCGGATACCTGAGTACCCGGACCGGATGTGATTCAGAATTTATAGGTGACAGAGAAATAATGGGATGGACCGGTTGACTCAAAGCTATCGGAATCTTCTATCAGGTAGACATCATAGAAGAGTTTCAGACCGTATCCGACGGAAAAGCGATCGGAGTGCCAGTAAAGCCCGTTGAACCAGTTCCCGCCATGGGTGGCCTGGGAATTACCGTTAAACTCATCATCGGCGCCAAACTGGTAGTCAATATAGCCCTGATAGGAGATGAATGAGCCATTATCAAAGGTATAGAAGGGTTTAAACCAGTTGGTGGATATCTGGTAGCCGTTCCAGTCTTTGGCGTTGACATCGTACAAACCATACAGATTCAGGCCGACTTTGCCGAACCAGGGCACCATGATATCGGAGCCTATCCCCCAGAAGGAATTATTGACGTCCTGCGCACCGCCTCCCCAGTTGAACAGGGTGGCAAAATAGAGCTCCTGCACCGGGCCGAAGGAGAGGTCGGTTTTAGTTAACGCATCAAGCGAAACCCGTGGCGCAAACTTCATGAACATTTTGGGTCTGTCTTTCTTATCACTGGCATCGCTTTCTGTCAGATCGAAGAAATCCACATAACCGTAAAGATCAAAAATACCCGAGCGACCACCAAACTCCATTTCCAGATAGTCATGACCGGATGGATCGCCAGGCGCACGAGGATATTCTTCCAGTGCGTACATCAGATTGAACTGAAACCATTTATAGTCATTTTTATGGATGTCGCCATCAGTATAATCAGCGGCAAAAGCGGTTCCGGGACATACCAATGCTGCTCCAAGAGCCAAAGCTAAACGAGTCTGTTTCATGTTGGCGTTCTCACTTATCGTTTATCGTTGCCATTGCTTAGTAACATCTCTGCCAAGAGACTTGTTTCTTAACAGAAAGACAGTGTCTAACTTAAAAGATTAGTGGATTGCGGATGGGATGCCTTAGAAGTAAGAAAATAATCCGTGCTCTGGAGAGTGATACAGATCGTAACTTTAGAAATCAGTCAGAAAATCAGGCAGATGAAAGGGGTTGGCAGGAGAATAAAATTGTCTCAGGAGTTAGAACGAAAAACAAAGGCGCCGGGAAGGCGCCTTTGCAGGATTCAGGGGGGTGGCTCAGGGCAAGACTTAGAACTTGTAAGTCACGCTGACATAGTGGCTGATACCAGTTGTTTTTCCTGCTAGACCACCGTCTTTCAGACCGTAAACGTCTTTATAGGCTTTCAGGCCGTAACCCACCGCATAACGCTCAGAGTGCCAGTAGATACCGTTGAACATAGCACCACCATTTGAAGAGTACAGTGCACCGAAGTCATCATTTACACCAAATTGGTAGTCAATATAACCCTGATAAGACACGAAGCTGCCGTTGTCCAGAGTATAGAAAGGCTTGAACCAGTTGGTCGAAATCTGGTAACCGTTCCAGTCTTTTTGGTTCAGGTCATACAGGCCGTAGAAGTTCAGGCCTACTTTACCCAGCCATGGAACCATCACATCAGAACCCAGACCCCAGAAAGAGTTGTTTACGCTTGCACCATTGATTGAGCCGTCTGAGTTAGTTGTTGCTGCACCGTTCCAGTTGAACAGGGTAGCAAAGTACAGTTCCTGGACCGGGCCAAAAGACAGGTCGGTCTGGGTCAGGGCATCCAGAGAAACGCGTGGCGCAAACTTCATGAACATTTTTGGCGCAGATGCTTTATCGCTGCTTGGACTGTTGGCCAGATTGAATATGTCGACATAACCGTACAGATCAAAGATACCGGAACGGCCGCCGAATTCCATTTCCAGGTAGTCGTGGCTGGATTCGCCTGGCAGCTCGTCAAATGCGTACATCAGGTTGAACTGAGACCATTTGTAGTCGTTCTTGTGGATATTACCGTCGGTGTAATCAGCAGCATTTGTAGCAGCAGACAGGGAAGCTGCCAGTACACTCAGTGCAACAAGGGATTTACGCATCGTCAACTCTCGCTAATTGAATTAAAACACCGGACTTTTTTGACCAGTCCGTATCAATGGCGGGAAGTGTATTGTTTGATGTCACTAATGTGAATGTAACAAACGGCCAGTTGTTTTTTGATTGTGAGTTTGATCTTGTGTAATGGATTGCAAAAAAAATCAAAAGTGATTTTGATCTCTTTTTGTGCGCTATTGGATGTAATTTTTCTGATCTAAGTGAGTAATAGGTCAGTTATCGCCCATGTCTGGTATGCGGAAAAGTTAACTGAGATCAAATAAAGTCAACTTGAGAGTCAAAATCATCAACAGATATAGAAACAGAGGGAGGAAGAACAAGCTATCTGACCTGCATGTTGGAACGTTCAGGTCAGATAAAGTTCCCGGACAAGACGGTATTAGTGCTGATGCGGGGCGTATTTCGCCACTGCTTTGATGAGGATCAGCACAGGTAAGCCGATCAATGCGGTACTCAGAAAGAACATGTTATAGCCCCAGTGATCAACAAACAGGCCTGAAAAACCGGCGAGAAATTTCGGGAACAGCAACATGATGGAGCTGAAAAGGGCATATTGGGTGGCAGAAAACGCCACGTTGGTCAGGCCGGACATAAAAGCAATAAAGGCGGCGGTGGCAATGCCCGCACTCAGATTATCAATCGAGATCACCAAAGTCAGCATAGGCAGGCTGTTGCCGATATAGGTGAAGGCCATAAACAGCAGGTTAGTGAAAGCGGCCAGTACCGCACCCAGAGCCAGAATCCGTAGCGTGTTATAGCGGTAAATTAATATACCGCCCAGGCCCGCACCTGCCAGTGTCATGATCACGCCGTATATTTTCGAGACAGAAGCCACCTCGGTTTTGCTGAACCCCATATCGACATAGAAAGCATTGGCCATCACGCCCATGACAACGTCTGAGATACGGTAACAGCCAATCAGTGCCAGCAGCAGCAGGCCGGCTTTCCCATAGCGCGAGAAGAAATCAATGAAAGGCATGATCGCAGAGGTATAAAACCAGGCACAGATACGGGCCAGCCAGTGCGGCATGTTCCCGGCTGCCAGCCTTTGGCGGATCTCCGCTTCCAGCGTATCCATTTCTTTGCCGTTACGTGCCGGTTCGTGAATGCAAAGCGCGGTGATCAGGCCGACGGCCATAAAGCCGGCCATGATGAAATAGGCGGTTTTCCAGCCGATAGGATCATAGCCGGTGTCTGAACCAAATAAAGCGGCAAAGGCCAGCGCGCCTGCGCCGGCCATGATCATGGCCAGCCGGTAGCCTGTCATATAAGCGGCAGCCAGTGCGGCCTGCAAGCGTTCCGTTGCCAGCTCTATCCGGTAGGCATCAATCACTATGTCCTGCGACGCAGAAGAAAATGCCACTATTACTGCAAATACCGCTAACTGGTATAAATCAATCTGCGGATTACTTAACGCCATACCGCACAGTGAGGCAATGATCAGCAGTTGCGAAAACACCATCCAGCCACGCCGGCGACCCAATAAGCTGGACAGTACAGGAACGGGGAAGCGGTCTATCAGCGGTGACCATATCCATTTAAAGCCGTACGCGAGCGCGACCCAGCTGAAATAGCCAATGTCAGTGCGGCTGACCTCAGCTTCACGCAGCCAGAATGACAGGGTACCAAAGACCAGCAAAATGGGCAGACCGGACGAAAATCCGAGTGCCAGCATGATGAGAACTTTCTTTTCGAGATATACGCGCCACCCGGTGTTCGGGCGATCGTCGACGGTGTGCTCCATGTGGAGTGGCCTCTGCTACTGATTACTATCTGGTTCCAGATTTTGCTCTATAAGGTAACAGCAAGCGCGGGTGAGAAAAACCATCGGAAAGTCAAAGTGTGGTGAGTTTGGGGGCAAAGTACTGCTTTAGGGGCGAATGCCCTGCATTTTGTCGGGCGCCTCACCAACACCCAGCAGGAATTTAGCGCCGGCTGTGACGCGAAACTGGATAAAGCAATTGCCCAGCAACTGGTGCTCTTCCAGTGATTCCATTAAATGCAGCAGATACCAGTACACGGACTCATAGGTATTGTCGGGCGTACCACTGGGGATCGACAGTTGCCACCAGTCATGCAGATGCTCGGTGCAGGTTTTTTTTAAGGAGTCGTAGCTGGTATCACCGTTAATGGTGCCGAGCATTGAGATAGCCAGAGCGGGTGCGTAATCAGTAATGTGATTGGCAATTTGCTCTGTCGGCACATCCGGTACTGAGGAAACAAGTTTGAGCATAGGCACCACCCTGGCCGAAGATTAACGGCCAGGGGGGCGTCAATCTACTTGTTGATTAGGTTAATAGCTTTAATAACTATAGGCTGCTGAGGCACATCTTTCATACCTGTAGAGCGGACTGTTGTGGTAGGAATCGCGGCCATTTTTTCAATAACTGAGAACCCTTTCACAACTTTTCCGAACACCGCGTAACCCGGCTTGCCCGGGCGGCCGTCAAGAAAGGTATTGTTCTGGTAATTGATATAGAACTGACGAGTGGCTGAATCGGCCACTTGTGTCCGCGCCATGGCTATGGTGGCTCTTTGGTTGCTCAGGCCGTTATCGGATTCATTCCTGATAGGCTCGTAGCTCGGGCGCTGCTGTAAATCGACATCAAACCCGCCGCCTTGCGCCATGAATCCCGGAATAACCCGGTGGAAAATGGTGCCCGTATAGCTGCCGTCTTCGACATAGCGCAGGAAGTTTTTGGTGGTAACTGGGGCCTGCTCTTCATTCAGCTCAACCACAAATTCGCCCAGACTGGTTTCAATAGCAACCTGAGTGGCGGCTGAAGCTGAAAACGAAAGTGCCAGCAGGGTGGCGGTGATAAAATGTCGCATTACAGGTTTTCCTCCATGTAGCTGTTCAGTTCCGTATCAGACTGGATGTCACGCAGTACGGCATCCATCAGGCCCGTCATTGCCACTTCCATTGACTCTGTGGACGCTGTCATCGCGCCCTCGCGGGATGATTTACCCGCATAACGTTTGATGAATTTTCCATTAGGGGTTGTCAGAACCAGCTGCAGCTGCAACTTGCTGTTCAGGGTGTGGCTGAAGGCGCTCTGTTTGACATTGACGATAGCCTCAAGAATATCCAGTCGCATGGTGTTCTGGCTTTCGTGGCCGATTTGCACGCCCTGAGAGCTCAGCTGACGAGAAAGTGCGTCTTGTAATGTCAGGCGCAGGTTTTCTTTCGCGTGCAGGGGATGGACGTTCTGATCGCCGTTATCAACCACAGCAACAAACTGGGCGGTGCGCAGGTCGCGGCTTTCAAGGGTCAGGCTTTGCCCTTCCAGGTCTGGCTGTTTGGCCAGTGAAGGGGAGGGCTGGATAGACAGCTGGGAGTCAGTCGGTGCCGTACAGGCCGTCAGCGTCAGCAGTGATACCGCAAAAATGAAGGGTTTCATCCGGTTTGTTCCTTATTAAACAGGCTGTCGCCAGCCGCAATGAGCAAAATTATGGGCTTATTTTTCAGCTTGATAAACCACAAATTTAGGGTTCTGAGCAATTTTATGTACTTTAGCAAACAGGCGCTTAAGCTTTCCATCATAGCCAAGATGACGGTTACCTATCACTATCAAACGTCCGTGCTGCTTTAGGCTTTGCTTTGCATCACAGAACATTTGCCAGGCAATATGATCGGTAATGGTATTTTGCTGGTGGAAAGGCGGGTTGCATAACACCAGATCAGCGTCGATATTTGCCATGCTTTCCAAGCAGTTATCTACTTTAGCTTCGAGTTGTTCCGGATGAGTCAGATTCAGGTCAGCATTTTCCCGGCAAGACGCCACGGCCATGTAACTTTCATCGACACAGGTCACTTTCGCCTGTGGGTTGAGTCTGGCTGCCTGCAAGCCAATCACCCCGTTTCCGCAACCTAAGTCGATAATGTGCTTCAGTGCCGGATCCTGAGGGATATGTTCCAGCAATAACCGGGCTCCGATGTCGAGACTTTCACCGGAAAACACATTGGCATGGTTGGTTAAGGTGAGCTTGTACTCAGGCACCTCCCAGCGCTGGGTTTCCGGCAGCGATGCCGCCAGATTTTTATCCGGCTGACAGAAAATCAGTCGTGCTTTTTTCACCGCCAGTGACGTACTGGTCGGGCCCAGATGTTTCTCGAACAGTTTGAGTGTGGAGGAATGTATATCCCTGGCTTTAGCGGCAGCAATCACCACACAGTCTTCAGGTAAAGCGGCACAAAGCTGGGTGAGCTGCCAGACAAGCAGCCGGTTATTTTTAGGCAGTTTCAGCAGCACCAGCCGGGTCTGGGGGGGCACAGGGGCCAGGCAGTCAGTGAATCTGATGTCCGGCAGCGCGTTTGCGGCCAGATTGTGCTGGCTGGCCGTTCTTGCAATGTATGAGTCACCAGCAGATACCGTCTGTCCCTGACGGGCGAACCAGCATGCTAAGGCACCAAAGCTGTCATTGATGATCAGCACAGGGCGCTCAGCATCCAGAGTGAGTGCCTGCTTCTGTTTCATGTCTTCAACCTGGTTGATCAGGTATTCATCCGCCGCATCCCAGGCTTGCAAGGTTTCATTTTGACGAATCGGGTAGCGGTTCAGTTGCAGGGTCTGGCCGTGCAGGGTGAGCTCAGGTTTCATTCAGGCTATCTTTAGGGTATGTTGTCGGGTTGAATATTTTCGCAGATGCTGGCGTAGCTGCAAAGACTAACAGTGAGAAGTGTGTGGTTATGGTGAGCATAACACAGCGATTTCCGGGATATCGCTGCATTTTCATTCGCTACTCTTGCTCAGACACCTAGCATGCCGGCGTCAGGAGGCCTTATGATCCAGGAACGTATTGAACAGAAACTGCAAGCCGCATTGTCACCGACCCATCTGGAAGTGCACAATGAAAGCTATATGCACAATGTGCCGGAAGGCGCAGAAAGTCATTTTAAAGTGATAGTGGTCAGTAATGAATTTGAAGGTCAGCGTCTGATTGGTCGCCATAGAGCAATTAATACGGTACTGGCCGATGAGCTGGCCAATCACATTCATGCGCTGGCGATTCACACTTACACCCCGGAGGAATGGCAGGCGCAGCAGTCTGCTCCGGCTTCTCCCGCTTGTTTGGGTGGCAGTAAGTTTGGTTAAGATATGATGAATACATCAAGTGACTGAACAGTGGCGAATCGTACGTTGATCAAAAACCGCATATTGTTGCGGTTTTTTACAGTCCGAAGTTTGAAGTTGATATTCATTAATAACTGAGTGATGGCGTAGTATACGCACCGTTCAGCCACAGAGTGCTCAGTGAAAGGCCAAGTGCTGCCTCAACAGGTGCAAGTGGTGGCCTAGTGGTGGCTTAGTTAGCAAGTCTTTTCTCATCTCAGGCGACTATAATGAGTCCCGAATGTGGTGAAATGTTCGGTGGTGTCTAATTCACCGAGTGAAAACATATGTTGCAAATTCGATGCAGTTTTGCGTCGGATTTTACTGTTTTATGACCATCGAATGCGTTAGTTTTACCGACTGTCCTTTGGTGTTGACGTTTTGATACCAATTTGTAAATAGCAGAAAAATACAGTTTTCGAGGCGACAAGCAGAAGATTCAGCGCAAGTGTGCGTTGGGTCAAATTTATCTGTTCTCGTGATTATCAGCACATCAGCTATCGCTGAATTTCAGTTCGATTAGCGAGGTTTGCCATAGTAAAAACCTGTTGATTAATGCTAAAATCCGGCCCTCGAAAAAACTCGTCATCTTAAATGTGTGATGAAAGAGTTAATAGGATGTTGCGGTGCTGGTTACTGGAAAGCCGGCCTCGGACCAAGGAAAGTCGTGTCTAAGTTGCGCAATAACAAGTTCTTTTTCCCGTTAATGTAGTGCAAGTGCGTATGATTACAATAAAGAAGGGGCTGGATATCCCAATTGCAGGGACTCCTACCCAGGCGATAAATGATGGTAAATCCATCTCTCGAGTCGCCTTGCTTGGCGAAGAATACGTGGGTATGCGTCCAACCATGCATGTCCGCGTTGGGGATGTAGTAAAAAAAGGTCAGGTGCTCTTCGAAGATAAGAAGAACCCAGGCGTAAAATTTACTGCTCCGGCCAGCGGCAAGGTGTTGGAAGTCAACCGTGGAGCTAAACGTGTGCTTCAGTCTGTTGTCATTGATGTTGAGGGCGATGATCAAATCACCTTTAACCGCTATGACAAAGCTGAGCTGGCTCAACTGGATCGTGCTGTGATTGTAGAGCAGCTGGTTGAGTCTGGTATGTGGACAGCGTTACGTACCCGTCCATTCAGCAAGGTCCCAGCGATCGAGTCTGAAACACAGGCGATTTTTGTCAATGCGATGGATACCAACCCATTGGCAGCCAACCCAGAAGTGATCATCAACGAGCAGGGCGAAGCCTTTGTTGCTGGTCTGTCGCTTCTGTCTCGTCTGACCGGTGGCAAGGTGTATGTGTGTAAGTCAGGTGCAAGCCTGCCGCGCAGCAGCGAAGCCAATGTTGAAGAGCACGTATTTAACGGACCGCACCCTGCCGGTCTGGTAGGTACGCACATCCATACTTTGTTCGGTGCTGACGCTCATAACGTTGCATGGCACCTGAACTATCAGGATGTGATTGCTTTCGGTCAGTTATTCCTGACCGGCGAGCTGTACACTCAGCGTGTGGTTTCTCTGGCAGGTCCTGCCGTCAACAACCCTCGTCTGGTTCGTACTGTTATCGGTGCGTCTGTCGAGCAGCTGACTGAGTCTGAGCTGTTAACCGGTGAACTGCGTGTGCTGTCAGGTTCTGTCCTGAACGGTATTCCGGCGACTGGCCCTCATGCTTATCTCGGCCGTTATCACCTGCAGATTTCTGCGCTGCGTGAAGGTCGTGAGAAAGAATTCATGGGCTGGATCGTTCCTGGTAAGAACAAATTCTCTGTAACACGTGCTTTCTTTAGCCAATTTTTCCCAGGCCAGCTGTACAACATGACAACCACTACTAACGGTAGTGAGCGTTCTATGGTGCCAATCGGTAACTATGAGCGTGTCATGCCGCTGGACATCGAGCCTACACTGCTATTGCGTGATCTGTGCGCCGGCGATACTGACAGTGCCCAGCAGTTGGGTGCGTTGGAGCTGGATGAAGAAGATCTGGCACTGTGTACCTTCGTGTGCCCAGGTAAGTATGAGTACGGTCCAATGCTGCGTGCATGCCTGGACAAGATTGAGAAGGAAGGATAATTCATGAGCCTCAAGAATTACCTCGAGCAGATCGAACACCACTTTGAGCCAGGTGGTAAGCATGAGAAATGGTTTGCACTGTATGAAGCAGTCGCCACCGTGCTTTACACCCCAGGTATTGTAACCCGTACCGGTTCTCACGTGCGTGACAGTATCGACCTGAAACGTATCATGATTATGGTCTGGTTGGCCGTATTCCCTGCCATGTTCTGGGGTATGTACAACGTAGGTCATCAGGCAGTGTTTGCCCTGAACCACCTGTATGCAGGTGATCAACTGGCTGCCATTATCAGTGGTGACTGGCATTACTGGCTGACCGAGTCTCTGGGTGGCACCTTAGGTGCTGACGCAGGCTGGGGCAGTAAAATGCTGCTGGGTGCGACTTACTTCCTGCCTATCTATGCCACGGTATTTATCGTGGGTGGTTTCTGGGAAGTGCTGTTCTGTATGGTGCGTAAGCACGAAGTGAACGAAGGTTTCTTCGTGACTTCGATCCTGTTTGCGCTGATCGTTCCGCCAACACTGCCTCTGTGGCAGGCTGCACTGGGTATTACCTTTGGTGTGGTCGTGGCGAAAGAGATCTTTGGCGGTACAGGTCGTAACTTCCTGAACCCGGCTCTGGCTGGTCGTGCTTTCCTGTTCTTCGCTTACCCGGCGCAGATCTCAGGCGATTTGGTGTGGACTGCCGCTGATGGTTTCTCCGGTGCAACGGCACTGAGCCAGTGGGCAGCCGGTGGTCAGGCTGCAGTGGTCAACACTGTGACTGGCGAAGCTGTGACCTGGATGGATGCTTTCATTGGCCGTATTCCGGGTTCCATCGGTGAAGTTTCGACCCTGTTCATTCTGATCGGCGGTGCCTTCATTGTGTATCTGGGGATTGCGTCCTGGCGCATTATTGCCGGTACTCTGATCGGTATGGTTGCTGCCGCAACGCTGTTTAACATTATTGGTTCCGATACCAATGCAATGTTCGCTATGCCTTGGCACTGGCACCTGGTTCTGGGTGGCTTCGCCTTCGGTATGATGTTCATGGCAACTGATCCGGTTTCTGCTGCTTTCACTAATAAAGGTAAGTGGTGGTACGGTGCACTGATTGGCGTGATGGCTGTTCTGGTACGTGTGGTTAACCCTGCGTTCCCGGAAGGCATGATGCTGGCGATTCTGTTCGCCAACCTGTTTGCACCGCTGTTTGACCATGCAGTAATTCAAGGCAACATCAAACGGAGACTGGCTCGTCATGTCAAATAAGAATGATAGCATCAAGAAAACGCTGATTGTTGTTGTTGTCCTGAGCCTGGTGTGCTCTATCGTGGTATCAACAGCAGCCGTCATGCTGCGTCCGATGCAGCAAGCGAACGCTAAGCTGGATGTTCAGCGTAATATCCTGTCTGTAGCAGGTCTGCTGCAAGAGGGTGTCGACGTTACTGATACTTACAATCAGTTCATTGAACCTAAGCTGGTTGAGCTGGCTACCGGTAACTTCGTTGACTCTGTTGATGGTCAATCACCTGCAGAGTATGACCAGCGTGACGCAGCGAAAAATCCGGATCTGTCTGTGAAGCTGGATCCGGCAACTGACCCGGCGAAACTGATTCGTCGTGCGGACGTGGCTAAAGTGTATCTGGTAAAAGATGCCAACAATCAGGTACAGAAGCTGATTCTGCCTGTGAACGGCAAAGGCCTGTGGTCCATGATGTACGCTTTCGTTGCAGTTGAGACCGACGGTAATACTGTGTCTGGCATCACTTACTATGAACAGGGTGAAACTCCTGGACTGGGCGGTGAAGTTGAGAACCCGAAATGGCGTGCACAGTGGGAAGGCAAGAAACTGTTTGACGATAGTTTCGCCCCTGCCATCCGTGTCGTGAAAGGTGGCGCACCGGAAGGTGATGTTCACGGTATCGACGGTCTGTCTGGGGCAACGCTGACAAGTGACGGCGTTCAGAACACCTTCCAGTTCTGGTTAGGTGATAACGGCTACGGTCCGTTCCTGACTAAAGTGCGCAATGGAGGCCTGAACAATGGCTGATACTAAAGAAATGAAAAAAGTCCTGCTGGGGCCGATCGTCAGTAATAACCCGATCGCCCTGCAGGTACTGGGTGTGTGTTCAGCGCTGGCTGTAACCACTAAGCTGGAAACTGCGTTCGTAATGGCGCTGGCGGTAACTTTCGTTACTGCGTTTTCCAACTTCTTTGTTTCTCTGGTGCGTAACCAAATCCCTAACAGCGTGCGTATTATCGCTCAGATGGCGATTATTGCCTCGCTGGTTATCGTGGTTGACCAGGTGCTGAAAGCGTTCGTTTACGACATCTCTAAGCAGCTGTCTGTATTCGTAGGCCTGATCATCACTAACTGTATCGTTATGGGTCGTGCAGAAGCGTATGCGATGAAATCTGCTCCCCTGCCATCTTTGCTGGATGGTATCGGTAACGGTCTGGGTTACGGTTTCGTATTGCTGACAGTCGGTTTCTTCCGTGAGCTGCTGGGTTCAGGCAAACTGTTTGGTATGCAAGTGCTGCCGCTGGTCTCTGAAGGTGGCTGGTATCAGCCAAACGGTATCATGTTGTTGGCACCGTCTGCCTTCTTCCTGATTGGCTTCATGATCTGGACTATCCGTACGTTACGCCCGGATCAAGTAGAAGCGAAGGAGTAAGGGAAACATGGAACATTATATTAGCTTACTGGTTCGTTCGATCTTCATCGAGAACATGGCACTGTCTTTCTTCCTGGGGATGTGTACCTTCCTGGCGGTATCAAAGAAAGTCAAAACCTCTTTCGGTCTGGGTGTGGCAGTTACTGTCGTACTGACTATCTCAGTACCGGTAAACAACCTGGTTTATAACCTGCTGCTGAAAGACGGCGCTATTGTTGAAGGCGTTGATCTGACGTTTCTGAACTTTATCACTTTTATCGGTGTTATCGCGGCTCTGGTACAGATTCTGGAAATGATTCTGGACCGTTTCTTCCCGCCGTTGTACAACGCGCTGGGTATTTTCCTGCCGCTGATCACTGTTAACTGTGCAATCTTCGGTGGCGTATCTTTCATGGTACAGCGTGACTACAACTTCGCGGAGTCTGTGGTATACGGCTTTGGCTCAGGTGTGGGCTGGATGCTGGCTATCGTTGCCCTGGCGGGTATTCGCGAGAAGATGAAGTATTCTGACGTACCTGCCGGCCTGCGTGGCCTGGGTATTACTTTCATCTCTGTAGGTCTCATGGCGTTGGGCTTCATGTCCTTCTCCGGTGTACAGCTGTAATCAGGATAATAAGGAATAATTCATGGATATTATTCTTGGCGTAGTTATGTTCACCTTGATTATCCTGGCTCTGGTATTAGTGATTCTGTTCGCTAAATCCAAGCTGGTACCATCAGGTGACATTACTATCTCAATCAATAACGACCCGGAAAAAGCAATCACGACCCCTGCGGGTGGTAAACTTCTGGGCGCACTGGCAGGCAGCGGCATCTTTGTCTCTTCTGCTTGTGGTGGTGGTGGTTCATGCGGTCAGTGCCGCGTGAAAATCAAATCTGGTGGCGGCGATATTCTGCCAACGGAGCTGGATCACATCACGAAAGGTGAAGCACGTGAAGGTGAGCGTCTGTCTTGCCAGGTTAACGTCAAAGCCGACATGGACATCGAACTGCCGGAAGAAATCTTTGGTGTGAAGAAGTGGGAATGTTCTGTTATCTCTAACGATAACAAGGCAACCTTCATCAAAGAGCTGAAACTGGGCATTCCGGACGGCGAATCAGTACCGTTCCGTGCTGGTGGTTATATTCAGATTGAAGCGCCACCACACCATGTTAAGTATGCCGATTACGACGTACCTGAGAAATTCCGTGAAGACTGGGACAAGTTCAACCTGTTCCGTTACGAGTCAAAGGTTAACGAAGAAACAATTCGTGCTTACTCAATGGCGAACTATCCGGAAGAGGAAGGCATTATCATGCTGAACGTGCGTATCGCTACGCCGCCACCTCGTAATCCGGATGTACCACCAGGTATCATGTCTTCGTATATCTGGTCGCTGAAACCGGGTGATAAGGTGACTATCTCTGGTCCGTTTGGTGAATTCTTCGCGAAAGATACCGATGCTGAGATGGTGTTTATCGGCGGTGGTGCTGGTATGGCACCTATGCGTTCACACATCTTTGACCAGCTGAAGCGTTTGCAGTCTAAGCGTAAGATGACTTTCTGGTACGGTGCACGTTCTAAGCGTGAAATGTTCTATGTGGAAGATTTCGATATGCTGCAGAACGAAAATGATAACTTTAAGTGGTACTGCGCCCTGTCGGATCCTCTGCCAGAGGACAACTGGGACGGTTACACCGGTTTCATCCACAATGTGCTTTATGAAAACTACCTGAAAGATCATGAAGCGCCGGAAGACTGCGAATACTACATGTGTGGTCCACCGATGATGAACGCAGCTGTTATCAGTATGCTGAAAGATCTGGGTGTTGAAGACGAAAACATCCTGCTGGATGACTTTGGTGGCTAACCCTGCCTGAGGTCTTGCTCTGAAATGGCTGATCCTTTGGATCAGCCATTTTTCGTCAAGCCCCGCATTAATTTTCCTTAGCGCGTATCAATGCCGTGTGAACGGCAGCTGAGCGACATTTTCAGTATTTGGAGATCCCTTGCATGATGAAACTATTCACCCGGGCAGCCATGCTGCTGGTGATGACACTGGTTGTCAGTGGCTGTAGCGAGCAACGTCAGTTAATTCACCTGACCGGCTCAACAATGGGGACCTATTATTCGATCAAGTTGATTGAGCAGGAAGGCTTACCGAGCGAGGTGGCACTTCAGAAAGAAATTGATCGCCGCCTTGAACGGGTTAACGATCAGATGTCGACCTACCGTGAGGACTCCGAGCTCAGTCAATTTAATCAGCATCGAAGCAGTGAGCCGTTTGCCGTGTCGGCTGATACGGCGACCGTGGTACAAGAAGCGATTCGCTTGTCTAAACTGACTGATGGGGCATTGGATGTCACGGTTGGCCCTCTGGTCAACTTATGGAGTTTCGGACCGGAAGCCCGTCCGGATGTGGTACCGACCGATGAAGAGCTGGACGCCCGTCGCCAGGAAGTCGGCATAGAGCATCTGAAGGTCGAAGGTAACGCCTTGATTAAAGATTTGCCCGGACTGTATGTCGATCTGTCATCCATTGCTAAGGGCTACGGCGTCGATGTTGTGGCTGACTATATTGCCTCTTTGGGGGTGAATGACTATCTGGTTGAAATCGGTGGTGAAATTCGCCTGAAAGGCAAAAATCTGGAAGGTGTGCCGTGGCGGATAGCGATTGAAAAGCCAACGGAAGACGGCAGTCGATCTATCCAGGAAGTGGTTGAGCCGGGTGAAATGGCCGTCGCTACATCGGGTGATTATCGTAACTATTTTGAAGAAAATGGTGTACGCTACTCACATCTGATCAATCCCATAACAGGCAAGCCGATTACTAACCGTGTGGTTTCAGTCACTGTGATGCATCCGAAATGCATGACAGCAGATGCCCTGGCAACGGCATTTTCTGTCATGGGGGAAGAGAAAGCAATCGCACTGGCAAACCAAGAAAATTGGCCAGTTCTGTTGATTGTAAGTACGGATGAAGGCTTTAAGGAATATGCCTCTGATGCCTTCACGACTTACATGCAGAAGAAATAAGTTGAGAGCATAGTATGTTGGTATATGTAACAACCTTTGGCGTTTTTCTGTTAGTCATAGTCGCAATGGCCGTTGGCTACATTTTCCAGCGCAAAACGGTGGCTGGAAGCTGCGGTGGCCTGGGCGCAGTCGGCATTGAAAAAGAATGTGACTGCCCTGAGCCCTGTGACAAGCGTTTGAAGCGTGAAGCTCGCGCCGCCAAGCAGGAAGAATGGAAGAAAAATCAGATCATCTGATGGATGACTGACATTCTCGCTGAGTAAAAAGCCCGTGGTTAATACCACGGGCTTTTTGTTGCTCGCTATCTGTGTAGCGAGCACATATAATGCTGTATATAAACACAGTAACCTTTTCCCTGTCACATGCTGAAAGCCCGATGTTATGCCAGATAAAACCGTGACCGACAGCCATCAACGGAAAATTATCCATGTTGATATGGACTGCTTTTTTGCTGCGGTTGAGATGCGCGATAATCCTGAGCTGCAACATGTCCCTATTGCCATCGGTGGCCGCTCTGAGCAGCGGGGGGTGCTCAGTACCTGTAATTATCTGGCCCGGCAGTTCGGCGTGCGTTCTGCGATGCCGACAGCCCAGGCGATGCAGCTTTGTCCGGATCTGGTTCTGGTACCCGGCAGGATGGCCGTTTATAAAGAGGTTTCTCATCAAATCAGGGCGATTTTCCGGCGCTATACCTCACTGATAGAGCCCCTTTCACTCGATGAAGCCTATCTGGATGTCACAGACAGCAGGCTGCACCGCGGCTCAGCGACGTTGATTGCACAGGATATCCGCCGGGCTATCCGTGAAGAGTTGCATCTCACGGCCTCCGCAGGCGTGGCGCCGGTGAAATTCATCGCCAAAATAGCTTCTGACATGAATAAGCCGGATGGTCAGTATGTGGTGACGCCCGCCGAGGTGCCTGCTTTTGTGGCCGATTTGCCATTGGAGAAAATACCGGGAGTTGGCAAAGTCACCATCCAAAAACTGCACGATATCGGCCTGTATTTCGGCAAGGATGTGCAAGCCTATGACAGGCGGGAGCTATTAAAGCAGTTTGGCAAGTTTGGCCAATCGCTGTGGTCGCGTGCACACGGCATTGATGAGCGTGAAGTTGTGGTCTCGCGGGAGCGAAAATCCGTCGGTGTGGAGAGGACTTTTGCCCGCAATATTGTTGCTTATGCCGAATGCTGGCAAATCATAGAGCAACTGTATCCTGAATTAGAAGCACGGCTCAGCAAGGTGCGGCCGGATCTGCGCATTGCCCGCCAGGGAGTGAAAATAAAATTTGCCGATTTCCAGCAAACCACGGTCGAGCATAGTCAACCTGTATTGCAGAAGCAGCAGTTCGCCGCTTTACTGGCCGAAGCCCTGACCAGACAAAAAGGGCGCGAAATTCGCTTAGTCGGCATCAGTGTCGGGCTGGAATCGGGCGTCAAAGCTCAGCAATTGTCGTTTGACTGGTAGGTGTGTTTCAGGAAACTCAGCTTCTCAGGAACAGACAAAGGGGAGCAGATATGCTCCCCGCTGCGTTTATAAGGCTTTCACCGGGATCTGTTTCAGGATGGCGACCATTTGTTCCCAGAACAGGCCAACGGTTTTAATGTTCACCTTTTCGTCGGGGGAATGCGGGAATTTAATGGTCGGACCGAAAGAAATCATATCCATGTTTGGGTACGGCTCTTTAAACAAGCCACATTCCAGGCCTGCATGGATCACCATGATATCCGGGATGTTACCGTAAATATCTTTATAAGTTTCGCGGAACAGATGCATGACTTCTGAGTCCGGATCGGGTTTCCAGCCCGGATAGGCGCCGGAGAACTCGCACTGCGCACCAGCCAGCTGGGCCAGGGCGCTCAGGGCGTGTTCAACACTGCTGCGGCCGGAGTCGATCAGAGAGCGGATCAGGCACAACAAGGTCACGCGATCAGTCTCTGTGGTGATCACACCCAGGTTCAGTGAGGTTTCAACAACACCGGGAATGTCGTCGCTCATGCGTACCACACCGTTCGGACAGGCATTGAGCAGGGCCAGAAGACGTTGCTGGCTGTCAGCAGACAGCACATCGGCAGGCAATTCGCTGTTTTCAACCGACAGTTTGATGGTGGTTTCGATGTTACCCAGCTCGGCATTGAGTATGCTTTGGAATTGGTCGAAATGCGATTGCAGCGCATCAGCTTGATTGGCTGGCAGGGTGACGATGGCAAAGGCTTCACGGGGAATAGCGTTACGCAGTGTGCCGCCTTTAAGGCTGTTGACACGCAGTCCCAGCTCTGCGGCATGGGCAAACAGGAAACGTCCCAGCAATTTATTGGCGTTGGCCCGGCCGGTGTGAATATCACAGCCAGAGTGTCCGCCTTTCAGGCCTTTGATCATCAGTTTGACAGCCGTGTGATCAGCCGGTACCGGCTCACGCTCAATCGCCAGAGATAGCCCGGCATCAACGCCACCGGCGCAGCCCATGTAGATTTCGCCTTCCTGCTCTGAATCGGTATTCAGCAGAATATCGCCTTCCAGCCAGCCTTCCTGCAGACCAAATGCGCCTGTCATACCGGCTTCTTCATCCACGGTCAGCAGCACTTCCAGAGGGCCGTGCTCAATGTCTTTTGAGGCCAGCACGGCCAGACAGGTTGCCATACCAATACCGTTATCAGCACCTAACGTTGTGCCTCTGGCGGTTACCCACTCACCGTCGATATAAGGCTGAATCGGATCAACGGCAAAGTCGTGGTCTGTGTCTTCATTCTTTTGCGGAACCATATCAATGTGTGCCTGAAGCACCACGCCTTTGCGGTTTTCCATTCCCGCCGTGGCCGGCTTTTTAATAAATACGTTGCCAGTGGCATCACGGCGTACAGCCAGGCCTTCGCTTTCAGCAAAACGAATGATGTGCTGGGCCAATGCCTCTTCGTGTTTGGACGGGTGCGGGATGGCGCAAATTTGATCAAAGAATTGCCACACGATTTGTGGCGAAAGATGGCTGATTTCAGACACAGAACTCTCCCTAATAAACGGTCATTCATACTGCCTGAACCGGACTATCATAGGGTGATTTTCCGGGACAGGCAGTTGAATATCTTACCTCAGCCACAGAGAGCTTGCTATTAATCCACTTTGCTTTTCGCTAAATCTTAAATTGAGAGATCTGCACATTAAGGTGTCGACCACTGGTGAGCAGTTGCTCACTGGCTGCCGCTATCTGCTGTCCTTGCGAAACATGGCTGTGGCTGTGTTCACTCAGTTGCGACAGGCTGATGTTAATGGCTTCTGTCGCATCGGACTGCTGCCGGCTGGCATCTGCAATGTGTTGATTAAGCTCTCGAATAGTGTGAATTTGCTGACTGATAGCCTCCAGTGCACTGGCGACATCCCGGGCATGTTTCACCGTACTGGCTGATTGTTCACTGGTCTGGATCAGGGCGTTGCTGACGTTGGTGGAGCGATTCTGCAGCCGGGTGATAATGGTTTCTATCTCATTGGTACTGGACTGAGTACGGGTAGCCAGGGTGCGCACTTCATCGGCAACCACGGCAAAACCGCGGCCCTGCTCGCCAGCACGAGCTGCTTCAATAGCGGCATTCAGAGCCAGCAGGTTGGTCTGCTCTGCAATGCTGCGGATCACGTCCAGCACAGCGCCAATGGTTTCAGAGTCTTCGGCCAGTGCCTGTGCGCTTTTGTTGGTTTCATCCAGTAAGGCGAGCAGGGCACGCATTTCCTCTCCCGAGCGAGACACGACACTCAGTCCCTGTTCACTGTGAGATTGTGCCGTTGCTGCAGCATCGGCCGCGGTCGCCGCTGATCGTGCAACTTCCTGATTACTGGAATGGAGCTCTGTCATGGCCGAGGCGACCGAATCTACCCCCTGATGCGCCTGACTGGCACTCTCGGCCGTGGTGTTGGCGACGGCATTGAGCTGGCTGGCGGCCGAACTGATATGCTCACTGACGGGTTCGACAGCGCGCAGCATGTCAGTGATTTTATCGGCAAACTGATTGTAGGCTGCAGCAATGCGGCTCAGTTCATCATTGCCCTGAACCGGCAGGCGCCGGGTTAAATCACCTTCACCGCGGGAAATATCCTGCATGGCCTGCAAGGTGGATTCACACGGGGCAGTAATACTGCGGCCTATCATCTTGGCCAGCACCAGCATCAGGATCAATGAAGCGGCCAGAATGAGCCCGAGGCGTTGTAACTCCGCGTAAAACAGCGCTTTGACATCATCAACATAAATCCCAGATCCCAGAATCCATCCCCAGGGTGCAAATCCTTTTACATAGGAAATTTTATCAACAGGCTCCGAGTGACCTGGTTTTTCCCACTGATAATCGACAAAGCCCTGGCTTTGCTTGCTGACGATGTCTGCCATGCTGACAAACAGTGTGTGACCGAGCGGATCTTTGAACTGGGAGAGATCTTTGCCGTCCAGCTCGGGTTTGAACGGGTGCATCACCATCTTGGGATGGTTATCGTTAATCCAGAAGTAATCGTTATTCTCGTAACGCAGGCTGGCAATGGCCTGTTTCGCCTGCTGTTGTGCTTCAGCGCGGGTCAGCTGGCCCTGAGTTTCCTGCTGGTAGTAGTAAGTCAGCAAACTGTGCGCACTCTCGACCAGGTTTCTGGTTTTATCTCGTTTTTGGTCCAGAAGGGTATCCTGATAGCCGGATATAAAGGTAATCAGAGGGAGCAGGGTCAGAATGGTAATGATCAAGCCCAGCAGATACAGGCGACTGCTGATAGATAGTGAACGTAAGTGAGGGAGTTTTGTCATAGCGCTTTCTTCCTTGCTTGCACTCAGGCAAATGACCTGAACTGATGTTGTCTGCTTCTTCGGGAATTCGGTATGCCACTTTAGTCTCATTTGTGTGGATTTACGGCCTGGTTAACATAACTCTCGATGTAATAAATTATCGTCATCGGGCATTTTTGAGAGGTTAATCCACAAAAGTGTGATCCATTTAAAATTAAAGTTGTAATTAAATTACCAAATGGTTATTATAATCCCAAGTTGAAAAACGATAGTTAGCACAGGGAAAGGTCAGTGCATTAACTCCAGGGAACCGAGATTGGTGGCCAGGTTGCTTTCAGGCAGCCCCCAGGCAATAGAAATATATTAGGAAGTCGTTGTTATGAATGTATATGAATCCACAGCAAAATTTTGGAACAATAAAGGCGTTTTCAGTGGTGCGTTCAGCTACCCGCGATCTTTTGGTTACTGATATTTGAATTGCTCATGGCACATCTCCCCCTGTGTGCCTGCAACCTAGCGTTGCGAACAGATGTTCACCCCCCTAACTTTCAAGACTGACCAGATGGTTGCTCTGCCGCAGTGTTTGCTGCCGACAGAGACCCGATAACTTAGTTTTGCCGCCACCCGGGAAAGGGTGGCGTTTTTTTTATCTTCCGCTTCACGCATTTTGTTTTCACCCGGCATTTTTGACGATAATGCTGCGAAAAGGAATGTATTCGATTACACCCTGCCAAACAGAGTAAAGATTTCACTCTTTAGATATGATTAAGCGTTTGCTTTTGCTGTGAAAAATATAATCGCTCAAAAATCACCCATGAGGGCGTTTGTTTAACTTCATGATTTTTATTTGTTTTTTTCGGAGTATGGAAACGGGTTGACTCAAAATTGGCCATATATCTGACACTGGCGGATATTTCTGACCAGTCTGGTAATTTACTACTGATAAGCCTATAATCGCCCCCCAAAATTACTGTGACGCAATCGTTTACTATTTGCGGTAATACTTTTTTGCGTTTCAGAGGTAGCAAACACTTTTCTCCAAGGACCAGAGAGCAATGCTTGAGAAACTGTTTAAGTTGAGTGAAAACGGTACGGACGTTCGTACTGAAGTGCTGGCGGGGGCGACGACCTTCCTGACGATGGCATATATTATCTTTGTGAATCCGTCTATGTTGTCGGCCACGGGGATGGATAAAGGTGCCGTCTTTGTGGCGACCTGTCTGGCAGCCATGATAGGTTGCTTTGTGATGGGCCTGGTGGCCAATTACCCGGTTGCTCAGGCGCCTGGTATGGGCTTGAATGCTTTCTTTACTTATTCCGTTGTGCTGGGCATGGGGCATACCTGGCAGGTAGCGCTGGCGGCGGTTTTCTTCTCTGGCCTGTGTTTTATTGCCCTGAGCCTGCTCAAAGTACGGGAATGGCTGATCAATGCCATACCTATGTCTCTCCGGATTGGTATTACGGCGGGAATCGGATTATTCCTGGCCTTTATCGCGCTGCAAAGTGCCGGTATCGTCGTCGATAATCCTGCGACTCTGGTACATGTTGGTGATTTGACAAGCTTTTCTGCCGTAATGGCATCACTGGGTTTCGTGCTGACAATTGCGCTGGTACACCGTGGATTGAAAGCCGCCGTACTGCTGGCGATTTTGATCGTAACGGGCCTGGGGATTCTGTTTGGCGACATCCAGTACAACGGGATTGTTTCCGCGCCGCCAAGCATAGCGCCTACGTTCATGCAACTGGACTTTAGTGGTGCCTTGGATGTGGGTCTGGTGTCGATTGTTTTTGCCTTCCTGTTCGTGGACTTGTTTGACACTGCCGGCACCCTGGTTGGTGTGGCAACCAAAGCCGATATGGTGGATAAAGACGGTAAGTTACCGCGGCTGAGTCGTGCGCTGCTGGCAGACAGCACCGCAACCTCTGTGGGTGCTTTGCTGGGCACATCCAACACCACCTCCTATGTTGAAAGCGTGGCGGGTGTCGCTGCCGGTGGCCGTACCGGCCTGACCGCAGTGACTGTCGGTGTGCTTTTCCTGCTGGCTCTTTTCTTCTCGCCACTGGCTGGCATGGTGCCTGCGTACGCAACGGCGGGGGCGCTGTTTTACGTGGCCATTCTGATGATGTCAGGTCTGGTGGGTATTGACTGGCGTGACTTAACAGAAGCAGCACCTGTAGTTGTGGTTTGCCTGCTAATGCCGCTAACATATTCTATCGCTGAAGGTATAGCTCTGGGCTTTATCACCTATGCTGCAGTGAAATTGCTCAGTGGCAAAGGACGCGAGGTGAACATCAGCGTTTGGGTTATTGCCGCACTGTTTGCAGCTAAAATCATCTTTTTATAATTTGTTTATCGACCAGCGGTTGTTATTCGCTGATTTAGAGGTTCATCGGATATGAGTAATAAGTTCGTCATCACCTGGGACAACATGCAGAGCTACACACGTCAGCTGGCTGAGAAGCTGCTGCCGGCTGAGCAGTGGAAAGGCATTATCGCTGTGAGCCGTGGCGGTCTGGTACCGGCTGCTATTCTTGCGCGTGAACTGGGTATTCGTCATGTTGATACAGTCTGTATTTCAAGCTATGACCACGATCATCAGCGTGATATGAAAGTACTGAAAAAAGCAGAGGGTGATGGTGACGGCTTTATCGTGGTGGACGATCTGGTGGATACCGGCGGTACGGCTGAAATGATCCGTGCGATGTACCCGAAAGCAAAATTTGTCACAGTATGCGCCAAACCTGCCGGTAAACATCTGGTTGATGATTATGTTGTCGATATTGCTCAGGATACCTGGATTGAGCAACCCTGGGATATGGCTGTGACCTTTGTCGATCCTATTGCCAAGCGCTAAGTAAAACAGTCACCCGGCATTTTTTCAAAAAGGAGCGAACAGGCTCCTTTTTTGTGCCTGTCGTTTGGGGTAATGGCTGAGAAAACATATACAATATAGCCAGATTCAATGTTATCGCTGGGGTGGCGGTAGCAGGTTCTGAACCGACAAATGCAGGAGTCAATTGTGTCTGAGCCTTCTAAGGTAAACTTGTCTGAAAAATTGTTTGCTCCTCGTCAAACGACCAAAGAAACCTCGAGTCTGGTTAAGCTGGCCCATACTTCATCCCAAGAAGTTCATAACGCGCTCGACGGGGACAGTGAAAGCGGCTGGTACCGGGTTCTGCGACGTCCGCAATGGATCTGGCAAGGCGTTGATCCTATTGAAATGGAAAGCGTCTTTGCCAAAATTGCCAGTGCCGAAGCACAACGTACCAATGATGATCTGCTGGATACAGTGATCGGCTACAAGCCTGGCAACTGGGTCTATGAATGGTCGCAGCTCGGCAGTAAATACCAGCGTTTAAGCCGCGAGTGCCTGGATAAAGGCGACAAAGAGCAGGCCGCTAAGCTGCTGCTTAAAGCGAGTACTCATTACGGGATCGCCGCCTATCCGCACCTGAAGGGGGATGAGCTGGCCGCGCAGGCGGAGCTTCAGGCGACCCTGACCTACAAAGATGCCACCGAACTGATGCCGCACCAGGTGAAAACGATTGATGTTTCCTATCAGGGCAAAACGTTTCAGGCTTTTATTCACTTGCCTTGTACCGATAAGTTGTTGCCGACCGTGATTGTCAGTGGGGGGCTGGATACCTTGCAGACTGAGCTGTGGCCTTTGTATCAGGATTACCTCGGCCCTGCCGGTTTTGCAATGATCACACTGGACATGCCATCGGTCGGCCACAGTGCGGCCTGGCCATTAACCGAAGACACCAGCCGTCTTCACCAGGCATTGCTGCAACAGGTGCGTGATGTGCCCTGGGTGGACCATAACAGGGTCGCGATGCTGGGGATACGCTTTGGCGGCAATGCTGCTATCCGGCTGGGGTTTCTGGAACCTAGCCGGCTGAAAACCAGCATCAGCATTGGTGGCATCATTCATGGATTACTGAGCCAGCCTAAGTTGCTGAACAGTATGCCCAGAATGTATCTGGACATGTTTGCTTCACGGATGGGGAAAAACTGGGTGTCTAAAGCAAGCCAGGTTTCGCATATGAGCGCCTGGTCGCTCAAGCAGCAGGGGTTGCTCGCCCGCCGTAAAGTGGAGATCCCTATGCTGGGGGTCAGTTTAAAAGATGATCCTGTTTGCCCTGAGACAGACAACCAGCTGATTGCCTTATCAAGCCGGGGCGGGAAAGCGGTGACTGTGCCTGCCGCCCCTTTGCACGATGGTTACCACAGAGTGATGAGCACGGTGGTCGACTGGTTGAAGGACACACTGTAAGGTTGCTTTGTCTGGTCCGAGGATGTAAATAATATGTTGCCATTTCATTGACCTTGTGCGTTAAATGGTCATTCCAACAAGGGATATTTTCAGAAAGTTGCGCTTTTTTTGAACTCCGACTAAGGATGGACATGCTATGCCAACACAAGTCATTTTTCCTCCTCATGGCCGCCTGATGACCAAGCTGACTGCGCTTGGCCCGTATCTTCGCCAGCAGCACTCATCCGAAGGGCATTTTTTCTTCGATTGTCTTGCCAGTTGCATTAATGCCAAGAAAGCACCGGAAGAACGTGAATTCTGGGGCTGGTGGCTGGAAATGGTGGAAACAGAGGCCGGCTATCAGTACCGCTATTATTTCGGGCGTTATGACATCAATGGCGACTGGCTGGAAGATAAAGTGCCGGCCAAGCACCTTGAGCCGGTTCAGCAGACGCTGGATGATTTTTACCAGAAGCTGATCACTCTGCTTGAGCAGGAATACTCGCTGACGCTGAGCCCGGCCTCAGATCTGTCAGCACCGACTTTATCCGTTTCAGCCTGATTTTAGTATTAAACCCTGAAAAAACAGAAAATGCGCCGGTGACGGCGCATTTTTCTTGTGCTTTACGGTCGGGGTTGATAAAACAAATGCCATTCATCCGCATCCTTTTTGAATCTTCATGGCAGACAATCACAAAAAACACGCCAGTGAGCAAAGTGCTCACCATACAGAGAAAGTTGCAATGCAGACCATAGTGGTGAAACTGGGGACCAGTGTGCTGACTGGCGGCACCCTCAAGCTGGACCGGGCCCATATGGTTGAACTGGTTCGTCAATGTGCTCATTTGCGACAGCAGGGGCATCAGGTAATTATTGTGACTTCCGGTGCCATCGCTGCAGGTCGTGAGCATCTGGGTTACCCGGAACTGCCGAAAACCATGGCGAGCAAGCAGTTACTGGCAGCCGTAGGGCAGAGCCGTTTAATTCAGGAGTGGGAACAGCTCTTCAGTATTTATGGCCTGCATGTGGGGCAGATGCTGTTAACCCGCGCTGATCTTAATGACAGGGAGCGTTACCTCAATGCCCGGGATATGCTGCTGGCCTTGCTGGAGCACGGGATTATTCCTGTCGTGAATGAAAATGATGCCGTGGCAACGACTGAAATTAAAGTCGGTGATAACGACAACCTCTCTGCGCTGGTTGGCATTCTGGCCGGTGCGGACAAGCTGTTGCTGCTGACCGACCAGCCCGGACTGTTTACTGCCGATCCGCGCAGCAACCCGGATGCGGAACTGATACGTGAAGTACATACCATTGATGAAACCCTGCGCAAGCTGGCCGGTGGCAGTGTCGGTGGATTAGGCACAGGCGGTATGGCGACAAAACTGCAGGCGGCTGATGTAGCCCGCCGGGCAGGGATTGAAGTGATTATTGCCGCGGGCAGCAGACCGGAAGTGATTGCCGGTATAGTGAAGGGCGAGCAACTGGGCACGCATTTCCTGCCGCTGGAATCGCCGCTGGAAAGCCGTAAGCGCTGGATTCTGGCCGGTCCTCCTCCTGCCGGGGATATCGTTGTCGACGCCGGGGCGGCCATGGCCGTGACACAGCGCGGCAGCAGCTTGCTGGCGAAAGGCATTACTGCGGTGAAAGGCGAGTTTGAGCGGGGCGAAGTGGCCCGCATTTACAGTGCCGATGGCATTTTACTGGCCCGCGGCATTAGCCGCTATTCAAGCCTGGATATTGCGAAAATCGCCGGTAAACACAGCCAGGATATCCATAAGGTACTGGGTTATGAATACGGGCCGGTTGCCGTGCACAGGGATGATCTGGTACTGATATAACCAGCAACAGATAATCAACCCCAAGCTTGTTCAGATAGCTTGGGTTGAATTGACTTGGCAGAGACAGACCGACAAAGGGGAACAGGGTGGAATTGCAAGCAATGGGACAGGCAGCCAGACAGGCTGCTTTTACACTGGCAACGACAGCGACTGCGCGGAAAAATCAGGCGCTGGCGTTTATCGCTGATGAACTCGAAGCCCGTCAGGCAGAGATTCTGGCAGCCAACGACAAAGATCTGGCTGCGGCGCGCGAAAGCGGCATGTCTGAGGCGTTGCTGGATCGGCTGATGCTGAATGCATCGCGTCTCGCGGCTATCGCCGGTGATGTGCGCAATGTGATTGGTTTGCCGGATCCCGTTGGTGCCGAGCTGGATTCGCGTGTACTGGAAAATGGTATGCGCCTGAGCCGCCGTCGCGTTCCTTTGGGTGTAGTGGGCGTGATTTATGAAGCCCGTCCGAACGTAACGATTGATATCGCAGCGCTGTGCCTGAAAACCGGTAACGCCAGCATTTTGCGCGGGGGACGGGAAACCTTCCACTCCAATATGGCGCTGGTCAGTGTTATTCAACAGGCGATGGAAAAAGCAGGGCTGCCTGGCGCATCGGTGCAGTATATTGCCAAACCGGATCGCGAGCTGGTCTCTGAGCTGCTGACCATGGATCAGTATGTCGACATGATCATTCCCCGTGGTGGTGCCGGTCTGCACAAAATGTGTAAAGAAAAGAGCACCATTCCTGTGATTATCGGCGGCTTTGGTATCAGCCATGCCTTTGTCGATCAGTCTGCCGATTTGGCGCGCGCGCTGGATGTGGTGGAAAACGCCAAAGTGCAGCGTCCGTCCGCCTGTAATGCGCTGGATACACTGCTGGTCCATGACGCGGTGGCGGCCGGTTTTCTGCCTGCACTGGCAGAGCGCATGAATCAGAACAAAGTGACGCTGGTCGCTGAAGGTAAGGCGCTGGAGATACTGCAAGGTCAGGCCGATAAGCTGCGCGAGGCGCAGGAAGGGGACTTTGATACCGAGTGGCTGAGTTATACCCTGGGGGTGAAACTGGTACCTGATGTCGAAGCGGCTATCCGTCATATGCAGGATCACAATGCCAGCCATTCCGATGCCATTCTGACCAATGATCTGATGTCGGCCGAGCGTTTCATCAATGCTGCAGGTTCTGCTGCTGTGTATGTCAACGCTTCAACCCGGTTTACCGATGGCGCACAGTTCGGACTGGGCGCTGAGGTCGCGGTGTCTACCCAGAAACTGCATGCGCGTGGCCCTATGGGGCTGGAAGAACTGACAAGCTACAAGTGGGTCGGGCAGGCGGATTATCTGTGCCGCAGCTGATGCCAAGGCAACACTGAATAAGCAAAATAACCGGTTGTGAGCAACCGGTTATTTTTTGTCTGTTGTATCGTCCTGATCTGCTGCATCGTCCTGGGGCTGTTGATGCTTCAGGTTTTCGACTTCCTGCTGTTTTCGCAACAGCTCCTGGGTTTTGTCGTGGCGGCCAAATTTCATATTGGCCGTGTATTTAATGGCGACAATATTGCTGACCACCACACTCACAATGATGATAGAGATAACCCAGGGATTGAGCAGCCATTCCATCTCAGACCTCACAGATGTTGTTGATGTACTTACTATAAAGCGTATCAAGGTTTGCCAGAATATGCGATTTTCCTGCAACAGGTTGATCGCCTATGACAGTGGCAAGCTGGCTTGGCGTTAGCTGCTCCCGAAGAAGCTGGCTGACAGGAAAATAGCTGATATGCCAGGGCTCGACAGCGACACCACCTAAATCAACGGCATAGGGCCGGTAAAAACCAAAACGGCGCATATTGTCCGTCAGCCAGGTGTTGAAAGCAGCCTGATGTCCGCCTTCTTGGTATTCCCAGGGCTCTAACTGTAACTGGGTGCCTTGCGGCAGGCAGTTGCTGGCATAGATATCCAGATCCGTCCCCCAATGATGGCGGCTGGCGCCGGGCAGGGCCGACCAGCGTAAAATCGCCCGGATCTTATCCAGCTCGCTCAGACAGGTCGTATCCAGCGGCTGGCTGCAGCTGTCCAGTATCGGGCGCACGCCGTTGAACTTGTTATTCCAGATCAGCATCTGGCGCTCAAAGGAGCGAAAGGCGCTGGCAATCGTCAGCGCAAACCCGGCGTCAGCGGCCGCCTGTTGCAAGGCGGCCAGCGCACCGTGAACATCCTGATGGATCAGGCGCTGCTGATACTCACAGAGATGGCTTTCATCCAGTCCTGTGAGTTGCTCCAGCGTCAGTGTGCTTTGACTGAGTGTCATGCCAGGGCTTTTTCCATCACTTTCTGGTACATATCAGTGAGCTTTTCCAGATCGGCGATCTTCACGCATTCGTTGACTTTGTGAATGGTGGCATTGACCGGCCCCAGTTCCACCACCTGTGCCCCGGTGCGGGCAATAAAACGGCCATCCGAGGTTCCGCCTGTGGTCAGCAGCTCAGGACGTTTATGGTTCACTTCTTCAATTGCGCTGACCACAGCTTCCAGCAAGGTGCCTTCGTCGGTCAGGAAAGGATGGCCGCTGAAGGTCCAGATCAGATCATAGTCAAGGCCGTGGGCATCCAGTACCGAATGGACTTTGCGCTTGATATCATCCACTGTCAGCTCAGTACTGAACCGGAAATTGAACTGAACGTGGAATTCACCGGGGATCACATTGGATGCCCCTGTGCCTGCTGCGACATTGGCAATCTGAAAACTGGTCGGCGGGAAGTAGTCGTTGCCGTTGTCCCAAATGGTGGCGGAGAGCTCGGCTAAAGCCGGCATGGCTTTGTGAACCGGGTTATCGGCCAGATGAGGGTAGGCAACATGCCCCTGGACGCCTTTGACGATCAGATCGCCCGTGATGGAGCCGCGGCGGCCGTTTTTCACCACATCGCCGACTTCATGGGTGCTGGACGGTTCACCGACAATACACATGTCGATTTTTTCCTGCCGCGCTTCAAGCGTATCTACCACCCGCGTCGTACCATTGATGAACGGGCCTTCTTCATCCGATGTGATCAGCAGGGCGATAGAGCCTTTGTGATCCGGATTGTCAGCCACAAAACGTTCAATGGCAACTACCATGCAGGCCAGCGACCCTTTCATATCGGCGGCGCCACGGCCGTGCAGGTAACCGTCTATGACTGTGGGTTCAAACGGCGGCGTGTGCCATTGCGTTTCCGGTCCGGCGGGCACGACGTCAGTGTGACCGGCAAACACAAACAAAGGTGCTTCTGTGCCACGGCGCGCCCAAAAGTTGGTGGTATCTTCAAATACCATGGTCTCAATCCTGAAGCCCAGTTTTTCCAGTCGGGCAATCATGACATCCTGACATCCGGCATCTGCCGGGGTAACTGATTGTCGGCTGATAAGGTCTTTGGCCAGGGCGATGACTGGGCTGTCTGACATCCGTGTTTCCTTCTTAATATTGCGTAGTTAATTAATGTGATTTCGAACGTTAAGCGAAAATGGCCTGATACTGATCCGGTTTGAAACCCAGATGGTAACTCTGGTTGTGCACCAGTAACGGGCGTTTGATCATGGCCGGCTGTTCCAGCATCAGCGTGAGTGCGCTGTCACGGTTGAGGGTATTTTTCTGCTCGTCACTCAGCTGGCGGAAAGTGGTGCCCCGTTTGTTGAGCAAGGCTTCCCAACCCAGTTCGGCTTCAAAGGCTTCAAGGAGGCTGCGATCCAGACCGTCAGTACGGTAATCATGAAAACGGTACTCGATGCCTTGCTCATCCAGCCACTTTTTCATTTTCTTGATGGTATCGCAGTTTTTGATCCCGTAGGCGATGGTGCTCATAATCTACCCTGTTTTTCTGTCTGGCAGGAATAATAAAACAAGCCCCTTTTATAACGGGAATGAGCAGGGTTCGCAATGGCAAACCCTGATTGAAGTCCGGGATGAGGGCTATCTGTCCTGTGTTTGCAGGTAGATGACGGTGGCCGCGGTACGGGAGCCGACGTCCAGCTTTTTCAGCAGGCTTTTGATATGCACTTTTACTGTCGCTTCTGAAATGAACAGCTGGACCGCTATATCTTTGTTGCGTTTCCCCTGGGCGACCAGATGGAGGATTTCTTTCTCTCGGCCGGTCAGGTCATTGAGCGGATCGCCGGTGTTGGCGCTGTCTGCCAGATACTGACTGATTTGATGACTGAATACCTGCTGGCCGGCAACGGCCTGATGCAGTAATGCCAGCAGTTGCTCGGGTTCAGTATCTTTGAGCAGATAGCCGTCTGCACCGGCTTTGATCAGTGCGCGAATGTCACTGGGGTTATCGGACACGGTCAGGATGACGACGATCGCCTGGCTGTCCTGTTCACGCAGCGCACGCAGGGTATCTAACCCGGAGAGCCCTTTCATATTGAGATCCAGTAAAATCAGATCCGGTTCGTGCTCGCTGGCGGCATCCAGAGCCTGATAGCCGTTACTGGCTTCACCGACCAGCTCAAAACCGGTTTCCAGTTCCAGTAACTGGCCGAGACCGCGACGCATCAAAGGGTGGTCATCTACAATTAAAACCCGGTAGGCCGGCGTGTTACTCATGGTTATTATCCTGTGTCTGTAACGCAAATTTCAGTTGAACCAGGCAACCTTTGCCCGGCGCGCTGGTAATGGTCAGCTGGCCGCCGAGGCTCTCGGCGCGTTCATTCATGATAGACAGGCCGTAATGGGCAGCCTTAGTGTGATCCGGATTGAATCCCTGACCATCATCGGCAATTTCAACCAGGACATGGTTTCCCTGCTGAAGACAATCAACGGTTATCGTGTTTGCTCTGGCGTGCTTAATGGCATTGATGACCGCTTCTCTGGTCAGGTGGAGCAGGTGAATATGCTGCGATGCGGTCAATTGGATTGAGGGCAGCTGATTATGAAGCAAGATAGTGGCATTGGTTTGATTACGCAGCACGCTCAGCATGTCGTTCAGGGCATCGCTCAGCTTGCCGGGTTTGACTGACAGGCGAAAGGTGTTGAGCAATTCGCGCAGCTGGCGATAGGCCTGCGACAGGCCATGGTCAATATCATCAATCACACCATGGGCGGATGCCGGAGATGTGGCCAGCTGTCGCTTGAGCAGGGTGAGCTGAATTTTCAGATAAGACAACGCCTGAGCCAGAGAGTCATGCAATTCCCGGGCAATGGTGGCCCTTTCTTCCATCAGCAGCAATTGCTCGTTCTGGACCTGGATCTGATGGGCGAAGAGGGCGCGGCTCAGCAGGTGACCGACACTGATGATCAGTGCCGGGTCCGGACACGGCAAGGTATGCTGCCACCAAAGCGTACCCAGGTGCTGGTTCTCCTGCTTCAGCGCATGATGATGCCAGGACTGATTCTCTGCCGGCTCCCCGGCCTGAAATTCCGTCCGTATACCTTGCCCTTCTTCTACGACCAGCCTGATAGCGGCGAAGCCTTCCAGCTGAATCAGCCGATCGAGTACCTGATTGAAGTGTCTGGCCTGAATGCGGTTCATGGATAATAACTGTGCGCAGTCATACAGGGTTTTCAGTGCGTTGTTGGCTTCCTGCAGCCGACGCGTTTTCTCTTCGACGGTGCGCTCAAGCGCCTGATAACTTTGCCCCAGTTCTTCAGCCATCTGATTGAACGCTTTAGCCAGGGTGCCCAGTTCATTCTGGCAGTCTTCCTGTACCCGAACGGCAAAATTGCGAGACTGTACCTGCTGACTGGCGATGAGCAGGTTATGCAGCGGTGGCACAATAAACCGCCGGCTGTACTGAATCGCAAATAACGCCAGCAGCAGTATCAGCCCCAGACCCAGCCCGGCAATGATGGCCATGAATTGCAGTTTTTGCTTTGAAAACGCTTGTAATTCATAGACGAAGTGATCGATCCGGTCGACAAATTCGGGCACCTGACGGATGAAAAAATCAGGGTGCCGACCGGTCAGCTCCGGGCTGATGCGCCGCCAGTCGTCCAGTATGGCCTGGTAGCTTTGGGTCAGATCTTCCGGGGTGGTCAGCCCGAGCAGGGAGGTCATCGCGGGGGTCGCCAGCGTCTGGCCGAACTGGGCGATATCCTGTGCATCCGCCTGACCTTTTTCTGCCAGCTGGAATGCCAGCCGGTAGCTCTGCATGCGCAGCGACCCCGCCAGATTGACGACCTCAGCGTCATAGCGGCTGGCATTGACGGCAAACATCGTTGCGCCTGTTGTCAGCAGGGAAAGCAACACAATTGCCAGCATGACTCTGGCCACCGTTCCCGTGACACTGCCGGCCAGCAGGCCAGCCTTTGGCAGAGTGTTTGAGGGGGATAAATCCGGACGTTTGGGCACACGTTCTCCTGCTAAGGGGGGGAGGCTTTCCATTTCAATAAGACTGTTTTCGCTGATGCTGTGCATTTTGTGAAGTTAAGCGTTGTGCTTTCTTGATCTCAAACAAGCTTAGGCCCGAATTACCTCCTTAGGGGTATGTTACGAGACGAATAACCATATCTAAACTGTGTCTATACTTTGACTGTTTATCACTGAATGTATTGCCTTTTAGGCATTGGAAGCAATGGGTAATAAATATGGCTGATTTGGCACGACGATTCTGGCTGCGGCGAGACAGTGCGCTGCAGGCGCCACGATTACCCTGGATGATTAACGATCAGGCGTTCACGGATCAGTGTACGCGTTGTCAGGCCTGCCTGAGTGCTTGTGAGACCGACATCATAGTACAAGGTGATGGTGGCTTTCCCCAGGTCGATTTTCAGCGCGGCGAATGCACCTTCTGTTACCAGTGTGCACAGGCGTGCCCGGAGCCGTTATTCCGTCCCCGCCAAGAACTGCCCTGGCAGGTCAGTATCACCTTCTCATCAGCCTGCCTGGCCAAACAAGGGGTGGACTGCCGGACGTGTGGTGACGAGTGCGAACCCTCGGCCATACGCTTTGCTTTGCAGCCAGGAAAGGTCGCTCAGCCGGTAATCAGTGACGCAGATTGCACCGGCTGCGGTGCCTGCCTGTCCGTCTGCCCAACTCAGGCTATTCAGATTCAGTCTGTCACTAAAGTGGAATAACACGCTTATGAAGCAACGAAGTGCACCTTGTCACTCAGGTCCAGCGGTATCGGCCGGACCTTCATTTACGTCTGAAGAAGTGCATATTTCCAGTCTGGTGGTGCATGTCAAACCAGAAGGGCTTGCGCAGGTAAAGGCACAGATTAATGCGCTGCCACAGGCCGAAGTGTACGGAGAAAGCCCGGTCGGCAAACTGGTTGTGGTACTGGAGACGCCAAACCACAGCAAAGTGACCGACATTATTGACACTATCAATGCATTTGAACATGTGCTGACGACTTTTCTGGTATTTCACCAGGTTGAGCAGCAGGGATCTGACTTTGAGGACACACCATGAAAATGACCAGACGGGCGTTTGTCAAAGCAAACGCGGCAGCCTCGGCTGCGGCCGTGGCAGGGATCACTCTGCCTGCATCGGCGACCAATCTGATTGTAAGTTCGGATGAAACCAAAATTCACTGGGATAAAGCCCCCTGCCGCTTTTGTGGTACCGGCTGCTCGGTGCTGGTGGGAACGCAGGCGGGCAGGGTGATAGCGACTCAGGCTGACCCGGAAGCAGAAGTGAACCGGGGTCTGAACTGCATCAAGGGCTATTTCCTGTCCAAGATAATGTACGGTGCCGACCGCCTGACTACGCCCTTGCTGCGGATGAAGGACGGCCAGTATCACAAGGAAGGGGACTTTCAGCCGGTGAGCTGGGATCAGGCGTTCGACATCATGGCCGAAAAATGGAAAGCGGCGCTGAAAGCCAAAGGGCCCACCAGTGTCGGTATGTTCGGCTCCGGCCAGTGGACTGTGATGGAAGGCTATGCCGCCTCCAAGATGATGAAGGCCGGGTTCCGCTCCAACAATATTGATCCCAATGCCCGGCACTGTATGGCGTCGGCCGTGGTGGGCTTTATGCGGGCGTTCAATATGGATGAGCCCATGGGCTGTTACGATGATTTTGAGCATGCCGATGCGTTTGTGCTCTGGGGCTCGAATATGGCCGAGATGCACCCCATATTGTGGACGCGCATTACTGACCGCCGGCTCAGTCACCCTCATGTCAAGGTCAACGTGTTATCGACCTATTACCACCGCTCATTTGAGCTGGCGGACAACGGGATGATCTTCCATCCGCAGACTGACCTGGCGATCGCCAACTTCATTGCCAACTACATCATTGAAAATGATGCGGTGAACTGGGACTTCGTCAATAAGCATACCCATTTCAAACGCGCCGATACCGATATCGGCTATGGTCTGCGCGATGATGATCCATTGCAGAAAGCGGCGGCGCATCCTAACTCAGGCGTCATGCATGACATGACGTTCGAGGAGTACAAAAAATCTGTGTCTGAATACACGCTGGAAAAAACCGTTGAAATGTCCGGTGTAGAAAAAGACAAGCTGCTCGAGCTCGCCAGGTATTATGCCGATCCGGACACCAAAGTGATGTCGCTCTGGACCATGGGCATGAACCAGCACACCCGCGGTGTCTGGATGAATAACCTGGTATACAACATCCACCTGCTGACCGGGAAAATTTCCCAGCCCGGCAACAGCCCGTTTTCCCTGACCGGGCAGCCATCGGCTTGCGGCACCGCCCGTGAAGTGGGGACCTTTGCACACCGCCTGCCGGCGGATCTGGTGGTGACCAACCCCCAGCACCGTGCAACGGCAGAAAAAATCTGGAAGCTGCCTGACGGTACTATTCCGCCTAAACCTGGGTTTCATGCGGTACAGCAGGACCGTATGTTGCACGATGGCGTCCTCAATGCCTATTGGGTGATGTGTAACAACAACATGCAGGCGGGTCCGAATATCAACAAAGAGCGTCTGCCGGGCTACCGTAATCCGGACAACTTTATTGTGTGCTCAGATCCGTATCCGACAGCCACGGCTCAGTCTGCGGATCTGGTACTGCCAACCGCCATGTGGGTTGAAAAAGAGGGCGCTTACGGCAACGCGGAACGACGCACTCAGGCGTGGTATCAGCAGGTTGCCGCGCCGGGTGAAGCCAAATCGGATCTGTGGCAGATCATGGAATTTAGCAAACGCTTCACAATGGAAGAGGTGTGGGATGAGGCTTTGCTCAATAGTATGCCGGAGTACAAAGGCAAGACGATGTACGATGTGCTGTTTCGCAATGGCCAGGTCGATCAGTTCCCGCTCGAGGAAGCGCAGGCGCTCAATGATGATGCCAAAGCGCAGGGGTATTACGTTCAGAAAGGGCTGTTTGAAGAGTATGCCAGCTTTGGCCGCGGCCATGGCCATGACTTGGCCCCTTATGATGATTACCACAAAGCCCGTGGTTTACGCTGGCCGGTCGTAGAGGGTAAGGAAACACGCTGGCGTTATGCCGAAGGGTCTGATCCTTATGTGCCGGCTGGTAAAGGGTTCTATTTTTACGGTCAGCCAGACGGCAAAGCCAATATTATCTTTGCGCCTTACGAGCAGCCGCCGGAAGTGCCGGATGAAGAATATGACATGTGGCTGTGTACCGGCCGGGTGCTGGAACACTGGCATACCGGCACCATGACTCGCCGGGTGCCTGAGCTGTACAAAGCCGTGCCGGATGCGGTGTGCTACATCCATCCTGATGACGCGCAAAAGCGTAATCTGCGCCGGGGCGATCAAGTGCTGCTGACCTCGCGCCGCGGAGAAGTGCGCTGCCGGGTAGATACCCGCGGCCGTAACAGACCGCCTGTCGGACTGGTCTTTGTACCTTTCTTTGATGCCAGGGTGCTGATCAACAAGCTGGTGCTGGATGCCACAGATCCGCTGTCCAAACAGACAGACTATAAAAAATGCCCAATCAAGATCACCAAGGTGTAATGGAGTCGACACATGAAGATGAATAAAAACATTGCCGGCGGGTTGATGATCTTACTGCTTGCCTTTGGGGGGGCGCATGCCGCTGACGAGGAGCTGGTGGGCGGAAACGGTGGTCTGCATTCGTTACGCGGCCAGACTGAAATCAAAGATACTTTTCCCGGCGAAAGCTGGAAAAAGTACCCGAAAGACGGTCAGCCGATTGACAGCGACTATGTGTACCAGCCGCCGTTGATCCCACACACGATTCGTAATTATGAAGTCTCGCTCAATGCCAATAAGTGCTTGTCGTGTCACAGCTGGAAATACGCCAACGAGATGGGGGCGACCAAAATCAGCGTGACCCATTACCGTTCCCCGCGCCAGGGTCAGGTTCTGTCAGATGTATCGCCAAGCCGCTATTTCTGTCTGCAGTGCCATGTGCCGCAGGCCGATGCGTCCCCCTTGGTGGATAACACGTTCAAGCGGGTTGATGCCCTGAACGAGAAATAACGACGGAGCCGGTTATGAATATCATTAAACGCTTCTGGCGTCGTCTGAGCTCACCGAGTAAAGCGGCAGCAGGTGTGGTGCTGTTTTTGGGCTTTATGGGCGGTTTACTGTTCTGGGGGGCATTTAACACAGGAATGGAGGCCACGAATACCGAGGCTTTCTGTTCTGGCTGTCATGCTCCCATAGTGAAGGAGATACGTGAAACCATTCATTACTCAAACCGCTCGGGTGTACGGGCGATTTGTTCAGATTGCCACGTTCCTCATGAGTGGACAGACAAGATTGTCCGCAAAGTTCAGGCATCCAAGGAGCTGTTTGCGTTTGCGATGGGGACGATAAACACCGAGGAGAAGTTTCAGGCAAGGCGGGGGCATCTTGCTCATCGCGAATGGAGCCGAATGAAAAACAACGACTCCAAGGAATGCCGGAACTGCCATCAATTTGAGTACATGGATTACTCTGAACAAGGGGTACGTGCCGTGAAGCAGCACTCAGATGCGCTCGCTTCGGGAGATAAAACCTGTGTGGATTGCCACAAAGGGATAGCCCACCGACTGCCTGATATGAAAGATGTTGAAGGCTGGCAATAAGGAGAAAGCGATGAGTACGCTGGAATCGATTATCTGGCATGTGCTGGGCTATGCCGCCATGCCCGTGATTATCTTAACGGGTTTTCTGATGGTGGCTGTAGTGTCTTTATGGATACTTTCAATCGGGAAAGACAAACCAGGCCGTTAGTGGCAACCATTTCCCTGGCCAGGCGGCTTGTAGCTGATGATTAAAGCCGCCAGCCAGGCAGCATAAAGCGGCAGCCAGTCAGTCAGCAATGCGACAAAAGGTGTGTGGCCTGTCAGCCAAATTTCACCCAGGTGAAGTACAGCAATGCAGGCCAAGCCAAGCAAACAGATAATACGAAACACATTCCGCCCCATACATATATCCTTTGAAAATCTACGGATAAGTATAGATGCAAATGCTAATTGTTATCAAGTGCGTTTGTAAGCTATTTACATATCACTTAATAAAGTGCCAGCCAATGAATCCTGCCCAGGATAACAGCAGTAGTATCCAAGGTAACCGACTCTGTGAGGCGGCTGTCTGCACTTCAGTCTGCTCTGACTGAGCCGGATCTGTGGGGTTGGATGTCGTTTTTTCTTTTAGCTGCTTCTTACGTTGCTTATCCCTTTCACGTGCTTTGGCTTTTTGCTGCTTTTTATAGAGTTCGATGCCCTTCTGAATACCCTGCGCGATAAGCTTGGTCTGTTCTTTTGTCTGTCCTGGCTTTTGTGTTGCTCTGGCAATTTGCATTGCTTCTGCCTGCGTTTCTGGTGAGGGTGAATGGGGTGTTTTGTTCATTGCAATCCCGTTAATGGTAAATTCGTCGATTTGATAGCATTTTATGCCGTTAATGTCGCTGTGCGTAAAAGGCCAGGTTTTGTAGGAATATTCCTACAATTAAGGGTGTTCCACATGACCTGGCGAGCGCTGTTTTTAGTGCATAACCGATGTTAAGTAAATGAAAAGCCACTGTTTATTATCGTGATGCTGAAAGTGTTGCTTTAGAAGCAATCATAGTACTTTTCATTGTTTGTTAAATATACGTAAAAGCGTGATCATGATTACAGGTTAAGTAATTAATCCGTGCGTTACAACGCAGAACGAATGTCTGTTCCTTTGCCAATTGATCCATATCATTTATTGTCAGCAAAGATAAATACGATTTCCCTGTTTCTGGGCACCAGTTGCATGTATTCACTAGATGCTTATGACAGCAATGGTCTGCTAAAACCTTCCAGCCTGTTATGGTTGAGTATGCTGTTCAGTGCCAGAGGGTGGGGAGTGTTTATCATGGCTGGTGTCAGCAGGGCACAAGGTGCTGAGCTGCTCCGGTTATTTTATCCTCACACAGAGAATTTGTACTTTCTGATGGGGATTGGTCTGCCTGCCTTGTTTCTGATGTGGCTGAGCGGAGTGCGTCATAAGAATAACAAAATGATAAACGGAGCATGGCGGTATGGCAGGTTTATTCTGTTATCCGGATATGCGCTGGATTTAGTATTGCAAGTGTACCAACTGACATTGTTAAGAGGCGCCTTTAGCTGGCCGGCAGCAGTTACTTTGCTGGTAACCATTTGGCTAATGGCTTATCTGGTACGAAGTTCCCGAGTCAGACATACATTTGCCAATTAGCCCCATGGAGAAAGTGTCAGATGAATGATTTGGGAAGAGGGGTGCTGTTTAGTGCCTTGCTAAGCCCGCTGGCAATGGCAGACTGGTTACTGAATGTGAACCTGGAATTGTCAAGTGCAGGGTATCACCAGTCGGTCGCCACCTCATTGCAATTGTTGCCGGGTGAAGAAACGGTGATTTTCGGCACTACCGACGGCGATCAGCGCCGCAAGTTTCTCGGCAGCGCGGAGTTGCTCGAAGTGTCCGCTGAAGAAGTTAAGATTGCCTTTAAAATTCAGGAGCAACTGGATGATGGCGCCTGGCGGGTGTTGGCGGCACCGGTAATTTCGACCGGACTGGATACACCAGCTTCATTTGAGTCAGCCCAGGAAGATGACCAGTCGGTTAAACTTCAGGTCGCAGTGATGTCAGCCTAGCGTGTTTACGTTTTCTGGTTTTATGTGACAAAAGCGCCTTTTCGGCGCTTTTTGCTTTTTCTCTGCCACATTTTGTCGACAATACGCCTTTTTCTGACTTGGCTGTCCATGATCAATATGCTTAACTCAGAGCCAATTACAATATACTTTTTATTCTGAATGCTGCCATCAGACAGTTTGCAGCATTCAAGAGCTGAGTATAGAAAAACGCAACATTGGGAGAATGAATGTGACGCCACAAAGTGCCATTTTACCTGAAGCGGGTCCGTATTCTTTGGTCTGTGTGTTTAACCTGGTAGGAAATAAAGACAAGGTTATTCGTCAGTGCCAGGGGCTCGTTGAAGTCGCAGAAAAGCTAAATCATCAGCACGTCAGTGCCTGTATTCGTCTGAGCTTTGGTTTCGGCAAAGCATTCTGGCAGCAATTTGAAAAAGGCTGTCCCAACGATTTTGAAGAATTTGCGCCGCTGGGAAGCGGGGATGTTACCGCCCCCTCCACCGGCGGTGACTTACTGCTTCATATTCACTCTAACCGTCATGATCTGAATTTTCACCTGCTGAGCAGCTTCCTGCAGCCCATTGCTCAGGAAGTCGAATTAATCGATGAAACCAATGGTTTCCGGTATCTGGACGCCCGCGATCTGACCGGCTTTATCGATGGTACAGAAAATCCGAAGAAACAGGCCGCCAGACAAGAGGTGGCTATTATTCCTGAAGGGCCATTCGCAGGAGGTAGCTTCGTGATGGTCCAGCGCTTTGTCCATAATTTACCTGCCTGGCATGCTGTGCATGTTGCTCAGCAGGAAAAAATAATCGGCCGCACTAAACCAGACTCGATTGAGTTGGATGACGTTCCGGCTGACTCACACGTGGGCAGGGTGGATCTGAAAGAAGCAGGTAAAGGGCTGAAAATTGTGCGTCATAGCTTGCCCTACGGCACAGTGAGCGGTGAGCACGGCTTGTTGTTTATTGCCTACTGTGCGCAGCAACGCAACTTCCGCGAAATGCTCGACAGTATGTACGGCGAAAAAGACGGGCAGACGGATAAATTGCTGGACTTTACCAAAGCGGTCACAGGCGCTTACTTCTTTGTACCTTCGGCAGAAATGCTGATGCAGCTGCAGGGATAATCCTCATCATCCGCTGATGCAAAAACGCCGCCTTTTCAGGCGGCGTTTTTATTAACGCATACCGACTATCAAGAAGCTTTACTTCTTAATGCGCAGTACAGGCGTTTCACCCACGGTGACGGTGCCGGACAGTTTAGTCAGCTCTTTGATTTCATCCATGTTAGAAATCACGACTGGTGTCAGCGTCGACTTCGCTTTCTCTTCCAGTACAGCCAGATCGAACTCAATGATAGTGTCACCCACTTTCACCGTTTGACCTTCTTCTGCAATACGCGTGAAGCCTTCGCCTTTCAGTTCAACAGTATCGATACCGAAGTGAACGAACAGCTCTACACCATCGTCAGACTCGATAGAGAATGCGTGGTTGGTTTCAAAAATTTTACCGATCGTACCGTTTACCGGGGCAACCATCTTGTTACCTGCTGGTTTGATGGCAATACCGTCACCAACAATTTTCTCAGCAAAAACAACATCAGGCACATCTTCGATATTTACGATTTCACCTGAAAGCGGGGCGATGATCTCAATAGCACCAGTTTCATTGGTGTCGTCAGAAACCAGCTTCTTCAATTTGTCAAACAGACCCATAGTGTTGCTCCTAAGCGTTGTTATTCTATCTGCTGCTATTACCCGTGCCACTTGAAGCTGCAGCGGTGTTGACCACATTCATTCATCCCAGTCACGTGTTTTCCATGTTCATGGGAAGTCATTCACTTGCTGGCAGCTTCAATCAGTTAGGGTATATCTTAGCAGATGGTTTTTTCTGCGATAAATGTCTCTACGTGTGCTTCGATTTCAGCGGCAGTTGGAAGAGCAAGTGCTTGCTCGGCCATCAGCTTCACATCAGCAAAGTTACTGTTACGAATCACTTTTTTGATGCGTGGAATTGAAATCGCACTCATGCTGAACTCATCAAGGCCCATACCAAGCAATAGCAGGGTCGCACGATCATCACCAGCTAACTCACCGCACATGCCAGTCCATTTACCTTCCTTGTGGGAAGCATCGATGACTTGCTTGATGACAGTTAACACTGCGGGTGACATTGGATTATATAGATGAGAAATCAGCTCGTTACCACGGTCAACAGCCAGAGTATACTGGGTTAAGTCGTTTGTACCAATGCTAAAGAAGTCGACTTCTTTGGCTAAATGGTGAGCAATTGCCGCTGCAGCCGGCGTTTCAACCATAACGCCCACTTCAATTTTGTCGTCGAAAGCAATACCTTCTTCACGCAGTTCTGCTTTGTAGGTTTCCATTTCGTTTTTCAGTTCACGAATCTCTTCGACAGAGATAATCATCGGGAACATTACACGCAGCTTGCCGTGTGCAGAGGCACGCAGGATAGCGCGCAGCTGAGCACGCAGGATTTCACGGCGATCCAGGCTGATACGCACTGCGCGCCAGCCCAGGAAGGGATTCATTTCTTTTGGCAGATCCATGTACGGCAGATCTTTATCACCGCCGATATCCATGGTGCGGATGATCACGGACTGACCAAGCATGGCTTCTGCCACATCTTTATACGCCTGGTACTGTTCGTCTTCAGTCGGCAGTGAATCGCGGTCCATAAACAGGAATTCAGTACGGTACAGACCGACGCCTTCGCCGCCGTTCCGGTTGACACCTTCGCAGTCTTTCACTGTACCTATGTTGCCGCACACTTCAACTTGCTGGCCATCCAGTGTAATTGCCGGCAAATCTTTCAGCTTCGCGAGTTCATCTTTTTCTGCCTGATACTCATCGCGAATGGCTTTGAATTTTGACATTTCGTCTGCTGATGGATTAATAACGATTTGGTTATTAATGGCATCCAACACCAGCATGTCACCGTTCTTCACTTGTTTGGTGATGTCGTTAGTACCCACAATGGCAGGTAACTCGAGTGAACGAGCCATGATGGAGGTGTGGGAGGTGCGGCCACCGATGTCGGTCGCAAAACCCAGCACGTATTTCAGATTGATTTGCGCCGTTTCAGAAGGCGTCAGATCGTTGGCCACCAGTATCACTTCTTCATTGATGGCACTCAGATTGACAATGTTGATACCCAGCGCGTTTTTCACCACACGGTTACCGATATCACGGATGTCGGTGGCACGCTCTTTCAGGTACTCATCGTCCAGGGATTCCAGCGTGGTTGCCTGCTCTTCAATGATAGCGTGAATCGCATAGGCGGCCCTCGCTTTGTTATCTTTAATGAAGGCTATGATTTCCTCTTCAAGCTCTTCATCTTCAAGCAACATGATGTGGCCTTCAAAGATGGCTTCCTTCTCTTCACCGAAGGTAATACGTGCTTTCTCTTTGATTACGTTGAGTTGCTCAGAAGATTTCTGACGCGCATTGAAGAAGCACTCAATTTCTTTTTCGATTTGATCGGCAGAAATGGGTGACTTGTCGAGAGTAATCTCTTCTTCCTGCAGTAGCAGCGCTTTACCGAAAGCGATGCCAGGAGATGCCAGGATACCTGAAATCATAGCCTTACCTTAAATTTAACAAACAACTAGGGAAATAATGTACTGCGGCCGATTAGTGCAGCTGGTCCATCAGGGCAACCAGATGATCAACAGCTTCCTGAGCTTGTGAACCTTCAGCTGAAATGGTGACCACAGTGCCTTTAACCAGGCCTAGTGTTTGCAGTTTGAACAGGCTTTTAGCACTTGCGCTTTTACCATTAGAAGTCACAGTGATGTCGGCATCAAAGCCTTTTGCTTCTTTAACGAATTGCGCAGCAGGACGAGTGTGTAGGCCGTTTTCTGCAGTGATCTCAACTTGCTTCTGATACATTTTTCACCCCGATTCTTAATATCGTATTATGTAATAATCACGTAACTGAAAGTAAGCTTAATCCCTATAGCGAAAGCTTGCTAATTTAGGTTCTAATTTCACATTCACTTACATTGATTTAGTTTATGTTTGGAACCCATTCTAAGAGGTTTGTGACCCGGCAAACATCGACCAGGTCAATTTTCACTCTTTTATTTCGATGCTGAAAATAAAAGCGTGGTCGGATTTATATTAAAGCTAAGGTCAAAAAGCAATAAAAAAGCCCCTATTGAGGGGCTTGACTTTAACAAATGCTTATCAAAAATGGCAATTTTGTGATCACTGTTGGGTTTCTTTTTCGGTAAAGATACCAGCGAACAGCGCCGATGAGAGATAGCGTTCACCTGAACTCGGTAGCACTACAACAATGTTTTTGCCAGCGAATTCCGGGCGCTCAGCAAGGCGGTTGGCTGCAACCACAGCGGCACCTGAAGAGATACCTGCCAGAATGCCTTCTTCTTCCATCAGACGCTGAGCCATAGCAATCGCATCTTCCGAGCTGACACGCTCTACTTCATCAATCAGAGACAGATCCAGGTTGCCAGGAATGAAGCCTGCACCGATACCCTGAATTTTGTGCGGGGCCGGTTTGATCTCTTCACCGTTCAATGCCTGAGTAATAACCGGAGATTCGCTTGGCTCAACGGCAACAGTGGTGATGGCTTTGCCTTTCTGCTGTTTGATAAAACGGCTAACACCGGTCAGAGTACCGCCGGTACCGACACCAGAAACGAACACATCAATGTCGCCTTCGGTTGCATCCCAGATTTCCGGGCCGGTGGTTTTTTCGTGGATTTGCGGGTTAGCAGGGTTATCAAACTGCTGCAGCAGCAGATATTTTTCCGGGTCAGAAGCGACAATTTCTTCTGCTTTTTCAATCGCACCTTTCATGCCTTTTGGTGCTTCAGTCAGAACCAGGTTGGCACCGAGTGCTTTGAGCAGTTTACGACGCTCCAGACTCATACTCTCTGGCATGGTCAGAGTCAGTTTGTAACCGCGGGCGGCGGCAACAAAGGCAAGGGCAATACCTGTGTTACCACTGGTAGGTTCAACCAGCTCCACACCTTGTTTCAGCACGCCACGTTTTTCAGCATCCCAAATCATGTTGGCACCGATACGGCATTTAACGCTGAAGCTTGGGTTGCGTGATTCAATTTTTGCCAGAACATTGCCTTTGCTGACACGGTTCAGGCGTACCAATGGGGTATTACCAATTGTCAGAGAATTATCTTCGTAAATCTTACTCATGCTTGTCGTTCCTTGGTGACACGTTATCAACAAATGATAGTCAAAGCATAATCGCTGACCACGCATTGGAAAGGAATTTATTGTTATATCTTAGAGTTATAAGAAAAGGTGTGAACTGTGCCGCTTTATTATTCCTTATGAGTAATATGAAGTGACACTGAGAGCATATTGACTGCGCAGAGGTCGCGAGAAGAGAGGAGCAAAAACTCCTCTCAGGCAGGGTTTACTGGCGACGGTTGAGCATGGGCTGCCGGTAATGATCAACCCACATGGCTGTTGCGCCGCAAACGGCGACAGGCATGACAAACAGGTTCAGAATTGGTGTCATGGTACACAGCATGACAAGGCTGCCGAAGCTGAGGGATTTCCCGCGGCGCTCTTTGAGGGCATCACGCATGGTATTGAAGGGGATCTTGTGGTTGTCGAAAGGGTAATCGACATACTGAATCGTCATCATCCAGGCACTGAACAGAAACCACAAAACCGGGCCAAGCGTTTGCCCTACCATAGGAATCCATAGCAGTATCAGTAAGCCCAGGGCTTTGGGCAGGTAATATTTCAGTTTGACCCACTCACGGTGCAGGATACGGGGCAGATCTTTGATGATGGCCGCGATTCCGGCGTCAGGCGGCGCTTCCCCAGTCAGCTTGGCTTCCAGGTGTTCGGCTAATAGCCCGTTAAACGGCGCGGCTATCCAATTGGCAATCGTACTGAAAAAATAGGACAGTATGACCAGCAAAGCGATGGCTAATAAAGGCCACAACAGATAAGACAACCAATCAAGCCAACCGGGCAGGCTGGAGAGCCAGCCGTTGATCCAGTCATCCAGCTGAGTCAGTGCGTATCCGAATGCGGCACCGAAAAGCAGGATATTGATTAATAGTGGAATGATCACAAAACGACGCGTGCCTGGCTGCATCGCCAGAGAAACGCCGCGAAAAAAATACCCCGCCCCGCCAATGGGGGTGGTGTTGTATGTCGCTTTAGACATCGTTGGTCTCCTACTGGATTTCCTGTTGCAATGCCAATGTAAGGCGTCAGGATATGAATGCAGGCATAGTAACGGTATCTATAACGACTAATCAATTGGGGCGCGTAGTCTCTTAAGTCAAATTTGCCAGCAGTTTGGCGGAAAATTGTGCTCAAATGCACTATATGACATCAATCACAACATTGAACTTCTCTTTCGGATTTGAGTTTTGATACATTAAGGATAATACCTTCATGAGATAGGCTGTTTAGTTGAACAAAAAATCTCAGGTGTGACTCGCTAAGTTGGTCTGCGTCTGAACAGCAATCGTATTCAGACTGAATGGATTCACTGCTTCAGGCCGTCTTTGTCAGGTAAACAAGTTATTCAGAGTATTCATAATGCAGGAATTGCGTCTGGTTCTAATTATTGTGGGAGTGCTGGCTATTTCAGCGCTTCTGTTGCACGGATTGTGGTCAAGCCGGAAGGACAAACCCGCCAAGTTCGGTGAGAAGCCTATAGGCCGACTGGCAGAGGGTAAGGAAAAAGATAAAGATAATGAAGGCTTTGATCAGGACGGCATAGGCTCTGTCAGGGTTGTTGCCGGTAGCCCGGTTCCTGAAGGCGCGGTAAAGCGGGCAGAGCGAAGAGAGCCAGAGCTGCATTTCGGTGATGAACTGGAGATTGATCCCTTGTTCAGCGCGTCCACCGCACCCGCTGATCCTGCTGTTCAGGAACGTCAACCGCTCTCAACTATGTCTGTGATTGACCGGGAACCTCAACCCTTAACTCAAGTTGCACAGCCAGAGGAAACTGTTCAGGAATCGCCTCAAGCCTTGGTACAGGAACCGGTAACGGCGAGAGCTCAGGAACCAGAGCCGGAATCCGTCTGGCAGTCAGTGCAGGAAACGACTGACGAACATACACAAGCTCCGGAGCCAGCATCGTCCTTCACGGTGTCGGGTGAGGTTTCAGGGTCAGGTTCTGCACCGGAACACACGCCAATTACCGCAACTCAAGGTGAAGAGATTTCACAACAGTCAGACGCAGACATAGCCGTAGCGCAAAAGGTGCAGGTTGAAGAGCAGCCGCCTGAGCCTGATTTTCTGGTCCTGAATGTTCATGCCCGCGGTGGTGAAATGCTGATGGGTGTGAAATTGTTCCAGTGCCTGGAACGCCATCATCTGATTTATGGCGAAAATTCGGTCTATCATCGTCATGTTGATCTTGCAGGCACTGAGCCTGTGCTCTTTACTGTCGCGAACATGGTCAGTCCAGGGTACTTCCCGCAAGATCAATTGGATGAATTTGCTACACCTGGCATTGCTTTTTATCTGATGCTGCCTTGCCACGGCCGTGCTGATGACAATTTTAATCTGATGCTGCAAACCGTACAACGCATTGCCGATGAGATGGGCGCTGATATTTTGGATCACGAGCGTAACCTGATTACGCCGCAGCGCTTGAAAGGTTACCGGGAAAAAGCGAAAAAATACCTGTAACAGGCGTGAGTACTGCCCAGAATGTATCAATAACAGGGCCCCGGTTAGGGGCCCTGTGTTTTAGTGCTCAGAAACGGCAATATGACTAAGAAAGGTGAGTGATGGCCCATTGTCTCGGCGGCTAGCGTCACAGACAATGCCATCCTGATACCCGCTAGTGATAGCGATAAGAATTGATGTAGGAAAAGAAAAATGACAGACATCCAAGCCAGGCTGACCTCCCTGCGCGAGCAGCTTGCTTATCATGGCTACCGGTATTATGTTCTGGATAACCCTGAGGTTCCGGACGCTGAGTATGATCGTTTGATGCAAGAATTGCTGGCGTTGGAAGCTGCGCATCCTGAACTGATTACGGCTGACTCACCCAGCCAGCGTGTTGGCGGTGAGCCGTTGGCAGCTTTTACCCAGATCAATCATGAATTACCGATGCTGTCGCTGGATAATGCATTTTCCGACGAAGAACTGCAGAGCTTCGACCGTCGAATCCGGGAACGTCTGGCAGCGACGGCGGCCGTGTCCTATTGCTGTGAGCCTAAGCTGGATGGCCTGGCCGTCAGCCTGATGTATGAGAACGGGATACTGGTTCAGGCCGCCACACGTGGTGATGGCACCACGGGCGAGAATATTACTGCTAATGTAAAAACCATTCGCGCCATTCCTTTGAAATTACGCGGCAGCGACTGGCCCGTGCGACTAGAGGTGCGTGGTGAAGTCTTCATGCCGAAAAAAGGCTTTGAAGATCTGAACGCCCGGGCAGCCAAAAAAGGTGAGAAAGTGTTCGCGAATCCGCGTAACGCGGCTGCAGGCAGCCTGCGCCAGCTGGATCCGCGCATCACAGCTACCCGGCCTTTGAGTTTTTATGCCTATTCCGTTGGCGTTGTTGAAGGCGCGGAGCTGGCAGGCAGTCAGTATGAGCGCTTATGCCAGTTGAAAGAGTGGGGCCTGCCAATGTGCCCGGAAACGCGGTTGCTGAATAACCTGAGTGAGGTGATTGGCTTCTATCAGGGGATCGGTGAAAAGCGTCAGGCGCTGAGTTACGAAATAGACGGGGTTGTCATTAAGGTTGATGATATCAGCCATCAGCAGCAACTGGGCTTTGTTGCCAGAGCGCCAAGATGGGCTGTGGCGTATAAGTTCCCGGCACAGGAGGAGCTGACGCTGCTGAATCATGTTGAGTTTCAGGTTGGCCGGACCGGGGCGATTACGCCTGTGGCGAAATTGCAGCCAGTGACTGTTGGCGGAGTCACTGTGAGTAACGCCACGCTGCATAATGCCGATGAAATTGCCCGCCTGGGCGTCATGATTGGCGATACTGTGGTGATCCGTCGTGCTGGTGACGTGATACCGCAAGTCGTTTCTGTGGTTCTTTCCCGCCGCCCAGATGATGCGCAGGCGATTGTGTTTCCGGCAACCTGTCCTGTTTGTCAGTCTGCACTGGAGCGGGTGGAAGGTGAGGCGGTAACACGTTGCTCTGGCGGCCTGATTTGCCAGGCTCAGCGTAAAGAAGCCTTAAAGCATTTTGTATCACGCAAGGCGCTGGATGTGGATGGCTGCGGCACTAAGGTCATTGAGCAGCTGGTCGACAAAGAAATGGTCAAAACGCCGGCCGATTTATTTAAGCTGTCTGCCGGGATACTGACAGGTCTTGAACGCATGGGGCCTAAGTCAGCCCAGAAGCTGGTTGATGCCTTCCAGAAGGCAAAGCAGACAACCCTGCCTCGTTTTCTGTACTCCTTGGGGATCCGGGAAGTGGGTGAAGCAACCGCTGCGAATCTGGCAAAACATTTCTTCACACTGGAAGCTGTAATGGCCGCCACTCAGGAGCAACTTGTTGAAGTGCCTGATGTCGGGGCCGTCGTCGCCGCCCACACACATAATTTTTTCCAGGAAGAACATAATCGGGCAGTGATCGATGATTTGTTAAACCAAGGGATTCACTGGCCGGATATCGAAAAGCCGGCTGATGATGCGAAATTGCCTCTTGCCGGGAAAGTGGTTGTGCTGACCGGTACACTTTCTCAGCTAAGCCGTACCGGTGCCAAAGAGGCATTAGAGGCGCTGGGCGCCAAGGTTACCGGCAGCGTTTCCAAGAAAACCGATTTGCTGGTTGCCGGGGAAGCGGCAGGTTCCAAGCTGACCAAAGCACAAGAGCTGGGTATTGAAATCTGGGATGAAGCAGAGCTGCTGGCCAGACTCGAATCCTGATTGTTTATTTCAGTTGTGAAAATAGATGAAAGCCTGTCGGAGTCAGACAGGCTTTTTTATTTACTGATTGGGAGAGTGACTTTTTTCGAATCATGTTTTTTGTGAACAACTGAAAGGCGTTTTAATAGCTGCTTCAGAATAAATTCATAAAAAAATAATAAAAATGGCATAAGAAGTAAGATCTTACATTTATATGAAACGATGGGTGCAACATGCAAAAAACCACTACCAAGCTCTCATTAATGAGATGGTTGTTTTTATAAATTATTGTTATTTATGGTTTTGTTTTTGATTTTTTTGATGTTATTGCAGTTTCATGACTAGGATCACTGTTACTGGATAAATTTGCGCTGAATCATATTTTTTTAACGTCAAATTAACTTCTGATTGATGTTTTGCGCTGCGAAAGTAGTCTTAGCTGTGAACTTATAAAGTTCTCAACCAAACAAAAATATGGAAATGCAAACTCACTATAAGTTTGACTGACATATTGGGGAGAATCACCTGACGTCAACGGCGGCCAACCATTTTGACGCAGGTATACAGCTAGTTTTTTAGGAGTTTTTCCATGGAAAATGTGTTCAAGCGTTCGGTATTAGGAATTGCGGTTGCAGCAGCTGCAACTATGGCTGCATCAGCACAAGCAGCACCAGCAACAGACTCTGTTGATCTTTACGGTCAGGTTGCTGTCTCTGTCTGGCAATTTGGCGAAGATAAAATCGGTGGTGGCGATGCACCACTGAAAGTTGAAAACGAATCCCGTTTCGGTCTGCGTGGCTCAAAAGATCTGGCCCGCGGTCCTAACCTGATCTGGCAGCTGGAAGGCGGTGATGTCGGTGATAACGGCGGTAACTCCGGTCTGGGTGTGCGTGATACTTTCGTGGGTGTGAGCTTTGATGACGGCGGTAAAGTTCGTCTGGGCCGTATGCTGACCCCTCTGTATGAGATGATTGACTGGCCGTACTCAGGTCAGCGTGCCGGTGCTATCTTTGACTGGGGCGGTGATGTACTGGGTGGCGCTCGTTACGATCGTCAATCTAACATGGTGCGTTATGACTCAGGTAACTACAGCGGCTTCACTTTCAATCTGGCTGCTGGCCGTGGTGCCGAGTCTGATAAAGAGTCCAACTTCTACGGTGTCGGTGCGCATTACTCAACAGGTATGATTACGCTGCACGCTGGTTATGAGCTGGGTCAGGATCGTAACGTTAGTGCTCTGAGCGATTTCTACAGCACTCTCCTTGCGCAGCAACCTGGTAACCCAGCAACTTTTACCGATATTGAAGGCTCTCTGAAGTCTGACACAGATGCATACCTTGTTGGTTTCGAACTGAATCTGGGTGATTTCGGTCTGTATGGTGCATTCAAATCTGAAGCAGCTGATTACAATGATGGCACAATCACTGTTGACGGTACTACTGTTAACGTAGCTGGTAACGACATGGATCAGGACAGCTATTCAATTGGTGCTGTTTACAGTGGTGTTGCAAACTGGCAGTTTAAGGCGAACTATGCCGCTAACCTGGCCGCAGACGTGAACGGAAATGAGCTGAGTGGTAGTGAAGACTATATTGTATCTGCTCAGGCGCTGTACTTCCTGGATGATTCAGCCATCACCTATGTTCGTCCTTACATGATCTCGAAAAACGACTCAGACGCTGAGTTTGGTTGGGGGTGGGGAGTAGAATACTACTTCTAATTGCTCAACTGCTACTGCCTTATTTCATTTTGGCCGGCCTTGAAGGCCGGTCCTTTTGCTTAGCTTGGTTGAGCAATCATTGTTTGATAAGCCGTCTGAAGGCAAGCAATGTTAAGGCAGGCAATGTCAGCGTTGGACTGGGATTTCAAAAGCACCTTTTAAGGTGCTTTTTTTATGGCTAACACAAAACCACCGCCGATGGCGGTGGTAATTGTTTTTTCTGTTTCAGCCAGTCAGGCTTATTTATCCATGTTGCTGATTGCCCAGCTCAGAAAGGCTTTTCTGCTCTCCGGGCTGGCTTGTTCAAACCAGTATTTCAGCATGTTATCGGCATCGGGATGACTTGGCATTTGCGCGGTATTTGTTGTTACTGGCTTAGATTGTGGCGCATTGTGTAACGAAGCAACACCCTGGGTTTGGTTGTATTCTTTGGTCAATGTGACGTAATTCGGTGAGATATCAAACCCAACGGCCAGCGTATCAGACTTAACATTGATAGCTTTACCCTTATCCAGTATGTCGAAGCTTGGTGATTTGTCGTATTGCTGGCCTTGTGCCAGGGTATCAATGCGTGGGACTTCAAGCTCCAGTTTGGTATCACTGGCTTCAAAAAGTGCAACAATAGGGACTGAGTCGTATTTTGTCTTCAGACTGCCCGATTCCATGACAATTTTGCCAATGCGAAAAACGACCTGGTTTTGTCCGTCAGGCAACTCCAAAACCGGCTGATGGTTAAAGCCAAGTGAGGAATACCCCGCGTCCTGGCCATTGACAACCAGAAGATGGACACCTTTCGGCAGTGCTAGATTTACCTGCGCCATTGACGGGGAAGCTAAAGCCAACAGCGCAGATGACAGGAGTAACTTTTTCATTTTCATTGGGTACATTCCTTAAGCGCTAAGGGAGTTCTGAGTATGGTTTATAAAAATACAGTTTACTGAGGCTGTGAGTGGGGTAAAGCAGTAAAACTGGCAAACTTGTATAATCTGAAGCTGGTCACTCTCGCAGCGATGAATTACACCAGGTTTTCATCTCTTGCCTGAATAGCAGGTTGAGGATTGGCGTGTCAGTGGTAGAATGCCGCTATTGCTCACTTCTCGTTTGAATCATTTTGATTGAAGGTCTTTTCATGACGGTTAAAACTCGTTTTGCTCCAAGTCCAACAGGCTTCCTCCATGTCGGTGGTGCCCGTACGGCACTGTATTCCTGGCTATACGCTAAACACACGGGTGGTGAATTTGTACTTCGTATTGAAGATACCGATATCGAGCGTTCCACTCAGGAAGCTATTGACGCGATCATGGAAGGTATGGAGTGGCTGGGCCTGAACTGGGATGAAGGTCCATACTATCAAACCAAGCGTTTTGACCGTTATAACCAGCTGGTTGATCAACTGCTGGCGGAAGATAAAGCGTATAAGTGCTATTGCTCAAAAGAGCTGCTGGATGAAATTCGTGAAGAGCAAATGGCTGCTGGCCTCAAGCCCCGTTACGATGCTAATCATCCTCGCATTATTGCAGCCAATGCGGCGGCAACTGCAGACTCTCCGTTTGTGATCCGTTTCCGCAATCCGAAAGAAGGCAGCGTTGTCTTTGATGATCATATCCGTGGTCGTATTGAAATCAGCAACAGTGAAATGGATGATCTGATTATCCGTCGTACTGACGGCAGCCCGACGTATAACTTCTGTGTTGTGGTTGATGATTGGGATATGGCAATCACGCACGTGGTGCGTGGCGAAGACCATATCAACAATACGCCTCGTCAGATCAACATCTACAAAGCGTTAGGTGCGCCGGTACCTGAGTTCGCACATTGTGCAATGATCCTGGGTGATGACGGTGCCAAACTGTCTAAGCGTCATGGTGCGGTAAGCGTGATGCAATACCGTGATGACGGTTACCTGCCTGAAGCGCTGCTGAACTACCTGGTGCGACTGGGATGGTCACACGGCGATCAGGAAATTTTCTCTCAGGAAGAAATGATTGAGTTCTTCAGCCTGGATGACATCAGCAAGTCAGCATCTGCATTCAACACAGACAAACTGCGCTGGCTGAACAACCATTACATCAAAACCTGCGAACCTGAATATGTGGCTAAGCATCTGCAATGGCACCTGGACAATCAGGGTATTGCAACCAGCAATGGCCCGGCTGTCACAGATGTGATTCAGTTGCTGGCTGAGCGTTGCGATACCCTGGTTGAGCTGGCTGCCCAGTCTCGCTACTTCTATCAGGACTTCTCCGCCTTTGATGAAGCCGCGGCGAAAAAGCACTTACGCCCGGTGGCGAAAGAAGCACTGGAATTGGCAAAAGCCAAAGTGGAAGCACTGGATAGCTGGAATACTGACGCATTACATCAGATGATTCAGCAAACTTGTGAGGAGCTGGATCTGGGGATGGGCAAAGTCGGCATGCCGCTGCGTGTCGCGGTAACGGGTCAGGGGCAATCACCCTCGGTGGATGCTGTAATGCATCTGATCGGTAAAAAGCGCGTTGTTGCACGTATTCAAATGGCTCTTGACTTCATTGCCCAGCGCGAAGCGAATGCGTAACTGTCACTGCCATTGAGTGACTGAGTGCTGAACAATCCTGAAAATGAAAAGCGGAGGTCTGTGCCTCCGCTTTTTCTTTGGGTGGAGCGCTATTTGTTTTGTCTTTCAAATGTATCCACGCAAACCCAAAAGTTTTGTGCGCCAGCGCAATATTGCATGGCATCTTGTGGGATTTGAGTTGGTGTTCCGGACAATGTATAAGCCAGCGCATTAAAGCTGAATGCCATCAGTGCGGCTGTTACGAACATTGCGAACTTTTTCATAGCTCTCTCCTTTTGTGGCGGCACAAAGTGATAGGTGAAAAGAGAATGTTATGGTCTGATTCTCTGGTTTTCTTTTATCACTTGGTCTTTATCACTATTAGACTAGAACAAGATCATATTTTTCAATTATTAAAAAGACTCAGAATCTTGTCATGTAAATAGACTGACAGAGCGGTGAATAATTTCACTTTGAACAGAGCAAAGCTGTACCTTGTCTCAGCAATGAGACAGGATGGAGGCAAAGAAAATAGCCGAAGCGTGTCAATCCGAGGGGGGGGATGGCGCTCCCTGCAGGAGTCGAACCTGCGGCCTTCCCCTTAGGAGGGGGACGCTCTATCCTGCTGAGCTAAGGGAGCCTTTCTGAAAAGCAGAAAGGCCATTATACCCAAAAGTGAAGGATTATTAAGTCATTAGTATCTGCGAGCCGGTTGCTTGGTCAGTAAATCACCAGGTTGGATACTGGCTGCCAAATCGCTTTGTTGCACACTGCCTTCCGCAGAAGTTTCATAGACGCGGTCAACAACCAGAGTCATGTCAGTTTCAACCATTCGGTTACGGGAAATACCGTACTGATCAATGAAACCGGCGGTATGCCAAAGTTTTAACTCGTCGCCCTGTTTCACACCATGGACTCTGCCAACATTGATCTGTACCTGATTGCCGTGTGCATTAACGACTTCAGGCAGACTGGATCTGCAGGCCAGAGACGATTCCATATCCAGCATGATATTTCGGCTTAAACGTTGCAGCGCGGCCCCATAAGGGGATACCCAGAAGCGGGCGCTTTGAGTATCTACCTGGCTGATACGGGAAAACGGCCATTCTGCCACTTCCCGGTATTTCCGCTGCGACAGTATTTCCCCTGTTTTGCCGTTGATCACCATAGTTTCTACGGAAAACTGCCTGTTAATTTTGTCATTGGATAACAGATTCTGATCAAGCGTGGAGGTGAGATCCGTAATCTGTCCGCTGATAATGTATTGCGCATCATAATCTTCCGCCAGCATCATCATAGCGTCGGGATTGCCTGGCTGGAGAGGGATCTCACTGGTGCCTGTCACGACGAAGCTTTGCGATTGCTTGCCAATCTGCCGCTTAAGTAACTGAGTGAAATCTTTGCCGATTTGGTAAATACCTCCCAGCGCCGCTTGCTGGGGCACGCTGAGTGAGAAATCACTGATCAGCAGCCCTTTCTTGTACTGGATGTTGTGGCAACTTTTTGCCGAGGGGTAAATATCGACCCTGGCAGTGACATAATAATTGCCGTTTTTGGCAAACGCCTTGCTGATTTGCACATGGCGGACTTCAGTGCCATTAAACTGGTAATCCTGCCTGTCTTCCTGAAAGTAAGGCTTCATTTGCGCAAAGCTGGAAAAATCAGCCCCTGAATAGTACATGGCGCGGTAGACAGCGTCTTCAATCGCATTGGTTCGGGCCGATGTTTTACTTTCCAGCAAGATAGCCTGGCCTGTCACTTCAAACCAGGCGGCCTGGAGCGGTAAAGCAGTGAGCATTCCCAGACCCAGAAGGGCTTTCCTGAGCGTCTTTTTCATAGGTTTTCCAATCTCGGGAGCGATTTCGGTACGATAATTGCTAAGTTTTGTGTGTCGTTCAGGTTGAATCACCATGGATTCATGCTGATTAGCCTATCAGCTTTTTGCTGTGTCAACATCCTGAGTCGCTAGCTGATGTATGCAAAGAGTGTTCCCAAAATGACAAATTGGGAGCGAGGCAATGAAAAGTCGTAAAGTTTTCGAGATAACGGACGATAAAAGGCCATTGTCTCGTTTCTTCCGGAGCAGGGTAGAATGAAAAAATGGACCATCTTGCTGTTGTCGCTGCTGACAGCATCATGTGCATACTCACCAATTTATAATGGTAAAGAGAGCTATACCGGCAGTAATTTTCTGCTGGCGGAAACGCCTCGCCACACCATGGACTTTTTTATCGAAGGTCTGACCAAGCAGTTGGTCGATTCGAATCAGTACCTGACAGCGAAAACACCGCTGGCCGTGACTTCATTTGTTGATATGCAGCAAATGAATGAAACAAACTGGCTGGGTAATGCTGTTTCTGAAGGCTTCATGTATCACATGCAGCAATTGGGATACACTGTGGTGGATTACAAGGCCACCGGCGCGATACGCGTGACAGCAGAAGGGGATTTTTCCCTGAGCCGTAACTGGAAGGAACTGGCTGCTGAACAACCGGTGGACTATGTACTGACCGGGACCATGCTGCGTCAGGGGGGCGGGGTGTTGATCAATGCGCGGGTGATCGGAATGCGTTCCCGCGTTGTTATCGCCACTGCTCAGGGGTTCCTGCCGGAAGACCGGATCGGACGCGATTTGGATACGCTCAATAAAATGCGTCTGGAAAACGGTGTCCTGATTCGTTCAGAAGCAACAAAATTTGAGAACAATTCAATTATTTTAAAACCTTAGGAGTCACTATGCGGTTTTGGTGGATGGCTGTTTTGCTGATTACCCTGTCTGGTTGCCAGCCGTTAACAGAATTTCGCGATATCAACGTGCTCACTGCGGTTGGTTACGCCTCAATCAGTGAGCAACGCGGACAAACCCTGGAAGAAAAACGTATTCGTGCGATGCGGGCTTCTAAAGTGGATGCTTACCGCGAGCTGACCGAGCAGGTCTATGGCATGCGTATCAGTGCCAGAACGGGTCTGACTGATCAGCAGCTTGATTCCGAAGAAACCGATGGTGCGGTGGACGGTGTGATTCGCGGGGCAGAAGTGATCCGCAGCTATCCGGTAGGCGATAGCTATGTGACTGAAATGCAGCTCGATTTAAATAAAATGGAGCGAATGAAGCAGCAGGGTGAGGTCTATCACGTGCCTGCGAATCAGGAAGTGATGTTCTAAATATGCTCTCGTCAGACAAGGCGGCAATCTGATGCCAGTCAGCTTGCCGCCTTGTTTTTTGTCTGCTAACTCTTTGCTTCTTCTTTCGGCTTGTCTGCTGACTCATCTATCCGAAAAACGGGAAGCTGCCAGCTGAAACGGATCGCGGCAAGGCGCAGCAGAAACCCTGTCACCAGCGTTACCCCGATAGCGATGTTCTCCGACACACCAAAGTGAAGCTGAGCCATGTAGAGTCCGGCGGCAATAAAGGCGACCGACGCATACAGCTCTTTGTGGAGCACCAATGGCGTGCGGCGGCAAATCAGATCCCGAAGTAAACCACCAAATACCCCCGTTACTACGGCGGCAACCAGACAGATGATCACAGGTTGTCCCATATTCATGGCGACCCGGCAGCCTAAGATGCTGAATACAATCAGACCCAGGGCATCTAAAATAACGAATATTTTGTGAAAGCGAACGACCAGCGGGGCAACCCAGGTGGTGGCTAACCCCGCCAGGCACGTGATAAGCAGATACTGCGGGTTGGCAATCCAGTTCAGGGGATAATGACCCAAGAGTATGTCCCGAACCGTCCCGCCGCCAATGGCCGTTGCACTGGCAACCAGCATCACACCAAACCAGTCCATGTGGCGCTTGCCGGCAGCCAGAGCGCCGGTCATCGCTTCTGCGGTGATCCCGACAATGTATAAAATGGTTAATAGCATGAAAATCAGACTCTTAGTGAATAGGGATAAGATATTGGGCGCAATGGTAAATGTGATTCAAGTCAATATCCAATGAAATTTTTGAGTGGTTTCATTAGCTGACGTAATTCTGACACCCGAATGCCAAACGGAAAGTCATTCCGGCTGTGAATGTGTGCGGGGAGGGGAATGTTCAGTTTGAATACCAGCCATGCGGCTTATTTATAACGGGTTTGCACAGCGGCGGAGACAGAGCATATCAGTGTCAAATAAATGACGAGCGATGGGGCGAGGTTCAGGCTTTCAGGTTAGTGCCTAAGGAACGCAAATTCTGTGCGACACCTTCTTTGTTGTAGGTCTGGTGATGGCCCAGGCTCTGCTGGAACAGATTGTTGAGTTTGTGAAAACTGAGCTGTGCACGCTGCAAAGCGGCGCCGTTAATCTCGTTTTGACTTCGGCATTCGTCAACCAGCGCCTGAATGGCTTGAACCTGACGGGTAAGCTCAGGATTTTCTTTTAATTGACTGCTTTGCGAATGTCGGGCTATTTGCTGATCCTGAAGCTGAATTTTATCAACCAGTGATTTTTTATCATTGGCGTGCCGGGTGATGTCGCCAGCCTCACGGTTCACAATTGACGCCCTTTCCTGCTCTAGCAGGCGTAACAGAGCCTCAAGCGTGGCATGTTGCTGGGCAAGTAATTGTTCTATGGTTGGCGACATGTTTCTGCACTCCGGCGCTGAATCTGCAAGCTATGGATAATATCAGAGCCCGCGTAATTCGTCCTCAAATCGCAGCATATTACTGGCCAGGCGATCCGCATCAACCTGGTAGGAACCATTGCTGATGGCATTTTTGATCGACTCGACCTTATTGCGATCAAAGCTCGGTTCAGCAGCCAACTGCTGATGGATTTGCCCGACCGCCCGAGCTTGCGAGCTCAGCGAGACCGCATCCTGAGGTGTGTGACCAGATTCTTCTCTGGCCTCGGGCCTGCCCTGTGTGTTGTTCGTACTGTTACTGTTGCGCAGGTTGCTTAACAGCTGGCCACTGCGCAGGGAATCAATACTTGCCATAATCGTGTTGCCTTTAACAGATATTCATCGTTGATGCCCTGCTATCGGCAAGGCTATGACTAACTTTAGCATTTTTTTCGCTCAGTACTTTACTGTAACTTCGCCGACTGCGGTAATTGTCGCACTGATAATGCGGCGTGACTTGTTGTTTTGCACCCGTATGTCTTCACCCAGGGAACCATCGGACAGTGCTGTTCCTTTAGTCACTATGTTGAGGCCGCTTTGACCTGCTCTGATCAGCACGGAATCGTTACGGCACACCAGGCAGATATCATTGCCCAGCACAGCCTCACCCATGTTGATGTTACGTTTTACTGTCGAGCCGATGATTTGTTCCGGGTATTCGAACACTATGCCTCTCTGGTAGCGGCTTTCCACCTGGCGCACCTGCAGGTCTGAGCCGGCAATGACTGCACCGCGGGCCAGTGGTCTTGCCGCAACGACTCTTGGCAGCAAAAGTGAAACCTGCACCGGCACGTAAACCTGCCAGTTTGTCGAAGGACAACTGACCAGAACAGTGACATTGCCGGTCAGAGACTGCTTACCCGGCACGGAAGTATCAAGCGCGTCCGGGCAATCACCAATGCGTAACCGGTTATCCAGCTCGGAGGCTGTGATGTCCAGTTCCCCGCGCTCTGGTTTGGCCACCAGGCTTCTGATGTGATCCGCTGCTGCCTCGCGCACATTACTGAGCATATTATCGCTAGCAGCAATTGCATTCATGCTTAAGAAACCGCACAGTATGCCGATAAAGATTAAACAGAGTGTAAATTGTGTTCTTCCTGTCACGCTTTTCGCTCTTTTTATGTCGCTTTCTGGGGCTACAATTGCTCCATGATAGGGGATTTTGACTCGGATTACCCGTTGATCCTTCAAAATTGTCTATTTTTACAACAATTCATTTCGACAACTTTGGAGTCACGTTATATGTCGGGGATATTGGATTCTGTGAACCAGCGCACTCAGCTTGTGGGACAAAACCGTCTCGAGTTGCTGACCTTCAAGCTGAACCGCCGCCAGCGCTACGGCATTAATGTCTTCAAGGTAAAAGAGGTACTGCAGTGCCCTAAGCTCACAGCCATGCCGAATCTTCATCCGCTGGTGAAAGGGATCGCCCATATTCGTGGTCAGACCATTTCAGTGATTGACATGAGTCTGGCCACCGGCGGACGTCCTATTGAGAACACAGAAAATTGTTTTGTGATCATCTCCGAGTTTAATCGCTCTGTGCAGGGGTTTTTGGTGTCTGCTGTTGAGCGAATCATTAATATGAACTGGGAAGACATACTCCCGCCACCTAAAGGCGCAGGCAGTGGTAACTACCTGACCGCAGTGACTGAAATTGATGGTGAATTGGTTGAAATTCTGGATGTTGAAAAAATCCTGGATGAAATTTCGCCAAGGCACACTGAAGTGTCGCAGACATTGCGGGATGAGATGATTCGTGACAATCCTGTCACTCGCCGCGTGCTGGTGGCTGATGACTCCAGTGTGGCACGTAAACAGGTGCAACGTGCAATTGAATCAATCGGTTGTGAGTGCATTCTGGTGAAAGATGGTAAAGAAGCCCTCATTAAGCTCCGTGAAATGGCGACAGAAGATAGTATCTATAATCAGCTTGATTTAGTGATTTCTGATATCGAAATGCCTGAAATGGACGGTTACACCCTGACGGCGGCCATCAGAAATGATGCCAAACTAAAAGATTTACATGTTATCCTGCACACCTCGTTGAGTGGGGTATTTAATCAGGCCATGGTAGACAGAGTCGGTGCTAATGCGTTTATTCCCAAGTTTAATCCCGATGAACTTGGCGCAGCAGTTAAAGCGGCCATGCCTGAATAAACTAACGTTAGAGTAGTAGATGACAGCCATAACAATTAAAGACCAGGAATATCGAGATTTTTGCCATTTCTTGGAAGGTCAATGCGGTATCATTCTTGGCGACAGCAAGCAGTATCTGGTTCGGAGTCGCCTGAGTCCTCTGGTCAACCGCTTTGGTCTGGCATCGCTCTCTGAATTGTTGCAGATAGTGATCAGTGGCCGTAACCGTGAATTACGGGTTGCGGCTGTTGATGCCATGACAACGAATGAAACCCTGTGGTTCAGGGATACCTATCCGTTTACTGTGCTGGCCGACAAGATCCTGCCGGAACTGGCGGCGAATAAGCGCCCGATACGTATCTGGTCTTCCGCCAGTTCTTCAGGCCAGGAGCCGTACTCCATTGCCATGACAGTGCTGGAAACACAGCAGCGCCGTCCTGGTATGCTGCCGCTGGGTATTCAGGTGACCGCCACAGATATCTCGCAAACCATGCTGGATATGTGCCGGACGGGTGTGTATGACGCGCTGGCATTAGGCCGTGGCCTGTCCCCGGAGCGCCGCCAGGCGTTTTTCGAACCGATTGGTGACGGCCGGATGCGAATTGGCAGCAAGGTGAAGCAGATGGTAAATTTTCGTCCGCAAAACCTGAAAGACAGCTACGCGCTGCTCGGCAAGTTTGATGTGATTTTCTGCCGTAATGTGCTGATTTATTTTGCGCCTGAGATGAAAGCGAAAGTGCTCAATCAAATGGCGGCCAGCCTGAACCCAGGCGGCTACCTGCTGCTGGGCGCATCTGAGTCTCTGACCGGACTGACTGACAGGTTTGAGATGATCCGCTGTAACCCGGGTATTATCTACAAGCTGAAGTGATTCCATCGTAGTCGAGCCGACGCATTAGCACTGATGCATGAGAACAGCAGTATTAAAACAGAGGGGTCCGTAATGGACCCTTTTTTGCATCCTTTCATTTGTGCTTTGCCCCGCAAGACTTGCCGGCATTGTCTCCTTTCGTTCCGCTATCTCGTTTTCTTAAATATTGGCACGCCCTTTGCAAATAAATCAGTAAGTGATTCAGGAGGCAGACGATGGCCATTTCTTTTGATAAAGCATTAGGTGTGCACCAGTATACAGTTGGTGTCAGGGGTAAAAGGGCTGAAACCCTTGCCAGTAACATCGCTAACGCCAATACACCCGGTTATAAAGCAAAAGACATGGACTTTCAGCGCGCGCTCAATGCGGCAACATCAGAGGCAAAAGTTGGCCTCAGCCGAACCAATGAGCGGCATATTGCTGCCTCCACCAAAGTCATGGGTGAACAGAAATACCGTGTGCCCGATCAGCCGGATACCGGTGATGGCAACACGGTCGATGCTCAGTTGGAGCAAAACCTGTTTATGCAAAACGCGCTGGAGTATCAGGCATCGCTGGATTTTCTGGGTTCAAAATTCAGCAATCTGAGCAAGGCATTAAAAGGGGAATAATCAATGAGTTTGTTTAACGTTTTTAATGTCACCGGTTCGGCAATGAGTGCGGAATCCGTACGGCTGAACACCACGGCCAGTAATATGGCCAATGCCAATACTGTCAGCAGCTCTGCAGCACAAACCTACAAGGCGCGTCATCCTGTGTTCGAGGCGGCGTTGCAAAGTGCCAGCTACCAGCGTGAAGAAAGTGTTCCTGTACGGGTGAAAGCCATTGTCGAAAGTCAGAAGCCTTTGACTGCGGAATATAACCCGGCACACCCTTTGGCCAATGCCGAAGGTTATATCTATAAACCGAACGTTAACGTGATGGAAGAGATGGCAAACATGATCTCGGCGTCACGTTCCTATCAAAGCAATGTTCAGGTCGCAGACGCCAGTAAGCAAATGCTGATGCGAACATTGCAGATGGGCAAATAAGGGTAGGGAGTAACTGACATGACCGGTATTAAAAGCACAGGTCAAAGCCCTTTGTCCTATATTGACCAGCTTAAGAGCATGCAGGAGAAAAAACTGCAGTCTGAGCAGAAAGTAACTGGACAACAAGAGCTTAAGCAGGAAGATTTTCTGTCGTTGCTGACCAAGCAGATGTCGCAGCAGGATCCGTTCAAACCTGTGGGTAATGACCAGATGATTGCGCAGATGGCGTCGTTTGCCACAGTAGACGGCATCAGCAAAATGAATGAACAGTTTGGCGGTCTGAACGCTGCCATGACATCGAACCAGGCCCTGCAGGCCTCATCGCTGGTGGGCCGTGATGTACTGGTTCCGAATCCAACCGGCTCGAAAACGGCCGAAGGTGGTGTCGCAGGAATGGTTAAGCTGCCGCAATCGCTCAATAACCTGATAGTCCGGGTTGAGAATGCGGCAGGCGAGCTGGTACGCAGCTTTGACTTAGGCTCCAAGCCTGCCGGCGATCACCGTGTGGCATGGGACGGCAAGGATGACCGCGGCAATATGTTGCCAGCCGGTAAGTATCAGCTGAAAGTCAGCGCACTGGCCGACGGCAAGAACTCGGAATTTGACGTGTCGACTTACGCCAATGTGAACAGCGTGCTGCTGGGCAATGGTGACGGCAATGTCATGCTGAATCTGGCTGGATTTGAATCCCCGATCAAGCTGGCTGAAGTGCTGGAAGTCGGCAAGGCATAACGCCGGACGCATTAACAAATCACCAGCGGCAGTGAATACGCTGCGCTGGTGAACAATAAGTACGCTGTACACAGAATTCAGGAGAGTCACCTATGGGCTTTAATGTCGCACTGAGTGGACTGGGCGCCGCCCAGAAAGATCTGAACACCACAAGTAACAACATTGCCAACGCCAATACCTACGGCTTTAAGGAGTCGCGGGCCGAATTTGGTGATGTGTATTCAAGCTCCATTTTTTCCAACACCAAAACCACCACAGGTGGCGGTGTCCAGAATTCTGTGGTGGCTCAGCAGTTTCATGAAGGTTCCAGTATTTATACCAATAACCCGATGGATCTGCGTATTTCCGGTACCGGCTTTTTTGCCGTCTCAGACCAGCGTCTGGAACCGAATAATAACAGCCTGACCCGCAACGGTGCTTTTCACCTGGACAAAGACAATTACATTGTTAACTCAGAAGATCAGTTCTTACTGGGCTACGGTGTGGATCAGGAAACCGATCAGGTGGTCTCTTATGAGCCACAGGCACTGAAAGTACCGGATCAATTCGGTCAGCCGAAAGCCACCAGTCAGGTCGACATCGGAGTCAACCTGCCGGCCAACGGCGACCCGAAAGACATCAACCAGTTTAATTTTGAAGATCCGGATACCTACAACAAATCCACTTCAGTGACTATGTATGACTCCTTAGGCCAGCCATACAAAATGACCAGTTACTATGTGAAGGACAATACGCAGCCAAATCGCTGGGCGTCTTTCTATACCGTCACGGATGCCGACGGTGAGAAGCCACTGGATATTGCCGACGGTGAGGCAACCAATGTGGCGGGGCATACCGGCGCACTGGTTGATTTTAACTTCGACGGCACAGTGGCCCAGGTGAATGGCGGTAACCCGATGATTTCTGAGGCTTTCAGTGCGGCTGGCCTGAGCATGAACGGTGCAGACGGTTCACAGACGCTGAACTTTAACTTCGATGATCCGACTCAGTTCGCGGCGCCGTTTGAAGTGCGTAAGTTCAGTGAAAATGGTGCCACTACGGGTTATCTGGCCAAAGTGGATGTCGATGCCAAAGGCTCGATTGTGGCCACTTACAGTAACGGGGAAAACATTACCCTTGGCCGTGTCGGCATGGTTCGTGTGCCGAACGAGCAGGGGCTGCTCTCCAAAGGCGGCACGCAATGGGCGGTAAGCCAGGAGTCTGGTGCTGCTGTTTGGGGTGAGGCGACCTTCGGGGCGTTTGGTTCGGTGAAAAGCGGTACGCTGGAGCAGTCAAACATTGACATGACCCAGGAACTGGTGGATTTGATCACCGCCCAGCGTAATTTCCAGGCCAACTCCCGCGCACTGGAAGTGGACAACAGCCTCCAGCAAACCATACTGCAAATTCGTTAACCCCACCTTGTTTGACATTGCCGCCTGAGCCTCTGATGGCGGCAATGTTTGTCCGACGCCTGTCTTCTGGATGCCATTTCTTTGGCACCTGACTGATTTCCTGCTTTCGTTATGGCAAGGATCTCTCACTAATTACCTGATCTTTCGCTGTTTCATGACTGTTTTTCAGCTCTTTACCAAAGTGGTACGTATATTGCTTCTATAGCTGCAGTACTGATTGGGAGACTCGAAATGGATCGTGCACTGTACCTGGCAATGAGCGGCGCTAAGCAAGATATGTATGGCTTGCAGCTTCATGCCAATAACCTGGCTAACGTTCGTACCACTGGCTTTCGCGCTGATTTAGAGCAGGCGCGGAGTATGCAGGCGTTTGGCGAAGGCATGCCGTCCCGCGTGTTCTCCATGACAGAAAGACCGGGGCAGGATTTTGCCCAGGGGGCAGTAATGACAACGGGCCGGGATCTGGATGTTGCTATAGAAGGTAACGGTTGGCTGACCGTACTGGATGCCAGCGGCCAGGAAGCCTATACCCGTGCCGGCCACCTGAAAATCGATCAGACAGGGTTGCTGCAAAACAGCAACGGCAGCCTGATGGTCGGTGAAAATGGCGGCCCTATTTTTATTCCTCTGCCAATCAGCAAAATTGAAATCGGTAAGGATGGCACTGTTTCAGTCCGTCCGCAGGGCGCCCCGGCCGATGCGATGGAAGTGGTTGATCGCATTAAAATGGTCAAGCCGGACAACAGTGAAGTCTTTAAAGACGTTGATGGTCTGTTCAAATCTAAAGTACCCGCGCAGATATTTGATGCCGATGCTGAGGTGACTCTGCTGAGCGGTGCGCTGGAAGGCAGTAACGTGAATGCCGTGGGTGAAATGACCAGCATGATCGATCTTCAGCGTCATTTTGAAATGCAAGTTAAGTTAATGAAAACCGCAGAGGAAATGGACCAGGCGTCCTCGTCTCTGCTGCGTTTGGGCTAATTAGGAAAGGAATAACACATGCATCCAGCATTATGGGTCAGTAAAACCGGTCTTGACGCTCAGCAAACAAACATCTCGACCATTTCGAATAACCTGGCTAACGCCTCGACCATTGGCTTCAAAAAGAGCCGTGCGGTGTTCGAGGATCTGTTTTATCAGAACATTAACCAGCCTGGCGGCCAGTCCACCCAGGATACGACCTTGCCATCCGGTCTGATGCTGGGGGCGGGCTCTAAGGTGGTGGCAACACAAAAAGTGTTTACTCAGGGTAATACCCAGACCACCAACAACGCCATGGACATGATGATTGAAGGTGACGGCTTCTTTCAGATCCTCCTGCCGGACGGCAACATAGGCTACACCCGCAATGGTCAGTTCACTATCAATGAAGAAGGCCAGATGGTGACCTCGGGTGGCGGTTATCTGCTGCAGCCTGAAATTGTCGTGCCGGAAGATGCGGTCAGCATTACTGTCGGCACCGACGGTGAAGTGTCGGCCCGTATCCGTAACCAGCAGGAAAGCCTGGTACTGGGTCAGCTGACCACGGTCGATTTTATCAACCCTGGCGGTATGGAGCCTATCGGTCAGAACCTGTTCCTGCCAACCGGTGCGAGCGGTGATCCGCAGGAAGGCGTGCCTGGTCTGGAAGGGTTTGGTCAGATCCGCCAGTCAATGCTGGAAACATCCAACGTGAACGTGACGGAAGAGCTGGTCAATATGATTGAAGCCCAGCGAGTGTACGAAATGAACTCCAAAGTGATTTCAACCGTTGACCAGATGCTGAGCTACGTGAACCAGCAGCTTTAATAAAGAGTGGGGTCTAAGATGAAAAATTGGTTGTTGACTGCTTTAATACTGACGCTGGCCGGGTGTGTCCAGATGCCGGAACAACAGGATGAGCTGAAACAGGCGACGACCAATGTCGATGCCGTAGAAGGAAATCAGGAGTCATCGGGCGGTGATTTGATTGACCTTGTACGCCGTCGTGACGACCCGCAGGCCGGCGATCCGGCCTGGAGCAGTATCCGTCCTCAGGATAAACCGGCCCATTACGCCACGGCGACCGGTTCTTTGTTCAGTCAGGCGCTGGCGCAGGATATGTATGACGATACCCGTCCGCGCGGGATAGGTGATATCGTCACTGTGATGCTGGCAGAGAAAAACAAAGCTAACAAAAGTGCCAGTAGCGATCTCGATAAGTCGACAGATTTAACCATGGATCCCCTGACACTCGGTGGCCAGCCGCTGACGATCGGCGATCGTGATATCTCTTACGATATCAATAACTCCAATACCTTCTCAGGCAGCACCTCGGCGGATCAGAGTAACAGCATTCAGGGCTCAATTTCAGTCGAAGTGGTTGAGGTATTGGCGAACGGTAATTTGCTGGTGCGTGGCGAGAAGTGGCTGACACTCAACAGTGGTGACGAGTATATCCGGTTGAGCGGCACAATCCGTCCGGACGACATTTCACAGGAAAACACCATAGAATCGCCCCGGATTGCCAATGCCCGCATTCAGTATTCCGGTACCGGAGACAGACAGGACGCCCAGGAGCAGGGCTGGCTGGCCCGGTTCTTTAACGTCAGTCTGTAAGCCATGTATTTCCCTTTAACCGCTACCCGACGATGAGAGTATGACAGTGACCAGACAGATGCTATGGGCAGGACTCGCCCTGTTGATGGCTTTCCCTTTGCAGGCCGCCCGAATTAAGGACGTCTCTGAAGTCGCCGGGGTGCGGAGTAACCAGTTGTCGGGTTACGGTCTGGTGGTCGGTTTGCCGGGAACCGGTGAAACCACGCCATTTACCGATCAGAGTTTCAATGCCATGCTGCAAAACTTCGGTATTCAATTGCCGGCAGGCACTAAACCCAAAACCAAGAATGTGGCCGCTGTGGCTGTCAGCGCGACCTTGCCGCCATTTACCAAGCAAGGTCAGCATATTGATATCACCGTCTCTTCTATCGGCTCGGCGAAAAGCCTGCGTGGCGGCACCTTAATTCAGACTTTCCTGCGCGGTCTGGACGGTAAAGTTTATGCGGTGGCGCAGGGTAGCCTGGTGGTTGGCGGCTTCAGTGCCGAAGGTCTGGACGGCTCGAAGCTGGTGGGCAATAACCCGACGGTCGGCCGCATCTCTAACGGCGCGATTGTTGAGCAGGAAGTGCCTAACCCGTTCAGCCGCGGCGATCACCTGACCTTTAACCTGTTTGAATCTGATTTCACCACGGCGCAACGTATGTCAGATGCCATCAATCAGTTTCTGGGCCCTGATATGGCCGCGCCGATTGATGCCACCTCGGTACGTGTGCGTGCGCCGCGAGATGTGAGTCAGCGGGTGGCTTTCCTGTCGACTATCGAGAATCTTGAATTCGACCCGGCCGAAGGCGCGGCGAAAATTATCGTCAACTCCCGTACCGGTACAATCGTCGTCGGCCAGCATGTGAAGCTCAAGCCGGCAGCGATTACCCACGGTGGGATGACAGTCTCTATTCAGGAAAATCCCATTGTCAGCCAGCCGAATCCATTTTCTGGCGGCGAAACTGTAGTCGTACCTGACTCGCAGATTGATGTGACGGAAGAAGACTCCCGGATGTTTAAGTTCAATCCGGGTATTACCCTGGATGAGCTGGTACGCGCGGTCAATCAGGTGGGGGCAGCTCCTTCCGATCTGATGGCGATTCTGCAGGCACTGAAACAGGCTGGTGCCATTGAAGGCCAGCTGATCATTATTTAAATTATGGCTGGCACCTGGCTACAGGTGCTGATGGAAAGCGCATTACAGGCAGACACTGACGATGAAACCGACGGACCCAGGCTTTGTCAACGACCTTGCTAATCTTGACAGACTTCGTGCTGGCATCAAAGGTAAAGGGGATACGGAATCTTTGCGAGCAGCAGCAGAGCAGTTTGAAGCCCTGTTCACCCAAATGCTGTTTAAATCGATGCGTCAGGCCAATGAAGCCTTTGAGTCTGATCTGATGAGCAGCTCGAACACCAAGTTTTTTGAAGAAATGCGTGACGAGCAAATGTCCAGTGAACTCAGCGCCCGCGGTTCGCTTGGGCTGGCTGATCTGATCGTGGAACAACTGAGCGTATTAGAGAAGCCAGAGGCAACACCGGAAGAGCAGGCGAAAGCGGCCCAGGAAAAAGCCGCCGGTTTCGAGGCCATTCAGCAGTCGCGTCAGGTGTCTGGCGATGATGTGCTGGCTAAAGTCTTCGCAGCCAGAGACACAGCGGCTAAAGACAAAGCTGCCACAGCGCCGGAACAAGTGGCGGCTTCTGCCCCCACCTCAGCCGAGCCTGTCCCGCCATTGCGCCAGCCGCAGGAAAAACCGTTTTCCTCGCCGGAAGATTTCGTGACCCGCATGCGTCCGTTTGCTGAAAAAGCGGCAGGCATGCTGGGCACAGATCCGGCAGTGCTGATTGCGCAGGCGGCACTGGAAACCGGCTGGGGTAAAAAAGTGGTGAAAAATGCGGCAGGCGACAGTAACAATCTGTTCAACATCAAAGCGGACCCACGCTGGTCCGGCAATAAAGTGGCCACTCAGACGCTGGAATATCATGACGGCATTCCGGTTCAGGAGCGGGCGGCATTCCGCTCTTACAATAGTTATGAAGACAGCTTCAATGATTATGTCCGTTTTCTGAATGATAACCCACGTTATTCAGAAGCACTGGCCTCGCCGCAAGATCCGCGCCGTTTTATCCGTAACCTGCATCAGGCCGGTTACGCGACCGATCCGAAATACGCCGATAAAATCATCAATGTGATGGAGTCGGTGAAAAAGCTGATGAAGTAACAGATTCTGCCGGCATTGTCTGATGGCGGCAGAGATTTTTCAGTATTGTTCGCTGTGCCGTGTTTTCTCAGTGATAATGACCATCATTTATGGGCTTTGAAGCTTCCGAAATCAGCATGTCAGAGTAGCCAGAGCCTGTCATTTCACTTGCATTCCGTTATTCCTTTCTCCCTCCGGCAATGAATTGCCATTCCTGGTTTTAATTACCATAACTCACTGAAAATAAATAATTTAAATGTTGGAATGATTTTTGCTTATTAATCTCCAGTAAAGTAACTCCCCCGAGGTTTCTGGAGGCGCAATGGCGTTCGATTTGCTCAGTTTGGGCTCTCAAGGTGTGTTAACAGCGCAAAGGCAGCTCAATACCACCAGCCATAACATCAACAACGTCAATACGGATGGTTACAGCCGCCAGTCTGTTGTACAGCAGACCAACGATCCCATGTGGTGGGGCGGCAATAACTACGGGACGGGTGTACACGCGGCAGAAGTTCGCCGCGGTTATGATCAGTTTGCCACTAACGAGCTGAACCTCACCACGACCAATCACAGTTACGCCACTGAGCGCGACGGCCAGCTGGAGCGGCTCGATAAGCTGCTGGCAAACAGTGCCAGTCAGGTGCCGCAGGATATGAACCAGTGGTACGACGCCGTCAAAGCGATGGCTGACAGCCCCAATGATCTGGGCACCCGCAAAGTGGTGCTGGAAAAAGCCAAAATGGTTGCGGCCGGGTTGAATGACACCCACCGGGTTCTGGCCGAACAGAAAGACGTCACCAATGACGTACTGGCAAAAACCCTGAACAGAGTGAACGACATTGGCCGCGAGCTGGTGGAAATCCATCAGGCTTTGCTGAAAACCCCGGCCGGCGGCGCAGATAACGACCTGATGGACAGACATCAGCAGTTAATCAATGAGCTGTCGACTTACACCAAAGTCACTGTCACGCGCAAAAACGCGGAAACCTTCAACGTCCTGATCGGCAGTGGTCATACCCTGGTGTCAGGGACCCACTCCAGCGAACTGCAAATGATCAATGGCGATCCCGATCCGCAACAGACCCAACTGGCAGTGGTGGCAGGTAAATCCCTGAAGGCCATTAGCTCGGACGATGTTGGCGGCAAATTGGCGTCACTGTTTGAATACCGTGACAAAACCTTGCCGCAGGTGATGGATGAGCTGGGTAAAATGACCATAGGTTTCACTGAGTCGGTGAACCAGCTTCAGGCCCAGGGCCTGGATTTGAACGGTCAGGTGGGTGAGGCCATGTTTACCGATGTCAATGCCCCCGAGGTTGCCGCCTCCCGCGCGCTGATCCCCCAGGGCTCCAGCGCAGAGGTGAAAGTGTACATCAATGATCTCAGCAAGCTGCAGGCCGGTGAGTACGAGCTGGGATTCAACGGCAGCCAGCATACGCTGAAAATGCCGGATGGTTCGTCGCAATCTGTCATTCCGAGTGGCTTACCGCCGAGTTTCGATGTCGATGGCGTGCGGATAGAAATTGCCGCTCCGATTGCCAGCGGTGAAAAAATCCTGCTGCGGCCTACCCGCAATGCGGCCAGAGACGTGCAGGCTGAAATGACAGATCCGGCAAAAATTGCAGCGCAGAGTTACCTCAGCTCTGCAACGCAGGCGCAGGGAAAAGCCGAGTTTGCCATTACTTCTCCAGGCCCGTTACGAGAATTCCAGGTTGCGGTATCACCCGATTCCTCGCAGTTTGCGGTGCTGGACATGCAGGGCAATGTGCTGCAGGCCCCGCAGCCTTATCCGCCAAGCGGGCAGGTGGTGGTCGGCGGCACCGGGTTCACCCTGAGTAATGGTGCGGCAGGGGGCGACGTCTTTGCCGTCAACCTGAATGCGGCCAGCGGCGATAACGGTAACCTGATCAAAATGCAGGATCTTCAGGACATGAAGCTCATGAACAAAGGACGATCCAGCGTGATCGATGTCTATGAGGGGTTGAACACCGAAATGGGGGTTCAGCGCGCATCGGCCGCACGTCTGAAAGAAGTGGGCCGTCAGGAAAAAGAAGCCGCAGAGAGCCGTGTGGCTGAAATAGCCGGTGTCAACATGGATGAAGAAGCCGCAAACATGATGAAGTTCCAACAGGCTTACATGGCATCGTCCCGCATTATGACGGTGGCGAATGAAACCTTTAATACTTTGCTTAATGCCGCGCGATAAGGAGTTAACGCCGTATGATTAGCCGAATTGCCAGCTTTCATAACTATCAGTCCGTGGCGAATGATATGAACCGCCAACAGGTGAAAGTCTCACAGAACCAGGAACAACTGGCGTCCGGCAAGCAGTTGCTGACCGCCGGGGATGATCCGGTTGCCTCTATCTATGTGCAGAATTTTTCACAGCAAAATACGGAAATTGATCAGTCGCTGCGCTCTATTACTCTGGCGCGCAATCGCCTGAACAGCGAAGAAACCGCGATTTCCGATGCCGAAACCCTGCTCGATGACGCCAAGCGTAAAACCATGTCTATGGTGAACGGTTCGTTGTCAGATGATGACCGAATCGCACACATGCAGGATTTGCGAGGGCTGTTTGATTCCGTTATCCACCTGGTCAATACCCAGGATGAATCCGGTAACTTTGTGTTTGCGGGCAATCAGTACGACAAGCAGCCGTTTTTCCGTGACGGCAACGGCAATGTCAGCTATGTCGGCGACAGCTATCAGCGTATGGCTAAAGTATCGCCGAATGTCGATGTACCGGTGAATGATCCGGGCGACAAACTGTTCATGAACATCGAAAACCCGTACGGGGATTATCAGCCTGATTACGATCTGCAGTCCGGCTCGCTGTTGCTGCTGTCGCATGCCCGAAATAATAACCACTCAGACAATGCCAGCTATACCATTGATTTCACGCAGACGGATTCGGGGGCGGTTTACGATCTGTATCAGGACGGTTTGCTGGTTGACAGTCAGCCCTTTGATCCGAAACGCGGTATCGAGTGGGGAACGCTGTCGGTACAGCTGGAAGGCGAAGTGACAGATGGCGATCAGATCACCCTGAACCGGCAGGATACTTTCAGTGTGTTCGATTCTTTCAAACGCGGAATTGAAGTCTCTGCCCGTGCTCCTTCTGATGCATCGGCGACCGCAGAATTGCACCAGGTCGCGGAAGAGTTGTCGCAGGCGTTCAAGCATATAAACCGGGCGCGCTCCGAAGTTGGCACCCGGCTGCAAACACTGGATCGCCAGGCCGATATGCATGAGGACTTTAAGCTGGTGATCAATAAAGCGCGTGGGACGCTGGAAGATCTGGACTACGGCAAAGCCGTGGTGGAGCTCAATGAAAACATGCTGGCCCTGCAGGCTTCCCAGCAGGCGTTTGCGAAAACCAAAAACCTGAGCCTGTTCAATTATATCTAAGCTCAGATCTCGGTTGGCGGTGTGATAAGCCCCTTTATCGGCATCTCAGGTAAGGGGCTTCGTTTTATCTTTGCCGCTGCTTACTTGCCGGGCGGCAAGGCTTGGCGGCAGAGCGCTTCAATGAGCTGGCATGGCTTTGCCGCTTTGCTTCAATTGCCGATGAAATATAGTGTAAAGCCATGAAAATAATAGCTTATTATTTCTGGCACACTAATTGCTAAAGTATTATTGTGATTTTCATTAACGACATTTTTACTAACGCTGGTCCCGCTTCACTCTCTGATGGGTTGACGTTGCGGGTAGCTGTTTCGCTAACAGCGAAAAGTCAAAGGAGAGCAAAATGGGTGTAACAGTGAACACCAACGTGTCTGCCATGACTGCGCAGCGCTACCTCAACAAAGCATCTGAGGGCCTGAGCCAATCCATGGAGCGTCTGTCTACGGGTAGTCGTATTAACAGCGCCAAAGACGATGCGGCCGGTTTACAGATTTCCAACCGTCTGATCGCTCAGACTCGTGGTCTGAACGTGGCGATGCGAAATGCCAATGACGGTATTTCAATTGCGCAGACCGCAGAAGGGGCGATGCAGGAATCTACCAGTATTTTGCAACGTATGCGTGATCTGTCGCTGCAATCGGCGAACGGTGCCAACTCGGATGACGATCGTATCGCTATCCAGGAAGAAATTACCGCGCTGCAGGATGAGTTGAACCGTATCGCGGAAACCACCTCATTCGGTGGCCGTAAACTGCTCAACGGTACTTTTGGTGAAGCGGCCTTCCAGGTCGGTGCCGATGCCGGTGAAGCGATTGTTGTCGGTCTGGACAGTGTCCGTGCTGACGAAGCGAAAATGGGCGGCAGCCTGCTGGTTTCGACCAATACGATTCAGCCGGATGCAACGCTGGCCGCCGATACTAACATTGAATTGAGTGTTACTGCAGCTGACGGCACTGTCACTCCAGTCGCTATCGGTCTGGTGGGTGGTGATGACGTTGAAGAAATTGCCACCCGTATTAACGGTCAGAATGGTCTGATTAATGCGTCTGTGACAGAGAAAGGCGAACTTCAGCTGGTCTCCAGTGACGGTACCGTGGGTGTTACCAATGGTGCGCTCAGCATGATCAACAGCGACGGTACGACTGTCGCGGGTGATATCGCCGGTACGGCGACCGACATTACTGTCTCGGAGATCAACGTATCAACGGCAGGTGGGGCGCAGCGTGCTGTTCCTCTGATTGACTCGGCGCTGAAATACATCGACAGCATGCGCGCCGATCTGGGTGCAAAGCAAAATCGTCTGACGCACACTATTAACAACCTGGCCAATACCTCTGAGAATGTGTCTGCCTCGAACAGTCGTATCCGCGATACCGACTTTGCGAAAGAGACAACCGAAATGACCAAGAATCAGATTCTGCAGCAAGCCAGTACCTCGATTCTTGCTCAGGCCAAACAGATCCCGCAGTCGGCACTGAACCTACTGCAATAACCGCAATACACGGTATTTTTACCCGACGGCAAGGTGGCAACACCTTGCCGTTTTTATTGGTGCCAGCCAATAAAAAAGTAGCAAAAAAATCCTGTAAAGTTTTCTTCCTTACCGCCGATAACCCTTATAGAACAAGAAAGTGCGTCGCCGTTGAATCAAGGTAATGCATTCTGATTCGTTGTTTATTGGGTTCGGATTCACACTTTTTTGCCCAGTAAAAAAATTTCAAAAAAAATCTTAAAGCTTTCTTCACCAGTGCCGTTAAAGGTGATGTACGAAGAATAACTCGGACTTGCCGGCTGAGCTGGTCAAGCCACAAAGAAGCACAAGTAAGGAGAATTACTATGGCAGTTACAGTAAACACTAACGTTTCTGCAATGACCGCTCAGCGTTACCTGAATAAAGCTAGCGATAATACAGCAGCTTCTATGGAGCGCCTGTCTACCGGTTCACGCATCAACAGTGCAAAAGATGACGCAGCAGGTCTGCAAATTTCTAACCGTCTGATGACTCAGAGCCGTGGCCTGGACGTAGCAGTACGTAACGCCAACGACGGTATCTCAATGTCTCAGACTGCTGAAGGTGCAATGCAAGAAACCACCAGCATCCTGCAGCGTATGCGTGACCTGTCTCTGCAGTCGGCGAACGGCTCTAACTCTGATGATGACCGTAAAGCGATTCAGGAAGAAGTCACGGCGCTGAACGACGAACTGAACCGTATCGCAGAAACCACCTCTTTCGGTGGCCAGAAGCTGCTGAATGGTTCATTCGGTACCCGTGCCTTCCAGGTGGGTGCAGATTCCGGTGAAGCGGTACAGCTGACGCTGAAAAATATGCGTTCTGACAGCGCTGACATGGGCGGCAGCCTGCTGGTGTCGACTAACCAGGTGGCAGATAAAAACTCTACCCTGGATGCCGATACCACTATCGAGCTGAGCGTAACGGATGCCGACGGTAATGCGACAGCGTTAAGCATCGACCTGGTTGCTGGCGATGATATCGAAGAAATCGCGACCCGTATCAACGGTCAGAACGACCAGATCAATGCGTCTGTTTCTGAAAAAGGCGAGCTGCAGTTGTTCTCATCTAACGGTGATGTGGCTGTGACTACCGGTACTATCGCAATGACTGACACTGCGGGTAATGCAGTGGATGCCTCAATTGCGGGTGCAGCGACTAATATCACAGTGTCTGAGCTGGATGTCAGCACAGTTGGTGGCGCGCAGCAAGCGGCGGCAATCCTGGACGGTGCAATGCAGTTTGTTGACTCACACCGTGCAGAGCTGGGTGCGAAACAAAACCGTATGGATCACACCATCAGCAACCTGAACAACATCAACGAAAACGTGGCCTCTTCCAACAGCCGTATCCGTGATACTGACTTTGCGAAAGAAACCACAAACCTGACCAAGAACCAAATCCTGCAGCAAGCGTCGACCTCTATCCTGGCGCAAGCGAAGCAGGCGCCTCAGGCGGCACTGAGCCTGCTGGGCTAATCCGTTCAGTAAAGCGGCAGGGGCAAGCCCTTGCCGCTTTTTTCGATCAGAAGGTGTCAGAAAATGGACGTAAAATCTGTATTAAACCCTTCATTTCTATCCCGCTTTTCTTCAACTGGTGCGAAATCACCTGTTGGCACAGATGTTGCAAACCCTTCTGTTGGCCATTCACGCGAAGATTCTTTGGCGGTCACTCCCTCAGGGCACAATGCCTCAAGTGTGGCAGCAAACACGGATGTCAGGCGCGTAGAACAGTCGGCCAGGCTGGAAGAACAGCAGCAGTTACAGCGCCAGCAATTAGAAAAACTGGTGGAAAGTATTGAAGATTTTGTCGGCTCAATGAATAAAGGGCTGGCATTCAGAATTGATGAAGAGTCTGGACGTCAGATCGTTACCGTTTATGAAAAAGCAAGCGGTGAAGTGGTCCGGCAGATCCCCGATGAAGATATGTTGGCGCTGTCACGTCAGATAGCGACCTACACCACCGGGCTTTTGACCACCAAAGTGTAATCGTAACTGATTGAGGTTGTAGATGAATATTGGCGCAATGGGTACGGCATCCGGCATGGATATCAATGCCATGGTCGACAAGATTGTCGCCGCAGAGCGGGCGCCAAAAGAAGAGCGCATCAATCAGCGAAAAGAGCAGGCTAATGTTGAGCTGAGTGCTTACGGGCGTCTGAAAGGCGCACTGGATGGTATGAAAACCCTGATGGCAGACATCAGGCAGAACCATACGCTGGCCGAGCGTACCGCCTCTTCAGACAATCAGGATTTGGTATCTGTCCGTGCCAGCCATGAAGCGCAGCCCGGCCGATATTCTGTCGAAGTCAAGCAACTGGCGACCTCGCATAAAATTGCGTCCTTGCCGGTTGATGATAAAACGGCAATGGGTGCCGGAAAATTGACACTGTCCGTCGGTGGTCAGTCTTTTGACGTTTCATTCGATCAGGATCAAACTAAGTTGCTGGATGTGGTGCGTGAGATAAACCGCCATCCGGATAACAAAGGCGTGCTCGCTACTGTCATTAAGGACGCCAGCGGCGCCCGGTTGGTGCTGAACGCCGATAAAACAGGGGCTGGTAATCCGCTGAAAGTGACTGTCGAGGCGCAAGCCGGCAGTCCGTTGCAGTCGTTTGCGTTCGATGCCGCGAATCCCGGCAGCCCTATGCAGGAAATGCAGGCAGCCACTGATGCCAGAGTGCTGATTGACGGTCTGGCAGAAGTGACGAGCGACACCAATACCCTGACAGATGCGATTCCCGGTTTGGATATAGATTTAAAGCAACTGTCAGTGAATGCCGAAAAGCCGCAAGCCGTGATTGAAATCGGCTACGACAAAGACAAGGCCGGGGCGCAGATCGAACGGTTTGTGAATGCTTACAATCAGTTTTACGACACCGCGCTGGAGCTGGGTAAATTTGATCCGAATACCCAGAGCAAAGGGCCGCTGGTCGGTGACAGCATGCTGCGCTCATCGGTTCAGCAACTGCGAAACGCATTCAGTACGCCGCTGGAAGACGGGCCGTCGAGTCTGCAGACCCTGAGTGAGCTGGGTGTGACAACCACACTGAGCGGGCACCTGGAAATCGACTACGATAAACTCGACAGGCAACTGAACCAGAATTTTTCCGCGGTTGGTGAATTTTTTGGCAGCCGCAAAGGTTTTGCCCGCCGGATTGAAGATATGCTGCATGCTTATACCGGCGTGACCGGCAGTATTTCGAACCGGGAGAAAAGCATCAATGAGCAGGTGCTAACGCTCAATGATGATCAGCGCGATCTGGACCGCCGGATGGAAGGCGTCTATCAGCGCACCCACGACCAGTTTTCTGCGATGGATCATGCCATGGGGCAGATGCAGAGCCAGCTGGGTTCAATGATGAGTATGATGCCGCAGACGTAGTAGCGGATAACAAGAGGGAAGGCAATGTCAAACAAGATGATGCAAACCCTGGCCGATATTGATCAGCAGCTGAACCAGCTGATTGATGACGGTACGGACATTGACGTGGATACCCTGTACCGCTTGCTGGCAGATCGCCAGACGGTACTGAATGATCTTAAAGCCATGCCAGAGATGCTGGATCAAGTCAGCTGGCAGGAAGCAATAACCCGAACATCGGATTTGCTGACAAGATTGCGCGAAAGGCGCGAAAAGTCGGCAAGTCAACTGAAACGATTACAGCACGGACAACGTTCGCTGCAGGCATATAATCAATTTCGTTAAGGTAACATCATGGTCATGAGAGGAAATCTACAGGCTTATAAACGAGTCTCAGTAGACAGTCAGTTAACATCCGCATCACCTCACCGTGTGATTCAAATGCTGATGGCGGGTGCCATTGAGCGTTTGATTCAGGGTAAAGCGGCCATGGAGCAAGGATCAATTGCCACCAAAGGTGAGCGTCTGGGTAAGGCTCTGGATATCATCATCAGCCTGCGTGGCTGTCTGTCGTTTGACGATGGCGGTGAGATCGCCAGCAACCTGGATTCGCTGTATCTGTATATGATTGAAAAAATCACCGCTGCCAACCAGAAAAACGAGGTCGAGCACGTTGATGAAGTGATCGATATGTTAAGGGAACTGAAGTCAGCGTGGGATCAGATTCCTCCTGAGCATCACAATATTACTCAAATGGAGTATTAATCCGTTAACGGGTCAGTATTCAGCATTCCATTTCCCCCACACGATGTTGGCCGCGAATAGTCAATTAATTGTGTATCTGGCGTAATTCCGTGGCACTGGGCTCACAGCTTTTCACTGTGCCCGGTTGCCAAGTCCTGTTCTTTTATTACAATGGGCAGCATCAGTTTTGGTTGCTGTTCCGTTTGAATACGCCATAAGAATACATAAAGACAGGCAAATATCACTTCTATGCAAGGTTTAGCTAAGACCCTCGTCATCGATGATGACCCGCAGCACCGTCACGATCTCAGCGTGATCCTTAATTTTGTCGGTGAGCAGCATGAAGCGATATCCACCGATGAAGCTGAAGGCGCACTGTGGGAACAACCCTGGGGCGCCTGTTTGATTGGCAATATCCATTCTGTTAAAAAACAGAATCAGGTGCTGGAACAACTGCGTCAGCGATATCACATTCCTGTGCTATCTATGCCTCAGCATGAAAAAGCGGTCTCAGGGATGCCGAATTTTGTCGGTACCCTGGCCCATCCGCTGCACTACAGCCAGTTGATGGATGCGCTGCGTCATTGTCAGGAATTTCAGGGCAAAAATCATTTTCAGGTACCGCAGCTGTCGCGGAAGAATACCCTGTTCCGCAGTATGGTCGGGCGCAGTGACAGTATCAGTCAGGTCCGTTACCTGATAGAACAGGTTGCAGGTACCGACGCCAGTGTGTTGATCCTTGGTGAATCCGGCACTGGTAAAGAAGTCGTTGCCCGTAATATTCACTACCATTCCTCCCGGGGGAAAGGCCCGTTTGTGCCGGTCAATTGTGGTGCGATCCCAGCAGATTTGCTGGAAAGCGAGCTGTTTGGCCATGAAAAAGGCGCATTTACCGGCGCGATATCCTCGCGCAAAGGGCGGTTTGAACTGGCGGAAGGCGGTACGCTTTTCCTGGATGAAATCGGTGACATGCCGATGCCGATGCAGGTCAAGCTGCTGCGCGTGATCCAGGAACGTTGCTTTGAGCGCGTGGGTGGTAATCAGAGTATTAAAGCCAATGTCCGCATTATTGCCGCGACCCACCGTAATCTGGATACCATGATTGCAGAAAACCTGTTCCGGGAAGATCTGTTTTATCGTTTGAATGTCTTCCCGATTGAAACGCCGCCGTTACGTGAGCGGCTGGAAGATATCCCCCTGCTGCTGCAGGAACTGCTGTCCCGGATGGAAGCTGAAGGCGCGAGGTCGGTCCATTTTACCCCGAGAGCGATCACCTCTTTGATGGAGCATGACTGGCCAGGCAACGTGCGTGAACTTGCCAACCTGGTCGAGCGCTTGATGATTCTGTATCCGGGGGAAATGGTGGATGTGAATCATTTGCCGGTGAAATACCGGTACTGTGATCTGCCGGATTTCCGTCCTGAAGAGCGCATGATGTCAGTCGAGGAACAAGAACGTGCGATGTTAGCCGATGTTTTCTCCGACAGTTATGATGATCAGGACGATAATTTCGGCTTCAGTGATTTACCGCCTGAAGGCCTTAACCTGAAAGAGATGCTGGCGGATCTGGAAATTGACATGATCCGTCAGGCCCTCGAAGCACAGGCTGGAGTGGTGGCACGGGCTGCTGATATGCTGGGTATGCGACGCACGACCCTGGTGGAAAAAATGCGTAAGTACAATATCTCGACCAAAGAGTCTGTGCGTGAATAGCATCAGCAAGTAAAAATTTAACCTGGGGTATTATGACTTTTATGCCGTACTCCGGACTCTGACAGGAGTGATGTCAATATTCTGACATCACTCTTTTTTTATAGGGTTATCATAACTTGTTGTTTTTTGTTGAATATTTTTGGCATAAAAAGTGCTTAATTAGTGTAACAAAGGACAATGCAAAAGTAGGTGCAAGGTGGAAGAAGGGCAGTCTGTCTCCCCGCTGGGAAACCTGAGTCAACAGGTCAGCAGGTATAAGCAAGTGATTGAAGTCATGCCGACAGGCGTGATCTTGCTCGATGGAATGGGAATGGTATGTGAAGCCAACCCTGAAGCTGTCCGCCTGTTAGGAGAGCCGTTAGCGGGGGAGCGCTGGCTGGATGTCATACAGCGTGCCTTTGCACCTCAGGAAGATGACGGCCATGAAATTTCTTTACGCAGTGGCCGTAAAGTCAAACTGGCGATCTCCGCGTCAGCCAGTGGTCAGCTGATAGTGATCACTGACATGACAGAAACCCGTCTGCTGCAGTCCCGTTTCAGTGAGATGCAACGTTTATCCTCACTGGGACGTATGGTTGCCTCGCTGGCGCATCAGGTCAGAACACCGCTTTCCAGCGCCATGTTGTATGCCGCAAATCTGGCCGCACCGCAACTGACAGCGCAAACCCGCGACAGGTTCCAGACCAAACTGATGGACAGGTTGCGGGATCTGGAAAAGCAGGTTAATGACATGCTGCTGTTTGCCAAAGGCGGCGATAACAAAGTGGTGGCCCCTTTTACGCTCGAAGCCTTGTTCAATGAACTGGACGCCATGATAGAGGCCCAGGTGGTGTCCAATCAGGTGGATTTCTCGATCGAGTGCGATGATGAGAGTCCCAGTATTTTGGGTAATGTGAATGCCCTGGCGAGCGCGATCAGTAATTTGATCACCAATGCCATTCAGATGTCAGGCAAAGCATGCAAGGTCAGTTTGTCGGTGCACTGCGCAGCCGACATGATTTATCTCAGCATTACCGATAACGGTCCCGGCATTGCCCCTGAGATGCAGAAAAAGGTGCTGGAGCCTTTTTTCACTACCCGCCAGCAGGGAACAGGCTTAGGGCTTGCCGTGGTACAGATGGTGGCAAAAGCTCACAATGGCAGCCTTTCGCTGTTTTCCACCCCGGGAGAAGGCGCCTCATTTACGCTCAGTCTGCCTAAGGCAGAAAGCCATGAGCAAGACTATGAATTAACAGCAACAGGAGACAGGCAATGACGAGCCGAGTACTGATCGTTGAAGACGACGAAGGTCTGCGTGAAGCATTAGTGGATACACTGGCGCTGGCAGGCTATCAGTGGCTGGAAGCAGACAGCGCCGAGCAAGCCCTGTTGCTGTTGAAATCTGAGCAGGTGGATATTGTGGTATCCGATGTTCAAATGGCCGGTATGGACGGACTGGGCCTGCTGCGAAATATCAAGCAACACTGGCCCAAACTGCCGGTACTGCTGATGACAGCCTATGCCAACATTGAAGATGCGGTACTGGCAATGAAAGACGGCGCCATTGATTACATGGCAAAGCCTTTTGCCCCGGAAGTGTTGCTGAACATGGTCAGCCGCTACGCGCCAGTGCAAGCGGTCAGCAGCCAGGCGATAGCCGCCGATGAGAAAAGCCTGAAATTACTGGCGTTGGCTGAGAGAGTCGCGCAGACTGACGCCAGCGTGATGGTACTCGGGCCGAGCGGCTCGGGCAAAGAAGTCATGTCGCGATATATTCATGAGCACTCACTGCGGCGCGAAGGGCCTTTTATCGCGATCAATTGTGCTGCCATTCCCGATAATATGTTGGAAGCGACCTTATTCGGTTATGAAAAAGGGGCGTTTACCGGCGCCGTTCAGGCTTGTCCGGGGAAATTCGAGCAGGCTCAGGGCGGTACCATCTTGCTGGATGAGATCAGTGAGATGGATCTGAACCTGCAGGCGAAACTGCTGCGTGTCTTGCAAGAGCGCGAAGTCGAGCGCCTGGGCAGCAGGAAAAGTATCAAACTGGATGTGCGGGTGCTGGCCACCAGTAACCGGGATTTGAAACAATATGTGGCGGAAGGAAATTTCCGGGAGGATCTGTACTACCGCCTGAATGTTTTTCCGCTGGTCTGGCCGTCGCTGTCTGAACGTCCGGGCGATATTATGCCGCTGGCCAGTCACCTGGCCGACCGGCATTGCAAGAAACAGGGCATGCCATCACCGGTCTTTTCTGCCGCCGCGCAAGCCAAACTGCTGCAGTATGGCTGGCCCGGCAATGTCAGAGAGCTGGACAATGTTGTCCAGCGGGCACTGATTCTGGCCGGTGATGCCGACATTGGCGGCGAGCATATTCTGCTGGAAGGTATGGACTGGATGGATTCACACAGCCTGCAGCACGCTATCAGCCTGACTTCGGTGGCATCGCAGGCAGTGAGCGATACATCGGTCCATGTGATACCGCCGGGCGTGTCAGGTGCTGACAGTCTGGGCAGCGAACTGCGCGAACAGGAGTTTGCCATTATTCTGGAAGCCATACAGGCCTGCGAAGGCAAACGGAAAGAAGTGGCAGAGCGATTAGGTATCAGCCCGCGTACGCTCAGGTATAAATTAGCCAAGATGCGGGACGCCGGAATCGAGATCCCAGTTTGACCATAAAAGCTCAATTAACAGATCAATTTCATATTTTTGGCGTTAAGCTTGCACAACTTTATCTTTTACGATGCTATTCATACAGATTGTGTCAAAAAAGTACCATGGAGATAACCTATGAAAGTCAACGGATTTATGTCAGAAATGCAGGCAATGCAAATGGAAGCCAGCAATGCGTCACGTCCGGCGACTGGCGCTAAGGTCAGTGCTGATTTCGGTGCTGCCCTGCAAGATGCGATACAGACGGTTAACGGATTACAGAATACGTCCAGTGAGATGACCAGTCGTTTTGATCAGGGTGATCGCAGCATTTCGCTGTCAGATGTCATGATCGCGCGCAATAAATCCAGCGTGGCTTTTGAAGCAACCGTCCAGGTTAGAAATAAGCTGGTTGAAGCTTATAAAGAACTGATGAATATGCCGGTTTAATTCAGGAATTAAGTGAGTGTCGGAACAAACATCCAACGAACTCGCCATAGCGGGTAGTGCTGCAGTCCCTGTCGCTGCCAACAGCGACCTGGATATGCAAAATCCGGATCTTGAAGAGAAGAGTGCCAGCACGCGTGTTGACAGTATGCTGGGCAATCTTGATTTGCTGCGCCAGATCATTCTGGTGCTGTCAGTGGCTATTTGTGTCGCGTTGATAGTGCTGGTTGTCGCCTGGCTCAAAGAACCGGAAATGCGTCCGCTGGGTAATTTTTCCACTGAAGAGCTGATTCCGATTCTGGATCATTTTGACCAGAAGCAAATTGAGTACCAACTGGAAGGAAACACCATCAGGGTGCCAGCCGATAAATACGGCGCACTCAAGCTGGAGCTGACCCGTGCCGGGCTGAATAATCCGACGGCTGAAGGTGATGATATCCTGCTGCAGGATATGGGATTTGGTGTTTCACAACGTCTTGAACAGGAACGGCTGAAACTCAGTCGTGAGCGCCAGCTGGCAAGAGCGATAGAGCAGATCAGACAAGTGCGCAAAGCGCAGGTACTGCTGGCGATGCCAAAGCAAAGCGTCTTTGTCCGCCATAATCAGGAAGCGACGGCCAGTGTCTTCCTGACCCTGAGTACAGGCGGCACGCTGGGCCAGCAGGAAGTGGATTCGATTGTCGATATGGTCTCTACCGCCGTGCCGGGTCTGAAACCCAGCCGCGTCACAGTCACCGATCAGCATGGCCGTTTGCTCAGTTCCGGTACCGAAGATCCGGCTGCCACGGCGCGCCGGAAAGAATACGAACTGGAGCGCAAACAAGAGCAAGCCTTGCGCGAAAAGATTGATGCAATATTAATTCCCGTCCTGGGGCTGGGTAACTACACCTCTCAGGTCGATGTCTCGATGGATTTCAGTGCCCAGGAAGAAACGCAAAAACGTTTTGATCCCAATACGCCGTCAACCCGCAGTGAATACACACTGGAAGATTACAACAACGGTCAGGCGGTGGCGGGTATTCCGGGTGCCCTGAGTAATCAGCCACCGCAGGATTCAGCGATACCGCAGGATGTGATTGATTTACAAACCGGTAAAGGCGGTAACGGCTCGGTGCATCGTGAAGCAACGCGCAATTTTGAGCTGGATACCACTATCCGTCACAAGCGTTCGCAAACCGGTACGATCAGCCGCCAGACGGTTTCGGTGGCGGTCAATTATAAGCCGCAGCTTAATCCGGAAACCGGCGAAATGACCCGTGTTCCTGTTACTGAAGAAGAGCTGGTGAAAATCCGTCGTTTGCTGATGGGCGGGGTCGGCTTCCTGCAGGATCGTGGCGATATGCTGGAAGTGATTTCCGTGCCTTTCGCCACTCAGGAGCAGGAACGCATTGTCGACTTGCCTATCTGGGAACACCCGAATTTCAATACCTGGATTCGTTGGCTGGCTGCGGCGCTGGTTATCATAGTAGTGCTGGTGGTGCTGGTGCGCCCTGCCATGCGCAAACTGCTCTACCCGAATCAGGCTGCCGATGGCACACCTCTGGATGAGAATGGACTGCCCATCATGGCGGGTGAAGGCTCTGAACTGATAGGGGCTGATCTGGACGGTGTTGACGGTATCGATTTAACCAATAACAACCTGGATCTGCCAAATCTGCACAAAGATGACGACTTGCTGAAAGCCGTGCGTGCACTGGTGGCTAATGAACCGGATCTGGCGGCTCAGGTTGTGAAGAACTGGGTATACGAAGATGGCAAATGAAGTCGCGACTACAGATGAAAAACCTTTCGACATTACCAGTTTAAGCGGAACGGATAAAGCAGCCATCCTGTTACTCAGTCTGAATGAACAGGATGCGGCTTCCATCATACGCCACCTGGAACCCAAGCAGGTTCAGCGCGTGGGTGGGGCGATGGCGAGCATGAAGGAACTGAGCAATGACAAGGTGACGGCTGTGCACCGTCAGTTCCTGACCGATATCCAGAAATACACCAGTATTGGTATGGGCAGCGCCGACTTTGTCCGCAATACCCTGATCGCCGCGCTGGGTGAAGATAAAGCCAATAACCTGGTTGATCAGATCCTGATGGGCAGTGGCTCGCGCGGTCTGGATTCTCTCAAATGGATGGACCCACGCCAGGTGGCCAGCATCATTCTCAATGAACATCCGCAGATTCAGACTATCGTGTTGTCGTATCTGGATCCTGAGCAGTCGGCAGAGATTTTATCCCAGTTCCCTGAGCGTGTTCGCCTGGATCTGATGATGCGAATTGCGAACCTGGAAGAAGTTCAGCCTGCCGCCCTGCATGAGCTGAACGACATCATGGAGAAGCAGTTCGCAGGTCAGGCCGGTGCTCAGGCTGCGAAAATTGGCGGCATGAAGGCCGCGGCCGATATCATGAACTACCTCGACAACAACATCGAAGGTCTGTTGATGGATCAGATCCGCGACAACGACGAGGAAATGGCCGTTCAGATCGAAGATCTGATGTTCGTGTTCGAGAACCTGGCCGAAGTGGACGACCGGGGTATCCAGAGCCTGCTGCGGGAAGTGCCTCAGGAGTTGCTGCAAAAAGCGCTCAAAGGGGCCGACGATATGCTGCGCGAGAAGATTATGCGCAATATGTCCAAGCGTGCCTCTGAGTTGCTGATGGATGACCTTGAAGCGATGGGCCCGATACGTGTCTCGGATGTGGAAGCCGCACAGAAAGAAATTCTGTCTATTGCCCGTCGTCTGTCTGAAGCCGGTGAGCTGATGCTGAATGGTGGCGGTGGGCAGGATGAATACCTCTAATTCAGCCGGGGAAGCACAATGACGATTGAACGCCGTCGGGGCTTTGTCCGCCTGAGTGGCCACCAGGCGGAAGAGCTGGAACGCTGGGCTTATCCCGATTACAGCGATGAAGATCGCGGGCCGGTTGAGAACGCGTTAAATTATGATCCGGGCTGGCGCCCCAGAGAGGCAGCAGAAGAGGAGCAGGCTCCCCAGCCACTGACCGCTGCAGATCTGGACGATATCCGCCAGTCTGCCTATGAAGAAGGACTGGCCGAAGGCCGGGCTGCCGGCCATGCTGAAGGCTTTGAAACCGGAAGACAGGAAGGTGCTGCCGCCGGTCATCAGGAAGGGCTGGAGGCTGGCCGGGAAGAAGGGCTGGCTGCCGGACAGGAAATGGTTGAGCAGCATGTGGCTCATTTAACACAGGTTCTGGACAAACTCGCCCAGCCCTTGAAGCAGGTCGATCAGCAGGTAGAAAGCCAGCTGGTGGAGATGGTCAGCGTGCTGACCCGTGAGTTAATCCGGGTTGAAGTGCAGACCAATCCGCAGGTGATTCTGTCCACTTTACGGGAAGCCATTGCCACCCTGCCGCTGGCCTCTCAGTCGATCACTGTGCAGTTGCATCCGGACGATCTTGAACTGGTAACCACCACGTACAGTCAGCAGGAACTCGATAACCGTCGCTGGCAGTTGCTGGCAGAGCCGGGGCTCGAGCGCGGTGATGTACAAATCAGTGCCGGTGACTCTGTGGTGGATTATCGAATGGAAGATCGTGTTCGTCATCTGCTGAGCCAGTTTCTGGGCATGAATCAGCGCCCGGCTGACGATTCAGCACAGGATAGCGCGGAATGACCCTGGCGCAACGGCTGGGTAGCTACCGTTTACAGGGGCTGGCCTGCCGGCCTGTTGCCTCCGGACGACTGGTGCGTGTGGTCGGTTTGACACTGGAAGCTATTGGCTGCCGGGCACCTGTCGGTAGCGTGTGTCGGGTCGAAGCGGTTCAGGGCAGTCTCGAAGCCGAAGTCGTCGGATTCAGTGGCGACACCCTGTACCTGATGCCCAGTGAACAACTGACCGGGGTGATGCCCGGCGCCAAAGTCACGCCTGTGATGAGCGACGGCGGTCTGCCGGTGGGGCCCGAGTTGCTTGGCCGGGTGATTGACGGCATGGGCAACCCCCTGGATGGCAAAGGAAAGATTTATACCTCGGCCCGGGCCGCCCTGAACGCGGAACCTATCAACCCTCTCGCAAGAAAGCCTATCAGTGAACCTCTGGATGTCGGACTGAAAGCCATTAATGGGCTGCTGACCGTAGGTAAAGGCCAGCGGATTGGCCTGTTTGCCGGTTCCGGGGTGGGTAAATCTGTCACTCTGGGTATGATGACCCGGGGGACCACGGCGCAAGTGGTGGTGGTCGGACTGATTGGTGAGCGTGGCCGCGAAGTCAGAGAATTTATTGATGAGATCTTAGGTGAAGAGGGCCGCCAGCGCGCGGTTGTGGTGGCAGCCCCTGCTGATGCTTCTCCTCTGATGCGCCTGAAAGGGTGCCAGACAGCCCTGACCGTGGCGGAATATTTCCGGGATCAGGGGCTGGATGTGCTATTGCTGATGGACTCGCTCACTCGCTTTGCTCAGGCGCAGCGTGAAATTGCATTGTCGATTGGCGAACCGCCGGCGACCAAAGGCTATCCGCCTTCTGTGTTTGCCAAGCTTCCGGCCCTGGTTGAGCGCGCCGGCAACGGCGGTGATCACCAGGGCTCGATCACGGCCTTCTTCACTGTGCTGACCGAAGGCGATGATCTGCAGGATCCTATTGCCGATGCATCACGAGCGATTCTTGACGGCCATATCGTGTTGTCACGTGAGATGGCCGATGCCGGTCATTATCCGGCGATTGATGTTGAACGCTCTGTCAGCCGGGTTATGCCGGCCATAGTGGATGAAGAGCAGATGCTGATGTCGAAAGCCGTCCGGCAGATACTGTCTATTTGCCGCAAAAGCCAGGATCTGGTGTCTATCGGTGCCTATAAACCCGGCTCAGATCCGGCCATTGATCAGGCCTTTACGTTAAAACCCAGGTTGGATCAGTACCTGCAGCAGGCAATGAAAGAGTCGGTTCCCTATGACATGTGCGTTAATATGCTCCGTTCCACGTTGGGAGCCTGAGGATGAAACACCTAAGCGGCATGACCGGAGGCATGGATGTCTGATCAGGCACTGACCCTGATTCTTGAACAGGTCAAAGATAAAGAACATAACGCTTTTCTGGCTCTTCAGCAGGCCAAGCGGGATTTGGACAGTTTTTATCAGCAGCGCGAACAAATTGAAAAGTACCGCTACGATTACTGCCTGCAATTGACCGAGCGGGGCCAGAACGGACTGACGGCCAGTCAGTTCAGCCATTTGCATAAATTCCTGGGCCAGTTAGACGAAACTCTGGTTCAGCAGGGAGCGGCTGGTCGTGAGTTTGAACGCCAGGTAGAGAAATGCGCTGAGTGCTGGCAACAGGCCCGTACTGAGCGAAAGTCAGTTGAATGGCTGCTGGAAAAAAAACACACAGAGCGGGAGCAGCGTCTGGCACGTCAGGAGCAAAAGTTAATGGATGAGTTTGCCACGCTGCAATCTGCCCGCCGCCGGTGTTAATCGCTATCGCAGACAATTCAAGAGCTGGTTCACTTCTTGCATGGTTTTGAGTATAACCACGACTTTGGTCGTCAAATAATTGTCAGTGTAAGGTAGTTATGAAACCGTCCAGCAGCATTTTTGTCGATTTTAGCACGTCCGGAGCTTCCGTCCGGCCGGGTAAGCCTGGTCGTTCTGATAGCCGTGAAGAACCCGGACTGTCGGGGTTTTCATCACGACTTGAGTCTGCCGTTCACAGTGAAAGCAAGACGGCAGCTAAGCGTCAAAAAATTGAATCGCCAGCCGCGCAGCAGGCAAAAGGCAGCGACAACGCCGCGCAAACACACAAGGCGACAGACAGTGAGCGGCAAGAAAATGCAGACAAAGTGACAGCCGGTAAACACTCGGAAAAGCCAGAGGATGCTGCGCAGACAGCGGCAGGCGAAACCCCTGAGTCTGAGAGCACCGAAGAGAGTATCCGTGCTGAGGCAGAAGCACTGTTAGACAGGCTCAATGCCTCCAGCCAGCAGTTGCAAATGGCAAAAGATGGCAAAGAATTGCCACCTGAGTCTGAAGGCAGTGACGCGCAAGGGGCGGATGTCGCCTTATTGTCGGCGGGCATTCCTCTCCAACCCGGTGCTCAGGCGCTGAACGGTGATTTGTCTGAGGCCGGGGATGAGCCGAGTGTGGCTGGCGGGCAATCGGGTAAGCTTGCTGAGATGCTGGCCGCGGTCACTAAAGGGTCGGCATCGGTTGCCAAAGGTAAGGGCGAGAAACCTGACTTGACGCTGGTGGCCGGCTCGGTTCAGTCCGCCATTCAGGGTGAAGCGGGCAGTGAAGGAGAAGCTCAGCCAGACTGGCTCAGTGACGCCATTGCCCGGCTTTCTGCTTCTGCCAAAGGCGGGGAAGCAGGAGCGGCTGACGGTGCAAGTGCGAATCAGGCCGGAGCCGGTCAAGCGGGCGTCTCCGCATCGCTTCAGGCGGCTTTGGCTGATGCCGGACTGCAGATGGACACCGCGCAGAAAGAAGCGATGGCGGCGGGGTCTGCCTCAGGCACCAATGCGATCACCGGCCAGCCTTCTTCACTGGCTGCGATGCAGCGAGCTGAAGCGCAGCCACAGCCCACCGCACTGCCTTTACAAAAAGAGATGGCTGGCGAGCAACTGGCGGAGCGGGTGCAGATGCTGATGAGTAAAAACCTCAAGCATGTCGATATTCGCTTGGATCCGCCTGAACTGGGACGGATGCAGATAAAACTGGCCATCAATAATGACCAGGCCTCTGTCCAGTTCCATGTCGGTAATGCGCAGACCCGGGATCTGGTTGAACAGGCCATGCCGCGACTGAGAGAGCTGTTACAGCAGCAAGGTATTCAGTTGACCCAGGGCAGCGTGCAACAGGACGGTAATCAGCAATTTGCCGGCCAGCATACCGGCACCCAACAGGGTGAACAAGGCATGGCCGGCGGCGGTCAGAGCGGCCAGTCGCAGCGGGATGATGACGACGGCAGTGCGATTGCCGTAACTGTCAGTGAACAAAGCGACGGCATTGATTATTACGCATGACCCCAGCGGCATAGCTGGCACCCTGCGACATCCAAGTGACTATTATTGACCCGCGAACGGAATGGGAAATATGGCTGAATCAGCGGCAACAACAAATAGCAAAAAACGCATTTTATTGATTTTAATTGCATTGATCCCCGTGCTTCTGGGCGGTGCTGCAGCCTGGTTTTTCCTGTCTGACGATCAGTCTGCGGCTGATAGCGACGGCATGTCGGCAACCCAGTCTTCAGGTAAGCCGGAACCGGCTTATTATGTGATTTTGCCGCATCCCTTTATTTTTAATGTGACGGGGGATACCCAGCAACGGCTGGTACAGGTGAAAGTACAACTTATGGTACGTGGTGATGAGAATGATACTCTGGCCCGCCAACACATTCCTTTGGTAGAAAGCACCTTGCTCCAATCTTTCGGTGCAGCCAGTGTGGAGCAGCTTCGCTCACCCAGCGGACGGCTTGAACTCCGTCAGCAGTCGCTGCAGTCCGTGCAGTCCGCGCTGGTGAAAGTGTCTGGCAGTCCTGTGATCGAACAGGTACTGTTTACTGGCTTTGTAATGCAATAGGTTCCCAGTGACTGATTTATTAACCCAAGACGAAATTGATGCGCTGCTGCATGGCGTCGATGATGTAGAGGATGATCACCCCCGGCAAGAGGAAGGCACCGGGGTTATATCGTTCGACTTCTCATCGCAAGACCGCATTGTCCGTGGCCGGATGCCGACGCTTGAGCTTATCAATGAGCGTTTTGCCCGCCATATGCGGATCAGTTTGTTCAATATGCTGCGCAAGACGGCAGAAGTGTCGATCAATGGCGTACAAATGCTCAAGTTCGGCGAGTACCAGAACACCCTGTATGTCCCTACCAGTCTGAACATGGTGCGTTTTCGCCCCCTGAAAGGGACGGCCCTGATCACCATGGAAGCCCGGCTGGTTTTTATTCTGGTCGAGAACTTTTTTGGCGGCGATGGCCGCTTCCACGCCAAGATCGAAGGGCGTGAATTCACCCCGACTGAGCGCCGTATCGTTCAGATGCTGCTGAAGCTGGTGTTTGAGGATTACCGCGAAGCCTGGTCACCCGTGATGGGTGTGGAGTTCGAATACCTGGACTCCGAAGTAAACCCGACTATGGCTAACATCGTCAGCCCGACAGAAGTGATAGTGGTGAGCTCTTTCCACATTGAAGTGGACGGCGGCGGCGGCGATTTCCATGTTGTGATGCCGTATTCCATGGTGGAGCCGATCCGCGAATTGCTCGATGCCGGCGTCCAGAGTGACAAAATGGATACCGATGTCCGCTGGAGCAAGGCCCTGCGGGATGAGGTGATGGATGTCGAAGTGAATCTGCGTGCCAAATTACTCGATATTGACCTGACGCTGCGGGATCTGATGGAGCTGCACTCCGGTGATGTGATACCGATTGAACTGCCGGAGACGGCCACGCTCTACGTTGAAGATCTGCCGACTTACCGCGGGAAAATGGGTAAGTCCGGCGACCACGTGGCGATAAAGATTTCCAAGAAACTGAAGCGGCCAGATACGGTGAAAACGGACCTTGCTTTCTTAGATGGCGATGAACTGAGTCCGACTTTCTCCGCCACTGACCCGATTGACGATTAATACAGGTGACTTATGTCAGATAAAGATCAACAAATTGCTGACGACTGGGCGGCAGCCCTGGCTGAACAGGCCGACGACAATATTGAAACGGCCCCGCTGGAAGAACTGACAGACGAGAGTACTCCGATTACTGAAGAAGAACGTCGTCGTCTTGATTCCATCATGGATATTCCGGTCACGATTTCAATGGAAGTCGGGCGTACCAAGATCAGTATCCGTAACTTACTGCAACTGAACCAGGGGTCGGTGGTGGAACTGGACCGTGTCGCCGGTGAGTCGCTGGATGTCCTGGTCAATGGTACTTTGATTGCTCACGGTGAAGTGGTGGTGGTCAACGATAAATTCGGTATTCGTCTGACGGATGTGATCAGTCAGACCGAACGTATTAAAAAGTTGCGGTAACAGTGATGAAAGCATTGAAAAGCACATTGCTCGCCGGTCTGGCTGTTATCAGCCAGCCGGTATGGGCGGCCGGGGCACCGGAGCTGGATATGGGCACCACGCTAGGTTCGCTGCTGCTGGTACTGGTTCTTATCGTGTTCCTTGCCTGGCTGCTGCGCAGCATGAAGTTGCCGGGTGTGAGTGGCGGAGACAACGGGCTGCAGATTGTCCGCCAGGTGGTGGTCGGCCAGCGTGAGCGAATCGTGCTGATACAGGTGGGTGACGAGCAGTTGCTCATTGGTGTGACGCCGCAAAATATTTCAATGCTGACCAAGCTGGAAACGCCCTTGCCGGTCAGTGCCGGTGCAGGTAACGGTGAGTTTGCCCAGCAGCTCGGTAAGTTGTTAAAAAGACAATGATGTATAGATCTCACTTCTTTATCTGGATTGTCGCTGCGCTTTGCCTGCTGCTGTCCGGCATGGCGAGTGCGCAGAGCGAAGATGGCGGACTGGGCAATGTAGCGGGCAGCAATGTCACTGTCAGCGAGATGCAGAGCGATAAAGGGGCGGCAACCCTGCTGACCACCAAAGGCGGGGGCGGCATTCCGGCGTTTTCTGTGTCAGTGAATCCGGATGGCACCGAAGATTACTCCGTCACGCTGCAAATCCTGGCGTTGATGACCGCGCTGGGCTTTTTGCCGGCCATAGTGATCCTGATGACCTCATTTACCCGTATCGTGGTGGTGATGTCGATTTTGCGCCAGGCCCTCGGTCTGCAGCAGACTCCGTCAAACCAGGTGATTATCGGGATTGCCCTGTTCATGACTTTCTTTGTCATGTCCCCGGTGTTGGATGAGATCAATACCAAGGCCGTTCAGCCCTATATCAATGAAGAGCTCTCTGCCCGTGAAGCCCTGACTATCGCCCAGGATCCGCTGCGCCAGTTCATGCTCAAACAAACGCGGGTAAAAGATCTGGAAACCTTCGTTGATATGTCGGGATCACAGGCGACCGATCCCCAGCAAGTCCCTATGACTGTATTGATCCCTGCTTTTATCACCTCGGAGCTGAAAACGGCGTTTCAGATTGGCTTTATGCTGTTTCTGCCTTTTCTGGTCATCGATCTGGTTGTGGCTTCAATATTGATGGCCATGGGTATGATGATGCTGTCACCGATGATAGTCTCACTGCCGTTTAAATTAATGTTGTTCGTACTGGTGGATGGCTGGAACCTGATCCTGTCGACACTGGCAGGCAGCTTCGGCACCTGATGACAGGGAGAGACAGACAATGACACCAGAAGCCTTCGTCGAAATTTTTCAGGAAGCCCTGTACATGGTCCTGGTGATGGTCTGTGTGATCGTCATACCCGGCTTGCTGATTGGTTTAGTGGTGGCGGTTTTCCAGGCCGCTACCTCAATCAATGAACAGACGTTAAGCTTCCTGCCTCGTCTGGTGATCACCCTGGTTGCGCTGATGGTGTTTGGTCACATGATGACCAGAATGCTGATGGATTATTTCCATCGCATCATTGAGCACATTCCTCAAATCCTTTACTGAGCAGACAGGCCATGACGTATCCGGCGGAGGTCATATTAGATTGGCTGGCCAATTATTTTTGGCCGCTGACCCGCATCGGTGCCATGATGATGAGCATGACCTTCTTCGGCGCCCGTTTTGTGTCGATGCGCATCCGGCTGTATCTGTCGCTGACGGTCACTTTTGCGGTGATGCCCATGCTGCCTCAGGTCCCTGATATTCCTTTGCTGTCTTTTCAGGGCTTTCTCACCACAGGCCAGCAGGTGATCATCGGTGTCGCGATGGGGCTGGTCACTCAGTTTGTCACTCAGACATTCGTATTGTTAGGGCAGATCCTGGGCATGCAGTCCAGCCTGGGTTTTGCCTCCATGGTCGACCCGGCCAACGGACAAAACACCCCGGTGCTGGGCCAGCTGTATATGATGCTGGCGATCATGTTATTTCTCGCCACTGACGGTCATCTGGCGATGCTCAGGCTGGTGGTGCTGAGCTTTACCACTTTGCCGGTCGGCGAGTCTATGTTGCAGGCGGTGGATTACCAGCAGCTGGCGGGTTGGTTCGGCTGGATGTTCAAAGCCGGCTTAAACATGTCGCTGGCAGGGATCATTGCACTGTTGACGGTGAATCTGTCGTTCGGGGTCATGACACGTGCAGCACCCCAGCTGAATATTTTCTCCCTGGGCTTCTCGTTTGCGCTGTTGCTGGGGCTGTTTGTCAGCTGGTATCTGTTAATGGGTATCCAGGCGCAGTATGAAGAGCACTGGCAACTGGGTACAGAGCAAATCTGCAGCCTGATCAGGCTGGATTGCTGATGACGGACAGGAGGGAGTCTGATGGCTGAGTCAGACGGACAAGAACGTACTGAAGACGCAACCCCCCGACGGTTACAGCAGGCGCGGGAAAAAGGTCAGGTCGCGCGTTCAAAAGAACTGGCGTCGGTTGCGGTACTGGTATCGGGAGCGGTTGGCCTGATGTGGTTTGGCGAAATGCTGGCCGTGGCCATGAGTGAAGTCATGCGCAAGTTCTTTACCCTCAGCCGCGAGGAAGTGTTTGATTTTACCAAACTGCTGTCTGTGACTGGTGATGCCATTGCGCACATGCTGTGGCCTTTGCTGCTGGTGCTGATATTCTTGTTTGTGGCGGCACTGATTGGTGCTTCCGCCCTGGGGGGAATCAGTTTTTCCGCCGAGGCGGCAAGACCCAAGCTCTCAAGAATGAACCCGGCCAGTGGTCTTAAACGTATGATTGGCAAGCAAAGTGCCGTTGAGCTGGTGAAATCCATCCTCAAGGTCACTCTGGTAGCCGGTGTGGCTTATTACCTGATGTACAGCAGCCTGGAAGGTTTCTTTCAGCTCAGCATAGAGACCTATCCGAGCAACATCTTTCATGCGCTGGAGATTTTACTGCGCTTCGTATTGCTGATCTGTTGCTCGCTGCTGGTGGTGGTGGCTATCGATGTGCCGTACCAGATCTGGCAGCATAACGAGCAGCTGAAGATGACCAAGCAGGAAGTCAAAGACGAATATAAAGATGTCGAAGGTAAACCTGAGGTTAAAGGTCGTATCCGTATGCTGCAGCGTGAAATGGCGCAGCGGCGCATGATGGCTGAAGTGCCAAAGGCCGATGTGGTGATTACCAACCCGGAGCACTTTTCTGTTGCCTTGCGTTATGATCCCACCTTGGACAAGGCACCCGTGGTCATCGCCAAAGGAACCGATCACATGGCGATGAAAATCCGGGAAGTGGCCAACGAATATAAGATTGATATTGTGCCTGCACCTCCGCTGGCACGCTCCCTCTATCACAGCACCGAGCTGGAACAGCAAATACCGGATGGCCTGTTTGCCGCTGTGGCACAGGTGCTGGCGTACGTATTCCAGCTGAAACAATACCGGCGCGGCAATGGTAAGCGGCCTAAGTTATCGGCAGGAGCTGTCGATATTCCTCCTGAATTACGGCACTGATGGCTTGCTGCAAAATGTTTTGGCTGCAGGTCAAAAAATTGACATGTCAAGGCGGTATAAATTTTGCTTTATGCGAAGCTTAGCCCGTTCAGTTGTCTGCGATTCACCGGCACACCAAGTGCGAGACAGTGAATACGCGGTGAACACTGAGTGAGCACTGACGATTAACCGATTCCAATCAAATAAGAATGCATGAAGCTGCCGATACCTTTTTCAGATAAATTGCCTTTACACCGATTACAGTCACTGCCTGCAATCGGCGCCCCTGTCATGGTACTGGCAACATTGGCGATGGTTGTGTTGCCAATGCCAGCAATGCTGCTGGATATGGCCTTTTCTTTTAATATTGCCCTGGCTCTGGTGGTACTGCTGGTGACAGTGTACACCCGCCGCCCGCTGGATTTTGCGGCTTTTCCGACCGTACTGCTGATTGCCACTCTGCTCAGGCTGGCACTGAACGTAGCGTCAACCCGGGTGGTCTTGCTGAATGGTCATGAAGGCCCGGAGGCGGCAGGCCAGGTGATCGACGCCTTTGGCTCTGTGGTTATCGGGGGGAACTACGCGGTTGGTTTGGTGGTATTCCTTATTCTGATGATCATCAACTTCATGGTAGTCACCAAAGGTGCCGGCCGTATTTCCGAAGTCAGTGCCCGCTTTACCCTTGATGCTTTGCCGGGCAAGCAGATGGCAATCGATGCCGATCTCAACGCCGGGCTCATTGATCAGGAGCAGGCACGCACACGGCGCAGCGAAGTCACCAAAGAGGCCGATTTTTACGGCTCGATGGACGGTGCCTCTAAATTTGTCAAAGGGGATGCCATTGCCGGTATTCTGATCCTCTTCATCAATATTATTGGTGGCCTGATCATAGGTATGGGCCAGCATGATCTCAGTTTCAATGAGGCGATTCATATCTACAGCCTGCTGACCATAGGTGATGGTCTGGTAGCGCAGATCCCGTCTTTGTTGCTGTCCATCGGCGCTGCCATGATGGTGACTCGTCAAAATACTGACGAAGACATGGGGCAACAGATGTTGTTCCAGATGTTCAATAACCCCCAGGCGCTGATCATCACAGGCGGGATTTTATTTGTGATGGGTATTGTTCCGGGCATGCCTCATATTCCGTTTCTGCTGCTGGCGCTGATCATTGGCCTGATTGCCTACTGGCGGGTGAAGAAAGAGCAACAGGCAAAAGTGCTGGCAGAATCCGCCCCGCCTGAGGCGCTGGACAGCAAACCCGTCACCAAAGAATTGTCATGGGATGATGTCCAGCCGATGGATACCATCAGCCTGGAAGTCGGTTATCGCTTGATCCCTATGGTTGATAAAGAACAGGGCGGCGAGCTGCTGGAGCGGGTCAAAGGCGTCCGGAAAAAACTGTCGCAAGATTTCGGTTTTCTGGTTCCGCCTGTCCATATCCGTGACAACCTGGAATTACCACCCAATACCTACCGCATCAGTCTGATGGGGGTGAACAATGGCGAGTCAAACATTCACCCTGATATGGAGCTGGCCATCAATCCGGGTCAGGTGTTTGGCAGCCTGGAAGGGGAGCGCACGACCGATCCTGCCTTCGGGCTGGAAGCGATCTGGATTTTAGAATCGCAGCGAGAGCATGCTCAGGCACTGGGCTATACCGTTGTTGACGCTGCCACTGTACTGGCAACCCACCTGAGTCAGATTCTGGTGAACAATGCTTCTCAGTTGCTCGGGCATGAAGAAGTACAGAACCTGCTGGAAGTGCTGGGGCAGTCGACACCGAAACTGGTGGACAATTTTGTCCCTGACCAGTTGCCGTTAGGGGCTGTGGTGAAAGTGCTGCAGAACCTGCTGCATGAAGGTGTGCCTATCCGGGATATCCGCACCATAGTTCAGACTTTGTCCGAGTATTCCGGTAAGAGTCAAGATCCTGACATTCTTACTGCCGCTGCACGTATTGGCCTCAAACGCCTAATTGTTCAGGAAATCAATGGAATAGAGCCTGAGTTACCTGTTATCACGCTCGTTCCTGAGTTGGAACAAATATTGCATAAAACAATGCAGTCAAGCGGGGGCGAGTCCTCCGGTATCGAGCCGGGTCTGGCAGAACGTCTGCAGCGCTCTTTGACCGAAGCCACACATCAGCAAGAGTTGAAAGGCGAACCGGCTGTACTGTTAACGTCTGGCGTACTGCGCGGCACGTTAGCCAAATTTGTGAAAAACACCATCCCGACACTGCGGGTGCTCTCTTATCAGGAAATCCCTGATGAAAAGCAAATCCGTATTGTGAATGCAGTGGGTAACTAGGTGTCCCCAGGCTGACTGAGTCAGCCAAAACGTGCAGGGTAATCCGTCACCGGATGGGAAGACTGAATTGAAAATTAAACGATTTTTTGCCAAGGACATGCGAACCGCGCTGAGTGAAGTCAAAGAACAACTCGGTGCGAATGCGGTGATTATGTCCAATAAGAAAGTGACCGGCGGTGTTGAGATCGTGGCGGCGGTAGATAATGACGCCAGCGAAGCCAAGGTACCGTCACCGTCACAACCTGCCCGTGATGCCCTGGCTGAACGTTTTGGCGAGGCCAGACGCAAATTGGCTGACGACAAGGTACAGCTGCAGCAGTCCGGCAGCGGCCACTTTGCCAAGGTGCTGCAGAATTATGCTCAGGATCCCGAAACAGAAGTGGACTCCCTGTCAGCCTTATTGCAGCGCCAGTCGAAGCACACCGGCGGCCACCCTGCTGAACGTCAAGGATATGACTATTCTTCCCGCCCCCAGTCTGAGAGCAGCCCTTACGGCAGTGACAGGCGTCAGTCTTCTCACCCTTACGGGGCGGGCGGACGACAGTCAGCACCGAATGCCTACGGCGACTACCGCCAAAATCATGACGCCGACGCACCGGCCGGACGCACCGGCCGGGCAAATCCTGCGGCGGCGAGCCAGAAAAACAGTGCTTTTCAGAACCGGCTCGATCCCAGCCGCTATGAACAGCGCGCGCCGCGTCGTGACGATGATCTCGATGCCATGCGCAGTGAGATGGCGTCGATTCGCCGCCTGCTTGAACACCAGCTGTCTGGTTTGATGTGGCAGGAGGTCGAGCGTCGTGAGCCGATGCGGGCCATGATGATCAAGCGCCTGGAAAAAATGGGCTTATCAGCCGAGCTGGCCGATCAGCTGGCTTGTTATATCCCTGAAGATGTCCAGCCGCACAAGGCCTGGTCATCCTTGCTTCAGCTGCTGGCCGACCAGATCATTACCACCGATGACTGTATTCTCGAAACCGGGGGCGTGGTCGCACTGCTTGGCCCGACCGGTGTGGGCAAAACAACGACAATCGCCAAACTGGCCGCCAGAGCGGCGATGGACTTTGGTCCGAATGAAATCGCATTGGTCACCACAGATACCTATCGTATCGGTGCACATGAACAGCTGGCGACTTATGGTCGAATTCTGGGCTGTCCGGTAAGAGTTGCTAAAGATGCCGAAGAGCTTGCCGATATACTTCATCAGTTACGGCATCGCCGCCTTGTGCTGCTGGATACAGCAGGCATGGGGCAACGGGATCTTCGCCTGCAGGAACAGCTGGATACCCTGATGCATAATAGTGGCTCACAAATTCGTAGCTTTCTGGTATTACCGGCGACCTCCCAGCGCCGCGTTCTGCACGAAACCATTGAGCATTTCCGTCGTATCCCGCTGTCGGGTTGCGTGCTGACTAAGCTGGATGAAACCCTCAGTCTGGGTGAAGTTATCAGTGTCACACTGGAAAGTGCTCTGCCGATCGCATATCTGGCGGACGGTCAACGAGTGCCTGAAGACATTAAAGTCGCCACAGGACACTTCATGGTTAACCGTGCAAACGAGTTGTTGGAAAACGACATGGGCCAGCAAACCCACTTCTGGAGCAGCGATAGCGCAGATAACCAGGGGGCGGATTTTTATGATTGAGAACATGATGCACGATCAAGCAAGCGGCTTGCGCCGTATGACAAAACTGGCCTCGACCAAAGTGATCACTGTCAGTGGTGGTAAAGGCGGTGTGGGTAAAACCAATATCACACTGAATATGGCGATTGCCATGGCCCGTCAGGGCAAGAGAGTGATGGTGCTGGATGCCGACCTTGGCCTGGCCAATGTTGATGTGATGCTGGGGCTGCGAGCGGGTCGTAACCTGTCTCATGTCCTGTCGGGTGTGTGCGATCTCCGGGACATCATTATCGAAGGTCCTTACGGCGTAAAAATCATACCGGCCTCTTCAGGCACGCAAAATATGGCGGAACTGTCCAGTGCTCAGCACGTTGGCCTGATCCGCGCGTTTGCCACCCTTGAAGATGAAGTGGATGTCCTGCTGGTGGATACTGCTGCAGGGATCTCAGATATGGTATTGAGTTTTGCCGGTGCGGCCCAGGATGTACTAATTGTAGTGTGTGATGAGCCGACCTCCATTACCGATGCTTATGCACTGATTAAAATCCTGAACCGCGAATACCAGGTACAGCGGTTTAAAATTGTGGCCAATATGGTACGCAGTTACCGCGAAGGGCGAGAGCTGTTTGCCAAGCTGACCCGGGTGACTGAGCGGTTTTTGCAGGCCAACATGGAGCTGGTTGCCTGTATTCCATTAGATGACAGGGTACGTCAGTCTATTAAGCGACAAAAAGTGGTCGTGGAAGCTTTCCCACGAAGCCCAGCGGCACTGGCCCTGACAACGCTCGCCAACAAAGCGTTGACCTGGCCGGTACCGAACAATCCGGCCGGACATCTGGAATTTTTTGTTGAAAAGTTATTAGTTAAACCAACACCTGAAGAGGTACCTCTGGGTGAATAAAGCACAAACATACGGCCGATATCAGGAATCCCCCCATGCTTTTGTTGAGCGGTATTCGTCACTGGTGAAGCGGATTGCGCATCACCTGATGGCGCGATTGCCACCCAATGTGCAGCTGGAAGACCTGATCCAGGCTGGCATGATTGGTTTGCTGGAAGCACAACAGAACTATGATCCGAGCAAAGGTGCCAGTTTTGAAACTTTTGCCGGAATTCGAATTCGGGGCGCCATGCTGGATGATATCCGTCGTGGCGACTGGGTTCCCCGCTCCGTGTACAAAAACAACCGTCGGATATCTGAAGCCATTGCCCAATTGGAAAGCCGCCTCGGCCGCGATCCGAATGACCAGGAAATTGCTGAATATCTCGAAATGACACTCGAACAGTACCATCAGGCATTAAATGATGTTAATTGTGGTCGCCTAGTGGGTATGGACGACCTGGGTGTCTCAGAAGATACGGTAGCAACCGAAGATTCAGTGGCAGAAAATCTCCCTTTTCAGGATGTTGCGGATGGCAGTTTTCGCCACGCGCTGGCCGGCGCTATTCGCACATTGCCGGAAAGGGAAGCACTGGTGTTGTCGTTGTATTACGACGAGGAACTCAACCTCAAAGAAATTGGTGCCGTTTTAGGTGTCAGTGAATCCCGTATTTGCCAGATTCACAGTCAGGCAATGCAGCGTCTGCGGGCCAAGTTGTCTGCTTGGACTGCTTCATAAACACACGATTTAGAAGAAACACTGTGACCTCAGTGGAGGCAACTTTGAATAAAAATATGAAAATCCTCATTGTTGACGACTTTTCAACAATGCGCCGTATCGTCAAGAACTTACTACGTGACCTGGGCTTTAATAACACCCAGGAGGCGGATGATGGATTGACTGCGTTACCCATGCTAAAGAAAGGCGACTTCGATTTCGTGGTCACCGACTGGAATATGCCGGGCATGCAAGGTATTGACTTGCTCAAGCAGATCCGGGCCGATGCCAGCCTGAAACACCTGCCAGTACTGATGATTACTGCTGAAGCCAAGCGCGAGCAGATCATCGAAGCTGCTCAGGCTGGTGTTAATGGCTATATTGTTAAGCCATTCACCGCTGCCACGCTGAAAGAAAAACTGGACAAGATTTTCGAGCGTATGCAGTGATGCCGTCAGTCTGACGCTAACTAGGGTAGACACATATGATTTCACTTGAACAGGCGAAACAACTCGTCGCGTTGCTGGAAAAAGACCAGCAAGAGGACGCGGATGAGTTGTTCCGAAGCCTGGTGTCGGATTGCCGGGATCCGATGTATCTCGAAGTGGGTAAATTGACACGTCAATTACATGACTCATTGCAGAATTTTCGTCTGGATCCCCGTATTGCTGATTTGGCGACTACCGACATTCCGGATGCACGCGGCCGTCTGAATTATGTGATAGACAAAACCGAGGAAGCGGCCAACAGGACCATGGATGCTGTTGAAGGCACTCTTCCTATCGCAGATTTATTGCGTGAACGTCTGATGCAAGTGAAACCCCAGTGGCAAAGTTTAATGCACGGGGAGATCACCCTTGGCGAATTTAAACAGCTTTGTCACGATATTGACGCATTATTAGTTCAGCTCGACGGTGACAGCGAGCAGTTGCACCGTCATCTGACCGATATTCTGATGGCACAGGACTTCCAGGATTTGACAGGCCAGGTTATTCGCAGAGTGATCGAGCTTGTTCATGAAGTGGAGCATCAGTTGGTTGAGATTCTTAAGGCTGCCGGTATTGAACAGAGTGAAAGCTCAGTGGTAGTGAGCCAGAAAGACAAAACACTCTCCCCGGAAGGGCCAATTATCAACAGTGCTGAACGCACTGACGTTATGTCTACCCAGGATGACGTCGATGATTTGCTATCAAGCCTTGGATTTTAGGGGAAGCTTATGAGCTTTGATTTAGACGAAGATATCCTGCAGGACTTTTTAATCGAAGCCGGGGAAATTCTGGAATTACTTTCCGAGCAGTTAGTAGATTTGGAACGTCGTCCAGATGATACAGATTTGCTGAATGCCATTTTCCGCGGCTTTCATACTGTTAAAGGTGGTGCCGGGTTTTTGGCGTTAACGCCATTGGTTGACGCTTGCCACGGTGCTGAGAATATTTTTGACTTACTCCGTACCGGTAAACGCACTGTGACGTCAGAGCTGATGGATGTCATCCTTCAGGCACTGGACACCATCAATGTGATGTTCTCACAGGTGCAGGATCGTGAGCCGATTGTACCCGCTGAGCAAAGCCTGCTGGATGCGCTGCATTATTACAGCCAGCCACCGGGTGCCGAAGAGCTGGCAGCTGTCTCTGCCCCGGCATCGGTTGACGCTCCTGTAGCGGCACCGGCGGCACCGGCGGCACCTGAGCAACCTGCGATTGCCGGCGGTTCGGTTGATGAAATCACCCAGGATGAGTTTGAGCGCCTGCTTGATGAGCTGCATGGTGCGGGCGGAAGCCCGAGCGCCGCGCCAGCCAGTGCTGTTCCCAGTGCTGCTCAGGGCGCTCCTGTCTCGACCGACATCGACAATGGCGATATCACTGACGATGAGTTTGAACGCCTGCTTGATGAGCTGCATGGTATAGGTAACGCGCCTGGAACAGAAACCCCGGGAGCTGACGTGCCAGCCGCGCCGGTGGCTGCGCAAGCGTCTGAGCCGCCTGCCGCGAATGCAGCTGGGGCCGGTGATAGCGACTTAATGACAGATGATGAATTTGAACGTCTGCTCGATGAACTGCACGGTAGCGGTAAAGGACCGTCAGATGAAGAGCTGGCGATCGCGACCAAGCCGGCTTCTGCGCTACAGGCCAAAGCTGAGCCAGCTGCTGAGTCTGTCACCTCTCAGTCTGTGACTGAGATGCCACAAGCTGTGGCGGAGCGTAAAGCAACAGGATTAAAAGAAAAATCCAAGACTCAGGCTGAAGCCACGGTCCGTGTTGATACGTCTACGCTGGACACCATCATGAATATGGTTGGCGAGCTGGTATTAGTCCGTAATCGTCTGATCAGCCTGGGCCAGAACAGTAATGACGAAGAAATGTCAAAAGCTGTTTCGAACCTGGATGTGGTCACCGCTGATCTTCAGGGAGCGGTGATGAAGACGCGTATGCAGCCAATCAAGAAAGTTTTTGGCCGCTTCCCACGCGTTGTACGCGATCTGGCCCGTAGCCTGAAAAAAGAAATTGTGCTGGAAATGCGCGGCGAAGAAACCGATCTTGATAAGAACCTGGTGGAAGCGCTGGCCGATCCGCTGGTCCACCTGGTGCGTAACTCGGTCGACCACGGTATTGAAATGCCCGATATCCGCGAGAAAGCCGGCAAGCCACGTATTGGCACCGTGCTTTTGTCTGCGGCGCAGGAAGGGGATCATATTTTGCTGACTATCGAAGATGATGGCGGCGGTATGGACCCGGATCGACTGCGTCAAATCGCCGTGGATCGCGGTGTGATGGATGCCGATGCCGCTGCGCGTCTGTCCGACAGCGAATGTTATAACCTGATCTTCGCACCCGGTTTCTCGACCAAGAAAGAAATCTCTGATATTTCCGGTCGTGGTGTCGGTATGGATGTTGTAAAAACCGCTATCAGCCAGCTGAACGGTTCCATTTATATTGATTCCAATCTGGGCAAAGGCACACGCATTGATATTAAAGTGCCGTTGACACTGGCTATTTTGCCTACGCTGATGGTCGGTGTGGCTGACCAGCCATTTGCACTGCCACTGGCCAGTGTGAATGAAATCTTCCATTTGGATCTCAGTAAGACCAATGTGGTTGATGGTCAGCTGACTATCATAGTGCGCGATAAAGCGATCCCGCTGTTCTATCTTCAGGACTGGCTGGCAGGTCACAGTGCTTCCAAGCGGGAAAAACAACTTGGGCATGTGGTGATTGTCCAGATAGGCCATCAGAGAATGGGCTTTGTGGTGGATACGCTTATTGGTCAGGAAGAAGTGGTGATTAAGCCGCTCGATGAGTTATTGCAGGGCACACCCGGTATGGCGGGTGCCACCATCACCAGTGATGGCCACATTGCACTGATTCTGGATGTCCCCAACCTTCTGAAACATTACGCAGGCCGCAGATAATAATAATTGACAGGGGCTTAGAAGGCCCCTGTTCATTCAGGCCTGATTGCTTACGGAAAGATATAACATGGCAGTAAAAGTGTTGGTGGTGGACGACTCCAGTTTTTTCCGCCGCCGGGTGAGTGAAATTATTAATGCGGATCCGCGCCTTGAAGTGATTGGCGATGCTGTTAACGGTAAAGAAGCCGTTGAAAAAGCGCGGACACTGAAACCTGACGTCATCACTATGGATATCGAAATGCCTGTGATGGATGGTATCACCGCAGTGCGCGAAATCATGAAATCGAACCCGACCCCTATCCTGATGTTTTCTTCGCTGACCCATGAGGGCGCGCGGGCAACATTAGATGCTCTGGATGCGGGCGCGTTAGACTTTCTGCCGAAAAAATTTGAAGATATTGCGCGTAATAAAGACGAAGCAATCTCTCTGCTGCAAAAACGTGTCGCTGAGCTGGCCCGTAAACGTGTCTTTATGCGAGCGTCTGTGCGTACCAGCAGTCCGGTCACGCCATCGCCCGCCGAGCGTCCGCTGACCTCAAACCGTCCGGCAGCCAGTTCTGCTGCCGCCACGACGCTGACACGCTCAGCACCGGCACAGGTTCGTCCGACCGCGCGGTTTAAAGCGACAGGTAAACAGTATCAGCTGATGGCGATAGGTACATCGACCGGCGGTCCTGTGGCGTTGCAAAAAATTCTGACTCAGTTGCCTGGCTCATTTCCGTACCCGATTGTTTTGGTGCAGCATATGCCTGCAACATTCACCGCGGCCTTTGCGGCGCGTTTGAATAACCTTTGTAAAATCGGCGTGAAAGAGGCCGAAGATGGCGATGTATTGCGTCCAGGTACCGCCTATCTGGCACCTGGCGGTAAGCAAATGATGCTGGAAGGCCGCCCGGGCAATGTGCGTTTGCGTATTATTGATGGTGGCGATCGCATGAACTACAAGCCTTGTGTCGATGTCACTTTTGGCTCTGCAGCCAAGGTGTATCATGACAAGGTGCTGTCGATGATCCTGACCGGAATGGGGGCAGACGGACGTGACGGATCGCGTATGCTGAAGTCTGCCGGTGCAACTGTCTGGGCCCAGGATGAAGACAGTTGTGTGGTATACGGTATGCCACAGGCGGTTGCCAAGGCGGGGATATCGACCGAAGATCTTCCTTTGGATCGCATCGCTGAGCGTATTCTGATTGAGGTTGGCTTAGCTTAAGGAGATGTCGTGGTAGTCTGGAGCATTGCCAACCAGAAAGGTGGCGTGGGAAAAACCACGACTACTGTCAGTCTGGCGGGCCTGTTAAGTGAACGAAACAAGCGCGTATTATTGGTGGATACTGACCCGCATTCATCACTGACGACATACTTAAATTTTGATTCTGATCGCCTGGAATCCAGCCTGTTTGATTTGTTCCAGCTGTCGACGATCGACCGTGACACAGTCAAACCTCTGGTGCTGGAAACACGGTTTAAAAATATCCATCTGATACCTGCGCACATGTCGCTGGCGACTCTGGATAGGGTCATGGGGACTCGCAGCGGCATGGGACTGATTCTGAAAAAGGCACTGAAATGCCTGGAAGAAGAATACGATTATGTGCTGATTGACTGCCCCCCGATCCTGGGGGTCATGATGGTCAATGCGCTTGCTGCCAGTGAGCGCATTTTGATTCCGGTGCAAACGGAATTTCTGGCGATGAAAGGTCTGGAGCGCATGATGCGTACTTTGCAAATCATGCAAAAATCCAGGCCGGATGAATTCAAAGTCACTATTGTGCCAACCATGTATGACAAACGGACCAGGGCCTCGCTGGAAACCCTGCAGGAACTGAAGTCGCGTTATGCCAATCAGGTCTGGGCTTCTGCTGTGCCCATTGATACCAAATTTCGTGATGCCAGTATCAAGCATATGCCGCCATCCCTGTACGCACGTGGCTCTCGCGGTGTGTTTGCGTATAAAACTTTACTGAATTATCTGGAGCGGCTGGGTCAAGATGAGCGATAACGCAAAGCTGTCCAGTGAACAGGCATTAGATGATTACTTTTTCGGACTGCTGGATGATTCTTTGCTGCCCGAAGAGGATAGCGCGGACACTGTCGGCCCGCAGGATGACTTGCCGTCGTTTGCTGAGGAACATGACGGCCAGGCGTTGTTGTCTGATTGTGCTGTTGATGCCGCGGAAGAGCGGCAAAGTGACAGTGAGTCTGATGATGCGATAAGTCTGGCGGAGAAAGCCCTTTCGGAGAAAACCCAGACTCATCAGCCCTTTGATTTTAATAGTCTGGATCAACCCGGGCGGAATAACGCGTCTGCGAACTCGTTTGCTGAAGGGGGCGAACCGCCGTCACTGCGGGCAATGGCAACCCAATTGCCAAACGCGGCTGCGCCGGCTCCACTTTCCGCAGAGCCGGAGCTGAGTGTACCTGAAGTCAGGTTTACTCCTCCGCGGACAAGAACGGATCTTGACCAGTTGCAGCGTCTTCTGGATCAGATGTCAGAAATGCAAGAGGAAGTCATTGTTGAAAGCGAAGCCTGGATTGCCGAGCAACAGCAATTGGCTGAACTGGAAAAGCAACAACAAGAAGATGTTAAGCCAACCGTTTTAGACGATCCGGGCTGGTTTGAGGACGACAGCGTACAGACTCAGCATCAGGACGCTGCACCAGAACCGCTGAAACAATCGCTGGCAGTGACTGCACAGGTGTCAGCTGATGAGTCGGCTCCCTATGCAGAGCCGCAAAAGAGTGTTCAGCTGATGCAGGTGCTGCCTAAGGTTGCTGAGGCTCCGGCTGTTGCTGAAAAGCCGGCACCGGCGGCTGAATTGGAAACAAGCTCTCAGCCTCAGAGTGAAATAGTTGCAACGGAGCCTGTTCCAGACATTCTTGATAAAGAAGAGAGTGTGCAGGAAACTGTGGCCGAAGCTGCACCTGAGCCCGAACTGACAGCGGAGCCGCCACCGCCTTCCTGGACGTTACCTGACGCCAGTGAGCAAACAGAGTTTCAGGCGCTGTTCTTTGCTGTTAACGGGGTGACTTTTGCGGTGCCGCTGACAGAGCTGGGAGGGATTCACCAACTGGGTGAGATGAATCACCTTATTGGCCGCCCGGACTGGTATCTTGGCTTGCAGCCGGTACAGAACCGGAAGCTGGATGTGGTGGATACCGCCAGATGGGTGATGCCTGAATCTATTCACAATGATGACCATCAGGAAAACTACCGCTATGTGGTCATGTTGGGAGAAAGTAAGTGGGGACTGGCATGTGATCAACTTCACGGAACAGAAACCCTGACAAAACAAAGTGTTCGCTGGCGGGAAAAGGCAGGTAAACGGCCTTGGCTGGCGGGTATGGTTAAAGAGAAAATGTGTGCTTTAATTCATGTCAATGAACTCATTTCCATGCTGAAAGCGGGTTTGGATGTGAAGAGCGTTTTGTGACGATGGCCGGAGAGGATACAGCATGTCGCAGGTAAGTGTTGCCGAGATTCAAAAAGAAGACAGTAACGACCAGGTATTACAGTGGGTGACCTTCCAGCTGGAAGAGGAAACCTACGGTATCAATGTAATGCAGGTTCGTGAAGTGCTGCGTTATACTGAAATCGCCCCGGTGCCGGGTGCGCCGGATTACGTACTGGGAATTATCAACCTGCGTGGCAATGTGGTCACTGTGATTGATACCCGTGCACGGTTTGGCCTGATGTCAGGTGAGATTTCAGATAATACCCGTATCGTAATCATTGAAGCTGAAAAGCAGGTTATCGGTATTATGGTCGACAGTGTGGCAGAAGTGGTTTATCTGCGCAGCTCTGAAATCGACAGTACGCCAAGTGTGGGCACTGATGAAAGCGCCAAGTTTATTCAAGGCGTCAGTAACCGTGATAATCAACTGCTGATCCTGGTTGATCTGAACAAGCTCCTGTCTGATGAAGAATGGGAAGAGATGGCGTATCTCTGATGCCTGCTATCTTGCTTGAATGGCTGCCTTTGGTTGTTGCTTTGCTGGCAGTAGTGATAGCGGTTGTGCTGGTCCGGCGTGAGCGAAAAGCACGTCAGGATCTGGAAACCAAGTTTGCAGCAGCAGAGTTGCTGTTAAAAACCGCCAGACAGCAGCAGGAAAGCTTAACCAAACAGTTTCATGAGTTGCGTGCGGGTACGATGGCAATGAGTAATAAAATGGCCATATTAACCCGCCAGCAGGAAGAATTGTCTGAGCGTCAGGGTGAAATGGCCATGCAGGATCCCGATGGCCGCCTGTACAGCCGCGCCAGTAAAATGGTCGAGCTGGGTGCTGACGTCAATGAGCTGATGGAAGAGTGTGATTTGCCGAAAGCGGAAGCTGAACTGCTGTTGCGGTTACAGCAGCGCATGCATAAAGGCCGGCGATAGCACTTTGTTGCTGGCTGCTGTTTGTCGATAGTGACACCTTGCCGCTGTTATTCGCGGCTTCAGCTATTGACGGTTTCAGCCATTCGCAGCTTCAGTGTATGGCTTTAGTACACAGCCTTAGTACATAGCTTCAGTACCAGGCCCGGCTGCTTTCACTGCACGCAATGGCGTCAGACGGTTTCATTTACAGACACAGGCCCTTCCCATCCGGGAGGGGTTTTTCCGTTTAAGACCCAGGAAAAAGCAATCAGTTCGGCAATGATCACAAACAGGGCGGGCGGGATGTGATCCCCGGCCTCCAGGTTGTTGAGGTACTCAGCCAGTGCCGGATCCTGGTGTATCAATCCTCCCTGGGCTTTGACCTGCTCAATGATCTCTCTTGCCCAGTCGTCATAGCCTTTCGCTGATACATACGGGGTGTTATAGCCATCGTAGCTCAACGCGATAGCCCGGTTTTGTTCTGTTGTCATACGCTGATCCTGATGCCGCATTGCGGGTTGATGTCCGGCGCTGCATCTTCATTGGCTTGCGCCTGATGAAAACTCACGGACTCACAGTTAATCTCCAGTTGTTTCAGGCGACGCAACAGCTGAGGTGTTAACTGTTCAGTTAATGTCAGTATGTCTGGCTGTTCACAACTGAAAGCCAGATTGAGCTGGCTGTCTTGCCAGACGGCAGTGGCTTCTAATGTGTGCGACTCACCGACAGGCAGCCCCAGTTTGACGGTCCAGGCCCGGCCGGGTGACTGGCGTTTCGATGCTTGTTGCGATGCGTTGGAATACACACTGAGACGGATTTCGCGGCCGTTATTCTGCGGTAAGTGCAGTATAAAAGGCGTGTTCTCGTCGCGTCCGGCTGGCGCGCCGGCAATACGCTGCTCGGCGGCCAGGCGGATCAGCGCTTTGAGTTCGGCTTGCGAATCAGCCGGCAGGCTGGCGAGTAGCTTAGCCAGCGGACTGTCGGGCTGCGTCAGCTGGGTCACCAGTGCTTTCAGGCTGTCTTTGCCGGCCCCTTGCTGTAACCAGGGTGCGATATCGGCCGGCGTGCGCGGCAGCACCAGCTGAGACAGCCATGGTGCGATCGGTGAACCCTGGCTGCTCACCGCAGGAGGTAAATTGGCAAATAATCGTTGCAACACATGAAGTTGTGTTAGCAAGTGTGAAAGTTGGCTGATTTGCTGGCCGGATTGGAATACAGTCGATCCTAGCTGAGCCTGATTGGCATGGCCGACCGAAGCGGTCTGCTGCGGCGCAGTTGTCTTAGAGGTACTGGTCGCTGCTGACGGATAAGCAGAGGATTGAGATATAGAGGTCACATTTACTTACCTTGCTGCCGGATCTATAACAGCCTGAAACTAACAAAGATCTCAGTCGCTGTGATATTATCCGAGGATTATTTGTGTCATTCAGGATGTCTCATCCCTATGTTATCAGTCAAAGGATTGAGCTGTACCCGTGACGAGCGCGTATTGTTCGATGACCTCCAATTTCATGTGGCTTCTGGCGAACTGGTTCAGATTGAAGGCCGCAACGGGGCCGGTAAGACGACCTTATTGCGTATCATCGCGGGGCTCGGTTCTCCTGATACCGGCGATGTTTATTGGCACGATAACAAGATAGGCCATGTGCGTGAAGAGTATCATAGTCAGATGCTGTTTTTGGGACATCAAACTGGGGTCAAGCGCGAATTAACCGCTTCAGAAAATCTGGCTTTTTTTCAGGCCATGCATACGCTGGATAACAGCGAGAGACTCAGTGGCCAGGCCAGAGTGCATGGTGATGATGCTATCTGGCAGGCTCTGGCCCATGTGGGGTTGGCCGGACGCGAAGATGTGCCCGCCGGACAATTGTCTGCCGGCCAGCAGCGTCGGGTGGCTTTGGCCCGTTTATGGCTGAGTAACCATCCGCTGTGGATTTTGGACGAGCCGTTGACAGCTATTGATAAGCTGGGAGTAAAAGTCCTTGAGCAGCTTTTTGTCTCCCATGCCGAACGCGGCGGGATTGTGCTGCTGACAACTCATCAGGATATGTTTTCTGCGCAGAACAGACTGCGCAAGGTGACACTGGGGCAGGCGCTGTGATGTTGCATTCTATGTATCAGGTTATCCGGCGGGAATTGTTAATTGCGTTTCGTCGTCAGGCCGATGTGTTCAACCCATTGTGGTTCTTTATTATTGTCATCACCCTGTTTCCGTTGGGAATCGGGCCGGAACCCAATCTGCTGGCGCGTATCGCGCCCGGTATTATCTGGGTGGCTGCTTTGCTTGCGGCTTTACTGTCACTGGAGCGTCTGTTCCGGGACGATTTTGTTGACGGCTCGCTGGAACAAATGATGCTGATGCCAACCCCGTTACCGGTATTGGCACTGGCAAAAGTGGTGGCTCACTGGTTGCTGACGGGCTTGCCTCTGATAATAATCAGCCCTTTATTGGCAATTTTATTGTCACTCGACTGGTCAACCTGGACTGCGGTGGTATTAACCTTGCTGCTTGGCACGCCAACACTGAGCTTTTTAGGTGCGATTGGGGTTGCACTGACAGTGGGATTGCGTAAAGGTGGGGTATTATTGAGCTTGCTCATCTTACCGCTGTTTATTCCCGTGCTAATCTTTGCAACGTCGGCGATAGAGGCGGCGTCACTGGGGATGAGTTACCAGGGGCAATTAGCTTTGATGGGAGCAATGTTAGCCGGATCTGCCACACTGGCTCCCTTTGCAATATCAGCATCACTGCGTATCAGTGTTAACTGAAGCGTGAATAAAACAAATATTATTATTAATCATAGAGTAAAAAACTATGTGGAAGTGGTTACATCCCTACGCTAAAGCAGAAAACTGCTACCGCCTGTGCGGAACCCTGCTGCCCTGGTTTGCAGCACTGTCTGTGATCAGCCTGCTGACAGGCACTGTCTGGGGGCTGGCTTTTGCGCCAACCGATTATCAGCAGGGCGACAGTTTCCGCATTATTTACCTGCATGTACCGGCGGCTATCTGGTCTATGGGGGTCTATCTCTGGATGGCGGTGGCGGCCTTTATCGGCTTAGTCTGGCAGGTGCGCTTGTCAGACATGGCAGCTGCAGCCATGGCACCGATTGGCGCCGTGTTCACCTTTATTGCATTACTGACCGGCGCTGTCTGGGGCAAACCTATGTGGGGCGCCTGGTGGGTGTGGGATGCACGTCTGACATCTGAACTGATTTTGCTTTTCCTCTATCTGGGCGTAATTGCGCTGTATAACGCTTTTGACGATCAGAAAACGGCGGCCAAGGCAGCCGGTATTCTGGCGATAGTGGGCGTGATCAATCTTCCTATCATCCATTATTCCGTTGAGTGGTGGAATACCCTGCATCAGGGCGCCACTATTACCAAATTTGCCAAACCGTCGATCGACAGCCGAATGCTGTGGCCATTACTGCTGAATATTTTGGGTTTTGCCTGCTTTTTTGGTGCGCTGACCCTGATCCGGCTGCGCAATGAAATTCTGACCAGGGAAAGCCACCGTCCCTGGGTTCGTCAGTTGATGCAGTGAGGTGAATATGCATTTCGATTCATTCAGCGATTTCCTTGCCATGGGCGGCTACGCCAGTTATGTCTGGGCGGCCTATGGGATATCTGCCTTATCTTTGCTGATTCTTCTGTGGTCCAGTATCCGTAAGAGTCGTCGTCTGGCCGCTGACATTAAAAATAAAATTGCCCGCGAGCAACGCATTAAAGCTGCCGAGAATCTGGAGAATACCTTATGAACCCAAGACGCAAAAAACGCCTCACCGTGATCATTGCCTTGCTGGCCGGTCTTGGTGTGACGGTTGGTCTGACTTTGTATGCCATGAGCCAGAATATGGATCTCTTCTATACCCCGACGGAGCTGGTAGAGGGCAAACCTGATGGCACCAAACCCGAAGTGGGCCAGCGTTTACGCATTGGCGGCATGGTAGTCAAAGGTTCTGTCAGCCGTGATCCCCACTCGCTGCAGGTCAGCTTCAAAGTGGCTGATGTCGGCCCGGCCGTGACGGTAACTTATGACGGTATTTTGCCGGATCTGTTCCGTGAAGGGCAGGGCATAGTCGCTCAGGGGGTGCTGGTGGATGCCCAAACAGTGGAAGCGCATGAAGTGCTGGCTAAGCATGACGAAGAATATATGCCGCCTGAAGTGGCTGAGGCGATGCAGAAAAATCATAAGCCTCTGAAATATACCGATCAACAAATGCAAGGTAGCGTGCAATGATTGCAGAATTAGGCCAGTTCAGCCTTATCCTGGCACTGGGGTTATCGCTTCTGGTGAGTGTTTATCCCCTGTATGGCGCTTATAAAGACAACCCGGTGCTGATGCGTTTGGCCCGGCCTTTGACCTTTGGCGTCTTTGCGATGCTGTTGCTGTCTTTTGCATTGCTGTCGTGGGCTTTTTACATCAATGATTTCACTGTGACCTATGTTGCCAGTAATTCCAACAGCAACCTGCCCTGGTACTACCGGCTGACGGCAGTCTGGGGCGCACATGAAGGCTCATTGCTGCTTTGGGTCTTGATTCAGGCCACCTGGGCGGCCGCCGTTGCCATGTTCAGCCGTGGCATGCCACAGGAGTCAGTGGCAAGGGTACTGGCTGTGATGGGGATGATCTCCGTTGGTTTCCTGCTGTTTATCATCATCACCTCCAACCCGTTTGAGCGTACGCTGCCTTATTTTCCTGTTGATGGTCGCGATCTGAACCCCTTGCTGCAGGATCCCGGTTTAATCATTCATCCGCCTATGCTGTACATGGGCTATGTCGGTTTCTCGGTGGCCTTCGCCTTTGCTATTGCCTCTTTGATGACAGGCCGGCTGGATACGGCCTGGGCACGCTGGTCACGTCCCTGGACAATTGCGGCCTGGTCGTTTCTGACTGTGGGTATTGCACTGGGCTCCTGGTGGGCATATTACGAGCTGGGCTGGGGCGGCTGGTGGTTCTGGGATCCGGTCGAAAATGCCTCTTTCATGCCCTGGCTGGCCGGTACGGCGTTGATGCACTCGCTGGCAGTGACGGAGAAGCGCGGCACCTTTAAAGCCTGGACAGTGCTGCTGGCCATATCGGCCTTCTCACTGAGCTTGCTCGGTACTTTCCTGGTGCGTTCCGGTGTGCTGGTGTCTGTGCATGCCTTTGCCTCTGATCCGGCGCGGGGCATGTTCATTCTGGGTTTCCTGGTGGTGGTGATCGGCGGTTCGCTCCTGCTGTATGCCTTGCGCGGGGCACAGATCCGCTCTCATGGCAGTTTCAGCCTGTTTTCACGGGAGAACTTCCTGCTGGCAAACAACCTGCTGCTGATCACCGCCTTGCTGGTGGTGTTGATCGGCACCTTGCTACCCCTGGTTCATAAGCAGCTTGGTCTGGGCTCGGTATCTATTGGTGTACCTTTCTTTAATACCCTGTTTACCTGGCTGATGATTCCGTTTGCTTTTTTCCTGGGGATTGGGCCCCTGGTGCGCTGGAAGCGTGAGAATTTCTCGACGATCCGCCGGCCTTTACTGATTACCGCTGTGATCACCCTGCCATTGGCCGTGTTTGTGCTCTGGCTGCGTCCTGATCCGCTGCAGCCGCTGGCTGTACTGGGTATGGTGATGGCATTCTGGATCATTATTCTGCAGGGATATGAGGTGTATGAACGTGCCACGCATCGCCATAGCCTGATGGTCGGACTCGGTAAGCTTGGCCGCAGTCACTGGGCCATGGTGCTGGGCCATATTGGTCTGGCCGTGACCTTAATCGGTATTACGCTGGTTTCTAATTATGACCTGGAGCGTGACGTTCGTCTGGCGCCAGGCCAGTCAGTGAACGTTGAAGGCTTTGATTTTAAATTGTCCGGATTGCGTAATGTTGAAGGGCCGAACTATGACGGCTTTATTGGCGACTTTGTGGTGTCCCGTAACGGAAAACACATCGCTGAACTGCATGCCGAGAAACGCTTTTATACGGTATCCGGCTCAATGATGACCGAAGCGGCGATCGATAGCGGCGTCACCCGTGATCTTTATGTGGCACTTGGCGAGCAGCTGGATGACAGCGCCTGGGCAGTCCGTATTTACTATAAGCCGTTTGTGAACTGGTTATGGCTGGGCGCGCTTCTGATGGCACTGGGTGGCGCAATGGCCATCAGTGACAAGCGTTACCGTTTTCGTCGTCGCTTTAAAAAAGAAGTGAAAGATGAAGCGGTTGTCAGTACCCCGCACGCAGAGGTGAATGGATGAACAAGAAACTGCTTTTTATTCCTTTAGTCCTGTTTCTGGGCCTGGTGGCTGTCTTTATGGTGCAGCTGACCCGCAATGCTGACGGCGACGATCCGACCAAACTGGAGTCCGTCCTGGTCGGTAAGCCCGTCCCGGCCTTTCGCCTTGAAGATTTGGAAGATGCGAGCAAATTGTATCAGCAGGATATTTTCCTTGGTGAGCCTCTGCTGCTGAATGTCTGGGCAACCTGGTGCCCGACCTGTTACGCAGAGCACCGCTACCTCAATGAGCTGGCCAGCCAGGGGGTCAAAATTATTGGCCTGAATTACAAAGACGAGCGCGATAAAGCCAACCGCTGGCTGAAAGATCTCGGTAATCCTTATATGCACAGTCTGTTTGACGGTAATGGCATGCTGGGTATGGATTTAGGCGTGTACGGCGCCCCAGAAACCTTTCTGATCGATGCCAGTGGCGTGATCCGTTATCGTCATGTCGGCGATGTCAATCCGCAAAACTGGCAAGACACCCTCAAGCCGATTTATGAGCGTCTGCAAGAGGAAGCGAAAGGATGAAACACGCGATAGCGGTATGTACGCTGCTGATCGGAAGCTGGTTTACCGCCAGTGTGCCGGCTCAGGCGGCGATTGATGTTTACGAATTTTCGACGCCTGAACAGGAAGCTGCGTTCCAGGAACTGACTGCCACGCTGCGCTGCCCGAAATGTCAGAATAACAATATTGCTGACTCCAATGCGGAACTGGCCAAAGACATGCGTCAGAAGGCGTATGAGATGCTGAGTGAGGGAAAATCCAAGCAGGAAGTCATAGATTATATGATTGCCCGTTACGGAAACTTTGTGACTTATGATCCGCCGCTTATGCCATCTACCCTGATTTTGTGGCTGGGCCCTTTGTGTTTCCTGCTCATTGGCGCCAGTGTGCTGGTCTATCGTTCCAGGAAGGGAGTGGTGGCTTCGTCTCAGCCAATGGATGAAAAAGAATCCGCCCGTCTTCATGCATTGCTAAATGATATTGAAAAAGAGGCAGAAACTCCGCACGCTGCCAGTGGTTCGGCAGGTGAAAGCAAGGTGAAAAAATGACGTTATTTTGGATTTCCACCCTGATCCTGGTGTTGATTGCGCTGGCTTTTTTCATTGTCCCTGCCTTTGTGGGAAGTAATCAGGATCAGGTTGCCAGCCGGGATGAACTGAACAAAGCTTTCTTTCGTGACCGCTTGGGTGAACTGAAAGAAGAGAGCAGTGAAGGGCTGGTGTCGAATCCGGATGAACTGGAAGTTGAACTGCAGCAGTCGTTATTGGATGACGTACTGGAGACACAGGCGCAGCAGAACAGTCAGTTTAAATCCTGGTTATTAATTCCCGGTATCCTGGTGATTGTCGGGGTGGCGTACGGTCTTTATGCGTTGGTGGGTAACCAGCCGAAAGTGGCTGACTGGCAGCAGACGGTGTCAAAGCTGCCTCAGCTGACTCAGCGTCTGATGGGAGACAATGCTGCTCCGCTGACAGATCAGGAGATGGCAGAACTGACCTTAGGCCTCCGTACCCGGTTGCATGAGCGTCCGGATGATGCCACCGGCTGGTTGTTGCTGGGACGAATCGGCATGGCAAACCGCGATGTTGAAACGGCCCAGGGGGCCATGAAGCGTGCTCTGGACCTGGCGCCGAATGATCCGAGTCTGCAACTGAGTTATGCCCAGACCCTGATGATGGGGGGACAGCCAGGCCAGGTTCAGCTTGCCCGTAATATGCTGACGCACTTGCTGGAACGCGATCCTGACAACCTGCAGGCGTTATCTTTAATGGCATTTGATGCGTTTGAACAGGCTGATTATCAGGCTGCCATCACATACTGGGAGCAGATGAAATCGCAGCTCAGCGCAGGTGATAACCGCATCAATATGCTTGAGCGCAGTATTGCCCAGGCAAAGACGGAGATGTCGCAGGCTGTTAATCCCAGCCCGGGTGTCAGAGTGACGGTTGAGCTTGGTGCCTCGGTGACGCTACCGGCGCAGGGGATGGTGGTGGTGTCTGTCCATACCGCAGATGGTGCGCCCATGCCGCTGGCAGCCAGACGTATTCCCTTGTCGCGTTTTCCGCTGACGCTCACCTTAACCGATCAAGACAGCATGATCCCTGATCGGCTGATGTCCAAACAGTCTGAGCTGATAGTCAGGGCCCGAATCGACAGTGACGGTAACGTGGCGACAAAAGAAGGCGACTGGTTTGGTGAAAGTGGTATTGTGCCGTTAGGCGGAGAAGCGACAATCACCATTAATACTCAGTATTAAAACATACTGGCAGTTAAGAAACAGACTGGATATCATTACCCAGTCTGTTTGCATTTAATTAAGTGGCTAACACATTGAAACAAAAACTGTTCATACCCCTACTTGTTACATTATTCCTTATGGGATGTGCCAGCTCGCCGCCAGATCCGTCACCGGACACACTGGCCGGGAACGAATACGGCCTGGATGATGAGGAGCTTGAAGCTGCCGGTCTGGATGCCGAAGAGCTGGAAGCCCTGAGTGAGCCGGAAAGTGCCGTTTATGACCCTTTTGAAGGGTTTAACCGTGCCATGTGGACAGTAAACTACGATTATCTTGACCCCTATTTGGTCCGTCCTGTGTCGCTGGCCTATGTCGATTATGTGCCGTCGCCGGTGCGAACCGGTTTAAGAAACTTCCTGTCAAACCTTGAAGAACCGGCAAACATGCTGAACAGTTTCCTGATGCAGAACCCGGAAAAGGCGGTGGATCATTTTACCCGTTTCTGGATTAACAGTATTTTTGGTCTGGGCGGATTGATTGACATCGCGACAGCAGCCGATATTCCGCCACCGGGAGAGCAGGCATTTCCTGATACCCTTGGTTATTACGGTGTCGGCAACGGCCCATATTTCATGATACCTGCTTATGGCCCTTTGACTTTACGTGAAGGTGTCGGGGATCGCGTGGATGCGCTGTACTTGCCGCTGAGCCTGCTGACTTTTTGGCAAAGCGTAGGCAAGTGGGCTGTGGAAGGGATGGAAGACAGGGCCAAACTGGTGGCGCAGGAACCCATGCTGAACAACTCACCGGATCCGTATGCTTTCACCCGCGATGCCTATATCCAATATAAGAACTTCAGAGCAGGCGGTAGGGAATCCGAACCCGCACAGCCGGAAAATGAAGAATATCTTGATGATTTTCTTGATGAAATAGACAGCGAATAGCCATTGTTTGCTGCGAGAAACAAAAGCCAGAGCTCAAATGTTCTGGTTTTTTTATCTTTACAGCATGAGAACTTTTGCTGTTAATTTTTTGTGAATAAAAACATTTCTGACAAAGTTAACACTTTGGTTGATTTTCTGTTCAGTCAGCCAGAGTCAGGCCATCAATGCGTGACTCTTATTTGCAGCATTGAACTAATGTATTTCAGGCTAGTGGAATATTTGCATTAATTATCACTTCATGCCGTTTCATTACGAAAATTTTCATCCCACTTGGCATAAGATCACAAAGCCCAGTATCAAAATTAAAAATCCCACTTTCTTTCTTTGCGACAAAAAGAAACTGAACTATTGATTAATAAGCATGGTTTCATATCCATGTTTTATTACTTACTTTTTAACTCAAGGAACGAAGTAATGTTTTTCAATAAGTTGAATCCTATCGCGGCAGGTATAGCCGTGATGACTATGTCGTGGGGAGCGATGGCAGCACCAGGCACTCCGCAAATTGCCTGGATGGAAACCGATTACGCTATCGTAGAAGTTGATCAGGCGGCCTCAGCCTACAAAAGCTTGATTACGGTTAAGCCTGCTGCAGAAGTCCCTGTGGCCTGGCAGCGTTATTCTGGTGAAACCGCTGATCTGTGGAGAGTGAAACTGAACGGGGATGTGGTGTTTGAGCAGAGTATTGCTCCGGCATCCAGCGGAGCCGGTTCAACAACCCTGTCTGTGGCTCAGGGTGGACAGTACGCCATGACAGTGGAGCTTTGTAGCGGCACTGGCGCGGCGCAAGAATGTACCAGCAGTGCGGCAACGGACATTGTTGTTGCCGATACCGATGGCAGCCATTTAGATCCACTACCTATGAACGTCGATGCCAATAATGGCAATTACACAACGCCGGCAGATACAGTAGTGGGTGCCTACTTTGTTGAGTGGGGCGTGTACGGGCGTAAGTTCTCGGTGGATAATATCCCGGCGCAAAACCTGACCCACATTTTGTACGGCTTCATTCCTATTTGCGGACCCAATGAATCTTTGGGTGAGATTGAAAATGGCAACAGCCTGGCAGCCTTAAATCGTGCCTGTCAGGGCACCCCGGATTATGAAGTGGTGATCCATGACCCTTGGGCGGCGGTTCAGATGCCGCAACCCCAATCGGGCCATACCCACAGCACACCGTATAAAGGCACTTATGGCCAGATGATGGCGTTGAAACAGCGTTACCCTGATCTGAAAATTGTCCCTTCTGTCGGCGGCTGGACACTGTCTGACCCCTTCTATTCTTTCACCGATAAAGCCAAGCGTGACATCTTCGTTGCCAGTGTGAAGAAGTTCCTCAAAACATGGAAATTCTTCGACGGTGTCGATATCGACTGGGAATTCCCGGGCGGTAAAGGCGCGAATACGAACCTGGGCGATCCGGTCAATGATGGCCCGGCGTATGTGGCTCTGATGCGCGAATTACGTGCAATGCTGGATGAGCTGGAAGCTGAAACTGGCCGCGAGTATGAGCTGACATCTGCCATCGGTGCGGGTTATGACAAGATAGATGTCGTGAACTATGCCGATGCGGTTCAGTATATGGACTACATTTTCGCCATGACGTATGACTTCTTCGGCGGCTGGAATAACGAGCCTGGCCACCAGACAGCACTGTTCTGCGGCAGCCACATGTCTGCTGATGTCTGTAGTGGCACAGGTCTTGATGAAAACGGCGAGCCTCGTCAAGGTCCGGCTTACACAGCCTCGCACGGTATTGACCGCCTGCTGGCACAGGGTGTACCTGCAAACAAACTGGTACTGGGTACAGCCATGTACGCACGTGGCTGGACGGGTGTCACCGAAGCCAGTATGACAGATCCTGCTAACCCAATGACAGGGACCGGAAACGGTATGGTACCTGGTTCGTGGGAAGCCGGGGTGATTGACTATAAAGATGTGGCGACTGATTATCTTAATAATGCAGCTGTGATTAAGGGCTATGATGAGCAGGCCGAAGCTCCCTGGGCATACGATCCAAGTAACGGTAACCTGATCACTTATGACGACCGTCGTTCAGTGCTGGCCAAAGGTCAGTATGTCCGTAACCTGGGGCTGGCTGGTTTGTTTGCATGGGAAATCGATGCGGATAACGGTGATATCCTCAATGCAATGCAGGATTCACTGGCTGGCGGCGGTGGCAACTACGCCCCGGTAGCAAAAGCGGGTGTTGATCAAGTGGTCACTGGCGCAGCGTCTGTGACGCTGGACGGCTCTGCATCCAGCGATCGTGATGGTCAGATCGTCAGCTATCAGTGGACGCAAACCAGTGGTCCGGCACTGACTCTGACCGGATCTGATACCGCAACAGCAACAGTAGCGGTTCCTGAAGTAACGGCAGATACCCAGTATGTGTTCACGCTGACAGTCACTGACAATGCCGGTGATACCGCCACGGACAGTGTGACAGTGACAGCCAAAGCCCCGGGCTCAAATACGGCACCTGTGGTGGCAGTGTCTGGTCCGGCGACGGCCAGTGCCGGTGATACTGTGGTGCTGGATGCGTCGCAATCCACGGATGCCGACGGCGATACACTGACCTTTACCTGGACAGTCCCTGCCGGTGTGAACGCAACAGTAGAGGGGGCGACAGTGAGTTTTGTTGCTGACAGCTACACAGTCGATACGCCGCTGAGCTTTACCGTTGCAGTATCAGATGGTACCGACTCAGTGACAGAGTCTGTTACTGTGAATGTACTGAAGGACGATGGCTCAACAGGTTGTACCGATGCCTGGGCAAGCGGCAGTGTGTATAACGCCGGTGATATCGTGACGCATTCAGGCAAATCCTGGAAAGCGAAATGGTGGACCACAGGTGAAGAGCCAGGGACGACAGGCGAATGGGGCGTTTGGGAAGATCTGGGCGCAGCCAACTGCCAGTAAATTCTGACACCCACCTGAAGGGCGGGAATTCAGAAAACCTATAAAGAAAAGCCGCTCTGACGAGCGGCTTAGTTTTTTCTGGCTATATCTTACTTTCTTAGTTAGAAAGATCGGCTGTACTGCACACCGTACAGCAGTGCATCAGCACGGGTTGTCGCATTGATTGAGGTAGCTGTGGTTTGTTCGGTTGCAGCGATATCTTCACCCATCAGGTAGGTCAGGCCGACGTCCAGCGTCGACTTGCTGTTCAGGTTGTAGCTGAAACCGCCGGAAAACCACTGGCGGTCTGAATCAGGGACAGAAATGGAGGTTTTCTTGTCCTGAGCACTGGTGTCATACATATAACCAGCACGCAGGGTCCAGTCAGAGTTCACTGTGTAAGTACCACCAATCGCATAGTGCCAGCCATCCTGCCACTGGTAATCATTCAGTGTCACCCCTTTGTTGGTTTTCAGCGCATCAAAGCTGCTCCACTCAATCCACTGAACACTGTAGTGAACGGCGAACTGACTGTTTAACTGGTGGAAACCGGAAAACTCAACCATGTCTGGCAACGGCATCAGTAAGCTCTGGCCATTCAGCTTGCCACCGGCTGTCTGCGCATATATATCACCTTCGGCTTTCAGCTCGGGACTGTAGTGGTACGACAAGCCGAAGCGGTTGGCATCATTGAGTTCGTAAACTGTACCCAGATTGAAGCCAACAGCGGTGCCGTCAACATCCACATCCAGCAGTGGGCCGGCTACACCGGTTTGTTGCTGAACCAGTCCTTCTAATGTCTGATTTGAACGCTGCAATTTGCCCTGGCCGTAAATGATGTCTAACCCACCGCCTACGCTCCACTGGTTATTCAGCCGATAAGCTGCATTCAGCGCCAGGTTCAGGCTTTTCACATCCGTCAGGCCGCCAAACTCGTTGGCAGCGTAGCTGCTGCTGAATTCGGTTTTGGTGCCAAAGTTTGAATAAATACCGGCACCCAGAGCCAGTTTGTTATTCACCGGGTGTACGTAATACAAGTTAGGCACATAAGAGCGATCGCCAATCTGGGCATCGTCCAGCGATGATGATCCATATGGTGTGGAATACCGGGCATTTTTCACTTCAATGTCTGTGTCGATAACATTCAGACCCAGTGACATCGCAGGGGCATTAAACAAGGTCATCGCCGCGGCGTTACGCGACATCACTGAAGCATTGTCAGCAATGACGGCATCACCGGCAAAAGCACGACCCAGGCCGGTGGCAGATTGCGAGTTAAGCTGGAATCCTGCTGCCAGTGACTGCTGCGAGGCCAGCATGACGGCGGTCGCCATCAGGGTTTTTGTAAACAGACGCTTCTTGTACATAGTTATTTTTATCCTGATCGTTCTTTGCTGACACTTTAGCTGTGCCAGTGGGGGAGCGATTGTAGGAGCAGGCAAAAAAACAACAAATCAGACCAGTATCTAATTTGTTGTTTTTTATAGAGTGCTAAGCATCTGTCTGATGAAAAGAACGGCATTTTTTTGCGGTGGTCTCTGATTGTGATACCACCGCAACGTTAAATACTGGTCCAACGCATGGCGTCTTTCAGCTGTTCGGCGACAGGCATCACATCTTCGCCTTTGTTACCCACCACTATCAGGCTGGCGTTCTGAGAAGGCATGACAACACCGCGCATTTTGCCGTCTTCGAAGCTTTTCATGGCGTTGGAAGACTGGGGCACGACAAAAACAGTAATTTTTCCGTGTTTACCACCGATCACCATGTGGAGAGCTTCACCGCCATCAAAACCACAATGATTGAGATAGTAAACATGAGAAGGCAGGTTGCTGAGTTCAGGCCCGAAAGGCTTGAGTTTAGCGTTGACCTGAGTCAGTGACACTCCTTCATCAACCTGGTCGACAAAAGCGGCTTCGTTATAAATATGTGCCAGTGCAATCTGGCCCATGTCTTTGGCGGGGTTCAGCGAAAACCCAGGCTGAAACTGGCCGATTAACAAACCGCACAGGAAAGCCACGGAAGCCGCAATCGCTAAATGGCGGCGTACTTTTTTCTCGGCCCGGTAGCCTTGTCCGGACTGGCGGAACAGGATTTTATCGGCCAGATCTTCCGGAACATCCACTTTCATGGCGGTGGACAGCTTGCTGTCTAATTGTTGTAACTCATCGTGGAGTTTACGGTTAGCGATTGACGCATTCTTCGTAGCGACCATTTCTGGACTCTGATCATTAGGATCTGCCAAAATTCGGCGACGAAATTCAAGATCGTCCATTCTGGTGGCCCCTCCGCTCGGTTTGTTTCTCTAAAGCATCTTTTAACTGATTACGCGCTCTGAACAAGCGGGTCATCACTGTGTTTCTGTTCAGTCCCAGGATATTAGCAATTTCATCGCCGTTGAATCCAGCCATGACCTGCAGAACCAAAGGTTCACGGTATTCGGACGGCAGTTGTTTGATCATATGTTGTAGCTGGCCCAGTTCAGACTCATTTAAACCGCCTGCGTCGGTGTCATGATCATCCGCAACGGGGTGATCGTCTATGTCGACCAAATCGAGCTGCTTGCGCTCAAAACGCCGGGCATTTTCGCGACGCAGGATAGTGATCAGCCAGGCTTTGGCCGCACTGTCATCATTCAGGCTGTCTAGCGATCGCCATGCGCGCAGGCAGGTTTCCTGCACCAAATCTTCGGCAATATGCTGATCATGGCACAGCCAGTAGGCGTACCTGTAAAGGTCTTTGTGCCAGGCCCTGACCAGGGCTTCATAGCGTGTCTGCTTATTCATATCCACAGAGACCGAGGCATCTGTGTTTTTCTTGCGAAAAAATTGCTTAATCATGATGTAGCCCGTCCGTATCCATTGAGCCATAATCAATAATACGGGAGATAACAGAAATTGGATTCATAAAAATAGACTGTTGTGTTATTGATTTCCCTCAATATCTCTCAGCCCGCTTTCGTTATAGTAGCTGTGTTGTCGGGGTTGACCCTCGATAACGTCCTTTACGGACTGAGTATACCCTTCAACTACTTGCGCGCAGAAAGTGTCAGTATTTCAATTGATAACTCAATAAGGAATACTGAACGTTATTGTCCGCTCTTTTATCAAATCTTGCACAAACGACTGACACGTTGAGTTTGTTAACCATACCATAGCGGTGTGGTTTTTTTTTTTGCGCTATGTTTTAACTCCTTACACTTTTCATTGTTTTTGGTTGCTCCAACTTCTTAAACATTAATTTGAATTAAATAACAATGCCGTTACAATCGGTGTGGTCTGACCTCTACCATAATGATAAGGAGCCGCGATGACACGTCGCCAGAATCTCACGACCCAACAGGGTGAACGCATCGCTGTCGTAACAGGATTACGTACCCCTTTTGCCCGCCAGGCTACAGCCTTTAACGGTGTCCCCGCACTGGATTTAGGCAAGATGGTGGTCAATGAAATGCTGCAAAAGATTGATTTTGATCCCGCTTTGATTGAGCAGGTCGTGTTCGGTCAGGTCGTGCAGATGCCTGAAGCGCCGAACATTGCCCGTGAAATCGTGCTGGGGACGGGGATGAATATTCACACCGATGCGTACAGTGTGACCCGAGCGTGTGCAACGAGTTTCCAGGCTGCGGCGAATGTGGCTGAGAGTATTATCTCGGGCACCATTGATATTGGTATTGCAGGCGGTGCGGATTCCTCATCGGTCTTACCTATTGGTGTGTCTAAAAAACTGGCCGCCACTTTACTGGCGCTCAGTAAAGCGAAAACCATGAGCAAAAAGATGGGCCTGCTCAGTAAGCTCAGCCTGAAAGATTTAATGCCTGTTCCGCCTGCTGTTGCCGAATACTCAACCGGTTTAAGTATGGGCCAGACCGCGGAGCAAATGGCAAAAACGCACGGAATCAGCCGTGAAGAGCAGGATGCACTGGCCCACCGTTCTCACAGTCTGGCAGCCCAGGCGTGGCGGGATGGGTTGATTCAGGGTGAAGTGATCACCGCTTTCCCGGAACCTTATCGCCAGTGGATCGATAAAGACAACAATATTCGCGAAGATTCCTCGGTAGAAGGCTACGCAAAATTGCGTCCGGCTTTTGACCGTAAATTTGGCACAGTGACGGCCGCCAACAGTACGCCGCTGACCGACGGTGGTGCGGCGGTACTGCTGATGCGCGAAGGACGGGCAAAAGAGCTGGGCCTGAAACCGCTGGGCTATATTCGTTCTTATGCCTTTTCTGCGATAGGCGTAGAGCAGGATATGCTGATGGGGCCATCTTACGCGACCCCGCTGGCGCTGGACCGTGCCGGTTTGACACTCTCTGATCTGACCCTGATTGAGATGCATGAGGCATTCGCTGCGCAAACCCTGGCGAATGTGAAAATGTTTGCTTCGAAGAAGTTTGCACAGGAAAAACTCGGTCGCAGTGACGCGATTGGTGAGATAGACATGGATAAATTCAATGTCCTGGGTGGTTCGCTGGCTTATGGTCACCCCTTTGCTGCCACCGGCGCGCGAATGATTACACAAACGCTGCGCGAGCTGCAGCGCCGCGGTGGCGGTCTGGCACTCAATACTGCCTGTGCCGCCGGTGGTTTGGGTGCTGCCATGATCCTGGAGACTGAATAATGACGGATGTAACCATGACTGAACAGGCGAATACAGAACATACTGTTGAGCCGCAATCAGCTTTCAGCCTGAGTTATGGCGAGAATGGCCTTGCCTGGCTGAAAATTGATGTCCCCGGGGAAAAAATGAATACCCTCCAGGCCGCCTTTGCCATTCAGGTCGGCAGCGTGCTGGACGAGCTGGAAGCGAAAAAAACAGAGATCAAAGGCTTGGTGGTGTATTCCGGCAAGCCGGATAACTTTGTCGCCGGGGCGGATATCCGCATGCTGGCGGCATGCACCACGGCCAAAGAAGCCGAGCAGCTGGCAACGCAGGGGCAGCAGATGTTCCAGCGTCTTGAAGCGCTGCCGTTTCATGTGGTCGCTGCCATTCATGGCCCGTGCCTGGGCGGCGGTCTTGAACTGGCGCTGGCGTGCCATAGCCGGGTATGTACCGACTCCGACGCCACGAAACTGGGGCTGCCGGAAGTCCAGCTGGGCCTGCTGCCGGGTTCAGGTGGCACGCAGCGTCTGCCTCGCCTGATTGGCGTGGCCAATTCGCTCGATATGATCCTGACCGGTAAACAGCTGCGCGCCAAAAAAGCGAAGAAATTGGGTGTGGTCGATGAATGCGTGCCGGAAAGTATTTTGCTCAAGGTGGCAGAAACACTGGCACTGAAAGGCAAGCCGGTACGCAAGCACAGTTTCCAGGACTGGGCGATGGGCGGCAACCCGGTGGGCCGTGGTCTGGTGTTTGATCAGGCCCGTAAGAAGACTCGCGAAAAAACCCGTGGCAATTACCCGGCAGCGGAAGCCATTTTAGATGTCATCAAATATGGCTTGCAGCACGGCATAGTCAAAGGACAAAAAGAAGAGGCCCGCCGGTTCGGAGAGCTGGTGATATCTTCGGAGTCTGCCTCGCTGCGCAGTCTCTTTTTTGCCACCACGGCCATGAAGAAAGAAACCGGTGTTGGTGACGATATCAAACCGGCCGAGGTCAAGCGTGTCGCTGTGCTGGGTGGCGGACTGATGGGCGGCGGCATCAGCCATGTGACGGCATCAAAAGCCGGTTTGCCGGTCAAAGTGAAAGACATTGCCAACGACGGCATTTTGAATGCGATGGCGTATAACTTTAAGCTGCTCGATAAAAAGCGTAAGCGCAAAATTATCAGCAAAGCTGAGTTACAAAAACAAATGATGATGATCAACGGCGGTGTCGATTATCAGGGGTTTGATAAAGCCGATGTGGTGATTGAGGCGGTCTTTGAGGATCTCAGCCTCAAGCATCAGATGGTGCAAGAGGTGGAAGCCCATGCCAGACCCGACACCATTTTTGCCACCAACACGTCCTCGTTGCCTATCAACCAGATTGCTTCTGCCGCAGAGCGCCCTGAGCTGGTGGTCGGTTTGCATTACTTCAGCCCGGTAGAAAAAATGCCGCTGGTGGAAGTGATCCCCCATGCCGGTACATCACCGCAAACGGTCGCAACCGTGGTGAAACTAGCCAAGAAGCAGGGGAAAACCCCGATTGTGGTGGCCGATAAAGCCGGTTTTTATGTCAACCGTATCCTTGCCCCGTACATGAACGAAGCCGCGCTGGCTCTGCTGGGCGGAGAGCCGATCGAACACATTGATAACGCCCTGCTGGACTTTGGTTTCCCGGTTGGGCCTATTACTCTGCTGGATGAGGTGGGCGTGGATGTCGGGGCCAAAATCAGCCCGATTCTGGAAACAGAGCTGGGCGATCGTTTCAAGAGCCCGGACGTTTTTGACGTCTTGCTGAAAGATGGCCGCAAAGGCCGTAAAACAGGCAAAGGTTTTTACCTGTACAACGGCAAGAAAAAAGGTGTCGATAAGAGCGTTTATAAACTGCTGAAGCTGAACCCGGCGCGAAAAGCCTCCGGCCATGACATCGCGATCCGCTGCGCACTGATGATGCTGAACGAAGCGGCCCGTTGTCTGGATGAAGGTGTGGTGCACAGTGCCCGTGACGGCGACATTGGTGCGATCTTCGGTATCGGCTTCCCGCCATTCCTGGGCGGTCCGTTCCGTTATATGGATCAGCTCGGTGCCAAGCGTGTCGTTGAATTGCTCAATGAGCATGTCAACAAGTACGGCGATCGCTTCCGCTCCTGTGAGCGTCTGCTGCAGATGGCGCAGGACGAGCAGCGTTTCTACGACTGATTTCCTGCTGAGAACCTGATAAATCAAAGGCCTGCTATGCAGGCCTTTGTCGTTAGAGGGAGATGGAGCAAGAGATGGCGCGAGATATTGGAAACAGGAGCAATGCGAAACAGTTAACTGATTTTGTGATGCTTTAACCCTTGCTGCACATTGATGCCCAGACGAAAGCGCCGGTACAGGCTTTTCGGGCGGACTAAGTGCAGCAACAGAATCACCGAGCCAGCCACCATCAGCGGGTTAAAGCCAATCCACAGCATGAAAGTCAGTGAGCACAGGGCGATAGCGGTCAGCAGACACAACATGCTGTCAAGCTGGCGCGGATGAATAGCTTTCATACAGGAGCGGCAGAACAGCCGGCTGTGCAAACTCTGGTTTTTCGCCGTAATAGACTGACGGCAGATCGAACAGGCGTGTGACATAACAGGTTCCTGAACATTGTTCTGAGAAATTATGCTTATTCGACCTCACGGCTTCTTGCATCACTATCCGATACAGACGGCCAGCCTGAGGCTGTATTTTGGGATTTGTTAATGTAGATAATCGACTGACAGGAAAGGGAAAATTAAGACGGATGTCAAAAGTGGAATCACGATTCCACTTTTATCGCTTCGGATATGCAAGCAGTCTCCCCTGAGAATGAGACTCAGGGGAAAGCGGTTATTGGGCGTTACGCTGAAAATCGCTCACTGAGGTAATAGGATCTCCCACTTCCAGCTGGGTCAGGTTCCCGTGCGCGCCGCCCTGATAATACATCACCAGCCGGTTCGCGGTGCGGGGTTTAATCTCTTCTACCAGAAAGCGGACTAACTCAGCACGTGACAGCGCTGCCATTTCGTGGGCAATTTTCTGTCTTTGGTCAAAATGGTCATCTTTGTGGCCAATGCTGACCCAATAGCGCTGAGCACGTGCGCGCAAATTGGTATCCGGCTCGGATAACTGAGCGATCAGTCCTTGCTTACTGGCCTGCCACTGGCTCTCACTGAGCTCAAGCAACACCAGCGCGAAGGCATTGGTGAATTCATCAATCGCTTCGAGCAGTTGCAACGGACCGGCCACCGGCGACTGTATATACAGCAGCAGGCCCGGATGGCGGTTAAGCGGCAGATTCGCCGTGCCGACCATGTACCCCAGTTGCTGTTCGGTGCGCAGCTCGTGGAAGAAGGTGGTCGACATCAGATGATTGGCCAGGGTGTAGGTGGCAATGGCTTTGGGCGACTGTTCCTGCGACTGGTAGTAGATCAGGATGGCGGAATCGGCATGGCCGCAGTCCACTTCATAGCGCAGCGTGCCGCATTCTCCCAGTTGCACCAATGGCCGCTGTGCTTCGCCATAGAGCTGATCGGTGACCCGGAACGCGTCTTTCAGCACTTCTGCCAATGCCAGGGCATCATCTTTGCGCCAGTCACCGTACACGAAAGCGTCAATGTGCAATTCGGCAAACATGGCTTCGACAAAACCGGGTAATTCGGTGACTTCAACCGTTTCCAGCTCTTTGATCATCGCCGGGTAGGGTGGGTTATTCGGTTGCAGCAGGCCGGTCAGCTGGTTAAACAGCTGAGAGATCGGCTTGTCTTCCGCGGCATTGCGCCAGTTACGCAGCATCTGTGCTTTGATGCTGTTAAATCGGTCGATATTGAAAGTGCGGCCGGAGAATTTTTCCAGCAGCAGTTTGAGCAGCAAAGGCTGCTTCTCGCTGAAACCGGATAACTGGAGTGTCACCCCGCCCTGATGGGCATACAGGTTATACGCCATACCCGCCACTTCTGCCGGGTAGGCCACTTCGTTGCAGGACTCCATCAGCATTTCGACACACAGGCGCGTCTTGACGATATTGCGCACAGAGCTTACCGCGTGCGGGCTGTCGATGGCGACATAGACCAGGCCTTTGGGCACTCTGAACTCATGCTCTTGCATGAACCACAGCCGGAACCCCGGCAGATCCTGGATCAACTGAGGAATCGCTTCCTGTTCACCGGTCAGCGGGTGAGGGTCCATACGCTGGCACAGGTAGGGGTTTTGCTCAGGCAGCAAGAGCGCCGGGTTGTCGCCCGGCTCCGCCCAGGCGGTTAACTGCGCTTCGGTAAACGGTGTGACTGAATAAGGGGTGTGATACCAGTCGGCCACTCTGTCGTGCTTCTGGCCTTTTGCCACCAGCGTCAGGCGAAGATTGTCCGGGCGAAGATAGCCAAGCACGTCTTGCAGCAGCGCTTCATCGTACTGGCTCATCATATAATCGCCGTAGACGATATCTTCCGGGGCATAGTGCAGCAGGTTCATCACCAGATAGCTGACGGTATCAAGCGGCCGGCTTTTCTCCTGATAGCGGAACGCTTGCTCCAGCACCGCTTGCTTTTCCAGGTAGCGCCATTCTGCCAGCCCTTGTTCTGTGATGAGTCGGATGTACTGGAAAATGGTGGTGACTATATGATCGACACGGTTCAGGCCATCGGGTGTCAGGTTCAGGCCGATGGTAAATTCCCGGAAATTACTGCCACTGATCCCGCCGCCCGCCGCCAGGGTATTGATTAACCCCTCACTTTTCAGGACCGACATCAGGCTGCCAGTGCCTTCATTGCCCAGCAAATGCGCCAGATAAGACAATGGCTTGCTGCGATAATGGGCATCCATGGGAGGCAGGTTGAAGGACAGCGTGAGTTTCCGTACTTCCTTTATCGGCTCAATCGCAATAAAACAGGCGTTTTCTCTGTCTGTTATCAGAGGCGTGTCAATGGCGGGTTTGTCCTGGCCGGAGTTGGGAATAGCGCCAAAAAACTGTTCGGCGTAGGTCGCCAGTTCATCCAGAGATTGCGGCCCTAAGAGTACCAGCCCCATCTGATTGGCGGAATAATGTTGCTGGTAGAAAGCAATCAGCTCATCGCGAACCGGGTTATCCGGTCTGTCTTCCAGCGTGGTGATATCGCCCACTGAAAATTTAGCAAACGGATGCTCAGGGTTAATGGTTTCTTTGTGCACCTGGTAAAGACGGCGTACATCGTCTTTGAGCTTGAGTTTGTATTCAGAATCGACAGCCTGGCGTTCTTTGTCGACCGCGTCGACATTGAACAGCGGGGCAATAAAAAATTGCCCGAAACGTTCCAGACCGGCAGCAAAGGCCGGCGGGGCGATTTCAAAAAAATAAGTGGTGTTTTCCGTGCCGGTCCAGGCATTGTTGCTGCCGCCGTACTGGTTAACAAAAGACTGGAATTCACCCGGATTGGGGAATTTTTCCGTCCCCAGAAATAACATGTGTTCAAGGAAGTGCGCCATTCCCTGACGATCCAGGGGATCATCAAAGTGGCCGATGCCGACAGACAGCGCCGCTGCAGCCCGGGGTGCCGTGTGATCATGGACCAGCAAGACCCTGAGTTGATTGTCCAGTGTCAGATAGCGGTACTCTTTGGGATCGTTCGGACTTTTGAACACAGGAAGCGCCTATATTTACAGGGAATTAGGGTAATTATGACGCCCATTAATGGCACTGGCAAATTATGTCTGGCCAGGATGTGTGACTGCGTGTCAGTAAAAAGAGCGATTCAGCCGTCACGCTTTCACATCGCGTAATATGAAATGGCTACCCTGTCTGTGTCAGCCTTTGCTAGCATAACGACAGAAACGCGCTATCGGACTGGAGACTATGCGAATTTTTATCATGCGTCATGGCGAAGCACAGCATTTTGCCCCAAGTGACGCGGAGCGGCCCCTGACAGCCCAGGGCAAGATGTATTCCCGGCAGATGGCCAAGCAGTTAGCGAGTCATCTGGACGGGCAGCTTGATCTGGTGTGGGTCAGCCCGTATCTGCGTGCTCAGCAAACCTGGCAGGCGATGTCAGAAGAGCTGCCTGTGCCGAACACCCTGATGACGGTTGATGATATCACGCCCTACGGTGACGCCAGCCAGGTGGCCGATTACCTCAAAGCCGTGATTGCACTGGAGAAGCCGCAAACGGTGCTGGTGGTGTCGCATTTACCGCTGGTGGGCTATCTGAGTGCCGAGCTGGTGCCGGGATTGCAGCCACTGATGTTCCGTACTTCCTCCATTGCCGCGGTGGATTTTCATGCTGAGGGGGAACCGTCCGCCTTGCTATGGCAGGAGAATCCTGTCGATGTAGTCCAGCCTAATCACCATTGATTGGCTGCGGTACGCAGTTTTAGATTGCCGGCCTGTCCTGATCCGACAGGTCTGGTACAATGAACGACAAAAATAAAGACTGATAAAATAACTGGTTATGAAGAAAATAGTATTCGTATTGCTTGGCTGTCTGGGACTGACGGCCTGTGTGACAAACATGGTGAAACCCAATATTGTTGCCAACGGGGCGATAAAATGGGCAAATGGCGTGAGAGAAGAGATGAACATTTCTCAAACCGGCAGCACCTTAACCTTTCTTACCCCGCCTTCTATGCTGAATCCGGGCGGTATCACCATTTTTTCCCGCATCGACAGTGCACGTAATGGCAACTGTGAGCACTATTACAACGAAGGCTCGGTAAAAGTACGGATGCAGGTGTGTGATACCGGCGAAGTCACCCTGATTCAGGACGGACAGGTGATTAACGTGGGTGCATTGTCTCAGACTGTGTATTGATCAGATCAGATCTGCTGAGCGAGGCGTCAGGCGCAACGGCCTGACACGCTGTCGTTCCGAGGGAATAGCTCTATCGCTCGGGCACTTCAATCAGCACCAGGAGTGCACCGGCGCCACCAAACTCCAGCGGCGCCTGGTGAAATGCCATCACATCCGGGTGCTGAGCCAGCCAGAGCGGCGCTTTCTGCTTCAGAATATGCTTGCCGATCCCGTGCATCACACAGGCGCAGGACACCCCGTCTTTAATGCAGGCTGCAATCATCGCCGCCAGCTCACGCTTGGCTTCTTTTTGTGTCATACCATGCATATCGAGAAAAATATCGGGCACATAGACACCGCGCCGTAACTTTTTCACTTCATACTTGGAGACGCCGGATCGGGCATATTGCATCGGGCCATGTTCGCTCAGGTGAGGTTCGAACTCGTCAGAGAAATAAAACTCGTGATTATGGCTCTCTTTGGCACTCACATTGCGCTTATCGGTCTTCGGGCTCTGTCGGCGTGAAGTGATTATGGTATCATGCGACAACTTTTTAACGCCCTTCACTGCATCCTGAAAGAGCGAGAAATCGTCCTCTTCCAGTGCAGGGTCTTTTTTACTCATAATGAATTTCCAACTACTTTATCGCGGTATTGTAGCGCCATTTGGAGGCTATTTTGGATAAGATTTTTGTCGACGAAGCTGTCAACGAACTTCACACACTGCAGGATATGCTACGTTGGACCGTCAGCCGATTCAACGATGCAGGTCTGTTTTATGGCCATGGCACTGACAATGCGTGGGATGAAGCGGTGCAGCTGGTGCTGCCGACCCTGCATCTGCCGATTGATATTCCGGCTGACGCGCGCTTCTCGCGCCTGACCAGCAGCGAGCGCCGAACGATTGTCGAACGCGTGGTGCGCCGGGTGACCGAGCGTACCCCTGTGTCCTACCTGACCAATAAAGCCTGGTTCTGTGGCCTGGAATTTTTTGTCGACGAGCGCGTGCTGGTGCCACGCTCACCGATTGGCGAACTGATTGATAACGGTTTCGAACCTTTCCTGACCCGTGAACCCACCCGTATCATGGACTTGTGTACCGGCAGCGGCTGTATCGGTATCGCCTGTGCCTATGCGTTCCCGGAAGCGGAAGTGGATCTGGTAGATATTTCTACCGATGCCCTGGCCGTGGCCGAGCAGAACATTCACGACCACGGTCTGGAACAGCAGGTGATCCCGCTGCATTCGGATCTGCTGCGTGACGTACCCAAAGACAAGTACGACATCATAGTGTCCAATCCGCCTTATGTGGATCAGGAAGACATGGACAGCCTGCCGGAAGAATTCCGCCATGAGCCGGAACTCGGCCTGGCCGCTGGTTTTGACGGTCTGGATCTGGTGCGCCGTATTCTGGCCAATGCCCCGGATTATCTGGCCGACGAAGGTATTCTGATCTGTGAAGTGGGCAACTCCATGATTCACATGGAAGCGCAGTACCCGCACATTCCGTTCACCTGGCTGGAATTTGAAAACGGCGGCCACGGCGTCTTCATGATGACCCGTGAACAGCTGGTCGATTGTGCCGGCGACTTCGCCGACTACAAAGACTGATTCCTGCTTTATCTGCTTTTAAACCGTTAAATATCTAAACAGCCAGATTACTCTGGCTGTTTTTTATCTGCTGTTTTTACACATGAACTCGCGCCAAGTCCCAAAACAGATATTTAGTGTATTCATTCCGGCAGACTTAGCCTAAACATGATGCAAGTATGCCAGGCGCTTATTTCTCTCCGTACCAACAATCAATTAAAAAGGGAACAAGTGATGAGTCAGATTCAATCGAAACATGGATTTGCTCTGGGTGTCGTGCTGACAGCGTTATTTATGACCCTATCCGGATTAGCACTGGCCTCTGAACAAACGGGCGAAACGCAACTTATCATCAATGATGGTAAGCAGGATCAGTTAACTGAGGATGTAAAAGCAACGTCAGATTCACTGGAAAAAAGTGCCGTTCAGAAAGCAGCGTCACAAGAGCAATTAACGCATCCTGATGCTGATAAAGAGAAAATTAATCAGGACAGCCAAAAGAATCGTTCATAAGGCCGCTACGCATCAGTTGATGATTGAATTCATAACGCGTTGAAATCTCCGGGGGTGGGCTGAGCGTCCTCTGAATAAGGGAAAAGACCACAAATTCCCGTGCGAGTCCCCCTCAATAAATGCAATGCTATGCTCATCTCTGACAAGCAGACGGGCGTGGTTACTCGTTGCAAGCGCACAATTGCAGCCAGGTTAATATCGGATAATCTGGCTATTTCTTGATTGACTGTTTTTATCACCTCCCCGCGAAACTTGCCCTAAACCACAAAGTTGACACTGTAATGTCATGTTTTAGTGAAACCTATCCCATATGCCAATAATATGTCTGATTCATCAGACGAAAATACCCTGCTTACGTGACTTCATTGTCAGGGGCGGTAGCGTCTTTCACCGTGAGCATGTATTGAACCGAGGGGGATCGGGATGACACCTTCAGCGCTCCTGGTGCATGTCCCAGATGTGCAAGCCGGTCTGGATTGGTACCGAAACGCTTTTTCGCAAGCCAAACCTGTCTATATAGAAGCATTTGATTTCACTGTGCTCGACATCAACGGATTCTCACTGGAAATCGTACAGGCCGATGAAAAAGTCAGCGCAGGCGCAAAGGGCACAGTGCTTTATTGGTCAGTCCCTTGTCTGCAAACCGCCATCAATCATCTTACCGAATTAGGTGCAGTACATTACCGAGGCCCGATCAATATCGAAAACGGCTTGAGCATGTGCCAACTACTGGACCCCTTCGGGAATTTGATTGGGTTGCGGGGGAAGAGGGTTTGAACATCAGTATTTGGTTTGATTGAGTGATACGACGCGAGGTCGTGTAACTTGTTGAACATAACGGGGGCTGGATTAATCTTTTTATATCAATTGGTTATGTTGTAAGTGGGCCGGGTTGTACGACAGAGTTATGCGACATGGTGTCGTAGGATAAATTGTTAATTTTCAAGGATCTCAGATGGAACTAAAGAGGCCTGAAGGGCTAGATGAATTTGCAATGAAGTGTGCGGCAGCACTGATTGTTGACTCGCCTATTCAATTCTACTACCCGCATGGAGCAACTTAACCTATTGGTCAGTTGCCAAAATTAAGCAATTGAACGACTTAACGCTTAAGGGGCTTAGAGGGGGGAATGTATATGCGCTATATACGCGCCGCCCAGGAGACGCATGGTCTGTTGTGTATGTGGTCAAAGAAAAAGCGCAGGTCTTCGAGAGAGGATAGCTCAACACTTGATCAATAAAGATTCACGAACCGGATCCATGTTAGAGGCAGTAAAAACTGCCGTATCTGACGGAAGAGAAATGGCTATTTCCTATATTCATGTGAGTCCTGAATCACTTAGGCTTTATGTTGAAGAAATAGTTATAGCCAAAAGAAAAGGGCAGCTTTTATGGAATATGCACGGGTAATATTTAACAAGCGGCGGCAGGCGGACCCAGTTTTCGCTTGTTCCTCGCTACCACTTGCCCGCTGCGTCGGGCGTTAAACGGAATGGAGAATTATGGCAGGACTTAGTTTAGAAGCTTGGAAGAGTTGGAAGCAGGCTCAACAAAAATATAACTATTTTATAGTTGGACTATCAACCGCTCTTTTCGCATATCTTGGCGGAAAGTTTTACCCTGAGACATTATCATTTTCCCAAAATAGTTTTGAGTTGCTGTCACTTGTGTTTCTTTTAATATCTATTGTCACTGGAATATTGATATTTGAAAGTGACCTATCCTTTCAATCCACTAACTTAAGAAAAATTGAAGCGCAAGAAAAACTGGATCTAGTTAATGAAATATTGAATGTCAAAGGACGAAAAATTGATTTAGACACAGGAAATGAAATTTCTTCAGTTGAAGCTTTAGAAAGACAAAAAGTTCTTCAAGAGTTTGTATCTAAAGCCGGAAAAGGTCTCGATAAAATTGGAAAAAAGAGTGAAAAACTATTTTCCGCTAGAAATATATCCCTAATTTTGTCGTTAGTGTTTCTAATAATATCTAAGTCCATTAGTCTATTGGTTTCATATAAAGCCGTTTAACAAGCCAAGTCAACGGAAACCCCTCGCTGGCTGCGCCAAAACGCTCGCGTTTTCCACTGTTTGAGTGTTATATCTCATTCGCTGTAGAGCGAGTATTTAAGACAATGAATTGAAAACTGTTTTTGTGTATTCGATCTCAACACACATGAGGTGAGGCTGAGAGTTTTTTCTTTATAATATACGCTTCAATGCGTTAAGCGAGATCGCATAACTGCAGTTGATGCGAGTCACGCAGAATCATTGAAGTAAGGAAGGAAATCTCTCGCGTCTCAAGTGGATAGCGATGTGAATAAAAGAATTAGTATGTCATTTGTGTGGAATTCGGTGGTACGATTGCAATATAACAACACGATGATACGACCCTCAAACACTGTCAGCTAAGTTGCAGAGAAACTTAGCCGCCAATTTTCTTAACAGGTTCGCATATCTATATTTGTTAGTTGCTTCGAGGAAATAGGAATATCATGATACTTTACAAATACATGTCATTTCATTCAGCGTGCTCAGTTATGGATAATAGTTCAATGGGATTTTCTTGCTTAGAAGATCTGAATGATCCATTTGAAGGTACTGCTATCTGTTTTGAAGAATCTGATACCTTGAATAGTAAGCTACAGAAAAACCCTCATCGCAGTCGCTTAAGCCGCAAGTACGGAGTTCTTTCTCTTACCCGTAACCCTCTGAATCCACTAATGTGGTCTCATTATGGAGATGACCATCGAGGCGTCGTTATTGGTATAGATATGAAAAAAGCAAATTTACTTTGTGAGAGTTCATGTGTTATTCCTGCTCAATTTGGTGAAATAGTTTACACATCCACAATGCCTCAAAATATGTTACCAACTTCTAGTAGTGAGTCGCTAATGAGTGTAGGGGATGAATATAGCAGCTTTAGGCATCATGAATATGATTTATTCAAAAATGCTTTTCTCATGAAAGATCTAGTATGGGGCTATGAGGAAGAGGTTCGTGTCGTTAAAAATATCAAAGGCAACAAAAGGTCTCGTTACTCAGCTAGTAACTTTGAAAATGAAGCAGGGAAATGGAAGCAAATAACAGTGATGGGGCGCCCATTGTATTGCTTATCAATACCGAAAGAGTCAATAGTCGAAGCATATTTTGGCTGTGCTAGTTACAGCAACGTTACTCGCCTAGGTGTAGAGAAAAACTTTTACACTAATACTCGTAAAGAATGGCAACTAAACGGTATTAATGTTCAATTAGTTCGTCGTAAAGAAGGTACTTGGAAATTGGAAGTTTCCGATTACAAAATTTAGTACGCAACTAAAAAATAAGGATACGTTTCGCGCGGCCGACACTTTATCCGGGTGTTGTACAAACCCGAAGTGGCATTATTAAGGCAATAGCTTGGTTGAGCACCGGAGGGCAGCGATGCGGACTATTTTTATCAGGCTGAGTAAGCCCCTAATCTATCAGATGACTAGTAAATTCAGTTGGTTACATGATTGTTGCTGTTATCAACACCAGCGTACTTTGACCGAATTTCACCAACCTGGAATAGGACGCGACGGCTTTACTGTTGGGAACCGAATGATGTGACCGAGTTCATACGAAATGGTGATGTAATCACTCAATAAGCAAAGGCAGAATCGCCCTTCGGGCTGAACGCGCGCCGCTTCTTTGGCCGTTATGCCGACAAGGAAAATGATGAATCGAATTCTTGCGTTATTACTTTTATTCATATCTTCAATTGCGGTAGCCGGTGAAATTGTCGATCACAATAGAAATCGGATTATCCCAGTTGAGATTTCGTTTCCTCCGAGCAGCTTTGACTGCTCTATTGACTCAAAGTGCCCAGTTATCTTCTTGAGCGCAGGCTATAGTGTTTCTCATACAAAATACCAATTCCTGACAGATCTGTTTTCTGAGCTCGGCTACTTGGTTGTCGCTATCGGACACGAACTGCCGAGTGATCCTCCGTTATCTGTATCAGGTAATTTATTTGAAACTCGCTCAGAAAACTGGATCAGAGGCTCTCAAACACTAAAAGTCGTGAGGCAGGAGCTACAAGCGAAACACCCTGAATACAGCTTTAATAGCTTAGTTTTGGTTGGTCATTCAAACGGGGGCGATATATCAGCTTGGCTAGCTCGGGAATCGCTTTCATACGTAAGCCAAATCATTACCTTAGATCATCGCCGCGTTCCTCTTCCTAGAACCAAAGACATCAAAGTGTTGTCCGTCCGAGCTAGCGACTTTGAAGCTGATGATGGTGTTTTGCTTACAAATGCTGAACAAGTGCAATACGGTAGTTGCATTATAAAGATTCCTAATGCTCGACATAATGACATGACTGATTATGGTCCTATATGGCTTAAATCGAATATTCAGAAAATTGTTCGTGGCTGGTTAAACGAAGCATCGTGCGGCTTATAGGGATATTAAACGACTTATGATATCAATTGCGGTCTTTTGCCCTCATCTTTTTCACTGAGGCTCCCATGATCTTTAGCGTAAAGCTGAGCTTAGCTAAATCTCAGGCTCAGTAATGAAAGGTACCGCAGGCTTCCATCCCGATAATCGCGGGTGGGATATTAGCAAACGTCTCAAGGACTTTTGAGATCGTGATTGATTTGTGGATTAACATTTTGCCTTGGTGAACCTCACCATGGTACGAAACTGTATTTGGCTAAATAAATGACATGGATAGATGGTGATAGGGTGGCCTCCGTTTAGTCTGGAATCAGACATACCCAGTGTGGCAACGCCTGATGAGGGTGAGTTCATGTCATTCGTTTTGTGTTAATAAGGAGATCTTATGACATTTTCTGATCGAGAAAGAGAAATGCTCTTGGCTGTGAAAGGTGTTGGCCCGACTGTCATCAAAAGGTTTGAGGAAATTGGAATCAATACACTTTCTGATTTGGCCACTTATCAGGTTGATGAAATCGCTGAAATGGTGGCTTCTATGTTACGAACCACGTGCTGGAAAAATAGCCCCCAAGCAAAAGCCGCTATCGCGGCTGCCATTTTATGTGCGAAAGAAAGTGTGTAACTAGGGCGGTAGTCATACAGAGCAAGGGATTCGGGTGCAGCAGCTGGATTTTTGTTAACACTTTGTCTTGGAGATTTTCAGTGTGGATATCGAAGCTATGTTTCACTAAATCAATACCATGAACCGAATGTGGCAAGTGGCCTCCGGTTCGTGTGGAATCGGGTTGATCCAGTGCAGTGGCGGGAAACGTAAGATGAGTAACACATACAAAGGGTCTTGTTTGTGCCGGGGCGTTCAGTTTTCTGTTAGCGGTTTCAGTGAAAAGGCAGCGAACTGTTATTGCACAATGTGTCGTAAATTTCATGGTGCAGCCTTTGGAACCTTGGTTGGCGTGCAGGGTTTAGACTGGCTTTCAGGAGAGCACTTGCTGAAAGAGTTTGTTGCACCCAATGGCACGGTTCGAACCTTCTGTTCTCATTGCGGTTCCAGTTTAGGTTTTCGCGTGAAAAATGCGATGCCGAATGACATTGAGTTAGCTATCTCGACGTTTGACGACGATATACCCGTCAAAGTCGATGCTCAAATTTACACCGCATATAAGCCAAACTGGTGTCAATTACATTCCAATTTACAGACGTTTTCTGAAGGGCGTGAAGGTTAAGTGCATTTCTTTAAATTTATTTAATAACAATCATTTATGGTGTCAATAGGTAAGTTTTGGCACACATGTACTCACCCCTTAAGCGGGCGTTTTGTATTAAAATCCACAAAGATAGTGAGTATGAAAGATCTCGCCATGGGTGTGGTTGTAAGAGAAGGTAAAGTTCTCATCCAAAAGCGTTTTAGACCAGAAAAAGGAATGGTTTTTGAGTTTCCAGGTGGCTCAGTAGACGCGGGGGAATCAGGTGAGCAGGCTGCAATAAGAGAGTTGTGGGAAGAGACAGGTCTGAAAAATTTAAAACTCCTTGGCAGCCACAAAGCAAAAAATGATTTTGGTGGTGAAATTCACTATGTGGTTTTGGGTGCAAGTACTGACATTGAACCTCAAATGATTGATCCTGAGCGTCAACAAACTTTTTATTGGCTCGAACCTTCAGAGGTTCCTCTTCAAGATTTTTACAGGGCTGATATTGCGTTTATCGAAAGCCATTTTAGCCAATACACATAACAAAAAATTAAAGGTAAGGTCTTTCAATATTGGGGAACAACTCATTTCGACAACGAATGTTTTTCACTGATATTTAATGCATCACTTATTTTTGAATAACTACCGATTTCCCAGCCCCTTCTTTAGACGGCTGAGAACTCTGTGGGTATCGAAAATGTTACAGGAGTTTCATGATACAGAAGTTATTGTCAGCGATTTCAATTTATCGGGGCTTACCAAGTAATATCTATTACCTGGCGTTAGCTCGAATGGTTTTAGGAATGGGTAATTTCATTATTCCATTTTTAGTTTTGCTTTTAACAGATAAGCTGGGTTATTCAGCCACGGTCGCAGGTTCTCTCGCTATGGGAGTGACAGGGACTTATCTTTTGGGGAGTTTTTTAGGCGGGAAACTATCAGATGTATTTGGGCATAAGCGGGTCATGGTATTTGGCGAGCTTATAGGCGCTATATTACTCATTTTGTGTGGTTTTTTTCCTGAATCATCTGTGTTAGTTCCGGTGTTTTTATTTGTATCTTATTTCTTTGTGGGATTGTCACTGCCGGCAAGTAACGCTTTAGCTGCAGACCTCTCTAATATTAATAATCGTGATGCGGTGATGTCGTTGAGTTATCTCGCATATAATTTTGGCTCTGCTTTAGGTCCAATCATAGCGGGGTATTTATTCTGGCATCATACGGAATGGATATTCTTTGGTAATGGCTTTGCTGCATTGTTTGGGGTTTTGATTGTGGCTGTTTTTATTCAGGTACAACCAGAAAATGAAGCAATCAACGAAAATGAGTTAGAACAGCCTGTTGACGGAACCATATGGGCTGTTTTGAGTGCAAGACCAAGGCTTTTATTATTTACGCTACTTTGTGGCCTGTTGTGGTACTCTTTACACCAAATGACAATGGCAAGCCCATTATATTTAAGTCATATGTTTGGTGAATCTGGTCCAATCATATTTGGCCAGTTAATGACCTATGCCTGTGTGCTGGTCGTACTTATTACGCCTGTTCTAATGAAACTTACGTCGAGTAAAGCGGAGACTGTCAGTTTGGCCTATGCTGGCTTAATGTTTGCTTTTGGATATATGCTAGTGATGCTTTTTCCAACTATTCCTGTACATTTTCTGGCTTGGTTGTTTTTATCTTCCGGAGAAGTATTGTTACTGACAAAAGAGGGCATATATTTGGCGAATAACTCTCCGTCCAGTCACAGAGGGAGAATCCAAGGAGTACTTGTGACGCTCAGGAGTCTCTTGGTTATGCCAAGCTTTGTCGTTGTCGGATATTTTATTGATCGTTATGGCTATAGTTTTACTTGGTCTAGTGTGATTGTGGTTTCAATTATTTCTGCTGTTGGTTTCTATTTGATGACCAATAAAAGTAAGCGTGAAAAATTAGTCGTGATTGAAAGCAGGGAGTCAATATGAATGATTATGGTGTCAATAGAATTTTTTGGTGATAGCTACATCTCCGTATATATGAACGTGATGTTTGGTATGTGATAGTTTCAATCTTTAAAGATAATTTAAAATTAGGATTCAGTATGTCTCAAAGTTTTATATCAGCTGTTTTTCAGGGGCCAAAAGATATTGTCATGGCACAACGGATTGTAAAAGTATCTGTTTATGTGTCGATATTGATGATTTTTATATCAGCGACTTTAGCCATTGCTGGATTTTTTCAAACAAGTTCAGATGCCAGAGTTCAATACATGTTGGATCCCTGGATGTTGATTGATGTTTTCTTGCTGGGTGTTTTAACCTTTTTTCTCTACAAACGGAAGCTATGGGCAGCAATTGTATTTTTAATCTATCATTTGGTGAATTTGATTATAATCTACATCGAGTTAGAACGGTTTCCTGGTGCACTTGGTTTTTTGAAATTAATCTTATTTATGGCTGCTGTACGTTCGGTTTATATGGTTAATAAAGATAGTAAAGAAGAGAAAGCAGATAATCCGCTAAATGAGGAGTCAGCCTAGAATTTTTCACAGGTGACGAATCTGACGTTCAAACCGCCTTAGACAACACTAAATAACCCAAAGGTATTTCTGAATACTCTACCGAATTCTTGTGGCTGTCTTTGGGTTTTGATTTGATTCTCGTAAGGAAAGATTAACGCATGGATGAAAATACAGAGGTCTGGCGGCAATTCTATGAAAAAGCGCTGGCTCGTCCTTCTTTAAAGAAAGCTGAGTTTACACGAAAGTGAAGTGAGTCAAATCTGGTTGTCACCGTAGTTGTTGATTCCAACTTTCCTTACTTGATTGCTCAAGTGTATCTGAGTCTGACGAAGCGAGGGCCTACGACATTAGAACCTTTTTACTGCGATATGAGCAATTGATAGGGCTTGGCTCGCAAGTCTGGTAAAATCGCCGTTCTCCAGCAATCGTGTTGATTGCCATGGCATACCTAAGACTAGGATCTATTTTGACCAATAATGATATCTTGCGTCGTGTACGTGATACCTTTGATTTTAAAAACAATACTATGATTGAAATCTTCGCGATGGCGGATTTCAGCGCAACCGAGGAACAGGTTGCGGGTTGGTTAGAAAAAGACGCCGCCGAGACGTCTATCAAGCTGACAGACACAGAATTAGCCGTGTTTCTGAATGGGCTGATCAATTTCAAACGTGGTAAGCGTGATGGCGAGCAACCCAAACCGGAAGCACACCTGAACAACAATATGGTGTTCCAAAAATTACGTATTGCGTTGAATTTAAAAGCGGAAGATATTCTTGAGATGTTGCAGACGGTTGGTGTGAGCTTAAGCAAGCATGAACTGAGTGCCTTTTTCCGCAAACCAGACAACAAGCACTTCCGGGAATGTAAAGACGACGTCCTTCGTCAATTTTTATCCGCTGTTCAGCGCCAGTCAGGTGCCAGCGCTAGCGAGTAAGAATCCGGCGCGTAATGATAAATCAATAGCTTACTCTGTTCTGTTCTGTTCTGTTCTGTTCTGTTCTGTTCTGTTCTGTTCAGGACAGACTGAAGATGGCGTCAATCAATGCAGTGAAGGTGTATGACTCAGCTTGATTCGCGATTTGACGCCATTTCACCACATTGCACCTGGCGGCCTTCAACTTTCTCACTTCTATGCTATCGTTTGCAAACGACATTCTCTTAACGTTCAGAAATAGAAAGGAAATCGAATGACAAGTCGCGTTTATGTGTTGGCACAATTTAAACCCAAAGCAGGCAAAGAAGCCGAATTGTTTGACGTACTGAAAGCACTGGAGCCGGATTCGCTTCGCGAGCAAGGCTGCGTTCAATACACACTGACCCGCCAGATCGACCACCCGAGTGCGACGAGAAACGACTATCCCATCGTGTTTAACGAAATCTGGGCAAGTGCAGAAGACTGGTCTGCGCATGGTCGCCGGCAACAAATTCAACACTTTTTTGAAACCCAGGTTAAAGCGGAATCAGGCTTGGTTGACGATGCAATCGTGACCGCTTATTCCGATGAAGGGTACAACTTTGACGCTCCTGTTTACGACTAACCTCAGCTTGTAGTGTCCATTTTGACTTCTGTTCATCGCAAGCGGCTCAGCGGAATATGTGCCGCTTGCGTTGTTTTTGTCACTGCTGCCGAACAGACCCGCTCGACAGCATGATCCCGATACATGACATAGCGGTCTGGTCTACTCTTACGAAGTAAGTCTTATGAGGCAGCGTTTGCCTTGAGTGAGGCATTGCAGAATCGGACGGGGTAGCAGGTGCATGGCTGACGAAAGCGATGAAAAACTCTCCAGAGAACATCGACCAGAGGTGATCAGAGAAAGGCTGAAAAGGCCTGCGAAGGAAAACCTTGCGTCAGATGTTGTTCTCGGGGGGATTGATGGCTGCGTGACCACTTTTGCAGTGGTGTCCGGCGTGGTTGGCGCGGGCTTTTCGCCTGTTGTGGCTCTGGTGCTGGGGTTTGCAAATTTGATCGCCGATGGTTTCAGTATGGCTGTCAGCAACTATGAATCGATTAAGACTCAGGGCGAATTTATTAAAAGCATTCGCGATCAAGAACAAGAACATATAAAAAAGATACCTGAAGGCGAAAGGGAAGAAATCCGGCAAATATTCAAAAATAAAGGCTTCTCCGGGGAGACGCTGGAAAAGATTGTGGACACCATCAGCGCCGATCAGCAGTTATGGATCGATACCATGCTTATTGAGGAGCATGGGGTGCAAAAAACCAACCGCAATCCTGTCAAAGCAGCCATTGCCACATTTGCGTCGTTTGTGCTTGTTGGCTCTGTGCCGTTGATCCCCTTTATGATCCCCGGCTTAGAAAAGTCTGTGCAGTTTGCCGGCAGCGCCTGTCTTGCCGCGCTCATGTTCTTTTCAATTGGTGCTTTGAAAAGCCGACTCTTTGCCAAGCCCGTCTTCCTTTCCGGAATCAGCACGCTTGCCACTGGTGGCGTCGCCGCTTCGCTGGCCTTTCTGGTCGGTTACGTACTCAGGGAAATCTTTGGCATAGTGGCGATGTAGCCATATGTAATCCGAACAGAACCCCCAATCAGCTTTGTATCAACCATGGTCCTGTTGTTATTTCACCCGAGCTTGCAGAGCGGGCTCAATGCTGCAATCGAACATGCCGTAATATTATGATTCACGCAATGCTCTGACGTTATGGGAATATCTGGTATTAGATTTACTGAACGCGAACCCTAATATGTGTCGCTCATTCGGACAGGTTTACCATTCACTATTGGTATGGCGATCCAATAACAGAAACTTTGATGGTCCTCAGTCTGATGAAGACAGAAAATTCAGATATGCTGCACCCTGCAGTGCACTTATTACCAAGAAGATAATCTTTTTACGGAACCCCTTCGCCAGTTCGGCTGATCGATGAAGAGAATGTTGTTATCTCGCATCTGGCATACAAATAGGTGCAAAAAAGTAAGCAGGAACAAATCATGAGTAATTTTATTAATGCGGGCCTTGATCCGGATAGCGGGAAGCAAGAACTGATCTATATCGATCCTGAACATGGTGCGCCACGGGTTTATTACCTCAGCCCGAATAACGATGAGGCGAATTTAAATCTGGTTTGGGCCACCGCGCTGCTGAAAGCCAAAGGCAATATCAATCTGACCGGTTTTTTCAGTGCCGAACCCGGTTATGAGCAGTGCCGTATCGCTTATGACAGTAGTGGTTGTTTATATCTGGTGGATGAGAAAAATCACCAGGCAGATTTTATTTATGACTACGGCATCGATGATATCCGGGCGGTCATTCTCTCTGATGGCCGGACATTGGCTGTTTTGTTTGAACCGGAGTGGGCTGACAACCACAGAGTGGAATTCTGGCAGTTTACCGGCACCAAACTGAGTCGTTCTTATCCGGTAGAGCTGGATTGTTCTGCTGACGAAGACGATCCATCGGGCAATCTGATGCCCCTGTACGATATTCAATTTGATGACTTTCTCTTCGCGGGGCCGGACAACAGTCTGATTCTTTATGCCTGCGGTGAGCGCAGTTTTACCGACCTGAAAAACCGTCCGCTGCAGTTTCTGATGCGGATCGATCTGAACCTGCCCCAGAGGAAGGCCAGTATCCGTGTTCAGCGGCTGGAGACGCCGCCGAAGAAGTGGAACCCGGAGAAGTGCTGCGTTGCCGTGGATATCAAACGTGGTCTGCTGGCAGTGCCCGGCATGGTGATTGAAACGGCAGCCGGTCACGACATGGGCCAGCAAGGCTATCTCCAGCAGATAAACCTGATTGATTTGAACCGTATTCCGCCAGCGGGAGAAGCGCCGTTACCTGTGCAAGAGCTGATGTTTCGGATACCTGTGCGTCGCTATGCCGCACAGGAGCTGGGCGGTCGTTTTGATCCGGAAAATCAAAGAGATCAGGCCGCATTTATCCAACGCATCACGAGTTTGCAGTTCAGTGAGCAGGATGATGCCCTCTGGGTTTGCTGGCACGATCATGCCGTGCGCAAAACGGCCCTGGATGGCCGATGGCGTTCTCCTGTTCTTGCCGTTGCCGATAACGTGGATCTCAAGCGAGGCTGTACTTCTCGAAGTGAAATAAGCCTGCTGCAGATTACGCCTTCCCCGACCAAGCCGAGGGTCCTGCTGGGCGGCTGGCATGATTTATATACTCTGAGGTTATCGACACAACAGCTGGCCGCTCTGGCAATGACCAGCCCAGGTGCTGCGCTTGAGGTCTGGTCTGCGGTGCAGGAAGAGGTCTGTGACTGGGGAGATGACTGGTCTCAGCCGCACAAGCAAAGTGACGAGCAGAAACTGCATCTGGCGCTGTTGGGAAAGCGGAAGACCAGAGTTGCCGATTTCGGTTCTGAACAGGCGCTGGGGGCTGCGCTCTATTACCTGTCGCTGAAATGCAGTGATATGGCGAACTTTTGTACCGGCAATCACCTGATCCTCGCTTTTACAGACGGGAAAGAAGTCTGGAATGAAGCACAGTTTTTCAGCACAGTGATACAGCTGCCTTTTGAATCAGCTGCAGAATTGATGGCAGATATTCTGAACAGTTTTATCGCTTACGAAGGCGCTGATTATTGTTTCAGTGAAAATGAAAAACCGGCACTGGCAGATTGCGCACTGCATCTTGGCTTATCTGACAGTCGTTGGCTGCCGCTGATTAGTCGTTACCTGAATGCCATCGACCCGGATCATGAAGCGTTTTTTACCGGGGAGGGAATCCGCCTGCTGGAATCACGCCACGGCAATAGCCCTGAATGGGACAGCTTTTATCAGTCTCTGCCTGACACTATGGCCTACCACGAAGAAGACTTTGAGGATGAGGATGAGGATGAGGACGAAGAGGAAGAGGACAATGCTGCTCCCCGGCGTTCGGATGAAGAAGTGCGTGCCAGCATACCTGCTGAGCTGCTGGCGCAACTCGCCGTCAAAGAGCAAGAAGCCAGAGACGCTTACCAGCACCAGATTGATCGGGTAAGTGAAGCTGAGACCCAGGCGCAGATCAGCGAGCTGCTTGATGAGTGGCTGAACGAAAGCCACAAGGCTTATATTGATCCGGAGATTGCCAGTATTGATTACTCCTCGCGCTTTCATGAACGGTTCAAAACCGAAGCGCATCTGGCCCTGGAAGCTGAGATCGAAAGCTACTTTACAGACTCGATGGACAGCTTCGCCGTCTCGGAAGGCGATTATTATGATCTGGATATCGATACCTATCTGGATGACTTGTTCGAAAAAGCGGAGACATTGCAATGCTGGGACGCGCTGGAGCGTTATCTGAAAGCCCAGATTCAGTGGCTGGATGAAAACAGCGAAGGGAACGCCTGGTATATTGATGAAACCCCTTACGGTAACTACGCCGCAGAAGCCTTGCTGCGTCATGACGCAAGTTATGGTCCGCTTTATGCGCAGTACCTGACCACATTGCGTCTGGCTGTGCCAGAAGATACTGTGGGCGACTTTCTGCGCGAGATCATTCCTGAGCTGGGGATCACTGCAGACACTTATCCGATCATTCTTGCCCGTCTGACCTTCTCAGCAGACCAGCATGGCCGGGAAGATTTTGCCGACTGGTGTGAGACGCTGCCGATCCGTGACTGGCTGTATCAGAACAATAAAGTGGATGATTTCATCGCTGCCGTTCGGGCATATGCTGAGCAGTATCATCTTGATGACGATGATGTGAAAGAAAGTGTGGATGAGATCCGGGAAATGTTGCAACTCGATGATGCTGCTCAGCAGGCTCTCCCGAGACAACATTCCCAGGCTGAGTTATTGCAAGCACTGTATCTGCAGCGCGATGAGCTTTATCAGCAGGAACTCAGCCGGATTGCCGCGATTGACTCTCCAAAGGCGATGGCAGCAGCGCTGAGCCGCTGGCAGGAAGAGCTTCGTCATCCTGATGCGCGTGTCTCACAGGATCCTCTTTGTTACGACTACGAAAAACGGTTTGAACTGCGATTCATGGGACAGGAGATCCGCCAGTTGGAGCAATCCATGGATAAAAGCCTGCTCGAACAACTTAATCTGAAAAAGCCTCGTGTTTATGGCGATGCAATACCGTACTGCCTGTTCGACAAAGCCAAAGCGCTGGGTGCCTGGGAAGCGCTGGAAACCTATCTGAAAGATCAGATTCGCTGGTATCAGGACAATCAGGTCAGTTCAGCGTTTTACATCGAAGAGCTGCCTTATGGTCATTATGCCGCCGGTATGCTAGCCGAAGCACACAGCCGCTATATTCCGCTCTATTTCGAATACCTGAAAGCTTTGTCTGTCATCACTGAGTACAAAGGGACCGGAGAGCAAATTGATGATCTGTTTGATCACTATTGCCGATACAAAGAGGGGATTCACGGCGGCTTTGAGGTTTTCCTGCCGGTGATACAAGCCAGACTGACTCATGCGCGGGGCGAGTGCTGGGCGGAGAGTGTCCGCGACTGGTGTGAGGATTATGGATTAGCGCAATGGCTGGATAGCAACCGGGAAGCTGCAGAAAAGTTGCGCGATCAGGTTCAATATGAACTGATACTGCAGGGTTATGATCAGGAAGAGATCAACAGCACCCTGGCGTTAATCGGTAAAACAGGTTGATGGCTATTCTCCGGGTTAACTGAGCGGTATTCGTTCAGATTAGGGCAGATCTTGTTCTCAGCGTTAAACAGGAACAGGATTTGCCCTCAATCAGACATTATCGTCCCCGAATATTTCTCAACAACTCTTCACTCAGCTCGCGCAACACACCAGGTGCGGGGCAGGTGTGAGAATAGGCGCGAATGCCGTAAATGCCCATGACCAGATAGCGGGCTAATTCTTCCGCACTGCGGTTACCCGCTATTTCCCCATCGCGAATGGCCTGTGCAAATTTGCAGGCGAAGCGTTGCTCCCAGTCTTTTAGCTTGTGGCTGATCAGGTGCTCAATTTCTTTATCGTCCTGTGCCAGTTCACTCAGGGCTTTTTGCAACAGGCAATCTTTAATCTTTTCCTGCTCGCACTCGATCACCATTTGCTCCAGATAGGCAGCAATACCCGCCATGGCGGACGGCTGATTCTCAAACAGCGCCTGAAACGCGAGATCACGTTCTTTTTGGTACTGCTCCAGTGCCGCCACCAGCAAGCCGCGTTTATTGGTAAACGCACAATAGATGGACCCCGGATGCAGCCCGGTGGCCTGCTTGAGATCCTGCATGCTGGTTTTGCTGTAACCCTTGGCGATAAAGGCATCCATCGCGGAATGTAACACCGTTTCGCGGTCAAATTCGGCGCTGCGCATTAATTTTCTCTTATCCATATGGCCTGCAGGGATTTTATCCGATCTTGAATGTGCATTCAAAAAATACTTGAACGCGCATTCAAGATCGACTAATTTGAATGGGCGTTCAAGAAATGATCACAGGGTGTCCCTAATGGAAAATTTGTTTCAACCTCTCGCACTGAATAGCGCAATCACACTGAAAAACCGCATTCTGATGGCGCCTTTAACCCGCTGTATGGCGGATGATGAGCTGGTGCCGACTCAGGCGATGGCCGATTACTACGCCCGTCGTGCGGATATTGGCCTGATCATCAGTGAAGCCACCATCATCCGTCCGGACGGGCAGGGTTATCCGAACACGCCAGGGCTGTTCACGCCGGCACAAATTGCAGGCTGGCGTAACGTCACCGATAAAGTGCATGACAACGGCGGCAAAATCTTCGCTCAGTTATGGCACACCGGCCGTGTGGCGCATCCCCATTTCTTTGGCGGCGATTATGTGCTGGCTCCTTCTGCGCTGGGTGTGGAAGGCACAGTGCCGCGGATGCGTGAGCTGACGTACCTCGAACCGAAACCGGCGAGCAGGGAAGAGATTGAAGAGTTGATTGCCGATTACGCCCAGGCGGCGATTAATGCGCTGGAAGCGGGTTTTGACGGTGTCGAGATCCATGGTGCGAACGGTTATCTGATCGATCAGTTCCTGCACTACAGCAGCAACGTACGTGAAGATGAATTCGGTGGCAGCCCAGAAAACATGGCGCGTTTCCCGCTGGCCGTGGTCGATGCGGTGGTGAATGCCATTGGCGAAGAGCGCACTGCACTGCGCCTGTCGCCGGGGGCTTACTTCAATATTGATACCGATGCCCGCGATCGCGAAGTGTTTGACTATCTGCTGGCTGAACTGGAATCCCGCAATCTGGCGTTCCTGCATGTGGGCGTGTTTGACGACCAGATGGAATTTGATTATCTGGGCGGCACGGCTTCTGAGTATATGCGCTCGCGTTACAGCAAGACGCTGGTCGGCGTGGGCGGTTTTACGCCGGAAAGCGGCAGTCAGGCGATTGCCAGCGGCAAGTTCGACTTGCTGGCGATTGGTCGTCCTTTGATTGCCAATCCGGATTATGTTGCCAAAGTCCGGGCCGGTGAAGCACTGACCGAATACTCAGATACCATGCTGGCCGAGCTGGTATAAGCAAAGTTTTACCTTGTTACATAAATCGAACGGAAGGCGCTGCCTTCCGTTTTTTTATGGTGAGGACTAAGTGCTAAGTGCTGAGTCCTAATAATTAAGTGCTGAGTTTGATGGCGGGATTTATCAACCGGCGAAAGCCATCATTGCTGATAGTGCTTCATCACTCTCAATATCGGGCGCTGATCCTGATACGATAAGGCAGTGAAATCACACGTTAGGAAGGATGACAGTGATAGAAATAAAACGGCCGCAGGATCTGGCGCGTTTACGGCGCCTGGCGTTGGCGGCACAGGGATTACTTCAGGCTCAGCCTTATGGACGCGGTCTGGCCGGAGCACGCAAAGCGATTAACCACTTAGGTTATGTGCAGATAGACACCATCTCTGTGGTGGAGCGCGCGCACCATCATGTTTTTCACGCCCGGGTACCGAATTTCAGGCCGGACATGACTCATCAGCTGTTGCTTGATGGCGACATTTTTGAGTACTGGACCCACGCGGCGGCATTTATCCCCATTGAAGATTTTCGCTTCTCCTTGCCCTACAAACACGCGATTCAAAGCGGCCAGACGCATTGGTACAAAGAGCGCGACAGCAAACTCATGACAGAACTGCTGGCACGCATTCGCGCCGAAGGCCCGATACGTTCGCGTGATGTGGAAACCAATTCCGGCAAGCGGGCAGGCTGGTGGGACTGGAAGCCGGCCAAGAAAGCCCTCGAGCAGCTGTACATGGAAGGTGAGCTGATGGTCAGTAATCGCGAGGGTTTTCAGAAAACCTATGATTTAACCGAGCGGGTACTGCCCTCCCATGTTAATACGCACATGCCCAGCCTGGCAGAGTTTGCCGCGCACTTGCTGGACCAGCAATTACGCTGCCATGGTTTTGTTTCTCTCAAGGGGCTGACCTACCTGCGGCGTAACAATGATCTTCGCAAAGCGGTTAAGGCGCTGGTGGAGGAAAAGTTAGCGCGCCAGGATTTAGAGCAGGTGCGCGTCAGCAGCGGTGAGGTATTTGTGCTCGAAACCGGTGCACTGGAACGTCCGATCCCCAGGCTGAACAACCGAATGTTGATCCTCTCGCCCTTCGATAACAGTGTCATTCAGCGCGACCGGCTCAAAGCACTGTTTCAGTATGATTATCAGATTGAATGCTATGTACCCGCCGCCAAACGAAAGTATGGCTATTTCTGTCTGCCGCTACTGTATCGCGGTGAATTCATCGGACGGATGGATTGTAAAGCGCACCGAAAAATCGGCCATCTGGAAATCAAATCCCTGCACATTGAAAATCATCGCTTTGATCAAGAGCCGCTGATTGCGGCCTTTGCTGCGGCTGTCGCGCAGTTTTGTCATTTCCAGGCGTGCAGCACAGTGTCTCTGACCCAGGCTCATCCCAAACAGCTTGAGTCACCCTTGCAGTGTGCCCTGAAGGCGCTGGAAGATAAGCAGGAATCCGCAACAGATCGCTGAAAAAGCCACAGGTCGCTGAAAAAGAAGCAGAGCCGCCTGCGTATGAACATCAGGTTTTTGTCGTTCATAGGCAGGTCGCTGAAAGATGCTCTGGTATAGATGCTCAGGCAAAGGTACTCAGGTAACGGTACTCAGGTATAGTTAGCCACAGCACTTTTTGAATTTTTTACCGCTGCCGCAAGAGCAAGGATCGTTGCGGTTGGGTGTCTTTTCAAAGGTGATGGTGGCGGGCTTGTTCAGCAGCGTATCCAGCTCAACCGTGTTTTCTTCCTGAGTGGCATCGACGACAATATCGGCCACGAGCGCGTGTTCAGCAACGAGCGCTTCAATCTCCGCTTTACGTGCTTCTGTGTTCACCACGACAGAAACGGGCGCTTCTTCAGTGCCTGCCTTGACGCCACGGTTTACGTTATAGCCCGACTGCGCATGGTTTTGCATTACATCCCTGCGGCCTTTGAAAAAAAATTTTGACATTGGAGATTCATCACTCGTTGGTATGACGTAACAGAGCGGCGATTATACGCATAAATGGTCATTGATAAAGCAGTGATCAAACAAACCTGTCAAGAAAACGCCCTTCAGGCTATGGCTGAAGGGCAGTAGACAGATCGCGCAAAATAGATGGCTGTTTTCCAGCGGGACGCACTTATTTACAGCCCGTATCCGCCATTGACTTCCAGCACGGCATTACGCATGGCCAGCGATTGATCGGACAGCAAGAACTCAATGGCACCGATTTGGTCTTCTGCGGACATCACCCGGCCCAATGGCGTGCTATCCAGTGAGGTAAACAACGCCTGTTGCTGCTCTGTGGTCATTCCGGCTTTAGACTGAATCTCTGTCGCGGTGACACCGGGGCGAACCGAGTTAATCCGAATACCCTGCGGCGCGAATTCGAGATTGGCGACACGGGCAATCGCTTCAAAGGCGGCTTTACTGGCAGAATACACTGCACTGTTGGCAAACGCCTTGTTGACGACAATGCTGGAAATAAACACCACGCTGGAAGGATTATTGAGGATCGGATGGAGCTGCTGCAGCGTCAGCCAAGGCCCTTTGGTGTTGATGTCCATAGTCAGATCAAAGGCTTCTTCTGTGGTCGTCAGCATGGATTCGGGATAGAAAACACCGGCGTTGAGCACCAGGCCATCGAGCTGAATCTTGTCGCGTTTCAGCGTGGCTGCAAGCTGTTTAATGTGCTCTGAACGGGCACTGTCTGCCACATACCCGGCGCAGCCAATGGCCTGTGCTGCCGTATCAATTCTGGCCTGATCACGGCCAGTGATGATGACCTGATGGCCGGACTGCACCAGATGTTCCGCCAGTGCCCGTCCGATACCGGCTGTACCGCCAGTGATTAAAAATGTCTTTCTTTTCATGGTATTTCTCCTGCCTGTGAGCTTGTCTCTAACTGTGTGGACAGCGTATCAGCTTGATCTGTTGCCAATAAGGCACCAATATGGCTACAGACTGGTTCCGAAAAAGAAATAAATACACAGGGATGGATATGTCATACCTCAACTTGCCGCTGCTGCACGTCTTTCATCTGGTGGCAGAGCGCGGCAGCTTTCAGGCTGCAGCGACTGAACTGCATTTACCGCGATCTTCGGTCAGCAAGAAAATTCGCCAGCTTGAACAGTTTATTGGTCAGCCTTTGCTGCACCGTTCGACCAGGCAACTGCAGCTGACGGATGTTGGTCGTAACCTGTTGCTGGGCACCGGCGATCTCAGGGCGGTATTATCGAACCTGCATGGCATCATTGACGAAACGCAACAGACACCGAAAGGGCGGGTGAAAATCAGTGCCAGTATTTTGATGGGGCAGCGCTTTGTGGTGCCGGTGCTGAAACAACTGCGCCAGACGTATCCGGATATTGTGATTGATCTGAGTCTGGATGATCAGACGGTCGATTTGCTGGATGCGAAAATTGATATTGCCATTCGTATCGGTCAGCTACCGGACTCTTCCCTGATTGCCCGAAAAATCGGGGATAAACACTGGGGATGGTTTGCCTCGCCGCGTTACCTTGCTGAGCGGGGCTGCCCTCAAGCGCCGCATGAACTGGCGCAGCACGATTGCCTGGTGTTTGAAAATACGACCAGTCGCTTTAATTTCTGGCCCTTTCAGGACGCGAACGGCGACACAGAAACGGTCGAAGTGACTGCGGCAATCAAAACCGACAACAGCCGGGCTTTGGTGGATATGGCGTGTGAAGGGCTGGGGATTATTATGGTTGACCCTGCTTTCGTGCAGCAGGAGTGTCAGCAGAACCTGTTAGTGCCTGTGCTGACAGACTGGCGCCATCCAGAGCGCAGCCCGATACAGCTTGTCTGTGTCGGTGAACGGACCAAAGCATCGCAGGCGGTCTGGCAGTTTCTGCTGGCACACTGGCCGGGGTAAAGCCATTATCGGTAGTCAATGAAGAAAAGGAGAGTCAGGTATGTATCAAGGTCAGTGTCATTGCGGCAATGTCCGGTTAACCATTGCGCGGCTCACCGAAACCGCCACCCGCTGTAATTGTTCGCTCTGTCACCGTTACGGGGCGTTGTGGGGATATCTGACTGAGTCTGAGGTGGAGATTCAGGTGGGGGAGTCCGGCACTGAATATTATGAACACGGTGATAAGTGCATTCATTTTCACCGCTGCAAACGCTGTGGCTGCGTGACACATTATTCCTCGGCACCCGCTTCCGGCAGTGATCGGCTCGCGGTGAATTACAGCATGTTTTCAGCTCAGGAGATCAGGCCGGTTCGCATCCGTTTATTTGATGGAGCGGATACCTGGCAGTTTATTGACGAGTGAGTGGGTAATAACTCAGCAACCCAGCCAATTTAACAATTGCCAGCGGCGTTTCGTCTGATTACGACAGGCTGGTCGGTAGCCGCAGCGAGATCCGTTGAGTCCGCGGACCCTCTCTTGAGGGATGACTGGTTCGGCAGTAATGAGAAAAATATGTTTGTCGGTGAGTGCTTTACTGCGAAATGATGCTTTTTACACGCAACTCCGTATATTTTATTTTTTACACGCATTACCGTGTATTTTTGTTTTTACACGGTACTGCGTGTAATATTGGTTTTATCGGTTATCGCGTGTAAGGAGTTAACAGTGAAAGTCACTTCCGCCCGTCAGCTCAGTCACCTGCTGCAAGATCAGCGCAAAAAGCAGGGCCAGTCGCAGAGTGTCGTTGCCCGTAAGGTCGGGCTGCGCCAGGATACAGTCTCGAAATTTGAAAATGCCCCGGACGGGAGCCGGCTTGATACCTTGTTCAAGCTGCTGGCGGCACTGGATCTGGAGCTGGAGATCTGCCCGCGCGGCGAAGCCCTCTCAACGACAACTCAGTGGAAGGAAGAGTGGTAAATGGCTGATCTCATGATTGCGATGAACGGTTACCCGATTGGCACACTGCATCGCTCGCCATCCGGCGCTCATGAATTTTGGTACAACGAGAGCTGGCTGAATACACCGGGAGCGCGTCCGATCTCCCTGTCATTGCCTCTGGGACGACGTCGGTTTAAAGGGGAAGTGGTTTACAACTTTTTCGATAACCTGTTGCCGGACAATATGCAAATCCGCCAGCGGATTGTTGCCCGTTATCATGCGGCTTCGAGTCAGCCGTTCGACCTGCTGGCCGAGGTCGGTATGGACTGTGTCGGCGCACTACAGATTTATCCGTCCGGATATCAGCCGGAAGCTGTGCGTGCGATTCACAGCAAGGTACTGAATGAGACGGCTTTGCGCAATATTCTACAGGGCTACCGGGCCGACGCACCACTAGGGATGATTAGCAATGAAGTGGATTTTCGAATCTCCATTGCTGGCGCGCAGGAAAAAACAGCCCTGCTTCGACAGAAGGGCCAATGGCATCTGCCAATGGGCAGCACCCCGACCACACATATAATCAAGCTGCCGATCGGTACGATACAAAGCCCTTCTCATACCATTGACTTAAGCGCCAGTGTCGAAAATGAACTGGTATGTTTACGCCTGGCCGCCGCGCTGGGGTTGCCGGTTGCAGAGGCTGAGATGATGACTACGGGTGATATCCGGGCGCTGTCGGTCACCCGGTTTGACCGCCGCCTGGCCTCTGATCGTCAGTGGATTATGCGCCTGCCGCAGGAGGATTTCTGCCAGGTACTCGGCGTTTCTCCTGGTCTTAAATATGAGAGTGACGGCGGGCCTGGGATTGTCGATATCATGACTTTTCTGCTTGGCTCGGCGTATCCAGAGCAGGATCGCGCAACTTTCATGCGCGCTCAGGTCGTGTTCTGGTTACTGGCTGCGACAGACGGCCACGCAAAGAACTTTTCGGTGTACCTGCTGCCAGATAGTGCATTCCGGTTAACGCCGCTGTACGACATTCTGTCTGTCTATCCGGTGATGGGTGGTGCCGGACTCTCGGAACGCAAAGTGAAAATGGCCATGGGGCTGCACGGTACTAAGGGACGTCAATACAAGTGGTATTCTATTTTTCCCCGTCATTTTCTGACTACTGCTAAAGCTGCCGGATTTGATGAAAATGCAATGCAGGCGATTTTGGATGAGGTGCGGAACAAAGTCCCTGAGGCGGTGGCAACCGTCCGGGCATCGTTGCCAGCTGATTTTCCTGTTGAGATTAGCGAAGCAATTTTTGAAGGTATGCTGAAACGGGCGCAGCGGATGGGTGAGATTTGCTAGAACGGATTTTTTAAATTATTTATTGCCATCAGTATGTTGTGCGAAATCGGCTAGAAAATGAAGATGCCGATGATAGACCAGCCGCCGTGGCGGCTGGTTTCGGAAGGTGTTAGATCGGTATTTAAGCCCGGTTTGCAGCCTGCTTGTCGGTCAGTGCTTTCATCACTGCATCTTTGTTGCTCAGGTAAGATTCCAGGCCTTCACGGCGCAGATCGCAGGACGGGCAGTTGCCGCAGCCGTCGCCAATAATGCCGTTGTAACAGGTCAGGGTCTGATTGCGGATGTAATCCAGCTTACCGTGCTGATCGGCCAGCGCCCAGGTTTCGGCTTTGTTCAGCCACATCAGTGGGGTGTCTATTTTCAGCGGACGATCCATGCCCAGTACCAGTGACTGATTCAGTGACTTCACAAATTCATCACGGCAATCCGGGTAGCCGGAGAAGTCGGTTTCACATACGCCGGTAATAACGGCTTCTGCGCCTATCTGGTAAGCGTAAATGCCTGCCAGCGTCAGGAACAGTATGTTACGGCCCGGCACAAACGAATTGGGTAAGCCGTTATCTTGCAGCTCATGGGACACAGGAATATTGTCACGGGTCAGCGAGCTGATGGCCAGTTCATTGAGCAGGCCGACATCCATCACCTTGTGCGCGGCAACACCTAAGTCTTTGCCAATGGCCTCTGCAATTTCGATTTCCAGTTTATGGCGCTGACCATAGTCAAAAGTGATGCAATGGACTTCATCATAATTGGCCATAGCCTGAATTAAACAGGTGGTCGAGTCCTGTCCGCCACTGAAAACGACAACAGCTTTGCGCATGGTGTTGCTCCGAATCTGGTTCAAAAAAGAAGGCACATCCTACCCTGAGAGTCAGGATATGCCAAGCCAACTGTCTTGTTACAGGCACTTACCGGGAGAGCCGGATCAACTGAGTTGCCCTGTCTGTTCAAAGGCTGCCAGTTGCTCAAGGTAAGGCTGAATATCACCTATGTTACTGGCGACCCAGTCGGTGTCGAAATAGGTATCCAGGTAGCGCTCGCCACTGTCGCACAGCAAGGTCACGATGGAGCCTTGTTCACCGCGGGCTTTCATGTCGCTGGCGAGCTGCAGTACGCCGTACAGGTTGGTGCCGGTAGAGGCGCCGGCTTTGCGGCCCAGCAGTTTTTCCAGCCAGTGAACGGTTGCGATACTGGCTGCATCCGGAATGGTGCGCATGTCATCGACGACATCCGGGATGAAGCTTGGCTCGACACGCGGGCGACCAATCCCTTCAATACGGCTGCCGCGCTCACCTTTCAGGTTGGGATCCCGGGTGAGGTAGTAATCGTGAAACACCGAATGTTCAGGATCCACCACACACAGCTGGGTGTCGTGCATCTGATAACGAATATAGCGGCCTATGGTGGCGGAGGTGCCGCCTGTGCCGGCACTCATGACGATCCAGGTCGGGATCGGGTGCGCTTCCAACTGCATCTGCTCAAAAATGCTCCTGGCAATATTGTTATTGCCGCGCCAGTCAGTGGCACGTTCCGCGTAGGTGAACTGATCCATGTAATGGCCGTTCAGTTTTTCCGCCAAGCGACGAGATTCGTCATAAATCTGGCATGGGTCGTCTACAAAATGTGCCTGGCCGCCATAGAATTCAATTTGTTCAATTTTTTTACGGGCAGTCCGGCGGGGCACCACGGCTATAAACGGCAAGCCCAGCAGCCGGGCAAAATACGCTTCAGAAACCGCGGTGCTGCCTGACGATGATTCGATGATAGTGGTGCGCTCGCCAATCCAGCCATTGCACAGGCTGTAGAGGAACAGAGAACGGGCCAGACGGTGCTTCAGGCTGCCGGTCGGGTGAGTGCTTTCATCTTTCAGATACAGGTCGATCCCTTCAATGGCCGGAATGTCCAGTTTGATGAGATGGGTATCGGCTGAACGCTGAAAGTCGGCTTCGATTTTTCTGATGGCCTGGTTCACCCAGAGTGGATCGTGACGCATGAAACATCCTTGGAAATTGGCTGATTAACTCAATGAAAGTTTACGCTAACGAGTGGAAATTTCTTTGCTATTATTATTGTTGCTTTGATTAATTATAGAAATTTTTTCTTCAAAATAGACATTTCTGGGAAAAATATGGCCGAAAGGAATATAGCGGAAATAGATACCACTGACCGATTACTGCTGGATTTGCTGCAAATGGATGCCAGTCTGTCACTCAATGATCTGGCAGAAGCGGTCAATCTGACCACCACACCTTGCTGGAAACGGTTAAAACGGTTGGAAGAAGCGGGGATACTGAAGCGGCGGGTGGCCTTGCTGGATCCGGTCAAATTAGGCCTGTCATTCATTGCCTTTGTCCAGATAAAAACCAGCGATCATTCGCAGGACTGGTATCACCGTTTTGTCGCAACAGTGAGTGAGTTTCCGGAAGTGATGGAGTTCTACCGGATGGCCGGAGAATACGACTACATGATGAAAGTTCAGATGGCAGATATGGCTGCGTTTGACAGCTTTTATAAAAAACTGGTCAACAGTATCAGCGGATTAACCAATGTGACTTCGACGTTTGCCATGGAACCCCTGAAATACACCACAGCGCTGCCTTTATAAATCTCTGATTTGTATTGAAAAAGCACTGTATAAAAACAAATATTCCGTTAACGCTGTGAAAATAGGCAGCATCACCTGCTGTTTTGCTGCCATTCCTTACATTTGGGTTGATAATCAGCCTGCCTTTTTGCCAATATGTTGCTAGATTGTCACCTCAGTGTGACAGGCGATTTTATCCTCTCGATCCACCCGACTTTATAATATTTTTCTGTTCTTCGGCTTACTTCTCGTGAGCAGACCGTGTTTTGCTGGAGGAAACATGCAGGTTTTTTGGCAACTCAGGTGGTACTTTCGGCAAGAGTGGCGGCGATATGGCGGCGCGATCGCTATTTTTGTCATTATTGCTTTTTTTGAACTGATCCCACCCCGGGCTGTGGGCTGGATAGTCGACGGTGTGGTTGAAGGCAAAATGACTATCAATACCATGCTGATGTGGCTGGGCGGACTGGCTGCGATGTGGGTGCTGGTGTACGTGTTGCGGATAGTCTGGCGTCTGTGGTTGTTTGGCAGTGCCGCGAAACTGGGCACTGTGCTCAGAGACAAGCTCTATCGCCATTTTACCCGGCAGGCGCCGAATTTTTTTGAGCGCCACAAAACCGGTGATCTGATGGCCCGTTCAACCAATGATGTCAATGCGCTGGTGATGACAGCCGGAGAAGGTGTACTGACCGCGGCGGATTCGCTGATCACCGGATTGGCGGTTTTGCTGATCATGACAACCCAGCTCAGCTGGCAGCTGACCCTTTTAGCGCTCCTGCCTATGCCTGTGATGGCCTTGCTGGTCTCGCGCTTTGGCAGCCAGCTGCATGACAGGTTCAGCGAATCGCAGGCCGCTTTTTCTGCCCTGACGGACACCACGCAGGAGTCGCTGAACGGCGTCAGGATGATCCGCGCCTTTGGTCTGGAGCAAAGGCAGCAGGCCGCGTTTGAGAAAGTCGTTGACCATGCCGGTGAAAAGAACTTCGGGGTGGTGCAAGTAGACGCCAAGTTTGACCCTGTGATCCAGCTGACAATCGGGATGTCCTTTTTCCTCAGTGTCGGCGGCGGGGCTTATTTAATTCATCAGGGCGAGCTGACCCTGGGCGATCTGACCGCGTTTACTTTGTATCAGGGCTTGATGATCTGGCCGATGCTGGCCATTGCCTGGCTGTTCAATATTCTTGAGCGCGGCTCTGCGGCATGGAAACGCCTGCAGGAAATTTTGGATCAGGCCCCGACGATTGTCAGCGGCGCTAAAGCACTGGCGGACACCCGTCAGGCGCTGGATATCCGGATTGAGGCATTTTCCTGGCCGCAGCAGCGCCAGCCTGCCCTGCAGGAGCTGGCGATCCATCTGCCGGCGGGTCAGATGCTGGGGCTGGCCGGGCCGGTCGGTTGCGGTAAATCTACCTTGCTGGCGCTGCTTTTACGCCAGCAGGAGCTGAGCCATGGGCGCATTGCGTATGGCGGCGTGTGTATCCGCGATGCAGTCCTGGAGCAATGGCGCAGCCGGTTTGCAGTGGTCAGTCAAAGCCCGTTTCTGTTTTCCCGCTCGATTGCCGATAACATTGCGCTGGGCAGGCCGGATGCCAGTATGGATGCCATCCGTCACGCTGCCGAATTAGCCTGTATTGATGAAGACATCATGCTGTTCCCCGATGGGTATGACACTCTGGTCGGGGAAAAGGGCATCACGCTGTCCGGCGGCCAGAAACAGCGCATTGCGATTGCCCGGGCGCTGCTGCTCAATGCTGAAATTCTGGTGCTGGATGATGCGCTGTCGGCCGTCGACGGCAAAACAGAACACAGGATCCTGCATAATCTGCGCAGTCAGCCCCAGCGACAGACAGTGATTGTCATTGCCCATCGCCTGACCGCGCTAGAGCAGGCCGATGAAATCGTCGTGCTGCAGCATGGTCAGGTGAGCGAGCGCGGAACGCACGCGGACTTGCTGATCAATGATGACTGGTACGCCGAGATGTACCGTTACCAGAAACTGGAACAAGCCATTGAGGAGGGGCAATGAAAAGACAGGCAGTTAACCGGGCGGTATTACAACGGCTGCTCAGGTACGCACTGGACGATAAGCGAAACCTGTTCATTGCTATCGCGCTATTGTTCGTGGCCTCGCTGGCGGATGTGTCCGGTCCCTGGTTATTGCAGCGTTTCATCGATCATTATATTGCCGTCGATCAGTTTCCGGCGGCCGATGTCGCGGCACTGGTAGCAGCCTATATCGCGCTGATGATGCTGGCGGGAGTGTTTAAGTATGCCCAGTCACTGCGTTTTAATCAGATTGCCATCGGCGTGGTGCAGAAAGTCCGCAAGCAATTGTTTGCCCGGGTGATGAACCAGCCTCTGTCGGCCTTTGATTACATGCCCAGCGGCAAGCTGATCTCCCGGCTGACCAATGACACTGAATCGATTAAAGATTTTTATGTTTTTGTGATTGCGACCTTTTTAAAGAACGTCACTTTGATTGTGGTGATGCTCACTGTAATGTTTATCATGAGCTGGCGTCTGACCCTGGTGGTACTGGCGTTGTTGCCGATTGTGGTGGGCGTGATGGTGGTGTACCAGCACAAAAGTGCCAGCGCCTACCGGCGCATGCGCGATTTGCTGGCCGACATTAACTCCTCAATGAGCGAGTCCATCCAGGGGATGAGTCTGATCCAGCTCATGCGGCAGGAAAAAGCCTTCAGTGCCTATTTTGCCGGGCTGACCGATCAGCACCTCAAGGCGCAGATCGGGGTCACCAAACTGAACAGTATCCTACTGCGGCCCCTGATTGATTTGCTGTCCGGGATAGCCTTGCTGACGCTGGTGGCGCTGTTTGGTGTGGGTGGCACCGAGCTGATCGGGGTCGGGGTGTTGTATGCATTTCTGAGTTATCTGGGCCGGGTCACCGAGCCGCTGATCGAAATGACACAGCAATTATCTTTGCTTCAGCAGGCGCTGGTGGCCAGCGAGCGGATCTTTGCGCTGATTGATTCACGCCAGCAAGCGTACGGTGAAGACGAAAGGCCACTGACCAGCGGACATCTGGCGTGCCGTAAGCTGAGCTTCAGCTATGACGGCAAGCAGAAAGTGCTGGACAACATTGATCTTGAACTGCCGCATCAGGGATTTCTGGCACTGGTCGGGCATACGGGCAGCGGCAAAAGTACCCTGGCTTCGCTCATGATGGGCTTTTACCCAAGCTCCGAAGGTGGTGTCGAGTTAGACGGACGTCCGCTGGAAAGCCTCAGCCGGCCTGTGCTTCGTCAGGGCATCGCCATGGTCCAGCAGGATCCGCACGTACTGAGTGATACCGTGAGGGAAAATGTCAGCCTGGGCCGGGACATGACCGATGATCAGATCTGGCACGCCTTAGAGACAGTCGGCCTGGCCGGACAGATAAAACAGTATGAGTTTGGTTTAGACACTGTGCTGGGGGGAGGGGAAGTGAACCTGTCTGCCGGGCAGAAGCAGTTACTGGCACTGGCCCGTGTACTGGTGGAGCAGCCGAAAGTGCTGATACTGGACGAAGCGACCGCCAATATAGACTCAGGGACAGAGCAAAAAATTCAGCATACGCTCTCGGTGCTGCGTCAGAACATGAGCATTGTGGTGATTGCGCACCGGCTTTCAACCATCATGGATGCTGATGAGATTGTGGTATTGCACCATGGGGAAGTGATTGAAAGAGGCACGCATTTCAGCCTGCTTTCTGAGCGCAAACAGTACTGGCAAATGTACCAGTTGCAGCAGGTCAGTGATCATCTCCACCATTTGGAAGAAGCTTCTGCCGAGACAGCAGAAAATTGACATCAGCCTGACAAAAATGTACAAGTCATTCACTATAAATGGCTCCCGGGATAATGGTGGCATATTGCCATTCCGGGAGCTTTGCCGTTAGTGAACACTCATGGTCTGTAAGGTGAATGTCTGCAAGATGAACGTCTTTTAGATGATCGTCTTCCGGATAAATCAGTCTTCACGTTTACGCATCAAACCTTCCTGTACGGCGGAAGCAACCAGTTCGCCGTCACGGTTATAAATCTCCCCCCGGACCAGACCGCGTGAGCCGCTGGCTGATGGACTGTCGATGACATACAGCAGCCAGTCGTCCATACGGAACGGGCGGTGGAACCACATGGAGTGATCGATAGTGGCCACCTGCATTTTCGGGGTCAGTAACGTGACGGCATGCGGTTGCAGGGCAGTGACCAGGAAACCCCAGTCTGAGGCATAGGCCAGCAGGTACTGGTGAATGCGAGGATCGTTCAGCATTTCACCATTGGCTCTTATCCAAAGGTATTGTTTGGCCGCCTCTGATTGAGGATGGAGCGGATTGATCACAGTGACCGGGCGAACTTCAATCGGTCGCTCGCAGCCAAAGGTCTCGACAAATTTACGGGGCAATTGGTCTGCGATGGCTTTGACATGGTCCTGTTCTGATTTCAGAGACTCGGGTGGTGGGACATCTTCAGGCATTGGAAACTGGTGGTTAAAGCCGTCTTCCAGCGCCTGATAAGACGCTGTCAGGTAAAAGATAGGGCGACCGTTCTGAATCGCTTTTACCCGACGGGTGCTGAAGCTTTTACCGTCACGCAGGTTTTCGACATCGTAGATAATCGGTTTTTGCGGATCACCCGGCAACAGGAAGTAGCTGTGGAAGGAATGGACAAACCGGTTCTCCGGCACAGTTTCTTTCGCTGCTGACAAGGACTGTCCGATGACCTGACCACCATAGACCTGGGGTAAACCAAGATGTTCACTCTGACCACGGAACAAACCTTGTTCCAGTTGTTCTAAGTGCAACAGATTGAGAAGTTCGTTCAGTTCTTTGCTCATCGGAGCTCCAGTTATAATGCTATTATTAGTCAAATTTTTACAGTTAGTTATCCATAAACTCAAGGCGAAAGGTTCTGAAGTGTTAGAATCATCAGTTTGTGGGGGGAATATCAAGGGCAGGGTACAACTATGAAAAAGATGTTTGCGTTACTAACCTTATTGGTCACGGCTATGGTTATCTCAGCATGTACAAATATGATCAATAAAGAAGCAGGTGTCGGAAAAGTTGAAGGTAATCTGACGTATCGTGAGCGTATGGCGCTTCCGGATGATGCGCTGATTACAGTAACCTTGTCAGATGTTTCTCTGATGGATGTGCCCGCGAAAGTGATCAGCCGCCAGTCGTATCTGGCTGCAGGCAAGCAGGTACCTTTTTCGTTCAGCCTGCAGTATATGGAAGAAGAGATTAAGCCTTCTCATACCTATGCCGTGAGCGCGCGAATCGAAGTGAACGGTAAGCTGCTGTTCATCACAGATACCGCCAATCATGTGATTACCGATCCTTCCAAAACCACCCAGTTGGATCTGATGCTGGTACGCGTCAGCCAGTAATCTCTGAATAAGAATCTCCAAAGCCCGGCCATCGCCGGGCTTTTTGCATTCGGATGCCATTCAAGGCTGTTGCTCTTGTTCCTCCCCCTCGTGGAGGGGGAGGAACAGGAGGGGGTCTTCAGGGCACCAAGTTTCGGGGTATTTTCTTCCTTCTACGCCACCGGATACCCATCCCAGCGGTAACGCTTCAGAGAAACCCTGCCCGTTGCAGACACCTCAATGCCATCAGCAATCAGACATTGCCGCTGGCGCAGGAAGTCATCACCCTGCTGTGAGATTTTCCCCTGACTGTTGATCACCCGGAACCAGGGCAGCGCAGAACCTTCCGGTAACTGGCCTAGCAGCTTTCCCACGTGACGGGCATAACCGGGAAAGCCCGCAAAGCGCGCAATATCACCGTAAGTCGACACTTTGCCGTCAGGGATCTGCGCGATCTGGCTGTAGATTTGATTCTTAAAGTCGTCCATATTGGGATCCTGGGTAACAATTTGTACAGGGAGGTGCAAATGTTATATACCACAATCCTGGCTGTCATGAGCATGTTACTGACCATTGTCGGGGTCAGTGCCCTTGGGTTGGCACAGCATCATTTAACCGTGCTTGCCGTGGCCATCCCCGCACTGTGGCTGTTGCCGCAAGGCGGCGTGTCCGCTGTGTTGCTGTTACTTGGTATCGGCATGTTTGGCGCCGTATTACCTTTTCAGCCGCTCGCCCTCTCGGTGAGCCTGCTGATGATGCTCCCGGTATTAACTGTCTCTTTCTCGCCACGGGGCAACTGGCAGGTTGCGGCGTTACTTTTTGCTGTGGTGATCGCCATGGATGCCGGCTTACTGGCCTTGCAGGGGGAAGAAAAACTGGCGGGCCAGGCCACGTATACCCTGCTGCAGGTGCTGGCGGTGTGTTTTATCTGGCTTGCCGCTCGTTACTGGCGGCCGGTTAAGGCGAATTATGGCTGGCCGTTACTGCTGGCGGTGCCCTTGTGGCTCGGCGGGCTGACACCGGCCGCCTTGGTTGTACTGTGCATCATAGGCGTCATCGTCGCACTTCAGACCCTGTATCAGCAGAATCAGCTGGTCTGGGTAACAAGGCTCAATTGGGTATTACCGGCGATTGCCTTTGCCACCCTGGTGGTGATCCCCGAATTTGATGTGCCTAATCCTGTTTTAGTCGCCTGGCTGCTGGTGCTGGGCAGCGCCTCGCTGGCCGAATATTTACTTAACGAACTTGAAAGCGGCTGAAGGGAACCCGGCAGATGGGTAATAATCCAGCAGTCAGCAGCACGCGGCTTGCCAATGCCTTGCATTGTCTTTGGGGTTAGTGGATAATCCGTCCCGTTCTCGCAATTACCTGAAAGGGTTATCAGTGAGACATCGAATCTATGGAGGCCCCCATTGGTCCTCCCGCAACACTAACTCGTGAACCCGGTCAGGCCTGGAAGGGAGCAGCCGCAGCGAGCGACGTGTGTGCCGGGATGTGGCTGGTGGGGGTCTCCACCCATCTGGCGTTTGTCAATTTCCTGCTTCAACAGCGACTTCCTGATTTTTTAAATTTCTCTGAGTTGTGGTATTCCCAATTTGCCATTCGGTGATTTTGCATGTCGCGCTTCATATTCGGAGAGCCCCTCAGCCTTTTTACCTGGGGGAGTGGGTAACGCTAGTTTGCTCGTTGTTGGACAGTTATTATTGTGGCGCATATTCCTTGCAATGAGAGGGTATGTCGCGCTTGAGTTCGGTATTTCATTCAGCATGGTTTGATGCGCGCCAGGTACTCTTTTCCAGCAAAATGTATGGTCCGCCCCGTTTTTGCAACTACAATTTTAACGGGAGTGGTTTGCGCTAATGTATTCGGAGTCTCTCTTGGAAGCTCTCGCATTCCAGCTCCACGATGATATCTGCGCCAGATAATCCTTAAAAGAGTAAATGCATCTAAGTGCTATTTTTGCCGTCAGGTTACATATCTGGCCGATTGACCGTTATCGTCATCATTGTCATTGCAAAATGGGTTAATGAGTTTATTGGCAAGCAAGTTTGTTGGCATTGAACGCACGGTGTGAGTTCATCACAGCCCAGGCGATCCGCACTAACTTGTTAGCGAGTGCGA